>JADJWR010000002.1 GCA_016716275.1 Burkholderiales bacterium | reverse complement strand
GCTGGCGGAGCTGCTGGCGCTGCTGGCCTGAGTAGCCGTCACCCGCCGGCGTCCCGCACAGCGAAGCGCGCCGCGAGCGCGGTTGGGTATCCCCGCGGGTGGCAAACGAACCTTACCCAAGGTCCACGCAATGAGCAGCAAGGACCTACGATCCGGACCGCCCCCGGCACAGGGTCGCCTTCCTCGGCCTCGGCGTGATGGTTTCCGGATGGCCGGGCCACCTGGCGCGCGCCGGCCATCATGTCGTTGTCGGCAACCGCACGGCGAAGAAGGCCGAGCGCTGGGCCGACGAGTAGCGGCGGCCCCTCGCCGCCACGCCGCGCGAGGCGGCCGAGGGCGCGCAGATCGTCTTCGCCTGCGTCGGCAACGACGCGACGACCTGCGCAGCGTCGTCTGGCGCCGACGGCGGTCGTGCCGGCATGGCGAAGGAGGCGATCTTCTTCGATAACACCACCGCCTCGGCGGCAGTTGCGCGAGAACTGCACGCCGCGGCGCTGCGAACGCGCCCTGCACTTCATCGACGCGCGGTCTCCGGCGGCCAGGCCGGCGCGGTCAACGGCCTGCTCACCGTGATGTGCGGCGGCGACGCCGAGCCGTTCGCCCGCGCAGCCGGTAGGCGATGGCCTTCGGCCGCGCGGTCACGCTGATCGGGCCGAGCGGCGCCGGCCAGCCCGCCAAGATGGTCAACCAGATCGCCATCGTCGGCCTGGTGCAGGGGCTTTCCGAGGGGCATCAACTTCGACCGGGCCGCCGGGCTGGACATGAAGCTGGTGCTCGCCGTGATCGGCAAGGGTGCGGCGCAGAGCTGGCAGGGATGGACAACCGCGGCTCGACGATGATCGACGACAAGTTCGACTTCGGCTTCGCGGTGGACTGATGCGGCGACCTCGGTCTGCCTCGACGAGGCGCGCCGCAACGGCGCGGTTCGCCGGTGGCGGCGCTGGTCGACCAGTTCTGGGTTGACATCCAGGCGATGGGCGGCAATCGCTGGGACACCTCGAGCCTGATCCGCCGGCTGCGGCTCGCTAAAGCCGGCCTGCGCCGGGCCGCAGCGCCGATGAGCCAGCCGCGACTGCACGGGGACGCTCGGCGAGCTGCGGCCGATGCTGCTGAAGATCGCCCGGCTGCAGCTGCGCAACGACACCTGGGCCGAGGACGTCGTCTCCGAGACCATGATCGCCGCGCTCGAGGGCGCGCGGGACTTCGCCGGCCGCTCGCAGCTGAAGACCTGGGTGGTCGGCATCCTGAGCCAAGATCGTCGACCAGTTCCGCAGCCACGGCCGCGAGGTCTCGGTCGAGGCGCAGATGGAAGCCAGCGAGGCGGAAAGCTTCGACGGAGCTGTTCAGCGAAGCGGGCCACTTCCGCCAGCTGGCCGCTGCCGGGCTGGGGCGACCCGCACGATGCCCTGTCGCAGAACCAGTTCATCGAGATCCTGCGCTGCGTCGACAAGCTGCCGGCCAACCTCGGCCGCATCTTCATGATGCGCGAGTGGATGGAGCTGAGACCGACGAGTGTGTAAGGAACTCGGCATCACCTCGACCAACGCCTTCGTGATGCTGTACCGGGCGCGGATGCGCCTGCGCGAGTGCCTGGAGGCGAACTGGTTCGCCCCGGCCCGCGCCCGCTGACCGTACGCTTCCGCCATGCCGCTGCTGCGCCTGAACTGCAAGCAAGCCCACCGGCTGATCGCCGAGTCGATGGACCGCGAGCTGAACCTCGCCGACAACGTACGCGTGCGGCTGCACCTGCGCAGCTGCCCGTGCTGCGGCAACTTCGTCAAGCAGCTCGAACTGATGCGCAAGGCGATCAAGCGCCTCGGCACTGCTGCCGACTGAACCGGCGCGCCACCCAGCTGGTCAAAGGCGCAGCGGCGGGCGGCCTGCTCGCCCAGCCTGCTGCCCTGCCTGTAAGAATCCGGCCCGCCGGCCGACTGCCGGTGATCGACCGCCAAGGAACCCCTACGTGCACGCCACCCTGCCCCTGCTGAAGGCCACCGACTTCCCCGCCCTGCGCCGCCGCACCGTCGAGACGCTGCAGGTCAACCTCGGCTACCTGCAACCAGAGCTGCCTGCACTGCCACGTCAACGCCGGCCCGAACCGCAAGGAGCAGATGGACCGCGCCACGATCGACCGGGTGCTCGACGTGCTGGTCGCCAGGCGGATCCGCACGCTCGACCTGACCGGCGGTGCGCCGGAGCTGAATCCGCACTTCCGCGACCTGGTGGCGCAGGCGCGCAGCCGCGGCGCGCACGTGATCGACCGCTGCAACCTGACCATCCTGTTCGAGCCCGGCCAGGAGGACCTGGCCGGCTTCCTCGCCGGACAGCAGGTCGAGGTGGTCGCCTCGCTGCCCTGCTACCTGGAGGACAACGTCGACCGCCAGCGCGGCGCCGGCGTGTTCGACAGGAGCATCCGCGCCCTGCAGCAATTGAATGCGCTCGGCTACGGCCGCGACGAGCGGCTGCCGCTGACACTGGTGTACAACCCGCAGGGCCCGTCGCTGCCGCCGCCGCAGCAGGCACTGGAGGCCGACTACCGCCGCTTCCTCGGTGAGCGCTTCGGCATCGTCTTCACCCGCCTGTTCGCGCTGGCCAACATGCCGATCGCCCGCTTCGGCTCGACCCTGGTGAGCAAGGGCCAGTTCCGCGAGTACATGGGCAAGCTGCGCGCCGCCCACCGGCCGGAGAACGTCGGTCAGGTGATGTGCCGCACGCTGGTTTCGGTCGACTGGCAGGGATTCCTGTACGACTGCGACTTCAACCAGATGCTCGGCCTGCACCTGCACGAGACAGGCCAGCGCCACGGCCGCCTGCACCTCGACGACTGGCTGGAGATGGACCTCGACGGCAACCCGATCGTGGTCGCCGACCACTGCTACGGCTGCACGGCCGGCCAGGGATCCTCCTGCGGCGGGGCGCTGGCGTGAGAGCGGCGCCAGTTGCGAAGCGTTCAACCTGCAGCGCAGGGCGCGGAGGCCGGCCCGATGAAAGGCCCAGGCCGCGCCTGCCCGCCGCACTACGGCTACTCGCCGCGAACGTCGCCCGCGCGCCGGATTTCGCCGCCGACACGCTGTACGTGGTCGGCGGGCTGTACGGCAACCCGCTCGCGCTCGACGAGATCGACCGCATGGCGGCGCTGGAAGACCAGCCGCCGCGGCGCCTGTTCAACGGCGACTTCCACTGGTTCGACGCCGAGCCGCGGCTGTTCGCCTCGGTGCAGCGGCGCGTGCTGGCACACGTGGCGCTGCGTGGCAACGTCGAGACCGAGATCGCCGGCGACGACGGCGAGGCAGGCTGCGGCTGCGCCTATCCGGAGTCGGTCCCCGACGACGACGTCGAGCGAAGCAACGCCATCCTCGGCCGCCTGCGCGGCGTCGCGCCGCCGAGGTGCCAGGCGCACGCGAGGCGCTGGCCCGCCTGCCGATGCACGCCGTGGCGAGGTGGGCAGCCTGCGCATCGGCATCGTGCACGGCGACGCCTGGTCGCTGGCCGGCTGGCGATTCGCGCACGATGAACTGCACCAACCGGCGCACGAGGAACATCTGCAGGCCGCCTTCGAACTCGGCGCGGTCGACGGCTACGCCTGCAGCCACACCTGCGCGCCGGCGCTGCGGGGTGCTCGGCGAGCGCTTCGTGATCAACAACGGCGCCGCGGGCATGGCCAACTTTGCCGGCGACACGAGCGGCCTGCTGACGCGCGTCGCGACGCGGCTGCCGCGCGCGCTCGAGGACGCCCGCGCCTACGGCCTGCACGAGCGCGGCGTCTGGATCGACGCGCTGCGCATCCGCTTCGACGCGGCGCGCTGGCGCGAGCGCTTCGACGCCATCTGGCCGGCCGGGTCGCCGGCCGCGGTGTCGTACCGCGAGCGGATCGTCGCCGGCCCGCCGTTCTCGGTCGATCACGCGCTCGGCCGCGAAGCCGTCGCCTGCCCGGTGTAAGTTCCGCGGCGTTGCGCCGACCAAGCCGTCGCCGAAGCGAAAGGGACGACAGTGGATCCCCGCTTTCGCGGGGATGACACGGGACGGAGCCGGATGGTGTCGTTCCCGCGGAAGCGGGAACCCAGTGGCTTTCCGGCAAAGACACTGGATCCCCGCCTTCGCGAGGACGACGGGCACTCCGAAAGGACACTGCGCGGTTTCTTCGAAACCTCGACAACGCAAGGCAAGCGCCACCCGCGCAAGGAAGATCGATGGACAGGAAACGCCTGCTCTTGCTCGCCGTGATCGCCGCCGCGATCGCCGCCTTCTTCACCTTCGACCTGAAGCAGTACCTGAGCCTCGATTTCTTCCAGGCCAGCCGGGCGAGGATCGACGCCTTCAACGCCAGCCATCCGTGGCAGACGGCGGCGGTGTTTTTCGCCGTCTACGTCGCGGTGACCGCGCTGTCGCTGCCCGGCGCGGCGATCATGACCCTCATCGCCGGCGCGATCTTCGGCGTGCTCGCCGGCACCGTGCTGGTGTCGTTTGCCTCGTCGATCGGCGCCACGCTGGCCTTCCTGGTCTCCCGCTTCCTGCTGCGCGACTGGGTGCAGTCGCGGGTCGGCGGCAAGCTGAAGGCGATCAACGACGGTGTCGCGAAAGAGGGCGCGTTCTATCTCTTCGCCCTGCGCCTGGTGCCGCTGTTTCCCTTCTGGCTGATCAACCTGGCGATGGGGCTCACCGCGATCCGCACCCGCACCTTCTACTGGGTGAGCCAGCTCGGCATGCTCGCCGGCACCGTGGTCTACGTCTACGCCGGCACGCAGCTCGGCCAGTTCCGCGTCTCGGCGGGACTGGTCCTCGCCTTCGCGCTGCTCGGCATCTTCCCGCTGCTGGCCAAGAAGGTGCTCGACGCGATCAAGGCGCGCAAGGTCTACGCGAAGTGGGCCCAGCAGCGCCCGGCGAAGGCCGACTACAACATGGTGGTGATCGGCGCTGGTTCCGCCGGGCTGGTGTCGGCCTACATCGCCGCCGCCACCAAGGCGAAAGTGGCGCTGATCGAGAAGCATCGGATGGGCGGCGACTGCCTGAACACCGGCTGCGTGCCGAGCAAGGCGCTGATCCGCTCGGCGAAGCTGCTCAGCCACGTGGCGCGGTCGAAGGAGTTCGGCATCGACAGGGCGAGCGCCAGCTTCGATTTCGCCGAGGTGATGCAGCGCGTGCAGCGGGTGATCACCGCGATCGAGCCGCACGACTCGGTCGAGCGCTACACCGGCCTCGGCGTCGAGTGCGTAACCGGCACGGCGAAGATCACCTCGCCGTGGACGGTCGAGGTGGCCACCGACGGCGGCAGCCGGACGCTGACGACCCGGAACATCGTCATCGCCGCCGGCGCCCGCCCTTTCGTGCCGCCGATCCCCGGCCTGGCCGAGGTCGGCTACCTCACTTCCGACACGGTGTGGAACCTGCGCGTGCTGCCGAAGCGTCTGGTGGTGCTCGGCGGCGGGCCGATCGGCTGCGAGCTGATGCAGTGCTTCGCCCGCTTCGGCGCGCAGGTGACGCAGGTGGAGATGCTGCCGCGCATCCTGATCCGCGAGGACCCCGAGGTGTCGGCGCTGGTCAGGCAGCGCTTCGAGGCGGAAGGCATCCGCGTGCTGACCGGGCATAAGGCGAAGCAGTTCCTGGTCGAGGACGGCGAGAAGGTGCTGGTCGCCGAAACGGTCGGCGAGAACGGCAGCAGCCGCGAGGTGCGCATCCCGTTCGACCAGGTGCTGGTCGCGGTCGGCCGCATCGCCAACACCGAAGGCTACGGGCTGGAGGCGCTCGGCATCGGCACGACGAAGGCACGCACGGTCGAGACCGACGAGTACCTGCAGACGATCTATCCGAACATTTTCGCCGCCGGCGACGTCGCAGGGCCGTTCCAGTTCACCCACACCGCCGCGCACCAGGCCTGGTACGCGGCGGTCAACGCGCTGTTCGGCGCCTTCCGCCGCTTCAAGGCCGACTACCGCGTCATTCCGTGGACCACCTTCACCGAGCCGGAGGTCGCCCGCGTCGGCCTGAACGAGCAGGAGGCGAAGGAGAAGAACGTCGCCCACGAGGTCACCGTCTACGGCATCGACGACCTCGACCGGGCGATCGCCGACGGGGAGGCGCACGGCTTCGTCAAGGTACTCACCGCGCCGGGCACCGACCGCATCCTCGGCGTGACCATCGCCGGCGAGCACGCCGGCGACCTGCTGGCCGAGTACGTGCTGGCGATGAAGCACGGGCTGGGACTCGCCAAGATCCTCGGCACCATCCACACCTACCCGACGCTGGCCGAGGCGAACAAGTACGCCGCCGGCGCCTGGAAGCGCTCGACCGTCACGCAGGGCCAGTGGGCCTTCCTCGCCGCCTTCCAGGCGTGGCGCCGCGGCGAGCAGGGCTTCGGCGCCGTGCTCGGCCAGGTGCGCGCGCTGCTCACCGACAAGCGCAAGGCCTACGCCGCCGATGCACACTAGCCCGCCTCCCCGCTACCCTCGCATGAGATGGGTCGGGGGAGAGGGGATACGGCATTGGACCGAGTCGAAGCGATCGTCATCGGCGCCGGCGTGGTCGGCCTGGCCGCCGGCCGCGCGCTGGCACGCGACGGCCGCGAGGTGCTAGTGCTGGAGGCCGAGCGCCACTTCGGCACCGCCACCAGCTCGCGCAACAGCGAGGTGATCCACGCCGGTATCTACTACCCGGCCGGCTCGCTGAAGGCGCGGCTGTGCGTCGAGGGGCGGCGCATGCTGTACGCGTACTGCGCCGCGCGCGGCGTGGCCCACCGCAAGCTCGGCAAGCTGATCGTCGCCACCCGTGGCGGGCAGGTCGAGGCGCTTCGGTCGATCCTCGATCGCGCGCTCGCCAACGGCGTCGAGAACATCGCCATGATCGACGCCGCCGAGGCGCGGCGCCTCGAACCGCGGCTTGCCTGCATCGCCGCGCTGCACTCGCGGGAAACCGGCATCGTCGACAGCCATGGCCTGATGCTGGCGCTGCTCGGCGATCTCGAGGCCGCCGGCGGCTCGCTCGCCTGCGCGTCGCCTTTCTCCCGCGCCGAGCGAAGCGGCGACGGCTGGATCGTCCACACCGGCGGCGGATCGCCATTTGCCCTCGAAGCCGATCTGCTGGTCAACGCCGCCGGCCTGCAGGCGCAGGAAGTGGCGGCGCAGATCGAGTCGCTGCCGCCGGCGCAGATCCCGGCGCGCCATCTCGCCCGCGGCTGCTATTTCCAGCTCGCCGGACGGGCGCCGTTCGCGCGGCTGATCTACCCGGTGCCGGCGCCGGGCGGGCTCGGCGTGCACCTGACGCTCGACCTCGGCGGCCAGGCGCGCTTCGGCCCCGACGTCGAGTGGATCGACGACGTCGACTACAACGTCGATGCCCGCCGCGCCGATTCGTTCTACGCCGAGGTGCGCGAGTACTGGCCGCAACTGCCCGACGCGTCGCTCGCGCCCGCCTACGCCGGCATCCGGCCGAAGTTGAGCGGCCCCGGCGAGCCGGCGGCCGACTTCGTCATCGCCGGCCCCGAGTCGCACGGCGTGCCGGGACTGGTCAACCTGTTCGGCATCGAGTCGCCGGGCCTGACCGCCTGCCTGGCGATCGGCGCCCAGGTCGCCGCGCAACTGCGCGAGGCCGCCGCCGGCTGACACCGCCGGGCGGCGCCTGGCGGCGGATATCGCTTGCTATCGTCGCGCCGATGAACGAGCAGCATCGCGACCCGTGGCAACGGGTGCGCAACGAGGTCGTCGACCTCCGGCAATGGCTCGACCGGGGCATCGTCATCGCCTTCGCGGTGGCCACCGGCCTGGTCGTCGTCGGCTTCACCCATCTGGCGGAATTCGCCAGCCATACGTTCCTGCGGCTGACCGACAGCGGCACGATCGGACGCTTCGCGCCGCTCGTGTGGACGCCCGCGCTGGCGGTGGCGCTGCTGTGGCTGACCCGGCGCTTCGCCGCCGGCACCCAGGGATCCGGCATCCCGCAGGTGGTCGCCGCGCTCGAGTACCCGATAAGCGAGCGGCAGCAGTCGGGGCTGGTCTCGCTGCCGCTGTCGCTGCAGAAGATCGCGCTGGTCTCCGGCGGGCTGCTGGCCGGCCTGTCGATCGGCCGCGAGGGCCCGACCGTGCAGGTCGGCGCCGGCGTGATGCAGCAGGCGCGCCGCTGGCTGTCGCCGGGCTCGACGATCGACGCCCACGACCTGCTGGTCGCCGGCGCCGCTGCCGGCATCGCCGCCGCGTTCAACACGCCGCTCGGCGGCGTGATCTTCGCCATCGAGCAGCTGTCGCGGCGGCGCGGCTTCTCGCACAGCGGGCTGGTGATCCTGAGCATCGTGATGTCCGGGCTGGTCGCCGTCTCGCTGCTCGGCAACCTCACCTACTTCGGCGAACTGCAGGCGCAGCGGCTCGACTGGTCGCTGTTGGTGCCGGGGCTGGCGGTGGCGCTCGCCTGCGGGCTCGCCGGCGGGCTGTTCTCGCGGCTGATCGTCGCGTCGTTCCGCGGCCTGCCGGACCGCTTCTGCGCCTGGCGCGCCCGCCATCCGTTCCGCTTTGCCGCCGCCTGCGCGCTGGCGGTGGCGGTGATCGGCATCGTCAGCGGGCAGGCCACCGCCGGCGCCGGCTACGCGCCGACCCGCGCCCTGCTCGAAGGGCAAGGCGACGTGCCCGCCCTGTACACGCTGCTGAAGTTCTGCGCCACCTGGCTGTCGGCGTGGACCGGGCTGCCGGCGGGCGTGTTCGCGCCGTCGCTGTCGATCGGCGCCGGCATCGGCCACGACGTCGCCTGGCTGGCGGGAATCAACGGCGAGGCGGCGATCCCGCTGATCGCCTTCGGCATGGTCGGCTTTCTCTCCGCCTCGACACAGGGCCCGTTGACCGCCTTCATCATCGTCATGGAGATGGTCGCCGGGCAGTCGCTGGTGCTCAGCCTGATGGCGGTGGCGCTGGTGGCCACCGGCGTGTCGCGGCTGCTGACACCGCCGATGTTCGCCGAACTGGCGGCGCTGCTCGTGCCGCCGTCCGCCGACGGCGCCCAATCGCCAGCCGCGGGCAGGACAGCCTGACTGCTCCGTGGCCGGGTCTGCAGCCGCGGCTGCGGCGCCGCCACCGGTGTAAGTCCGCGCCCCGCGGACCGACTGATCGGCGCCGGGCGACGCGCGCCCTCGACCCGATTGACGGAGATCCGCCGATGCCGCCGCACAGTGACTCTCACTCGAACTTCCCATCGACCGCGCCGGCGGCCGCGCCCGCGCTGGCGGCCGGGCGTGCGCGCAAACCTGCAATCCGGCGCAGAGACCTGCTGCTGGCCGCCGTACTGCTGCCGTTGGTGCGCCGGGCGCAGGCGCAGCCGCGCTTCGACCACGCGCATGCGGCCTGGGACGCACTGCTGAAGCGGCACGTGCGGCTGATCGCCGACGGCAACGCCTCGCAGGTCGACTATCGCGGCTTTCAGTCCGACCGTGCCGCGCTCGGCCGCTACCTGGAGACGCTGTCGGCGGTCACGCCGGCGCAGTACGCAGCCTGGAGCAAGGCGCAGCAGTACGCCTTTCTCGCCAACGCCTACAACGCCTTCACCGTCGAGAAGGTGCTGACCCGCTACCCCGACCTGAAGTCGATCCGCGACTTCGGCCGCGTCATCGGCAACCCGTGGCGCGACGAGTTCTTCGTCCTGCTCGGCGCCCGGCGCAGCCTCGACTGGATCGAGCACGAGACGATGCGCGCGCCGGGCGCCTTCGACGACCCGCGCGTGCACGTGGCGGTGAACTGCGCCAGCATCGGCTGCCCGATGCTCGGCCGCGACGCCTTCGTCGCCGAGCGGCTCGACGCGCAGCTCGACGACCTGCTGCGCCGCTTCATGAGCGACCGCTCGCGCAACCGCTACGACCCCCGCACCCAGGCGGTCGCGCTGTCGCAGATCTTCGACTGGTACCGCAAGGACTTCGAGCAGTGCCACCGCGGCTTCGCCGGCCTGCACGACCTGGTCGCGAAGTACGCCGGGCAGCTCGCCGATGATGCGGGCGACCGCGCCAGGCTGCGCGGCACGACGGTGACGATCCGCTTCATCGAGTACGACTGGCGGCTCAACGACGTGCCGCGCTGACCGCCGCGTGCGGCACAATCGCGCGCTGTGAACGCCACCACCACCGAGCCGCTGGCCGCCGCGCTGGCGGCGGACCGAGACACGCCCGTCCAGGCACCGCAGCGCACCGCGCTCGCCCTCGGGCTGGTCGGCGGGCTGGGCGAGGAACTGCTCGCCGCCCTGATGGGGGCGCCCGAATACCGCGCGGTGCACGTCGGCGTGACGCAGGTCCTGAGCAGCGCGGCGCCGAAGTTCCGCCCCTGGCTGATCGGCCAGGGCGTGGTGCTGGCCGACGACGCCTTCGTCGGCATCAGCGGCGCGGACACCTTCGTTCCGCCGGCCTCGCCGATCCGCCGCTACGGCGAGCACGAGGTGCTCGAAGCGGCGCGCCTCGCGCGCGAGGCCGGCGCCACCACGCTGGTGCTGGTGGCGCCGCTGCCGGCGCTGCTGCAGATGGGCGAGGCGACCCGCACGCTGGCCTCGGTCGACGAGGTGGCGCTGGTGGCGATGGGCTTCGCGCGGCTGGTGCTGGTCCGCCCGACCGCACCCGACGACACGCGCAAGCTGCCGCTGCCGCTTGCCCTGGTGCGCACGATCGGCCGCACGCTGGCCGACATCATGCTGCCCGACTACACCAAGGCACTGTCGGCGCGCACCGCCGCGGCGGCGATCGTCGAGACAGTGCGCGCGGCCAAGCCCGGCGTCACCGTGGTCGGCGCCAGGGAACTGGCCGCCGTCGTCAAGGCCCGGATGCCGCAGCAGGCGCCCCGCCAGCCCAGGCTTCGCTGATGCGGCTGGCCATCGTCGTGCCGGTGCTGAACGAAGCGGCGACGATCGAGGCGTCGCTGGCCCGCCTGGCGCCGCTGCGCGCGCGCGGCGCGCGGCTGATCGTCGTCGACGGCGGCAGCGACGACGACACGGCGGCCCGCGCCGCGCCGCTGGCCGACCGCCTGCTCGCCGCGCCGCGAGGCCGCGCCTCCCAGATGAACGCCGGCGCGCAGACCGACGAAGCGGCGCAGGCCGACGTGCTGCTGTTCCTGCACGCCGACACGCGCCTGCCGGAGGACGCCGACCGCATCGTCGCCCGTGCGCTGGCCGACGGCGCGCACTGCTGGGGCCGCTTCGACGTGCGCCTGGATGCCGACGGCGCGCGGCTGCGGCTGGTCGAGACGCTGATGAACTGGCGCTCGCGGGCCACCGGCATCGCCACCGGCGACCAGGCGATCTTCGTCACCCGCGCCGCCTTCGGCTGGCTGCACGGCTTCGCCCCGCTGCCGCTGATGGAGGACGTCGACTTCTCCGCCCGCGCCAAGCGGCTGACGCGGCCGGCGGCGCTGCGCGAACGCGTGCTCACCTCGGCGCGGCGCTGGCAGCGGCACGGGCTGTGGCGCACGGTGGCGCTGATGTGGTGGCTGCGCCTGTCGTACTTCTTCGGCGCCGATCCGGCGGCGCTGGCGCGCCGCTATCGCGATGCGCGCTGAGCCGCCGGTCGACATCGCGGTGTTCGCCCGCGCGCCGGTCGCCGGGCAGGTCAAGACGCGGTTGATCCCGCTGCTCGGCGCCGACGGCGCGGCGGCGCTGCAGCGGCGGCTGATCGAGCGCACGCTTGCCACCGCCCGCGCCGTCGACGGCGCCCGCGTCACGCTGTGGGTGGCGGGCGAGCCGGCGCACCCGTTCGTCGAGCAGATGGCGGCGCGCTTCGGCGTCGCGCTGGCCGAACAGCATGGCGCCGACCTCGGCGAACGGATGCACCGGGCATTCGAGACTACCGCCGCGCCGCTGGTGCTGATCGGCACCGACTGCCCGCGGCTGTCGCCGCAGGACCTCGCCGAGGCGTCGGCGGCGCTCGCCGCGCACGATGTCGTGCTACAACCCGCCACCGACGGCGGCTACGTGCTGATCGGCCTGGTCCGGCCGCAGCCGCCGCTGTTCGAATCGATCGACTGGGGGGGACCGCAGGTGCTGCAGCAGACCCAGGCCCGCATCGGCGCGCTCGGCCTGCACTGCGCGCTGCGCCCGCCGCTCGACGACCTCGACACCCCCGCCGACCTGCAGCGGGCGCTCGCCGCAGGCTGGCTGCCCGTCGCATGAAGCCGTTCGCCGCCGCGGTCATCGCCGCGCTGCTGCTCGCCGCGCCGCCGGCGCCGGCGGCGCTGACGGCGTTCTCCTCGGCCGCCGCCGGCTCGATCCCGGCGCCGTGGCAGGTGGTCACTCTGCCGAAGCTGCCGAAGCACACCCGCTACGACATCGTCGCCGTCGACGACGAGTACGTGCTGCGCGTGGTCGCCAGCGGCTCGTACGCCAACCTGCTGCATCCGTTGGCGGGCAGCCGCGCGCAGCGGCTGTCGTGGCGCTGGCGCGTCGTGCAGCCGATCGAGGACTCCGACCTCACCCGCAAGGGCGGCGACGACGTGCCGGCGCGGGTGTGCGTGCTGTTCGACCTGCCGCTCGACCGCCTGCGCCTGGGCGATCGCCTGAAGGTCGAGCTC
Source organism: Burkholderiales bacterium (assembly GCA_016716275.1). GTDB lineage: Bacteria > Pseudomonadota > Gammaproteobacteria > Burkholderiales > Burkholderiaceae_F > JADJWR01. The sequence continues at coordinate 1,165,266 of JADJWR010000002.1, read as the reverse complement.
GGTCGTGCGCTGTTCGACCCCGGCCTGCCGGCAGCGTCGCTGTGCTACGTGTGGGACCGCCGGCTCGCGCCGGGCACCTGGCTCGCCAACGCCTACACCGACCGCGTGCGCATGCTGGTGCTGCGGCGGGGCGGCTACGGCGCCTGGGCCGAGGAGTCGCGCGACCTCGCCGCCGACTTCGCGCGGGCCTTTCCGCACGAGGCGCGCGACGGCCTGCCGCCGCTGGCGGCGATCGGCGTCGCCGCCGACGGCGATGACACCGGCGGCGCATCGCTCGCCTACATCGGCGACCTGAAACTTCATTGAGATGAGCCTGCAACTGCTGCTGATCGGCGGCGGCCACGCGCACCTCGGCGTGCTCGAGCTGCTCGCCAGGCGCCAGCGCAGCGGCATCGACGTGACGCTGGTGTCGGCCAGCAGCGCGCAGGTCTACTCGGGCATGCTGCCGGGCCACCTGGCCGGCCATTACACCTACGAGCAGTGCGCGATCCCGCTCGACCCGTTGTGCGAGACGGCCAGGGCCGACTTCGTGCGCGCCCGCGTGGTGTCGCTCGATCTCGAGCAGCGGGTCGCCCTGACCGAGACCGGCGGCATGCTGCCGTTCGACATCGTGTCGATCGACATCGGCCCCGGGCCGGACCAGGCGACGATCAGCGGCCTGCAGCACGCGCTGTCGGTGCGGCCGATCGAGCAGCTGGTCAGCACCTGGCGGATGCTCGAGCAGCGCTTCGCCGGCACACCGCTGCCGCAGACGCTGGCGGTGATCGGCGGCGGCCCGGCCGGCACCGAACTGGTGGCGGCGATGGCCTGGCGCGCCCGCGAGGCCAACCTGCAGCTGAAGCCGTCGATCATTGCCGGCAACGGCGGCCTGCTGCCCGGCATGCCGCGCGGCACCGCACGGCTGATGCGCAAGCGGCTGACCGCCCTCGGCGTGCGGGTGATCGAGTCCGACGCCCAATCGGTGCGGCCGAACGCGGTGACCATCGGCGGCGCCGGCGAGTTCCACGCCGACGTGATCATCGCCGCCACCGGCGCCGCTGCCTGGGCCTGGCCGAGGCAGTCCGGGCTGAAGTGCGACGGGCGCGGCTTCATCGAGGTCAACACACACCTGCAGTCGGTATCGCACCCGTTCGTGTTCGCCGCCGGCGACTGCGCCTCGATGGTCAACCATCCGCACCCGAAGAGCGGCGTGTATGCGGTGCGCGCCGGCCCGCCGCTCGGCGAAAACCTGCTGCGCGCGCTGACCCGCCGGCCGCTGGTCGCCCACCGGCCGCAGAAGCGCGCGCTGTACCTGCTTTCCGCCGGCGGCCAGGATGCCGTCGGCGTGTGGGGTCCGCTGGTCTTCGACGGCGCCTGGGTATGGCGCTGGAAGGACCGCATCGACCGCCGCTTCGTCGGCCGCTTCAACCCGCGCGCCTGAGCCGCTGCAGAGCGACGGCGCGATGCTCCGGTGAACAGGAACCTGGCGGCTTTCGCGATCTTCTCGCTCGCCGTGCTGGCGGTGCTGGTGGCGCTGCCGCTTCTCGCCGGGCAGCTGGGCTGGCTGTCCGGCAAGGTGCCGGCCGGACTCGGCGTGCACGACGGCCGGTTGAAGCCGCCTTCGTCGATGCGCAACTCGGTCAGCAGCCAGGCCGACCTGCACGCCGGCACCGAGGCGCTGGTCGACTACGCGCGCATCGCGCCGCTGGCCGGCGGCAGCGATCCCGGCGCGACCATGGCGCGCCTGCGCACGGTGATCGAGGCGATGCCCGGCGCGCGCGTCGTCGAGGCGCGGCCCGACTACCTGTACGTGCAGTTCGAAACGCGCTGGCTGCGCTTCGTCGACGACGCCGAGTTCTGGGCCTCCGGGCGCGAAGGCGCGATCCACGTCCGCTCCGCCTCGCGGATGGGTCGCGACGACTACGGCGTCAACCGCGAGCGGATCGAACAGATCCGCGCAGCACTGGCAGCCGGCCGGTAACCTCCGTCGCTCCAACGGACGGCCTGCGCCGCCCCGCCGCGCGTCCCCGTCGCCCCGCCGTGTCCCCGTCGCCCCGGCGCAGGCCGGGGCCCAATTTTCAGCACCCCAACCTTGGCCCCCGCCCTGCGCCGGGGCGACGAGCGTGCCGTTCACCGAAACAATGCCCTCTGATAAATTGCCGCTGCCCTCCCTCGACCGCCGCCCGGCATGCGCGAACACACGCTCTGGTTCTCGGTGCACAAGTGGCTCGGCATCGCGCTGGGACTGTGGTTCGCGCTGGTCGGGCTGTCGGGCGCGGTGCTGGTGTTCGAAGACCCGATCGACGCCTGGCTCAATCCCGACCTGCTGACCACGGATTCGCGTGGACCGGTGCTGCCGCCGGAGGCGATCTTCGAGCGCGCCGGAGCCGAGCCCAACCTCGGCAAGGTCGACCGAATCCGCCCGCCGATCGCCGACGGCGAGGTCTACCGCGTGCGCATGCGCACCGCGCCGACGCGCGGCAGCCGCGAGGAGCGCCTCGAGGCCACCTTCGACCCGGTCACCGGCGCGCTGCTCGGCACCCGCTTCACCGAGACCTTCGGTCTCGAGCCACCCTACCTGATGCGCACCATCTACGAGTTCCACCGCAACGTGCTGCTCGGTCCGACCGGCTCGGACATCGTCGGCATCGCCGGCTTCATGCTGCTGGCCTCGGTGGTCACCGGCCTGGTGCTGACGATCCCGAAGAAGCGCTCCGGCTGGGCGCGGGTGGTGTGGATCAACCTGCGCGCCTCGGCGACGCGCATCTTCTACGACTTCCACCGCTCGCTCGGCGCGGTGTTCCTCGTGCTGCTGCTGCTGACCACGATCACCGGCGCGACGCTGGTCTACCTGAACTACGTGCGCGACCTGGTCAGCGTCTTCTCCAAGGTGGCCACCTTCCCGGTGATCCCGTGGGTGCAGGGCTCGCGCGACGACCTGGCGCCGTTCGCGCAGGTGGTCGGTGCCGTGCGCGAGCGCTTTGCCGACCGCACGATCACCGAGATCCACATCCCGCAGAAGGCCACTGCCGGCTATCTGTTCTACCTGCACCGGCCCGGCGACGAATACCGCCTCGGCGACACCATCGCCTGGATGCACCCGGTCACCGGCGAACTGCTGGTCGAGCGCAGCGACCGCACGCGCAATGCCGGCGAGACGCTGATGCACTGGCTGTTCCCGCTGCACAGCGGCACCGCCTTCGGCACGGCCGGCATGGTCGCCATGTGCCTGACCGGCCTCACGCCGCTGCTGCTGGTCGCCACCGGCCTGTGGGTGTGGCTGAAGAAGCGGCAAGGCCGGCAGTTCGGCGAGAAGCGGCGTGAACAGCGACGTCGCAGCGCCGGCATCGCGACCGCGAAAGCCGCTGGATCCCCGCTTTCGCGGGGATGACACCGTGACGTCGGGGGATGGGGATGTCGTCGCCCCGCCGGGGGGGCCCCCCCCCCCGCCCCCCCGGGGGGGCCCCCCCCCCCCCCACACCGCCGGGGCCCGCTTTCGCGGGGATAACGCGTGACGTTCAATCCGCCGGCACCCCGCCCCACAGCCACGCGGCGCCGCGCACGCCGCTCGAATCGCCGTGTTCGTGCTTCGCCAGCCGGGTGGCGACCTGATCCGAGAACACGTGCGCCTGCCACAGGCGCGGCACGTTGGCATACAGCCGGTCGACGTTCGACACGCCGCCGCCGAGCACGATCACGTCCGGGTCGAGCAGGTTGATCACGCCGGCCAGCGAGCGCGCCAGCCGCGCTTCGTAGCGCGCCATCGCCGCCTCGTCGCCATCGATTGCTCGCTCCCGCTGCAGCGCCGGCCCGCACAGGTAGGTCTCGATGCAGCCGGCGCGGCCGCAGTAGCAAGGCCGCAGCGGCAGGTCGTTTTCGTCCGGCAGCGGCAGCGGGTTGTGGCCCCACTCGCCGGCGATCGCGTTCGGCCCGTCGAGCAGGCGGCCGTCGACGACGATGCCGCCGCCGACCCCCGTGCCGAGGATCACGCCGAACACCACGCGCTCACCGCGCCCTGCGCCGTCGACCGCCTCCGACAGTGCGAAGCAGTCGGCGTCGTTGGCCAGCCGCACCGGCCGGCCCAGCGCCGCCTCGAGGTCGCCAGGCAGCGGCGTGCCGTTGAGCCAGGTCGAGTTGGCGTTCTTCACCAGCCCCGTGAGGCGCGACAAAGCGCCGGGAATGCCGACGCCGATCGTGCCGCGATCGCCGGTCGCCGACTCGATCCCGCGCACCAGCGCCACGATCGCCGCCAAGGTGCCGGCGTAGTCGCCGCGCGGCGTCGCCACCCGCCGGCGAGCGAGCACGCGCCCCGCATCGTCGAGCGCGATGCCCTCGATCTTGGTGCCGCCGAGGTCGATGCCGATCCGCACGCGGCCGATGCTACAAGCGCGGCCGCGCGGCGAGCGGACCGGTGTCCGGGGCGGGGAGGCGACGACGCGCCGTGCCCGCCGCTGCCGTCACCCGGCCAGCCGAACCGCCCAGCGGGCGAATTCCTGCCACGCCTCCGTCGAGGCCAGCGGCAGACGCAGCAGCAGCGTCGCGATCAGCGCCAGCCCGCCCCACAGCGTCACCGCGTGCAGGCGACCGCGCGAGGCCAGGTCCCAGAGCACCAGCGGCACCAGGAACAGGCAGGTCACCAGTTCCCACACCTGCATTCCCGGGACCGGCGAAGGCGGCTCCATGAAGCCGAACGGCCAGCGCGCCACCGCCGCCTCGATCATGCTGATGCCGGCGAGCAGCATGTATCGCTTGTGGCTCTGCGGATCCGATCTCCGGGCGATGGCCAGCGCGACGAAGACGGCGAACAGCGCGATCGCCGCCAGCGGCACCACCAGGAACTGCAGCGGCGGCACCGGCACGCCGGTGAAGCCGCCCGGCCGCCCTGCGGCAAGCAGGCCGCCGTAGACGCCGAGCGCGACGATGAGCACGGCGAGCACCACGCCGTAGCGTCCGAGCTGCCGGTGCCGGCGGACATTGCCCGATGCAACCAGCGCCGCCTGCGCGATCAGCAGCGCGAACCACGCCGCCGTCGCGATGCCGTGATAGAAGAAGAAGCTCTCGGGCGGGGCGAGCCTGCGCGCCTCGGGGAACCAGGGCGAGAAGAAGAAGGTGCGGCCGAAGCCGAGCACCACGGCCGCCAGCAGCACCAGCGACATCGCCGCGAAGAAGGCGCGCTCGCCGGGCAGGCCGGCACCGCGCGTGGCCACAAGCGGCATTCGATTGCCCTCCTCGATCCGGGACGCGGCGGCGATCGCAGCGGCCGGGCCGGCGCTGGCGCTCGCCGCGACAGGGCCGGAGGCCGTCTACCGCGTGCCGCAGGCCAGCCCCGGCATGGTCCCGCGTTGCACAGTATCCCGCTAGCCCTTCTGCCGCCACTCCTTCTTCCACAGCCTGGCCAGCTCGCTCGACACGGCAGCCGGGGGATCGCCGATCAGCGTCGTCCTGCCCTTCTCGTAGATGGTGCCGTAGACGAGCTTCTTCTCCGGCGAATACAGGATCACGGCGCTGTTTTCGCCGCAGTCGCGGTTCTTGCAGAACGAGTTCATCACGTAGCGGTGGCCGGCGACCTCGACGAACTTGTCCTGCGGCGCCGGCCCGTCGCGCTTGGCGAGCCACGGCGTGTTGGCCTTCGGCCCGAGCGCCTTCATGTAGGCGTTCTTGAATGCCGGCTCCTGCAGGTACTCCCAGGCTTCCTTGGCCTTCTGCGCCTGCGCGGCGGCGGCCAGGACCAGGACTGCCAGCAGGCCGGCGATCGTGCAGGCGAGTGCTCGAAACGCGTGCGTCATGGCGAACCTCCGGCGCGTGCAAGTGCGTGACCGATCGGTCGTCGCCACGCGAAGCCCTGTGTACCCACGGCGGCGCACGCGTGTCGTTCCCGCGAACGCGGGAAGCCGGGCGCTCGCGTCGAAAGCCGCTGGATTCCCGCTTGCGCGGGAATGACACGCTCACCGGCAGTCCGTGTCGTTCCCGCGCAAGCGGGAACCCATGTTTCCGCATCGAAAGCCGCCGGATCCCCGATTGCGCCGGAACGACACGACACGGGAACGTCGCGCTCAGGTATCGAGCGCCTTCTTCGCCTCTTCGTAGCCGAGCTTCATCCGCCGCTCGAGCGCCTCGCGCGAGAAGTCGGCCGGGCCGCCGAGCGACTGCGGATTTTCGGTGCGGATGATGGTCAGCTTGTCGACACGGCGGTGGCGGGAGAGCTTCATGTAGGCGGGGTGCCGGCGCACCGGGCTCGACTTCGGCAGCGCGCGGTCGACCTCGATCATCAGGTCGAGCTGGTCGTTCATCCACTGGAACAGCTTCAGGTCGTGCTGGAACTTGCCGAAGAACACCAGCTCGAAGGCGCGCTGCAGCACGTCGGTGAAGTCGCGCGGGGCCCGATCGATCGGCGTGAACAGGTCGACCACCACCAGTTCCCACAGCGGCGCGCGCTTGACCTGGTTGTGCTTCTCGATCGCGTTGATCGCCGGCCGCAGCGGCGTGCTGGCGATCAGCCCGCCGTCCCAGTACTCGCCGCCGTCGATCGCGGTGGCCGGAAACACCGGCGGCAGGCTGGCGCTGGCGACGATGTGACCCGCCGTCAGGCCGTCGCGGTGATTGGAGAACTCCTCCAGGTGACCGCCCTTGACCTCCACCGCGGTGACGATCACTTCCACCGACGAGGCGTTCAGCCGGTCGAAGTCGACCCACTGCTGCAGCGCGGCTGCCAGCGGCGCGTTCTCGTACATGTGGGTGGCCAGCGTCGGCATCGTCAGCCACACCGGGTTCGGCCGGTAGACGTTGCCGCTGCCGGGCATCGGCAGGCTGCTGGCGAACAGGTTCGGCAGGAACGGGTTGACCGGCATGGCGAAGCGCTGCCACATGTCGCGCAGCGTCGCCAGCGGATCGCCGCGGCTGCCGACGACGATCGCCGCCATCAGCGCGCCGATCGAGCAGCCGGTGACGATGTCGATGCGCCGCCCCGATTCGAGCAGCGCCTGCAGCACGCCCGCCTCGTAGGCGCCGAGCGCCGCGCCGCCCTGCAGCACCAGCGCGGTGTGGTGGCCGTCGCCGGCGCTGTGCCGCCTCGCCGGCCTGCGCACAGGGGATGCCTTGGCGGGTGACTTCACTCGGCGGGTGGTCATGCGCGGCACCTCCTTCGGGTGGTCGGTAGGCCGTTCAGTCGTCGCGTCTGCCGAGCGCCGGCCGCCACACCGCCAGCGCGACCGCCGCCAGGCAGAGCACGAGGCACGCCGCGCCGCCGATCAGCTCGCCGTTCAGCGCGAAAGACGCCGGCTGCAGCACCGGCCTGCCCTCCACCGCCATGCGCGCCAGGCCGTCCATGCGCGAGATGGCCGGCTGCACCACCAGCAGCGCGAGGCCGGCGACCAGCGCACCGATCAGCGCCTTGACCCGCACCCAGCGCGCCGCGAAGAACGCCGGCTGGCTCGCCACCGCCATCATGCCGCTTGCCAGCAGCAGCACCAGCGACGGCACGGTAACGGTCGACGCGACGGCCGAGATCGCCCGCCGCCACGCCGCGAAGGAGGTGCTGGTCGAATCGTCGACGGTGGCGGCCAGCAGCATCGACACCGCCAGCCCGCCGGCGAAGCCGATCGCCGACAGCAGTTGGACGAACTTCAGCAGCGGCTTCATCGCGAGCGGGATGATGCCAGCGGTTCGGCGCGGCGGCGCGACTGCCGTCAGCGCGGCGCAGCGCCGGCCAGATCATCGAGGATCGGGCAGTCGGGACGGTCGTCGCCGCGGCAGGCGTGCACCAGGTGGCGCAGCGTGCCGCGCATCGCTTCCATCTGGCCGATCCTGCGTTCCAGCGCAGCGAGGTGGCGACTCGCCAGCCGCTGCACCTCGGCGCTGCTGCGCCGCCGGTTGCGCCACAGCCCGACCAGCTCCCTGATCTCCCTGACCGGGAAGCCCAGTTCGCGCGCCCGCTGCACGAAGCGCAGCGTGTGCACATCGGCCGCGCGGTACAGGCGGTAGCCGGCGACGGTGCGCGGCGGCGCCGGCAGCACGCCCGTCTGCTCGTAGTGGCGAATCATCTTCGCCGACACGCCCGAGGCGCGCGCCGCCTCGCCGATGTTCAGAAAGCCGTCGCGCCGCGCGGCAGCCAGCTCGAAGTACTTGCCCGTCATCTGCTCGGCTCCTGCCACCGTCGGGGCCGGCGGCGATCGATGGGGCCCTTGACCTTCCCATGGTTGGAAGGTCGACACTGGCGGCACTTTACACACCGAAGACGCCGCCATGGATCACTCGCACGCGCACCACGGATCGCACGCGCAGCACCAGCCGAACGGTCAGACCAACGCGCCGGCCGCCGCGCCGTCGCTGAACCGCACCGCCCTCAGCGCCACCCTGCACTGCCTGAGCGGCTGTGCGATCGGCGAGGTGGCGGGGATGGTGATCGGCACCGCGCTCGGGCTGGGCAACCCTGCAAACTATTGCGCTGGCGATCACGCTCGCCTTCGCCTCCGGCTACGCGCTGACCATGCTGCCGCTGCTGCGCGCCGGACTGCCGCTGGGCAACGCGCTGAGGCTCGCCCTGCTGGCCGACACCGCTTCGATCACGATCATGGAGATCGTCGACAACCTGGTCATGCTGGCGATTCCCGGCGCGATGGACGCGCCGCTATCGAGCGGCCTGTTCTGGGGCAGCCTTGCCTTCTCGCTGGCGGTGGCCGGCGCGGTGGCGTTCCCGGTGGTGCGCTGGCTGATCGCGCGCGGCAAGGGGCACGCCGTGGTGCATGCGCATCACGGGCACTGATGTCGATACGGGCGCGTCCTTGAATGCTGATACAGGCACATCCTTGAATGTTGATACGGGCACATCCTTGACTGCCGTCGCCCCGGCGCAGGCCGGGGCCCAATTTGCAGCGCCGACAACTTGGGTCTCGGCCTGCGCCGGGACGACGATATCGAGCCGTTTCGACGAAATCGCGCAGTCAGAGCGATCAGAGGGCCCCCTGGGCACCGGCAGTCGCCGGCGACGCCAGCGCCGTCTGCAGGCGGCGCCGCAATCCGTGCAAGAGCGACCGCCCACGCAGCCAGGCCGGCGCCGCCGCATCGCGGGACTGCTCGACGCTCACCCGCGCCGGCACCAGGGCATGCAGCAGCGTCGCGCCGCCGCGGTCGACGGTGAAGCTGTCGCCCGGGCCGAGGAAGATGTCGCGCAGGTCGCGATCGAGCGTGATCCAGACGCTGCCTTCGAGGCAGTGCAGCCGCATGCCGGCGACGTCGTCCAGCGCGAGGATCTCCTGCGCGGCCAGCTGCATATCGGTGCGGTGCGTGAGGGTCGCCATCGTGGCCTCCGTTGCATTCCCGCAGCGCATGCCTGGTTCCGGCGGAATCGATCGGCGTGCGGCGGCGATGGCGGTATCCTGCAGCTGTAGCAGACTGCGCTCAAGCGATCTTTCGGAAGGCGATGCATGAGTTCCAGGAATGCCAGATGACGACCCGCCTGCCGCCGCTCGACCTGCTGCGCGGTTTCGAGGCCGCCGCGCGGCACCTGAGCTTCACCCGCGCCGCCGACGAGCTGAGCCTGACGCAGTCGGCGGTCAGCCGGCAGATCAAGGCGCTCGAGGAGCACCTCGGCGCGCCGCTCTTCAGGCGGCAGCATCGCGCGCTGCTGCTCACCGAGGCCGGCCAGCTGCTCTACCGCGCGGTTGCCGACGCCCTGCGCCGCATCGCCGAGGCGGCGGCGCAACTGCGCGCGCCGACCCGCGCGATCACCGTGTCGACCACGATCTCCTTCGCCTCGCTGTGGCTGGTGCCGCGGCTGGCTTCGTTCCGCGAGAAGCATCCGGAGATCGACATCCGCGTCGACGCCAACAACCGCTTCGTCGACCTGGCGCGCGACGGCATCGAGGTCGCCGTGCGCTACGCGCCGCCGTCGCTGGTGCCGGTCGATGCGATCCGCCTGTTCGGCGAGGAGGTGATGCCGGTGGCCAGCCCGGCCCTGCTGCGCCGCCAGCCGCTGGCCACCGCCGCCGACCTGGCCAACCACGTGCTGCTGCACTACGAGCGGCCGGACGGCGGCGCGCCGTGGCTGTCGTGGCCGGCGTGGTTCGAGTTCGCTGGCGCGGCGCCGATCCAGCCGCGCGGCACGCTGCACCTGACGCAGTACGACCAGGTGATCCAGGCCGCCGTCGACGGCCAGGGCGTGGCGATCGCCACCAGCCCGCTGGTCAAGCACCTGATCCGCGACGGCCGCCTGGTCGCGCCGCTGAAGCAGCGCGCCGCCTCGGCGCGCGCCTACTACGCGGTGGTCGCGCAGCAGGCAGCGAAGCGGCCCGAGGTCGAGGCGTTCGTGCAATGGCTCGTCGCGCAGGCGCGGGAGGACGAGGCGCGGGACACGCGGGAGCCGGCCCCCCCCCCCCCCCCCGCCCCCCCCCCCCCCCCCCCCCCCCCCCCCCCCCCCCCCCCCCCCCCCCCCCCCCCCCCCCCCCCCCCCCCCCCCCCCCCCCCCCCCCCCCCCCCCCCCCCCCCCCCCGCCCCCCCCCCCCCCCCCCCCCCCCCCCCCCCCCCCCCCCGCCCCCCCCCCCCCCCCCCCCCCCGCGCCCCCCCCCCCGCCCCCCCCCCCGCCCCGCCCCCGCCCCCCCGCCGCAACATCGAAAGCTACAATCGCGCGACTCGGCAGGCATCCAAATGGAAAAGAAAGCGGCGCGACCGCCGGCCCCCAACTTCATCCGCAACATCATCGCGGACGACCAGTTGCGCGGCACTTACGAAGATCGCAACTGGGCCGGCCGGCCCGGCGTCTACGACATCCACGAGAAGGCGCCGCGCGACCCGGCGAAGATCCGCACCCGCTTCCCGCCCGAGCCGAACGGCTACCTGCACATCGGCCACGCCAAGAGCATTTGTCTGAACTTCGGCCTGGCGCGCGACTTCGGCGGGCGCTGCCACATGCGCTTCGACGACACCAACCCGGTCAAGGAAGACCAGGAGTTCGTCGACGGCATCCTCGACACGGTGCGCTGGCTCGGCTTCGACTGGGAGGCCGGCGGCGAGAAGAACCTGTACCACGCCTCGGACTACTTCGAGGACATGTACCGCTTCGCCGAACACCTGATCGCCACCGGCTACGCCTACGTCGACGAGCAGAGCGCCGAGCGGATGCGCGAGACGCGCGGCACGCTGACCGAGGCCGGCGCCAACTCGCCGTTCCGCGACCGGCCGATCGAGGAGAACCTGCGCCTGTTCCGCGAGATGCGCGCCGGGGCGCATGCCGAAGGCAGCATGATCCTGCGCGCCAAGATCGACATGGGCTCGCCGAACATCAACATGCGCGACCCGGCGATCTACCGCATCCGCTTTGCCGAGCACCACATGACCGGCAACAAGTGGGTGATCTACCCGATGTACTCGTACGCGCACCCGATCGAGGACGCGCTGGAGAACATCACCCACTCGATCTGCACGCTCGAGTTCGAGGACCAGCGGCCGTTCTACGACTGGACGCTCGAGCGCATCGTGCCGGTGCTGCGCCGGCCGCAGTTCGAGGCGGCGAAGCGCCTGCTCGAAGACATCGCCACCGAAGAGATCGAAGCCAAGCGCCAGTTCGCCCTGCACTGCCGCAACTTCGCGGAGAAGCTCGGCCACACGCGCTGGGAGCGGCGCGTCGAGGCGATGTTCGCCAGCTGGAGCAAGAACCCCGACCTGGCGGTCAACGACGCCGACGAACTGCTGAAGCTCCTGCGCGAGCACACCGAGAACTTCACGCCGCTGCTGCAGCACGCGCTCGACGAGCGCCGGCCCAACCCGTTCATGCTGCCGCACCAGCACGAGTTCAACCGGCTGAACCTCAGCTACGTGGTGATGAGCAAGCGCAAGCTGATCCAGCTGGTCGACGAGAGGCACGTCGACGGCTGGGACGACCCGCGCATGCCGACCCTGGTCGGGCTGCGCCGGCGCGGCTACACGCCGCAGTCGATCCAGCTTTTCATGGAGCGGGTGGGCGTCACCAAGAGCCTGCAGTGGATCGACTACCCGATGCTGGAGCAGGCGCTGCGCGACGACCTCGACAGCCGCGCCCCGCGCGCCACCGCGGTGCTCGAGCCGATCAAGCTGATCCTCGACAACTACCCGGCCGACAAGAGCGAGAGCTTCGTGGTGCCGGTGCACCCGCAGCACCCCGGGATGGGCACGCGCACCATCCCCTTCGGCCGCGAACTGTGGATCGAGGCCGACGACTTCATGGAGAACGCGCCGGCCGACTACTTCCGCCTGAGCCTGGGCAAGGATGGCGCGCCCGGCAACCCGGTGCGGCTTCGCTTCGCCTACGTGGTGCGCGCCACTCGCGTGGAGAAGGACGCCGCGGGCAGCATCACCGCCGTGCACGCCGAGTACCTGCCCGAGACGCGCAGCGGCTCGCCCGGCCAGAACTCGGTCAAGACCAAGACCGCCATCCACTGGCTGCCGGTGCACGCCAGCGTTCCGGCCGAGGTGCGCCTGTACGACCGCCTGTTCACCGAGGCGCAGCCCGACGCCAGCGAGAAGAACTTCCTCGAACTGCTGAACCGCGACAGCAAGACCGTGCTGAAGAGCTTCGTCGAAGCGTCACTGGCCAACGCGCAGCCGGACGACAAGTTCCAGTTCGAGAGGAACGGGTACTTCGTGGCGGACAGGAAGGATCACACGGCAGCGAGGCCGGTGTTCAACCTAGCGGTGTCGTTGCGCGACTCGTTCGCCAAGTGAGGAATGTCGATGCCGGAGATCTGTCGCTTCCTCGGCATCGTGATCACGATGTACTTCAACGACCACGCGCCGCCGCACTTCCACGTGAGGTAAGAGGACTTTCGCGCGATCGTCGGCATCGACCCGCTGGAGCTGCGCGAAGGCCGACTGCCGCCGCGTGTGCTCGGCCTCGTGATCGAGTGGGCCGAACTGCATCAGGACGAACTGCTGGAGAACTGGACGTCACTGACAGCGTCCGGTACCTTCAAGCGCATCGAACCGCTCGTCTAGGAGCGCAGACATGACCTGGGTGACCGACGCGAAGCATCTCGGCGGCTATCGGCTACGGGTCCGCTTCTCGGACGCCAGCGAAGGCGAGATCGACCTCGCCGATCTGATTCTGAACGACCGGCGCCCCATCGTCGCAGCGCTGCGCGACCCGGCGGCGTTTGCCGCGTTGCGCGTCGACATGGACACCGTGGTCTGGGCCAACGGCTTCGACCTAGCGCCCGAGTACCTGCACGCGCGCGCGAAGGCGGCGACGACGGCGTAAGAACGCTCCGGCCGGCTTTCGGCCGCGACCGTGCGCTGGGTGAAGCGATAGGACCCTGCGGCCGCCCCGCGATCAACCTGGCGGTGTCGTTGAAGGATTCGTGGGCGAAGTAGCGCCGCCAAGGGCCATTGACGCCCTATAACGCGCCGCGTCATACTTCGACGCGTGATTCACAGCTTTCGCGACAAGCAGACTGAAGCGATCTGGCTCGGCAACGCGGTGCGCCGCCTGCCGATCGAGGTCCAGGAAGTCGCCCGCCGCAAGTTGCGGATGCTGAACAACGCACAGACACTCGCCGACCTCCGCATCCCGCCGGCGAATCGCCTCGAAGCCCTGAAAGGCGACCGCGAGGGGCAGCACAGCATCCGCGTCAACGACCAGTGGCGGATCTGCTTCGTGTGGACCGGCAAGGACGCGGAAAGTGTCGAGATCGTCGACTATCACTGAGGAAGCCATGGCGACCCGCAAGCTACGCAATATCCATCCCGGCGAAGTGCTGAGCGAGGAGTTCCTCGTCCCGCTGGGCATCAGCCAGAACGCTCTGGCGCGCGCCATCGGCGTGCCGCCGCGCCGCGTCAACGAAATCGTTCTCGGCAAACGCAGCATCACGGCCGACACCGCCGTGCGGCTCGCCCGGGCACTGGGAACCAGCGAAGGGTTCTGGATGGGCCTGCAGGCCGACCACGACCTGGAGGAGGCGCGAGTCGAACTCGCCGACCGGCTGCCCGAGATCGAGCGCCTGGCTGCCTGACGCGCGGCCAGCATGGTCGCAACTCTGAAAACACCTCGCATGCGGCGTTGATGAGTCCTGAGGAACGAGCCCGACAATCGATCGACCGGCTGCTCACCGCAGCAGGTTGGGCCGTTCAGGACTTCATGGGTGCCGACCTGCACGCCACGCGCGGTGTGGCGCTCCGAGAGTTCGAGCTGAACCCCGGCCACGGCACCGCCGACTACCTGCTGTACGTCGACGGCCGGGCCGCCGGCGTCATCGAAGCGAAGAAGCAAGGCGCCACGCTCACCGGCGTCGAGGTTCAATCGGACAGGTACGCGCAGGGACTGCCGGCCACCCTGCCCGCCTGGCGCCGGCCGCTGCCCTTCCTGTACGAAAGCACCGGCCTGGAGACGCACTTCACCAACGCGCTCGACCCCGAGCCGCGCGCCCGCATCGTCTTCGCCTTCCACCGCCCCGAAACACTCGCCGACTGGCTCGGCGCCGGCGAGGGATTGGGTGTCGTTCCCGCCCCCGACAAAGGCACTCGGGGGCAGGCTCCAGCGGGAACCCAGCGTCTTTCCAATGCCGTCGCCCCGGCGCAGGCCGGGGCCCAATTTTCGACACAGGAAGCGCCACCGCCCTATCACCTCGGCTCCTTCCTCCACCGCGTCAAGACCATGCCCCCGCTGGCCACGGAATGGTCCGACTTCAAACTCTGGCCCGCCCAGATCACCGCCATCTGCAACCTGGAAGCCAGCCTCGCGCAGAACAAGCCTCGCGCCCTCATTCAAATGGCGACAGGCTCCGGGAAGACCTTCACCGCCATCAACTACGAGCGCCGTCACTTCCCGATCGACAGCCCCGACCCGATCGACTTCCTGCTCAACGTGATGCGGTGGCGCGGGCTCTCGCGCAAGGACCTGGAGCCGTACATCGGCTCCCGCGCGCGCGTTGCCGAGGTGCTGAACCGCGTCCGGCCGCTGTCCCTGGAGATGATTCGCCGGCTCGCCTCCGGGCTGAAGCTGCCGGCCGACGTGCTGATCCGCGGCTACGAACTGAGGCGGGCGGCGTGAAGCCGCGGAGATCCTCTCGGTAAACGAGTAAGGATCAACACTGCTCATGCGCTTTGAAGGCAAGCTCGACAAGTGGAACGACGACCGCGGCTTCGGCTTCATCACGCCCACGCGCGGCGGCGAGCCGGTATTCGTGCATATCTCCGCCTTTCCGCGCGACGGCCGACGGCCCCAGGTGGGCGAGGCGCTGACCTTCGAAGTCGAACCGGCCGGAGACGGCAAGAAGCAGGCGGTCAAGGTCGAGCACTCCGGGGCCGCGCCGCGCGGACGAGCGCCGGAGGCTTCGCGAGACACCGGGTCGCGCCCGCCACGCCGGCCTGCGACCCGGCGCTCGTTGGCGGGAACCGTGATCGCGGCGCTGTTGGTGGCGGGCGTGGGCAGCTACGCGTTCGTGCACTTCAGCGGCGCGCGTTCCGGCGCTGCGCCTTCCGTGCAGCGCGGGCCCGAGGCGGCCGCGCCGCATGAGGCCGCCCAGGCCTTCCGCTGCGACGGCCGGACCCACTGCTCGCAGATGACTTCGTGCGACGAAGCGAAGTTCTTCCTGAGGAACTGCCCCGGCACGCAGATGGATGGTGACGGCGACGGCATTCCGTGTGAGTCGCAATGGTGCACCGGCCCTCTCGGCCGGTGAACTGCACCCCGGCCAATCGGAACTCGCCCGGCGCCGACGTCTACGCCGTCAGCACGAGGACATCGACTTGTGCGGCCCGCCATGAGATCGGGCGGTGCGCCCTCGCGCGCCTTGCCCAGGCACTGTCGCGAGCGTACTGTACAGATCATCTGTACATATAAACGGAGCCGGCATGGACGACGTCAAGGTCACGGAACTGCGGCAGAACCTGCCCGCTTACCTCGCCAAGGTGCGGCGCGGCCAGCGGATCAGGGTGACCTCGCGCGGCAAGGTCATCGCCGAGATCGTGCCGCCCACCGCCGACAAGGGTGAGGCCGACGCCGCGCGCGCGCGCCTGCGCGGCAGCGTCGTCAAGTACGACCGGCCGCTGGAGCCCGTCTTCGACGCCGAAGAGTGGGAGATGGACCGGTGATCGTGCTCGACACCCATGCGCTGGTCTGGTGGGCCGTGGGCGACCGCCGCCTGTCGGCGCGCGCGCTGCGCGCGATCAAGGCGGCGGCCAGGGCCGGCGGCGTGTTCGCCTCCGCGATCAGCGTGATGGAGATCGCCACCGCCGTGCGCCGCGGCCGGCTCACGCTCAATGCGCCGTTCGAGCAGTGGCTGGCCGACCTGCGCTCGCTGCCCGAGCTCCGGGTCGAACCGGTCAGCGCAGAGATCGCGGCGCTGGCCGGCTCGTTCGATGGCGCCATGCACGGCGATCCGGCCGACCGCATCATCGCGGCTACGGCTCGCACGCTCGGCGCGCGCCTCGTGACTGCCGATGATCGGCTGCGCGGGCTGCCCGACGTGGTTTCGGTGTGGTGAGAACAAGTGCGTCTGTACGACTGCCTGCTCACGGCAGCCGGCTGGAGCGTGCGGGGCGCGCAGAGGGCCGACCTCCGCGCCGCCCGCGGAGTCACGCTCCGAAAGCGCTATGGCACCACGACATCAAGACATCATGATGCTAAACTCGCGGCTACAGATCCTCGAGAGGGCTGCCGATGTCCACCACAGAAGCCGTGCGCTCCACCGTCTACCTGGAGCCCGAGCTGCACCAGGCCCTGCGCCTGAAGGCTGCGCACAGCCATCGCAGCATGTCGGAGCTCGTCAACGAGGCCCTGCGCCAGTCGCTGCGCGAGGACCAGGAAGACCTGGCCGCGGTCCGCTCACGCGCCAGGGAAAAGACGCTGGGCTACGAGGAATTCCTCGCCAAGCTCAAGGCCGATGGCACGATATGAGCTGCGCTTCAAGGCTTCGGTAGCGAAGGACCTGCGCGGCATCCCGAAGGCGGATGTCCGACGCATCCTCGGACGCATCGAAGCACTGCGCGACGATCCTCGTGCGCCGGGCTGCGAGAAGCTCGCCGGCAACGAGGAGCTTTACCGCGTGCGCCAGGGAACCTATCGCATCGTCTACGCGATCCACGACGAACGCGTCGTCGTCGAGGTAATCCGCGTCGGCCATCGCGGCGACGTCTATCGCACCCGCTAAGCCCGAATTCCTCTCCTCTGGCGACACCCCTCCCCTAGCCGGCCCTGTTGATGCACATGAGGGCCTGGGCGTACGGAAGAGGGCTGACCTTGGGGGTGAGCCATCGCGAGTTGTTCCGTTATCTCGGTACTTGCCAATAACTACCGAGACTATGAACCAATCCCGGCATGGCTTCGTCGGTCCTCCACAAAGCGCAGAAGGCACTTCGCCGGTCCGGCACGGCGCGCGCGCGCGAGCTCGAAGCGACCGGCGTGCCGCGGGCGCAACTCTCGCGGCTGGTGGCGGCCGGCGAGCTGCGGCGGCTTGCCCGCGGGGTGTATGCGCTGCCCGCCTACCGCGGCACGGAGCACAGCGCCCTGCTGATGGTGGCCAAGCGTGCGCCGCAAGCCGTGTTCTGCCTGCTGACCGCGCTGCGCCTGCACGGCCTGACCACGCAGGCGCCCTTCGAGGCGTGGATCGCCATCGGCAACAAGGATCACGCGCCCCGGCTGGACTATCCGCCGCTGCGCGTCGTGCGGTTCTCCGCGCCGTCGCTGGCTTACGGCGTGCAGGCGATGCAGGTGGACGGCGGCACGCTGCGCGTGACCAGCGTGGCCAAAACGGTGGCCGACTGCTTCAAGTTCCGTAACAAGATCGGCCTGGACGTGGCGCTGGAGGCGCTTCGCGAGGCGCGCCGCTCGCGCAAGGCCGGCGCCGACGAGCTTTGGCGCTGCGCGCGCGTCGACCGCGTGGCCAACGTCATGCGGCCGTACCTGGAGGCAACCGCGTGACTGCCGGGCGCGCCGCGTCGATCCACGCGCGCCTGCTCGCGCGGGCGAAGGAACGCGGCGAGGAATTCGAGGCGGTGCTCACGCGCTACGCGACCGAGCGGTTCCTCTATCGGTTGTCGATGGCGCCGGCACGCGAGACGCTTTGGCTGAAGGGCGCGCTGCCTTTCGACCTCTGGTTCGACGTACCGCACCGGCCGACCCGCGACGCCGATTTCCTCGGATTCGGCATGCCCGATGCCGCGAAGCTCGAAGCGGCGCTGCGGGAGGCTTGTGCGGTTTCCGCGGATGACGGGATGGCCTACGACACCAACTGAGACGGTGGTCGCCGAGAAGTTGGAGGCGATCGTCACTTTCGGCATGGGCAACAGCCGCATGAAGGACTACTTCGATCTGCGCGCATTGGCGAAGGAAGGCGCGGTGGGTCCCGGAACGCTGGCCCAGGCTATCGCCGCGACCTTCGCGCGACGCGGCACGCCGCTGCCGACCGAACTGCCACTTGGCCTGAGCGACGAGTTCGCCGGGGACCGGACGAAGCTCGCGCAGTGGGGCGCGTTCCTGCGCAGGAATCGCCTGGAGGCGCCAACGCTCGCCGCCGTGGTTCGGGAGGTGCGCGAGTTCGTCGAGGCGCCGCTGGAGGCCGCGCGTCAATCGACGAAGAGGCCATGATCGATACCGAGCCGTGCTGCCGGACTTGCTCGGCGGTGTTCGAACACGTCCACGATAGCTATACGGAACGGACGGGCGCGGCCGTACGGCGACGTGGCGTGAACCCATGCCGATGTGTCCGACGCGGCGGCATTTCGAATCCGCCGCCGCCAGACGAGCGGATTGCGCCGGCCGCGAAGTCGACCTCGCGGATGCATTCCTGACCGAGCCGCGGGCGCCGCGCGTCTTACCAGGCAACCGCCTCCTCGAACTCGGTCTTCACGATGCCGCGGCGCGCACTCGAACCTACTGCGGCGGGTATTCCTCGAACACCGGCAGACCGTCGCCGCCGCACGACCAGGCCGCGCGCGAGCCGTGCATGATTCGCGCCTGCGGCGCGATCGGCGACTCGTCGTCGAGCGAGCCGGCCGGGATCAGCACGATGTCGGTGCCCTGCGCCTGGCGCGGCAGGCGGCCGCCGCAGGTGGCGCAGAAGGTGTTGGTGAAGCGCTTGGCCTCGGGCACCTTGAAGGCGCGCACCTGCTCCTCGCCGGAAAGCCACTTCAGCGTGCCCGGCTGCAGGAAGAGGTTCGTCGCGTGGCCGGTGCCGGAGGCCTTGCGGCAGCGCGAGCAGTGGCAGTGCAGGAACCGCTTCGCTTCGCCGCTGGCCTCGTACTTGACGGCGCCGCACAGGCAACTGCCTTTCAGGGTGGTCTGGGTCATGGTTGTCTCCGCTCGACGATCGATGATTGCAGGATACGGCAGGGCCTCGGTGCCGCCCGGCCGGGCAGGCGCCGCTCAGAACAGGCCGGTGGCGCGCAGCGCTTCGGTCGTCACCTGCGACAGTTCGCCCACCTGCGCCGGCGCGCCGACGGCGCCGGAGCCGCGTGCACGGCCGGACCAGATCACCTTGCCGGTGGCGACATCGGTGAGGCTGGTGCCGGAGGCCAGCGCCGGTCCGTAGCCGCCGAGCGGCAGCGTGATGCCGATCGCGCCGCTGGTACCGCCGCCCCAGCCGCCACGGCCGCCGCCGACGCCGACGCCGACCGTTCCGCCCGACGGCGACACCATCGCCGCGCCGGACCACTCGAGCCGCATCGCCAGCACGGCCTGCGCCCGCGCCGCGCGCGCCGCCTCGAGCAGCGCCTCGGCGGTCTGTGCAGCGTCCACGCCTTCGCGCGGCGGTTCGGTCCGCAAGACGCGCAGGCCGATCGCCTGCACATCGGCGGCGAGCCGATCCTCGCAGATCCGTTCGAGCGTCAGCTCCAGGCCGCGACAGACGACCAGCACCGGCTTGTCCTGCATCGACCGCGCGCCGGCCTGCGGGTCGCGCCACTGCGCTTCCATCTGCGGCGTGGCGCAGGCGGCCAGCAGCAGCGCGCCGAACAGCAGCGCGAGACCGCGCCGCCACCTTGAAACCAGGTCCTGCCCCATGCCCGTCGCACCCATGCCAGGAGAAGGCGTCAGTCTAGCCACTGGGAGCAACCGGTCAGGCGGGGCGCCGCGCGGCCTATCGCCAGGAGCCGCGCAGCAGCTCCGCCAGCACCGCGCACCAGCCGCTGGCGATGTTGGCGAGGTTGTAGCCGCCGCCGCCGAAGACCATCAGCCG
Organism: Burkholderiales bacterium; assembly: GCA_016716275.1. GTDB lineage: Bacteria > Pseudomonadota > Gammaproteobacteria > Burkholderiales > Burkholderiaceae_F > JADJWR01. The sequence continues at coordinate 1,145,149 of JADJWR010000002.1, read as the reverse complement.
CCCCTGGCACAGCTCGTTGGCCAGCCGGCAGAGCCGCTCGGTGGCGTACCCGTGCGCCTGCGGCGTCAGCGCGAGGTGGGCCAGCGGGTCGCCGTGCAGGCTGTCGACACCGCTCTGCAGGACGATGAACTGCGGACGCCGGTCGCGCAGGAACTCCTCGGCGGCTCCCCAGGCGCGCAGGAACTCGGCGTCGGTGGCGCCCGGCGCGAGCGGCAGGTTCAGCTTGCTGCCCTCGGCCGGGCCGACGCCGCGCTCGTGCGCGTGGCCGGTGCCCGGATAGAGGAAGCGACCGTCCTCGTGGATGTCGACGACGATCAGTTCCGGGTCGTCCTCGTACTCGTAGTAGACGCCGTCGCCGTGATGCACGTCGATGTCGACATAGGCGATCCGGCGCACGCGATGCTCGCGGCGCAGCCGCTCGATCACCAGGCCGATGTCGTTGACCACGCAGAAGCCGGCGGCCGCATCGCGGCGCGCATGGTGCAGGCCACCGATCGGCTGGAAGCTGCGCAGCGCCCCGCCGGCAACCAGGCGCGAGGCCGCGTCGAGCGCCGTGCCGGCAACCGCGCCGGCTGCCTCGAGGATGCCGGGGAAACACGGCGTGTCGCCGTAGTCGAGCCAGCCGGTGCCGCGCTGCGAGCCGCTGACCACCTGCTCGACGTAGTGCCGGCCGTGAAAGCCCAGCAGCTCGTCGGCGCCGGCGATCCGCGGCGCCAGCCGCTGCACCGCGGTCGCCAGGCCGCGCCGCTGCGCCTCGTCGAGGAAGGCCTGCTGGCGGTCGACCGACAGCGGATGGCCGTCGGGAAAGCCGTAGCGGCGCAGCGGCTCGCCGACGCACAGCAGGACCTCGGCGTCGGCCGCCATCAGCAGCCCCGAACCTGAGCCGCCTGCCGCCGCCCGCGGGCCGCCGCGCTCGACGTGCGAAGGAAGTCGTTCGCCATGGTGGCCGATGATAGGCAACGGCCGGCGCGGCAGCACGCGATGTCGCAGCACGCGCCGGCGAACTGGCACCCTGCCCTCGCTTACCGCCAGAACAGTTCGTCGATCCTGCGCGAGCGGAAGTCGAAGATCCGCTCGACGTAGCGGGCGACCCTGCGGCCGGCGGCGAGCGTGCCGAGCCAGCCGGCCGGCAGCTGGTAGCGCACGGTGTCGCGCATCAGCGTGCCGGCGCCCAGCGGCTCGAACTCGTGCGTGTGGTGCCACAGGCGGTACGGACCTTTCACCTGGGCGTCGACGAACGAGCGCGGCGGGTCCCAGGCGTCGATCCTGCTCTGCCAGGCGATGGGAATGCCGTCGAGGCGCAGACGGTAGTCGATCAGGGTGCCGGTGCCGATCTCGCCGCCCGACTGGCCGAGCACGCGGAAGTGCAGGAACGGCGGCGTGATCGTCTCGAGGTTGTGCGCGTCGCAGAAGAACGGCCACAGTCTGGCCACCGGCTGCGGCAGCCACTGCTCCCACAGCCGCAGCCAGGTGCCGCCGAGCAGCGGCGAGACCAGGTCGGCGAGCGCCTCCTCGACCGACTCGAAGCGGAAGCGGTAGCCGGCAGCGAGCGTGGCGGCCGGCTCCAGCCGCGTGCTGCCGAGGACGATCTCGGCCTTCTCGCCGAACATCAGCTTCACCGCGAGTTCGGGCGCCGGCGCGTTCTCGAGCACGCCGAGCGAGCGGGCCAGCGCGCTGGTGAACTCGCGGTTGGTGACCGGCCGCGGCGCAGTGCCTTCGAGCACGCCGCCGGCGGCCGAATCGAGCGCGTGGACGAACAGGCCGACGATGTCGTCGAGGTGGATCCAGCTCATCCACTGCCGGCCGCTACCGAGCCGGCCGGCGGCGGACAGGCGGAACAGCGGCAGCATCTCGGCCAGCGCGCCGCCTTCGCGCGCCAGCACGATGCCGGTGCGCACCACCGGAACGCGCAGCGCCGGCCGCCGCGCCTGCAGCGGTGCGAGTTCCGCCTCCCACTGCTCGACCACGTCGGCGAGGAAGCCGGGGCCCCTGCCACTGCCGGCCGTCAGGCGCTCGTCGCCGCGGTCGCCGTAGTAGCCGACCGCCGAGCCGTGCACGAAGGCGTGCACCCCGACGCCATGCGCCAGCACCGCCTGCACCAGCCGCCGCGTCGACTGCACGCGCGATTCCAGGATCAGCGCCTTCTTCGCGGCACTCCAGCGGCCCTCGGCCACCGGCTCGCCAGCGAGGTGGATCACCGCCTGAACGCCGCGCATCGCGTCGAGCGGCACCTCGCGCGTGTGGTCCCAGGCGTGGCACTCGGCGGGGAAAGGCAGCCGGCGCCGCGCCGTGTCGACGTCGCGCACCAGGCACACCAGCGTGTCGCCGCGCGCGGCGAGCCGTTTGCCCAGCTCGCGGCCGATCAGGCCGGAGGCGCCGGTGAGCAGGATGTGCATCGGGCAGTTCGGGGAAGTCGCCGGGGAGCGGGCGCGGCGGCAGTCCGCGCTTCAGACGAAGAAGTACACCGCCGTGAAATGGCTGGCGCTGCCGCCGATGACGAACAGGTGCCAGATGCCGTGGGCGTGGCGCCAGCGCTCGTCGTTGACGTAGAAGACGATGCCGGCGGTGTACAGCAGGCCGCCGAGGGCGAGCCAGAGCATGCCGCCCGGCCCGAGCGCCTCGACCAGCGGCACCACGGCGAGCAGTCCCAGCCAGCCCATCGCCGCGTAGGGCAACGCCGACTGCGGCCGGTCGTTGGTACGCCGCCAGGCGCGCCAGATGCCGTGCAGCGCCGCTGCCCAGATGGCGGCGAACATGGTCCAGCCCAGCGGCCCGCGCAGGCTGACCAGCGCGAACGGCGTGTAGGTGCCGGCGATCAGCAGGAAGATGGCGGAATGATCGAAGCGGCGGAGCACGTCCTTCGCCGGCGGCCGCACCGAGTGGTACAGCGTCGAGGCCGTGTACAGGATCACCAGCATCGCGCCGAAGATGCTGAAGCTGGTGATCCGCCACGGGTCGCCCTGCATGGCGGCGTGCACGATCAGCACGACCGCGCCGGCGATCGCCAGCGCGGCGCCCGCCAGGTGGGTGATGCTGTTCAGTCGTTCGCCGTGATACATGCCGCAAGTGTGCTCCTCGCCGCGATGATGCCTGACTGCGCAGCGATGCGCGGCTGCCGCCGGGCGAGAGGGCTTGCTCTAGACGCTGGCTTGCCGCGCCTGCCGTTTCCGCGCAGAGTCGTTCGATGCCGCTGCCGGAGCCGACCGACTTGCCGACCGAGACCTCGGCGTCGCGACCGATCGCCGTTCGCCTGTCCGACGTTCGCGGGCTGCTGAAGCTCGGCTCCGACGCGACGGTCGGCATCACCGACCTGGTCGAGCAGATGCACCTGACGATCGCCGAGCGGGCGTTGCCGCTCGGCCGGCCGCGCAGCGGGCGGACGGGCGGCATCACCGGCGCCGTGTATCGCAGCGTGCGGGGCATCACCCGCCTGGCCTCGTGGGGACTCGATTCCTCGCTGCGCGCATCCGAGGGCCTGCTTCGACCGGGCCCGAGCAGCGCGACTCGCGAGGCGGCGCTGGCAGTCGTCAACGGCGTCTGGGGCGATCACCTGGCAGCGACCGCCAACACGCTGGCGATCCCGATGAGCTTCCGCCTGCAGGGGCAGCCGGTCGAACTTTCCGCCGAGGCACTGAGCGCCACCCTGCCGCAGCCGCGCCGGCGCATTGCGCTGCTGATCCACGGCCTGTGCATGAACGACCTGCAGTGGCAGCGCAATGGCCACCATCACGGCGAGATGCTGGCACGGGAGCTCGGCTACACGAGCCTGGCGCTGCATTACAACAGCGGCCGGCACATCTCGGAAAACGGCGAGCAGCTGGCGGGAATGCTCGAGCAGCTCGTCGCCTGCTGGCCGGTCGCCGTCGACGAACTAGTGATCGTCGGCCACAGCATGGGCGGGATGGTGGCGCGGTCCGCCTGTCACGTCGCCGAGACGCAGGACCTGTCGTGGCGCAGGCACCTCGGCCGTCTGGTCTGCCTGGGCACGCCGCACCACGGCGCGCTGCTCGAGCGTGGCGGACACCTGGTCGATTCGCTGCTCGAGACGAGCCCCTACGTGGCGCCGTTCGCCCGCCTCGGCAAGGCGCGCAGCGCCGGCATCACCGACCTGCGCTTCGGCAACGTCCGGCACGAGGACTGGGCCGGGCGCCACCGGCACGACCAGCGGCACGACGACCGCCTGCCGACGCCGCTGCCGGCGGGAGTCGACGTGTACTTCGTCGCCGCCACCACCGCGGAGCAGCCGCGCGGCCTGCGCCATGCCGTGATCGGCGACGGACTGGTCACCGTGGCGAGCGCCTGGGGTGAGCATCGCGAAAAGCACCTGGTGCTCGCCGTTCCCGCATCGCACCGGCTGCTGGTGACCAAGGCCGGTCACCTCGACCTGCTGAGCCGCGACGAAGTGGCGCAGGCGCTGCGGCGCTGGCTGGCCTGAGGTCGCGGCCCCGGCGAGCATCCGTCGGGCCGCTGCTGCAGCGGTGGCGCCGGTGAGCGGGATGCGCATCGGCCGTTGCCTTGCGGGCGATCGCAGGCGGGAAGTAACGACTCTACTTCCCCGGGGCGGAAGCAACGTCGTTCCGAGTCGCCTCGGCGAGCGTTCGCCGCCATGCCGCCGGCGGCAGGCCGACCAGCCGCTTGAAGGCCCGCGCGAAGGCGGCCTCTGAGTCGTAGCCGACTTCGAGCGCGATCGCCGCCACCGTTGCATTCGAGCTGCGCAGCAGGCCGGAGGCGAGCTGCATCCGCCAGCGGGCCAGGTACTGCATCGGCGGCTGGCCGACGAACTGCACGAATCGCTCGTGCAGCGCAGAGCGCGACAGTCCGACCTGCCGGCCCAGTTCATCGAGCGTCCACGCCTCGGCCGGCCGCTCGTGCAGAAGCGCCAGCGCACGGCCGACGAAGCGGTCGCGCAGGCCGGCGAGCCAGCCGGTGCTGTCGGGCGGCATGGCATCGACGTAGCGGCGCACCGCATCGACGAACAGCATCTCGCTCATGCGCGCGAGCATCGCCTCGCCGCCGGGGCGCTTGGCGTGCGACTCGGCCACCGCCTGCTGCAGGAACTGCGCGACCCAGCTGCCGCCGTCGGCGCCGCGCAGGTGCAGCAGGCGCGGCAAGGTGGCGATCAACGGGTTGAACGGGTTGAACGGCGTGATGTCGCAGCTCAGGAAGCCGCACACCAGTGACGTGAGCCCCTGGAATCCGGGCGGCGCCGGCATCGGCCCTTCAGTGCCTTCATAGGCGATGCGAAACGGCAGCTGGTCGATCTTCGCGTCGTAGTACCAGGCCACATCCGGGTCGGCCCGCATGCCGGGGGCGCTGGACATCACGTGCGCATCGCCCTGCGGGAACAGGACGATGTCGCCATCGACGAGCCGCACCGGCGGCTGGCCGACGATGCCCGCCCAGCAATCGCCGCCGGTGACCACGTGATACTCCATCACGTGCTCGGCGCCGGGCATCACCGCCGGGGCGATCTGCCTCGACGCCGGCGCCTCGGCCGCCCACTCGCGTCCGCCACTCACGTAGAAGAAGACGGCGCCCCGCAGCCGCACGGCCTGCAGCACGTCGGACAGCGTGTCCTGGCTCATGTCCGTCTCCCTGCCGGCGTCCTGATCAAGTCGCGCGGACGCACGAGCAAGCGCGCTGCGGCGATTGGTGCAGTTCAGGACGTGCGGGCAAATCTGAACGATGCCGGGTGAAGCGTCAAGGCGCGCAGCCGCGAAGAATCGATCGCGTCGTCTTCGCGGATCTTCGACCCGAACACCGATGCCGCACCGACGACCGCGCACCACCCATCGACTCGCCATCCAGGAGAACCTCATGAACCTCGCTCAACAAAGCATCGCCCGCCCGGTCCGCAGCCTGCCGCCGCCGGACTTCGCCGCCATCAAGCTCAAGCAGCAGGCCACCTGGGCCAGCGGCGACTTCGCCGTCGTCGGCACCACGCTGCAGATCGTCGGCGAGACACTGGCCGAAGCCGCCGACATCCGCGCCGGCGAACGGGTGCTCGACGTCGCCGCCGGCAACGGCAACGCCACGCTCGCGGCCGCACGACGGTTTGCCCGCGTGACCTCGACCGACTACGTCCCGGCGCTGCTGGACAAGGGCGCGCAGCGCGCTGCCGCCGAGGGCCTCGAGGTGCAGTTCCGTGTCGCCGACGCCGAGGACCTGCCTTTCGCCGACGGCAGCTTCGACGTCGCGCTGTCGACCTTCGGCGCCATGTTCACGCCCGACCACTTCCGACCGGCGCGCGAGATGCTGCGCGTCGTGCGCGCCGGCGGGCGGATCGGGCTGGCCAACTGGACGCCCGAAGGCTTCATCGGCCAACTGTTCAGGATCGTCGGCGCCTACCTGCCGCCGCCGGCCGGATTGAAGTCGCCGGCGCTGTGGGGCACCGAGCCGCACATCGTCGAGCTGTTCGGCGCGCAGGCGACGAAGATCCGCGCCGAGCGCAGGCACTTCAACTTCCGCTACCGCGACGCCGCGCACTGGATCCAGGTGTTCCGTGACTTCTACGGCCCGACGCACAAGGCCTTCGCGGCGCTCGAGGGCGAGCAGCGCGAATCCTTCGAGGCGGACATCGCCGCCCTGCTCGACCGGCTGAACGTCGGCGGCCGGCACTCGCTGATCGTGCCGGGCGAGTACCTCGAAGTCGTGATTACCCGGCGCTGATGTCGGCCGCGATCTCACCGCTGCGGCAAGCGACGAGCTTCGCCGCTGCGCGGCCGGGCGGCCCGGCACCGCTGGCGCCGGCCACCGCCCGACCCGCAGCACATCCGAACCCCAACCTGCAAGGAAAGACCATGTCGAACTCGATTCCCTTCCGCGCCGCGCGCATCGCAACGGCGCTGCTTTTCCCGGCCCTCGCGGCCACTGCCCATGCCGACGCAATCACCGACTGGAACGTCAAGGCCGGCGAACTCATCGTCGAGGCCAGGCTCGGCACGCCACCTGCGATCCGGGTGATGGCGATCGCGCAGACCGCGGCAAACGAGGCGGTGACCGCGGTCGCGCTGAAACTGCCCGCCGCTGCGGCAGCGCCGGATCCGGCGCGGCAAGCCGCGATCGATGCGGCCGTGGCGGCCGCCCACCGCGTCACCCTCGCCAAGCTGCTGCCGTCGCTGCAGCCATCGATCGATGCTGCCTATCACGCCGCGCTGGCCAGGATCGTCGACGGCCCGGCCAAGGACGCTGGCGTCGCCGCCGGAAGCGACGCCGCAGCGGCGGTACTGGCGCGGCGCGCCAGCGACGGCACTACTTCGTCCGAGGCCTATCGGCCGCACACGACCGCGGGCGCCTATGTGCCAACCGCCACGCCGGCGGCATCGCAGTGGGCGCAGCGCAGGCCGTGGCTGCTGACGAGCGCGGCGCAGTTCCGCCCCGGCCCGCCGCCGGCGCTGGCGAGCGAGGCCTGGGCCCGCGACTACAACGAGGTCAGGGCCATCGGCGCCCGCGCCAGCAGCCGGCGCAGCGCCGAGCAGACCGAGGTGGCGCGCTTCTGGGAATACTCGCTGCCGCCGATCTACCACGGCGTCGTGCGCTCGGTGGCGCAGCTGCCGGGCCGCGATCCGCTGCGCAACGCACGCCTGTTCGCCGCGGTGGCGCAGGCCATGGACGACGCGATGATCAGCGTCTTCGAGGCCAAGTACCACTACAACTTCTGGCGGCCGGCGACGGCGATCCGCAACGGCGACATCGATGGCAACGATACGACCGAACGCGATGCCGCCTGGTCACCGCTGATCGAGGCGCCGCTGCATCCCGAGTATCCGAGCGCACACGCCATCCTCGCCGCTGCCGTGGCCACCGTGCTGCAGGCGGACATGGCCGATGCGAAGGTACCGCTGCTGACGACGACCAGTCCGACGGCCAAGGGCGCCGCGCGCTCGTGGACGAGTCTCGACGACTTCGTGCGCGAGGTGGCCGAGGCGCGCATCTACGAGGGCATCCACTACCGCACCTCGACCGCGGTCGGCGTCGCGATGGGAAGGCGCATCGGTGAGCTGGCGGTGGGAACGATCCTCAAACCCGAGCCATGACCTGCACGGCCGGCGGGCGCGCGGTCATCCGCGCGCCCGCTGCTACGCTCGGCCGATGAAAAGCCCCTTCATCGATCTCGGCCTGTCGCCGGAACTGGCGCAGGTCCTCGCCGGCCTCGGCTACGAGGAACCAACGCCGATCCAGAGCCAGTCGATCCCGCCGCTGCTGGCCGGCCGCGACCTGCTCGGCCAGGCCGCCACCGGCACCGGCAAGACGGCGGCATTCGCGCTGCCGCTGCTGCAGCGGGTGCTGGCCGCCAGGCGAAAGCCGGCGCAGCCGGCCGCGCTGGTGCTGGTGCCGACGCGCGAACTGGCGATCCAGGTGGCCGAAGCGCTGCACAGCTATGGCGGCAAGCTGGGCACGGTGGCGCTGCCGATCTACGGCGGCGCCGAGTTCGGCCGCCAGGCGCAGGCACTGAAACGCGGCGTACACGTGGTGGTGGCCACACCGGGCCGCGCGCTCGATCACCTGCGCCGCGGCACGCTGCAGCTGCAGTCACTGGGCTCGGTGGTGCTCGACGAAGCCGACGAAATGCTCGACATGGGCTTCGCCGAGGACATCGAGCTGATCCTCGAGGCCACGCCGGCCGGGCGGCAGATGGCGCTGTTTTCCGCGACGCTGCCGCCGCGCATCGCCGCCATCGCCGACAGGCACCTGCGCGAACCGGAGCGGGTGCTGATCGGCCGCGAGAAGACCGAGAAGGGAACGCTGCCGCGCGTGCGGCAGACCGCCTACGTGGTGCAGCGGGCGCACAAGGTGGCCGCGCTCGGCCGGGTGCTCGATCTCGAGGCTCCGGCGCTGGCGCTGGTCTTCGCGCGCACCCGCACCGAGGTCGACGAGCTGGCCGAGAAGCTGCGCGGCCGCGGCTTCCAGGTGGAGCTGCTGCACGGCGGCCTGTCGCAGGACCAGCGCGACCGCGTGATGAAGCGCGTGCGGGCCGGCCAGATCGACCTGCTGGTGGCCACCGACGTCGCCGCTCGCGGGCTCGACGTGGAGCACCTGTCGCACGTGGTCAACTTCGACGTGCCGGCCTCGCCGGAGAGCTACGTGCACCGGATCGGCCGCACCGGCCGCGCCGGCCGCGAGGGCGTGGCGATCACGCTGGTCGAGCCGCGCGAGCACCGGCTGCTGCGCAATATCGAGCAGCTGACCCGGCAGAAGATCGACGTGGCCACGGTGCCGACGCCGATGGACGTGCGCGCCCGGCGGCTCGACATGACGCGCGGCGCGCTGCGCTCGCTGCTCGAGGAAGGCGAGCTCGACAGCTACCGCGTGGTCACCGACGCGCTGGCCAGCGAGTTCGACCCCCTCGACGTGGCCGCCGCGGCGGTGAAGCTGGCGCACCAGACGCTGCAGGCCGACGCCGCGCACGACGAGGAGCACATCCCGCCGGTCGACCTGCGCGCCGGCCGCGAGCCGTGGCCAAAGAGCGGCCGCGCCGGCACGGCGCCGCGCGGCGAGCGCGGCGCGGGCCCGGCCGCCCACAAGGCCGCGGGCGCCAAGCGCCGGGCGCCGGCCGGTGGCGCGGCGATGGTGCGAATCTTCGTTGGCGCCGGCCGCAGCGCCGGCCTGCGCCCGGCGGATCTGGTCGGCGCGATCGCCAACGAGGCAAGGGTCAGCGCGCGCGAGATCGGCGCCATCGAGATCGAGGAGCGCTTCGCGCTGGTCGAGGTCTCCGATCAGATCGCCGAGGACGCGATCCGCGCGCTGCGCGCCACCTCGCTGCGCGGCCAGCGCGTCACCGTACGCCGCGACCAGCCCAGGCGATCGACGAAGTAGCGAGGCGAGCGCCGCCCTACGCGCGCACGAAGTCGAGCAGGTGCAGCGCCACGCCGGCGAGGTGCAGCAGCATCAGCACGGCGAAGCCGCGGGAGGCGGCGATGTGTGCCTCGCGCAGGGCAACCGCCGTCTCGGTGCCCGGCACGAGCAACCACGCGACGCCGGTCAGCGCGCTGACGAGCAGCGCCAGCAGCACCAGCCCCTCGATCATCGGCAGCAGGCCGCCGCCCTCGACGGTCGGCAGGCGGCCGCGGAAGATGCCGGCGATATCTCGGCCGACGCCGCCCATGTCACCGCCGAGGTACGGGAAGTACTCGCGCCAGCGGCCGCCCTGCCCGACGGCGGCGGCGTAGGCGAGGCCGAGCGGCAGGCAGAGGAAGCCCGCGACCACGTGCGCCAGCGTGACCCAGTCCGGCTCTTCGGGCATGCGGTCGTACATGCCGATCCACGGGCTGCTCAGCAGCAGCCAGGCCGCGGCGAGCGCCAGCAGCAGGTGCAGCGGGCCGTTGAGCCGGTCGAGCAGTTGCCGCACCGCCTTGCCTACACCGGTTGGCCGCTGGCGAACGCCGCCACCCTGCCGGCGAAGCGCTCGACCTCGTCCCAGTCGGTGAACTGCACCTTGGTCGAGAAGTCGGTCGGCCCCTTGTTGATCCACATGACGAACCGCATCATGTGCTTGTCGAGCGGGCCGTAGCGCGAGTAGTCCAGTTCGCCGGCGAACACGCCCAGCAGTTTCGGCTGCCACGGGCAGCGGGCGAGGAAGCGCTTCAGGTACGGATTGGTCTGCGGCGTGTTCTTGGCCGGCTTGCGCGCCACCAGGTTGACCGAGAACAGCGCGCTCGGCTTCGATTCCAGCAGCGGCTGGTTGGCGCGGATGAACTCGAGCACGCTCGGGTGGTGCTTGCCGTGCTTGATGCTGGCGCCGATCACGATCGCGTCGAACGACCGCGGGTCGGCGGCGTGGCCGACCAGCGGCTCGACCTGCGCCTGCTGGCCCCCGGCGCACAGGCTGGCCTGGATCTTCTCGCAGATCCTCTTCGACAGGCCGTAGTTGGTGGAGTAGAGAAGCAGGATGTTGACCACGTTGAACTCGCCCTCGCCCGCGCGCCGACGCGTCGCGGCAATGACCGGACGCCGGCAAGGCTAGCAGCGGCCTTCCCGCACTTCCTGACGCAGGTCATCCGCGCCGCCGCGCCAGGCCGCGCTGCCCGCCGCCGGACATTGCGCACGGTCAAGGCCGTCGCGCCAGCGCCCGTGCTGCGGCCGCGCCACGATCGACCCTATCCGCGTGCCCACCCCGCGAATACACTGCCGCGTCCCGAATCCCGGGAGCCGGGCGGCCTGCGTCCGGCTCCATCGAGCCGCCGTGCCCGACCAAGCCGCCCAGGCGTTGCAGCCGGTCATTGCCCGCCATGGCGCCTGGGCCTCGCCGCTGTCGGCCGCGGCGCTGGCCACGGCGTCGGCATCGATCGGCAGCGCCCGCGTGCACGGCGGCCGCCTGTACTGGACCGAGAGCCGTCCCGACGAGGGCGGCCGAATCGCGCTGCTGACCTTCGACGACGGCGGCCGCGTGACCGAGATCACGCCGCGCGGTTTCAGCGTGCGCACGCGCGTCCACGAGTACGGCGGCATCGCCTTCGTCCACGCCGGCGAGCGGCTGCTCGCCTGCCGCGACGACGACCAGCGGCTGCACTGGCTCGCCGCCGGCCGTCCGCCGCAGCCGCTGACGCTGCCCGGGCTGCGCTATGCCGACGGCGCGGCGACCGCCGACGGCGCGCGCACGTTCTTCGTGCGCGAGGACCATCGCGCCGCCGGCGAGCCGCGCAACGAGATCGTCGTGCTCGATCCGGCGCAGCCGCCGGAAGGCACGGTGCTGTACGGCGAGGCCGACTTCGTCGCCTTTCCGCGGCCGAGCGCCGACGCCAGCCGGCTCGCCTTCGTCAGCTGGAACCACCCGCTGATGCCGTGGGACGGCACACGGCTGCAAGTCGGCGAGCTGACCGCCGACTCGCTGCATGGGTTGCGGACGATCGCCGGCGGCGATGCGGAGTCGGTGAGCGAGCCCTGCTGGGATGCCGACGGCACGCTGTACTTCCTCTCCGACCGCGACGGCTGGTGCAACCTGTATCGCTGGCGCGGCGGCGCGCCCGAGCAGGTGACGCGCCTGGACGCCGAGATCGGCGTACCGCTGTGGCAGTTCGGCCCGGCGAGCTACGTGCTGCTCGGCGACGGCCGCGCGCTGGCACGCGTGTGCCGCAACGCGATCGACACCCTGGCGCTGATCGATCTGGACCGCGGCACCGCGACGCCGCTGCCGCTGCCCTACGTCGGCTACCGCTCGCTCGGCCGGCTCGACGCGCGCACCGCCTTCGCGGTCGCCTCGGCCGAGGACGACCTGCCGGCGCTGATCACGATCGATCTGCGCGACGGCAGCCACGCGATCGTCCGTCGGCCGGCCGTCGCGCCGCCGCTGCCGACGGCGTTGGTCTCGCGTGGCGAGCCGATCGAGTTCCCGACCACGGCCGGCCCCGGCGGCGAGCGGCGCACGGCGCACGCCTTCTTCTTTGCCCCGCGCAACCCCGGCTTCGCGGCGCAGGCCGGCGAACTGCCGCCGCTGATCGTGACGCTGCACGGCGGCCCGACCGCGCACCATTCGACCGACCTGCACCTGACCAAGCAGTTCTTCACCACGCGCGGCTTCGCGGTGGTCGACGTCAACTATGGCGGCTCGAGCGGCTTCGGCCGCGCCTACCGCGAGCGGCTGCGCGGACAGTGGGGCGTGGTCGACCTCGCCGACGCGGTGGCCGCCGTGCGCTTCCTGGCGGCCGCCGGCCGGGTCGACCCGAAGCGCATCGTGATCCGCGGCGGCAGCGCCGGCGGCTACACGGTGCTATGCGCGCTGGCCTTCACCGACGTGTTCGCCGCCGGCATCAACTACTTCGGCATCGCCGACCTCGAGATGCTGGCCGCCGACACCCACAAGTTCGAGAGCCGCTACACCGACGGGCTGATCGCGCCGCTGCCGCAGGGGCGGGAGACCTACCGCGCGCGCAGCCCGATCCACCACCTGCAGCGGCTGGACGCGGCGCTGATCACCTTCCAGGGCGCCGAGGACAAGGCGGTGCCGCCCGAGCAGAGCCGAGCCATCGTCGAGGCCGTGCGCGCGCGCGGCCGGCCGGTGGCGTACCTCGAGTTCGACGGCGAGCAGCACGGTTTCCGCCGCGCCGGGAACATCACCCGGGCACTGCAGGCGGAGATGTACTTCCTCGGCCGCGTGCTCGGTTTCACGCCGGCCGGCCCGGTCGAGCCGGTGGCGATCGACAACCTGCCCGCCTGAGCGCGCCGGACCGGCCGGCAGCAAGCAAACGGGGCATCCGCAGTGCCGCGGATGCCCCGTCGCGAAAAGCAGTGCCCAGCTACGGACTCAGCGGCGGGCGGCGACTTTCAGCGCCGCGAAGCGCTGTGGCATCACGTGACCGCTGGCGAGATCGCGCAGCGGCTCGGCCACCACCCGCTGCAGCGGATCGTCGGCGAACCCGGCCGGCACCGTGCGCGGCAGCGGTGCCGGCGCGTGGGCCAGCATGCGGCCGAACGACGCCAGCGCAGGATCGGCTTCCGGCGCCCCCGGCACGGCAGCCGCCGAGGCGATGTCGACCGCCAGCGCCGCCCGGACGAGGCCGTTGACCTCGCGCCGCAGCGGATCCACGTCGCCCGCTGCGGTGGCCGGCAGGGCGGCCGGCCGACGCTCGGACATGCGCTCGAAGCTGGCGGTGACCGGATCCGACGCGGCGGCGGCGAGACTGAAGGTCGCGGCGAAGACGGCGGCGACGGCGGTGATGCGCTTGTTCATTGCTTCCTCCCTGGATCGGCAGCGCGCCGATGACGAATCGGCGCCGTTGTCAGTGGGCAGACGCCGGCTCGGCGGCGAGCCGCTCGACGGCCGCCATCTGGACGGCCGAGCCCGACTGCGCCGGCTGCATGCCGGCCACGGTGGCGCCGAGCACCACGGCGCTGGTCAGGATCGCCGCGACGAAAGCAGCGACACGGGTGCGGGTCGGGGCGGTGAAGGTGGCGTTCATGGTTCGGTCCTCTGGTTCGGGGTTCGTTGCTGCGATGAGAGAACTGTAGGCAGCAGCGATGCGCGTCGCGAGCGACTTGCGACGGACTGCGCGAATCGCGGACTGAACTGCAGGGGCCGTTTCGTCGCGCGACGGGCCGGTTTCGCCGTTCACTCCGGCTTTCCGCCGTTTCGTCGCACGCAGGCGCATTTGGCGCCCGGAATCGGCCGCCCGATCTCCGTCACCCCAGTCCCGCGAGGGGAAAGACGATCTGCGGCCAGCCGGCCGTCAGGGGATCTGCAGCACCACGTTGCCGACGGCGGCGCCGGTTTCGACCAGCTGGTGCGCCTCGGCGATCGCCTCGAGCGCGATGCGGGCCGAGACGACGTGCTGCAGGCGCCCTTCGCGCAGCCAGGCGGTCAGCTGCTCGATCGCCGCCGCGCGGTCGGCCGGGCCGAGGTTGTAGACGATGAAGAAACGCAGGCGGACGTTCTTCAGGATGGTCGGGAAGAAAGGCAGCGCGATCTCGGGCTTGCCGCTGCCGTAGACCACGATGTCGCCTTCCGGTCGCAACGAGGCGAGCGACGCCCCGACATTGGCGGCGAAGTCGACCTCGATCACGCGGTCCACACCGGCGTTGCCGGTCAGCCTGAGCACGTGCGCCGCGACGTCCTCGTGGCGGTAGTCGATCACCTGGTCGGCGCCGGCCTGCAGCGCCAGCATCGCCTTCTCGTCGCTGCTGGCGGTGGCGAAGACCTGCCGCGCGCCGGCGAGCTTGGCCATCTGCACCGCGTAGTGGCCGACGGCGCCGGCACCGCCGGTGACCAGCACCGACCTGCCGGCTACGCCGCCGTCCATCCGTACTGCATGCAGTGCGGTCAGCGCCGGAATGCCGAGGCAGGCGCCGGCGTCGAACGGCACGCCGGGCGGCAGGGCCACCGCCTGCCCGGCCGGCAGCACCACGTATTGCGCGGCCGTGCCGAAGGCCCGCTTCCAGGCGGCGTTCCACACCCACACCCGTTCGCCGACACGCGCCGGCGCGACCCCCTGGCCGACGCGGTCGATCACCCCGGCGCCGTCGCTGTGCGGCACGACGCGCGGAAACGGCAGTTCCTTCGAGCGCAGTCCGGCGCGCGCCTTGACGTCCGACGGGTTGACCCCCGAGGTCGACAGCCGCACGCGCACCTCGCCCGCGCCGGGTTCGGGCGTCTCGAGTTCGGCGACCTGCAGCACCTCGCTTGCCGGGCCGGTGCGATCGTAGAAAGCGGCGCGCATCGATTTCTCTCCCCGGCCGTCGGCCGGTGATGACCGGTTTACGTCAATCGTCGCACTTCACGAGCAGGCCCCATATCGGCTAGAAATCCGGCCAGGCCACCCAATTCGCGTGGAGCCGCCGCCGGCGGCCGCCGCGGCGCGCCTGCGGTACCGCGCATTCGACCGATCGAGCTGCCGATGTCACGCGACGTCGCTTTCACTGCCGGGCTGGAGCACTCCTCCCACCTGATGCTGCCGGTGCAGGCGCCGGCCGACGTCTGGGCGCGGGTGTTGCGCGAGTTCGACAGCCGACCTGTCGAGAGGCTGCCGCTGCGGGCGCGGCTGCTCGACGCACTGGAGCGGCTCGACCAGGGCCACCTGCTGGCGGTGATGGGCGCCACGACGCCCCGGGTATGGCTGGCCGGCTGTCCCGAGATCGTGCTGCTGGCTGGGCTGCTGTTCAGCTACGACTACGTCCAGATCGCCGGCCGCCACCGCGAGAACCCGCACGTGGTGTACTTCACGCTGTCGGAGGCCGGCCGGCGCAAGCTGCACGAAGGCCAGGCGTGGTGGAACGGGCTGTCGTTCTGGCAGCGGACGCGGGTGCGGCTGTTCGGCTGAGGCGGCTGCCGGGGCGACCGCGCTGTCGCCACTGCGCTGCTTCGACGCTCACTCCATCGCCGGCATCGCCGGGCCGCCCGGCGGCGGCTTCTCGGCGATCACGCAGTCGGTGGTCAGGATCAGGCTCGCCACCGATGCCGCGTGCTGCAGGCCGAGGCGGGTGACCTTGGTCGGGTCGATCACGCCCATGGCGAACATGTCGCCGTACTGCTCGCTCGCCAGGTTGTAGCCCCAGTTTGCCTCGCCGTTGCGCACCTGCTCGAGGATCGGCGCAGGTTCCGCACCGGCGTTGCGGACGATCTGCTTCAGCGGCGCCTCGAGCGCCCGGCGCACGGTGTCGATGCCGCACTGCTCGGCCAGGTTGTCCCCTTTCAGGTCGTCGAGCGCCGCGGCGGCGCGCAGCAGCGCGATGCCGCCGCCCGGCCCGATTCCCTCCGCCACCGCCGCGCGGGTGGCGTGCAGCGCGTCCTCGACGCGCGATTTTTTCTCCTTCATCTCAAGTTCGGTCGAGGCGCCGACGCGGATCAGCGCCACGCCGCCGGCGAGCTTGGCGATGCGCTCGTCGAGCTTTTCGCGGTCGTAGTCGCTGGTCGCTTTCTCGCGCTCGGCGCGTAGCGCGGCGATGCGCTCCTGGATCCGCGCCGCATCGCCGGTGGCGCCGATCAGCGTGGTGTTGTCCTTGTCGCTCTCGATGCGGCGGGCGCGGCCGAGCTCGGCCAGCGTTGCCTTTTCGAGCGACAGGCCCATCTCCTCGGAGATCACCTTGCCGCCGGTGACGATGGCGATGTCCTGCAGCAGCGCCGCCCGCCGCTCGCCGAAGCCCGGCGCCTTGGCGGCGCTCACCTTCAGCACGCCGCGCACGGCATTGACCACCAGGGTGGCCAGCGCCTCGCCGGTGACGTCCTCGGCGATCACCAGCAGCGGCTTGTTGGCCTTGATCACCTCCTCCAGCAGCGGCAGCAGGTCGCGCACGGCGGAGATCGACCTGTCGTGGATCAGCACGAAGGCGTCGTCGAGCACCACCCGCTGCTTCTCGGCGTCGTTGATGAAGTAAGGCGACAGGTAGCCGCGGTCGAACTGCAGCCCCTCGACCACTTCCAGCTCGCTCGTCATGCCGCGCGCGTCCTCGGACTTGATCACGCCCGAGTTGCCGACCTTGCCCATCGCCTCGGCGATCAGGGCGCCAATGGCCGCCTCGCCGTTGGCCGAGATGGTGCCGACCTGGGCGATCTCCTGCGCCGTGGCGCAGGGACGCGAGGTGCCCTTCAGCCGCTCGACGAGCCGCTCGACCGCGACATCGATGCCGCGCTTGATGCCCATCGGATCGTGCCCGGCGGCGACGAATTTCAGCCCCTCGTTGACCATCGCCTGCGCCAGCACCGTGGCGGTGGTGGTGCCGTCGCCGGCCAGCTCCGAGGTCCGCGAGGCCACCTCGCGCAGCATGCGCGCGCCGAGGTTCTCGATCGGGTCGTCGAGTTCGACCTCGCGCGCCACCGCCACGCCCGAGTTGATCACCGTCGGCGCGCCGTACGGCCGGCCGAGCACCACCGTGCGGCCGCGCGGGCCGAGCGTGACCTTGACCGCGTCGGCGAGCTTGTTGAGCCCCGCGCAGACCCGCTGCCGCGCCTCGTCGCTGAATACGATCAGTTTGCCGGTCATGGTCTGCTGGCCTCCATTCGCAGCGGCCGGCCGGCGGAGAACTACGCCTCCCGGTCAGCTGCCTGCTCCCTACGTTAGCGATCCGGCGCCGGCGGGCGTTGCGCAAGGGCAAGGCGCCGAAAAAATGTCGGCGTGGCCCGGAAACTGCGGGTACACTTCGCCAGCTTGCGCTTGAGTTTGGTTGTCCTCCGGTTTTCCAAAGGCTCGCTGTTTGGTTCGTAGAACAACGACGCGTCCAAGGTTTCCCCTAGGTTTACGCCGCTTGAACGTTTGCTCGCCACGGGGCGTTTCCCGCGGTCGATTCACTTCAAATCTTGTTTAGGAATTTTCAAATGGCACAGGGAACCGTCAAGTGGTTCAACGACGCTAAGGGCTTTGGCTTCATCACGCCGGACGACGGCGGCAAGGACCTGTTCGCGCACTTCTCGGAAATCAAGGCGAACGGCTTCCGCTCGCTGCAGGAAGGCCAGAAGGTCGAGTTCGTCGTCAAGCAGGGCCCGAAGGGTCCGCAGGCTTCGGAAATCAAGCCGATCTGACCGGCGCCCGTGCCGGCAGGAAACCGCGGCCTCGCGCCGCGGTTTTTTTTCGCCGGCGCTCAGACGCCGAGGTAGCGGCCGGGCCGGTGATTGACCGCCACCACCAGGTTCAGCGCCACCGCGCCGAGCACCGACACGGCGATCAGCCACGGCTCGACCAGCGCGAGCGCCGCCAGCACGATCAGGCAGTCGATCGCCATCTGCACCTTGCCGGCGCGCCAGCCGCGCCGCTGCTGCAGGACCAGCACCAGGATGTTCAGCCCGCCGAGGCTTGCCTTGTGGCGGAACAGCATCAGCAGGCCGGCGCCGATCAGAAAGCCGCCCATCACGCCGGCATAAACCGGTTGCAGGAAATCGAAGCGCAGCACCAGCGGCATCAGTTCGCTGAACAGCGACAGGGCGGCGATGGCGCAGAACGTCTTGACGGTGAACGCCAGGCCCATCTCTCGCAGCGCGAGAAGGTAAAAGGGCAGGTTGATGAGGAAGAACACCACGCCGAAGCGCCAGCCGGTGGCGTAATGGACCAGGAAGGCCAGTCCGGCCGTGCCGCCGGTGAGCAGCCCCGCCCGGGCGAACATGGCCACGCCGAGCGCGATGAACAGCGCGCCAGTGAGAATCGCCTGCGCGTCCTCGAACCCGCTGTGCCGGGTTGCCGCCGCTGCCTCGTTGTCCATCGCGCCGCCGATCGGTCGCCGGTCAGTCGGTGACGCGGCCGCGCAATGCCTTGACCTGACCGCGGCGGACCTTCGACTCGACCCGGCGGCGCTGCGATGCCTGCGTCGGCCGGGTGGCGCGGCGCAGGCGCGGCAGCGTCGCGGCTGCGGCCAGCAGCGCCTGCAGGCGAGCCAGCGCCTCGGCGCGGTTCTTCTCCAGGCTGCGGTGCTGCTGCGCCTTGATGACGATCACGCCCTCGCCGCTGATCCGCTGGTCGCGGCGGGCCAGCAGGCGCGCCTTCAGCTGGTCCGGCAGGCTCGAGGCGCGGATGTCGAAGCGCAGGTGCACCGCGTTGGACACCTTGTTGACGTTCTGCCCGCCGGCGCCCTGCGCGCGGATCGCCTCGAGGACGATCTCCTCCTCGCGCAGTTCGAACGGAATCTTCTCGCCCATGCGGCAATGCTAACCGTGCCGACACCGCATAATCGGCCGCTCCCGTTTCGCCTTCCTGTCCTGCGCCCACGATGAACCGCGGCATCGCCTACGCCAGCGCCGCCTACCTGCTGTGGGGCGTGTTCCCGATCTACTTCAAGGCGCTGCAGGCGGTCGCCCCGCTCGAGATCCTCGGCCACCGCATCGTCTGGTCGCTGGCGGTCTGCGCGGTGCTGCTGCTCGCCCTGCGACGGCTGCAGTGGCTCGCCGACCTGCGGGGTCAGCCGCGCGTGCTCGCCTGGTTCGTCGCCAGCAGCACGCTGGTGGCGGCCAACTGGTTCGTCTACATCTGGGCGGTGAACGCCGGCCGGGTGGTCGACGCCAGCCTCGGCTACTTCATCAACCCGCTGGTCAACGTGCTGATCGGCGCGGCATTCCTGAACGAGCGGCTGCGCCGTGCGCAATGGCTGGCGGTCGGCGTGGCGGCCAGCGGCGTCGCCTGGCTCACCTGGCAGGCCGGTGCGGTGCCGTGGATCGGCCTGGTGCTGGCACTGAGCTTCGGCCTGTACGGCCTGCTGCGCAAGACGGCGGCGCTCGGTCCGATCGAGGGGTTGGCGCTCGAAACGGTGCTGCTCGCGCCGCTCGCGGCCGCCTACCTGCTGTGGCTGGCGCACGCCGGCCACAGTGGCTTCGCCGACGGCGACACGGCGACACGGCTGCTGCTGCTCGCCGCCGGGCCGGTGACTGCGGTGCCACTGCTGCTGTTCGCCGCCGCCGCGAGAAGGATTCCCTTTTCCACGCTCGGCCTGCTGCAGTACCTCGGCCCGTCGCTGCAACTGCTGCTCGGCGTGTGGCTGTACGGCGAGCCTTTCGCCGAGCGCGCGCCGGGCTACGTGCTGATCTGGATCGCGCTGGCGCTGTTCAGCGTCGAGGGGCTGGTGCAGGGCTGGCGCACGCGCGCCTCCGCCGGCTGAGCCGTCGGCCGGCCAGGCCGCGGTGCGCGACGGCGTCGCAGCCGCGCCGCCGCCCAGCCGCGCCGCCGCGCCGCCGGGCAGCGGCTGCGGCTGAAGCGCGGCTGAACGCCGCCGTCAGCGCGCGCTGCGCCGAGACGCCGGCGCCGCGGCCTCGCGGTTCAGGCCCGCCGCGGCCAGCAGGTCGATCAGCACCCGCAGCCGCGGCGACACGTGGTGCCCCGACGGGTAGACCAGCGAGATCGGCGTCGGCGGCGGACGGTAGGGCTGCAGTACCTCGGTCAGCAGACGGCTGCGCAGCGCGGTGCGCGCCATGTTGTCGGGCACCTGCGCGAGCCCCATGCCCTCGGCCGCAGCGGCCACCAGCGCCTCGCCGTCGTTGAACACGGCGAGCGGCGGCGGCGCCAGTTCGAAGGCGCGCCCGCCGTCGCGGAACTGCCATGGCCGCAGACGTCCCGACGACGGGTTGCGGAACAGCAGGCAGGCATGGCGCTCGACCTCGGCCGGCCGCCTCGGCGCACCGGCCCTGCGCAGGTAGCGCGGCGAGGCCACCACGAGCAGCGCCTGCTCGCCGAGCGGTCGCGCCGTCAGCGTCGAGTCGGCCAGCGCGCCGATGCGCACCGCCGCGTCGATGCCGTCGCGCACCAGGTCGACGTAGCGGTCGCTGAAGCTGACCTCGAACTGCAGCTTCGGGTAGCGGGCGCGCAGCTGCGCCAGCAGCGGCACCACTTGCAGCTTGCCGAGCGCCGACGGCAGGTCGAGGCGCAGCCGCCCGGACGGCTCGCCCCGGACGCCCTCGGCCTGCGCGCGCAGCGCATCGAGCTCCTCGATGATCCGCTCCGAGCGGCCGAACAGCTCGCGCCCGTCGGCCGTCAGGCTGACCTGCCGCGTGGTGCGGTGGAACAGGCGCAGGCCGATGTCCTGCTCGAAGCGCTGCACGCTCTTGGCCACCGCCGACGGCGACAGGCCGAGCGCGCGTGCCGCGGCGGCGAAGCTGCCGCTGCGTGCGGTCTCGGTGAAGGCGGCGAGCGCCTGCAGCCCGGTCATGGTCGTCCGTCGATTGCCGACAATTTGTCGGCAATCTTACGATGCCCGCTGCTGTTCCGTCGCGGCGAGCGCCGACGCAGACTGCGCGGCACGGCAGCTACCGGCGCCGCCGACCCCACCGACCATCGACAAGGGAGAACACCATGTACGTGATCGACAACGCCAGGATCGCCCCGACCGGGCTGCCCGGCATCGCGCACCGCACGCTCGCCAGCGGCGCCGACGGCCTGCGCTCGCTGTCGGTGTGGCTGCAGACCATGGAACCCGGCGCGGCCACGCCGCCGCACCGGCACGACTGCGACGAGGTCGTGGTCGTGCTGGCCGGCCGCGGCGAGCTGCGCGTCGCAGGCGAAGTGCAGGCGATCGGAGCCGACCAGACGATCGTGCTGCCGGCCGGGGTCGACCACCAGATCGTCAACAGTGGCGACGAGCCGCTGCGCACCCTGGCGGCGTTTGCCGCCACGCCGGTCGGCGTGGCGCTGCCCGACGGAACGCCTTTCCCGCTGCCCTGGGCAAGCTGAGCGTCGTCGAGACCCGCGGCCGGCCGGCGCCCGGCCGTCAGTCAGCGGCCAGCAGCTCGACCTCGAAGACCAGCGTCGCGTTCGGCGGAATGACGTCGCCGGCGCCCCACTCGCCGTAGCCGAGCGACGGCGGAACGACGAGCTTGCGCAGGCCGCCGACCCGCATGCCGGCCACGCCCTCTTCCCAGCCGGCGATCACGTTGCCCTTGCCGAGGGCGAAGCCGAACGGCTCGTTGCGGTCGCGGCTGGAATCGAACTTCCTGCCGTCGGTGAGCCAGCCGGTGTAGTGCACGACGACGTCGGCGCCGAAGCGCGCCGCCACGCCGTCGCCGACGCGCAGATCGTCGTACTGCAGGCCGCTGGCGGTGGTCACGGTTGCCATCGTCGTGCTCCTGTCGTGGAAACGTTGCCAACGAGGCGGATGCTAACCGCGCCCGGCAGCCGCTTGCGATGCAGCAGCCGGTGCTGATCGATGATGTGCGGGAGACGGCACCACGGGAGGCGGCTGCCGCTGGCGGGAAACTGGTTGCAGACGACGCCTTGCGACCACCGATGAGCGTCCTGGAGGGCAGTCGTACGGAGAAGATCGGTCGGCGATCGTCTGCAGGTCGTCACCGTAATCCCGCCGACTGCCCGCGTCAGTCGATCGAAAGGATTAGGGCCTGTCAGCACGGGCTGCGGGGCTGCCGGCGCCGGCGTGAACAGGCGCCGGCGCGAGACGACGGCGGCGCTAGACTGCGCTCCCTACCCTGGCCGGGCGCCGCATTCGATGGACAAGCTGTTCGAGGCCCGCGCGGTGGTGCGCGGACGGATCGACTCGCTGCGGGCGGCGATGCATGTGCACGGCCTGGCGGCGTGGATCGTGCCGTCCGCCGATCCGCACCTGTCCGAGTACCTGCCCGAGCGCTGGCAGGGCCGCGAGTGGGCGAGCGGCTTCACCGGATCGGCCGGCACGCTGGTCGTCACCGCCGAGGTCGCCGGCCTGTGGGTCGATTCGCGCTACTGGACCCAGGCCGAGGTCCAGACGGCTGGCACCGGCATCGAAGTCATGAAGATCGCCGGCAGCACGAGCCCCGGACACGTCGAATGGCTTGCCGAGCACCTGCCGCCGGGCAGCGTGGTCGGCGCCGACGGCGCGGTGCTGTCGCTGGCGGCGGCGCGCACGCTGCAGGAGAAGCTCGGTGCGCGCGAGATCGCGCTGCGCACCGAACTCGACCTGTTCGACGAGGTCTGGCCGCAGCGGCCGGGTCTGCCCGCCGCGGCGGTCTACGAGCACCCGGCGCCGTACGCGCCGACCGGTCGCGCCGACAAGCTGGCGCGCGTGCGTGCCGAGATGGACAAGGCCGGCGCCCAGGCGCACTTCGTCTCGACGCTCGACGACATCGCCTGGATCACCAACCTGCGCGGCGCCGACGTCTCCTACAACCCGGTGTTCGCCGCCCACCTGCTGATCACCGGGCAGAGCGCGGAGTTGTTCATCGGCGAAGGCAAGGTCTCGCCGGCACTGCGCGAGCAGCTTGCCGCCGACGGCCTGACGCTGGCGCCGTACGACCAGGCGGCCCGTGCCCTGGCCGCGCTGCCGTCGAACAGCACGCTGCTCGTCGATCCACGCCGCATCACCCTCGCCTTCCGGCAGGCGGTGCCGCAAACCGTGCGGGTGGTCGAGGCGATCAATCCGTCGACGCTGGCCAAGAGCCGCAAGAGCGAGGCGGAGATCGCCTTCGTGCGACAGGCGATGGAGGAGGACGGCGCGGCGCTGGCCGAGTTCTTCGCCTGGTTCGAATCCGCGCTCGGCCGCCAACGGATCACCGAACTGACGATCGACGAGAACGTCACCGCCGCACGAGCCCGCCGCCCGGGTTTCGTCTGCCCGAGCTTCTCGACCATCGCCGGTTTCAACGCCAACGGCGCGCTGCCGCACTACCGCGCCACCGAGGAAGCGCACGCGGTGATCGGCGAGCCGGGCCGCACCGGCGACGGCCTGCTGCTGATCGACTCCGGCGGCCAGTACCCGTTCGGCACCACCGACATCACCCGCGTCGTGCCGGTGGGCAAAACGACCCGCGAGCAGCGCGAGGACTTCACGCGCGTGCTCAAGGGGATGATCGCGCTGTCGCGCGCCATCTTCCCGCGCGGCACGCGCTCGCCGTCGCTCGATGCGCTGGCGCGCGCGCCGATCTGGGCCGGTGGCATTGACTACGGCCACGGCACCGGTCACGGCGTCGGCTACTTCCTCAACGTGCACGAAGGCCCGCACGGCATCACGCCGCACCTGGCGCCGGAGCCGCACACCGCGCTCGAGCCGGGCATGATCACCAGCAACGAGCCGGGCATCTACCGGCCCGGCCGCTGGGGCGTGCGCATAGAGAACCTGGTGCTCACCGTGCCGGCGGAGAAGACCGAGTTCGGCGAGTTCCTGCGCTTCGAGACGCTGACGCTGTGCCCGATCGACAGCCGCTGCATCGAGCGCGACATGCTGAGCGCCGACGAGATCGCCTGGCTCAATGCCTATCACGCCGAGGTGGCAAGTCGCGTCGGGCCGCTGGTGAGCGGGCCGGCGCGCGAGTGGCTCGAGAGCCGCACGCGGCCGATCTGAGCGGCGCGGCCGGGATTCGGCGCGACATTCGGGAATCCACCGGCGCAACCGACCCGCTATGGCCCGTCATGGCGTGCACGGGCTCCAACGCGAAGGTCGTGCTCGCCACGGGCAGCGGGTGGCCGCCTTCGCTCATGTCCCCCGCGTCGGGCTTCGCCCGACGCTCCGCCTTTACTTCGCTGCGGCGGCCACCCACTGCCCGTGGACGTCCGCGGCCGCAGCTCTGTCACCGGCGCGGCGCGCGCGGCACAAGGATCGACGGCACGGACCAAGTGACCTGCTCGAAACCGTGCCGCTTGCCTCAAAACGGCTGGCAACCAGAAGGTGGACCGTCCGACCGGCTCTGAACGACCCACAGCTGCCGCTCGACTTGCTCGACGGCGGTCGTTCAAGGAGCGCCGGGAAGCAGGCGTTCAACGCGCCGCATCACCTGCCCGCGGAAGCGGGAGAAGGCCCGCTTTGGCCGGTCAGGTGCATGCGGTGGTTGGGCAGCGTGCTCACGGTGCCCGGTAGATGGTCTTCCCTTCTTTGATGGTCTCGACGACCCTGATGTCCTTGATCGCCATCTTGTCGACCGTGAGCGGATTCTTGTCGAGGATGACGAGGTCCGCGAGCTTGCCGGCCTCGAGCGAGCCCTTGGCCGCCTGTTCGCCGTACTGCTCCGCGGCCCAGATCGTCATGGCCTTCAGGCCCTCGAGCGGCGTGACGCGCTGGTCGGGGCCGATTTCGACGCCTGCGCGCGAGATCCGGTTGACCGCCGACCAGAGCATGAACATCTGGTCGAGCGGTGCCACCACCGCGTCGGTGTGGTTCGTCGGGCGCAGGCCTGCGTCGATCGCGTCGCGCATCGGGCTGATGTACATCGCCTGCGCCTTGCCACGGTTCGTGATGTGCGCTTCGGCAAAGTAGTACGTGTGCAGCGTGTAGAAGGACGGGCGGATCTTGTACTTCACATAGAGCGGGATCTGGTCCCTGCGCGTGAACTGCGCGTGGATCGCTGTCACGTTGCGGTCCTTTGTCGGGTCGTCGGCCGCCGCGAACTCGTGCGCCTTGATCAGGGAATCGATCGCCGCATCGCCGTTGACATGGAAGGTCACGGGAACGCCGAGGCCGTACACCTTCTTGAGCCCATCGTTGATGACCTCCTGCGGGGCGAACAGCTCGCCCTTCCAGTTCTTCTCGCCGCCGGGGCCGCCGGTCAGGTACGGCGTCGTGAACGCCGCGGTCCGGCCCTGCGGCGAGCCGTCGATCGTGATCTTCACCCCGCCGATCTTGAAACGCTGGTTGTACTTGCCCCACTGCTCGACGGGAAACTCCGCCAGGATCTTCTCCAGGTCGGTGACGAAGGGGAAGGCGACCACGTCGATGCTGTGGGCACCGGCGTCCGCCGCTCGCCTGATCGTCTGCAGCGCGGCCAAGTGGGTGGCGCCCTCGTGCGCGGTCGTGATGCCCGCCTCGGCATACATCCGGTGCGCCGCCTTCGTGCCCTCGATCTCCTGCTCCGGCGTGAGCGGCGGTGTCTGCTCGAACACGGTCATGAACGCGGTTTCCATGACCAGGCCGTACGGCTCGTTGGTTCCCGGCTTGCGGACGATGATTCCCCCCGCGGGGGTCTTGGTCTTCGCGTCGATGCCGTACTTCTTCAAGGCCAGGCTGTTCAGCACGGCCCCGTGCATGGACACATGGTCGACGCGCACCGGGTTGTCCGGGAATGCCTTGTCGAGGTCGTCGCGGTTGAGCAGGCGGCCGTTGGGCATGACGGTGTCGTCGTAGCCGTAGGCCATGATCAATTCGCCCTTGGGGATCTTCCGGTCCGCGGCGAACTTCTTGAGCGTGGCGACGATGCTCTCGACGTCCTTGCCCGGTCCGGCCGGCGGGGCGTACAGCTTGGCCTGGCCCGCCACCGACAGCGCGTTGATGTAGTGGCTGTGGGCGTCGATGAAGCTCGGCATCAGGGTCTTGCCGCCGAGGTCGACGACCTGCGTGCTCGAGCCCTTGTGCGCCTTTTCGACATCGGCGCGGTTGCCGATGGCCACGATCTTCGCGCCCTTGACGGCCAGCGCTTCCGCGCTCGGCTGCTTGTCATTGATGGTCACGATGTCGCCGCCAACGAAGATGATCTCGGCGGTGTCGATCTGCGCCTGCGGCGGAGCCGGTGTGGCGGCTGTCGGCTGCGGCTTGTCGCAGCCCGCGATCATGGCCAGTGCGAACAAAGCGGCGATCCACCCTGGGACCGTTGATCTCATTTGTCCGTTCTCCGGTTGTGAGCAGTCACGCAACCCGCCCGCTTCTGGCCGAACGCCGGCCAACCCATAGAAAGAGGGCTGGGCGAATCGCGCCAGCCCTCGTCCTTGCCCCCGCTCTTTCAACGGCCGCGAATGTGCAACGACGGCAGGAAGTTTGCAACTGTCAGAGTGAACTGTGGAGCGAGGTAGAGGAGGAGGCGCCCGCCAGCGGCGGGCGCCGGGGGACACGAGAAACAGGGCACCGCGACGTCTCGACCGCGCACCAACCGGGGCAAGCGTGTCCCGCCGCGAACAGGCAGTGCTGTTACACTGCGTCCCGCGGTATGTGACCAGCGCCGTCGTGACATCTCCCGACGGTTCATTGCCGCAGTCAATCCTGACCTGCTTTACCACCTCGTTCGTCTGCAGTCGGCTGGTCGATGAACGCCTGAGAAACCGCGTTGCGGTCTCCGGCGGCAGGCCGACCTCTTGAGAGTTTTCCGATGTCTTTTGCAAGCCTCGGCTTGTCCGACGCGCTCGTGCGCGCGGTCACCGAAGTCGGCTACACCACGCCGACCCCGATTCAACTGCAGGCGATCCCCGCCGTGCTCGCCGGCCGCGACCTGCTCGCCAACGCGCAGACCGGCACCGGCAAGACGGCCGGCTTCGTGCTGCCGATCCTGCACCGGCTGGCCGCGCAGCCGGCCGCCGGTCGTCGCATCATCCGCGTGCTGATCCTCACCCCGACGCGCGAACTTGCGGCGCAGGTCGAGGAGAGCGTGCGCGTCTACGGCAAGCACGTCTCGCCGAAGTCGACCGTGATCTTCGGCGGCGTCAACATCAATCCGCAGATCGATGCCCTGAAGCGCGGCGTCGACATCGTCGTGGCCACGCCCGGCCGCCTGCTCGACCATCAGGGCCAGCGGACGATCGACCTGTCGAAGGTCGAGGTGCTGGTGCTCGACGAAGCCGACCGCATGCTCGACATGGGCTTCATGCCCGACATCAAGCGGATCCTGGCGCTCCTGCCGAAGAAGCGGCAGAACCTGCTGTTCTCGGCGACCTTCTCCGACGAGATCCGGGCGCTGGCCACCGGCCTGCTGCACGACCCGCTGGCGATCCAGGTGACGCCACGCAACTCGACCGTCGAGGCGGTGGCGCAGAAGGTGCTGCCGGTCGACGCCAAGCGCAAGAGCGAACTGCTGGCGCACCTGATCAAGGAGCACTCCTGGTACCAGGTGCTGGTGTTCACCCGCACCAAGCACGGCGCCAACCGGCTGGCCGCGCAGCTGGAAAAGAACGGCATCAGCGCGCTGCCGATCCACGGCAACAAGAGCCAGAACGCGCGCACCCGGGCGCTGGCCGCCTTCAAGAGCGGCGAGCTGCAGACGCTGGTGGCCACCGACATCGCCGCGCGCGGCCTCGACATCGAGCAGCTGCCGCACGTGGTGAACTTCGACCTGCCCAACGTGCCCGAGGACTACGTGCACCGGATCGGCCGCACCGGCCGCGCCGGCGCCACCGGCGAGGCGATCTCGCTGGTCTCGCGCGAGGAGCAGCCGCTGCTGCGCGACATCGAGCGGGTCATTCGCCGCCAGCTGCCGCGCGAAGTGGTGCCGGGCTTCGAGGCCGGAGCCGCGCCGAGCGCTTCGTTCGTCGACACGCCGGCGCCGCGCGATGCGCGCCCGGCCACGCCGCGCGGCCAGCCGCGCCGGGAAAACGGCGGTCGCGCCGATTCGCGCGGCACGCCGCACGGCAAGCCGCGCGCGCCCGCCCAGAAGGCGGGCGGCAGGACGACGCAGGCGCGCGATGCACGACCGGCCGGACAGCCAAAGCGCGACGGCAAGCCGGCCGCCCAGCCGCGCTCGGATGCGCCGCGTCCCGACGCAGCACCGTCGGCCCGCCCGGGCCGTCCGCAGCACCGCCGCGACGAGCCGCCGGGCAACGTGCGCAGCAACCTGCCGCCGGGCTGGAAGTAAGCGGCCGGCGGATTGGTGGAAAATGGCTGACCCACTGCCGGGTAGCGAGCCGGAAACCGAGATGTCCGCCGCCGTCGCCGTCGTTCACAACGCGCAGGCCCACCGCTTCGAGGCCGAGGTCGACGGCAGGCTGGCCCGCTGCGACTACCGGCTGCAGGAAGGCGTGATGCACCTGGTGCATACGGAAGTGCCGCCGGCGCTCGAGGGCCGCGGCATCGGCGCGGCGCTGGTGCGCGCTGCGCTCGAGCACGCATCGGCCGAGGGACTGCGCGTGCGGCCGATGTGCTCCTTCGCCAGCGCCTACCTGGCGCGCCACCCGCAGTTCCGCAGCCTGCTCGCCTGATTTCCGCTGCCTGCCGGCCCGCCATCCCTTCCTCGGCGGCAGGCAGGCGGCAGGAAACCGGCCGGCAGATGGAACGAAGGCGAAGCGCAACGTCAAGCGGGCCGGATGCGACCGTTGTCATACGTCAGCACCTTTAGACGTTTCTCTCGGATACCCCCATACGTATCGATTCGGCTGCTAGTATCCATCCCGTAGCTTGTGTCGCGGCGATGGCAGCCGATCCGGGGCCGCCGGCGCGACGCAAGGGCAGCTTGTCTCCTCCACCTCCTCCTTGGTGGTTCAGGCCCGGTCTCAACGCCGGGCCTTTTTTCTTGCTCCACCCGCCGGGTCGGCCGGCGGGCCGCTTACAACTCGTAAAACTCTCGTCCTGCCGGCCGGTGCACGGCTGCACGGCAGGCCCCGTTCTTGGCCATACCTGCCCAAGGAGGACGAGATGAAAGCCACCATCGCCGCCATTGCCCTGTCCGCAGCCGCCGTCGCCGCGCCGCTCGGCGCCGCCCAAGCCCACACTGCCATCACGGTCGGCATCGACACGCCGACCTTCGGCCTGCGCATCGGCGCGCCCTTCGTGCCGGTGTTTGCCCCGGTCGCACCGGTATACGTGCCGGCGCCGGTCTTCGTGTCGCCGCCGGTGGTCTACGTGCCGCCGCGCGTGGTGGTCCGCCCGGTCTTCGTCCATCCGGTCGTTCATCGGCACGTACCGCGCCCCGGCAAGCATCACAGGGGCCGCCAGCGCGACGGGCACCGCGACTTCGTGCCGGTCGGGTATCGCTACGGCGGCCGCTAGCCTGGGCCGCCCTGGCTGTTCGCCGCAGTGCACCTCGCCAAGATGGCCGACCCGTTCTCGCCGATGATCCGGCGCCTGTGTCGGCTGGCGTTGCGCCTGGCCGGCGCGGCCTTCGCCTGCCTCTTCGGCGCCGCTGTGGCGCTGGCGCAGTCGGTCGACGCGTCCGACGCTGCCGATCCGCCGGGGCGCGTCGGCAGCGTCACGCTACTGGCCGGGCCGGTGACGATGGTCGATCTGGCCACCGGCAGCCGCGAAGAGGCGCTGCTCAACTGGCCGGTGACCGGCGGCTGGCGCATCGAAACCGGCGCGGCGGCACGCGCCGAGGTGCGCATCGGCTCCACCGCCCTGCGGCTGGACGACCAGACGACGGTCGACTTCGCCCGGCTCGACGACCAGTTCATCCAGATCGCGGTGCTGCGCGGCAGCGTGTCGCTGCGCCTGCGCAGCCGCGAGGTGCTCGACGAACTCGAGGTGCTGACGCAGCGCGAGCGGATCGCCTTCGACGAGGTCGGCCGCTATCGGATCGACGTCGACCGACGGGCAGGCCTGACCGAGGTGACCGCGTTCTTCGGCCGGGCGCGGATCGGCATCAATCGCAGCACCTTTACGGTCGGCAGCGGCCAGCGCGGCGAGCTGGCCGCCTCGCCGCTGACGAGCTTCGAGATCACCGCGGCGGTCGCCGACGGCTTCGACGAGTGGGTTGCGGCGCGCGAGGCGCGCGAGGAGTCGGTCCGCAGCGCCGCGTACGTGTCGCGCGAGACCACCGGCGTCGAGTCGCTCGACCAGTATGGCGACTGGCGGACGGTCGAGGACTACGGGCCGGTGTGGTTTCCGCGCGCCGTCGCGGCCACCTGGGCGCCGTACCGCTTCGGCCGCTGGATCTGGGTCAGCCCGTGGGGCTGGACCTGGGTCGACGAGGCGCCGTGGGGCTTCGCACCGCTGCACTACGGTCGCTGGGCAGTGGTCGGCGGCGCATGGGGCTGGGTCCCCGGCGTGGTCGTGGTGCGCCCGGTCTTCGCGCCGGCGCTGGTGGCCTGGTTCGGCACGCCGGGCATCGGCGTCACCGTGGGCGCGCCGGTCGGCTGGTTTCCGCTCGGGCCGCGCGAGGTCTACGTGCCGGCGCACCGGCACTCGCCGCGCTATCTGCGCGTGATCAACGTGCAGCACGTGCCCAACGTCGCCCAGGTCACCATCGTGCAGACGCCGCGGTACGTGCACCGCCACCCGGATCGTTCGACCTGGGTGCCGGGCGACCGCTTCGGCCGGCCGGAGCCCGTGCATCGCGGCCAGCGCCCGCCGCCGTCCGAGTGGCGCCAGTACATCGCCCGTCCGCAGCCGCCGGCCAACGTGCCGAACACCAAGCGTCGTCAGGCTGCCGAGGGCGCGGCGCAGCCTGCGCCGCAGGTGGTGCCGCGCGGCGTGCCGTCACTGCAGCCTCCCGGCGCCGTGGTCCGCCCGCCTGCGCCGCTGCCGCGCGCCGTCGAAGCGCCGCAGCCGCCCGAACGTGCGCGGGTGCTGGAAGCACCGCGCCCGGGTGGACCGCCGCCCGCTGTGCAACCGCCGCGGGCGGTGCCCGCCGCACCGCGGCAGCAACTGCGCCAGGAGGGCACGCAGGGCGGCGACGGTAGACCCGCCACCGGCGGCGAGGCGCGGCGGATGGCGCCGCGGACGCCTGCGCAGGCGACGGAGCTACCTTCGAGTCCCTACGCGCCGCCGGTAGTCCGGACGCCGCCGCGCCAGGCTGTCCCGCAGCCGCCGCCGCAATCACCGGTGGTGCCGCGCTCCTCGCCCCGGCAACGCGAAGTGGCGCCCGTGGACGCCGCGCCAGATCGCCGCGCCGCGCCAGATCGACGCGCCGAAACCGCGCCAGGTCGACGTGCCGCCACCGCGCGGCCGCGCCGAAGCCGCGACGCCGCGCGAGGGCTACCGCCAGTCGCCGCGCGGTGGACCTGCGGAACCGGTGACCGCCGCGCCTGTGCCGGTGGCGCCGGCGCAGGCTGCACCGCCCGCCGCTCGACCGTCGCCACCGCCGCGAGCCAACGAAGGCGAGCGCCGCGGCAACGACCGCTCCGGCATCGACCGCCAGATCAGCCGCTGAACGCCGGTCGGCCGGCGCGCGGGAGGCGACGGCGGTCGCCACGCAGCGGCGCCAGGCGAAATGTGCTAACAAGTGCCCTCCGCAGACCGCCTCGACCCGAGCGCGGTTGCTGCGTGGAGGCACTCGAAATGCGCCGGCAGACTTTCCGTTGTCTCTTCCCCGCCGCGGCGCTCGCCGGCGCCCTGCTCGGCTGCGCGGCGCAGGGCACGACGCCGTCGGTGACGGTGGCTGCCCCCCAGGAGCAGCCGGCGGCGCCCTCCTCCGCCAGCCAGATCGGCGTGGAGAGCGCGCGCACGCCGGCGCAGATCGAGGTCGTCTCGGCGCAGTTCGGCGTCTTCGGCGCCGACCAGGACGGCCGCCGCATCCTGCTGGAGACCGACCGCTTCCCGGCGGTCGTCTCTGCGCCGTACGGCTGGTACATCGTCTTCAAGACCGACAAGCCGACGGTGGTCTGGCGCGAGGAGTTCGAACTGCCGGTGGCGCCGCCGACCTGGGGTCCGGGCGAGGCGATGGGCGTGTACGTGATCTCGCCTGACCGCAAGACGGCGGTCACCGAGCGGATCATCCCGACGCGGCTCGGCTTCGTCGCCAACGAATGGCGCTACGCGCCCGGCGATCCGATCGGCGCGCACGCGATGCGGGTGTATCTCGACGGCCAGCTGATCCGCGAATTCAGGTTCGACATCGAGGAGGGCCCGGCGCAGCAGAAACGCGCGCCGCGCACGCCCGACCGCGGCTCGTCGACCTGAGGCGCGGCCGGCGCCGATGCTCTTCGCGATGCGGCGCCTGCGGCGGCTCGCCGCCCCGGCGATCGCTGCACTCGCCACTTCAGCGGCCGGCGCCATGGACATCGACTCCTACTGGGAATACGGCGATCCGGCGGCCAGCGAAGCGCGCTTCCGCGCCCTGCTGCCGCAAGCCGGCGGCGACCAGCGGCTGGAACTGCTGACCCAGGTCGCGCGCACCTACAGCCTGCGCCGCGACTTCGAGCAGGCGCACCGGCTGCTCGACGAGGTCGAACCGCAGCTCGCCGCAGCCGGCGCGGCGCCGCGCGTGCGCTACCTGCTCGAGCGAGGGCGCACCTTCAACTCGGTCGGCGAGAAGGCACGCGCCAGGCCGCTGTTCATCGAGGCCTGGGAGGTCGCCCGCGCCGCTGGCCTCGACGGGCTGGCGGTCGATGCGGCGCACATGGTGCCGATCGTCGCCGGCGGGCCGGAAGGCGCTGAGTGGACGCGGCGCGGCGTCGAGCTGGCGCGCGGCTCCGCCGACGCCAAGGCGCGCGCGTTGCTGCCGGCGCTGCTGAACAACCACGCATGGAACCTGCACGACGAAGGGCGCTATGCGGAAGCGCTGACGGTGTTTCGCGAGGCAGAGTCGGCCTGGCTCGCCACCGGCCGGCAGCCGCAGGGGCGCATCGCCCGCTGGTCGGTGGCCCGCTGCCTGCGCTCGCTCGGCCGCCACGACGAGGCGCTGGCCATCCAGCGCGCGCTCGAGCAGGAGTGGGCGGCCGCCGGCCAGGCCGACGGCTACGTGTTCGAGGAACTGGCCGAGCTTCTCGAGGCGACCGGCAAACCGGGCGAGGCGAAGCCCTACTTCCGGCGCGCCGCCGAAGAGCTTTCGAGGGACGCCTGGCTGGCGAACAACGAACCGGCGCGGATCGCCCGCCTGCGCGAGCGCGGCGGCGACTGACACTCAGGCGTCGCGCGACGGGATCCGGTACATCCAGATCGCCAGCGCGACGCCGAAAGCCGCCAGCAGCCCCTGCAGCCACGGCGGCTCGACGAAGAAGACGACCGAAACCGCGAGGGTGGCCGACATCAGCGCGATCGCGGTGAGCTTGGTCCGGCGCGGGATCGAGCGGTGCCGTTCCCACTCGAGGATCAGCGGACCGAAGGTGCGGCTGGCGAGCAGCCAGTCGTGGAAGCGGCGCGACGAACGGGCGAAGCAGGCCGCCGCCAGCAGCATCAGCGGCGTGGTCGGCAGCAGCGGCAGGAAGATGCCGATCACGCCGAGCGCCACGCAGACGAACCCGGCGACGATCAGCAGCCAACGCACCAGCGGCGAGTCGTGCTCGCGCACGCGCCCGGTCGGTTCCGCCGTTTCCGCGCCGGCTGCGCCGCGCTGCTCGTCCATGCCGAGAAGTTAACCCAGTTGCGGGGCCGGCCGACGCAGCGGCGATGCGGCTCGCTAGACTCGCCTGCATAACATCAAGGCGACGGGGACGCACCGCCCGCCCGCGCACCGGGCGCCACCGCTCGCTGACAGGGAGGCCATGACTTCGTCATCGACGCGCCGCCTGGCGGCCGTGATGATCGCCGACGTCGCCGGCTACAG
Organism: Burkholderiales bacterium; assembly: GCA_016716275.1. Classification (GTDB taxonomy): domain Bacteria; phylum Pseudomonadota; class Gammaproteobacteria; order Burkholderiales; family Burkholderiaceae_F; genus JADJWR01. The sequence goes on along the minus strand of JADJWR010000002.1, from coordinate 1,111,218 downwards.
CCGGCTGATGGAGCGCGACGAGGCCGGCACGCACGAGCGGCTGCGGCAGATCCGCGCCGAAGTCACCGATCCGGCCGTGCTTCGCCACGGCGGCCGCATCGTGCGCACGGTCGGCGACGGACTGCTGGTCGAGTTCGCCAGCGCGCGCTCGGCGCTGCAGGCGGCGATCGGGATCCAGCGCGAGATGGCAGCCCGCAACCGCGGCCTGCCGGCCGACCGGCGGATCGATCACCGGATCGGCATCAACCTCGGCGACATCCTGGTCGACGACCATGACATCGCCGGCAACGGCGTCAACGTCGCCGCGCGCCTGGAGGCGATCGCGCCGCCCGGCGGCATCGCCATCTCCGGCACGGTGCGCCGGCAGGTGGGCGACGACCTGGGCGTGACTTTCGTCGACGCCGGCCAGCAGCAGGTGAAGAACATCGCCCGGCCGATCCGTGTCTTCCGCGTCGAGCCGGACGGCCCGCCGTCCGTGCTCAGCCGCCTGCGCGGCCGCCGCTGGCCGCGCTGGGCGACGGCGGTCGCCGCCCTGCTTGCGCTGGCCGCCGGCGCCTGGCTCGCCTATCCGCAGCGCACGACCGACGCCGCGGTGGCGTCGCTCATCGTGCTGCCGTTCACCCATGCGGCGCCGGCCGGGGCGCTGGCCGACTCGATGACGCGGCAGCTGACCGCCGCCTTGTCGCAGCTCGCCGGGCTGAAGGTCGTCGCGCCCGCCGTCGCGGCGAGGTTCGGCGATCAGCGCGACGAGCTGCGCAAGCTCGGCCGCGAACTGAACGTGCGCTACGCGCTCGACGGTCGCATCGAGTCCAGTGAAGGCGAGGTCGATGCCGCCGTCCACCTGGTCGACACCGGCAGCGGCAACTCGCTGTGGAGCACGCGGCTGCAGGCCAACGCGGCCGGCGACGCCGCGCCGCTGGCGCTGGTCGGGCAGCTGGCCGAGTCGCTGCGCGCCGCCGTGCAGCAGGCGGAACTGAGGCGGGTCGCGGCGGAGCGTGCCGAGCCGAGCGCCTACGCATTGGCGCTCGCGGCCGCCGACGAACTGCAGAAGGCCAGCGATCCGCAGCGGATGGAGGCGGTCCGCGCCCGCTTCGAGCACGCGCTGGCGCTCGACGCCGAGCATGTCCCGGCGCTGGCCGGCTACGCCCACGCGCTGGTCTACGAAGCCGACCGCACCGAGCCCGGAGCGCTGCGCGATGCCGTGCTGCGACGTGCCGACCAGGTGTCGCTGCGCGCCGTGACGCTGCGCCCCGACGACGCCGACGCCTGGGGCGCGCGGACCAACGTGCTGTTGTTCCGCGGCCAGCTGGAGGCCGCCGCCGAGGCGGCGCAGCGCGGCCTGCTGCTGAATCCCTACCTGGTGCCGCTGCAGTCCTTCAGCGGCCAGATCAACCTGGCCCAGGGTCGCGGCGAACAGGCACTGGCCGCGTTCGAGCGCGGGCTGGCGCTGAATCCGACCGGCGCCGGGCGCGGCGTGCTGCTGCACTTCCGCTGCCGGGCGCTGCTTCTGCTCGCCCGCCATGCGGAAGCGATCGAGTCGTGCGAGCGCGCCATGGCATTCGGCCCCGAGTGGCACGACCACATGGTGCTGGCGGCCGCCTACGCGCTGCAGGGCGAGGCGCAGCAGGCGCAGCGCGCGCGCGGGGAACTGATGCGGCTGCAGCCGGCGTTCTCGATCCGCTGGCACGAGGCAGCCGCCGGACGCGGTGCCGGCGCGCCGCCGCCGCCTTTCGACCTGGTGCTTTACGCCGGGCTGCGCAAGGCCGGCGTGCCCGATTGAGCGCGCTCGGCTAGCGGCGCAGCGCCTGCCAGACCTTCTGCAGCCGCTTGGCCGACACCGGCATCGGCGTGCGCAGTTCCTGGGCGAACAGCGACACCCGCAGTTCCTCCAGCAGCCAGCGGAACTCCTCCAGGCGCGCATCGGCCTGCCCCTTGCGCGCCGCGACTTCACGCAGGTAGGGCGTATGCAGCATCGCGATCTCGGCCATGCGCTGCGCGTCGCGCGCCGGATCGGCCTTGAGCTTGTCCAGCCGCAGCGCGATTGCCTTCAGGTAGCGCGGATAGTGGGCGAGCTGCGCGGCGCTGGTGCCGGCGATGAAGCCGCGCGGGAGGAGCCGCGCCAGCTGCTCGCCGATGTCTGCGCAGGCCGCCGCGAAGGCGCGCGCGCCGGCGAGCTTCTTCTGCGCGGCGGCCGCCTCCTGCACGATCGTCGTCACCAGCCGGGCGAGTTCCTGCGCGATCAGCGCCAGCTTGCCGCGCGCCTCGTCGCGCCGGGCGAGAAAGGAGGCCCGGTCGGTCGGCCACGGCTCGGCCAGCGCGGTGCGATCCAGCGCCGCGTCGACGACCTCGGCGCGCAGCGCCTCGAAGCCGGGCAGCGCTGCGGCGAGCGCCGGCACCGTGCCGGCCTGCATCGCGACGGTCTGCAGCTGCGCGAGCGACTTCTCGATGAACTTCACCTGCTCCTTCAGCTGCAGGCGGAACAGCCGGCGCAGTCCCTCGCGGTGCCGCTCGCGCGCCTGCCGCGGATCGTCGAAGACCTCCAGCGCGCAGGCTTCGCCTCGGTCGACCAGCGCCGGGAAGCCGGCCATCGTCTGCCCGTCGCGACGAACCTCCAGCAGTTCAGGCAGTTCGCCGAAGTCCCAGTCGGTGATGTGCTGCTGCAGCTCGGGAGCCACCTTGACGTCGCGGCTGGCCACCGCCTGGAAGCTCTTCTGCGCCTGGCCGCCGAGTTCGGCACGCAGCTGCGGCAGGCTGCGGCCCATCGCCAGCTGCCGGCCGTGCTCGTCGATCACCTTGAAGTTCATCGACAGGTGCGCCGGCAGCGTCTCGCGCTTGAAGTCCTCCGACCGCGCGACGATCGACCGCTGCTCGCGCAGGTCGTCGATCAGCGCCTCGGTCAGCAGCCGTCCCTGTCCGGCGTTGCCGCCGCAGCGCTCGACGAAGCCGGCGGCGTACTCGGGCAGCGGCACGCAGTGCCGGCGCAGCTTCTGCGGCAGCGACTTCAGCAGCAGCTGCGCCTTTTCCTTCAGCATCCCCGGCACCAGCCAGTCGCAGCGCGCCTCGTCGACCTGGTTGAGCAGGTACAGCGGCACCGCCAGCGTCGCCCCGTCGCGCGGGCTGCCGGGTTCGAAGTGGTAGGTCAGCGCCATCACGGCGCCGCCCATCTCGAGCGACTTCGGGAAAAGCTCCGTGGTGACGCCGGCGGCCTCGTGCCGCATCAGTTCGTCGCGCGACAGGAACAGCAGCCGCGGGTTGTCTTTCTCCGCCTGTGCCCGCCACTTGTCGAACTGCGCCGCCGTGTGCACGTCGGCCGGCACCAGCCGGTCGTAGAAGGCGTGGATCAGCTCCTCGTCGACCAGCACGTCGGGCCGCCGCGTCTTGTGCTCGAGCTCGCGGATCTCACGCACCAGGCGCTGGTTGTGGGCGAAGAACGGCGCGCGCGTGTCGAACTCGCCGTCGACCAGCGCCGCGCGGATGAAGATCTCGCGCGCCGCCTTCGGCTCGGTCGTCCCGAAGTGCACGCGCCGCTGCTGGTAGACGGTCAGGCCGTAGAGCGTGGCGCGCTCCAGCGCGACCACCTGCCCGGCCTTCTTCTCCCAGTGCGGATCGCTGCACGACTTCTTCAGCAGGTGGCTGCCCACCCTCTCGATCCACACCGGCTCGATGCCGGCCACCGTGCGGGCGAACAGCCGCGAGGTTTCGACCAGCTCGGCCGCCATCAGCCAGCGGCCGGCCTTCTTCGCCAGCGGCGAGCCCGGCCAGACGTGGAACTTGATGCCGCGCGCGCCCGAGTACGGCGGTTCTCGGAAGTCGGCATCGAGCACCCGCGTGCCGACGTTGCCGAGCAATCCGGTGAGCAGCGCCAGGTGCACCGCCTCGAAGGCCGGCGGCTGCGCGAGATCGAGCGGCGCGTTCGGCTTCCAGCCGAGCTCGGCCGCCAGCGTCGCCAGCTGCGCGTGCACGTCGCGCCACTCGCGCACCCGCCGCGCCGACAGGAAGTCCTGATGCAGCTCGTCGGTGAGCTTGCGGTTCGACTTCCTGTGCTCGAACTTCTCGTGCACCAAGCTCCAAAGCTTCACGAAGGTCAGGAAGTCCGAGCGCTGGTCGGCGAACCTGCGGTGCGCGGCATCGGCCGCCTCCTGCGCCGCCAGCGGCCGCTCGCGCGGGTCCTGCACCGACAGCGCACTGGCGATGACCAGCACCTCGTGCAGGCAGTTGCCCTCGCGCGCCGCCAGCAGCATGCGACCGACCCGCGGATCGACCGGCAGCCGGGCCAGTTCGCGGCCGACGTCGGTCAGTTCGTTGTACTCGTCGACCGCGGCGAGCTCGGCCAGCAGCTGGTAGCCATCGGCGATCGCCCGCGCCGGCGGCGGCTCGACGAACGGGAACTGCCCGACTTCGCCCAGATGCAGCGACTTCATGCGCAGGATCACCGCCGCCAGCGACGAGCGCAGGATCTCCGGGTCGGTGAACTTCGGCCGCTGGGCGAAGCCGGCCTCGTCGTACAGGCGGATGCAGACCCCTTCGGCGACGCGGCCGCAGCGGCCGGCGCGCTGGTCGGCCGCTGCCTGCGAGATCGGCTCGATGCGCAGCTGCTCGACCTTGTTGCGGTATGAGTAGCGCTTCACCCGCGCCAGCCCGGTGTCGACCACGTAGCGGATGCCCGGCACCGTCAGCGATGTCTCGGCGACGTTGGTCGCCAGCACGATCCGCCGGCCCGAGGTGCCGGGCCTGAACACGCGCTCCTGCTCCTCGACCGACAGCCGCGCGTACAGCGGCAGGATCTCGGTGGCCGGGGGGTGGTGCTTGCGCAAGGCCTCCGCCGCCTCGCGGATCTCGCGCTCGCCGGGCAGGAACACCAGCACGTCGCCGCGGCCGGCTCGCGCGCACTCGTCCACCGCCTCGACGATGCCGTCCATCAGCGTGCGGTCGTCGGCGTCGTCGGCGTCGCGCACCGGCCGGTAGCGGATCTCCACCGGATACAGCCTGCCGGAGACGTTGACGACCGGCGCCGGCACCCCGTCGACGCCGAAGTGCCCGGCGAAGCGCTCGGCGTCGATCGTCGCCGAAGTGATGACCAGCTTCAGGTCCGGCCGTGCGGCCTTTCCGCCATGCAGCAGCTGCTTCACGTAGCCGAGCAGGAAGTCGATATTGAGGCTGCGCTCGTGCGCCTCGTCGATGATGATCGTGTCGTAGGCGGCAAGCCGCGGGTCGCCCTGCGTCTCGGCGAGCAGGATGCCGTCTGTCATCAGCTTGATCGACGCGCCGGGCCGGGTCTTGTCGGTGAAGCGGACCTTGTAGCCGACCACCTCGCCCGGCTCGGTCTTCAGTTCCTGCGCGATGCGGCGGGCGATGGTCGAGGCGGCGATGCGCCGCGGCTGGGTGTGGCCGATCAGGCCGTGCCGGCCGCGGCCGATCTCGAGGCAGATCTTCGGCAGCTGCGTCGTCTTGCCCGAGCCGGTCTCGCCGCAGACGATCACCACCTGGTGCGCGGCGATCGCGCGCGCGATCTCGTCGCGGCGGGCGCTTACCGGCAGCTCCTCGGGAAAGGTGATCGGCGGGATCGCGTTGCGCAGCGGCGCGCGGCGAGCGGCAGTGGACATGCGCGGGCGGCGCCGAGCTCGTTTTCGGCGCAAGCGGGAGCGGGCGGCGATTATAGGAAGCGGCCCGCGGTCGACGCAGCGCGCCGTTTCGGCTAGGGTGGGCAACCGGAGCCGACCGACGATGAAACCGATACTGCTGGTCACCGGCGGCAGCCGCGGCATCGGCGCCGCGACCGCCCGCCTGGCCGCCGCGCGCGGCTACCGCGTCTGTCTCGGCTACCGCAGCGACGCCGCCTCGGCGGACGCCGTGGTGGCCGACATCGCGCGCAGCGGCGGCGAGGCGCTCGCGGTGCAGGCGGACGTGGCCAGCGAAGCCGACGTGCGGCGGCTGTTCGAGACGGTCGACGCGCGGCTTGGCCACCTGTCGGCGCTGGTGAACAACGCCGGCATCCTCGAGCGGCAGACGACGCTGGTGAACATCGACGCGGCGCGCCTGCAGCGCGTGCTGGCGGCCAACGTGATCGGCTCGTTCCTGTGCGCGCGCGAGGCGGTGCGGCGCATGTCGACGCGGCTCGGCGGCGCCGGCGGCGCGATCGTCAACGTCTCGTCGATGGCGGCGAGGCTCGGCTCGCCCGGCGAGTACGTCGACTACGCGGCCTCGAAGGGCGCGATCGACGCGATGACCATCGGCCTGGCGAAGGAGGTCGCCGCCGAGGGCATCCGGGTCAACGCGGTGCGCCCCGGCGTGATCTACACCGGCATCCACGCCAGCGGCGGCGAGCCGGGGCGGGTCGACCGTGTCAAGTCCGCCGTGCCGATGCAGCGCGGCGGCCGCCCCGAGGAGGTGGCGCAGGCGATCCTGTGGCTGCTGTCGGACGAGGCCTCGTACTCGACCGGCACCTTCATCGACGTCTCCGGCGGGCGCTGAGCCGCGCTGCGTCGCCCGCGCGCAGGCGGTGCGTGGCGGCGGCGCTCCCTATAATCCACCGCTGCTCCAGCCGCCGCCCGCCGTCTCCTTGAACGACACCCTGCCTTCCGCCGTCGCGCTCGACTCGCGGGCGCAGTTCGTCGCCTGGCTGCGCGACGTGGCGCCGTACGTGCACGCGCACCGCGGCCGCACCTTCGTGGTCGGCTTCGGCGGCGAGCTGATCGAGGCCGGCCGGCTGAACGCGCTGGTGCAGGACCTGTCGCTGCTGCACGCGATGGGCATCCGCCTGGTGCTGGTGCACGGCTCGCGGCCGCAGGTGCAGGCGCAGATGAAGCTCAAGGGGCTGCAGCCGCGCTTTCACGGCGGCGTGCGCATCACCGATGCGGCGGCGCTCGAGTGCGCCAAGGAGGCGGCCGGCGAGATCCGGCTGGACATCGAGGCGGCGTTTTCGCAGGGCCTGCCGAACACGCCGATGGCCAATTCCCGCATCCGGGTGATCAGCGGCAACTTCGTCACCGCGCGGCCGATGGGCATCCACGACGGCGTCGACTTCCAGCACACCGGCGTGGTGCGCAAGGTCGATGTCGAGGCGCTGAAGTTCACCTTGGCCAGCAACGCGCTGGTGCTGCTGTCGCCACTGGGCTTCTCGCCCACCGGCGAGGCGTTCAACCTGACGGTGGAAGACGTCTCCGCCAGCGTGGCGATGGCGCTGAAGGCGGACAAGCTGATCTTCGTCAGCGACGCCGACGGGGTGCGCAACCGCGCAGGCGAACTGATCGCCGAGCTGTCGGTGGCCGATGCGGAGAAGATCATCGCCGCCGGCGAGGTCGCCGAGGAGGCCGCCGCCGAGCTGGCCGACCTGCTGCGCGCCTGCCGCGGCGGCGTGGCGCGCTGCCACCTGATCTCGCACGCGCTCGACGGCGGCGTGCTGATCGAGCTGTTCACCCACGAGGGCGTCGGCACCATGGTTTCGGCGGGAAACCTCGAGTCGCTGCGCGAGGCCACCGCCGACGACGTCGGCGGCCTGCTCAAGCTGATCGCACCGCTGGAGGCCGACGGCACGCTGGTCAAGCGACCGCGCGAGGTGATCGAGCGCGAGATCGATCATTTCACCGTGCTCGAGCACGACGGCCTGATCTTCGGTTGTGCCGCGCTCTATCCATTCCCTGCGGCCGGCATCGGCGAACTGGCCTGCCTGACCGTGCACCCGGAGTATCGCGAGTACGGCGACGGCGAGCGGCTGCTCGGGCGGATCGAGCACCGCGCCCGCGCCGCAGGGCTGGCGCGGCTTTTCGTGCTGACGACCCGCACGGCACACTGGTTTTTGAAGCGCGGCTTCGCGATGGCCGACATCGACCGCCTGCCGATCGAGCGCCAGCAGCTTTACAACTGGCAGCGCAGGTCGCAGATCCTTGTCAAATCCCTGTAGAGGTAGTCACCGATGGCACGCATGGTCAACTGCATCAAGCTCGGTCGCGAGGCCGAGGGTCTCGACTTCCCGCCGGTCCCCGGCGAACTCGGCAAGAAGCTCTGGGAGAACGTCAGCAAGGAAGCCTGGGCGGCGTGGCAGAAGCACCAGACGATGCTGGTCAACGAGAACCGGCTGAATCTCGCCGATGCACGCGCCCGCAAGTACCTGACGACGCAGATGGAGCAGTACTTCTTCGGCGAGGGCGCCGACCAGGTCTCCGGCTACGTGCCGCCGAAGGCCTGAGCCTCGCTCTGGCGGCTGCAGCGCGATGACCGCGACGATGAAATTCGGCATCGGCCAGGCCATCACGCGCCGCGAGGACGACCGCCTGCTGACCGGCCAGGGGCGCTTCGTCGACGACCTCGGCGAGCCGGGCGACCTGCACCTGGTATTCGTCCGCTCGCCGCACGCGCACGCGCGGGTCGTCGCTGTCGACGCGGCCGAGGCGAAGCAGACGGCCGCAGTGGCGGCGGTGCTGACCGGTGCCGACCTGGTCGCCGACGGTGTCGCGAGCTTCCCGCCGAACGCGGCGCTGAAGAACGCCACCGGCGGCAAGATGAGCACGCCGCCGTACTTCCCGCTGGCCACCGACGCGGTGCGCTTCGTCGGCCAGCCGGTGGTGGCGGTCCTCGCCGAGTCGCGCGCCGCCGCGGAGGCGGCGGCGGCGCTGGTCGTCGTCGACTACCAGCCGCTGCCGGCGGTCGCCTCGCTCGCGGCGGCGCTGGCCGACGGCGCGCCGCAGCTTTGGCCGGAGGCGCCGGGCAACGTCGCCGCCGTTTCGAAGTTCGGCGATGAAGCCGCCTGCGACGCCGTCTTCGCCCGGGCGCACCACGTGACGCGGATCGACGTGCTGAACCAGCGGCTGTCGCCGGTCACCCTCGAGCCGCGCGGCGCGCGCGCCTCGATCGATGCGGGCGGCCGGCTGATCCTGCAGGCCAGTTCGCAGAACCCGTCCGGCATGCAGCAATCGCTGGCCAAGTTGCTCGGCATGCCGCCCGAGCAGGTGCGTGTGACGGTGGGCGATGTCGGCGGCGGCTTCGGCATGAAGACGCTGCTGCACGCCGAGGACGTGGTCTGCGCCCATGCAGCGCGCAAGCTCGGCCGGCCGGTGCGCTGGCGCGCCACGCGCATCGAGGAGTTCCAGGCAGCCAGCCACGGCCGCGACCAGGCGGCGGAGGCGGAGCTGGCGCTGGATTCCGACGGCCGCATCCTCGGCCTGCGCGTGCGCATCACCGGCAACATCGGCGCCCACGGCCACACCGCGGCGGCGATCATCAGCCTGATGGTCGGGCCGAAGGTGATCACCGGCGTGTACCACGTGCCGGCGCTCGACCTGCGCGCGCAGGCGGTGATCACCAACACCAACCTGGTCGGCGCCTACCGCGGCGCCGGCCGGCCGGAGGCGATCTTCCTGATCGAGCGGCTGATGGACCAGGCAGCCGCCGAGATGCGCATCGACCCGGCCGAACTGCGCCGGCGCAACCTGATCGCGCCGGACGCGATGCCCTATCGCACGCCGATGGGCGAGACCTTCGACAGCGGTAACTTCCCGCGCATCCTCGAGCGCGCGCTCGCCGCCGCCGACTGGGCCGGATTCGCGTCGAGGCGGCAGGAATCGGCCTCGCGCGGCAGGCTGCGCGGCCATGCCGTGTCGACCTTCCTCGAATGGACCGGCGTGGTGCACGAGGAAACGGTGCGGCTGCAGGTCGAGGCCGACGGCCGGGTGCACGCCTTCACGGCGATGCAGGCGATGGGCCAGGGCATCGAGACCAGCTACCTGCAGATCCTCGCCGACACACTGCAGATCGACGCCTCGCGGATCGAGATCGTGCAGGGCGACAGCGATGTGGCCACCGGCATCGGCAGCATGGGCAGTCGGTCGCTGTACATCGGCGGCTCGGCGATGCTCACCGCGTCGAACCAGGCGATCGACGAGGGCAGGATGCTCGCCGGCGAGGCGCTCGAGGCGCCGCCGGCCGACATCGCCTATGCCGCCGGAAGATTCACGGTCGCCGGCACCGATCTGGGCATCGACCTGGCGGCGCTGGCGGCGCGGCAGCCCGAACGGCGCATCGCGGTCAGCACGCTGCAGAAGGTCGGCGGACCGTCGTGGCCGAACGGCTGCCACGTGTGCGAGGTCGAGATCGAGCCGGAGACGGGCGCGGTCGAGATCGTGCGCTACACCACCGTCGACGACGTCGGCCGCGTGATCAACCCGCTGATCGTCGCCGGCCAGGTGCACGGCGGCATCGCCCAGGCGGTCGGCCAGGCGCTGATGGAACAGGTGGTCTACGACGACGAAGGCCAGCTCTTGACCGGCTCGTTCATGGACTATGCGCTGCCGCGCGCCGACGACCTGCCGCACATCGACACCTACACCGACGAGTCGTCGCCGTGCCGGATCAACCCGCTCGGCGCCAAGGGCGTCGGCGAACTCGGCACGGTGGGTGCGACGCCGACGGTGATCAACGCCGTGCTCGACGCGCTGCGGCCGCTCGGGGTGGCCGACATCGCGATGCCGGCGACGCCGGAGCGTGTGTGGCGAGCGATACGCGAGGCCCGCCGCTGAGCGGCACTATCGGCGGCGAGCGAGGGCAGGCGAACGACCTTGCGCCGTCGGGCGTGCTGCCGCATCGGCGATGCGCTGCGCGCCGCAATTCGAACCAACGGGGAATGCGATGCAACATGGCTTGCTGCTGATCGACATCCAGAACGACTACTTTGCCGGCGGCGCGATGGAGCTGGTCGGCAGCGACGATGCCGGTGCGCAGGCGGCGGCGCTGCTGGCGAGCTTCCGCCGCGCGGGCCTGCCGGTGATCCACGTGCAGCACGTCTCGACCCGGCCGGGCGCGACGTTCTTCCTGCCGGATACGCGCGGCGTCGAGATCCACCAGTGCGTCGCGCCGCAGCCGGGCGAGCCGGTGATCCGCAAGCACTTCCCGAACGGCTTCCGCGAGACCTCGCTGCTCGACCTGCTGCGCGAGCGGAAGGTCGACAACCTGGCGGTCGCCGGCATGATGACCCACATGTGCGTCGACACGACGGTGCGCGCCGCCTTCGACCTCGGCTTCGGCTGCCAGCTGGCGCACGACGCCTGCGCGACTCGGGCGCTCGCCTTCGGCGGCGTCACCGTCGCCGCAGCCGACGTGCAGCGCGCGTTCGTCGCGTCGCTGAACGGGCTGTTCGCCCGCGCCCGCCCGGCGGCGGAGATCTGCGCCGAACTCTAGTCCGGCAGGCCCGCGTCGGCCGCGCCCGGCGCGCCGCCACCCGGTCGACCGATGCGGCGCGCCTGCCGGATGGCCTGATCGCCTGCCGCTAGAGCATATTTGATTTAATTATTAACAGTACGTAGTGGGGGCCGGCCCCGGGGGGGCCCCCCCCCCCGGCCGCCCCCCCCCCGCCCCCCCCCCGCCCCCCCCCCCCCCCCCCCCCCCCCCCGCCCCCCCCCCCCCCCCCCCCCCCCCCCCCCCCCGCCCCCCCCCGCCGCCCCCCCCCCCCCCCCCCCCCCCCCCCCCCCCCCCCCCCCCCCGCCCCCGCCCCCCCCCCCCGGGGCCCCCGCCCCCCCCCCCCCCCCCCCCCCCCCCGCGCCCCGGCCGCCCCCCCCCCGCCCCCCCCCCCCCCCCCCCCCCGCCCCGCCGGCCCCCCCCCCCGCGCCCCCCCCCCCCCCCGCGGCCCGCGCCGCCGCGGGCGCGGGCCCGGGCGGGCCGGCGGCCGGGCGCCCGGCCGCCCCCCGGCGGCCCCGCCGCGGCGGCCGCCCGGCCCGGCGGGGCCCCCGCCCCGGCCGGGCCCCCCGGGGGCGGCGGGGGGCCCCGGGCCGGGCCCGCGCCGGCCCCGCCCCCCCGCCCCCCGGCCCCCGCGCCGGCCCCCGCGGGCCCCGGGGGCCGCCCGGCCCCCCGCCGCCCCCGGCCCCCCCCCCCCCCCCCCCCCCCGCCCCCCCCCCCCCCCCCCCCCCCCCCGGGGGCCCCCCCGGCCCCCCGCCCGGGCCCCCCCCCCCCCCCCCGCCCCCCCCCCCCCCCCCCCCCCCCCCGGCGGCCCCCCCCCCCCCCCCCGGGGCGGCCCCCGGCGCCCCGGCGCCCCGCCCCCGCCGGGCCCCCCCCCCCCCCCCCCCCCCCCCGGCCCCCCCCCCCCCCCCCCCCCCCCTTCCCCCCTCCCCCGCCCCGGCCCCGGCCCCCCCCCCCCCCCCGCCCCCCCCCCCCCCCCCCGGCCCGGCGCCGGGCCCCGCGGCGGGGGCCGGCGGGGCGGCCCCCGCCTGCCACCCAGGCCCCCCAACATCGGCGCCATGATCGCACCCTACCCCCACCTGCTGGCGCCGCTGGACCTCGGTTTCACGCGCCTGCCCAACCGCGTGCTGATGGGCAGCATGCATACCGGCCTGGAAGACGGCCGCAGGCACTTCCCGGCGATGGCCGCCTACTTCGCCGAGCGGGCGCGCGGCGGCGTCGGCCTGATGGTCACCGGCGGCTTCGCGCCGAACATCGAGGGCTGGACCAAGCCCTTTGCCGGCACGCTGGCGACCTCGGCGGCGGCGCGGCGGCACCGGCTGGTGACCGACGCCGTGCATGCCGAGGGCGGCAGGATCGCGCTGCAGATCCTGCACACCGGCCGCTACGGCTATCACCCGCTGTGCGTGGCGCCGTCGCGGATCAAGAGCCCGATCTCGCCGTTCGCACCGCGCGAGCTGTCGGCGCGCGGCATCGAGCGGCAGATCCGCGCCTTCGTGCGCTGCGCGAAGCTGGCGCGCGAGGCCGGCTACGACGGCGTCGAAGTGATGGGCAGCGAGGGCTACTTCATCAACCAGTTCCTGGTCACCCACACCAACCAGCGCAACGACCAGTGGGGCGGCCCTTACGAGAACCGCATGCGGCTGCCGGTGGAGATCGTCGGGCGCGTGCGCGAGGCGGTCGGCGCCGACTTCATCATCATCTACCGGCTGTCGATGCTCGATCTCATCCCCGACGGCAGCTCATGGCCGGAGGCGGTGATGCTGGCCAAGGCAATCACCCAGGCCGGCGCGACGATCATCAACACCGGCATCGGCTGGCACGAAGCGCGCGTGCCGACCATTGCCACCAGCGTGCCGCGCGGCGCCTTCGCCTGGGTGACGAAGAAGATGCGCAGCGAATTGCGCGCCGCCGGGATCACCGTTCCGCTGGTGACCAGCAACCGCATCAACACGCCGGAGGTCGCGGAACAGCTGCTGGCCGACGGCTGCGCCGACATGGTGAGCCTGGCGCGGCCGCTGCTGGCCGACGCCGACTTCGTCGCCAAGGCCCAGGCCGGCCGCGCCGGGGACATCAACACCTGCATCGCCTGCAACCAGGCCTGCCTGGACCACGTCTTCCACAATCGGCTGGCCACCTGCCTGGTCAATCCGCGCGCCGGCCACGAGACGGTGCTGCTCATCCGGCCGGCGCCACAGCGGCGGCGCTTCGCCGTGGTCGGCGCCGGGCCGGCCGGACTCGCCGCCGCGACGACGCTCGCCGGGCGCGGCCACGAGGTCGACCTGTACGAAGCCGCGGATCGAATCGGCGGCCAGTTCAACATGGCCAAGGAGATCCCGGGCAAGGAGGAGTTCGGCGAGACGCTGCGCTACTTCACCGGCCGGCTGGCGGCCACCGGCGTGCGCCTGCACCTGCGCACGAAGATCGGCGCCGAGGCGCTGCTGGCGTCGAAGGTCGACGGCGTGATCCTCGCCACCGGTGTCACGCCGCGCGACCCGCGGATTCCAGGGCAGGACGGTCCCAACGTGCTGAGCTACATCGACGTGCTGCTTCACCGCAAGCCGGTCGGCCGGCGGGTGGCGATCGTCGGCGCCGGCGGCATCGGCTTCGACGTCGCCGAGTTCCTCGTCACGCCGCCCGGGCACTCGCCGACGCTGAACCTGCACGAGTGGCTGGCCGAGTGGGGTGTGGCCGATCCCGGCGAGGTGCGCGGCGGCGTGGTGCGGCCGCAGCCGGCGCCGCCGGCCCGCCAGGTGACGCTGCTGCAGCGCAAGTCCGGCAGGCTCGGCAAGGGGCTGGGCAAGACCACCGGGTGGATCCACCGGGCGTCGCTGCAGATGAAGCAGGTGGAGATGATCGGCGGCGTCAACTACGAGCGCATCACGCCGGAGGGGCTTCTCGTGACCTACGGCGAGAAGCGGCAGGACGGCCAGCTGATCGAGTGCGACACAGTCGTGCTGTGCGCCGGCCAGCTGCCGCAGCGGGAGCTGCAGGCGCCGTTGCAGGCGGCCGGTGTCGAGGTGCACCTGATCGGCGGCGCGCACGAAGCGGCCGAACTCGACGCCAGGCGCGCGATCGACCAGGGGACGCGGCTGGCAGCGCGGCTCTGAGCCGGCCGGCACGGCGCGCCCGCCGGTCTTGAGTACTATTCGGCGCTTTCTTCCTGCCGGCGCAGATTCGACATGCGGCGGCATTCACCCCACCGGGAACCCCGCATGCGCCCTCTCCTCGTCAGTGCCGTCATCGCCATCGTATCGACCTTCGCCGCTCCGGCAGTCGCGCAAACCGGAACCGTCGCCACGGCAACGGCCCCCGGCAAGGGTGCGATTGCCAAGACGATCAAGGTCCAGGCAACCATCACCGCGATCGACAAGGCAACCCGCAACGTCACGCTCAAGGGCCCGCAGGGCGACGAGCTCGCCGTGACGGCCGGGCCGGAGGTGAAGAACTTCGACCAGATGAAGGTCGGTGACGCGGTCACCGTCGAGTACCTGCGGGCGCTGGCGCTCGAGCTGAAGAAGGGTGGCGGACTGGTCGTGCAGCGCACCGAGCAGGCGGGCGGCGCCGCGGCCAAACCGGGCGAGCGGCCCGCCGCCGCCGTCGGCCGTCAGGTCAAGGTGGTCGCCGACGTGATCGATCTCGATCCGGCCACGCAGACGGTCAAGCTGAAGGGCCCGCAGCGGACGGTCGAACTGCACATCGCCGACGCCGAGCAGTTCAAGCGTGTCGCCAAGGGCGACCAGGTCGAGGCGACGTTCACCGAGGCGGTCGCCATCGCGGTCACGCCAGCGCCGAAGGCCGCCGCACCGGCCAGGAAGGAAGAGAAGAAGAAGCCCAAGGGCGGCTGCTGAGCGTCCTGCGCCGGCGCGGCCGGAGACGGCGGTGCTGATGCCACGCGCCCGGGGGTCGATCGCCGGGCTTTGATCGGCTGCTGCGGCGGCGCGGCAGTTCTACGAAGGCTTGGCCGCGGTGGCTGCGCGAGCGCCAGTGAGCAGCCGCCCCAGCCAGGTGCGCGGCGGCTCGCGGCCGGTGCGCAGGTAATCGATGGCAGCGTCGTCGGCCAGCGTGTGGCGCTGCAGCCCCTCGACGCCCGCTTCGCCGGCGAACAGGATCCGGTCGCCGGCGCGCAGCGGCGTGTGCTCGTCGGGAAGCAGCACGTCGCGGCCGTTGGAAAGCAGCAGCAGCGGCACCGCCTTGAGCCGGCGCAGCCGGTCGTCCGGGTCCTGCAGCAGGTGCACCAGCGCGAGCGGCGGCTCCGGCGAATCGACCAGCGCGTGCCGGGCGCCGAGCAGCGCCGTGTCGCAGGTGATCGTCCAGGTGTGCGGCACCTTATCGCCGACCGCGTCGCGCAGCCGACCCGCGACGCCAGCCGCCCAGACGTTGTTCTGCCGGCGCGCCAGCATCAGGAAGCGGTTCAGCAGCGGCGTGGTCAGCTGCTGGACGATCTCGTTGGTCATCAGCACCGACTGCACGAACTCCATGTCGGCGCGTGCCGCCTCGATCAGGCTGCGGTTGCCGGCGTCGTTCTGGCGGATCACCACGAACAGCTTGCGCTTCAGCCGCCGGGCGTTGTTGACGATCGCCAGGTTGTTGGCGTCGACATCGGTGCCGGCGACCAGGCCGCAGGCCTGCTCGATGCCGGCCTTGCGCAGCGCCTCCTCGGCCAGCGCCGAGCCGAGGATGCCTTCCTCGCCGCACTGCTTCGGGTCGATGTCGATCGCCTTGTAGGGGAGCCCGGCAGCCTCGAGCGCCGAGCCGACGGCGTGGCCGAAGCGGCCGTAGCCGGCAACCACCCAGTTGCCGCGCGGCGCCTCGACGCGCGTCGGCGGCTTGGCTCCCGGCACGCCGCTGAGCCAGTCCTCCAGCCGCAGCACGTCGGCCTGCGCGAGCGCCATCTGCAGGTTGAAGGCGAGCGTCTCGTACGGGTTGACGATGATGACCGCGTCGATCGTCTCCAGCGTCTCGCGCGCGCCCGAGGACTTGATCCGCGCCAGCAGCGGCAGCCGCGGCGCCAGCACGCGGGCATCGATGACGATCGCCTGGTTGATCTCGTCGCCGCTGGTCAGCGCCACCAGGCCGGCGCAGTTGGCGCGCCTGACGCCCGCTGCCTCGAGCACGTCGGGGGCGCGCGCATCGGCGATCAGCAGCGCCGACGGCTGCCGCGTATCGAGGATCAGGTGCGCCCGCGCCCGCTCCGGACTGCTCTCGAGGACCACCGTGGCGAAGCCGATCTCGTCGAGCGCGGCCACCAGCCGGCGGCCGCTCTGCCCGTAGCCGCAGACGATGAAGAACGGGTCGCTCATCCGCCGCACCCGCGCCTCGAAGCGGCTGCGGGCGATGGCGGCCTGGAACGCCGGATGGCGGGTCAGCCCGAAGACCGAACCCAGCATGTACGCCCAGCCGATCACCGTCAGGTAAATGCTGACCGTCATCCACAGCCGCTGCGCGTACGAATAGGGGTAAGGCACCTCGCCGAAGCCGATGGTGGTGGCCGTGTAGCTCATCACGTAGAACGCGTCGAACAGGCTCATCCGCCACGGCCGGCCCGCCGGGTCGACGCCCGGCATCAGCACCAGGCCGAAGACGGCGATCGCGTAGACCACGATCACCGTGATGATCGGCGCGCGCAGCCGGCGCAGGATCAGGACCAGGATTTCGGACATGGCTCGCGGGATAAGGCGCGCCGGTTGCCGGACGCGGCCTCAGCGCGTGCGTCGCAGCGTCTCGCCGATCAGCAGCGCCACCGAGATGAAATTCGCCGCCAGCGCGCCGCCGGACAGCGACACCACGGTGGCCATC
This sequence comes from Burkholderiales bacterium, assembly GCA_016716275.1. Lineage (GTDB taxonomy): Bacteria > Pseudomonadota > Gammaproteobacteria > Burkholderiales > Burkholderiaceae_F > JADJWR01. The sequence goes on along the minus strand of JADJWR010000002.1, from coordinate 1,094,256 downwards.
ACCTCGCCCTCGGTCGGCAGCTTGGCGACCTGCGCGGCCCAGAACCAGACGACCGAGGCTGCGAGCAGCTGCATCACCGCGACGATGCTGGTGGCCAGGTGCACGGCGCCGATGTGCGTGCGGTCGCCGAACTTCAGCGTCATGGCGATCAGGTTCACCACCAGCGTGGCCGCCAGTTCGAGCTCGTGGTGGTGCTTCGGGTTGTCGATCTCGCCGATGAAGAAGCCGAAGTTCAGCGTGAACGACAGGATGACGAAGGCGCCGAAGATGACTTTTTCGAGATTCATGTTCTTCTCCTTGCCGCCCCGCCGTGCCGGCGCGGCCTGCCGCCACGGATCGTACGGTAGCGGCGACGGCCAGTGGCGATCTACCTCAAGTGCCAGAACAGCGCCGCCTCGAACGGCGACCATGCCGCGGTGCGGACGCCGGCGCCGGCCAGCAGGCGGCGGATCCACTCGTTGCAGGTCAGCCGCAGCGTGTAGCGGCCGGTGGCCTCGTAGAAGGCATCGGTGTCGAAGTAGCCGGGTTCGTCGATGCGCCGCGGCCGGCCGACGCCGTCACGGGCGAAGCCGCCGCGCAGCCCTTCGACCAGCCGCAGGTACTGCCCGGCGCTCAGGTCGATGCGCTGCGCGCGGTAGTCCTGCGGCCGGGCGAGGTACTCGACGTGCATCGCCGCCGGCCCGAGTCCGAGCAGCGCCGAGACCGCCGTGCCGGGACGCAGGTCGCGCCAGGTGCGGGTGCGGATGAAGAACTCGCGGTCGCCCCAGCCGAAAGCGATCCAGGCGAGCGGCGGTGGTGCGGCGAGCCGTGCCGCGTCGACCACGTCGCCGGGCGGCAGTTCCAGCCGCCAGTCGTACGGCGCTGCCGCCGGCAGCACGAGTTCGGCGTGCACGCCGTTGGTGCGCAGGTAGACGGTGACGCCGCCCGCCTCGGGCGGCGTCGGCCGGAAATCCCGGTTCACCGGCAGCAGGCCGAGGGCGACGGCCAGCAGCAGGTAGGTGGCCAGCGCGGCGAGCGTCGCCGCCGCCGCCCGCAGCAGCCAGCGCGTCATCGGCAGTTCACCGCCGGCGGCCGGCTTGCCGCCGCAGCGGCCTCACCGGCGCAGTTCGCGCACGCCGTCGGCACCACCGAGCAGCAGCACGTCGGCGCCGCGCGCGGCGAACAGGCCGTTGGTCACTACGCCGACGATCTGGTTGATACGCGACTCGGTAGCCACCGGGTCGGTGATCGCGAGTCCATGCACGTCGAGGATCAGGTTGCCGTTGTCGGTCAGCACGCCTTCGCGCCAGACCGGCCGGCCGCCGAGCTTCGCCAGTTCGCGCGCCACGTGGCTGCGCGCCATCGGCACCACCTCGACCGGCAGCGGGAAGCGGCCGAGCACCTCGACCCGCTTGCTGGCGTCGGCGATGCAGACGAAGCTCTGCGCCACCGCGGCGATGATCTTCTCGCGGGTAAGCGCCGCGCCGCCGCCCTTGATCATGTGAAAGCCGGCGTCGATCTCGTCGGCGCCGTCGACGTAGACGGGAAGGCTCTCGACGTCGTTCAGGTCCAGCACCTCGATGCCGATCGCGGCAAGCTTCGCCGTGCTGCGCCCGGAACTCGACACCGCCTGCTTCACGTCGAGCTTCGCTGCCGCCAGCGCGTCGATGAAAAGATCGACCGTCGAGCCGGTGCCGACGCCGAGCACCCGCCCCGGCAGGACGAAGCGCAGCGCCGACTGCGCCACCCGGCGCTTCAGGTCATCCTGCGTAACCACGGAATCCTCCCCACGTGCGCAGGTGGGATGTTAACGGGCGGCCGAACCGCCATCGTGCAGCGCAACCACCGTGTCCTGCCGAGCGAGACAGCTGCCGGGCGGGCCGGCGTTTCCCGCGTCGCGCAACGCGCAGCCCGGCGCATGCATCGCCGGAATCGTGCGCGTCCGTGATTGCGCCGCTGCCGCCTCGCTCCTAGAGTCGCCTGCCACGCCCGACCAGCGCGCGCCGCGCAGGCGCCTGGCCCCGCGTCTGTCTCCAGCCCGGATCGAAAGGAGAGAAGACCATGGCCTACACGCTCGAGGGACGTCTGCTCGAAGTCTGCACCTGCAAGGCGGTCTGTCCGTGCTGGGTCGGCGAGGACCCCGACAACGGCACCTGCCAGGGCACACTCGCCTGGCACATCGACAAAGGCAGCATCGACGGCCTCGACGTTTCCGGCCTCACCTTCGGCGCCATCGCCCACATACCCGGCAACGTGCTGAAGGGCAACTGGAAGATGGTCGCCTTCATCGACGACAAGGCGAGCAGGACACAGGAAGAGGCGCTGCTCGCCGTCTGGACCGGCAAGAAGGGCGGGCCGTGTGCCGACATGGCGCAGTTGATCGGCGAGGTCGCCGGCGTGGAGCGCGTGCCGATCGTCTTCGACGTGCAGCAGGGCAAGGGGCGGCTGCGCATCGGGCAGGCGATCGCGGCCGACATCGAGCCGCTGCGCGGCCCCGACGGCAAGGAGACCGCGCTGGTCGACAGCGCCTTCAGCAACATCCCGGGGTCGCCGGCCTACGTCGGCAAGGCACCGAAGTACGTCGCCGACGTGCCGAAGCTCGGCATCAAGCTCGAACTGAGCGGGCACAACGCGGTGCAGGGCCACTTCCGCTTCGTGGCCTGACAAACCTCGCGCCCCGAGCAGGCCGCCGCTGCGGTCGCGCGCCGCCAATGCGCGCTGCCGGCCGGCGGTTTCCGCGGCGACCCCCTGCCTGCGCTCAACACATGTCCGCCCGCCTCGAGCGGTCGTCGGTCCTGCCGGTCACCCTCGGCGCGCTCGTGCTTCTGGCGTGGGTGGCGCTCTGGCTCTGGCACGGATCGCCGGACGGCCGCTACCTGCACCACGGCGAACCGGGTCACTACGACTTCGCTGAAGACCTCGGTGCCGCGACAACGCGCGCTGCCGTGTACATCGGCGGCTGGCTGCTGATGACGGCGGCGATGATGCTGCCCACTACCTTTCCGCTGCTGCAGATCTTCCGACGCATGACCCGGAGCCGCGACGACCACGTCGCGTTGCTGTCGCTGGTCATCGCCGGCTACCTCGCCGTCTGGCTGGCCTTCGGCATCGCCGCCCACGCCATCGACCTCGCCCTGCACGAAGCCATCGAGGGCAGCGGCTGGCTGCAGGCCAACGCGGGGTGGTTCGGCGCGGCGCCGCTGCTGCTCGCCGGCGGCTTCCAGTTCACGCGACTGAAGTACCGCTGTCTCGAACAATGCCGCGCGCCGCTGTCGTTCGTCGTGCAGCACTGGCGCGGCGGCAATGCACGCGCGCAGGCGCTGCTGCTCGGCGCCCACCACGGCGCCTTCTGCGTCGGTTGCTGCTGGGCGCTGATGCTGCTGATGTTCACCGTGGGCACCGGCAGCCTCGGCTGGATGCTGGCGCTCGGCGCGGTGATGGCGGTCGAGAAGAACGCGCCCTGGGGCCGGCGCATCAGCGCGCCGCTCGGCGCAGCCCTGCTGCTGTGGGGCGCGGCAGTGGCGCTGAACCACGCCGCAGCGCTGCCCGGCAGCGACTTCGCCGCCGGGCCGCCGGACACGCTGATCTGCCGCGCCCGTTAGCCGGCGAGCCGCGAGCCTTGGCTAGGTCGCGCCCGCCAAGGCGGGCGGGCGCGACGTCCGGAGCCCACATGAGTGATCGGCTCGAATCCGAGCCGCTTGTCTCAAGCAGGCCAGCGACCTGAAACCGGTCCTCGCGGGCGCAGCTATCGACCCTCTGCGGTTGTTGGGTCTCAGCAGGAGCGGTCACACCTCGCGGTCGGCAGCGGGATAGTCGAGTGATTTTTTCAGGATCGGGCTGGTGCCAGGCGCGAGCGAGGCGCGGCGGGGGCGTCGAGGCTGCTGACGTGTCGCCAATTGACCATCTTGCGATTTCAACTTAATCGAGAAAGACTGTCGGATTTTCTTACAGTCATCACGTAAGTTTGCGATCACTAATTGCTCAAGCCATTGTTTTTAATGATCTGCGTTTTCTGGCACGCTTCATGCTTTAATACCGTCTAAGCGGGACTGAGTGAGCGCCCTTCGGCACGCCGCCAGCTTGGAGACGGTTTGATGAAACAGTTTCGGAGCCCCTTGAAGACCCTGGCGATCGGGGTTGGTTTGACCTTCAGCTCACTCGCGCAGGCCACCTTGGTACTAGCGGACGGGACGGTATTCAACGGTTTTGTCACTGCTAACCCCGGGTCGAACTATCAGCTCACCCTGCGCATGGATTTCACGAACACGGTTGCTGGCAGCGTGTTCCTTGGCGATCAGATCGAGGCGTGGAGTCTGCAACTGCCAGGTGCCGCCACCTCGACACTCGTCAGCGCTCCCGTCGATACGTCTTGGTCGGTCTACAACGCTGGCAAAGCGGTTGGCGGTAGTAACGGCTGCGGAAACGGCGCAGTCAACACCATCTGCATTGACCGGATCGATAACAACCAGCTGGACGGCACGGGCCCGCAAGTCACCAATACGTTCTTCGATTGGGTCGTCAACATCAATTTCACTTCGCCGCAAACCTTCACCTCAGGCGGCAATTTCCATCTGCTGACCGTCGTGTGGGACGACAAGCCAGGCGAACGCAATGACGGATGGAAGAAGGATGCAACGCTCATCTCCGAGAGCCTCGGCGTTTTCCTGACCTGCGTGCCCAATCCCACCGGGGGCCTTTGCCTCCCACCGCCACCGCCACCGCCGCCTCCTCCGCCACCGCCGCCCGAAGGAGGAACGGTTCCGGAGCCCGGGACTTTGGCATTGCTTGGCCTCGGGCTCGCCGGTCTCGCCGTTTCGCGTCGGCGCAAGCGTTAAACCGCGTGGAATCCATCATGGAGCCCTACGTGCGCAAAGCAGACGGCCTCGCGGTCGCTACGGCGGATAGTGCGTCGTGGGAGGAAGCGATGGCCTCGTTCAACCGTGGTCGCGCCGCGCCCGTACCCAGAAAAGCCAATCCATTGGCATCTCTCAGTCTTCACGCCTTGCGGTTGGATCCAACCGACAAGGCGAGGTATGACCCAACGACCTAGCAGGTTCTCGCCGGCGCAAGCAGTAATCGGCAACGCCTGACGACAAGCCCGCTTCGGCGGGCTTTTTCGTTTGTGCAGACGACTGCTTTGGAGCGGACTTAGCCGCGTCGGCGACCAGCGGCTTTTGGCCGGCTCCGGGTCCTCGTAGGCCGCCACCAAGCGGTCACCGACCTGAGCGCGGTCGTGGTGACCGCGAGCTTGACCCCTAACGGCCCGTCGTTGCGTTCATGGGCGTGACCACAGAGGTCGTTCCCGCCAAAGCCAGCCGCTGCCCTTGGCGATCCCGCGGCGCGACCCAACTGTCAATGCCGACGCAGCAAAAGTCGGCACCCAGATAGAGACACCGGGGCGCCCTGTGTAACGAGGTCAAGGAGGAGGCGCCCGCCAACGGCGGGCGCCGGGGGACACGAGTGCAACAGGGCGCCCCGGTGTCTCGATCGCGCGCCGACCGGGACAGGCGCCCGCGCGCAGATCGCCACCCTACTTACGCGCCGGCGGCAGGTCCGTGCAGTGCCCCTCGGCCGCCTCGGCCGCCATGCCGATGCTCTCGCCGAGCGTCGGGTGCGGGTGGATGGTCTTGCCGATGTCCACCGCGTCGGCCCCCATCTCGATCGCCAGCGCGATCTCGCCGATCAGATCCCCGGCGTGCGTGCCGACGATGCCGCCGCCGACCACGCGGTGCGTTTCCTCGTCGAACAGCAGCTTGGTGAATCCCTCGTCGCGGCCGTTGGCTATCGCCCGCCCCGAGGCGCTCCACGGGAACAGGCCCTTCTTCAGCTTGCGGCCGCTCTTCTTCGCCTCGTCCTCGGTGAGTCCGACCCAGGCGATCTCCGGGTCGGTGTAGGCCACCGACGGGATCACGTGCGCATCGAAGTAACTCTTCCGACCGGCGATCACTTCAGCGGCGACGTGTGCTTCGTGCACTGCCTTGTGCGCCAGCATCGGCTGGCCGACGATGTCACCGATGGCGAAGATGTGCGGTACGTTGGTGCGCATCTGCCGGTCCACCGCGATGAAGCCGCGGCCGTCGACCGCCACCCCGGCGCGGTCGGCGCCGATCTTCTCGCCGTTCGCGCGGCGGCCGACCGACACCAGCACCAGGTCGTAGTAATCGGGCTCGGCCGGCGCCTCCTCGCCCTCGAAGCCGACCAGGATGCCGTCGGACTTCGCCTCCGCGCTGACCGTCCTGGTCTTCAGCATGATGCGGTCGAAGCGCCCGGCGTTGCGCTTGCTCCAGACCTTGACCAGGTCCCGGTCGGCGCCCGGCATCAGGCCGTCGAGCATCTCGACCACGTCGACGCGGCTGCCCAGGGTCGAGTACACGGTCGCCATCTCCAGGCCGATGATGCCGCCGCCGATGACCAGCATCTTCTTCGGCAGCTGCCGCAGTTCGAGCGCGCCGGTCGAATCGACGATGCGCGCGTCGTCGGGCAGGAACGGCAGCTTCACCGACTGGCTGCCGGCGGCGATGATCGCGTGGCCGAAGCGCACCGTCTTCGTGCCCTCGCGGGTGGCCACTGCCAGGTGGTGCGGGTCGGCGAAGGTGCCCACCCCCTGCACCACCGTCACCTTGCGCATCTTGGCCATCGAGCTCAACCCGCCGGTGAGCTTGCCGACCACCTTGCTCTTGTGCGAACGCAGCTTGTCCAGATCGACGCTCGGCTTGCCGAAAGTCACGCCGAGGTCGGCGAAGTGCGCCGCTTCGTCGATCACCGCCGCCACGTGCAGCAGCGCCTTCGACGGAATGCAGCCGACGTTCAGGCATACGCCGCCCAGCGTCGGGTAGCGCTCGACCAGCACCACCTTCAGCCCGAGGTCGGCGGCTCGGAACGCCGCCGAGTAGCCGCCGGGTCCGGCGCCGAGCACCAGCACGTCGCATTCGATGTCGGCGCTGCCGGTGAACGTCGCGGCAGCCGGCGCCGCGGCCGCCGGCGCAGGCGCAGCCTCCGGCGCTGGTGAGGCCGCCGGCGCAGCGGCCACCGGCGCAGCCGCCGCCGCGGCATCCGCATCGAGGATCAGGACCGCCGAGCCCTGCGACACCTTGTCGCCGAGCTTCACGCGCATCTCCTTGACCGTGCCGGCGTGCGACGACGGGATCTCCATCGACGCCTTGTCGGACTCCACCGTGATCAGCGACTGTTCCCTGGCCACCGCATCGCCGGGCTTGACCAGCACTTCGATGACCTCGACGTCCTTGAACTCGCCGATGTCGGGCACCACCACTTCGACGATCTGGCTCATCGTCGCCCCCTCACAGCATCGCGCGGCGGAAGTCCGCCAGCAGCGACGCCAGGTAAGCGTTGAAGCGCGCCGCGCCCGCGCCGTCGACCACGCGGTGATCCCACGACAGCGACAGCGGCAGGACGAGCCGCGGCGCGAAGGCCTTGCCGTCCCAAACCGGCTTGATGGTCGAGCGACACACGCCGAGGATCGCCACCTCGGGGGCGTTGATGATCGGCGTGAAGTAGGTGCCGCCGATGCCGCCGAGCGACGAGATCGAGAAGGTGCCGCCCTGCATGTCGGCCGGCGACAGCTTTCCGTCGCGGGCCTTGCCGGCCAGCGCCGACGTTTCGGCGGCGATCTCGAAGATGCCCTTCTTGTCGGCATCCCTGATCACCGGCACCACCAGGCCGTTGGGCGTGTCGGCGGCGAAGCCGATGTGCCAGTAGTTCTTGCGGATGATCGCCGAGCCGTCCGGGTCGATCGAGCCGTTGAAGTCGGGGAACTTCTTCAGCGCCGCCACCGCTGCCTTGATCAGGAAGGCCAGCATGGTGAGCTTCGGCGCGTCCTTGTTCTTCGCGTTCTCGCTGTTCAGCTGGACGCGGAACGCCTCCAGGTCGGTGATGTCGGCGTCCTCGTGGTTGGTGACGTGCGGGATCATCACCCAGTTGCGGTGCAGGTTCGGCCCCGACAGCTTCTTGATGCGCGAGAACTCGACGCGCTCGATCGGCCCGAACTTGGCGAAGTCCACCTGCGGCCAGGGCAGCACGCCGAGGCCGGCGCCGGTTGCCGCAGCCGCCGGCGCGGCCGTCGGCCGAATGCCGCCGGCCAGCACGCCCTTGACGAAGCCGCGCACGTCTTCGACGGTGACGCGACCCTTCGGCCCGCTGCCGCGCACCAGCGCCAGGTCGACGCCGAGTTCGCGGGCGAACTTGCGCACCGACGGCGAGGCGTGCGGCTTCACGCCGCTGTCCTCGACCGCCACCACCGGCCGCTCGGCCATCTCGGTGGCGAAGTCGGTGGAGCGCGGCGTTGCCGGCGACGCGACGGGCGCCGGCGCAATCGCCGCCGCAGCCGGCGGTGCCGGCGCCGGCGCCGCTGCAGCAGCCGGTGCCGCTGCCGGCGCGGCGGCGGCGGCGGCCCCGTCGGCGTCGAGCAGCAGCACCACCGATCCCTCGGACACCTTGTCGCCGAGCTTCACCTTCATCTCGACCACCCGGCCGGCGTGCGACGACGGAATCTCCATCGACGCCTTGTCCGATTCCACCGTGATCAGCGACTGCTCCTGCGCCACGGTGTCGCCGGCCTTCACCAGCACCTCGATCACCTCGACTTCCTTGAAGTCGCCGATGTCGGGAACCTTGATTTCGATCTGGGCCATGTTGTCTCCGCGCTTTTCTTGTCGTTGCCGACGCTCAGGCCGTCATCGGATTGGGCTTCGCCGGATCGATGCCGTACTTGCGCACCGCCTCCTGCAGCTTCGCCACCGGCAGCAGGCCCTCGTCGGACAGCGCGCGCAGCGCCGACAGCACGATGAAGTGCCGGTCGACCTCGAAGAACTCGCGCAGCTTGGCCCGGGTGTCGGAGCGGCCGAAGCCGTCGGTGCCGAGCACGCGGTAGTCGCGGCCGCGCGGGATGTAGCCGCGGATCTGGTCGGCGAACAGCCGCATGTAGTCGGTGGCGGCGACGATCGGCCCGGCCGTGCGCTCGAGCTGCTGGGTGACGTACGCCTTGCGCGCCTTCTCGCCCGGGTGCAGCAGGTTCCAGCGCTCGGCGTCCATGCCGTCGCGGCGCAGCTCGGTGAAGCTGGTCACGCTCCACACGTCGCCGGACACCCCCCAGTCGGCCTCGAGCAGCTCGGCCGCCGCCAGCGCCTCGCGCAGGATGGTGCCGCTGCCGAGCAGCTGCACGCGCGGGATGCTCGCCCCCATGCCGCTGCCGGCCGGTCCTTCGCGCAACCGGTAGATGCCGCGGAGAATGCCCTCCTCCTGACCCTTCTTCAGGCCCGGGTGCGGGTAGCTCTCGTTCATCAGCGTCACGTAGTACCAGACGTTCTCCTGGTTCTCGATCATCCGCTTCAGCCCCGCCTGCAGGATCACCGCCACCTCGTGGGCGAAGGTGGGGTCGTAGCTGACGCAGTTCGGGATCACGCTCGACTGGATGTGCGAATGACCGTCCTGGTGCTGCAGCCCCTCGCCATTGAGCGTCGTGCGGCCGGCGGTGCCGCCGAGCAGGAAGCCGCGCGCCTGCATGTCGCCGGCCAGCCAGGCCAGGTCGCCGAAGCGCTGGAAGCCGAACATCGAGTAGTAGATGTAAAAGGGGATCATCGCCCGGTTGTTGGTCGAGTACGAGGTCGCCGCGGCGATCCAGTCGGCCATCGCGCCGGCCTCGTTGATCCCTTCCTCGAGGATCTGCCCGGCCTTGTCCTCGCGGTAGTACATCACCTGGTCGCGGTCGACCGGCTCGTACAGCTGCCCCTGCTGGCTGAAGATGCCGAGCTGGCGGAACATGCCCTCCATGCCGAAGGTGCGCGCCTCGTCGGGGATGATCGGCACCACGCGGTTGCCCACCGCCTTGTCGCGCACCAGCTGGGTCAGAAAGCGGACGAACGCCTGGGTGGTCGAGATCTCGCGCCCCTCGGCGGTCGGCTCGAGGACCGCGTTGAACGCGTCGAGCCCCGGCACGGCGAGCTTCTCGTCGGCCACGCGGCGGCGCTGCGGCAGGAAGCCGCCGAGCGCGCGACGCCGCTCGAGCAGGTACTTCATCTCGTCGGAGTTCGGCTCCGGCTTGTAGAACGGCACTTCGAGCAGCCGGTCGTCCGGCACCGGGATGCGGAAGCGGTCGCGGAACTCGCGCACGGCATCGTCATCGAGCTTCTTGACCTGGTGCGTCGGGTTCTTGCCCTCGCCGATCTTGCCCATGCCGAAGCCCTTGACCGTCTTGGCCAGGATCACCGTCGGCTGCTTCTGGTGCTTGGTCGCCGCGGCGTAGGCGGCGTAGATCTTGTGCGGATCGTGGCCGCCGCGGTTCAGCCGCCAGATGTCGTCGTCGGACATCCGCGAGACCATCTCGAGCAGGCGCGGATCCTTGCCGAAGAAGTGCTTGCGCACGAAGGCGCCGTCGTTGGCCTTGTAGTTCTGGTATTCACCGTCGACGGTGGTCTCCATCACGTGGCGCAGCGCGCCGTCGCGGTCGCGCGCCAGCAGCGGATCCCAGTACGAGCCCCAGATCAGCTTGATCACGTTCCAGCCGGCGCCGCGGAAGCCGCCTTCGAGCTCCTGGATGATCTTGCCGTTGCCGCGCACCGGGCCGTCGAGCCGCTGCAGGTTGCAGTTGACGACGAAGATCAGGTTGTCCAGGTGCTCGCGGGCGGCCATGCCAATCGCGCCCAGGGACTCCGGCTCGTCCATCTCGCCGTCGCCGAGGAAGCACCAGACCTTGCGGCCCGCGGTGTCGGCGATTCCCCGGTTGTGCAGGTACTTGAGGAAGCGCGCCTGGTAGATGGCGGTGATCGGCCCCAGCCCCATCGACACGGTCGGGAACTGCCAGAAGTCCGGCATCAGCTTCGGGTGCGGGTACGAGGTGACGCCTCGGCCGTCGACGTCGCGGCGGAAGTTCGTCAGCTGCTCCTCGGTCAGGCGGCCCTCGAGGAAGGCGCGCGCGTAGACCCCCGGCGAGGAATGGCCCTGGATGTAGATCAGGTCGCCGCCGAAATCCGTCGTCGGCGCGCGCCAGAAGTGCATGAAGCCCACTTCCATCAGCGTGTTGACCGAGGCGTAACTGGCGATGTGGCCGCCGAGGTCGCCCTCGGCGCGGTTGGCGCGCACCACCATCGCCATCGCGTTCCAGCGGATGTAGGAGCGGATCCGCTCCTCCAGCGTGGCGTCGCCCGGCGAGTGCTCCTCGAGGTGCGCCGGGATGGTGTTCAGGTAGGCGGTGTTGGCCGAGAACGGGATGTAGGCGCCCGACAGCCGGGCCTTCTCGACCAGCTTCTCCAGCAGGTAGTGCGCGCGATGCCGCCCTTCGCGCTCGAGCACCACCTCGAGCGCATCGAGCCACTCCTGCGTTTCCTGGGCGTCGGGATCGTTCGCCGCCGTGAACTGATTCGGGACTGCCGACATGTCTCGTCTCCTTGGTTCTTCTGTTCGGCCGCGCTTCGCCGTCTGCGGCCTGCGCGGTCGCCATCGCGAAAGGGCGCAATCTAACGGCAGATTGCCGATTTTTCAAATAATGCGATTAGTTTTTGTTATGTGAAATTATGTCCAACCAACGGGAACCTGGCTCGCCGAGCTCCGGTCGCTGTTTCGCGAGGTTCTCACCCGATGGAAGTGTCCCCTAGACCGGTACCGCGCGAGGTTCACCTTAATATGTCCGCAAGCCGGACGAAAGCCACGCCAACCCGCACGGCAGCTGCAGCGCATCGTTGAGCCAGGACCCTTCCCGCTCGCTTTCCGACACCTTTGCCGCGCTGGCGCAGTCGCCGTCGCGCCGGCTCGGTCCCTGGCCCTATCTGCCCTTCGTCGTGACGATCCTGGTCGCGGCGCTGCTGGCGGCGCTGATCGCCGCCATGGTGATCGAGGACCGGCAGCTGCAGCGGGAGGCGCTGCAGCGCGACGCCGACTCCACGGCGCAGCAGCTCAGCGCCAGGCTGGTGCTGGTGCGCGAGGCGCTGGCGGTGATCGCCGTGGAGATGAGCACGGGCACGGTCGACGCGCGCCGCTTCGAGACGCTCGCCAGCGAGATGATCGACAGCAAGCCCGAGCTGATCGCGCTGGCGCACCTCGACCGTCACGGCCGGGCGCTGTCGCCGGCGACGCTGAACTTCGCCTTCGGGCCGGGCTGGGATCCGGCCTCGCTGCCGGAGATCCAGGCGCTTGCCGGGCAGGCGGTCGCCGCCGCCAGCACCCGCTTTGCCCTGCTCGGACAGCCGCGCGGCGACACCGCGCCGGTTGCCCTGCTGATCCCGGCGACCGCCGGCGACCAGCCGCAGTCGCTGCTCGTGGCGCTGCTGTCGCTGCGCGAACTGCTGCGCACCGCCGTGACGGCGGAGATGCTCGAGCGCTATCGCTTCACGCTCGAGCAGGACGGCCGCCAGCTGGTCGCCAGCAGCGCGGTGGTGCCGCCGGCCGGTGCGCCGGCCTATGCCACCACGCTCGCCGCCCTGCCGCGTGAACTGAAGCTGAATGCGAGCGCCTTTCGTCGCCAGGCCGTCTTTCCTGCCGATGCGCTGGCCTGGGTGGCCGGCGTGCTGGCCCTGGCCGTCGCCGCCGCCCTCGGCGCACTGGCCCTGTACACCACGCGCCTGCACCGCATCGACCGCGCACTGCTCGCCGAGACCGCGCTGCGGCGGGCGATGGAGAACTCGCAGGCAACCGGCCTGGCGGTGCTGGACCCGCAGGGCGTGATCCGCTACGTCAACCGCGCGCTGACCCAGCTGACCGGCCTGGCCGCCGACGCGCTGGTCGGCCGCGGCGCGCCGTTTCCGTTCTGGTTGCCGGAGGCGAACCTCGCCAACCAGCGGGCGCTGCGGCAGATCCTCGCCGGCGAGGCGCCGGCCGGCGGTGTCGAGATGTCGCTGCAGACCGCCGGCGGCGTGCGCATCGAAGCGCACGTCTACGTTTCGCCGCTGGTCGACGAGGACGGCCGGCAGATCGGCTGGATGACCTCGCTCACCGACGTCACCGAGCCGCGGCGCATCCGCACCGAGCTGGCGGCTGCGCACGAACGGTTCGTCCGCGTGCTCGAGTCGCTCGAGGCGGCGGTGTCTGTGGTTTCCGCCGAGCGCGGGCAGGCAGCGACGCCGGCGCTGCTGTTCGGCAATCGCGCCTACTCGGAAACCTTCGGCGCCGGCGCCGATGGCCACGACCGGCTGCAGCAGGCGCTGCGCGGCCGCGACAGCGGCGAGGTGCACGACCAGGCGAGCGACCGCTGGTTCGACGTGCGCACGCGCGAGATCCGCTGGCCGGCGCGCGACGACGGGCTCGCCGGCGACGCGGCGCGGCTGCAGATCGCCACCGACATCACCCTGCGCAAGACGGCGGAGGAAATCGCCCGCCAGCAGCAGGACAAGGTGCAGTTCACCGCGCGGCTGATGACGATGGGCGAGATGGCCTCGTCGCTGGCGCACGAGCTGAACCAGCCGCTGACGGCGATCAACAACTACAGCGAGGGCACGCTGGCGCGGCTGGCGCGCGGCGCCATGTCGGCCGACGAACTGAAGGCCGCGCTCGCCAAGACGGCGGCGCAGGCGCAGCGCGCCGGCGGCATCATCCGCCGCATCCGCGAGTTCGTTAAGCGCTCGGAGCCGCGGCGCCGGCCGACGCCGGCGGCGCGCATCGTCGAGGACGCGATCGCCTTCGCCGAGATCGAGGCGGCCAAGCGGCGCATCGCGATCGTCGCCGACGTCGACCCGCGGCTGCCGCCGGTCGACGCCGACCCGATCCTGATCGAGCAGGTGCTGCTGAACCTGCTGAAGAACGCTGTCGAGTCGATGGAGCAGGCGGTGGTGCCGCGGATCGACGTGCGGGTGCGCCGTGCCGGCGAGTCGACCGCCGAGTTCACCGTCATCGACCGCGGCGCCGGCATCGCGCCGGAACACCTGCCCAACGTCTTCGCGCCGTTCTTCAGCACCAAGTCCGACGGCATGGGCATGGGCCTCAATATCTGCCGCTCGATCATCGAGTTTCACCAGGGACAGCTCGCCGTCGAGCCCAATCCCGAGCCCGCCGGCGGCACGGTCATGCACTTCACCCTGCCGCTGGCGGCGAGCGAGCCGGCCGCCGACGGCGCAGCCCTCACCATGGAGATTCCGCATCGATGAGCCCGTCCGACCGCGAACAATCCCTCGGCCTCGTCTACGTCGTCGACGACGACGAGGCGGTCCGCGACTCGCTGCAGTTCCTGCTCGAGCCGGCCTACCGGGTCGCCACCTTCGACAGCGCCGAGGCCTTTCTCGAGCGCTACGACCCGCAGGCGATCGCCTGCCTGATCCTCGACGTGCGCATGCCCGGCATGAGCGGCCTGCAGCTGCAGGAGGAGCTGCTCGCGCGCGGCTCGCACCTGCCGGTGGTGTTCGTCACCGGGCACGGCGACGTGCCGATGGCGGTGGCGACGATGAAGAAAGGCGCCACCGACTTCATCGAGAAGCCGTTCGAGCAGCAGGCGCTGAAGGACCTGGTCGAGAGGATGCTGGCCCGCGCCCGCGACGACGCGGCGCGCATCGAGCGCGAGCGGATCAACGCCTCGCTGCTGGCGAAGCTGACGCCGCGCGAGCAGCAGGTGCTCGAGCGGATCGTCGCCGGGCGGCTGAACAAGCAGATCGCCGACGACCTCGGCATCTCGATCAAGACGGTCGAGGCGCACCGCGCCAACATCATGGACAAGCTGAACGCCGGCACGGTGGCCGACCTGATGCGGGTCGCCCTCGGTTCCGGCGGCGGCTAGGCCTGTTCACGCTAAATGCGGGAGGTGCGTTGGGCCGCAATGCGGACGGATGCGCGAAGGACGGTGCCGCGCAGGGCCGCTCCCCTGCGCAAGCCGTCCGACAAAGCAGACGCCGCATTTGCGGCCCGGTCATGGCGGGCGCATTGCGTGCCCTTCGCTTGTTGGCATCAGCCAACGGCGCTCGCGGCGCCCGCGCTGCCTCCCGCCATTGACCTTCGCCCCCGGCCCCGGCCGCCGCGGCCGCCCCCCCCTTGCGCGACCCCGCGCGATTGCCCCGCCACATGCCGTTCGACGTCAAGACCAATCCGCTGCTCGATCTGTCGGGCCTGCCGCGTTTCGACGCGATCGCCCCCGAGCATGTAACGCCGGCGCTCGATGCGCTGCTCAGCCAGTGCCGTGCGGCGGTCGAACGCGCCACCGAGCCGGCCACCGCCGCCTGCTGGACGTCGGTGGTCGAACCGCTGGACGAGGCGCTCGACCGCCTCGGCCGGGCCTGGGCTGCGGTGTCGCACCTGAACGCCGTGCTCGACACGCCGCCGCTGCGCGCGCAGTACAACGCCAATCTGCCCAGGCTGACCCAGTTCTTCACCGAGCTGGCGCAGAACGAGGCGCTTTACGCGAAGTACAAGGCGATCGCCGCGCGCGACGACTTCGGCTCGCTGGCGCCGGCGCGCCGCCGCGTGATCGAGAACGAGCTGCGCGATTTCCGGCTCGGCGGCGCCGAGCTGCCGCCGCCCGCCAAGGAGCGCCTGCGGGCGGTCCGCGAGCGGCAGTCGCAGCTCGCCACGCGCTATGCCGAGAACGTGCTCGACGCGACCAACGCCTTCGCGCTGCTGATCGACGATCCGCGTGAGCTCGCCGGCGTGCCGCAGGACACGCTGCAGATGCTGCGCGAAGCGGCACAGGCCGAAGGAAAGGACGGCTACAAGCTGACGCTGCATGCGCCGAGCTATCTGCCGGTGATGCAGTACGCCGACGACCGCGCGCTGCGCGAACGGCTGCATCGCGCCTACGCGACGCGAGCCTCCGAGTTCGGCCGCGCCGAATGGGACAACACGCAGCCGATGATCGAGCTGCTGCGCCTGCGTCGCGAGCAGGCGGCGCTGCTCGGCCATCGCGATTTCGCCGAGCTGTCGCTGGTGCCGAAGATGGCCGAGTCGCCGCAGCAGGTGCTCGACTTTCTGCGCGACCTGGCGCGGCGGGCGCGGCCGTTCGCCGAACGCGACATGGCCGAGCTGCAGGAGTTCGCCGCCCGCGAGCTGGCGCTGCCGCAGCTGCAGGCGTGGGACATCGCCTACGCCAGCGAGAAGCTGCGCCAGGCCCGCTATGCCTACTCCGAGCAGGAACTGAAGCAGTATTTCCCCGAGCCGCGGGTGCTTGGCGGCCTGTTCAGGGTGATCGAGACGCTGTTCCCGGTGGTGATCCGCGAGGACCGTGCGCCGGTGTGGCACCGCGACGTCAAGTTCCACCGCATCGAGTCGCCGGCCGGCGAACTGCTCGGCCAGTTCTACCTCGACCTGTACGCGCGTGAGCACAAGCAGGGCGGCGCCTGGCAGGACGATGCGCGGCCGCGGCGCCGCGTCGGCGGCCGTCTGCAGACACCGGTTTCGTTCCTGACCTGCAACCTCTCGCCGCCCGCCGGCGGCCGGCCGGCGCTGTTCACCCACGACGAGGTGCTGACGCTGTTCCACGAGTTCGGCCACGGGCTGCACCATCTGCTCAGCCGCGTCGACGAGCCGGCGGTGTCGGGGATCCGCGGCGTCGAGTGGGACGCGGTCGAGCTGCCGAGCCAGTTCATGGAGAACTTCTGCTGGCAGTGGGAGGCGCTGCAGCTGCTGTCCGCCCACGTCGACACCGGCGAGCAGCTGCCGCGGGCGCTGTTCGAGCGGATGATCGCGGCGCGGAACTTCCAGAGCGGGCTCTTCATGCTGCGGCAGGTCGAGTTCGGCCTGTTCGACATGCTGGCGCACACGGCGCTCGACCCGGCGGCGACCGACGCGGCCGCGCTGCTGCGGCTGATGGACGAGGTGCGGCGCGAGGTCGCGGTGGTGCCGCAGCCGCCGTACCAGCGCATGCCGTGGACCTTCACCCACGTGTTTGCCGGCGGCTACGCCTCCGGCTACTACAGCTACAAGTGGGCCGAGGTGCTCTCCGCCGATGCCTACGCCGCCTTCGAGGAGATCGGCAGCACGCTCGATCCCGGCCTCGGCAGGCGATTCCTCGACGAGGTGCTGGCGATGGGCGGCAGCCGGCCGGCAATGGATTCGTTCGTCGCCTTCCGCGGCCGCAAGCCGCTGATCGATGCACTGCTGCGCCATCACGGAATGAGCGCCTGAACCTGCGGGACCCGTCATGATGAGAAGCCACAAGACTGCCCTGCTTGCCGCCACGCTGGCCGCCGCCGTCTGCCTGCCGGCGGCAGCCCAGTACCGCTGGACCGATGCCAACGGCAAGGTGCACTACGGCGATTCACCGCCGCGCGACGCCAAGGACGTGCGCTCCCTCGGCAAGGGCGCGGTGCCGGCGGCAAGCGACGCCGCCGGCGGCCTCCCCTACGAACTGCGCCGCGCCGTCGAGCGGGCGCCGGTGGTGCTGTACAGCGCGCCGGACTGCCAGCCGTGCGTGCCGGCGGCGGCGCTGCTGCGCGAGCGCGGCGTGCCGTTCACCGAACGCTCGGTCACCACCACTGACGACCTGCAGGAGTTCCGCAGCCTCACCGGCGGACTGCGGCTGCCGCACGTCACGGTCGGCACGATCTCGCAGAACGGCTTCCATCCCGAAGTCTGGCATTCGCTGCTCGATGCGGCGGGCTATCCGAAAGGCTCGATGCTGCCGCGCAGCTACCAGTGGGCTGCGCCGCGGCCGCTGGTACCGGCCAAGGCCGAGCCGAAGCCTGCCGAAGGGGCGGCGGCAGCCGAGACCGCCGCCATGCCGGGAACAGCGGTGCGCTAGGCAGGTGCCGTGCCGCAGACAGTCGCGACCTGGAACGTCAATTCGCTGAAGGTCCGCCTGCCGCACCTGCTCGACTGGCTCGGCCGGCACGCGGTCGATGTCGTCTGCCTGCAGGAAACCAAGCTCACCGACGACCGCTTCCCGGTCGCCGAACTGCAGGCGGCAGGCTACCGAAGCGTGTTCGCCGGACAGAAGACCTACAACGGCGTCGCCATCCTGCTGCGTGAGGCCGGCACCGCCGCGGCGACCGAGGTGCAGGTCAACCTGCCGAACTTCGCCGACGAGCAGAAGCGCCTGCTCGCCGTCACGCTCGACGGGTTGCGCGTCGTCAACGGTTACTTTCCGAACGGCCAGGCGGTCGGCTCGGACAAGTACGAGTACAAGCTCGCCTGGCTGGCGGCGCTGACCGACTGGCTGCGCGGCGAACTCGCCCGGCACGAGCAGCTGCTGCTGGCCGGCGACTTCAACATCGCCCCCGAGCCGCGCGACGTGCACGACCCGGCGCTGTGGGAGGGGCAGGTGCTGTTCTCCGAGCCGGAGCGCGCCGCCTTCCTCGCCCTGCTCGGCCTCGGACTGAAGGACAGCTTCCGCCTGTTCGAGCAGCCCGAGCGCAGCTACACGTGGTGGGACTACCGCAACCTCGCCTTCCGCCGCAAAATGGGGCTGCGCATCGACCACATCCTGCTGTCGAATGCCGCCGCCGCCCGCTGCACGGCCTGCACGATCGACGTCGAGCCGCGCCGCCGCGAGCAGCCGAGCGACCACGCGCCGGTGATCGCCACGCTGGGCTGACGCCGGGCGGCTGCCTCACCGGGGATCCCGCGCTGCCGTCGCCGCGGTTCGCGCCCGCCGCGGCCTGGACACTTCGCGCCGCCCGTGCTAAAAACAAACACTCGTTTGGTAAATCGCAACCGCTGATGGCTGCCCTGCGCGCGCCCCGCGCCGACAACCGCCTGCCGCAGATCCTCGACGCGGCGGCGCGGCTGTTCCGCGCGCAGGGCTTCCAGGGCACCTCGGTGCGCGACATCGTGCGCGCGGTCGACATGCTGCCGGGGTCGCTGTACTACCACTTCGCCGCCAAGGAGGACCTGCTGGCCGCCGTCTACGCCGAAGGCGTGCGGCGCATCTCGGCGCGCGTGCAGGCGGCCATCGACGCCCGCACCGATCCCTGGCTGCGGCTGGAGGCGGCCTGCGTCGCTCACCTCGAGGCGATCCTCGAGGACGACGACTACGCGCAGGTGGTGATCCGCGTGCGGCCGGGCGACGCGCCGGCGGCCCGGCCGCGGCTGATCCTGCTGCGCGACGAGTACGAGACGCTGCTCGCGCGACTGGTCGCCGACCTGCCGCTGCCGCGCGGCACCGACCGGCGAACGCTGCGGCTGATGCTGCTCGGGGCGCTGAACTGGTCGCAGACCTGGTACCAGCCGGGCCGCGACGGGCCCAGGACCATCGCGCGGCGCTTCGTGGCGCTGCTGCGCCAACCTCTGGACACAAAGGAGCACTGATGGAGATCCGACCCAAGGTGCTGATCACCAAGATCGGCTTCGACGGCCACGACCGCGGCAGCCGCATCGTCGCCGCCGGCCTGCGCGACGCCGGCATGGAGGTCATCTACACGCCGCCGTGGCAGGAGATCGCCACCGTGGTGAAGCTGGCCACCGAGGAGGACGTCGACGTGATCGGCATCTCGTCGCTGGCGACCGACCACCTGATCGTGCCCAAGCTGATGGAGGCGCTGCGCGAAGCGGGCCTGGCGGACGTGGCGGTGGTCGTCGGCGGCATCGTGCCCGACGAGGACGAGCAGATGCTGCTCGATGCCGGGGTCGCCCGCGTGTTCCACCCGGGCAGCACGATCGCCGAGATCGCCGGCTACATCAGCGAGATCACCCCGGGCATCCGCGCCCGCCGCCTGACTGCCTGACGAGGCCACGATGAACAAGCCCATCGACGAGAAGCTGCTGGCCACCGGCGACGCCGAGGCGCGCTGGCGCCGGGAGTACGCCGGGCAGATCGGCACCGAACGCGAGGTGACCAACCGCTCCGGAATCGACATCGCGCCGCTGTACACGGCGCGCGACTGGGATGCGGCGCAGCAGGCGGAGAACCTCGGCTTTCCGGGCCAGCCGCCGTACACGCGCGGCATCTACCCGACGATGCACCGCGGCCGCACCTGGACCCAGCGGCAGCTGATCGGCCTGGGCACGCCGGCCGACTACAACGAGCGGCTGCTCGGCATCCTGGCGCAGGGCGCCACCGCGGTGTCGCTGATCCCGTGCAACTCGGTGTATCGCGGCATCGACATGGACGAGTCGCACTTCGAGCTGCTCGGCACCTGCGGCACGGTGATCAACACCGCCGAGCACATGGACCGGGCGCTGGCCGGCGTCGACCTCGTGCGCACCTCGTGCGCGATGAACGACCCGTCGCCGTTCACCCTGCTCGCCTTCATGCTGGCGGTGGCCAGAAGGCGCGGCACGCCGTGGTCGGCGATCACCGGCACCTCGAACCAGAGCGACTACCTGAGCCACTACGTCGCCAACCACATGTTCTTCCGCATCGCCCTGCCCGGGGCGCGACGGATCCTCGGCGACCACATCGACTTCTGCAACCGGCTGGTGCCGAAGTGGAACCCGATGTCGGTGGTCGGCCAGCACACGCAGCAGGCCGGCGCCACGCCGGCCGAATCGATGGCCTTCACGCTGTCGGCAGCAATCCAGAATGCGCGCGACTGCATCGAGCGCGGCATGGACCCGGACGCCTTCCTGCCACGCTTCACCTTCTTCTTCGACATCTCGATCTCGTTCTTCGAGGAGATCGCCAAGTTCCGCGCCGGCCGCCGCATCTGGGCGCGGATCACGCGCGAGCAGCTCGGGGCGAAGGACCCGCGCTCGTGGCGCTTCAAGTTCCACGGCCAGACCTCGGGCGTCGATCTCACCCGGCAGCAGCCACTGAACAACATCGCGCGGGTCGCGGTGCAGGCGATGGCCGGCATCTTCGGCGGCCTGCAGTCGCTGCACACCGACGCCTTCGACGAGGCGCTGTCGACACCGACCGAGTTCGGCGCCCGCATCGCCGTGAACACGCAGAACATCCTGCGCGAGGAAGCGCACCTGACGGACGTGATCGACCCGCTCGGCGGCAGCTTCTACGTCGAGCGGCTGACCGACCAGATGGAGGCCGAGATCCTGCGCACGATGGAGATCGTCGAGGACGCCGGCGGCATGTACCGGGCGGTCGAGTCGGGCCTGGTTCAGAAGATGATCGGCGAGTCGGCGCGCCGCTTCCAGCAGAAGGTCGACTCCGGCGAGCAGACCGTGGTCGGCGTGAACGCCTACCAGGCGGCGGAAGACAAGTCCGCCCGGCAGCCGCTGGCACGGCCGGATCCGGCGGTGATGCGGGCGCATCTCGAGGCCTTCAAGGCGTTCAAGGCGGCGCGATCGCCGCAGGCGGTGGCGAAGGCGCTCGACGAGCTGGCGCGCGCCGCCAACGAACCGAAGCTCAACGTCTTCGGTGCCGTGGTCGAGGCAGCCGAAGCCGGCTGCACGCACGGCGAGATCTGCGCAAAGCTGCGCAGCGAACTCGGTTTCGGCGACGTGCAGGCGGTGGTGTGACAGAGATCACGACCAGCCCTGGGGCGAGCGTCGTCCCGGCGCAGGCCGGGACCCAATTCGACGGCCACGAACTTGGGCCCCGGCCTTCGCCGGGGCGACGATGCAGCGCGCTGTCGCAACGCGGCGCGCCTCAGCCGAGATGAACGCCCCCGACCACCCGCTGCTGGCGCCGCTCGCCGCCGGCGACCGGCGTGCCGTGGCGCGCGCGATCAGCAGCATGGAGAACGCCTCCGCCGGCTGGGAAGCGATCGCCGCCGGCGTCGCTTCGCGGCTCGGCCGGGCGCACGTCATCGGCATCACCGGTGCGCCGGGCGCCGGCAAGTCGACGCTGATCAACGCGCTGCTCGGTGAACTGCTGGGCCGCGGCAGGCGCATCGGCGTGGTGGCAGTCGACCCGTCGAGCCCGATGACCGGCGGCGCGGTGCTCGGCGACCGCGTGCGGATGGGCAGCCACGGTGCGCACGAGCGCGTGTTCATCCGCTCGATCGCCTCGCGCGGCCACCTGGGCGGTGTGTCGCGCAGCACGCGGCGGATCGTCGACGTGCTCGACGCCGCGGGCTTCGACACGGTGATCGTCGAGACCGTCGGCGCCGGCCAGTCCGAAGTCGAGATCATCGAGATCGCCGACACCCGCGTCGTGGTCTGCCCGCCGGGGCTGGGCGACGACATCCAGGCGATCAAGGCCGGCATCCTGGAGATCGCCGACCTGCTGGTGGTCAACAAGGCCGACCTGCCCGGCGCCGAGGTCACGGCGCGCGAACTGAAGGAGATGCTGCGGCTGCGCGCCGGCAGCCGTGCCGATGTCAGCGTCTTGAAGACCAGCGCGACGCGCGGCGAAGGCATCGCGGCGCTGGTCGACCTGGCGCAGGCACACGCCACCGCCCACGGCACCGGCCGCCGGCTGTCGCTGCGCCACCAGCCGACGGCCGACGAGGTCGCCGCGGTCGACCGGGCGATCGTCTCGCGCCGCTCGGTGCGCCGCTTCCTGCCGCGCGTGGTGGCGCGCGAGACGGTCGAGCAGATCCTCGACGTCGCCCGGCATGCGCCGAGCGGCACCAACACGCAGCCGTGGCGCGTGCACGCGCTCGCGGGCGAGGCGAAGGATCGGTTGTGTCGCGCCGCCGCGGCCGCCTACGACAGCGGCGAACAGGCACCCGAGTACCGCTACTACCCGGCGCAGTGGTTCGAGCCCTACCTCGGTCGGCGGCGCAGCCTCGGCTGGAGCCTTTACGGGCTGCTCGGCATCGGCCGCGGCGACAAGGTGGCGATGCAGGCGCAGCACCGGCGCAACTTCCTCTTCTTCGACGCGCCGGTCGGCCTCGTCTTCACCATCGACCGGCGGCTGGAGCGCGGAAGCTGGCTCGACTACGGCATGTTCCTGCAGAACATCATGGTCGCCGCGCGGGCGCGCGGCCTCGATACCTGTCCGCAGGCGTCGTGGATGGAGTTTCCGCACGTGATCGCGCGCGTGCTCGGCTTGCCCGAAAGCGAGGCGGTGGTCTGCGGCATGGCGCTCGGCTACGCCGATCCCGATGCGCCGGAGGCGAGACTGGCGCCGACGCGGGAACCGGTGTCGGCGATCGCCGCCTGGGCGGGATTCGAATGACCGCGGCCGAGCGCCAGGCGCAGGCGCGCCGACAGCTGCAACGGCTGGCGGCGGCCGACGCCCTCGCGCGCGCTCTCGAGATCCGCTTCGTCGACGGCGGCGCCGGCCACGCGACGGTGGCGATGACCGTCGGCAGGCAACACCTGAACTTCAACGGCACCTGCCATGGCGGAGCGATCTTCGCCCTCGCCGACGCCGCCTTCGGCCTGGCGTCGAACTCGCACGGCGTCGTCGCCGCCGGCATCGACGCGCACATCACCTACCAGTCGGCGGCCAACCTCGGCGACGAGCTGGTGGCTCGGGCCACCGAGGTCTCGCGCTCGCGCAAGCTCGCCGTCTATCGCATCGACGTGACGCGCAGCGACGATGCGATGATCTCCAGCTTCACCGGCACCGTGTACGTCACCACCCGGCACCACGAGCCGGCCGGCTGAGGAGCGCCGCCTTCGCTCAGGAGCCGCCCGAGCCGTCTGCCGGCATCGCCGCGGCCAGCCGCCGGCCCATCTCGCCGGCCAGCGCCGCCAGCCCGCTCGCCGGCCGGATCATCACCTCGAACTCGACGATGCGGCCATCGGCATCGAAGCGGATCAGATCGATGCCCTTGAGCTGCTTCTCGCCCACCTGCGCACGGAACTCCAGCGCCACGTCGAAGCCCTCGCCGGCGGCGAACTGCCGCTCGTAGGCGAAGCCGGAGAACACGCCGAAGACGGTGCGCAGGATCAGCGCCACGGTCGGCGCGCCGCGGTAAGGCCTGAACGCCGCCGGCGAGCGGAAGACGACATCCGGATGAAGCAGCGCCGGCAGCGCGGCGAGATCGCCGCTGTCGACGATGCGGTGCCACTCGCGCAGCGCCGGCTCGACCGCCGGCGGAAAGACATCATTCATCGTTGCCTCGCCAACCATTGCCATCGCCCGCGACGGCACCCGGCCACATCCGGTCGGACACCGCGACTACTTGCCGCAACCGCAGACTTCGTAACCATTGTCGAACACCACCAGCCAGCGGTCATCGGGCTGCAGCTTCCAGGTCGAGTAGAACCTGGCGATGACGGTGCCAGTCGGCGCCAGAACCGGCCCCTCGGTGTAGCCGAGACCGTCGGCTTCGCTGATCTCGACGATTTCCGGACGCCACGCGAACGGCGGCTCGGGAGACTGAAAGAATTTCTTCCAGTGGGCGAGGATCGCCGGTTTCCCTCGCAACGGCTCGCCGCCGTTGATGAAGACAGCGTCCGGAGCGATCAGCGAAGCGAATTTCTCGAGGTCCCGATCCTGCATCGACCTGGAGAACGCTGATTCGGCAGCGGCAAGCGTCGACGTGGACAGGGTGGCCTTCATCTCGTGCGTGGTCGCACAGGCAGTCAGCGCCAATGCCGTCGCCACCATGACGTACCGGATCATGCCAATCCTCCCGTGAAGCCGAACGAAAGCCATCAGCGGCACGCGCTCATCCGCTCACCCCGCATTGCAGGGCCAGCGCTTCGCGGCGAAGCACGCCGACAAGACCCTTCGCCACGGCTCCGCACGCGCTGACGCGCAAGTATCCGCCCGACCCGCTGTGCCGTGCCTGGCATCGGCCACTTCAGCAGGCGACGCCGGGCAGCGATTCGCGCCCTGGCTCGCGCCACCCGCCGCTACTTCATCCGTGACGGCAGCCTGATGGTCCGGCCGGCGATCATGAACTCGCCGCGGCCGCGATGGTGCAGCGTGGTCGGCGCGCCGTCGCTCGGATCGACCCACGCCTTGACCACTTCGAGGACGAACAAGCAGTAGCGCCTCGCCCAGCGCGAATCGGCCACCCGGCACTCGAGGCTGGCGAAGCACTCCTCGAGCAGCGGCGCGGCTACCTGCGATGCCGGCACCGCGGTCAGGCCGAAGCGGGCGAACTTGTCGATATGCCGGCCCGAGCAGTTGCCGCAGGCGACCACCTTCGCGGCGAGGTCGGCGGTCGGAACGTTGATCACGCACTGCCGCGAGCGACGCAGCAGTCCGAAGCTGTAGTTGCGATCGCTGACCACGCAGCCCACCAGCGGCGGATCGAAGTCGATCATCGTCAGCCAGGACATCGTCATCACGTTGGCGCGGCCGGCGTGCGCGGTGGTCAGCAGCACCACCGGCCCCGGCTCGAGCAGCCGGTACACGCGGCCGAGCGGCAGCGATCGCTTCTTCATCGACCCTGGCACGCCAACTGCGTCGCCCCGCCCGCCGAGCGGCGCACGTCGTCTCCCCTGCAAGGATGACGCACCGGACCCGGATGCCGTTCGATGTGCGCACCCACTGACCGGCAATGCGCGCCGCCGACACCCGGCCCGCTGGTCACGTTCTCGCTCCGCGCGGCTCGCTCATCCGGCACCCCGGCTTTCGCCTAGGCCGAACGCCGCATTGTCCGCCGAGGCGACGGCCAAGTAGCGTGGTCGTGACGGGCGATCGTCTCCCGGACCGCGCCCCTCTCGACAGGTGCAGCATGGGTCGACGCAACGGCAGGATCCAGGCAACGGCCACCATCGGCGTGCTGCTGACGCTGCAGTCGGCAGCGGCACAGACGACTGACCCGACGCTGCAGGTGCTCACGCCGCGGTTCGTCGAACGAGCATCCGGTTTCCCATCGCGGTCGCCATGCGGCAATGCTGCCTGCGCCGGCAGCGCCCGGCTGCCGCCTATGGAACTGCGAGCACGCAGCAGCTTCGATGCAGTGATCGTCGAGACCCGCCCCGACGACCTTCGCGGGCAGAGCCGGCGACCGAGGCTGAGCTTCGGCATGCGCTCCCACGCGCTCGAAGCGGCGCTCGACTCCGCCGGTCTGGCGGCCCGCCACTGCCTGGCGCCGGTGGTGCGCATGAACACGCGGATGTCGGGCTCGCCCGGCCTTTCCGGCACGCTGTGGATCTCGTTCCGCTGCAGCTTCGACTAGTGTCGGTCAGGTGTCGCGCACGTGGGCCAGTGCCTGCTGCGGCGACTCGTACACGTGCGGTGCCAGGCCGCGCTTGCGCAGCGCGCCGCCCAGCTTGGCGCGCATGAAGCCCGAGGTCGTGTAGCGCGACACACCGTCGTAGTAGCGCTCGACCAGTCCCTTGACCATCGCCGCGTAGGCGTCCTCGAGCTCCGGCGCGATTTCGAAATGGTCGTAGTTGACGATCGCGTAGACCCGGTGGCCGATCGGCTTCAGGTGCGCGTCGACCTCGCGCTCGATGGCGTCGATGTCGGCCTGGGCGCGCACGCGCAGCCGCTCGAAGTTGATGAAGATGATGTTCTGCTGGTCGTCGTAGGCGAAGCGCGCCGACAGCGGCACCTCGAGCATCCGCTCGCGCAGGCCCATCGGCCCGTCGGCGAAGATCGCCGCGTCCATCGGCGCCGGCGTGCCGCGGATCAGCGGCTCGAAGTCCATCTTCGCCAGGATGTCGCGCTCGATCTCGATGCCCGGCGCCACCTCCGTGAGTTCCATGCCTTCCGGCGTCAGCCGGAACACGCAGCGCTCGGTGACGTACAGCACGTTCTGTCCGCGCGACAGCGCGTAGGCGCCGGAGAAGGTGCGGTGCTCGACCTCGCGCACGAACTTGCGCGGGCCGATGTCGTTGTGCAGCACCAGCTTGCCGTCCTCGATCGCCACCCGGAGGCTCCCGGCGGTGAACGTGCCGACGAAGACCACGCTCTTGGCCGACTGCGAGATGTTGATGAAGCCGCCGGCGCCGGCCAGCCGGGGGCCGAACTTGCTGACGTTGAGGTTCCCCTCGCGGTCGGCCTGCGCCAGCCCCAGGAAAGCCATGTCGAGCCCGCCGCCGTCGTAGAAGTCGAACTGGTACGGCTGGTCGATGATCGCCTGCGTGTTCACCGCGGCGCCGAAGTTCAGGCCCGCCGCCGGAATGCCGCCGACCACGCCGGGCTCGGCGGTCAGCGTCATGAGGTCGATCACCCTTTCCTCGGCGGCCACCAGCGAGACACCGTCGGGCATGCCGATGCCGAGGTTGACCACCGCGTTGGCGCGCAGCTCCAGCGCGGCGCGGCGGGCAATGATCTTGCGCTCGCTCATCGGCATCGGCTGCACGTGGCTGGCCGGCACCCGGATCTCGCCGGCGAACGCCGGGCTGTACGGCTCGACGAAGGTCTGCCAGTGGTACTCGGGCTGCTCGGCCACCACCACGCAGTCGACCAGCACGCCGGGGATCTTCACCTGGCGCGGATTCAGCGACCCGCGCTCGGCGATGCGCTCGACCTGCACGATGACGATGCCGCCCGAGTTGCGCGCCGCCATGGCGATCGCCAGCCCCTCGAGGGTGAGCGCCTCCTTCTCCATCGTGATGTTGCCGTCGACATCCGCGGTGGTGCCGCGGACGATGCCGACGTCGATCTTCGGCGCCTTGTAGAACAGGTACTCCTCGCCGTCGATCTCCATCAGACGGACCAGATCCTCGGTCGTGCGCGGGTTCAGCTTGCCGCCGCCCAGCCGCGGGTCGACGAAGGTGCCCAGGCCGATCCTGGTGAGGTGGCCCGGCTTGCCGGCCGCGGTGTCGCGATACAGGTGCGTGATCACGCCCTGCGGCAGGTTGTAGGCCTCGATCCGGTTGGCGACCGCCAGCGCCTGCACGCGCGGCACCAGCCCCCAGTGGCCGCCGATCACGCGCTTCACCAGCCCCTCGTGGCCGAGGTGGTTGAGCCCGCGGTCCTTGCCGTCGCCCTGGCCTGCGGCATAGACGAGCGTCAGCCCGGCGGGGCGGCCGATGCCGTCGGGATCGGCGGCGCTCGACTCGGCGAACCGCTGCTCGATCGCCACCGCGATGTTCTCTGCGAAGCCGATGCCGACGAAGCCGCTGGTGGCGAGCGTGTCGCCGTCCTGGATCAGCTGCACCGCCTCGCGCGCGCTGACGATCTTGCCCTTCTCGAAGGTGCGCAGCGCCGCCAGCAGTTCGCGGCCGTGGGTGCTCATGCCGGTCTCCTCGCAGGCTTCGCCGCCTGCTCTTCTAGAATCGCCGACACTCTAACGACAAGAGGATGGCCATGGAAATCAAGGACAACGTCTTCATCGTCACCGGCGGCGCCTCGGGCCTTGGCGGCGGCACGGCACGGATGCTGGCAGGAGCCGGCGGCAAGGTGATCATCGCCGACCTGCAGGCCGACAGGGGCGAGATGCTGGCAAAGGAACTGGGCGCCAACGTCCGCTTCGTCAAGTGCGACGTCACCTCGGAAGCCGACGGCCAGGCGGCGGTCGACGCGGCGACCGCGCTGGGCACGCTGCGCGGCCTGGTCAACTGCGCCGGCATCGCCATCGGCGAGAAGACGGTCGGCAAGGACAGTCCGCACGCGCTGGCCAGCTTCCAGCGGGTCATCGGCATCAATCTGATCGGCACCTTCAACATGATCCGGCTGGCAGCCGCCGCGATGAGCAGGCAGGCGCCGACTGCCGAAGGCGAGCGCGGCGTGCTGATCAACACCGCCTCGGTCGCCGCCTTCGACGGGCAGATCGGCCAGGCGGCTTACTCGGCGTCGAAGGGCGGCGTGGTCGGCATGACGCTGCCGATCGCGCGCGATCTGTCGCGCAGCGGCATCCGCTGCGTGACCATCGCGCCGGGCCTGTTCGAGACGCCGATGCTGCTCGGCATGCCGCAGGAGGTGCAGGACTCGCTCGGCAAGCAGGTGCCTTTCCCGTCGCGCCTGGGCAAGCCGGCCGAGTACGCCAACCTGGTCGCCGCGATCCTCGGCAACGTGATGCTCAACGGCGAGACGATCCGCCTCGACGGCGCCATCC
This sequence comes from Burkholderiales bacterium, assembly GCA_016716275.1. Lineage (GTDB taxonomy): Bacteria > Pseudomonadota > Gammaproteobacteria > Burkholderiales > Burkholderiaceae_F > JADJWR01. The sequence continues at coordinate 1,065,658 of JADJWR010000002.1, read as the reverse complement.
GCCTGCAACCGAAGTGACGCATCCGTCCGAGAGCAAGCGCCGAAGGCGCGCGGCGATCGGAAACGGATGCGTCATCCCCGCGAAGGCGGGGATCCAGTGTCTTTTGGTCCGAGGGGCCCCTTCGTCTCCATGGCTGCCGCACTGAAATCCCGTTTCGCCGCGCTCGCCGCCGGCCTGCTGCTGGCAGCCTGCGCCAGCGCCCCCGATCGCCCGTCCGCGCCCGAAGCGGCCTCCGGCTTCCGCGCCGGGTTGCACACGACGATCGCCACCCGGCACATGGCGGCGGCGGCCAATCCGCTCGCGGCGGAGGCCGGTCGCGAAATCCTCCGTGCCGGGGGATCGGCGGTCGACGCCGCGATCGCCATGCAGATGGTGCTGACGCTGGTCGAGCCGCAGAGTTCGGGCGTCGGCGGCGGCGCCTTCCTGCTGCACTTCGACGGCCGGCAGGTACAGGCCTTCGACGGGCGCGAGACCGCGCCGATGGCCGCCGACGAGAACCTGTTCATGGTCGGCGGCAGGCCGATGGCGTTCCACGAGGCGGCGGTCGGCGGCCGCTCGGTCGGCACGCCCGGCGTGCTGCGCATGCTCGAGGCGGCGCACCGGCAGCACGGCAGGCTCGCCTGGGCGCGGCTGTTCGAGCCGGCGATCCGGCTGGCCGACGGCGGCTTTGCCATCTCGCCGCGGCTGCACGCGCTGCTGACGGACGACAAGCATCTCGCCAGGGACCCGACCGCGCGCAGTTACTTCTACGGGGCCGACGGCGCACCGAAGCCCGTCGGCACGGTGCTGCGCAACCCGCAACTGGCGGCGACGCTGCGCGCCATCGCCGCCGGCAGCGCCGACACCTTCTACCGCGGCGAGATCGCTGCCGACGTCGTGCGCACCGTGCGATCGCACCCGAACGCCGGCAAGCTTGCCGAGTCCGACCTCGCCGCCTACCGGGCCGCCGAGCGCGTGCCGGTGTGCACCGACTACAAGCGCTGGCGCGTCTGCGGCATGCCGCCGCCGTCCTCCGGCGGCATCGCGGTGGCACAGATGCTGGGCATCTTCGCCGTGCGCAACATCGCGGTGGTGCCGCCGGTCGAGGCCGACGGGCAACTGCAGCCGCAGGCCGACGCCGTGCACCTGTTCGCCGAGGCAGGCCGGCTGGCGTTCGCCGACCGCAATGTGTACGTCGCCGATCCCGACTTCATCCCGGTCGACTGGATCGCGCTGACCCACCCGCGCTACCTCGCCGATCGCGCGGGGCTGATCGGCGAACGCAGCATGGGACGCGCCCAGCCGGGCGTGCCGGCCGGCTACACCATGACCTGGGCGGCAGACGAGGCACAGCGAATCGCCACCTCGCATATCTCGGCGGTCGACGGCTTCGGCAACGCGGTGGCGATGACCTCCTCGATCGAAGACCAGTTCGGCGCGCGCCTGATGGTGCGCGGCTTCCTGCTGAACAACCAGCTGACCGACTTTTCCTTCGCGCCGGGCGAAGACGGCAAGCCGGTCGCCAACCGGCTGCAGCCCGGCAAGCGGCCACGCTCGTCGATGGCACCGACGCTTGTCTTCGACCGCGCCGGCGGCGAGTTGGTCGCCACGGTCGGCTCGCCGGGCGGTTCATTGATCATCGGCTACGTCGCCAGGACGCTGGTCGGCGTGCTCGACTGGGACCTCGACATCCAGCAGGCGATCAGCCTGGCCAACTTCGGCAGCCGCAACGGGCCGACCGAGCTCGAGCGCGGCCGCGTCGACCGCGGCGTGGTCGAGGCGCTGCGCGCGCGCGGCCACGAGGTCAGGGAAATTCCGATGGTGAGTGGCCTGCAGGGCATCGTCCGCGTGCGACTGCCCGACGGGCGCCGCGCCTGGGCGGGAGGCGCCGACCCTCGGCGTGAAGGGGTCGCGCTCGGCGACTGACCCGCGCGGCGCCGCTAGACTCGCCCCCTCATTCTTCCAAGGAGATCAGAGATGACGATCAAGATCGGCGACAGGCTGCCGGACGGCCAGCTGCAGGAGTTCATCGAGGTCGAAACCGCGGGCTGCTCGATCGGCCCGAACACGTTCCTGGTAGCCGACCTGATCAAAGGCAAGAAGATCGTCATCTTCGGCCTGCCCGGCGCGTATACGCCGACCTGCTCGGCCAAGCACGTGCCGAGCTACCTGCAGCAGTTCGACGCGCTCAAGGCCAAGGGCGTCGACGAGATCTGGTGCCTGGCGGTCAACGACGCCTTCGTGATGGGCGCCTGGGGTCGCGAGCAGAAGGTCGGCGGCAAGGTGCGGATGATGGCCGACGGATCGGCCGACTACGCGAGGAAGCTCGGACTGGAACTCGACCTGACCGGCCGCGGCATGGGAATGCGCTGCCAGCGCTTCTCGATGCTGGTCGACAACGGCGTCGTCAAGTCGCTGAACGTCGAGGCGCCCGGCAAGTACGAGGTGAGCGACGCCGAGACGATGCTCAGGCAGCTCGGCTGAAATCGCGCGGGCGGAAGCCGAGCAGCAGCAGCACGGCGCCGTAGATCGCGGCGCCACCGCCGATCAGCCCGGTCAGCAGCGCGGCCCGCAGCGGCCACTGCGCCTGCATGCCGGTCCAGTCGACCTGCCGGCCCCCCAGCCAGAGCGCCAGCGCCAGCGCGGCCAGGGCGATCGCCACCTTGCCGGTGAACACCGGCCAGCCCGGCGAAGGCCGATAAAGGCCGCGCCGCCGCAGACCGACGAAAAGCATCGCCGCATTTGCCAGCGCGCCGACGCTGACCGACGCCGCCAGGCCGGCGTGGGCGTACAGCGGCACCAGGACCAGGTTCGCCGCCTGGGTGGTCAGCAGCGCGACGACGGCGATCTTCACCGGCGTCCTGATGTCCTGCCGGGCGTAGAAGCCGGGTGCCAGGATCTTCACCCCGATCAGGCCGAGCAGGCCGATCGCGTAGCCGGTCAGCGCCAGCGCGGTCTGCGCAACGTCGTTGGCGGAAAAGCGCCCGCCCTGGAACAGCACGGCGATCGCGCCTTCCGCAAGCAGGCCCAGTCCGAGCGCCGCGGGCAGCGCGATGAGCACGGTGAGCCGCAGGCCCCAGTCCAGCAGCCGGCTGTAATCCTCTTGACGCGCCTCGGCATGGGCCTTGGCGAGGCTGGGCAGCAGCACGGTACCCAGCGCCACGCCGAGCAGCGCGGTGGGGAACTCCATCAGCCGGTCGGCGAAGGCGAGCCAGGTCACGCTGCCGACCGTCAGATGCGAGGCGATGTTGGTGTTGATGATGATCGACAGCTGCGCCACCGACACGGCAAAAAGCGCCGGCACCATCAGCTTCAGGATGCGGCGCACGGCGGGATCCCGCAGCGCCGACCGGAGCCCGCCCAGGCGCGGCAGCATGCCGACAGCCGCCAGCGCCGGCAGTTGCACCGCCAGCTGCAGCACGCCGCCGATGACCACCGCCGCTGCCAGCGCCAGGATCGGCTGCGACATGCGCGGCGCCAGCCAGAGCGCGCAGGCGATGAACGACAGGTTCAGCAGCACCGGCGTGGCCGCCGGCACCGAGAAGCGGCGAAATGTGTTCAGCACGCTGGCCGACAGCGCCACCAGCGACATGAACAGGATGTAAGGGAACATCCAGCGGGTCATCAGCGTCGCCAGGTCGAAGGCCGCCGGATCGCGCGCCAGCCCCGAGGCCACCAGCCAGACCAGCACCGGCGCCGCCGCGACGCCGAGGATCGAGGCGGCCAGCACGGCCCAGAACAGCGCGGTGGCCACATGGTCGACCAGTTGCCGGGTGCGGCTGTCGCCCTCGCGCGAACGCACCTCGGCCAGGATCGGCACGAAGGCCTGCTGGAAAGCGCCTTCGGCGAACAGCCGGCGCAGCAGGTTCGGCAGCCGGAAGGCCACGTTGAAGGCGTCGGTCTCGGCGCTGGCGCCGAACACCCGCGAGATGATCAGGTCGCGCGCCAGCCCGGTGACGCGCGAGGCGAGCGTCAGCCCGGAAACGGTGGCAGCGGCACGCAGCAGGTTCAAGGAGGTCCGATCGGCAGGCGGCTGCCGGTTCCCGGGCAACGCGGAACTTGGCCGGGAAGCGTGGGTTTGCTATAGTTTATGGCTTCGCAACGAGCCTGGCGTGGGCTTTCCGCGCCGGCGCACGAAGCGCGTCAGTTCTCATCGCTACAGGTCAGCAAGATGGCAAACAGCAAACAGGCCCGCAAGCGGGCTCGCCAGTCGGACGGGCGCAACGCGCTCAGGTCGGCCCAGCGCTCGCGGGTCCGCTCGGCGATCAAGTCGGTGCGCAAGGCGATCGGCGGCGGCGACGCCCCGGCGGCGCAGGCGGCCCTTCGCGCCGCCACCAGGGTGATCGACTCGATGGCCGACAAGCAGGTGGTGCACAAGAACAACGCGGCGCGCAACAAGAGCCGCCTGGCGGCGGCGATCAAGGCGATGGCCTGAGTGCCGGCCCGGGCCCGCGCTTAGCCCCGCGGAGGGCCGAGTGCCGGAGTCGTTGCAGGCGCGGCTACGCGACAGCGGGCCGCGCCTTGTCGTTTCTGCCGCGCCGCTAGGCATCCGTCCCGGGCATCGAACAGCCTTCGTAGACGGCCAGATCGTTGTCGCGGGCGAAGTTCATCACGAAGCTGAAGGCCATCGGCTCCAGGTCGCCGAGCCGCTCATCGACCACCACGCACTTGACGCCGCCGACCAGCATCGGCCGCACGTACGGCGAGTAGCCGATCCGCGCATCGCGGCCGGCGGCGGCGCCCGCCGGCCGGTAGACGGACATCACGCCGCAAAGCCGCTCCGCCCAGTCGCTCGGTCGGAAGGGTCGACCAGCGGAGGTCACGCCGTGGATGAAGAACTCGCGAGGCTTGCTGGAGGCGGTCAACTGGGCGGGAACATTGGCGCGCTGCCCGGCGATCCGGAGCAGGTCATCGGCGGATGTCGCAGCCGCGTTCTCTTCGGTCGGCGACAGCGCGGCGATTGTAGCTTCGCGCCGACGCCGACCCCGGCGCCGCCGCGGCCGGGCGCTTGCCTGGCGCCGGATCCTGGACCATAAACGGCGGGCCGCCGGCCACCCCGAGTCGCCCACCTCCACGGACGGACGTCCATGAGCCAGCCATCATCCAGGGTCCTGCTGATCAACGACGAGCCGCTGATCCTCAAGGAGTTCCTCAAGGGCCTGAACGCCGCGGCGCGGGCGCTCGACAATCCCTTCGGCATCACCTTCATCGGCGCGCTCACCGCCAAGGAGGGGCTGCAGCTGATCGAACGCGACGGCGACATCCAGATCGTGATCGTCGACGACAAGCTGTACGCCGTGCAGGAGGGCGCGCGGCGGCCGGCAGCGCGCACCGGCGGCGCCAGGGAGGCGGCGCGCAGCCTGCAGGTCAGCGCGCTGAAGCTGGTGCAGAAGATCACCGCGCTGCGACCGGAGCTCGACCTGTACATCCTGATCGAGAAGGAGAAGGAGGACCAGGTGGTCGATGCGCTGTTCGCCGAGGCGGTCGACGGCTACTTCTACCGCGAGGAACGCGACCTGCGCGGCATGTACCGGATCCTCAACGCGCAGATCGCCGAGCGGGCGCGAACGCCGTTCTACGACGCGCTGCGCGCCTACGTGCTGGCGGCGAAGGACGCCTGGCACACGCCCGGGCACTCGAGCGGCGACTCGCTGCGCGGCAGCCCGTGGGTCAGCGAGTTCCACGAGTTCATGGGCGAGCACGTCTTCGACGCCGACCTGTCGGTGTCGGTCAAGGCGCTCGACTCGCTGATGGAGCCCACCGGGGTGATCGCCGAGGCGCAGCAGATGGCGGCCAAGGCGTTCGGCGCGCGCAGGACCTTCTTTGCCACCAACGGCACCTCGACCGCCAACAAGGTGATCCTGCAGACGCAGATCGCCCCCGGCGAGAAGCTGCTGCTCGACCGCAACTGCCACAAGAGCGTCCACCACGGCGTGGTGCTGTCGGGCGCGCAGCCGGTCTACCTCGATTCCAGCGTCAACAAGGCCTACGGCGTTTTCGGCCCGGTGCCGAAGGCGACCATCCTGAAGGCGATCGAGGACCACCCCGACGCGCAGCTGCTGGTGCTGACCTCGTGCACCTACGACGGCCTGTGCTACGACCTGAAGCCGATCATCGACGCCGCGCACGCCAGGAACATCAAGGTGCTGATCGACGAGGCCTGGTTCTCGCACGCCCGCTTCCATCCCGACCTGCGCCCGACCGCGCTCGAATCGGGCGCCGACTACGTCACCCAGTCGGCGCACAAGACGCTTTCGGCCTTCTCGCAGGCCGCCTTCATCCACGTCAACGACCCCGGCTTCAAGGAGCACCTGTTCCGCGAGAACTTCAACATGCACACGTCGACCAGCCCGATGTACAGCATGATCGCCAGCCTCGACGTGTCGCGCAAGCAGGCGGTGATGGAGGGCTACAAGCTGCTCGAGCGCACGCTGATGCTGGCCGGCGAGCTGCGCGAGCAGATCAACTCGACCGGCGCCTTCCGCGTGCTCGAACTCGACGACCTGCTGCCCGACGAGGTCAAGGGCGACAGCATCCGGCTCGACCCGACCAAGATCACCGTCGACATCTCCTCCTGCGGCATGACTGTCGACGAGCTGCAGCAGGAGCTGTTCTCGCGCTTCAACATCACGATCGAGAAGTCGACCTTCAACACCATCACGCTGCTGCTGACGATCGGCACCACCCGCTCGAAGTGCTCGCGCCTGTACGACGCGCTGATGCGCATCGCCCGCGAGAAGCGCGCGCCGCGGCGGCTGTACCGCACGCCCGACCTGCCGCCGTTCACCGAGCTGGTGCACCTGCCGCGCGACGCCTATTACTGCGGCGGCGAGCTGGTGCCGCTGCTCGACGAGAACGACCAGCCGAACCGCATGCTGATCGGCCGCATCTGCGCCGACCAGGTGGTGCCCTATCCGCCCGGCATCCCGGTGCTGGTGCCCGGGCAGCTGATCACCGACAACATCGTCGAGTACCTGATCCGCTACCTGCGCGTGCAGAACAAGGTCGAACTGCACGGGGTCGTCTACCAGGGCTACTTTGCGAGCATCCGCGTGCTGTCGCTCGCCGAGGAGAAGCGGCTGGCGCCGCTGCGCGACGCGGCGCCAGCGCGCAAGGCGGCCTGAAACGGGAGCACCGATGTCACACCTGATGAACACCTACGCCCGCCTGCCGGTCGCCTTCACGCACGGCAAGGGCGCCTGGCTCACCGCCGAGGACGGCCAGCAGTACCTGGACGCGCTGGCCGGAATCGCCGTCAACGGGCTCGGCCACGCGCATCCGAAACTGACCGCCGCGCTGGCCGAGCAGTTGGGCCGGCTGGTCCACACGTCGAACATCTACCGCATCCGCGAGCAGGAGGCGCTTGCCGACCGCATCTGCGCGCTGACCGGACTGGACGAGGTGTTCTTCGCCAACTCGGGCTCGGAGGCCAACGAGGGGGCGCTGAAGCTGGTGCGGCTGTACGGCCACAGGCACGGCAACCCCGAGGCGCAGACGATCGTCATGGAGCATGCCTGGCACGGCCGCACGCTGGCCACGCTCGCTGCCACCGGCAGCGAGAAGGCGCGCAAGGGCTTCGAGCCGCTGCCGTCGGGATTCATCCGCGTGCCGTACAACGACCTCGCCGCCATCGAGAAGGTCGCTGCCGACGACCGGCGCGTGCAGGCGGTGTGGCTCGAGGCGCTGCAGGGCGAAGGCGGCATCCGCATCGCCGATGCCGACTACCTGCGCGCACTGCGCAGGCTGTGCGACGAGAAGGGGTGGCTGCTGATGGTCGACGAAGTCCAGTGCGGCATCGGCCGCACCGGCAGGTGGTTCGGTTACGAATGGGCCGGCATCCGGCCCGACGTGATCACCCTGGCCAAGGGACTCGGCTCCGGCGTGCCGATCGGCGCGGTGGTCGCCGGCGGCCCGGCCAGCGGAACCTTCGGGCCGGGCAACCACGGCACCACCTTCGGCGGCGGCCCGCTTGCCTGTCGGGCCGGGCTGGAGACCCTGCGCATCATCGAGGAGGAGAACCTGCTCGCCAGCGCGGCAGCGATGGGGCGGCGGATCCGCGACGGCTTCGCCGCGGCGCTGCAGGGCGTGCGCGGCGTGGTGGCGATCCGCGGCGAGGGGCTGATGATCGGCATCGAACTGGACCGGCCGTGCGGCGACCTGGTCAGGCAGGCGCTGGCCAGCCGGCTGCTGATCAACGTGACGCAGGACCGGGTGATCCGTCTGCTGCCGCCGCTCGTCATCGACGCCGGCGAGGCCGACGAGATCGTCGCCCGGCTGGCGCCGCTGGTGCGCGCCTTCGTCGGCGCGCCGGAGCAGCGCGCCGCTTGAGGGCGACGCCGGAGACGACGATGCACGGGCAGCCGATCCGTCACTTCCTGCGCATGGACGACTTCTCGACCGACGAACTGGTACACGTCTTCGCGCGCACGCAGGTCATCAAGGACCGCTTCAAGCGCTACCAGCCCTATCGCCCGCTCACCGACCGCACGCTGGCAATGGTGTTCGAGAAGGCCAGCACGCGCACAAGGGTGAGCTTCGAGGCCGGCATGTACCAGATGGGCGGCTCGGTGATCCACATCACCACCGGCGACTCGCAGCTCGGCCGTGCCGAGCCGATCGAGGACACCGCCCGCGTGATCTCGCGGATGGTCGACATCGTGATGATCCGCACCTACGAGCAGGCGAAGCTGGAGCGCTTCGCCCGCTACTCGCGGGTGCCGGTGATCAACGGCCTGACCAACGAGTACCACCCCTGCCAGATCCTGGCCGACATCTTCACCTTCATCGAGCACCGCGGTCCGGTCGTCGGCCGCACGGTGGCGTGGATCGGCGACGCCAACAACGTCGCCTACACCTGGCTGCAGGCGGCGCAGCTGCTCGGCTTCCGCGTCAACATCTCGACGCCGCCCGGCTACGGCCTCGATCCGAGGCTGGCGCCGGCGGGCCCGCATCTGGCGGTGTTCGATTCGCCGCTCGAGGCCGCGCGCGGTGCCGATCTGATCACCACCGACGTGTGGACCAGCATGGGCTTCGAGGCGGAGAACGAGCAGCGACGCCGGGCCTTCGCCGGCTGGCAGGTCGACGAGCGGGTGATGGCGGCCGCCAGCCCCGAGGCGCTGTTCATGCACTGCCTGCCGGCGCACCGCGGCGAGGAAGTGACCAACGAGGTGATCGAAGGTGTGCAGTCGGTGGTCTGGGACGAAGCGGAAAACCGATTGCACGCGCAGAAGGCCCTGATGGAGTACCTGCTCCTCGGACGCGAGGTCGACTAGGAGCCTGCCATGCTCGACCACATGACCTTCCGCGTGCGCAACCTGTCGGCGACGCGATCGTTCTACGAGAGCGCGCTGGCGCCGCTCGGCTACAGGCTGGGCTACCAGGGCGAGCACGACGGCGTGCGCATGCTCGGCTTCGAGCAGGGCGGCAGGTTCGACACCTGGTTCGTCGAAGCGCCCGCCGGCCCTTCCGGACCGACCCATCTGGCCTGGCGCGCGAGCACGCGCGCCGCGGTCGATGCGTTCTACCAGGCGGCGATCGCCAGCGGCGGCCGCGACAACGGGCCGCCGGGCCTGCGGCCGCACTACCACCCGAACTACTACGGCGCGTTCGTGCTCGATCCCGACGGCAACAACGTCGAGGCCGTCTGTCACGAAGCGGCGTAGCCGGCCTACGACCAAGCACCCGACCCAGACATGTCAACGATCCTTCAGCACCTCCCCGTCGGCGAAAGGGTCGGCATCGCGTTCTCCGGCGGACTCGACACCAGCGCCGCGCTGCTGTGGATGCGGCAAAAGGGCGCGATCCCCTACGCCTACACCGCCAACCTCGGCCAGCCCGACGAAGCCGACTACGACTCGATCCCGCGCAAGGCGATCGAATACGGCGCCGAGAACGCGCGGCTGGTCGACTGCCGCTCGCAATTGGTCACCGAGGGCATCTCGGCGCTGCAGTGCGGCGCCTTCCACATCTCCACCGCCGGCGCCACCTACTTCAACACCACGCCGATCGGCCGCGCGGTGACCGGCACCATGCTGGTGGCGGCGATGAAGGAGGACGAGGTCCACATCTGGGGCGACGGCAGTACCTTCAAGGGCAACGACATCGAGCGCTTCTACCGCTACGGCCTGCTGGCCAACCCGTCGCTGCGCATCTACAAGCCGTGGCTCGACCAGGCGTTCATCGACGAACTCGGCGGCCGCGCCGAGATGTCGGCCTTCATGACCGCCGCCGGCTTCGCCTACCGGATGAGCGCCGAGAAGGCCTATTCGACCGACTCGAACCTGCTCGGCGCCACCCACGAGGCGAAGGACCTCGAGAGCCTCGACTCGAGCATCCGCATCGTCCAGCCGATCATGGGCGTGGCCTTCTGGCGCGACGACGTGGCGGTCAGGCGCGAGGAAGTGACGGTGCGCTTCGACGAGGGCCTGCCGGTGGCGCTGAACGGCACCGAGTACGCCAACCCGGTCGAGCTGATGATGGAGGCCAACCGCATCGGCGGCCGGCACGGGCTGGGCATGTCCGACCAGATCGAGAACCGCATCATCGAGGCGAAGAGCCGCGGCGTCTACGAGGCGCCGGGAATGGCGCTGCTGTTCATCGCCTACGAGCGGCTGGTGACCGGCATCCACAACGAGGACACCATCGAGCAGTACCGCGACAACGGCCGCAAGCTCGGCCGGCTGCTGTACCAGGGCCGCTGGTTCGATCCGCAGGCGATCATGCTGCGCGAAGCCGCGCAGCGCTGGGTGGCGCGGGCCGTGACCGGCGAGGTGACCCTCGAACTGCGGCGCGGCAACGACTACTCGATCCTGAACACCGCCTCGCCGAACCTCACCTACAAGCCCGAGCGGCTGACGATGGAAAAGGGCGAGTCGATGTTCTCGCCGGCCGACCGCATCGGCCAGCTGACCATGCGCAACCTCGACATCGCCGACACGCGCGAGAAGCTGCTCGTGTATTCGAAGGCGGGGCTGCTGTCGACCGGCGCCGGCACCTCGATGCTGCGCATCGGCGACGACGCCAAAGAGAAGTAGGCCGACGCTGTCGTTGCGTCGTCGGGCGTGACTGCGGAGGTCTTACCCGCCGAGGGCAACGGGCGGCCGCCTTCGCTCATGTCCCCCGCGTCGGGCTTCGCCCGCCGCTCCGCCTTTACTTCGCTGCGGCGGCCACCCGCCGCCCTCGGCCATCGGCTGTCGAGGTATTCCGTCGGTGAACGGCGACGCAGCACCGAATCGAGACGCCGCGGTGCCCTGTGAAGCGAGGTCAAGGAGGAGGCGCCCGCCAACGGCGGGCGCCGGGGGACACGAGACACCCTGTGTCAACCCCCGATCGTTTGAGGGATGAGTTGAGCGGCGCCGTGATGGGCGGGGTTGTAGGGCTGGCGGTCGATCCAAGCGCGCCAGAGCACGCGCAGCCAGGCACGAGCGAGGATGCGGATCGCATGGGGGTGATCGCAGCCGCGGGCTTTGGCGAGGCTGTAGACGTGTGCGGCCCAGGCGCTGGCGTGGCGCGAGTTGTCGGCCAGGCAGGTGACGGCGGCGCGCAAGCGATGGTTGCACGCCCAGCGGAAGGTCACGGCCTTGGACCTGCCCGACTGGTAGGTCACGGGAGCCACGCCGGCTTCGGCGGCCAGTTGCTCGGGGTTGGCGAAGCGCTCGCGCACGCTGCCGAGTTCGGCGAGGATCTGTGCCGCGCAGATGCGCCCAGCGCGCGGGAAGCTCATCAGGATGCGGCCGTCGTCGAGCGCGGCCACGTGATGCTCGATGCGGCTGGACAGCAGGCGGAGCTGCTCGATCAGGCGGGCCAGCGCAAAGGTAGTCCAGTGAGCGCAACAGGGCACCGCGGCGTCTCGCCTCACACACCGATCACCGGTCCGCACCGATTCGCTCAGCAACTACACGATCACCGGCTCCGGCTCCAGCCGGATGCCGAACTTCTCGGCGACCTTGTCCTGCACCTCGCGCGCCAGCGCCAGGATCTCGGCGCCGGTGGCGCCGCCGCGGTTCACGAGCACCAGCGCCTGCCTGTCGTAGACGCCGGCGCGGCCGCGGGTGGCGCCCTTCAGGCCGGCCGCGTCGATCAGCCACGCGGCAGCGAGCTTGACCCGGCCGCCGGGCAGCGGATAGCCGACCAGCGACGGATGGTGAGCGATCAGCGCCCGGTGCTCGTCACGCGAGACGATCGGGTTCTTGAAGAAGCTGCCGGCGTTGCCGATCGCCGCCGGGTCGGGCAGCTTGCGGCGGCGGATCGCCACCACGGTCTCGAAGATGTCGTGCGCGGACGGCTGCGCGATGCCGCGTGCCCTCAGCTCGTGCGCCACGTCGGCATAGCCGGCGACCGGCTGCCAGCGCTTCGGCAGCGCCAGCGTGATGCCGAGAACGACGCGACGTCCCGCCAGGGCATGCTTGAAGGCGCTGTCGCGGTAGCCGAAGTCGCAGTCGGCCGCCGGCATCCGCACGACCTGCTTGCTGTCGAAGTCCCACGCCGTCAGCGATTCAAGGCGCTCCGCCAGTTCGACTCCGTAGGCGCCGATGTTCTGGATCGGCGCCGCGCCGCAGTTGCCGGGGATCAGCGCCAGGTTCTCCAGCCCGGGGCGGCCCATCGCCAGCAGCCGCTCGACGGTGGCGTGCCAGTTCTCGCCGGCGCCGACCTCGACGCACCAGGCGTCGCCGGACTCGCCGACCTCGCGCAGTCCCGGCGGCTCGACCTTGATCACGACGCCGTCGAAGTCGCGCGTCAGCAGCAGGTTGCTGCCGCCGCCGAGCAGCAGCCGCGGCAGGCCGGCGAGCCGCGGCTCGGCCGCCAGTGCCGCCAGTTCATCGGCGCGGCGAACGCGGCAGAAGAAGCGCGCCCGCGCCTCGACGCCGAAGCTGTTGAGATCGCGCAGCGAGAACTGCTCGTGCAGCGTCGGCAGCATGGCGAACGCAGCCCGCCGAGCGACTCAGCGGACGGCGTGCGCGGCGTGATCGGTGCCGGCGCGCGGCGCCGCGCCCCGCCACCAGCGCGCGTAGATGCGCGCCGCCAGCACGTGCATCGCCGCGCAGCGCGCCTCGAGATCGTCGCGCATCGCCTCGGCATCCTGCACCGCCGGCCCGCCAGTGGCCTCGCGCTCTGCCTGTACCTCGTCGAACCAGCTGTCGTCGCCGCTCCATTGGCGCACGATCGCCGGCGTCGCCTCGCAGTGGAACTGCATGCCGATGTGCGCCACGCCGGCGTGCTCGATGACGAACGCCTGGTGCTCGCACCAGCGGCTGGCGAGGAAGCTGGTCGCCCGCGGCGGCAGCGCGAAGGCGTCGCCGTGCCACTGGAACATCTCGATCTCGGCCGGGGTGTTGCCCAGCCACTCGCGAGCGAGCGCGGGCTGGGTGATCGTCACCCTGCCCCAGCCGATCTCCTTGACCGGATTGCGGCTGACCTTCGCACCGAGCGCCCGTGCCAGCAGTTGCCCGCCGAGGCAGTGGCCGATGACCGGCACGCCGGCCCCCACGGCGGCGCGCAGCAGGCCGAGCTCGGGAGCGACCCAGGGCAGCGACTCGTTGACGCTCATCGGGCCGCCGAGCGAGCAGATGCCGGCGAACTGTTCCGGCTCCGCCGGTACCGCGTCGCCCTCGTCGATGCGCAGCAGCCGGTAGCCGATGCGATGCTCGCCCAGCCAGTCGCCGAAGTAGCCGGGCCCGACGTCGTCGTGGTGCTGCAGGATCGCGACCGGGCGCTCGGCCACGCTCATGCCACCGACTTGACGCGCCGCGCCGGCGCCAGCAGCTCGGCGAAGCGGCTGCGAATCGACCGTTCGATGCCGGCGGCATCGAGACCGACCGCCGCCAGCAGCTGCTTCGTGTCGCCGTGGTCGACGAAGCGATCCGGCAGGCCGAGCAGCAGCAGCGGCACCTCGATGCCCAGCTCGGCCAGCAGCTCGGCGCAGGCGGAGCCGGCGCCGCCCATCACCACGTTCTCCTCGACGGTGACCAGCGCGTCGTGCGTGCGGGCCAGCTTCTCGAGCAGCGCCGCATCGAGCGGCTTGACGAAACGCATGTTCGCCACCGTCGCATCGAGCGGGCCGGCGGCGGCCAGCGCCGGCTGCACCATCGAACCGAAGGCGAGGATGGCGATCCGCGCGCCGGGCGGACAGCCGGTTTCGCGCCGCAGCTCGGCGGCGCCGATCGGCAGCGAGACGAGGTCGCGCTCGATCGCCACCCCGAGGCCGCTGCCGCGCGGATAACGCACCGCCGCCGGGCCGTCGTGGCGCACGGCGGTGGTCAGCATCGCCCGGCATTCGTTCTCGTCGGCCGGCGCCATCACCACCAGGTTCGGCACGCAGCGCAGGTACGACAGGTCGAAGGCGCCGTGGTGGGTGGCGCCGTCGGCACCGACCAGCCCGCCGCGGTCGAGCGCGAAGGCCACCGGCAGGTTCTGGATCGCCACGTCGTGGATCAGCTGGTCATAGCCGCGCTGCAGGAAGGTCGAGTAGATCGCCACCACCGGCCGCAGGCCCTCGCAGGCCATGCCGGCAGCGAGCGTCACGGCGTGCTGCTCGGCGATGCCGACATCGAAGTAGCGGCCCGGGAACTCGCGCTCGAAGCGGACCATGCCGGAGCCCTCGCGCATCGCCGGCGTGATGCCGACGATCCGCGAGTCGGCGGCGGCGATGTCGCACAGCCAGTCGCCGAAGACCTGCGTATAGGAGGGCGCGCCGGCGGCCGTCGATTTGCGGATGCCGACCGACGGATCGAACCTGCCCGGCCCGTGATAGAGGACCGGGTCGGCCTCGGCCAGCTTGTAGCCCTGCCCCTTGCGCGTGACCACGTGCAGGAACTGCGGCCCGGTGAGCTGCCGCAGGTTCTGCAGCGTCGGCACCAGCGCACCGAGGTCGTGGCCGTCGATCGGGCCGATGTAGTTGAAGCCGAACTCCTCGAACAGGGTGGCCGGCACCACCATGCCCTTGGCGTGCGACTCGAACTTGCGCGCCAGCTCGAACAGCGGCGGCAGCGGCCGCAGCATCTGCTTGCCGACATTCTTCGCCGCCGCGTAGAAGCCGCCGCTCATCAGCCGCGCGAGATAGCGGTTCAGCGCGCCGACCGCCGGCGAGATCGACATGTCGTTGTCGTTCAGCACCACCAGCAGCCGGATGTCCTCGATCACGCCGGCGTGGTTCAGCGCTTCGAAGGCCATGCCGCCGGTCATCGCCGAGTCGCCGATCACGGCGATCGCGTGCCGGGTCTCGCCGCGCTGCCTCGCCGCGATGGCCATGCCGAGCGCTGCCGAGATCGAGGTCGACGAGTGCGCCGTGCCGAAGGCGTCGTACTCGGATTCCTCGCGTCGCGGGAACCCCGAAATGCCACCCGCCTGGCGCAGCGAAGCCATCGCGTCGCGCCGTCCGGTCAGGATCTTGTGTGCGTAGGTCTGGTGGCCGACGTCCCAGACGATGCGGTCGGCCGGCGTGTCGAACACGTAGTGCAGCGCGATCGTCAGCTCGACGGTGCCGAGGTTCGACGACAGGTGCCCGCCGGTCTTCGCCACCGATTCCAGCAGGTAGGCGCGCAGCTCCTCGGCCAGCGCCGGCAGCTGCTGCGGCGACATCGCCCGCAGGCCGGCCGGTGATTCGATGGTCTTCAGCAATTCGCTCATGGTCCTGCGGCGACCGGCCGGCGGCTCAGCTGGTGCGGCCGACAATCAGGTCCGCCAATTCTCGCAAACGCCGCGCCCGTGCATCGAGCGGCTGCAGCGCGGCCAGGGCTTCGCCGTGCAGCTGCGCGGCACGCGCCTTGGCGGCGTCCAGTCCGAGCACTGAGACGTAGGTCGGCTTGTTGCCGCGCGCGTCCTTGCCGGCGGTCTTGCCGAGCGACTCGGCGGTGCCCTCGACGTCGAGCACGTCATCGACGATCTGGAAGGCCAGGCCGAGCGCCCGTCCGTAGGCGGCCGCTGCAGCGGCCACCGAGGCGTCGGCGCCGGCGGCCAGCGCGCCCATCCGGACGGCGGCGGCAAGCAACGCACCGGTCTTCATCCGGTGCATCTGCTCGAGTTCGTCGATCGCCAGTTGCCGGCCGACGGCGGCCAGGTCGATCGCCTGTCCGCCGCACATGCCCTCGGTCGATGCCGCGTGCGACAGCAGCGAGACGAGCTGCGCGCGCAGCTCGGCGGGCAGCGCTGCGTCGGCGATCACCCGGAACGCCTCGGCCTGCAGCGCGTCGCCGGCCAGCATCGCGGTGGCCTCGTCGTAGGCGACGTGCACGGTCGGCTTGCCGCGCCGCAGGACGTCGTCGTCCATGCACGGCAGGTCGTCGTGGATCAGCGAATAGACATGGACGAACTCGACCGCCAGCGCGACGCTGCACGCCGCCGGGCCCGGCCGCCGCGCCTCCTCCGCACCGCCGGCGAGCTCCGCCGCCGCGTAGGCGAGCAGCGGCCGCACGCGTTTGCCGCCACCGAGCGCCGCGTAGCGCATCGCCTGGTGCAGCCGCGTCGGAACGCGCTCGGCCGGCGGCAGTGCCGCCCCGGCCGTCAGCTCGAAAACCGCCAGCCGCGAACGCACCCAGTCGGCGAAGGGGATGCCGGCGACATCGGCCGGCAGCACGTCGGCCGCCGCGATCATGCGCCGCGCAGTTCGCCCGGCTCGAGCGGGGTCAGCATGTCGCCGTCGAGCTTGCGGATCTCCTGCTCGGCCACCGCCAGCTTGTCCTGGCAGTGCCTGGCGAGCTCGGCGCCGCGGCGGTAGGCGGCAACCGCCTCGTCGAGGCCCAGTTCGCCGGCCTCCATGCGCCTGACCAGCGCGTCGAGTTCGTCGAGCGCCTGCTCGAAGGTCAGCTCGCTGACCGGCTTGGGAGTCGGGTTCCTGGCCATGGGGATCGTCGGCAATCACTGGCCATTCTAGGCCAGCGCGCCGGCCGGTCCCGGGCGGCGGATCGATAGACTGCGCGTCGTATGCAATCGCTCTGGATGCTGGTCGCCTCGGCGCTGTTTGCGCTGCTCGGCGCCTGCGTGAAGCTCGCCGCCGCCCGCTACCACATCGCGGAGATCGTGCTGTACCGGGGGCTGACCGGCGCGCTGGCGCTGGCTGCCTACGCCTACTTCACGCAGCGGCCGCTCGGCACACCGATCCCCTGGACCCACTTCCGCCGCGGCGCGGTAGGCACCGCGGCGCTGAGCCTGTGGTTCTTCGCCGCGGCAACGCTGCCGCTCGGCACGGCCACGGCGCTGAACTACACCTCGTCGCTGTTCCTCGCCAGCTTCGTCCTCGGCGCGGCGCTGCGCGCCAGGCGTCCGGTCAACCTGCCGCTGATGCTGACCGTGGCGATGGGCTTCGTCGGCGTGGTGCTGCTGCTGCAGCCGAGCTTCGGCGCCGGCCAGTGGCTGAGCGCCTCCGGCGGGCTGCTGTCGGGGCTGCTGTCGGCGACCGCCTACTGGTACGTGCGCGACCTCGCCCGCCAAGGCGAGCCCGAGTGGCGGATCGTCTTCTACTTCTCCCTGTCGGTGCTGGCGATCGGCTTCGCCGGCAGCCTGATCACCGGCTTCAGCCAGCACACGCCCGGCGGCGTGCTGCTGCTTGCCGCGGTGGGCGTCATCGCGCTGCTGGCGCAGCTGGCGATGACCCGCGCCTACGCGCTCGGCCATGCGCTGCTCACCGCCAGTCTGCAATACTCGGCGATCGTCTTCTCGGCGATCCTCGGCGTGATCCTGTTCGCCGACCGCATCGCCCTGGCCGGCTGGGTCGGCATGGCGGTCATCATCGGCAGCGGCGCGCTGGCCACCTGGCTGGCGCAGCGGCGGCCGCGTGCGCGAGTGGACGACTCTTTTTCCGCGGAGATCCGATGAACACCGATCTGATCGGCGTGAGCGAGCTGCGACCCCATCTGTCCGATGCCGGCTGGTGCGTCGTCGACTGCCGGCACGACCTCGAGTACTTCGAAGCCGGCCGCCACCAGTACGCGCTCGGTCACATTCCGGGAGCGGTCTTCGCCCACATGGAAGACGACCTGTCGGGCGAGAAGACCGGCCGCAACGGCCGCCACCCGCTGCCGCGGCCCGAGGCACTGGCGACGCTGTTCCGCTCGTGGGGAATCGACAACGACACCCAGATCGTCGCCTACGACGCCAGCGGCGGCGCCTTCGCGGCGCGGCTGTGGTGGCTGGCCCGCTGGCTCGGCCATCCGACGGTGGCGGTGCTCGACGGCGGCTGGCCGGCGTGGCTGGCCGCGACCAACCTGTCGAGCAGGCAGGCGGCGCAGCGCCCGACGGGCCGTTTCGAGATCCGCCCGAGCCTGGCGCCGGCGGTCGATGCGCAGCAGGTGCAGGCGATGCTCGGCCGTGCCGGGAAACTCGTCGTCGATGCGCGGGCGGCCGAGCGCTACGAGGGCCGCGTCGAGCCGCTCGACCCGGTCGCCGGGCACATACCGGGGACCATCAACCGGCCCTGGCAGGCCAACCTCGACAATGGCCGCTTCAAGCCGCGCGATCTGTTGCGCCGCGAATTCACGGCGCTGCTCGACGGTCGCGCGCCGTCCGAGCTGACGGTGCTGTGCGGCTCCGGCGTGACCGCCTGCCATCACCTGCTGGCCCTCGAGCACGCCGGACTCGGCGGCGCGGCGCTGTATCCGGGGTCGTGGAGCGAGTGGGTCGCCGATCCGTCGCGGCCGGTGGCCACCGGCCCGCAGCCCGGCTGAGGTCGCCGACGACCGCCTGCAGCGGCCCGTAGTCCGGTGCCGCGCCGCCTGTCCACCGGCCAGGCGACCGGCGACGGGCGAGCCGGCTCAGTGCGCGTGCAGCGCCGCGCCGATCAGCGCCGCGATCGCCACGCCCACCAGCACCAGCGCCACCTGCGGCACCGACTGCGCCAGCC
This sequence comes from Burkholderiales bacterium, assembly GCA_016716275.1. Classification (GTDB taxonomy): domain Bacteria; phylum Pseudomonadota; class Gammaproteobacteria; order Burkholderiales; family Burkholderiaceae_F; genus JADJWR01. The sequence continues at coordinate 1,046,847 of JADJWR010000002.1, read as the reverse complement.
GCGAGCGCCGCATCATCTCCGGCAGCAGGTCGGACAGCGCGATGTAGATGAAGCTGGACGCGGCCAGCAGCAGCGCGTAAGGCAGCAGTTCGTCCATCGCGTCGAGTACGAAATAGCCGACCACGCCGCCGACCACGGCGGAACTGCCCGAAAGCAGATTGAAGACGAACGCGCGCCGCCTGCTGAAACCAGCGTTCAGCAGGATCATGAAGTCGCCGACTTCGTGCGGGATCTCATGCGCCATCACGGCCGCGGTCGCCAGCACGCCGGCCTGCCAGTCGATCAGGAACGCCGCCGCGATGACCACGCCGTCGGCGAAGTTGTGGAAGGCATCGCCGACCAGGATCGGGATGCCGCCGCGCCGCGCCTCGCGCGCGTCGTGGCCGTGGTGATGATGGTGCTCGTCGCCCTCGTGGTGGTGCGTGTGGTGGATCAGCGCCAGCTTCTCCAGCAGGAAAAAACCGAGGATGCCGGCCAGCAGCACCCAGCCGAACGCGTGGCTGTCGATGCCGCTTTCGACCGCCTCCGGCAGCAGGCGCGTGAAGGCCACCGTCAGCAGCAGGCCGGCCGACACGCACACCAGCCGGTCGACCAGCGTGCTCAGGAAGCGGAAGCTCAGCCACGCAGCCAGCGCGATCGAAACCAACGTCGACAGGACGTTGGCGATGACGATCCAGCTGAGCGTTTGCATGGGCAGCGTACCGGCTCGAGTCAGGCTAGCAGAGCTGTCAAGGGCGCTCGGCGCAGCAGGAAAAAGGGCCGCGCGATGCGCGGCCCCGACTCGGGCGGAACGACTGCCGGGCTCAGCCGACGCCGTTGGCCTTGAACCAGGCGACCGCGCGGTTCCAGGCGTCCTCGGCCGCCTCCTTGCGGTAACTCGGCCGATAGTCTGCGTGGAAGGCGTGCGGCGCATCCTCGTAGAGCACCAGCTCGGAGCGCGTGTTGCCGGCACTCTGCAGCGCTGCCATCTTCCGGTAGATCGTCTCGTTCGGGATGCCGGCGTCGGCGCCGCCGTAAAGCGCGAGCACCGGCTGCCTGATCGATGCAGCGACGTCGATCGGGTGGATCGGCGTGTTGGCCGTCTTGTCGCCGACGACGCGGCCGTACCAGGCCACACCGGTCTTCACCCGGGGGTTGTGCGCCAGGTACAGCCAGGTGATGCGGCCGCCCCAGCAGAAGCCGGTGATGCCGACCTTGCCCGGGTCGCCGCCGTTGGCTGCCGCCCAGGCGACCGTCGCGTCGAGGTCGCTCATCACCTGGGCGTCGGGAACCTTCGAAACGACCTCCTTGATCAGCGTCGGGATGTCGCCGTACTTGCCCGGATCGCCCTGCCGCGCGTAAAGCTCGGGGGCGATCGCCATGAATCCCGCCTTGGCGAAGCGCCGGCAGACGTCCTTGATGTGCTCGTGTACGCCGAAGATCTCCTGCACCACCAGCACGGTGCCCAGGCCGCGCTTGCCGGCAGGCATGGCGCGGTAGGCCGGCATCTCGCCGTCGCGGGTCGGGATCATCACCTCGCCGGCGGCCAGGCCGCGGGTGTCGGTGACGATCATCGTCTGCGCCTGGACGGGCAGGACGGCAGCGGCGAAGCCGGCGGCCAGCGAAGTCTTTACGAAACCCCGGCGGTCGACCTGAAGCCTCGGATTCAGACGGTTCACTTCGTCGCGGGCTTCCTCGAGAAACTGGGCGTTGACAACTTGCATTCGTGCATCTCCTTGAACGTTGGCGGGCCGGTCGGCGCGGCGCAGTGCTGGCGCAGGCCGAACCCCGAAACCGACAGACCGCCGACCGCTAGAATTCGTTCCGTCATTCGCTTGCCGCAGCCGAACCGTCGCCGCGCCACAGCCCGTCTGCGGGAGGCGCGGCGTTTCGTTATCGGGGTTATCCCGATGTCGACGGTCCGGCAACCGCCGTCCCTTGCCGATCCGAAAAGCGCTCGCCATGCCGCTCGACGCCGAAACCCTCGCCCAGCGGTTCCGCCGCCTGGTGCCGCCCGGGCTCGACCACGCCTCGCTGCGGGTGGTCGAGGAACACTCGCACACCACGCGCGTGCGGCAGGACGTCGTCGAGCCGGCAATCCGCTCGATCGACCGCGGCGCGATGGTGACGGTGCTGGTCGGCGACGGTATCGGCTACGCCGCCTCCAGCGACCTGACGGACGCCGGCCTGCACGCGGCGATCGAACGTGCCGTCTCGTGGGCGCGGCTGACGCGCGGCCGCAGCGTCTTCGACGCAGCACCGACGCTGCCCAGGGCCGCCGGCCGCTATGCCTCGGCAACCGTCCGTCCGCTCGAGCTGACCGCCGCCGAGCGCATCGACCTGCTGATGCGCGAGTCGAAGGATTGCCGCATCGACCCGCGCATCGTCGACTGGGAAGCGAGCCTGTGGACGGTGCGCAGCCGGCAGATGACTGCCAACCTCGACGGCGGCGAGACGCTGCAGGAGTACGACTTCACCATTCCGGCGCTGCACGTGGTGGCGCACGCCGGCGCGCACACACAGACGCGCTCGTGGGGCGGCCGCTACAACGGCTACTGCCAGCAGGGCGGTCTGGAGGTGATCGAGCGCTCGGGTTTCGTCGGCAGCGGCCGCACGACGGCAGAGGACGCACTGCAGCTGCTGGCGGCACCCAACTGCCCGAGCGGCCGCTTCGACCTGCTGCTGATGCCGGACCAGATGATGCTGCAGATCCACGAGTCGATCGGCCACCCGCTCGAACTGGACCGCATCCTCGGCGACGAGCGCAACTACGCCGGCACCAGCTTCGTCACGCTCGACATGTTCGGCGCCTACCGGTACGGCTCGACGCTGCTGAACGTCACCTTCGATCCGACGCGCAGCGAGGAATTCGCCAGCTTCGCCTTCGACGACGAGGGCAGCCGGGCGAGCCGCGAGCACCTGATCCGCGACGGCCTGCTGCTGCGGCCGCTCGGCGGCACGATCTCGCAGCAACGGGCCGCCCGCCTGCGCGGCGACCTGCGCGCGGTGGCCACCGCGCGCAGCTGCAGCTGGAACCGGCCGCCGATCGACCGCATGAGCAACCTGAACGTCGAGCCGGGCGACTCGACGCTGACCGAGATGATCGCCTCGATCGACGACGGCATCCTGATGAAGACCAATGCTTCGTGGTCGATCGACGACTCGCGCAACAAGTTCCAGTTCGGCTGCGAGTGGGGCCAGCGGATCCGCGAAGGCCGGCTGGCCGAGGTGGTCCGCAATCCCAACTACCGCGGCGTCTCGGCGACCTTCTGGCGCTCGCTGGCGATGGTCGGCGATGCCTCGACGATGGAGGTGATGGGCACGCCGTACTGCGGCAAGGGCGAGCCGAACCAGGCGATCCGCGTCGGCCACGCCAGCCCGGCCTGCCGCTTCGACGGCGTCGACGTCTTCGGCGCGGAGGAGTAGGCGATGAAAGAACGCTTCTTCGAGCTGGCCGCGTACGCCAGCGGCCTGCTTGGCGGCGGCGAGGTGCTGCTCGCCGACTTCGAGGGCGAGGTCTCGGATTTCCTGCGCTTCAACCGCGCCCGCGTGCGCCAGCCGATGACGGTGCGCCAAGCCTACCTGACGCTGCAGCTGATCGATGGCCGCCGCCATGACCGCACGACGCTGGCGCTCAGCGGCAACGCCGACGAAGATCGTCTGGCGGTCGGCGTCGCCGTCGAGACGATGCGAACCGACCTGCCGGCACTGCCGGAGGATCCCTACCTGCTGTACTGCACCGACGCCGCCTCCTCGGACACCGTGCGCGCCGGGCGGATGCCCGAACCGCAGGAGATGATCGAGACGATCAGCGTCGACGGCACCGGGCTGGACCTGGTCGGCGTCCTCGCCGGCGGTCCGGTGTACCGCGGCTTCGCCAGCTCGCTCGGCGCGCGCCACTGGCACGAGGTCGACAGCTTCCTGTTCGACTGGTCCGTCTACAGCGGCGGCGACAAGGCGGTGAAGGCGAGCTTCGCCGGCCAGCACTGGGACCGTGACGAAGTCGCGCGGCGGATCGACGCGACGCGCGCGCAGCTGCCGTATCTGGCGCGCGAGCCGCGCACCATCGAGCCCGGCGCCTACCGCGCCTACCTGTCGCCGGCGGCGATGGACGAGCTGCTGTGGATGCTCAACTGGGGAGGCGTCTCGGCCAAGGAGCAGCGCACCCAGCAAAGCGCGATCCAGCGGCTGGTCGACGGCGAAGCCTGCTTGTCGCCGCTGGTCACGCTGCGCGAGCACGTCGCCGGCGGTCTGGCGCCGGCGTTCGACGAAGCTGGCTTCCCGCGCCCGGCCTCGGTGGACCTGATCCGCGACGGTCGCCACGCCGGCAGCCTGGTCAGTCCGCGCACGGCACAGGAGTACGGCATCGAATCGAACGGCGCCGACGAGGACGAGTCGATGCAGGCGATGGAGCTGACCTCCGGACAGCTGCCGACTGCCGAAGTGCTGCGTGCGCTCGACACCGGCGTGTACGTCGGCAACTTCCACTACCTGAACTGGTCGGATCGCGCTTCCTGCCGGATCACCGGCATGACCCGCTTCGCCACCTACTGGGTCGAGGGCGGCGAGATCGTCGCCCCGCTGGCGGTGATGCGCTTCGACGACAGCCTGTACCGGATGCTGGGAGGCGAGCTGGAAGCGCTGGGCGCCGAGTCAGAGTGGATCTTCAGCAGCGACACCTACGGCGGCCGCTCGGTCGAGACCAGTCGCGTTCCCGGCGCGCTCCTCAGGACACTGCGGCTGACGCTGTAGTCGGCCGGACGAGGCGGCGGACGCGCAGCCCGCCCCCCCACCGCCGCCGCACCGTCTACTTCACGGCGAAGCAGTAGAACAGACCATCGCCGCCGGTCGGCCGAACCGACTCCTGGCTGCAGCCGAGCGTCGGGTGGGCCGAGTTCCAGGAAACGGCCCACGGGTACTGCGGCGCCGGGCCGGCGCGGTCATGGTGTCCCGTCATCGCCGCGCCTTCCTTGCTGCTCCTGGTCCAGTTGCCGCAGGTCATGTCGGGGAACGGAGCCCCGGGAAACGCCGTGCCGTCGGGCCGCGAACCGGTCAGCATGTCGTGCTTGTTCGGCTTCTCGGTGCGCCCGTTGACGATCTCCCCCTTCTCGTTCAGCGCCGTTTCCTTGTTGAGGTTGCTGGCAGCCGAGTGCAGTTGGTCGACGTTGCCGGCGATCAGGACCCCCTTGGCGTTGTGCCAGGGTCCCGAGCCGATGCGGTCGCGGGCGTTGACGGCGCTCGGGTCGGTCAGTGACGAACCCTGCGTGCTCAAGTAGGCGCGCCAGGTGCGATTGCCGGCGCCCACCGCCTGCGCAAGTGACTGGCAGTGCCGGTCCGCCCCTTCGAGTCCGCCGAGGTCACCTCCCTTGCCCGGCCCAACGCTGGTGACAAAGAAGGTCATCTGGCTCACGCCCGGCGGCGAAGTCGCACAACCGGCGAGGGCTGCTGCACTGGCGGCGGCCAGCACAGTCCGGTGCATCGAGCGCTGCATGTCGTTCTCCTTGGCTTGGTCTGTCGTCCGTTGCGACGCTGAGCGCCCGCTAACGAGAGCGCGGCTGCCAAGGCTAATGCACGATCGCGCGGACTTCGACTGCCTCGAACGGCTACCGCGCGCAGTGCGCGGCAACGCCAGGGATTACCCTGACGTCGGCATGCTCGGCGGCCCGCGCATCAGGCCGCGGCGACGGAACGCGCCGGCGCCGTTCGCCGCGCCAGCCACGCGCCGAGCTTCTCGGCCGTGTCGGCCGGCAGGTGCAGGCCGAGCTTGCTTCGCCGCCACAGGATGTCGTCGGACGTCTGCGCCCACTCCTGCGCCAGCAGATATTCGACCTCCGCCGCGTACAGGCCGGCGGCAATCTCCTCGCCGAGTTGCCCAGGGCTCGACGCCTGCCCGAGCATTCGTTCCATCCGCGTGCCGTAGGCGCGCGCATAGCGGCGCAGCAGCGGCGCCGGCAGCCAGGGCCACCGCTGCTGCTGCAGGGCGCAGAGGCGCTCGAAGTCCGCCATCGGGTCACCGCTTGCCTCGATCAGCGAGCCGAGGTCGCCGCCGGGCAGCGCCGCCTGCGTGGTCCAGTCGCCGCTGGCGATGCCCATCGGCCGGGCCAGCATGCCGATCGCTTCCTCGGCCAGCGCGCGGTAGGTGGTGAGCTTGCCGCCCCATACCGACAGCAGCGGCGCGCCATCGGTGTCCAGTTCGAGCCTGTAGTCGCGGGTGATCGACGAGGCGTCGGCGCCGTCGTCGAACAGCGGCCGCACGCCGGAATAGCTCCACACCACGTCGGCCGGCGTGATCTGCCGGCTGAAGTAGCGGTTGATCATCGTGCACAGGTAATCGATCTCGGCGGCATCGATGCGCGCCTCGCCGGGGTCGCCGCTGATCTCGACGTCGGTGGTGCCGATCAGCGTGAAGTCGCGCTCGAACGGGATCGCGAAGACGATCCGCTTGTCGGGGTTCTGGAAGATATACGCATAGGGGTGGTCGAACAGCCGGCGCACGACGATGTGGCTGCCCTTGACCAGTCGCAGCGGGCGCACGTGATCCCAGCTCGCCGCCTCGCGCAGGAAGGCCGCCGCCCAGGGGCCGGCGGCATTGACCAGCGCCCGCGCCTCGACCGTGCGACGCCGGCCGTCGGCCGCCTGCAGGTCGGCGACCCAGGCGGCGCCCTCGCGGCGCGCGCGCGTGCAGCGATGGCGCGGCAGGACGATGGCGCCGCGCTCCTGCGCGTCGAGCGCATTGAGCACCACCAGCCGCGCGTCGTCGACCCAGCCGTCCGAGTACATGATGCCGGCCCGCCAGTGCTCCTTCAGCGGCGTGCCCGCCTCGTGGCTGCGCAGGTCGACGGTCTCGGAGCCCGGCAGGATCTCGCGCCGCGCCAGGTGGTCGTAGAGGAACAGGCCGATGCGGATCATCCACACCGGCCGCATCGACGGGTCGTGCGGGATCAGGAAGCGCAGCGGCCAGACGATGTGCGGCGCGTTGCGCAGCAGCACCTCGCGCTCGGCCAGCGACTTGCGCACCAGGCCGAACTCGTAGTGCTCGAGGTAGCGCAGGCCGCCGTGCACCAGCTTGGTCGACGACGACGAGGTGTGCGCGCCGAGGTCGTCTTTCTCCGCCAGCACCACCTTCAGGCCGCGGCCGGCCGCGTCGCGGGCGATGCCCGCCCCGTTGATGCCGCCGCCGACGATCAGCAGGTCACAGGTCAGTTGCTGCTCTTTCGCCATGGTTGATTTCTCGGCGCGCCTTCAGTGCGCCTGTTCCCAGTTATCGCCGACGCCGACCTCGGCCAGCAGCGGCACCTTCAGCTGCGCCACGCCGCTCATCAGCAGCGGCACCTGCGTGCGCACGGCCTGCAGCTCGCCGTCGGGCACCTCGAACACCAGCTCGTCGTGCACCTGCATGATCAGCCGCGTGGCCAGCCGCTCGCGCAGCAGCCAGCCGTGTACCGAGATCATTGCCAGCTTGATCAGGTCGGCCGCCGTGCCCTGCATCGGCGCGTTGATCGCCGCCCGCTCGGCGCCGGCGCGCCGCGGGCCGTTCGGCGAGTTGATCTCCGGCAGCCACAGGCGGCGGCCGAACACGGTCTCGACGTAGCCCTGCCGCTTCGCCTGCTCGCGCGTGCGTTCCATGTACTTCTGCACCCCGGGATAGCGGGTGAAATAGCGCTCGATGAAGCCGCGCGCCAAGTCCTTGTCGATGCCGAGATTAGCGGCCAGGCCGTAGGCGCTCATGCCATAGATCAGGCCGAAGTTGATTACCTTGGCATAGCGGCGCTGTTCGTTGCTTACTTCCCCCAGCGGCACGCCGAACACCTCGCTGGCAGTGGCACGATGGATGTCCTCGCCGGCGGCGAAGGCGGCGAGCAGGCCCTCGTCGCCGCTGATGTGCGCCATGATGCGCAGCTCGACCTGCGAGTAGTCGGCCGAGACGATGCGCGAACCCGGCGGCGCGATGAACGCCTCGCGGATGCGCCTGCCCTCGGCGGTGCGGATCGGGATGTTCTGCAGGTTCGGCTCGCTCGAGGCCAGCCGGCCGGTCACCGCGATCGCCTGGCCGTAGCTGGTGTGCACGCGGCCGGTGACCGCATCGACGCTGGCGGCAAGCTTGTCGCAGTAGGTCGACTTCAGCTTGGCGAGTCCGCGGTGCTCGAGCAGCACCTTCGGCAGCGGGTAGTCCTCGGCGAGCTTCTCCAGCACTTCCTCGTCGGTCGACGGCGCGCCGCTGGCGGTCTTCTTGGCCACCGGCAGCTTCAGCAGGCCGAACAGGATCTCGCCGATCTGCTTCGGGCTGCCGAGGTTGAACGGCTGGCCGGCGAGCTCATGCGCCCGCGCCTCGAGCTCCGCCAGCCGCTTTGCGATCTCGACGCTCTGCGCCGCCAGCCTGTCGCGGTCGATCAGCACGCCGATGCGCTCCATCTCGAACAGGATCCTCGACACCGGGATCTCGATCGCCTCGTAGACGTTGCGCAGCTGCGGCAGCTTCTCCAGCCGCGGCCACAGCGTCTGGTGCAGCGCCAGCGTCACCTCCGCGTCCTCGGCCGCGTACTCGGTGGCACGGTCCAGCGCCACCTCGTCGAAGCCGATCGCGGCCGCCCCCTTGCCGCAGACATCCTCGAAGCGGATGGTGGCGCGGCCGAGGTGGCGCTCGGCGAGGTCGTCCATGTTGTGGCTGCGGTGCGCCTCGAGCACGTAGCTCTCGAGCATGGTGTCGTGCCTGATGCCGGCCAGCCGGATGCCGTGGTTGGCGAACACGTGCGCGTCGTACTTCAGGTGCTGGCCGACCTTCTTGTGCTGCTCGCTCTGCAGCCACGGTGTCAGCCGCGCCAGCGTCTCGTCGAACGGCAGCTGCTCCGGCACGCCGGGGTAGCGATGGGCGAGCGGGATGTAGCAGGCGGCGTTGCCGTGCTCGCCGGCGACCGCCAGCGAGATGCCGACCAGCCGCGCCGCCATCGGCTCGAGCGATGTCGTCTCGGTGTCCAGCGCCACCAGCGGCGCGGCGTTGATGCGGGCGATCCACTGCTCGAGCTGCTGCGCGGTGACCACCGTCTCGTACTGCGGCCGCGGCGGCGCTGCCCGCTCGACCTCCTGCGGCGGTTCGGCAGCGGTCTGCGCCGCTGCCTCCTGCGGCGCACTGCCTTCGAGGTCCTTGAGAAAACTCCTGAACTCCCAGCGCTCGAACAGCTGGCGCAACTGCGCGCGGTCGGGCGGACGCACGGCGAGCGTGTCGAACTGCGGCAGCCGCGCGGCCAGTTCGCCGTCGGTGCGCACGGTCACCAGCGTGCGCGCCGTCGGCAGCCAGGCCAGTGCCGCGCGCAGGTTCTCGCCGACCTTGCCGCCGATCTCACCGGCGTTGGCGACGATCGCCTCCAGCGTGCCGTACTCGGCCAGCCATTTGGCGGCGGTCTTCGGCCCGACCTTCTCCACCCCGGGCACGTTGTCGACGCTGTCGCCGACCAGCGTCAGGAAGTCGACGATCTGCCCGGGACGCACGCCGAACTTCGCCAGCACGCCGTCGGCGTCGAGCCGCTCGCCGCTCATCGTGTTGACCAGCGTCACGTGCTGGTCGACCAGCTGCGCCAGGTCCTTGTCGCCGGTGGAGATCACCGTGCGCACGCCCTGCCCGGCCGCCTGCCGGGCCAGCGTGCCGATCACGTCGTCGGCCTCGATGCCCGCCACTTCCAGCACCGGCCAGCCGAGCGCCGCCGTCGCCTCGTGGATCGGCGCGACCTGCCTGGCCAGGTCCTCCGGCATCGGCGGCCGGTTCGCCTTGTACTGCGGATAGATGTCGTCGCGGAAGGTCCTGCCCTTGGCGTCGAACACGCAGGCGCAGTAGTCGTGCGGCAACTGCGCACGCAGCGTGCGCAGCATGCCGATGAAGCCGCGCAGCGCCCCCGTCGGTTCACCTTCGGCCGTACGGAGGTCCGGCAGCGCGTGGAAAGCGCGGTATAAGTAACTGGAGCCGTCGACGAGCAGCAGCGTCTTCAAGGAGGTACCCGGCAGTGCTTGATCGTCAGAAGAACATTCCCTCGCTGCGCGCGGTGACGATGCCCGAGCGCGCCACCAGCCAGAAAGCGCGCGAATCATGGCATCTGTGGGGGATTATCTCGGAGTTCGTCGAGTCCGCCGAGCGGCTGTCCGAGATCCGGCCCGCCGTGTCGATCTTCGGCAGCGCCCGCCTGAAGGAAGACTCGGCCGTCTACCAGCAGGCGATGCGCATCGCCCGCAAGCTGTCGGACGCCGGCTTCGCGGTGATCAGCGGCGGCGGCCCCGGGGTGATGGAGGCGGCCAACCGCGGCGCCTTCGACGGCCGCTCGCCGTCGGTCGGGCTGAACATCGAGCTGCCGTTCGAGCAGCACGGCAACCCCTACCAGGACATCGCGCTGCGCTTCCGCCACTTCTTCGCCCGCAAGGTGGCCTTCGCAAAGTACGCCGCTGCGTACGTCGTGATGCCGGGCGGCTTCGGTACGCTCGACGAACTGTTCGAGGCGCTGACCCTGATCCAGACGCGCAAGGGCCGCACGATCCCGATCGTGCTGGTCGGCTCCGACTTCTGGGACGGCCTGTTCGGCTGGATGAAGGACACGCTGGTGGCACGCGGCATGATCGGCGCCGCCGACATCGACCTGATGAAGCTGGTCGACGACGACGACCTGGTGGTCGAGGCGATCTTCGACTTCTACGAGGCGCGCGGCTTCGCCCTGAGCGCCACCGAGCGGGAGCTGATGCTCTACCTGTGATTCACCGGCGCCGGCTTACAATGCCTCTGACCATGTCCGGCCCCCCGACCTTCCTGCTCGTCGCTCTGATCGCGCCGCTGGCGTGGGCGCAACCCGCCCCGCCGGCCCTGAACGGCGCGCCGTCGTCGCCGGCTCCGGCGGCAGCGCCGTCGCAGCCGCCGGCGGCTGCGACGCCACGGGCGCCCGAGCTTTCGGACCTGCTGCGCACGCGGATCGAGCAGGTCAAGCGGGGCAACCGGGTCAGCGAGATCCGGGTCACCGGGGTCGGCGGCGAGGTGCGCTACACGATGGACGTCGGCGAAGGCCGGCCGCCGGAGCCGAGGCAGACTCCCGGCTCGGGAGTGTCGACACCGAATTTCCTGAACATCGAGTTCTGATCCGGGCAGATGTGCGGCGGGCGGGGTCTCGCGAGGAACCTGCGTGCCCGCGCCGCGCGCGGCGCGCTGCCGCAACCGTCCCGGGCTCGCCGCTGAGATGGCCGTCTTCACCGCACTGACCGATGCCGAAATCGAGCGGCTGCTGCAGCAGTACTCGCTCGGCCGGCTGCGGGACTGCCAGGGGATCGCCGCCGGCATCGAGAACAGCAACTTCTTCCTGACCACCGACGCCGGCGAGTTCGTGCTGACGGTGTTCGAGCGGCTCACCTTCGCCCAGCTGCCCTTTTACCTGGAGCTGATGCAGCACCTGGCGCGGCGCGGCCTGCCGGTGCCCTCGCCGTGCGAAACGCGCGCCGCCGCGCTGATGGCGGAAGTGCGCGGCAAGCCGGTGGCGATCGTCGACCGGCTGCCCGGCCGCTGCGTGCAGGCGCCCACGCCGGCGCAGTGCGCGACGATGGGCACCCTGCTGGCGCGCATGCACCTGGCGGCGCGCGACTTCCCGCGCTTCCAGCCGAACCTGCGCGGCATCGGCTGGTGGAAGGAGGCGCTGGCGCGCCTCGAGCCACGGCTTACCGACGAGGTGTTCCACGAGCTGGCCGAGGAAGTGATCTTCCAGGACACGTTCTTCCGCAGCCCGCAGTTCGAACAGCTGCCGAGCGGTCCGATCCATGCCGACCTGTTCCGCGACAACGTGCTGTGGCAAGGCGAACGCGTCGGCGGCGTGATCGACTTCTACTTCGCCGGCTGCAGCCTGTGGCTGTACGACCTGGCGGTCGCCGTCAACGACTGGTGCGTCGATCTCGCCACCGCGAAGTTCGATCCGGCGCGCGCCCAGGCGATGCTCGACGCCTACCACGCGGTGCAGCCGCTGACCGAACTGGAGCACGAGTGCTGGCGCACCGTGCTGCGCGCCGCGGCGCTGCGCTTCTGGATCTCGCGCCTGTACGACCTGCACCTGCCGCGCGACGCGCACACGCTGACGCCGCACGACCCGGCCCGCTTCGCGATCACGCTTCGCCAGCGCCGGTCCGATGCGGCGCTGCCGTGGCCGGCGCACGCGGACCGCGCCGCCCCATAGAATCGCCGCATGCGGATCAACATCCTGCCGGCGGGCGCCGGCCTCGGCTGGCTGCGCGAAGGCATGCGCCTGTTCGGCCGCCAGCCGATCGGGCTGCCGGCGATGGTCGTGCTGTACCTGATGATGCTGATCGTGCCGGCGCTGCTGCCGGTCGTCGGCATCGCCATCTCGGGCGTGCTGGCGCCGTTCGCCTCGGTCGGCCTGCTCGGCGTCTGCCGCGACGTCGCCGAAGGGAAAATGCCGACGCCGCTGGCCTTCGCCCAGCCCTTCCGCCCGACGCCGGCGCGCCTGCCGATGCTGCGGCTGGGAATCGTCAACGCGATCCTGCTGCTGGTCGTTGCCACGCTGGCGATGCTGCTCACCCCCGAGCCGCCGGGCGGCGAGGCACCGCAGTCGCTGCAGGACATCCCGCTGTCGGCGCTGCTGGTGCAGCTGCTGCTGTACCTGCCGGTGATGGCGCTGATGTGGTTCGCGCCCGTGCTCTCCGGCTGGCACGGCATCCAACCTGCCAAGTCGATGTTCGGCAGCGTCGTCGCCTGCTGGCGCAACATGGGCGCGATGCTGGTCTTCGGGCTGGCCGCCGGCGTGCTGACGATCGGCGCCAGCGTCGTCGCGGTGATGCTGCTGACCTCGCTGATCAGCTCGCCGCAGGTGCTGTCGATCGTGATCGCGCCGCTGGCGCTGGTGCTGATGACGATCGTCCAGGCGAGCCTTTACCCGATGTACCGCTCGGTGTTCGTCGACAGCCCCCGCGAGGCGCCCTGACGGCGGCCAGGCGGAGCGGATCGAGCGCGCGGCGGCCCGATCGGCTGCCTCTCAGGCGGCTTCCAGCCTGGCAATCGACAGCAGCAGTTCCTTGACGCCCTGCGCACCGAAGTTGATCTTGGCGCGCGCATCGGTGCCGGAGCCTTCCAGCCGGATGATCACGCCCTCGCCGAAGCGGGCGTGCCGCACGGTCTGGCCGATCCGGTAGCCGCTCGTGTGCTGGCTAGACGGCGTCGCCGCAGGGGCGGCGGGCGGTGCACCGCCGGCATCGTGCCAGCCGCCCAGACGCAGGCCCGCGCCTTCGCGCAGCCGCGGCGTCAGCCACTTCAGCCCGCCTTCCGGCAGCTCGCCGATGAAGCGAGAACGGATGCCGTAGCGGGTCTGGCCGTGCAGCATCCGGCTCTGCGCGAAGCTCAGGTACAGCCGCCGGCGGGCGCGGGTGATCGCCACGTACATCAGCCGGCGCTCCTCCTCCAGGCCGTCGAGCTCCTGCATGCTGTTCTCGTGCGGGAACAGCCCCTCCTCGAGCCCGGTGATGAACACCGCGTGGAACTCCAGGCCCTTCGCCGCGTGCACGGTCATCAGCTGCAGCGCGTCCTGGCCCTCGGCGGCCTGGTTCTCTCCTGCCTCCAGCGAGGCGTGCGACAGGAAGCCCGCCAGCGGCGACGGCAGCCCCGCCGCGCCGTCGGCCTGCGTGCCGGAAGCGTCCTGCGCGTAGCCGTCCTCGGCGACGAAGGCTGCCGCCGCGTTGACCAGTTCCTCCAGGTTCTCGACCCGCTCCTGGCCTTCCCGCTCCGCGCGGTAGTGGGCAACGAGGCCGCTGCGGTCGATCACCGCCTCGACGATCTCGGCGAGCGGCAGATTGGCCGTCTCGAAGCGCAGGCTGTCGATCAGCCCGACGAACGCCGCGAGATTCGCGCCCGCCTTGCCGGCAACGCCGCCGACCGCCGCGCAGAGGCTGTGCCCGCCCGCTTTCGCCGCATCCTGCAGCTGCTCCAGCGTGCGCGCACCGATGCCGCGCGGCGGAAAGTTGACCACCCGAAGGAACGCCGTGTCGTCGGCCGGGTTCTCGATCAGCCGCAGGTAGGCGAGCGCGTGCTTGACCTCGGCGCGCTCGAAGAAGCGCAGCCCGCCGTAGACGCGATAGGCGATGCCGGCGTTGAACAGCGCGTGCTCGATTACCCGCGACTGGGCGTTCGAGCGGTACAGCACGGCGACCTCGCGCCGCGCCAGCCCGTCGGCGATCAGGCTCTTCACCTCGTCGACCAGCCACGCCGCCTCCAGCCCGTCGGAGCCGGCCTCGAACACCCGCACCGGCTCGCCGGTGCCCTCCGCGGTCCACAGGTTCTTGCCGAGCCGGCGGGCGTTGTGCCGGATCAGCGCGTTCGCCGCGTCGAGGATGTTGCCGTGCGAGCGGTAGTTCTGCTCCAGCCGGATCACGTTGGCCACCCTGAACTCGCGCTCGAAATCGGCCATGTTGCCGACGTTGGCGCCGCGGAAGGCGTAAATCGACTGGTCGTCGTCGCCGACCGCGAAGATGGCGGCGTGCGATCCCGCCAGCAGCTTCAGCCACTTGTACTGCAGCGTGTTGGTGTCCTGGAACTCGTCGACCAGGATGTGGCCGAAGCGCTGCTGGTAGTGCCGGCGGGTTGGCTCGTTGCGCGCGAGCAGCTCGTAGCAGCGCAGCAGCAGCTCGGCAAAGTCGACCACGCCCTCGCGCTGGCACTGCGCGTCGTACATCGCGTACAGCTCGACGAACTTGCGGGTGTAGGGATCGTCGACCTCGACGCTGCCGGCCCGCAGCCCCGACTCCTTGGCGCCGTTGATGAACGCCTGCAGGTTGCGCGGCGGGTACTTCTCGTCGTCGATGCCGGCGCCCTTGAGCAGCCGCTTGATCGCGGAGAGCTGGTCGGCGGTGTCGAGAATCTGGAACGTCTGCGGCAGGCCTGCATCGCGGTGATGCGCGCGCAGCAGCCGGTTGCACAGGCCGTGGAAGGTGCCGATCCACATGCCGCGGGTGTTGATCGGCAGCATGGCGCCGAGGCGGGCGACCATTTCCTTGGCCGCCTTGTTGGTGAAGGTCACCGCCAGGATGCCCTGCGGACTGGCCTGGTGCGTCTGGATCAGCCAGGCGATCCGGGTGGTCAGCACGCGCGTCTTGCCCGACCCCGCGCCGGCGAGGATCAGCGCCGGCTGCGCAGGCAAGGTCACGGCGGCGAGCTGCTTGTCGTTCAGCCCCGCCAGCAAGCGGTCGGACACGGAAAGGGCGGGATGAGAGGGTTGCGACAACGACGATTCTAGGCGAGTGCATGCCGCGTCCCGGGTCGCTCGGCTCGGCCTGCCGTCGCTGCCGGCCAGTCGGGAGTGCGTCGATATACTGCCCGCCGAAGTTCAAGGACCCGCGCCCGTTCCGATGCACGACAAATACGAACCTCAGCAGGTGGAAGCCGCCGCCCAGGCGCACTGGCGCGAACGCGACGCCTATCGCGCGATCGAGCACGCGACGGACGCCGACCGCAGGCCGAAGCCGAAGTTCTACGTCTGCTCGATGCTGCCCTACCCCAGCGGCAAGCTGCACATGGGCCACGTGCGCAACTACACGCTGAACGACGTGCTCTACCGCATCCTGCGCATGCGCGGCTTCAACGTGATGACGCCGATGGGCTGGGACGCCTTCGGTCTGCCGGCGGAGAACGCCGCCATCGACAAGGGCGTGGCGCCTGCCGAGTGGACCCGCGCCAACATCGCCGACATGAAGGCGCAGATGCAGCCGCTCGGCCTGGCCTTCGACTGGAGCCGCGAGGTCGCCACCTGCGACGCCGGCTACTACAAGTGGAACCAGTGGCTGTTCCTGAAGATGCTCGAGCGCGGCATCGCCTACCGCGCCACCCAGGTGGTCAACTGGGACCCGGTCGACCAGACCGTGCTCGCCAACGAGCAGGTGATCGACGGCCGCGGCTGGCGCTCGGGCGCGGTGGTCGAGCGGCGCGAGATCCCCGGCTATTACCTGCGCATCACGCAGTACGCGGACGAACTGCTGGAAAGCCTGGGCAAGCTCGACGGCTGGCCGCCGCAGGTGCGGGCGATGCAGGAGAACTGGATCGGCCGCAGCGTCGGCGTGAACTTCGGCTTCCCGTACGAGCTCGACGGCCAGCAGCAACTGCTGCGCGTGTTCACCACCCGCGCCGACACGATCTGCGGCGTGACCTTCGTCGCGCTGGCCGCCGAGCATCCGCTGGCCGCGCGGCTGGCGCGCGACAACCCGCGGCTGGCCGCCTTCATCGACGAGTGCCGCAAGGGTGCCGCCACCGAGGCCGACCTCGCCACGATGGACAAGAAGGGCATGGCCACCGGCTTCTTCGTCGAGCACCCGCTGACCGGCGAGCGGGTCGAGGTGTGGGTCGGCAACTACGTGCTGATGGGCTACGGCGAAGGCGCGGTGATGGGCGTGCCGGCGCACGACGAGCGCGATTTCGAGTTCGCGAAGAAGTACGGGCTCGCGATCAAGCAGGTGATCGCCGTGGCCGGCGAGACCTTCTCCACCGAGGCCTGGCAGGAGTGGTACGCCGACAAGCAGCGCGGCGCCTGCGTGCACTCGGGGCGGTACGACGGCCTGGATTACGAAGCGGCGACCGACGCGATCGCCGCCGACCTCAAGGCCAAGGGACTCGGCGACAAACAGGTGCAGTACCGGCTGCGCGACTGGGGCATCTCGCGCCAGCGCTACTGGGGCACGCCGATCCCGATCATTCACTGCGATTCCTGCGGCGCGGTGCCGGTGCCCGAGAAGGATCTGCCGGTACTGCTTCCCGAGAACCTGGTGCCGGACGGCAGCGGCAGCCCGCTGGCGAAGTACGAGCCGTTCCTGAAGTGCCGCTGCCCGAGGTGCGGCAAGGCCGGCGCGGCGCGAGAGCGACACGATGGACACCTTCGTCGACTCGAGCTGGTACTACATGCGCTACTGCTCGCCGGATGCGGCGGACCGGATGGTCGATAGCCGCAACGACTACTGGATGCCGATGGACCAGTACATCGGCGGCATCGAGCACGCGGTGCTGCACCTGCTGTACGCGCGCTTCTGGACCAAGGTGATGCGCGACCTCGGGCTGGTGAAGTTCGACGAACCGTTCACCCGCCTTTTCACGCAGGGCATGCTGACCCACGACTGCTACTACCGCGAGGACGACGAGGGCCGCAAGCGCTGGTTCTACCCGAACGAGATCGACATCGAGTACGACGAGAAGGGCCGGCCGGTGAAGGCGACCGCGCGCGACGACGGCCTGGCTGTCGCCTACGGCGGCACCGAGAAGATGAGCAAGAGCAAGAACAACGTCGTCGAGCCGCGCGACATCATCGGCCGCTTCGGCGCCGACACGGCGCGCGCCTTCGTGATGTTCGCCGGCCCGCCCGACCAGTCCGCCGCCTGGAGCAACAGCGGTGCCGAAGGCACCTACCGCTTCCTGCGCCGGCTGTGGAGCTACTGCCACGCTCGCCGCGACGCGGTGGCCAAGGCGGGACCGGTCGACCCGGCCTTGCTCGCCGCACCGCTGAAGGCGGCGCGGCGCGAGATCCACCTGAACCTGAAGCAGGCCGACTTCGACTACCAGCGGGTGCAGTACAACACCGTGGTCTCGGCGGCGATGAAGATGCTCAACGCGCTGGACGACGCCAAGCTCGGCGATTCGCCGGCCGAAGGCGCACTCGCGCGCGAGGGGCTGGGCATCCTGCTGCGGGTGCTGTACCCGATCGCACCGCACATCACCCACCGGCTGTGGCAGGAGCTCGGCTACGCCGCGGCGCTCGGCGACCTGCTCGACGCCGCCTGGCCAGGCGCGGACGAGGCGGCGCTGCGGCAGGACGAGATCGAACTGGTGGTGCAGGTCAACGGCAAGCTGCGCGGCGCGATCCGCGTGCCTGCCGCCGCCGACAAGCAGGCGATCGAGGCCGCCGCGCTGGCCGATCCGGCAGTGCAGAAATTCGTCGCCGGCAGCACGGTCAGGCGGGTCGTCGTGGTGCCGGGCAAGCTGGTCAATGTGGTGGTCTGAGACGGCCTCCATCGCGCCGATGCAGCCGCAGGCAACCGAAGAGTCGCTGGATCCCCGCCTGCGCGGGGACGACGCGCCCGCCTGCCGATCGCGCCGAGGGCGGCTGATCGGCGCCCTCGCGCTGTCGGGCGGGCTCGTCGCCTGCGGCTTCCGGCTGCGCGGCACGCAGCGGCTGCCTTTCGACAGCGTCTTCGTCGCCGCACCGCGCTCCTCGGCGATCAGCGGCGAGCTGGCCGGCGCGATCCGCTCGGGCACCGCGACCGCCCTGGTCGAGGACGGTGCGAAGGCGGGGGCGATCGTCGAGATCGTCAGCGAGACGCGAGAGCGCGACGTGCTGTCGGTCAACGCCCAGGGGCGGGCGCGCGAGTTCCGGCTGCGCCTGCGGGTCGTCTTCCGCGTGCACGACGGCAAGGGGCGCGAGTACCTCGCGCCGACCCAGGTGACGACCTCGCGCGACCTGGCGATGCTCGAGGAGCAGATGCTGGCGCGCGAGTACGAGGCCGAGCAGCTCTACCAGGACATGCTGTACGACGTTGCCCAGCAGATGCTGCGCCGGATGTCGGCGCTGACGATCTGAGGCGCCGATGCTGCTGAAGGTCGACGGTCTTGCCGGACACCTGCAGGGCCGGCGCAAGTCCGGCACGCTGGCGCCGATCTACGTGGTCGCCGGCGACGAGCCGCTGCTGGCGATCGAGGCGGCCGACGCGATCCGCGCCGCCGCCCGCGAGCTGGGCTACAGCGAGCGCGAGGTGCTGCACGCCGACGCGCGCTTCGACTGGTCGCGGCTGACGCAGGCCGCCAGCGGCCTGTCGCTGTTCGCCGAGAAGCGGATCGTCGAGCTGCGGCTGCCGGGCGGCAAGCCCGGCAAGGCCGGTGGCGAGGCGCTGCGCGAGTTCGCCGGCTCGCCGCCCGATGACCTGCTGGTGATCATCACGCTGCCCAGGCTGGACCGCGACACGCGTGCCAGCCGCTGGGCGGCGGCGCTCGAGCACGCGGCAATCTGGGTCGAGGTCGAGAAGATCGAGCGCGTCGCGCTGCCGGAATGGATCGGCGGCCGCCTGGCCCGCAACCGCCAGAGCGCCGGGCGCGAGGCGCTCGCGTTCATCGCCGATCGCGTCGAAGGCAACCTGCTCGCCGCGCACCAGGAGATCGGCAAGCTGGCGCTGCTGTACCCGCCCGGCGAACTGAGCCTCGAGCAGGTGGCCGACGCGGTGCTGAACGTCGCCCGCTACGACGTCTACGCGCTGGCGCCGGCGCTGCTCGCCGGCGACGGCGCGCGGGCGCTGCGCCTGCTCGAAGGTCTGCGCGTCGAGGGCGAGCCGCTGCCGCTGGTGCTGTGGGTGGTGGCCGAGGAACTGCGCACGCTGCTGCGCGCGCAGGACGCGGTGGCCGCCGGCAAGCCGTTCGGCGTGGTGGCGCGCGAGTTGCGCATCTGGGGCCCGCGCGAGAAGCTGATGCCAAAGGCGCTGCGCCGGCTTTCCGCCGCGACGCTGGCGGCGCTGCTGGCACGCTGCGCCGACATCGACCGCCTGGCGAAGGGACTCGCCGCCGCCCGTCGTGACAGCGACCCGTGGCTAGAATTGAGCGACATCGCGCTGGCCTGCTCGGCCGGCTCCCCATGAACGCGCCCGCCGAACTGACCCCGTCCGCCGAACTGCCCGCCTACATGGAGGCGGTCGGCCGCCGCGCCCGTGCCGCCGCCGCGGCAGTGGCGCGCGCCTCGACGGCGCAGAAGAACGCGGCGCTCGCGGCGATCGCCGCCTCCATCCGCGCTGCCTCGGCTGCGATCGTGGAGGTCAACCGGCGCGACCTGGAGCGCGCCACCGCCGCCGGCCTGGCCGGGCCGCTGCTCGACCGCCTGCGGCTGACCGCGGCCGGCGTCGAGAAGATGGCCGCCGGGGTGGAGAAGGTCGCCGACCTGCCCGACCCGATCGGCGAAGTGACCGACCTGCGGCCGCAGCCCTCGGGCCTGCGCATCGGCCGCATGCGCGTGCCGCTCGGCGTGATCGGCATCATCTACGAGAGCCGGCCGAACGTGACGATCGACGCCGCCACGCTGTGCCTGAAGAGCGGCAACGCGACCATCCTGCGCGGCGGCTCGGAGGCGTTCGACAGCAACCGCCTGCTGGCGCAGCAGGTCAGCCACGGCCTTCGCCAGGCCGGGCTGCCGGGCGAGGCGGTGCAACTGGTCGCCAGCACCGACCGCGCCGCCGTCGGCCTACTGGTGTCGATGCCGAAGTACGTCGACCTGATCGTGCCGCGCGGCGGCCGTGGCCTGATCGAACGGCTGGCCGGCGAGAGCCGGGTGCCGATGCTCAAGCACCTCGACGGCAACTGCCACGTCTACGTCGATGCCGCCGCCGACCTCGCGCAGGCGGTCGACATCGCGGTCAACGCCAAGACCTACCGCCTGTTCGTCTGCGGCGCCATGGAGACGCTGCTGGTGCACCAGGAGGTCGCCTCGGTGTTCCTGCCGCAGGTCGCGGCGGAACTCGGCGCGCGCGGCATCGAACTGCGCGGCTGCCCGGCCACCTGCGCGCTGCTGCCGCAGGCCAGGGCGGCCGCCGAGGAGGACTGGTTCACCGAGTACCTCGGCCCGATCCTCGCCGTGCGGGTGGTCGACTCGCTCGACACCGCCATCGCCCACATCGGGCACTACGGCTCGCACCACACCGACGCGATCGTCAGCCGTGACCACCTGGCCATCGAGCGCTTCCTGCGCGAGGTCGACTCCGCCTCGGTGATGGTCAACGCGCCGACCTGCTTCGCCGACGGCTTCGAGTACGGCCTCGGCGCCGAGATCGGCATCTCGACCGACAAGCTGCACGCGCGCGGCCCGGTCGGCCTCGAGGGACTCACTTCGCGGAAGTACGTCGTGTTCGGCGCCGGACAGCTGCGCCGCTGACCGTCAGGCCACCCGGATCCTCGCCGCCAGTTCGCGCAGCTGCTCCAGCGGCGGCTCCTTGCGCGGCCAGACCAGCCCGACACCGTCGTTCTGATACCGCGGCAGCACGTGCAGGTGCACGTGCGGCACCGTCTGCCAGCCGGCCGGCTTGTTCGCCTGCAGCACGGTGATGCCCTCGGGACTGAACGCGGCGTCGACGGCGCGCGCCACCCGCGTCACGGTTCGGAAAAGCGCGCCAGCCAGTTCGTCGTCCAGCTCGAGGATCGTCTCCACCTGGCGCCTGGTGGCGACGATCACGTGGCCGGGATTGACCTGGCCGGCGTCCATGAAGGCGATCGTGTGCTCGTCCTCGTAGACCTTCGCCGCCGGCAGTTCGCCGCGGATGATGCGGGTGAATACGCTGGGCTCCATCGCCTCCATCTCCTCTGCGGACCGCGGCCGCGCTGGTCTGGCCGCCGCCGATTGTAGGAGCGCGTATCGTTCGCCGGTCGAGCAGGTCCGCCACCGATGGTGACACCGTCCACCGAGTCGTTCTTCGCCGTTTGCCCGCGCGGCCTCGAGCCGCTGCTGGCGGGCGAGCTGCGCGCGCTCGGCGCGCAGCAGGTGGCGCCGGAAGGCGGCGGCGTCGGCTTCCGCGGCACGATCAGGACCGCCTATGCGGCCAACCTGGCCAGCCGCATCGCCAGCCGCGTGCTGTGGCAACTGGCGGCTGACGATTACCGCGACGAGCGCGACCTCTACGAGCGCGCGCGCGCCGTCGCCTGGGAGCGGCACTTCGACGCGCGGCAGACGCTGCGGGTCGATCTGAGCGCCTCGCGCTCGCCGCTGCGCAGCCTCGACTTCGCGACGCTGAAGATCAAGGACGCGGTGGTCGACCGCCTGCGCGAGGCGACCGGCGCACGGCCGTCGATCGACCGCGCGCGGCCTGACGTGCGGGTGTTCGCCTACCTCGACGAGCGGCGGCTGGCGCTCTACCTGGACCTGTCGGGCGAACCGCTGTTCAAGCGCGGCTGGCGCGCCGAGAAGGGCGAGGCGCCGCTGAAGGAGAACCTCGCCGCCGGATTGCTGATGCTGGCCGGCTGGACGCCCGAGGTGCCGCTGCTCGATCCGTTCTGCGGCAGCGGCACCATCGCCATCGAGGCGGCGCTGATGGCCGCCGACCGGGCACCCGGACTGAACCGGCGCTTCGCTTTCGAGCGGCTGGCCGGCTTCGACGCCGCCGCCTGGCAGGAGCTGAAGTCGCAGGCCGCCGCGGCGATCGACGACTCGGTGCCGGCGCGCATCGCCGGCACCGACATCTCGTCGCTGGTGGTCGACACCGCGCGCGGCAATGCGCAGCTGGCCGGCCTGCAGAACTGGCTCGACGACGGACGGCTGTCGTTCGCCGCCGGCGATGCGCGCCAGAGCCTGCCGATCGCCGCCGGCGGGATGATCGTCGCCAACCCGCCCTACGGCGAGCAAAGCGCGCCGAAATCGGCCACCGTGCCGGCGCTGATGCGCGACTTCGGCGATCGCCTCAAGGAGTCGTTTCCCGGCTGGACCGCCTGGCTGCTGTCGTCCGACCGCGACCTGCCGGGCCAGATGCGGCTGCACGAGACGCGCAAGACGGTGCTTTACAACGGCGCGATCGAGTGCCGGCTGTTCCGCTTCGAAATGGTCACCGGTCAGTACCGGCAGCGGCAGCGCCCCGTCGCCTGATCGGCCCGGCTACTTCGCCGGCAGGAGTTTCTCGATCTCGGCGGCGATTTCCTTCGGCTCGGTGGTCGGCGCATAGCGCTTGACGACGCTGCCGTCGCGATCGACCAGGAACTTGGTGAAGTTCCACTTGATCGCTTCCGAACCGAGCAGGCCGGGCTTGGCGCTGGTCAGGTGTTTGAACAGCGGATGAGCCGCCTCGCCGTTGACGTCGACCTTGGCGAACAGCGGGAAAGTGACGCCGAAGTTCATCTCGCAGAACTCGGCGATCTCCGACTCCGGCCCCGGCTCCTGCTCGCCGAACTGGTTGCTCGGGAAGCCGAGCACGGCGAAGCCGCGCTTGCCGTACTCCTTGTACAGCGCCTCCAGCCCCTTGTACTGCGGCGTGAAGCCGCACTTGCTGGCGGTGTTGACGATCAGCAGCACCTTGCCCTTGTAGTCGGCGAGCTTGCGCGTCTTGCCGTCGATGGTCCTGGCCGAGAAATCGTAGACGGAGGTCATGGCGTTGATGCGGCCTGCGGCCGCCGAGGCCGGCGCAGTGCGCCCGGTGAAGGAATCATAGCCGGCTGTCCGCCCCGGCCGCCGATGCCGGCGCACGGCCCGGTCGCGACCCGGAGGGCCGCGCCGGCAGGAAGACGGCGACGCCGCGCCGGCTACTCGGTCAGTCCGAGGTGCTCGATGCCGCGCTGCATCTCGGCGACGCCGCCGTACAGCTTCGAGTTCAGCTTGATGTTCAGGCGCAGGTCGTTGACCGAATCGGCGTTGCGCAGCGCATCCTCGTAGGAGATCAGCCCGGACTCGTGCAGGTCGAACAGCGCCTGGTCGAAGGTCTGCATGCCCTGCTCGCGGCTGCGCTTCATCACCTCGCGGATCTCCGCAACCTCGCCCTTGAAGATCAGCTCCTGGATCAGCGGCGAGTTGAGCATGATCTCGACCGCCGGGATCCGCCCCTTGCGTCCCTTGAAGGGGATCAGCCGCTGCGAGACCATCGCCCGCAGGTTCAGCGACAGGTCCATCAGCAGCTGCTGGCGCTTTTCCTCCGGGAAGAAGTTGATCACCCGGTCGAGCGCCTGGTTGGTCGAGTTGGCGTGCAGCGTGCACATCACCAGGTGGCCGGTCTCGGCAAAGGCGATCGCATGCTCCATCGTCTCGCGCTCGCGGATCTCGCCGATCAGGATGACGTCGGGCGCCTGGCGCAGCGTGTTCTTCAGCGCAACCTGCCAGCTCTCGCAGTCGACACCGATGTCGCGGTGGGTGACGATGCAGTTCCTGTGCTGGTGCACGTACTCGACCGGGTCCTCGATGGTGATGATGTGGCCCTGGCTGTTCTCGTTGCGGTAGCCGACCATCGCCGCCAGCGTGGTCGACTTGCCGCAGCCGGTGGCGCCGACCATCATCACGATGCCGCGCTTGGCCATCGCAAGGTCGTTGACGATCGGCGGCAGGCTCAGCTCCTCGGCGGTCGGGATCTTGTCGGCGATCACGCGGAACACGATGCCGACCTTGCCCTGCTGGACGAATGACGAGACGCGGAAGCGGCCGATGCCGGTCGGGCTGATCGCGAAGTTGCACTCGCGGGTCGACTCGAACTCGGCTGCCTGGCGGTCGTTCATGATCGCCCGCACCAGCTCGGCGGTGTGCTGCGCCGTCAGCGGCTGGTTCGACACCGGCGTCACCCGGCCGTCGACCTTGAACGCCGGCGGAAACTCGGCCGTCAGGAACAGGTCCGAGCCCTTCTTGCTGAGCAGCAGCTTCAGCAGGTCGTGGATGAAGCGGGTTGCCTGGTCGCGATCCATTTGTTCCCCATCGAGCGCGCTTTGCGCGCGTGTCTGTTGCGGCCCGTCCCGTCCGGCGGGACGCGGGCGGGTCAGCCGACGAACGACTCCGGCTGCTTGGCGTAGGTGCGCGCCTCGCCGTGCGAGATGACGTTGCGGCGGACCAGGTCGAGCAGGCACTGGTCGAGTGTCTGCATGCCGAACTGCGCGCCGGTCTGGATCATCGAGTACATCTGGGCGACCTTGTTCTCGCGGATCAGGTTGCGGATGGCCGGCGTGCCGACCATGATCTCGTGCGCCGCGATCCTGCCGGTGCCGTCCTTGCGCTTCAGAAGCGACTGCGAGACCACCGCCACCAGCGACTCGGACAGCATCGCCCGCACCATCTCCTTCTCCGCCGCCGGGAACACGTCGACCATGCGGTCGATGGTCTTCGCCGCCGACGAGGTATGCAGCGTGCCGAGCACCAGGTGGCCCGTCTCGGCGGCGGTCAGCGCCAGGCGGATCGTCTCCAGGTCGCGCAGCTCGCCGACCAGGATCACGTCCGGGTCCTCGCGCAGCGCCGCGCGCAGCGCGTTGGCGAACGACAGCGTGTGCGGCCCGACCTCGCGCTGGTTGATCACGCACTTGCGCGGCTCGTGCACGAACTCGATCGGGTCCTCGACCGTCAGCACGTGGCCCTGCACGTTGCTGTTGACGTGGTCGAGCATCGCCGCCAGGGTGGTCGACTTGCCCGAGCCGGTCGGCCCGGTCACCAGCACCAGCCCGCGCGGCTTCATCGCGAAGTCGGCGAAGATCTTCGGCGCCGCCAGTTCCTCGAGCGACAGCACGCGCGACGGAATCGTCCGCATCACCGCGGACGAGCCGCGGTCCTGCATGAACGCGTTGACGCGGAAGCGCGCCAGCCCCGGCAGCGCGAACGAGAAGTCGACGTCGTACGTCTCGTCGTAGTGCTTGCGCTGCTGGTCGTTCATGATGTCGTAGATCATCGCGTGCACGTCCTTGTGCTCCAGCGGCGGCAGGTTGATGCGCCGCACGTCGCCGTGCACGCGGATCATCGGCGGCAGGCCGGAGGACAGGTGCAGATCGGACGCCTTGTTCTTGACGGAGAATGCAAGCAGTTCGGAGATGTCCATTTAGGCGTCCAGCAAAGTGGCCAGCGATGACTCGGTTCGGAGCGGCTGCAGCGAGCACCCGCTTCCCGCCGAGCCCTTGCGGATCAACGACTTCGGCTCGGCAGCCCGCTCAGGGCGAATCGATTATGTGCAGTTCGGACAAGCACTTGCAAGCCAACCTTACATCGTTGACTGAACGGATTAGCGCAGCCGTCCGCCGGGCCTCCCGGCCGTCGGGGTCGGTGACGCTGGTGGCGGTGAGCAAGACCTTCGGCCCCGAGGCGGTGCTGGCGCTGGCGCGCTGCGGCCAGCGCGACTTCGGCGAGAACTACCTGCAGGAAGCACTGGCCAAGATGGACGCGGTGGGCGCCGCCGCGCCGAGGCTGCCGCTCAGCTGGCACTTCATCGGCCCGATCCAGAGCAACAAGACGCGGCAGATCGCCGAGCGCTTCGACTGGGTGCAGTCGGTCGAGCGGCTGAAGGTCGCCGAGCGGCTGTCGGCGCAGCGGCCGGCGCAGCTGCCGCCGCTGAACGTGCTGCTGCAGGTCAACATCAGCGGCGAGGCAGCCAAGAGCGGCGTGGCCCCCGATGAGGTGCCGGCGCTGGCGCACGCAGTGGCGGCGCTGCCGCGGCTGCGCCTGCGCGGGCTGATGGCGATTCCGGAGCCGCGCGACGATCCGGGCGAGCAGCGGCCGCCGCTGGCGGCGATGAAGGAGCTGTTCGACGCCCAGCGTGCCGCCGGATTCGCCGACTGGGATACCCTGTCGATGGGCATGTCGGCCGACCTGGAGGTCGCCATCGAACAGGGCGCGACGATGGTGCGCGTCGGCACCGCGCTATTCGGAGAAAGGGCCAAATGAAGATCGCCTTCATCGGTGGCGGCAACATGGCCGCGGCGCTGATCGGCGGCCTGCGGCGTGCCGGCCGCCCGGGCGCCGACATCCTGGCGGTGGAGATCGACGCCGCGCGCTGCGGGCAGCTGAAGGAGCAGTTCGGCATCGGCACGACGACGCAGCCCGACGCCTCGCTCGCCCGCGCGGAGGTGCTCGTGCTGGCGGTCAAGCCGCAGTTCATGCGCCAGGCCTGCGAGGCGGCGCGGCCGCACCTCGGCGAGCCGCTGGTGGTCTCGGTCGCTGCCGGCATCCGCGCGGCCGACATCGCCCGCTGGATCGGCACCAGCGCCATCGTGCGGACGATGCCGAACACCCCGGCGCTGATCGGCCGCGGCGTGACCGGCATGGCCGCCACCGCGCAGGTCGGCGAGGCGCAGCGCCGGCTGGCGGAGTCGATCCTGCGCACCGCCGGCGAGGTCGTCTGGTTCGACGACGAGACCAGGCTCGACGCGGTCACCGCGGTTTCCGCCAGCGGGCCGGCCTATGTCTTCTACTTCATCGAGGCGCTGGCCCGCGCCGGCACCGAACTGGGTCTGAGCGCCGAGCAGGCGCGCGCGCTTGCCGTGCAGACCTTCGTCGGCGCCGCGCACCTCGCCGCCGAATCGACAGAGCCGCTGCAGAGCCTGCGCGAGCGTGTCACGTCGAAGGGAGGCACCACCGCCGCGGCGCTGGCCTGGCTGGACGCCAACGCCGTCGAGGCGAGGATCGTCGAGGCGGTGCACGCGGCGTACCGGCGCGCCGCTGAACTGGGCGACGAGTTCGGCCGCCAGTAGCCCTAGGCCAGCGCGTAGTGGCCGGCAACGCCGGCGAACACCGCCAGGCCCAGCCACTGGTTGTGCCTGAAGGCGCGGAAGCACTCGCCGCGCCGGCGTCCGCGGATCAGCACGAAGTGGTAGCCGGCGATCAGCGCCGCCGCGGCCCAGCCGGCGTAAAACGGCCAGGAAAAGCGCATCACCACGCCGATGGCCGCCAGCAGCAGCAGGTAGGCCGCGTAGCAGCCGGCCACCGCCGCCACGTCGGCGCGGCCGAACAGGATCGCCGAGGAGCGCAGGCCGATGCGCAGGTCGTCGTCGCGATCGACCATCGCGTACTCGGTGTCGTAGGCAACCACCCAGAAAAGATTGGCGGCGAACAGCCACCAGCCGACCACCGGCACCTCGCCGCGCACCGCCGCGAAGGCCATCGGGATGCCGAAGGAGAAGGCGATCGCCAGCCAGGCCTGCGGCAGCGGGAAGAAGCGCTTGAACAGCGGATAGCTGAGGGCGACCAGCGCGCCGACCACCGCCAGCCGGAAGGTCAGCGCGTTCAGCGGGATCAGCAGCAGCGCCGCGGCGGCGATCAGCAGCAGGCCGACCGCCCACGCCTGCGCCGGCGAGACCCGGCCGCTGGCGACCACCCGGTCGGCGGTGCGCTCGACGTGGCCGTCGAAGTCGCGGTCGAACACGTCGTTGACCGCGCAGCCGGCCGAGCGCATGAGCAGCGTGCCGAGGCAGAAGATCACCAGGTGCAGTGCGCCGGGCGCGCCCTCGGCGGCGATCCACAGCGCGGTGAGCGTCGGCCACAGCAGCAGCAGGGTGCCGACCGGCTTGTCGAAGCGGACGAGGCGGGCGTAAAGCGCGAGGCGCTCGAAGATTGACATGGGGCAGGATGCCGGGACCCGGCCGCGGCAGACTGTCGTGCCGGCACCGGTCGTTGTATCGTAACAACCCAGTCACGGCCGACGCCAAGAACCACGGCCTTTTCCGAGGAGATGTCAATGCTACGCAAGGTCCTGCCGGCGGCCGTTGCCGCCATTTTTGCGGTCTGCCTGAGCCCCGCCGCCTATGCGCAGACGGAAATCCAGTGGTGGCACTCGATGGGCGGCTCGAATGGCGAAGCGCTGAACGGACTGGCCGACAAATTCAACGCCGAGCAGAAGGACTACAAGATCGTCACCTCGTACAAGGGCTCGTATCCCGAGTCGATGACGGCGGCGATCGCCGCCTTCCGCGCCGGCCAGGCGCCGCACATCCTGCAGGTGTTCGAGGTCGGCACCGCGACGATGATGGCCGCCCGCGGTGCGATCAAGCCGGTGTACCAGCTGATGAAGGAGGCCGGCGAGCCGTTCGATCCGAAGGCCTACCTGCCGACCGTGACCGGCTACTACTCGGACCTGCAGGGCAACATGCTGTCGCTGCCGTTCAACAGCTCGACGGCGCTGCTCTACATCGACCGCAACAAGTTCAAGGCCGCCGGCCTGCCGCCGGTGGCGCCGAAGACCTGGAAGGAGCTGGTCGCCACGGCGGAGAAGCTGAAGGCGGCCGGCCAGGACTGCGTCTACACCTCGGGCTGGCCATCCTGGGTGCACGTCGAGAACTTCAGCGCCTGGCACAACGTGCAGATCGGCACCAAGCAGAACGGCATGGGCGGCCTCGACACGGTGTTCACCGTCAACTCGCCGACCCACGTCAAGCACGTCGAGATGCTGGCCGACATGGCCAAGCGCGGCCTGTTCACCTACGCCGGGCGCGTCAACCAGGCGGACGCCAAGTTCCAGAGCGGCGAGTGCGCGATGGCGACCATCAGCGCCAGCGCGCTGGGCGGCACCATCAAGGCGGCCAAGACCGACTGGCAGCTGAACTTCCTCCCCTACCACGACGACGTGCCCGGCGCGCCGCAGAACTCGATCATCGGCGGCGCCTCGCTGTGGGTGATGAGCGGCCGCAAGGCCGAGGAGTACAAGGGCGTGGCGCGCTTCTTCTCGTTCCTGTCGCGGCCCGAGGTGCAGATGGAGTGGCACGTCAAGACCGGCTACGTGCCGATCACGCTGGCCGCCTTCGAGATGACGCGCAAGTCCGGCTTCTACGACAAGAACCCCGGCCGCGACACGGCGGTGCTGCAGCTCACCAACAAGCCGCCGACAGAGAACTCCAAGGGCCTGCGCTTCGGCAACTTCGTGCAGGGCCGCACGATCATCGAAGAGGAGCTGGAGGCGGCGTTCGCCGGCAAGAAGACCGCCAAGGCGGCGCTCGACGACGCCGTGCGGCGCGGCAACGAGCTACTGCGGCAGTTCGAGGCGGCGAACAAGTAGCCCAGCAGCACCGCTGCACCTGCCGCGCCGGGCGGAATGGAAAAACGCGTCGTCTTCCGCTCGGCGTGGCTGCCCTACCTGCTGGTGGCGCCGCAGCTCGCCATCACCATCGTCTTCTTCTTCTGGCCGGCGTCGCAGGCGGTCTGGTACTCGTTCCAGCTGCAGGACGCCTTCGGCCTGCGCACGCAGTTCGTCGGCCTGCAGAACTTCCAGACGCTGTTCAGTGATCCGAACTACCTGGCGTCGTTCCGCACCACGGCGGTGTTCAGCATCGCGGTGGCCGGCATCGGCATCGCGCTGTCGCTGCTGCTGGCGGTGATGACCGACCGGGTGGTGCGCGGCGCGATGGCCTACAAGACGCTGCTCATCTGGCCCTACGCGGTGGCCGCCGCGGTGGCCGGCGTGCTGTACGCATTCATGTTCGCGCCGTCGATCGGCATCGTCACCTTCATGCTGCGCGGCTTCGGCATCCACTGGAACTGGGTGATCAACGGCAACCAGGCGATGCTGCTGGTGATCATGGCCGCGGTGTGGAACCAGATCAGCTACAACTTCCTGTTCTTCCTCGCCGGCCTGCAGTCGATCCCGAAGTCGCTGATCGAGGCGGCCGCGATCGACGGGGCGGGTCCTGCGCGGCGCTTCTGGACGATCGTCTTCCCGCTGCTGTCGCCGACCGCCTTCTTCCTGCTGGTGGTCAACGTCGTCTACGCGTTCTTCGGCACCTTCGGCATCATCGACGCGATCACCCAGGGCGGTCCGGCGCAGGCCACCCAGATCCTCGTGTACAAGGTCTACCACGACGGCGTCAAGGCGGCCGACCTCGGCGGCTCGTCGGCGCAGTCGGTGATCCTGATGGCGATCGTGATCGCGCTGACGGTGGTGCAGTTCCGCTTCATCGAGCGGCGGGTCCAGTACTAGGGGCGCGAACTTGGTCGAACGTCGTCCCTGGCTCGATGTCCTGTCGCATGCGGTGCTGATCGTCGGCGTGATCACCATCGCCTTCCCGGTGTACGTGACCTTCGTCGCCTCGACGCTGACGCTCGAGCAGATCATGGCGGCGCCGATGCCGCTCGTGCCCGGCGACCAGTTCATCGAGAACTACTCGCAGGTGCTGTTCGGCGGGACCGAGGCGGGATCGAAGGCGCCGGTGGCGACGATGCTGGTCAACAGCGCCATCGTGGCGCTGGCGATCACCTTCGGCAAGATCGCCATCTCGATCATCTCGTCGTTCGCCATCGTCTACTTCCGCTTCCCGCTGCGGATGTTCTTCTTCTGGACGATCTTCGTCACCCTGATGCTGCCGGTCGAGGTGCGCATCATCCCGACTTTCCAGGTGATCGCCGACCTCGGCATCCTGAACTCGTATGCCGGCCTGACGCTGCCGCTGATCGCCTCGGCCACCGCCACCTTCCTGTTCCGCCAGTTCTTCATGACCATCCCCGACGAACTCGCCGAGGCGGCGCGCATCGACGGCGCCGGGCCGCTGCGCTTCTTCTGGGACGTGGTGATGCCGCTGTCGAAGACCACCATGGCGGCGCTGTTCGTGATCCAGTTCATCTACGGCTGGAACCAGTACCTGTGGCCGCTGCTGATCACCACCGACGAGTCGATGTACACGGTGGTCATCGGCATCAAGCGGATGATCGTCGGCGGCGACGCCGCCAACGAGTGGAACCTGGTGATGGCCACCGCCATGCTGGCGCTGCTGCCGCCGGCCTTGGTGGTGCTGCTGATGCAGAAGTGGTTCGTCAAGGGACTGGTGGAGACGGAGAAATAATGGCCGGCGTGTCGATCAGAAACGTCTTCAAGTCCTTCGGCACCGTCAACGTGATCCAGGGCATCTCGATGGACGTCGGCGACGGCGAGTTCGTCGTCATGGTCGGGCCGTCCGGCTGCGGCAAGTCGACCCTGCTTCGGATGGTCGCCGGGCTGGAGACGGTCACCTCCGGCGAGATCGCGATCGGCGAGCGGGTGGTCAACGACCTGGAGCCGAAGGACCGCAACATCGCCATGGTGTTCCAGAACTACGCGCTGTACCCGCACATGAGCGTGTACGACAACATGGCGTACGGGCTGAAGATCCGCGGCCGCTCCCGGTCGGACATCGAGGCGCGGGTGCAGCGCGCCGCCGAGATCCTCGAGCTGTCGAAGCTGCTGAAGCGCCGGCCGCGCGAGCTGTCGGGCGGCCAGCGCCAGCGCGTGGCGATGGGGCGCGCGATCGTCCGCGAGCCGTCGGTGTTCCTGTTCGACGAGCCGCTGTCGAACCTCGACGCGAAGCTGCGCGTGCAGATGAGGAGCGAACTGCAGGCGCTGCACCAGCGGCTGAAGACCACCACGCTGTACGTCACGCACGACCAGGTCGAGGCGATGACGCTGGCGCAGCGGATGCTGGTGATGAATGCCGGCCGCACCGAGCAGATCGGCGCGCCGCTCGAGGTCTACAGCAAACCGGCCAGCACCTTCGTCGCCGGCTTCATCGGCTCACCGCCGATGAACCTGGTGCCCGGCCGGGTCGCCGACGGCGGCACGTCGCTGGCGAGCGACGGCGAAGTCCATGTCCGCCTGCCCGCGGCGCGGCCGGACCTCGAAGGCCGCCAGGTGCTGCTCGGCGTGCGGCCGGAACACCTCGAGACCTGCGCCGAAGCCGAGGCGGCGCTGCGGCCGGACATCGACTTCATCGAACTGCTCGGCTCCGACTCGCTGGTCTACGGCCACCTCGGCGCCGACAGGCGCGGCGCCCGCGTCGCCGCGCGCCTGCACACCTCGGTGGTCGCCAGGCAGGGCGGCCTGGCGCTGCGCTTCGCGCCGGAGAACATGCACCTGTTCGACCCGGAAGGCGGCAAGCGGATCGAGGGGTGAAGCGCTCGGCGCCCTGACTGCGCCGTCGCCGAAGTCAGCCTGAGGAGAGAGGCTGCCTGCAAACGCCGGCCCGGCAGCCTACTGCAGCAGGCTCCTGAGCATCCAGGCGGTCTTCTCGTGGATCTGCAGGCGCTGGGTCAGCAGGTCGGCGGTCACCTCGTCGCTGGCCTTCTCGGCCGGGACGAAGGCGGCGCGGGCGGTGCGGGCGACGGCCTCGTGGCCCTTGACGAGTTCGCGCACCATCGCCAGCGCCTCCGGCACGCCGTCGGTGTCCTCGATCGAACTGAGCTTGGCGAACGCCTTGTAGCTGCCGGGCGCCGGGTAGCCGAGCGAGCGGATCCGCTCGGCGATCTCGTCGAGCGCGTTCCACAGCTCCGTGTACTGCTCCATGAACATCAGGTGCAGCGTGTTGAACATCGGTCCTTCGACGTTCCAGTGAAAGTTGTGCGTCTTCAGGTACAGGCCATAGGTGTCGGCGAGCAGGCGCGACAGCGCATGGGCGACCTTCTCGCGGTCCTTGGCGTCGATGCCGATGTCGATCGCCGGCGCCGAGGCGGCGCCGGCGTTCAGGTCGGATTTCTTCTTGGCCATCCGGTTCTCCTTTTCAGCGTACCGTTCACGACTGATGCTAGCGGCTGGCGGCACCGCCGACCAATTGGCATTTCCGACCGCCGTCATAGCGATTCACGATGACTCGGGCGGCAGGTCGAGCTTGGCCGCGCCGTGCAGCGGGCACTTCAGGATCGCCTTGCGCAGCGCCTCGATCGCCGCGCCGCGGGTGAAGCTCTTGCGCCAGGCGAGCACCACGCGCCGCTCCGGCACCGGCTTTCTGAACGGCAGGTAGGCGATCAGCGAGTCGCGCGGCACCTTTTCCGGGATCGAGCTCATCGGCAGCACGGTTACGCCGAGGCCGGAGGCGACCATGTGGCGGATCGTTTCCAGCGACGAGCCCTCGAAGGTCTTCTGGATGCCCTCGGCGCCGGTGGCGAAGCGCGACAGCTCGGGGCAGACCTCGAGCACCTGGTCGCGGAAGCAGTGGCCGGTGCCGAGCAGCAGCATCGTCTCCTTCTTCAGGTCGTCGGCCGACACCGACCGCTTCTTCGCCCACCGGTGGCTGCGCGGCACGGCGACCGTGAACTGCTCGTCGTACACCGGCTGCGTCATCACGCCGGCCTCCGGCAGCGGCAGCGCCAGGATCGCCACGTCGATCTCGCCGTTTTTCAGCAGCTCGAGCAGCCTGACGGTGAAGTTCTCGTTCAGCAGCAGCGGCATCTGCGGCGCGTCGCGCAGCAGCTGGCGGATCAGCGTCGGCAGCAGGTACGGACCGATGGTGTAGATGACGCCGACCCGCAGCGCGCCGGCGAGCGGGTCCTTGCCCTGCTTGGCCAGCTCCTTGACCCGCGCCGCCTCGTCGAGCACGCGCTGCGCCTGCACCACGATGCGCTCGCCGGACAGCGTCAGCGACACCTCGCTGCTGCCCCGCTCGAACAGCACCACGCCGAGCTCGTCCTCCAGCTTCTTGATCGCCACCGACAGCGTCGGCTGGCTGACGAAGCAGGCTTCGGCGGCACGCCCGAAGTGCCGCTCGCGGGCGACCGCGACGATGTACTTCAGTTCGGTCAGGGTCATGCAGGTCAGGTGGCGCGCCGGTGAGGGCCAATCATAGGGCGCACGGCGCCGTCAGGCGACCAGGTACTCGGCGCGCGCGCCGAGCCAGCGCTGCACGTGCGCCGCCGCCTGCACCGGATGGCCGGCGAGCATCCGCAGCGCCACGCCGCGCGCCTGCTCGAGCAGGTCGACGTCGCGCTCCAGATCGGCGAAGCGCAGCAGCGGCAGGCCCGACTGGCGCGCGCCGAGGAACTCGCCCGGGCCGCGAAGCGCGAGGTCGCGACGGGCGATCTCGAAGCCGTCGCTCGACTCGTAGACGATCTTCAGCCGCTCGCGCGCCGCCTCCGACAGCGGCTCGTCGTACAGCAGCACGCAGAAGCTCTGCTCGGCGCCGCGGCCGATGCGGCCGCGCAGCTGGTGCAGCTGCGCCAGCCCGAAGCGCTGCGCGTGCTCGATCACCATCAGCGTCGCCCGCGGCACGTCGACGCCGACCTCGATCACCGTGGTGGCCACCAGCACGTCGATCGCGCCGGCCGCGAAGGCGCCCATCACCTCGGTCTTCTCCGCCGGCGGCAGCTGGCCGTGCAGCAGGCCCAGGCGCAGCTCGGGCAACAGCGCCCGGGTCTGCTCGTACATCGCGCTGGCGGCGGTCAGTTCGGCCGTCGACTCGTCCTCGCCCTCGTTGACCAGCGGGCAGACCCAGTAGACCTGCGCGCCGCGCGCCGCCTCGGCGCGCACGCGCCCGAGCACCTCGTCGCGGCGGCCGGCGGCGACCAGCTTGGTCACCACCGGCTGGCGGCCCGGCGGCAGTTCGTCGATCACCGACACGTCGAGGTCGGCGAAGTAGCTCATCGCCAGCGTGCGCGGGATCGGCGTCGCCGAGAGCATCAGCAGGTGCGGCGTGCCCTCCTGCGCGCCGGCGCGCGAGCGCAGGCGCAGCCGCTGCGCCACGCCGAAGCGATGCTGCTCGTCGACGATCGCCAGTCCGAGGTTGGCGAACTGCACCGCCTCCTGGATCAGCGCATGCGTGCCGATCACCAGCTGCGCCGCGCCCGAGGCGGCGGCCAGCTGCGCGGCGCGCTTCTCGCTCGCCTTCAGCTTGCCAGCCAGCCAGGCCACCTGCACGCCGAGCGGCGCCAGCCATTGCACGATGCGGCCGAAGTGCTGCTCGGCCAGGATCTCGGTCGGCGCCATCAGCGTCGCCTGGCAGCCGGCGTCGATCGCCTGTGCCGCCGCCAGCGCCGCGACGACCGTCTTGCCACTGCCGACGTCGCCCTGGATCAGTCGCTGCATCGGCACGGTGCGTGCGAGGTCCGCCTCGATCTCGCGCCGCACGCGCTGCTGCGCAGCGGTCAGCGCGAACGGCAGCGCCGCCTGCAGCCGGGCGACCAGCGCGCCGCCTGCGGGCAGAGGCGGCGCCGACCGCTCGGCGCGCCGCGCCCGCGCAGTGCGCAGCGAGATCTGCTGCGCCAGCAGCTCGTCGAACCTGATCCGCTCCCACCACGGCCCCTGCTGCCGGGCCAGCGCCGCCGCATCGACGCCCGGCGGCGGCTGGTGCAGCCCGGCGATCGCCTCGGCAAGCGGCGGCAGGCCGGTCGCGGCGAGCAGTTCCGCCGGCACGGTCTCGGTGATCTCGACGTCGCGCAGCGCGCGGCCGATGCGCGCGCGCAGCCACGCCTGGCCGACGCCTTCGGTGCTCGGGTAAACGGGGGTCAGCCGCTGCGGCAGCGGCTCGCCGGCGTGCGCCGCATGCACGCGCGGATGCACGATCTCCAGTCCCATCGGGCCGCCGCGCACGGGCCCGTACACGCGCACGCGCCGGCCCACAGCGAGCTGCTGGCGGGTCGACGGATAGAAGTGGAAGAAGCGCAGCAGCAGTTCGCCGCTTTCGTCGGCCAGGCGCACCAGCAACTGCCGCCGGCCGCGGACGGTCACCTCGCAGGCCACCACCTCGCCCTCGGCCTGCTGCTCCTCGCCGGGCGCCAGCCGGGCGATCGGCGTGAGCTGCGTCTCGTCGATGTAGCGCAGCGGCAGGTGCAGCAGGAAGTCCCAGTCGCGCTCCAGCCCGAGCCGCTCGAGCCGCTTGCCCGGCGAGCGGCGCACGGCGGCATCGGCGCGTGGCCGCGCGCGGCTCACAGCACGAAGATCGCCTCGACCTCGAACTGCGCGCCCTTCGGCAGGCTGGCCACGCCGATCGTCGAACGCGCCGGATAGGGCTGCGGCACGACCTCGCCCATGATCCGGTTGACCGTCGCGAACAGCGACAGGTCGGTCAGGAACAGCGTGAACTTCACCGCGTTGGCCAGCGTCGCGCCGGAGGCGTGCGCCACCGCCTCGAGGTTGCGGAACGCCTGCCTGACCTGCGGCTCGAACTCGCCGCTCGCCAGTTCCCCGGTGGCCGGGTCCAGCCCGATCTGGCCCGAGGCGAACACCACCAGCCCGGTCCTGACCGCCTGCGAATACGGCCCGATCGCCGCCGGTGCCGCCGAGGTCGAAACGATCTCCTTGTTCATGCTGGATCTCCTGAGCCAAGTGGGAGCCGCCGGTCGGCGCGGCAGACCGGGCGGCGCGCTGCGCCGCGATGATCGCACGCGGCGCCTGCTGCTCGGCCGAACGGCTCAGACACCCGAATGGTGTGCGGCCGGCGGCAGCGCGGCTAGATTGCCCTGGCGCCCTCGTCCCCTCCTCCTGCGCCCGGGGCGCGCCTCGGGAGAGCTCGGCAATGGCCGGCTTGATGATCCTGTTTCTCGACTTCGACGGCGTGCTGCACGAGGACCCGTGCTTCGACGAGGCGCGGCTGTTCGCCCGCGCCCCCGACCTGGCGCAGTCGCTCGAGCCGTTCCCCGAGGTGAACATCGTCCTGTCGACCTCGTGGCGCACCGACCGGAGCCTGGGCGAAATGACGCAGCCGCTGCCGGATGCGCTGCGCCGGCGGGTGATCGACGCCACGCCGCTGGCCACCTCGGCCGACACGCCGGCGGCCCTGCGGCCGTACCGGCGGCACGCCGAGTGCGCCACCTGGCTGCGCGCGCAGGGGCACGAGAAGACGCCCTGGGTGGCGCTCGACGACCGGCCGTCGCTGTTCGCACCGCATTGCGAGCAGCTGATCCTCTGCGACTCGAACGTCGGCTTCGTCGACGCCACCGCGCGCCGCCTGCAGGCGGTGCTGCTGCGCGGCCGCTTCAGCGGCCGGCCGGTGCGCGCTCCCGCCTGAGCGCGGCCCGCTCGCCTACAGCGGCCGCATGTTCAGCCAGACCGCCACCGCGCCCCAGACGACCAGCGTCAGCGTCAGGTTCAGCGGCCCGTGGTTCTGGCGGAACAGCTTCCAGCTCCAGGTCGCCACCGGCTGGCCCGGCTGCGGCAGGCCCGGCACGAAGCGACGCACCTGCGCGCAGTAGCGTTCGTACGATTCGCCGAAGATCCTGCGCAGCCGCGCCTCCTCGCGGCCGACCCGCGAATCCATGTACAGCCAGTAGCCGATCGCGTACGGCATCAGGATCCACGGCTGGCCGAGCAGCAGCAGGAAGCCGCCGATGATGAAGAAGCGGCCGAGGTACATCGGGTTGCGCACCAGCGCATAGGGTCCGCGCGCGGCAAGGTCGGCGTTCTTGTCCAGTGAAGCGAAGCACCACAGCTGGATCAGCTCGCCGAACATCGACACCAGGAAGCCCGCCGGCAGCCACTCGCGCCTGAGCAGCGGCGCCAGCAGCACGATCGCCACGACGGTCAGCGGCACGCGCAGTGCGACCACCAAGCGCCGCAGCTGCGGCTGGGCAAACAGCGATTTCAGGGCCTGCATCATGATCGTTGTCCTCGCTGGCGTTCCTTGCGCACGCCGAAGTAGCCGCGGCCGACCCACAGCCGGCGCAGCCGCGTGCTGCGCTCGTAGAGGGCGCGGCGCCCGGCGTCGAGCGACTCCGGCGCGTGCCGCAGCCAGTTCTTGTACACCCCGCCCATGTCGACCGCCTCGAGCAGCCGGCGCAGCGGCGGCGGCAGCAGCGCCGTGCGCAGCGCCGCCTGGAAGTCGATCACCGCAGGCCGGCCCTGCGGCGTGGCCAGCAGGTTGCTCGAGCCGCGCGAGTCCAGGTGCACCAGGCCGCGCGCGTGCACCTGCCGGAACAGCGCCTCCAGCGCCAGGAAGAACGCCTCGTTCATCTGCTCGCGCGGCGCCCGGTCGAGCGTCACCCCGGGCACGTAGCGCGCCGCGATCGCGTGCGCGTCGAGGCGAAACGGCTGCGCCGGCACGCCGTCGACGCCGGCCAGCCGGCGCAGCGCCCGCAGCTCGCGGCGCAGCAGCCAACGGCCGAACAGGTTGCGCACCCACCAGCCGCGCGGGCCGAAGTCCTTCACCGTCCAGTCGGCGCCGCCGATCGTCGCCTTGACCACCCGCGCGTTGGCCCAGCGGCCCTCGCGCAGGATCTGGCGCGGCGCCGCCAGCAACTGCGCGCGGGTGAACGGCTTCGAATCGGGGCTCATCGGCACTCGGTCCGCGCGAAGCTTAAGCGATCGCACCGGCCGTCCGCCGGCAGCGGTCGCCGCCGGCCCCGGGTGCCGCCCGCGCGGCGACCCGGCGATGCCGCTTTCCGGGTATTTGCTTGACAAGTAAAATACTTGCTCCTAAAGTCCTTTCGCTGCGCGCGCACCGCGTGCCGGCGACAGCGGAGACCGGATGAAGATCGTTTGCATCGGCGGCGGGCCGGCGGGGCTGTACTTCGGGCTGCTGATGAAGAAGCTCGACCCGGCGCACGAGATCACCGTGGTCGAGCGCAACCGCCCCTACGACACCTTCGGCTGGGGCGTGGTGTTCTCCGACGCGACGATGGACAACATGCGGCTGTGCGATGCCGCCACCGCCGACCAGATCGAGCAGGCGTTCAGCCGCTGGGACGACATCGAGCTGCACTTCAAGGGCCGGGTGATCCGCTCCGGCGGCCACGGCTTCGTCGGCATCGGCCGCAAGAAGCTGCTGAACATCCTGCAGGCGCGCTGCGAGCAGCTCGGCGTGCAGCTCGTCTTCGAGCGCGAGGTCGAATCCGACCTCGACTTCCCCGACGCCGACCTGATCGTGGCGAGCGACGGCATCAACTCGCGCATCCGCGGCCGCTACGCCGAGGTGTTCCGCCCGGACGTCGTCAGCCGCCCCAACCGCTACATCTGGCTGGGCACCCACAAGCCGTACGACGCCTTCACCTTCCTGTTCGAGAAGACGGAGCACGGCTGGTTCCAGGCGCACGTCTACAAGTTCGACCGCGACACCTCGACCTTCATCGTCGAGTGCCCCGAGCACGTCTGGCGGGCGCACGGCCTGGATCAGGCCGACCAGCAGCAGTCGGTCGACTTCTGCGAGAAGCTTTTCGCCGCCAACCTGCAGGGGGCGCGGCTGATGACCAACGCCCGCCACCTGCGCGGCTCGGCATGGCTCAACTTCCAGCGCGTGCGCTGCGAACGGTGGTCGCACTTCAACGGCGCCAGCCAGGTGGTGCTGATGGGCGACGCGGTGCACACGGCGCACTTCGCCATCGGCTCGGGCACCAAGCTGGCGCTCGAGGATGCGATCGAGCTGACCGCGCAGTTCAGGCGGCTCGGCGCGGCGCCCGCCGACATCGCCGAGGTGCTGGCCCGCTACCAGGAGGTGCGCGCGATCGACGTGCTGCGGCTGCAGAACGCGGCGTGGAACGCGATGGAGTGGTTCGAGGTCTGCGGCGACCGCTACTGCGACCCGCTCGAGCCCGAGCAGTTCATGTAC
This sequence comes from Burkholderiales bacterium, assembly GCA_016716275.1. Classification (GTDB taxonomy): domain Bacteria; phylum Pseudomonadota; class Gammaproteobacteria; order Burkholderiales; family Burkholderiaceae_F; genus JADJWR01. The sequence continues at coordinate 1,007,204 of JADJWR010000002.1, read as the reverse complement.
TCGATGCTCACCCGCAGCCAGCGCATCAGCCACGAGAACCTGCGCCTGCGCGACCGGGCCTGGCTGGAGGGCTACGAGCGCTGGTTCGCCGCGCGCAGCGCCGGCGGCGGCGCACCGGCGGCGCAGGCGGAGCCGCAGGCAGTGCCGCCGATGTTCACGCCGTACACCGTGCGCGGCGTGCGGCTGAAGAACCGCGTCGTCGTCTCGCCGATGGCGCAATACTCGTGCGTCGACGGCGTGCCCGGCGAGTTCCACCTGGTGCATTTGGGCGCGCGGGCGCTGGGCGGCGCCGCGATGGTGGTCGCCGAAATGACCTGCCCCGCGCCGCAGGCGCGCATCACGCCCGGCTGCCCGGGGCTGTGGAACGACGCCCAGGCCGACGCCTGGCGGCGGATCGTCGAGTTCGTCCACCGCGAGACCGATGCGGCGATCGCGCTGCAGCTCGGCCACGCCGGCCCGAAAGGCTCGACCTGCGCGCCGTGGCGCGACGGCGGCGCCGACCGGCCGCTGGCCGAGGGCAACTGGCCGCTGCTGGCGGCCTCCGCCGTGCCCTACCTGCCCGACGGCCAGCGGCCGCGGCCGATGACGCGCGCCGACATGGACCGCGTGCGCGACGAGTTCGTCGCCGCCACGCGGCGCGCCGCCGCGGCCGGCTTCGACTGGCTGGAGCTGCACTGCGCGCACGGCTACCTGCTGTCGAGCTTTATCTCGCCGCTGACCAACCGGCGCGACGACCAGTACGGCGGCGCGCTGGCCGGCCGGCTGCGCTATCCGCTCGAGGTGTTCGCGGCGATGCGCGCCGCCTGGCCGGAAGACCGGCCGATGTCGGTGCGCATCTCGGCGCACGACTGGGTCGACGGCGGCATCACGCCTGCCGACGCGGTCGGCATCGCGCGCGCCTTCAAGGCCGCCGGCGCCGACATGATCGACTGCTCGTCCGGGCAGGTCAGCGTCGAGCAGAAGCCCACCTACGGCCGCATGTACCAGACGCCGTTCGCCGACCGCATCCGCAACGAGGCCGGCATCGCCACCATCGCGGTGGGCGCGATCTCGGAGGCCGACCACGTCAACTCGATCATCGCCGCCGGCCGCGCCGACCTGTGCGCGATCGCCCGCCCGCACCTGGCCAACCCGGCCTGGACGCTCGTCGAGGCGGCGAAGATCGGCTTTGCCGCGATCGACTGGCCGCCGCAGTACCGCGCCGGCAAGCCGCAGCTCGAGGCCGGCTTCGCCCGCGAGAAGGCGGCGGCCCCCGGGCAGCCGAGATGACCGCCAGCTTCCTGCACGGACGGCACGCCGTCGTCACCGGCGCAGCGCGCGGCATCGGCGCGGCGATCGCCGCGTCGCTGGCGGCCCGCGGCGCGCACCTGACGCTGCTCGGCCGCAGCGCCGGGCCGCTCGAGCAACTGAGCGCATCGCTGGCCGGCGGGCCGCACGGCACGGTGATCGCCGACGTCGCCGAGCCGGCGCAGGTGCAGGCCGCCTTCGCGGCGGCGCGCTCGGCGCGCGGACCGGTGGCGATCCTGGTCAACAACGCCGGCGCCGCCGAGAGCGCGCCGTTCGGCACGACCTCGCTCGAGCTGTGGCAGCGCATGCTGTCGGTGAACCTGACCGGCACCTTCCTGTGCACCAAGGCCGCGCTGCCCGACATGCTGGCGGCCGGCTGGGGCCGCGTCGTCAACATCGCCAGCACGGCCGGCCAGAAGGGCTACGCCTACGCCAGCGCCTACGCCGCGGCCAAGCACGGCGTGATCGGGCTGACCCGCTCGCTGGCGCTCGAGACGGCGCGCGCCGGCGTCACCGTCAACGCGCTCTGCCCCGGCTACACCGACACCGAACTGCTGCGCGCCAGCGTCGAGAACATCGTCAGGCGGACCGGCCGCAGCCCGCAACAGGCGCGCGCCGAGCTCGTCGCCGCCAACCCGCAGCGGCGGCTGGTGCAGCCCGCCGAGATCGCCGACGCGGCGCTTTGGCTGTGCGGCGATGCAGCGGCGGCGGTCAGCGGCCAGTCGATCTCGCTGTCCGGCGGGGAGGTGATGTGAGAGCCGCCGGCCAGGCGCGCGCGCCCGCCGCCGAGGCGGCCGAGCTCGGCCACGAGGCGCGCGCCGCCGCCGGCGACCACGCGACGCTGCGGCTGTGGCTGCGCATGCTGTCGTGCACGACGCAGATCGAGACCGAGATCCGCCGCCGCCTGCGGCGCAGCTTCGGCGTCACGCTGGCCCGCTTCGACTACATGGCGCAGCTCGATCGCCGGCCCGAGGGGCTCAAGATGAGCGAGCTGTCGAGCCGCCTGATGGTCACCGGCGGCAACGTCACCGGACTGACCGACGATCTGCAGCGCGACGGGCTGGTGCTGCGCGCCAGCCACGCGACCGACCGCCGCGCCTGGATCGTCCGCCTGACGCCGAAAGGCCGGCGCAGCTTCGAGGCGATGGCCCGCGCGCACGAGGAGTGGATCCGCGAGCTGTTCGGCGGGCTCGACCGCGCGCGGGTCGCCCAGCTGCACGGGTTGCTCGGCGAGCTGCGCGCCCACCTGCTGCACAGCGATCAACCCGCCGAGGAGAAGTGATGGCCGCCGACACCCCGCCCCGCCTCGACCCCGAGCTCGCCGCCGGCAACCGCCGGTCGCTGGCCGGCTACCGCGCCACGCACTTCCTGTGGCAGGCCGACGACGGCGTGGCGACGATCACGCTCGACCGCGCCGAGCGCAAGAACCCGCTGACCTTCGCCTCCTACGCCGAGCTGCGCGAACTGTTCGCGCAGCTGAAGTACGCCGACGACGTGCAGGCGGTCGTGGTCACCGGCGCCGGCGGCAACTTCTGCTCCGGCGGCGACGTGCACGAGATCATCGGCCCGCTGGTGCAGCTCGCCGCACCGGAGCTGCTGATGTTCACGCGCATGACCGGCGAGCTGGTCAGGCAGATGCGCGCCTGTCCGCAGCCGATCGTCGCGGCGGTCGACGGCGTGTGCGCCGGCGCCGGCGCGATCGTCGCCATGGCCAGCGACCTGCGTCTGGGCACCGCGCGCAGCAGGACGGCATTCCTGTTCAACCGCGTGGGACTCGCCGGCTGCGACATGGGCGCCTGCGCGATCCTGCCGCGGATCATCGGCCAAGGCCGTGCCGGCGAGCTGCTTTACACCGGCCGCGCGATGAGCGGCGAGGAAGGCGAGCGCTGGGGGTTCTTCAACCGGCTGGTCGCGCCCGAGGCCCTGCTCGACGACGCCCTGCTGCTGGCGCGCGAGCTGGCGGCCGGGCCGACCTTCGCCAACGGCATCACCAAGACCATGCTGCACCAGGAGTGGGCGATGACGATCGAGCAGGCGCTCGAGGCCGAGGCGCAGGCGCAGGCGATCTGCATGATGACCGAGGACTTCCGCCGCGCCTACCGCGCCTTCGTCGGCAGACAGAAGCCGAAGTTCGAGGGCAACTGAGGCCGCGCCGATGAGCGACACGCGCTATCTCGACTGGCCGTTCTTCGACGAGAGGCACCGGCAGCTCGCCCGCCAGCTCGACGGCTGGGCGGCGACCAACGTGCCGCAGTCGCACGGCGACGACGTCGACGCCGCCTGCCGTGCGCTGGTTGCGCGGCTGGGCGACGGCGGCTGGCTGCGCCACGCGGTGGCCGGCCGCGAGCACGGCGGCAGCGCCGAGGCGATCGACACCCGCGCCATCTGCCTGATCCGCGAGACGCTGGCGCGCCACGACGGGCTGGCCGACTTCGCCTTCGCCATGCAGGGGCTGGGTTCCGGCGCGATCAGCCTCGCCGGCACGGCGCAGCAGAAGGCGCACTACCTGCCGCGGGTGGCGCGCGGCGAGGCGATCGCCGCCTTCGCGCTGTCCGAGCCCGACGCCGGTTCCGACGTCGCCGCACTCGCCTGCGCGGCGCGTGCCGACGGCGGCGAGTTCGTGCTCGACGGCGAGAAGACCTGGATTTCCAACGGCGGCATCGCCGACTTCTACGTCGTCTTCGCCCGCACCGGCGAGGCGGCGGGCGCGCGCGGTATCTCGGCGTTCATCGTCGACGCCGGCACGCCTGGCCTGTCGATCGCCGAGCGCATCGACGTCATCGCGCCGCACCCGCTGGCGCGGCTGCGCTTTGCCGGCTGCCGCGTGCCGGCACACCGGCGGCTGGGCGCCGCGGCCGAGGGATTCAGGATCGCCATGCGCACGCTCGACGTGTTCCGCACCTCGGTGGCGGCGGCGGCGCTCGGCTTCGCCCGCCGCGCGCTCGACGAGGCGCTGGCGCGCGCCACCTCGCGCACCATGTTCGGCCAGCGGCTGGCCGACTTCCAGCTGACGCAGGCAAAGCTGGCGACCATGGCCACCACCATCGACAGCGCGGCGCTGCTCACCTACCGCGCCGCCTGGCAGCGCGATGCGGGCGGCAGCGTCACCCGCGAGGCGGCGATGGCCAAGATGGCCGCCACCGAGGGCGCGCAGCAGGTGATCGACGCCGCCGTGCAGCTGTGGGGCGGCCTCGGCGTCACCAGCGGCGTGCCGGTCGAGCGCCTGTACCGCGACATCCGCGCGCTGCGCATCTACGAAGGCGCCACCGAGGTGCAGCAGCTCATCATCGCCCGTGAACTGCTGCGCGAGTCCGGCGCGCCGGCTGCGCGCTGACCGTCCGCCAAGCGAGGCCGCCATGCCCACCGCCCACGTCGACACCTTCGCCCGTGACAACCTGCCGCCCGCCGGCGAGCAGCCGGAGTTCCTGTTCGAGCTGCCGGCGCTGAAGTTTCCGGCGCAGCTGAACGCCGCCACGGAACTGCTCGACCGCCACGTCGGCGAGGGGCGCGGCGGCCGCGCCTGCATCCGCGCGCCCGGCGTGACCTGGACCTACGCCGAGCTGCAGGACAAGGCCGACCGCGTCGCCCAGGTGCTGGTGCACGACATGGGCCTCGAGCCGGGCAACCGGGTGCTGCTGCGCGCGCCGAACAACCCGATGCTGGCCGCCTGCTGGTTCGGCGTCGTCAAGGCGGGCGGCATCGCGGTCGGTACCATGCCGCTGCTGCGCGCGAAGGAACTGAAGGCGATCATCGACAAGGCGCAGGTGACGCACGCGCTGTGCGACGCCGCGCTGGCCGACGAGCTGCGCGAGGCGGCCGCCGCCTGCCCGACGCTGCGCCGGCTGCGCCACTTCAACCACGACGGCCCCGACGGCCTCGAGGCGGCGATGCGGCGCCACGGCGGCGCCTTCGCCAACGTCGAGACCGCCGCCGACGACACCTGCCTGCTCGCCTTCACCTCCGGCACCACCGGCGTGCCGAAGGCGACCATGCACTTCCACCGCGACATCATGGCCGCCTGCGCCTGCTGGCCGCCGCACGTGCTGCGGCCGCAGCCGGACGACGTGTTCATCGGCAGCCCGCCGCTCGCCTTCACCTTCGGCCTCGGCGGCCTGCTGCTGTTCCCGCTGGCGGCGGGCGCCTCGACCGTGCTGCTGGAGAAGACCGCGCCGCCGCAGCTGCTCGACGGCATCGCCGGGTTCGGTGCCACGGTGCTCTTCACCGCGCCGACCACCTACCGCACGCTCGCCGCGCGCGGCGTCGACCTGCGCCGCAGCCGACTGCGCAAGTGCGTCTCCGCCGGCGAGGCGCTGCCCGCCTCGACCCGCGCGCTGTGGAAGCAGGCCACCGGCATCGAGATCATCGACGGCATCGGCGCCACCGAGATGCTGCACATCTTCATCTCCGCCGACGAGGCGAACGCGCGGCCCGGCGCCACCGGCAAGGCGGTGCCCGGCTACGTCGCCCGCGTGGTCGACGACGCCGGCTGCGAACTGCCGCCCGGCACCGTCGGCCGGCTGGCGGTCAAGGGTCCGACCGGCTGCCGCTACCTGGCCGACGCGCGGCAGAGCGCGTACGTGAAGGACGGCTGGAACTACACCGGCGACGCCTACCGGATGGACGCCGACGGCTACTTCCACTACCACGCGCGCACCGACGACATGATCATCTCGGCCGGCTACAACATCGCCTCGCCCGAGGTCGAGGACGCGCTGATGGCGCACCCCGCGGTCGCCGAGTGCGGCGTGATCGGCGTGGCCGACGAGGAGCGCGGCCAGATCGTCAAGGCCTACGTGGTGCTGCGCCACGGCCAGATCGCCGGCGAGGCGATGGCCGCCGAGCTGCAGCAGTTCGTCAAGCAGACCATCGCGCCGTACAAGTACCCGCGCGCGGTCGAGTTCGTCGAGGCGCTGCCGCGCACCGCCACCGGCAAGCTGCAGCGCTTCCGGCTGCACGAGCTGCACCGTGGGCAGGCCAAGTGAGCGCGCCGGGCCGCCCCAGGCGCGAACAGCTCCCCCTCGGGGGGACGGCGCGCAGCGCCGAGGGGGTCGTGAGCGCGCCGGGCCGCCCCAAGCGCGAACAGCTCCCCCTCGGGGGGACGGCGCGCAGCGCCCAGGGGGCCGTGAGCGTGCCGGGCCGCCCCAAGCGCGAACAGCTCCCCCTCGGGGGGACGGCGCGCAGCGGCGAGGGGGCCAAATGACCGGCCGTTTCGAGCGGCCGCGTCACATCCGCTTCGCGCACTGCGATCCGGCCGGCATCGTCTTCTATCCGCAGTACCTGGTGATGTTCAACGGCCTGGTCGAGGACTGGATCACCGACGGGCTCGGCATTTCCTACCCGCAGCTGATCGGCCGGCGCCGCGTCGGCCTGCCGACGGTGAGCCTGCAGTGCGAGTTCAAGGCGGTCAGCCGGATGGGCGACGACGTCACGCTCGGCCTGCAGGTCGAGGCGATCGGCAACCGCTCGCTGACGCTGCGGCTGGACTGCGTGAGCGGCGAGGAACGCCGCGTGCAGGTGCGCAACGTGATCGTCACCACCAGCCTCGAGACGCACCGCGCCATCGCCGTGCCCGACGACCTGCGCGAGGCCGTGACGCGCTTCCGGGACGGCCACTGACCCCGAACACAGGGAGACCCATGATGCAGGTACTGCTTCCGCCGGGCTGGCCGCGGCCGCGCGGCTATGCCAACGGCGTCGCCGCGCGCGGCACCATGGTCTTCGTCGCCGGCATGGTCGGCTGGGACGCGCAGTCGCGCTTTCACACCGACGGGTTCGCCGGCCAGGCGCGGCAGGCGCTGGCCAACGTGGTCGCGGTGCTGGCCGAGGCGGGCGCCACGCCGGCGCACATCGTGCGCATGACCTGGTACGTCATCGACAAGCGCGAGTACTTGGCCGCCGGCGCCGAGATCGGCCGGGCCTATCGCGAGCTGATCGGCAGCTACTCGGTGGCGATGACCGCGGTCGAGGTCACCGCGCTGATGGCAGAGCGCGCCAGGCTGGAGATCGAGGTGACGGCGGTGGTGCCGGACTGAACCGGCGCCGTCGCGCGCTCGCTAGACTGCCTGCCTCACGCCACGCCGCAACGAGCGCCCATGCCCTCCTTCGACATCGTCTGCAAGCCCGACCTGGTCGAGCTGCGCAACGCCAACGACCAGGCCAACAAGGAAATCGCCAACCGCTTCGACTTCAAGGGCTCGGACGCGCGGGTCGAGCTGAAGGAACTCGAACTGACCGCCTACGCCGACAGCGAGTTCCAGCTCGGCCAGGTGCGCGACCTGTTGCTGGCCAAGCTGGCCAGGCGCAACGTCGACGTGCGCTTCGTCGACCTCGGCGGCAAGGTCGAGAAGATCGGCGGCGACAAGGTCAGGCAGGTGTTCAAGGTGCGCAGCGGCATCGAGCAGGCGCTCGCCAAGCGGATCGTGCAGACGATCAAGGAAGCGAAGCTGAAGGTCACCGCCAGCATCCAGGGCGACATGGTGCGGGTGGCCGGCGCCAAGCGCGACCTGCTGCAGGAGGCGATCGCCCTGGTGCGGGCGAACGTCAAGGACCTGCCGCTCGCCTTCGAGAACTTCCGCGACTGACGCACCCCGCCGCAGCGACGACGAATCCCGGGGGGGAGTCATGGAAGGTCCGGTCAGCCGCATGGCCTGGGACGCGCTGGCGGCGCGCGTCGGCACCGAGATCGGCGTCTCGGAGTGGATCACGGTCACCCAGCCGATGGTCGACGACTTCGCCCGAACGACCGGCGACGACTTCTACCTGCACGTCGACCCGCAGCGCGCCGCCGCGCTGCCGTTCGGCGGCACCATCGCGCACGGCTTCCTCACCCTGTCGCTGCTGGCGCCGATGGGCTACCAGGCCTGCCCGTATGTCGAAGGGGCGCGCTTCCCGCTGAACTACGGCTTCGACCGGGTGCGCTTCGTCGCCCCGGTGCCGGTCGGTCGGCGCGTCCGCGGGCACTTCGTGCTGCGCAGGGCGCAGATCGTCAGCGACAGCCAGCGGCAGCTGACCTACGAGGTCACGGTCGAGGTCGAGGGCAGCAGCCGCCCGGCGCTGGTCGCCGAGTGGCTGACCCGCTACGCGATGTGAGCGGCTGACGCGTCAGGCTAGCCCGGATCCGAGGCACCGGCACGATCGTCGCCGGCGAGCCGCCCCGGCAACATCAGCACGTACTGCTCCTGCGGGATCGTCTCGACCGTGCCCGGCCGGGCGCGGCGCACGGCGTTCAGCGCCTGCAGCGGCGTCAGCCCCGCCTCGACCAGCAGCCGCGCGGCGACCATGCCCGTGCGCCCGAGCCCGGCGCGGCAGTGGACCAGCACCCGTTCGCCGGCGGCCAGCCGGGCGTGCAGCTCCGGACCCGCCTCGGCCCAGCGGCGTTCGAACTCCTCGCCGGGCACCCCGCCGTCGGGGATCGGCAGCCACAGCCAGCGAAAGTCGGCGCAAACCTTCGCTTCGAACTCCGGCACGCCGAGCAGCCAGAACTCGCGGTGCTCGATCAGGCTGACGATCGCCGAGGCGCCCCAGCGCCGGATCAGCAGCAGGTCGGCCTGCAGGTCGCGGTCCCAGGCGCCGAACTTGGCATACGGGTCCTTCTTGCCGGGACACAGCGTCATGCCGATCGCCCCCGGGCGGCCGGGCACGGCGACGGTGTCGATGCGCAGCGGGTTCCTGTCGCTGGTGAGCTTGTCCGTCATCTTTCCGGCAGCCGTGCCGACAGGCAGTCGTTCGCGGCGCCCGGCAGCTAGAGTGCCTGCAGGTACACGTCACGCCGCATGATGCTCCGCCCGTCGAGGTCGACCACGTCGAGCCGCCGCATCGCCTCGCGCGTCCTGCGCAGCAGCTCCTCGCCGCTGCCGGCGCGCACCATGAACGAGGCGACACGGTCGGCGCTCGACATGCTGGCGCCGACCGGCGCGCCGCGCGCCTTGTGGATGTAGAACTCGGCGACGATCCCTTCGTCGAGCAGCCGATCGTGGCCCTTGACCTCGCCGAAGCAGCCCCCCTCGGCGTAGACGTGGTTGGCGGCCAGGTAGTCGCGGCCGGCGGCCTCGGCCAGCGCCGCCGGCCGCCCGAGGTAGGCGTCGATCGCCGCATCGATGATGTCGACGCCGGTGTTCAGCCGCACGAAGCGGTAGTTCAGGCCGCCGCCGACGCGCGGCGCGAACTCGATCACCCGCACGTCGTCGCCGTCGACCATGAACTGCACCAGCAACGGCGTCGTGCGCAGGCCGAAGCCGCGGGCGATGTCCTGCGTCACCCGGTGGATCCGCTGCTTCGCCGCCGGCGAGATGGCGGCCGGGCTCACCGACGCATAAGCGGACAGCACCGCGCCGCCGACGCCGCGCTGCACGTAGCGCTTGCGCAGCACGAGGATGTGCGGCTCGCCGTCCTGCACCAGGCAGTCGGCGGAGACCTCCTCGCCGTGCAGGAACTCCTCGACCAGGATCTGCGGCGAACGCGTGACCTTGAACGCCTCGTCGATCGCCAGCCGCAGCTCCTCGGCATTCGACGCCTTGCGCACGCCCTTCGAGCCGCCGGTGTCGATCGGCTTGACGACCACCGGGAAACCCATCTTCAGGTGCGTGGCCTCCGCCGCGCTGCGCAGCACCCGGAAGGCCGCCGTCGGAATGCCCAGCCGCACCAGTTCCTCCTTCATCCGCAGCTTGTCGGCGACCAGTTGCGCAAGGACAAAGCCGTACGGCGCCGGCAGGCCGAGCCGTTCGGCGACGTAGGCGGCCGTGACATTGGCGCGGTCGACACAGGTCGCGATCACCAGCGCCGCACTCCTTTCCCGCGCCAGCGCCAGCACCTCGTCCATCGCCAGCGTGCTGATCCGCAGGTGCTCGTCGGCCAGCCGCGCCGCCGGCGGCGACTCGAGATAGTCGACCAGCAGCGCGTGGTACCCGCGCGCCTTGAGGTTCTCGACCAGGGGGATGTGCGGGTGGGTCCCTGCCAGCACGATGGCCAGGGGCTTTTGCTGCGGCATGCGATGCCTCAGAGCGTGTAAGGCAGGTTGGCCGCCAGCGGCGGCCGCAGGGCGTTGGCCTTGAAGTCGAGCTGGTTGATGACCTGGGCGACGAGGCCCGGCAGCCGGTTGATGCTGAAGACCCCTGCCCCGACCTGCGGCGCAAGGCCGAGACAGTGGAACCAGACGGCGGCGCCGAAATCGGTGTTCGGCGCGAGTCCCGGTCTGATGCGCTCGACCGTCCGCGTGAACTCTTCGAGCGCCGCGACCTCCTGCGCCAGTTCGGGAAAGGCGTCGCGTGCGCGGGCGACCTGGAAGGCGACCCGCGGATCGCCGCCCGAGCAACGGTCGTGCTTGTGGATGCGGTGACCGAAGCCGTAGAGCGCACCGCTGCGGAGCAGATCGGCGACGAACGCCTGCCGCGACGGCGCCTTCATATACGTCGCCATCTGCCTCATGCATTCCGGCAGCGCGCCGGCGTGGACCTTGCCCGCCCGCACCATCAGGCTGGCGACGAGCGCCTGCGGGAAGGTCGTCCGCACCGAGGCGGCGATCCGGGCGGTGAACTCGCCCGGATTCAGGCCATGGGTGGCGTGCACCAGCATGAACTGGCGGAAGGCCGCCAGCCGCGCGGGCGTCATCGCGACGCCGGCCTGCCTCAGGGTGACCGCCACCGGGCACGGCGAGTCCAGGTCGCACGCCGCGAGCGGCGCACTGCCCTCGTTCATCAGCGCGACGCACGACATCAGCCGGCCGAGCAGAAAGTAGCCCTCTTCGATCGCCCGCCGCCTCGCCTGCCGGTTCTCCTCGGGCGCGCGGCCGGGCACGAACTCGTGCTCGCGCAGGCTGGGATAAGCGCCGGATCGGTGCTCGCGCAGCAGGACTTCCGCCAGCAGGTCGTCTGCCCCCCAGCCCGCCTGCGCCGCGCTGCGCACGACCGCGAGCAGGTCGGCGCCGAGAACGAAAGCCGCGGCGCCAGGCGGCAAGGGCGAGCGCGGCAACTTCAGCCGAGTTCTCGCCGACGAGTTCAAGGGTGGCGCCGATGTAGTCCGCGTTCGCCGCGAACTCCTCCGCCGGCTTGCCGGCGATCGAGATCCGGCCGTCGGCAACGTAGCTCTGCGCGCGATCGACCTGGCGCAGGCCCTGCAGCGCGTCCAGCGCCCCCGCCACCGAATTGCGCACCCGGGAAATCTCGCCGGACATCGCGGCCGCGGTCTGCCGATGGCCTCGCTCCTCGAGGGCGGCAACCAGTTCCGCCGCGACGGCTTCGGCCTGCCGGCAGAGCAGGTCCGTGTCGAGCTGGCTGTTGAACGACCTCAGGAACGAGAAGCGGACGGCGTCGAAGTCTTCGACGTCGATGCCGTCGCGACGAAGGATCGCCAGGATGTCCCAGTAGGCCTGCGCCACCAGGTGCTTCCACACCACTTCCCGCGGGTCGTGATAGGCGCTCGGTGCGAGTTGATCCATGGTCAGTGCGCCCGGCGCTGCGCCCTTCCGACAGTCGACGTCGGCAAACAAAAACGCCCAACCGGTGAAGGTTGGGCGTCAGTTCGGTGGTGGAGACGAGGAGGATCGAACTCCCGACCTTCGCATTGCGAACGCGACGCTCTCCCAGCTGAGCTACGTCCCCGACAGGGCGCGAATTGTACTCAATTCCCGGACGCGGCGGCCGGGCCGGGCTGGGTAGACTGGCCGCACCCTGGCCGCTGCGGCCTGCGGCCAGCCGGAAGCGCGACGATGGAATACACGGCCGAGTTCTGCGAGCGCGAGTACAACGCCCGCGCGTCGATCCCCGAGCACCCGCAGATCTTCGCCCGCTGGGCCGAGCAGTCGGCGGCGGTGCGGCGGCTGCGCGCCTGCGTGATCGACCTTAACTACGGCGAGACCGCCGGCGAGCGGCTCGATCTGTTTGCCGCCCGTCGCGACGGCTCGCCGCTGCTGGTGTTCATCCACGGCGGCTACTGGCGCTCGCTCGACAAGTCGGACTTCTCGTGGATCGCGCCGCCGTTCGTCGATCACGGCGTGGCGGTGGCGCTGCTGAACTACGGGCCTGGCGCCGCACACGCCGATGGAGGAGATCGTGCGGCAGATGCTGCGTGCCCACGCCTGGCTGTACCGCAACGGCGACCGGCTGGGTTTCGATCCGGACCGCATCTACGTGGCCGGCCACTCGGCCGGCGCGCACCTGACGGTGATGATGATGGCGGCGCTGTGGCCGGTCTACGCGGCCGACCTGCCGGCGGACCTGGTCAAGGGCGGCCTTGCGGTCAGCGGCATCTACGACCTGGAGCCGCTGCGCCATGCGCCGTTCATCCAGGCGGATCTCAGGCTCGATGCAGCGCGGGCGCGACGGCTGTCTCCGGTGCACCTGCCGCCGGCGACCGGCCGGCCGCTCTACACCGCGGTGGGGGCGCTGGAGTCAGCGGAGTTCAGGCGGCAGACGGCGCTGATCGGCAGGGGCCTGGCGGGGCAACCTGGCGCGCGAGGTTGCGATGCCGGACCTGCATCATTTGAACGTGATCGACGAGATCGCCGACCCGGCCAGCCCGCTGTTCGATGCGGCGCTGGAGATGACGCGGCGCTGAGCTGCGCCGCAGTGTCATCCCCGCGAAGGCGGGGATCCAGCGTCTTGCATTGAAAAGACACTGGGTTCCCGCTTGCGAGCCTGTGTGGAAACTCGCGCGAACTTTCGCACGTGATGCGGCTCGAAAGCGCAACTGATTTGCCGGGACGAGAGGCGATGTCGGTCGGACACAAGCGGGGGTTGGATCGGGGGCAGAGGCGCTGCTGCCACCGGCGGTGGAGGACTTTGTCGGCGCCGTGCACATGGTGCGGGTGATCGACGCCTGGGTCGAGCGCTTGGATCTGGCTGCACTGGGCTTTGCCAGGAGCCGGCCGGCGGCCACCGGCCGGCCGCCGTACGCGCCGGACGATCTGCTGCGGCTGTACCTGTACGGTTACTGGAACCGGATCCGCAGCTCGCGGGCGCTGGAGCGCGAGTGCCGGCGCAACGTCGAGGTCATGTTCCTGGTGCGGCAGCTGGTGTTCGATCACAAGACGATTGCCGACTTCCGCAAGGACAACGGTAAGCCGCTGCAGGCGGCCTGTGCGGCCTTCGTGCAGTTCGTGCGCGGCGAAGGGCTGCTGGGGCTGGAGGAGGCGGTGGTGGCCATCGACGGCTCGAAGTTCAAGGCCAGTGCCGCGGCCGGCACGGTCGTGGACGAAGCGGCGGCGGCAGCGCGGCGCGAGCGGCTGGCCGAGCGCATCGCGCAGTACCTGGCGCAGATGGACGAGCGCGATTCGGCCGAGGCCGGTGCCGAGGATCCGCAGGCCGAGCAACTGGCCGCGGCGCTCAGCAAGCTGCTGCATCAGGATAGGGTCCTGGCTGCCGCGCAGGCAGCCATCCAGGCCAAGACCGAAGCGCAGGCGCAAGCGCCGGTGTCCGAGCCGATCAAGCCGCAGGCGGGTCTCACCGACCCGGACGCGGTGGCGCTGCGCGGCGGGCTGGCCGGCTACAACGTGCAGCAGGCGGTCGACAGTGACAGCAAGCTGATCGTCGCCCACGAGGTCACGCAGCAGGGCAACGATCACCGCAGCCTGGCGCCGATGGCCGCGGCGGCACAGGCGGCACTCGGCGCCGAATCGCTGACCGTGGTGGCCGATACCGGCTACATGAACGGCGAGCAGGCGCAGCGCTGCGAGGACGCCGGCATCACCCCGGTGGTGCCGATGCAGCAGACGGCCAGCACCCGGGGCGAGGACCTGTATCCGAAGAGCGCCTTCGTCTACGACCCGGCCACCGACAGCTATCGCTGCCCGGCCGGGGAGCTGCTGAACCGCTTCAAGCGCAGCCGCAGCCGCCAGACCGATACCTACGGGACCGACGCGTGCGATGCCTGTGCGCTGAAGGCGAACTGCACGAGCGGCCGCCGACGCACGATCGCCCGCTCGTGGTTCGCGGCGGCGGCCGAGCGGGCCGATCAGCGGGCGCGGGCCAACCGCCACTGGATGCGGCTGCGTGCCGAGACGGCCGAACATCCCTTCGGCCTGCTCAAGGCGATCCTGGCCGGCGGCTTCCTGGTGCGCGGACTGGCCAAAGTCCGCGGCGAGATGGCCCTGGCGGTACTGGTGGTGAACCTCAGACGGGCGATGAACCTGATGGGCATCGCGAAGATGATCGAAAGGCTGAACACCGAGCCGCTGGCGGCCGGCTGAGGCCGACCCGACTTCGCCGACCCCCTTCGATCTCTTCGAGCACCCGCGTGCCAATGCACAACGACTCATCTTCAACTCAACCACCCGCGAGTTTCCGCACAGGCTCTTGCGCGGGAACGACACCACCCGTCAGATCGCGCTTTCGCCGGTCTCGCCGGTGCGGATGCGGACCACCTGCTCGACCGCGCAGACGAAGATCTTGCCGTCGCCGATCTTGCCGGTGCGGGCCGCCCTGGTGATCGCCTCGATGGCGCGCTCGACCAGCGCATCGGGCACCGCGGCCTCGACCTTGACCTTGGGCAGGAAGTCGACGACGTACTCGGCGCCGCGGTACAGCTCGGTATGGCCCTTCTGCCGGCCGAAACCCTTGACTTCGGTGACGGTGAGCCCGGTGACGCCGGTATCGGCCAGCGCCTCGCGCACCTCGTCGAGCTTGAACGGCTTGATGATCGCGGTGATCAGCTTCATTTTCTCCTCCTGCGTACTCCCGGTTCCGAACCGATTGTAGTGGCAGGCGGGCGGCCCCCGTCGTCCTCGCCGCCGCGGCGCGGCCGGCCGCCGGCGCGACTGAGCCGCTACGGGGCTACCTCCGCGCGGCTACGGCGCGACTTCCTCGCGGAAGCGGTTGGTGATCGGGTAGCGCCAGTCGCGCCCGAACCCGCGGTGTGTGACGCGGATGCCCACCGGCGCCTGGCGCCGCTTGTACTCGTTGACGCGGATCAACCGCACCACCCGGTCGACCTCCGCGGCCGAGTAGCCGGCGGCGACGATCTCCGGAAGGCTCGCGCCCTGCTCCATGTACAGCTCGATGATGCCGTCGAGCACGTCGTACGGCGGCAGCGAGTCCTGGTCGGTCTGGTCGGGGCGCAGCTCGGCGCTCGGCGGCCGGGTGATGATCCGCTCGGGGATCACCGGCGATCGCTCGTTGCGCCATCGCGCCAGCCGGTAAACGAGCGTCTTGCGGATGTCGCGGATCACCGCGAAGCCGCCGGCCATGTCGCCGTACAGCGTGCAGTAGCCGACCGCCATCTCGCTCTTGTTGCCGGTGGTCAGCACGATCGAGCCGTGCTTGTTCGACAGCGCCATCAGCAGCGTGCCGCGGATGCGCGCCTGGATGTTCTCCTCGGTGGTGTCCCACGGCAGGCCGCGGAACTCGCGCGCCAGCGCGGCGAGAAAGCCGTCGAACACCGGCTTGATCGGCAGCTCGTCGTAGCGCACGCCCAGCCGCTGCACCATCTCGCGCGAGTCGAGCCACGAGATGTCGGCGGTGAACTGCGACGGCATCATCACCGCCCGCACCTTCTCGGCGCCGAGCGCATCGACGGCGATGGCCAGGGTGAGCGCCGAGTCGATGCCGCCGGAAAGGCCGATCACCGCGCCGGGAAAGCCGTTCTTGTCGAGATAGTCGTGCACGCCGAGCCGCAGCGCGCCATAGGCCTGGGCTTCGAGCGGGCCGTGCTCGGCGATGCCGCCGGCCTGCGGCACGCCGTCGATGAACACCGCCACCGGCACCTGTTCCTCGAACTGCGGCGCCATCTGCACCAGGTTCCCGGCGGCGTCGAGCACGAAGGAGGCGCCGTCGAACACCAGTTCGTCCTGCCCGCCGACCAGATTGGCGTAGACCAGCGGCAGGCCGGCGCGCGAGACGTTCTGGCGCATCTTGTCGAGCCGCTGCGCCGTCTTGCCGAGGTGGTACGGCGAGCCGTTCGGCACCAGCAGCACCTGCGCGCCGGCGGCGCGTGCGGCCTCCGGCGCGTACGGGTACCAGGTGTCCTCGCAGATGTTGATGCCGAAGTGCGTGCCCCTGACCTCGAAGACGAACGGCCGGTTGTCCGGCGTGAAGTAGCGCTGCTCGTCGAACACGTCGTAGTTCGGCAGGTCGTGCTTGCAGTAGCTTCCGGCGACGACGCCGCCCTGCAGCAGCGAGGCGGCGTTGAAGCGCTGCCCCTCGCGCGCCAGCGGATGGCCGACGATCACGCGCAGCTCCGGAAACTGCAGCAGCTGCGCGGCGAGCCTGGCCAGCGCGTCGTCGACCGCGCCGTAGAATGCGCGGCGCAGCAGCAGGTCCTCCGGCGGATAGCCGGTCAGCGACAGTTCCGGGGTGAGCAGGATGTCGGCGCGCAGGGCCGCCGCACGCCGCGCCGCCTCGACGATCCGCCTGCTGTTGCCCTCCAAATCGCCGACCGTGCAGTTGATCTGCGCGACGGCAACGCTGACCTGCGAACTCATCGACTCGACTGATCCCGGTGGCGAACGATTATTGCACGCAGGTCGTCGACGACCCGGCGCACATCGATCGCGCCGCGTGGGATGCGCTGCTCGACGCCGATGCCGAGGCCAACCCGTTCCTGCGCCACGAGTACCTCGCGGCGCTGACGGCCAGCGGCGCCGCCGCCGGACCGAGCGGCTGGCATCCGCGCTTCCTGCTGCTCACGCGCGACGCGCAGCTGGCGGCCGCGGCGCCGCTGTACGCCAAGGACCACTCCTACGGCGAGTACGTGTTCGACTGGTCGTGGGCGGAGGCCTACCAGCGCTACGGCCTCGCCTACTACCCGAAGTGGCTGGTCGCGGTGCCGTTCACGCCGGTGCCGGGCACGCGGCTGCTGGCGCGCGACGAGCCGGCGCGCACGGCGCTGGCGGCGGCGCTGCTGGCGCACGCGAAGGCGAGCGGCATGTCGTCGCTGCACGTGCTGCTGGCGCCGGAGCGCGACATCGAGCCGCTTGCCCGAGCCGGCCTGCTGGTGCGCGACGGCGTGCAGTTCCACTGGCGCAATGCCGGCTACGCGAGCTTCGAGGAGTTCCTGGCGCAGCTGGCGCAGCCGAAGCGCAAGAAGATCCGCGCCGAGCGGCGCAAGGTGGCGCAAGCCGGCGTGGTACTGGAACGCAAGGTCGGCGGCGAGATCAGCGAGGCCGACTGGCGGTTCTTCTTCCGCTGCTACCTGGCCACCTACCGCGCGCATTTCTCCTCGCCGTACCTGAACCTCGAGTTCTTCCTGCGCATCGGCGCCACGATGCCGCAGCACCTGATGCTGGTGCTGGCGCGTCGCGGCGGCCGGCCGGTGGCCTCGGCACTCGGCGTGTTCGACACGCGGCGCGACGAACCCCGCCTGCATGGCCGCTACTGGGGCGCGGTCGAGCAGATCGACTGCCTGCACTTCGAGTGCTGCTACTACCAGATGATCGAGTTCGCGATCGAGCGCAGGCTGGCCTGGTTCGAGGGCGGCGCGCAGGGCGCGCACAAGCTGGCGCGCGGACTGGACCCGGTCGCGACACGTTCGGCGCACTGGCTGGCGCAGCCGGCCATGATGAACGCGGTGGCCCGCTACCTCGAGCGCGAGCGCGCCGGCATCGAGTCGTCGATCGACGAGCTGAACGAGCACCGGGCGTTCAAGGACGCTGAAAGTTCCGGCGCGCCCCTCCATGGATTCCCGCTTGCGCGGGAATGACACCTGTCAGACATGCGTCGTCCCCGCGAAAGAGGGGACCCGGTGTCTTTCGGATGAACGACGCCGGATTCCCTCCTGCGCAGGAATGACAGACGACTCAGAACGCCGGCTTCGGCGACGCGGTCTTGAAGGCATCGACCGCGGCCATGATCTCGCGGCGCGCCTCGTCGGGGCCCTGCCAGCCGACGATCTTCACCCACTTGCCCGGTTCGAGGTCCTTGTAGTGCTCGAAGAAGTGGGTGATCTGCGCGATCCGCTCGGGCGAGATGTCGTCGACCTTGCGCCAGTGCTTGTACCAGGGCAGGCACTTGTCGATCGGCACCGCCAGCAGCTTGGAGTCGCCGCCGCCCTCGTCCTCCATCTTCAGCACGCCGAGCGGCCGGCAGCGCACCACCACGCCGGCGGTGAGCGGAAACGGCGTGATCACCAGCACGTCGACCGGGTCGCCGTCGTCGGCGATGGTGTGCGGGATATAGCCGTAGTTGCACGGGTAGTGCATCGAGGTGCCGATGAAGCGGTCGACGAAGATGGCACCGGACTCCTTGTCGACCTCGTACTTGACCGGATCCGAGTGGGCAGGGATTTCGATGATGACGTTGAACTCGTCGGGCAGCGCGCGGCCGGACGTGACTCGATCAAGACCCATTGAATGCCTCCTCCCGGTGGGCGACGAGTGTAAGCGAGCGACAGGTTGAGACTGCCGCGACCGGCGCCGATAATCGGAGCCGCGAGCAACGACGGGGGACGAAGATGGACGGGGCGTGGCGCGGAGCCGCAGGGCAGCATCATTTCATCGGCAACCGCTGGCTGCCGGCAGCCGGCGGCGGATCGCTGCCGGTGATCGACCCCTCCGACGGCCAGCCGTTCGCCCGGATCGCGCGCGGCGACGCGGCCGACGTCGATGCGGCCGTGCAGGCGGCGCGGCGCGCCTACGGCGAGTCCGGCGAAGGACCGTGGGGGCGCTGCAGCGCGACCGAGCGCGGACGGCTGCTGGCCAGGCCTGTCGCTGCGCGTGCAGGAAGCGGCGGAGGAACTGGCCAGCCTCGAGTCGCGCACCACCGGCAAGCCGCTGAAGCAGGGCCGCAGCGACGCCGCCGCGCTGGCGCGCTACTTCGAGTACTACGGCGGCAGCGCCGACAAGCTGCACGGCGAGACGCTGCCGTACGGCACCGGCATGACGGTGCTGACCATCCGCGAGCCGCACGGCGTCACCGGCCACATCGTGCCGTGGAACTATCCGATGCAGATCTTCGGCCGCAGCGTCGGCGCGGCGCTCGCCGCCGGCAACGCCTGCGTGGTCAAGCCGGCCGAGGACGCCTGCCTGTCGCTGCTGCGGGTGGCCGAACTCGCTGCCGAGGTGGGCTTGCCGGAGGGGGCGCTGAACATCGTCACCGGGCTCGGCCACGAGGCAGGCAGCGCGCTGGCGATGCACGCCGGGGTCGACCACATCTCGTTCACCGGCTCGCCGGTCACCGGCAGCAGGGTCGCCCAGGCAGCGGCCGCGCACCACTGCCCGGTGACGCTGGAACTCGGCGGCAAGTCGCCGCAGGTCGTCTTCGCCGACGCCGACCTGGACTCTGCGGTGCCGGTGCTGGTCAGCGCGATCATGCAGAACGCCGGCCAGACCTGTTCGGCCGGCAGCCGCCTGCTGGTCGAGCGGGCGATCTACGAGGAGGTGCTCGGCCGTGTCGGCGCGGCGATCCGCGTGCTGAAGGTCGGCCCGGCGCTGGAGGATCTCGACCTCGGCCCGCTGATCCGCCGCTCGCAGCAGCAGCGGGTGTGGGACTTCCTGTCGCAGGCGCAGGCCGACGGCATCGCGGTGGCGGCGCAGGGCGAGATCGTCGAGCACGCGCCCGAAGGCGGCTTCTACCAGGCGCCGACGCTTCTTCGCGACGTGCCGCCGGCGCACGCGATCGCGCAGCAGGAGATCTTCGGCCCGGTGCTGGCGGCGATGCCGTTCGACAGCGAGGAGCAGGCGATCGCAATGGCCAACGGCACGCCTTACGGGCTGGTGGCCGGCGTGTGGACGCGCGACGGCGGACGGCAGATGCGGCTGGCGCGGCGGTTGAACTGCGGCCAGGTGTTCATCAACAACTACGGCGCCGGCGGCGGCATCGAGCTGCCATTCGGCGGCGTCAAGTCGAGCGGCTACGGGCGCGAAAAGGGCTTCGAGGCGCTCGCCGGCTTCACGCGGCTGAAGACGATCGCAATCAGGCACGGCTGACGACACCGACCGTCGCGGCGAATCGAATTGCACCGGAAGGGAGAGGGCATGGGTACGGCAAGGCTGCAGGGCAAGGTCGCCATCGTCACCGGCGCCGGTTCCGGATTCGGACAGGGCATCGCCGAGCGGTTCGCCGGCGAAGGCTGCGCGGTGATCGTCAACGACGTCGCGCACGCGGCCGGCGAGCGGGTGGCCGCCGCCATCCGCAGCGGCGGCGGGCAGGCGCAGTTCGTCCACGGCGACGTGTCGAAGTCGGCCGACGTGGCGCAGCTTCTGGCGGCAGCGCTGCAGCATTTCGGCCGGCTGCACATCGTGGTGAACAACGCCGGCACCACCCACCGCAACCAGCCGCTGCTCGGCGTGGACGAGGCGGAGTTCGACCGCATCTACGCGGTCAACGTGAAGAGCATCTACCTGACGGCGCAGCACATCGTGCCGTACTTTCGCCGGGCGGGCGGCGGCGTGTTCGTCAACGTGGCGTCGACCGCCGGCGTGCGGCCGCGGCCGGGCCTGGTCTGGTACAACGGCACCAAGGGGGCGGTGATCGTCACCAGCAAGGGCATGGCGGCCGAACTCGGCCCGGACAGGATCCGCGTGAACTGCGTCAACCCGGTGATCGGCGAGACCGGCCTGCTCGAGCAGTTCATGGGCGTGCCGGACACGCCGGAGAACCGCGCGCGGTTCCTCGCCACCATTCCGCTGGGACGCATGTCGAAGCCGGCCGACATCGCCAATGCCTGCCTGTTCCTCGCCTCCGACGAAGCGGAATTCATCACCGGGGTGTGCCTGGAAGTCGACGGCGGACGGTGCGTCTAGATTTGTATCGAGGGGTTCGATGAAGCGCCGAGCAACGAGTCGTGCCGCCGCGGCCTGTTTCGTCGCGGCGCTGGCCGCCGGCGGCGCGCAGGCGCAGCAGGGCAGCTGGCGGCTGTCCGCCTCGATCACGCCGGTCTACCTCGGCAGCGCCGACCTCGACGGCGGCGGCGACTTCAGCGAGTTCAGCACGATCGTGCGCGCCGGCGTGCTCGGCAGCATCGGCGGCGCCAATCTCGCCGGCGTGACCTTCAACTACGAGCGTTCCGACTACTCGTTCTCCAGGCCGGCGGCCTTCGGCGGCACGGCGCCGTGGAACGTCGTCAAGCGCTACGGCGTATCGGTGCCGCTGGTGTTCGGCTTCGGCGACCGCTGGGCGCTGGGCGCGATTCCGTCGCTCGACTGGTCGCGCGAGAACGGCGCCGACGAGGGCGAGTCGCTGACCTGGGGCGGCGTGCTTTCGGCCACCCGCTTCTTCGACGGCGGCAACCGGCTCGGCATCGGCGTCGGCGCCTTCGACCGGCTGGAGAAGACCAGCGTGTATCCGCTGCTGCTGGTCGACTGGAAGCTGGCTGACCGCTGGCGGCTGCTCAACCCGCTGCCGGCCGGCCCGACCGGACCGGCCGGACTGGAGATCGACTACCGCCTCGACAGCGGCTGGCACCTCGGCGTCGGCGCGGCCTGGCGCACCAAGCGCTTCCGCCTGAGCGACGCCGGACCGGTTGCCGACGGCATCGGCGAGGAGCGCGGCTTTCCGGTCTTCCTGCGCGCATCGCGTAGCTTCGGCGAGGGCATCTCGCTGTTCCTGTACGCCGGCGTGGTCACCGCCGGACAGCTGCGGGTCGAGGATCGGAACGGCAATGCGCTGCGCGAGGTCGACGTCGATCCGGCGCCGATCTTCGGCGTCACCTTCTCGGCGCGCTACTGAGCGCGCCCTCGGCGCACCGCGGTCCCCGCTGCGCGCGAGCGCCGCGGGCGCGCCTGCCTCAATCGGTGCCTTTCGCCTCGACGCGCGGCGCCAGGCGCAGGCCGACGCGACGGATCTGGCCACCCGATGCCTGTCGCACCGACAGGCACACCCGCCCTGCCTGCACGCTGTCGCCGACCGCCGGCCGGCCGCGAAGCCGCGCGCGCAGGAACGCGCCGACGCTCTGTCCGGCCGCCGTGTCGTCGGGCACCTGCAGGCCGTAGTAGTCGCGCAGGTCGCCGAGCGTCGTCGACGCGTCGAGCGAGAACTCCTGTGCCGCCGGCGCCGGCGCGAACATCTCCTCCAGGTCGGCGATCGTCTCGTCGGGCGCGATGATCGCCACCACGTCGCCGGCGCGCAGCTGCTGCACGCTGGCGGCGCGGCCGCCGCGCACCACCTCGACGACGCGCGCCCCGGCAGGCAGCTCCAGTTCATCGGGCGGCTGCCCCTCGACGCGCGCCGCCGGCAGCACGCGCAGCTGGATCAGCGCGTGCGGGTCGTCGCGCGCCTCGATCGATTCGCTGGCCAGCACCGGCGAGCTGGCCGGCACGGTCACGCGCGCCAGGCGCGCCGCCAGCGGCAGCGTCGCGCCCCTGCAGCAGCAGCGACAGCAGCACCGTGAAGAAGGTGATGTGAAACAGCAGCGACGCGTCGCCGATGCCGGCCATCAGCGGGAACAGCCCGAGCACGATCGGCACCGCGCCGCGCAGGCCGACCCAGCCGATGAAGGCGATTTCGTTGCGCGGGTAGTGAAACGGCAACAGCACCAGCGCCACCGCCAGCGGCCGCGCGACGACGATCAGGCCGATGCCGATCGCCAGCGCCGTCGGCGCCACGTCGAGCAGCCCGTTGATCTCGGCGAACAGGCCGAGGATCAGGAACATGCCGGCCTGCGCCAGCCAGGCCAGGCCGTCGCTGACGCGCAGCACGTCCTCGGTGACGTGCACGCGGCGGCGGGCGACGATCATCCCTGCCAGGAAGATCGCCAGGAAGCCGCTGCCGCCGAACAGGTTGGTGGTGGCGAAGATCAGCAGCCCGCCGGACTGGATCAGCAGCGCATACAGGCCCTCGGTCAGCCGCACGCGGGCAACGACTTCGGCCAGCAGGCGCCCCAGCGCCCAGCCGCCGACCAGGCCGACACCCATCTGCTGCAGGAACATCGGCGCGATCTGCAGCAGGCTGGCACTCGGCAGGCGGATCAGTTCGAGCATGGCGACGGTCAGGAACACCGCCATCGGGTCGTTGATGCCGGACTCGACCTCGAGTGTCGAGCCGACCCGCTCGTTCAGCCGCAGCCCGCCGGCGCGCAGCAGCGCGAACACCGCCGCCGCGTCGGTCGAGCCGACGATCGCCCCCATCAGCAGGCCGTAGCGCCAGTCGAAGCCGAGCAGCGTGATGGCGAGCACGCCGACCAGCGCCGACGTCAGCAGGACGCCCAGCGTCGCCAGCACCAGCGACGGCGCGGCGACCATGCGGAAGGTGGCCACCCGCGTGCGCAGGCCGCCGTCGAGCAGGATCACCGCCAGCGCCAGGTTGCCGATCAGCGCCGCCGTGCCGCTGTCGATCGGGTTGGAAGGCGCGCCCGGCAGTTCGGTGGCGAACAGGCCGACCGCCAGGAACACCAGCAGCACCGGCAGGCCGATGCGCTGCGACACCGCCGACACCAGGATGGCGACGAACAGCAACGCGCCGGCGGCCAGCAGCGCTTCGTTGATGAACTGCATGGGGGGATTGAACCACGACCCGTGCGACGTCCCGATTGCCGGATCGCCCGCCCCTGACCCTCACCGCCGGGCCGCTGTCCCGCCGATGCGGGCGAGCGGCCAGGCCCCCTGCCGCATCAGAGGAAGACAGTGGCGCGAAGCGGCGGGCGAGGAGCGCGCGGCGTCAGTGCTCGGCCGCGCCGGTGCCGTTCGCGCCGCCGTGCTCGTGCGCGAAAGCGAGCGCCGCTTCGCGGAAGTACTCGCGCGCCGCGGCCTCGTCGCCGGTGGCCTCGGCGATGCGCGCCAGCGCCAGCGAGGTCTCGCCGCTCGGCCGCAGCCTGCGGCTGTCGGCCAGGTAGCCGCGCGCCTTGCCCCATAGCTGCTCGCGCTCGCACAGCAGGCCCAGCGCCAGCAGCAGCTCCGGGTCGCTGGCATGCTCGGCGAGCCAGGCACTGGCCTGCTCGATGCGGCTCCGGTAAGGCGGCGCATCGATGCGGCCGTACAGCGCCACCAGGCGCGTGTCCCAGCCTTGCTTCAGCGCCGCTTCGATCAGTTCGGCCGCCACGTCGCCGCGGCCGACCGCCGCCAGCAGCCGCGCCGCCTCGGCGGCCAGTTCCGGCCGGCGCAGCTCGTCGGTGGGGATGCGCCGGCACTCGGCGACCAGGTCGTCGGCATCGAGCCGGTGATCGGCGAGGCGGCCGCGATAGGCGGCCAGCCGATAGCCCTGCGCCGAGACTTCGTGCAGCGCGCGACGCTTGCCGAGCAGCCGCACGCCCTTGAGCACCTCGTCCCAGCGGTGCGCCTGGGCATTGACACCGAGGGCGATGCGCGAGGCGTGGATGTGCCGGCCGCCCGAGCGCTGCAGCTCGCCGATCGCCTCCTGCGCCCGCTCGGTTTCGCGCGTCTCGGTCCACATCTCGGCGCTGGCGACCAGCCGCGCCATGCTGACGCTGCGGTCGCCCTCCGCCTGGCGCAGCCAGTCGTCGCGGCGGCCGTACTCCTGCATCCGGTGGGCCGCGCGCGCCGCCAGCAGCGCCGCCAGCGCGGCGTTCTCCGGCGACGCCTGGGCGTCGCGCGCGGCGCGCTCCACCCGCGCATAGCGGCCCTCGAGCAGCGCCAGCACGGCCACCCGAAGCGCCCGCAGGCCGCCCACCAGATCGCGGCTGGCGCGATACGCCGCCACCCGGCGCGGAAACTCGACCAGCGCGTGGCCGAGCCGCGCCAGCAGGTACACCGCCAGCAGCAGCAGTGCCAGCAGCAGCAGGAAGAAGTTCAGCGACAGGTCGATCCGGTAAGGCGGCACCAAGATCGCCACGTTGCCGTCGTTGAACTGCGCCGCCAGCGCCACCAGCACGCCGAGCGCCGCCAGCACGAACAGCCAGAACAGCATCCGCATCGGCCCTGCCCTCAGGCTGCCGCGGCGCGGCGGTCGCGACGCCTCATCGCCGCGCCCGCACGGCACGCGCGGCACGGACCGCCGCCTGGCTGTCGGTGAGGACCGGCACGTCGAACGACAGTGCGGCCGACCTGAGCTGCCGCAGCGTCGCGGCGGCGCCGGTCACGCCGGCATGCCGGGCGTCGAAGTACAGCGCCAGGATGGTCTGCGCGCTGTCGACGTCGGCCTGGTAGAGCCGGTCGTTGCGCGCCAGCAGCGCCAGCCGCGCACCGAGCAGCCGCAGCTTCAGCTGGCTGCGCACCAGCTTGCCCTGGTCGTTGTTCAGCAGCAGCGCCTCGGGCGTGCCGACCTCGTTGATCCGCAGCAGTTCGCCGAACTCCGCCGCCAGCCAGGCGCGGGCCTTCTGCCAGGCGCCGGGCGGCGCTGCCGGCGCTGCTGGCTCCGCCGCCGCCTCCGCCTTCTTCGCCGCGCCGCGCGGCGCCGCCTTCGGCGGCGGCGGCGGCGGCGCAGGCGCATTGGCCAGCGGCCAGACGTCCGCGCCGGCGATCAGCTGGTCGAGCTTCAGCGCGTTGCCGGTGACGTCGACCGCCGGCAGGCCACGCAGCCGGTCGCTGTCGCGCGCCAGCGCCCGGCGCAGCGCCGCCCAGCGCGGATCGTTGGCGGCAGCCAGCCGCGCGTCGGCCAGTTCGAGGGCGGCGAGCGCGGTGGCCGGCTGTCGGGTCAGCTGCAGGTCGTTCATCGCCAGCATCACCAGCCGCTCGACTTCCAGCAGCAGGGCGTCGTCGCGGCCCGGCCCGGCCGGCGCCTCGGCGGCCATTGCGTCGGCCGCCGCCTGCTCGAGTTCGGCCAGCTTCCTCTGCGCCTCCTCGGCCTGCTGCACGGCCGCCGCGGCGCGCGCCGTCGCCTCGGCCGCCTCTCGCGCGCGGCTGTCGGCAAGCTGCTCCTGCTGTTTGGCCCGGCGCCAGGAATCGAGGCCGACGTAACTGGCGGCGAGCAGCACCGCCACGGCCAGCAGCGTCAGCACTGCGCGCCGCCTGGTCCGGCGCGGCGCCGCGTCGGTGGTGCGTCGCTGCGGTGTCGTCTG
This sequence comes from Burkholderiales bacterium, assembly GCA_016716275.1. Taxonomy (GTDB): domain Bacteria; phylum Pseudomonadota; class Gammaproteobacteria; order Burkholderiales; family Burkholderiaceae_F; genus JADJWR01. The sequence continues at coordinate 981,104 of JADJWR010000002.1, read as the reverse complement.
CGCCGCGGGGGCGGGCGAGTTGGCTTCGTTCATTCCGCGCGTGCGGCCTTCGGGTCCGCCGGAGCCGGTGATTCTAGCCGCCGGCCTCGCGCAGCAAGGCGACGATGGCAGCCGCCTGCAGCGGGCAGATCGTCACGCGCTCGAAGCCGGCGGCGCGCAGCCGCTCGGCGATGCGCGGGTGCGAAGCGAACGCGATGCCGGCCCTGAGCGCGCGCAGCACCGGCTGCTGCTCGGCGAGCATCTCCGCCAGCGCGGCGACCGCATCGCTGCTGCTGACCACGCTGGCCAGGCCGTCCAGTGCGGCGGCGGCGAGCTGCGCACGCAGCGCCGCGGCCGGTGCGGCGGGCAGGCGCGTGTAGACCGCCAGCGGCGTGACCGTGCTGCCGGCATCCTGCAGCCTGTCGGCCAGCCACTCGCGGCCGCTTTGCGCGCGCAGCAGTAGCACGCGGCGCGGCGGCGGCCGCATCGCCTGCAGCAGCGGCCACAGCGACTCGGAGCCCGAGCCGTCGATGTCTTCGTCGCGCTCCGGCACCAGCCTGGCGCGATCGGCGCCGGCCAGCGCATCGAGCACCGCCGCGCGGGTGCCGGCGCCGACCACCGCGATCGCCGTGCGCGCCGGCCACGGCTGCGCCAGCAGCGCCGCAGCGGCACGGACGGCCTGCGGGCTGACGAAGATCGCCAGCTCGTACTCGGCCAGCGAAGCGAGCACGGCACGCGCCTGCGACTCGTCCGGCGCCGGACCGAATTCGAACGCCGGCAGCCACAGCGCCGGCTGGCCGGCGCGGTTCAGCGCCTCGGCCAGCGAGCGCCCGGCCGCAGCCGGCCGCGTGACCACCACGGTGACGGCGCCGGCCACGGCCGTTCAGCCGGGCGCAGGCAGCAGTTGCAGCGCGCCGAGCGCTTTCAGCCGCTCGACGACCTCGGTGCCGAGCGTCTCCGGATCGCCTGCCGGGCCGATGGCTTCGGCGGCAACCAGCTCGCCGCTGCGGTGGTTGCCGACGAGCGCGCGCAGCCGCAGCCGGCCGTCGGGCTCGATCTCGGCATAGGCCGCCAGCGGCACTTCGCAGCTGCCGCCGAGCAGGCGCGAGACGGCGCGCTCGGCCGCCGTGGCGGCGCGCGTCGCGGCGTCTTCGAGCGGCGCCACCAGCGCCACCGCATCACGGTTGCCGGCCAGCACTTCGATGCCGAGCGCGCCCTGCCCCGGCGCCGGCAGGAACTGGCTGGTCGGCAGGATCGCCCGGATGCGGTCGGCCAGCCCCAGCCGCTTCAGGCCGGCGGCGGCCATCAGCAGCGCGTCGAACTCGCCGGCGTCGAGCTTGCGCAGGCGCGTGCCGACGTTGCCGCGCACCGGACGGATGTCGAGCTTCGGAAACGCGGCGCGCAGCATCAGTTCGCGGCGCAGGCTCGAGGTGCCGACCACCGCGCCGGCGGGCATCGCCGCCAGCGCCTCGTAGCGCGGCGAGACGAAGCAGTCGCGCGGGTCCTCGCGCGCCATCACGGCGGCGAGGCTGAACTCGGGCGACAGCATCATCGGCACGTCCTTCAGCGAGTGCACGGCGAGGTGCGCGCGGCCCTCGGCCAGCGCCACCTCGAGCTCCTTGATGAACAGCCCCTTGCCGCCGACCTTCGACAGCGCGCGGTCGAGGATCTGGTCGCCGCGCGTGGTCATGCCGAGCAGCTCGACGCGCGCGCCGGGGTGCAGCTCGCGCAGCCGGTCGCGCACGTGCTCGGCCTGCCACAGGGCAAGCGGGCTTTCGCGGGTGGCGATGATCCACGCAGCGGTCATGACGGGTGGCGGGCTTCCGAGGACGCCACGTATCCTAGCGTGCGTCGTGCCAGCCCCGGGACTGGGGGGTCGACAGTCGTTCGCGCGCAGGGGCGGCCGGCGCGTGGCCGATCACGTCAGCGCGTGACGACAACGCCTCAGGTGTTCTGCACCTTGATCGCCGGCATCTTCAGCGACATGTCCTTGGCCTTCTCGGCGATCCGCACCGCCACCTTGCGGGCGATCGCCCGGTAGATGGCGGCGATCTCGCCGTCGGGCTCGGCGACCACAGTCGGCCGGCCCGAGTCGGCCTGCTCGCGGATGCGGATGTCCAGCGGCAGCGAGCCGAGCACCTCGGCGCCGAAGTCGGCCGCCATCTTCTGCGCGCCGCCGCTGCCGAAGATGTGCTCGGCGTGGCCGCATTTGCTGCAGACGTGGATGGCCATGTTCTCGACCAGGCCGACGATCGGCACGCCGACCTTCTCGAACATCTTGAAGCCCTTGCGGGCGTCGATCAGCGCAATGTCCTGCGGCGTGGTGACGATCACCGCGCCGGTGACCGGCACCTGCTGCGAAAGCGTCAGCGCGATGTCGCCGGTGCCCGGCGGCATGTCGACGATCAGGTAGTCGAGGTCCTTCCAGCTGGTCTGCGTCAGCAGCTGCTGCAGCGCCTGCGTGACCATCGGCCCGCGCCAGACCATCGGCTGGTCCGGATCGATCAGGAAGCCGATCGAGCTGGCCTGGATGCCGTGGCCGACCAGCGGCTCGAGGCTGTTGCCGTCGGCGCTCTCCGGCTTGCCGCTGATGCCGAGCATGGTCGGCTGGCTCGGCCCGTAGATGTCGGCGTCCAGCATGCCGACGGCTGCACCCTCGGCGGCCAGGGCGAGTGCCAGGTTCACCGCCACCGTGCTCTTGCCGACGCCGCCCTTGCCGGAGGACACGGCGACGATGTTCTTGACGTTCGGCAGCACCTTCAGGCCGCGCTGCACCGTGTGGGCGACGATCTTCACGGTGACGTTGGCGCTGACGTTGGCCACGCCCGGCACGCGGCGGGCGGCGGCGATCAGCCGTGTGCGCAGCGCGTCGATCTGGCTCTTCGCCGGGTAACCGAGCTCGACGTCGAAGCTGACGGAGGCACCGTCGATCTTCAGGTTCTTCAGCTGCCGGGTGGACACGAGGTCCTTGCCGGTGTTCGGATCGACGACGGTCTTCAGCTGCTCGAGCAGTGCGGTATCGGTGACGGCGGTCATGGGGGCAGGGGCAGTTGCGGGCGGGAGGCTCGTCGCCTCGGGAACCCGAGAGTTTAGCGGCAGCGCGAACGCCAAGTCCGCGCCCCGCTTCCGGTTACTCGACGGGCGCCCGCCGGCGGGGCGGCCGAAGCGCACCGCCTAAAATGGCCGCCATGAGCCGCCAACTGTTCGTCACCACCGCCCTGCCCTACGCCAACGCGGCGTTCCACATCGGCCACATGATGGAGTACATCCAGGCCGACATCTGGGTGCGTTACCAGCGGCTGCGCGGCCACACGGTGCACTTCGTCTGCGCCGACGACGCGCACGGCGCGCCGATCATGATCGCCGCCGAGAAGGCGGGCTGCACGCCGCAGCAGTTCGTCGCGAAGGTGGCAGCCGGCCGCCGCCAGTACCTCGACGGCTTCCACATCGGCTTCGACCACTGGCACTCGACCGATTCGCCGGAGAACGTCGAGCTGTCGCAGGACATCTACCGCAAGCTGCGCGCCAACGAGCTCGTCTACGTCAAGCCGGTCGAGCAGTTCTTCGACCCGGTGAAGGGCATGTTCCTGCCCGACCGCTACATCAAGGGCGAGTGCCCGCGCTGCGGTGCGAAGGAGCAGTACGGCGACTCCTGCGAGAACTGCGGCGCGGTGTACTCGCCGACCGAACTGAAGGACCCCACGTCGGCGCTGTCGGGCGCGAAGCCCGAGCTGCGCACCTCCGATCACTACTTCTTCAGGCTGTCGGACGCGCGCTGCACCGCGTTCCTGCGCCGCTGGACGCAGGACGGCCGCCTGCAGCAGGAGGTCGCCAACAAGGCGCGCGAGTGGCTCGAGGGCGCCGACGGCCAGCGGCTTTCCGACTGGGACATCTCGCGCGACGCGCCGTACTTCGGCATCCCGATCCCGGACGCGCCGGGCAAGTACTTCTATGTCTGGCTCGACGCGCCGATCGGCTACCTGGCCAGCTTCAAGGCCTACTGCGCCAGGGCCGGCATCGACTTCGAGGGCTTCCTCGCCGACCCGGCCACCGAGCAGGTGCATTTCATCGGCAAGGACATCATCTACTTCCACACGCTGTTCTGGCCGGCGATGCTGAAGTTCGCCGGTGCGCCCTACAAGGTGCCGGACAACGTCTACGTGCACGGCTTCATCACCGTCAGCGGCGAGAAGATGAGCAAGAGCCGCGGCACCGGCATCGATCCGCTGAAGTACCTGCAGCTCGGCATGAATGCCGAGTGGCTGCGCTACTACATCGCGGCGAAGCTGAACGCGCGGGTCGAGGACATCGACTTCAACCCGGACGACTTCGTCGCCCGCGTCAACAGCGACCTGGTCGGCAAGTACGTCAACATCGCCAGCCGGGCGGCAAGCTTCCTGCAGCGGCTCTTCGACGGCCGCATCAGCCTGCCGCTCGACCCGTCGGGCGCGCCCACCGGCAGCACCGCGGTGGCGCTGGCCGCCGCCGACGAGATCGCCGAGTTCCTCGACGGCCGCGAGTACGGCAAGGCGCTGCGCGAGATCATGCGCATCGCCGACTTCGCCAACGAGCACTTCGACCGCCACAAGCCCTGGGAACTGGCCAAGGATCCGGCCCAGCAGGCGCTGCTGCACGCGGTCTGCAGCGACGTGATCGGCTGCTTCCGCGCACTGACGATCTACCTGGCGCCGGTGCTGCCGGCCACCGCCGAGCGGGTGGCGCGCGAGCTGTTCGGCATGCCGCGCCCGTTCGCCTGGGACGACCTGCGCGCGCCGCTGGCGCACATCGCCCCCTACAAGCACCTGATGACGCGCGTCGAGGCGAAGCAGATCGACGCGCTGTTCGAGCCGCCGACGCCAGCGGCGCAGGACCAGCCGCTGCCCGGCGGCGCGCCAGTCGGCGAGACCGCCAGCATCGACGACTTCGCCAGGCTCGACCTGCGCATCGCGCGGATCGTCGCCGCCGAGGCGGTCGAAGGCTCGGACAAGCTGCTCAAGCTGACGCTCGACGCCGGCGAGGGCCGCCACCGCACCGTGTTCGCCGGCATCAAGTCGGCCTACCGGCCGGAGGCGCTGGTCGGCAAGCTCACCGCGATGGTGGCGAATCTCGCGCCGCGCAGGATGAAGTTCGGCGTGAGCGAGGGCATGGTGCTGGCCGCCAGCCACGCCGACGAGAAGCAGCAGCCCGGCATCTTCCTGCTCGAGCCGCACGCCGGCGCGCAGCCGGGCATGCGGGTCAAGTAGCAGCCCGGCCGACCGCGCGACGCGCTGCGCCGGCGCGCGCTGCGCTGTTCATCAAATTTGCTTTTGATGCACATGTGATTAACATACGGCCGTTTCCCGCGCTGCCGTCCGGCCGACCATGCCCGCACAGACCGAACTGAAGACCGCCCGCCTGACGCTGCTGCTCGACCCGCGCAAGAAGGCGCTGTTCGAGGAGATCTGCGCGGCACAGGACCTGACGCCGTCGCAGGTGGTGCGGCAGCTGATCCGCGAGTACGTGATCGAGCACGCCGGCAGCCGCCCGCTGCCGGCCTGGCTGCTCGCTGCCTCGCGCAAGAAGCTCGGGCGCTAGGCGCGGAACGCCGACGGTGACCGCTCCGACCGACTGGCTGGCGATCGACTGGATGCTGGCGGCGATCGCCGGCTGGATCGCCATCGGCGCCGCCGGGGTGCTCCGCCCGCACAACTTCTTCATCGTCGCGCGGGTGCTGTTCCCGCTCGGCGCCGCGGCGTGCCTGCTGCTTGCCGGCACCGCCGCCCTGTCCCTGTTCGCCGGCGCCCAGACCGCGGTGCTGCCGCTGGGACTGCCTGGACTGCCCTTCCACCTGCGGCTCGACCCGCTGTCGGCGTTCTTCCTGCTGCTGCTCGGCTCGGCCGCCGCCGGCGTCTCGGTGTTCGCCGCCGGCTACTTCCGCAAGGGCGAAGGCACGCCACCGGGCGTGCTGTGCCTGCTCTACCACCTGTTCCTCGCCGGCATGGCGATGGTGCTGCTGGCCGACGACGCCTACGTGTTCATGGTGATGTGGGAACTGATGGCGCTGGCGTCGTTCTTCCTGGTCACCGCCAACCACACGATTCCGGCGATCCGCCGCGCCGGCTATCTGTACCTGCTGGTCGCGCACATCGGCGCGCTGGCCATCCTGCTCGCCTTCGGCGTGCTGCAGGCCAACACCGGCGACTACACCTTCGAGAACATGCGGGCGCAGAGCCCGACGCCGTTCTGGGCCTCGGTGGCGTTCCTGCTCGCCTTCTTCGGCTTCGGCGCCAAGGCGGGCATCCTGCCGCTGCACGTCTGGCTGCCGGAGGCCCACCCGGCGGCGCCGTCGCCGGTGTCGGCGCTGATGAGCGGCGTGATGCTGAAGACGGCCATCTACGGCTGGCTGCGCATCGGCTTCGAGATCCTTCCCGAGCAGCAGGCCTGGTGGGGCGTGCTGGCGCTGGCCTTCGGCCTGGCGACCGCCCTGTTCGGCGTGGTCTTCGCCGCCGTCCAGACCGACATGAAGCGGCTGCTCGCCTACTCGTCGATCGAGAACATCGGCCTGCTGGCGGTGGCGCTCGGCCTGGCGCTGCTGTTCTCCGGCTACGGGCTGCCGACGCTGGCCGCGCTGGCGCTGACCGCGCTGCTTTACCACGCGCTGAACCACGCCTTCTTCAAGAGCCTGCTGTTCCTCTGCACCGGCGCCGTGCTGCACGCCACCGGCGAGCGCAACCTCGGCAGGCTGGGCGGCCTGCTGCGGTTCATGCCGTGGGTCGGCTGGCTGGCGCTGCTGGGCAGCCTCGCCGCCGCCGGCCTGCCGCCGCTGAACGGCTTCGTCTCGGAGTGGCTGCTGCTGCAGAGCTTCCTGTTCACGCTGGGCCTGTCCGGCACCTTCGTCAACAACCTGGTGCCGGTGGTCGCCGCCGGGGTCGCGCTGGTGGCGGCGCTCGGCGGCTACGTGATGGTGAAGTTCTTCGGCGTCATCTTCCTCGGCCAGCCGCGCGAGGCGCGGCTGGCCTCGTCGCACGATGCCGCGCCATGGGAGCGGGTCGGCCTCGTCTGGCTGGCGGCCGGCTGCGTCGCGCTCGGCCTGCTGCCGGTGCAGGTGATCGGGCTGATCGACCCGGTGACGCGGGTGCTCGTGCTCGACGGCATCGGCCCGCAGGTGACGGCGCACGGCCCGCTGCTGCTCGCCGCCGTGCAGGCCGAGCGGGCCAGCTACAGCCCGCTCGCGTTCCTGCTGCTGGTGGCGGCGAGCTTCGCGCTGACGTTCCTGCTGGTGCGGCGCCTGTATCACGGCAGGCTGCGCCGGGCGGCGCCGTGGGACTGCGGCTACCCGCTGCTCACTGCGCGGATGCAGGACACCGCCGAGGGCTTCGGCCAGCCGATCCGCCAGGTGTTCGAACCGTTCTTCCGCATCGATCGCCACCTGCCGAGCCCGTTCGACCGGCAGCCGTCGTACCGGATGGAGGTGACCGATCACCTGTGGCACTGGATCTACCTGCCGGTGGCGCGCGCCACCGAGGCCGCTTCGCGCCTGGTCGGCCTGCTGCAGCAGGGCCGCATCGCCACCTACCTGATGTACAGCTTCGTCACCCTGCTGGTGATGCTGCTGCTGGTGTTCCGATGAGCGCCGCACGGCCGCTCCGAAGGCGCTCGGCCTTGCAGGCCGCGCTCGCGCAAGCATGCGCTCGCCCGCTCGCTGGCACGGGTCATGCCGAAGGGCATGACGCCGTGTCCCGCTCGCGCCCCCTTGGGGGGACAGCCCGCAGGGCGAAGGGGGTCAATTGACCCTCAGCGGCTTCGTTGCCCAGCTGCTCGCCGTGCTGATCGCGGTGGCCGGCGCGCCGCTTCTCAGCGGCTGGGTCAACAAGTGCCGCGCCTGGCTGGGCAACCGCAGCGCGCCGCCGCTGATGCTGCCGTACCGGACGCTGCACAAGCTCTTCTGGAAGGAATCGGTGGTCGCCGAGAGCGCCAGCCCGCTGTTCCGCGGCGCGCCCTACGTCGTCTTCGGCGCGATGGTACTGGCCTGCGCGATCGTGCCCAGCCTGTCGACCGACCTGCCGCTGGCGCCGGCGGCCGACAGCATCGCGCTGGTCGGCCTGTTCGCGCTGGCGCGCGTGTTCATCTCGCTGGCGGCGATGGACATCGGCACCGCCTTCGGCACGCTCGGCGCGCGGCGCGAGATGCTGGTCGGCTTCCTGGCCGAGCCGGCGCTGCTGATGGTGCTGTTCACCGCCGCCTTCCTGACCGGCACGACGTCGCTCGCCAACATCGTCGAGACGATCGGCAGCCAGGAGTTCGCCATCTACCCGAGCCTCGCCTTCGCCGGCGTGGCCTTCACCATGGTGTCGCTCGCCGAGAACGCCCGGGTGCCGGTGGACAACCCTGCCACCCACCTCGAGCTGACGATGATCCACGAGGCGATGATCCTCGAGTACTCGGGCCGCCACCTGGCGCTCATCGAGTGGGCGGCGAGCCTGAAGCTCTTCGCCTATTCGTCGATCGGGCTGGCGATCTTCTTCCCCTGGGGCATCGCCCAGGTGCACGCACCGGTGGGCATGCTGCTGGCCCTGCCGGTGCTGGTGGCGAAGCTCGCCGTCGGCGGTGCGGCACTCGCCTTGATCGAGACGCTGTCGGCCAAGATGCGGATCTTCCGCGTGCCGGAGTTCCTCGCCAGCGCGTTCCTGCTCGCGGTGATCGGCATCCTCGTGCACTTCCTGCTCGGCGCGTGAGATGAAACCGCCGCGCCCGCCCGCGCTCGCTGCCCCCCGGTGGGGCGCCCGCCGGCTTCGAACGCCCGGGCGCCGCTGAAATGCCGTCGCTGGTCACGCAGCTGATCAACCTGTTCGCCGCGGTGCTGCTGCTGCTGTCGTTCGGCCTGCTGGCGCAGCGGCGGGTGCTGTCGCTGATCCACCTGTTCACGCTGCAGGGCCTCACCCTGACCGCGTCGACCGCGGCGATGGCCTTCTTCACCGGCCAGCCGCACCTGTACTGGTCGGCGGCGATCACGCTGCTGCTCAAGGTGCTGCTGATGCCCTGGCTGCTGCACCGGATGACCGAGCGGCTGAACGTGCGCTGGGACGTCGAGACGCTGATCAACATCCCGACCACCATGCTGATCGGCATCGTGCTGGTGATCTTCTCCTTCAACCTGGCGGCGCCGATCTCCGGCCTGTCGGCGTCGGTGGCGCGCGGCACGCTCGGCATCGCGCTGGCCTGCGTGCTGCTGTCGTTCCTGATGATGATCACCCGCACCAAGGCGATCCCGCAGGTGATCGGCTTCCTGGCGATGGAGAACGCGCTGTTCTTCGCCGCCACCAGCGCCACCTACGGCATGCCGATGGTGGTCGAGCTGGGCATCGCGCTGGACGTGCTGGTGGCGCTGATCATCCTCGGCGTGTTCATGTTCCAGATCCGCGAGCAGTTCGACAGCCTCGACATCCGCCACCTCGAGAAGCTCAAAGAGGACTGACCGGTGCAAGCGCTGCTCGCCCTGCTCGCCATACCGCTCGCCGGCGCCGCGGTGCTCGGGCTGGTCGGCCACCGCGACTCGGCCGCCACGGTCAACATCGGCTTCAGCCTGGCGACCTTCGTCGCCGCCATGCTGCTCACCGCGCGGATCGTCGCCGGCGGGCCGGTGCTGGCGCTGCAGCAGCAGTTCTTCGTCGACTCGCTGAACGTCTTCCTGGTCACGCTGACGGCATTCGTCGGCTTCACCACGGCGCTGTTCGCGCGGCCGTACATGCGGGTCGAGCGCGACCACGGCCGGATGACGGCGCCGCGCATGCGGCTGTTCCACAGCATGTACCAGCTGTTCTCCTTCACCATGCTGCTGGCGCTGACCACCAACAACATGGGCCTGCTTTGGGTGGCGATGGAGGCGGCCACGCTGGCCACCGTGCTGCTGGTCGCCGTCTACCGCACGCCGGCCAGCCTCGAGGCGGCGTGGAAGTACTTCATCCTGTGCGGCGTCGGCATCGCGCAGGCGCTGTTCGGCACCATCCTGCTGTACCTCGCCGCCGAGCGGCTGATCGGCGCCGAAGGCGGCGGCCTGCTGTGGACCAACCTCGACGCGGTGAAGCACCAGCTCGAGCCGACGGTGATCGCGCTCGCCTTCGTCTTCCTGCTGGTCGGCTACGGCACCAAGGTCGGCCTGGTGCCGCTGCACAACTGGCTGCCCGACGCGCACGCCGAGGGCCCGACGCCGATCTCGGCGGTGCTGTCCGGCCTGCTGCTGAACGTCGCGCTGTACGCGGTGCTCCGCTGCAAGGTGCTTGCCGACGGCGCGCTCGACAGCCGCTTCGCCGGCGACCTGATGATGGGCTTCGGCCTGCTGTCGGTGGTGCTGGCGGCGTTCTTCCTTTCCCGCCAGCGCGACATCAAGCGGATGTTCGCCTACTCGTCGATCGAGCACATGGGCCTCGTCACCTTCGCCTTCGGCATGGGCGGCGCCGTAGCCAGCTTCGCCGGCCTGCTGCACATGACCGTGCACTCGCTGGTGAAATCGGCCATCTTCTTCGCCGTCGGCCACGCCGCGCAGAAGGCCGGCACGCAGGTGATGGACGACATCCGCGGCCTGATCCGGGTGAACCCGATCGTCGGCTGGGGGCTGATGATCGGCTCGCTGGCGATCCTCGGCATGCCGCCGTTCGGCGTGTTCGCCAGCGAGTTCCTGATCCTGACCACGGCGATGCGCGAGTTCCCGTGGACCACGCCGCTGCTGCTGCTGGCGCTCGGCGTCGCCTTCGCCGCGGTGCTCTCCAAGGTGCAGCCGATGGTCTTCGGCGAGACCAACGTCAAGCCGCTGGCGCACCCGCCGGCGATCGTGCCGGTGTTCGTCCATCTTGGCCTGGCGCTGCTGCTCGGTCTGTACATCCCGCCGTACCTGGAAGTCTGGTACCAGCAGGCGGCGCGCCTGGTGGCGGGAGGCTGAGCCTTGCGAATGGCCGACGCCGGACTGGACTACCAACCGCTTGCCGGCGCGGTGCCGGCGGCCCTGTGCACGGTCGACCAGGCGCAGTGGTCGGCCGCCGCCGATGGCTACGCGGCGGCCGGTGCTCCGCTGGTGTCGCTGTGGGGCTCTGACCGCCGCGACCTCGGCGAAGGATTCGCCGTGTTCGCCGCCTATGCCGCTGCCGACGGCCTGGCCTGCGTGCGGCTGCGCGCCGGCGGCGATCCGCCGTCGTACCCGCAGATCGCCTCGCGCTTTCCCGCCGCGGCGCGCATGCAGCGGGCGCTTTTCGACCTGCTCGGCGTGCGCGCGCAGGGCGCCGAGGACGGCCGACCCTGGCTGCGCCACGCAGCCTGGCCGGCGGAATTCCTGCCGCTACGGCGCGACGCCGACGGCACGCGCGCCTTCGCCATCGAGCAGGAACGCTACGAGTTCGTGACCGTCACCGGCGACGGCGTGCACGAGATCGCGGTCGGGCCGATCCACGCCGGCATCATCGAGCCGGGGCACTTCCGCTTCTCGATCGTCGGCGAGAAGGTGCTGCGCCTCGAGGAGCGCCTGGGCTACCTGCACAAGGGCATCGACAAGCGCTTCGAAGGCATGGCGCTGGCCGACGCGCACCGGCTCGCCGGGCGGGTGTCGGGCGACTCGACGGTTGCCTACGCCTGGGCGTACGCGATGGCGGTCGAATCGATCGCCGGCAGCCGGATCCCGCCGCGGGCGGCCTGGCTGCGCGCGCTGCTGCTCGAGCGCGAGCGGGTGGCCAACCACCTCGGCGACCTCGGCGCGCTCGGCAACGACGCGGCGCTCGCCTTCGGCCTGGCGCAGTTCTCGCGACTGCGCGAGCAGTGGCTGCGCCTGGGCGCGGAGGTGTTCGGTCATCGGCTGCTGATGGATCGCATCGTCCCCGGCGGCGTGGCAGTCGATCCCGGCGCTGCCGCGCTCGGGCGACTGCGCGCGCAGTGCGATCAGATCGAGCGCGAGGTAGTTGCGCTGCGCGCGATCTACGACGAGCACGCCGGCCTGCAGGACCGCTTCCGGACGACCGGCATCGTCACGCCCGAACTGGCGGCGCGCCTCGGGCTGACCGGGCTGGCCGGCCGCGCCAGCGGCCAGGCGCGCGACCTGCGCGTCGACCTGGCGGTTGCGCCGTACGACCGGCTCGCCGTGCGGCGGGCCGGCGACGAGCGGGGCGACGTGGCGGCGCGGGTGGCCGTGCGCTTCGACGAGATCGCCGAGTCGCTGCGCCTGATCCGGACCATTGCCGAGCAGCTGCCCGACGGCGAAGCACGCCTCGAGCCGCCACTGGCCGATGCGTCCGGCTTCGGCGTCGGCTGGATCGAAGGCTGGCGCGGCGACGTGCTGGTCGCGCTCGAGGCCGACGGCAGCGGCCGGGTGCGCCGCTGCCACTGCCACGACCCGTCGTGGCAGAACTGGCCGTTGATCGAGCATGCGGTGATCGGCAACATCGTTCCCGACTTCCCGCTGATCAACAAGTCGTTCAACCTCAGCTACAGCGGGCAGGATCTCTGATGCTGCTGCTGGCGCGACAGATCCTGCGGGCAGGCCTGTGCACCGAGAAGGCGCCGGAGGCCAACGACGACTGGCGCGTCGGCGGCGAGCGGATCCAGGACGGGATCCTGCGGCTGCTCGGCCGCGCGCTCGCCATCCGCCAGGTCGACGCCGGTTCGTGCAACGGCTGCGAGCTGGAGATCCACGCGCTGAACAATCCCTACTACAACCTCGAGGGGCGCGGCATCCGCTTCGTCGCCAGCCCGCGCCACGCCGACATGCTGCTGGTCACCGGGCCGGTGGCGGCCAACATGAAGATCGCCCTGCAGCGCGCCTACGAGGCCACGCCGGAGCCGAAGCTGGTGGTGGCGGTCGGCGACTGCGGCTGCACCGGCGGGATCTTCGGCGAGAGCTACGCCAGCTGCGGCCGCGTCTCCAATGTCATCCCGGTCGACGTCGCCGTCCCGGGCTGCCCGCCGCCGCCGCTGGAGATCCTGCGCGGCATCCTCGGCGCGGTCGCCGCGAAGCGGCCTTGAGGCCCGCGCGGCCGGCGCCCGGCCTCAGCTGCCCGAGCTCAGGCTGGGGTCTTCGGAGCCGGTCGACACCACCCTGCCCGTCTCGTCGAACATCACGAAGAAGACATGGTCGCGGTGCATCTCGCCGATGTACTTCCATTCCCATGCGGTCTGCCGCTTCAACGGGTACGACTGCTCCGAGCCTGGGCGGCCGAGCAGCACGCGCACCTCGTCGCGCGTCATGCCGGGGGTGATCCTGGCGAAGGTCTCCGGTACGAGCACGTTCCACACCTCGATCAGCTTGCCGTCGGGGCCGATGACGGCGAAGAAAGTGCGCGGCCCCTGCGGGCCCAGCGGGTACTGCAGCGTGCGCGTTCCGTCGCGCCCCTGGATGATCGTCTCCGGCACGCCGAAGACGCCGCGCACGTCGGCTTCCCCCGAGACCCCCGGCTTCAGCCGGTCCAGCCCCGGGTGCTCGATCGGCCGGCCCTGCTGGTCGCAGCCCGCCACGGACAGGGTAGCCGCCAGCAGCGCGGCGGTGAACCATCTCGCCCGCGTCATCCTTCCTTCCCTCGCATCTTCACGGGTCGCCGCCGGCAAGGCGCAGGATGCCCGATAAACTGCGCCTCGCAGCAGACGACCCTTGCCCCGAGATGCCATGGCCGACTACGAATCCGACCTGACCCGTTTCATCCGCGAGCTTAAGGGCAAGCAGCCCGACCTGGAGCGCAGGCAGCGCGAGGGCCGGGCGATCTGGTGGGACAAGGAGCTCGACCCGGAGCAGCTCGAGCGCTGGCAGGAGTCGAAGGTGCCGCAGAAGCCGTACGTCTACCAGTCAGATCGCGACTAGGCCCAGCCAGGAGCAGCCATGCGCACCGACGGACGCGAGAGCGACAACGTGGAAGACCGCCGCGGGCAGAGCGGCCGCGGCATGCCCGGCGGCGTCCGCATCGGGCGCGGCGGACTGGGCGTCGGAACGATCCTGGTGGCGCTGGTCGCCTCCTACTTCCTCGGCATCGACCCGCGCCTGGTGATGGGCGTGCTCGGCGGGCTGGACAGCGGCGCACCGACCCAGGTGCAGGTGCCGAGCGAACCGGCAGGCAAGCCGGCAGACGAACTGGGCCGGTTCGTCGCGGTGGTGCTGGCCGATACCGAGGACACCTGGCGCGAACTTTTCCGCCAGGCGGGCGGCACCTACCGCGAACCGAAGCTGGTGCTGTTCTCCGGCATGTACCCGACGGCGTGCGGCATGGGCCAGTCGGCGGCGGGGCCGTTCTACTGTCCGGAAGACCAGAAGGTCTACATCGACCTGTCGTTCTTCCGCCAGTTGCAGGAGCGCTTCCGCGCCCCGGGCGATTTCGCGCAGGCCTACGTGATCGCGCACGAGGTCGGCCACCATGTGCAGAACCTGCTCGGCATCATGGAGAAGACCGCCCAGCTGCGCAGCCGCATGTCGCCGCGCGATTACAACGAAGTCTCGGTGCGCGTCGAACTGCAGGCGGACTGCTTCGCCGGCGTCTGGGCGCACCATGCCGACCGGATGCGCAACGTCCTGGAGCCGGGCGACCTCGAGGAAGCGCTGCGCGCTGCCACGGCGATCGGCGACGACGTACTGCAGAAGCAGTCGCAGGGCTACGTGGTGCCCGACTCGTTCACCCACGGCAGCGCCGCCCAGCGCACGCGCTGGTTCCGCACCGGCTTCGAAAGCGGCTCGATGCAGGCCTGCAACACCTTCGAGGCGCGCCAGCTCTAGGCAGCGCCTTGCGCCCGCCGCGGCGGCTACGGCAGCTGGATCTTGCCGCCGCCGCCCGCACCGAAGCCGCCGCCCCCGCCGCTGAACGCGCCGGCAGCGCCCGGCGGCGGCAGCACGATCGACGACGCCTGCTGGCGGCGCATGTCCTGCAGTTCGCGCACGGCACGCTCGAAGCCTTCCTTAGCGGCGGCGCCGTACCGGGCCACCGCCTCGGCCAGCGTCGACGCCTCGATCTCGAAGCTGATCGGCAGCGGGCCGACCGAGGTCAGCATCTGCGCCTCGCCGACGAAAAGCGGCGGCCGCTTCTCGTCGACGCGGCCGTCGGCGGTGATCGGCGTCATCACGCGGATCGTGCCGATCCGGCGGTCGGTGATGATCTCCTCGCGATACAGCGCGCCGGCGTCCATCTCGGGGTCGCGCGGATCGGGATGGTCGGCCATGGCGATTCTCCTGGGGCAGTTGGGCAACAGGCAGCAATTATGCTTGCCGCGGCAACGGGGAGACGGGCATGACCTTGTTCGAATGGCTGGCGCAGGTTTGTCGCGAACTCGGGTGGAGCGTCATGCGCGCGCACGAGATGCTCGACGACACCCGCTGGTCCGACATGTACGCGCAGGGGCTGACGCCGGCGCAGGCGGCCGCGCGCGCCCGCAGCGACGGATTCGTCTGACGCCTGAAGTGCCGGCAGCACCGCCGGCGGCGTTCAGCCTCGCCGCGCCGCCAGCAGCCGCCGCGCGCGCGCCAGCACCGGCGCATCGACCATCTTGCCGTCCACCGCCACTGCGGCGCCGCCGGCCGCTGAGGCGGCATCGACCACCCGCTGCGCCCAGGCCAGT
This sequence comes from Burkholderiales bacterium, assembly GCA_016716275.1. Taxonomy (GTDB): domain Bacteria; phylum Pseudomonadota; class Gammaproteobacteria; order Burkholderiales; family Burkholderiaceae_F; genus JADJWR01. The sequence continues at coordinate 965,576 of JADJWR010000002.1, read as the reverse complement.
TCGGCGGCCGACGGGCTGAAGGCGTCGTTGACGATCGACACCTGCTTCGGGTGAATGCACAGCTTGGCGCCGAAGCCGAGCGAGCGCGCCCGCCGCGCCTCGGCCTCGATGCGGGAGGCATCGTCGAGCGCCGTGGTCACGCCGTCGACCGGCGCCGGCAGGTCGGCCAGGCGCGAGGCGAGCACCAGCTGCGAGCGGAAGGCGAGCAGGGCGAGGTCGTCGTCGGCGATGTCCAGGTCGAGCTGGAAGTCGATCGATCCGAACACCAGCCGCGCCACGCCCGCCGTGGCAGCGAGCGCCGCCGCGCCGGCCATGCCGGCGGCGGATTCGACCAGCGCCAGCACCGGCCTGCCGTCGCTCGCCGCGCGCAGCGCGGCCACCTGGTCGGGCGACGCCGCCTTCGGCAGCATCACCGCGGCCACGCCGGGATGGGCGGCCAGCCGCGCGTCGTCGGCAAACCACGCCGTGTCGGCACCGTTGATGCGCAGCACGACCGGCTGCGCCGCGTCGAGCGCTGCCGCGACCGCATCACGCGCCGCCACCTTGCCGGCCGGCGCCACCGCATCCTCGAGGTCGACGATCACCGCATCGGCGCCGCTGGCGCGCGCCTTGGCGATCCGCTCCGGGCGGTCGCCCGGCACGAACAGGTAGGAGCGCGGCTGTCTGGTCACCGGCGGCAGCTCAGACGGCGCCCGCCTGATGCAGCCGCGCAATGTCGGCGGCGCCGTAGCCGAGTTCGGCGAGGATCGCATCGGTGTGCTGGCCGAGCGCCGGGATCGGGTCCATGCGGCACGCGAAGGCATCGCTGTCGGCGGGCGGCTTCAGCGCCGGAATCGGTCCGGCCGGCGAACCGACCTCCACCCAGCGTCCGCGCGCGGCGAGCTGCGGATGGTTCCAGACGTCGGCGATGCTGTTGACCGAAGCGTTGCCGATCGCCGCCGCGTCGAGCCGCTCGATCACCTGCGCCGCGGTGAGCGGCCGGAAGACCTCCTCGATCAGCGCTTTCAGTTCCGCCCGATGCTCGCTGCGCCTGGTGTTGGTGTCGAAGCGGACGTCGGTCGCCACCTCGGGCCGCTGCAGCACGTCGCGGCAGAAAGCCACCCACTCGCGCTCGTTCTGCAGCCCGAGCAGCACCGTCTTGCCGTCGCCGGTGGCCAGCGGCCCGTACGGATAGATGCTCGGATGGTTGGCGCCCGAGCGCGGCGCCTGCGGCGCGCCGTCGAAGCCGTAGTAGAGCGGATTTCCCATCCACTCGCCGAGCGCCTCCAGCATCGACACGTCGAGCCAGCTGCCCTCGCCGGTGCGCCCGCGCTGGATCAGCGCCGCCAGGATCGAGCTGTAGGCATACATGCCGGCGGCGATGTCGGCCACCGAGATGCCGGCGCGCACCACCTGCTCGGCGGTGCCGGTCACCGACAGCAGCCCCGATTCGGCCTGCACCAGCAGGTCGTACGCCTTCTTGTCGCGGTACGGGCCGTTGGCGCCGTAGCCGGAGATGTCGCAGACGATCAGCCGCTGGTTCTTCGGCCGCAGCGCCTGCGCCGACAGGCCGAGCCGCGCCGCCGCACCGGGTGCGAGGTTCTGCACCAGCACGTCGGCCCTGGCCAGCAGCCGGTCGAGAATCGGCCGCGCCTCGGCATGCTTGACGTCGAGCGTCAGGCTCTCCTTCGAGCGGTTGATCCAGACGAAGTACGACGCCTGGCCCTTGACGCGCTGGTCGTACCTGCGGGCGAAGTCGCCCTCGCCGGGGCGCTCGATCTTGATCACCCGCGCGCCGAGATCGGCCAGCTGGCGGGTGGCAAACGGCGCCGCCACCGCGTGTTCGAGCGTCAGCACCGTGACGCCGTCCAACGGACGCGTCATGGCTAGAAGCTCCGCGGCAGGCCGAGCACGTGCTCGGCGATGTACGACAGCACCAGGTTGGTCGAGATCGGCGCCACCAGGTACAGCCGCGTCTCGCGGAACTTGCGCTCGACGTCGTACTCGCAGGCGAAGCCGAAGCCGCCGTGCGTCTGCAGGCACACGTTGGCCGCCTCCCACGAGGCCTTGGCCGCCAGGTGCTTGGCCATGTTGGCCTCGGCGCCGCAGGGCTGGTGCGCGTCGAACAGCTCGCAGGCGCGGAAGCGCATCAGGTTCGCCGCCTCGACCTCCATGTAGGCCTCGGCGATCGGGAAGGCCACCCCCTGGTTCCTGCCGATCGGCCGGTCGAAGACGACCCGTTCGCCGGCGTACTTCGCCGCGCGGTCGATGAACCAGTAACCATCGCCGATGCACTCGGCGGCGATCAGCGTGCGCTCGGCGTTCAGCCCGTCGAGGATGTACTTGAAGCCCTTGCCTTCCTCGCCGATCAGGTTCTCCGCCGGGATCTCCAGGTTGTCGAAGAACAGCTCGTTGGTCTCGTGGTTGACCATGTTGGGGATCGGCCGCACGGTCATCCCTTTCTTCACCGCCTCCCTGATGTCGACGATGAAGATCGACATGCCCTCGCTCTTGCGCTTGACCTCCGCCAGCGGCGTGGTGCGCGCCAGCAGGATCATCAGCTCCGAGTGCTGCACGCGCGAGATCCACACCTTCTGCCCGTTGACCACGTAGCGGTCGCCCTTCTTCACCGCCACCGTCTTGATCCGCGTGGTGTCGGTGCCGGTGGTCGGTTCGGTCACCCCCATCGACTGCAGCCGCAGTTCTCCGCTGGCGATCTTCGGCAGGTACTTTTTCTTCTGCGCCTCCGAGCCGTGCCGCAGCAGCGTGCCCATGTTGTACATCTGGCCGTGGCAGGCGCCCGAGTTGCCGCCGCTGCGGTTGATCTCCTCCATGATCACCGAGGCCTCGGCCAGCCCCAGGCCCGAGCCGCCGTACTCGGCCGGGATCAGCGCCGCCAGCCAGCCGGCGCGGGTCAATGCGTCGACGAACGCCTCCGGGTAGCCGCGCTCCTCGTCGACCTTGCGGAAATACTCGTCGGGGAACTGCGCGCACAGCGCGCGCACCGCTTCGCGGATGTCCTGGTACTGGTCGGGGCGGTCGGTGGCCATGGTGTGCCTTCTCGCGGGACGGCAGGGGAGCGGAATGATGCCACCGGGCAGACGAGCCGTCGCCGCGGGTAGACTTTTCGCCCGGTACCGTCCGCGAGATCCACCTGCACAGCTCCTGCCGCCATGAACGCGCCCGACACCCGCATCCGCCGCCGCTCCAATCTCGATGCCGCCCTGCTCGGCCGCACGGCGCCGCTGCCGGTGGCCTGGTACTTCGATCCAGGCTGGTTCGAGCGCGAGATGCTGCTGCTGTTCGAGCGGGGTCCCAGCTATGTCGGCCACGAGCTGATGGTGCCCAATTTCGGCGACTACTACGTGCTGCCGTGGACCGAGAACGGCAAGCTGCTGACGCGCTCGGCCGCAGGCGTCAGCCTGCTGTCGAACGTCTGCCGCCACCGGCAGGGCATGCTGCTGGCGGGGCACGGCAACGCGCAGAACATCGTCTGCCCGCTGCACCGCTGGACCTACGACCTGGACGGCAGGCTGCTCGGCGCGCCGGAGTTCGACCACACGCCCGACTGCTCGCTGCCGAAGACGAAGCTGTCGAACTGGCAGGGGCTGCTGTTCGCCGGCGCGCGCGACCCGGCGGCCGACCTGGCCGACTTTCCGCTTGCCGCCGACTACGACTTCTCCGGCTACGTCTTCGAGAAGGCGACCGTCGACGAGCTGCCGTTCAACTGGAAGGCGTTCCTGGAGATCTTCCTCGAGCTCTATCACGTCGAGGCGGTGCACCCGGGCCTGCAGAAGTGGGTCGACGCCGGCAACTACGAATGGGGCTTCGGCGATCGCTGGAGCTTCCAGGTGATGGGCGTGAAGGACGGACTGCGCAGCCAGGCCTCGCCCAACTACGGCAAGTACCGCGACGCGGTGCTCGCCTACACGGGCGGCAGGCTGCCGAAGTACGGCACCGTCTGGTCGATCCTCTACCCGAACGTGATGATCGAGTGGTATCCGTGCGCGCTGGTGGTCAGCACGCTGATTCCGCGATCGCCGGAGCACACCACCAACATCGTCGAGTTCTACTACCCCGAGGAGGTGCAGGCGTTCGAACGGCAGATCGTCGAGGCGCACCAGGCGGCGTACGCCGAGTCGGCAAGCGAGGACGCCGAGGCCTGCACCCGGCTGCAGCGCGGCCGCAAGGCGCTATGGCTGGCCGGCGAGGACGACGTCGGTCCGTTCCACTCGCCGCACGAGGACGGCATGATCCATCTTCACGACTGGATCCGCCGCGAGATGGGTCAGCGGCGGACCGTTTAGCGCCGCTTCGCGCCGGATGCAGAGTGCCGCCGGCAGGCGGGCCGCCGCTCGCGGCTAGCGGAAGGTGGCGCCGCTCAACGGCGTCGGCGTCACGGTCGAGCAGGACGAAGGCGCGGGATCGGCGTCGGCGCGCAGCAGCGCCACCGGTCCGAGCACCAGGTTGCCTTCCGTGTCGCTCAGGGTGAAGGACAGGCCGTTTCCCGCAACCGTCTCCACCGTCAGCGTGCCCGGCGCGGCGGCATCGGCGCCGGGCGCCGTGAAGTGTCCGAAGAACCCCCTGTTGCCTTGCTCGGTCTCGCCCCAGGTGCCGGCGAACCGCACGCCGCTGCACGAGGCGGTCAGATCGACGTCGCTGACGTTGAAGCGCACGACGATCCGGGCGCCGGCCGGATCGTCGACCCACAGCACCGGTTCGCTTCCGGCCTCCGGCTCGAACGGCGCCGGACCGACCACGATGCTCGACGGGCACCTCAGTTCACCGGCAAACGACGCGGTGCACACCGACGCGCGCCTGGCACCGAAGTACTCCAGCGCATAGCCCTCGCCGGTGCCGGTGCCGCCGACGCCCGGGCCGCAGGCAGCCAGCGCAAACAGCAGCGGCAGCAGCCAGAACCAGTCACGCCCGCGGCTCAAACTCGTCCTCACCAGTCAATCCTCCCGGTCAGTGTAAAAGTACACGCCGAAGCGTGCACGGTGACGCCGCTTGCCGGCGTCCGCACTGACGGCATCCTCGTCGAAACGGGTCTGCGCCTCGTCCATCACGATCTTGAACGCCTGCTTCCACGCCTGTACCGAGACCTTCTGCAGGCGCGCCGCGGACTGCTCGGTGATCTCGTCGACGAACACCGACTGCTCGAGGAAGTTCCGCTCGCCCTGAAGGTTCGCCACTGCCGCCGCCGCATGGTCGCCGAGGTTGTCGGCGAGAAGCCGCGACATCTCCTCGAAGTCCTGGCGCGGCGCGAAGCCGGTGCCGAGCAGCCGGATGCCGTCGGCTTCCTCGCTCACCGCGCCGAGGCGGATCAGTTCGTCGAGCATCGCGCGCGGCCGGACGTCGCTGCTGACGCTGCCGACCAGCGCATCGAACGAGCCAGCGGCAGCTTCGCTGCTGCGCCCCAGCGCGCGGGGTGCATGGGCCGCATCGAGGAAGGCCGGATCGCTCATCCAGCGAGCGATCACTTCAGCCGGCAGCGAGCGCGGCGGCGCTTCCTGCGCCTTCCTGCTGCTTGCCGGCCGACTGAGGTTGCGGACGTCACGACGGTGCACGCCCGACAGCAGGGTCACCGCGCTGTCGGTCTTCGCCATCGAGCGATCGGCCAGTTCGGCGTGTGCCGCCTCGACGAAGACGTGCTTAAGCGCACTGGCAAAGGCCTGGTACGGCACGCCGTTGCGGATCAGCAGCCGCACCAGCGGCCGCATCACGCGCAGCACCTGCTCCAGGACGATGTTGGCCTTTGCTCTCATGCAACGGGGCCGTTGACAGGCCGCGAATTTGTGGGATATTGTCCCACGCAAGCGCCGGAAAGGAAACACCCGCGATCGACTGCCGGCCACCATTCACGCGTCGCGGTGCCGCGTCGATCTGAACGGTCGCGGCGCCCGGCCACGGGGGACACGTAGAGCACGGAGGAAACCAGCAAACAACGAGTGGCTGCCGACAACGCCTTGGCAACGCGGTTTGAATCGGTAGATTTTGGAGTTGTGCCCACTCGTGCTGCTTCCTCCGTGCTCTCCGTGGACCTTGCCCGTCCCGCCTGAGCACCTCCCGCCCCGCCCACAGGCCGGCGCCGGCGCGCTGATAGCATTGCGCGCTTCGCCGCCCGCGCCGACCATGATCGATCCCGCTCAGAGCACCCTCTGCGAGTCGCTGCCTGCACCGGCGGCGGACGTCACGCCCGACGTGATCGACGGCATCGCGCTGGCGCGCCTGTACGGCGAGCCGCTGTTCAAGCTGCCCGACGATCTGTACATCCCGCCCGACGCGCTGGAGATCTTCCTCGAGGCCTTCGAGGGGCCGCTCGACCTGCTGCTGTACCTGATCCGCAAGCAGAACTTCAACGTGCTCGACATCCCGATGGCGCCGCTGACGCGGCAGTACCTCGCCTACATCGAGCAGATCCGCGGCCACAACCTCGAACTGGCCGCCGAGTACCTGCTGATGGCGGCGATGCTGATCGAGATCAAGAGCCGCATGCTGCTGCCGGTGAAGAAGGCGGCCGCCGGCGAGGAGGCCGAGGACCCGCGCGCCGAACTGGTGCGGCGGCTGGTCGAGTACGAGCGAATCAAGCTCGCCGCCGCGCAGCTCGACGAGCTGCCGCGCGTCGGCCGCGACTTCGTGCGCGCCGTCGTCACCATCGAGCAGACGATGGTGCGGCGGCCGCCGGCCGTCGCGCCGGTCGAGCTGCAGCAGGCGTGGGCCGAGGTCCTGCGGCGCGCCAGGCTGTACGCGCACCACCACATCGCGCGCGAGCAACTGTCGGTGCGCGAACACATGAGCCTGATCCTGAAGCGCCTGCAGGGCCGCCGGTTCGTCGAGTTCGGCGACCTGTTCGACGCGGCGACGCTGGCCCGCGGCGTGCCGGTGGTGATCGTCCACTTCCTCGCGCTGCTGGAGCTGGCCCGTGAATCGCTGATCGAGCTGACGCAGGCGGCGCCGTACGCGCCGATCTACGTGCGGCTCGGCTACTGCTCGTCCTGACGGCTTCGCACCAGGCGGGCGCCGGCGCCTCGCCGTGCCACCGATGCAGATCGACCACGACATCGTCCTCGGCGTGCTGTTCTTCGCCGCGGCGCTGCTTTACTCGTCGGTCGGCCACGGCGGCGGATCGGGCTACCTGGCGGCGATGGCGCTGCTCGGCATGCCGCCGGCGATGATGCGGCCGACGGCGCTGGTGATGAACATCGGCGTGGCGACGATCTCGCTTTACAAGTTCGCCCGCGCCGGCGGCTTCAACTGGCGGCTGTTCCTGCCCTTTGCCCTGACCTCGGTGCCGATGGCTTTCGTCGGCGGGCGCATCCAGCTGCCGGTGTCCTGGTTCGGCGTGCTGCTCGGTGCGGTGCTGCTCTTTTCGGCGTGGCGGCTGTTTGCCGACACGCTGCGGCACGACGGCGCCGCGCGCGCCGTGCGCGGGCCGCCGCCGGTTGCCACCGCCATCGTGGTCGGCGCGGGCATCGGCCTGCTATCCGGCCTGACCGGCGTCGGCGGCGGCATCTTCCTCAGCCCGCTGGTGGTGCTGATGGGCTGGGCCACGGTGCGCGACAGCGCCGCGCCGACCGCGGCGTTCATCGTCGTCAACTCGATCGCCGGCCTGATCGGTCTGCTGACCCGCCAGCCGGCAATGCCGGAGGCGCTGCCGTACTGGGTCGCCGCGGTGCTGGCCGGCGGCCTGATCGGCGCCACCCTCGGTTCGCGCCGGCTGGGCAACACGGGGCTGCGTCGCGCGCTGGCGGCGGTGCTGCTGGTCGCCGGTGCGAAGATGATCTTCTGATCGGCCGGCGCGCCGGGATAATCACGCCGTGGAACTGGCGGCCTTCCTGATCGACTTCATCCTGCACGTCGACGCGCACCTGCGCGTCTTCGTCGAGACCTACGGCACGTGGGTCTACGCGCTGCTGTTCCTGATCATCTTCGTCGAGACCGGCCTGGTGGTGATGCCGTTCCTGCCCGGCGACTCGCTGCTGTTCGTCGCCGGTGCGCTGGCCGGCGCCGGCATGATGGACTACCCGCTGCTGGTGGCGCTGCTGATCACCGCCGCCGTCGCCGGCAACCAGACCAACTACACGATCGGCCGCATCGTCGGCGCCCGGGTGTTCCAGTGGCAGGACTCGGCCATCTTCAACCGCCGTGCCTTCGACCGCACGCACGCCTTCTACGAGAAGTACGGCGGCATCACCATCGTGCTGGCGCGCTTCATGCCCTTCCTGCGCACGTTTGCGCCGTTCGTCGCCGGCGTGGCGCAGATGACGCGCAGCAAGTTCACTTTCTACGACGTGGCCGGCGGCACGCTGTGGGTCGGCTCGCTGGTCACCGCCGGCTACCTGTTCGGCAACGTCGGCTGGGTGCAGGCCAACCTGTCGAAGATCATCTGGGCGCTGATCCTGATCCCGGGACTGATCGCCCTGTACGGTGGCTGGCGGGCGCGACAGTCGGCCGCCTCCTGACCGGCGCGACGCGCGCCGGCCGATCCGCGCGCGCCGGCCCGGTCAGCGCGCCAGGCCGTGAAGCTGCGACTGCCTGCTCGACGCTGCGAGCACGGCAGCCAACGGCGGCGGCCCCAGCATGTCGTCGAGCAACGGATGGTTCGCTGCCGCATCGCCGCCGAGCCAGGTCCGTCCGGCGGCGCCGAGGCCGAGCATCGCTGCGTCGGCGGTGGCCCAGCGTCTCGCCGTCACGAAGGCCGACGCCAGTTCGGACAGGCCGGGCGATCCGCCGTCGAAAGCCGCCGCGTCTTCCGTCCTGTCACCGCGCACCGGAACTTCTGCGAGCGCCTCTGCGGCAGCGATCGCGTTTGCCTCGATGGCGCGCCGCCAGGACGCGACCGTCAGATACTGCGGCCCGCCGTCGTCCGGCTGCGCGCTGTCCTCGCCGAGCCGGCCTGCCGACGAGCGCCTGGCGGGCGCCGATCCGCCGACCATCGACCCGGCGCCCGCCAGGCGGATGCCGCCCTCGGTCGCCGATGCGCTGAAGGCCTGCGCCGTGGTGGCGAAACCGGCATCGCCGAGTACGGCGCCGGCGGCCGCGAAGTCGAGCGCGGCGAGGTTGCCGTCGCGCGCATAGTGATACGCAAGCGCGCCGCCGATGGCCTGCGTGTCGCTGCCGGCGACCCAGGCCGACGACAGCGTCGCGGCCGGGATCGCCCAGTCGCCCAGCGAGGGATTGGCCGCGTAGGCGGCGTTGAACGCGCCGACCAGCGCGCCGAAGTTAAGGCGGACGACGCGTCGGTTGATCAGCGGATCGGCCGAGGACGCGTCGTAGTCGACCGTGGAGTCGACGACGAGTTGCAGCGTCGTCACGGTCCGGTTGCCGGAGGCCGAGTACCAACCCGTGAGCTTGACGCTGTCGGTCGTCCCCGCCACCTTGATCAGCAGGTCGCTGCCCGAGCGGGCCAGGCGCAGTTCGGCGTAGCGCACGCCGCCGAGCGATATCGTGTCGTTGCTCTCGCCGAGCCCCGCACCGGCGGTCGGCGCGCTGACCGAGTCGGCGCCATGGCCGCGGTTGAAGGCAATGAGGTCGGCGCCGCCGCCGAGCTTCAGCGTGTCGTTGCCGGCGCCGCCGGCGACGAACTCCCTGCCGGTGCCGCCGTTCAGGCTGTCGGTTCCTGCCTCGCCGTCGAGCACGTTGTTGCCGCTGGTGTCGGTCAGCGTGTCGCTGCCGGCGGCGCCCTGCAGCACGTCGTTGCCGCCGGCGCCCTTCAGCGTGTTCTTCGCGCCGTTGCCGCGCAGGTGATTGGCCAGCGAGTTGCCGGTGCCGCTGATGGCAGACGTGCCGGTCAGCGTCAGGTGCTCGACATTGGCGCCCAGCGTCAGGGTCACCGAGCTGCGCACCGTGTCGGTGCCTTCGTTGGCGTTCTCGCTTGCCACGTCGGTGCTGACGTTGACCACGTAGGTGTCGTCGCCGGTGCCGCCGCGCATGGTGTCGCTGCCGCTGCCGCCGTCGAGCAGGTCGTTGCCGGCGTCGCCGGTCAGCGTGTTCTTGGCGCCGTTGCCGGTGAGCACGTTGTCCAGCGCGTTGCCGGTGCCGTTGATGGTCGAGCTGCCGGTCAGCGTCAGGTTCTCGACGTTGGCGGCGAGCGTATGGGTGACGCCCGTACGGACGAGGTCGGTGCCTTCGCTGGCATTCTCGCTCACGACATCGGCCGAGTTGTCCACCACGTAGGTGTCATCGCCCGCGCCGCCGGCAATGATGTCGGCGCCGCTGCCGCCGTTCAGCGTGTTGCTGGCGCCGTTGCCGACCAGCACGTTGGCCAGCGAATTGCCGGTGCCGTCGATGGCGGCGGTGCCCGTCAGCGTGAGGTTCTCCTGATAGCTGCCGAGGGTCCAGGTGACGCCGGACATCACGGTGTCGGTGCCCTCGCCCGCATACTCGGTCACCGCATCGGCGGTGCTGTCGACCACATAGGCATCGTCGCCGGCTCTGCCGAGCATCTGGTCGTCGCCGGCGCCGCCGTCGAGCAGGTCGTTGCCGATTCCGCCGGTCAGCCGGTCGTTGCCCGCCAGGCCGTAGACCTGCATGCCGAGATCCGCGGACACTTCGAGCACGTCGTCGCCGTCCGTCCCGTAGACCGACTGCGTGCGACGGATCAGCTCGGCGTGATCCCAGACCGTGCCGTCGGCGAAGCGGACCTCCTCCACCGTTCCCGTCGGGTCGCCGGGCATCGCACTGAAGCCGCGCACGTCGATCGCGTCGCCGCCGCCCCAGCCGAGGTACAACCCGCTGTCGGTCAGGCCGATCGTCACCATGCCCGGCGCCACCGAGGCATCGAAGACGATCGCGTCGAGCGACGCGTCGGGCGCCTCGGCGGCCCGGTCGTCTTCGATCGAATCCCTGCCGCTGCCGGTGCCGAACCGGTAGGTGTCGGCTCCCCGGCCGCTGCGAAGAACATCGTCGCCGGCACCGCCGGTGAGCGTGTCGTCGCCATCGCCGCCGAGCAGGCAGTCGCTGCCGGCTTGCCCGAGCAGATGATCGTTGCCGCCCTGGCCGACCAGCCAGTCGTCGCCGAGACCGCCGTCGGCCGTCCCGCCACCTGCGGCCGCGACCAGAAGGTCCGCGCCGTCGGACGCGGTCGTCCGGTCCGCGGCGCCGATCGCCGCCGCGATCGCGGCGCGCGTGAGGATCGAGCCGTCCGCCAGTTGCCAGCGGTCGATGGTCGAGGCGATCGCCCCGCCCGCGTCGAAGAACTCGCGCAAGGTCAGCGTGTCGTCGTGCCCCTGCAGCGTGATCACCGCATCGCGTCCGGCCTGCGCCAAGCGCAGATCCGCCAGATCGGTGGCCGCGGTCCAGCGGACGTGCTTCTGTCGTCCGCTCGCACGCTCGACAGTCTCGGCGTCGTAGCCGACACCGAAGACGACCGACCCCTCGCTGTCGGCACCGAGCCTGACCACGTCGTTGCCGGCGCCGCCGTCCAGGGTGTCATGACCCCATTCCGACTCGAGCCGGTCGTCGCCGTCACCGCCGAGCAGTTCGTCCGCGTCGTAGCTCAAGTAGCCGAAGTCCTGCAGCCAGGCGTCGCGCAGGACGTCGTTGCCGGCGCCGCCTTCGAGGCGGTCGTCGCGCAGCCCGGCAGCCGCGCTGCCGCCGGCACCGGTCAGCTCGTTGTCGCCGGCATCGCCGAGCAGCACCGCGGACCCGCTGCGGCCGGTGATCGCCAGGTTCTCGACGTGTGCGTACTGCGCCAGGCCATAGGTCGTGCGAGTGCGCGCGCCTTCCTCGACGTCGATGAACACCGTGTCGACTCCGCCGCCGGCCTGCTCCTCGACCACGTCGTTCTCGTCGACCACGTAGACGTCGTTGCCGGCGCCGCCGCGCAGCACGTTTGCGGCGGGGTTGCCGGAAGCGATCAGCACGTTGTCGGCCGCATTGCCCTCCGCCGCCACCGGCTGCGTGCCGGCGAGCTCGACCCGCTCGATGTCGGGCTGGTCGGTGAGCAGCGAAACCGTGAACGGCGTGACGATGCCGTCGCCGGCCGATATCTGCGTGCCGTCGTCGAAGGCGCCCGGCTCGACGATGCGGTCGCCGGCATGGTCGATGACGTAGGTGTCGTTGGCCAGCGAACCGGTCAGAACGTCCGCGCCGGCGCCGCCGTCGATCAGGATGTTGCGCCGCCGGTTCGCGTCGCCGGTCCGGTAAAGCGACACGACGCCCGCCTCGATCCGGTTGTCGCCGTCGTTGCCCTGGAAATGCGCCCGGATGGTGTACGGGTCCGGCCGGCTCGACCAGCCGAACACCGGGTCGACCGGATCGACGACGAGACTGAAATAGTAGCCGAGCCCGCTGGCGGTCAGGTTCTCGACGTTGGCCGGCAGCGTGTAGAACCAGTTCTCGACGATGACCGAGTCGTCGCCCTCGCCGGCGGCCTCGACCACCGTATCCTCGACATCGCCGTTACCGTTGCCGGCCAGGGTGTAGCGGTCGTCGCCGCGGCCGCCGAGCAGGGTGTCGCGCCCGTTGCCGCCGGACAGCGCGTTGGCACCGTCGTTGCCGCTGATGACGTTGTCGCCGCTGTTGCCGTTCGCTCGCAGGTTCAGCGTGCCGGTCAGCGACAGTTCCTCGACCTCGGCGGGCAGCGTGTAGCTGGCCGAACTGACGACCCGGTCGTAGCCGCCGCCGGCCTGCTCGACGATGCGGTCGTCGATGTGATCGACCGCGTAGACATCGTCGCCTGCGGTGGCCGCCTTGTCGTCCGGCGTGCCGCTGCCGTCGACCGCACGGGCCAGCACGTCGGCGTGATTCCAGGTGGTGCCGCTGGCGAAGCGGAACTGCTCGATCCGGCCGCTGCCGTCGGCGAGGAAGTACTCCGGTATCCAGATCTGGGTGTTCGAGGCGCCGAACTGCACCACCAGCGTGTCGGTCGACTCCAGCCCGTAGCGCGGAGAAGTGCGCGTCAGCACGAGTTCGGCGGGGTCGATTGCCGGCCCGAACTCGAGCGCGTCGGTCCCCGACCGGTCGTCGATCTCGTCCGAGCCGTCGCCGCGCGCGTAGACGAACACGTCGTCGCCTTCGCCACCGTACAGTGCGTCATCACCGGTTCCGCCGTCCAGCCGGTCGTTGCCTCGCTCCCCCTGCAGCGAGTCGTTGCCGCCGCCGCCGCTCAGCAGGTCGTCGCGGTTGGTGCCGAATATTTGGTCCTTCGACTCGCCGCCGGTGAGCGCCAGCGCGCGCAACTGCCCGCCGGTCCATATGGAGTCCGGAACGTCGGTGAACCGGACCTCCCTGATTCCGCCGTTGTACGCAGGCGTGGCGGCGAAGAACGACTCGATGCTCACCGACCCCTTGAACAGGCCGGAACGATGGTCGCCGATCCGGATGAACAGCGAACCATCGCTCGTCTCGAAGGTGCCGCTGCCCGGCACGTACCGCTCGTAGGGTTCGTGGGTGAAGGAGAGGTTCTCCGGCCGGACGCCAGGCCCGAACACCAGGGTGTCCTCGGCGAGCCCGTCGACCTGCCCCATCCAGTTGCGGGCTTCGATCTCGTTGCTCGCCGTCGCCTCGACCTGGTACGTATCGGCGTTCGGTCCGCCGTACAGCAGGTTGCCGCCGGCGCCGCCGTCCAGGTGGTCGTCGCCCTCGCCGCCGTAGAGGACATCGTTGCCGTCCTCGCCGTGCAGCCGGTCGGCACCGCCCCAGCCGCTGACGGTGTCATCGCCGGCGGCGGCGAGGATCAGGTCGTCGCCCGCCGTGCCGTCGATCGTCTCGCCGCCCGGACCGCCGTGGATCGCCGTCGCGCGGTAGACCTCGTCGAGGATCCGCTCGCCGTTCCAGGCCGTGCCGTCGGCGAACTCAATGCCCGCGATCTGCTGGTTCGGCGACGAGAAATGCCCCTCGACGGTGATCGAGTCGAAGCCGCTGCTGAACGACAGGACCAGATCGCCGCCGGCGCGCGCCAGGCGCACCTCGTCGGGGCTGGCCGACAGCAGGCGGACGAGGTTGGCGGAAGGACTGCTGCCGCCGTCGGCAATTCGATCGTTGCCGTCGCCGCCCGAGAAGACGTAGATGTCGTCGCCGTCGCCGCCGGCCAGGTAGTCGTCGCCGGCGCCGCCTTCGAGGGTGTCGGCACCCTGGAAGGCCGCCGCCACCGTCAGCGTGCCGGCCTGTCCGCTGTAGCCGTCGCCGTACAGCAGGTCGTTGCCGGCGCCGCCGCGCAACGTGTCGGCACCGCCGCCGCCGATCAGCCCGTCGTTGCCGTCGCCGCCTTGCAGCACGTCGTTGCCGTGCGCCGCGTCGGCCACCGCGTTCAGCGGCGACGCATCGCCCCACAGCGTGTCGTCGTCGGCACCGCCGTCGAGCGTGTCGGCGCCGCCGGTTCCGATGAGGATGTCCACGCCGGCGCCACCGTCGAGCAGGTCGTCCGCATGGGCCGACACGGCGAGGTTGGCCTGCGCGTCATCGCCGACCAGGGTGTCGTCGTCGCCGCCGCCGTACAGCGCGTCGGCCCCGCCGCTGCCGAGCAGCAGATCGGTGCCTTCGCCGCCGTCGAGATGGTCGGCGCCGTGCGCCGACTCGGGAACGTCGGCGCCGTCGCCGCGCAGCGTGTCGTCGCCGCTGCCGCCCGACAGGTAATCGTCGCCGCCGGCGCCGACCAGGACATCGTCGCCGGCGTCGCCGTACAGGGTGTCGCTGCCGTGCGCGTCCGGCGCCAGGTTCTCGACGCTGTCGTCGCCATTGAGCGCATCGTTGCCGTCGCCGCCGACAAGCACGTCATCACCGCCGCCGCCGATCAGCGTGTCGACGCCGGCGCCGCCGTCGAGAAAGTCGTCGCCGTGCGCGGCCGCCGCCAGCTGGCCGGCGACGGCGTCGCCCATCAGCGTGTCGTTGCCGTCGCCGCCGTACAGCGTGTCGGCGCCGCCCTGGCCGGCAAGCACGTCGTCGCCTTCCTCGCCATCCAGATAGTCGTCGCCGTGCGCGGCGGCGGGCAGGTTGGCGTCGACGTCGTCGCCCTGCAGCTGGTCGTTGCCGCTGCCGCCGAACAGGGTGTCGTTGCCGCCGCCGCCGACGAGCCAGTCAGCGCCGCCTTCGCCGTCGAGCAGATCATCGCCGTGGAAGGCCGGATCGACCTGTCCGGCCGTGCTGTCGCCGAACAGCGTGTCGGTGCCGTCGCCGCCGAACAGCTCGTCGCCGCCGCCCTGGCCTTCGAGGTAGTCGTCGCCGTCGCCGCCGTCGAGAAGGTCGGCGCCGTGAAACCCGCCGGCCAGCAGCGCCGTGCCGTCGTCGCCGAACAGCACGTCATCGTCGGCACCGCCGAACAGCGCATCCGCGCCGCCCTGCCCCTGCAACTGATCGTTGCCGTCCTCGCCGGAAAGATGGTCGTCGCCGTGGTGTTCGCCGGCCAGGCGGGTGGCGGTGTCGTCGCCGTCCAGCAGGTCGTCGTCGCCACCTCCGTAGAGCGCGTCGTTGCCGGTCTGGCCGACGAGCCGGTCATCGCCGCTGCCGCCGTCGAGCAGGTCGCTGCCGTGATAGGCAGGGTCGAGGTCCGCCACCTCGTCGTCGCCCCAGATCCGGTCGTCGTCGGCGCCGCCGTACAGCGCGTCGTCGTCCCCGGCGCCCCAGATCAGGTCGTTGCCGTCGCCGCCGTCGATCATGTCGGCGCCCTGGTCATGCGCACCGCCGGGCACCGGGATGCCGCCCTCCGGCACCAGGTCGCCGCGCAGTTGGTCGCTGCCGCCCTCGCCGAGTACCCGGTCATCGCCGGCGCCGGCGTGCACGCGATCGTTGTCCGCGCCGGCGAGGATCAGGTCATCGCCGCCGTCGCCATAGACCAGGTCGTCACCGGCGCCGCTGTCGATCAGGTCGGCGCCGTCGACGTCGAGGTTGCCGATGTACGCCGTCAGTCCGCCGAAGCCGATGCCCGACCACTCGACGGTGTCGTCGTCTCGCAGCGCCACGTAGGCCGGTGCGACCTCGCCGCCCAGTAGCGCCACGTTGATCCATCGGGCGGGCGACTGGCCGAAGGACTCGGTCTGCACGTTGAAGTAGTTGCCGCTGTCCCGGTAGCCGCCGCCGCGGATGGCGTCGTTGCCGTCGCCGCCGTAGATGCGGTCGGCGCCGAAGCCGCCGAGGATCACGTCGCCGCCGACGCCGGCCTCGATCAGGTCGTCGCCTTCCAGCCCGACGATCACGTCGTGCTGCGCCGTGCCCAGCACCGCGTCGCCGGCCGTCGTGGCCAGCACCTGGTCGCCGAGCATGATCGCGGGCTGCTCGGCAGAGGCAACGATCGTGTAGTCGTCCTGCGGCGCCGGCGCGGACGAAAGTTCGATGCCCAGCTGGCCGACGGTGTAGTTACGGATGGTGATCGTGCTGCCACCGGACTTCAGTACGTACAGCGTGCCGGTGCTGCCGCCGGCGACGCTCGGCGCAAAGACGTAGGTGAAGGTGCCATTGGCAGACGTCCAGACGCTGTCGCGGCCGGCGACCTTCAGGCCCTGCGGCAGCGCCAGGCCGTCCACCTCGATCCGCCCATCGCCACCGCTGTCCTCGATGACATCGTGACCCCACGCACCGGTGAACTGGTAGACATCCGCACCGGCGCCGCCGATCAGCGTGTCCTTGTCGGCGCCGCCGTCGAGGGTGTCTGCGCCGGCGCCGCCAAGCAGCAGATCGCCGCCGGTGCTGCCGCTTAGCGTGTCGCCGATCGAGCCACCAAGGATCACATCGACCGCGGCAGCGCCGGTCGCGTTGAGTGCACTGTCACCGGCCTGCCAATAGAGCCGGTCGAATCGGGACAGTGCCGGGCTGCCGTACTTGGTCGCCCCGCCGTCGTAAATGGCGCCGATCGCTTCTGACAACATGCGACCGGCCAATAGCTCGGTGGATTGGCCTCCGCCGCTGGCGGTACTCGCATCGAAGTACCAGCCGCCTGCAGCGGCCTGAAGTAGGACCTGTCCGGGATCAAAGGCACCGCGAATGCCGTAGTAGTGCTGCTGCAGCACCAAATTCATCGCGTGCTGCAACGGCTTGCCCTGTTCGCCTTGCTCGTCGAGCACGGTCTGCTGCATGACGCCGGTTTCGGTAAGCACGGTCAATTCGTTGACGAACGACGTGAACATGCCATCGCCGGCGGCGTAGGGTTGCCCGGGGACGCCGAACTCGTGACGGAGAAGGTGCTCGAGGATCGCAGTTTCGTCTGGATCCGTCGTGCTGCGATCGAACAAGCGATCCTCGAACAGCGAGGGCAGCAAGTTGCGAATGTCCGCGATGCAGTTGATGAACGTCCGGTTGTGCGTCGCGAGGATCAGTAGTGACTGGGCGTGCAGGTCGAACCGGCTCGTGTTCGCCACGGCCACATCGTCAAGATCGATCATCTCTGCGGGCAAGCCAATGCGGGTCAAAACCGACAGCGGGGGCACGGATGCCAGTTCACCCTCGATCGCGATCGTGCGCACATTGCTCGCGCCGCGAATCTGCGGGCCGGCCTGCGTGAAGTTCACCACGTATCCGGCCAGATCCGCGTCCGTTGCAAAGCCGCAGCGACTCAGGGCGGCCTGCAGGGAGGTGTGGTGATCGCGAACAGCGGCAAGAAAGAAAGGGGCCTGGTCGAATGTGACTGCCGCCTTGTCGAAGTACACACCCATCAGCGCTGCCAGGCCTCCCCCAAGCGAATGCCCGGTAAAGGAAATCTGCTGGTCGGTCGACTGCTTGACCGCTGCGTACACCATAGCCGCTCGCTCGAACTGCTCGCTGTAGGCGCCCGCCGCAAGCTCGACGTTGGCCAGCATGTCCCAAGAAACTAGGTCGGTGCCAGCGTAGGCGATGACCGTCTCGCTGCCGTTGCTGAAGACCCGTGCTTCGAAACCGCTTGAGCTATGCAGGATGCTGTTCGCTTCAATCGTGAATCCCAGATCAGACAAGGTCCCGTACAGCGTCGGCGGCCCGAAGGCGACCCAATCTCGCGGCTCCCGAATCTGATTCCGCTCCGACCGCGTTGACGTATAAGCCGCTCCAGCCAGCAGGGCGTATTCAGTGTCGGTTGGCATGATGTCCCCCCAGTTTGGTCACTTCCGTGGTAGGTAGCGAAAGTCGTCGGCCGGTTGCGCAAGGCTTGGGAATTGTCTTCACGGATTTCTCTTGCGTCGAGATCGGCAGTGCGCTTGAGACGAGCAACGTCTTCTTTGGTGACGAGTTCACCACGGCCGATCCGCTCGCGCATCGGATCACGCGAGGGGTATGTCAGGCCGGCGCTCAGGTTCGCCTTGCGGATGGACGTGGGGAACTCCTCGTATCGCACCCGTTGCCACTGCCCGGCGTTCCATCTGAAGAAGAAGTACGGCGGTCTCGGGCAACCCTCGGCTGCGTACACCAGCGCAGTCGCCCCAGTGGCCACCACATACGGCACCCCCTGTTCGAAATCCAGGATCATCGGGACGAACCGATTGCGCTCGCCGTCCCAGGTGATGTTCTTCCCGCCCGGCACGCTGAAGGTCAGCGTGTAGTCGGACTCTCCGGGCGGCTGGCCGATCTCCCTCGGCGCATAGCCGGTCTTGACGCTGCGCTCGACCACGATCACCCGCCCGTCGTGCAGCAGCACTTCTTCCTGCCAGCGATAGGTCGACCGGCCGAAGCAGGCGGAAAGACCGAGCGTCGCGAGCAGCGCGCAGAGCAGTCCTTGCAGTTTCACGATCGATCTCCGTTCACGGCTTTGTCCTCCCGGCGCCGGCGCCGTCCCGGCGCGCGCTCGTTGCTCATCGCTCCCTGCCCGCCTCCATCGCCACCCGCTGCACGGGGCTCAACAGGTACTCCATCACGGTCCTGCGGCCCTGGTGGATCTCGGCGGTGAGCACCATGCCCGGCGCGATGTCGAGGTAGCGTCCGCTGGGCAGCCGCAGGCCCTGCTCGGCCAGCTCGATCACCGCCTTGTAGGTCTGCGCCGGCGCGGCCATCGGATTCGTTCCCCACGCCCGCGCCGCCTCGCTCTGGCCGATCGCGTCGGCGCTGATCTGCACCACCCGGCCATCCAGCATGCCGAACTTCTGGAACGGGTAGGCGGCCAGCTTCATCTTCACCGGCTGGCCGACTTCGACGAAGCCGATGTCCTCGTTGGCCAGCAGCGCCTCGCCGCGCAGCCGCTCGCCGGTGGGCACCACCTGCAGCAGGGCCGTGCCCGCCTGGACCACCGCGCCGAGCGTGTGCACGGCCAGGTCCTTGACCACGCCGTCGTGCGGCGCGCGGATCTCCATCAGCCGAGTGCGCAGGCCGCTCTTCTGGCTTTCCTGCTCGAGCCGCTGCACCTGCGCCGCCGCCTCGAGGCGCTCGCGCAGCAGTTCGGCGCGGTGGCTCGAGCGCAGCTGCTCGCGCCGGCGGGCACTCTGCGCGACGCCGGCGATCAACGCGTCGACGGCTGCTTCCTGCGCCTTCAGGTCGCCCTCGCGCTCCAGCGCTTCGCGCCGCTTCTCGGCCGCCAGCAGTTCGCCGACGAATCCCTCGCGGTGCAGGCGGGCGTGCGACTCGGCCGCCTGCTGCAGCAACGGCAGGGTCGACGACAGCTTGTCGCGCAGCCGGCGGGCGGCCTGCAGGTCGCTCGCCGCCCGCGCGCCGGCCTGCTCCTCCTGCGCCAGCGCGTCGGCCAGCGCCTGCCGCCGCGCCGCGAACTGCTCACGCACCTGCCTGAACAGGGGTGCCGCGTCGCCTTCGAGCAGCAGCGGCTGCCCGTTGAGCTCGGCATCGATGGCGCGCGCGGTGATGCGCCTGAGCATCAGCTCGTTCGCCAGCGCGGCGGCGTCGGCCTCGGCCAGCGTCGGGTCGAGGCGAAGCAGCGCCTGCCCGGCCACCACCCGGTCGCCGTCGCGCACCAGGATCTCCCGCACGATGCCCGGCTCGGCGGACTGCACCAGCTTGACCTGCGAGACCGGCACCAGCCGGCCGGGCGCCGTGGCGACGATGTCCAGCCGCCCGACCAGCGCCCAGGCGAGCAGCGCGGCGCCGAGCGCCACCAGCGTCCACAGCAGCGCCGCCAGCGCGCGCGCCGGCGGCGTCGACTCGATCTCGCGCAGCAGCGCCGCGTCCGGGCCGCCGGCGGCTTCCTGTGCGGATGACAGCATCGCGTCGGCCATGGTCAGGTCCGCATCGGCGCGCTGGCGCCGGCCGACAGGTCGACCACGCGGTCGACCTGCAGACCGCGCAGCGGCGCATGGCTGATGACGATGATCGTCGCCCGGCCGCGCAGCGCATTGATCGTCGCGACGATGCCTGCCGCCGCCTGTTCGTCGAGGTTCGACGTCGCCTCGTCGAACAGCAGCACGCGCGGCCGCTTCAGCAGGGCGCGGGCGATCGACAGCCGTTGCCGCTGGCCGCCGGACAGCCCGGCGCCGCGCTCGCCGATCTGCGTGCCGTATCCCTGCGGCAGGCGCTCGATGACGTGGTGGATCTCCGCCATCCGGCAGACCTCGACGATCTCCTCGAAGGTCGCCTCGGGATTGGCCAGCTGCAGGTTCTCCAGCAGCGTGCCGGAGAACAGCACGGTCTCCTGCGGCACCACGCCGAAGACGGCGCGCAGCTGATTGGCCGCCAGATGACGCGTGTCGACGCCGTCGATGCGGATCGCGCCGCGGGTCGGCGGATAGAAGCCCTGCAGCAGCTTGGCCAGGGTCGACTTGCCGCAGCCCGACGGACCGCGTATCGCCACGCATTCGCCGGCGCCGACATCGACGCTCAGCGCCTCGTACAGCAACGGCCGGTCGTCGGCGTGGCGAAAGGCGAGGCGGTCGATGGCGATCAGCGGCTGCCCGCCGCCCGCCGACGGCGCGGCGCGCACCGGCCGCAGCCCGTAGGGCTCGGCGGGCACGTCCATCAGGTCGCCGAGCCGCTCGACCGCCAGCCGCGCCTGCTGGAACTGCTGCCACAGGCTCACCAGCCGCATCACCGGCTGGCTGAGCTTGCCGGCGAACATCTGGAAGGCAACCAGCATGCCGATGGTGAACACGTCGTCGGCGCCGGCCTTCGGCTGCATGACGATCCAGGCACCGAAGATCAGGATCGCCACCGTCATCGCCTGCTCGAGGCTCTGCGCCAGCACCTGGTACGAGTTGGCGGCCTGCCGGGTGTCGAATCCCGCCCGCAGCTGCGCCGCCAGGTAGTCACCGTAGCGGCGCACCAGCTGCGGCTCCATCTGCAGCGACTTGACCGTCTCCATGCCGGCGACGTACTCGGTGACGAACGCCTGGTTGCGCGCGCCGAGCAGGAACTCGCGGTTCAGCCGCGACTGGAACAGCGGCGCCACCGCCAGGCTCGCGGCGACGATGGCGGCGAGAAAGCCGGCCGCCACCAGCGTCAGCGCCGGCGAGTACCAGCACATGATCGCCAGCGCGATCGACAGGAACGGCAGGTCGAGCGCCAGGGCGATGCAGGCGGAGGACAGGAACTCGCGGATCTGCTCGACGCCCTGCAGCCTGGCCGCGATCACGCCGGTCGGCCGCATCTGGAAGTAGCGCGGCGGCAGGGCGACCAGGTGCCCGAAGACGGTGCTGCCGAGCACCGCGTCGATGCGCACGCCGGTGTGCAGGATCAGGTACTGGCGCGCCCAGCCGAGCGCCGACGAGAAGACGAGGAACAGCGCCAGCCCCGCACCGAGGGCGATCAGCGTCGACTCGGTGCGGTGGACCACCACCTTGTCGATGATCGCCTGGGTGAACAGCGGCGCGCCGAGCGCCAGCAGCTGGATCGCCAGCGAGGCGACGAGCACGTCGCGCCAGATGCGGCCGTGCCTGAGCACTTCCGGCACGAACCAGCGGAAGCCAAAGGCGGCGCGGGCGGCGAGCGCGTCGGGATCGGTTGGCTGGTCGGGCGCGCGCGTGACCTTCAGCAGCGGCGCGGCAAGCCGCGCCAGGAACTCGTCGCGCGGCCGCGCCGTCGGCTGCAGGCTGCCGCGTTCGAAGTAGGTGACGCGATCGGCCGAGACCGCCAGCAGCAGAACCGGCTGCGCGTCCGCTCCCGGCTGCTGCCTCGCGAGCAGGGCGACGCCGACACTGCCGGCACACCGATCGAGATCGCGCAGTTCGACCGTCGTCGCGCTCAGGCCGTAGTGCGACAGCAGCGGCGCCAGCGAAGCGAGGTCGTACGGTCCCGGGAACCGCGAGCGATGAAGCGCCGCATCGAAGGCGATCTGGTGCAGCCCGCAGAGGCTGCCGACCACCCATTGCCAGGCGAGGTCCGGTCGGCCCGACACGGCGGCAATGGTCGCAGCGTCGGCCGCGGCCGACCGGCCCGCCGGCGCGGGCGCCGTGCCGCACGTGTCGCGTGGCGCCATTGGCTCCTCCCCCCGGTGGCCAGCGGGCAGCACGTCTGCGGCGCGCCTGCCCTTTCTGGAAATGGCGAGCGCAGGTTAGCCCGCGGCCCCCGTGCAGGGGCAAGCGCGGTTATATCGAACGGCCGAAACGCCGAGGCGGGCTTGACAGTGCGGAGCGCGTCGCTAGGCCGACGTCGAAGCCCGCAGGGCGGCCGCCAGCGCGTCGACCACCGTCGCGATGTCCTCGGCCGTCAGTCGCGAATGAAACGGCAGCCCGAGCAACGTCGTCGCCAGCGCTTCCGTCACCGGCAGCCGATCGCCGCCCGCCGGACCGATGCAACGCAGGCCGCCGAACGCCGGGTGCCGGTTCAGCGGCGGCAGGTACCAGCGGCGCGTCTCGATCTGCGCCTCGGCCAGTGCCGCTGCCGCCGCGGCCGCGTCGGCCGGCAGACGGACGCTGAAGGTCGCCGGCGGCACCGCGAGCGGCTGCATGCCCACCTGAGGCAGCGCCGCCAGGCGGGCGCGGTAGTCCTCGAAGACCTCGCGCCGCCGCTGCAGCAGCCGCGGCCAGCGCGCAAGCTGCGCCAGGCCGACCGCCGCCGCGTACTCGCTCATCTTGGCGTTGGTGCCGTGGCGCGACTGCACGACGAAGTGCTCGAAGCTGAAGTTCGACAGCCGCCGCACGGCCTCGGCGAGCGCCTCGTCGGCGGAGACGAACAGTCCGCCCTCGCCGACGCCGACCGGCTTGGTCGCATGCAGGCTGAAGGCCCAGTGCACGCGGCGGCCGACCTGCTGCAGGCCGAGCGCCGCGGCGGCGTCGGCCAGCACCGGCACGCCGGTGTCGCGCACGAACCCGTCCCAGGCGTCGGCCGGCAACGGGCAGCCGAAGCAGGCAACCGGCATCACCGCGTCGACGCGGCCGTGCGCCAGCGCTTCGCGGGCGATCGACGGCGTCAGCGTCCAGGTGTCATCGGCAACGTCGCACAGCACCGGCTCGGCGCCGCAGCGCGCCACCGCCAGCGCAGTGGCCGGGAAGGTCAGCGCCGGCAGCAGCACCCGCCGGCCCTCGCCGATGCCGAGCGCGGCCAGACCGAGCTCGAGCGCGCTCATGCCGGAGGAAAGCGTCACGCAAGAGAGGCCGCCGCCGACCAGTCCGCCCAGGCGCTGCTCGAACTCGCGCACCAGCGGCCCGCCGTTGGTGTACCAGCGGTTGGCGTCGATCCGCTGCAGCCACGGCAGCAGCTCGTCGGCAGTCGGCAGGTCCGGGACCAGGCAGCGGATCAAGCCGCGGGCCCTCAGTCGGTAACGGTGAAGCTCTCCGGCGGCAGGCCGGCGCACCAGCGGCGCCACATCGTCTGCAGCGCCGCGTCCATGTCGTGCGCAATCACCCCTTGCTCGCGCTGCAGCAGCTCGGTCATGCGCGCACGCAGCCCCTGCCGCAGCCCGGCAAGTGCCTGCAGGTCGGCGGCTGCGGCCTTGGCCTTCTCGACATAGGCGTCGGGCGAGTGCGCCACCCAGTCGGCGAGGCCGAGCATGGCGAGCAGCGCCGTGCCCTGCGTCTGCTGCGGCACGTCGCCCGAGTAGGTGACCACCGGCACGCCCATCCACAGCGCGTGGGTGGTGGTCGTTCCGCCGGTGAACGGTAGCGTGTCGAGCGCCACGTCGACTTCGCCGTGCATCGCCAGGTAGTCGGCGAGCGGCACCTTCGGGCGAAAGTCGAGCCGCTCGTCGCCGACGCCGTGCGCCGCGAACTGCGCGCGCAGCCGCTGCTGCGTGCGCGGCTCGCCGGCACCGACGATCAGCATCCGCGAGCCCGGCACCGCCGTCAGCACGCGACTCCACAGCGCCACCGCCGTCTCGCCGATCTTGCTCGCCTTGTTGAAGCTGGCGAAGGTCACCTGCCCGCTCGCCAGCGCCGGCAGCGGCGCCACCGGCGGCGCGTCGCGCTCCGGCTGCAGGCCGCGGAACCGCACGCGGGCGACCTTCTCGGTGAGGAACCGCTCGCGCTGCGGGCCGGTCGCCTCGGAGTAGCGGAGGATCCGGTAGTCGATGGTCGACATGCCGGTGGTTCCCGGCGAGCCGATCCAGCTCACCTGCACCGGCGCCGGCTTCATCGCGAACACCGGCAGCCGGTTGCCGGTGGTGTGCACGGCCAGGTCGATCAGGATGTCGATGCGGTCCTGCCGGATCCGCTCGGCCAGCGCCTCGTCGGGGAGCCGG
Source organism: Burkholderiales bacterium (assembly GCA_016716275.1). GTDB lineage: Bacteria > Pseudomonadota > Gammaproteobacteria > Burkholderiales > Burkholderiaceae_F > JADJWR01. The sequence continues at coordinate 941,143 of JADJWR010000002.1, read as the reverse complement.
TCGACCCGCACCCACGCATCGGTCAGCTGGCGCAGTCGCTCGCTGACCGCATCCTCGTTCGCCATGCTGGCGTAGGCGTAGATCTGGTGGCGACCGCCGCGCATGGCCTGCCAGATCGGTTCGATCAGGTAGGCGACGGCGTGATCGCGCAGGTCGGCGGAGACGAAGCCGACGCGCAGGCCGCGTTCCGGGTCGCGGTCGTTCTCGTGCGGCCGCTGCAGGTGGCGGCGCGGCGCCTCGATCAGCTCGCCGATGCGCCGGTGCTCGGCAAAGCAGTCCTCGGGCGACACCGTGTCGTCGTGCAGCAGGCAGAACAGGTAGGCCGTGTGGACCTCCGCCCGGCCCGGCGACAGGTCGGAGGCGGCGCGGAAGTGCCGCCGCGCCGCGGCCGTCTCGCCGATGCGGAACAGCGCCGAGCCGAGGTTCAGGTGCGCCTGGGCATCGTCCGGCCGCAGTTGCAGCGCGCGCTCGAGCTCGGCGACCGCCTCGGCCGGCCGGCCGGCGTGGGTCAGCGCATCGCCGAGGTTGATGTACAGGTCGGCGACGCCCGGATCCTGGGCGATCGCGCGCCGGTACAGGTCGATCGCCTGTTCGTGGCTGCCCTGGGTGGCCAGCGCATCGGCCAGCACCCATTGCGCACCCATGCTGCCGGGCTGCAGGGCGAGCGCCCGCTCGCCGTAGCGGCGTGCCTGCTCGGCGTCGCGCAGGCCGAGCGCGTTGGCGCCGGCATGCAGCAGCGTCTCGACGCTGTCGGGCGCGATCTCCAGGCTGCGCTCGAACGCCGGCCGCGCCTCGTCGTTGCGCCCCATCCGGCGCAGCGCCATGCCCAGCATCCGGTGGATCAGCGCGTCGCCGGCATGGGTGCCGCTGGCGAGCATCAGCACCTCGCGCGCCTGCTCGAACTTGTTCTGCGCCAGCAGCGAGCCGCCGAGCAGGCGCGCCAGCGTCGCCGACTGCGCATGCGCCGGCCAGAACTCGAACGCCTCAGACTCGACCTGCGCGTACTGGCCCTGGCCGTACAGGTCGATCAGTCCGGGCAGGTTCGGCGCGCGCACGGCGGCGGCGTCGCCCTGGCCGAGGGTCTCGACCACGGTCGGGCTGGCCGCCGAGCGCAGCATGCGCTCGACCTGCTGCAGCACGCCGTCGAGCGCCTTGCCGCCGAGCTTGCGGCTGCGCGCCTTCAGCAGCAGGTCGCGGGCGGCCTGCGGCTGGCCGCTGCCGGCCAGCGCCACCGCGTAGTTGATCCAGTGCGCGGCGTTGTTCTGGTCGCGCTCGAGCGCCTCGCGCATCGCAGGCAGTGCTTCCTTCGGTTGCCCCCGCTGCAGCGCGATCAGCGCCAGGTTGTAGGTGGCGCCGGCATGCGCCGGATCCGAATCGAGCACGGCGCGGTAGATCGCCTCGGCCTCGGGCAGGCGCCCCGCCTGATGGTGCTCGGTGGCCAGGCGCATGGCCTCGCCGATCGGGACTTGCTGCGAATCCTGCTCTGTCATCGATGGGCCTTCGAACGAGAACAACCCCGGCGGCCGGCGAGCGCGCAGCAGCCTCCTGCGCCCGCCTGGATCGGCGCCTCAGACCAAAGAGGAAGAGGCGATCAGTCGCTGCCGTGCGCTGCGACCTGGATCGGGACCTGGTGCTGCTGAGTGGACTCGAACCACCGACCTACTGATTACGAATCAGTTGCTCTACCAGCTGAGCTACAGCAGCGAGGCGGCGGATTATAGGCCGCGGCCTCGAGGGCGGCCAAACGGGCACAATCGGCAGCCGCGTCGCCCGAGGCGGCTCGCCGCTGGAATGGCGGCCGCCGAAACCACTTCACCATGCTCGCCAACGCCGCGCTGATCCTGCCCGACTTCGCGCTGATCGCGCTGGGCTTCGTGCTGTTCCACCGCTTCGGCTACGAGCGCGGCTTCTGGGTGGCGCTCGAGCGCCTGGTCTACTACGTGCTGTTCCCGGCGCTGCTGTTCAACGCGATCGTCGCCACCCGGTACACCTTCGCCGCCGACGGCGGACTGCTGCTGGTGGCGGTCGCCTCGCTGCTCTCGGCGGCGGCGCTCGGCTTTCTCGCCGCGCCGGTGCTGCGCCCGCCGGCGGCGCTGCTGGCCAGCGGCGCGCAGACCAGCTATCGATACAACTCCTACCTCGGCCTGGCGCTGGCGCAGTCGCTGGCCGGCGGCCCCGGCGTGGCGCAGATCGCGCTGGTGTTCGCCGTGTGCATCCCGCTCGCCAACCTGATCGCCGTCTCGACGATGGCGCAGCACAGCCGCGCCGGCCTGGCGCGCGAACTGCTGCGCAATCCGCTGATCATCTCGACCGTCGGCGGGCTGGCCGGCAACGCGCTCGGCCTGCAGTTGCCGCAGTTCGCTGCGCAGGCCCTCGGCCGGCTGGGGCAGGCGAGCCTGGCGCTCGGCCTGATCTGCGTCGGCGCCGGGCTGAGCCTGGCCGGCGCGGCGACGCACCGCGCGCTGCTCGGCTGGTTCTCGGCGGTCAAGCTGCTGCTGTTCCCGGCGGTTGCGCTGGCGCTGGCGCTGGCCGTCGGGCTGCCGGCGGAGCAGGCGACCATCGCGCTGCTGTTCGCCGCCCTGCCCACCGCCACCAGTGCCTACGTGCTGGCCACCCGGATGGGTTTCGACGGCGCGCCGGTGAGCTTCCTGATCACCGCGCAGACGGCGGCATCGATGCTGACGCTGCCGATCTGGATGGCGGTGGCATCAGGACTTTTCGCCTGACTGGCGCGCCAGCGCCCAGGCCACGTGCTCGCGCACCAGCGCCGACGGCGCGTCGGCCCGGGTGCGCAGCGCCGCGATCGCCGCCGGCGATGTCGGTGCGTTGCCCAGCCCGACCGCCAGGTTGCGCAGCCAGCGCTCGTAGCCGATGCGCAGGATGGCGGATCCGGCGTGCCGTTCGCGGAACTCCGATTCCGACCAGCCGAACAGCTCGACCAGCGTGGCGCGATCGAGTCCGTGGCGCACGTCGAAGTCCGGCAGCTCGGCGGTGCGCGCGAACCTGTTCCACGGGCAGGCGAGCTGGCAGTCGTCGCAGCCGTAGACGCGGTTGCCGATGAGCGGCCGCAGCGCCTCGGCGATCGCGCCCTTGTGCTCGATCGTCAGATAGGAGATGCAGCGGCGCGCGTCGAGTTCATACGGCGCCACGATCGCCTGCGTCGGGCAGGCGTCGATGCAGCGGCGGCAGCGGCCACAGTGCTCGGCGAGCGGCAGGTCGACCGGCAGCGGCAGGTCGGTGACGAGTTCGCCGAGGAAGAACATCGATCCTGCGTGCTGCGACAGCAGCAGCGTGTGCTTGCCGCGCCAGCCCAGCCCGGCGGCGCGCGCGAACTCGACCTCGAACACCGGCGCGCTGTCGGTGCAGGCGCGAAACGACGCGGCCGGCGCGGCTTCGGCGATGCGGTCGGCGAGCGCCTGCAGGCGCGCGCGCAGCACCTTGTGATAGTCGCGGCCGCGGGCGTAGATCGAGATCACCGCAGCTTCGCCGTCGGCAGCTCGCCGCCGTTCGCGGTCGACCCAGCCGGCGCCTTCGCCGCGCGGCCGGTAGTCCATCCGCGCGCTGATCACCCGCAGCTGCGGCCCCGCCTGCTCCGCCAGCAGCCGGCGCGGCTCGGCGCGCAGCTGCGCATGCCGCGCCAGGTAGTCCATCCCGCCGTGCCGGCCCTGCGCCAGCCAGGCGCGCAGACGGGCGCTCGCCTTGCCGGTTTCGCCGGCCGAGATGCCGACCGCGGCAAACCCCAGCTCGCGCCCCCAGCGCCGGATCTCGTCGGCCAGCGCCGCCAGCGCGTCGCTATCCTCCGCCTGCATCAGGACCGACTCCCTCCGTTCGACGCCCGCGACGATGCAGGCACTGTTCGCCGAGTTTGCACTGGCCGACGAGCGCGCGACAGCGCGGCTCGGCGCTTCGCTCGCCCTCGCCGTCGGGGGTGAAGCGGCGGCCATCGCAAGGCAGGGGCTGGTCGTGGCGCTGGCCGGCGACCTCGGCACCGGCAAGACCTCGGTGGTGCGCGCCATGCTGCGCGCGCTCGGCGTCGCCGGGCCGGTCAGAAGCCCTACGTTCACCCTAGTTGAACCTTACGTTGTTTCGAGCTTAAACTTTTATCACTTTGATTTTTATCGGCTTGGCGATCCGGAAGAGTTTTCCTTCGCCGGCTTCCGCGAGATGTTCGGGAAATCCTCGGTCTGCCTGATCGAGTGGCCCGACAAGGCGGCCGGTCATCTGCCGACCGCCGATCTGCGGATCGCGCTGCGGCTGGCGGGCGAAGTACGGCACGCCAGCCTGACCGCAGCCACGGAGCTCGGAGCGGCATGTCTGCATCGCATCACGACGGAGATGGCAAGCCCGGCGGCGTGACCGAGGCGCGGCGGCGCTTCGTCGCCGGCGCGGCGGGCACGCTGGTGCTGTCACTGTCGCCGCTGCAGATCGCCCGCGGCGCCAGTCTGCTCGACGTGCGGCTGTGGCCGGCGGCCGACTACACGCGGCTCACCCTCGAGCACGACCAGCCGCTGCGCTTCACCCACTTCATGGTCCGCGACACGCCGCCGCTGCGCCTGGTGGTCGACATCGAGGACGTGGAGCTGTCGCCGCGGCTGAAGGAGCTGGTCGGCCGCGTCGGCGCCGACGATCCGTACATCGCGCTGCTGCGGGTCGGCCAGAACCGGCCGCGCGTGGTGCGCCTGGTCATCGAACTGAAGGAGGACATTCGGCCCGAGGTCTTCGCGCTTGCGCCGGTCGGCCCTTACCAGCACCGGCTGGTGCTCGACCTGCGCCCGCTCGAGCCACCCGATCCGCTGCTGGCGCTGCTGCGCGAGCACGAGGCGCGGCTGCCGGGCGGCAGCCGCGGCGACGAAGCGGCGCCGATGCGCCAGGTCGAGCCGGCGGAGCCGACGCGCGACAGCGCCGCGCCGCAAGCGCGCCGCCGCGAGCGGACGGTCGACCGGCTGCTGACCATCGCCATCGACCCCGGCCACGGCGGCGAGGATCCGGGCGCCATCGGCAAGCGGGGCACGCTGGAGAAGGACGTCACGCTGGACATCGCGCAGCGCCTGCAGCGGCTGATCGAGACGGAGCGCGGCATGCGCGTGCTGCTGACCCGCGACGGCGACTACTTCGTGCCGCTGCGCGCGCGGGTCGAGAAGGCGCGCCGGGTGCAGGCGGATCTGTTCGTGTCGATCCACGCCGACGCGTGGATCCGGCCGGACGCGCGCGGCTCGTCGGTGTTCGCGCTGTCCGAGCGCGGCGCCAGCAGCACCGCTGCAGCCTGGATGGCGAGGCGCGAGAACGACGCGGATCTGATCGGCGGCATCAACCTCGGCACCCAGGACGCGGCGCTGGCGCAGGTGCTGCTCGACCTGTCGACCACCGCGCAGATCAACGACAGCCTGCGCTTCGGCAACGCGGTGCTGCGCGAGCTGGAGCGCATCAACACGCTGCACAAGCCGCGGGTCGAGCAGGCGGGCTTCGCGGTGCTCAAGGCGCCGGACATCCCGTCGATCCTGGTCGAGACGGCGTTCATCTCCAATCCGGACGAGGAACGCCGGCTGAACGACCAGCGCTACCAGCTCAGGATCGCCGCCGCCATTCTCGGCGGCATCAAGCGCCACCTCGCCAGGCACCCGCCGCCGGCGCGCGGCGCGATCGGCTGATCGCCTGGACGCCCTGGTCGCCCGCGCGTTGGCGGGCGGCCATGGTTTCTAGCGCCGGTCGGTGCTCGACGGCACGCCGGCGCTCTGGCCCATGGCCTGCACCGGCGGCCGCGCGCCGAAGACACGCTTGAGCAGCCGCCAGAACGCCGCCAGCGCCAGTGGCCCGAGCACGGCGCCGATGCCGACCAGCAGGATGATGCCGAGGTTGTCGCGCACCAGCGGCACCTGGCCGAACAGGTAGCCGCCGCCGACCAGCGACAGCACCCACAGCGCCGCGCCGGCGACGTTGAAAAGCTGGAACTTGTGGATCTCCATGCCGGAGGCGCCAGCCACCAGCGGCGCGAACGAGCGCACGATCGGCACGAAGCGGGCGATGACGATGGTCTTGCCGCCGTGCCGTTCGTAGAAGTCGTGGGTCTTCCTCAGGGCCACCGGGTCGACCCACTTCAGCGTGCCGTCGTAGACCTTCTTGCCCAGCCAGGCGCCGATGTAGTAGTTGAGCGTGTTGCCGAGGATCGCGCCGACGGTGATCACCGCCATCAGCACGCCGACGTGCAGGCCGGCCTCCTGCGCCGCCACCGCGCCGGCGACGAACAGCAGCGAGTCGCCGGGCAGGAAGGTCATGAACACCAGCCCGGTCTCGGAAAAGAAGATCGCGAACAGCACCACGTAGACCAGCAGCACGTTGCGGTCGACGATCGCCAGCAGGAACCTGTCCATCGCGGTGAACAGGTCTGACCAGTTGATGCCTTCCATCGTCCTCGGGGCCGGCGCGGCGTCGCCTGACGGGCGCAAAAAGAGCCGCTGGCGCGAGACCGTTCTCGCTGGCGAGCGGCTCCTTGGGTGCGATCGATCATACGCGAGGCACCTGCCGGGCCGCCGCCGCGCCGCCTGCTCGCTTCCCCGTAGGCCGGCCGGCCGAGGGCCGGTTCCTATAATCGTTCCGGTGCCTTCCGCCGCCGCTTCCTCCCGCCTGCCGATCCGGCCGCTGCCGGACCTGCTGATCAGCCAGATCGCCGCCGGCGAGGTGATCGAGCGGCCGGCCTCGGTGCTGAAGGAGCTGGTCGAGAACGCGCTCGACGCCGGCGCCGGGCGCATCGAGATCCGCCTGGAGGGCGGCGGCATCAGGCGGATCGTCGTCACCGACGACGGCGGCGGCATCGAGCGCGAGCAGTTGCCGCTGGCGCTCGCCCGCCACGCCACCAGCAAGATCGCCTCGCTGGCCGACCTCGAGGCGGTCGGCACGCTCGGCTTCCGCGGCGAGGCGCTCGCCTCGATCGCCGCGGTGGCGGCGGTCAGCATCGCCTCGCGCACCGCCGATGCGGTGAGCGCCTTTCGCCTCGACGCCGACAGCGGCGAAGTCGCGCCGGCGGCGATGGCCCGCGGCACGCGGGTCGAGGTGGCGGATCTGTTCTTCAGGACGCCGGCGCGGCGCAAGTTCCTGCGCGCCGAGGCGACCGAACTGGCGCACTGCGTCACCCAGGTGCAGCGCATCGCGGCCGCCCACCCGGCGGTCGAGTTCAACCTCTGGCACGAAGGCAAGGCGGTGCTGCGACTGGCCGCCGGGCAGGCGCGCGCGCGGGTGCTGCAGCTGATGCCGGAGAGCTTCGCCGAGGCGCACCGCGCCGTCGCCGCGCGGGCGCCGGGCATCGAACTGGCCGGCTGGGCCGGCCTGCCGTCGGTGGCGCGCAGCCGCGCCGACGCGCAGTACTTCTACGTCAATGGCCGCTATGTGCGCGACAAGGTGCTGTCGCACGCGGTGCGCGCCGCCTATGCCGACGTGCTGCACGGTGCCGCGCAGCCGGCGTACTGCCTGTACCTGTCGATCGACCCGTCGCGGGTCGACGTCAACGTGCACCCGACCAAGATCGAGGTGCGGCTGCGCGACTCCTCGGCCGTGCACCAGTTCGTGCTGCACGCGGTGCAGGCGGCGCTCGCCGAGTCGGCGCGCGCGGCGGCGGGCGAAAGCGCCGCGCCGCTGACGCGGCTCGCCGACCTCGCCGCGGCGCGCGGGCCGGCCGGCGACCGGCGCGCCTTCGCGGCGCAGCCGCCGCTGGCCATCGAGCAGCAGGTCGCGCCGTACCTGGCACTGCTTGCCGATACCGGCGCGCCCGCCGCTGCGGCAGCCGCCGCCTCCGCCGACGCCCCGCCGCTCGGCTACGCGATCGCGCAGCTCGCCGGCATCTACGTGCTGGCGCGCAACCGCGACGGCCTGGTGATCGTCGACATGCACGCGGCGCACGAGCGGATCGTCTACGAGAAGCTGAAGCGCCAGCTCGACGCGCGGGCGATCCCGCAGCAGCGGCTGCTGATCCCGCAGGTGTTCGCCGCCGACCCGCTCGATGTCGCCGGCACCGAGGAGCACGCGCCGACGCTGGCGGCGATCGGACTCGACCTGGCGCCGGCCGGCCCGTCGCAGCTGGCACTGCGCGCAGTGCCGGCGCTGCTCGCCGAGGGGGCGGCGCAAGACGGGCCGCGGCTGGCGCGCGACGTGCTGCGCGACCTGCGCGACTATGGCGGCAGCCGGGTGCTGACCGAGCACCGCAACGAGCTGCTGGCCACCCTGGCCTGCCACGGCGCGGTGCGTGCCAACCGGCGGCTGGCCGCCGACGAGATGAACGCGCTGCTGCGCGAGATGGAAGCGACCGAGCGGGCCGACCAGTGCAACCATGGCCGGCCGACCTGGGTGCAGCTGACGCTGGCCGACCTCGACCGCCTGTTCATGCGCGGCCGATGAGCAGCGGCGCGCCGGCGCGGCCGCAGGCGAGCGGCCTCGGCGAGGGGACGCTGCTGTGGCTGACGGCCGGCCTGATGATGCTGCAGCCGCTGGCGACCGACCTGTACCTGCCGACGCTGCCCGGCATCGCCGCCTACTTCGACGTCGGCGTGGCGACCGTGCAGTGGACGCTGTCGATCTTCATCGCCACCTTCGGCGCCTGGCAGCTGGTCGCCGGGCCCCTGTCGGACCGCTTCGGCCGCTTCCCGGTGGTGGTCGCCGGCGCGATCGTCTACTGCGCCGCCAGCGTGCTGGCGATGCTCGCGCCGACCATCGAGGTGCTGATCGGCGCGCGAGCACTGCAGGCGGCCGGCGCCTGCTCCTGCCTGGTGGCCGCGCGCGGCATCGTGCGCGACCTGCGCACGCCGACCGAAGGCGCGCGGCTGCTCGCCTCGGCCGCCACCGTGATGAGCCTGGCGCCGCTGGCCGGCCCGGTGCTGGGCGCCTACCTGTTCGTCGCCTTCGGCTGGCGCTCGGCGTTCGCGGTGCTGGCGGCGTTCTCGCTGCTGCTCGCTGCCGCGGCGGCAACGCGGCTGCGCGAGACGAACCTGCGTCGCAACCCCGACGCATTGCAGCTCGGGCCGATGCTGCGCGCCTACGCCGAGGTGGCCCGCTCGCCGGCGTTCCGCGCCTATACGCTGGCGCTGACCGCCACCTACGGCGGCCTGTTCGCCTTCATCTCGGGTTCGTCGTTCGTGCTGATCCGCGTGCTCGGCATCTCGGCGGTCGCCTTCGGCATGTCTTTCGCGACGATGGTCGCCGGCTACCTGGTCGGCACGCTGGTGTGCCGGCGGCTGGTGGTTCGCCGCGGCCTGCAGCACACGGTCTGCGCCGGCGCGGCGCTGCAGGCGGTCGCCGGGCTGGCGATGGCGCTGCTGGTGGCCGGCGGGGTGCACGTGCCGGCGTCGATCGTCGCGCCGATGTTCTTCTACGGCATCGCCCACGGCATGATCCAGCCGCCGGCGCAGGCGGGCGCCGTGGCGCCGTTCCCGCACAGTGCCGGCGTAGCCGCCGCGCTGATGGGCTTCGTGATGATGGTCATCGCGGCGCTGATCGGCTTCTGGATCGGCGCCAGCTTCGACGGCACGATGGCGCCGCTCGCCTACACGATCTGCGCCGCCTCGGCTGCCTCGGCACTGATCGCCTTCACCGTGGTCCGGCGCGACGGCGACGTGACCGCCCATGGCTGATGCCGTCCTGCTGCTCGGCCCGACCGCCTGCGGCAAGTCGGCGCTGGCGATGGCGCTGGCCGAGCGGCTGCCGCTGGAGATCGTTTCGGTCGACTCGGCACAGGTCTACCGCGGCATGGACATCGGCACCGCCAAGCCGCCGGCGGACGAACGCGCGCGCGTGCCGCACCACCTGCTCGACATCCGCGAGCCGAACGAGCCGTACTCGGCCGCCGGCTTCGTGCGCGATGCAAGCCGCGCCATCGACGCCATCCGCGCCCGCGGCAGGCTCGCCCTGCTGGTCGGCGGCACGATGCTCTATGCACGGGCGCTGCGCGGCGGCCTGTCCGAGCTGCCCGCGGCCGACCCGGCGGTGCGGCTGCACATCGATGCGCAGGCGCGCGAGCAAGGCTGGCCGGCGCTGCACGACAGGCTGCGCGAGATCGACCCGGCGACCGCGGCGCGGCTGCCGCCCAACGACAGCCAGCGCATCCAGCGCGCGCTCGAAGTGTTCGAGCTGACCGGCGCGCCGCTGTCGTCGCTGCAGGGTGCGCCGCGACCCGCCGCCCTCGGCCTGCTGACGATCGCGCTGCTGCCGCAGGACCGCGCCGAGCTGCACCGGCGCATCGAACGTCGCTTCGACCAGATGCTCGCCGCCGGCTTCCTCGACGAGGTGCGGCGGCTGATGGCGCGCGGCGACCTCGACGCCGACCTGCCGTCGATGCGCAGCGTCGGCTACCGGCAGGCGTGGCGACACCTGCGCGGCGAGACGGGCTTCGCCGGCTTCCGCAGCGAAGCGCTCGCCGCCACCCGCCAGCTTGCCAAACGGCAGATCACCTGGCTGCGCTCGATGCAGGATGCCCGTCGGGTCGAGCCGTTCGACGGCGGCGCGCTCGACGTCGTGCACCGGCTGCTCGAGGACGCGTGAGCGCGCCGGGTCGCCCCGGGCGCCAATCATGCGAGCGCCATCGCGAAGCTCGCCGAGCGCGCGTAACGGCGCGCCGGCCGGCGCTTACACTCGCGGCGCCTGCCGGGATCCGCCGAAGGCGCGTACCGCCCTGCCGCCGGCGCGCGCCGGGATTCGGCGCGCTCCACCGCCCGGTCGTGACATCGAAAGGCACGGAACCCCCATTGGCCACGCCACGCCAGCTCGTACTCGACCTGCTGCAGCCGGCGGCACCGACGCTGGGCAACTTCGTCGCCGGGCGCAATGCCGAGGCGCTCGAGATGCTCGGGCGGCTCGCCACCGGGTCGACCGGCGAGCGCATCGTCTACCTGTGGGGAGAGCGCGGCTGCGGCCGCAGCCACCTGCTGCAGGCGCTCGCCGCCGCGGCGGGCGCCGGCCCGTGGCGGGCGGAGGATCCGCCCGACGGCGCCGGCCTGACGCTGGTCGACGACGTCGAGCGGCTCGGCGAGGCGGCGCAGATCCGGCTCTTCAGCCGGCTGAACGCGGTGCGGGCGCGCAGCGACGCCGCCTGCGTGGCTGCCGGGGCCGTGCCGCCGGCGCAGCTGCCGCTGCGCGAGGACCTGCGCACGCGGCTGGCCTGGGGGCTGGTGTACCAGCTGCAGCCGCTTGCCGACGCCGAGAAGGCCGAGGCGCTGCGCGCGCACGCCGGCGCCCGCGGCCTGACGCTCGGCGGCGAGGTGATCGACTACCTGCTCAGCCACCTGCCGCGCGACATGCGGACACTGGCCGCCGCCGTCGACGCGCTGGATGCCTTCGCCCTGGCGCACAAGCGGCCGCTGACCGTGCCGCTGGTGCGCCAGTGGCTGGCGGCCGACGAAACGTAGAATCCGCGGGTGATGAACGTCGCGACATATCTTCCGCATCGGATCGCGCAGGCCGCCGCGGCGGGCAAGGCCCGATGATCAAGCGCCTGGTCGAGAAGGTGCAGACGCTGTTCACGCGGCGGCGGCGCACCCACAAGCCGCGCCAGGTGCCCGTCGCCGACCACGGCATCGCGCGTGACCGCGTGCCGCGCTCGGCGCTGCGGGTGTGCGAGACGCTGCAGAAGGCGGGGCACCACGCCTTTGTCGTCGGCGGCGCGGTGCGCGACCTGCTGATCAACGTGACGCCGAAGGACTTCGACGTCGCCACCGACGCGACGCCGGAGCAGATCAAGCCGCATTTCCGGCGCGCCATCATCATCGGCCGCCGCTTCCGCCTGGTGCACGTGATGTTCGGCGCCGAGACGATCGAGGTGTCGACCTATCGCGCGGGCGCCAGCGGCGAGCAGGCGGTCGACGCGCACGGCCGGATGCTCGCCGACAACGTGTTCGGCAACCAGGCCGAAGACGCGGCGCGGCGCGACTTCACCATCAACGCGCTGTACTACGACCCGACCACCGAGACGGTGATCGACTATCACGACGGGGTGAAGGACATCAAGCGCCGGCGGCTGCGCATGATCGGCGACCCGGAGGCGCGCTACCGCGAGGACCCGGTGCGGATGCTGCGCGCGGTGCGCATCGCCGCCAAGCTCGGCTTCGAGATCGACGAGGCGACCCGCGCGCCGATCGCCCGGCTGGCCGAACTGCTGGGCAACGTGCCGCCGGCGCGGGTGTTCGACGAGATGCTGAAGCTGCTGACCAGCGGCCACTCGGTGGCGTGCATCCTGCGCCTGCGCGCCGAGGGACTGCACCACGGGCTGCTGCCGCTGCTCGACGTGATCCTCGAGCAGCCGGAGGGCGAACGATTCGTGATGCTGGCGCTGTCGCGCACCGACGAGCGGGTGCGCGCCGGCAAGCACATCGCGGTCGGCTTCCTGTTCGCCTGCCTGCTGTGGCACGAGGTGCTCAAGCGCTGGAACGAACTGCAGGCGGCGGGCAGCCACCGCATACCCGCGCTCGACACGGCGATCGACGAGGTGCTCGAGCGGCAGACCGAGAAGCTGGCGATCCAGCGCCGGTTCGTCGCCGACATGCGCGACATCTGGATGATGCAGCCCCGCTTCGAGCGGCGCAGCGGCCGCGCGCCCTATGCGCTGCTGTCGCACCTGCGGCTGCGCGCCGGCTACGACTTCCTGGCCCTGCGCGGTGCCGCCGAGGAAGCGCCGGCCGAACTGGTCTCGTGGTGGCACGACTTCATGCACGCCGACGAGAACGCCCGCGCGGCGCTGCTGGCTGGGGCGCCGGCGCCGCGCCAGGGCGAGGGGACCAAGCGGCGGCGCCGGCGCCGACCGAAGCCGGCCGGCGCGCCGACGGCGACGGCGGGCGACGCACCGGCATCCTGAGTACCTGCAATGAGCGGACAACGGGCATACATCGGGCTGGGCGCCAACGAGGGCGACGTCGTCGCGACGCTGAACGCCGCGGTCGAGGCGCTGCGCCTGCTGCAGGGATGCGAGTTCGCCGGCGTCTCGCCCTTCTACCGGAGCGAGCCGATCGACGCCGAAGGCCCCGACTTCACCAACGCGGTGGTCGCCCTCGACACCATGATGGAGCCCTACGCGCTGCTGCTGGCGCTGCTGGACATCGAGCTGCGGCTCGGCCGCCGGCGACGCGGCGCCGATCCCCGGATCAAGTCGTCGCGGCGGGTCGACCTCGACCTGCTGCTGCACGGCGCGCTGCAGATGCGCAGCACGCCGCTGACGCTGCCGCACCCGCGCATGCACGAGCGCGCCTTCGTGCTGCGGCCACTGCTCGACCTGGCGCCGGACATCGAACTGCCCGGGCAGGGTCCGGCGGCGCGGCTGCTCGGTGCGCTCGGCCACCAGCGGGTCGAACGCATCGAGCCGCAGTCCTGAGCGCGGTGGCATCGCGCTTCCGGCACATCGTCGTCGAAGGGCCGATCGGAGTCGGCAAGACCTCGCTGGCGCGCCGGCTCGGCGACTCGCTCGGCGCCCACCTGCTGCTCGAGCAGCCGGAGGCGAACCCGTTCCTCGAGCGCTTCTATCGCGAGCCGGCACGCCACGCGCTGGCCACGCAGATATTCTTCCTGTTCCAGCGCATCCAGCAGCTGGCCGAGCTGCGGCAGCTGGACCTGTTCCGCGGCCACGTGGTCAGTGACTTCCTGCTCGACAAGGACCCGCTGTTCGCCCGCCTGAACCTGGCCGACGACGAGCTGCGCCTGTACGAGCAGCTGTACGCACAGCTGGCCCCGCGGGCACCGGCGCCCGACCTGGTGATCTACCTGCAGGCGCCGCCCGAGACGCTGATCGAACGGATCGCCCGCCGCGGCATCGCCGCCGAGGCGAAGATCACCGACGAGTACCTGCGCCGGCTGGCGGCGAGCTACGCCGAGTTCTTCCACCGCTACGACGCCGCGCCGCTGCTGGTGGTCAACGCCGAGCACCTGAACCCGATCGGCCGCGACGAGGACTACGCGCTGCTCGTCTCGCACATCGAGCGGATGCGCGGGCGGCGCGAGTACTTCAGCCTGGGCAGCTGACGAGGCGGCGCGGCCGGCGGGTTTCCCCGCTAATATCCGCCGCGCACCTGCCCCGGGACCCGAGCGATGAAGGTTGTCCGATCCATCGAGGAGCTGCGCGACCAGCTGCGCGGGCAGAACCGCATCGCCTTCGTGCCGACGATGGGAAACCTGCACGCGGCGCACCTGTCGCTGATGCAGATGGCGCACCAGCACGGCGACCCGGTGGTGGCATCGATCTTCGTCAACCGGCTGCAGTTCGGCCCCAACGAGGACTTCGACAAGTATCCGCGCACGCTGCAGGAGGACATCGACAAGCTGCAGCGGCAGAACACGGTCTACGTGCTGTTCGCGCCGACCGAGGCGGAGATGTACCCGGAGCCGCAGAGCTACCGCGTCAACCCGCCGCACGACCTCGGCGACATCCTCGAGGGCGAGTTCCGTCCCGGCTTCTTCGTCGGCGTCACCACGGTGGTGCTGAAGCTCTTCTCCTGCGTGCAGCCGCGGGTGGCGGTGTTCGGCAAGAAGGACTACCAGCAGCTGATGATCGTGCGCAACATGTGCCGGCAGTTCGCGCTGCCGACCGAGATCGTCGCCCACGAGACGGTGCGCGAGCCGGACGGCCTGGCCATGTCGTCGCGCAACCGCTTCCTGTCGGAAGCCGAGCGCAAGGAGGCGCCGCGGCTGTTCCGCGTGCTCAACGAGGTGCGCGACCGGCTGCGCGCCGGCGACACCGACCTGCCGGCGATCGAGCACGACGCGCAGCGCGAGCTTGCCGCCGCCGGCTGGAAGGTCGACTACGTGTCGGTCCGCCGCCAGATGGACCTGAAGGCGCCGGGCGCGGAGCAGGTCGCCGCCGGCCAGGCCCTCGCGGTCCTTGCCGCCGCCAAGCTCGGCGCCACGAGGCTGATCGACAACCTCGAGGTCTAAGTCGACGCGCGAATGGTGCGTGTCACCTCCTTCGGACATAATCCACGTCCCGCGCCGGAATGGCGGAACTGGTAGACGCGCCGGACTCACAACCTGCCGGCTTCATGGCAGGTTGCGGTGAAGGCTAACTTGCGAAGCAAGTTAAGCTCGCGCTAGCGAGCGGCCGTAACCAAAATCCGGTTCGGTGGTTGTCCGCAAGCCGGAATGGCGGAACTGGTAGACGCGCCGGACTCAAAATCCGGTTCTGGCAACAGAGTGTGGGTTCGATTCCCTCTTCCGGCACCAACTGAGATCCCCTCGCGCTCATGGCCGGTCAAGCCGTGGACAGCGGCGGGCTCGCGCTCGCCGACTTCGACTTCGATCTGCCGCCCGAGCTGATCGCCCAGCATCCGCTGGCCGATCGCGCGGCCAGCAGGCTGCTGCACGTGCAGCCGCGGCAGCTGGCCGACCTGCGCTTCGCCGAGCTGCCGCGGCTGATCGCGCCGGGCGAGGTGCTGGTGTTCAACGACACGCGGGTGATCCGGGCGCGGCTGTTCGGCCGCAAGCCGAGCGGCGGCCGCATCGAGGCGCTGGTCGAGCGGCTGCTCGACGAGCGGCGGGCGCTGGCGCTGCTGCGCACCAGCCACAGCCCGAAGGCCGGCACACGGATCCTGTTCGGCGACGGTGACGAACCGGTGATCGCCACTGTCGTCGCCCGCCACGAGGAGCTGTTCGAACTGGCTTTCTCGCGTGAGGTCACGGCGACGCTCGAGCGCTTCGGCCACGTGCCGCTGCCGCCGTACATCAGGCATGCCGACGACGCGCACGATGCCGAGCGCTACCAGACCGTCTACGCGAAGCGCGCCGGCGCGGTGGCGGCGCCGACTGCCGGGCTGCACTTCACCGCCGAACTGCTTGAGGCGCTGCGCGGCCGCGGCGCGCACTGCGTCTTCGTCACGCTGCACGTCGGCGCCGGCACCTTCCAGCCGGTGCGCAGCGAGCGCATCGCCGGACATCGCATGCACGCCGAGCGCTACGAGATCCCGCCGGCCACCGCCGCGGCGGTCAACGCCGCCCGCGCGGCCGGTCGTCCGGTGACGGCAGTGGGAACGACCAGCCTGCGGGCGCTCGAGTCGGCGGCGCGCGACGGGGGGCTCGCCGCCGGCAGCGGCGAGACGCGGCTGTTCATCACGCCCGGCTACGCGTTCCGCGCCGTCGACCGGCTGCTCACCAACTTCCACCTGCCGCGATCGACGCTGCTGATGCTGGTGTCGGCCTTCGCCGGCATCGAGCGCATCCGCGGCGCCTATGCCCACGCCGTCGCCCAGCGCTACCGCTTCTTCAGCTACGGCGACGCGATGCTGCTGGAAAGGAGCCCGGCATGAGCCTCGAATTCCAGTTGCTGGCGCGCGACGGGGCGGCGCGCCGCGGGCGGCTGCGGCTGGCGCACGGCGTCGTCGAGACGCCGGCGTTCATGCCGGTCGGCACCTACGGCACCGTCAAGGCGATGACGCCGCGCGAACTGGCCGAACTGGGCAGCCAGATCGTGCTCGGCAACACCTTTCACCTGTGGCTGCGCCCCGGACTGGCGGTGATCGGCAAGCACGGCGGCCTGCACCGCTTCATGGGCTGGCCGCAGCCGATCCTCACCGACAGCGGCGGCTTCCAGGTCTTCTCCCTCGGGCCGCTGCGCAGGATCAGCGAGGAAGGCGTGCGCTTCGCCTCGCCGGTGAACGGCGACCGGCTGCTGCTGACGCCCGAGGAATCGATGCGCATCCAGGGCGTGCTGAACTCGGACATCGTGATGGTGTTCGACGAGTGCACGCCGTACGAGGTCGACGGCCTGCCGGCCACGCGCGAGCACGCCGCCGCCTCGATGCGCCTGTCGCTGCGCTGGGCCAGGCGCAGCCGCGACGAGTTCGACCGGCTGGGCAACGGCAACGCGCTGTTCGGCATCGTGCAGGGAGGGATGCACGAGGACCTGCGCGACGAGTCGCTGGCCGGCCTTGCCGACATCGGCTTCGACGGCTACGCGATCGGCGGGCTGTCGGTCGGCGAGCCGAAGCAGCAGATGCTGCGCGTGCTCGCCCATACGGCGCCGCGGCTGCCGGCGGGCCAGCCGCGCTACCTGATGGGCGTCGGCACGCCGGAGGACCTGCTCGACGGGGTGGCCGCCGGGATCGACATGTTCGACTGCGTGCTGCCGACGCGCAACGCCCGCAACGGCTGGCTGTTCACCGCCTCCGGCGACGTCAAGATCCGCAACAGCCGGCACCGCGACGACACCGGCCCGCTCGATGCCGACTGCGCCTGCTACACCTGCCGCAACTTCAGCCGCGCCTACCTGCACCATCTGCAGCGGGTCAACGAGATCACCGGCGCCCGGCTGAACACCATCCACAACCTGCACTACTACCTCGAGCTGATGCGCGGCGCCCGCGCCGCGATCGAGGCCGGGCAGTTCGACGGCTTCGCCCGCCAGGCGCGGGCGCGCCGCGCGGCCGCCTCCGGCTGAGCCTGCCGCACGAGGGCCGCCCGCACCGCTGGATATAATCCGCGTTTTCCGCGGGCCGCCGCGCTCGCCATGGCAGGGCGCCACCGGTGTCGCGCGGCCGCCAGACTGTCCACCCCATCGCCGATCCACCGGCCGGCCCGCCGGCCCTGTCGCCCCGGAGTCCACATGTTCCTCATTTCCGACGCGTTCGCGCAGACCGCGCCCGCCGCCCAGGGCGGCGAAGGCGCCTGGACCTCGATCATCTTCATGGTGCTGATCTTCGCCGTCTTCTACTTCCTGCTGATCCGCCCGCAGGCCAAGCGGCAGAAGGAACACAAGGCGATGGTCGAGGCGCTGAACAAGGGCGACGAGGTGATGTCCGCCGGCGGCATCATCGGCAAGATCACCGAGCTCGGCGAGCAGTACGTCACGCTGCAGGTCGCCGCGGTCGACGGCAAGGCGGTCGAGATCGCGATGCAGCGCAGCGCGGTGCAGACGCTGCTGCCCAAGGGAACGATGAAGAACCTGTGAGGCGCGCCCCGCCGGGGCACGCGCGCAGGGCCGAGACGCAATGAACCGCTACCCTTTCTGGAAGTACATCGTCATCGCGGTCGCGCTGCTGTTCGGCGCCGTCTACACGGCGCCGAACTTCTTCGGCGAGGCGCCGGCGGTGCAGGTGTCGTCGCAGCGGCCGACCGTCAAGGTCGACGCCGGCCTGCTGACGCGCATCGAATCGACGCTCAACGCCGCCGGCGTGCCGTACGAGGCCGCCTACGTCGAGATGGTCGGCCTGAACGTCACGGCGCGCGTGCGGCTGGCCGACACCGACACGCAGATCCGCGCCCGCGACGCGCTGGAGTCGGCGCTCAACCCCGACCCGAAGGACCCGACTTACGTGGTGGCGCTCAACCTGCTGTCGCGCTCGCCGCGCTGGCTGGCCAGCGCCGGCGCGCTGCCGATGTACCTCGGGCTGGACCTGCGCGGCGGCGTGCACTTCCTGATGCAGGTCAACACCGCAGAGGCGGTGACCAAGCGGCTCGACGCGCTGTCCGGCGACCTGCGCACGCTGCTGCGCGAGAAGGAGGTGCGGCACGCGGGGATCTCGCGCGCCGGCGACCGGATCGAGATCCGCTTCCGCGAGGAGGAGGTCCGCGGCAAGGCCGTCGGCGTGATCCGCGACACCTTCGCCACCGAGCTGGCGCTGCGGGAGGACGCGAGCGGCGCCGACCTGCTGCTGCTGGCCACCCTGTCGCCGGCCGCCGCCAAGACGGTGGCCGACAGCGCGCTGAAGCAGAACATCAACACCCTGCACAACCGCATCAACGAGCTCGGCGTGGCCGAGCCGGTGATCCAGCAGCAGGGCGCCGATCGCGTGGTGGTGCAGCTGCCCGGCGTGCAGGACACGGCGCGCGCCAAGGACATCATCGGCCGCACCGCGACGCTGGAATCACGACTGGTCGACCTCAGCGCCGAGGCACAGGCGGCGGTCACCGGCGGCGCGCCGGTGCCGTTCGGCTCGGAGCGCTTCACCATCGGCCGCGGCGCGCCGGTGGTGCTGAAGAAGGACATCATCTTCTCCGGCCAGCAGCTGCAGGGCGCGCAGGCGACCTTCGACGAGAACCAGCGCCCGGCGGTGTCGATCGACCTGAACGAGAGCGCCGGCCGCCACCTGCGCAAGGTCTCGCGCGAGAACATCAAGAAGCCGATGGCGATCGTGCTGTTCGAGAAGGGCCGCGGCGAGGTGCTGACGGTGGCGACGATCCAGGACGAGCTGGGTTCGCGCTTCCGCATCACCGGCCTGGAAAGCTCGCAGATGGCCAACGACCTGGCGCTGCTGCTGCGCGCCGGCGCGCTGGCGGCGCCGATGGACATCATCGAGGAGCGCACCATCGGCCCCAGCCTCGGCAAGGAGAACATCGACCGCGGCTTCCGGGCGACCGCCTACGGCTTTCTGGCGATCGCCCTGTTCATGATCTTCTATTACCGGGTGTTCGGCCTGATCTCGGTGGCGGCGCTCACCGTCAACCTCGGCCTGCTGGTCGGGCTGCTGTCGCTGCTGCAGGCCACGCTCACCCTGCCCGGCATCGCCGCGGTGGCGCTGACGCTGGGCATGGCGATCGACGCCAACGTGCTGATCAACGAGCGCGTGCGCGAGGAGTTGCGCCGCGGCGCCACCGCGCAGCAGGCGATCACCCAGGGCTACGAGAAGGCCTTCGCGACGATTCTCGACTCGAACATCACGACGCTGATCGCCGGCGTGTTCCTGTTCATGCTCGGCTCGGGCCCGATCCGCGGCTTCGCGGTGGTGCACTGCCTCGGCATCCTGACCTCGATCTTCTCGGCGGTGTTCGTCTCGCGCGGCATCGTCAACCTGGTGTACGGCTCGCGGCGCCGGCTGGGCAGCATCTCGGTCGGCCAGGTGTGGACCGGCGGCAAGGCCGCCGACGCCAAGGCCTGACGGGCCGCGGCCACGGATTCGAATAGGCACATCGATGGAGTTCTTCCGCATCAGCCGCACGATTCCGTTCATGCGCTACTCGCGCATCCTGAACGCGATCTCGGTCATCACCTTCGTCGTCGCCGTCGGAGCGCTGTTCGCCCGCGGCCTGAACCTGTCGATCGAGTTCACCGGCGGCACGGTGATGGAGGTCGCCTACCCGCAGGCGGCCGACCTGCCGAGGATCCGCACGACGATCGAGGGCAAGGACTGGGGCGAGTTCCAGGTGCAGAGCTTCGGCACCTCGCGCGACGTGCTGATCCGGCTGCCGGTGCGGCCCGGGCTTGCCGCCGGGCAGCAGGCCGAGCAGGTGATGGCGCTGCTGAAGGCGCAGGAGCCGGGCGTCGAACTGCGGCGGGTCGAGTTCGTCGGTCCCGCGGTCGGCGAGGAACTGGCGCACGACGGCACGCTGGCGCTGCTGCTGGTGTGCTTCGGCATCATGGTCTACCTGGCGCTGCGCTTCGAGTGGAAGTTCTCGGTGGCGGCGATCATCGCCAACCTGCACGACGTGGTGCTGGTGGTCGGCCTGTTCGCCCTGTTCCAGTGGGAGTTCTCGGTGCCGACGCTGGCGGCGCTGCTGGCGGTGCTCGGCTACTCGGTCAACGAGTCGGTGATCATCTTCGACCGGGTGCGCGAGCACTTCCGCACCATGCGCAAGGCCAGCGTCACCGAGGTTATCGACTCGGCGATCACCGCCACCATCTCGCGGACGATGATCACCCACGGCTCGACGCTGGCGATGACGCTGTCGATCCTCTTCTTCGGCGGGCCGGCGCTGCACAGCTTCGCGCTGGCGCTGACGATCGGCATCGCGCTGTCGATCTACTCGTCGATCTTCGTCGCCGCCGCCATCGCCATGTACCTCGGCGTCAAGCGCGAGGACCTGGTCAAGCCGGTGAAAAAGGAAGAGCAGACGCAGGAAATCATTCCCTAGCCGGAATGATCTTGCGCGCGTCGCTGGTTGCGCTGCGATGACGCGTCCCGCCGAAAGCGAAGCCTCGTCCGGTGCCGGCCGGGTTCGGGTGTGGGACTTGCCGACCCGCTTGTTTCACTGGACGCTCGCCGTACTGGTCGGCTTCTCCTTCACCAGCGCCAAGGTGGGCGGCGCCTGGATCGAGTGGCACTTCTACTCCGGCTACACGATTCTCGCGTTGGTCACCTTCCGGCTGCTGTGGGGATTTGCCGGGAGCCGTTACGCGCGCTTCGCGAACTTCGTCCGCGGCCCGCGGGCGATCGCGGAGTACCTGCGCGGCGGGTCGGCGCGTCCCGGTCACAACCCGCTCGGGGCGCTTTCCGTGCTCGCCATGCTGCTGTGCCTGCTGGTGCAGGCATCGACCGGCCTTTTCGCGACCGACGACATCGCCAGCGAAGGGCCGCTGGCGAAGCTCGTCTCGGCTTCGACCGCCGCCCTGCTGACCCGCATCCACCGCTGGAACGAGAAGGTGCTGCTGACGCTGACGATCCTGCACCTCGGCGCGGTCTTCTATTACCTGCTGGCCGGGCGCCGCAACCTGATCGTCCCGATGCTGACCGGCGACCAGCAGGCGCATGGCGCGCCTGCGGCCAGAGACGACCCCGCCATGCGTCTGCGGGCAGTGGTCCTGCTCGCCGTCGCCAGCGGCCTGGTCGGCTACCTCGTCAACCTGTAGGAAAGGCGGGGCGCGGTGCGCCGCGCCTGCACCGGCCCGCCGGCTGCCTTCTCAATCGCGCCGGAAGTCGTCGTGGCAGGCCTTGCAGACCTGCGCAACCGACTGGAAGGCGGAGCGCGTCGCAGACAGGTCGCCCGCCTTCGACGCCGCGACCAGCTTGGCAACATCGCCGTTCAGGCGGTCGGCGTACTGCTTGAACTTGGCCTGGTCCTTCCAGATCTCCGGCTTGGCGCGCGAGTTGCCGACCATGTCCGAGCCTTCCGGAAAGGCCGTGAAGGAAAGCCGGTTGACGGTATCGAGGATCGCCGCATTCTCGGCGATCGCCGGCAAACTGGGCTTGTCCGACTTCAACTGGGCGTTGATGCGGCCCATGTGCTGCCCCTGCAGGAACATCACGGACGCCCGGTACTTGTAGGCGTCCTCCGGCTTGGCGAACTGGGCGAACGCAGGCGCGGCGATGGCAACGGCAACAGCCAGCAGGATGGGGCGTAGCGGTTTCTTCATGGTCTCCTCGGCAGACTGAACGGGGTATGACGCGGGGCGAAGACGCCGGGCAGAACGCTACCAGCGCAGAACGAACGCCGGCATCGGGGCAAGTATTCCCCTGCCATCCCGCACTCCCGTTTCACCGCGGCTTCAGCAGCGCCGCGCCAGCTCGGCCGCCTTGCCGACGTAGCCGGCAGGCGTGAGCGCCAGCAGCGCCTCGCGGGCCTCCGGCGGAATCGGCAGATCCCGCACGAACTCCCGCAGGGCGTCCCGTTCGACGCCCTTGCCGCGCGTCAGTTCCTTCAGCTTTTCGTAGGCGGCGGGCACGCCGTAGCGACGCATCACCGTCTGCACCGGCTCGGCCAGCACCTCCCAGGCGTCGTCGAGGTCGGCGGCCAGCCGCGGGCGGTTCAGCTCCAGCTTGCCGAGGCCGCGCCGGCAGGCGTCGTAGGCGACCAGGCTGTAGCCGAAGGCCACGCCGAGGTTGCGCAGCACGGTCGAATCGGTCAGGTCGCGCTGCCAGCGCGACACCGGCAGCTTCTCCGCCAGGTGGCGCAGCAGCGCGTTGGCCACCCCGAGGTTGCCTTCCGAGTTTTCGAAGTCGATCGGGTTGACCTTGTGCGGCATGGTCGAAGAACCGATCTCGCCGGCTTTCAGCTTCTGCCGGAAATAGCCGATGCTGATGTAGCCCCACAGGTCGCGGTCGAGGTCGAGCAGGATGGTGTTGGCGCGCGCGATGGCATCGAACAGCGCCGCCATCGCGTCGTGCGGCTCGATCTGGATCGTGTGCGTGTTGAACGCGAGACCGAGCGACTCGACCACGCCGCGCGCCACCTGCTCCCAGTCGACCTTCGGGTAGGCCGCCAGATGCGCGTTGTAGTTGCCCACCGCGCCGTTCATCTTCGCCGTCAGCGCCACCGCCTCGATCGCGCCGATCGCGCCCGCCAGCCGCACCGCGACGTTGGCGAACTCCTTGCCTACGGTGGTCGGCGAGGCGGCCTGGCCGTGCGTGCGCGACAGCATCGGCACCTCGGCGTGCTGGTGCGCCAGCGTGCGCAGCGTCTGGTGGATCGAGCGCAGCCGTTCGACCAGCAGCGCGCGGCCGTCGGCGAGCATCAGCGCATGGGCGACGTTGTTGATGTCCTCCGAGGTGCAGGCGAAGTGGATGAACTCCGCCGCCGCGGCCAGCGCCGGCACATCGGCGGTACGACCGCGGATCCAGTACTCGACCGCCTTGACGTCGTGGTTGGTGACACGCTCGGTGTCCTTGATCTCGGCGCAGTCGGCAACGGTGAAACCGCTCGCCAGCGCGCGCAGCCGGTCGGCCGCCTCGGGCGCCAGCGGCGGCAGTTCCGGCAGGCCGAGCCGGGACAGCGCCAGCAGCCACTCGACTTCGACCCGCACCCGCGCGCGCATGAAGGCGAATTCGGAGAAGACGTCGCGCAGGGCGGCTGTCGAGGCGCCGTAACGGCCGTCGAGCGGCGACAGCGCGGTGAGCGCGGACAGTTCGAGTGGGGTCGGCACGGGGATCGGCCTCGTCGCGCGGCATCGCAGCGATGTCGTCGACATCGGCCGGGCCGACAGGGTGGAAAAAAGTCTAGCATCGACGCCCCGGCGCGGCGGCGCCACCAGGCCGCGCAGCGCATCGCGACGGGCGACGGTCTTCGGAAGGTGCGTTGATATACTGGCCGCGGACTTCAGCATGCGGAAAGACACGACCGTGTCCCATCGACTCCGACTCGTCGGCTCCCTGACCAGCCCCTACGTGCGCAAGGTGCGCATCGTCATGGCGGAAAAGCGGATCGACTGCCAGCTCGAGGTCGAGGACGTGTGGTCACCTGACTCGAAGATCCAGCAGTCGAACCCGCTCGGCAAGGTGCCGTGCCTGATCATGGAAGACGGCGGCGCGGTGTTCGACTCGCGGGTGATCGTCGAGTACCTGGACACGATGACGCCGGTGGCGAAGCTGATTCCCGCCATGGGCCGCGAGCGGGTCGAGGTGCGCACCTGGGAGGCGCTGGCCGACGGCATGCTCGACGCCGCCATCGCGGTGCGGCTGGAGCGCACCCAGCGCCCGCCCGAGCAGCAGTCGCAGAAGTGGATCGACCGCCAGATGGGCAAGGTGGACGCGGCGCTCGACGCGATGGCCAACGGACTCGAGGGTAAGAACTGGTGCCACAACAACGCCTACACGCTGGCCGACATCGCCGTCGGCTGCGCGCTCGGCTACCTCGATTTCCGTTTCCCGCAGATCGACTGGCGCACCAGGCACCCCAGCCTGCAGAAGCTGTTCGTCAAGCTGGCCGCGCGGCAGAGCTTCATCGACACCGCGCCGCCGCAGTAAGCCGACGGCCGCCGCGGTTCAGCCGCGGCTCACCACCAGCGAGGCGGCGCACAGGTCCTCCAGCGCCGTGCCGACCGACTTGAACAGGGTGATCTGATCAGGGCGCGAGCGGCCCTGCTTCTCGCCGCGCACCAGTTCCGCCAGTTCTGCGACGATGGCCTCGCGGCTCACCGCGCCGCTGGCCAGCGGCCCGAGCAGGTCGCCCGCCTCGGCCAGCGCACCCGCGTAGGTGTCGACGACGATGCGCGAGCGCGCTACCGCCGCATCGTCGACTTCGCGCATCGCCGGCGTGAAGCCGCCGACCAGATCGAGGTGGGTGCCCGGTTCCAGCCACGCGCCGTGCACCACCGGTGAACCGGCGGTGGTCGCGCAGCTGATGATGTGCGCCTCGCGCGCTGCTGCCTCGAGGTCTTCGACCGCCTGCGCCGGCAGGCCGAGATCGCGCAGCCACTGCGCCGTGCTCTGCGCCCTGGTCAGATCGCGCCCCCAGACGAACACGCGGCGCAGCGCCGGCCGCAGCGCGTAGTGCGCGCAGGCCAGGTAGGGCGCCAGCCGGCCGGCGCCGACCAGCAGCAGGTTGTGCGCGTCCTCGCGCGCCAGGTAGCGCGCCGCCAGCGCCGAGGCGGCCGCCGTGCGGCGCAGCGTCAGTGCCTCGCCGTCGAGCAGCGCCAGCGGCTCGCCCGTGCTGCGGTCGAGCAGCACGTAGATGGCCTGCACCGTGCCCACGCCGCGCGCGGCGTTGCCCGGCATCACCGTCACCAGCTTGACGCCGAGCGTCGCGTCGCTCCACGCCGGCATCAGCAGCAGCGTGCCGGAACCGTCGAGCGCGTGGGCGTGCCGCACCGGCACCTGTGCGCCGGCGGCGAACGCCTGCGCCAGCGCCTCGGCCAGCCGCCGGTAGTCGAGCGCCGCGTGCACTTCCTCGGCTGCATAGAATCGGAGCATGGAGAGAATTCTAGGTGGGTGCGAGTGAGCCCGCGCGTGCTGGTGATCGGCGGCGGCGTGATCGGCGCCGCCACGGCCTATTTCCTCGCCGCGCGGCACGGGCTGCGCGCCACGGTGCTGGAGCGCGATCCTTCCTACCGCCGCGCCTCGAGCGCGCTGTCGGCCAGTTCGATCCGCCAGCAGTTCTCCAGCGAGATCAACATCCGCCTGTCGCAGGCGAGCCTCGAATTCTTCCGGCGCATCGGCGATGAACTCGCGCTCGACGCAGACACGCCGCAGATCGGCCTCACCGAACAGGGCTACCTGTTCCTGGCCAGCGAGGCCGGCGTCGAGGCGCTGCGTGCCAACTGGGCAGTGCAACGGGCCTGCGGCGCAAGCATCAGCCTGCTCGACCCCGAGGCGCTGGCAGCGCGGCTGCCGTGGCTCGATCTCGCCGGCATCGCCGCCGGCGCGCTCGGCGAAGGTGGCGAGGGCTGGTTCGACGGCTACGCGGTGCTGATGGCGTTCCGACGCAAGGCGATCTCGCTCGGCGCGCGCTTCGAAAACGCCGACGTCGACGGAATCGAGTCGGCCGGCGGCCGATTCAAGGCGGCCCACTGCCGGGACGGACGCCGCTTCGACGCCGATGCGCTGCTCATCGCCGCCGGCGCCTGGTCGGCGCCGCTGGCGGCGCAGCTCGGCTTCGACCTGCCGGTGCGTGCCCGCAAGCGCGACGTGTTCGTGCTCGCCGCGCCGGCCGAACTGCCGCACTGTCCGCTGGTGATCGACGCGAGCGGCGTGTGGTTCCGCCCCGAGGGACGGGGCTTCATCGCCGGCTGCCCGCCGCGCGGCGAGGACATCGACGATGCGCCGCTGGAGGCGATCGACCACGGGCTGTTCGACGAGGTGATCTGGCCGGCGCTGGCGCGGCGTGTGCCGGCCTTCGAGGCGCTACGCGTGACCGGCGCCTGGGCCGGCTACTACGAGTTCAACACGTTCGACCGCAACGGCATCGTCGGCCGCCTGCCGGGCTGCGCCAACGCATTCGTCGGCTGCGGCTTTTCCGGCCACGGGATGCAGCAGGCACCGGCGGTGGCGCGGGCGCTGGCCGAGCTGATCGCGCTCGACCGCTACCGGACGCTCGACCTGTCGCCGCTTTCGCCGCAGCGGCTCGTCGAACGGCGCCCGCTGCTCGAACGCAACGTGATTTGAGCCTGCCTAAGGCTCGCCGGCGACGTAGCTGCCGCTCTTGCCGCCGTGCTTCTCGAGCAGGCGCACGCCCTCGATCACCATGCCGCGATCGGCGCTCTTGACCATGTCGTAGATGGTCAGCAGGCCGACCTGCACCGCGGTGAGCGCCTCCATCTCGACGCCGGTCTGGCCGCGCGTTTCCACCCGCGCCGTGCACTCGATGCTGCTGGTCTCGCCGTCGATCGCGAACTCGACCGCCACGCGGGTCAGCGGCAGCGGGTGGCAAAGCGGAATCAGCTCGCTGGCCCGCTTCGCGCCCTGGATCGCGGCGATGCGGGCGACCCCGAGGACGTCGCCTTTCCTGGTCGTTCCGGCGCGCACCAGATCGAGCGTCAGCGGCGACATGCGGATCCGCCCGGTGGCCACCGCCAGCCGGTGCGTGACCGGCTTGTCGCCGACGTCGACCATGTGCGCCTCGCCGGCGGCATCGAAATGGGTCAGTGGGTTCATGCAATCGGTTACAAGGCGGAACGAAGGCGCCGGCCGGACGGTCTGACCGTGCATCTATCATACAAACGCACTGCGCCGCGCCCCATCGCGCCGGCTTTCCTCGCCACCCGTGCCCCTCTTCCTCCGTCGCCTGCTTGTCGCCCTGCTGTCGTGCGCGCTGGCGCTGCCGACCGGCGTCGCGCCTGCGCGCGCCCAGGTGCCCGAACTGCCGGCGCTCGGCGATACGGCGTCGGAAGACCTGTCGCCGGCCAACGAGCGTCGCTTCGGCGAGCAGATCATGCGACAGGTGCGGCGCGACCCCGCCTACCTGCCCGACCCCGACACGCAGGACTACCTGAACGCGCTCGGCTTCAAGCTGGTGTCGGTGAGCCCGGCGCGCTACATGGACTTCGAGTTCTTCGCCATCCGCGATCCGATGCTCAACGCCTTTGCCTTTCCCGGCGGCTTCATCGGCGTGCACAGCGGCCTGGTGCTTGGCTCGGCCAACGAGTCCGAGCTTGCGTCGGTGCTGGCGCACGAGATCGGCCACGTCGAGCAGCGGCACATCGCCCGCATGATCGCCAAGCAGCGCGAAGGCAGCTACATCGCCATCGGCGCGCTGCTGCTGGCGCTGCTGGCGGCGCGCAGCGGCTCGTCGTCGAGCGGTGACGCCGCGCAGGCGGCGATCCTGGCCGGCCAGGCGGCGGCGGTGCAGACGCAG
This sequence comes from Burkholderiales bacterium, assembly GCA_016716275.1. Taxonomy (GTDB): domain Bacteria; phylum Pseudomonadota; class Gammaproteobacteria; order Burkholderiales; family Burkholderiaceae_F; genus JADJWR01. The sequence continues at coordinate 913,477 of JADJWR010000002.1, read as the reverse complement.
CTGAACTTCTCGCGCGAGGCGGAGCGCGAGGCCGACCGGGTCGGCTTCCAGATCCTGCTCGGCGCCGGCTACGACCCGGCGGGGATGGCCAGCTTCTTCACCCGCCTGCAGCAGGGCACGCGCATCTACGAGAGCGCCGCGCCCGAGTACCTGCGCACCCACCCGCTGACCGTCGAACGTCTGAGCGACATCCAGAACCGCGCCCGCGAGACGCGCGTGCGGCAGCGCCCCGATTCGCTCGACTTCCACCTGGTGCGCGCGCGGCTGCGCGTGCTGCAGGACGAAAGCCCGCAGGGGCTGCGCGACTCGGTGCTGTACTTCCGCAACCAGATCGCCAGCCGCAGCGCGCCGTCGCTGACCGCCGCCTACTACGGGCTGGCGGTTGCCTTGCTGAAGCTCGACGACCACGGCAGCGCGGTGGAGGCGGCGCGCAACGCGCGACTGTCGAGCCAGGCGCCGTCGCCGATGCTCGACAAGATCGTCTCGCAGTCGCACTTCGCGGCCGCCCGCAGCGACGACGAACGCGCCGCCGCCGTGCGACAGGCGCGCGAGGCGACCGAGCGCTTTCCGGTGTCGCGGCTGACCGCGCTGCACTACATCGACCTGCTGCAGCGCAGCGAGCAGCACGAGGCGATGGTCGCCTACCTGCGCGAGCAGCTGGCGTTGCCGCGCAGCGATCCGCGGTACTTCGAGCTGCTGGCGCGCGGCTACGAGCGGCTCGGCCGTCGCGCGCTGCAGCACCAGGCCACTGCCGAGCTGTACCTGCAGCTCGGCGCGGTTCCGGCGGCGATCGACCAGTTGCAGCTGGCGCGTCGCGCCAACGACGCCGACTTCTACACGATGTCGGAGGTCGACGCGCGGCTGCGCCAGCTCACCCAGCAGATGCGCGAGTACCGCGAGCAGCTCGCCCGCGAGGGGCGGCTGCCGCCGGAAGAGGAACCGCGGCCGCGCCGCTGAGCCGGCGTCGGCCCGGGTGGCCGCCGGAAATCGGCGAAAATCGCCGCTGCGCCGACTTGCCGCCCGCTTGCCGCTTCGATGGACACCCTCGTGCACCACGCTGCCGACGCCACCCACGGCGTCCGGCAGCCGCCGATCGAGACCGACGCAGTGATCGTCGGCGCCGGCCCGGTCGGGCTCTTCCAGGTCTTCGAACTCGGCCTGCTCGAGATCCGGGCGCACGTCATCGATTCGCTTGCCACCGTCGGCGGGCAATGCGTCGAGCTGTACCCGGACAAGCCGATCTACGACATCCCCGCCGTGCCGGTGTGCACCGGGCAGGAACTCACCGACGCGCTGATGAAGCAGATCGCGCCGTTCGGCGCGACCTTTCACCTCGGCCAGGAGGTGACGGTGCTGAAGAAGTTCCACGACGGCCGCTTCTACCTGCAGACCTCGCACGGCACCCGTTTCCTGACCAGGACGGTGTTCATCGCCGCCGGCGTCGGCAGTTTCCAGCCAAGGTTGCTCAAGGTGGAAGGCATCGACCGGTTTCACGGCTCGCAGCTCTTCTACCGGGTCAGGGACCCGGTGCAGTTCCACGGCAGGAACCTGGTCATCTGCGGCGGCGGCGACTCGGCGCTCGACTGGACGCTGGCGCTGGCGGGCCAGGCCGAGAGCGTGATCCTGCTGCACCGGCGCGACGGCTTCCGCGCCGCGCCGGCGTCGGTGGCGAAGATGCGCGAACTGCTCGACCGCCACGAGATGCAGTTCATGGTCGGCACCGTCAGCGGCTTCGAGGAGAGCGACGGGCGGATGACCGGCATCCGCGTCGCCTCGCCCGACGGCGTCACCCGCCGGGTGCCGCTCGACGTGCTGCTGGTGTTCTTCGGCCTGTCGCCGAAGCTCGGGCCGATCGCCCACTGGGGCCTGGCGCTGGAGCGCAAGCAGATCGTCGTCGACACCGAGAAGTTCGAGACCGACGTGCCCGGCATCTTCGCGGTGGGCGACATCAACACCTATCCCGGCAAGAAGAAGCTGATCCTGTCGGGCTTCCACGAGGCGGCGCTGGCCGCCTTCGGCGCCGCCAACTACGTCTTCCCGGACCGCAAGATCCACCTGCAGTACACCACCACCAGCCCGAAGCTGCACAAGGTGCTCGGCGTCGAGTCGCCGGTGTTCGACTAGGGCCTGCGTCGGTCGCGGCGCGCTCGGCGGCGGCGGCCAGCAGATAAGCTCGCGCCTTGCCACCAAACCGATCGGAATCGAGGAGACGCTGATGAGCGAGACAACACGCAAGGTCGCCGTGGTGACCGGTGCCGGCACCGGCATCGGCCGCGCCTGCGCGCTGGCGCTGGCGCGCGCCGGCTACGCCGTGACGCTGGTCGGCCGGCGGCGCGAGGGGCTCGAGGCGACCGCTGCGGCGGCCGCCGGCGCGCAGACGCTGGTCGCGCCGTGCGACGTGACCGACGCCGCCGCGGTCGAAGCGATGTTCGAGGCGACCGTGCAGCGATTCGGCCGCGTCGACCTGCTGTTCAACAACGCCGGCAGCGGCGCGCCGGCGGTGCCGATCGACGAACTCGCGGTCGAACAGTGGCGCGCGGTGGTCGACGCCAACCTGACCGGCTCGTTCCTCTGCGCGCGGCAGGCGGTGAAGCAGATGAAGCGGCAGCAGCCGCAGGGCGGCCGCATCATCAACAACGGCTCGATCTCGGCGCACGCGCCGCGGCCGAACTCGACGCCCTACACGGCGACCAAGCACGCCATCACCGGCCTGACCAAGTGCCTGTCGCTCGACGGCCGGCCGTTCAACATCGCCTGCGGCCAGATCGACATCGGCAACGCCGCCACCGAGATGACCGAGCGGATGAAGAACGGCATCGCGCAGGCCGACGGCCGCATCGCGGTGGAGCCGCGCATGGACGTCGAGCACGTCGCGCAGGCGGTGGTGTTCATGGCCGGCCTGCCGCTGGAGTCGAACGTGCAGTTCATGACCATCATGGCCACCAGCATGCCGTTCGTCGGCAGGGGCTGAGCCGCCGCTATCGCCCTTCCTCGAAGAAGCGGAACAGCCGCTCGGGCAGGAAACCGAGGTCGCCGGGCGGGCCGCCGCGGGCAAAACCGATGTGGCCACCCGCCGCCGGCTGCTCCAGGTGCACGAAGCGGGAGACCTCCGCCGCCCGAGGCAGGCTGGCCGCCGGCACGAACGGGTCGTTGCGCGCGTTCAGCACCAGGTGCGGCACCTCGACCGCGCGCAGCCAGGGCTTGCCCGAGGCGCGCGCCCAGTAATCATCGGTGTCACGGAAGCCGTGCACCGGCGCCGTGTAGGCGTTGTCGAACTCGTGCAGGTTGCGGCTGCGGCGCACGGCCTCGGCGGAAGCAACGCCCGGGAAGCGCGCGATCTTCGCCAGCGCCTTGCCGCGCAGCGTGGCGAGGAACATCTTCGTGTAGACGAGATTGAAGCCGCGCGCCAGCGCCGCGCCGCCGGCGGCCAGATCGAGCGGCGAGCCGACCGACGCCGCGGCGGTGACGAAGCTCGCATCGCTGCCGCGCTCGCCGAGCCACTTGGCGAGCATGTTGCCGCCGAGCGAGATGCCGACCGCGTGCAGCCGCGCCGCCGGGAAACGTTCATGCACCCGGCGCAGGATCCAGTCGCCCTCGGCCGAATCACCGGAGTGGTAGGCGCGCGGCAGACGGTTCGGTTCGCCCGAGCAGCCGCGGAAGTGCGGCACCAGGCTGCGCCAGCCGCGGTCGGCGGCGGCGCGCATGACCGCCCGCGCGTAGTGCGACTGCGAGCAGCCTTCGAGGCCATGGAACAGCACCAGCACCGGCGCGCCAGGATCGGCAGGCTCCGGAGCCGCGAAGTCGACGTCGACGAAGTCGCCGTCGGGCGTGTCCCACCGCTCGCGCCGGTATTGCACGCGCGGCAACGGCACCAGCCGCGCCGCCGCAATCGTCTGCAGGTGCGGCCCGGGCAACCACGAGGGCGCACGGTAGGTGGATTCGATCAACGGCATGAACGAGGCGGGGAATCCCGCGGCGGAAGCGGCGCGCCCTGCGCGCCGCCCGTGTCAGTTGTCCTGCGCGCCGGCGCCGAGCCGCCTCAAGGCGGCGCGCCCGACTGTCGTTTGCGGTCTGGATGCACGTGCGAGCCGGAGGTTCGCGTACATCCAGACCGCTCAATGCAGGGGCCCGCTCGGCGACTCCACCTCGCTGGCCTGCCCTTCGGGAGCGGCCGAGGCGTGGTGCAGCACCATCTTCCAGCCGGCCGGCGTCTTCACGTACGCATTGGTGGCGATCACGTGCACCACCTGCTGCGTGCGGCCCTGCTGGACCACGATCTCCTCGACCACGTTATGCAGTGCGACCGACGGCGTCTCCAGGGTCTTCTTCGACGAGGCGCGGACGCGCAGCGGTCCGTTGGCCAGGATGGCCCGCCAGGAGGCGGTGACCGACGCATGTCCCTGCAGCCGCGGCCCGTTCGGATGCACGCAGCAGATGTCGGCATCCTCGAGCCACAGGTCGGCAGCCGCGTCGGCATCGGCGTTCTCGAGCGCTTCGTAGAAAGCCTGCTCGCACTCGTCGCTCGAGGCGAACAGCAGCGGCCTGGCGAGCCTCGACACCTGCCGTCCCCGCTCAGTGCCCGCTGACCTTCTCGCCCGCCTTCAGGCGGTAGCGCGTGCCGCAGTACGGGCACATCGCCTCGCCCCTGGTGGCGACGTCGAGGAACACGCGCGGGTGGTGGTTCCACACCGGCATCTGCGGGTTCGGGCAGAACGCCGGCAGGTCCCTGGCCGACAGTTCGACCACCGGCAGGTCGCTGGTCATGGTCGTCATACGGCGGTGAGCCAGCGCCGGTACTTCTCGGCACGGCCGTTGACCGCGTCGAAGAACAGGCTCTGGAGCTTCTCGGTCAGCGGACCGCGGCGGCCGGCGCCGATCGCTCGCCCGTCGACCTCGCGGATCGGCGTCACCTCGGCGGCGGTGCCGGTGAAAAACGCCTCGTCGGCGAGGTAGACGTCGTCGCGCGTCATCGGCCTGGCCGTCACGGCGTAGCCGAGGTCGCGCGCCAGCTCGATGATCGTCGCGCGGGTGATGCCGGTCAGCCCGGAGACCATCTGCGGCTCGAAGATCTGGCCGTCGCGCACCACGAACAGGTTCTCGCCGGCACCCTCGGCGACGAAGCCCTGCGTGTCGAGCAGCAGCGCCTCGTCGTAGCCGTCGTTGGTCGCCTCGAGATTGGCGAGGATCGAGTTGACGTAGTGGCCGGCGGTTTTCGAACGGACCATCGACACGTTGATGTGGTGCCGCGCGAACGACGAGGTCTTCACCCGGATGCCCTTCTGCAGCCCTTCCTCGCCGAGATAGGCGCCCCACGGCCAGGCGGCGATCGCGACGTGGACCTTGGCGCCCTTCGGGCTGACGCCCATCTTCTCCGATCCGTAGAAGGCGAGCGGCCGGATGTAGCAGGACTCCAGCTTGTTGGCCCGCACCACCTCGCGCTGCGCCTCGCTGATCTGCTCGCGCGAGTACGGAACGTCCATCATGAAGATCTTCGCCGAGTTGAACAGCCGCTCGGTGTGCTCCTGCAGGCGGAAGATCGCCGTGCCGATCGCCGTCTTGTAGGCGCGCACGCCCTCGAACACCGCCAGACCGTAGTGCAGCGAGTGCGTCAGCACGTGCGTGTTCGCGTCGCGCCACGGCACCAGCTTGCCGTCGTACCAGATCAACCCGTCGCGGTCGGCCATCGACATCTCGTTCTCCCAGCTCCGAAGGGCGGATTCTAGCGGCGCGGCCCGCGCACCGGCCCGCCCGTAGAATCCGCGCCCGTGGCCGCCGATCATTCCCGCGCGCGCCGGCAGATCCTCCTGCTGGTCACCTGCCAGGCGCTGCTGTACGTCAACAACGTCACCCTGATCGCCGTCAACGGGCTGGTCGGCCTGGCGCTGGCGCCGACGCCGCTGCTCGCGACGCTGCCGGTGACCACCTACATCGTCGGCTCGGCGCTGACCACCCTGCCGGCATCGCTGGCGATGGGCCGCTGGGGCCGGCGCGCCGGCTTCATGTTCGGCACCGCGATGGGCTTCGCCGGCACGTCGCTCGCCGCGGTCGGCGTCTTCGCGTCGAGCTTCGTGCTGCTGTGCGCCGGCACCTTCATCGTCGGGCTGTACAACGCCTTCGCGCAGTACATGCGCTTCGCCGCCGCCGACGTGGCCGACGCCTATGCGCCGGAGCTGAAGGAGCGGGCGATCTCCTGGGTGCTGGCCGGCGGGCTGGCCGGCGGCATCGTCGGTCCGCAGATCAGCAAGCTCACCCGCGATGCGCTGCCGACCGCCTTCGCCGGCACCTATCTCGCGCTGTCGGTGGTCGCGCTCCTCGCCTGCGTCGTCGCCAGCCGTCTGCACATCCCGCCGATGCACGCCAGCGCCGCCGGCGGCGCCGCGCGGCCGCTGCGGGTGATCGCCGCGCAGCCCGCCTTCATCGTCGCCGTGATCGCCGGCGCTGTCAGCTACGGCGCGATGAACCTGCTGATGACCGCCACGCCGCTGGCGATGAAGGTCTGCGGCTTCGGCTACCCGCAGGCCGCCGACGTGATCATGTGGCACGTGGTCGCGATGTTCGCGCCGGGCTTCTTCACCGGCGCACTGCTGCGCCGCTTCGGCAAGGAGCGCGTGATGCTGGCCGGCTGCGCGCTAATGTTCGCGACCGTCGCGGTGGCCCATGCCGGCCTCACCTACTGGCACTTCTGGATCGCGCTGTTCGCGCTCGGCGTCGGCTGGAACTTCATGTTCACCGGCGCCACCGCGCTGCTGACCACTGCCTATCGCCCGGCGGAGAAGGCGCGCGTGCAGGGCATCAACGACCTGGCGGTGTTCCTGACCATGATCACCTCGTCGGCCGCCTCCGGCGCGCTGCTGTCGGCCACCGGCTGGACGGATCTCAACCTGTACTCGCTGCCGGCGATCGCGCTGGCGACCGTCGCCCTGCTCTGGCTGCACGCGCGGCGGTCCGCTGCCGCATGAACGGCCGATGATCGGGCGCTGGCTCTTCGGGCAGGCGCCGGCCGTCGCGCACGCGCGGCGCGCGGCGTGGCTGCAGGGCCTGCGCGTGGTCGCCCCGGCGCTGGTGGCGCTCGCCGCCTGGGGCCTGGTCACCGGCGTGGCGATGGTCAAGAGCGGCCTGACCCAATGGCAGGCGCTCGGCATGTCGTTGCTGATGTTCGCCGGCAGCGCGCAGCTGGCCGCCCTGCCGCTGATCGCCGCCGACGCGCCGGTCTGGGTGGTGCTGCTGACCACCGTGGTGGTCAACCTGCGCTTCGTCATCTTCACCGCCGGGCTGTACCCGTACTTCCGCCAGCTGCCGATCGGCAGGCGGATGATGCTCGGCTATGTCACCGGCGACGTCAGCTTCGCGCTCTCGGTCTCGCGCTGGACGCTGGAGCCGCTGCCGCAGCACGGCAGCCGCGAACGCACCTGGTTCTACCTCGGCATCTGCAGCGGCACCTGGGTAATCTGGCAGGCTTCTTCGGTCGCCGGCATCTTCCTCGGCGGCGGCATTCCCGGTACCTGGGGGCTGGATTTCGTTGCCATCCTGGCGCTGGTCGCGCTGGTGCTGCCGATGATCGCCGGCGCGCCCACGGTGGCCGGAGCGCTGGTGGCCAGCGTGGTCGCCGTGCTCGCCGCCGGCGCGCCGCTGAAGCTCGGCCTGGTGATCGCCGTGCTCGCCGGCATCAGCGCGGCGATGGCGGTCGACCTGCTGCAGGATCGGCTGGACCCGTCGCGATGAGCGCCGTCGAGATCTGGATCACCATCGTCGCGATGACGGTGATCACGGTGGCCACGCGAACCGTGATGCTGGTCTTCGGCGACCGCATCCCGCTGCCGGAGCGGGTGCAGCACGCGCTGCGCTTCGCGCCGGCCTGCGCACTGTCGGCGCTGATCGCGCCCGAACTGCTCACCGAGCAGGGCGCGTGGGCGATCTCGCTCGCCAATGCGAAGCTGGTCGGTGGCGCGGTGGCGATCGCGGTGATGCTGGCCACGCGCAGCATGATGGCCACCATGGGCATCGGCATGGCGGCCTACTTCGTCGTGCGTCACTTCGTCTGAGCGGGCGACGGGCCCCGCCGCCAAGACTTCACCGGTCGCAAAGCGTTACTTGGCGAGCGTCCGAAAGCGGACGTGCCGAACGGCGAAGGTCGACCCGCTGACGTCCTTCGTTGCGCTCACGGACGGCTGCGAAGGACGCGTCTGCGGAGGGCGTGCTCGCCAAGGGCGGCGGGTGACCGCCGCCGCTTGTCCCCCGCGTCGGGCCTCGCCCGCCGCTCCGCCTTTACTTCGCTGCTGCGGCGGTCACCCGCCGCCCTTGTCCCTCCTCCGTCGCGCCCGTGACAGGTGCATCGCGTTCCAACGTCTCGACCGCGAACTCGCCAGCGCTCCCGCGCTCGACGGCCCGCACCAAGTAGCCCGTCCGAATCCGTGCGGCCAGCCTCAAGCCGATTAGCGACCGGAGAGCAGACCCTCCGACCGCCTCTAAACGACCCCCTGCTGTCCTTGAATCTCACGAGGACCGGTCACCTGGACGCGTCTGTCTATGTCAGCGGTGAGCGCGGTGATTTGCTCGCGTCACTAAGCCGCCTCCAGTTCGCCGCAAGCCGGGCGCGGCTGTTCAGGGTTCGGGCGGGGAGCTGCGGACTATGAATGCGGACCGACTGACCCCGAGTCGCCGCATGTCATGACTCGACAGAGAATCGGGCGCGAGTGTCGGAAAAATTTACAGAATGCATGGCCCACTGAACATGCGAAATCGTACGGCGCTGAAAGCAATAGTTTATTTTCAGCCGGCGCGTTTCTTGCTTAATTCTCGGTACGTCGCAAGGCAACTCAGTACTTTGAAGCCAGTACCAAAAACACGGGAGAAACCGCTATGAGAACGAGTGCCTCTGCGTTCAGGTGGGCGGCGATGGCAGCAGCGCTTGTTGGCTTTTGCTCGACTGCCAGCGCTTCCTTGACTTTCAGCTTCGCAGGCAGCATTTCATGCTTTTCCGGCAGCAATCCTCCTGCCGCCTGTAGTGATCCCCTGAGCCTGGTCGGCGACACCTTCACCGGTTCGATGACCGTCGACACCTCAATTGCCGATTCCAACGGAGGGTCGAGCCAAATCGGTCAGTACAACAACGCCGTGACTGCGTTGAGCCTCACGTTTGGTTCACCGACCTCGTTTGGCATCTCTGCCACAGGTGGAAGCGTGACCATCTGGGATGATGTCGGGGCGAGCTCGCCGTATCGAGACAAGTACGAGGTGCCGTCGTTCTCGGGTTTGAGCGACACGAACGCAAGCTACATTTTCGCGGGTGTCAGACTCCTGTTGCTGGAACCAAAAGCCTCTACGCCGATAACTCTGGTGTCGTCTGATTCGATAAACCAAATACCCCTTGTTGATGCGGCCATCAACGACAGGTACTTTTATGTGGAGTATTGGGCGTCGACGGCTGGCAGCAGCTGTGTTGCCGCAAGCACACCCCCAAGCAACGCGTGCACCAAGCTGGCGTTTATCATCGACAACCTGCAGGAGCAAGCCCCATCCATTCCCGAACCCGGCACGCTCGCCCTTCTGGGACTCGGCCTCGCCGGTCTAGCAGCTTCGCGCAGGCGCAGGCAGTAATCGGCAACGCCTGACGACAAGCCCGCCCATGTGGCGGGCTTTTTGCTGGTGCGGACGACCGCTGTGGAGCCGGCTTCGTCACGCTGGGGACCGGCAGGTAATGGCCGAACTCAGGCTTCCGCCCCTTGCCTGCTACCTGACATTGGTCGCCTCGGACCACCCGGTCTGCCCCGAAGCGGCCGGTCGGAGCAACTGCGTCCGACGCCGAGCTGACTGTCGCTCACGTGTCGACCGGTCGCTCAGGTCCGCGTGGCAAGCTAGGTTGGCTGCCGGCGGAGACTGCGGGTCGCCCATTTGATGCACTCACAGCGGCGAGCGAATCGCACTTGACGAGTCGCCGATTGGTCGCGTCATACGCAAGCACAGTGTCGGAAATGTTTACACGATGCGAGACACCGGCGATCTAACTGGTTGATATTTTTGGCAAAAGTTAACTAGGCACACCTCCTGCTTGCTGAAGCACACGGAGGCATTGAATTGCTTGAGTTCAGTGTGCTCCGGGATGCTCAATCAAAGTTGATCACCGAGAGACTCACGGCAGCAGCAGGCCGCCGCTTCTTGGTCAGAGGGAGATCGCGCGCCATGGGTGTCGTGTCCAATGATGGAAGGTTTCGATTCGAAGTTCGGTCCTGTTGGTTTGCACTGACCGCAGTGGCGGCCGGGCTCGCTTCGCCAGCATCGGCTGCGTTGTTTTCCATCTCGCCGATCGCCTTTGACTTTGGCGACATTTCGCTTGGGGCGTCGTCAGCCCAGCAAGTCGTCACGGTCACCAACGTGAGCGGATCGCCGCAGACGCTGAATCTGGCCGGCGGCGGCGCCGGTGTCTTCGGCGGCGTTCAGAACTGCCAAGGACAGACGCTCGCTCCTGGCGCGTCATGTCAGATCTTTTACGCCTTCACTCCAACCGCACTTGGCGCTGCAGCAGAGGGAACGACGCTATCTGTGAATGGACAGAGTGCCTCTTTCAATTTCGAGGGAAATGCGATCGATGCGTTCCGGATAAGCCCGATTGGCTTCGACTTTGGCAGTGTTGCCGTGGGTTCGACGTCATCCCAGCAAGTCGTCACGGTCACCAACGTCAGCGGATCGCCGCAGACGCTGAATCTGGCCGGCGGCGGCGCCGGTGTCTTCGGCGGCGTTCAGAACTGCCAAGGACAGACGCTCGCTCCTGGCGCGTCATGTCAGATCACCTACGCGTTTGTCCCTACGGCAACAGGGACAGTTACCGGCTCGACCAACTTGTCGGTAAACGGCCAGAACGCATCATTCACATTCAGCGGGAATGGCGGAACGAGCAGTCAACCATTTCTGATCTCACCCGTCGCTTTTGACTTCGGCGACGTGTCGGTCGGAGCGTCGTCCGCCGAGCAAATCGTCACGATCACCAACGTCAGCGGATCGCCGCAGACGCTGAATCTGGCCGGCGGCGGCGCCGGTGTCTTCGGCGGCGTTCAGAACTGCCAAGGACAGACGCTCGCTCCTGGCGCGTCGTGTCAGGTGTTCTATAGATTCACGCCCACTGTCTACGGGGAGACAACCGGCTCGACGAGTCTGTCCGTCAACGGGCAGAACGTGTCCTTCTCCTTCAAGGGAAGCGGTATCGATCCATTTCTGATCTCTCCTATCGGCTTCGACTTCGGCGAGATCGAATTGGGATCGACATCGCTTCAACAGATAGTTGACATCCTCAATGTGAGCGGCTCGCCGCAGACGCTGAGTCTGGCCGGCGGCGGCGCCGGTGTCTTCGGCGGCGTTCAGAACTGCCAAGGAAACACGCTCGCGCCCGGTGCCGCATGCCAAGTGTTCTACGCGTTCACGCCGAACGCGCTCGGACCAGTTACTGGCAACACGACACTGCTCGTCAATGGACAGAACGCGTCTTTTTCGTTCATGGGCATCGGCGTTAGCCCAAACGGCACAGTCCCCGAGCCTGGAACTCTCGCCCTTCTCGGTCTCGGCCTCGCCGGTCTGGCCGCCGCGCGCAGGCGCAAGCAGTAGGCGGCAGCGCCAGAAGACGACGGCCCCGCTCAAGCAGCGGGGCTTTTTCGTTTGTGCGGATGACCGCTCCAGAGAGAACTTTGACAGCGGTGCGACCGGCAGGTCCTGGCCGAGCCCGGGCCTACGCAGGTCGCCACAAACCGGTCAGCAACCGAATAGCTGCTTCCAAACGAACTGACCGCGAGCAACCGACCCACTCCGCTCATTCGCGACAGTTGCCGCCCAAGCGAGGGGACCTTGCCGATGGCGGACACTCGGTCGCTCGTGCAGCGCGCGGGTAGCGCAATCTCCTGCCAGTTCCAATGTATATTCTGGCCAGACTGGCTAGATCGCAGGGAGGGCGACGATGGGCGCACGTTGGCAGTTGCAGGTAGCCAAGAACCGATTCAGTGAAGTGGTCGAGCGAGCGATCAACGACGGACCGCAGACGGTGACGAAGCACGGCAAGGACGCTGTGGTCATCGTGTCTGTGGAGCAGTTTCAGCGCGGATACAAGACGGGCAAGAAAGAGAGGCAATCGCTCGCCGAGTTCCTTCTGCAGTCTCCGCTGCGCGGCGCGCGGCTTCGCATCCGTCGCTCGCGGGACACTGGCAGACTTGTTAAGTTCGGCAAATGAGCGGTCGCTGGCTGCTCGATACTTGCGTACTTTCCGAATACGCGCGTGCCAATCCGAACGCTCACGTCATGAGCTGGCTCGCCACCGCCGACGAAGCGGCGCTTGCGCTGAGTGTTCTAACGATCGCCGAACTGAGGCGCGGTGCGTTGGCGTTGCCGCCGTCGCGACGTCGCTCCGCGCTCGAATCATGGATAGATGAGGCGCTGCCCGCGCGTTTCCTCAACCGCGTCTTCCCCGTGGACAAGGCGGTTGCGGATGTCTGGGCCGAGCGACAAGCGCGACTCGACCGCCAAGGGCGCCCGTTGCCCGTGATCGACGGATTGATTGCCGCGACAGCGGTCGTTCATGGCTATGGAGTGGCGACCCGCAACGAGCGGGACTTCACCACCTTTGGTGTGCTGATCGTCAACCCTTGGCGTCCGTAGCGAACGGCCGCTTCTGCAGCGCCTACCGAATTGCACGACTGTCGGTTCCTGGCCGGTTGTCCCCGTTCGCGTTCAAGCCCAAGAGCTGACTTTCGGTGGACCGCCTGACTTGACAATCTCTGCTCTTGGCAAGCGGCCACAAGAAACGGCCATCGCGGTTGGATCGAACCTCGCGCAGAAGAGGATCCCAGCGCCGGCCGCTCAGCGTAGCTTGAGCCAAATTTCGTTGCGGCGCATGAACCAGGGCACGTATGGGGCGTTGTAACGGGAGTAGATCGGGCTGCCCGTCGTACTCAGCCCTGCTGCCTCGAGGCCGCGCTCCAGTTTCTCCAGGTGCTCCTGGTAGTTGCGCTGGGACCAGGTGCCCGAGTATCGGATGACGGCGAAGCGGCCACCCGGGACTTCCTTGAGTTTGACCCGAGGATCCAAGGGCTCGGGCAGCGTTTCGAGTGTGTACTCGCCGGGCATCGTGAATTGCACGACGTAACCGCCGCTGGCGGGCGCCTGGATGACCGGCGCGGTCATCTCTATCTTGGCGGGCTCAGGCGCCTGCGTAACCGGAGCCGTCATCGCAATCTTCCGTTCGCCCTTGTTCTTGCCAAAGATATAGCCCGCCAGGATTCGAAAGCCCTGGTTGCCTGCCTCCTCGGCTGGGCCGGCAACAGCGACTTCGGCAACGAGGTACGGCGCGTACTCGCGCACTTCGAAACCGTCGTACCGACGCTCTACGGTGTACTTTGGCTCTTCAATTGCGCTGGCCATGGGAGACGACACGCCTATCACGGCGGCTGCGGCAAGGTAACTGATGTGTCGAGACGCAAACCTACGGTCCGCTTCATCGCACAGGCATCTCACGGCTGTCAGGCCACACGCAATGGTGAGAAGTCTCACTGGCTGCCTGTCCAATGCATGCTATTCGCCGACAGACGCCGGGACCAGCTGTTCATCCGGTCGCGGTAGGTTCTGGGCGATACGCCACAGGACGCCGCTCGGATCAAACAGCGTGAAGTCGCGCATGGCCCACGGCTGGTCTTGCGGTTCACCCATCCGAACCCCGAACCGCTCCTCAATTCCCATCGCCTTCAGATGCGAATGCCAGTCGTCGACGTTTTCGACGAGAAGGTGCATCTGGAAGCTCTGAACGAACGCCGGCTGATCAAATGCCTGCAGCAGGAACGCCGTCTGGCCGTGGCGCACATACGCGAGGTCTTCGGACGACCAGGGAACCTCGAAGCCGGCGGCCAGGTAGAACTCCTTTGCCCGTTCAAAGTTGCTCGCCGGCACGAAGGGCTTGACTTCGACCGCGGTCAGGTTCATGGCCGGAATTGTGACCACTTTCGAGCAAGGAGGGCGCGCCTCAGCAGCGGCAGCTTGTGACCGAACCCGGGCCTACGCAGGTCGCCACAAACCGGTCAGCAACCGAATAGCCGCTTCCACACGAACTGACCGCGAGCAACCGACCCTGTCCTGGCATTCGACGCCTTGAGGGGGCTGCTCGCCTCAGCCGTAGCAGAACACGTCGAGCTTGTTGCCGTCGAGATCGCGGAAATAGCCGGCATAGAAGCCGTCACCGCCCTCAGCGCGCAGGCCGACCGGTCCTTCGTCGATGCCCCCGAGTTCGAGCGCTTTCTTGTGGATGCGCTCGACCTTGTCGCGGGAGTCGACCGCGATGCCGACCATCACGCCGTTGCCGACAGTGGCCGGACGCCCATCGTAAGGCTCAAAGACGCACAGCATCGGCTTGTCCATGGAGGCCGCCCAGCCGTAACCGCGGCCGCCGAATTCCATCAAGCGCGTGATGCCGATCTCCGCGAGCAGGGCGTCGTAGAACGCCGCGGCGCGAGGCAGATCGTTGGTGCCAAGGGTGACGTAGCCGATCATCGGACTCCTCTTGACGTCGAGATTAACGTTTCAATTCCTGAACGCTGCCAGGGTGGCCCGAAGGCGGCCGTCCAGCGCCCTTCCGCAAGTCGCCCATCGCGATGATCTCAGAGTGTCATAGGTCCTGCGCAACACTTTGTAGGCTGAACCACCGCGATGTTTGCCGAAGCCAGCGCCGTGGCCACACCTCCCCACCCCAGTTCGGACTCGCATCGACGAGGCAGACCGATTGAACTGGGGAGCCTGAAGAATTCCGCTCCTGGCCGATCCCGGGTTCTCAAGCGCCGCCACCTAGCGGTCATTACCGACCCGAGAGGGATCGTGGTGACCGCGGGCTCGACCCGTGGCTGGTCGACGTTGCCTCGGCGGGCGCGACCGCAAAGGCCGTAGCCGCCAACGACGCCGCAGCGCACGCGGCACCACGATCGGCACGCCGGGGTGCCCTGTGCAGCGAGGTCAAGGAGGAGGCGCCTGCCGAAGGCGGGCGCCGGGGGACACGAGACAACAGGGCGCCCCGGCGTGCCGATCGCGCACCGTCCGGAGAGCAGCGGCAGCCAGCCTCGCACGGCGCGGCGGCCAAGCGCACCGCCTACGGCGCGTCGGTGCCGAACACCGCCCGCCAGAGGGCCTTAACGGCAGCCATCTCGCTGGCGACCGACGCCGCCTGCACCCGCGCGAACTCGGCGTTGTTCAGCCGCAGCTCGTGCTGCAGCTTGCGGAAGCGGCGGTAGGCGTCACCGACTTCAGCCGCCAGCTTCGCTTCGATCAGCCCCAGCTCGCCGGCGATGCGCAGCAGCGCGATGTTGCCGAGGTTGCCGAGCAGACGCGGCTGGTCATGCGCATGCGCGAGCACCAGGAACTGGACGATGAACTCGACGTCGACCATGCCGCCGCGGTCGTGCTTCAGGTCGAACAGGCTGCTCCTGTTCGGGTGGCCCTCGAGCATGCGGCGGCGCATGTCGATCACCTCGGCGGCCAGCTTCTGCGCATCGCGCGGCAGCGCCAGCACCTCGTTGCGCAGCCGCTCGAAGCGTTCGCCGATGGCGGTGTCGCCGGCGACGAAGCGGGCGCGGGTCAGCGCCTGGTGCTCCCAGGTCCAGGCGCCGACGCCGCCTTCGCGTCGCTGGTAGCGCTCCAGGCCGTCGATCGGCGCCACCAGCAACCCCTTGTCGCCGTCCGGCCGCAGCCGCAGGTCGACCTCGAACAGGTTGCCGCTCGAGGTAAGCGAAGTGAGCCAGGTCATCAGCCGGCGCGCCAGCGTGACGTAGTTCTGCAGTGCGTCGGGATGCGGGTCGTCGTGGACGAACACCAGGTCGAGGTCGGACTGGTAGCCCATCTCCTTGCCGCCGAGCTTGCCGTAGCCGATCACCGCGAAGCGCGGCGTCTCGACGTGCCGCCGGCCGACCGCGCGCCAGGCAAACTGCAGCACCACCGCCAGCGTCGCGTCGGCGAGCGCCGACAGGTGGTCGGCCAGCCGCTCGACCGTCAGCCGGCCGTCGAGGTCGGCCACCAGCAGCCGGAACACCTGCGCGTGGTGCTCGTCGCGCACCATGTTCATCTGCGCCTCGACGTCGTCGTCGAGCTCGGCCAGGTGCGCGCGCAGCTCGGCGGCGTAGTCGCGGAAGTCGACCGGGCTGTCGATGGTGAGGCTGGTCAGCCGCTCGTCGAGCAGCTCGTCGAGCAGGATCGGGTGCTGCACGAGGAAGTCGGTGGCCCAGCGGCTGGCCGCCAGCAGCCGCAGCACGCGCTCGAAGGCGTGCCCGTACTGGCCGAGCAGCGCGATGTAGGTGCTGCGGCCGGCGATCGCCTCGAGCAGCTGCGCCAGCCGCGCCAGCACTTCGGCGGCAGCCAGCGTGCGCGGCAGCCCCGGCAGCTGCGCCACCGCCAGCATCAGCAGCCGCTCGATCGTCGAGCGCGTGGCGCTGCTGGCGGCGAGCACCCGGCGCGACTCGAGCAGGCCGCGGATGCGCGCGGCGCAGGCCGGCGCGTCGTCGACGCCGGCGGCGCGCAGCCGCTCGGCGAGCGCCGCTTGGTCGCTGCCGGCGGGCTCGGCGTCGACCTGCGCCGGCATCTGGAACACCGCGTCGAAGTCGGCGGCGACCTCGTCGGTGGCGGCGTCGAAGCGGCTGCGCAGCTCGCCTGCCGAGGACATGCGCAGCATCGCCGCCACGTCGGCCAGCGCCGCCTGGTCGGCCGGCAGCTGGTGCGTCTGCGCGTCGTCGACGTACTGCAGCGCGTGCTCGAGCTGCCGCAGGAACTCGTAGTGCCCGGCCAGCCGCTGCGCCTTCGCTTCCGGCATCACGCCGATCCGCGCCAGCGTGGCGAGCGTCGGCAGCGTCGCGCGGTCGCGCAGCCGCGAATCGCGGCCGCCGCGGATCACCTGCTGTGTCTGGGCGATGAACTCGATCTCGCGGATGCCGCCGCGGCCGAGCTTGACGTTGTCGTCGTGCGCCTCGACGCCGCCGGCGCGGCGCGCCGACTTGGCCCGCGTCTGCGCGCGGATCTGCTCGTGCAGGTCGCGCAGCGAGGCAATGGCGGAGAAATCGAGGTACTTGCGGAATACGAACGGCCGCACCAGGGTGTCGAGCGCCGCGCGCTGCCGCTCGAAGGCCGCCGCATCGGCCAGCACCGGCCCGGAGATCACCCGGCCCTTCAGCCAGGCGAAGCGCTCCCAGTCGCGCCCTTCGCGCAGCAGGTACTCCTCGAGCATCGCGTTCGACACCGCCAGCGGCCCTGCATCGCCGTGCGGCCGCAGCCGCATGTCGACGCGGAAGACGAACCCGTCGGCGGTGAGCTCCGACAGCGCGGCGATCAGCCGCTTGCCGAGCCGCTCGAAGAACTCGTGGTTCGACAGCCGCCGCGGCGCTTCGCTAAACGCGCCGTGCGCAGCGGTCTCGCCGTCGTCGTCGTAGACGAACACCAGGTCGAGGTCGGAGGAAACGTTCAGTTCGCCGCCGCCGCCCTTGCCCATCGCCACCACCAGCAGGTCCTGCGGCACTCCGTCGGGCGAAAGCGGCACGCCGTGCCTGTCCGCCAGCAGGCGCGCATGCACCTGGATAACCCGCTCGACGGCGAACTCCGCCAGCGCGGTGACCGTTCCGACCACCTCGGCGAGCGTCGCCACGCCGGCGATGTCGCGCGCCGCCAGCGCCAGCACGACCCGCCGGCGCAGCCGGCGCAGCCGCCGCGCCAGCGCCTGCTCCTCGTCGCCGCCGGCCTCGGCCAGCGCGTCGAACTCGTCGTCGAGCCGCTGGCGCGGCCAGGCCTGGCCGGCAAGCGCGCACAGCCGCTCGAGGCGCTGCGCGTCGCTCGCACCGCCGCCGAGTTCCGCTGCCAGCGCGCGGGCGACGAAGCGGGACAGCCGCATCGCGCGCGCGCAACCCGCGCGCAGAAGCTCGTCGGTCATCGCCCCCGGTTGCCCCGGCGCGGGTTGATCGCGACCCTCGCCCTCGCTTGGTCTGTTCATGGCCTCGCGGTGCATTCTACGGAGCGGCACCGCCTCGTCGCTGAGGTAAGCTCGGCGGCAGCCCGGTCATTGCACGTGTTGACTCAATGAAGCGCTCGATCCGCGTCGCCGCGGTGCAGATGGTGTCGAAGCCCGACATCGCGGCCAACCTGCGCGACGCCGCGGCGCTGATCGCCGAGGCGGTCGCGCAGGAAGCGAGGCTGGTCGCGCTGCCCGAGTACTTCTGCCTGATGGGCAGGGAAACCGACAAGGTTGCGGCGCGCGAGACCGACGGCAGCGGGCCGATCCAGGACTTCCTTGCCGAGACCGCGGCGCGGCACCGCATCTGGCTGGCCGGCGGCACGGTGCCGCTCGCCGCGCCGCAGCCGGACCGGGTGATGAACTCGGTGCTGGTCTACGGCCCCGACGGCGCACGCGTCGCGCGCTACGACAAGATCCACCTGTTCGCCTTCGCCACCGGCGAGGAGTCCTACGACGAGGCCAGGACGATCGCGCCGGGACGCGCCGTGCGCAGCTTCACACTCTCGTCGACCGACGGTCCGGCGTTGAAGGTGGGGCTGTCGGTGTGCTACGACCTGCGCTTCCCGGAGCTGTACCGCTCGCTCGGCCAGCCGGACCTGATCCTGGTGCCGGCCGCCTTCACTGCCACCACCGGCCGCGCGCACTGGCTGACGCTGCTGCGCGCGCGCGCGATCGAGAACCTCGCCTACGTGCTGGCGCCGG
Organism: Burkholderiales bacterium; assembly: GCA_016716275.1. Classification (GTDB taxonomy): domain Bacteria; phylum Pseudomonadota; class Gammaproteobacteria; order Burkholderiales; family Burkholderiaceae_F; genus JADJWR01. The sequence continues at coordinate 894,771 of JADJWR010000002.1, read as the reverse complement.
CGCAGGGCGGCAGGCACGAGAACGGCCGCGCCACCTTCGGCCACAGCGTGCTGTTCGACCCCTGGGGCGAGACCGTCGCGCAGCTCGACCAGGGGCCGGGGGTGATCGTCGGCGAGGTCGACGCCGAGCGGATCGCCAGCGTGCGTGCCAGCCTGCCGGCGCTGGCGCATCGCGTGTTCGCCTGAGGCGGGCGGCACGGGTCGCCGGCACGAAGCGGCAGCCTTGAGGTCGGACCGATGATGACGCACCCGCTGCTGCGCGAACTTCCCGAGTCGATCCGCGCCCTCGGCCGGCTGAGCCTCGACCTGCGCTGGAGCTGGTGCCACGGCGCCGACGCGCTGTGGGCGATGCTCGACGGCGAGATGTGGTCGCGCACCCGCAACCCGTGGCTGGTGCTGCAGACCACCCCGCGCAGCCGGCTCGACTCGCTGGCGGTCGACGCGCACTTCCTTGCCGAGCTGCAACGGGTGCAGCATGAGTGCGACGAGTACCTCGCCGGCCGCACGCCATGGGAGGAGATCTGCCCGCCCGGATTCCAGGGGCCGATCGCCTACTTCAGCATGGAGTTCGGCATCACCGAGGTGCTGCCGATCTACTCGGGCGGCCTCGGCGTGCTCTCCGGCGACCACCTGAAGACGGCGAGCGACCTCGGCGTGCCGATCGTCGGCGTCGGCCTGCTGTACCAGGAAGGGTACTTCCGCCAGATGCTCGATGCGCACGGGCGCCAGATCGAGCTGTACCCGGCCAATCTGCCGCACACGCTGCCGGTCAGCGCCGTGCGCGGCGCCGACGGCCGGCGACTGGTGGTGCCGGTCGAGCTGCCCGGGCGGACGCTGCGGCTGCTCGTCTGGCTGGCGCAGGTCGGCCGCGTGCCCCTGTACCTGCTCGACTCCAACGACCCGCTGAACAGCCCGGCCGACCGCGGCATCACCGGCCAGCTGTACGGCGGCGGCAAGGAGAACCGGCTGACGCAGGAGATCGCGCTCGGCATCGGCGGCTGGCGGCTGCTGCAGGCGCTGAACCTCGAGCCCGCCGTTTGCCACCTGAACGAAGGCCACGCGGCACTGGTGACGCTCGAGCGGGCGCGCAGCTTCATGCAGCGGCACAAGGCGAGCTTCTGGCAGGCGCTGTGGGCCACCCGCGCCGGTAACGTGTTCACCACCCACACGCCGGTGGCGGCGGCCTTCGATACTTTCCCGGTCGAACTGCTGGCGCAGTACGGCCGCGACTACGCCGACGAACTCGGCCTGCCGGCCGCGCAGCTGCTGGCGCTCGGCCGCCTGCGCGGCGATCCCGGCGAGCCGTTCAACATGGCCTTCCTCGCCGCGCGCACCTGCGGCCGCATCAACGCGGTGAGCCGGCTGCACGGCGAAGTGAGCCGGCGCATCTTCCAGGACCTGTATCCACGCTGGCCGCGCTCGGAAGTGCCGATCGGCCACGTGACCAACGGCGTGCACATGCCGTCGTGGGACTCGCGGCATGCCGACCGGCTGTGGACCGCCGCCTGCGGCAAGTCGCGCTGGCTCGGCCGCACCAACTCGCTCGGCGAAGGCATCGCCGCGGCGTCCGACGAGGCGCTGTGGGAGATGCGCGCCGCCTCGCGGCGCGACCTCGTCGAGTACGCCCGCCGCCGGCTCGCCGGGCAGCTGGCGCAGCGCGGCGCCGGCGCCAGAGAGCTGGCGCGCAGCGGCGAGGTGCTCGACCCGAACGTGCTGACGCTCGGCTTCGCCCGCCGCTTCACCGAGTACAAGCGGCCGGCGATGCTGCTGCGCGAGGCCGAGCGGCTGGCGCGCCTGCTCGGCAGCCCGTCGCGCCCGGTGCAGATCATCGTCGCCGGCAAGGCGCATCCGCACGACGAGCAGGGCAAGGGCTACATCGCCGACTGGTCGGCCTTTGCGCGCCGCGACGACGTGCGCACGCGCGCGGTGTTCCTCGAGGACTACGACATCGCGCTGGCGGCGCACCTGGTGCAGGGGGTGGACGTCTGGATCAACACGCCCCGTCGTGCCTGGGAAGCCTGCGGCACCAGCGGCATGAAGGTGCTGGTCAACGGCGGGCTGAACCTGTCGGAGCTCGACGGCTGGTGGGCCGAGGCCTACGCACCGGAAGTCGGCTGGGGCGTCGACGGCGGCGCCGAGATCGGCAGCCCGGCCGACGACGAGCGCGAGGCGGAGCTGCTGTACCGGCTGCTCGAGGAGCAGGTGGTGCCGGAGTTCTACCGCCGCGACGCCGGCGGGCTGCCGCGGCAATGGATCGCCCGCCTGCGCGCCAGCATGACGCAGCTGACGCCGCGGTTCTCGACCAACCGCATGCTGCTCGAGTACGTCCGCGACTACTACCTGCCGGCCGCCGCCGACTACACGCAGCGCTGCGCCGACGACGCGGCGATCGCCCACTCGCTGTGGCAGTGGGAGCGGCAGATCCGCCATCGCTGGCACGAAGTGCACGCCGGCGCGCTGCAGGCCGCGCGCGACAGCGACGGCTGGACCTTCTCGCTGCCGGTGTACCTCGGCGACCTGCCGGTCGATGCGATCGCCGCGCAGCTGTACGCCGAGGCGAGCGGCGACCAGCCGGCGATGCTGGTGCCGATGCAGCCGGTCGGCCCGGTTGCCGGCGCGATCAACGGCGCGATGTACCGCGCGCACGTCGCGACGCCGCGCGCGGCAGCCGACTTCACCGCGCGCCTGGTGCCGTTCCACCCGCAGGCCAAGGTGCCGCTGGAAGCCAACCGGATCTGCTGGATCGAGCGCTGATCGACCGTCTGCAACCCGCCCCGCAGCAGGGTTGCAGCCGGTCGACTTGACCCCGATCTATCGTGCTGGCCGGCCGATGGCCGGTGCCAAGTAAACTGCCGTGCCCGCCAACCGGCAGCGCCGCTGCCGCCTGACGACCGCCACCCGCATCCGATGAAACCCGCCGACGCCTCGATCGACCGCCTTGCCATCGCCCACCGGCGCCTGCTCGAACCGTACGGCCTCGACGAGCACACGCTGCAGCGCGCGCTCGGGCTGATCTTCGAGCACCAGGCCGACTTCGCCGACCTGTACTTCCAGTACCTGCGCAGCGAGTCGTTCTCGCTCGAGGAAGGGATCGTCAAGAGCGGCAGCTTCGACATCGAGCAGGGGGTGGGCGTGCGCGCGGTCAGCGGCGAGAAGACCGCTTTCGCCTACTCCGACGACCTGTCGGAGGAGGCGCTGCTCGAGGCGGCGGCAACGGCGCGCGCGATCGCCGGCGCCGGCGGCGGTGCGGCCAGGGTCGGCCGGCTCAAGCCGCGCTCGGCGACACCGCTGTATGCGGCGACCGACCCGGTCGCCGCGCTGGCGGCGGTGGAGAAGATCAGGCTGCTCGAGCGCATCGAGCAGATGGCACGGGCGCGCGATCCGCGCGTCAAGCAGGTGATGGCCAACCTCGCCGGCGACTACGAGGTGGTGCTGGTGGCGCGGCAGGAGCGCGGCGCCGAGGGACTGATCGCCGCCGACGTGCGGCCGCTGTCGAGGCTGTCGCTCACCGTGATCGTCGAGGAGCAGGGGCGCCGCGAGCAGGGCTTCGCCGGCGGCGGCGGGCGCACCGACCTCGCCTACTTCGACGACGCGGTGCTGGCGCAGTACGTCGCCACCGCGGTCGACATGGCACTGGCCAACCTGGCGGCGCGCCCGGCACCCGCCGGCGTGATGAGCGTCGTGCTGGGGCCCGGCTGGCCGGGCATCCTGCTGCACGAGGCGGTCGGCCACGGGCTCGAGGGCGACTTCAACCGCAAGGGATCGAGCGCCTTCGCCGGCCGCATCGGCCAGAAGGTCGCCTCGAAGGGCGTGACGGTGATCGACGACGGCACGCTGCCCGACCGGCGCGGCTCGCTGTCGATCGACGACGAGGGCACGCCGACCGGGCGCACGGTACTGATCGAGGACGGCATCCTGCGCGGCTACATGCAGGACACGCTGAACGCCCGCCTCATGGGCGTGCGGCCCACCGGCAACGGCCGGCGCGAGTCGTTCGCCCACCTGCCGATGCCGCGCATGACCAACACCTGCATGCTCGGCGGCGACCGCGACCCGCAGGAGATCGTCCAATCGGTGAAGAAGGGCATCTACGCCAGCAACTTCGGCGGCGGCCAGGTCGACATCACCAACGGCAAGTTCGTCTTCAGCATGGCCGAGGCCTACCTGATCGAGAACGGTCGCATCACCGCGCCGGTCAAGGGCGCCACGCTGATCGGCAACGGGCCCGACGCGCTGACCCGGGTGACGATGATCGGCAACGACATGCAGCTCGACTCCGGCATCGGCACCTGCGGCAAGGACGGCCAGAGCGTGCCGGTCGGCGTCGGCCAGCCGACGCTGCGCATCGAGGGCCTGACGGTCGGCGGCACCGGCTGAGAAGCCGCAATCGCAGCGCCCGCGCGGCGCGATTGCGCTGGGTCAAGCAGGCGCGTGCCGCGCCGGCATAATCGCCCGATGATGCGCGCGCCGCGCCGAGAACGCGGCCGGCCCAAACGTGGCGACACTTCCGGTTCGTTTCCTTCCGCCGATCGTCTGGCTGGTGCGCCTGCTGGTTGGGGCCTATCCGCGCTGGATCGGCTGCGCGCCGAGTGCGGTGCAGCGGATCTACTTCGCCAATCACACCAGCCACATGGACACGGTCGTGCTGTGGGCGGCGCTGCCCGGCGAACTGCGCGCCAACACGCGGCCGGTGGCGGCGAAGGACTACTGGGACCGCGGTGGCATCCGCGGCCACATTGCGCGCAACGAGCTGAACGTGGTGATGATCGACCGGGCGCGCGACGACCCGGCCGCCGATCCGCTGGAGCCGCTGCGCGAGGCGCTGGAGAACGGCTTCTCGCTGATCATCTTCCCCGAGGGCACGCGCACGCCGCAGCGGCTGCCGGGACCGTTCCGCAGCGGCATCTATCACCTGGCGATGGCCTTTCCGGCAGTCGAGCTGATCCCCGTCTACATCGAGAACCTGCACCGGAGCATGCCTAAGGGAGCGCTGCTGCCGGTGCCGACGATCTGCACGGTGCGCTTCGGCGCGCCGCTGGCGCGCATCGAGGACGAGGCGAAGGAGAGCTTCGTCGAGCGGGCACGCGACGCGGTGGTGGCGCTGGCCGGCTGAGCGCGCACGGAACGATGGAACTGTCGCTGCAGCAGACCTTCTTTGCCGTCTTCGGCGGCCTGGCGCTCGCCGCCGGCGCCGCCAGCGTCCTCGTCCATCGGCTGATGGCGCGCACCGCCGACCCGGTCAAGCTGACCTGGATCGGCCAGCTGAACTCGCGGCTGCAGGCATCGTGGCTGATCCTGCTGCTGTTCGCCGTCGGCTTCGCGCTCGGCGAGGTGGCGCTGGCGGTGATCTTCGCCGTCGCCTCGTTCTTCGCGCTGCGCGAGTTCGTCGCGCTCACGCCGATCAAGCCGGCCGACCACATCGCGCTCGCCATCGCCTTCTACGTTGCCATCCCGGTGCAGTACGTGCTGGTGGCGATCGGCTGGTACCAGCTGTACGCGGTGTTCATCCCCGTCTACCTGTTCCTCGTGCTGCCGGTGATCATGGCCTGGCGGCACGACACCGAGCTGTACCTGCAGCGGGTGGCCAAGGTGCAGTGGGGCCTGATGCTCAGCGTCTACTGCGTCTCGCACGCGCCGGCCATCGCCACCATCGAGCCGCCCGGCTACGAGGGGCGCGGCGCGCTGCTGCTGCTGTACTTCCTGCTGGTGGTGCAGTTGTCGGAGAACATCGCGGTGGCCGCCAGCGCCAGCTTCGGTCGCACGCCGCTGCGCTCGAATCCGAACAAGAGCCGGGAGGGCGTGCTGATCGGCGGCGCGGCCGCTACCGTGATCGGCACCCTGCTCTGGTGGATGACGCCTTTCACATGGTGGCAGGCGGCCCTGATGTCGGCGGCGACGGTGCTGGCCGCCTTCATGGGTGGGCTGGTGCTCGCTTCGGTCAAGCGCAGCCTCGGCGAACGCCAATGGGATCAAGGCGTTGCGCTGTCCCGCGGGGTCCTGGAGCGGCTCGAGGGCATCACCTTCTCGGCGCCGGTCTTCTTCCACGCGACCATCTACTTCTTCGTCCCTTAGTCGGCCGACCGCCCCCGTTGCGCCGCGGACCCCGCGCGTCATCCGTTTTGCTCTTGGCAAACGCACCGCGCAGGCGTTCAATAGGTTCGTCGGCGGTCACGAAAGCAAGCAGGATCGCCACCGAGCAAGAGCAGGAAGGAGCCGGACATGCATGCCGCGCCGCGTTGCCCTGCAGTCCTCGTCGCCGCGCTGCTGGCGGCCTGCGCTGGCGCCGCATCGGCGGACGACAGCGCGGCGGCGGGCGGCGGCTCGCTGATGTACGGCCTGACCGGCGGCGGCCTCGCCGAGCAGTCGCTCCTCGCCGCGCGCTGGGGTACGCCGGCGATGCCGCTTCGCTTCGACACGGTGGCGGCGGCCGGCGCGCACGAGGTGCGGATCCTGAGCTACGGCTCGCTGCTGCCGCTGGCGCCGCCGCTGGCGTCGATCGGCACCGACCGGGCGAACGACTGGAATGTCGACCCGGTGCGCGCCACCTACCGCTATACCCTGCTCGACCGGCCGACCTGGGCGATGAAGGTCGGCCTGTCGACTAACATCGGCGAGTACGCCGGCCTGCGCCCGGCGCTCGGCGCCGACCGGACCAGCTTCGGCTCGCTGCCGATGCTGCACTTCGCCGGCGTCGCGCAGTGGTCGGCGCGCTGGCGGCTCGGCTTCGCCGTCGACGGACTGGCGACGATGCACGGCCGGGCGCTCGATCTCGGCGTGCAGGTCGACTACCTGTGGTCGGACTCGATGTCGGTCTTCGGCGGCTACCAGCTGATCGAGGCGGCGGGCGACGCCGAGACCTATTACGGCGAGGGGCTGAGCAATCGCGCCAACATCGGCCTGCGCTACCGGTTCTGAGACGGGTCCGCGGTTGCCGCAGCGCAGCGAATCCGGTAGAGTCCAAGTCGCCTAGGGTTCATTCGCAGATGCGCCGCTCGTTCTTCTTCCACTTTTACGGCTTTTTCCGGCCACAGGCGGAAAGAGTCGATCGGCGCGTGTAAACGACCCCAACCAATCGACCCCAACCGCCAGGCCTCAAGACCCTGGCGGTTTTTTTTCGTCGGGGCGCCGGGCAGGCAAAGGAGCCCACCGTGGACGGAGCAAGAACGATGCGTTACATGACCGACGACCTGCGGATCCGCGAGATCAAGGAACTGTCGCCGCCGGCACATCTGATCCGCGAGTTTCCCTGCGCCGACGAGGTCGGCCAGGTGGTCTTCGGCGCGCGCTCGGCGCTGCACGCGATCCTGCACGGCATGGACGACCGGCTGATCGTGGTGATCGGTCCCTGCTCGATCCACGACCCGAAGGCGGCGCTCGAGTACGCGCACAAGCTGAAGTCCGAGCGCGACCGCCTGCGTGACGACCTCGAGATCGTGATGCGCGTGTACTTCGAGAAGCCGCGCACCACGGTCGGCTGGAAGGGACTGATCAACGATCCGGATCTGGACGGCAGCTTCCGCATCAACCACGGCCTGCGGGTGGCGCGCGAACTGCTGATGGAGATCAACGCGATAGGGCTGCCGGCCGGCTGCGAGTACCTCGACATGATCACGCCGCAGTACATCGCCGACCTGGTAAGTTGGGGTGCGATCGGCGCACGCACCACCGAGAGCCAGGTGCATCGCGAACTGGCCAGCGGCCTGTCGTGCCCGGTCGGCTTCAAGAACGGCACCGACGGCAACGTGCGGGTGGCCGCCGAGGCGATCCGCGCCGCGCAGCAGCCTCATCATTTCCTGTCGGTGACCAAGGGCGGCCACTCGGCGATCGTCTCGACCAAGGGCAACGAGGACTGCCACATCATCCTGCGCGGCGGCAGCCGCTCGCCGAACTTCGACGCCGCCAGCGTCGAGGCGGCCTGCCAGGAGCTGGCGCACAACGGCCTGGCGCAGCGGCTGATGATCGACGCCTCGCACGCCAACTCGGCCAAGAGGCACGAGAACCAGCTGGCGGTGGCCGAGGCGATCGCCGCGCAGCTCGAAGCCGGCGAGCCGCGCATCGTCGGCGCGATGGTCGAGAGCCACCTGGTCGGCGGACGGCAGGACCTGGTGCCGGGCCGGCCGCTGGTCTACGGGCAGTCGATCACCGATGCCTGCCTCGGCTGGGACGACAGCTTGAGCCTGCTCGACCGGCTGGCCGCAGGCGTGCGCGGCCGGCGGCTGGCCGTGGCAAACGTCTCAGGCAAGTAGCTGGCCCGGGACGGCCGCACAACGATGTCCGAAAACGGCGAGCAGCGGCTCGCCGTCCGGTCCATAGTGCGGCCATGGACCTCGACGCCGACGCCTGCTTCCGCGCCACCCGTGCCCGCGACGCGCGCTTCGACGGCCGCTTCTTCGTCGGCATCACCAGCACCCGCATCTACTGCCGGCCGGTGTGCGGCGCGCGGCCGGCGAGGCGCGAGAACCAGCGCTACTTCGCCAGCGCCGCGGCGGCCGAAGGCGCCGGCTTCCGCCCCTGCCTGCTGTGCCGGCCGGAGCTGGCGCCCGGGCTGGCGCTGGTCGACGCGTCGCGGCAACTGGCGCGCGCCGCGGCCAGCCTGATCGACGACGGCCTGGCGGGCGAAGGCGGCGTGGCAGCCGTGGCGAGCCGCCTCGGCGTCACCGACCGCCACCTGCGCCGCGTCTTCGAGGCCGAGTACGGCGTCACGCCGGTGGCCTACGCGCAGACCGCGCGGCTGCTGCTCGCCAAGCGACTGTTGACCGACACGCAGATGCCGGTGACCGAGGTGGCGCTGGCAGCCGGCTTCGGCAGCGTGCGCCGCTTCAACACGCTGTTCGCCGACCGCTACCGGCTGCAGCCGACCGCGCTGCGGCGCACGGCGCCGCGGCCGTCGGCAGTCGACTTCCACCGCTTCGTGCTGGCGACGCGCTCGCCGTTCGACTTCGGGCGGCTGCTGGCCTTCTTCGCCGCGCGGTCGCTCGCCGGCGTCGAGCAGGTCGAAGGCAGGCGGCTGCGCCGCTCACTGGCGATCAGCGGAGCCGACGGCAGGCCGCTGGCGGGATGGATCGACGTGCGGCCGGCGCCGCGCGGCCCGGGTATCGAGGCGCGGATCGACGTGCGACTGGCGCCGGCGCTGCCGCGCGTGCTGGCCGCCTGCAAGGCGGCCTTCGACCTCGACTGCCAGCCGCAGGCCGTTGCCGGCCATCTCGGCGAGTTGGCGGCCGCACGGCACGGCCTGCGGCTGCCGGGTGCCTTCGACGGCTTCGAGACCGCGGTGCGGACGATCCTCGGCCAGCAGGTCAGCGTGAAGGCCGCGCGCACGCTGGCGGGCCGGCTGGTCGAGCGGTTCGGCATGCCGATCGACACGCCGTTTGCCGGCGTCAGATCGCTGTTTCCCGCGGCGGCGGTCCTCGCCGACTGCGCGCCGTCGGAGATTGCCGCGCTCGGCATCATCGCCGCGCGGGCGCAGGCGATCGTCGCGCTGGCGCGCGCGGTTGCCGAAGGGAACATCCTGCTGTCGCCCAACGTCAACGTCGATGACGCGATCGCGAAGCTGCGCGAATTGCCGGGCATCGGCGAGTGGACTGCACAGGCGATCGCAATGCGCGCGCTGCACTGGCCCGACGCCTTCCCGGCCGGTGACGCCGGCGTGCTCAAGGCACTGAAGCAGCGACAGGCCATGCAAGCGACACGGATCGCCGAGCAATGGCGGCCGTGGCGCGCCTACGCGGTGATGCACCTGTGGACCGCACTGGAGGAATGATGACGACCCTGTACACCGAAACACCAAGCCCGCTCGGCGCGCTGCTGCTGACGGCCGATGACGGCGCGCTGACCGGCGTGCACTTCCCGGGTCAGAAGCACGACCGGCCACCGCAGCCGGACTGGCAGCGTGCCGACGACGAGCCGGTGCTGGCCGCCGCGCGGGCGCAACTGACCGAGTACTTCGACGGCAGGCGAGCCGGCTTCGACCTGCCGCTGGCGCCGCACGGCACTTCGTTCCAGCGGGCCGTGTGGCAGGCGCTGCTTTCCGTGCCGTTCGGCGCGACGTCGACCTATGGTGCGGTCGCCGCTGCGATCTGCCGGCCGAGCGCAGTGCGCGCGGTCGGCGCCGCCATCGGCGCCAATCCGATCGGCATCATCGTGCCGTGCCACCGCATCATCGGCCGCGACGGCTCGCTCACCGGCTACGCTGGCGGCCTCGACCGCAAGGCGAAGCTGCTGGCGCTCGAAGATCGCGCGGCCCGCTTCGCACTGACCGCGTGAGCAGCGCGCCGCTGAAGTCGCGCGACGTCTTCGACCTGCTGCTGCTCGCCGCCCTTTGGGGCGCGAGCTTCCTGTTCATGCGCGTCGCCGCGCCGGCATTCGGACCGGTGGCGCTGGTCGAGGTGCGCGTGCTGATCGCCGCCGCGTTCCTGCTGCCGATCGTCGCCGCGCGAGGCGGGCTCGCCGAACTGCGCGCCAACGGCCTGCGCGCCGGCGTGATCGGCGTGGTCAACTCGGCGATTCCGTTCGTGCTGTTCACCTACGCGGCGCTGTCGATTTCGGCCGGCTTCGCCTCGATCCTGAACGCGACGATGCCGATCTGGGCGGCCGCCGTAGGCGCCCTGTGGCTGCGCGAGCGGCTCACCGCGCTGCAGTGGTCGGGGCTTGCGCTCGGCATGGCCGGCGTCGCGGTGCTGGTCTGGGGCCAGGTCGATTTCAAGCCCGGCAGCAGCCGATGGGCAGTCACGCTCGCGGTTGCGGCGGCGCTGGCGGCAACGCTCGCCTACGGCGTCGCGGCGCATCTGGCGCGGCGACTGCAGGCGGGCGTCTCGCCGCTGGTCACCGCGGCAGGAAGCCAGATCGGTGCCGGCATTGCACTGGCGGCGCCGGCGATCTGGCTGTGGCCGGCGCACAACCCCGCCCTGTCTCTCTGGCTGGCGGCGCTGATGCTCGGGGTCGCCTGCACCGCGATCGCCTACCTCCTCTACTTCCGGCTGATCGCGCACATTGGTGCCGTCAACGCGGCGTCGGTCACCTTCCTGATTCCGCTGTTCGGCACGCTCTGGGGGGCGCTGTTCCTCGGCGAGGCGGTGACGCTGCAGATGTTCGCCGGCGGCGCCGTGGTCCTCGCCGGAACGGTGCTGGCGCTGGGTCTGGTGCGCGCGCCTGCACGCCGCTGAAGATCACTGGTTCTTCCGCTGCTGCCACTGCACGTCCGCGCCGCCCGCGAACCGGTTGAGCACGCGGGCGAGCACGAACAGCAGGTCGGAGAGGCGATTGACGTACTGGCGCGGCGCGGCGTTCAGCGGCTCGGCCTTGCCGAGCGTGACGATGGCGCGTTCGGCGCGCCGGCACACCGCGCGGCACACGTGCGCCAGCGCGGCGGCGCGGCTGCCGCCGGGCAGGATGAATTCCGCCAGCCGCGGCAGGTTCGCGTTGTAGTGCGCCAGCCGCGCGTCGAGCCGCGCCACCTGCGCATCCTTGAGCATCGTGTAGCCGGGGATGCACAGTTCGCCGCCGAGGTCGAACAGGTCGTGCTGGATGTCCAGCAGGTCGGCACGCACCTCGTCGGGCAGCGCCTCGGCGGCGAGCACGCCGATGGCCGAGTTCAGCTCGTCGACCTCGCCCATCGCCTGCACGCGCAGGCTGTCCTTGGTGGTGCGGCTGCCGTCGCCGAGACCGGTCGTGCCGTCGTCGCCGGTGCGGGTGGCGATCTGCGAGAGGCGGTGGCCCATGGTCCTGCTCCATGCTCGTTGAAGTCACGGCTGGCCGTGACAGGCCGTGCGATGTTAGCGGCAACTTTCGCGTCCGGTTCTGTCCCGCACTGTTCGGACGAATTCGCAGGTCGCCCGGTTTCGCGGCGCGCTCGCCGCGGACCATCGTTGCCGTCTCGAGCGTGCCGGCAGAGGTCCCGCTCGCCAAGGGCGGCGTGCCCTGCCAGCGGCGCAGGGCACCCCGGCGTCTCGATCGCGCCTGGCGTCAGTGCCCGGCGCGACCGGCCGCCTGGTGCCGATACATGTGCGCGACCAGCTGCACCAGCGTCGCCGAAGCGAGCCACGAGCGGCGGTCGTCGCCGCGGCTGGTGAGCGCGATCGGCACCCGGGCGCCGAGCACGATGCCGGCCGACAGCGCGTCGGCGAGGTACATCAGCTGCTTGGCGATCATGTTGCCGGACTCTAGGTCGGGCACCAGCAGCACGTCGGCCTGGCCGGCCACCGGCGAGCGGATGCCGGTGTTCTCGGCCGCCCGCAGCGACACCGCGTGGTCGAAGGTCAGCGGCCCGTCGAGGATGCCGCCGGCGATCTGGCCGCGTTCGGCCATCTTGCACAGCGTCGCCGCCTCGATGGTGGTCGGCATCTTCGGATTGATCGTTTCCACCGCCGCCAGCACCGCCACCTTCGGCGCCGGAATGCCGAGCCAGTGCGCCAGGTCGATCACGTTCTGGCAGATGTCGCGCTTCTCCGACAGGCCCGGCGCGATGTTGATCATCGAGTCGGTGATGAACAGCGGCTTGGGATAGGTCGGCACGTCCATCACGTGCACGTGGCTGACGCGCCGCTCGGTGCGCAGGCCTTTCGCCGCCGAGATGACCGGAACGATCAGGTCCTCGGTCGCCATGCTGCCCTTCATGATGCCCTCGACCCGGCCCTCGCGCGCCAGCCGGATCGCCTCGGCCACCGCCTCGCGCGGGCGCCGCGCCGGGACGATCTCGAAGCCGTTCAGGTCGATCTTGCCTGCCTCGGCGATCTCGCGGATCACCCGCTCGTCGCCGACCAGGATCGGCTCAATGGTGCCCTCCTGCGCCGCAGCGGCGACGCTGGCCAGCGACTCGGCGTCGGCCGGATCGACGATCGCCGCCGCCACCGGCGCCAGATGGCGCGCGCGGACCCGGCCCATGATCTCGCGGAAGCGCGCCTCCTTGTCGTCGAAGCGCACCTCGGGCAGGTCGATCTTCAGCCGCCGCACCTTCTCCTTCGGCGCGATCACCTCGGCGGTGCCGGAGACGACCACCTCGCCGTCCTGGTTCAGGCACTCGGTGTCGAGCACCACCTTGCCCTTCTCGGCGTCCTTCTCCTTGGCCGTGACCTTGATGGTGATCGTGTCGCCGACCTTCACCGGCCGCTTGAAGCGCAGGTTCTGGCCGAGGTAGATCGTGCCCGGCCCGGGGAACTCGGTGCCGAGCACGGTGGAGATCAGCGCGCCGCTCCACATGCCGTGGCCGATCACCTCGCGGAAGCGGCTGCTCTTGGCGTACTCGGGGTCGACGTGCGCCGGGTTGATGTCGCCCGACATCACGGCGAACAGCGTGATGTCCTGCTCGGTCAGCGTGCGGTCGAGCGTGGCGGTGTCGCCGACGCTGATCTCGTCGAAGGTGCGGTTCTCGATGTGTTCCACTTGGATTCCCCTGCGCCGGCCGGCGCGCTCGCATTGTTGCACTGCAATAGGGATTCTACGGACAATTGCCGGGCGGCAAGCCGACCGGCGACCGGGCGACCGGCGATTAAGCTGTCCGCGTGCCGGTGACGCCGGGCCGGCAGCTTCGAAGGAGACAGCGATGAATGCCCCGACACCCCTTCGCCAGGTCGCCAGGCCGCTGCCGGAGGCGTTCGTCGCCGCGCTGCGCAGCCGCTTCGGCGAGCAGCTGTCGACCGCCGCGGCGGTGCGTGACCACCATGGCCGCGACGAGTCGGCCTATCCGCCGATGCCACCCGGCGCGGTGGTGTTCGCCCGCTCGACGGAGGACGTCGCCGCGCTGGTCGCGCTCGCCGCCAAGCACCGGGTGCCGGTGATCCCCTACGGCGTTGGCTCCTCGCTCGAGGGTCACCTGCTGGCGGTCGAGGGCGGCGTCAGCGTCGACCTGACGCAGATGAACCGGGTGCTGGCGATCAACGCCGAGGATCTGACGGTGACCGTGCAGGCGGGCGTCACCCGCAAGCAGCTGAACGACGAGATCAAGCACACGGGCCTGTTCTTCCCGATCGACCCCGGCGCGGACGCCACCATCGGCGGCATGGCGGCCACCCGCGCGTCCGGCACCAACGCGGTGCGCTACGGCACCATGCGCGAGAACGTGCTGGCGCTCACCGTCGTCACCGCCGAGGCAAAGGTGATCCGCAGCGCGCGGCGGGCCCGGAAGTCGAGCGCCGGCTACGACCTGACGCGCGTGTTCATCGGCGCCGAGGGCACGCTCGGCATCATCACCGAGGCGACGCTGCGCCTGTATCCGCAGCCGGAAGCGATCGCCGCGGCGATCTGCTCGTTCCCGAGCGTCGATGCGGCGGTCAAGACGACCATCGCCACCATCCAGATGGGCGTGCCGATCGCCCGCTGCGAGCTGCTCGACGCGCTGACGGTCAGTGCGGTCAACGCCCGCGACAGGCTCGGCCTGCCCGAGCAGCCGCTGCTGCTGTTCGAGTTCCACGGCACGGCGGCCGGCGTCGAGGAGCAGACCGCCACCGTGCAGGAGATCGCCCACGACCACGGCGGACATGACTTCCAGTGGGCCACCACGCCGGAGGATCGCACGCGGCTGTGGTCGGCGCGGCACAACGCCTACTTCGCCTGCCTGCAGCTGAAGCCGGGCTCGCGCAGCTGCACCACCGACGTGTGCGTGCCGATCTCGCGCCTGGCCGAGTGCATCGCCGAGACGATCCGCGACACCGAAGCCAGCCGCCTGCCGGCGCCGATCCTCGGCCACGTCGGCGACGGCAACTTCCACTGCGCGATCCTGGTCGACCCGGCCGACCCGGCCGAGCTGGAGGAGGCGGAGCGGCTGAACCGGCGGATCGTCGAGCGGGCGCTGCGCATGGACGGCACCTGCACCGGCGAGCACGGCGTCGGCCTGCACAAGATGGACTTCCTGCTCGACGAGCACGGCGACGACGCGATCGAACTGATGGCGCGCATCAAGCGCGCCTTCGACCCGCTGAACATCCTGAACCCGGGCAAGGTGGTGCGGGTGTAGCCGGCGGCGCGAGCGGTACGAACGGCCGGTCGCAGGTAGCAGCCTTCCGGATTGGTGCGCGATCGGGACGCCGGGGCGCCCTGTTCCGTTCGTGTCCCCCGGCGCCTGCCGCAGGCAGGCGCCTCCTCCTTGACCTCACTGCACAGGGCGCCCCGGCGTCCCGATCTTGGTGCCGAGCGCACTGGGCTGGCGGTGTCCTGACGCGATGGCGGATAGCCAAGGGCGGCGGGTGGCCGCCGCAGCGAAGTAAAGGCGGAGCGGCGGGCGAAGCCCGACGCGGGGGACATGAGCGAAGGTGGCCGCCCGCCGCCCTTGGCGGTTGCCCCCCGGCGCTTCAGCGCTTGCCGCCGCCGAGATAGCTGTCGATGACCCGCTTGTCGTTCGCCAGTTCGCGTGCCGGCCCTTCGAGGGCGACCTCGCCGGTCTCCAGCACGTAGGCGAAGTCGGCCACCTGCAGCGCGGCGCGGGCGTTCTGCTCGACCAGC
Organism: Burkholderiales bacterium; assembly: GCA_016716275.1. Classification (GTDB taxonomy): domain Bacteria; phylum Pseudomonadota; class Gammaproteobacteria; order Burkholderiales; family Burkholderiaceae_F; genus JADJWR01. The sequence goes on along the minus strand of JADJWR010000002.1, from coordinate 879,340 downwards.
AGGATCGAGGCGCCTCGGCGCTTCAGTTCCTCGATGATGTGGAAGATCTCGCGCACGATCAGCGGGGCGAGGCCCAGCGACGGCTCGTCGAGCATCAGCAGTTTCGGCCGCGCCATCAGCGCGCGGCCGATGGCCAGCATCTGCCGCTCGCCGCCGGACAGTGTGCCGGCCAGCTGGCGGTGCCGCTCCTTCAGGCGCGGAAACAGCGCATAGACCTCGGCCATCGTCTTGCCGTGATCCCGCTGCCCGTGCCGGTAGCGCTGGAAGGCGCCGAGCAGCAGGTTGTCCTCGACGCTCATCTCGCCGAACAGTTCGCGCTTCTCCGGCACCAGCGTCATGCCGCGCGCCACCAGCCGCTCGATCGGGCTGCCGCCGCAGTCGATGCCGTCGAAGCGGACCTCGCCGCGCGCGCCGCCGTTGGCCGGCAGCGCGCCCATGATCGCCGCCAGCATGGTCGTCTTGCCGGCGCCGTTCGGGCCGATCACGGTGACGATCTGGCCGGCGCCGACCTGCAGGTTGGCGTTGGCGAGCGCCCCCACCTTGCCGTAGGTGACCGACAGGTCGCGCACGCGCAGGATGGGCTCCGTCACTCGACGCCTCCGAGATAGGCCTCGAGCACCTTCGGATTGCGCTGAACCTCGTCGGGCAGGCCCTCGGCGATGCGCTGGCCGAAGTCCATCACCGTGATCCGGTCGACCAGCCCCATCACGAAGTCCATGTCGTGCTCGACCAGCAGGACCGACATGCCTTCGGCCTTCAGCTTGCGCAGCAGCTCGGCCAGCGCCCGCTTCTCGAGGTAACGCAGGCCGGCGGCCGGCTCGTCGAGCAGCAGCAGGCAGGGGTCGGCGGCGAGCGCGCGGGCGATCTCGAGGATCCGCTGCTTGCCCAGCGGCAGCGAGCCGGCGGCATCGAACATGTGGTCGGCCAGTCCCACCCGCTCGATCTGCCGCGCCGCCTCGGCCAGCACGCGCGCCTCCTCGCGGCGGTCGAGGCGCCAGGCGCCGGTGATCACGCCCTTCAGCAGGCCCGGGTACTCGCGCCGGTGCGCGCCGATGGCGACGTTGTCGAGCACCGACATCGCCGGCAGCAGCTTGACGTGCTGGAAGGTGCGGCTCATGCCGAGCCGGGCGATCTCGCGCGAGGGCCTGCCGGCGATTTCGCGACCGCGGAAGCGGACTTCGCCGGCGGTGGGCGCCAGCACGCCCGAGATCAGGTTGAACATCGTGCTCTTGCCGGCGCCGTTCGGGCCGATCAGCGCGACGATCTCGCCGGCCCGCACTTCGAGGCTCAGGTCGTTGACGGCAACCAGGCCGCCGAAGCGCATCGTCGCTCCCTTGACATCGAGCACTGTCTCGCCAGCCGCGGGCAGCGGCCGCCGGTCGAGCGCCGGCACGCCGGGATCGATGCGGCGCGGCCTGCTTCGCACCGGCACCCAGCGCGCCAGCACCGGCCACAGGCCGTCGCGCGCCCGCTGCAGGACGATGATCATCACCACGCCGAAGACGATCATCTCGAAGTTGCCTGCCTGGCCGATGACGCGCACCAGGATGTCCTGCAGCCACTGCTTCGACATCGCGATCACGGTTGCCCCGACCAGCGCGCCCCAGACGTAGCCGGCGCCGCCGACCACCGCCATGAACAGGTACTCGATGCCCTGGTGCAGCGAGAACGGCGTCGGGTTCAGGAAGCGCTGCATGTGCGCGTAAAGCCAACCGGAGGCGCAAGCGAGCAGCGCTGCGACGAGAAAAATCACCAGCCGCGAGATGGCGGTGTTCACGCCCATCGATTCGGCCATCACCATGCCGCCCTTCAGCGCCCGGATGGCGCGGCCTTCGCGTGAATCGAGCAGGTTGCGGATCGTGACGATGCCGGCGAGCAGAAACAGGTAGATCAGGAAGAAAACCTTGCGCGCGCTGTCGAACGGGTGGCCGAACAGTTCGATCGGCGGGATGCCGCGCAGCCCGGTAAAGCCGCCGAGGAACTCCATGTTGCCGAACAGGAAGTAGATGCTGATGCCCCAGGCGAGCGTCGACAGCGGCAGGTAATGCCCGGACAGCCGCAGCGTCAGCAGGCCGAGCACGGCGGCGAACACCAGCGTCAGCAGCAGGCCGGCGACGAGCGACAGCCACGGCGATGCAGCCAGCCAGGCGAGCGATGGCGGCAGGTCCTGCATCGTCGTCAGCACGGCCGTGGTGTAGGCACCGAGCCCGACGAAGGCCGCCTGGCCGAACGAGGTCAGGCCGCCGACGCCGGTGAGCAGCACCAGGCCGAGCGCCACCAGCGCATACAGGCCGATGTAGTTGGCCAGCGTGACCTGGAACTCAGAGCCGGCCACCGGCACCAGGCCGAGCAGCACGACGAAGGCAGCAAGCAGCAGGCGGGGACTCATCGCGGGCCGCCTACTCCTCTTCCTCGACGTGGTGCGTGGTCAGCGAGCGCCACAGCAGCACCGGGATGATCAGCGTGAAGACGATCACCTCCTTGTAGGCGCTGGCCCAGAACGACGAGTACGACTCCAGCAGGCCGACCAGCAGCGCGCCGAGAGCGGCGACCGGGTAGCTGACCAGGCCGCCGATGATGGCGCCGACGAATCCTTTCAGCCCGATCAGGAAGCCGGTGTCGTAGTACACGGTGGTGATCGGCGCGATCAGCACGCCGGAAAAGGCGCCGATCAGCGCGCACAGCAGGAAGGTCAACCTGCCCGCCAGCGAGGTGGGGATGCCCATCAGCCGCGCGCCCTGCCGGTTGACCGCGGTGGCGCGCAGCGCCTTGCCGTACAGCGTTCGCTCGAACAGCAGATACAGCAGCACGATCAGCGCCGCCGAGCAGCCGATCACCCACAGCGTCTGGCTGGTCACCGTCATGCCGGCGAACTCGAAGCGGGTCTCGGTGAACGGCGGCGTGCGCGAGCCCTCGGCGCCGAACACCAGCAGCCCCAGGCCGACCATCACCAGGTGCACCGCCACCGAAACAATCAGCAGCACCAGCACCGATGCCTCGGCGAGCGGCTGATAGGCAAGGCGATAGATCATCGGCCCAAGCGGCACCACGACGGCCAGCGAAAGCAGGATCTGCAGCGGCATCGGCGCCGAGGCGAACGGCACCGCCTGCAGCAGCGCCCACAGCGCCAGCGGCAGGCCGAGGTTCCAGCCGGCGATCGGCACGAGCCGCCTCCAGGCTCGTGCGCGAGCCGCGGCTATGCCGTCGACCAGCGCCACCAGCACGCCGGCCGCCAGCAGCAGCCACAGCGTGCCGGGCAGTTTGCCGGCCTGCAGCGCCACCAGCGTCAGCGCGCCGTAGGCGACGAACTCGCCCTGCGGGATGAAGATCACCCGCGTGACCGCGAACGCCAGCACTAGGGCGAGCGCCAGCAGCGCGTAGATGGCGCCGTTGGTGATGCCGTCCTGCCCGAGGATCAGGGCGATCTGCAAGTCCACGGGGCGGTCGCGATCAGTTGTCGGGAAGGCGCGGCCAGTGACCGGTATGGCGCGACCGGTGAACGGTCAGCCTCAACCGGTCACCGGTCGATGCCTTACTGCATCTTCCAGTCGCCGCCCACGATCTGCACCATCACTGCGGCGCGCTGGTCGAGGCCGAGGTGATCGGTGGGGCTCATGTTGAAGATGCCGTGCGCGCCGGCGGCGTTCTTCACGCCTTCGAGCGCATCGCGCAGCGCGGCGCGGAACTCCTTCGTGCCCGGCTGCGCCTTCTTCAACGCCACCGGAACCGCCGCCTGCAGCAGCACGACCGCGTCCCAGGCGTGGCCGCCGAAGGTCGAGACGCTGTCCTTGCCGTGCACCTTCTCGTACGCTTCGACATAGGTCAGCGCCGACTTCTTCACCGGATGGTCCGCCGGCAGTTGGCGTGCGACCAGCATCGGTCCGGCCGGCAGCCACGTGCCTTCGCAGTCCTTGCCGCAGACGCGCAGGAAGTCGCGGTTGGCCACGCCGTGGGTCTGGTAGATCTGGCCCTTGTAGCCACGCTCCTTCAGCGCCTTCTGCGGCAGCGCCGCCGGCGTGCCGCTGCCAGCGATCAGCACCGCATCCGGATTGCCCGACATGATCTTCAGGATCTGGCCGGTCACCGAGGTGTCGGTGCGCTGATAGCGCTCGCTCGCGGCGACCTTCAGGCCGCGGGCCTCGGCGATCTTCGAGAACTCGTTCCACCAGCCTTCGCCGTAGGCGTCGGCGAAGCCGATGAAGCCGACCGTCTTGATGCCCTTGGACAGCATGTGGCCGACGATCACCACCGCCATCATCTGGTCGTTCTGCGGCGTCTTGTACACCCAGCGCCGCTTGGCGTCGACCGGCTCGACGATGCGGCTCGACGCCGCCATGGCGATCATCGGCACCTCCGCCTCGGCGACGACGTCGATCATCGCCAGCGAGTTCGGCGTCACCGTCGAACCGACCACCACGTCGACCTTGTCCTCCGAGATCAGCTTGCGGGTGTTCTTCACCGCGCTGGTGGTGTCGGAGGCGTCGTCCAGGATGATGTACTGGACCTTGCGTCCGCCGATCGTCTGCGGCACCAGGGCGAAGGTGTTGCGCTCGGGGATGCCGAGCGATGCTGCCGGCCCGGTTGCCGATACGGTGACGCCGACCTTCAGGTCCTGCGCCACCGCCTGGGTGGCGCCGAGGGCGAGCGCCGGCGCAACCAGCAGCGCCAGCAGTTTCAGCTTCAGTTTCATGGGTCTCCTCCTGCTCTTGGGACTGTCGGAAAAGGGGAACCGTGTACTCAGGGCGCCGACGTCGCCCCGCGGCCAGCACTGCAAATGCGCATTCAAACCAGAACCTTATGCAAAAACCTTGCTGTATCAGAAGAAATTCAGACTCGCTCGAGCAGCAGGGCAATCCCCTGCCCGACGCCGATGCACATCGTCGCCAGCCCGTAGCGGCCGCCGCCGGCCTGCAGCTGGCGCACCAGCGTCAGCGCCAGTCGCGCCCCCGAGGCGCCGAGCGGGTGGCCGATGGCGATCGCGCCGCCGTTCGGGTTCACCTGCGCCGCGTCGTCGGGCAGGCCGAGCTGCCGCGTGACCGCCAGCGCCTGCGCGGCGAAGGCCTCGTTCAGCTCGATCACGTCGATCTGGCCGATCGCGAGGCCGTGCCGCGCCAGCAGTTTGCTGGTCGCCGGCGCCGGGCCGATGCCCATGATCCGCGGCGGCACGCCGGCCACCGCCATGCCGAGCACGCGGGCGCGCGGCGTCAGCCCGAAGCGCTTCGCCGCGGCCTCGCTGGCCAGCAGCAGCGCCGCCGCGCCGTCGTTGACGCCCGAGGCGTTGCCGGCGGTGACCGTGCCGTCGGGCCGGACCACGCCCTTGAGCTTGGCCAGCGCTTCGGCCGTCGTCTCGCGCGGGTGCTCGTCTTCCGCCACCACCGTGTCGCCCTTCCTGCCCGGGATCGTCAGCGGCGCGATCTCGCCGGCGTAGAAGCCGCGCGCCCTGGCCGCCGCGTAGCGCGCCTGCGAGCGGGCGGCGAACGCGTCCTGGTCGGCGCGACTGATGCCGAACTCCGCGGCAACGTTCTCGGCGGTCTCCGGCATGGCATCGATGCCGTACTTCGCCTTCATCGCCGGGTTGACGAAGCGCCAGCCGATCGTCGTGTCGAAGACCGCATTGCTGCGCGAATAGGCCGACTCGGCCTTCGGCATGACGAACGGCGCACGGCTCATGCTTTCGACGCCGCCGGCGATCGCCAGCTCCACCTCGCCGGCGGCGATCGCCCGCGCCGCCGTGCCGACCGCGTCGAGGCTCGAGCCGCACAGGCGGTTGATGGTCGCGCCGGGCACGTCGGCCGGCAGCCCGGCCAGCAGCGCCGCTATCCGCGCCACGTTGCGGTTGTCCTCGCCGGCCTGGTTGGCGCAGCCGTACAGCACGTCGTCGAGCCGCGCCCAGTCGACCGCGGCGTTGCGCGCCATGAGTTCGCGCAGCGGCGCCGCGGCGAGGTCGTCGGTCCGCACGGTGGCCAGCGCGCCGCCGTAGCGGCCGATCGGCGTGCGGATGCCGTCGCAGATGTAGGCAGCGTTCATCGGGTCTCCATCATGCCGCCTGCGGCAGGAGGCGTCGGGCGCTTCGGCCAAGCCGCCGGGTGCCGGCCGCACGGCCGGCTGCCGCCGGCGGCCGCACCACGCCGACGCCGTTGAGGAAAAGGTCGGCGACCACCGGCGCCATGTCGGCGTAGCGCACCGGCCCTTCGTCCTTCAGCCAGGTGAAGGTCCAGTTGATCATGCCGAACAGCGTCATCGTCACCGGCTTCAGCAGCGGCGTGGCGGCAAGCTGCGGCGCCGCCGCGGCGACCGCCTCCTCGTAGGCCTGCACCACCCGCCGCTGCTTGGCGTTGATCTGGTTGCGGTGCGAGGTCTTCAGGTACTTGACGTCCTGCACCAGCACCCGGTGATAGACGGCGGCGTCCTCGTAGGCTGCCATGAATCGGTCGATCAGCCGCCGCAGCCGCGCCGGCGCAGCCTGCGGCTGCGCCTCGACCTCGGCGACGATCGCCAGCAGGCTGTCGAGGTAGCGGTCGGCGATGTCGAACAGCAGCTGCTCCTTGTCGCGGTAGTAGTGGTACAGCAGCGCCTTGGAGATGCCGCAGGAGCGCGCCAGCTCGGCGATCGGCGTCACCGGGTAGCCGTGCCGGGCGAACAGCCGCGCCGCCTGCGCGCGGATCGCGTCGCGGTGCTGCTCGAAGCTCGCCGACCGCGTGCGACTCATCGCCCGTGCTCCTCCCGCCGCCGCTCCCGCAGCGCCTGCGCACGAGCGTGTCGTTCCCGCGAAAGCGGGAACCCAGTGTCTTTGCCAGCGCGAACGCCGCTGGATCCCCGCTTTCGCGGGGATGACACAGCCAGCGATGGCGCGGCCGGAGACTGTTCGAACTTCATCGGTCGTCGAACGAGATGACGACCCGCTCGGTCAGCGGGTACGACTGGCAGGTCAGCACGAAGCCGGCGGCGACCTCGTGCGGCTCGAGTGCGTAGTTCTTGGCCATCTTCACCTCGCCCTCGACGATCCTGGCCCGGCAGGTGCTGCACATGCCGCCCTTGCAGGAAAACGGCAGGTCGATGCCGGCGGCGCGCCCCGCCTCGAGGATCGAGTGCTGGCCGCGGTGGAAATCGATCTCGCGCCGCACGCCGTCGACGATCAGCGTCAGCCGCGCCTCGGCCGCCTCGGCATCGTCGACGGCAGCCACCACCGCCCCCGGCACGCCGAAGCGCTCGACGTGCACGTGGTTGCGCGGCACACCGGCGGCGACGAGCGCGCCCTCGACCTCGTCGATCATCGACGCCGGCCCGCAGACGAACGCCTCGTCGATGCCGTCGACCGGGATCAGCGCCTCGAGGAAGGCGCGCGCCTTGGCCGCGTCGATGCGGCCGTTCAGCAGTTCCGCCTCCTGCTCCTCGCGCGAGAACACGTTGTGGATCGCGAAGCGCGACAGGTAGCGGTCCTTCAGCTCCCACAGCGCCTCGTGGAACATCGTGCTGGCCAGCCGGCGGTTGCCGTAGACCAGCGTGAAGCGCGACTTCGGTTCGCGCGCCAGCACGGTGCGGGCGAGCGACAGCACCGGCGTGATGCCGCTGCCGGCGGCGAACGCCACGTAATGCTTCGACTGGCCGGCCTCCAGCGGCGTGAAGAAGCGCCCCTCCGGCGTCATCACGTCGATCTCGTCGCCCGCCGCCAGCCGCTCGTTGGCCCACACCGAGAAGCGGCCGCCCGGCACCTTCTTGATCGCCACCCGCAGTTCGCCGTCGTCGACCCCGGAGCAGATCGAGTACGAGCGGCGCACCTCGTCGCCGTCGAGCATCGCGCGAACGTTCAGGTGCTGGCCCTGCACGAAGCGGTACTCGGCGGCGAGTTCGGCCGGCACCTCGAAGGCGAGGCTGACGCAATCCGGCGTCTCGCGGCGGACCTCTTTGATGCGCAGGGCGTGGAACCTCGGCGTCATGGTCGGATCGGGCTCTAGATCGGCTTGAAGTGTTCGAACGGCTCGCGGCAGTCGCGGCAGCGATAAAGCGCCTTGCAGGCGGTGGCGCCGAAGGCCGACAGCCGCTCGGTGCTGCGGCTGCCGCACAGCGGGCAGTCGACCCGCGGCACGAAGCCGATCGGCTGCAGCGCGCCGACGTCGGCCGCGGCGCCGGGCGGCGCGATGCCGTAGCGGCGCAGCTTCTCCTTCGCCTCCGCCGCGATCCAGTCGGTGGTCCAGGCCGGCGCCAGGCGCGTGCGCACGCGCACCTTGCCGGCGCCCGCCTCGCGCAACGCGTCGGCGATCGAACGCTCGATCACCTCGGTGGCCGGGCAGCCGGAGTAGGTCGGCGTGACGACGACCTCGACCGTGTCGCCGGCGGCGGCCACCTCGCGCACGATGCCCAGCTCGGTCACCGAGATCACCGGGATCTCCGGGTCGGCGACGCGCGCCAGCACGTCCCAGGCCTGTTCGGTGGTCAGCACGGCAAGCTCACCACCGGGCCCCCGGATAGGCGCGCTGCAGGTACTGCATTTCGGCCAGCAGGTGGCCCATGTGCTCGCTGTGCCGCCCTTCCTTGCCGCGCGACAGGAACGGTGTGGCCGCCGGCACCTTCAGCGTCGCCACCTCGAGCACCGGCAGCACCGCCTGCTCCCAGGCGCCCTTGAGCGACGACCAGGCCGGGCCAACGCCCGCGGCCTCGGCCTGCGCATCGGTGGCCAGCGGCGAGAAGAACTCGGCGGTGTACGGCCACAGGTACTCGAGCGCGCGTTGCATCCGCGCCTGCGACTCCTCGGTGCCGTCGCCCAGCCGCACCACCCAGTCGGCGGCATGCTGAACGTGATAGCGCGTCTCCTTGCCGCTCTTGCCGGCGATCGCCGCCAGTTGCGCGTCGGCGGATCCGGCCAGCGCCTGCCAGAGCGGCGCCTGGAAGGCCGAGAACAGGAAGTTGCGCAGGCAAGTGCGACCGAAGTCCTCGTTCGGCAGTTCGCAGATCGTCAGGTTCCGGTACGCGGGCTCGGCACGCAGGAAGGCGAGCGAATCCTCGTCGCGACCCTTGCCCTCGAGCTGGCCGGCGTGCGTCAGCAGCAGCCGCGCCTGGCCGATCAGGTCGAGCGCCGTGTTGGTGAGCGCGATGTCCTCCTCGATCACCGGCCCGTGGCCGCACCATTCCGACAGCCGCTGGCCGAGGATCAGCGCGCTGTCGGCGATGCGCAGCACGTAGTCGAGGTGGGCGGTGCTGGCGGCTGTCGTCGTGGCGTTCATCGTTTGCTCAAAGACACTGGATCCCCGCCGGAGCCTGCCCCCGAGTGCCTTTGTCGGGGGCGGGGATGACGGCGTCGTTTCCAATCGCTTCGCTCTTGGAGGCTGCCGTCACATGTGGTTGACTTCGTCGGGCAGCGTGTAGAAGGTCGGATGCCGGTAGATCTTGTCCTCGGCCGGGTCGAACATCTCCGGCTTGGCGTCGGGATCCGAGGCGTGGATCTGGTCGGCGCGCACCACCCAGATGCTCACGCCCTCCAGGCGCCGGGTGTAGACGTCGCGCGCGTTGGCCAGAGCCATCTTGGCGTCCGGCGCGTGCACGCTGCCGCAGTGCTTGTGATCCAGACCGCCCTTGCTGCGGATGAACACCTCCCACAGCGGCCATTCGTTCCTGCTCATGAGCGAAGCTCCTCTGAATTCCCCCTTTCAAGGGGGCGGAGGCGGGGTTTCGCCGAGCATCGCTCGGCGCCGCCGCAGCGACGCGCGCCTGCCAGCGCGCGGCTCCGGCCTTGGGGTGGGGATGGGTCTACAGGACGGTGCACGGGACTCACGCCGCCAGCCGGTCGCGGTGGCGCTGCTTCTGGGCGTGCGCCAGCGCCGCCTCGCGCACCCAGGCGCCGTCCTCCCAGGCCTGGACGCGATCGGCCAGCCGGTCGCGGTTGCACTGGCCGTGGCCGGCGACGACGTTCCAGAACTCCTGCCAGTCGATCGGCCCGAAGTCCCAGTGGCCGCGCGCCTCGTTCCACGAAAGCATCGGATCGGGAAGCGTCACGCCCAGCACCTTCGCCTGCGGCACGGTGGCGTCGACGAACTTCTGCCGCAGGTCGTCGTTGCTGATCCGCTTGATGCCCCACTTGCTCGAGTCGCCGGAGTGGGTCGACGCCGAGTCGTGCGGGCCGAACATCATCAGCGCCGGCCACCACCAGCGGTTCACCGCGTCCTGCACCAGCTCGCGCTGCTCGACAGTGCCCTTCATCATCGTCAGCAGCAGGTCGTAGCCCTGCCGCTGGTGGAACGACTCCTCCTTGCAGATGCGGATCATCGCCCGCGCGTACGGGCCGTACGAGCAGCGGCACAGCGGGATCTGGTTCATGATCGCCGCGCCATCGACCAGCCAGCCGATCACGCCGATGTCGGCCCAGCTGAGCGTCGGGTAGTTGAAGATCGACGAGTACTTGGCCTTGCCCGAGTGCAGCGCCTCGATCAGCTCGTCGCGCGAGACGCCGAGCGTCTCGGCCGCCGCGTACAGGTACATGCCGTGGCCGCCCTCGTCCTGCACCTTGGCCAGCAGGATGGCCTTGCGCTTGAGCGACGGCGCGCGGGTGATCCAGTTGCCCTCCGGCAGCATGCCGACGATCTCCGAGTGCGCGTGCTGGCTGATCTGCCGCACCAGAGTCTTGCGGTAGGCCTCGGGCATCCAGTCCTTCGGCTCGACGAACTCGCCGCGCGCCACGCGCGCGTCGAACTCGGCCTCGTACTCGCCGTCCTGCAGCGAGCGCGGCCCGCGCGGCGCCTCTTCCTTGCCGCCCTGCGGGATGTCGATGGCTTGGGTGTACATGGCTATTTTCCTCGTCGCCCCGGCGCAGGCCGGGGCCATTGTCGAATGCGACGCCGGGTCCCCCAGCCGTGCCGGCCGCCGGGATGACGGCTACGCTACTTCGGTCGCTTGTCCATGATGCGCTTGGCCTTGCCGACCGAGCGCTCGACGCCGCCGGGCAGCGCCAGACGCACCGTCGTGCTGACGCCGATGTAGGCCTTGATGTTGTGCTCCAGCTTGCGCGCCGCGGCGTGGCGCGCCTCCTGCGCGCCGTAGGCCAGGTCGGAGCCCATCTCGACGTGCACCGTCAGCTCGTCGAGGTTCTCCGGCCGCGTCACCTCGAGCATGTAGTACGGCGTCAGCTCCGGCTGCTTGAGGATCAGTTCCTCGACCTGGGTCGGGAAGAGATTCACGCCGCGGATGATCAGCATGTCGTCCGAGCGGCCGGTGATCTTCTCGATCCGCCGCATGCTGCGCGCGGTCGGCGGCAACAGCCGGGTCAGATCGCGCGTGCGGTAGCGGATCATCGGCAGCGCCTCCTTGGTGAGCGAGGTGAACACCAGTTCACCCTTCTCGCCGTCGGGCAGCACGGCGCCGCTGTCGGGATCGATGATCTCCGGGTAGAAATGGTCCTCCCACACCGTCAGGCCGTCCTTGGTCTCGATGCACTCCTGCGCCACCCCCGGCCCGATGATCTCCGACAGGCCGTAGATGTCGATGGCGTCGATTCGCGTCCTGCTTTCGATCGCCTGCCGCATCGCCGGCGTCCACGGCTCGGCGCCGAAGATGCCGATCGCCAGCGAGGTCGACTTCGGGTCGATGCCCTGTCGCTCCATTTCCTCGGTGATCGCCAGCATGTACGACGGCGTGACCATGATCACGCGCGGCTTGAAATCCTGGATCAGCTGCACCTGCCGCTCGGTCATGCCGCCGGACATCGGGATCACCGTGCAGCCGAGCTTCTCGGCGCCGTAGTGCGCGCCCAGCCCGCCGGTGAACAGGCCGTAGCCGTAGGCGACGTGCACCAGGTCGCCGGGCCGGCCGCCGGCGGCGCGGATCGAACGCGCCATCACGGTGGCCCAGGTGTCGATGTCCTTCGCCGTGTAGCCGACCACCGTCGGCTTGCCGGTGGTGCCGCTGGAGGCGTGGATGCGCACCACCTGCTCGCGCGGCACGGCGAACAGCCCGAACGGGTAGTTCTCGCGCAGGTCGGCCTTGGTGGTGAACGGGAACTTCGCCAGGTCCGCCAGCGACTTCAGGTCGGCAGGCTTCACCCCGGCGGCGTCGAACCTGCGCCGGTAGTGCGGCACGTTCTGGTAGACGTGCGCCAGCGTCCATTGCAGCCGCTCGAGCTGCAGCGCCCGCAGTTCGGCCTGCGGGGCGCGCTCGATCGGCTCCAGGTCTGCGGTGGCGGGGGCTTTGGCGTTCATGTGCTTTCCTTCGTCAGAACTCGACGATGTGCTTGCCCTTGATGGTGTGCGAGCGGCCGCGCATCTGCGCCACCTGCTTGCCGTGCTGGTTGGTCACGACGATGTCGTACAGGCCCAGCCGCCCGTTCACCACCACTTCGTGCGCCTCGGCCACCAGGCGGTCGCCGACGTTGCCGGGGTTCAGTATCTCGATGAAGATGCCCGAGGCCAGCGTCAGCTCGTTGTAGCTGTTGCAGGCGAAGGCGAACGCCGTGTCGGCCAGCGTGGTGATGACGCCACCGTGGCACAGGCCGAAGCCGTTGACCATGTCCGGCCGCACCGTCATCGACACCCGCGCATGGCCGGGCCCGATCACGTCGATGTGCATGCCGAGGCCCTGCGACACCGCGTCGGCGGCCCAGACCTTGTCGCGCACCCGCTCGGCGACGGTCTGCGGGTCCGGCTTGTGGTGATGCGATTCGACCATCGCCCTACTCGCGGAAGCCGCTGCGGGTCCAGCCGCGGCGCTGGATCAGCACCGAGGTGCGATAGCGCTCGCCGCCGTAGTGCTCGCGCAGGTTGGCCAGCACGCGGGCGAAGAAGTCCAGGCCGACGCTCTCCGCCCAGGCCATCGGCCCGCGCGGGTAGTTGACGCCGTAGCGCATCGCGTCGTCGATCGCGTCCGCCGTGCAGATGCCGTAGGCGACCGCGTCGGCGGCCTCGTTGACCAGCATCGCGATGATGCGCAGCACGATCATCCCGGCCACGTCGTCCATCGGCGAGCAGGCGAAGCCCGCCCGCGAGAGCGTCGCGCAGACGGTGCGCAGCGCCGCCCCGCCGCACTGGTCGGCCGGCGCCAGGCCGAGCCGCGGCGTGCTGGCGTAGTCGAGCGCCAGGTCGAACAGGATCAGGTGCTCGTGGCCGTCCTCGGCGGCGCGGCGGGTCGCCGGACGGCCGTCGGCGAGCATCAGCCGCGCGGCGCCGATCTCCAGCCAGCCGGCACCGGCGGCGCGCCCACTGCCCTGCACGCGCACCACGTCGACCCCGGCGGCCTCCAGCCGGGTGATGATCGGCGTGGCGATGCCGAGCGAGCCCACGGCGACCACCCGCCCGGCCGGCTCCGAACCGGTCTCCACCGCCGGCTGCGGCCTGCCTGCGCCGTCGCGGAAGTCGTAGATGCCGCGCCCGCTCTTGCGGCCGAGCCGCCCGGCGCGCACCAGTTCCTGCTGGCCCAGCGACGGCGCGTAGCGGCGGTCGAAGAAGGTCGCCTCGAACACCGACTGCGTCACCTTGAGGTTGACGTCGTGGCCGATCAGGTCCATCAGCTCGAACGGTCCCATCGGGAAGCCGCCGCAGTCGCGCACGATCGCATCGAGCGTCGCCGGCGAGGCGGCGTTCTCCGACAGCACCATCCAGGCTTCGCCGTAGAACGGCCGCGCGATGCGGTTGACGATGAAGCCCGGCGTGCTCTTTGCCGTGGCCGCCTTCTTGCCCCAGGCCTCGGCCGTGGCGAAGACGGTGCGCGCGGTTGCCGGCGAGGTGTCGACGCCGCTCACCACCTCGACCAGCCTCATCCGCGCCGGCGGGTTGAAGAAGTGCATGCCGACCACGCGCTCGGGGTGCGCGCTGCCGGCGGCGATGGCGGTGATCGACAGCGACGAGGTATTGGTGGCGATGATGCAGTGGCTGCCCACCACCTGCTGCAGGCGGGCCAGCAGCGTGCGCTTGGCCTCCAGGTCCTCGGCGATCGCCTCGATCACCAGCGCGCAGCCGGCCAGATCGCCCCAGTCGGCCGGCCTGATCCGGCCCAGCGTCTCCTGTGCCTGCTCGGCCGCCAGGCGGCCCTTGCGCACCTGCGCCTGCAGGTCCTTGTCGATGCCGGCCCGCGCACGGGCAATCGCCTCCGGCTGCGCGTCGAGCAGCAGCACGGTGTGCCCGGCGGCGGCGGCGACCTGGGCGATGCCGGCGCCCATCACGCCGGCGCCGATCACGCCGATCACCGATTCCCTCGCCAGCGCCGTCATCGCTCAGTGCCCCTTGAACTGCGGCGCGCGTCGTTCCATGAACGCCGCCACGCCCTCGCGGTAGTCGGCGCCGTGGCCGAGCTCGCGCTGCAGGTCACGCTCCAGATCCAGGCTGCCGGAGAGCGACAGCGCCTGCGCCGACTCCATCGCCTGCCGCGTGCGCACGTAGCCGTGCGTCGGGCCGGCGGCAAGCTGCCTGGCCAGCGCCGTCGCGGTCGGCATCAGCGCCTCGTCGTCGACGCACTTCCAGATCAGCCCCCAGGCTTCCGCCTGCTCGGCGCCGAGCTTCTCGCCGGTCAGCGCCAGGCCCATCGCGCGCGCCGGCCCGAGCAGGCGCGGCAGCCACCAGGTGCCACCGGAGTCCGGCACCAGGCCGATCTTCGAGAACGACTGGATGAAGCTCGCCGAGCGCGCGGCAAGCACCAGGTCGCAGGCCAGCGCGATGTTGGCGCCGGCGCCGGCGGCCACGCCGTTGACCGCGGCGATGGTCGGCATTTCCATCGCCCGCAGCGTCAGCACCAGCGGCTTGTAGTAGCGCTCGATCGATTCGCCGAGGTCGACCGGTGCGGCGCCCGGGGCAACGGCACGGTCGTTGAGATCCTGGCCGGCGCAGAAGCCGCGGCCGGCGCCGGTGAGCACCAGGCAGCGCGCCGACTTGTCGGCGCGCACGCGGGCGAGCGCGTCGCGCAGCTCGCCGTGCATCTGCACGGTGAAGCTGTTCAGCCGCTCGGGTCGTGCCAGCGTCAGCGTCGCCACCCCGTCCGCCATCTGCAGGCGGACGGTCTGCAACTCCTGCGTCATGGATCCGTCTCCTGCCGCCGGTCGTGCTCTGCAGGGTCACCGCGGCGCGCCCTGTGCCGGCGCGCCGCATTCGTTGACCGGTCGGTCAATCAATAGTAGCTTCCAAGCTTCCCGTCTGACAACAAGTTCCGCGCCGCGAGGCATGATGCTCGTCGGCGCCCGCGGCGCATGCCGATCCTGCGCCGCAGCAACCACGGAGACTCCGATGACGCACCCCCTGCTCGACAGGCACCGCGCGACCCTCGACGGCGCGCTCTCGGCGATCGCCACCCGCGGCTACTGGACGCCCTACCCCGAGCAGGCGAGTCCGAAGTTCTACGGAGAGGGCGCCAGCGAAGTCCGCCGGCAGGCGGTGCAGGCGATGTTCGGCCAGCGCTTCGACCTCGGCCAGCCCGGCGTCGGCGGCTGGCTCGCCGGTGACCGCTCGCCCTACGGCGTCGACCTCGCCGTGCAGTACGCCGTTTGCGACCCCGAGGCGCTGATCGCCGCCGCCATGGCCGCCATGCCGGCCTGGCAGAAGCTCGGCGTCGACGGCCGCGCCGGGGTGTGCCTGGAGATCCTCGACCGGCTGAACAAGGCGAGTTTCGAGATCGCCTGGGCGGTGATGTACACCACCGGCCAGGGCTTCGGCATGGCCTTCCAGGCCGGCGGCCCGCACGCGCAGGACCGCGGACTGGAGGCGGTGGCCTATGCGTACCGCGAGATGAGCTTCGTGCCGCGCGAGGCGCACTGGGAAAAGCCGCAGGGCAAGAACCCGCCGCTCGTCATGAAGAAGAATTTCGAGGTGGTCGGCCGGGGCCCGGCGCTGGTGATCGGCTGCTCGACCTTCCCGACCTGGAACACCTATCCCGGCCTGTTCGCCGCGCTCGCCACCGGCAACCCGGTGATCGTCAAGCCGCACCCGTGGAGCGTGCTGCCGGCGGCGATCAGCGTGCGCATCGCGCGCGAGGTGCTGCGCGAGAACGGCATCGACCCGAACCTCGTCACGCTGGCCGTGGTCGACCGGCCGGAGACGACGCAGAAGCTGGCCACCGACCCGCGCATCGCCTCGATCGACTACACCGGCGGCTCGGCGTTCGGCAGCTGGCTGCTGCAGAACGCCCGTGGCAAGCAGGTCTACGCCGAGCTTTCCGGCGTCAACAACGTGGTGATCGAGTCGACCGACAACTACAAGGGCATGCTGCGCAACCTGGCCTTCACGCTGAGCCTGTACTCGGGCCAGATGTGCACGACCACCAAGGCGCTGCTGGTGCCGGCCGGCGGCATCGACACCGACCAGGGCCACAAGTCGTTCGACGAAGTGGCGGCGGACCTGGGCGCCGCGATCGACAAGTTCCTCTCGGACCCGGCGACGGCGACTGCGGTGCTCGGCGCGATCCAGTCGCCGGACACGCTGAAACGGATCGAGCAGGCACCGCAGGCGGCGACCGTCGTGCTGGCGTCGAGGAAGCTCGACCACCCCGAGTTCCCGAAGGCCGAGATCCGCACGCCGGTCGTGCTGAAGGCCGACGCCTCGAACGAGGCCGCCTACATGCAGGAGCGCTTCGGCCCGATCAGCACGGTGGTCGCGGTGCCGGGCGGCGCCGACGCGCTGGCGGCGCTGTCGGAGCGGATCGTCCGCGAGCACGGCGCGCTGACCGTCGGCGTGTATTCGACCGACGCCTCGTTCATCGACGCGATGACCGCGGCGACGCAGCGCGCCGGCGTGGCGCTGTCGATCAACCTCACCAGCGGCGTGTTCGTCAACCAGTCGGCCGGCTTCTCCGACTTCCACGGCACCGGCGCGAATCCGGCCGCCAACGCCAGCTACACCGACTCGGCGTTCGTCGCCAGCCGCTTCCGCGTGATCCAGCGGCGGCAGCATGTGTGAGGCAGGCCTGCACGAACGTCGCTCGGCTCAGCCGCTGTGTCGTCCCCGCGAAAGCGGGGATCCAGTGTCTTTCGATGCAAAGCCGCTGGATTCCCGCTTTCTCGGGAATGACACCCGATGGCTGGCTCGGCGTCAGTCCCGTTACTGAACAGGAAGACCGATGCCCTGCTACGAAATCGACGGCCTGACGCCGGTCGTCGACCCCTCCGCCTTCGTGCACCCGAGCGCGGTGCTGATCGGCGACGTGATCGTCGGGCCGCGCTGCTACGTCGGGCCGCTGGCCAGCCTGCGCGGCGACTACGGCCGGATCGTCCTCGAGGAAGGAAGCAACGTGCAGGACACCTGCGTGATGCACGGCTTCCCCGGCACCGACACGGTGGTCGAGGCCAACGGCCACATCGGCCACGGCGCGGTGCTGCACGGCGCGATCGTCAAGCGCAACGCGATGGTCGGCATGAACGCGGTGGTGATGGACGAGGCGGTGGTCGGCGAATCGTCGATCGTCGCCGCCTGCGCCTTCGTCAAGGCCGGCATGGTGATCGCGCCGCGGTCGCTGGCCGCCGGCGTGCCGGCCAAGGTGCTGCGGCCGCTGACCGAGGAGGAGATCGCCTGGAAAGGGACCGGCACGCGCACCTACCAGGAGCTGGCGGTGCGCAGCATGAAGACGATGCGCGAGGTGACGCCGCTGGCCGCCGCCGAGCCGCAGCGGCCGCGGATCCGGGTCGCCGACGACGTGGTGCCGAAGATCGCGCTGCGCAAGAGCTGATCGATTGCCCGTCTCCCCGCCCCTTTGCCGCGAGGCGAGAGGGGATCGCGAGGTGTGAATGCTGAAGACCTACAAGTATCCGAAGTACGAATACCGGCGGCCGCCGGAGCTCGACGGCGCGGCATCGACCCGGCGGCCGGTGGTGGTGGTCGGCGCCGGGCCGGTCGGGCTGAGCGCAGCGACCGACCTGGCCCAGCACGGCGTGCCGGTGATCGTGCTAGACGACGACGACACCGTGTCGATCGGCTCGCGCGGCGTGTGCTACGCCAAGCGCACGCTGGAGATCCTCGACCGCCTCGGCATCGGCGAGGCGGTGTGCGGCAAGGGCGTGAGCTGGGACGTCGGCCGCACCTTCTTCCGCGACCGCGAGGTCTACTCGTTCAACCTGCGGCCGCAGCCGGACCACAAGCGGCCCGGCATGATCAACCTGCAGCAGTACTACCTCGAGGAGATGCTGGTCGAGCGCTGCGGCAGGGCCGGCGTGGAGATCCGCTGGAAGAACAAGGTCGTCGGCGTGCGCGACGACGGCGGCGGCGTGCGGCTGGAAGTCGAGACGCCTGACGGCCGCTACGCCGTCGACTGCGACTGGCTGGTGGTGGCCGACGGCGCGCGCAGCCCGCTGCGCCGGATGATGGGGCTCGACGTCGAGGGCAAGGTCTTCACCGACCGCTTCCTGATCGCCGACGTGGTGATGCAGGCCGACTTCCCGGCCGAGCGCTGGTTCTGGTTCGACCCGCCGTTTCATCGCAACCAGTCGGTGCTGCTGCACAAGCAGGCGGACAACGTCTGGCGGATCGACTTCCAGCTCGGCTGGGACGCCGACCCCGAGGAGGAGAAGAAGCCGGAGCGCGTGGTGCCGCGCATCGAGGCGATGCTGGGCGAGGCGCGGCCGTTCGAGCTCGAGTGGGTCAGCGTCTACACCTTCCAGTGCCGGCGGATGCAGAAGTTCCGCCACGGGCACTGCCTGTTCGTCGGCGACGCCGCGCACCAGGTCTCGCCGTTCGGCGCGCGCGGCGCCAACTCCGGCGTGCAGGACACCGACAACCTCGCCTGGAAGCTGGCGCTGGTGCTCGCCGGGCAGGCGCCGGAGCGGCTGCTCGACAGCTACTCCGACGAGCGCACCTTCGCCGCCGACGAGAACATCCTGAACTCGACGCGCTCGACCGACTTCATCACGCCGAAGAGCACGGTGAGCCGCACTTTTCGCAACGCCGTGCTGCAGCTGGCCGGCCATCACGCGTTCGCGCGCCGGCTGGTCAACTCCGGCCGGCTGTCGGTGCCGAGCGTGTATGGCGCCTCGCCGCTGAGCACGCCGGACGAGGATCTTTTCAAGAGCGACGTGGTGCCCGGCGCGCCACTGGAGGACGCGCCGGTCGAGCGCGACGGCGCAGCCGCCTGGCTGCTCGATCAGCTCGGCGGCCGTTTCCAGCTGCTGCTGTACGTCGAGCGCGCCGCCGACGCCGACATGGGTGCGCTGGCCGAGCTGAAGACGGCGATTCCGGTCGAGCCGGTGCTGGTGACCGCGGTGCCCGGCGGGCGGCCGGGCATCCGCGCGCTGCACGATGCGCGCGGCCGCTTCCTCGAGCGCTACGACGCGCTGCCCGGCAGCGCCTGGCTGCTGCGGCCGGACCAGCACGTCGCCGCCCGCTGGCGGCGGCTCGAGCCCGCCGCCGTGCGCGCCGCGCTGGCGCGCGCCACCTGCAACGCCTGACCGCCGGGAGCCGACCGATGCCGCTGACCCTCGAACCCAACTTCGCCGAGCCCGGCCGGCACTACTTCCGCGACTTCTCGCCGGGCGACGACTTCTACCAGCTGCTGATCGACGCGCACCGCGACCTCACCGACGAGCAAAGTGCGCTGCTCAACGCCAAGCTGGTGCTGCTGCTGGCCAACCACGTCGGCGACCTCGGCGTGATCGGCGAGGCGCTGCAGCGGGCGCGCGAGGACGTGGCGGGGACCTGAGCGTGCCCGTTGCCGCTTCCGGCAGGCGCCGCGCCGACGGCAGCCGGCGTTGCCGATAGGCTTGCCGGCCGATGGGACGGGGCTGCCTGCCGCTGATCGGGCTCGCGATCGTCGCGCTCGGTGTCGAGTGGTGGCTGGCCCGCGCTTTCGGCGTGCCGTACGCGGGCGTCGTCGCAGCGGTGCTCGCGCTGAGCACGACGCTGGCGGTCGGCAGCCTGCTCGGCATTGCCGAAGCACGCCGGAGCCTCGCCGCGCCGGACGACGATCCCGCGGCGTGGCGCGACGGTGCCACCGTCCGCACGGAAGGCGTGCTGCAGGCGGCCGGCGAGGCGCCCCGCGCCCCGTTCAGCCTGCGCCCCGCCGTCTACCTCGAGTACCGCGGATGGACGCCCGATGCCGCCACCGACGTGCAGGTGGCGCAGCGGCCGCACTGGCGCGGCCTGGTCGGCGCACCGGCGATCCTGCAGACGGCGGCCGGGCCGATCGCGCTGTGGGGGATGCCGCCGCCTCGCCACTGGCCGCAGGAGCAGTTCGCCGACGAAGCGGTCCATGCGCGCGCGGCGGCGCACCTGGCGACAACGACCTGGCAGCGCGCGCCGGAGGTGACATCGCTCGATCGCGCCGATGCGCTGGCCGGTTTTGCCGGGCAGCCGCAGGATGGCGGCACCCAGGTGCACCTGATGAACGCGGAAGCCGAGCACGCGTTGGGCCTGCCCGTCGGAGGCGCAATCGAGCCGGAGCAACTGCGACTGCGGCTGGCGCAGCGCCCCTGGAATTTCGCCGAACGTGTCGTTGCGCCGGGCACCCGGGTGACGGTCGTCGGCACCTATCGGGCGCTGCCGCGCCGCCTCGAGGTCGGCCTGTCGCCGCTGACGCCCGACCATGCCGTGCTGCTCGGCGCCGCCGCCCCGCTGGCGGCGCGCAACCTGCAAACGACGCTGTTCTTCGCGCTCGGGCTGTTCGCGTTGGCCGCGGCGGCGCACTGGTTCGTCTACGGCGGCGGTGGCGCCCATCTGCGCGGCCTGCTCGCGGCACTGGGGGCTGCGGCTTGAGTGTCCTGCCTCGCCCGCGAACCGCCGCTGCTCGCGCCCTCGCCGCGCCGGCGACCGTTGCCGCCATCGTCGTCGCCGGCCTGCTGCTTTCCGCCTGCGCGACCATGCCGCCCGAGCGCTGCGCCGAGGTGGACTGGCAGCAGCAGGGAATCGAGGATGGCCGCGCCGGCTTCGGGCCGACACGCCTGGCACGGCACCGCGAGGCCTGCGCCGGCATCGGCGTGGTGCCGGATCAGGCGGCCTGGGAACAGGGCCATGCGCTGGGGTTGCTCGACTACTGCCAGTTGCCCAACGCGCTGCAGCAGGGGCTGGCGCGACACGCGTATGAAGGGGTGTGCGCCGATCCGCGCTTCAGGCAGCTGTACGGCGCCGCGCGCCGGCTTGCCGACGAGCGGCAGAAGGTCGTCGATCTGGACCGCCAGATCGACTGGCGCGAACGCGAACTGCTCACCAATGCGAAGCTGACCGAGCAGCGGCGCGCCGAACTGACGGCCGAGGTGCGCAGCCTGCACCGCGAGCGCGAACGCGCGATCGACGATCGCGCCGACGCCACCCGGGCGCTCGAACGGGTGCGCGACCAGGTTGGGCTTTGACGTCGGTGCCTGTGCGCCGTCGACGAATCGCCGACAATGGCGGCTGCGAGCCCGGCAGGCGCCTCGCCTGCGCAAGCATCACCGTCACTCCCAGCCAAGGAGGCAGCCAATGCAAATGACCGACATCCTCGCCCAGATGGGCGGCCTGCAATCGATGGCGCGCGAACTCGGCGTCAGCGAGAACCAGGCGACAGGCGGCGTCGAGGCGCTGCTGCCGGCGATCCTCGGCGGCTTCAAGAACCAGGCGCGGGCACAGCCGGCCGGGCTGGAAGGGCTGGGCGGCCTGCTCGGCCAGCTCGGCGGCGGCGGCCTGCTCGACGAGGTGCTGGCACCGCAGCCGACCGACCTGAGCCACGGCGACCAGGTGCTCGGCCAGATCTTCGGTTCCAAGGACGTCAGCCGCACGGTTGCCCAGAATGCGGCCTCGCAGTCGGGTCTCGATCCGTCGCTGCTGAAGAAGATGCTGCCGATGCTGGCGATGCTGGTCGCCGGCTTCATGGCCAAGCAGCAGTCGGCCGGTGCATCGACGGACCAGGCAACCCAGGCAGCCCCGTCGGCCGGTCCCCTCGGCGACCTGCTCGGCGGACTGCTCGGCGGCGGCGCGCCCGGTCAAGGCAACGCCATGCCGGGCGGACTGTCCGGGCTAGGCGCGCTGCTCGACATGAACGGCGACGGCAATCCGCTCGACGACATCCTGCGGATGGCCGGCAAAGGGATGCGCTGAGCGCCGACCAAGGCCGCCTGCCGGCCTTTACCGGTCCGGCCGATGCGCCGACGGGCGGTCGTCCGCCGGCAGCACCATCTCGACGCCCAGCCCCTTGCCGTCCAGACCGGCCGTGAACGCCACGCGGCCGCCGTGCATCTCGGCCACCCGCCTGACCAGCGCCAGGCCGAGGCCAGCGCCGCCACCGTCCGGCCCGCCGCGATAGAAGCGGTCGAACGCCCGCGCACGCTGCGCCTCGGTCATTCCCGGGCCGTCGTCGCGCACCGCGATCGTCACCTCGCCGGCCTCGGCTCGCGCCTCGATGCGCAGCCGCGATGCGGCGTGGCGCAGCGCGTTCTCGCACAGGTTGCGCAGCGCGATCGGCAGCGACTCGGCGTCGGCGCGCACCGTCAGCGCCGGCACGTCGAGCTGCAGCTGTTTCGTCCGCGCCAGCGGCGACGAGCGCAGCGCCTCGACGGCCTCGGCGGCGATCCTGTCGAGCGGCAGCACCGGCAGGGCGCTGCGGTCGATCGAACGCGCGTCCAGCCGCGCCAGTGCCAGCACGGCCTCGACCAGGCGGGTGGCGCGGTCGACACCGCCGATCAGCGCCTGCAGCGCCTCGCCGCGCTCGCCTTCGTCGCGGGCGCGCAGCGCCACCTGCGCCTGCGCGCGCAGCGCCGCCAGCGGCGTGCGCAGTTCGTGCGCCGCATCGGCGGTGAGCGTGCGCTCGTGCTGCAGGGCCTCGTCGACCCGCGCGAACAGCCGGTTCACCGCCAGTCCGACCGGCTGCAGTTCGGCCGGCAGCCCGTCGAGTTGCACCGGCGCCGAGTCGCCCGGTGCGCGGGCGTCGATCGCACCGGCAAAACCGATCACCGGCGCCGTCACGCGCCGGACGATCAGCCACACACCGAGCGCCAGCACCCCGGCGAGCACCAGGCCGGGCAGCAGCAGCCGCAGCGCGGCGCTCTGCGCCAGCTGCCGGCGCACCGCCAGCGGCTGCGCGACGTGGATGGTCGTCCGTTCGCGGCGCGCCTCGAGCGAGTAGACGCGGTACTCGCCGGCGGCCAGCCGTGCGTCGGCAAAACCGCTGGCGCCCGCGGCGGCCAGCGGCTCGTGCGGCGCGCCCGGCGAGCGGAAGACGATCTCGCCGCGGCTCGCCCGCACCTGGTAGAAGATGCTCTCGGTGTGCGCGTGATCGACCGCCTCCAGCTCGATCTCGTCCTCGTCCTCGGGATGGTGCTTCAGTTCCCTCGCCACCACCGCCAGCACCGCGTGCGCGGCCTCGACCAGCGCCGCATCGAACAGCCGGTCGGTCTGCGCCAGCGAGCTGCGGTACAGCCAGACGCTGCTGGCGATCCAGGCGAGTGCCGCGGCGCCGACCAGCAGCCAGGCGAGCCTGCTGCGCAGCGACCAGCCGCGGCTCGTCATCGGCGGCCGCCGGCAAGCCGCCAGCCGAGGCCGCGCTGCGTATCGATGGCGTCCGCGCCGAGCTTGCGGCGCAGGTTGTGGATATGCACGTCGATGGCGTTGCTCTCGATCGACTCCTCCCAGCCGTACAGCGCCTCGACCAGCTGCTCGCGCGACACCGTGACGCCCGGCCGCCGGGCAAGCGCCAGCAGCACCGCCAGTTCGCGCGCGGTCAGGTCGACCGGCTGATCGCCGCGCATGACGCTGCGGGTAGCCGGGTCGATCGCGATGTCGCCGATCACGATCGTCGGATCGGCGCGGCCCGCCACCCGCCGCTCGACCGCGCGCAGGCGCGCCGCGAGTTCGTCGAGGTCCACCGGCTTGACCATGTAGTCGTCGGCGCCGGCATCGAGCCCGGCGATGCGATCGGCGACGCGGTCGCGCGCGGTGGCGATCAGCACCGGCGTGGCAAGCCGGCGCTGCCGGGCGCGCTTCAGCAGGTCGAGGCCGGAGCCGTCAGGCAGCCCGAGGTCGAGCACCACCGCATCGTAGGCGGCCGCCTTGCCGGCGGCGATCCACGCGGTATCCGCCTCGTCGGCGCTGCGCACCCAGTCGACCGCGTGGCCGTCCTGCCGCAGGCCGGTGCGCAGTGCGGCGCCGAGCATCGCGTCGTCCTCGACCAGCAACAGGCGCATCAGTCGTCGTCGTCCTCGTGCTGTCGGCCGCCGTGGCGCCCGGCGGCGCCGGCCGCCTGCGTCATGGCCGCCTGCACCAGCGAACGGCCCGCCTCGATTCCCGGCGCCGGGATGCGACCGCTCCAGAAGGCGACGATGCTACCGACCAGCAGCAGCGCCACGAACCAGCGCGTCCCCGCCGCGGCCGGTCCCTGGCCGGGCTTGTAGCCGGAGACCATCGCCCGCACCAGGTTCTCCCGGTGCACGGCGCTGCTGAGCAGGACCGCCGCCACGTGCACGACCACCAGCGCCAGCAATGCGTTGGCGATCCCCTCGTGCAGGTCCTCCAGCCACTCGGGGCCGACCTCGACCGCCTGCGCCCAGCCGGTCGCGCCGAGGCCGATCACCAGCGCCAGCATGCCGACGATCGCCCAGCTGCCGGCCGGGTTGTGGCCGAAATAGTGGCGCGGCGACAGCCTCAGCAGCGACTTCAGGTAGCCCGCCACCGCCGCCGGCGACAGCGGCAACGCGGCAAAGCGCGCATAGCGCGTGCCGACGACACCCCACAGCAGGCGGAAGGCCACCAGGCCAACTGTCGTGTAGCCGAGCAGCATGTGCGCGTCGCGCAGCCGTTCGCTGTCGGCTGTGAGATAGGCGCCGGCGAACGACAGCGCCAGCAGCCAGTGGAAGGCACGCGTCGGCAGGTCCCAGACCAGCGTGCGTTGCGGCGACGCGCTCATCGGGACTCACCGCCCGGCAGCCGCAGGCTGCGCTCGTCATAGTCGCCGGCGTCGGCCTGCCGGTGGCAGGCGCCGCAGTTGGCGGGGCTCTTCACCGCGGCAGACTTCCAGACCGACGGGTCGACTTCGCGCCGATGCTCTTTGCGAAACCACTTCGTATCGCTGATGCGCAGCGTCGGCACGACGGCGCTGTCCTTGCCTGCCCCCGCTTCGACGAAGGCCCTGACCTGGGCCTCGGTCGACGCCGGAAGGCTGGCATCGGTGCCGAAATGCCGGTCGAGTCCCCGCATGATCTCCCGCCAGGTGCCCGCGCCGAGCAGCGCCGGCGGATAGGCAACGTGGCAGCTGCCGCACTCGGTCCGGTAGGTCGGGTCGTTCATGAGATAGCGATGGTCTCCGGCCGTTGCCGCGTCGACGCTCGCCGTCGCGAGGACGACCGCTGCCGCCCACGCGACGCCGTCGAAACGCCTGCGATTGCCTTGTTCGAGCATGTTCTCCTCCTATCGTTTCAGGGAAGTCAGGTAGGCGATCACGTCGCCCTTCTCGGCCGCCGTGCAGTCGCGGCGCAGCACGTCGTTGCAGTTGCGCCGGAACCACTTCTCGATCTTCGCCACCTCGGTCAGCCGCGCGGGATTGGCCGCAGGCGCCAGTGGCGCGATGGTGCGGCCGGTCACGGCGTGCCGGCCGCCGGCCAGCGGGTTGTCGGTGTGGCAGGTGGCGCAGCTCCAGTCGGTGCCGTTGCTGCTGTTGAACCAGGCCGCGCCGCGCGCCGCGGAGAAACCGGCGAAACCGGCGACATCGGAGCGCGCTGCCGCGTCCAGCGAGCGCAGGTAGTCGGCCGGTACCTCGGCCGCTGCCGCTGCGGCAAGCAACAGCAGCGCGGAGAACGCGCCTTTCGTCCGTAGATTCATCGATCCGAGCTCCGATACTGCGGCGCTCAGCGCCGCGCCACGACCGAGGATTCCGGCTTCGCGACGTAACGGCTGACCATGCGCAGGCTCGCGCCTTCGAACCGCATGTCGTAGCGCTTGCCGCGTTGGTCGGCCGCCAGCACCGCGTAGCAGCCGGCGTCGGTATCGACTCGCAGCACCTGGTAGCCGAATCCCTCGACCGCTGCCCTCAGGTCGGCCGCCGGCCGGAAGTCCCCTCGCGGCGCGGCTGCGCAGCGGTCGGCGCGCAGACCGTTGCCCGACGGGCCTTCTGAAGCGCCGGCGACGGCGACTCCGGCGGCAACGGTCAGGGCGATTGCAGCAGCGCTGCGGGCGTAGCGGTTCATGGGGCGGTCCTCGTTCGGGCGGCCGCCGACCATCGGCGACACGGCGCGCAAGGTACCGGCCGACATTTAAGCGGGCATGAAGACCCGATAGGCACCCGGCGCGCACGATCGGATAGACGCCTGTCGCCACTTCATTAATCCGGACTTAAGGATGCAGGGGTCCAATCCGCCGGATGCAACAACGATCTTCAGGTGTCGCCGCCTCTTCTGTCGCCGCGCGCCCCTTCGAGATCCGCGCCACCGTCGAATGGGTTGCCGTCGCGGCGAGCCTGTTCTGGACCGTCGCGGCCAATCGACCGTTCTTCGCCTCGGCGCTGCAGGACCGCGCGACCGGCGACGCCTCGGCGCTCGGCTTCGCCGCGGTGCTGGCGGTGCTGCTGCTGGCCGGGCATCTGGTCCTGCTGCTGGCAGTTCTCAACCGCTGGACCCTCAAGCCGCTGCTGGCGCTGATCACGGTCGTCACCGCGTTCGCCACCTACGCGGTGGACCGGTTCGGCGTCTACCTCGACCCGTCGATGCTGCGCAACGTGCTGCACACCGACCTGCCCGAGGCGCGCGAGCTGGCCGACTGGGCGCTGCTGCCGCACCTGCTGCTGTACGCCGGGCTGCCGCTGTTGCTGCTGCAGCGCTTGCGGATCGTCACCCGGCCGCCACTGCGCTCGTTTGTCGTGCGTGCCGCGGCGATCGGCGTTGCCGTGTGGGCCTTCGCCACCGCGGCAGTCGTGGCCTACCAGCCGATGGCGTCGCTGATGCGCAACCATCGGGAGGTGCGCTACCTGATCACGCCGGCCAACTGGCTCTGGTCGTTTGCCGCGGTGCTCGCGCAGGAGGCGCGCGGCAAGGCCGGCCCGCGCCGGCCGATCGGCCAGGATGCCGTGCCGGGACCGTCCTGGGCGGCGCAGGCGCGCCCGCGCCTGCTGGTGGTGGTGGTCGGCGAGACCGCGCGCAGCGCCAACTGGGGCCTCAGCGGCTACGCGCGGCAGACCACCCCCGAACTGGCGCGACTCGACGTCGTCAACTTCGGCGACGTGCGCTCCTGCGGCACCAGCACCGAGGTGGCGCTGCCGTGCATGTTCGCCCCGGTCGGCCGGCGCGACTACGACGAGCAGCGCATCCGCGGAGCCGAGTCGCTGCTGCACCTGCTGGCGCGCGCGCGGGTCGACGTGCGCTGGCGCGACAACCAGTCCGGCTGCAAGGGTGTCTGCGACGGCCTGCCGTACGAAACCGTCTCCTCATCGAATCCGGCGGGCCTGTGCAGCGACGGCCACTGCCTCGACGAGGCGCTCCTGCTTGACCTCGACCGGCGACTGGACGATGCGGCCGGCAACCAGGTGCTGGTCCTGCACATGCTCGGCAACCACGGACCGGCGTACCACCGCCGCTACCCGCGGGCGTTCGCGCGCTTCCTGCCCGCCTGCGAGCGCGACGACCTGCGCGCCTGCTCGCAGCAGGAGATCGTCAACGCCTACGACAACGCGATCCTGTACACGGACCACGTGCTGGCCGCGCTGGTACGCCGCCTGCAGTCGCATGCCGGCCGGCTCGACAGCGCAATGGTCTTCGTGTCGGACCACGGCGAGTCGCTAGGCGAACACAACCTCTATCTGCATGGCGTGCCCTATCCGATCGCGCCGGCCGAGCAGACGCAGGTGCCGATGGTGCTGTGGGCCTCTGCCGGCTTCGCCCATGCCGTCGCGCTCGACCTCGGCTGCCTGCGTCGGCGCGCCGCGCAGCCGGCGAGCCACGACAACCTGTTCCACACCGTGATCGGCCTGCTCGACGTTCGCACCGCCGTCTACGAGCGGCCGCTCGACCTGACCGCAGGCTGCCGGTCAACGGCGGGCGATCGCTTCCTCGCCCGCGCCAGCTGAGCGCGGCACCGCGCCCGCCATGCTCTGCGCATCGACCGACGCCTGCCGGGCGCAGGCGATGTAGGCGGCCAGGTCGCGCAGGTCCTTTGCCTTCAGCACGCCGCGGTACTGCGCCTTGGCGTTGACGGCGCCCGGACGTGCACCGGACACCGCGGCTTCCAGCCAGCGGGCGACCGCCGTCGCGTCGTCGCAGCGGCCACGACGGTTGACGATCAGCTCGCGCAGCGCGCCCATCGGCGCGTGACAGTCGGCGCAGGCGGCAACCTCCCTGCCCGTCTCCTGTGCCGTCTGCGCGTACAGCCGCGCGCCGCGCGCCGCATCCTGCGCCATCGCCGGCGCAGCAGCCAGAACAACGGCAACGAGCGACATCGCGTGAAGCTTCATGCGGCCATCCTAGCCGCCCGGCTTCGCCTGTCGCTGGCCTGCATCAAACACCGCCGCCTGGCCGGCATCCCCGCCCCGCCGCCGTGCGTTTAAGCTCGCCACCATGAACGCTCCCGCCGAGAACGCCAATCCCTACGGGCGCCTGCCGCTCGACGGCGAAGGGCCGGTCGATCCCCGCAGGCAGCGCGAGGTGGTCGCCCGGCTGCGCACCGTGCTGCCCGAGCATTGCGTGCTGTACCGCGAGGAGGACACCCGTCCCTACGAATGCGACGGGCTGACCCTGTACCGGCAGTTGCCGCTGGCGGCGGTGCTGCCGGAGACCGAGGAGCAGGTCGTTGCGCTGGTGCGCATCTGCCGCGACCTCGGCGTGCCGATCGTGCCGCGCGGCGCCGGCACCGGGCTGTCGGGCGGTGCGCTGCCGCACGCCGGCGGCGTGCTGCTGTCGACCGCCAAGCTGAACCGCATCGTCCGCCTCGATCCGTACGCGCGCACTGCGGTGGTCGAACCGGGCGTGCGCAACCTGGCGATCACCGAGGCGGCGGCACCGCACGGGCTCTACTACGCGCCGGACCCGTCGAGCCAGATCGCCTGCACCATCGCCGGCAACGTGGCCGAGAACTCCGGCGGCGTGCACTGCCTGAAGTACGGCCTGACCTTCCACAACGTGCTGGCGGTGCGCGGCGTCACCAGCGACGGCGAGCTGGTCGAATTCGGCTCGACCGCGCCGGAGGCGCCGGGGCTCGACCTGCTGGCGCTGGTGATCGGCTCCGAGGGCATGCTCGCCGTGCTGACCCAGGTGACGGTGAAGCTGGTGCCGAAGCCGCTGCTCGCCCGCTGCATCATGGCCAGCTTCGACGACGTGGGCGTGGCCGGCGAGGCAGTGGCGGGAATCATCGCCGCCGGCATCATCCCGGCCGGGCTGGAGATGATGGACCAGCCGGCCACCCGCATGGTCGAGCCGTTCGTCAAGGCCGGCTACGACCTGGATGCCGCGGCGATCCTGCTGGTCGAGTCCGACGGCACGCCGGCCGAGGTCGAGGAAGAGATCGCCCGCCTGACCGAGGTGCTGAACGAGGCCGGCGCGAAGCGCATCGCCGTGTCGAACTCCGAGGCCGAGCGGCTGAGGTTCTGGAAGGGACGCAAGAACGCCTTCCCGGCCGCCGGTCGCGTGTCGCCCTCCTACTACTGCATGGACGGCACGATTCCGCGCAAGCGGCTTGGCGAGATGCTGCGCGCGATCCAGCAGATGGAAGGCAAGTACGGCCTGCGCTGTCCGAACGTGTTCCACGCCGGCGACGGCAACCTGCACCCGCTGATCCTGTTCAACGACAACGACCCGCAGGAAGTGAAGCGCGCCGAGGACTTCGGCGTCGAGATCCTCGAGCTTTCGGTGGCGCTCGGCGGCACCATCACCGGCGAGCACGGCGTCGGGGTGGAGAAGATCAGCCAGATGTGCGCGCAGTTCACGCCGGCCGAACTGGCGCAGTTCCGCGCCGTGAAGCGCGCCTTCGACCCGGCCGGGATCCTGAATCCCGCCAAGGCGGTGCCGACGCTGCACCGCTGCGCCGAGTACGGCCGCATGAAGGTCAGCGGCGGCAAGCTGGCGTTCCCGGAACTCGAGAGATTCTGATGCTCGAGCGGCTGCAGGAGCAGGTTCGCGCGGCCGTGGCGGCGCGCACGCCGCTTCACATCCGCGCCGGCGGCAGCAAGGATTTCTACGGCAACCAGATCCACGGCGAGCTGCTCGACCCGCGCGGCTGCGCCGGCATCGTCGCGCACGAGCCGACCGAACTGGTGATCACCGCCCGCTGCGGCACGAGGCTCGCCGAGCTCGAAGCGGCGCTCGATGCGGCCGGCCAGATGCTGCCGTTCGAGCCGCCGCACTTCGGCCCCGCCGCCACCGTCGGCGGCTGCGTCGCTGCCGGGCTTTGCGGGCCGCGCCGGGCGAGTGCCGGCGCCGTGCGCGACTACCTGCTCGGCGCCAGGCTGCTGACCGGCGGCGGCGAGGTGCTCGCCTTCGGCGGCACGGTGATGAAGAACGTCGCCGGCTACGACGTGGCGCGGCTCGCTGCCGGCTCGCTCGGCACGCTCGGCGTGATCACCGAGGTGTCGCTGAAGGTGCTGCCGAAGCCGGTTGCCGAGGCGACGTTGCGCCTCGAGTTCGACGAGGTCGAGGCATTGCGAAAGATGAACGAGTGGGCCGGCCAGCCGCTGCCGGTATCGGCCACCGCCTGGCGCGACGGCGTGCTGCACGTCCGCCTGTCCGGCGCGCGCGCGGCGGTTGCCGAGGCGCAGAGGAAGATCGGCGGCAGCGCCATCGACGGCGCCGCGCTCTGGCACGGCCTGCGCGAGCAGACCGACGCCTACTTCGCCGGCGATGCGCCGCTGTGGCGGCTGGCCGTGCCGTCGACCGCCGAGCCGCTCGCCCTGACCGGTGCGCAGCTCATCGAGTGGGGCGGCGGGCAGCGCTGGCTGCGCAGCGACGCGCCGGCCAGCGAGATCCGTGCCCGCGCGGCGGCCTGCGGCGGCCACGCGACGCTGTTCCGCGGCGGCGAACGCCGCCACGTCTTCACGCCGCTGCCGCTGCCTGTCGAGGCCATCCACAAGCGGCTGAAGGCCGAGTTCGACCCGGCGGGCATCTTCAATCCGGGCAGGATGTACGAATGGTGAGACCCGGCCGGAACGCGCGGATCTGACGCATGCAGACCAACCTCGCCGAGTTCATCAGGAACACGCCGGAAGGACAGGAAGCTGCCGAGATCCTCGGCAAGTGCGTCCACTGCGGCTTCTGCACCGCCACCTGCCCGACCTACCAGCTGCTGGGCGACGAGCTCGACGGGCCGCGCGGGCGCATCTACCTGATCAAGCAGGTGCTCGAGGGCGTGCGGCCGACCGCGAAGACCCAGCTTCACCTCGACCGGTGCCTGACCTGCCGCAATTGCGAGACCACCTGCCCGTCCGGCGTGCAGTACGGCCGGCTGGTCGACATCGGCCGCAAGGTGGTCGATGAGCAGGTGCCGCGGCCGTTCGGCGCCCGCCTCGTGCGAGGCGCGCTGAAGGCGGGGCTGACCAGCCCGCTGTTCGGCCCGGCGATGAAGCTCGGCCAGCTGGCGCGGCCGCTGCTGCCGGCCTCCCTGAAAGCCAAGGTGCCGGCGGCGCAGCACGCCGGCCGCACGCCGGGCACGCCGCATCCGCGCAGGATGCTGATGCTCGCCGGCTGCGTGCAGCCGGCGATGGCGCCGAACATCAACGCCGCCACGCTGCGCGTGTTCGACGCGCTCGGCATCGAGCTGGTGATCCCCGCTGCCGCCGGCTGCTGCGGCGCGATCCGCTACCACCTGAGCGACCACGACGGCGGCCTGCGCGACGCGCGCGCCAACATCGACGCCTGGTGGCCGCACCTGGAGGCCGGCTGCGAGGCGATCGTGATGAACGCCAGCGGCTGCGGCGCGCAGGTGCGCGAGTACGGCCACATGCTGCGCAACGACCCGGCCTACGCGGCGAAGGCGCGTCGCGTCAGCGACGCGACGCGCGACGTCGCCGAAGTGCTGCCGGCAATGACCGATGCAATCAGGGCGCGGCTGAAGCCCGGCGCCGGCGGCCGCGTCGTCTTCCACCCGCCGTGCACGCTGCAGCACGCCCAGCAGATCCGCGGCGAGGTCGAGTCGCTGCTGGCGGCGCTCGGCGTCGAGGTGATGCCGGCGGGCGAGTCGCACTTCTGCTGCGGCTCCGCCGGCACCTACTCGGTGCTGCAGCCGGAACTCGCCCACGCGCTGCGCGACCGCCGGCTCGGCCACCTCGAGGCGTCGGGTCCCGACGTGATCCTGTCGGCCAACATCGGCTGCATCACGCACCTGGCTAGCGGCACCGAGCGACCGGTCCGGCACTGGATCGAGTGGCTCGACGCGCACCTGACTGCCGCGCGGTAAGCCTTCGCCGTGGCGATCCTGCACGCGCTGGCGCTGCTGCTCGCCTTCCAGCTGATCGGCGAAGCCGCCACCTTCGCCCTCGCGCTGCCGGTGCCCGGGCCGGTGCTCGGCATGGCGCTGCTGCTGGCTGCCGTGGCGTTGCGCCGCGACCTGCTGGCCAGGCTGCGGCCGACGGCGAACACGCTGCTCACCCACCTGTCGCTGCTGTTCGTGCCGGCCGGCGTCGGCGTGATGGTGCACGGCGCGCGGCTGGCCGCCGAAGGCGTGGCGATCGTGGTGGCGATGGTCGTCAGCACGGTGCTGGCGATGGCCGCCACCGCGCTGACGGTGCGCGCGCTGCTGCGCGACGACGACCAGCGGCAGGAACGATGAACCCGGCGGCCGACGTCTGGGTCTATCTGTCGGCCTCGCCGCTGCTGTGGCTGACGCTGACGCTGGTCGCCTACATCGGCGCCTTCGCGCTGTACGAGAGCAGCCGCTTCAACCCGCTGGTCAATCCGGTGGCGATCTCGATCCTGCTGCTGACCGGCCTGCTCGCTGCCACCGGCACGCCGTATGCGACCTACTTCGAAGGCGCGCAGTTCGTCCACTTCCTGCTCGGCCCGGCCACGGTGGCGCTGGCCGTGCCGCTCGCCGAGCAGATGCGCAAGCTGCGCCGCGCCTGGTTCGCGCTGACCGTCGGCCTCGCGGTCGGCGTGGTGGTGGCGATGGTTTCGGCGCTCGCGATCGCCTGGCTGCTCGGCGCCTCGCCGGCGACCATCGCCTCGCTGGCGCCGAAGTCGGTCACCACGCCGGTGGCGATGGGCATCAGCGAGAAGATCGGCGGCATTCCGTCGCTCACCGCGGTGATCGTGGTGCTCACGGGCATCGTCGCCGCGGCGCTCGGCCGCTTCGTCTTCGACGCGCTCGGCGTGAAGAGCCATGCGGTGCGCGGCTTCGCCATCGGACTGGCCGGCCACGGCCAGGGCGTGGCGCGCGCCTTCATCGTCAGCGAGGAAGCCGGCGCCTTCGCCGGGCTGGCGATGGGGCTCACCGCACTGGCCACCGCGCTGGTGGCGCCGTGGCTGGCGCCGTGGGTGATTGGGCTACTGAAGTAGCAGGCGATTCCGCTTCGCTCGCCGCCATTGCCCGCCTGCGCGGGCGGCATGGCCTGTTTAGTAGCGCTCAGGCGAGCTTCAGCGACATCGAGTAGTTCATGCGGTGGTGCGGAAAGATGGTCGAGGTCACCAGCACCGTCTTGCCGCTGCGGGCGATGTAGCGCCGCGCGATGACGAAGCCGGCGTAGCCGGCCGCCACACCGAGCGCCTGCGCCTCGCGGCCGAGCAGCGGCTTGGCCGAGAACTCCTGCTCGACGGTGACGATCGGCTCGCCGATCTTGTCCTCGATGAACTCGTGCAGGTCGACGCCGCGCCGGTCGAGCACGCCGCGCAGCGCCGGATGGTCGCGATGCACGTAGGCCAGCACGTAGGCGACCGGCTGCCGCGCGCCGCGCAGGTGCTTCAGCGCCACCAGCCGGTGCCAGGCCTGGCCACGCCGGCAGCCGAGCAGGCGCGCCTCGCCGGCGCCGGCCTTGATGTCGCGTGCCTCGAGCACCTCGAGCTGCGCCGTCTTCACGTAGGCGAGCAGGTCCTGCAGCGCCGAGATCCGCTGCGTGAACCCGGCCGAGCGGGTGCGCCGCAGCACGATGCTGCCGACACCCGGCTGGCGGGCGATCAGGCCCTGGTCGGTCAGCCGGCGGATCGCCTCGCGCACCGTGTGCCGGCTGACGCCGTAGGAGACGCACAGTTCGGCCTCGGTCGGCAGCCGGCCGCCGACCGGATAGCGGCCCGAGCGGATGCCCTCGGCGAGCGCGCGGAAGATCGCCGCGTAGCGGGTCTGGCGCGCTGGCAGGTCGTGGGCGATGACGGCGGAATCCATGGCGTGCTGATCGCGGACAGGCGTCACGGAGGCTTGACAGGCGGCGCCGGCCGCGCGCAGACTTTGTCCGGACAAAGTGATGGTCGCACGCGCATTCCGTTGTGGCAAGAGGCGCGCTGCACCGAAGTGATGTCGGTCGTTGTCGGATCCACCGTCTGCCCAAAGGAGGAGTCATGAAACTTCGCACTCGCGCATCTGGCGTCGCCGTGGCGCTCGTTGCCGCCTTCTCGTCCGCCACCGCGTTCGCGCAGGCCAAGCTCACCGTCGCCGGCTACGGCGGCTCGTTCGAGGAGATGATGCGCAAGGAGATCATGCCGGCGTTCGAGAAGAAGACCGGCGCCAAGCTCGAGTACGTCGCCGGCAACTCGACCGACAACATCGCCCGCATGCAGGCGCAGCGCGGCAACATGGAGGTCGACGTCGCCATCGTCGACGACGGCCCGATGTTCCAGGCGGTTGCGCTCGGCCTGTGCAGCGAGCTGAAGGGCGTCAATTTCGCCGAGCTGTATCCGGTCGCCGACATGAAGACCGGCAAGTCGGTCACCATCGGCGTGGTCGCCACCGGCCTGATGTACAACACCAAGTACTTCGCCGACAACAAGATGCCGGCGCCGACGTCGTGGAACGACCTGAAGGACCCGAAGTACCGCAAGAAGCTGGTCATCCCGCCGATGAACAACACCTACGGCCTGCAGACCGTGATCATGATGGCGCGCCTGCACGGCGGCGGCGAGAAGAACATCGACCCGGGCTTCAAGGTGATGCGCGAGTCGGTCGCGCCGAACGTGCTGACCTTCGAGGCGCAGCCGGGCAAGATGACCGAACTGTTCCAGAGCGGGCAGGCCATCTTCGCCGTTTGGGGCAGCGGCCGCGTCAAGGCCTTCCAGGACACCGGCTTCCCGGCCGAGTTCGTCTACCCGAAGGAAGGCGCGATGGCGCTCGGCATCTCGATCTGCCCGACCGCCAAGCCGAATCCGTCGCCGCTGGCGCAGCAGTTCATCGACTTCATGCTGCAGCCCGACACGCAGGTGGTCTTCGCCAAGGGCTCGGGCGCCGGGCCGGTGCATCGCAAGACGCAGTTGCCGCCCGAGCTGCAGAAGGGGCTGCCGTACGGCGAAGCGGTCGGCAAGCTGCTGACCACCGACTGGGACACCGTGAACGCCAACCGCACGGCGTGGAACAACCGCTTCACGCGCGAGATCGAACGCTGACCGGTGAGGCGGGCGGCAGCACGCCGCCCGCTCCGCGATGAGCTTCCTCGAACTCGAGGCGCTGACCAAGCGCTACGGCGAGCACGCCGCCGTCGACGGCATTTCGCTGCGTGTCGCCAAGGGCGAGTTCGTGTCGCTGCTCGGGCCTTCCGGCTGCGGCAAGACGACCACACTGCAGATGATTGCCGGCTTCGTCGAGCCGACAGCGGGCCGCGTCACGCTCGAGGGACGCAACCTGCTGGCGGTGCCCGCCGCCAGGCGCGGCCTGGGCATCGTGTTCCAGAACTACGCGCTGTTCCCGCACATGACGGTGGCGGAAAACGTCGCCTTCGGGCTGGAAATGCGCAAGGTCGGCCGGACCGAGCGCCAGCAGCGGGTGGCCGAGACACTGGCGCTGGTCGGGCTCGCCGGCTTTGCCGAGCGTCACCCGGTGCAACTGTCGGGCGGCCAGCAGCAGCGGGTAGCGCTGGCCCGCGCGCTGGTGATCCAGCCCGGCCTGCTGCTGCTCGACGAGCCGCTGTCGAACCTCGACGCCAAGCTGCGCGAGGAGATGCAGGTGGAGCTGCGCCGCATCCAGCGCGCCGTCGGCATCACCACGCTGATGGTGACGCACGACCAGGCCGAGGCGCTGGCGCTGTCCGACCGCGTCGTGGTGATGCATCAGGGCCGCATCGAGCAGGAGGACAGCCCGCTCGCCGCCTACGAGCATCCGCGCACCGGCTTCGTCTGCGACTTCCTCGGCAAGGCCAACCTGTTCAAGGTCGACCGGGTCGACGCCACCGGCCTCGCCGTCGGCAGCCTGACGCTGCCGCTGCCTCTCGGCGAATCCGCCGCCGTGCGCGCCGGCGACCGCATCCTGGTGCGGCCGGAGAAGATCGCCTTCGGCGAGCCGGGGCCGGCCGCGCTGCCGGCGCGCGTGACCAACCGCGTGTTCCAGGGCAACCACTGGCTGGTCCAGCTGCACACCGCGCTCGGGGACGCGCTGGTGATCCGCCAGAACGACGGCAGCGCCTGCCCGGTCGAGGGCGACGAGGTGCATCTGGTGTGGCGCGCCGAGGCGATGCGCGCGGTTGCCGCCGAGCGGCCGGCCGGGTAGGACGCGATGTCGTCGGCACGAAGGCGCGCCGCCGCGTACTGGCTGTCGGCACCGGCGCTCGCCGTCTACGCGCTGTTCCTGGTGGTGCCGATCGCCTCGATGGCGCTGATCAGCTTCCAGAACTTCGAGTTCTACGGCGGCATCCAGCCAGGCATCACGCTGAAGAACTACCGCGAGATCTTCACCGACAGCTACTACTGGGAGGTTTTCGGCCGCACCTTCTGGATCGCCCTGGTGGTGACCGCGCTCGCCGCGGTGCTCGGCACGTTCGAGGCGATCGTGCTGCACCGGATGGCCAACCCCTGGAAGAGCATCTTCCTGCTGGTGGTGCTCGGGCCGCTGCTGATCTCGGTGGTGGTGCGCACGCTCGGCTGGGCGCTGCTGTTCGGCTCCACCGGGCTGGCCAACAAGGCGCTGCTGGCGCTGGGGCTCGTCGCCGAGCCGATCGCGTTCATGTATTCGGTCACCGGCGTGGTGGTCGCACTGACCCACGTGCTGGTGCCGTTCGTGGTGATCTCGGTGTGGGCCTCGCTGCAGCGGATCGACCCGGCGGTCGAGCGCGCCGCGGTGTCGCTCGGCGCCCGGCAGCCGACCGTCGTGCGGCGGGTGATCGTGCCGCTGGCGATGCCCGGCATCCTGTCCGGCAGCGTGATGGTGTTCGCGCTGGCGGCCAGCGCCTTCGCCACGCCGGCGATCATCGGCGGCCGGCGGCTGAAGGTGATCGCGACCGCCGCCTACGACGAGTTTCTCAACACGCTGAACTGGCCGCTCGGCGCCTCGCTGGCGGTGCTGCTGCTGGCCGCCAACGTGCTGGTGCTGTACGCGTCGAACCGGCTGATCGAGCGCCGCTACAAGGCGGTCTTCCGCGAGAGCGCGGCATGATCCGCAACGGCCCGCTGGCGCTGGCTTTCCACGCGCTGTTCATCGGCTTCATCGTGGCGCCGCTGGCGATCGTCTGCGTGGTCGCGTTCACGCCGCTCGGCTACATCTCGCTGCCGACCGACGGGCTGTCGCTGCGCTGGTTCGCCGCGATCCTCGATAACCCGCGCTTCATCAGCGCCTTCTGGCTGAGCCTGGCGCTCGGTCTGGTGTCCTCGGTCATCGCCACCGCGCTGGCGGTGCCGGCGGCGCTGGCGGTCGCGCGCTTTCACTTCCCGGGGCGCGATGCCATCTCGGCGTTCCTGCTGTCGCCGCTGATGATCCCGCACATCGTGCTCGGCGTCGCCTTCCTGCGCTTCTTCAGCGCGGTCAACATCAACGGCACCTTCAGCGGCCTGGTGATGGCGCACGTGATCGTGATCCTGCCGTTCGCGCTGCGGCTGGTGCTGGCCTCGGCCACCGGCATGGACCCGGCGGTCGAGCGCGCCGCCGTGTCGCTCGGTGCCGGCCGCTTCACCGTGTTCCGCCGCATCACGCTGCCGCTGATCCTGCCCGGCATCGTCAGCGGCTGGCTGCTTGCCTTCATCACCAGTTTCGACGAACTGACGATGAGCGTGTTCATCGCCAGCCCGAGCACGACCACGCTGCCGGTGCGCATGTTCCTGCACATCCAGGACACCATCGACCCGCTGGTAGCCGCGGTCTCGGCGCTGATGATCGCCGGCACGCTGCTGCTGATGGGCGCGCTCGATCGCATGGTCGGCCTCGAGCGGCTGTTCGTCGGCAAGGGCAAGCAGTGATGGCACGCGAGTTCGACGTCGTGGTGGTCGGCGGCGGCCTGGTCGGCGGCGCCATTGCCTACGGCCTGGCCCGCCTCGGCCGGCGCACGGCGCTGCTCGACGAGGGCGACATCGCCTACCGCGCTGCACGCGGCAATTTCGGCCTCGTCTGGGTGCAGGGCAAGGGGCTCGGGCTGGCGCCGTACGGCAACTGGACGCAGCAGGCGGCACGCCTGGCGCCGCAGCTCGCCCGCCTGCTGCGCGACGAGACCGGCATCGACGTCGCACTCGAGCAGCCGGGCGGCTTCCACGTCTGCCTGTCCGAAGCGGAAATGGACAACCGCGTCACCTCGCTGACCCGGCTGCTCGAACAGCCGGGCTTCGAACGCTACGCGGTCGAGGTGCTGGACCGCGCCGCGCTCGCCGCGCGCCTGCCGGGCATCGGCCCGGGCGTCGTCGGCGCCACCTACTGCCCGCTCGACGGCCATCTCAATCCGCTGCGGCTGCTGCGCGCGCTGCACGCCGCCTTCGTCCGGCGCGGCGGCGAGTACCTGCCGTTGCACAAGGCGCAGCGGATCGAGCGCCGCAACGGGCGATTCGTCGTCGCAGCCGGCGCCGGCGAGATCGGCGCTGCGCAGGTCGTGCTCACCGCCGGGCTGGGCAACGCCGTGCTCGGACCGCCGCTCGGCCTGCGCGCGCTGGTGCGGCCGCAGCGCGGCCAGGTGATCGTGCTCGAGCGCGTGCGCCGCTTCCTCGCCTACCCGATGGCGACGATCCGCCAGACCGACGAGGGCACGGTGCTGATCGGCGACTCGCAGGACGAGTCCGGCTTCAACGAGTCGCTGTCGACGTCGATCAGCGCGACCCAGGCGGAGCGCGCGCTGCGCATCTTTCCCGGCCTGCGCGATGTGCGGGTGAATCGAACCTGGGCCGCGCTGCGGGTGCTGAGCCCTGACGGGTTCCCGATCTACGAGCAGTCGGCGAGCCATCCGGGCGCCTTCGTCGTCACCTGCCATTCGGGCGTCACGCTGGCCGGCGCGCACGCACTGGAGCTGGCGCCGCGCATCGCCGCCGGCGAACTGGGCCCGGACATGCAACCGTTCTCGTCGGAGAGACTGAATGTTCAAGAGGCTGCCTGACACGGGACCGACCGTCCCGGTCACCATCGACGGCCGTCAGTTCGCGGCACGCGCGGGCGATTCCGTTGCGGCGACGCTGTTCGCGGCCGGCGTCAGGGCGTGCCGCACGACGCCGGTGTCCGGCGCCGAGCGCGGACCGTTCTGCATGATGGGGGTGTGCTTCGACTGCCTGGTGACGATCGACGGCCGGCCCAACCAGCAGGGCTGCCTGATCCCGGTCCGCGAGGGCATGCGCATCGAGCGCCAGTCGGGTGCTTGCATCGCCATCGATGCGCCGCTGGGGCAGCCATGAACATCGCGTCGAGCTGCGACGTCGCGGTCGTTGGCGCCGGTGCCGCCGGGCTTGCCGCGGCGGCCGAGTGCGCCCGTTGCGGCCTGTCTGCGGTGGTCTTCGACGAGCAGCAGGCGGCCGGCGGGCAGATCTATCGCGCCATCACCACCACGCCGCTGAAGGACCGCGCCGTACTCGGCGCCGACTACTGGCACGGCGAGGGACTGGTCGGCGAATTCGCGCGTGCCGGTGCGATGCACGTGCCGGGCGCCACCGTTTGGGCGGTGACCCGGTCAGGCGGCGGCTTCGAGATCGGCGTCTCGCACGACGGCGTCGCGCAGCTCGTGCAGGCGAAGCAGGTCGTCCTCGCCACCGGCGCGCTGGAGCGCCCTTTCCCGATCCCCGGCTGGACGCTGCCGGGAGTCATGACCGCCGGCGCGGCGCAGCTGCTGCTGAAGACTTCGGGCCTGGTGCCCGAAGGACGCGTCGTGCTCGCCGGCACCGGACCGCTGCTGTTGCTGGTCGCTGCGCAGCTGGCGCGCGTCGGCGGCCGGATCGACTGCCTGCTCGACACCACGCCGCGCGGCCAGTGGCGCAGCGCGGCCCCGTACGCGGTCGACTTCCTGCGCTCGCCGTACTTCGCCAAGGGCCTGTCGATCCTGCGCGAGGCGCGGCGCGCGGCGAGAATCGTCGGCGGTGTGCAACAGATCGAGGCGCTCGGCGCGGACTCGCTGCAACGCGTTCGCTTCACTACCGGCGGACGCAGCGAGGAGTTGCCGGCCGACCTGCTGCTGCTGCACCAGGGCGTAGTGCCGAACATCAACCTGTCGAACGCGATCGGCTGCGAACATCGCTGGGACGACGCGCAGCTGGCCTTCTTGCCGGTGGTCGACAGCTGGGGCGCCAGCTCGGTTGCCGGAGTCGCCATCGCCGGCGACGGCGCGAGCATCGCCGGCGCGCGTGCCGCCGAGGCGCGGGGACGACTGGCCGGGCTGCACGCGGCGCATGCGCTGGGCAGGCTCGATGCCGCGGCGCGCGACCGCGCGGCGGCGCCGGCGCGGGCGGAGCTCGCGCGCTTCACCCGCGGCCGGGCCTTCGTCGACGCGATGTACCGGCCTGCCGAGGCGTTGCGCATCCCGGCCGGCGAGACGATCGTCTGCCGCTGCGAGGAAGTGACTGCGCAGCAGGTGATCGACATGGTGAAGCTGGGCTGCAGCGGGCCGAACCAGATGAAGAGCTTTCTGCGCTGCGGCATGGGACCGTGCCAGGGACGCCTGTGCGGGCTGACGGTCACCGAGCTGATCGCCCGCGAGCGCGGCGTTTCTCCCGGCGAAGTTGGCCACTACCGGCTGCGCTTCCCGGTCAAGCCGATCACCCTCGGCGAACTGGCCGCGCTGCCGCAGACCGACGAGGCGGTGCAAGCGGTCGTGCGGATCGGCAAGGCGCACTGAGCGCCGCGCCGGGCATCAGGTGAAGCCGGTCGCGACCGCCGAGGTCATCGTCATCGGCGGCGGCCTGCACGGCTGCTCGGCGGCGCTGCACCTGGCGCGCGCCGGTGTCTCCGCGCTGGTGCTCGAGAAGAACTACGTCGGGCGGCACGCGTCCGGCGTCAACGCGGGCGGCGTGCGCACGCTGTCGCGGCACGAAGCCGAGGTGCCGCTGGCGCTGGCGGCGATGGACCTGTGGCACCGCATCGCCGAACTGGTCGACGACGACTGCGGCTTCGAGATCCACGGCCAGATCCGGGTCGCCGAGAACGAAGACGACGCGCAGTCGCTGCAGCAGCGCGAGGCGCGCATGCGCGCGCTCGGCTACACGCACGAGCGCTGGATCGGCCGCGACGAACTGTTCGCGCGCGTGCCGGCGCTGGCGCGGCACTGCCTCGGCGGGCTGATCGCCGAAGGCGACGGCGCCGCCCTGCCCTACCAGACCACGGCAGCGTTCCGGCGCAAGGCCGAGTCGCTCGGCCAGCGCTTCTTCGAGGGCGTGCGCGCACAGCGCGTGCAGCGCACCGGTGCTTCGTGGACTGTCGACAGCGACCGTGGCTCGTTCACCGGTCGGGTGCTGGTCAACTGCGCCGGCGCGTGGGCCGACCGCATCTGCGCGCAGCTGGGCGAACCGGTGCCGCTGGAGCCGATCGCGCCGATGATGATGGTGACGCTGCGCATGCCGCGCTTCCTCGAGCCGGTGGTGCTCGGCACCGCTCGGCCGCTGTCGTTCAAGCAGACGCACGAGGACACGGTGCTCATCGGCGGTGGACGGCGGGCGCGGGTCGAGCGCGACGCGGAGACGACCGAACTGGACTTCCGCGAACTGGCGGCCTCGGCGCAGACCGTATGGGACCTGTTTCCGATCATGCGTTCGGCGACGATCCATCGTGGCTGGGCCGGCATCGAGGCGCGCATGCCGGACGACATCCCGGTGATCGGGCCGAGTTCGACCGCAGCGGATGCCTTCCACGCGTTCGGCTTTTCGGCGCACGGCTTCGAACTCGGACCGATCGTCGGCCGGATCACCGCCGAGTTGATCACGACCGGGAAGACCGTGCTGCCGATCGCGCCCTTTTCGATCACGCGCTGGAAAGCGGCTGGCGTATCGATGTGACGGCGAGGCACCGGCCTCTCATGTCTCTGCCCTGCTGTGATTCGAGCTGACTGACGCTGGTGAACGGTCTCGAGCCTTCGTTGGTCAGGGGACCGTATCGAACAGTTGCGGACCGTCGCGCGTGACTACGCCTGCCCCACTTGGTGCGCGATCGAAACGCCGGGGTGCCCTGTTGCACTCATGTCCCCCGGCGCCCGCCTTTGGCGGGCGCCTCCTCCTTTACCTCGCTCCACAGGGCACCCCGGCGCTTCGATCGTAGTGCTGCGAGACTCTGCGCCGTTGGCCGGCTACGACGGTGGATGGCCAAGGGCGGCGGGTGGCCGTCTCAGCGAAGTCAAGGAGGAGCGGCGGGCGAAGCCCGGCGCGGGGGACATGAGCAGAGGCGGCCGCCCGCCGCCCTTGGCAGGCACGACCTCCGCAGTCAAGCTTGTAAACGCAACGACGGTCAACAACGAGTCGAGTCCGGCGCGCCGATTGTGGACGACTCGCATTCATCCGAGTCGGTCGGTTGGTCGCCCCGCCGATCGAGACAGCTCACATCGACAGCGACCCTTCGCGGAAGTCGGTCCGGTCGAGCCAGACGTTGACCAGCACCGGGCGGCCGCCGCGCGCGATCTCGCGCGCCTGGGCGAGCACCGCCGGCACCTCGGCAGTCCTCTTCACCACCAGTCCGGCCGCACCGAAGCCCTCGGCGACGCGGTGGTAGTCGGTGCGGGCCAGCACGGTGCCGACGTCGTCGCCGAGCAGCTTCACCTGCTCGCGGGCGATCTGCGACCAGCTCGCGTCGTTGCCGACCACCGCGATCACCGGCACGTTGTGGCGGACGAAGGTGTCGAACTCGGCCAGCCCGTAGCC
The DNA here is from genome assembly GCA_016716275.1 of Burkholderiales bacterium. Taxonomy (GTDB): domain Bacteria; phylum Pseudomonadota; class Gammaproteobacteria; order Burkholderiales; family Burkholderiaceae_F; genus JADJWR01. The sequence goes on along the minus strand of JADJWR010000002.1, from coordinate 836,373 downwards.
GCTGGCGCCGTCGCCCCAGATCAGCCAGACCTCGGACTCGGGCCGCGCCAGCCTGGCGCCGAGCGCGAAGCCGGCGCCGACGCCGAGGGTGCCGAAGGCGCCCGGGTCGAGCCAGGCGAGCGGGCCGCGCGGCCGCACGATGTACGAGGCGGTGGCGACGAAGTCGCCGCCGTCGGCAACCATCACCGCGCTGTCGCCGGCGGCGGCATCGAGCGCGCGCAACAGCGCCAGCGGATTGACGTACTCGCCGGCGGCCGCCGCCTGCGCGTCGATCGCCTGCTCGCGCGCCTCGTCACGCGCGCGCAATTGGGCGATCCACTCCGGCCGCCGCGCCCGCTCGCCGAGCTGCTCGGCCAGCGCGATCAGCGTCAGGCCGGCATCGCCGATCGCGGCGACGTTCGGCCGCCGGTTCAGCCGCGCGTCGCCGGCGCTGCGGTTGGCGGCGATGAGCCGCGCCGAGCGCCGCACGTGCTTGCCGTAGTCGAGCCGGAAGTCGCACGGCACGCCGGCGAGCAGCACGCAGTCGGCCTCGCGCAGCGCGTCGCGGCGCGCGTGGCGCATCTGCAGCGGATCGTCGCGTCCCAGCAGGCCGCGCGCCATGCCCGACAGGTACACCGGCACGCCGAGCGAGGCGACCGCGGCGGCGGTCTCCGGCACCCGCTCGACCGCCAGCAGCGCCTGGCTGCCGATCACCAGCAGCGGCCGCTGCGCCCGTGCCAGCGCCTGCGCGGCGGCGCCGACCGCGCGTTGCGACGCCTGCGGCACCTCGGCCGGCCTGACCGCGGGCGCCGACATGTGCCCGGAGCCGGCCAGCATGCGCGCCGCGTGCTGGTTCAGGTACCAGCGCAGCAGGCGGTCGGCCAGCGCCTTGCCCTTGCCCGCCGCCTCGGCATACCACTGGCGGATCAGCGCGCCGTCGTACAGCAGGTCGACCGCGCACTCGACGAACACCGGCCCCGGCACGCCGTCGGCGGCCAGCCGCAGCGCCTGCTCGACGGCGCCGTCGAGGTCGCGCACCCGCTTCACCTGGAACAGCCGCTTGACGTGCGGCGCGATCAACGGCTTCTGGTCGATGTCCTGCAGCGCGCCGCGCCCCTGCAACGCGGTCGGCGCGGCGCCGCCGAGCAGCAGCACGGGGCTTTGCGCCAGTTGCGCGTTCTTCAGCGCGGTGACGGCGTTGGTCAGCCCCGGCCCGGCGGTGACCGCCGCCACTCCCGGCGTGCCGGTCAGCCGCGCCGTCGCGTCGGCGGCGAACACCGCGGTGGCCTCGTCGCGGGTATCGACGACGCGGATGTGGCGCGCTTTCGCCGCCGCGAGGATCGGCGAGATGTGGCCGCCGCACAGGGTGAACAGCACCGGCACGCCGTGCGCCCGCAGCACCGCCGCGACGCGCTCGCCGCCGTTCATCGCACGGTCCTTTCGATGTGCTCCGCCACCAGCGCCTTGAAGTCGATCTTGCCTACCCAGATCCTCGGCGCGGCGGCGGCGCTGACCTTTCGGGGTCGCGGGCGACTCGTCGCGCGGCCGGCCGGCCCAGGCGGCGCAACGGCAGCCAGCGCCCAGAAGCGCGCAGCGTTGCCCTGGAGGACTGCCCTGGGCGTCTAGCCGGTCACCTTCTTCAGCGCCCGCTTGACGCTCTTGACGGCCTTGGCCACGGCGCTCTTCGCAGCGCTGGCGCCCCGGGTCACTTTCTTCGCCGCAGCCTTCCTGACGGTGGTCGCCTTCTTCACGACCGCCTTCCTGGCGGCGCTCACCTTCTTCGCTGCCTTCTTGGCCGCCTTCTTCGCAGCGGCCTTCGTCTCCGCGGCGCTGCCGGCCCGGATGTCCGCCGCGTGGGCGCGCGAGTACTGCTGGATGTCCTTGAACTTGCCGCCGGCGTCGCGCACGGCGTAGAGCTTCTTGCCGCCGGAGCTGTACATCACGGTGCGGCGGGACTTCTTCTTCGCAGCTTTCTTGGTGGCCATCGACCTTCCTCGATTGACGCGCGGACCAGGAACCGCTTTCGCCAGCCCGCGCCCGCTGACGAAAGCCTGCCGCACCTGCAGGCACGGCAGGCGAACAACGGTCCTACGGACCCCGGCCTCGGCCGAAGCACATCGGACGCGCCGCTCGACAGCCGCGATCATCGTTCGAATGGCGCGATCGATCAATACGTCGTCGACTGCGCTGTGCCGCGCCGAGCGAGTCGATTCGCCCGGAGCGCGGCGCAGACTCTGCGTCGTCGCGCCGCCGGCGCCTCCGCCGGCCGCGCCTAGCGCAGTGCCTCCACCGACCCCGAGCCGCGGATCGACTTGCTGATCTTCGGCGCGCCGCGAAAGCGCACGTCGCCCGAGCCGTCGATGTCGACCTTCAGCTCCTCGGTGGCATGCACGCGCACGTCGCCGCTGCCGCGGATGCGCACCGCCACCTGCCGCGCCTTCAGGTCGGCGCAGTGCACGTCGCCGGAACCGTCGAGCACGACGCCGAGGCTCGCCGCCTCGCCCTTGATCCGCACGTCGCCGTTGCCGGCGACCGACACCGCCGCCGCATCGGCGCGCAGCGCGCCGACGACGATATCGCCCGAACCCTGCAGGGTCGCCTCGAACACCTCGGCATCGACCCGGTCGACCCGCAGGTCGCCCGAGCCGCGCAGCAGCACGCCCCTGAGCTGCCTCGCCTGCACGCGCACCTGCACGTCGGTGTGGGTACGAAACGACGCGCCGGCCCGCACGCCGACGGTCAGCATGCCGGCGGCGACGCTGGTCTCGATCAGCGGCGCGATGTTGTCGTCGGCGTGCACCACCACGTGGTCGTCGTCGGCGGCCTTGACGATGACGTCGAACGGCCCCTGCACCAGCAGCCGGCTGAAGCCGCCGACGCTGCGCGGCTGGTCGACGACGTTGCCCGATCCCTCGATCCGCCCGCTGCCGCTGCCGAACAGGGCGATCGCCGTCGCCTGCGAGTCGGCGGCCGGCGCAGGGGCGAGCGGAAGCAGGCCGCCGGCAAGCAGCAGGGCGCGGCGAGTGCGGGAGAGGCGGCGAGCAGACATCGTTCAGTCCTCGTGCGGCAGCAGCCTGAAGTATGCGCAGTCGCGCCGCCGCCTTCCCGCGGCACGCGACAGGCTGTCGCCGCACGGCTCCGGAATGCCGTGACGGCCGATGGGCGGTGGCGCGCAAGCCGGCCCGGCGGGCGAAGGCTGCATCAGTCGCGCATGAGGTCGCGCCGCAGCCGGTGCACAGCGCGCCAGAGGCCGAAGGCGAGCAGCGGGATCGCCGCGGCGACGATCCAGTCCGGGTTGAGCGCCGGCCACAGCAGCTTCAGCGGCTTGGCCAGGTAGCCGAGCAGGCCGGCCGCGTAGTAGGTGATCGCCGCCACCGACAGGCCCTCGACCGTCTGCTGCAGCCGCAGCGAGATCTTGCCGCGCCGCTCCATCGCCGCCAGCAGCCGCTGGTTCTGCTCCTCGCGCGCCACGTCGACGCGCGTGCGCAGCAGGGCGCTGGCCCGCTCGATGCGCGCCGACAGCTCCTCCTGCCGGCGCGCCGCCGCGGCGCAGGAGTCCATCGCCGGTGCCAGCCGGCGCGACAGGAAGCCGGCGATCGTGCGCCGGTCGCCGATGCGCACTTCGCGCAGCTCGCTCACCCTGGCGCGGACGATGTTCCAGTAGGCCGAGGCGGCGGAGAAGCGGAAGGCGGTCGCCGCCACCGAGCTTTCCACCTCGGCGGCAAGCCGCGTCAGCTCATCGAGCAGGCGGCGCTCCTCCTGCTGCGCGGCGCTGGCTTCGCGCTGCCCGTGCAGCGCCGCGGTCGCCGAGGTGATCTCGGCCAGCCGGTGCTCGATCGCGTTCAGTTGCGGGAACGCCGCGCGCGCCAGCGGGAAGGCGAGCAGCGCCATCATCCGGTAGACCTCGATCTCGATCAGCCGCTGCACCAACCGCGCCGTCTGCGGCGCGCTCATGCCGGCATCGAGCAGCAGCCAGCGCGAGCGGCCGCCCCCGTCGCCGACGCTGTGCACGACGAAGTCGGCGAACAGCGACGCCTGGCCGTCGAGGATGCGCGCACCGGCGAGCGCGCCGCGGTCGAACCAGCGGCCGAGCAGATCCTCGTCGGGCGGGTTGCCGGCCTGCGGCAGCAGCAGGATGTCGGCGGCGGCGATCAGCCGCCCCGGCAGCTGCGCCAGTTCGTCCGGCGCCAGCGCGCCGAAGGCGCTCGGGAAGCGCTCCAGCGCCGCCAGCGACGACTCCGCCAGCGGCCGAACGAGCGTCAGGCTGACGAACTCGCCGTGCCGCTCCCATTTCACGCGCAACTGCGGCCGCTCGAAGATGATGTGCGCCACGTCGGTGTCTGCCACCGGCACCTCGCCGAGCATGGCGCGCAGCGCGGCCAGGATCTCGCCGGCCGGCGCGTCGAGCAGCGCCAGGCACGAGACCACCGCCGGCGAGCGCACCGGCGTCGGCGGCCGCGCGTGCAACTCGTCGGCCAGCGGCCGGCGCAGCGGGTGTTCGGCGGGAAGCGGGGTGACGGGCATGGGGCGACCGATTTCCAGATACGTTATCCGAGTCGAGCGACGCCCACCAATCGACCGCGGCAGGCCGGTCGCCGCGGGTTGCGGCGGCGCCGGCGAAGTCAGTCCTGCGCAGTCGGCAGGCCGGCCAGACGCCACTCCGGCAGCCCATCCTGCAGCCGGCGCGCCTTCAGTCCCTTGCCGCGCAGCAGCTGCACGGCGTCGTACGACATCAGGCAGTACGGTCCCCGGCAGTAGGCGACGACCTCCTTGCGCTTCGGCAGCTCGGCGAGCCGCTTCTGCAGTTCGTGGATCGGGATGTTGATCGCGCCGGGCAGGTGGCCGGCGGCGAACTCCTCCGGCGGGCGCACGTCGAGCACCGTGACCAGGCCCCGGCGGGCCCGCTCCAGCAGGTCGGCCGCCGGCACCGGCTCCATCTCGTCCTTGGCCGCGAAGTACAGGCGGACGATGCGGTCGACGTCGGCCAGGTAGGCCTGTCCGGTCGCGCCGAGCGCATCGAACAGGCGCACCACCTCGTCGCCGGCCAGCCGGTAGCGGACGAACTGCGCCTCCTTGCGGCCGGCGATCAGGCCGGCTGCCTTGAGCTTCTGCAGGTGCTGCGAGGTGTTGGCGACGGTCGCGCCGGTAAGCCGTGCGAGCTCCTCGACGCTGCGCTCGCCCTGCGCCAGCAGTTCGAGCAGTTCCAGCCGCACCGCGCTCGACAGCGCGGCGCCGATGCGCGCCAGGTTCTCGAACACCGCGCGTTTGGGATTGACGGGGTTTGACACGGCTTCTCCTAGCAGTCTAGTATTCAAGCGATTGCTTGAATACTAGACTCTTTGGCGGCAGCGTAGCACCGCTGCCGCGCCACCCAGGAGGGTTCGTGACGGCCGGCGCGTTGAACGACATGGAAGCGCTGCTGCGCCTTGGCGCGTTCGCCGGGGTGTTCGTCCTGGTGGCGCTGTGGGAGGCGCTGGCGCCGCGCCGGCGGCGGCGGTTCAGCCGCGCGCAGCGCTGGCCGCACAACCTCGGCCTGGTGGCGCTCAACGCCGTCGTGCTCCGGCTGCTCGCCCCCGGCGCGGCGCTCGCGGTGGCGCTGGCCGCCGAGGACGGACGCTGGGGCCTGCTCAACCTGCCGGCCCTGCCGGCGTGGATCCGGGTCGTGCTGGCGCTGCTGCTGCTCGACCTGGCGATCTATCTGCAGCACCGGCTGTTCCATGCCGTGCCCGCGCTGTGGCGGCTGCACCGCGTGCACCACGCCGATCCGGACTACGACGTCACCACCGGACTGCGCTTCCATCCGATCGAGATCGGCCTGTCGCTCGCCGTCAAGTGCGCCGTCATCGCCGCCATCGGCGCGCCGGTGCTGGCGGTGCTGGCATTCGAGATCGTGCTGAACGCCGCCGCGATGTTCAACCATGCCAACGGCCGGCTGCCATCGGCGATCGACCGCTGGCTGCGCTGGCTCGTCGTCACGCCCGACATGCACCGCGTCCACCACTCGGCGATCCTGCGCGAGACGAACAGCAACTTCGGCTTCAACCTGCCCTGGTGGGACCGCCTGTTCGGCACCTACCGGGCGCAGCCGGCCGCCGGCCACGCGGCGATGCGCATCGGCGTCGCCGGCCTGCAGGGGGCCGGCGAACTGAACCTGGCGCGGCTGCTGGCACAGCCGCTGCGCAGCGTCGACCAGTCGACCGCGGCGCCGCGCGCCGTCATCAACCCAGGAGGCAAGTGATGGGCAACCTGCTGTTCATTCTGAACGCCGCACCGTACGGGAGCGAGCACTCGTACAACGGCCTGCGGCTGGCCGGCGCGCTGGCCAAGCGCGAGGAAAACAAGGTCCGCGTGTTCCTGATGGGCGACGCCGCCGCCGCGGCGCACCGCAACCAGAAGGTGCCGGCCGGCTACTACAACGTCGAGGTGATGATCGGCAACGTGGTGCGCCACGGCGGGCTGGTCGGGGTCTGCGGCACCTGCATGGACGCGCGCGGCATCGCCAGCGAGGCGCTCGCCGACGGCTGCAGGCGCGGCACCCTGGAGGAACTCGCCGACTGGACCGACCTGTCCGACAAGGTGCTGGTGTTCTGAGAACCTGTGAGGGGCCGGCGGCCCGGGCCCGGGCGGGGGGGGGGGCGGGGGGCCCCCCCCCCCCCCCCGCCCCCCCCCCCCCCCCCGCGCCCCGCGCCCCGCCCCCCCCGCGGCGGCCCGCTCGCGACGATTTCTTCACAGGCTCTGAGACGGGCGGTCCGGCTGCCGTTCCGAGCCGCGCCAGCCTGCTGTGCCTGCGCGAAGGCCGGGGCAGCCGCGGCGCCAACGAAAGAGGGCGGCAGAGCCGCCCTCTTTCGTTATCAGTCGCGCCGCGCTACTTCCGGTAGTAGTACTGCGGCTCCGGCAGGCCGGTGGCGGTCGGGCCGCCCTTGCGCGGGTTGTTCGGGTTGAACGTGTGCGAGCGGACGAACAGGTTGCCCGCCGTGCTGCCGGTGCCCGGCATCGCCTTGTCGAGGTCGATCGCTGCGCCGTGGCAGCCCTTGCAGCTGTCGGCGGCCTTGGCCGGCTTCGGCTGGGCCTTGGTGGCGTGCGGCGAGTGGCAGGTGATGCAGCCGGCGATGTTGTTCTTCGCGTGCTTGCTCTGCAGGTGCTCCTGGTACTCCTGGTGGTGCTTGCGCGCCTCGAAGAAGCCCGACTTCTGCGCCGCCTCGTCGATGAAGAAGGCGTTGTTGAGATCCGTGCCCGGATAGTTCCTGGTGATCGTGTCCTCGGGCTGGATGCCGACCATCAGCACCTTGTCGGAATACCAGGTGGTCCAGTCGTCGGTGCCGGCCCTGTAGCTCTGGCCGATCTGCGGGTGCGGCAGGAACTCCGAGTGATTGCCCTCGGCGGTCTTGTAGTGGTCGTTCTCGATGCGGATGTGGCAGTAGCCGCAGACCTTCGAGCTCTCCGCCAGCGAGGCGTTCTTCGGATTGAAGATCAGCTTGCTGTCGCCTGTCGATGCGTGGGCGCTGCCGGGGCCGTGGCAGGCCTCGCAGCCGGTGTTCTCCTCGGTCATCGCCCACTTCCTGACGGCGCGCTTCTCGTCGACCTCGAGCACCCGGTAGCCGGTGGCGTGGCAGGTCGCGCACTGGGTCTCCCAGGTGTTCTTCTGGCCATAGTTCTCCCACTGCTTGTGGACGGCGTTCCACTGCTTGTCGAGGAACTGGTGGCCGCCGCTGGCCGGGTTCTTGACCAGGAAGCGCTGCTTCCAGTGCGAGCCGACCACGTAGACGACGTCTTCCATCTTCGCCGGCGTGCCGCTGATGTTGGCCTTGGTCGGGCCGGCGTTGCCCTTGCTGTCCCTGGCCCAGTTATCGCCGGCGTCCTTCAGCAGGCCGTCCTTCGCCGTTCGGATCATCTTGCTGTGCCAGGTGCCCTTCCAGCTGGCGAACTCCGCCTGGTGACAGGTCTGGCACTTGCCGGAGCCGACGAACTGCTTGTCGGTGCTGGTCGATACGCCGCTGGTGCAGCCGCCGAGCAGGGCGGCCAGCAGCGCGGCGCTGATGACGATTCCTCTCATTTGCACTCCTCCCGTTGAAGGCCCATCGCGCTGGCGGTGCGGCGCTGCCCGCAGATGTCCGGAAATCCCCTGCTTCGGCGGCGCGCGCTTGCCGGCATACTGACAGCGGCGAACCGCCGCTGTTTGATCGTGATCAGCATAATCGAATGTCGATATCGAAGTCCAAACCTGTACGCGACGTGCTGCTGGCCTTTGCCCGCGTGCACATCCTGCATCACGCCTCGGAGGAGCGGATCTTCGGCGTCGGCATGATGGCGGAGCTCGGCCGGCACGGCTATGAGCTCGGGCCGGGCACGCTCTATCCGTTGCTGCAGCGGCTGCAGACCGAGGGGCTGCTCGCCATGCAGACCGAGGTCGTCGACGGCAAGATGCGCAAGTACTACACGGCGACCGGCAGAGGCCGGACCGCGCTGCAGGCGATCCGGCCCAAGCTGGCCGAGCTTGCCGAGGAGGTGCTGCCCGATGGAACCACCCCGGTCGCCGGGCACGGGAAGCGGCGCGCCGGCGGACGCTGAACCGGCGCCGCCGGGCGGCGCCGTCGAGGTCCTGCTCGCCTTCCTGCGGCTCGGCCTGACCTCGTTCGGCGGGCCGGTCGCCCACCTCGGCTACTTCCGCAGCGAGTTCGTCGAGCGGCGCCACTGGCTCGACGAACGCGCCTTCGCCGACCTGGTCGCGCTCACCCAGTTCCTGCCGGGCCCGGCGAGCAGCCAGACCGGCATCGCGCTGGGCTGGCTGCGCGCCGGCTGGCGCGGCGCGCTGGCGGCCTGGGCCGGTTTCACCCTACCCTCGGCGATCGCGATGATCGCCTTCGCGCTCGGCATCGCGCAGCACGGCGCGCTGGCGTCGTCCGGCGCGGTGCGCGGGCTGAAGATCGTCGCGGTGGCGATCGTCGCGCAGGCGGTGTGGACGATGAGCCGCGCGCTGTGCCCGGACTGGCCGCGGCGCGTGCTGGCCGTCTTTGCCGCGCTGCTGGCGTTCGTGCTGCCGCCGGCGCTCGGCCAGGTCGGCGCCATCGCCGTGAGCGGCCTGCTCGGCTGGTGGCTGCTCGAGCTGCCGGCTCGGCAGGCCGTCGCGCACCTTTCTTTCGGCGTGCCGACGGCCACCGCCGTCGCCGCGCTCGTGCTGTTCGCGCTGCTGCTGCTCGGCCTGCCGCTGGCGGCGGCGCTGACCCATTCGCCGCTGCTGCACCTGCTCGACGGCTTCTACCGCGCCGGCGCGCTGGTGTTCGGCGGCGGCCACGTGGTGCTGCCGCTGCTGCAGGCGGCGGTGGTGCCGGGCGGCGCGGTGAGCAATGCCGATTTCCTGGCCGGCTACGGCGCGGCGCAGGCGGTGCCCGGGCCGCTGTTCACCTTCGCCGCCTATCTCGGCGCGGTGATGGACGGGAGGCTCTCCGGCTGGATCGGTGGCTTCGCATTTCTCGTCGCCATCTTCCTGCCCGGCGCCCTGCTCGTCGTCGGCGCGCTGCCGTTCTGGGACAGTCTGCGCAGCCACCGCAGCGTCGGCTCGGCGGTGGCCGGCGTCAACGCCGGCGTGGTCGGCATTCTCGCCGCGGCACTGGTCGACCCGGTGCTGGCGAGCAGCGTTCATTCGGCTGCCGATGCCGGCCTGGCGCTGGCGTGCCTCGCGCTGCTGGCCTACGCGCGCCTGTCGCCGGTGTGGGTGGTCGGCTTCGCCGCGCTGGCGGCATCGGTCCTCGCCTCCTGAGGCGGCGGCGATCGCCGCGGCACCGCGGCGCAGCGCGTCTCTGATCCCGTGATGGCGCGAATCCGCATCGTGCAGACGGCGTAGCCCCCGTTGAGCTGGATCAAGCCCGGCCGCGCTCGCTAGGCCATGCGGCCGATGCAGGGCGACTTGGCAGAAGCGGCCCGCCCGATACCCTGACTGGTATGGCGCGAACAATCAAGAAGCCGCCATCGACCAGGGAGGATCCATGAGAGTGCTTTCAACCGCCGCCTTGCTCGGCGCTTCGCTGCTGGCGACCGCCGCCGGCGCGCAGACCACCGCCCCGCCGGCCGGACGCCTGCTGGCCTCCAACTGCTTCCAGTGCCACGGCACCAACGGCGCCGGCCCCGGCTTCGACAACATCGCCGGCAAATCGGTCGACGAGATCTACAAGGAACTGCGCGAGATGAAGTCGGAGAAACCGGGCAACGACATCATGAAGGCGCACGCGCGCGGCTACACCGACGAGCAGTTGCGGCAGATCTCGGCGTACCTGTCGCAGCAGCGCAGTTCATCGAGCCGGGACGACTAGGGGGACGGCCATGGACAAGAACACCGAAGAGAACCTGCAACGAACGCGCCGCCGCCTGCTGCAGGCGGCCGGCTGGGGCTCGATCGGCGCGCTGCTGCCGGCGCTCGGCTGCGGCGGCGGCTCGACCGACGGCGACGGCGTCAGCTTCGCCATGGGCCGGTCGGCGAGAACGCCGACGACGACGACGTCGGCCACGACGTTGCCGAGCACCGGCTTGAGCGGCCGCGTGGTGGTCGTCGGCGGCGGCATGGCCGGCGCCGCAGCCGCCAAGTACCTGCGCCTGTGGGGCGGCAGCGGCGTGTCGGTGACGCTGGTCGAGCGAAGCGCCAGCTACACGTCGAACATCATGAGCAACCTGGTGCTGACCGGCCAGCGCACGATCGGCTCGCTGCAATACAAGTACGACAGCCTGGTCAGCCGCTACGGCATCAATCGCGTGCAGGGCGACGTGGTCGCCATCGACCCGCTGGCAAGGAAGGTCACGCTGGCCTCGGGCGGCGCCCTCGCCTACGACCGGCTGGTGCTGGCGCCCGGCGTCGAGTTCATCTACGAGCAGGGGGTCGGCATCCCTGGACTGGAGTCGGCAGCGGCGCAGGCCAGGGTGCCGCACGCCTGGCAGGCGGGGGCGCAGACCACCGCGCTGCGCAGCCAGATCACGGCGATGCCCAGGGGCGGCGTGTTCGTGCTGACCATCCCCGCCAAGCCGTACCGCTGTCCGCCCGGGCCGTACGAGCGCGCCTGCCTGGTCGCCGACTGGCTGAAGAAGAACCGGGCCGGCTCGAAGGTGGTCATCCTCGACGCCAACCCGGGCATCACCGCCGAGGTGCACACCTTCACCGACGCCTTCATGAACGTGCACGCCGGCGTCACCGAGTACCACGCCAACGTGACGCTCAACGGCATCGACACTTCGACGATGACGGTCGACTCGAGCGTCGGCAGGATCAGGGCCAATGTCATCAACGCCATCCCGCCGCACCGCGCCGGCCGCGTGGTGACCGCCGCCGGGTTGGCCGACCAGGGCGGCCGCTGGGCCAGCGTCGACCAGCTGAGCTACGAGTCGAAGGTGGCAGCCGGCATCCACGTGATCGGCGACTCGGCCGGCACGGCGCAGCCGAAGGCCGGCCATATCGGCAACCAGCTCGGCAAGGTCTGTGCCGACGCGATCCTGCGCGCCTTCGGCGGCCTGTCGCCCGACCCGGCGCCGGTGACCAACTCCGCCTGCTACTCGCCGATCACCATGGAAACCGCCTCCTGGCTGACCGCCGTCTTTGCCTACGACCCCGACACGCAGGCGATGGCTGCGGTAGCCGATTCCTTCCGCGAGGCGGCCGCGCGCGACGGCGGCAACTTCAGCAACATGGGCAAGTGGTTCAACGCGCTGATGAGCGAGACCTTCTCGTAAGGCGCGCCAGGCCCACGGCCCCTGCCGCGGCGTCCCGGACGGGACGCCGCCTCTTTTCCTGACCGCCTCGAACCGGCCGGCGCCGGCACCGCCATCGACAGCCGTGGCAGACTTCGCGTGATCGCCCGCCGCCGAGCGCCGTGAACGCCACCTCAGTCGAATTCTTCGCCCGCCAGTTCGAGCGCCAGATCGCCGCGGCGGACTATGCGCTCAACCCGTTCGAGACCTGGACGCTGCCGCATCTCGCCGGCCGCGTGCTCGAGCTCGGCTGCGGGCTCGGCAACCTGTCGCTGGCGGCGGCGCGCGCCGGCCACGAGGTCGACGCGCTGGACGCCTGCGGGCAGGCGGTCGCCGACCTGGCCCGCAGGGCGCGGGCACAGGGTCTGCCGGTGCGTGTCCGCCGCAGCGACCTGGCAAGCTGGCGCGCCGACCGCTGCTGGGACAGCGTGGCGGCGATCGGCCTGCTGATGTTCTTCGACTGCGCCGACGCGCGCCGCCTGCTGCGCGAGATCCGCGGCGCGGTCGCCCCGGGCGGCATCGCGGCAGTGAACGTGCTGATCGAAGGCACCACCTACATGCAGATGTTCGACCCGCAGCGGCACTGCCTGTTCCCGCCGGCGGAGCTGCGCGAAACCTTCGCCGACTGGACCATCCTGCTCGACCGCATCGACGAGTTTCCGGCACCCGGGCAGTCGGTCAAGCGCTTCGCCACCGTCATCGCCCGGCGGCCGGCGTCCTGAGGCGGGACCGGCCCGCTCAGAGCAGGCGCAGGGTCTGCCCGTCGTCCCGGCCGCCGAAGTACTTCTCCAGCGCGCGGCCGAACAGCGGCTCGCCGGTGGCATGCGCGAACAGCGTCATGCACGAGTGGAACTTCAGGTCGTCGGGCGCGCCGAAGATCTCGCCTGCGCTCGTTCGATCGACCTCCAGCACGAGCTCGGTGCACTCGCGCAGCCGCGGCCCGAGCAGCGGGTGCACCCAGTAGGCCTGCGCTTCCGCCTTCGAGGCGATGCCGTAGTGCTGCGCGGTGGCGCTGCGACCGAGGCCCTTCAGTTGCGGGAAGACGAACCACATCCAGTGGCTGCGCTTGCGGCCTTCGGCCAGTTCGGCGCGCACATCGGCGTAGACGCTGCGTTGCGCGTCGACGAACCGCTGCAGGTCGAACGGATCGGGCACCCCGGCACGCCCCGGATCAGTGGCGGCGCTGCAGCGACTCGACGATCTTCTCGCAGCGGCTGCGGTCGCGCGCGTCGGCCACGCCAGGCGTGGCGCACCAGGCGAGCAGGATCTCGCCGGCGCTGCCGCCGCCGGGGGCCGCCTTGAAGCGGCTGCGCAACTGCTTCACCTGCACCGCCAGCCGCTCCTTGGCGAGCTCGGCCGGGCTCGGCAGGCCGAGCGCCAGCTCGAGTTCGAGCAGTGCGTCGCGGCGCACCGCCACGCCGTCGTCGATGCGGTCGAGCTGCTCGTAGCGCGCGTCGTCGCTGTCGAGGGCGGACAGCGCCTGATCGCGGCGGGCGATCATCGTCTTCTCCCAGCCCTCCGGCAGCGCCGGCAGCGCCTGCCAGCGGCCGCGCAGCGCCTGCCCGTCGACTGGCAACGGCGGCTCGGCGGCGAGCGCCGCATCGAGCTCCTCGCATAGCTGCGCCTTGGCCAGCAGCGCCTGCCACACCGCGGCTTCCTTGCCTCTGCTGCGCGCCTTGAGCAGCGCCTCGACGGCGCTGCGCGCCGCGCGGAAGCGCGATTCGAGCGCCGGCGGCACGGACTGGGCCGCCGCCGCGTCGCGCCACTGCTGCTGCAGTTCACGCAGGCTGCGACGGATGTCTTCCTCGCCCGTCTCGTCAGCGTGCGACAGCTGCTCGGCCTGCTCGCACAACTGCTCGAAGGCGCGGCGCTGCTCGTGCCGGCGGTGGTCGACCTCCTTGCGCTGGCTGTCGCGCGCCTCGAACACGGCGTTGCAGGCGGCGCGGAAGCGCTCCCACAGCGCCCGCTCGTCGCGGCCGGCGAGCGGGTGCGCCTTGGCATGCTCGGTCCAGCGTGCCTGCAGCGCGCGAGCCTGCGCCGGTGCGTCGCGCTCCTGCGCCTTCGCCAGCAGCGCCTCGGCCTCGGCGATCAGCGCCTGCCGGCCGGACTTCGCTTCGCCGCGCGCCTGGCCGAGCAGCTCGCGCAGAGGTGCGACCGCCTGCTTCAATTTCGCGTCGAGCTTCTTCCACGAATCGGGCTCGACGCTGCCCAGCTCGCCGTGGTGCCAGGCCTGGTCGGTCTCGCGCAGCCAGCGCTCGACCGCCTTCAGGTCGCGCGGCTCGGCGGCGAGCAGCTCGCCGGCCGCCTGCGCCGCGGCGGCGATGAACTCCTCGCGCTGCTTGCGCGCCTGCTTGCGGCTGGCGTGCAGCTCGGCGAAGTGCCGCGCCGCCGGCGCGTAGGCCTTCTCGCAGGCGGCATCGAACCGCTCCCACAGCGACTTCGGCACGCCGGCGTGCTGCTCGTCGAGCGCCTTCCAGTCGGCGCGCAGCTTCTGCACTTCCCGGGCCAGTTGCGCCGGCGGATGGGTCTCGCTGGCCAGCGCCTCGGCGCGCTCGCAAAGCTGCACCCGCGCGTTGTGCTGGCCGAAGCTCATCCAGCGCTCGAGTTCGCCGATCTGCTGCACGACGCGGCTCAGCCGCTGGACGGTCGGCTTCGGCAGCGTGCCGGCGGCGGCCTTCAGCGCCCGCGTCTGGTCGGCGGCGGCGCGCGCTGCCTGCACCTGGCCGGCCGCCAGCGCGACCTCCGCCTCGTGCAGCAGCGTGTGCAGCTGGTGCCGCGCCGCGCTTTCCTCCTGCTGCACGGCGCGCATCTGCGCCAGCCGGCGGCTCTCGATCACCATGATCGCCGCCTCGAAGCGCCGCGTCAGGTCCGGCGTGCGCACCGCCAGCTCGAGCGCCTGCCAGCGCAGCGGCAGCTGCGCGTTGTCGATGCCGGTGTCGGCAGCCAGCCGCTCCGCCTCCTCGACCAGCGACTCGGCAGCCGCGAGCGCCGGCGCCGCCTGCTCCCACTGCGCGATCGACGCTTCCGCCTGCGCCAGCCGGGCCAGCGCGCCGGCATCGGCGAGCGCCTGCGCCCGCGTGCGCAGCGACTCCAGCTCGAGGCGCAGCTGCGGCAGCGCATCGGCGTGCGGCGTGGCCGAGTGGCCGGCCAGCCACTCGGCGAGCCGACGCGAGAAATCGGCCTTCGCCCGCTGCTCGTCACGCTCGCGCTCGAAGCGCGACTGCAGCGCCGCGCCGGCGGCATCCCAGCGCGCCTGCCGCTCGGGCTCGTCGACGAGCCCGAGCCCCTTCCAGCGCCGCTCCAGTTCGACCGCCGCCATCACCACCGCGCCCGGCTGCCCGACCAGCGCCTCGGCCTGCGCCAGCAGCGCGTCGGCCTGTTCCGCCTGCGTGGCGCGGCGCTCGATCGCCTCGACCCGCTGCTTCGCCAGCCGAGCCACGCCGCGATCCTTGTCCTTCGCGCCGTCGGCCAGCCGGCGCAGCGCAGCCTCCTCGATGACCCGCTCGGCGGCAGCCAGCCGCACCGGTGCGTGCGGCGCCGTCAGCGCGATCTCGGCCAGCAGATCCTGGCTGCCGATCGCCTCGACCGCGGCGCGCCGCCGCTCGCCGTCGACGCCGTCGAGCCAGCGGCCAAGCGACTCGACGATCGCCAGCCGCACCTGCGGCTCGGCGTCGGCCTGCCAGACTTCGGTGAGCGCGACCCCGTCGGCGCAGCGGCGCGCGGCGGCGGCCCGCACCTCGGGCGCCGGATCGGTGCGCAGCAACCGGCGGAGCTCGGCCGATTCCGGCGGCAGTTCGGCGATGCCGAGCAGGCGCTGCGCCGGCTCGGCGTGTTCGTGCAGCGGCGCGCGGGAGAGGATCTTGTTCAGCACGGGTCGGTGGCGATTCGGTGGCGGAAGATGCGTCGTCAGCCGAAGGGTAGCGCGGCTGTCAGATCTGCTCCGAGGCGACCGTCCGCACGCCGGCGGCGGCCAGGGCGCGGTGCGCCGCGGCCAGCGAGCCGCGGGTGTCGATGGCGCGGCAGGCGTCCTCGATCACCCAGGTTTCGAAACCGGCCGCCTGCGCGTCGATCGCGCTGAAGGCGACACAGAAGTCGGTGGCCAGGCCGCAGACATAGACGCGGCGGATGGCGCGCTCGCGCAGCATGCCGGCCAGCCCGGTCGGCGTGGCGCGGTCGGCCTCGAGCAGCGCCGAGTAGCTGTCGGTGTGCGCGTGGTAGCCCTTGCGGACCACCGCCTGCGCGTGCGGCACGTCGAGCCCGGCGGCAAACTCGGCGCCGCGGCTCGCCTGCACGCAGTGATCGGGCCACAGCACCTGCCGGCCGTACGGCAGCTCGATCGTCTCGAAAGGCTGCCGGCCCGGATGGTGCGAGGCGAACGAGACGTGGTTGGCCGGGTGCCAGTCCTGCGTCAGGATCACGTTGGCGAAGCGCGCCGCCAGCCGGTTGGCGATCGGCACCACCTCGTCGCCGCGCGGCACGGCGAGCCGCCCGCCGGGCAGGAAGTCGTTCTGCACGTCGACCAGCAGCAGCACCGTCGCGGCGTTCATTGCCCGTCCCCTGCCCCCGCGGCGCGCAGCCTGGCGCGCACCAGTTCGATGTGGCTGCGCAGCGCGTACAGCTCGTCGGTATGCGACAGCGGCACCGTGATCCGGCCGACCTTGGCCTCCAGCTCGTCGAGCTCGCGCAGCAGCCGCGCGCGGTCGGCGGCCGCCGCGTCGGTCTGCAGCTCGATGCCGCGCAGCTGTCCGTACCAGCGGAAGATACGCGAGCGGACGCGGAACTCGTACAGCGGCGGCACCACCCGCGAGGCCGGGATCAGCACCGCGACGATCGACAGCAGCACCACCCACATGCGGTCGATCAGGTTGGCCAGCCAGAACGGCAGGTAGCGCTGCAGCAGCGGCGGCCCGCTCCGGTAGAAGCGCGCCGCCTCCGCCGCCAGCGGCAGCTCGGGCGATTCGGCGCGCGGGAACTCGCCGGCGCGGGCAAACCAGCCCGGCCCGCCGTGCACTTCGCGCGCCGCCTGCACGAAGAGCTGCACGATCGCCGGGTGGGTCTTCTCGCGCGCCGCGATGGTCGCGGTGGCGGCCACCAGCGCCACGTCGCGCGGCGGCAGGTCGTGCGCCAGGTCGACCACGCCGCGCGGCAGCCGCAGGCTGCTGACGAAGCCGAAGCGGCGTGCGTAGGCCTCGGCCTGGGCGAACTCGAACAGCCCGATGCCCGGCGTGATCAGCAGCATCTGCACCAGCGGCGACTCCGGCGCCGACACCAGGACGATCGCGTCCATCTCGCCCGCCAGCAGCGCCATCACCGCCGCGGTCGGCCCCAGCGCCGACACCCGCATCGACGACAGGTCGACCCGGTTGGCGTGCAGCAGCTTCAGCATCAGGTTGCGGCTGCCGGCGCCGGGCGGGCCGAGGTTCACGCGCAGCCCGGCCAGTTCGCCGACCTGCGCCAGCGGCGTCGGCCCGGCCGCTGTGCCGCGCAGCGCGCTGCGGTAGAAGATCCACACCGGCTCGTAGAACAGGCTGCCGATCGACACCAGCGGCAGGCCGCTGGTGTCCTCGTCGGCGGCGTACAGGGCCTCGCCGGCGCCGCCCTGCGCGAAGGCGAGATCGACCTGCTCGCGCCCGTCGCGCAGCAGGCGCAGGTTCTCCGCCGAGCCCTCGGTGGCGCGCAGCTGCACCTCGATGCCGTGGCGCGCCAGCGCCTGCGCGTAGGCCCGGCCGAATTCGGCATAGGCGCCCTGCTCCGGCCCGGTGGCAAGCACGACACGATGCGGCGGCGCCGGGTCGAGCAGCTCGTAGGCAATCCACAGCAGAGCCGCGGCGACCAGCACGAACGGGCCGGCGGCGAGCAGGAAATCGCGGATCGACAGCAGCGTGTGGCGCAGCAGGGCAGGCATCGGCTCGGTGTCCGCCGCCGATTATGCAAGGGCCTCGGACGGCGCCGGCGCTGACGTAGACTGCCGCGAAGCAGGCAGGCAGAGACAACACGCTGGGAACACGCCCATGAAGATCCTGGTGCCGGTCGACGGCAGCAAGTACAGCCGCGCGGCCATCGATTTCATCGCCTCGCGCACGACACTCGCCGGCGCCAGTCCCGAGGTGCAGCTGCTCAACGTCCAGCTGCAGGTGCCGGTGCGCGCCGCACGACTGATCGGCAAGGCGGCCGTCACCGACTACTACGAGGATGAATCGAAGAAGGCCCTGAAGGGCGCGCTGTCGGCGTTGAAGCGGGCCGGGCTGGCGGCGAGCGCCGACTACGCGATCGGCCATCCTGCCGAGGCGATCGCCCGCCACGCCGACGAGTCCGAGGCCGACCTGATCGCAATGGGCTCGCACGGCCACGGCGCACTGGCCAGTCTGCTGTTCGGCTCGGTGACGCTCGGCGTGCTCGGCCGCACGAAGAAGCCGCTGCTGCTGCTGCGCGGCGACGGCCCGGCGCCGGGCGATTCGCTGCAGGTCGGCATCGCCGTCGACGGCAGCGGCTACGGCGTCGCCGCGGCCAGCTACGTGCTGAAGCACCTGCCGCTGTTCGGCGCGCAGCCGAAGTTCACGCTGATCCACGCGGTGCCCGAGTTCGCCGGCAGCACCATGCCCGACATGGCCGGCATCGCCCTGCCCGCATACTCGGCCGAGGAGATCAAGGCAATGCAGCAGCAGGCCTTCGACAAGGCGGTCGAGCCGGTGCGCGCGCTGTTCGACAAGGCGGCAATCGCCATCGACGCCGTCCGCCTGGCCGGTCCGGCCGGCGACGAGATCGCAGCCTTCGCGAAGAAGAGGAAACTCGACCTGCTGGTGATGGGCTCGCACGGCTACGGCGCCGTGAAGGCCGCCGTGCTCGGCTCGGTGGCGCAGCGCGTCGCCGCCCACTGCGCCACGCCGCTGCTGCTGATCCGCGAGGCGTAGCAGGCGATTGGCTCAGGGCGTCCTGAAGCGGTGGTAGTTGGCGGCGGGAATGAAGTCGAGCCAGCGGCAGGGATACACGTCGCCGCCTGGACACGGCAAAGGCTGCACGGTCCCGTCGACGACGTGTGAGTAGAACAGTGCGTCCCTGAGCTGCCCGCCGAGGTGGACGATCGGCGTGTTCGATGCGCTCCATCGGCTGACGCTTGTCCGGCCGTCCTTCACGTGTCGCAGGCGAACGCTCCAGAAGTACGTCGAGCCGGCTTTCAGCGGCGCCTCGACGAGGTGCCGAGGCTGCGCAAGTCCCACCCTTTCGTACGCGAGAGCGCCCGGCGCGCCGTCGACGACGCTCCAGATCCGCAGGTCGTAGGCGAGTTCGCCTGCGCCAGGCAGCCCCCACTGTTCGCGTATCTCTTCTTCCCATTCCAGCAGCGGCGTGACCGACTCGACCGTCGAATCCACCGGCTGCTTCGAGCCGAACAGGAGGACACCGCTCCACTGAGGCTTGGGACGCCGCGGCGCCAGGCCGCAGATCTCGAAGTCGGGATCGGACGGCTCCGTATCGCCCACGGCACGCAGGACCAGGTCGTCGACCACCCGCTCGGCCAGCGTGTTGGTGCCGCGGAGGATCTCCTGCCTCGTCAGCTCCGCGCCGTCCTGGGTCCAGACGCGTATCCCGTGCTGCGGACTGAGGTAGACGAGGCCGCGCAGCCCGGCCGCCTGCCCGGTGGCGGTGTCGACGAGCCGCGCTTCCGCGGTGATGAACAGCGCCATCAGCGGGTCGGCGCCCGAGCCGACGAAACCGACCTCCTTCACCTTCACCTCGATCGCCGCGCCGAAGCCGCGCTCGCGCAGCGCACGAAAATCACTGGGCACTGCCCCTGCGCCGCCGTCGGTGACCGCGGCGTCGAGGCGGGAGAACTTCCTGATGCCGGCCACCACCGCCTCCGCCGTCGCCTCGGAAAGCCGAAGCTGGACGACGAAGTCCTGCGCTAGGCGCTCGATCGCCGCCGCCTCTTCCTTCGGCACGAGGCTGTCCACGGCCGCCGCCGTGCCGACGACGCCGCCGACGACCGCCGCGCCGCCGATGATCGAAGGCGCTGCAAGGATTCCCGCCGGGCCCGCGGCGACCAGTGCCAGCGGCATGAGCAGGATGTAGCCGACATAGGCTCCGAGAGCCGCTCCGCCGGCGACCGACTTGGCCGCTTCGCCGGATTCGGCGAGCTTCGCGATCACGCTTGCCTGCGGCGGGGCGGGCGACGCCACCACCGCGACCGCCTGCGGCGCTGATGGGCTGTCCAGCGGATGACCGGAAAGTGTCGGCGGCCGGTCGGGTACAGAGGGGATCGACATGCAGCCGGCGACAACGAGCAGCACCGATGCGGCCGTCAGTCGCAGCACCGCGCGCCCGGTTGCCTCGCCGAGCCGCCAGCCACTCGTCCGCTGGAACATCGCGACTTCTCCCGTGCTCCGATCGCTTTCCTGCCATCCTAGGGTCGGTCTTTAGTAGACGACTTGACGCGCGGCAATCGACGGAAGGCGATGCCGCCGGGTGAAGATCGGCGGCCGGCGCACGGCCAATGCGTCGCACGGTGTCGCCGCCGCAACGGCCGATGCGACAATCGCGCCTTTGCCGATGACCCCCGCCGCAGCCCCACTGCAACCGCCCGCCGAGGCGCGCTGGCTCGCCTCGCCGGTGCTGGCCTGGTTCTTCGTCACCGCCTGGGGTTCCGGTTATCTGGCGACCAAGGCCGGCCTGCAGTACGCGCCGCCGTTCACCTTCCTGGTGCTGCGCTTCGCCACCGGCGTGCTGCTGTTGCTGCCGCTGGCGCTGTGGTGGCACCGCCGCGAGCGGCTGCGCTGGCCGGCGACCGGCGCGCAGTGGACGCACGTGGTCGTCGCCGGCCTGCTGATGCACGCCGCCAACCTCGGCGGCAGCCACTACGCGCAGTACCTCGGCATGTCGGCCGGCATCGCCGCGCTGGTGCTTTCGTTGCAGCCGCTGGCCACCGCGATCATCGCCGCCTGGCTGCTCGGCGAACGGCTGCGCGAGCGGCAGTGGCTCGGCGTGCTGCTGGGGCTGGCGGGCGTGGCGCTGGTGGTCTGGCACAGGGTCGACGTGCGGGCGCTGAGCCTCGGCGCGCTGGCCTGCGTGCTGTTCGCGCTGGCGGCGATCACCGTCGGCACGCTTTACCAGCGCGCCTTCTGCCCGACGGTGGACCTGCGCTCGGCGGCGCTGGTGCAGTTCGCAGCGACGGTGCTGACGCTGCTGCCGCTGGCCGTCGCCGTCGAGGGCTTCGAGGTGCGGCCGGCCTGGGGGCTGGCCGGCGCGATCGGCTTCCTGGTGATCTTCTCGTCGATCCTCGCGGTCAACGCGCTGCACACGCTGATGCGCCGCGGCGAGGCCACCCGCGTGACCAGCCTGCTGTACCTGACGCCGATCATCGCCGTGCTGCTGGAATGGTGGCTGTTCGCCGTCGTGCCGACGTCGCTGACCACTGCCGGCGTGGCGGTGACCTGCGCCGGCGTGGCGCTGGTGGCCTGGCGGCCGCGGCGTGCCTGACAGTGGCCAGGACGGGCGCCGCATGACGCTGTTCACCATCATCACGCTCGGCGTGCTGACGCACACCACGTTCACGTCGGCACGGATGATCGGCTCGCTGTACGCGCTGGCCAACGGCGCCTCGACCTTCACCGTCGGCGTGCTGATGGCGCTGTTCGCGCTGGTGCCGATGCTGATTGCCGTGCGCGCCGGCCGCTGGCTCGACGCAGTCGGCCCGCGCAAGCCGCTGGCGCTCGGCGCGGCGATGCTCGGCGCGGGCGCCCTGTTGCCGGCGCTGTTTCCGTACCCGGTGGCCGACATCGCGCCGCTGCTGGTCGGCGCGGCGCTGGTCGGCACCGGCGCGATGCTGGTGCAGCAGACGACGATCCACATCGTCGGCGAACGCGCCGACCCGGCGGGGCGCGCCGCCGATTTTTCCTGGATGGCGGTGGGCGCGTCGGTCGCCGGCCTGGTCGGCCCGGTGACGAGCGGCCTGCTGATCGACCTGGCCGGCCACCGCGCCGCGTTCGCCGCGCTGACCGTGCTGACGCTCGCCACCGGGGTGCTGCTGTACGTGCACCGGGCGCAGCTGCCGTCGCGCAGCGCACCGCCGGAGCCGACCGCGCCGCGGCCGACTTTCGAGCTGCTGGCGCTGCCGGACCTGCGCAACGTGCTGATCGCGGTGGCGCTGATCTCGATGTCGTGGGACCTGCAGACCTTCATGATGCCGGTGCACGGCACGGCGGTCGGCCTGTCGGCCTCGGAGATCGGCCTGGTGCTCGGCGCCTTCGCGGTGGCGACCTTCACGATCCGGCTGGCGATGCCGACGCTGTCGCGCCACCTGCGCGAGTGGCAGGTGCTGACCTTCACGCTGTTCACCGCGGCGCTGGCCTTCTCGCTGATGCCGTGGTTCGGCTCCCTGCTGCCGCTGGCCGGCTGCGCCTTCCTGCTCGGCCTGGGGCTCGGCGCGGCCTACCCGAACGTGATGTCGCTGCTGCACGCCAAGTCGCCGCCGGGCCGGGTCGGCGAGGCGCTCGGGCTGCGCCACCTGATCATGAACGGCAGCCACGTGATGCTGCCGCTGGTGTTCGGCGCCGCCGGCAGCGTGCTCGGCGCGCGGGTCGTCTTCCTGCTGATGGCGGCGGTGCTCCTGGCCAGCGGGCTGAAGGCGCGGCGGCTCGGCCGGCAACAGCGATGACCGGCACCGCCCCCGTTCGCTGGAGCGAAGCGCAGCTGCAGGCATCGCTCGACGCGTCGCTCGCCCGCTGGGACCGGCGCTCGCCGTCGTGGGTCTTCGGCTACGGCTCGCTGATCTGGAAGCCGGAGTTCGAGTTCGAGGCGCGCGAGCCGGCGCGCATCCACGGCTACCATCGGCGGCTGTGCCTGCGCTCGGTGTCGTACCGCGGCACGCAGGATTGCCCCGGCATCGTCGCCGGGCTCGACCGCGGCGGCTCCTGCCTCGGCATGGCCTACCGCATCGCCGCCGCCGACGTGCCGCGGGTGTTCCGCGAGTTGTGGGATCGCGAGATGTTCCTCGGCTCGTACCGGCCGACCTGGATGCAGGCGCGGCTGCTGCACGGCGGCGCGCACGCCGAGGCGCTGGCCTTCGTCGTGCGCCGCGACGCGTTCAACTACGGCGGCCGGTTGTCTGAGGACGAGCTGGTCGGGATCCTGGCCAGCGCCTGCGGCTCGAAAGGCACCAGCCTCGACTACCTGCAGCGCACGGTGTCGGCGCTGCACGAGGCTGGCCTGCGCGATCCGCACCTCGAACGGCTGGTGCACAAGGCCGAGTGCCGGCTGGCAACTGCGGGCGGCGCCGGCGGTTAGGCCGTTCCGGTTGCTGCGCGATCGGGACGCCGGGGCGCCCTGTTCCGATCGTGGTACCTCGCCAAGGGCGGCGGGTGGCCGCCGCAGCGAAGTAAAGGCGGAGCGGCGGGCGAAGCCCGACGCGGGAGACATGAGCGGCGGCAACCGCCCGCGGCCCTTGGCAGGCACGGCCTCCGCCGTCAGATCGCCTGCTCCGCACCAACAGTGCACGAACGTTCGGTTCGCCTGCACGACCCGTAAACTCCGACCGTCATGGACATCTCGCACCTGCGCACCGACTACAAGCGCGAGGCGCTCGACGAGGCGCACGCCGACGAAGACCCGGTCCGGCAGTTCTCGCGCTGGTGGGACGAGGCGATCGCCTCGAAGTTGCCGGAACCGAACGCGATGACGCTGGCCACCGCCGACGCCGAGGGCCGGCCGTCGGCGCGGGTGGTGCTGCTGAAGGGCTTCGACCACGCCGGCTTCGTCTTCTACACCAACTACGAAAGCCGCAAGGGCCGCGAACTGGCGGCCAACCCGCGCGCGGCGCTGCTGTTCTTCTGGCCCGAGCTGGAGCGGCAGGTGCGGATCGAGGGAGCGGTCAGCCGGGTGGCCGACGCCGAGTCGGACGCCTACTACGCCAGCCGCCCGCTGGCCAGCCGCATCGGTGCCTGGGCTTCGCCGCAGAGCCAGCCGATCTCCGGCAAGGCCTGGCTGATGGCGCAGGCGGCCGAAATGGGGCTGCGCCACGGCCTGAACCCGAAGCGGCCGCCGCACTGGGGCGGCTACCGGGTCGCGCCCGGTTCGTTCGAGTTCTGGCAGGGCCGGCCGTCGCGGCTGCACGACCGGCTGCTGTATGCGCGCACCGCCGAGGGCTGGGTGCGGTCGCGGCTGTCGCCCTGACGCGCGCGGCGCGCTACGTCGTTTCCGCTAGGCCGGCGTGTGCAATGACGCGAATGGGTGGCGTGGTTAGAATGCCGCGAAGCTGCGATGCCGCGCGGCAAGTCGATGAATCGACACGGCATCCCCGGCAGCGAACGGCAGGGAGCGTGCGCCCATGAGCAGCGAAAAGACCACCGTACTGATCGTCGAGGACGAGCCGGAATTCCGGCTGCGCTTCAAGGAGATCGTCGAGAGCGAACCGACGCTCGAGCTGGTCGGCGTGGCGGCGAACAAGCGCGAGGCGCAGGAGCTGATCGACCGCAGCAAGTTCGACGTGATGCTGATCGACCTGGGGCTGCCCGACGGCAACGGCACCGACCTGATCCGCCAGGTGAGCACCAAGCGGCCCGACGTCGACATCATGGTGGTGACGGTGTTCGGCGACGAGCAGCACGTGGTCTCGGCGATCGAGGCCGGCGCCACCGGCTACATCCTGAAGGACTCGACCGCCGCCGACGTGGTCTCCTGCATCCGCCTGCTGCGCGCCGGCGGCTCGCCGGTGAGCCCGGTGGTCGCCCGCAGCGTGCTGCGCGCCATCCGCAACCGGATGGGCGGCGCCGGCGGCGGCAACACCCGCCCGGGTGGCGCGATGCCGGACAACAACCCGCTGTCGGCGCGCGAGACCGAGATCCTGCAGCTGCTCGCCAAGGGCATGAGCTTCAACGAGATCGGCGAGATCCTCGGCATCTCGCCGCACACCGTCACCGCGCACATCAAGAAGATCTACCGCAAGCTGGCGGTGCACTCGCGCGGCGAGGCGGTCTACGAGGCCACGCAGATGGGCCTGCTGCGCGGCTGAGCCGGCACCGTTGCCGATCCTGCGCACGTTCCTGACCTTCCTGGCGGCGGCCGCCGCCCTGCTCCTTTCGGTCACGGCGTCGGCAACGACACGGTCGGTCGACTGGACGCCGACCGAGATCGGCGCCGTCCCGGCGGAGGACGCGGCCTGGCAGGCCTACGACCTGCCGCTGCGCTGGACGGCGCGGCCGGGCGAGCCGCTGCGCGGACTGACGCTGCGCCTGCGAACGACGCTCGAGGCGCCGCCGGCGCAGGCCTGGGCGGTGCTGCTGTCGCACGCCTCCACCGGCGGACGAATCAGCGTCAACGGCCGGATGGTCGGCGAGATCCGCACCGCCGACGCGGTCACCGATGTGCGCTGGCGGCGGCCGCACCTGCTGGCGATCGACCCGTCGCTGCTGGTGGCGGGCGAGAACACCATCCTGATCCAGACCGCCTACCGCGACGGAGTCCACTTCCTCGCCGGGGTCGAAGTCGGCCCGCTCACCGAGTTGAGCCGCGCCTACGGGCTGCGCCACTTCACCAGCGCCATCCTGCCGTGGATCGGCGGCACGCTGGCCGCCTGCTTCACGCTGCTGTTCGCCATCCTGTGGCTGCGCCGGAACGATCCGACCATCGGGTTGGTGGCGCTGGCCGCCGGCTTCTGGGTACTGCGCAGCGTCTGTTTCCTGGTCGAGACGGCGCCGGTCGGCGCCCGGCTCTGGCTCGACCTGCTGTACTACGTCGCCATCGGCGGTTTCGCGGTGGTGATGACGCTGGTGCTGCTGCGGCTGGCCGGCCGCAGCAGCGCGCGCGCCGCCTGGATGCCGGTGCTGTATGCCGCCGTCGGCCCGGCGCTGCTGGTGGTCACCGGCGGCCAGGCGGCTCAGCATCTCGACAGCCTGTGGGTGCCGGGACTGATCGGCATGGTGACGATCGGCCTTTCATACGCGCTGCTGTCGCGGGTGCGCAAGCACGAGTCGCTGCAGATCGTGGTGATCACCGCGATCACGGTGGCGATCGCCGCCGCCGTCTACGACTACGGCGTGGCGCAGGGCTGGCTGCCCGAGGCCACCATGCTGGCGCTGCACTGGGCCGGTCCGCTGCTGCTGGCGGCGCTGGCCACGCCGGTGGTCGACCGATTCGTGCGCGTGCTGCGCGAGGCCGAGGGGGCGCGCGGCGACCTGGAGTCGCGGGTGCGCGAGCGCGAGCAGATGCTCAAGCGCAACTACGAGCGGCTGCGCGAAGGCGAGCGGCTGCAGGCCACCGCCGCCGAGCGGCAGCGGATCATGCAGGACATGCACGACGGGCTGGGCACGCAGCTGGTCAGCTCGCTGCTGCTGGTCGAGCGCGGTGCGCTGACCCAGGCGCAGGTGGCGCAGGTGCTGCGCGAGTCGATCGACGACATGCGGCTGGCGATCGACGCGCTGGCGCAGGGCAACTCCGACCTGCTGGCGGCGCTCGGCAACCTGCGCTACCGGATGGAGCCGCGCTTCCGCGCCGCCGGCATCGAGCTGATCTGGGACGCCCGCGACATGCCGGAGGAACTGAACATCAACCCGGATCACGTGCTGCCGATGCTGCGCATCGTGCAGGAGTCGCTGACCAACGCGCTGAAGCACAGCAACGCGCGCGCGGTCTCGGTGGCGCTGCAGGTGACGCAGGCCGGCGACGAGGCGCCGCTGCTGAACATCCGTGTCACCGACAACGGCAAGGGGATCGCCGGCGAGCGGGTGGGCGGCCGCGGCCTGCTGAACATGCGCAGCCGCGCCAACCGGATCGGCGGCACGCTGACGCTCGAGAGCGTGCCGGGCAGCGGCACGCGGGTGCGCTTCAGCTACCGGCTCACCGACTACCACACCGGGCTGACGCGTTCGCCGACCCAGCTCGGCCTGAACACGGAGGCGATCATCGAACGCTTCCGCGAAGGCGGCGGCTGAACGGCGACGCGACCGTGGCGGCCACCCGCTCATGAGCAGCGACGAGGCCGCCGGCTCGCTGTTCGATCTGCCGCCGGAGCCTGGCCGCGCGGCCAGCAACGTCGAGCCGGCGGCCCTCGACGAGGAACTGCAGCGTCTCGGCCGCCGCCTGCCGCCGTCGATCCACCTCGGCACCTCGTCGTGGAGCTTCCCGGGCTGGCAGCGCATCGTCTACGGCGGCGAGCACAGCGAGGCGCAGCTGGCGCGGCTCGGCCTGGCCGCCTACGCCCGCCACCCGCTGCTGCGCGCGGTCGGCATCGACCGCAGCTTCTACCAGCCGCTGACCGAAAGGCAGTATGCGGGCTATGCCGGCCAGGTGCCGGAGAGCTTCCGCTTCGTGGTCAAGGCGCCGGCCGCCGTCACCGACGCGGCTCTGCGCGGCGAGCGCGGCGCGCCGGCGGCCGAGAACCCGTCCTTCCTCGACCCGGTGCTGGCGCGCGAGCAGTTCGTCGAGCCGGCGCTGCGCGGGCTCGGCCAGCGCGCCGGGCCGCTGGTGTTCCAGCTGTCGCCGCTGCCGCGCCGGCTGACCGCCGACGGCGGGCACGAACTGATCGACAGCCTCGGCGTGTTCCTGCGCCAGCTGCCGCGCGAGGTCGACGGCACGCTACCCGTCTACGCGGTCGAGCTGCGCAACGCCGAGCTGCTGACGCCGCGCTTCGTGCGCATGCTTCACGACGCCGGCGCGCGGCTGTGTATCGGCATCCACGCGGCGATGCCGGCGGCGGCCCGCCAGGCGGCGGCGCTGCGGGCGATGGACGCGCCGAACGACGAAGGCGAAGACTGGCAGCTCAAGGGACCGCTGGTGGTGCGCTGGAGCCTGCACGCCGGCCTGCGCTACGAGGACGCGAAGAACCGCTACGCGCCGTTCGACCGCCTGCTCGACGCCGATCTGATCACCCGCGGCACGCTGGCGCACCTGGCGCACGTCGCCATCCGGAGCCACCAGCCGGCCTTCATCATCGCCAACAACAAGGCCGAGGGCAGCGCGCCGCTGACCTGCATCGAGCTGGCGCGGGCGATCGTCGGACAGTGACTTGCCAAGACAGGAGGCCGCGGAACGCGTGCGGGCTGTGGGCGCGATCGACAGGGGCTCCTGCTCCTGGAAGCGCCGCTGTCGCCGGATGCACGTCGCGTCGCTGCACTGCGACCGTGACACCGTGGCGCCGCTGCCGAGGTAGCACAAACGCGCGGCGCGAGCGGGAAAACATCGCCGCCATCCCCGGCCTGACCGTCAGTCTTACGAGCCAGCCCGGTCGGTCAGTCACGTGCGATGGGCGCCCGTAGTCGACCCACAGCAGAAGTTCGTCGCGCCACAAAGCAGACGCTCAACGACCCGCTTCACCTGCCGGCGAAGACTGACGGAGCCCGCTGTAGCCGTTCAGGCGCAGGCGGCGGTGGGCGTCATCTCGCTGAGCCTACGGTCTCTTGGGTAGCGTGTTCTTGTAGATCACTCCATCCTTCATGATGAGGACAAAGCTCTTGGCTGGGTCCTCGATGAGCTTGATGTCCTCGATCGGATTGCCGTCGACGAGAAGCAGGTCAGCCAGCGCGCCCTCTTCGACGACACCGAGCTTGCCAGGGTAGGGATTTCGCTTCCCGGAAAGCGCCAGCAGTTGGGCGTTGGTCCCCGTCGCCATGGCGAGCGTTTCGGCGGGGCTGTACCAACGGACCAGCTTGGTCAGCAGTTTCCCGTGACGCGGGGCGAGCCCCGGGGAGAACAAGATGTCCGTACCGAACGCCGTCTTGATCTTGTACTTCCTTGCCAGCGTGAAGGTCCTGTCCGTGCCCGCGAAAACTTCCAGGGCCTTTGCGCGCTCCGTCGAGCCAGGCGGAAATGCGTCGGCTAACTCGTCGGGAAACGCCTGAGTACTTAACCAGATGCCTTTCTCGGCAATCAGCTTCGCCGTCGGTTCGTCAATCAGGTGCGCGTGCTCAATGCACTTCACGCCCGCGGCGATCGCGCGCTGGATCGAGGCAGGCGTGTACGCGTGCACGGTGACGTAGGTACCCCAGTTCTCGGCAGCCTCGACGGCGGCGCGCAGCTCGGCCTCGGTGAAGGTGGACGCGTCCAGGGGGCTGTTAGGCGAGGCCACTCCCCCGCCCGCCGTCAGCTTGATCTGGCTGGCGCCCTGCAGGAGCTGCTCGCGGACGCGCACTCGCACTTCGTCCGGGCTGTCGGCGATCATGGCGGCTCCGATGTGCTCACCGCGAGACCGCGCCTCACCAAGGGCGCGCGGCAACTCGAACGGCTGGCGGAAGTCCCCGTGACCGCTGGTGACAGTGATGATTGCGCCGGACGGGTAGATGCGCGGACCGGCGATGGTGCCTTCGTCAATGGCGCGCTTGAGGCCGAACGCCGGCCCGCCCAGGTCGCGAACGGTGGTGAAACCACGCATCAGTGTGGCAGTGGCCTCGGCGCCAGCGAGCAGGTTCAGGTGGCCGACGTCTGCCGTGAGAAGCGCTGCATGCGAGGGCCGCACCAGCATCGTGTGCCAATGCATGTCGATCAGCCCAGGCATCAACGTGCGCCCGCCACCGTCGATCAGGACAGTGTCCGCGCGCCGGTCGATGGCGATTGGCGTCGATGAAATGCGCTCGATCCTGCTGCCGCGGATGAGCACGTGCGACGGTGCGGAGAGCTCTCGGCCCGTACCGTCGAAGATGCGAACGTTCTCGATCACCGTTGCAGCCTGGGACGGCGCCTGCGCATTGAGTGCATCTGCGATTCCGCACAGAACGGCGAAGGTGATTGGCAAAGCGATCGCGGCTTGCATTTCTCTCACCTCCAGAGGTGGTGACGATGAACAGGAAACAGCATGACGCCCAGCAGCAATTAGGTCGGAATCAACATCCAATGCGGTGCGGCGACAACTCCCAGCACCAGATAGCGCATTCTTGCCTCATGAGCGGACCGAGCCCCTGGCAATTTGTCGATCAGGCCACATGATGTTCCTTTGGGCCGTCAGTGTCGGGTCAGTGAGTGTGCCGTCTCGGCAGGACGGGAGTGCGGGCGGCGACCGCCGCCCGGGGGCCGCGGATCAGCGAGCAAACAATAGCGAGCAACGACCGCCATGGGCACGCCCTCTGTACGGCCGCTTCTGGCCGAACTCGGGCCTGCGTGGGTCGCCTCAAAGCGGTCGGCGAACGGCAAGCGGTCGTCGTGGCCGCGAGCTATCGACCCGTCGGCGACACCGTTGGCTCAAACCTCGACAGCTCAAACCTGCCATTGACCTGAAGCTATCGACGCTCCGATGGGAACAGCGTTCCCTCAACCGACCCCCAAACCGGCGTGCTCGTTCGTCAGCGCGTAAGTAGCCGCGTCGCATCGGCGCGCGCATGTAGCGCTGCCAACCGCCTTCATGGACAGCCGCGCGGCGCCGCATCAGACGCTCTGACCGGGCAGCAAGGCCGTGAGCTCCCCGCTCGGTATGGCACCGCCGAGTGCCGCGGCCACATCGCCCCGGGCCAGCGCTTGGGCCGCATCGCGAAGAGCACCAAGGCTCCTGCGGTACAGCGCGCCGCCCAGGCTCAGCCGCTTGACGCCGATGCGCTCCAACTCGGCCAGCGACACCGGCCCGCTGGCCGGGCCGACGACCACGTTCACCGGCTTGGGCGCCACCGCCCGGACGACGGCGCGGATCGCGTCGAGGTCGGGCAGCCCCGGCGCAAACAGCACGTCGGCACCGGCCTCGGCAAAGGCCGTCAGGCGCCGGATCGTGTCGGAGAGGTCGTAGGACCCGGGCTTCAAATAGTTGTCGGTGCGGCCGGTGAGCACGATGCGGCCGCGTGCCGCCTCGGCCGCCCGGCGCACCCGTGCCACCGCACGATCGAAGTCGTGGATCGGCCGCGCCGGGTCGGCCGTTGTGTCCTCGATGCCCAGGCCGGCCAGACCGGCGGCGATGGCCGCTTCGACTGTGCGCGCGCAGTCCTCGGGGTCGGGGCCGAAGCCGTCTTCCAGATCGCCGTTCACCGGAAGGCCAGAAACGTTCGACAGCAGCGCGGCGCTGGCCACCGCCGCCTCTCGGTTCACGGCGTGAGCGCCATCGGGGCGGCCGAGCGCAAAGGCGATGGCGATCGAACTCGATCCCAGGGCCTGGAAGCCCGCTTCGCGCAGCAGCAGCGCGGACATGCCGTCCCAGGCGTTGGGCATCACGAACAGGCCCGGAGCCTGGTGGAGGGCGAGGAAGCGTTCGTAGCGTTCGAAGGAAGTCATGGCCAGGTGCGGTGCGTGGTGGCGGTCGGAAGTCGCCATAGTCGGGCACAGCAGCGTCGAGAGGCCCGAATGTCTAGTCTGCGCGATGGTACTTGGCGTTGTGGCGAGCAGCCGCTTCTGGCCGACAGCGGAGGCAGCACCGCTCTCGGAAGCTGACCGTTGATGGGCGAGCGCCTGGCCGGCCAGCCGCCGTGCGTCGCGGAACCGTTGATCGATTGAGCACGCGACCAGCGCGAAGTCGCATTGCCGGCTTGATCACCGCAGCAATCCGCGGGCGGCCTGTCTCACGTCGGGAGAGGAGAAGCGAAACACTGCGCGATCCAGCACGTAGTGGATGAAGCCGGTCGCGAAGCCCAGGGCCAGCAGCGCCGGCACGAAGGGCGAGGAGCGCAGCCACCACGCCGCCTCGCCAAAGATGCGGTCGGCGTAGACGTACTCGTCGGTTACGGCCTCCACCTCCAACAGCGGCAGCAGCAGGGCGGAGGCAGCGGCGAGCACGAGCAGCACGGCCCAGCCGCGCCGATTGATGGGCGCCAGCAGCCGCTGCCAGCGCGTGGCAGGCTCGTGGCTTGCGCCGGAGGCTGCAAGCGAGGCAAGTCCCATCGCGGTGCTCCAGTGCTGCACGCTCCACAACACAATGAAGAGGAACGGGTCGCGCGCCAGGAAGGAGAACAGCACCATGGCAGCAACATTGAGGACGTAGGCGACGCGCGGCAGCGATGGCCGCTGCGAACGCAGTTCGACGCCCAGCATCAGGGCGGTCAGAATCACCACGAGGACGATGCCGCCATCGTGCAGCGTGCGCGCGAACAGGTCCGCCCCGACTGCGCCCAGCAGCGGATCGAGCCAACGCTCCTGGAAAGCGATCGATCCGGTCAGGGCCTCTGCCACCATGATGAAGCCGCCGCCCACGACCAACGCGAACCACCGATCGAGCCGCCGCGTGGTCGCCTCCGACGCTCGCCCGGAGCGCGCGCGGTAGAGGCTGAGCAGCCCGAAGTGCTGCGCGGCAAAGTGGTAACTCACCAGCAGGTAGTTCAGGACCGCGAGCCAGACCACGCGTTCGGTGAGCGGCATCGGCAGAACGTTCTCGGGAGCCAGCAACACGGCAAAGCAGGCCACGACGATGGCCAGCGGAGCGACGACGAAGCGCAGCCGCTGCTTGGCGAGCAGGGGCCGGTACGCCGGGGTCGCGTAGGCCAGCCAGGCCGACGCGACCCGGTGACCAAACCACAGAGGCACCGCAAGAGCGAAGAACAGCCCGTCGACGGGACTGGCGCGCACGTCGTCATGACCCCGCGCCAGCAGAAGAACCAGCGGAGCCAACCACAGCCCATTCAGAATCCAAACGAGATCCCACGCCGGGCTCTTGATCCAGCGAGGGTGGACGGAACCTGACGCCTCGGCCCCGCTCGATGTTCTCCCGGCCGGTGCCCCGGCTCGGTTCGACGCGATCGCCTGATCTACGAGCATGGCCGCTTTATGGCGAATCGCCCGGACTTCGTCAATGTCGCCGACCCCGTGCAGTCACGCGAACTTCTCTTGAGCGGACGCTCGGAGCTCGAAGCCCAGGATTCGAGCTTGGTCTCGGCCGCCCCGAGATGCGCGGCCGGTCGGGCCGTTGCGTAGGCGCAGGAGGGAGGCTTCGGCGGCGAGCCCGCACAGGCAGGCAGCAGTCGCACCGATCGGGTC
The DNA here is from genome assembly GCA_016716275.1 of Burkholderiales bacterium. Classification (GTDB taxonomy): domain Bacteria; phylum Pseudomonadota; class Gammaproteobacteria; order Burkholderiales; family Burkholderiaceae_F; genus JADJWR01. The sequence goes on along the minus strand of JADJWR010000002.1, from coordinate 803,802 downwards.
GAAACACGCGGCACGGGACTGACCGAGATCACCAAGCTCGAAAGCCTACCGTACAGGTCATCGGCCGGCAGCCCGTGCAGCGCTGCGCGGCCTTGCCGCGGGTCGCCAGCGCCTGGTCGATCGCGCACTGGAGTGGTACATGAAGTCAGCGGGCGCGGTGCACGCCCGCCGCGCCCGTCAGGCTACTTGGTAGTTCCCTCTTCAAGAATGATCTTCTCAGGATCTAGCGTGTAGACCCAGGGGGCCGAGTTCTTCCAACCGTTCTTCATCCGCTTGCCGACATAGACACTGTCCGGGTCGGTCACCTTGTCGCCCTCCATGCCATCGATGACGGTGTAAGCGTTCTTGATGCCCTCAGCTGCGAGCAGGTTGACGGCTTTGGCCGAACGATCGCCGGAACGGCACAGCACCAGCAGCGTGTCGCCAGGCCGGGTGTAGCGTTTCACCTCGGCGACGAACGTCGGATTGAGCCTCGGACCCCATTCGGTCTTGCCGTCCTTTCTCGTGTAGGTCACGAAGGCATAGGGGATGTTCCACGCCATCTCCGGGTGGCCAACGAAGGCATATTCCTCAGGCGTTCGCACATCGATCACCTTGACCTTGTCCGGCGCCGCCCTCCACATTTCATAGGCCTGAGCAGCGGTCACGTATAGGCCGAGGGTGGTTTGTTTGCCCTTGGGCAATTGCGTGCTCGGGGCCGCAGGCTTGGCGGCCTGGGATGTCGGCTCCGCAGCCATCAGACCGCTGCCTCCGGAGACAAGGGCGGTGGCGAGAAAGGTTCCCAGGATGGCGCGAGTGAACCAACGAGGTTGGCAATGAAGGGGGCGTGCATGCATTTCGGTCTCTCCTGCTACCCCCGCCCCCCCCGCCAACCCCCCGCCCCCCCCCCCCCCCGGTACCACCCCCCCCCCCCCCCCCCCCCCCCCCCCCCCCCCCCCCCCCCCCCCCCCCGGCCCCCCCCCCCCCCCCCCCCCCCCCCCCCCCCCCCCCCCCCCCCCCCCCCCCCCCCCCCCCCCCCCCCCCCCCCCCCCCCCCCCGCCCCCCCCCCCCCCCCCCCCCCCCCCCCCCCCCCCCCCCCCCCCCCCCCCCCCCCCCCCCCCCCCCCCCCCCGAAAGAAAAGGGCCGCTGGCAGAGCGTGAAACGCTCCATCGTAGCCGGATGCCGACATTGCCCGGGTACTCGGCGGACGTCGCGACGCCTTGCGGGGGTGCCGGGTTGGTGGTGCCTTCCAAAGGACAACGGAGGCCGAGCCCAGCATCGTTTCGGGCAACTTGCGAGAGCGGTCTGCCGGATGGCATCTCGTTTCCGCGAACAAGGGACTGACGGAAGCCTTGTCGCGACGCGCTGCTGGCTGCCCGCCCGTTAGTCCCTCGGCAGGGAGGTCCACCCAGTGAAGTTGATCCAGGAAAAGACGACGCCTTCGTCGAACTGGGCGTGCTTGCCGATGACTTTTACGATTTCCCAAGCAGCACTGCGAGCGTCACCGGTAGTTCGGAATGGCGTGCCAGGAGCGAACGAAGGGCCAGATCTGGCCGGGTGCCGGCATCGAGTTGGAACGAACGCACGAAGGGTGTCGAACACAAAGGGGCGATCCGCGACCCGACCGTAGGCTTAACGCGCCAACCGGTCGGCCAGTGACGTGAGATGGGCACCGTGGTCGACCCGTTGCGGACCGACATCGCGTGCACCGGGTTGGCTGCGGAGGTCGTGCCCGCCAAGGGCGGCGGGCGGCCACCCTCGGCCGTCCACCACCGCGCCCTGCTGCAGGCCGTGCAACACGGCACCTGGATCGGGACGCCGGGGTGCCGTGTGCAGCCGAGGTCAAGAAGGAGGCGCCCGCTGCCGACGTGCGGATGCCGTTGTCGCAAGTTCAACTGCCTGGCAGCGATTCAGCCCATCATCTGACCGGGAAGCCACAGTGCGATCTGCGGAAACACCGAGATCAGCACCATCGCCAGGATCATCAGCAGCACGAACGGCATCGATCCCTTCAGCACCGTCGGCAGCGGCACGTCGGGCGCCACGCCCTTGAGAACGTACAGGTTCAGCCCCACCGGCGGCGTGATCAGGCCCACTTCCATGTTGATGGTCAGGATCACGGCGAACCAGATCAGGTCGAAACTGGCCGCCTCGAGCACCGGCGTGAGGATCGGCATCACCATCAGGATGATCGCCACCGGCGGCAGGAAGCAGCCGGCCACCAGCAGGAACACGTTGATCGCGGCGAGCAGCACCCAGCGGTTCATCTCCAGATCGACCAGCCACTGCGCCGCCGACTGCGTCACGTACAGCAGCGACAGCATGTAGGAGAACACCGCCGCGGCGCCGATGATCATCAGGATCATCGAGGACTCGCGCACCGTCTCGCGGAAGATCCGCCACTGGTCGGCCAGCCGCCACTGGCGGTAGATGACGACCACCAGCACCAGCGCCAGCACCGCCGACAGCGCCGCCACTTCCGACGGCGTGGCCAGGCCGCCGTACATCGCGTAGCCGATGGCGACCACGATGCCGATGAAAGGCGAGACGCGGCCGAGCCCCTCCATCTTCTGCGCCAGCGTGTAGCGCGGCACCTCGGCCCGCGGCGCGGCGCGCTGCGCGCGCAGCGTGGAGAGCCACGCATAGAGGGAAAACATCAGGACCAGCAGCACGCCCGGCACCACCCCGGCGAGGAACAGGCGGCCGATCGACGTCTCGGTGACCAGTCCGTACAGGATCATCGTGATCGACGGTGGGATCAGGATGCCGAGCGTGCCGCCGGCGCAGATCGAACCGGTGGCCAGCGACGGCGGCACGCCGCGCCTGATCATCTCCGGCACGCCGGCCTTGCCGATCGCCGCCGCGGTGGCGGGGCTGGAGCCGCAGATCGCCGAGAACACGCCGCAGGCGAGGATGTTGGCGATCACCAGCCCGCCGGGCACGCGGTCGAGCCAGCGGTGCAGCGATTCGTAGATGTCCTTGCCCGCGGCCGAAGCACCGATCGCGGCGCCGAGCAGGATGAACAGCGGGATCGTGAGCAGCGCGAAGGACGACAGCTCGTCCATGATCAGGATCGGCACGTTGGCCAGCGCCGCCGGGCCCTTGAGCAGCAGCAGGAAGCCGACCGCCACCAGCGTCAGCCCCCAGGCGATCGGCAGCCCGGAGAACAGCACCACCAGAGTGACGGCGAGGATCAGGCCGCCGATCTGCAGTTCGCTCATCGGGCGCCCGGCTCGACCGTCTCGCGCAGCAGGTCGGCCACGTACTGCAGCGCGGTCAGGCCGAGGCCGACCGGCATGGCGAGGAACAGCGGCCACTTGAGCGGCGCCCAGGCGCTTTCGGTGCGTTCGCCGCGCGCGAAGGCGTGCAGCGTCAGCTCGGCGCCCGCGTAGGCCAGGTACAGGCACACCGCCAGCCCGGCCAGGCCGACGGCGATCGCCAGCGGCCGCGCCAGGCGCTTCGGCAGGTAGTGCGACAGCAGGTCGACGCCGACGTGGCCCTGGGTGGCGAGGCAGTACGGCGAGGCGAGGAACAGCGACGCCACCATCATGTAGACGGAGAACTCGATCTCCCAGTAGGTCGAGGCGCCCATCGCGCGGTAGAAGACGCTCCAGGTGATCACCAGTGCGGCGGCGAGCAGCATCAGTGCGGCAAGCGCGGCGCAGGCCGTGCTCAGCCGGAATACCGCGCGCACGAAGGCAGGCAGCATCGGGAGTTCTCGCTCGGCCAGGCAGGCGGGCCGCCGCGCGGCCCGCTCGCCTCACGAGGCCAGGGTCACTTCACCGCCAGCAGCGCGTCGAGCAGATCCTTGCCGGTGGCCGACTTGGCGGCGAACTCCTTCCAAGCCGTGTCCTTGGCCAGCGCCAGCCACTGGTCGTACTCGGCCTGCGTCATCTCGCGCACCTTGCCGCCGGCGTTCCGGTACGCCTTCTCCATGTCGGCGACCGCCTCGCGCTGCAGGCCGAGGAAGTACTCGTCCGACTTGGCCGCCGCCTCCTCGAAGATCTTCTGCTGCGCCGGGGTCAGCTTGTCCCAGTGCTGCTTGGACATCACCAGCGGTTGCAGCAGCATCCACAGCGAGTACTTGCCCGGCAGCGTCGCCATCTTCGTCTGCTCGTACAGCCGCATGCTGACGAAGGTCTCGGCCGAGGTCAGCGTGCCGCTGAGCACGCCCGACTGCAGCGCCGGGTAGATCTCGGTCGAGGGCATGTTCAGCACCGAGGCGCCGGCCGCTTTCAGCATCGACTCGAAGGTCGGGTCGGCGGCGCGCAGCTTCAGGCCCTGCACGCTCGCCGGACCGGCGATCTCGCGGTCCTTGGTGGCGAAGGCGCCCGGCGTCCACCACCAGGTGACGATGTGCACGCCGTTGGCATGCGCCAGGTCCTGCAGCTTCCTGTGGAACGGCGTGCCGCGCAGCTTCATCGCGTGCTCGAGCGTCGGCACCGTGCCCGGCATGATGATGATCGAGAACTCCTGCGCCTTGCCGACCGCGTAGGACATCGGGAACACCGCCATTTCGAGCGTGCCGTTCTGCAGCGCGTCGAGCTGCGCCACCGGCTTGATGCCGAGCGACTGCGCCGGATAGATGCGGAACTGCAGGCTCGGGTCGCGCGCGTTTACCTCCTTGACGAACACCCGCGTGGCCAGGTCGCGGCCGTCGGCGTTCGCCTTGAACTGGTGCGAGATCTTGAGTTCCTGGGCCAGCGCGCCGGCCGACGCGATCGCTGCCACGGCCAGCGCCATGCTCCAGCGGATGATCGTCTTCATGTCTCCTCCTGGGTTGTCGTTCAGTGCGGCCGTAACGTAGCGCAGGCCGCCGGTCCGGTCCCGCTGCACTGCACTGAAGCGGCGCGAACGCGGGTGCTGCCGGCGACTTCGTTCGCCGCCCGCCCCGCCGGCGCGTCATTCGAGCCGGATCCTGCCGGCGAGGACCTCGTGCAGGAAGCGCATGCCGTTTTCCGGCCGCAGGAAGTGGCGATACGACTCGACCGCGAAGCGCGTCGGGTCGATCAGGTAGATCGTCGAGTTGATCTGCGCATCGGCGTCGTAGCCCTCGCCCGGGTTGCGCGCGAGCACGCGCCGGCGCAGCTCCGGCTGCATCACCGACAGCATCGCCACGTAGCCGACGTATTCCACCGCCGCGATCGACGGCTGCTCGAACCTGAAGCTGCAGGCGGCGATGGCGTGCGCGATCTCGTGCGAAGCCAGGCTGCGGTACATCGCCGGCTCGATGGCGACGCCGAACCAGTCCTTGCGCCTGGCGAAGTCGGCGTAAGAAAGCAGGTAGACCCGCCGGCGCGCCGCGTCGTAGCAACCGAATGCGGCGCGGGTCGCCTCCTCCGGCAGCAACCTGGCGATCTCGACATCGACGTCGACCGCGGTGTCGAGCTTTCGACCGGCGAAAAAACCGGTCGCGTCGCGCGCACCGGCACAGATCAACGGTACCTCCGTGAGCCCGCCGCCCTGGACGACCACGCGTGTCCCCTCGCAGCGTGTGTCCGCCCGCGCGGGGGTCTCGCGCGCGATGGCGGCGCCAGGCGAGGCACCGATCATCCAGACGAGCGCGACAGCACCGATTCGCACCGCGCCGCAGATCGATATCCGCCGACGCGAAGATCGCGCCGGACTTGCGGCGGCACCGCTGGCCGGCGCCGCGGATTCAGCGCCCACCGGGCTTGCGCCTGGCGGCAAAGGTGCGGCGGAACTTCTCGACCTTCGGCGACACCACCATCATGCAGTAGCCCTGCGCCGGGTTGTGGCGGAAGTATTCCTGGTGATAGGTCTCGGCGCGCCAGTACTCGCCGGCCGGCAGCAGCTGCGTGACGATCTCGTCGTCGTGGCCCTCCTGCGCCTCGCGGATCACTTCGTTGGCCACCCGCTTCTGCTCGTCGGAGTGATGGAAGATCACCGAGCGGTACTGCTCGCCGGCGTCGCTGCCCTGCCGGTTCAGCGTGGTCGGGTCGTGGATGGCGAAGAACACCTCGAGGATCTCGCGATAGCCGATCGCCTGCGGGTCGAACTCGATCCGCACCACCTCGGCGTGGCCGGTGCCGCCCTCACACACCTGGCGATAGGTGGGGTTGGCGACGTGCCCGCCGGCGTAGCCCGACTCGACGTCGGCGACACCCTGCAGTTCCTCGAACACCGCCTCGAGGCACCAGAAACAGCCGCCGCCGAGGGTGGCGAACTGGCGCCCCGGCGCGGGCTCCTTCGACAGCGGGTGCTTCAGCGACATCGGGTTGCTCTCCTGCGTCTCGATCGGTCGACGGTCAAGCTTACCTGCCGAGCACCACCGGCCGGTTCGGCAGTTCGTCGGCATTGCGCTCGTCGTCGCGCGTTGGGAAGTGCTGCGCCAGCAGGTCGCCGATCCGCTCGATGCCGACGATCACGCCGCCCTCGAACTCGCCGGTGGCGAAGCGCTGCGCGACCTCGCCGCAGATCGCCTGCCACTGGCCCGCCGCCACCTGCGCGGCGAGACCGCGGTCGGCGACGATCTCGATGCCGTGGTCGGCCAGCTCGACGTAAAACAGCACGCCGTTGCGCTCGTCGGTGTCCCACACCCGCAGCTTGGCGAACAGCATCTCGGCGCGCTGGCGCACCGGCGCATCGCGCTTCAGGTAGCTCCACGGCAGCGACGCCTCGACGGCGAAACGGATCTCGCCGCGGTGCGCCGCCTCGCCCTGGGCGATCGCCCGCTCGATCCGCTCGAGCGCCGCCGGCGGCAGCGCCCGCTCGACCGCGCGCGGCGAGCGCAGCCAGTGCCTGAGCCAGCGACCGAGTTCCATCACCAGCTCCCGCCGGCACCGCCGCCGCCGAAGTTGCCGCCGCCGCCCGACGACCAGCCGCCGCCACCGCCCGACCGGCCGCCGCCCCCGATCCGGCCTCCGCCGCTGCTCCAGCCGCCGGGGACGAACACGCCGCCGCGCCGGCCACCGAGCACCCGCCCGCCGCCGCTGCCGGCGAACATGGCGAAGAAGAAGGCCGCCACGCCGGCGATCAACCCGAGCTTCAGCGAGGCGAACACCCAGCCGGCCAGCGTGCCGGTGCCGGCGCCGCCGAGCAGCGCGCCCTTGACCCCGAAGATCCGGCGCAGCAGCACCGCGAAGATCACGCCGAGGATCACGTACGGCCCCAGCAAGGCGAACGGATCGTCGCCCTGGCCGCCCGCCGGCGGAGCCGCCGGCGCCGGCAGGCTCTCGCCCTCGATCAGGCGGAACAGCGAGTCCAGCCCGGCGCCGATGCCGCCGGCAAAGTCGCCCTGGCGGAAGCGCGGCGTGATCTGCTCGCGGATCACCCGCGCTGCGGCGAGATCCGGCACCGCGCCCTCAAGCGCCTTGGCCACCGCGATCCACACCCGGCGATCGTCCTTGGCCACCACCAGCAGCAGCCCGTCACCGACCTCGGCGCGGCCGATCTTCCAGGCGTCGCCGATGCGCTGCGCGAAGTCCGAGATCGGCTCGGGCTGCGTGCTGCCGACCATCACCACGGCGATCTGCGTGCCGCGCGCGCTCTCGAACGCCGCCAGCTTCGCCTCCAGCGCCTGCTTCTGGCCGGCGTCGAGCGTCCCCGTGGTGTCGGTCAGCCGCGCCAGCGGCGGCACCGCCAGCGTGCCGTCGGCCAGGCGCGCGTCGGCGGCCGACGCGACAGCCGGCAGCCAGGCGAGCAGCGCCAGCAGCAAAGACGCCGCTGCGCGCCGGCCCGCGGCGAGTGCGCCGGTCATGGCGAGGCGATGACGCCCGTCCCGCTACTTCTTCTGCGTGCCGAAGTCGACCGTCGGCGCCTTCTGCACGGCCGCCTCGTTCTCGACGGTGAACTGCGCCTTCTCCTTGTAGCCGAACACCATCGCCGTCAGGTTGACCGGGAACTGCCGCACGAGGACGTTGTAGTCCTGGGTGGCCTTGATGAAGCGGTTGCGCGCCACCGTGATGCGGTTCTCGGTGCCTTCGAGCTGCGTGCGCAGGTCCTGGAAGCCCTGGTTGGTCTTCAGGTCGGGATACCGCTCGACCACCACCATCAGCCGCGACAGCGCCGACGACAGCTCGCCCTGCGCCGCCTGGAACCTGGCCAGCGCCGCCGGATCGTTGACCAGCTCCGGCGTGGCCTGGATCGAGGTCGCCCTGGCGCGCGCCTCGATCACGCGGGTCAGCGTCTCCTGCTCGAAGTTGGCCTCGCCCTTGACCGTCTCGACGATGTTCGGGATCAGGTCGGCGCGCCGCTGGTACTGGCTGATCACCTCGGCCCAGGCGCCCTTGACCGCCTCGTCCTTGCTCTGGATCTCGTTGTAGCCGCAGCCGGCCAGCACGCCGGCCAGCAGCACCGTCAGCGCGATTCGGATCATCTTCATCTTGCGTCCTCCCGAGGAAAAGGTTGCGGCAGGCAACACGGGGCGGCGCCGCTGCCGCTCGCTCGACGGCGCGCGATGCCCACGGCCGCAATGCTACCGGCCCCGCTCCCCCTACAATCCGCCGCCATGCAGAGCCGCTCCCACCCGAGCACCGAACTGCGCAAGGCGCTCGGCCACTTCGCCACCGGCGTCACCGTGGTCACCACCCGCGCCGCCGACGGTTCGCCAGAGGGAATCACGGTCAACTCGTTCGCCTCGGTGTCGCTCGACCCGCCGCTGGTGCTGTGGTGCCTCGGACTCGCCGCGGCGAGCTTCGACACCTTCGGCCTGTCGAGCCAGCACCTGATCAACGTGCTCGCGGCCGACCAGGCGGATGTCGCCAGGCACTTCGCCACGCGCGGCGCCAGGCGCTTCGACCACCTGCGCTGGAGCCCGACCGAGGCCGGCCTGCCGCGGCTCGACGGCTGCATCGCCTGGTTCGAGGTCGGCATCCGCAGCCGGCACGAGGAAGGCGACCACCTGATACTGGTCGGCCGCATCGAGTCGTTCGAGATCGCCCGCGGCCGGCCGCTGCTGTTCTTCAACAGCCAGTTCGCCGAGCTTGCCGGCGCGCCGCCCGCGCACGGCGGGCGCACGACGCATCGCTGAAGCCGCCGCGCCTCAGGCGCCTGGTCGACTCGCAAGGTGGATGCCGCCGATGATCAGCGCCAGCGCGGCCAGGTGATACAGGTGCGGCGCATCGGCCAGCAGCCACATCGACAGCAAGGCGGCGAACACCGGCGTCAGGTTGGCGAAGTACACCGGGATCACCGCGCCGACGCGGCGGATTCCCAGGTCCCAGCACCAGTAGGCGATCAGCGACGGGGCCACCGCCATGTAGAGCATCGCCAGCACCACGCCGCCGCTCCATTGCACGCGCGCCGGCGACAGCGCCGCTTCGAGCGCCGCGAACGGCGCGATGGCGACGATGCCGATCGCGATCTGCACCAGCAGCAGCGGCGCGAACGGCAGGTCGGGCCGGTGCCTGCGCAGCAGCCACGTGTACAGCGTCCAGGTGAGATTGGCGAGCAGCATGATCAGGTCGCCGGGCACGAAGGCCAGCTGCGCCAGGTTGGCGGGATCGCCGCGCGCCATCACCAGCACCACCCCGGCGACCGACAGCGCCGCGCCCGTCCACTGCGCGGCGCGGGTCCGCTCGCCGAACACGATCGCGCCGAGCGCCAGCACGAATACCGGCGAACTGGAGGCGATCAGGCTGGTGGCCAGCGGCGTGGAGGTCTGCAGCGCCAGGTACTGCAGCGTGTTGTAGGCGCCGACGCCGAGCGGGCCGATCGCCAGCAGGATGCGCCAGTGGCGCAGCAGCGCGGCGCGGTGCTGCACGGTCGCCCGCCAGGCGAACGGCAGCAGCAGCGCCGCCGCGATCACCCAGCGTGCCAGCGACAGCGCCACCGGCGGCACGTCGCCGACGATCAGCCGCGCCGCCACCGCGTTGCCGGCCCAGAACAGCGGCGGCAGGGTCAGCAGCGCCGCCGTGCCGGGGTCGAGTCTCATCGGATCGGCGCCGGGCAGGCGCGCAGCAGGTGAAGCGGCATCGGAGGCGACGGCGGACCGGCGATCATGGAAACTGTTTCCGGCCGGCACGCGCGATTGCCGTGGAGCATAGCGGCGCGCCAGAATGCCTCGTCATGAAGCGCCTGTGGGACATTTCGCCGAGCGTCGCGCCGGGTTTTCCGGTGTTCCCGGGCGACGAGCCGTTCAGCCTGCGCTGGATGCAGGCGATCGGCCCGTCGTGCCCGGTCAACGTGTCGGCGCTGACGATGTCGCCGCACACCGGCAGCCACGCCGATGCGCCGCTGCACTACGACCCGCTCGGCGCCTCGATCGGCGAGGTACCGCTGCAGACCTACCTCGGGCCGTGCCGGGTGATCCACGCGATCGGCGCCGGTGCGCTGGTGCGGCCCGACGATCTCGCGCCGCACCTGCGTGATGCGCCGCCGCGCGTGCTGCTGCGCACCTACGGAGCCGTGCCGGAGGGATGGGACCCCGCCTTCACGGCGGTGGCGCCGGCGGCGGTCGACCTGCTGCACGCCAATGGCGTGCGCCTGGTCGGCATCGACACGCCGTCGCTCGACCCCGAGCAGAGCAAGTCGCTCGACAGCCACCAGCGGCTGCGCGCGCACGGCATCGCGGTGCTCGAAGGCCTGCTGCTCGACGACGTGCCGCCGGGCGACTACGAGCTGATCGCGCTGCCGCTGAAGTGGCACGGCGTCGACGCCAGCCCGGTGCGCGCGGTGCTGCGCGAACTCTGATCGCCATGGCCCTCGACCGCGCCGGCTGCCTGGGCCTCGACCTGCGCGATCCGCTTGCCGATCACCGGCGCGCCTTCGCCCTACCCGAGGGCGTCGTTTACCTCGACGGCAACTCGCTCGGTCCGCTGCCGGCAGCCACCGCCGCCCGCCTGCGCCAGGTGGTCGAGCGCGAATGGGGGCACGGGCTGATCGGCTCGTGGAGCGACGCCGGCTGGATCGACGCGGCGCGCCGGGTCGGCGCCAAGATCGCCCGGCTGATCGGCGCCGCCGAGGACGAGGTGATCTGCGCCGACTCGACCTCGGTCAACCTGTTCAAGGCGCTCGCCGCGGCGCTTCGGCTGCAGCACAACGCCGCGCCCGGATGCGACGTGATCCTGTCCGAGCGCGGCAACTTCCCGACCGACCTGTACATCGCGCAGGCGATCACCGAGGTGTTCGGCGGCCGTTACCGGCTGCTCACCGTGCCCGGCGATGAGATCGCCTATCACATCGACGACGGCACTGCGGTGGTGCTGCTCACCCATGTCGACTACCGCAGCGGGCGCATGCACGACCTGGCCGACCTGACGCACCGGGCGCACCTGGCCGGCGCGCTGACCGTCTGGGACCTGTCGCACTCGACCGGCGCCGTGCCGGTCGACCTGGCCGGCGCGCGCGCCGACTTCGCGGTGGGCTGCGGCTACAAGTACCTGAACGGCGGGCCGGGCGCGCCGGCCTTCGTCTACGCAGCGCGGCGGCACCTGCAGGCGATGCAGGCCGACCGCTTCGCGCAGCCGCTCGCCGGCTGGCTCGGTCACCGCGCGCCGTTCGACTTCGCCGCCGAGTACGAGCCGGCCGACGGCATCGAGCGGTTCGCCGCCGGCACGCCGCCGGTCATCGCGCTGGCTGCGCTCGAATGCGGCGTCGACACGGTGCTGGCCGCCGGCGTCGAGCCGCTGCGCGCCAAGAGCGTGCAGCTGACCCAGCTTTTCATCGATCTGGTCGAGCAGCGCTGCGCCGGTCTGGGACTGGAACTCGCCACCCCGCGCGAGGCCGCGCTGCGCGGCAGCCAGGTCTGCTATGCACGCGAGGACGCCTGGCCCGTGATGCAGGCGCTGATCGCCCGCGGCGTGACCGGCGACTACCGCAGCGCCGACGGCGGCGCGCCGGGCATCCTGCGCTTCGGCTTCGCGCCGCTGTACGTGCGCTTCGTCGACGTGTGGGACGCGGTCGAGGCGCTGCGCGAGGTACTCGCCGGCGGCGCCTGGGACCAGCCACGGTTCATGGCGCGACGGGCCGTGACCTGAGGACAGCGCCGGCGTCCGGCCGAGCGGATAATGCGCTCCGCCGAGACCCGACCGGGCATTTCGACCCGGGCCAGTGGGTCGCAACCGGCCTTGCCGCCTCGAAGTCGCGATCGGGCGCAGGGCTGCGTGGCGACCCCGGCCGTGGTCTCGCCCACTACGCGACGACGATTCCGCCATGAGAAAGAAGAGCAGCCAGTCCCCCTCCACCCGCGACTTCGACCGCGAGTTCCGCGCCCAGGTGGCGCAGATGACCGCCGGGCTGGCGCCGACGGCGTTCAGCACGGCCTGGGCCGACTGGGTGATGCACCTGGCGCTGGCGCCCGCCAAGCAGCGCGAACTGCAGCAGGACACGCTGATGCGGGCGCAGGACACCTGGGCGTTCGCGCTGCGGGCGCTCGCCGGCGGAGCGGTGTCGCCCGGCGACGGCCTCGACGGCGCGGCCGATCCGCGCTTCGCGACCGAGGACTGGTCGCAGTTCCCGTTCAACGTCTACGCGCGCGCCTACCAGAACGCCGCGGCGCTGCTGAAGGACTCGGTGCGCGACGTCGACGGCGTCACCGAGTACCACGACCAGCTGCTCGAATTCGCGCTGCGCATGCTGCTCGATGCCAGCTCGCCGTCGAACTGCCTGGCGACCAACCCCGAGCTGCTGGCGCTGACCCAGGCCGAGAAAGGCCAGAACCTGATGCGCGGCCTCGAGCACCTGGCCGAGGACCTCAGGCGCACGCTGGCCGGGGTGGCGCCGGTGGGTGCCGACGAGTTCGAGGTCGGCAGGCACGTCGCCGTGACCCCGGGCAAGGTCGTCTTCCGCAACGAGCTGATCGAGCTGATCCAGTACGCGCCGGCGACCCGGGATGTCCACGCGGAGCCGATCCTGATCGTGCCGGCCTGGATCATGAAGTACTACATCCTCGATCTGAGCCCGCGCAACTCGATGATCAGGTACCTGGTCGACCAGGGCCACACCGTGTTCGCCATGTCGTGGAAGAACCCGGACGAGCGCGACCGCGAGACCGGCATGGACGATTACGTCCGCAAGGGACTGTTCGCCGCGCTCGACGCGGTCACCGCCATCGTGCCGGATCGCAAGGTGCACGCGGTCGGCTACTGCATCGGCGGCACCCTGCTCGCCATCGGCGCGGCGGCGCTGGCGCGCGACGGCGACCAGCGGCTGGCCTCGATGACGATGTTCGCCGCGCAGACCGACTTCACCGAACCCGGCGAACTGGCCTTCTTCATCAATCCGAGCCAGCTGGCGATGCTCGAGTCGACGATGCACCGCAAGGGGGTGCTCGAGAGCAAGCAGATGGGCGGCGCGTTCGCCCTGCTGCGCGCCAGGGACCTGGTCTGGCAGCCGATGGTCGACACCTACCTGAAGGGGCGGCGCGCGGCGATGATCGACCTGATGGCCTGGAACGCCGACGGCACGCGCATGCCGTGGAAGATGCACTCCGAGTACCTGTACCGGCTGTACCTCGACAACGAGCTGGCGACCAACCGCTTCCCGGTCGGCGGCCGGCTGGTGCGGCTGTCGGACATCCGCCTGCCGATGCTGGTAGTGGGCACCGAGGCCGACCACGTCGCGCCGTGGAAGTCGGTCTACAAGATCGACAACCTGGTCCGCTCGGACGACTTCACCTTCCTGCTGACCGCCGGCGGCCACAACGCCGGCATCGTCTGCGGGCCGGTCCATCCGAAGCGCCACTACCGGATCAAGACGCGCCGGCTGGCCGACCCGCACCTGGCGCCGGAGGAATGGTTCGACGAGGCCGCCAGGCACGACGGATCGTGGTGGCCGGCGCTGCATCGATGGCTGGCGCAGCGCTCGAGCGGCCGGGTCAAGCCACCGGCAATGGGCGCGGCGCGGCGCGGCCACCCGGTGATCGAGGACGCGCCGGGAGCCTACGTGCGGCAGCGGTAGCGCCGTTCACAGAGCGGGGCCGGCGGCTGCGGCCGGCGCGCGGGGATTCAGGCGATCCGGTTGAACCAGAGCATTGACAGCCCGGCGGCGGCGAGCGACAGCACCGCCGCCAGCGCGGCGGCCAGCGCCGTGACCTCGGTCTGCCGTTTCTCGAACACCAGCCGCGAGTTCAGCGTCTCGTAGACCTTCTTCAGGTCGAGCGCGCTGCCGGCGTGGAAGTACTCGGCGAGCGTCATGCCCGCCACCTTCTTCAGCGTCTCATCGTCGAGGCGGGCGCGGAACGACCAGCCCTCGAAGCCGATCACCTCGCCCTCGACCGTGCCCACGCCCACCGTGTAGACCCGCACGCCGCGGTCGGCCGCCATCCGCGCCGCCTTCAGCGGATCGGGGCCGGTGGTGCGCTGGCCGTCGGTGAGCAGGATGATCGCCGCCGAGGCGTACGAGCCGGGCGGCACCGGCGTGAACTCCTTCGGCTCGCCCCTGGCCGCCTCGTCGAGCGAACGCCCCTTGTGGCGGCTGTCCTCGCCGTAGATCACGCCGCTGACGTCGATCCGCTGATCGGGAAACAGCGTGTCGAGCGAGACCAGGATCGCGCTGCCGGTGGCGGTGCCGCGCTGCAGATGGAAGCGGTCGATCGCCGCCAGCACGTCCTCGCGCGACAGCGTCGGCGGCTGCACCAGCGAGGCGGTGCCGGCGAAGGCGACCACGCCGATGCGCGTGTTCGGCGGCAGCTGGGCCACGAAGGCGCGCGCCGCGTTCTGCGACGCCTCCAGCCGGTTCGGCTCGACGTCCTTGGCACGCATGCTGCCGGAGACGTCCATTGCCAGGATGATGGTCTCCTGCTGCGTCGGCAGCGTGACGGTGGCGGTCGGCCTGGCGATGGCAACGATCATCACCGCAAGAGCCAGCAGGAACAGTGCCGGCGGCACGTGGCGGCGCCAGCGGGTGCCGGCGCCGAGCGCCTCCTTGACCAGGCCGAGGCTGGCAAAGCGCAGCGCATATTTCTTGCGCCGGGCGAGCAGCCACCAGTAGGCCGCCACCAGCAGCGGCAGCAGAAGCAGCAGCCACAGCAGTTCAGGCCAGAGAAAGCTCATGGCGCGGCTTCAGGTGGGTGGGCAGCCCGCCGCCGGCGGCCAGCTGGCTGCGCCGCTTTCTCAGGTCGGCAAAGCGCAGGATCGCCGAGGCCAGGTCGTCGGCGGTCGACAGTTCCAGCGCGTCGACCGCGGCACCGGCGAGCGCCGAGCGCAGCGTCTCCTCGCGCCGTCGCGCGGCGGCCGCGAAACGGCGGCGAAACGCCGCGTCGTTGGTGTCGACCCAGATCTGCTCGCCGGTCTCGGCATCCTGCATCAGCACACCGCCGATGTCGGGCAGCTGCATCTCCAGCGGGTCGTACAGGCGGATGGCGATCACCTCGTGCCGCTGCGCCAGCCGCGCCAGCCACGGCGCCCAGCCCGGCACGCTGATGAAGTCGGACACCAGGAACACCAGCGAGCGGCGGCGCAGCGCGCGCAGTGCGTGCTGCAGCAGCTCGCCCAGGTCGGTTTCCTTGTGCGTGGCGGCCGACGGTTCCTGCAGCATGCTCGCCAGCAGGTGCAGCACGTGGCGGCGGCCGCTGCGCGGCGGGATCACCGTGTCGACCCGGCTGCCGTAGCGCAGCAGGCCGACCCGGTTGCCGCGTCGCGTGAGCACGCGCGCCAGCAGGGCGACGAACTCCGCCGCCAGCGAATGCTTGCTGGTGCCGCGCGAGCCGAAGTCGACCGACGCCGACATATCGACCAGGAACCAGGCGCCCAGCTCGCGGTCCTCGTGGAACTCGCGCACGTGCGGCACCTGCAGCCTGGCGGTGACGTTCCAGTCGATGTGGCGGACGTCGTCGTTGTACTGGTACTCGCGCAGGTCGGCCAGATCGAGCCCGGCGCCGCGGAACAGCGTCCGGTAGTCGCCGTGCAGCGCGCCGTCGAGCCGCTTGAGCACGGTCCACTCGAGCCGGCGCAGCACTGCCTCGGCCTGGCCCGCCGGCCGCGGCCGGCGATCAGCCGTTGGCGACGCGGACATGGGCCTGCAGCGGCTTGTCGGGCGCGGCGACGTGGCTCATCACCGTGCGGATGAGGTCGTCGGCGCTCCTGCCTTCGGCCAGCGCCTCGTAGGACAGCACCAGCCGGTGCCGCATCACGTCGGGCGCCAGATCGGAGACGTCCTCCGGCAGCACGTAGTCGCGGCCGCGCAGGAAGGCGAGCGCGCGTGCGCCCTCGATCAGGTGGATGGTCGCCCGCGGGCTGGCGCCGAAGGTGAGGTAGCGGGACAGTTCCCTGATGCCGTGGCGCTCCGGCTCGCGCGTGGCGGAGACCAGCCGCACCGCGTAGCTGATCAGCGACGGATCGACATAGCCGCCGCGGCACTGGCGCTGCAGTTCGGCCAGCTGCTCGGTGCTGGCCACCGCGCTCACTGCCGCCGGCGGCCCGGTGACACGCTCGACGATGACGAACTCTTCCTCGTCGGTCGGGTAGCCCACCAGCACCTTCATCATGAAGCGGTCGACCTGCGCCTCGGGCAGCGGGTAGGTGCCCTCGGTCTCGATCGGGTTCTGCGTGGCCATCACCAGGAACGGCTCCGGCACCGGCCAGGTGTGGCCGGCGATGGTGACCTGCCGCTCCTGCATCACCTCGAGCAGCGCGCTCTGCACCTTGGCCGGCGCGCGGTTGATCTCGTCGGCCAGCAGCAGGTTGGTGAACACCGGCCCGAGCGAGGTGGCGAAGTCGCCGGTCTTCTGGTTGTAGATGCGCGTGCCGACCAGGTCCGCCGGCACCAGGTCGGGCGTGAACTGGATCCGCTTGAAGCCGCCGGAGATGGTGGCCGCCAGTGTCTTCACCGTCAGCGTCTTGGCCAGTCCCGGCACGCCTTCGACCAGCAGGTGCCCCTGCGCCAGCGTGGCCACCAGCACCCTCTCGAGGAAGTGGTCCTGGCCGACCACCACCTTCTTCACCTCGAACAGGATCCGCTCCATCGTCGAGGCGACGGACTCGCCGCCGGGCTTCAGCAGGTTCATGGCGCTTCCCTCAGAACGGATGCATGCCGGCACCGGCGGCGGCGTTTTCGATCGGCACGGCGAAGCCGATGCCGATGAAGGTCCGCTCGCGGCCGGGATTGAGGATCGCGGTCACGATACCGACCACCTCGCCGTCCATGGTGACCAGCGGCCCGCCGGAGTTTCCCGGATTGGCCGCGGCGTCGAACTGGATCAGGTTGGTCAGCGTGCGCTTGCCTTCCGGCGAGCGGAACTCGCGCGCCAGCCCGGAGATCACGCCGGCCGACACCGACGGGCCGATGCCGAACGGAAAGCCGACCGCGACCACCTGGTCGCCCGGCTGCAGGTCGCTGGTCGAGCGCAGGGTGGCCGGCAACAGGTCGTCGGGCAGCGATTTGGCCTGCAGCACCGCCAGGTCGTGCTCCGGCTTGACGCTGATGACCACGGCGTCCGACTCGTGGCCGTCGTGGAACTCGACCACCACCTTCTCGGCGCCGCTGACCACGTGCAGGTTGGTGAGGATGACGCCGGTGTCGACGATCACCACGCCGCTGCCGACGCCCTCGTCGAGGTCCGCGTCGCCGCGCTCGCCCGGTGCCACGCCGCGTACGCGCACCACCGCCGGCGCCACCGCCTGCGCTGCCTTGGCAGCCGGCGAAGGCAGCACCTTGCTGCCGAGCGTGTGCAGCACCGCCTTGTCGATATCGGCCTGCTTGAGCACGCGCGAGGCGGGGCCGCTGCGCTGCAGGGCGAGCACGGCCAGCCCCATCAGCAGCGCCCCGGCCAGCAGCAGCAGCGGCCGGTCGTAGCGCGCCGCCAGGCGTCGCCAGGCGGCGGCCGGCGCGGTTGCCGCCGGCGCCGCCTGGGCCGCCTCGACCGGCCGGTCGGCAAGCCGCGGCGGCGGCGCAGCGGCAGGCGCCGACTGGCTGTACAGCGCAACCCGCTTCATTCGCCCCCCCCTTGCGCAGGAAACGGTCCGATCGTGAATGATCGGCGACCGCTAATCAATCGCCTGCCGCAATGCCCATGGCGTCGGCACAGGCTCGGCGCCGGCGCACCGGCCGGCGGTGAGTCGTAGACTGCGGGGCGACGATCCGGAGACCGAACGATGAACGCGCCGCAAGCCTCGAAGCGACTGAAGGCCCAGTTCAAGTGGGACGACCCGCTGCTGCTCGACGCCCAGCTCACCGACGATGAACGGATGGTGCGCGACGCCGCCTGCCGCTACGCCCAGGACAAGCTGGCGCCGCGGGTGCTGCAGGCGTTCCGCCACGAGACGGCCGACACCTCGGTGTTCCGCGAGATGGGCGCGCTCGGCCTGCTCGGACCGACCATCCCCGCCGAATACGGCGGCCCGGAACTGAACTACGTCTGCTACGGCCTGATCGCCCGCGAGATCGAGCGGGTCGACTCCGGCTACCGCTCGATGATGAGCGTGCAGAGCTCGCTGGTGATGCTGCCGATCCACGAGTTCGGCTCCGAGGCGCAGCGCCGGAAGTATCTGCCGAAGCTGGCCAGCGGCGAGTGGATCGGCTGCTTCGGCCTGACCGAGCCCAACCATGGCTCGGATCCGGGCAGCATGGAGACGCGCGCCCGCTCGGTTCCCGGCGGCTTCCAGCTGCGCGGCGCCAAGAACTGGATCTCCAACTCGCCGTTCGCCGACGTGTTCGTCGTCTGGGCGAAGAACGACGAAGGACGCATCCGCGGCTACATCCTCGACAAGGGCATGAAGGGCCTTTCCGCGCCGCCGATCCACGGCAAGGTGGGCCTGCGCACCAGCACCACCGGCGAGATCGTGATGGACGACGTGTTCGTGCCGGCCGAGAACGAGTTGCCGAACGTCGAGGGGCTCAAGGGCCCGTTCACCTGCCTGAACTCGGCGCGCTACGGCATCGCCTGGGGCGCGCTCGGCGCCGCCGAGGACTGCTGGCACCGGGCGCGGCAGTACGTGCTCGACCGCAAGCAGTTCGGCCGGCCGCTGGCGGCCAACCAGCTGATCCAGAAGAAGCTGGCCGACATGCAGACCGAGATCACGCTCGGCCTGCAGGGTTGCCTGCGCCTGGGGCGGATGAAGGACGAGGGAACGGCGGCGGTGGAGATCACCAGCATCATGAAGCGCAATTCCTGCGGCAAGGCGCTGGAGATCGCCCGCCTGGCGCGCGACATGCTCGGCGGCAACGGCATCACCGACGAGTTCGGCGTGGCCCGCCACATGGTCAACCTCGAGGTCGTCAACACCTACGAGGGCACGCACGACATCCACGCGCTGATCCTCGGCCGCGCGCAGACCGGCATCCAGGCCTTTTCGTAGGCGGCGGCAAGGCCGGTCAGCCATGCGGGCGCTGCGCTACGAGGCCTTCGGCCCGATCGCCTCGGTGACGCGGCTGGTCGAGGCGGCGCAGCCGCGGCCGGGCCCCGGCCAGGTGCTGGTCCGCGTGCTGTTCGCGGCGATCAATCCGCTCGACTGGAAGCTGATCGAGGGCGAGTTCAGGCGGATCGCCAAGAGCAAGCCGCCGGCCGGCATCGGCACCGAGTTCAGCGGCCGGGTCGAGGCGCTCGGCCCAGGCGTGGCCGCGCCGGCGATCGGCCGCGCGGTGGTCGGCTTCATCAACCCGATGGCGCGAACGCCCGGCGCGCTGCAGCAGTTCGTCGCCGTCGATGCCAAGGACGTGACGGCGATCGACGAGGCCGACCTGGAAGCCGCCTGCACGCTGCCGGTGGCCGGCGTCTCGGCGCTGCAGATGTGCCGGCTGGCCAACGTCAAGGGTGGCGACCGGGTGCTCGTCAACGGCGCCAGCGGCGGCGTCGGAAGCTTCGCCGTGCAGATCGTCCGTCTGCTCGGCGGGCGGTCGGTCGCCACCGGCAGCCGGCTCAGCCAGCCCCTGCTGGAGACGCTCGAGCCGGAGGCGGTCATCAACTACGCGACGCAGAAGGTCGCCTCGTGGGGCGGGCCGTTCGACGTGGTGCTCGACTGCGCCAGCACGCTCGGCGACAGCGACATCGCCGAGCTGATGCCGCACGGCGGCCGCTACGTGCGCACGCTGCCCGCGTTCCCGTCGATGCTGCTCGACCCGCTGCTGAACGGAATGCGGCCGGTCAAGCGCTACACGCTGCGGCTGAAGCCGAACACCGAGGACGTCCGCACCCTGCTGAACTGGCTGCGCCGCGGTCGGCTCCGGCCGCTGATAACCGAGCGCTTCTCCTTCACCGACGCCGTCGCCGCGCTCGACGAATCGCGCAGCGGCCGCGCGCGCGGCAAGCTGGTCGTGCGGGTGGCGTAGCGGCAGGCCGGCGCGCTCAGCCGGCGGCGAAGCGGGCGAGCGCGGTGTCGGCGTCGCCCAGCTCGACCTCGATCGCCAGCAGCCGCTTGACGTAGTGCGACACGGCAAGCTCGTCGGTCATGCCGATGCCGCCGTGCAGCTGGATCGCCTCCTGGCCGATCGCGCGCAGCGCGCGGTGCGCCATCACCTGCGCCGCGTCGAGCGTCCGCGCGCCGTCGGCAGCGTCGAGCTTCATCGCCGCCGCCCAGGCGAGCGACTGCGCCTGCTCGTGCAGGATCGCCAGGTCCGCCATCCGGTGCGCCAGCGCCTGGAAGCGGCCGATCGGCTGGCCGAACTGCCGGCGCGTGCGCAGGTACTCGGCGGTCGCATCGAGCACCGTTCGCGCCAGTCCGACACCCTCGGCGATGCGGCCGACGCGCGCCGCCGCCAGCGCCAGGCGCCACGCGTCGACGGCCGCCTCGCCCTGCGCGACCACCACGGCGGCGTCGCGTGCGACGGTGACCTCCGCCGCAGCCGTGCCGTCGAACTGCCGCCAGCCGCGCCGCGCCCGGTCCGCCAGCGGCAGCAGGCACAGGCGCCCGGCGTCGGCAAACAGCACCGCGCTTGCGTAGCTGGCGTGCGGCGCGGTGCCGCGAACGGCGCCGCCCGCCACCTGCGCGTCGGCCAGCGGCACCACGATCGAACTGCCGTCGGCGATCGCCGCCAGCGCCGCGTCGCGCGCGGCGCCCTGCGGGCAGCGCGCGAGCGCAGCCGCGGCGGCGAGCGCGCAGTCGACCAACGGCTCCAGCAGCCAGCCGCGACCGAGCGTCTGCGCCACCAGCGCACCGTCGATCAGCGGCCGGCCCAGCCCGCCCGCATCCTCGGGCACCAGCAGCGCGGTCAGGCCGAGCTGCGCGAACTCCGCCCACAGCGGCGGCACCGCGTCCGCCGGCGACCTCGCCACTGCCCGCCGGCCATCGAAGCCGCACTTCTCGCGCACCAGCCGCTCGCAGCTGGCGACGAACATCGACTGGTCGTCGGAGTAACTGAAGTCCATCGGTTTCCTTTCACTTACGCGGGATGCGGGAGGTCAAGGGACCTGCCACGGATGAACACGGATGAACACGGATTGAAGACTTATCGGTCCTGAAATCCGTGTTTATCCGTGTCAATCCGTGGCAAGAAGCCCTTCGCTCACAGCTCCAGCAGATGCTTCGCAATGATGCTGCGCTGGATCTCGTTCGAGCCGCCGTAGATCGTCACCTTGCGCAGGTTCAGGTAGAACGCGGCGGCCGGGTCCTGCACCCAGCGCTGCGCCTGCTCGTCCCAGCTGCACGCCAGCGCATCGCGGCCCTGCGTCTCGAGGATCAGCTCGGCGATGCGCTGGTACAGCTCGGAGCCCTTGATCTTCAGCATCGACGCCATCGGCCCCGGCGAGCCGCGGTCGCGCGCGGCGGCGAGCACGCGCAGGTTCAGCACGTCGAGCGCCGCGAGCTCGATCTCGACCTCCGCCAGCCGCGCCGCGAACAGCGGGTCGGCGGCGAGGCTGCGGCCGTTGCGCAGGCTCTCGCCCGCCAGCCGCCTGGCGCGCGCCAGTTCGCGCTTGTTGATGCCGACATTGGCGATCCCCGTGCGCTCGTGCTCGAGCAGGTACTTGGCGATCGTCCAGCCCTGGTTCTCCTCGCCGACCCGCTGCTCGATGGGCACCTCGACCTCGTCGAGGAACACCTCGTTCACCTCGTGCGCACCGTCGAGCAGGACGATCGGCCGCACCGTCACCCCCTTGCTCTTCATGTCGAGCAGCAGGAAGCTGATGCCTTCCTGCTTCTTCGCCTCGGTGTCGGTGCGCACCAGGCAGAACATCCAGTCGGCGTGCTGCGCCAGCGTGGTCCAGGTCTTCTGGCCGCTGACGACGTAGCGGTCGCCCCGGCGCACGGCACGCGTCGCGAGCCCCGCCAGGTCGCTGCCGGCGCCCGGCTCCGAGTAGCCCTGGCACCACCAGTCTTCGGCCGACGGTATGCGCGGCAGGAAGCGGTGCTGCTGCGCCGGCGTGCCGAACTTCATCAGCACCGGGCCGACCATCCGCAGGCCGAACGGCAGCTGCCGCGGCGCCCCGGCGACCATGCACTCCTCGTCGAACAGGTGCTGGCGGATCGGGTCCCAGCCCGGGCCGCCCCACTCGCGCGGCCAGGTCGGCGCGCCCCAGCCTTGCGCGTGCAGGATCCTCTGCCAGCGCGCGATGTACCCGGCCGGCGTGTGCTCGCCCGCCAGCACCGCGTCGCGGATCTCCGCCGGCAGCGCGCGCTGCACGAATGCGCGCACCTCGGCGGCGAAGTCCAGTTCCTCGGCGGTGAAATTCAGGTCCAACGAAGTCTCCGGTGACGGTGGCGATCGGCGCCGGCGCCCACGGCCGCCGGCGCCCGTCGATTATCGACGCGTCCGCCGCGACCGGCGCGGCGGGCGCTCGATGCTTCAGCCCATCTTGGCCAGGATGCCGCTCATCTCGCTGCGGCTGAAGGCGCGCATCGTCTGCGTGCGCACGTTGCCGGCGGCGCCGACCGCCAAGGCGAAAGCGGTGATGGCGGCGTCGTCGGGCGCCTCGAAGGTCACCACCATGTCGTAGGCGCCGAGCGTCCACATGATGTCCTTCATCGTCACGCCGGCCTTCTGCGCCGCCTCCTTGACCGCGTCGGCGCGCTTGATGGTGTCCTTGACGTTGCGGATGCCCTGATCGGTGAAGTTGCCGAGAGCGATGAACGTTGCCATGGTGGTTCTCCGATAGCGGTGAGCGAACCTGCAGGGAGCCGTAGAAGGGGAAGGCAGGACGGCGCTGGCTCCGACGCACGTCGGCCGGCCGCATCGGAAGCGTCGATCGATTCTCAGCAGCGCCCGGTCGCTGGCCGCATTCGATGCCCGTGCAAGGTAGGCGCCGCCACGATGGCGGTCAATCACGGCAGGCGGCGATCCGGCGACAGCGCTCGACCGCGACCGGATCGGCGCCGCGCAACACATCTCAGGCGCGCCGCTGCGCCAGCCGCACCAGTTTCAGCGCCAGCAGCACCCACGGCGCGCCGTGGTAGAGCAGGTCGAAGATGTCGATCGGCCGCCTCAGCGTGCCGTCGGCGAGCATTCCGAGCTTCTCCCACACGTGCGGCTCTGGCACGAACGGCGCCAGGCCGAGGGTGAGCGCCACCACGACGACGATCCAGAGGGGAATGCGGTCGAGCCAAGCCATGCGGCGAAAGCGACAGCGAGTTGCCGATGCAGCGGAGCAGAGCAGCGTGAAAACGGCGCCCGAGGGCGCCGTCTGCCTCGGTCAGCAGAAAATCAGAGACCGATCGCCGCGATGGCGCGCTCGGCGACGATCGCCCCGGTTGCCTGCGTCGGGTGAAAGCTGTCCCAGTAGAAGTAGCCGGCCGGGTTGTCGCAGACCGACGGTGCCGGAACGGTGACGAAGCAGGACGCGGTGCCGTTGGTCAGTCCGAGCGATGCGGGATTGCTGGCCGCCTCCCCGCTCAGCGCGAAGGTGTCGACGACATAGATGTTCAGGCCGGGCGAGTTGGCCTTGAGGATCGCCACCTGCTGCGCCAGCGCGCCGTTGAACTGTGCCGACAGCTGGGTTGCGCCGGCGACCGCCGCCGCGCCGAGGGACTGCGCCCGCGGCGTCAGGCCGATGTTGGGCGAATTCGGCAGCAGTATGTGCCGCGCGCCGGAGGAGTACAGCCGCTGCATGATGCCGACGACGTCGGTTACCGCGGCGGTGAGCACCTTGACCGGCGCTTCCGGATCGGTCTGCGCCAGCGTCAGCGCATCGACGATGTTGTTGCCCACCGTGACGGCGTCGACGACGAACAGCGTCTCCGGCACTGACCGGTAGCCGACCCGCTGCAGGTACTGTTCGACCTGCGCCACCATGCTCGGCACGCTCGGCGGTGTCGTCACGCCCGGCACCGTGCCGGTGCGCGCACCGGCGTAGGCGTAGTTCGTGCCGCCTTTTCGCGACGGCACTGCCGAGGCGCCGTAGCGGGCCGCCACGGCGTCGATCCACAGCGGACCGTTGGAAAAGCGGCCGCTCGCGTAAGGCGGCGACGGCGGGCAGTTCGTCACCGCCAGGTCGCAGGCATTGCCGTTGTCGCTGACGCTCGCGCCGAAGGCGACCATCGTGCGGAACAACGGCGGCGGGTCGATGTCGCTGCCGCTGCAAGATGCCAGGACCACCACCGCCGCCGAGGCGGCAGCGACCATCAGCGCGCGCCGGCGCGCCTGCAGAAACTCGAACATGCGTCTCTCCTCCGTGTTTGACTTTGCGACAGGAACGCCCGAAACGGCGAGGGGATGATACGCGGGCGTTGCCTCTAGGTACCGTCCTCGTCCGGTTCGGCCGCTGCGGCCGCCCGCCGCAGCCGGTCGCCGACGGCCTCCCAGAGTTCGCCGTGCGGCGGCGCGGCAGCCAGGATCCGCTCGGCGCCGGACTCGTCGAGCTGATGCAGCAGCGCGTACAGCCGCCGCGCGTACGTGGCGGCGTCCGCCGGCGCCACCAGGCGCAGCACCACGCTGGCCGGCCAGTCGAGAAGCGCGGCGGCCGGTGCCAGCACCGCCAGCCGAGTGCCGCGCAGCGCGTTGATGCGTGCCGGCAGGCGTGACGGTTCCAGCAGTTCGAGCGGTGCACGCGGGGCGTAGTGGCTGAGCAGCCGGCCGGAGGCGCGCGGGGCGCCGGCACCGGCATCCGGCACGGCACAGCCGATCGTCGCCTCGACCTGCCCGCGGCTGATCGCGCCGTGGCGCAGCAGCCGTGGCGCCGCCCCCGTCAGGTCGACGATGGTCGACTCGATGCCGACCGGGCAGGGGCCGCCGTCGAGGATCAGGTCCACCCGCCCCTGCGGCTTCTCGCCGAGGTCGGCGCGCACGTGCGCCGCAGTGGTCGGGCTGATGCGGCCGAAGCTGTTGGCGCTCGGCGCGGCGAGCGCGGCCATCGGATCGCCTCGCAGCGCGGCGAAGGCGGCGAGCAGCGCCCGCGCCCACCGATGCGCCGGGCAGCGCAGGCCGACGCTCGCCTGCCCGCCGGTGAGCGCGTCGTGGGCGCGCGGCGAGCGCGGCAGCACCAGCGTCAGCGGCCCCGGCCAGAAGGCCTGCGCCAGCTGCCGCGCCGCATCCGGTGCACCGCTCGCCCAGGCGCCGATCGCCGAGGCGTCGTGCACGTGCACGATCACCGGGTGGTCGGCCGGCCGGCCCTTGGCGGCGAAGATCGCCCGCACGGCCTCTGCATCGTCGGCGTCGGCGCCGAGGCCGTAGACGGTCTCGGTCGGGAAGGCGACCAGCCCGCCGGCGGCTAGCAGCCGCGTGGCGCGCTCGATCGCCGCCGGGTCGACCAACGGCCCGGCAGTCACTTCGGCGGTTCGATGCCGAGCACGGCGGCCGCCGCGACGGCGCGCTCGAGCGCGTCGTCGACCGAGGCGCCGAGGCAGGTCACGTGCCCCATCTTGCGCCCCATCCGCGGCTCGCGCTTGCCGTACAGGTGCAGCTTGGCGCCGCTGACGGCGAGCGCCTCCTGCCACGGCGGTTCGGCGCGGTCGCCGCTGCGGAACCAGAGGTCACCGAGCACGTTGAGCATCACCGCCGGCACCAGCTGCGCCGGCGAGCCGAGCGGCATGCCAGCCAGCGCGCGCACCTGCTGCTCGAACTGGCTGACGGCGCAGGCGTCGATCGTGAGGTGGCCGGAGTTGTGCGGCCGCGGCGCGATCTCGTTGACCAGCAGCCGGTCGGCGGCGACGTAGAACATCTCGACGCACAGCACGCCGACGTAGTCGAGCGCCGAGACCAGCTTGCGCGCGATCTCCGCCGCCCTGGCGGCCACCTGCGGCGGCAGGCGCGCCGGCGCCAACGACACGGCGAGGATGCCGCCGCGGTGCTCGTTCTCGATCAGCGGGAAGGTGGCGGCCTGGCCGTCGGCGCCGCGGCAGACGATGCACGAGACCTCGCGCAGCAGCTCGAGCCGCTTTTCCAGCACGCAGGGCACGCGGCCCATCCGGGTCCAGGCGGCGACTGCTTCGTCGCGCGTCGTCACCGACGCCTGGCCCTTGCCGTCGTAGCCGAGCCGCGCCGTCTTCAGGATGCCGGGGAACAGCAGGTCGGGGGCGCGCAGCAGGTCGTCGATGCGGTCGACGATGCGGTGCGGCCCGACCTCGATGCCGTGCGCGACCATGTAGCGCTTCTCGGCGATCCGGTCCTGCGCCACCGCGACCGCGTCCGCCGCCGGCCGCACCGGCAGCCGGTCGGCGAGCTTGCGCAGGACGGCGGCCGGCACGTTCTCGAACTCGATCGTCACCGCGCGGCAGCGCTCGGCCAGCGTGGCGAGCGCCGCGTCGTCGTCGTACGGCGCCTGCAGGTGTTCCTCGCACACCTGCGCCGCCGGGCTCGCCGGGTCCGGGTCGACGACGCAGACCCGGTAGCCCATGCCCGCCGCAGACATCGCGAACATGCGGCCGAGCTGGCCGCCGCCCAGCACGCCGAGCCAGTTGCCCGGCGGGATCGGGATCAGCGCAGCGGCCACCGCTTGCTCAGAGCGGCAGCGTCATGTTGCGCGCCCGCTCGGTCTGCGTGGCGCGGAACTGGGCGAGCTTCTGCGCCAGGTCGGCATCGGCGGTGGCCAGCATCGCCACCGCGAACAGCCCGGCGTTGGCCGCCCCCGCCTCGCCGATGGCGAAGGTCGCCACCGGCACGCCCTTGGGCATCTGCACGATCGACAGCAGGCTGTCCTCGCCGCGCAGGTAGCGCGACGGCACCGGCACGCCGAGCACCGGAATCACGGTCTTCGCGGCAAGCATGCCCGGCAGGTGCGCCGCGCCGCCGGCGCCGGCGATGATCACCCGCAGGCCGCGGGCGCGCGCTTCCTCGGCGTAGGAGAACATCTCGTCCGGGGTGCGGTGCGCCGAGACCACTTTCGCCTCGAACGGCACGCCGAATTCCTTCAGCACCTCGCAGGCGTGCTGCATGATGTCCCAGTCGGAGTTCGACCCCATCAGCACGCCGACCAGCGGCGCCGCGCGCGTCTTGCCGTTCATTGGTTTGCGCTCTTCGGCAAAGCGCGGATTGTATCGGCTCGCCTCTCGGCGGCCGCATAGCGCGAGAGGCGCGTTCGTCAGGCGGGATGGCGCGCCGAGCCGTCGTGCACCACACCGGCGGCTGCCAGCGCGTCGATCTCCGGCTCGCCGTAGCCGTGCTCGCGCAGCACCTCGCGGGTGTGCTCGCCGAGCAGCGGCGCCGGCCGCGTCACCGCGGCGGGCGTGGCCGAGAAGCGGATCGGGCAGCCGATGCTCTTCACTGGCCCGGCCTGCGGATGCGCGGTCTCGACCACCATCTCGCGGGCCAGCGTCTGCGGGTGTGTCAGCGCCTCGCCGATCGTGTGCACCGGGCCGGCCGGCACGCCGGCGGCGTCGAACGCCGCCAGCCACTCGGCGCGTGTGCGCGTTGCCAGCACCGCGTTCATCAGCTCGACCAGCGCCGGCAGGTTCTGCTTGCGCGCGGTGTTGGTGGCGAAGCGCGGGTCGGCTCGCCACTCGGGGTGGCCGAGCGCCTCGGCGATGCGCTCCCAGTTGGCCTGGTTTGCGCCGCCGATGTTGATCCAGCCGTCGCGCGCGTGGAAGGCCTGGTACGGCGCGGTGAGGATGTGCGCCGAGCCGGTCGGCCCCGGCGACTCGCCGGTGGCGAAGTACACCGACGCGTGCCAGTAGGTCTGCTGCAGCGCCGCCTCCATCAGCGAGGTGTCGACCACCTGCCCCTCGCCGGTGCGCAGCCTGTGCGCCCAGGCGGCAACGATGCCGAGCGCGGCGAGGATGCCGCCGTTGATGTCCGACACCGGCGGGCCGACCTTCGCCGGCGGGCCGCCCGGCTCGCCGGTGATCGACATCAGCCCGCCGAAACCCTGCGCGATCAGGTCGAAGCCACCCTTGTCGGCATAGGGGCCGGTGTGGCCGTAGCCGCTGACCGCGCAGTAGATGAGGCGCGGGTTGGCGGTGCGCAGCACCGGGTAGCCGAGGCCGAGCTTCGCCATCGTGCCGGTGCGGAAGTTCTCCAGCAGCACGTCGGCCCGCCCGACCAGCCGCAGCAGCACCTCGCGCCCCTGCGGGTGCTTCAGGTTCAGCGCGACGCCGCGCTTGTTGCGGTTCATCATCAGGAACGGCGCCGAGACGCCATTGATGCGCGGGTCGGTGTAGCCGCGCGAGTCGTCGCCGCCGGGCAGCTTCTCGACCTTGATCACGTCGGCGCCGAGGTCCGCCAGCAGCATGCCGCCGGTCGGCCCCGACATGATCTGCGCCAGTTCGAGCACTCGCATGCCGGCCAGCGGTCCGGATCGCGTCCGGCCGCTCGGCGTGGCCCTCTCTTTCGGATCGGTGGTCACCGGCCGGTGAACTCCGGCTTGCGCTTGGCCAGGAACGCCGCGTAGCCGATCCGGAAGTCCTCGCTGTCGAAGCACTCGAAGCACTCGTCGCGCTCGGCGTCCGTGAGCGGGCGCGGGTCGGCCAGCCGGCGGGCGAATTTCCTGTGCCATCTCGCCGCCAGCGGGGCGCCGTCGGCGATGCGCTGCGCGGCGGCGCGCGCCTCGGCCGCCACGTCGGCGTCGGGCACGACGCGGCTGACGATGCCCTTGTCCTTCGCCTCGGCCGCGTCGAAGACCCGCCCCTCGAGCAGGATCTCCAGCGCGGTCGCGGTGCCCACCAATCGCACCAGCGGCGCCATCTCGGCATAGGCCATCACCAGGCCGAGGTTCTTGATCGGCGCGCCGAAGCGGCTCGACTCGCCGCAGATGCGGATGTCGGCCAGCGCGGCGATCTCCAGCCCGCCGCCGACGCAGATGCCGTGGATCTGCGCGACGATCGGGTGGCGGCAGTTCTCGAGCGCCTGCGCGGTGGCGTGCATGATCGCGCCGTACTCGCGTGCCTGCGCCTTGTTCGCGCGTACCGTGGCGAACTCGGCGATGTCATTGCCCGGCGAGAAGGCCTTCTCCCCGGCGCCGCGCAGCACGATGCAGCGCAGGCTGTCGTCGGCCGAAAGCTGCCTCATCGCGTCGCCGAGCCCCTGCCACATCGGCTTCGTCAGCGCGTTCAGCTTGTCGGGCCGGTCGAGCACCACGGTGGCAATCGCACCGTCGCGCTGCACCACAATCAGGCTCGTCATGGTCGCCTGCCGCCGATCAGCCGTACATGACGTTGACCAGCCACATCGGCACCGCCGGCACGTAGGTGCAGATCATCAGCACCGCCACCAGCACGCCGAGGAACGGCAGGTTGGCGCGCGTCACCGCCCAGACGTCTTCCTTGGCGATCGAGCAGGCGGTGGCCAGCACGCTGGCCACCGGCGGCGTCTGCTGGCCGATCGCCAGGTTCAGCGTGACGACCAGCCCGAAGTGCACCGGATCGATGCCGGCGGCGGTGACCACCGGCATCACGATCGGCACCACCAGGATGATCGCCGCCGCCGAGTGAAGGAACAGGCCGATCACCAGGAAGAAGACGTTCATCAGCATCAGGATCGCCCACGGCTCCGAGGTGACCTCGGTGATCGCGCCGGCCAGCTTCTGCGGCAGTTGCTGCTCGGTCAGGTAGCCGCCGAGCAGCGCGCTGGCGGCCACCAGTAGCATCACCACCGCGGTCTGCGCGGCGCCGTCGACGACCGCCTGCCACAGCAGGCGCCAGTTCATCTCGCGGTACCAGAAGGCGATCACGATCGCCGCCACCACCGCCAGGCCCGCGCCCTCGGTCGCGGTGACAAAGCCGCCGAAGATGCCCCCCAGGATGATCAACGGCAGCAGCAGCGCCAGCGCGGCGTCCTTGAAGGTCTGCCAGACGCGCCTGAGCTGGAACAGCTCCTCGACCGGGTAGCCGCGGCGCACCGCGATCCAGTAGCACAGCGCCATCATCGACAGGCCGCCGAGCAGCCCGGGCACGATGCCGGCGACGAACATCTTCACCACCGACGTGCCGGCCATCACCGCGTACAGGATCATCGGGATCGACGGCGGGATGATGATCGCCAGCGAGGCGGCCGAGGAATTGACGGCGGCGGCGAACGGCCCGGGGTAGCCGCGCTTCTTCATCGCCG
Source organism: Burkholderiales bacterium (assembly GCA_016716275.1). Lineage (GTDB taxonomy): Bacteria > Pseudomonadota > Gammaproteobacteria > Burkholderiales > Burkholderiaceae_F > JADJWR01. The sequence continues at coordinate 773,580 of JADJWR010000002.1, read as the reverse complement.
GGATCAGGATCGGCCCGATCGCCGCGACGCCGGCCACCGCCGAGCCCGAGATCTCGGCGAAGAACATCAGCGCACCGACGTTGACCATCGCCAGCCCGCCCTTGACGAAGCCAAGCAGCGCCGAGGCCAGCGCGATCAGCCGGCGCGAGATGCCGGAGGTGTTCATGATCGCGCCGGCGAGGATGAACAGCGGGATCGCGATGAGCGGGAAGTTGGTCGCGCCGTTGTACATCATCAGCGCGAGGTTCGGCAGCGAATCCGTGCCCTGCGCCGCCACCATCGCGACGGTGGCGGCAATGGCCAGCGCCACCGCGATCGGCACGCTGAGCAGCACCAGCGCCAGGATGCCGGCAATCAGCAGCAGGATGTCCATTACGGGTTGACCTCCATGCGCGGCGGGGCGGCGGCGGCACTGAGCAGCTCGGGAAGGCGCAGCAGCTCGGCCAGCACATACAGGAACGATCCGATCGGGATCACCGACTGCACGTAACTGACCGGGATCTCCGGCAGGCTGACCAGGGTGTCGGTCGCCAGCACGTCGAGAATGGTCCAGCCCACCCAGCCAAGCAGGAGGAAGAAGCCGATCACGCAGGCTTCCGCGAACAGCGTCACGGCGACGCGCAACGGCCGCGGCATGGCGTCGACGATCGAACTGACCGCAATGTGGCCGCCGCGATAGGCCGCCAGCGCCGCGCCGTAGTAGGTGAGCCAGGCGAGCAGCACCGAGGCGATCTCGTCGTACCAGACCAGCGCCGCGCCGAAGCTCCGGTAGGTGACGCCGAGCACGACGATGACGGCCAGCGCCGCCATCAGGGTGAAACAGATCAGTTCGAGGATGCGCAGGTAGGCGCGGCGCACCGTCGCGAGTTGACGCAGCGACATCGGGGATCCAGGAAGGATTGCTGAAGCGGGCCCGGCCAGGTGGACTGCGTTCACGCCGGTGCGCTGCCGGCCCCTGAGCCGGCGACGCACCGGATCCTGGCGTTCGCGACTACTTGCCGAGCTTGATCGCCCTGTCGATCAGCGGCTCGGACCCCTTCACTTCGCGGCCGAACTCCTCGTACACGGGCTTCGAGGCCGCGATGAAAGCGTCCTTGTTGGGCGTGTTCACCTGCATGCCGGCGGCCTTCAGCTTGCCGAGCAGATCGCCTTCATCGGCCGCCGCCGTCTGGTAGACGTAGGCCTGTGTTTCCCTGGCGGTGTCCTCGAGGATCTTGCGCACGTCCGCCGGCAGCGACGCGAACTTCTTCGAGCCCGCCACCAGGTAGGCCGGCGTGTACACGTGCCCGGTGAGCGACAGGAACTTCTGCACTTCCTGGAACTTGGCGCTGTAGATCTGGGTGAACGGATTCTCCTGGCCGTCCATCACGCCGGTCTGCAGCGCGGTGAATACCTCGGAGAACTTCAGCGGGCTCGGGTTGGCGCCATAGGCCTGGAACATCTTGACCCGCCACTTGCCTTCCGGCACCCGCAGCTTGATGCCCTTCAGGTCCTCGGGCACGTCGATCGGCCGCTTGCTGTTGGTGATGTGGCGGTAGCCGTTCTCCCACACGGCGAGCACCTTCAGTCCCTTCTTCTCGGCCTCCGGCGCCAGCGCCGGCCAGACGACATCGCGCTCGATCCGCTTCATGTGCTCGCGGTCCTTCACCAGGTAAGGCATCTCGAAGATGCCGAACAGGTCGACCTCCGAAGACATCACCGTCGACGGCACCGCCATGTCGACCGTGCCGAGCTTCAGCTTCTGCAGCAATTCCTTGTCGCCGCCGAGCTGGCTGGAGCCGTAGACCACCACCTTGGCCTTGTCGCCGAGCCTGGCATTGGCGCGCTTGGCGAACTCTTCGGCGCTCTTCTGGAACAGCGAACCGGGCTCACCGACATGACCGAGCTTCAGTTCGGTCTGCGCCGAGGCCGCGCCGCCGATGCACAGGGCCGCGATGCCGGCGACCGAGGCCAGCCAGCGCCGGCGATTCAGGAAAGCAGGGGTCTTGCTCATGGTCCGTCTCCTCCTTGGAATGTGTTGCCGTGACCGATCGATAAATCCGTTCAGGCCGCCTTGCGCTCGCCGGGCAACGGCCCGACCGCCGCGGCGCGGAGCCGATCCATCGCCGCCTGCACGCCGCCAGCGCGGTGCGGCACGCCGGCCAGCGCCAGCCCCATCTCGACGCCGGCCAGCGCGCCCATCAGCGTCAGGTCGTTGAAGTCGCCGAGGTGTCCGATGCGGAACACCCGGCCCTTGAGCTTCGACAGGCCGGTGCCGAGCGACATGTCGAACTTCTCGAGGATCAGCGCGCGCAGCGCGTCGGCGTCGTGACCGTCGGGCATCACCACGGCGGTGAGCGAGTCCGAGTACTCGGCCGGGTTGCGGCACAGGATCTCCAGGCCCCAGGCGCGCACCGCCGCGCGGGTGGCCTCGCCGAAACGACGATGGCGGGCGAACACGTTGGGCAGTCCCTCGGCGAGCAACTGGTCGAGCGCCGCCGACAGGCCGTACAGCAGGTTGGTCGACGGGGTGTAGGGCCAGTAGCCGCCCTGGTTGGCCTCGATGATCTCGTCCCAGCGCCAGTAGCTGCGCGGGAAGCGGGACCGGCCCGCCGCGGCAAGCGCCTTTTCGCTGACCGCGTTGAAGCCGAGCCCCGGCGGCAGCATCAGGCCCTTCTGCGAGCCGCCCACCGTGACGTCGACGCCCCACTCGTCGTGCCGGTAGTCGATCGAGGCGAGCGAGGAGATGGTGTCGACCAGCAGCAGCGCCGGGTGCCCGGCGCTGTCGATCGCCCGCCGGACGGCGGCGATATCCGACGTGACGCCGGTCGAGGTCTCGTTGTGCACCACGCACACCGCCTTGATCGCCCGCGCCTTGTCCTCCGCCAGCCTCGCCTCGATGCGGGAGGCGTCGACGCCGCTCCTCCAGTCGCCGGCGATGAACTCCGGCTGCAGGCCGAGGTTCCCGGCCATCTTCTTCCACAGCGAGGCGAAGTGCCCCGTCTCAACCATCAGCACCGTGTCGCCCGGCGACAGCGCGTTGACCAGCGCCGCCTCCCACGCGCCGGTGCCGGAGCCCGGGTAGATGACCACCGGCTGGCGGGTCTGGAACACCTGGCGGATCTCGGCGAGCACCTTCCTGCCGAGCGCCGCGAACTCGGGGCCTCGGTGGTCGATAGTCGGATAGTCGATCGCCCGCAGCACGCCGTCGGGCACGTTGGTCGGCCCGGGGATCTGCAGGAAGTGTCGCCCGGCGGGATGGGAGTTGCGCTTGAGCATGGGGATCACCGGCCCGAAAGAGCCGCCGGCGCAGCCACGCCGGGGCGGTGGCGCAGATTAGTCATCCGGTATACAAAACGCAAGCCTGTCGGAATGTGCTTACCTCGTGCGAGCGGCGCTACAATGCCGGCCGCTGGCTTTTTGTATACCAATGCCTCTCGACGCGAAATCCGACGGCGGCAGCGAAGTGCTGCACCTGGCTGTGGCGCAGCAGCTGCGCGCGCTGATCGTCGAGGGTGGCATCGGCGCCGGGCGGAAGCTGAACGAGCGCGAACTGGCGCAGCAGCTGCAGGTTTCCCGCACGCCGCTGCGCGAGGCGCTGAAGCTGCTCACCGCCGAGGGCCTGGTGGAGCACTGGCCCAACCGCGGCGCTGTCGTCGTGCAGCTGTCGGCCGACGACGTGGCACACGCCTTCGAGGTGATGGCGGAGCTCGAGGGCCTGTCCGGCGAGCTGGCCTGCGCGCGCATCACCGACGGGGAGATCGCCGAGCTGCAGGCGCTCAACTTCGAGATGCGCGCCCACCATGCGCGGCGCGACCTGCCCGCTTACTACCGCGTCAACGCGCAGATCCACCGGGCGATCAACCGCGCCGCCCGCAACCCGGTGCTGGCGCAGACCTACGACCGGCTCAACGCACGGCTGCAGGCGCTGCGCTTCCGCTCCAACTTCGACAGCGAGAAGTGGGACGCCGCGGTGCGCGAGCACGACGCGATGATCGAGGCGCTGGCGGGCCGCGACGGCGCCCGCCTGCGCCGCATCCTCATCGAGCATCTGCAGCACAAGCGCGACGTGGTGCTGGCGCAGCTGAAGCAGCCCGCAGCCGCGTCGGCCGCAGCCGGCGGCGCGGAGCGGCCGGCGAGCGCCGCCGCGCGTTCGACGGGCAACGGCGCTTCGCGCACGGCAGCGTCGCGCTTGCGCGGCAAGCGCGCCCTCACCCCGGGCCCCTCTCCCGCCGGTGCGGGCAAGGGCAGCAAGGCGACGAGGCGGCGCCATGCCTAGCACGGCCGATGCGTCGGGCGGCCGTCCGGCCGACGCGACCGCAGTGAAGGGGGTCGGCCTCGACGCGCGCGTGCAGGCCGCCGCGCTCGCCGCCGACCTGCGCCGGCACACCCAGGGCGAGGTGCTGTTCGACGCCGCCAGCCGCGGCCGCTACAGCACGGACGCGTCGATCTACCAGATCGAACCGGTCGGCGTGCTGGTGCCGAAGAGCGAGGACGACGTCGCCGCGGCACTGCAGATCGCCGCCGCGCACAGGGTGCCGGTGCTGGCCCGCGGCGGCGGCACCTCGCAGTGCGGGCAGACCGTCGGCGCCGCGCTGGTGATCGACGTCAGCAAGCACCTGCGCCAGCTCACCGCGCTCGACCTCTCTCGGGGCGAGGTCGAGGTGCAGCCCGGCATCGCGCTCGACGCGCTCAACAGCGCGCTGAAGAAGCACGGCGTGTGGCACCCGGTCGACGTGTCGACCTCGGCGCAGGCCACCCTCGGCGGCATGGCCGGCAACAACTCCTGCGGCAGCCGTTCGATCGCCTACGGCAACATGGTGCACAACGTCGCCGGCATCGACGCCTGGCTGGCCGACGGCAGCCAGGCGAGCTTCGGCCCGTTCGAGCAGGCGAGCGGCCGCGCGCGCGAACTCGGCGAGGCGGTGCGCGCGCTGGCCGAGAAGCACCGCGCCGAAATCGACGCTGCCTGGCCGAAGGTCATGCGCCGGGTCGGCGGCTACAACCTCGACGTGTTCCATCCGCAGTCGCCGCGGCCTTACACCGACGACGGCCGCGTCAACCTGGCGCAGCTACTGGTCGGAGCCGAAGGCACGCTCGCCTTCTTCCGCCGGCTGCGCCTGATGCTGGCGCCGCTGCCGGCGCACCGCGTGCTCGGCGTGGTCAACTTCCCGACCTTCCACCGGGCGATGGATTCGGCGCAGCACATCGTCAGGCTCGGGCCGACCGCGGTCGAGCTGGTCGACCGGACGATGATCGACCTGGCCCGCGCCAACCCGGCGTTCAGGCCGGTGATCGAGTCGGCGCTGCTCGGCCAGCCGGCAGCGATCCTGCTGGTCGAGTTCGCCGGCGCCGAACGCCCGCCGCTGCTGGCGCAGCTGTCGCGCTTGGAGGAACTGATCGGCGATCTCGGCCTGCCGAGCGCGGTGGTGCCGCTGGCCGACGAGGCGTCGCAGAAGGCGCTGTGGGAGGTGCGCAAGGCGGGCCTGAACATCATGATGAGCCTGCGCGGCGACGGCAAACCGGTGAGCTTCATCGAGGACTGCGCGGTGCCGCTCGAGCACCTGGCCGAATACACCGCCGCGTTGACCGAGGTGTTCGCCCGCCACGGCACGCGCGGAACCTGGTACGCGCACGCATCGGTCGGCACGCTGCACGTGCGGCCGATCCTCGACATGCGGATCGACGGCGCGCAGCTGATGCGCGAGATCGCCGAGGAGGCGGCGGAACTGGTGCGCCGCTTCAGGGGCGCCTATTCCGGCGAGCACGGCGACGGGCTGGTGCGCAGTGAGTGGGTGCGCTGGCAGTTCGGCTCGCGCCTGGAAAGTGCCTTCGAGAAGATCAAGGACCTGTTCGATCCGCAGGGGCAGTTGAACCCCGGCAAGATCGTCCGTGCGCCGCGGATGGACGACCGCAGCTTGTTCCGCTACCGGCCGGGCTACGCGATCGCGCCGCTCGAGCCGGTGCTCGACTGGCGCGCCTGGGACGTGCACAACGACCCGGCGACCGAAGCGCTCACCGAGCCCGGCACCGGCGGCGACCCGGCGCGCGGCTTCGGCAAGGCGGTCGAGATGTGCAACAACAACGGCCACTGCCGCAAGTTCGACGCCGGCACCATGTGCCCGAGCTTTCGCGTCACCCGCGACGAGGTGCACGGCACGCGCGGCCGCGCCAACACGCTGCGGCTGGCGCTGTCAGGGCAGCTCGGCGCCGACGCGCTGGCCTCGGAGGCCGTGCGCGAGGCGATGGAGCTGTGCGTCGGCTGCAAGGGCTGCCGGCGCGAGTGCCCGACCGGCGTCGACATGGCGAAGATGAAGATCGAGTTCCTTCATCACTACAAGCAGCGCCACGGCCACACGCTGCGCGACCGGATGGTCGGCCACCTGCCGCGCTACGCCGAGTGGGCCGCGCGCCTGCCGCGGCTGGCCAACCTGCGCAACCGCTCGCCGCTGCTGGCGCGGCTGGCCGAGCGGATCACCGGGCTCGCCGCGAACCGCCGGCTGCCGGAGTTCCGCCGCGACCGCTTCACCTCGACCGTGCCGACGACGCGCGCCGGCAGCGCTGTCGAGCCCGGCGACCGGCAGGTCGTGCTGTTTGCCGACACCTTCAACAATTCGTTCGAACCCGAGAACCTCGCTGCTGCGCGCCGTGTGCTGGCCGCCGCCGGCTACCGGGTCACCGTGATCGTCGGCAGCGACGGCCGGCCGCTGTGCTGCGGCCGTACCTACCTCGGCACCGGCATGGTCGAGCAGGCGCTCAGCGAGGCGCAGCGCACGCTCGACGCGCTGCTGCCGCACGTGCGCGCGGGAAGCACGGTGGTCGGGCTCGAGCCGTCCTGCCTGCTGACGCTGCGCGACGAGTTCCTGGTGCTCAGGCTCGGCGAGGGCGCGCAGGAGCTGGCGCCGGCGAGCCTGCTGTTCGAGGAGTTCATCGCCCGCGAGGCGAAGGCCGGCCGGTTCACGATCGACTTCCGGCCGCTCGCGCGCACCGCGCTGCTGCACGGCCACTGTCACCAGAAGGCCTTTGGCGCGATGCCGCAGGTCGAGGCGGCGCTGGCGCTGGTGCCGGAACTGAAGGTGCAGGCGGTCGAATCGAGCTGCTGCGGCATGGCCGGCAGCTTCGGCTACGAAGCAGCGCACCAGGAAGTCTCGCTGGCGATGGCCGAGGCCTCGCTGCTGCCCGCGGTGCGCGCGGCGCCGGCCGACGCGCTGATCGTCGCCGACGGCACCAGCTGCCGGCACCAGATCAACGACGGCGCACAGCGCCAGGCGCTGCACGTGGCGCGGGTGCTGGAGATGGCGCTGCCCTGAACCCCGGCCAGCGCGCTGCGGCGCGCGCCGCGGTCAGCGGCTCTTCACCGCCTGCATCAGGCGCACCGCTTCCTCGGCGCGCGAGCGCATGTGGCCGTGCCGTCCCTCGGGCGCCATGGCCATTTCCGGCACGATGAACGAGTACATGATGTCGCGGATCGAGATCAGTCCCCTGACCTCGGTCCCGTCCTGCACCAGCAGGTGCCGGTAGCGGTGCGTCACCATCAGCTGCAGCGCCTGCTCGACCGCGGTGTCCGGCGTGACGTAGCGCACGTTGCGGCTCATCACGTCGGCCACCCGCGTCGTCTTCGCGTCGCGCTGCTCGGCGACGATCCGCCGGAGCACGTCGCGCTCGGTGAAGATGCCTTCGACCACGCCGCGCGCGCCGCGGATCAGAATCGCGCCGACCTCGCGGCCGCTCATCGCCTCGACCGCCTCGAGCACCGTTGCGGTCGGGCCGACCGCGACGAGCTCCTGCAGTTCCTTGTGCCGGATCAGATCACCGACGGTGTAAGTGGCCATCTCGCTCCTCCTGGAAGCGCCGGCGCCGGCGCCGGTCGCGCAATGCGATGAAGCTTCGTGACTCGGCGCGCCGCCGCATTGACCTGCATCAGCACGGCGGCAATCGCCGGCCGCGGCGGTCGCCGCCGGCCACCGGGACTACGGCTGCTCGATGTCCCGACCGGTGATGGCGCGCAGCGCCTCACGGTACTTGGCGGCAGTCCTGGCGACGATCTCGGCCGGCAGGTCGGGCGGCGGCGGCGCCTTGTTCCACGGCTGCGCCTCCAGCCAGTCGCGCACGAACTGCTTGTCGAAGCTCGGCGGCGAGGCGCCGATGCGGTACTCGGCCGCCGGCCAGTAGCGCGACGAATCGGCGGTGAGCACCTCGTCCATCAGCCGCAGCGTGCCCTCGCCGTCGAGTCCGAACTCGAACTTGGTGTCGGCGATGATGATGCCGCGCGATCCGGCATACTCCCGCGCCGCGACGTACAGGCGCAAGGCGGCGGTGCGCATCTGCTCGGCCAGCTCGGCGCCTACCGCAGCGGACAGCTGCTCGAAGGAGATGTTCTCGTCGTGCGTTCCGAGCGCCGCCTTGGTCGCCGGAGTGAAGATCGGCTGCGGCAGCTTCTCGGCCATCCGCATTCCCGGCGCCAGCCGGATGCCGCAGACGGCGCCGGTGGCCTGGTAGTCCTTCCAGCCCGAACCGATCAGGTAGCCGCGCACCACCGCCTCGGCCGGCACTGGCCTGAGCTTCATCGCCACCACCGCGCGGCCTCGCACCTGGTCGACCTCGCCGGGGGCGACCACGCTCTCCGGCGCGATGTGGGTCAGGTGGTTGGGCACGATCGGCCCGAGCAGGCCGAACCAGAAGTTCGACATCGCGTTGAGCACCTTGCCCTTGCCGGGGATCGGCTGCCGCATCACCACGTCGAAGGCGCTGAGGCGGTCGGTGGTGACGATCAGCAGCTTGTCGTCGCCGACCGCGTAGGAATCGCGCACCTTGCCGCGATACACCAGCGGCAGCGAACGGATGCTGGTTTCGAACAGCGGCTCGCTCATCTCGTTGCTCTCCTCGCCGCCGAGTCTAGCCGCCCGTGCCGCCGGCTCAGGCGAGGAAGCGCGCGGCGAGGATCGCCGCCCAGGTGCCGCCGGCCAGCAGCAGCGACAGCATCACCGCCGCGCTGCCGTAGTCCTTGGCGCGCTTGCCGAGCGGGTTGATCTCCAGGCTGTCGCGGTCGATCGCCGCCTCGATGCCGGTGTTCAGCAGCTCGACGATCAGCACCAGCACGACCACGCCGACCAGCAGCACCTTCTCCACCAGGCTGACCGGCAGCAGCGCCGCGGTCGGGATCATGATCGCGGCGAGGATCAGCTCCTGGCGGAAGGCGTCCTCGTGTCGCCACGCCGCCCGCAGGCCGTCGAGCGAATAGCCGGTCGCGTTCAGCACGCGCCGCAGCCCGCGCTGGCCTTTCAGCGTTGTGCTGTCGCCGGGCGGCGATGGTCTGGTCGGCAGTGGCGGCGGCATGGTCGCGAATCAGTGAAACGGGGTCGAACCGCGGTGATGATAGGGGCCGGTGCGGCGGCGCCTTCAGGACGTCGGCGCGCCGGCCGGCAGCGCCGCGGCAAACTGCGCCGCGATCAGCGCCTCGCCCTGCTCGAGCACGAACTCGCGCAGCGCCTCGGCAGCCGGCGACAGCGGCTTGCCGCGGATGTTGATGATGTGCCAGCGGCGCACCAGCGGCAGGCCGACGACGTCGAGCACCGCCAGCTGTCCGGTGGCCAGCTCCAGCCCGGCCGTGTGCAGCGACAGGAAGGCCAGTCCCATGTTGGCGATCACCGCCTGCTTGATGGTCTCGTTGCTCGTCATCTCCATCACCCGCGGCGGCGACAGGCGGTGCTCGCGAAAGAACTGCTCCATCGCCGCGCGCGTGCCCGAGCCCGGCTCGCGGACGATGAACTCCTCGCCGCCCAGCTCCGCCGGAGGGATGCCGTGCCGCTTCGCCAGCGGGTGCTCCGGCGCGGCGACCACCGCGTGCGGATGGGCGGCGAACGGCTCGGCGCGGGTGTCGAGTTCGCGCGGCGGCCGTCCCATCACGGCCAGGTCGACATCGTTGTCGTGCAGCTGCCGCACCAGTTGCTCGCGGTTGCCCACCGCCAGCCGCATCTCGACACCGCGATGCCGGGCGCGGAACTTCGCCAGCAGCCTCGGCAGGAAGTACTTGGCGGTGCTGACCATGCCGATGGTGATCCGCCCGCTTTCCGCCCCGCGCAAGCGGGCCATCGCGTCCTCGGCGTCCTTGAGGGTGGAAAGGACCCGGCGGGCATAGACGAGGAAATACTCGCCGCTCATCGTCAGAGCCACCGCCCTGGCTCCGCGGTCGAACAGCGGCAGTCCGACCACCGACTCCAACTCCTTGATCTGCATGGTTACTGCCGGCGGCGTCAGGTGCAGTTCCTCGGCGGCACCGGCGAAGCTGCAGTGGCGGGCGACGGCACACAAGGTCCTGAGCTGCTTCAGAGTGACTGCGCGCATAAGAATTTCTTAATTTAACGTTACAGATAAGTGAATTTACCTTAATCATGCTCGTCCCTACAGTTCGGTCACAGCGCAGTTCAACCCGAGGAGCGAGCCAATGAACATGCCGGCCGAAGGCGCCGTGGCGACCGACGACAACCAGATCACCGACGCCAAGAAGCGCTACAGCGCCGGCGTGCTGAAGTACCGCCAGATGGGCTACTGGGAGCCCGACTACCAGCCAAAGGAAACCGACACGATCTGCCTGTTCCGCATCACGCCGCAGGAAGGCGTCGATCCGATCGAGGCAGCGGCAGCCGTCGCCGGCGAGTCGTCGACCGCCACCTGGACGGTGGTCTGGACCGACCGCCTGACCGCCTGCGAGAACTACCGCGCCAAGGCCTACCGCGTCGAGCCGGTGCCCAACCGGCCGGGCGAGTACTTCGCCTGGGTTGCCTACGACATCATCCTGTTCGAAGAGGGCTCGATCGCCAACATGACGGCGAGCCTGATCGGCAACGTGTTCAGCTTCAAGCCGCTGAAGGCCGCCCGGCTGGAGGACATCCGCATCCCGGTCGCCTACGTGAAGACCTTCAAGGGCCCGCCGACCGGCCTGGTGGTCGAGCGCGAGCGCCTGGACAAGTTCGGCCGGCCGCTGCTCGGCGCCACCACCAAGCCGAAGCTGGGCCTTTCGGGCCGCAACTACGGCCGGGTGATCTACGAAGGACTGAAGGGCGGCCTGGACTTCATGAAGGACGACGAGAACATCAACTCGCAGCCGTTCATGCACTGGCGCGACCGCTTCCTGTACGTGATGGACGCGGTGAACAAGGCGGCAGCCGCCACCGGCGAGGTCAAGGGTTCGTACCTGAACATCACCGCGGCGACGATGGAAGACATGTACGAGCGCGCCGAACTGGCCAAGGAACTCGGCAGCGTGGTCATCATGGTCGACCTGATCGTCGGCTGGACGGCGATCCAGAGCATGGCCAACTGGTGCCGCAGGAACGACATGATCCTGCACATGCACCGCGCCGGCCACGGCACCTACACGCGGCAGAAGAACCACGGCGTCAGCTTCCGCGTCATCGCCAAGTGGCTGCGCCTGGCCGGCGTCGACCACCTGCACACCGGCACCGCGGTCGGCAAGCTGGAGGGCGACCCGATGACGGTGCAGGGCTACTACAACGTCTGCCGCGACAGCTACACCAAGCAGGACCTGCCGCGCGGCCTGTTCTTCGACCAGGACTGGTGCGACCTGAAGAAGGTGATGCCGGTCGCCTCGGGCGGCATCCACGCCGGCCAGATGCACCAGCTGATCGACCTGTTCGGCGACGACGTGATCCTGCAGTTCGGCGGCGGCACGATCGGGCACCCGGCCGGCATCCAGGCCGGCGCGGTGGCCAACCGCGTGGCGCTGGAGGCGATGGTCAAGGCGCGCAACGAGGGCCGCGACATCAAGGTCGAGGGCCCGCAGATCCTGCAGGATGCCGCCAGGTTCTGCACGCCGCTGGCGCAGGCGCTCGACACCTGGAAGGACGTGTCGTTCAACTACACGTCGACCGACACCAGCGATTTCGCGGTGACGCCGGCGGTTGCCTAGCCGTCGCCCCGGCGAAGGCCGGGGCCCAATTGCCCACCATCGACCCCGACAACCGAACTTGGGCCCCGGCCTTCGCCGGGGCGACGAGGAGAAACAGCGATGATGACCAACCCCACCGGCCGGCTGACGCAGGGCCAGTTCAGCTTCCTGCCCGATCTGACCGACGACGAGATCCGCCTGCAGGTCGCGTACGGCCTCGGCAAGGGCTACGCGTGGAGCGTCGAGTACACCGACGATCCGCACCCGCGCAACACCTACTGGGAAATGTTCGGCATGCCGATGTTCGACCTGAAGGACGCCGCCGGCGTGATGATGGAGCTGAACGCCTGTCGCAAGACCTTCCCCGGCCACTACATCCGCCTGATGGCCTTCGACTCGACGCGCGGCGTGGAGTCGATCGCCATGAGCTTCCTGGTCAACCGGCCGAAGAGCGAACCCGGCTTCGGCCTGGTGCGGCAGGAAGTCGACGGCCGCAAGATCCGCTACACGGTCCACTCGTACGCCACCGACCGGCCCGAGGCCGAGCGCTACACGGGCTGACCCGGACAGTCCCGCCGCCGTCCGACACCGTGACCACGCCGCTTTACTCGATCCCGGGCGCGCCGCAGCCCGCCGCCGTCGCCGCCCCCGCCGCAGCGGCAGCGGGCACGGCGGTCGACGGCGCGCGCACCGTCAACGAGGTGCTGGCGGTGAGCCAGGTCGAGGCGGTGATGGACGAACTGGACCGCGACCTGATCGGCCTGGCGCCGGTCAAGCAGCGGATCCGCGACATCGCCGCGCTGCTGGTGATCGACAAGCTGCGCGCCAACCTCGGCCTGGCCCGCGAAGGCAGGTCCTCGGCGCCGAGCCTGCACATGTGCTTCACCGGCAACCCCGGCACCGGCAAGACCACGGTGGCGCTGCGCATCGCCGAGATCCTGCACCGGCTGGGCTACGTGCGGAAGGGTCACGTGGTCAGCGTCACCCGCGACGACCTGGTGGGACAGTACATCGGCCACACCGCGCCGAAGACCAAGGAAGTGCTGAAGCGCGCGATGGGCGGCGTGCTGTTCATCGACGAGGCGTACTACCTGTACCGGCCGGAGAACGAGCGCGACTACGGGCAGGAGGCGATCGAGATCCTGCTGCAGGTGATGGAGAACAACCGCGACGACCTGGTCGTGATCCTGGCCGGCTACAAGGACCGGATGGACACCTTCTTCCGCTCCAACCCGGGCATGAGCTCGCGCATCGCCCACCACATCGACTTCCCGGACTACGCGGGGGCCGAACTGCTGCAGATCGCCGAGCGTATGCTGGCCGGGCAGCACTACCGCTTCGGCGATGGCGCACGCGAGGCCTTCGCCGAGTACCTCGAACGCCGCATGCGGCAGCCGCACTTCGCCAACGCGCGCAGCGTGCGCAACGCGCTCGACCGCGCCCGCCTGCGCGCCGCCTCGCGACTGTTCGCCGACCGCGACCGCGTGCTGACCGAGGCCGACCTGACGACCATCATGCCCGCCGACATCCTGGCCAGCCGGGTGTTCCAGGCGTCCGCTTCCTGAAACCATCGAGAACGACATGCCGCTTTCCAACCGCCGCACGCTGACGCAGTACCTGATCGAGCAACGCCGCCGCTTCCCCGGCGCCAGTGGCGCGCTGAACGCGCTGGTCCTCGACGTCGCCCTCGCGACCAAGGCGATCGCCCGCGCGGTCTCATTCGGCGAGCTCGGCGACCCGATGAGCGCCCAGCTGATCGACGCGTCGAAGTCGCACGCGCCGGTGCTCAACGTCCAGGGCGAGGCGCAGAAGGCGCTCGACGTCGTCAGCAACGAGATCTTCCTGCGCACCACCGAGTGGTCGGGCCAGCTCGTCGGCATGGGCTCGGAGGAGATGGAAGTCCCCTACCAGATCCCGTCGCGGTACCCGCGCGGCAAGTACCTGCTGGTGTTCGATCCGCTCGACGGCTCGGGCAACATCGACGTCAACGTCGCGGTCGGCAGCATCTTCTCGATCCTGCGCGCGCCGCAGGAGGCGATCGACAGCGGCCGCGACGTCACCGAGGCCGACTTCCTGCAGCCCGGCGCGACGCAGGTCGCTGCCGGCTACGCGATCTACGGGCCGGCGACGATGCTGGTGCTGACGGTGGGCAACGGTGTGGCCGGCTTCACGCTCGACCACAACCTCGGCGAGTTCAAGCTGACGCACCCCGACATCCGCGTGCCCGCCGACACGCAGGAGTTCGCCATCAACTCGAGCAACAGCCGCTTCTGGGAGTCGCCGGTGAAGCGCTACGTCGACGAGTGCCTGGCCGGCAAGACCGGCCCGCGCGGCAAGGACTTCAACATGCGCTGGATCGCCAGCATGGTGGCCGAGGCGCACCGGATCCTGATGCGCGGCGGCGTGTTCATGTACCCGCGCGACACCAAGGATCCGAGCAGGCCGGGCCGGCTGCGCCTGCTGTACGAAGCCAACCCGATCGGCTTCGTGATCGAACAGGCCGGCGGCCGCGCCAGCACCGGCCGCGAGCCGGTGCTCGGCGTGCAGCCGGCGAGCCTGCACCAGCGCATCGGCCTGGTGTTCGGCTCGAAGAACGAAGTCGAGCGCATCGAGCGCTATCACGCCGAGGCCGAGGCCGGCACCGACAAGCCCTACGTGTCGCCGCTGTTCAACGAGCGCTCGCTGTACCGGCCCGAGGCGCGGGTCTGACGGGCGATCGGCGCTGCGCACAGAAACCAGGGAGCAGAGAAGTGTCGATCAGGCATCCGATCATCGCCGTCACCGGTTCCTCCGGCGCCGGCACGACCACGGTCATGCAGAGCTTTCAGCACATCTTCCGCCGCGAGGGCATCCGGGCGCAGGTGGTCGAGGGCGACTCGTTCCACCGCTTCAACCGGCTGGAGATGCGGGAGAAGATGAAGGAGGCCGAGGCGAGCGGCAACAAGCACTACTCGCACTTCGGCCCCTATTCGAACCTGCTCGAGGAACTGGAGGCGCTGTTCAGGAGCTACGGCGAGGCCGGCGGCGGCCGCGTGCGCAAGTACATCCACGACGCCGGCGAGGCGGCCGAGTTCGGCGTCGGGCCGGGCAACTTCACCGACTGGAAGGACATCGAGCCCGGCTCGGACCTGATGTTCTACGAGGGCCTGCACGGCGCTTACGTCGACGGCAACGTCGACGTCGCCCGGCACGTCGACCTGCTGGTCGGCGTGGTGCCGATCATCAACCTGGAGTGGATCCAGAAGCTGCACCGCGACAAGAAGCTGCGCGGCTACTCGCAGGAGGCGGTGGTCGACACCATCCTGCGCCGGATGCCCGACTACGTGAACCACATCTGCCCGCAGTTCGGCGTCACCCACGTCAACTTCCAGCGCGTGCCGACGGTGGACACCTCGAATCCGTTCATCGCCCGCGACATCCCGAGCGCCGACGAGAGCATGGTGATCATCCGCTTCGCCGACCCGAAGGGCATCGACTTCCCCTACCTGCTGTCGATGCTGCACGATTCATGGATGACGCGGCCCAATTCGATCATCTGCCCCGGCGGCAAGATGGGCCTGGCGATGCAGCTGATCTTCACGCCGATGATCCTGCGCCTGATGGACCGCAAGCGGCGGGCGTGACGCAGGCGTCGTCCCCGCGCGAGCGCCAACCCAGCCGACGCTCGCCTTACTCCGAACCCCGACCGATCGATTGCCGCTGCCGCGGCAATGACACCGAGCGCAATGCCATGAACGACAGCCAGCCCTCCACCAGCCTCACCGACCCAATCCGTGCCGCCCGCGAACGGGCCAACGCGCTGCGCTTTCTCGCCATCGATGCGGTCAATGCCGCCAAGAGCGGGCACCCGGGCATGCCGATGGGCATGGCCGACATCGCCGAGGTGCTGTGGCGCCGACACCTGAAGCACGACCCGGCCGCGCCGGCCTGGGCGGACCGCGACCGCTTCGTGCTGTCCAACGGGCACGGCTCGATGCTGCTGTACGCCCTGCTCCACCTGACCGGCTACGACCTGCCGCTGGAGGAACTGAAGCGTTTCCGCCAGCTGCACTCCAGGACGCCCGGTCATCCGGAGGCCGGACTGACGCCGGGCGTGGAGACGACCACCGGCCCGCTCGGACAGGGACTGGCCAACGCCGTCGGCATGGCGCTGGCCGAGAAGCTGCTGGCGGCCCGCTTCAACCGGCCCGGCCACCAGATCGTCGATCACCGCACCTGGGTGTTCCTCGGCGACGGCTGCCTGATGGAGGGCGTGTCGCACGAAGCCTGCTCGCTGGCCGGCGTGTTCGGCCTCGCCAGGCTGGTCTGCTTCTACGACGACAACGGCATCTCGATCGACGGCAAGGTGAAGGGCTGGTTCCGCGACGACACCGCGGCCCGCTTCAGGGCCTACGGCTGGAACGTCGTCGGGCCGGTGGACGGCCACGACACGCTGGCGATCGAGGCGGCGATCGAGGCGGCGAAGGCGGAAAGCGCGCGGCCGACACTGGTGATCTGCCGCACGACGATCGGCTGGGGCGCGCCGAACGCCGCCGGCACGCACGAGGTGCACGGGGCGCCGCTCGGCGCCGACGAGACCGCCGCCACCCGCGCCGCGCTCGGCTGGAACCACGGCCCCTTCGAGGTGCCGCAAGCGCTGCGCGCGCAGTGGGACGGGCGCGCCGCCGGCCGCGCCAGGCACGGCGACTGGCAGCAGCGCTTCGATGCCTATGCGCGCGAGCATCCGCTGCTCGCCGCCGAGTTCACCCGCCGCATGAAGGGCGAGCTGCCCGCCGACTGGACCGAGACGGCCGAGGCCGTGCTGGCAGCGGCGCGCGCGGTGACCGCGCCGACCGCCTCGCGCAAGTCGTCGCAGAACGTGCTCGAGATGCTGGTGCCCGCCGTGCCCGAGCTGCTCGGCGGCTCGGCCGACCTCACCTGGTCGAATCTCACTGCGGTGAAGGCCTCCGCCTCGATCGACGCCAATCCCGGCGGCAACTACGTCCATTACGGCGTGCGCGAGTTCGGCATGGCGGCACTGATGAACGGCATCGCGCTGCACGGCGGCTTCATCCCCTATGGCGGCACCTTCGCGGTGTTCTCCGATTACGCGCGCAGCGGCATCCGCATGAGCGCGCTGATGAAGACGCGGGCGATCTATGTGCTGACGCACGACTCGATCGGCCTCGGCGAGGACGGCCCGACGCACCAGCCGGTCGAGCACGCGGCCAGCCTGCGGCTGATTCCCAACCTAGACGTCTGGCGGCCGTGCGACAGCGTCGAGACGGCAACCGCCTGGCGCGCCGCCGTCGAGCGGGCCAACGGACCGGCCGCCCTGCTGCTGTCGCGGCAGAACCTGCCGCAGATCGCGCGCAGCGCGGCCGCCGAAAGCGCGATCGCGCGCGGCGGCTACGTTCTGGTCGACAGCGCCGGCGGCGCACCGAAGGTGGTGCTGATCGCGACCGGATCGGAGGTGGCGCTGGCAATCGAGGCGCAGAAGCTGCTGGCCGAGCAAGGCATCGGCGCCCGCGTGGTATCGCTGCCGTGCACCTCGGCTTTCGACCGGCAGCCTGCCGACTGGCAGGCGCAGGTGCTGCCGCCGGGCGTGCCGCGTGTGGCGGTCGAGGCCGGCCAGCCGGAGTACTGGCGCAAGTACGTCGGACTCGACGGCGCGGCGATCGGCATCGCAGGCTTCGGCGAGTCGGCCCCGGCCGGCAAGCTCTACGCGCATTTCGGCCTGACCGCCGAGGCAATCGCCGGCGCCGCGCGCAAGGCCGTCGGCCGCTGAGCCTGCTGCGCCCCGCCGAACCGGGACATTGCCGATGGCCGCCCAATCCGATCCTCTTGACCCCGGCGCGCCGGCGCCTGACTTCGCGCTGCCCGGCGTCGACGGCAAAGCCTGGACGCGCGACGGCTGCCGCGGTCCGAACGGGCTGCTGGTGATGTTCATCTGCAACCACTGCCCCTACGTGCGGGCGGTGATCGACCGCATCGTCCGCGATGCGCGCGACCTGGCGCCGCTCGGCATCGGCATCGTGGCGATCAGCGCCAACGACCCGGTCGCCTATCCGGAAGACTCGTTCGAGCGGATGGGCGAGTTCGCCCGCGCACACGAGCTGCCGTTCCCGTACCTGTACGACGAGACGCAGCGCATCGCGCGCGCCTACGGCGCGGTCTGCACGCCCGAGTTCTTCGGCTTCAACGCCCGCCTCGAACTGCAGTACCGCGGACGGCTCGACGCGTCGGGCCGCGATCCGGCGCCGCCCGGCGCGCGGCGCGAGCTCTTCGAGGCGATGAAGCTCGTTGCCGCCACCGGCCATGGTCCGGCCGAGCAGCTGCCGAGCATCGGCTGCTCGATCAAGTGGCGCGAGGCGGCGGGCTGAACCGCGACTGCGGAAGGAGCCCGCCGATCTGCGTCGGCCGGGCGTCCCATGTCGGCACGCTGGCATCCTGCGTCGAGCAACCGCAGATGCATGCCGACCGGGACCGGGACGAGCAGCGCGGCGGCTGGACGGGCTCGGGGCTGCCGTGGAACGACGAGCTCGGGAGGTCGACCATGTACTTCGTCCGCTGAGTGGCACGACCCGACGCCGTCATCTTCGACGTCGACGGCACGCTGGCCGAGACCGAACGCGACGGCCACCGCGTCGCCTTCAACCGCGCCTTCGCCGAGGCCGGGCTGCCCTGGCGGTGGGGCGAGCGGCTGTACGGCGAACTGCTGGCGGTCACCGGCGGCAGGGAACGGATCGAGTCCTTTGCGCGGCGCTTCGCGCCGGACTTTCTGCAGGCGCCCGCCGCCGTGGCGCGGATCGCCGAGCTGCACCGGCGCAAGAATGCGCACTACGCGGCAATCGTGCAGCAGGGCGGGCTGCCGCTGCGTCCGGGCGTGCCGCGGCTGCTCGATGAACTCGCCGCTGCCGGCCTGCGGCTGGCCGTCGCCACCACCACCAGCCGGGCCAATCTCGAGGTGCTGCTGGGCGCGACGCTCGGAGCCGATGCAATGTCACGCTTCGAGTTCGCCGTCTGCGGCGAGGACGTCGCCTGCAAGAAGCCCGACCCCGAGGCCTACCTGCTGGCGCTGCGACGTCTGCAGTTGCCCGCGGCGCGCTGCGTGGCGGTCGAGGACTCGGCCAACGGCCTGCGCGCCGCGCTCGGCGCCGGCATCCCGACGGTGATCGTGCGCAGCCTGTACACGCACGGCGAGGACTTCGCCGGCGCGCTGCGGTCGTTCGACGGCTATGCGGACGGCGCGGCGCCGGCCGGCCGCCGGCAGCTGTCGGCGGCGTTGCTGATCGGCGCCTGAACCTCGCCGGCAGCGGCGCCCGGCTCAGCGATACAGCAGGTCACGCAGAAACAGGCTGAGCGTCGGCACGTAGGTCACCACCATCAGGCAGCCGAGCACGACGGCGACGAACGGAACGAGCCGGGAGACGATCTGATCGACCGAGGTGCGTGCGACGGTGCAGGCGGCGAACAGGTTGACGCCGAACGGCGGCGTGATCATGCCGAGCGCCAGGTTGACCACCATGACGATGCCGAAGTGGACCGGGTCGATGCCGAAGTGCACCGCCACCGGCACCAGGATCGGCGCCAGCACGATGATCGCCGCCGAGGTCTCGATGAACATGCCGATCGCGAACAGCGCGGCGTTCACCCCGAGCAGGAACAGCTCGGGCGACTGCAGCGTGCCGCGCAGCCACATGCCGATCTGCTCGGGCACGCCGGCGCGGTCGATCAGCCAGGCGAACACGCCCGCGTTGGCGATGATGAACATGATCACCGCCGAGGAGACGACCGACTTCTTCAGCACCTCCAGCACGTCCCGCGGCCTGACCTCGCGGTAGATGAAGATGCCGACCAGCAGCGCATAGAACACCGCGACCACCGAGGCCTCGGTGGGGGTGAACACGCCGCCGTAGATGCCGCCCAGGATGATCACCGGCATCAGCAGCGCGAAGGTGGATCGCGCGAGCAGTGCGGCGCGCATGCGCGGCATCAGCATCAGCACGACGAAGTAGCCGGCGGCGAGCAGCACACCGGTCAGGTCGGTGATCCGGTCGACGTCCTGCTCGCTCATGCCGGCGGCCCACCACGCGCCGACGACGCGGTTGCCGAGCCAGAAGGCGGCCAGCCCGCCGGCCAGCGCGCCGACATCCTGAAGCGCCGTGGCGATCGGCAGCTTGCCGTCGCCGTCCTGCCTGCCCCAGCCCTGCCACCGGCAGTAGAGGTAGACGAACAGCATCAGCGCGCCGCCGATCAGCACACCGGGACCGAAGCCGGCGATGAACATCTCGCCGATCGACACCTCGGCGCTGACGCCGAACAGGATCATCGGTATCGACGGCGGGATGACCACGCCGAGCTCGGCGCTGGTGGCCTGCAGCGCCGCCGCCCAGTTGCGCGGATAGCCGTGCTTGATCAGCGCCGGAATCAGGATCGCGCCGATGGCGAAGGTGGTCGCCACCGAAGAGCCCGACACCGCGGCGAAGATCATGCAGGTCAGCACGCAGGTCATCGGCAGTCCGCCCTGCACGCCGCCGACGATGCTCTTGGCGAAGTCGACCAGCCGGCGCGAGATGCCGCCGTTCTCCATCAGGTTGCCGGCGAGGATGAAGAACGGGATCGCCACCAGCGGGAACTTGTCGATCGCGATGAACGCCTGGCGCGGCAGCTCGAACAGGTTGGCGTCGGAAAACACGCCGATGCCGAGCATCGCTGCCAGGCCGATCGACACCGCCACCGAGATGCTGAAGGCGAAGCACACCAGCATCGTGAGGATCATCGCGGTCGTCACGGCGGCGCCCTACTTCTGCAGCTCGAGGTCGGCTCCCGGCGGCTCGAGGTGGTTGGCAAGCACGGCAAGCATCGAGAAAAGCGCCCCCACCGGCACCGCGAGGTAGGCCCAGGAGATCGACAGCGGCAGCGTGGCGAACGTCTGGAAGCGGATGCGCCAGGCCAGGTCGAAGCCGTACCAGGCCAGCGCGGCCAGGAAGCCCAGGGTCACGCTCAGGATCAGCCGGCGCACGAAACGGCGCCAGGCCCCGCCGGATACGCGCAGCATGACGTCCACCGACACCAGCGCCCCCTTGCGGAACGCGGCAACCGTGCCGAGCATCACGCACCAGACGAACAGGCGGCCGATCAGCTCCTCGCTCCACGGGCTCGGCTGGTTCCACACGAAGCGGATCGCCACCTGGTACAGGCCGATGCAGGCAAGCGCGGCGAGCAGCAGCGCCGCCAGCAGCCACACCGCCTCGGTGAAGCGGCGGTCTACGGCAAGCAGCAGGCGGGAGGGCATCGTCGTTCGAAAGAAATGCGCCCCGGCTGTCCGGGGCGCGCGTCGTCAGCTGGTTCCGATGTTCCGTCGGCCGGGCCGGCTGCCGTCGATTTCGCTCGCGCGAGGTGAGCCTGCGGCGCAAGGTTCGCCGTTCCGGGGCATCGACTACTTGACGTCCTGGATGCGGCGAATGTTCTCGGCGCCGTACTTCTTGGCGAAATCGGCGAAGGCCGGCGTCATCGCCGTGCGGAAGGCGGCGCCGTCGATGCTGCTGACAGCCACGCCTTCGCTCTTCAGCTGGTCGATGCCGCTGGCTTCGTCGTCGTTGACCTTCTTGCGCTGCGCCGCCGAGCCGGCCCTGGCAGCCTCGCGGAAGGCGGCCTTGTCGGCGTCGGCGAGCGAACTCCACAGCTTGGGCGACAGGATCAGCACCGCCGGCGAGTACACGTGGCCGGTCAGCGCCAGGTGCTTCTGCACCTGCGAGAACTTGGCCGACAGGATCACCGGGATCGGGTTTTCCTGGCCGTCGACCACGCCCTGCTGCAGCGCTGTGAACAGCTCTGAGAACGCCATCGGCGTCGGCTGCACGCCGATCGACTGGAACGCCTGGATGTGCACCGGGTTCTGCATCGTGCGCACCTTCAGGCCCTTGACGTCGTCCGGCTTGACGACCGCCCGCTTGCTGTTGGTCAGGTGACGGAAACCATTTTCGGTCCAGGCGAGGCCCACCAGCCCCTTGGCGGTGAACTTGGCCAGCAGCTCCTGGCCGATCGGTCCGTCGAGCACCCGACGGGCATGGTCGTAGTCGCGGAACAGGAACGGGATGTCGACGATGCCCACCTCGGGCACGAAGTTCGACACCGGGCCGGTCGAGGTGTTGGTGGCATCCAGCGTGCCGAGCTGCACCGCCTCGATGCTGGCGCGCTCGTCGTTGTTGTTCGGCTGGATCTGGCACTTGTAGCGGCCGCTCGTGCGCTTTTCGAGCTCGGTGCAGAAGCTCTGCGTGCCGACGCCGTAGTGCGACGTGGCAGGGGTGGCGTGCGAGATGCGGATCGTCGTCTGCGCAGCCGCGCCGGCGCAGGCCAGCGCACCGGCGGCGGCGAGCAGGGAAAGGGCGATGGTCTTCATGGGGTCTCCTGTGATGGACTGCTGCTGCGTCGCGCCCGCTGTGCGGTCGATGCAGGCAGAGCCGGCGAAGTCTCAACAGCGACACCCCCGCTGTCAAGCGAGCCGCGGTGACCGGCTCGTATGATGGGCGCCTGCCCCGGAAGGCCGCCATGCCGACGATCGATCACTCCCGCTTCTACCGCCACGACGAACTGCTTGCGCTGCTGCGCGCGCTGGCCGCCGAGCATCCGCGCTTCGTATCCCTGCAGACGATCGGCCGCAGCCACGAGGGGCGCGACATCGCGCTGGTCACGATGACCGACGCCGAGGCGGGACCGGCCGCGGACAAGCCGGCGTACTGGGTCGACGGCAACATCCACTCGGTGGAGCTGTCGGCCTCCGCCGCCTGCCTGTACTTCGTCGACTGGCTGCTGCGCAACCGCCAGCACAACCCCGACGTCGCGCGCTGCCTGGCCACACGCACCTTCTACGTCTGCCCACGGATCAATCCCGACGGTGCCGAGTGGGCGATGGCCGACCGGCCGAAGTACGTGCGCTCGTCGACCCGCCGCTACCCCTACGACGAGGAGCCGGTCGAGGGGCTCATCGCCGAGGACATCGACGGCGACGGCAACATCCTGCAGATGCGCGTCGCCGATCCCAACGGGCCGTGGAAGCGGCACCCGCAGGAGCCGCGGCTGCTGGTGCGGCGCGAGCCGACCGACCCGCCCGGCGGCGAGTACTTCCGGGTGATGACCGAGGGCCGCATCGAGAACTACGACGGCGTGTCGGTCGCGGTGGCCGGGGTGACGGGCAATGCGCAGGGGCTCGATCTGAACCGCAACTTCCCGTCCGGCTGGCGGCAGGAGTACGAGCAGCTCGGCGCCGGACCCTATCCGACCTCCGAGCCCGAGGTCCGGGCGGTGGTCGACTTCATCGTCAGGCACCCGAACATCTGCGCCGGAACCAGCTTCCACACCTTCTCCGGCGTGCTGCTGCGGCCGTTCGGCCACGCGCCGGACGACAAGATGCCGGCCGAGGACCTGTGGGTCTACCAGTCGGTCGGCAGGAAGGGCGAGGAACTGACCGGCTATCCGGCGATCTCGATCTGGCACGAGTTCCAGTATTACCCGAACGAGTACATCACCGGCGCATTCGACTGGATCTACGAGCACCTCGGCATGTTCATGTGGACGGTGGAGATCTGGAATCCGAAGAAGGAAGCCGGCATCGACAACAAGGAGTGGATCCACTGGTTCCGCGATCATCCGGTCGAGGACGACCTGAAGATGCTGCACTGGAGCGACCGCGAGCTCGACGGCCGCGGCCACGTCGACTGGCGGCCGTTCGACCACCCGCAGCTCGGCAAGGTCGAGCTGGGCGGCTGGAACAAGGCCAAGGCGTTCAACAATCCGCCGCCGCACCGGCTGGAGGCCGAGATCGCGCGCTTCCCGCAATGGCTGCTGTGGCAGGCGCTGATCTCGCCGAAGCTCGAGCTGCGCGAGGTCGCCGTTGTGCGCGTCGGCGAAGACCTCTGGCGCGTGCGGCTGGTGGTGCAGAACTCAGGCTGGCTGCCGACCTACGTGACCAAGATGGCGGTCAGGCACAAGGTGCTGCGCGGTCTGCTGGCCGAGATCGCCCTGCCGGCCGGTGCGAGCCTCGTCGACGGCAAGCCGCGCGAGGAACTCGGCGAGCTCGAAGGATGGGCGTACCTGCACACCGGCATCAGCTTCTGGCCGAACCCGCGGCCGACTGCCGACCGCGCGCACGTCGACTGGATCGTCCGCGCGCCGGCGGGAACCGAGATCGGACTGACTGCCTGGCACGAGCGCGCCGGCCGGGTGACCGCAACCGCCACGCTGCGCTGAGGAAGCCGTCGCCCCGGCGCAGGCCGGGGCCCAATTTGCGCGCCGGCTAGCTGGGTCCCGGCCTGCGCCGGAACGACGACAGCCCGGCCTTCCCTGACGCCAATCAGCCTCGATAAACCCACCCCTGCAAGAGAAAATGCCCGAAGCCTTCATCGTCGCCGCCCTTCGCACCGCCGGCGCCCGCAAGGGTGGCCGACTGGCCGGCTGGCACCCGGCGGACCTCGCCGCGCAGGTGCTCGACGCGCTGGTCGAGAAACTCGCCATCGATCCGGCGCTGATCGACGACGTGATCATGGGCTGCGTCGGCCAGGCCGGCGAACAGTCGTTCAACGTCGCCCGCAACGCCGTGCTGGCCTCGCGGCTGCCCGAGTCGGTGCCCGGCGTGTCGGTCGACCGGCAGTGCGGCTCGTCGCAGCAGGCGCTGCACTTCGCCGCGCAGGCGGTGATGGCGGGCACGATGGACGTGGTGATCGCCGGCGGCGTGGAGAGCATGACGCGCGTGCCGATGGGCCTGCCCGCGACGCTGCCGTTCAAGCACGGCTTCGGCACCTACATGAGCCCGGCGATGCAGGCGCGCTTCCCCGGCGTGCAGTTCAGCCAGTTCGCCGGCGCCGAGCGGCTCGCCGTGAAGTACGGCCTGACCAAGGACGCGCTCGACCAGTACGCGCTGCACAGCCACCGGCGCGCCGCCGCGGCCACCCGCGACGGGCGCTTCGCCGGCGAGATCGTGCCAGTCATGGCGCGTGACGCCGAAGGCCGGCCCACCGGCGAGATGCACGCTGCCGACGAAGGGATCCGCTTCGACGCCTCCTTCGACGGCATTGCCTCGGTGAAGCTGCTGGCCGAGGGTGGCCGCATCACTGCCGCGACCGCCAGCCAGATCTGCGACGGCGCAGCGGCGCTGGTGGTCGCGAGCGAGCGCGGCCTGAAGGCGATGGGCAGCCCGAAGCCGCTGGCCGCCGTGCGGCAGATGACCGTCATCGGCCACGACCCGGTGATCATGCTCGAGGGTCCGATACCGGCCACGCCGGTGGCACTGCGCAAGGCAGGGCTGAAGCTCGACGAGATCGACCTGTTCGAGGTCAACGAGGCTTTTGCCTCGGTGCCGCTGGCATGGCTCGCGGCGACCGGTGCCGACCCGGCGCGGCTCAACGTCAACGGCGGCGCGATCGCGCTGGGCCACCCGCTCGGTGCCTCCGGCGCCAAGCTGATGACCACGCTGGTGCACGCGCTGCTGGCGCGCGGCGCGCGCTACGGGCTGCAGACGATGTGCGAGGGCGGCGGCCTGGCCAACGTGACGATCGTCGAGCGGCTTTAGCTACCGTTTCTTCGCCTCGACCGGAGGGCCCGGCACCGGCGCAACGACCAAAGTCAGCAAGGTGCCGGCCAGTACCGCCAGCAATCTGGTGCGAGTCGACATCACGACCTCCCGGCTTGCCGCCTCAGGGGCCCGCCATTTCGCGGCGTCGCTGTCGCCCCTGTCGATCCGACACCGACGGCGACCCGCCCGCGGTCGCGGATGTCGTCATCGACCGGCCGGTTCGCCTCCACCGAACAGCAGCGCCAGCCTCGCGCGGTCGCCGGCACCGGACTTGCGCAACGCACGGCTGACGTACGCCTTGACGGTGCGCTCGCCGAGCGACAGCTGGCGGGCGATCGACGGGTCGCTGTCGCCGCGCGCCAGCATCGCCGCGATCTGGCGCTCGCGCGCGGTAAGGCTGTCGAGTCCCGCGCCGGCCGGGCCAGCCGGTCGCTGCGGGCCGCGCGCCGCAGCGACGCAGGCCGCCTCGAGCGCGGCAAGCTCGGTCACCAGCGACCCGGTCAGGGCGCGCCGAATCCACACCTCGCCACGCAGCACCGCATCGACGGCGCGCGCCAGCAGAACCAGCGAGATGTCGGACCTGCAGCAGGCGCGCGCGCCGGCCCGGAAGTAGGCCAGCTCTTCGCTGTCCGAGCGGAAGTCGCCAAGCACGATGGTGCGCAGTTGCGGGCTGTGCTGGCGCAGTTCGGACAGGCCGGCCGGGCCGTTCAGCCCGGGCAGCGCGGCGTCGAGCAGCAGCACCGCCGGCTGCCGCGAAGCGAGCAGTTCCCGCAGCGCTTCCAGGGTGTCGGCTTCCACCGCCGCGTAAGGCTCGAGGATCGCCCGTCGCCAGTTGGCTCTGCCGTCGGCGCCGCCGCGGGCGATCGCCACCGTCGCCGCGGTACGCGGCGCCGGATCGGTCACCGTGCCGGAGGCCGGACGATGGGGTTGCCCCGATAGCGAAGGATGCAGTGACAGGCCCATGCTGGACTGCAATGATCGCCGCGCCGCCTGACGTGCAGGCGGTGCGGCTGACAGCCGCACGTCGGCCGGTGACGGGTGGCGGAACCTAGTCCTCCCGATACTCCGCCTCGCGCAGCCTGGCATGCGCTGCCGCCAGCCGCGCGATCGGCACGCGCGGCCCCGAGCAGGAAACGTAGTTCAGGCCGGCATGGTGGCAGAAGCGGATCGACGACGGCTCGCCGCCGTGTTCGCCGCAGATGCCGACCGAAAGCGTCGGCCGCTGCGAGCGTCCCTTGGCGATCGCCAGTTTCATCAGTTCGCCGACCCCTTTCACGTCGAGTACTTCGAACGGGTTGTCGCGCAGCAGGCCGGCCTCGTAGTACAGCGGCAGGAACTTGTTCTCGGCATCCTCGCGCGAGAACGAGAAGGTCGCCTGCGTCAGGTCGTTGGTGCCGAAGGAGAAGAACTCGGCAGTCTCGGCCAGCCGGGCGGCGCGCACGCAGGCGCGCACCACCTCGATCATGCTGCCGAACTTCAGCGGCACCTCGACGCCGTAGGCGGCCTGCACCTCCCGGTGGATGCGCGTCACCAGCTCGCCGATGCGCTTCAGCTCCTCGGCGGTCACCACCTGCGGCACCATGATCTCGGGCCGCACCTCGATGCCGTCGCGCACGCACTCGGCAGCCGCCTCGATCACCGCGCGGACCTGCATCTCGTAGATCTCCGGATAGGTGATCGCCAGCCGCACGCCGCGGTGGCCGAGCATCGGGTTCACCTCGGCCATCGCCTTGACCTTCCTGAGCACCTCGGTCTTCTTCTCGATCAGGTCGTCCTCGAGGTGCGAGCCCTTGAACTCGCCCAGTCCCGCCAGCAGCTTGGCCAGCCCCGGCTCGTACTTGTGGTGGAGCCTGGGGCTCAGCAGCTTCAGCGTCTCCGGCATCTCCTCGAGGCTGGCGACGGCGTCCCGAAAGTGACGCAGGTGGGCGATCTCCAGCTCGAGCTGCGCCACGGTCGGCAGGAACTCGTGCATCGGCGGATCGAGCAGCCGCACGGTGACCGGCAGCCCGGACATCGCCGTGAAGATGCCCCTGAAATCATCCTTCTGGGTCGGCCGCAGCTTCTCCAGCGCCGCCAGCCGCGCGCTCTTGCTCTCGGCGAGGATCATCTCCTGCACGATGTGCAGGCGGTCCATCTGGTTGAACATCCGCTCGGTCCGGCACAGGCCGATGCCCTGCGCACCCCAGTCGCGCGCCCGCTGCGCGTCGCGCGGCGTGTCGGCGTTGGCGCGAACGCCGAGCGTGGCCGCTTCGTCGGCCCAGGCGAGCAGCGTCGCCATGTCCTGCGAGAACTCGACCTCCACCGTCGGCACCTCGCCGAAGTAGACGGCGCCGTTGGAGCCGTCGATGGTGATGACCTGCCCCTCCTTGAGCACCGCCGGGCCGACGTTGGCCACCTTGTTGTGCACGTCGACCACGATGCTCTCGGCGCCGGACACGCAGGGCTTGCCCATGCCGCGCGCCACCACCGCCGCGTGCGAGGTCTTGCCGCCGCGCGAGGTCAGCACCCCCTGCGCGGCGAAGAAGCCGTGGATGTCCTCCGGCTTGGTCTCCTCGCGCACCAGGATGATCTTCTCCCCCGCCTTGCCGCGCGCCTCGGCGGTGTCGGCGTCGAAGACGATCATCCCCGAGGCGGCGCCCGGCGAGGCCGGCAGGCCGGTGGCGAGCGGCTGGCCCTTGAACGACGGGTCGAGCCGCGGCACCAGCAACTGCTCGAGCATCTCGGGCGGCACGCGCAGCAGCGCCCGCTGGCGGTCGATCAGCCCCTCGCGCTCCATCTCGACCGAGGTGCGCACCAGCGCCAGCGCGTTCATCTTGCCGTTGCGCGTCTGCAGCGCCCACAGCTTGCCGCGCTCGATGGTGAACTCGAAGTCCTGCACCTCGCGGTAGTGCGACTCGAGCTTCGCCGCGAGTTCCATCAGCTGCGCGTGCTGCGCCGGCATCTCCTGCGCCATCGCCGCGATCGGCTTCGGCGTGCGGATGCCGGCGACCACGTCCTCGCCCTGCGCATTGGTCAGGTACTCGCCGAAGACGACCCGCTCGCCCGAGCCCGGATTGCGGGTGAAGCCGACGCCGGTGGCCGAATCGTTGCCCAGGTTGCCGAACACCATCGTGCAGACGTTCGCCGCGGTGCCGTTGGCCATCTGCGGCGTGATCCTGAACTGGCGCCGGTAGTCGATCGCCCGCTTGCCGTTCCACGAGCGGAACACCGCGGCGATGGCGATCTCCAGCTGCTCGTGGGGATCATCCGGAAACGGACGCCCGCTGTGCTCGCGAACGACCTCGAGGAAGCGCTGCGCCAGTTGCTGCAGGTGCTCGGCCTCCAGCTCGACGTCCTGCCGCACGCCGGCTTCCTTCTTGAGCAGAGCCATCTCGCGGTCGAACGGCTCGTCGGGCACGCCGAGGGCCACCTTGCCGAACAGCTGGATCATCCGCCGGTACGCGTCCCAGCCGAAGCGCGGGTTACCGGTGGCCGAGATCAGTCCGGCCAGCGATCGCGCGTTCAGGCCAAGGTTGAGGATCGTGTCCATCATGCCGGGCATCGACATCGCCGAGCCCGAGCGAACGGACACCAGCAGCGGGTTCTCCGCCGCGCCGAAGCGCCTGCCGATGGCCTCCTCGACGCGGCTGAGCTGCGCGCGGACCTCCTCCATCAGCCCCGACGGCAGGCGGTTCTCCTTCAGGTAGGCGAGGCAGGCTTCGGTGGTCACGACGAACCCGGGCGGCACCGGCAGCCCGATCCGGGTCATCTCGCACAGGTTCGCGCCCTTGCCGCCGAGCAGCATCTTGTCGCTGCCGTTGCCCTCGCTGAACGCGTAAACCCACTTGCTGGCGCTGCACATCGCTTCCTCCACGGCTGGAACCAGAACCCATGCAGCGAGGATGGCACCTTGTCCGCGCGAGGATCTTGACCAGCGGCAGCGATCGTGCGCGCACCGATGCGCGACGTCTCGGCGGTTGTCACCCCGGCGCAGGCCGGGGCCCAAGTCGAGATGAGATCGGTCCCGGTCCCGGCTCAGGTCCGGGGCAGGCCCTGAGCGGTCACGAGGTACCTGGACAGCCGCGGGCGGCCGGCGATCAGCGCACCACCGCCGTCGCCTGCATCGCCACCGCGCCGACGTTGTTGGTCGACCAGAGGCTGACGGTGCCGTCGGCCTCGGGCCGCAGCGCATGCAGCGCGAAGGAGGCGATGTCGAAGGTCGGCTTCAAGGCACGGAACTCGAAGCGCTCGACCGCGCGGCCCGGCGCCACCTGCGCCTGCAGGAACTCCAGCAGCATCGTCGCGATCAGCGGACCGTGCACGACCAGCCCGGGATAGCCTTCGACATCGCGCGCGTAGTCGCGGTCGTAGTGGATGCGGTGGCCGTTGAAGGTCGCCGCCGAGTAACGGAACATCTGCACCGGGCCGACCGTGACTTCGCGGACGATTTCGCCCCTGCGCTCGAACTGGATGCTGCCCGCACGCGCCTGTTCGGCCAGTGCCGCCAGTGCGCGGCGCTCGACTTCGGATGCCTCGTCGCGATAGACGATGTCGTGCTGCTCGTCGAGCAGCAATTGGCCGTCGGCACGGAACTGGTGGCCGACGGTGACCAGCACCATCTCGCCGGTGCGGCCGCGCTTGGCCTCGCACTTGACGATCGTCGACAGCCGCTCGACGGCCTGGCCGGCCTTCAGCGGTGCCAGCCATTGCAGCCGGCTGCCGGCCCACATGCGGCGCGGCTGCGCGGTCGGCGGCAGGAAGCCGCCCTTCCTGGGATGACCGTCGCGGCCAAGCGCCGCCATCGCCTCGACCGGGTTGAAGAACGCCCAGTGCCACGCCGGCGGCAGCGCCATGCCGTCGCGCGCATCGAGCAGGTCGGCCCGATCGAGCGTCGCCGCCAGCCAGCGCACCAGCCGTGCGTCGAGCGTCTCGGTCGACCGCTGCGTGCGGCCGACCCATGCCGATAGATCATCCATCGTCCATCTCCCGGCCCGCCGGCCGATCAGTGGCTCAGTGCACGTGCTGGCTCAGTTCGCCGCTGTTGTACTTCTGCGCCACCACGGCGAGCGGCAGCGGCTGGATCCTGCCGGCCTGCCCCTCGCAGCCGAACTGCAGGTAGCGCTCCCGGCAGATCTTCCTGGCCGCGGCGCGCGCCGGCTTGAGGAAGTCACGCGGGTCGAAGTGGCCTGGGTTCTCGGCCAGGAACCTGCGCGTGGCGGCGGTCATCGCCAGCCGGATGTCGGTGTCGATGTTGACCTTGCGCACGCCGTGCTTGATCGCCTCCTGGATCTCCTCGACCGGCACGCCGTAGGTCTCCTTCATCTGGCCGCCATACCTGCGGATTTCCTCCAGCAGGTCCTGCGGCACGCTCGACGATCCGTGCATCACCAGGTGGGTGTTGGGAATGCGGCGGTGGATCGCCTTGATCCGCTCGATCGCCAGGATGTCGCCGGTCGGCTTGCGGGTGAACTTGTAGGCGCCGTGCGAGGTGCCGATGGCGATCGCCAGCGCGTCGAGCTGCGTGCGCTTGACGAAGTCGGCGGCCTGGTCCGGGTCCGTGAGCAGCATCTCCTTGGTCATCGTGATCTCGGCGCCATGGCCGTCTTCCTTGTCGCCGCGCATCGTCTCCAGCGAACCGAGGCAGCCCAGTTCGCCCTCGACGCTGACGCCGAGCGCGTGCGCCATGTCGACCACCTTCCTGGTCACCTGCCAGTTGTAGTCGTAATCGGCCACCGTCTTGCCGTCCTCCTTCAGCGAGCCGTCCATCATCACGCTGGAGAAGCCGAGCTTGATCGCGCCTTCGCACACCGCCGGCGAGGCGCCGTGGTCCTGGTGCATGGCGACCGGAATAGCCGGGTAGCTCTCGATCGCCGCCTGGATCAGGTGGGCGAGGAACTTCTCGCCGGCGTACTTCCGCGCGCCGGCCGAGGCCTGCATGATCACCGGCGCGTTGACTTCGGCGGCCGCCTCCATGATCGCCTGCACCTGCTCGAGGTTGTTGACGTTGAAGGCGGGGATGCCGTAGCCGTTTTCCGCCGCGTGATCGAGAAGCTGCCGCATCGATACCAGTGCCATCTTGCCCTCCGGGGGTTGCGAAAAAAGTCTAGTTCAAGCCCGGCGCCCGGCCTTGCCCAGGGTCACGCCGACGCCGCTACAGGAAACTGCCGACACTGACGATCTTCAGCGTGTTGGTGCCCCCCGGCTGCCCCATCGGTTCGCCGCAGGTCAGCACGATCAGCTCGCCGGGCTTCACGCGCGACCGCTCGAGCAGCAGCCGCTCGGCCGCCGCCAGCGCCCGGTCGCGGTCGTCGGTGATCGAGAAGTGCAGCGGCCGAACGTTGCGGTAAAGGGCAAGGCGGCGCTGGGTGGTGACGCTCGGCGTCAGCGCATAGATCGGGATGTCGATGTCGTGGCGGCTCATCCACAGCGCGGTCGAGCCCGACTCGGTCAGCGCGACGATCGCCGCGCAGCGCAGGTGAAAGGCGGTGAACAGCGCGCCGTAGGCGATCGACTGGTCGACCCGGGTGAAGGTCTCGTTGAGGAACTGCTGGTCGAGGCCGGGTGTCTCCGAACGATCGGCCGCCAGCACGATGGAAGCCATCGTCTCGACCACCTCGACCGGGTACCTGCCGCTGGCGGTCTCGGCCGACAGCATCACCGCGTCGGTGCCGTCGAGCACGGCGTTGGCGACGTCGCTCACCTCGGCGCGGGTCGGCGAAGGGTTGACGATCATCGATTCCATCATCTGGGTGGCCGTGATCGCCAGCCTGTTGGCCTCGCGTGCCATCCTGATCATCCGCTTCTGCAGCGCCGGCACGGCGGCGTTGCCGACCTCGACTGCCAGGTCGCCGCGCGCCACCATGATGCCGTCGGCAGCGTCGAGGATTTCCGCCAGCACCGGGATCGCCTCGGCCCGCTCGATCTTGGCGATGACGAGCGGACGGACGCCGCGCTTCTCGCCGTCGGTGGCGACCAGCCGGCGCGCCATCTCGACGTCGGTGCGGCTCCTGACGAACGACACGGCGACGTAATCGGCGCCACACTCGATCGCGGTGCCGATGTCGCGCACGTCCTTCGCGGTAAGTGC
Source organism: Burkholderiales bacterium (assembly GCA_016716275.1). Classification (GTDB taxonomy): domain Bacteria; phylum Pseudomonadota; class Gammaproteobacteria; order Burkholderiales; family Burkholderiaceae_F; genus JADJWR01. The sequence continues at coordinate 741,075 of JADJWR010000002.1, read as the reverse complement.
CGGCGCCGACAGGCCGCCGCCCTGCCGGTTGATTCCCTTGTTGTTCGACAATTCGCCGCCGACGCGCACGGTGGTGACGATCTCGGCGCCGGCAACGCGGTCCACGTCGAGCACCAGCCTGCCGTCGTCGAGCAGCAGCACGTCGCCGGCGCGGACGTCCTTCGTCAGGTCCTTGTAGTCGAGGCCGGCGCGCCCGGCGTCGCCGAGTTCGCAGCGGGCATCCAGCACGAAGCTCGCCCCCGGCTGCAGTTCGACCTTGCCCCCCTCGAACTTGCCGACGCGGATCTTCGGCCCCTGCAGGTCGGCCATGATCGCGACCTCGCGGCCGCACTCGGCGGCGACCTCACGGACCAGGCGCGCCCGCGCCAGGTGATCCTCCGCCGTGCCGTGCGAGAAGTTCAAGCGCACGACGTCGACACCCGCCGCCAGCATGCGGCCCAGAACCTGCCGGTCGCTGGAAGCCGGCCCGAGCGTGGCAACGATCTTGGTGCTGCGTAGCATCTGGCTTTCCACGTCCGGACTGATCGCCGCCGTCCTGGCGCGGCCTTCGGCGGCGGCGCGCGCCGTCGATCGGCTCAATCGCCCGCCCGCTGCTGCAGCACTTCGATCGCCGGCAGCGTCTTTCCTTCGAGGAACTCGAGGAAGGCACCGCCACCGGTCGAGATGTAGCTGACCCGCTCGCCGATCCGGTACTTGGCGATGGCCGCCAGCGTGTCACCGCCACCGGCGAGCGAGAACGCGCCGCGCGCGGTGGCCTCGGCGATGGCCAGCGCCATCTGGTGCGTTCCGTTGGCGAACGCGTCGAACTCGAACACGCCGACCGGCCCGTTCCAGATGATGGTGCCGGCGGAGTTGATGATCCGCGCCAGTTCGAGCGTGCTCGCCGGACCGATGTCCAGGATCATCTCGTCGTCGCGCACGTCGTCGGCGCGGCGCACGGTCGCCGCGGCATCCGCCTTGAACTCCTTCGCCACCACGACGTCCTTCGGCAGCGGCAGCGTGCCGCCCTTCGCGGCCAGCGTCTGCAGCACCTTGCGGCACTCCGGCACCAGGTCGGCTTCGGCCAGCGACTTGCCGATCCTGGTGCCCTCGGCGAGCAGGAAGGTGTTGGCGATGCCGCCGCCCACCACCAGCAGGTCCACCTTGTGCGCCAGGTTGTCGAGAATGGTGAGCTTGGTCGACACCTTCGATCCGGCGACGATCGCCAGCAGCGGCCGCTGCGGCTCGACGATCGCCTTGCTCAGCGCCTCGATCTCGGCCGCCAGCAGCGGCCCGGCGCAGGCGATCGGCGCGTACCTGGCGATGCCGTGCGTGGTGGCCTCGGCGCGGTGCGCCGTGCCGAAGGCATCGTTGACATAGACGTCGGCGAGCCTGGCCATCTTCCGCGCCAGTTCGTCGCTGTTCTTCTTCTCGCCCTTGTTGACGCGGCAGTTCTCCAGCAGCACCACCTGGCCGGGCGCGACGTCGACACCGTCGACCCAGTCGGCGCGCAGTTGCACCTCGCGGCCGAGCAGTTCGCCGAGCCTTCGTGCCACCGGCGCCAGCGAGTCCGCCGGCTTGAATTCGCCTTCGGTCGGCCGGCCGAGGTGCGAAGTCACCATCACCGCCGCACCGGCATCCAGCGCCATGCGGATCGCCGGCACCGAGGCACGGATGCGCGTGTCCTCGGTGATGTTGCCCGCGTCGTCCTGCGGTACGTTCAGATCCGAGCGGATGAACACGCGCTTGCCGGCAAGCGCACGCGCCGCGGCCAGGTCGGAGAGGAGTTTGACTTTCATGGCGAGCAGGCCGGAGGAAGGGACTCGAGGAGGCGCGGGCCACCGTCCGGAGGCCGGCTGCGATGGACACCCGCCCAAGGCACGACGATTATACGAAGCCGCTCCCGCCTGCCGGCGCGCCCCAGCGGTACCTGCGCCGCGCCTGCCGAGGCATCATCGCCCAATGCGTACGACGCCGCCCATGCTGCCGCTGCGGCCACCCTTGCTGGCGGCACTGGCCGGCAGCGCGCTGCTGCTGCTGCTGCAGGCGATGCCCACCGTCGCGCCGTTCCTCGAATATCGCCGCTCGGCGCTGTCGGCCGAACCGTGGCGCCTGTTGACCGGGCACCTCGTGCACGTCAACTGGATGCACGCGCTCGCCAACGCCGGGGCCTGGGTCCTGCTGTCCTACCTCTTTGCGCCGCGCCTGTCGGTCGCCCGGCAGTTGCTGGCGCTGGCGCTTGGCGCCGCGGCGGTGTCGCTCGCCCTTGCCGCCGGCTATCCGGCCATCGCCTGGTACCGCGGCGCCTCCGGCGCGCTGCACGCACTGTTCTTCGCCGGCGCCACCGTTGCGCTCGCAAGGTCCGCCCGCAGGCGACCGCGCTCGATGGCGCTGCTGCCATTGGCGCTCGTCGTTGCCGGCTGGATCAAGGTGGCGGTCGATCTTCCGCGCGGCGGCGTCACCGCCTACGCGGACTGGCTCGGCGTTTCCACCGTCCCGCAGGCTCACCTGATCGGCGCGATCGCCGGCACGGCCCTGGGCGTGTACTTCGCAGCGCGCTCGCGCTGACGGCCGTCGGTCAGTCGCGCGCGCGACGGCGGGAAATCACCAGTGCCGCCGCCAGCAGCAGCAGCTCGAGCGGCGACAGCGCACCACCGCCGCCGTCGCCGCCGCTGCCGCCGCTGGCGCCGACGGACAGCGTGAAGTCGTAGCTGTCGACCGTGTTGGCGCTGTCGGCGATCGCCAGCCGCAACGTGTACTGACCGGTGCTGCCGGTGAACTGCGTGATCGACGCAGCCGGAGCGCTGAACGCTCCGCCCGCCGGGCCGTCGACCACCGACCAGCGGAAGGAGGTCAGCTGCTGGCGCGGCGCCGGCAGGCTGCGTGAGCCGTCGAAGGTCGCCGGCTGGCCCTGCGCGCCTTCGGACGGACCGAAGACCACCGCGACCGCGTTGGTCGCCGCGCGCACCGCCCGGCCGGCATCGAGCATCCCTTCGCCGCACGAGGTCGAGGTGCAGTTGCACTGGCCGTCGTTGGGCAGATTGCCCTGATCGTCGGCGACAAAAAGCGGGTCGGAGCAGGCGAACAGTGTCGGATCGGCGGGCGGGAACACCCGCGTCGTCAGGCGCAGGCGGGCGATCAGCTCGTCGTTGGCCAGCAGCGGGTCACGGCTGAGCATCAGCGCCGCCACGCCGGCGACCATCGGCGTCGAGAAACTGGTGCCGAGCTTGCCGCCGTAGATCATCGCCCCGGGCTGCTTCGCGCCGGCATTGTCGGACGAGATGATCGGGTACAGGCACGGCTCGTTGGCGCCCACGTTGACGCAGTTGCCGCCGGGCGCCGCGATGGTAACGCCGGCGCCGTAATTGGCGAAGCCCACCTTCGTTCCGACGTGGCGCAGCGCCGTCACGGAGACGACGCCGGGACAGTTGCCCGGCGCCGTGACCTCGCCGACGCCGTCATTGCCGGCGGCGGCGACCACCAGGACGTTGCGCAGGCGAAGCTCCTCGACCGCGCTGCTGTACGGCGCGGTGCATTGCTCGAGCGCGCCTAGACTCAGGTTCACCACGCGCGCCGGCGTCGCATTGGTCGGGACGCCCGGCACCTGCAGGCCGGCGGCCCAGCGCATGCCGGCGATGATGTCGGAGTCGTAGCCGAAGCACTTGCCGAGCACGCGCACCGGCAGGACCGGCGTGTCCCAGCCGATGCCTGCGCCACCGGTGCCGTTGTTCGAAAGCGCGCCGATGATTCCGGCGATGTGCACGCCGTGCCAGGAGCTGTCCGAAAGCTCGCAGTCGGCGAACAGGGCCTCCCGGCGATCGGCGGCGTCGATCCAGTCGCCCGGATCGCCGGCGTCGGCGTCGCGGCCGTCGCCGTCGTTGGCCACCTTGACGGCATCGGCGCCGCCGACGCCGCCGACGAAGTCGTAGCCGGGCAGCAGCTTGCCGCCCTGCTCGGCCCGACCGAGATCGGGATGATCGAACATCGCGCCGGTGTCGAGCACCGCCACCACGATGCCGGGATCGCCAACGGTGAGGTCCCAGGCAGCCGGGCCGTCGATGGCGGAGACGAACGTGCCGTTGGGCGTGGTCAGCCACCATTGCCCGGTCTGCGCCGTCTGGTTGAACAGCGGATCGTTCGCGACGGCAGCGCGGTACTTGCGCCTGTCGGCCACCGCGTACTCGACCGCCGGGTCGGCGGCGAGCCGCTGCAGCAGGCGGTCGAGTTCGCGACCGCGCAGCGGTCGCTCGAGCCAGACCGCGTGCGTGCGTTCCGAAACGCTGCGGGCGAGTTTCAGCGTCAGCGCCTGTCGCGCCGAGAGTTCATCGATGCGGGTGCGCGCGCTCGGCGACTGCCGCGCAGCCGGCGCCGCTGCCGTCTGGTCGCGGAACCTGACGATGACGCGCGCGGTTTCCGCGTCGGCAGACGCGCGCAGGTGCGGCTGCTGCGCCAGCGCGGTTGCGCTGCTCGCCGCAAGGCACAGCACGGCAAGCCAGGTCCTGAGCGACTTCATCGCCTCTCCAGTCGGTGTTTCGACGCAACGCGCCGCAGCCCGAAAAAGATGACATCGGCGCGCGGCGGCCAGCTTTCGACTGCCGCGAGCGGAACTCGTTCCAGGGGCGGCGCGCGGCAGACGGCGCGATCCGGGCCAGGCCGATCGGCCGGCCGCGGTCAGCACGATCGCCGCCTCAGCGTGCGCCCATCAGCGCCACCGTGGTGTCCAGCATTCGATTGCTGAAACCCCATTCGTTGTCGTACCAGGAGGAAACCTTGACCAGGCGGCCGGAGACCTTGGTCAGGGTGGCCTCGAAGATGCTCGAACGCGGGTCGTGGTTGAAGTCGCTGGAGACCAGCGGTTCGGTGTTGTAGCCGAGGATGCCCTTCAGTTCGCCGTCGGCCGCAGCCTTCATGATCGCGTTGACCTCGTCGACCGTGGTGTCGCGGCCGGCGACGAATGACAGGTCGACGATCGACACGTTGATCGTCGGCACGCGGATGGCGTAGCCGTCGAGCTTGCCGTTCAGTTCCGGCAGCACCAGGCCGACGGCCGCCGCGGCGCCGGTCTTGGTCGGGATCATGTTGTGCGCGGCGGCGCGCGCGCGGCGCAGGTCCTCGTGATACACGTCGGTCAGCACCTGGTCGTTGGTGTAGGCGTGGATCGTCGTCATCAGGCCGTTGACCAGGCCGATCTTCTCGTGCAGCGGCTTGACCATCGGCGCCAGGCAGTTGGTGGTGCACGAGGCGTTCGAGATCACCGAGTGCGCGGCCGAAAGCAGGCGGTGATTGACGCCGTAGACGATGGTGCCGTCGACGTCCTTGCCGCCGGGCGCCGAAATGATCACCTTCTTCGCGCCGGCCTTCAGGTGCGCCGAGGCCTTCTCCTTGCTGGTGAAGAAGCCGGTGCACTCGTGCACGACGTCGACACCGAGATCCTTCCACGGCAGCTGCGACGGATCGCGGTTCGACAACACGCGGATCCGGTCGCCGTTGACGACCAGCGAGTCGCCGTCGATCGCCACGGTGCCGGGAAACTTGCCGTGCGCCGTGTCGTACTTGGTCAGGTGGGCGTTGATCTTGGTGTCGCCCAGGTCGTTGATCGCGACGATCTGGATGTCGTGCTTCTTGCCGCCCTCGTAGTGGGCGCGGAGGATGTTGCGGCCGATGCGGCCATAGCCGTTGATGGCAACCTTGATCGTCATGACTTGCTCTCCCGGGATAAGACGGCCTCGACGGTCGCGACGAGATTCTCGACCGTCAGTCCGAAGTGCTTGTACACGTCCGCCGCCGGAGCCGACTCGCCGAAGCGGTCGACGCCGAGCACCGCGCCGCCGGCGCGAACGTACTTCCACCAGAAATCGGTGACGCCGGCTTCGATCGCCACCCGCGGCAGCCCTTCGGGCAGCACGGCCGACTTGTAGGCTGCGTCCTGCCGGTCGAACACCGTGGTCGACGGCATCGACACCACACGCACCGGCACGCCGGCCTGCGCCAGTCGATCCTGGGCCTGCATCGCCAGCGCCACTTCCGAGCCGGTGGCGATCAGCACCGCCCGCGCCTGGCCAACTCCGCCCGCCGCTTCGCTGATGACGTAGGCGCCGCGACGGACGTCGTCCTGGCCGACCTGCCGGCGCAGATACGGCACCGACTGGCGCGACAGCAGCAGCGAGGTCGGTCCGTCGCGCCGCTCGACCGCGTGCGCCCAGGCGAGCAGCGTTTCGACCGTGTCGCAGGGCCGCCAGACGTCCATGTTGGGGATCAACCGCAGGCTCGCCGCGTGCTCGACGGCCTGGTGGGTCGGCCCGTCCTCGCCCAGGCCGATCGAGTCGTGCGTGAAGACGAACACCACCCGCTGGCGCATCAACGCCGCCATGCGCAGCGCGCTGCGCGCGTAGTCGGAGAACACCAGGAAGGTGCCGACGAAGGCAATGAAGCCGCCGTGCAGCGCGATGCCGTTGGCGATCGCGCTCATGCCGAACTCGCGCACACCGAAGTTGACATGCCGGCCGGGCGAGAAACCGTCATCGCCGACGCGCAAAGGCGCCGCATTGACCCACCGTGTGAGGTTGCTGCCCGTGAGGTCGGCCGAGCCGCCGATCATCTCCGGCAGCACCTCGGCCAGTCGCTCGATCGCCAGCTGCGAAGCCTTGCGGGTCGCCACCGACTCGCGCTTGTCGTGCATCGAGGCCGCCGCCTGCGCCACCGCCTCGGCGAAACCGGTCGGCAGCTCGCCGCGCATTCGCCGGCGATACTCCGCCGCCAGCGCCGGATGGCGCCGCTGGTAGCCGGCGAACAGCTCGTTCCACTGCGCCTGCCGGCGGCCGCCCGCGGCACGCGCGCTCCAGCCGGCGGCGACCGGCGCCGGCACGTCGAACGGCGCGTGGTGCCAGCCGATCGCCGCCCGCGTCGCCGCCACCTCACGCTCGCCGAGCGCCTCGCCGTGCGCCTTCTCGCTGCCGGCGCGGTTCGGCGAGCCCTTGCCGATGACGGTGCGCGCGACGATCAGCGACGGCCGGCGAGCGTCGCGCGCCCCGACGATCGCCCGGTCGACCGCGTCGACGTCGTGCCCGTCGACCGGCCCGATGACGTTCCAGCCGTAGGCGCGGAAGCGCGCGGCGGTGTCGTCGGTGAACCAGTGCTTCACCTCGCCGTCGATCGAGATGCCGTTGTCGTCGTAGATGACGACGAGCTTGTGCAGCCGCCAGGTGCCGGCCAGCGACGCGGCCTCGTGCGAGATACCCTCCATCAGGCAGCCGTCGCCGGCAAACACGTAGGTGCGGTGATCGACGATCGGGAAATCCGGGCGATTGAACTCGGCGGCAAGAAGCTGCTCCGCCAGCGCCATCCCGACCGCGTTGGCCAGTCCCTGCCCGAGCGGTCCGGTGGTCGTCTCGACGCCGGGCGTCAGTCCAACCTCGGGATGTCCCGGCGTGCGGCTGTGAAGCTGGCGGAACGCCGACAGCTGCACCATCGGCAGGTCGTAGCCGGTCAGGTGCAGCAGTGAATACAGCAGCATCGAGCCGTGCCCGTTGGACAGCACGAAACGGTCGCGGTCGAGCCACTGCGGGTCGGCCGGGTTGTGCACCAGGTGCCGGTGCCAGAGCGCCAGCGCCACCTCCGCCATCCCCATCGGCATGCCCGGATGGCCTGAGTTGGCCTTCTGCACGGCGTCCATCGCCAGCGCCCGCAGCGCATTGCACATCTGCTCGCGCAGCGGCAGCGGTGGCGTGGTGGCGTCGGGCATACGGGCGGGAGTATCTGGGTCGGCGCCGGGGCACCGCGGAAGGATCAAAATTCTAGCAGCGGCCCTCGGCCCGGCGCCGGCTGCAGGATCTGGCCGTGTCGTCGCTCAAACGTCGAGCAAGCACTCGACTTTGCTCATGCTGCGGCGCTTTCGCTGTGCGGTGAATTCCGATAACATCCGCCCTCCAAAATTCGATCCGGAGCACCGGAAGCAACGGGTTGCCTGCTGGTTAGGCATCTTCCCCCGCCAGGTCCAATCGACGCAGCGAAAGCTGTTACCGACCCGCGCGCCGCGCACCAGCGTCGGGTCCCGGATCGTGGGTTGCGGTGATGAGCCGCGATTCAGGTCGATTAGGGCGGACCTGCTGGGGGACGAAGATGCAAGGACTTCACCTGACTGGCGATCTGTTCGACTGCAGCTGCCCTGCCGCGCTGCTGACGGATCTGGAAAAACTGTCGACGCTGTGCCGCGACGCGACGATCGCCGCGGGGTTGACGATCGTCGACGAGAACTACCACGTGTTTCCCGACTTCAACGGGCAGCCCGGCGGCATCACCGGGGCGGTGCTGCTCGCCGAATCGCACCTGGCACTGCACACCTGGCCCGAGCGCGGCGGCGTGACGCTCGACGTCTACGTGTGCAACTTCACCGATGACAACAGCGGCAGGGCGCAGCAGCTGTTCGACGCGCTGACGGTAGCGTTCCGGCCGAAGAACCAGGTGGTCAACCGGATCAACCGCGGCGACCTGGCGGCGAGCATGGACGCGGCGGTGGCCGAGGCCTCGGCGCAGGCGCCGGGCGGCAGCGCGTCGAAAGACGAACTCATCTTCGACTGGCTGAATGCCAGTTCCGGCTACGGCTTCACCGCCAGCCGGCGGCTGCAGGCGACCGAGTCGCCCTACCAGCGCATCGAGGTCTACGACACGCCGCAGTTCGGCAAGCTGTTTCGCCTCGACGGCCGGCTGATGACCTCCGAAAAGGAGGAGTTCTTCTATCACGAGTGCATGACGCACCCGGCGCTGCTCAGCCACCCGAATCCGCATTCGGTGCTGGTGATCGGCGGCGGCGACGGCGGTTCCTCGGAGGAGGTCTTCAAGCACCCGAGCGTCGGGCGGGTGGTGATGGCCGAGCTCGACGCGGCGGTGATCGACGTTGCGCGCCAGCACCTCGGCCAGATCCACAAAGGCGTGCTCGACGATCCGCGGCTGGAGATCAGGATCGGCGACGGCTTCGAGTACGTGAAGAACGCGACGGAGAAGTTCGACCTGATCGTGCTCGATCTCACCGACCCGGACACGCCGGCGTTTCACCTGTACTCGGAAGAGTTCTTCCGCCTGTGCCGCGAGCGGCTGAACCCGGGCGGCATGCTGACGCTGCACCTCGGCACGCCGGTTTACGCGCCGGAGACGGTGCGCAAGAACGCGGCCACCCTGCGCAGGGTCTTCAAGCAGGTGCATCCGCTGGCGCTGTTCATTCCGCTCTATGGCTCGCTGTGGTGCCTCGGTGTGGCCAGCGACAGCGCCAACCCGCGGCTGATGACGAGCGAGGCCATCGCCGCGCGGCTGCGCGAGCGGCGCATCGGCGGCCTGAAGTACTACAACGCAGAAGTGCACGGTGGCTTGTTTGCGCTGCCGACCTTCGTCAAGGCGCTGACCGATCCTTCGCAGGAACCGGCGCGACTCGCCGCCTAGCAGCCGCCGCGGCGGCCGCCACCCGCACTTTTCCCGAACGGGCCCGGCGCCGCGCCGGGCTCTTCTTCGCCTGGCAGCGTGTCACCACCCCGCTTCTTCATTGACTCGGCGCTTGCGGCAGGCGCAACGGTCCGCCTGCCGGACGATGTCGCCCATCACGCGCTGCACGTGCTCCGCCTGCGCGACGGCGCGCCGATCGTTGTTTACGACGGGCGCGGCGGACAGTATCCGGCGACCCTGCGCTGCGAAGGCGCCACCGCCCGGGCGCGACTCGGCAGTTTCGATCCGCTGGAGCGCGAGTCGCCGCTGAAGCTCACGCTGATCCAGGCGCTGGTCGCTGCAGAGAAGATCGACTGGATCGTAGAAAAGGCGGTCGAACTCGGTGTCGAGCGCATCGTGATCGTGCCGATGCAGCGCAGCGTCGTTCGGCTTGTTGCACCGCGTGCCGCCCGCCGCCTGCACCACTGGACCGACATTGCCCGCGCCGCCAGCAGCCAGTGCGGCCGCAACCGGGTGCCTTCGGTCGACCTCCTCGGCGACCTTGGCGGGGCGCTGGCGGCGGTGCCGGCAGAGCACGACCGCATGCTGCTCGCGCCCGGCGCGGGCAGGAGCCTGTGCTCCGCCTGCGGCCAGACGTGCGCCGCGCTGGTGGTTGGCCCCGAGGGCGGCCTTGCCGAGGCCGAGATCGCGCTGGCCGGCCGCGCCGGATTCGTTCCGGTGAGCCTTGGCCCGCGCGTCCTGCGCACCGAGACCGCCGGGCTGGCAGCGATTGCCGCGCTGCAGGCCACGCGCGGCGACTTCGCCGGCTCGCCCGGTCAGGAGTAGAAGACTCGCAGGCCGACCTGCTGCGCGGCGAAATCGGCGGCGGCATCGCGAAAGACATCGAGCAGCGCATCGCGGTCCGCCTGGTGGAGCGTCGGCCCGCCAGGCAGCCGCTCGAGAACCACGATCCATCCGCGGTCGCCGCGCTCCGGCAGATCGGTCAGGCAATCGTAAAGGGCGTCGAGATTTGCGCCGTACCACTGCGGAAACGCAAAGGCGCGGCCGATCGACTTCAGCACCGCGGTCCTGTCGACGCAGTCCGAACACTCGACGAGCACGAACCGATGTCCGGCATGTTCCGCCCAGCGCCGCAGTTCGTCGACGCTGCGCGCGCCCAGGCGGCGGACGGTCTGCGCCGGCAGCGTGTCGATCGGCTTCGGCATCTTGCTGCTCGTGCTCATTGGCGGATCCGGCGAAAGCTCCGGTAATGGTCGTCCGTGTAGTAATACTCGCCGCTGCTTGCCGGCTGACCGGTTGCGCCCCGGCCGGCGACGATCCGCCGCGCCCCCCGGTCCCGGCTGCCGGGCGTCGGAACGGTGTACTCGGTGTAGTAGCCACGCGGTTGCCTGGGCAGGAGCCGCTCGCGGTTGGCGAAGACGGTGCCATCCTTGCGATAGGGAAACGGCCCGCCCCGCTGGATCAGCAGCAGCGTCTTGCCCGCCTCGGGGGGCAGGGCCTCGACCGCCACCTCGCCGATCGTTGCCGCCGCGGGACGACGGTCCGTCGCCGCATCTTCGCGAGCGCACGCTGTCGCACTCAGTGCCACGGCTGCGGCCAGCAGCAACCGGCTCGCCCAGTGCAGCACGAAGCGCGCCTTGCGAGCGACGGCCGACGGCAAGGCGCCGGCGGTTGCCCGCGGCAGCGGAACCGTCTTCAACTCACCGCTGCCAGTTCGCGTCCAGCACGGCAAGCGCCGTCATGTTGACGATGCGACGCACCGTGGCCGAGGCGGTGAGGATGTGCACGGGGCGGGCGGCGCCGAGCAGAATCGGCCCGATCGCCACGTTGTTGCCGGCGGCAGTCTTCAGCAGGTTGTAGCCGATGTTGGCGGCATCGATGCCGGGCAGGACGAGCAGGTTGGCGTCGCCCTGCAGCGTCGAGTGCGGCATGATCGACCGGCGCAGCGCGCCGTCGAGCGCGCAGTCGGCGTGCATCTCGCCGTCGACCTCGAGCGCCGGCGCACGCTGCCTGAGCAGCGCCAGCGCCTGGCGCATCTTCTCCGCGCTCGGCGCCCGGCTCGAGCCGAAGTTCGAGTGCGACAGCAGCGCCACCCGCGGTGTGATGCCCAGCCGCTGCAGCTGCTCGGCCGCCATCGTCGCGATCTCGGCGATCTCTGCGGCGCCCGGATCGACGTTGACATGCGTGTCGACCAGCGCGATCTGCCGGCCCGGCAGCATCAGGATGTTCATCGCGGCGTAGACGTTGGCGCCGGCACGCCGCCCGATCACCTGGTCGACGTAGTGCAGATGAAGGTCGAACGCGCCGAAGGTGCCGCAGATCATGCCGTCGGCGTCGCCCTTGGCGATCATCATGGCGCCGATCAGCGACAGCCGCCGCCGCATCTCGATCTTCGCGTACTGCTCGGTCACGCCGCGTCGCGCGGTCATCTCGTGATAGGTGCGCCAGTAGTCGCGGTAGCGCGGATCGGATTCCGGGTTGACCACCCCGAAGTCGCTGCCCGCCTTCATCCGCAGGCCGTAGCGCTCGAGCCTGCGCTCGAGCACGGGCGGCCGGCCGATGACGATCGGCCGCGCGATGCCTTCGTCGAGCACTACCTGGACCGCGCGCAGCACCCGCTCGTCTTCGCCCTCGCAGAACACGACCCGCGAGCGTCCGCCCGCGGCGGCCGCCTTCTTGGCGGCGGCGAAGATCGGCTTCATGAAGGTGCCGGAGTGATAGACGAACTGCTGCAGCTGCTCCCGGTAGGCGTCGAGATCGGCGATCGGCCGCGTCGCCACGCCGCTGGCCATCGCCGCGGCGGCCACTGCGGGAGCAATGCGCATCATCAGCCGCGGATCGAACGGCCGCGGAATCAGGTACTCCGCGCCGAAGGCGAGGTCGCGCACGCCGTAGGCGCTGGCCACCACCTCGCTCTGCTCCTCGCGGGCCAGCTGGGCGATCGCGTGCACGGCGGCGACTTCCATCTCCCGCGTGATCGTCGTCGCGCCGACATCGAGCGCGCCACGGAAGATGAACGGGAAACAAAGGACGTTGTTGACCTGGTTCGGATAATCGGAGCGGCCGGTGGCGATCACCGCGTCGTCGCGCACCGCCCTGACGTCCTCCGGCAGGATCTCGGGATTTGGATTGGCCAGAGCCAGGATCAGCGGCCGCGCCGCCATCGCGACCACCATCTCGCGCTTGAGCACGCCACCGGCGGACAGGCCGAGGAAGATGTCGGCGCCGACGATGACTTCGGCCAGCCTGCGTGCCGAGGTCGGCTGCGCGTAGCGACGCTTCTCGTCGTCCATCAGCGCCGCGCGGCCCTCATAGACGACCCCCTCGATATCGGTCGCCCAGATGTTGGCGCGCGGCAGGCCGAGGTCGACCAGCAGGTCGAGGCAGGCGAGCGCGGCGGCGCCGGCGCCACTGGTGACGAGCTTTACCGTCGACAGTTCCTTGCCGATGACCTGCAGGCCGTTGAGGATCGCCGCGGCGACGATGATGGCGGTGCCGTGCTGATCATCGTGGAACACCGGAATCTTCAGCCGCTCGCGCAGCTTCCGCTCGACATGGAAGCACTCCGGCGCCTTGATGTCCTCCAGGTTGATGCCGCCGAAGGTCGGCTCCAGCGCGGCGATGATCTCGACCAGCCGGTCGGGGTCGCGCTCGGCAATTTCGATGTCGAACACGTCGATGCCGGCGAACTTCTTGAACAGCACGGCCTTGCCTTCCATCACCGGCTTCGCCGCCAGCGGGCCGATGTTTCCCAGGCCGAGCACCGCGGTGCCGTTGGTCACGACACCAACCAGGTTGGCGCGGGCCGTGTAGCGCGATGCGGTGGACGGGTCGGCGGCGATCGCTTCCGAGGCAGCCGCGACGCCGGGCGAATAGGCCAGCGCCAGGTCCCGCTGGTTGATCAGCTGCTTGGTCGGCGTGACCGAGATCTTTCCCGGTCGCGGCAGTTCGTGGTATTCGAGCGCCGCCCGCTTCAGGTCGGCACTTTCGTCATCGGGTCGCATCCGGTCACCGCCAAGGCGAGTTGGAAGCGCATTATGGAGGCGGCAGTTGCGTCGTCCCGGCGATCGGTGCGCTGTCAAACTCGCTCGCAGAGCAAGGAGCGAGCACACACTGACAAGCTATTGCTGGCTGGACGAACAATTATTTGACATAGACATATGGTTGACATTTCGATACCTGCTGCTACGATCGCAATTCGTTCTGCCCTTGAGCCTGTCGCAAAGCTCGGGCGCGCAGTCCCCTGTCGGCTCCTCTCCTCCCCCTCCTCGGCCGAACTTGGGTGCGCCCGACTGACAGGCTTTTTTTTGCCTTCGGCCACGGATAGCGCAGGGCGATCCAGCGCGTGCGGCCGGTCGCTTCGCCGCGGAGACCGCCGGTGACCTGGCGTCCCGCCACTCGCACGGAAGGAATCGAGCCCTTCTACGTGATGGAGATCGTCAAGGCGGCGCAGCGGCTGGCGGACTCAGGCCGGTCGATCGTCCACCTGAGCATCGGCGAACCGGATTTCACTGCACCACCGCCGGTCCAGGCTGCCGCCGAGCAGGCCATCCGGTCCGGCATGACGCAGTACACGCCGGCGCTGGGCACGGATGCGCTTCGCGAGGCGATCGCCGCCGACTACGCGCGACGCTTTCAGATTGCCGTCGATCCCGACCGCGTCGTCGTCACGGCCGGCGCTTCCGGTGCCCTGCTGCTGGCCCTGGCGGCACTGCTCGACCGCGACAGGACGCTGCTGATGCCGGATCCGAGCTATCCGTGCAACCGGCACTTCGCCACCGTGCTCGGCGGCCGCGCGCAGCTTCTTCCTTGCGGCCCGCAGTCGCGGTTCCAGCCCACTGCCGCGATGATCGAAGACGCCTGGACGGTGCACGCTGCAGGCGTGCTGCTGGCGTCGCCCTCGAACCCCACCGGCACATCGATCGAGCAGGCGGTGCTCGCCGAAATTGCCGATCTTGTCCGCGCCCGCGCCGGATTCCTGATCGTCGACGAGATCTATCAGGGCCTGAGCTACGGCCACGCGCCGTCGACCGCCCTTTCGCTTGGCGAGGACATCCTGGCGCTCGCCAGTTTCTCGAAGTACTTCAACATGACCGGCTGGCGGCTCGGCTGGCTGGTCGCGCCGCGTGCCCTCGTGCCGGTTCTCGAGAAACTGGCGCAGAACCTGTTCATCTGCCCGTCGGCAGTCGCCCAGCACGCAGCGCTGGCGTGCTTCTCGGCGGACTCGCTGGCCATCTACGAGGCGCGTCGCGAGGAGTTCCAGCGCCGACGGGATTTTCTGGTGCCGGCGCTGCAACGCCTCGGCTTCGAACTGCCGGCGGTGCCCGATGGTGCCTTCTACATATACGCGGGGATCCGCCGATTTGCCGCCGACAGTTGGCGTTTCGCCTTCGACCTGCTGCGGGAAACGGGGGTCTGCGTCGTACCTGGTCGGGATTTCGGCACAGCCGATACCGCAGGTTATGTGCGCATTTCTTACGCTAACAAGCGTGAAAAGCTCGAAGAGGCGGTCAAACGCATGGAGCAGTATCTCAGCAGCTAACTGCGGCGGCGGCTGTTGGCGACGCAAATCGCGGCAACCGCCGCCAAACCGGCGCACCGGCAAGCTGCGTCAGATCGCCTGATGCCCCGGCGCTGCCTGTGCCGATGCCGCAGCCGCGGGCAACAGGCCACCGCCAGCTGCCGTGGCCGAAGCCTGCGCCGCCGAGGTGTCGGCCTGCACGCCCGCCGACAACGCCTGCCGGACGCTGCCGGTCGAGGCAAGCTTGATGCGCTGCATCTCGCCGAGCACGCGCGTCGCATAACCGCCGTCGTCAGGCAGGTTTCCCGCACCGACGTACAGCTGCAATCCCCGTTCGACCGAGCCACCCCGGCGAATCAGGTCCCGCAGAATCTCCGAGCCGACCTTGAGGTTGGCAATCGGATCGAGAGCCGCGTGTTCGCCCCCATGCGCGGCCAGCTTGTCGCCATGGACTCGGGTCATGATCTGCATCAGCCCCTGGGCGCCAACGGAGCTCTGGGCAAACGGATTCAGGCTCGACTCGATCGCCGTCACCGCCAGAATCAGCATCGGGTCGACGCCCAGCGAGCGACCGGTCGCGTAGGCCTGGCCGACGATCTGCCGAACTGCGCCCTCGGCCACCCGGTAGCGACGCGACAGGTATCGGGTGACGTGCTCCTGCGCCGGCTCGACGGCAGTGCCAGGCTGAGAAGCCAGCCAGTCGCTCCAGCGGCTCCCACGGGAATCGGCTTCCGGCCGGACCTCCTCGTCGGCGCCGGCGCCGGCAACGGGAAGGCCGCCAGCAGTCAGCGTGCTTGCGACCAGCTGCTCGCGCAGTGGCTCGTTGCCAAGCAGGACAAGCGCCGCGGCAAGGGTCGAAATGCCAACCAGCCCGACCGCGCCCCGCGCCAGCATGCCGGCACCCCGAGCCACGTCGCGCCCCGCCGTGCCCAGCGCCGCCGCAGCCGGCGCCCACGCTTTTTCGATGATCAGAGACATCCGTGCCTCCTTATGCTGTGCGGCTGCCGGTGCATGCCGGCTGTCCTCACTCACAGGTTGGAACGTCGGACGGAGCCGGCTAAGCCCGCTCCGCTTGTTGCCAGGCGCGCACTGCGTTCTGCGCACCGCCCGGCGAAAATCACCCGGCGCCTTGCGCCGCTCGGTGTTCCGTTCAAAATGGACGGGCGCGAACACCGCTCCCGTTCCCCATCACGATGCCGCCAATCGCCACGGGGTGAGTCAGCTTCACCCGATCGGCTGATTGTAGTTAGCGTCGCGACGGATTCGCCGGACGGCCTAACGTGTTTTCTCGGCACTTCTTTGATGCGTCGCAGCATAGTACCAGAATGGAGCCGGCGGGGTCGGGAACATGATGGAGTTTCGCCTCTAGCTATGGCGGCCGGCGAGCCAAGCAGCCAGGCGTGAGTCTCGGACCGCCCGAACGGCAGGCGTCTCCTTGATCAAGCGGGCGCGTAGAAGGCAAAGGCAGATAAAAAATCAAAAAATCGATGAAATACGCCGATCTCCGTGATTTCATTTCGCAGCTTGAGGAACTTGGACAGCTTCGTCGGATCCATGCGCCCGTCTCCCCCAGGCTGGAAATGACCGAAATCTGCGACCGGACGCTGCGGGCAGGCGGGCCGGCGCTACTGTTCGAAAGCCCGGTCGGGGCAACGATGCCCGTTCTGGCGAACCTCTTCGGTACTCCGGACAGAGTCGCCCGCGGCATGGGTGCGGCAAGCGTCGGCGCGTTGCGCGAGGTCGGTGAGCTACTGGCATCGTTGAAGGAGCCGGAACCGCCGAAAGGCCTGAGGGACGCCCTGGGCAAGGTGTCGATGCTGAAAGCGGCGCTCTGGGACATGGCGCCGAAGGTGGTCCGCTCGGGCGCCTGCCAGCAGATCGCCTGGGAGGGCACGGATGTCGACCTCGGCCGGCTGCCGGTGCAGACGTGCTGGCCTGGCGATGCCGGACCGCTGATCACCTGGGGTCTGGTGGTCACCCGTGGGCCGAACAAGAAGCGGCAGAACCTGGGCATCTATCGGCAGCAGGTGATCGGCCGCGATCGGCTGATCATGCGCTGGCTGGCGCACCGCGGCGGTGCCCTCGACTTTCGCGATCACCGCCTCGCCAGCCCCGGCCGCCCATTCCCGATCGCGGTGGCCCTCGGCGCCGATCCGGCGACCATCCTCGGCGCCGTCACGCCGGTGCCGGACACGCTGTCCGAGTACCAGTTTGCCGGCCTGCTGCGCGGCGCCCGCACGGAAACGGTTCGCTGCATCGGATCGGACCTGCAGGTGCCGGCCAGCGCCGAGATCGTGCTGGAGGGCCACCTGCGCCCCGACCCGGCCAACGCAAACGGCGAGATCAGCGCCGCCAACGCCGGTTACGAGACGGCGCTCGAGGGTCCGTTCGGCGACCACACCGGCTACTACAACGAGGTCGAACGCTTCCCGGTGTTCACCGTCGAGCGGATCACCATGCGCCGCGGGCCGATCTATCACTCGACCTACACCGGCAAGCCGCCCGACGAGCCCGCGGTGCTCGGCGTGGCGCTGAACGAGGTGTTCGTGCCGATCCTGCGCCGCACCTTCCCCGAGATCGTCGACTTCTACCTGCCTCCCGAGGGCTGCAGCTACCGGATGGCCGTGGTGTCGATGCGCAAGCAGTACCCGGGGCACGCCAAGCGCGTGATGTTCGGCGTCTGGAGCTTCCTGCGCCAGTTCATGTACACCAAGTTCATCGTCGTCGTCGACGACGACGTCAACGCCCGCGACTGGAAGGACGTCATCTGGGCGATCACCACCCGGATGGACCCGCTGCGCGACACGGTGCTGGTCGAGAACACGCCGATCGACTACCTGGACTTCGCCTCGCCGGTATCCGGGCTGGGCAGCAAGATGGGGCTCGACGCCACCAACAAGATGGCCGGCGAAACCGCGCGCGAGTGGGGCCGGCCGATCGCCATGGATGCGGCGGTCAAGGCACGCGTCGAGGCGATGTGGAAGGATCTCGGACTCTGACCGCGGGAGGAACGACGACGTGACCATCGAACGCAAGCCGATCCGCCGCGGCGGCATCAGGTCGGCCGGTTACGACCGCGGTGCGCGGGTGCTCGAGATCGAGTTCGACAATGGCTCGGTGATCCAGCACACCGCCGTCGGCGAGGAGATCGCCCGACGCTTCCTTTCCTCGGCCAGCCCGGGCAGCTACTACAAGGACAACATCCAGGAGGAATTCACTGTCCGTCGCGTCCGTTAGGGCATGACAGGCCTCGGCAGACGACTGTTTTCATTGCTGCTGCTCGCCGGCCTGGCACCGGCGCACTGTCTGGCGCAGCCGGCGAAGGCGCCGACGCTCGGCCTGTGCCCGCCCAATGCCGGCCGGCTGGATGCCTACCTGCAGCTTCTGTGCGAGGGCGAGGCGGCGCTGCACACCGGCGACCTCGCTACGGCGATTGCCCGCTTCCGGTCGGCCGCTGCCCTGCCGCGCGTCGACGCAAGCAACGAACTGGCCTGGGCGGGGCTGGCGATTGCCCATTGCCGGACGCACGACGTCGACAACGGCCGCCAGTGGGCGGCGCACTTCACGCAGGCGCGCCAGCTCTGGCTCGGCGAGCTCGACTGCGCCGCCACCGGCGAAGACCTGCGCGCCAGGCTGAGCCCATTCGTGCGCAGCCGCATGTGCGCCGGTCAGCTGGCGGCCGACTACGCGGCGATACGCGACGGCGCCCGCGCGGCCCATGCCTCCGAGCTGCGCCAGCGCCTGGCGCGGATCGACGAAGCCGTCGCCGCCACCTGCGCGGCGCCGGTCGCGGCGCGGGTCGACGAGAAGGCGGGTACCGCCAATGGCGGCGAAACGACGAACAACAAGACGGCCTCGAAAAAGCGCGGCAAGCGGGCCAAGAAGACAACCACGCGCTAGGGCCTGTTCACGCTAAAGCCGGGAGTGCGAAGGTCAATGGCGGGAGGCAGTGCGAGGCGCCGCGAGCGCCGTTGGCTTGATGCCAACAAGCGAAGCGGCAACGACGCAATGCGCCCGCCATTGACCTTCCCGAAGGGTTGGGCCGAAATGCGGCGTCTGCTTTGTCGGACGGCTTGCGCAGGGGAGCGGCCCTGCGCGGCGCCGTCCTTCGCGCATCCGTCCGCATTGCGGCCCAACGCACCTCCCGCATTTAGCGTGAACAGGCCCTAGCTGAATACCAGCGTCGCCAGGCCGAGAAAGATGAAGAAGCCGCCGGAATCGGTGCTGAAGGTCAGCAGCACCGAAGCGCCGATCGCCGGATCGCGCCCGACCGCCCGCAGCAACATCGGCACTGCCAGGCCGACGGCGGCGCCGACCAGCATGTTCAGGATCATCGCCAGGAACATCACGAGGCCCAGTTGTACGCCGTGCGGGGAGTCGCGGTACAGCGTGTAGGCGAACAGCGCCGCGATGCCTCCCCACACCGCCCCGTTGAGCAGCGCGATGGCGATCTCCTTGGTCACCAGACGGCGCTGGTTGTCGCCCACCACCTGGCCGAGGGCAATCGAGCGCACCAGCAGGGTCAGCGTCTGGTTGCCGGAGTTGCCGGCGATGCCGGCGACGATCGGCATCAGCGCCGCCAGCGCCACCACCCGGGTGATCGTCCCTTCGAAGGCGTCGATCACCCGGCTGGCGAAGAACGCCGTGCACAGGTTGACCCCCAGCCACAGCCAGCGGTTCTGCGCCGAGCGCCAGATGCTGGCAAACAGGTCCTCCTCCTCGCGCAGGCCGGCCTTGGCGAGCACCTCCTGCTCGCTCTCCTCGCGGATCACGTCGACCACCTCGTCGACGGTCAGCCGGCCGACCAGGCGGCCGTTGGCGTCGACCACGGGTGCCGATACCAGGTCGTAGCGTTCGAACGCCTGCGCCGCCTCGCTGGCGTCGTCCATCGGCGACAGCGTCAGGATGTCGGTCTTCATCACCGCCGCGACCTCGGTGTCCGGTTCGTTGATCAGCAGCCGGTCCAGCGGCAGCGATCCCTTCAGCAGCCCCTCGCGGTCGACCACGAACACCTGGTCGGTGTGGCCCGGCAGTTCGTCGAAGCGGCGCAGGTAACGCAGCACTACCTCGAGCGTGACGTCGTCGCGGATCGACAGCGGCTCGAAATCCATCCGCGCGCCGACCGACTCCTCCGGGTAGCTGAGCGCCGCATCGAGCTGCGCGCGCTCCTTGGCGGTCAGGTCGCGCGAGATCCGCTCGACCAGCTCCTCCGGCAGGGCCGGCGCAAGGTCGGCCAGCTCGTCGGCCTCGAGCGTGCGCGCCGCCGCCTCCAGCTCCGGCGGATCCATCGCCGCGATCAGCGACTCGCGCACCGCCTCCGAGACTTCGAGCAGCACGACACCGTCGATCTCGGCCTTGACGCTGTCCCAGACCAGCAGGCGCTCCTCCGGCGGCAGCGCCTCGAGCACGTAGGCGATGTCGGCCGGGTGCAGTCCGTCGACGATCGACTTCAGCTCGGTCAGGTGCTGCCGGTGCACCAGCGACTCGACCAGCGGCTTCTTCTCCTCGTCGGGCAGGTGCTCGCGGTGCACCAGCGACTCGACACGCTGCTGCTTGTCGAGCACCGCCTGCACGCGCGCCAGCGCGCGCTGCGCCTCCTCAGGATCGCGCGCGGGACGTGACGTCGCGACCGACGCCGGGTCGAGCAGAGCCTCGTTCATAGCCGGCGGATTCTATGCTCCGCGTACCGCGCCGCCGTCATCGAAACGGCTGGCGCCGCGCGCGGCCACGCCCTGCTCAGGGGATCGACACGTCGTCCATGTAGCGCAAGATCGCCGCGGCGCGCCGTGCCAGGTACTCCGAGCCGCGACTGCGGTCGTAGAACTTCGGCCGCGGCAGCATTACCGCCAGCCGCGCCGACTCCTCGGGCCCGAGGCGCGACGCCGAGCTGCGGTAGTAATGGCGAGCCGCCGCTTCCGCGCCGAACACGCCGTCACCCCATTCGGCGACGTTCAGGTAGACCTCGAGGATGCGCCGCTTGTCCCACAGCGCCTCGATCATGTACGTGATCACCAGCTCCTGCCCCTTGCGCACGTAGCTGCGCTCCGGCGAAAGGAACAGGTTCTTGGCCAGCTGCTGCGAGATCGTGCTGCCGCCGCGTGCCGGCCGCCGCCGCTTGCGGTTGTCCTCGAGCGCCTTCTGGATCGCTTCCCAGTCGACACCCTCATGCTCGATGAAGCGGGCGTCCTCGGCGGCGACGACCGCGCGCTTCAGCTGCGGCGAAATCGCCCGGTAGTCGACCCAGGTGTGCCTGATCCCGCTGCCGGGGCGCGCCGCTTCGATGCGCGCACGCTCGCGCACCATGAAGGCGGTCTCGGTCGGATTCACCCACCGGTAAAGGACGATCCAGCCGAGGTACCAGAGCTGCAGCAGAAGCACCGCCGCGACGGCGAGCAGCGCCAGGGCCCGCAGCCACCGACCGGCCCGCGCGAAGCTCATCGAGCTGCCCTCGACCTGCGGGCCGTCACCGGGGCGGCCGGGCGCCTGCGGCGCGGCGGCGCGGCGCTCATCGCGCCGCGGCGCCCTCCGAGGAGGCTTCCGCGCTGAGCAGCCGGCGCAGTTCCTTGAATACCGGTGCGGTGTCGGGGCTCACGCCGCGCCAGAGATGGAACGATTCCGCCGCCTGCTCGATCAGCATGCCCAGTCCGTCGCTCACCTTGCGCGCACCGCCGCGGCTGGCCAGTTGCATGAACGGCGTCGGCGCCGGCGCGTACAGCAGGTCGTAGGCGAGCATGCAGTCGTCGAAGGTCTCGGCGTCGATCGGCGGCGTGGTGTGGCTGAGGCTGGTGGCGGTGCCGTTGATCACCAGGTCGAAGTGCTCGGCCGGCACCTCGTCGAAACTCAGGGCCAGCACGCCGAATTCGTCGGCCAGCTCCTGCGCCCGGTCGTGGGTGCGGTTGGCCACCGCGATCCACTTCGGCTTCTCCTCGAGCAGCGAGCCGATCAGTCCGCGTACGCCGCCACCGGCGCCGAGCACCAGGATCGACGAGTCCTGGATGCGAAACTTCAGCCGCTGCGTGACGTCGCGGACGAAGCCGATGCCGTCGGTGTTGTCGCCGGTGATCGCATCGCCGTCGAACTTCAGCGTGTTCACCGCGCCGGCGAGCCGCGCTCGCGGCGTCAGCCGATCGGCCAGCTTGGCCGCGTCGAGCTTGAACGGGATCGTCACATTGAGCCCTTGATAACCGGCCTCGCGCAGGCCGAGGGCGAACTCCTCGAAACCGTCGAGCGGCGCCTCCAGCCGCTCGTAGCTGATCGACTGGCGCGTCTGCTGGGCGAACAGCCGGTGGATCTCCGGGCTCTTGCTGTGCGCGATCGGGTTGCCGACCACCGCGTACTTGTCGGGCTGTTTCATCGCTCAGGGCGCGGCAGGCCGCTCGCCGCTGCGGGTGGCGAACTTGTCATTGGTGAAGATCCAGGTTCTCGTAATCTCGAGTATGTCGGTGTCGCGCGCGATCTCCGGCGGGAACGGCGGAAACGGCGCAGCCAGCTTGACGATGCTCCGCGCGGCGCGGTCGAGCACCGCCAGACCCGACGGCTCCTCGATCACCGCCTGCACCAGCCTGCCGTCGGCTCCGATGACCACCGTCATCCGCAGCGCACCGTAGAGACGACCGCGCGCTTCCTCAGGATAGTGCTCATTGCCGATTCGTTCCACCCAGGCGCGCCAGTCCTCGACATAGCGGGCGTAGCGGTACTCCGAGGTGCTCGGCATGAAGTGATGCCGCCGCGGCCGCTTCTGATAATCGGAGATCCGCTGCGAGATCTCGGCCTGCATGCGCGCCAGCACGTCGAGATTGGCATCGGCCGAACCGGCGAGAGGCTGCTCGGCCGGCAGCGGGCGCTCGGCGTCCGATACGGTCAACTCGCCGCTGCCGGGCAGCGCCAGCTTCTGCGGCTGCGCAATCGCCTGCTCGGTCCGCGCCCGCGCCATTTCGAGGGTCTCGCCGTCGTGGCTGCGCATCAGGTTCGGCAGTGGCGAACTGCGCCGGCCGGCCTCGTTGGCGCCGCCACCGTCGAGATTCGCCTGGGCATAGGCCTCGGGCCGGCTCGGCCGCGCCTGCGACCGCGCATTGACCAGGATCACCTCGAGCGCCGGATCGGTGGCGCGCAGGCGCAGCAGCTCCGGGTCGACGAAGCGCACGGCCAGCGCCAGCGCGTGCACGGCAAGGGAAACGCCGAGCGCACTGACCAGCAGGCGGTTGTTGTGCACCAGGGACTGCATGTTCTCGCCGATGACGTCGGGCTCGCGACGGGCAAAACGCCGGCCGATTGTATCGACGGCGCCCGCGTGCGCCGCACGCGTTCTAGCCCTCTTGCGGTAGATCGGCCGGCGCCGCCAGCTCTGCGGCCGCCGCGCTGCCTTCGATCGACTCGGCGCCTTCCTCGTCGAGCTCTTCGAGCCGCCCGGCCGTCTCGTGCAGCACGCGGTGCAGCCGCAGTTCGACAGTGAGGTCCACCTCGTCGATGTCGAGCAGGTCCAGCTCGATGCGCTGCCCTCGCTCTAGCATCGGCAGGCCGGCGACCCGCGTGAGCAGCGGCAGCTCGTCTATGCGAAGCAGGTCCGGCTTCAGGACGGTGGCGCCGACCCGGGTCAGGCCCTCCTGCCGCAGCCAGCGCAGGCACCAGTAGCGCTCGAGGCGCTCCTGGAACTCGCCGTACAACGCGTAAGCGGCTTCGAACGACGAAACGATCGCGTACAGGTCCGCGTCGTTGGCCGGGTACGGAGGCGCCTCGCCGCGGACGGCGGCGATCAGCTGCTGCTGGTTGACGAGATCGACATAGCGCCGCAGCGGCGAGGTGCACCAGGTGTAGTGCGGCACGCCGATGCTCTCGTGCGGCGCAGGCACGGTGCTCATGCGCACCCTCGCCGGCAGCCAGCGCCCGCCGACCCGCTGCAGGCTCTGCGAACGATAGATGCCGGCGCGCTTCAGCTCCGCCAGCCAGCCCGCCCAGTGGCTGTTTGCCAGGATCATCAGCTCGGCGACGATCAGGTCCAGCGGCGCGCCCCGCCGCCGGGGGCGGATGCTCACCCGTGCCTGCTCGTCCTCGCCGTCGAGCACGAACGTGTAGTCGACCTTGCCGGTCGGCTCGGGCTTGCCGCGCGCGATCTCCCGCTCGGCCAGCAGGGCGCGCGCAAAGTGCCACAGGAAGAGCAGTTCCCGCCCGTGCGCAACGTCGAGCACGCCCGCCGCCACGTGCGTCTCGGTCACCTGCGCGTCGAGCAGGTCGTGGCGCAGATTCGACTCGATCCGGATCCGTTCCAGCCGCGTCTCGCGGCCCAGCGGGCGCAGCGTGTCGCGCTCGACGTCGACGTACAGCGACAGCGCCGGCAGCACGCGACCGGCAGCCAGCGAGAACTGCGCGATCCAGCTCTCCGGCAGCATGGTGACCTTCATGCCCGGCGCGTAGATCGTCGACATCCGCCCGCGCGCCACCTGATCGAGCGCATCGCCGCGGACAACTTCGGTGGCGGGAGCCGCGATGTGGATGCCGACCCGCACGCGGTCGTCCATGAACTGCACCGAGAACGCGTCGTCGATCTCGGTGGTGGCCGAATCGTCGATCGAGAACGCCGCCACCGGCGCCAGCGGCAGCTCGTCTGCCGTCCGGCCGGACGGCGCAAGACCGGCCGGGAAGGCGGTGCCGTGCGGAAAGGTGGTGGCCAGGAAGCTGTCGCGATGCCAGCGATAGGGCGAGGCGATCGCGCCGCGCGCCAGCAGCAGCCGCAAAGGGGTCGAGTGCAGTTCGCTGGCCGCCTGCTCGACGGCCTTGTGCTCGATGCCGTTGCGGTCCGGCCGAACCAGCAGCGCCACGCCCAGCGCGGCGATCGACGGCGGCAGTTCGCCCGCCTTGAGCATCTCGACGTACTGCTGCTTGCGCTCTTCCTGCACGCGCCGTCGTTCGACCGCCGCCAGGGCCTGCTTGAGGACCTCCGCCGGAGCCGGCCGGTAGCGCCCGCGGCCCTTGCGGTGGAAGTAGACGGGCGCCGAGTGCAGACGCAGCAGGATCGCCGCCGCCTCGACTGCCGACGGCGGATGGCCGAAGTACTCGTGCGCCAGTTGCTCGAAGCCGAACTCCTCCTGCGGCGCGCATTCCCAGAGAAAGTCGACGTCGATCTCGTCGGCCTGACGCTGCGCCTGCGGCAGCAGATCGGCCGGCGCCGGCAGCGCGAAGCGCAGCAGCACGTGCGAAGCGCGCACCTTGGTGCGCTTGCCGCTGGCCGCCTCAACCTGGAACGACGAGTCGGTGGCGGCGAGCACCGTGCCCGCCTTGAAGCTGCCGTCGTCGTCGAAGAGCAGGTGCACGGAAGCGATCCTCTAGAGCCCGGCGATGAAGGTCTTGATCCCGCGCAGGATCAGTTCGACCGCGATGGCCGCCAGCACCAGGCCGAGCAGGCGTTCGAAGGCGAGCGTGGCCCGCTCGCCGAGCAGCCGCATGATCCGCTCCGAGAACGCCAGCACGATCGCGCTGATGGCCATCACCACCGCGATGGCGGCCACCCACAGCCACAGGCGCGCTGGATCGCGCGACACCAGCAGCAGCACGGTCGCCAGTGCCGACGGACCTGCCAGCGCCGGAACCGCCAGCGGCACGATGAACGGTTCGCCGCCCGGCGCCTGGCCGAACACGCCGTCCGGCGTCGGGAACACCATGCGCAGGGCGACCAGCATCAGCACCACGCCGCCGCCGATCTGCAGACTCAGCTCCGACAGGCCGAGCAGCCGCAGGAAAGGGTCGCCGACGAACACGAAGGCCACCAGCACCGTGAAGGCGATCAGGCACTCGCGCAGGATGATCGCCCGCCGGCGTTCGCGCGGCACCTCGTGCAGCGCGCTGACGAAGATCGGGATGTTGCCGAACGGATCGCAGACGATCAGCAGCAGCACCACGGCGGACAGAAAGCCGGCGTCCATCAGCCGATGTCGAGTTGGTGGCCGCCGCTGGCCGACAGCAGCGCCGCCGGGGCTATCGGAAACACGCAGTGCGGCGTGCCCCCCGCCGCCCATACCGTCTCGAAGCGGCGCAGCGAGGCGTCGACGAAGGTGACCAGCGGCTGCCGATGGCCGAGCGGCGCCACCCCGCCGATCGCAAAACCGGTGTGCTCGCGCACGAACTCCGGCGTCGCGCGCCCGATCGGCTCACCGAGTGCCGCGGCGACGCGCGCCTCGTCGACCCGCCGGTCGCCGGCAGCGATGACCAGCACGGCGCGCGCGGAATGGCCGGCGCGGAACACCAGCGACTTGGCGATCCGGCCGACCTCGATACCCAGCGCGTCGGCCGCCTGTTGCGAGGTGCGGGCCGCCACCGGCAGTTCGACGATGCGGCTGTCGATGCCAAGGCCGTCGAGCGCCGCCTGCACCCGCTGCGCCGAAGCCGGCAGATCGTTGGGCGGTGCGGCCATCAAACCGTCGGTCCGCCGGCCGCTTCGATCACCGCGCCGCCAGTGCAGCCGGCCTCGCCGGCTGCGAACCTGCGCGCTGTCGCCAGGCCGATGCCCTGCTCGGCACCGGTGACGATCGCAACCATTTCCTCGAGACGCATCGCTTGAGGTCCTTCTTCTAGACGACGCCGCAGAACGCCAGCACCTCGTCGAGGTATGCCGCGAAGTCGCCGAGCTCGTGGCTGGACCCTTCGATGATCCGCTGCCGGCAGCCGGCATACCGGGCGGCCATGGTTCGCCAGTCGATCACCTCGTCGCCGGTCGCAGCGAGCAGGAAGTAGCGCTCCGGTCGCGTGATGCGGGGCGCCTCGAGCGCGCGCAGCTCGTCCATGTACTCCGGCTTCACGTCGATCGTCTGCTCCGAGAAGAACACCTGCTGCGTGCCGAGGTGCTCGCGCAGGCCCTCGTAGGGCGAAATCGCCGGATTGAGCAGGGCGGCGCGGCAGCCGATCCGCTCGGCCGCCCAGGTGGCGTAATAGCCGCCGAGCGACGAGCCTATCAATGACAGCCGCTGCGGATCCTCGAGACAGGCCGTCGCCTCGATCAACTGCGCCGCGGCCCGCGGCGACGCCGGCAGCTGCGGGCACAGAAACTCGTCCGACAGCCCGCGCGCCGCCATTGCCTCGCCGACCATCCGCGCCTTCGTCGACTGCGGTGACGAGCGGAAGCCGTGCAGATAGACAATCACGCGGCGCGCTCCTGCGGCAGCGCGGCGGCAAGCGCCGCCAGCAGCTTCTCGTGCACCCCGCCGAAGCCGCCGTTGCTCATCACCAGCAGGTGATCGCCCGGGCGCGCGGCGGCACTCACCGACCGGACGAGCACGTCGAGATCGTCGAAGCTGCTTGCCCTTGCGCCCATCGGCGCGAGCGCCTGCGTCGGCTGCCATCCCAGGGCGTCCCTGCCGCTTGGCGCCCCGTAGCAGAACACCAGATCCGCGTCCTGCAGGCTCGCCGGCAGCTGCGCGCTCATGGTGCCAAGCTTCATCGTGTTCGAGCGCGGCTCCAGCACGGCAAGGATGCGTGCGCCGCCGACCCGGCGGCGCAGGCCGGAAACAGTGGCCGCGATCGCCGTCGGGTGATGGGCGAAGTCATCGTAGACGGTGACCCCGCCTGCCACACCGCGCACCTCGAGCCGGCGCCGGACGCCGCCGAAGCGCTGCAGTGCTTCGATCGCCATCGCCGGCGCGACCCCGGCATGGCGGGCGGCGGCGATGGCGGCCAGCGCATTGCTGCGGTTATGCGCCCCGGCAAGCGGCAGGACCAGACGGCCGAATGCCTCGTCGCCGAGCGCCACGTCGAACGCGTGCCGGGCGCCTTCCTCGGCGTTGCCTGCGTGCCAGCCGTCGTCGACGTCGAACCTCTCGAGTTCCGACCAGCAGCCGCGGGCAAGCACCCGCGCCAGGGCGGCGTCTGCGCCATTGACGATCAGGCGGCCGCCGCCCGGCACGCTGCGTACGAGGTGATGGAACTGGGTCTCGATCGCCGCCAGGTCGGCGAAGATGTCCGCGTGGTCGTACTCGAGGTTGTTCAGCACCGCGGTGCGCGGAAAGTAGTGGACGAACTTGCTGCGCTTGTCGAAGAACGCCGTGTCGTACTCGTCGGCCTCGATGACGAAGTAACGGGAGTTGCCCGGCCGCGCCGACGCGCCGAAGTCGCTCGGTACGCCGCCGATCAGGAAACCCGGCGCCAGGCCGGCATGCTCGAGGATCGCGGCCAGCATCGACGAGACCGTCGTCTTGCCGTGCGTGCCCGCCACGGCGAGCACCCAACGGCCGCGCAGCAGAGTCTCGCCGACCCACTGCGGGCCCGAGGCGAACCGGGCCCCCGATTCGAGGATCGCCTCCATCAGCGGGTTGCCGCGGCTGACCACGTTGCCCACGACGAACAGGTCGGGCGCCAGCGCGAGCTGATCGGCACCGTAACCCTCGATCACTTCGATGCCCGCAGATCGCAGCAGCTCGCTCATCGGCGGATACACGTTCGCATCGCAGCCGGTGACGCGATGCCCGGCGGCGGTCGCCAACTGGGCGACACCGCCCATGAAGGTGCCGCAGATGCCCAGGATGTGAAGATGCAAGAGGGTCTTCCGAACGGCGGAAAGACGGCGAGTTTAAGGTCCGCGTCGATCAGGGTCGGTTGACGCCCGGTTCGGCGGTGCGGTGCGCCGCCGTCTGGCCTGCACGGGTGCCGGAGCCCGGCTCGGAATCCGCCGGCAACCGCGGCGATTCCGAGATAGGTTCTAGACTCGCCCGATGGACCGTTCATCCGCACAGGCAGGCACCCGCGATAACCTGACGCTGGAGCTGGCGGCGACGGCGGCGCGGCTGATCGCCGAGGACGGCTGCGACTACGCCACCGCCAAGCGCAAGGCAGCGCAGCTGGTGCTAGGAGACATAGCCGCCGCCAGGGGCTGCCTGCCGGAGAACGAGCTCGTCGAGACCGAGCTCCGGCGCTACCTGCGCACCTTCGGTGGGCCCCGCCATGCAGCGCTGCTCGCCGAGATGCGGGCGACCGCCCTTGCCCTGATGGAGTATCTCGCGCCGTTCAACCCGTATCTCGTCGGCGCCGTGCTCAACGGCACCGCCACCGAGCACTCGACGCTGCATCTGCAGCTGTTCACCGACAGCGCCAAGGACGTCGAGATCTTCCTGCTCGACGACGGCGTTCGCTTCACCGTCGACGAGCTGAACGAGCCCGCGGGCGCGTTCGAGTCCATCCGCCTGCGGGTGCCCCGCCGGCTGCAGGCCGGCGGCGCCGCGCCGCTCGATGCAGTTCTCAGCGTCCTGTCGACCGATGCGGTGCGGGTGGTTTCACGCTTCCGCTCCTCGGACCCCGCACTGTCGCCGATCGAACAGGCGGGGCGCGCCAGCCTGTCAGCCGTGCGGGCGCTGCTCGCGGAGGCCGGCGACGGATGAACCGACGTGTCTGGTTGTGGACACTTGCCACCGGCGTGCTGGCGACCGGACTCGGGGCCGCCCTGAACTGGTGGCGAACGGCCCCGGCAAGCGCCGACGCCGAGGCGGCCGCAGCCTTTTTCGCCGCGACCTTCCCCGATGCCGACGGGCAGCCGCAGGCGCTGTCGCAGTGGCGCGGCAAGCCGCTGATAATCAATTTCTGGGCCACCTGGTGCCCCCCCTGCATCGAGGAGATGCCGGACCTGCAGCAGGTACGCGACGCCTACCACGGGCGGGGCGTCGAAGTCATCGGCATCGGCATCGACAACGCCGCCAAGATCTCCGCGTTTCGCGACAAGCACCGCCTCACATTGCCGTTGCTCGTGGCCGGGTCCGGCGGCAGCGAGCTGAACCGGGCACTCGGCAACACCGGCGGCGCGCTCCCCTACACTGTGTTGGTCGGGGCTGACGGACGCATCCGTGAGCGCCACCTGGGCCAGGTGAAACCGGCGCAATTGCGCCGATGGTTGGATACCGAGTTGTCCCGCGGTTAGGCGGATCAGCTGGACAGGTCCGTCACGAACAACGACAATCGCTGGCCTTTTTTCGTTATCGGCGCGGTTTTGCGTTCAAATACTGCCTGACAATGGCCAATCACATACTGGTTCTGAACGGACCTAATCTGAATCTGCTCGGCAGCCGGGAGCCGCAGATTTACGGTTCGACGACGCTCGGCGACGTCGAGCGCGAACTGGAAGCTCTGGCCGCGGCCGGCCACGCCCGCATCGCTTTCTTTCAGAGCAACCATGAAGGGGCAATGGTCGATCGGATCCAGGCGGCGCGAGGCGAAGGTGTCGATTTCATCATCATCAACGCCGGCGCACTGACGCACACCAGCGTTGCGCTGCGCGACGCATTGGCTGCTGTGGCAATTCCCTTTGTCGAAGTGCACCTTTCCAATGTTTACCGCCGGGAGGGCTTTCGCCACCGGTCGTACCTGGCTGACCTGGCCGTCGGCGTCGTTGCCGGCCTCGGGACGGCCGGCTATCGCTTCGCGCTGCAATACGCGCTCGATCCCGGGCCGCGCTGAACGGGCAGGCGCCGCTGCCGTTCTGGAGGACGCATGGATTTGCGCAAGTTGAAGACGCTGATCGATCTCGTTGCCGAGTCCGGCATCGCCGAGATCGAGGTGACCGAGGGCGAGGACAAGGTCAGGATCGTCAAGCACGCGCCGACCGTTGTCGCAGCACCTGCTGCGCCGCCAGTGCAGACCGTGGTGGCAGGAACGCCGGCATCGGCGCTGCCGGTGCCGCCGCCCGCGGCCGAGGCGGCGCCCGAGCCGCCGAAGGGCAGCGTCGTCAAGTCACCGATGGTCGGCACTTTTTACCGCTCGCCAAGCCCGGGTGCCAAGGCTTTTGTCGAGGTCGGCCAGCAGGTCAAGGCGGGCGACACGCTGTGCATCATCGAGGCGATGAAGCTGCTCAACGAGATCGAGGCAGAGGTTGCCGGCGAGGTGACGGAGGTGCTGGTCGAGAACGGGCAGCCGGTCGAGTATGGCCAGCCGCTCTTTGTGATTTCCCAGCAGGCCGCAGCGGCGAGGCAAGCGTGAAGGCAGCGCGCCTCAGGCGACCGACAGCCGGCGGCCGCAGCCGATTCGGCAGGCTGCTGCCGGTGCCCGGCTAGCCCCGAGCCAGGGCAGCGCCACGGCGCAACGCAGCAACCGCTCGAGAAATGTTCGGAAAGATCCTCATTGCCAATCGCGGCGAGATCGCGCTGCGCATCCAGCGCGCCTGCCGCGAAATGGGCATCACGACGGTGGTGGTGCACTCGCAGGCGGACACTGATGCCAAGTACGTGAAACTGGCCGACGAGTCGGTGTGCATCGGACCGGCCCCGTCGAAGGACAGCTACCTCAATATTCCGGCCATCATCAGTGCCGCCGAAGTGACCGATGCCGAGGCGATCCACCCGGGCTACGGCTTCCTCTCGGAGAACGCCGACTTCGCCGAGCGGGTCGAGAAAAGCGGCTTCGTGTTCATCGGCCCGCGTCCCGAGTCGATCAGGCTGATGGGCGACAAGGTCTCGGCCAAGCAGGCGATGATCGACGCCGGCGTGCCGACCGTGCCGGGCTCGCCGGGCGCCCTGCCGGAGGACGCGCGGGAGATCGTGCGCGTCGCACGCTCGATCGGCTACCCGGTGATCATCAAGGCGGCCGGCGGCGGCGGCGGGCGCGGCATGCGCGTCGTCAACACCGAAGCCGCCCTGCTCGGCGCGGTCAACCTGACCCGCCAGGAAGCGCAGGCGGCGTTCGGCAATCCGGCCGTCTACATGGAGAAGTTCCTCGAGAACCCGCGCCACATCGAGATCCAGGTGTTAGCCGATCAGTACCGGAACGCCGTCTGGCTCGGCGAGCGCGACTGCTCGATGCAGCGGCGGCACCAGAAGATCGTCGAAGAGGCGCCGGCACCGGGCATCCCGCGCAAGCTGATCGAGCGGATCGGCGACCGCTGCGCCGATGCCTGCCGCAGGATCGGTTATCGAGGCGCCGGCACCTTCGAGTTCCTCTACGACAACGGCGAGTTCCACTTCATCGAGATGAACACCCGGCTGCAGGTCGAACATCCGGTCACCGAGATGGTCACCGGGATCGACCTCGTCCAGCAGCAGATCCGCGTCGCCGCCGGTCAGAAGCTTGCCTTCCGGCAGCGCGACATCAGCCTGCGCGGTGCGGCGATCGAATGCCGGATCAACGCCGAGGACCCCTACCGCTTCACTCCGTCCCCGGGGCGCATTACCGCCTGGCATGCACCGGGAGGGCCAGGGGTGCGGGTGGATTCGCACGCCTACAGCGGTTACTTCGTGCCGCCGCACTACGACTCGATGATCGGCAAGCTGATCTGCTACGGCGACACCCGCGCGCAGGCGCTCGCCCGCATGTCGGTGGCGCTGTCTGAGATGGTCGTCGAGGGCATCCAGACCAACATTCCGCTGCATCGCGAGCTGATGGTCGACGAGAAGTTCGTGCAGGGCGGAACCAGCATTCATTATCTGGAGAAGCGGCTCGCCGCACGGCTGCCGAAGGGCAGCTAGGACCGCACGATCGCACCGGGTCCCATCGCCAGCCTGCCGGCCGCCGGTCGGGCTGGCAGTCGCTCCCACCGAGTTCCGATGCTGCGCGAAATCACGATCCTTGCCGACGCCGGTTCGGCCGATGCCCTTTCGGACGCGCTGCTGAGCGCCGGCGCGCTTGCTGTCTCGATCGAGGATGCCGATGCCGACTCGGCCGACGAGCGGCCGATGTATGGCGAGCCGGGCGGCGAGCCCGACCTTGCTGCCTGGATGCACAACCGGCTGTCGGTGCTGCTGCCGCCGGGCCTCGATCCGGCACAGTTGCTCGCCGCAGCCAGCGAAGCCCGGTCGATCGCGCCGCTGCAGATCAGCAGCCAGCGCGAAGTGGCGGATGCAGACTGGGTTCGCCTGACGCAGGCGCAGTTTCCGCCGACCCGGGTCGGCGAGCGGCTGTGGATCGTGCCAAGCTGGCACGCACCGCCGGATCCGTCGGCGATCAACATCCGCCTCGATCCGGGCGTTGCCTTCGGCACCGGCACGCATCCGACCACCAGGCTCTGTCTTACCTGGCTGGCGCAGAGCATGCCACAGGGCGCCCGCGTGCTCGACTACGGCTGCGGCTCCGGCGTGCTCGCCATCGCCGCGGCCAAGCTCGGCGCGCACCAGGTCGTGGGCACCGACATCGACGCGCAGGCGCTCGACGCTGCGCGCGCCAACGGCAGGCGCAACGCCGTCGACGCTCTGTACACTGCGCCCGAGCGGCTTCCGGCCGGACAGTTCGACGTCGTGCTCGCCAATATCCTCGCCAATCCGCTGCGACTGCTTGCGCCGATGCTGCTGGCGCGCGTCGCGCCGGGTGGCTCGCTGGTGCTATCGGGCGTGCTGCAGCGGCAGGCCGAAGAACTGATCGCCACCTACGCGCAGGCCGACGGCACGGTGCCGCTGCGGGTCTGGGCCGACGAGGACGGCTGGGTCTGCCTCGCCGGAAGCCGCAGCAGGCCCACTGCTCGCTGACCCGGTCCGATGGCACTCGCCACCCGCTGCCCGAACTGCCATGCGCTGTTTCGCGTGGCGGCAGACCAGTTGAAGCTGCGCGGCGGCCTGGTTCGCTGCGGTGCCTGCCGCCATGTGTTCGACGCCACGGGCACGCTCAGCTACATCGACGACGCGACGCTGTCCGCGCCGGCGCACGCGGCGGCACCGGCCGTCGGCGCAGTGATCGCCGCCATCAGAAAGGCCGAAGCCACGGCCAGCGAGCCGCACTCCTCTCATGGCGCGGCCACCCTTCCGCATCCGCCGGGCGCAGCGCCATCGGCCACCGATGAGTGGATCACGACGCAAGCGCCGGACACCGGCGCGCCGGCCCGGGCGGAGGTGACCCCGGTCAGCGAGCAGACGGCGGAGGATGCGTGGACGACCGAGGCGCCTTCTGAAGAGGCGGGCGGCCAAGGCGAGACAACCGGTACAGCCGAATTTTCAGCGGAGCGTGCCGAAGCACCGGCTTCGCCCGACGATTACGGCGCGGCGGACGAGGAGAATCACGGCGCCGAGCCTGCGACACCAGCCTTCCTTCGCGAAGCGGAGACTCAGAAGCGGCGCCGGCGCTCGGCGCTGTACGGCATCGGCGTGCTGCTGCTGGCGGCGCTCGTTCTCGCGCAGCTTGCCGTCGCTTTTCGGGCCGACTTGCTGGCGCGGTTCCCGCAGGGCCGGCCGGCGCTCGAAGGTCTGTGCTCGGTGTTCCGCTGCTCGGTCAACTGGCCGGCACGCGGCGACCTGCTGGCGGTGGTCGGCAGCGAACTGCAGGCGCTGCCCGGCAGCAGCGCCTTCGAGCTGACGGCCGTCGTACGCAACCGCGGCAGCGTTACCCTGGCCCTGCCGGCGATCGAACTCACCCTGACCGACACCTTGAACCGGACCGTTGCCCGCCGGGTCTTCGCGCCGGCCGACTACCTGGCCAGCGAGCGCGGCGCACAGGGGCGACTGCTGGCCGGCCTCGAGCCGGGCGCCGATCTGACCGTCCGCGTCGCATTCGAGGCGCGCGGACTGAATGCTGCCGGTTTCGTCGTCTACCCGTTCTATCTCTGAGACCATCGCATCCGCCGCTCCTGGCCGGTCTCGCGGCCGGCCGGGCTGAACACGACACGAAGACTCCATGAGCACACTGATCTGCGGTTCGATCGCCTTCGACTCGATCATGGTCTTCCGCGGCCGCTTCAAGGATCACATCCTGCCCGAGCAGGTTCACATCCTGAACGTCGCCTTCCTGGTACCCCAGCTGCGGCGCGAGTACGGCGGCACCGCCGGCAACATCGCCTACAGCCTGAAGCTGCTCGGCGGTGATCCGCTGCCGATGGCCACCGTCGGCAGCGACTCGGCTGCCTACCTGCAGCGCCTCGAGGTGCTCGGCATCCCGCGAACCCATCTGTACGAGGTCACCGACAGCTTCACCGCGCAGGCGTTCATCACCACCGATCTCGACGACAACCAGATCACCGCGTTCCATCCGGGTGCAATGTCCCAGTCGCATCTGACCCGGGTGCCGGGCGACGGGTCGGTGCGGCTGGGAATCGTCGCTCCCGATGGCCGCGAAGGGATGATCGACCATGCAGCGCAGTTTGCCGAGAATGGCATTCCGTTCATCTTCGACCCCGGCCAGGGCCTGCCGATGTTCGACGCCGCTGATCTCGAGAACTTCATGGATCAGGCCACTTATGCCGTGTTCAACGACTACGAGGCGCAGCTGGTGGTCGACAGGACCGGCAGGCCGATCGAGGCGCTGGCGAGGAAGGTCGGCGCGCTGATCGTGACGCGCGGCGGCAAGGGGTCGGACATCTTCGTCGACGGGCGGGTGGTGCACATCCCGGTGGCACGCACGCTTCGCCTGGTCGATCCCACCGGCTGCGGCGATGCCTATCGCGCCGGCCTGCTCTACGGCCTGGCCAACGGCATGGACTGGGAAACCACCGGGCGGCTGGCGGCAACGATGGGCGCGCTGAAGATCGAGCACAGCGGCGCGCAGAACCACGTCCCGTCGCGCGACGAGATTGCCGACCGCTTCGGCGAATCTTTCGGCTTTCGTCCCTGGTAGTGGCGGCTACACGCCGCTGCGCGCCAGCACGATCAGCATCACGTTGACGATCAGGATCACCACCAGCGGCGAAAGGTCGATGCCGCCTACCAGCGGCAGGGCCCGCTGGAACGGCGCGAGGAACGGCCGCGCGAGGATCGACACCGCCGGCGCGATGGGTGCATGCGGGTTCACCCAGCTGAGCACCGCGTGCAGCAGAGTCAGCCACAGCACGAGGTACAGCGCCCAGCGCAGCAGCTCGATCATGGCCATCAGAAGCAGACCGGGCAGCGGCCAGCTCGCCATGGCCAGGCCGGCCAGCAGGAAGCGCAGGCTGACGAAGACGACGGCGACCAGGGCGGCCGCCAGCAGGGTGGCAAAGTCAAGACGGCCGGCGGCGCGTGCCAGGCGCCGCAACGGCCGCACCAGCCAGTCGGTCAGGGCAATGGCGAACTGCGCGAGCGGGTTGCGCGCCGGCAGTCCGAGGTAGTTCATGTAGGCACGCGCAAGCAGCGTGACGCCGAGGATCACCGCGACCGTCTGCAGCAGGAAATCGGCGATTTCGACCAGGAGCATGGCGGCGCGATCCGGGGATCAGGTCGGCCGATTCTAACGACCGGGCACGCAGCCAAGAAAAAGGGCGCCGAGAACTCAGCGCCCCATGTCAGGCAGAACTTCTGCGCGACCGTACTACGGACGGCTGCCGGTCGGGAACGGCCAGGCCGCAGCCGGATTCAGCGCCGTCTTCGCACCCGGAGCCGCGGCCGCCGGAGCGGCTGCTGCCGGCTTGGCAGCCGGCGCAGCCTTCTTGGCCGGCTTGGCCGGCTTGGCCTTGGCAGCGGGCTTGGCCGCAGCCTTTTTAGCTACTTTTTTTTTAGCAGCTTTCTTGGCGGTCTTTTTGACCGCCTTCTTCGCAGTTTTCTTGGCCGCTTTCTTGGCGGTTTTCTTGGCTGCCTTCTTGACGGTCTTCTTCGCCGCTTTCTTGGCGGTCTTCTTCGCCGCAGCTTTCTTCACGGTCTTCTTGGCCGGCTTCTTGGCGGTTTTCTTGGCGGCCTTCTTCGCGGTTTTCTTCGTTGCCATGGTCATCTCCTAACTGGGAACAATGGGTTGATGAGCAAACCCGAGGAGGCCGCTTCGGGCCCCGCTCGAGCTATTCATCGGCGCATGCGGATGCGCTGTCGCCGCGGCAACCCCAGAAGTGCGTTTTGCAGGACGCATATCCGAGCGGAGCGCGGAACGGTCAGTGCGAAGACCGCTGACGCTGATGAATTCGGCACCGCGCAGCGGCGCCGGCACCGGCCGGCGCGCGCGCAAAGAAAACGCCGGCGCGTGGCCGGCGTTCGGAAAGGGATAGAACCTGGACTTCTTGACTGCCGCAGACGCCTCGGATTCGAGAGAGGGAACGACCCCGCAAGACCCGTCTGTCTCGTTAGCGATTCGTCGGATGACTTTGACGATGGAGCGATTACTGTGGCTGTCTGAGTTCAATGCAGTGATCGAAGTTCGCTGTTTGATCAACGAATCGAGCAACTCAACATGAGTTCGCTTTTTACTCTCAATCAATTTCACTCGCAAGAGTTTTCGCGAATTTCGCGCCTCGGTTGTTCGATTTATTCAACGCATGCGCAACGATTCGCGAGTCGTTCGTTCATGAGGACGCATGAGTCCGAACAGCGATGCAACGTCGTCGCTACTCCCAGCTCAACGCGCCGCCGGTCTGATACTCGATCACCCGCGTCTCGAAGAAGTTGCGCTCCTTTTTCAGGTCGATCATCTCGCTCATCCAGGGCAACGGGTTCTCCTCGGCGGCGAACAGCGGCTCGATGCCGATCTGCTGCGCCCGCCGGTTGGCGATGTAGCGCAGGTAACCCTTGAACATCGGCGCGTTCAGCCCGAGCACCCCGCGCGGCATGGTGTCCTCGGCGTAGGCGTACTCGAGATCGACCGCCCGCCGGAACAGCCCGCGGATCTCCTCGCGCAACTGCGGCGTCCACAGCCGGGGGTTCTCCAGCTTGATCTGGTTGATCAGGTCGATGCCGAAGTTGCAGGTGCATCGACTCGTCCCGCAGGATGTACTGGTACTGCTCGGCGGCGCCGGTCATCTTGTTCTGCCGGCCCAGCGCCAGGATCTGCGCGAAGCCGACGTAGAAGAACAGGCCTTCCATCAGGCAGGCGAAGACGATCAGGCTCTTCAGCAGCTTCTGGTCGGCTTCGGTCGTCCCGGTGGCGAAACTCGGATCGGTCAGGGCGTCGATGAACGGGATCAGGAACTCGTCCTTGGCGCGGATCGAGGCGACCTCGTGGTAGGCATTGAATATCTCCCCCTCGTCCAGGCCGAGCGACTCGACGATGTACTGGTAGGCGTGGGTGTGGATCGCTTCCTCGAAGGCCTGCCGGAGCAGGAACTGCCGGCACTCCGGCGCCGTGATGTGCCGGTAGGTACCGAGCACGATGTTGTTCGCGGCGAGCGAGTCGGCGGTGACGAAGAAACCGAGGTTGCGCCTGACGATCCGGCGCTCGTCCTCGGTCAGCCCGCCGGGGTCCTTCCACAGGGCGATGTCGCGCGACATGTTCACCTCCTGCGGCATCCAGTGGTTGGCGCAGGCGGCCAGGTACTTGTCCCAGGCCCACTTGTACTTGAACGGCACCAGCTGGTTGACGTCGGTGCGGCCGTTGATGATCCGCTTGTCGGCGACGTTGACGCGGCGGGCGTCGATCGCAGCCTGCGAGCCGGCGGATGCGCGGCTCGCCGGCAGATCGGCCGGCCGCGGCAGGCCTGCCGGCACAGGCGTCGCCTGGCCGGTGGCGGGGTCGTCCCAAGAAAGCATCCGCGTTTCCTTGTCTTGTTGTCCGCCTGCCTGTCCGGCTACTGGCAGGCCTCGCAGTCGGCAAAACCGGGGTCGCCGGGCTTGAGCAGGCAGACCGCGCCCGGCGCCTCGGCAGCCGGCGCGGCGGCGACACCGGTCGGCACGGCATTCAGCTGCCCGGCACGTGAACCGGTCGACTTCTCGGCGTGGGTGGCACCGATCGTGCGCAGGTAGTAGGTGGTCTTCAGCCCGCGCAGCCATGCCAGCTTGTAGGTCTCGTCGAGCTTCCTGCCCGAAGGGCCCGCCATATAGATATTGAGCGACTGCGCCTGGTCGATCCACTTCTGGCGCCGCGCCGCGCACTCGATCAGCCAGCTCGGCTCGATCTCGAACGCGGTTGCGTACAGGCGACGGATGTCCTCCGGTATGCGGTCGATCCGGGCCAGCGAGCCGTCGAAGTGCTTGATGTCGGCGACCATCAGCTCGTCCCACAGCCCCAGCCGCTTGAGATCCCGCACCAGGTGCTCGTTGACGACCGTGAACTCGCCCGACAGGTTGCTCTTGACGAACAGGTTCTGGAACGTGGGCTCGATGCTGGCGTCGACGCCGACGATGTTCGAGATGGTTGCCGTCGGCGCGATGGCCACGCAGTTCGAGTTGCGCATGCCGAACCGGGCGATCCGGCCGCGCAGGGCGTCCCAGTCCATCGTCGAGGAGCTGTCGACCTCGACATAGCCGCCGCGGCTCTCGGCCAGCAACGCCAGCGTGTCCTGCGGCAGGATGCCGCGGTCCCACAGAGAGCCGGCAAACGACGAGTAGCGGCCGCGCTCGGCCGCCAGTTCGGTGGAAGCCCAGTAGGCGTAGTAGCAGACCGCCTCCTGGCTGCGGTCGGCGAACTCGACGGCGGCTTCCGACCCATACGGCACCCGCATCATGTGCAGGCAGTCCTGGAAGCCCATGATCCCGAGGCCGACCGGGCGGTGCCGCAGATTCGAGGTGCGCGCCTTGCCGACAGCGTAGTAGTTGATGTCGATCACGTTGTCGAGCATCCGCATCGCGGTGCCGATCGTCCTTGCCAGCCTGGCGTGGTCGAGCCGCAAGCCGCCCTGGCCGTCGTCGACCATGTGCGCCGGCAGGTTGACCGAGCCGAGATTGCACACGGCGATCTCGGCCGGGCCGGTGTTCAGCGTGATCTCGGTGCACAGGTTCGAGCTGTGGATCGTCCCGGCGTGCTGCTGCGGCGAGCGCAGGTTGCAGGCGTCCTTGAAGGTGATCCACGGATGGCCGGTCTCGAACAGCATCGACAGCATCCGGCGCCACAGCTGCACCGCCGGGACCTTCCTGTGCAGCTTCAGGTCGCCGGCAGCCGCCTTAGCCTCGTAGCGCAGGTAGGCCTCTTCGAAGGCCTTGCCGGTCTTGTCGTGCAGGTCCGGGCAATCGGACGGTGAAAACAGCGTCCACTCGCCGTCGTCCATCACCCGCTTCATGAACAGGTCGGGAATCCAGTTCGCCGTGTTCATGTCGTGCGTGCGCCGGCGGTCGTCGCCGGTGTTCTTGCGCAGCTCCAGGAACTCCTCGATGTCGAGGTGCCAGGTTTCCAGGTAGGAGCAGACCGCACCCTTGCGCTTGCCGCCCTGGTTGACCGCCACCGCCGTGTCGTTGACCACCTTCAGGAACGGCACCACCCCCTGGCTCTTGCCGTTGGTTCCCCTGATGTGGGCGCCCAGGGCACGTACCGGCGTCCAGTCGTTGCCCAGTCCGCCGGCATACTTGGCGAGCAGCGCGTTGTCCTTGATCGCCTCGTAGATTCCCTCCAGGTCGTCGGACACCGTGGTCAGGTAGCACGACGAAAGCTGCGGGTGGCGCGTACCGCTGTTGAACAACGTGGGCGTCGAGCTCATGAACTCGAAGCCCGACAGGACCTCGTAGAACTCGACGGCGCGGCCCTCGCGGTCGATCTCGTTGATCGCCAGCCCCATCGCCACCCGCATGAAGAACGCCTGCGGCAGCTCGAAGCGGCGGCCATCGTGGTGCAGGAAGTACCGGTCGTACAGCGTCTGCAGGCCGAGGTAGTCGAACTGCAGGTCGCGTTCGGGCCGCAGTGCCCGGGCCAGCCGAGGCAGATCGAACCGGGCCAGCCGCTCGTCGAGCAGTCCGGCTTCGATGCCGAACCCGACGAATTCCGGGAAGTAATCCGCGTAGCGGGCCGCCATCGTCTGCTGCGGCACCTCCTCGCCCAGGGCCTCGAGGCGGATGGTGTGCAACAGCAGACGCGCGGTAACGTACGAGTAGGCGGGCTCCGTCTCGATCAGCGCCCGCGCCGCCAGGATGGCGGACTTCACCACCTCCTCGAACGGAACGCCGTCGTAGAGGTTCTTCACCGTCTCGGCGACGATCGCCTCGGCTGACGCACATTCGGTCAGGCCGACGCAAGCGGAATCGACGATCGCGCGGATTCGCCCCAGGTCCAGTGGCACGCGGCGGCCCCTGTCGATCATCGACAGTTGCGGCTCGGCCGGCGCGCTCTCCTTTCTCAGGCGGGCCCGTTCCTGGGCCCGCTTCTCCCGATACAGGACATAGGCGCGGGCGACATCGTGGGCGCCGTCGCGCATCAGCGACAGCTCGACCTGGTCCTGAACGTCCTCGATGTGGAACGTGCCGCCAGCAGGCTGCCGGCGCAGCAGTGCCTGCACCACGTTGGAGGTCAGCCGCTCGACCTGTTCACGCACCGCGGCAGAAGCCGCGGCCTGGCCGCCGCGCACGGCCAGGAACGCCTTGGTCATCGCCACCGCGATCTTGCTCGGCTCGAACCCTACCACCGCGCCGTTGCGTCGGATGAGCCGGTAGTCGGCGAACGACGTCGCCAGCACCCTGCCCAAACCGCTGGCCTCACCGTCGCCGCCGCGGCCCGGCGAGCTGAACGGGACGGCAGCGTCCGACACCAACGGCTCCAGCAATTGCATCTCGCCTCCGTCTACTGACGATCGCCGCCCGCCGCAGCCGACGACGCCCTGTGTCGCGCCTGCGCGCGGCCGCTCGCGCACACAAGGTGTTGATTGCCGCCGCGCGATCCCGTCCACACCGGCACCCCGACCAGCGGCCTCCGGCGGCTGCGGAGCGCCGGTGGCGCGCCGAGCCATCCGTACCGCTGGCACAAGATATTGTGGCCTCAGTCCGCTGTGCCACAAGCTCTAGTGGAGGCGGATCATAGGACATGTCGCCGCCCGGCTCAACAGCCGGCCGACGGCGGGCTCGGTCCCGCTGCGCCGGCTCGGCTGCCGGTCGGCCGTGGGCCGGGCCGGCGGCGGTCGGCGGCTAGGGCAGCCAGGACATCGGCAGATCGGCCTGTTCGGCAAATCGGCGCCAGTCGAACAGCGGCCCCGGGTCGGTCTTGCGCCCCGCCGCGACCTGGCTGTGGCCGCGCACTGCGCGCAGCGGATAGGCGGCACGCAGCGCCCGCGTGAGCTGCGCCAGCGCCGAGTACTGCTCGGCCTCGAAGCCGGTGAAATCGGTGCCTTCGAGCTCGACGCCGATCGAGAAGTCGTTGCATCCGGCGCGGCCCTCGAACGTCGAGTCGCCGGCATGCCACGCGCGCCGTGCGCAGCTGACGAACTGGGTTGTCCGGCCGTCACGCTCGATCAGGAAGTGGGCGGAAACCCGCAGCCCGGCCAGCAGGTCGAGGAACGGGTGGCGGCGCGGCTGCGGCGCGTTGCGGAACAGCCGTTCGATGGCACCGCTGCCAAAACAGCCTGGCGGCAGGCTGATGTTGTGCACGACGAGCAGTTCGACCTGTGCACCGGCCGGCCGTCCGTCGAAGTTCGGGCTGGCCGCCCGCTCGACCCGGTCGGCCCAGCCGTCGGGTCCTATCTGCACCGGTTGCAGCGCCACTACTTCAGGCCGAGTCGCTGCAGCCGATAGCGAAACTGCCGGAAGGTCAGCCCGAGCAACTGCGCCGCGGCGGTTCGATTGCCTCCCGTCTTGCGCAGCGCGGCCCGCAGAGCAGCAGTCTCGACCGCGTCCAAGTAGGCCGAAAGGTCCGGTGGAACACCGTCGGCCGGCAGCGCGCTGGCCGCGGCATCGGCGGCCGGCTCGACATCCTCGGCGAAGGTGGCGACGGGCTCGACGGCGTCCGGATCGGGGGGCGACTCGACCGCCGGCAGCATCAGGTCGACCGGCGTCAGTTCGCGGCCTGCGGCCAGCGCGACGCCGCGCTCGAGAACGTTCTCCAGTTCGCGCACGTTGCCAGGGAACGGATAGCTCTGCAGTTCGTGCAGCGCCTCGGGCGAGAGCCGAACCCGCTCGCCGCCGCCGCGCTGCGCCAGCCGGTCGAGAATCACGTCGGCCAGCATGGCGATGTCCTCCGCGCGTTCGCGCAGGCTCGGGACGTGCAGCTCGATCACGTTGAGGCGGTAAAAAAGGTCCTGGCGAAACCTGCCGGCCGCCACCAGCCGGCCCAGATCCTGGTGGGTCGCACTCAGGATCCGCACGTCGACCGGATCCTCGGTGGTCGAGCCGACCTTGCGAACTCGCCTTTCCTGAATCGCCCGCAGCAGCTTGACCTGCATGGTCAACGGCAGCTCGGCCACTTCGTCCAGGAACAGGGTGCCGCCGCCGGCGGCATGAAAGAAGCCGTCGCGGTCGCGCTCGGCGCCGGTGAAGGCGCCTTTCCTGTAGCCGAAGAACTCGGCCTCCATCAGCGTTTCGGGAATTGCGCCGCAGTTCACGGCGACAAATGGCATCAGCCGGCGGGCCGACGCATCGTGGATGGCGCGTGCGACGAGTTCCTTGCCGCTTCCCGACTCGCCGTAGATGGCGACCGGCGCCATGCTGTGCGCCAGACGCTCGATCATCGCGCGCAGCTGCCGCATGGCCGGCGCCTCGCCGCGCAGCCGGTCGATCCCGCGCGAGCGCTGCTGCGGCGGTGCGCCGCCTGCCGGCGGCCGGGCAAGCGCCGAGCGCACCAGCAGCCGGAGCTGGTCGAGATCGACGGGCTTGGGCAGGTAATCGAAGGCGCCAGCCTTCAGCGCGGCAACCGCGTTCTCGGTGCTGCCGTACGCGGTGATCACGGCAATCGGCGTGTCGCCGCGCGCGGCGACCTCGCGCACCAGTTCGATCCCCGTGCCGTCCGGCA
The DNA here is from genome assembly GCA_016716275.1 of Burkholderiales bacterium. Taxonomy (GTDB): domain Bacteria; phylum Pseudomonadota; class Gammaproteobacteria; order Burkholderiales; family Burkholderiaceae_F; genus JADJWR01. The sequence goes on along the minus strand of JADJWR010000002.1, from coordinate 697,733 downwards.
GCCGCATGTCGGTCAGGCACAGCGCATAGCGATTGCGGGCCAGCAGCTGGCGGGCGGACCCCACGGATTCGGCTGCGTCGACATCGAGGCCAAGGCGCCCGAGCGTCAGCGAAAGCAGCTCGCGCAGGTCCGCTTCGTCGTCGACGACCAGCACCGCAGGCAGCCGACGCTCGCCGGCGCCGTTCGCCGATGCTGCGGGTCGCGGCTCAGTCATAGGGCGTGATCGTATCGAGGAAGTCCGGCGTCTGCGCATCGGTATCGGCAGCCGCGAAACGGATGACGAATCCCCGCCGCCAACCGCCGGCGGCGAGCGCCGACTCCTCGTAGGCAAGCTGGCACCGGTTCGCCAGGCAGAACTCGCGGGCGATGTACAGACCGAGGCCGGTCCCCGCCGTGTAGGTGGTGTTGAACGGCTCGAACAGCGAGGCACGGACGCTGTCGCTCAGTCCCGGTCCGTCGTCGAGCACCCAGAGCGCGACGGCAGCACCCCTCGTCTCGACCAGGACGCGCACGGCGCCGGCGGCATCGCTGGCGTAGCGCAGCGCGTTGTCGACCAGGTTGTACAGCACCTGGCGCAGGTGCGATCGCTCGAAGCCGACCAGGGCGCCGGATGGCACCTCCAGCACGACACGACCCTGCGCCTGCGGCCGGTCGCGGACGAACTCGTCCAGCCAGTCAGCCAGGAAGCCCGCCAGTTCGAAGTCGTCGCCGAGCGGGGCCTCGCGCCGGGCCACGCGCAGGATGTCGTCGACCAGACGATTCAGCCGCAGCGTGTTCTCCCGCACGATCGAGGCCAGCCGCCGCAGGCTCGCATCGGCGGCGTCCTCGGCGAGCAGCTGACTGGCATGACTGATCGCCGCCAGCGGATTGCGGATCTCGTGGGCGATCGACGCCGTCAGCCGGCCCATCGATGCGAGCTTGAGCTGCTGCGCCCGCTCATCGAGCACACGCTGGTCCTCGATGAAGATCAGGAACTCGTCGCTCTGCACTGCCGAGGGTTGCACGAAGCGGGCACGCAGCCGAAGTTCGGGCAGCTCGAAGACGTTGGGGCCCCGCATCGCCGTTTCCGCGCCGCCTTCGCGCCAGCGATGAAAGGCCGCGACCAGCGGCACCAGGCGCTCGAGCGAAGCCAGCCACTCGCCGGTGAGCTGTGCCTCCGGTTTCATGCCGAGGAGCAGCCGCGCGGCGCGGTTGTTGGCGCGCACGCGGGCGTCGGCGTCGACCACGATCACGCCTTGCTCGAGCTGGGCGATGACCAGTCTGTTGATGGCGAGCTGGTTGTGCAGATTTCGCCCGCGCTGCTGGGCCAGTTGCTCCTGGGCGGCCAGGCGCTGGGCCAGCAGGCGCAGCAGCGCCGTGATGGCGAACAGCATCGCCCCGTACAGGCCGGCCTCGAACAGCGATGCCTCGGCCCCGGCAACGGTCAGCGAGCGCGCGAGGGCGTCCAGAAGGATGGTGATGACGGCCACCGCGCAGACGAAGAAGACCGCCGCCGTTGGCAGCAGCAGCGAGGCACCGGCGAGTGGCAGCAGGTACAGGACCACCAGCCCGGAGCGCAGCCCGCCGCTGGCGATCATCAGCGCCGATATCAGGACCAGATCGAAGGCAATCTGCGCCGCGGTGTGCACGAAGACACGCTGGCGCAGATACATCGAGCCGATCGCCAGCGCAGCGGCGCCGACGAAGTAGACGACCGCCGCGGCCAGGTAGCCAGGCGCCGATCCACCACGAATCGACGGACCCAGGGCGGCGATCGCCAGCAGCAGGCCGATCGCGATGATCAGCCGGGCCAGGCCGAGGTACTGAAGGATCCGCCAGGGCGGCGCCGCCGGGTCGTCCTCACGCTCGGGCGGCAACGGCGGGCCAGCCCCGTCCCGAGGAAACGTCCGGGTCGCCGCGGCGCTGCCAACGACGGCCGGCGGCGTGGCACCGAGGCGGCGATCAGCGGGGGCTGCGTTCAAGGCGTCGATGGTCTTCGCTGCAGTACCAGCGCTCGCCGTCGGCGACCGCTTCCGACCTCGGGACGTTCAGGCCGCAATGGCCGCAGCGGACGATCGCCTCGCCCTCGACTGGCATCCTCTCAGGCCGCGCCGCGGCATCGCGCCGCTGGCGGACGCGCCAGATCCGAAAGGCGACGTACAGGCCGACGCCGAGCACAACGAAGAAGAGGATGCGGCCCATCAGACACGCCCCAGCACGACTTCCAGCACGAATCGGCTCCCCACATAGGCGAGCAGCAGCATCAGGAAGCCGGCAAAGGTCCAGCGCAGAGCGGTTCGGCCGCGCCAGCCAAAGACGATCCGCCCGCCGATCAGGCTGGCGAAGACCAGCCACGATGCGATCGTAAAGACGGTCTTGTGCTCGAAGCGAAGCGCACGGCCGAACAGCTGCTCGGAGAACAGCACGCCGGTGACCAGGGTGGCCGTCAGCAGCAGGAATCCCGCGCCGATCAGCTGAAAGAGCAGCTTTTCCAGTGCCAGCAGCGGCGGCAGCTGCCCGAAGATCCGGCCGATCCCGCTCGCTGGCGCCTGCAGAGGCGAGTGCAGCCGCCTGTCCAGAACGGCCATCAGCAGTGCGTGCAGCGCCGCGATGGTCAGCAGGCTGTAGGCAGCCATCGCAACCAGCAGGTGCAGGCGCAGCGCCGTCGAGTCGGCGCCGACTGCCGCGCCGTGAAAGCCGAGCGGCAGCAGCACACAGACTGCCGCAGCCGGCAGGACCAGAATGTCCAGTCCGCGTACGGTGACGAACATTCCCTCGACCCACAGCACGAGGACCGCCAGCAGCAGAGTCGCCGACAGCGCCTGGGCAAAGCCGAACCGGAACTCGCCGCCGCTCCAGATGGCGGCCCCGAGCAGCGCTGCGTGAGCAACTGCCAGCAGCGGCAGCACGGCGGCGCGCCAGCGCGCCGTCCGCTGCGGCGCGTCCAGCGTCCGCCAGGTCGCCCAGGCGAGCAGCAGATACGCCGCGGCCACGGCGACGGCACCGGGCTCGTAGAATCCGCGCATTGGCATAGCTGTTTATATAGCACGCACCGACATCGTCGCGCGCTTCCCCGGATGCTCGATTCGCTGACCGAACGACTGGCTCGCGTCGTCAAGACGATGCGCGGTCAGGCGCGCCTGACCGAGGCCAACACGCAGGAGATGCTGCGCGAGGTACGCGTGGCCCTGCTTGAGGCCGACGTGGCGCTGCCGGTCGTGCGCGACTTCGTCGGCCGCGTCAAGGACAAGGCGCTCGGCGAGGATGTGGTCGGCAGCCTGACGCCGGGCCAGGCGCTGGTCGGTGTCGTGCACCGCGAGCTGACGTTGCTGATGGGCGGCGATCTGCCGCCGGCTGAGCGTGAGCTGAGCCTGGCCGTTCAGCCGCCGGCGGTCATCCTGCTGGCCGGCCTGCAGGGTGCCGGCAAGACCACCACGGCGGCCAAGCTCGCCAAGTGGCTGCTCGACGAGCGCAAGAAGAAGGTTCTGGCGGTGTCGACCGACGTGTACCGCCCAGCGGCGATCGAGCAGTTGAGAACCGTCAGCGAACAGGCCGGTGCGCAGTTCTTCCCCAGCCACGCCGACGAAGAACCGGTGGAGATCGCACGGCGCGCGCTGGATCACGCCAGGCGCCATTTCTTCGACGTGCTGATGGTCGACACCGCTGGTCGGCTGGCGATCGACGAGGCGATGATGCAGGAGGTCGCCGCCCTCCACGCAGCGCTCAGACCGATCGAAACGCTGTTCGTGGTCGACAGCATGCTCGGCCAGGATGCCGTCAACACTGCCCGCTCGTTCGCCGACCGCCTGCCGCTGACGGGGGTCATCCTGACCAAGCTCGACGGCGACGCGCGCGGCGGGGCGGCCCTTTCGGTCCGCCACGTGACCGGCAAGCCGATCAAGTTCATCGGCGTGGCCGAGCGGATCGGTGGCCTCGAACGGTTCGATCCCGAACGGATGGCCGGCCGAATTCTCGGTATGGGCGATGTGGTCGCGCTGGTCGAGGACGTGCGCAAGGCGGTCGACCTGCAGTCGGCGGAGAAGCTGGCCAAGAAGCTTCAGGCGGGCGATCGCTTCGACCTGAGCGACTTCAAGGAGCAGATCGGGCAGATGCGCAGGATGGGCGGCCTGTCCGGCCTGCTGGACAAGCTGCCGGCGCAGCTGGCCGCCGCCGCCGGGCAGGTCAGCGACAAGGATGCCGACCGCCAGGTCCGGCGCATCGAGGGAATCATCAACTCGATGACGCCCGCCGAGCGCGCCCGGCCGGAGCTACTGAAGGCGTCGCGCAAGCGGCGCATCGCCGCCGGCAGCGGCGTCCCGGTGCAGGAGGTCAATCGGCTGCTCAGCCAGTTCGAGCAGATGCGCTCGATGATGAAGCAGATGAAGAAGGGCGGCCTGGCGAAGATGATGCGCGCGATGGGCGGGCTGGCCTCGCTGCGCGGCGGTCCGCCCGGCCTGCCGAAACGCTGATCCGGCGGTCGCCACCTGCCGCCGGTCCCGTCAGCCTGTGGCGGGCTTGCGCGGCGAGTAGGCCCATCGCCCCTGCCACGCCGCCAGCACCGCATTCGGATACGGCGCCCGGCCCCGGCTGCCGTTGTAGCGGCCGAGCGCCAGGAAGAGATCGCCCTTCTCCAGGTCGAGGTAATGGCGGAGGATCACGCAGCCGTAGCGAAGGTTGGTCCGCATGTCGAACAGCGCGCGCGGATCCCCGTCACCGATGACCTGCGTCCAGAACGGCATCACCTGCATGTATCCGCGGGCGCCGGCGCTGGAGACGGCGTACTTGCGGAAGTTGCTCTCGACCTGGATCAGCCCGAGAACGAGCTGCCGGTCGAGTCCGGCGCGGATCGCCTCGTAGTCGAGCGTACGCAGAAACTCGACGCGCTCGCGGTAGTCGGGCTTCGGTCGCATCAACCGGCCCGACATTTCGTTCAGCCAATCGATGAACTCGATACGTTCGCCGACATCGGTGATCCGCCGCTGCGGCGGCGCGCTGTCGGCGATGCGTGCCGAAAGCGCCGCGCGAACCGCGTCGGCCATCGGCTCGTAGATCTGGGCACCGCCGCGGGCAGAAAACGGCAGAGCCGCCAGCGCCGGCGCCACCAGCGCGGCGAGCAGTCGCCGGCGCCGGTCAGAGCCGACCGTCGGCAATCTGCTGCGCCACCAGTCCGACCGCATCTGCGAGGGGCACGACGCTCGTCTGCAGGTCGCGTCGATGCGCATACTCGACCTGTCCGTTCTTCAGGCCGCGTTCGCCGACCGTGATCCGGTGCGGCACGCCGATCAGCTCCCAATCGGCGAACATCGACCCCGGTCGCTCGCCGCGGTCGTCGATGATCACGTCGATGCCTGCTGCTTCCAGCGCCTCGTGCAGCCGGTCGGCGGCTTGCCGGACCGCCTCCGATTGCCGGTAGTTCACGGGACAGATCACTGCCGAGAACGGCGCGATCGGCTCCGGCCAGATGATTCCGCGCTCGTCGTGGTTCTGCTCGATCGCCGCCCCGAGCAGCCGGGTAACGCCGATGCCGTAGCAGCCCATCACCACCGGCTTCTGCTGGCCGCTCTCGTCGGTGAAAGTCAGACGCATCGATTCGGCATACGGCAGCCCGGCGAAGACGTGGCCCACCTCGATTCCCCGCTGGATCGCAAGCACTCCCTTGCCGTCGGGCGACGGATCGCCGGCGACCACGCTGCGCAGATCGGCCACCAGCGCGGGTTCCGGCAGGTCGCGCCGCCAGTTCACGCCGGCGATATGGAAGTCCTCCTCGTTGGCGCCGCAGACGAAGTCGCTCATGTTGGCCACGGTGCGGTCGGCGACGATCGCCACCGGCTGCCGGGTGCCGATCGGACCGAGGTAGCCAGGCCGGCAGCCGAACGCAGAGCGGATTTCTGTCTCCGAGGCAAAGCGGAAACCGTCCCTCAGTCCGGGCACCTTGCCCGCCTTGACCTCGTTCAGCTCATGGTCGCCGCGCACCAGCAGCAGCCAGATGTCGGCAGCCGTCGGATTGCCTGACGAATCCTTCCGGTCGACGGCGAGCACGATCGACTTGACCGTCCTCTCGAGCGGCAGGCCGAGGAGCCGGGCGACGTCCTCGCAGCGCTCCTTGCCGGGCGTCGGCACCTTGCGCATCGCCTCCCGCGGCGCCTGCCGCTCGGCAATGAGGGGCAACGCCTCGGCCATCTCGATGTTGGCGGCGTACCCGGACGTCGGACAGTAGGCGATGGCGTCTTCGCCGGTGTCCGCGATGACCTGGAACTCGTGGCTTGCCTGCCCGCCGATGTTGCCGGTATCGGCCGCGACGGCGCGGAACCGCAGACCCATCCGGACGAATATCCGCTCGTAGGCCTCGTACATGGCGCGGTAGCTGGCCATGCCGCCATGGTCGTCGCGGTCGAACGAGTAGGCATCCTTCATCGTGAACTCGCGGCCGCGCATCAGTCCGAAACGCGGCCGCCGCTCGTCCCTGAACTTCGTCTGGATGTGATAGAAATTGACGGGCAGCTGCTTGTAGCTCTTCACCTGCTCGCGCACGATGTCGGCGATCACCTCCTCCGAGGTGGGCTGGATGACGAAGTCCCGCTCGTGCCGGTCCTTCAGCCGCGCCAGCTCGGGCCCCATCTTGTACCAGCGGCCCGACTCCATCCACAGCTCGGCAGGCTGCACCACCGGCATCAGCAGCTCGATTGCACCGGCGCGGTTCATCTCGGCGCGGACGATGTTCTCGATCTTGCGGATCGACCGCAGCCCGACCGGCAGATAGGTGTAGATGCCGGCAGCGAGCTTCTTGATCATCCCCGCCCGCACCATCAGCCGATGACTGATCACCTCGGCGTCGGCCGGCGCTTCCTTGAGGGTGGAAATGAAGAAATTGGAGGCGCGCATCGCAACATGTCTCCGCGCACGCGCACGACAAGCGCGGTCATATAATGGCCGCAGATGATAAGGCTTCAGGTGTTCGCATGCTGGACAAGGAAGGCTATCGCCCGAATGTCGGCATCATCCTGCTGAACCCGCGCAACGAGGTCTTCTGGGGCAAGCGTGTAAGGCAACATTCCTGGCAGTTCCCGCAGGGCGGCATCAAGTACGGTGAATCGCCCGAGCAGGCGATGTACCGGGAACTGTACGAGGAGATCGGCCTGTGCGCTGCGCAGGTGAGGATCGTCGCCCGTACACGCGAATGGTTGCGCTACGACGTTCCTGAGCAGTGGATGCGGCGGGAGCTACGGGGCAATTACCGCGGCCAGAAGCAGATCTGGTTCCTGCTGCGGTTGACCGCGCGTGACTGCGACGTCTGCCTGCGCCGCTCGGAAAAGCCCGAGTTCGATGCCTGGCGCTGGCACCCCTACTGGGTGCCGCTCGATGCGGTGGTCGAGTTCAAGCGAGCGGTCTACCAGCAGGCGTTGTCCGAGCTTTCGCGCTACGTGTTCCATGCGCCGCGCCGCCATGCCGGCAAGTCACTGACTTCGGCCGCGGTCGCGGCCGAAGGGACGGAAGCCGCACCACCGCAAGATGCCGGCGCCGACCGAACGCCACTCTGAGGGCGTTCGACCGGCGTCGAGATCAGAGGACGACGAGATTGTCGCGATGGATCAGTTCGCGCTCCTCGACGAAGCCGAGCACTGATTCGATCTGAGCGCTCGGCCGGCCGGCGATCCGCTGCGCCTGCTCGCTGCTGTAGTTCGACAGGCCGCGCGCGATCTCGCGCCGGTCGGAGCTCAGGCAGGTGATGACGTCACCGCGGGCGAAATGCCCGTGCACCTCGACCACCCCGATGGGCAGCAGGCTCTTGCGCTCGGAGACGAGCGCGCGCGCCGCGCCGTCGTCGATTCGCACCCATCCCTTGACCTGCAGATGATCGGCAAGCCATTGCTTGCGTGCCGTCAGCACCTCGGTCGCCGCCAGCAGACGCGTTCCGAGCGGCTCGCCCGCCGCCAGGCGGATCAGGACGTCCTTTTCCCGGCCGCTGGCGATGACCGTGTGGGCACCGCTGCGGGCCGCGCGCTTGGCGGCCAGAACCTTGGTGATCATCCCGCCGCGCGCGAAGGCGCTGCCCGTGCCGCCGGCGATGACCTCCAGGTGGGGATCCCCCGCGCGAACCTCCTGCAGCAGGATCGCGGCCGGCTCACGACGCGGATCGGCGCTGTAAAGCCCGGCCTGGTCGGTCAGGATGACAAGCGCGTCGGCTTCGACCAGATTGGCGGTCAGTGCGGCCAGGGTGTCGTTGTCGCCGAACTTGATCTCGTCGGTCACCACCGTGTCGTTCTCGTTGATTACCGGGACCACACCGAGCTCGAGCAACGTGAACAGCGTCGAGCGCCCGTTGAGGTAGCGCGCCCGGTCGGCCAGGTCTGCATGCGTCAGCAGGATCTGCGCGGTGCGGATGCCAAGCGCCGCGAAACAGCTTTCGTACGCCTGCGCCAGTCCCATCTGTCCCACCGCAGCCGCCGCCTGCAGCTCGTGCACCTCGCGCGGGCGACGCGCCCACCCGAGTCGCTGCATCCCCTCGGCAATCGCACCACTCGAGACCAGCAGCACCTGCTTGCCCGAGGCTCGCAGCGACGCGATCTGCTCCGCCCACTGCGCTATCGCAGCGCGATCCAGGCCACGACCTTCGTTGGTCACCAGGCTGCTGCCGACCTTGATCACCACACGGCGAGCCGCCTGCACAGGGGCAAAGGTGCTCATTCAGTTGCCCTTGCGGCGTGTCCTGCCAGGTAGCGACCAACCTCGCGCATCAGTTCCCGGCAGCCTTCACCGGTCGCTGCCGAGACGAGGAACAGCGGTGCCTTGGTGCGCAGACGGCGGCGCAGCTCCGCCAGCCGCTGTTCGCGGCAGGCCGCGTCGCACAGGTCGATCTTGTTCAGGACGATCCACCGGGTCTTGCCCGCCAGTCGAGAGTCGAACTTCTTGAGTTCGGCGGCCAGCGCACGCGCCTGCCGCACGGGATCGGCAGCCGAGTCGACCGGCGCGATGTCGATCACATGAAGCAGAAGACGGGTGCGGCCGAGATGCCGCAGGAAACGGTGGCCGAGTCCGGCGCCCTCGGCGGCACCCTCGATCAGGCCGGGTACGTCGGCGATCACGAAACTGGTATCTCCGTCCACCCGGACGACGCCCAGATGAGGATGCAGGGTCGTGAACGGGTAATCGGCGACCTTTGGCCGCGCATTGGACACCGCCGCGATCAGGGTCGACTTGCCGGCGTTGGGAAAGCCGAGCAGGCCCACGTCGGCCAGCACTTTCAGTTCGAGTCTGAGGAGCAGGTGCTCGCCGGGCTTGCCTGGCGTCTTCTGCCGCGGCGCGCGATTGATGCTGGACTTGAAGTGGAGATTGCCAAGACCCCCGGCGCCGCCCTTGGCCAGCAGAGCACGCTGGCCGCTGCGCGCCAGGTCCGCCAGGGTGTGGCCGCTTTCCTCGTCGATGACCACGGTGCCGACCGGCAGACGCAGTTCGACGTCTTCCCCCGCCGCGCCGTAGCAGTCCGCGCCACGGCCGTGTTCGCCGTTTTCGGCAGCGATCCGGCGCTGGTAGCGGTACTCGATCAGCGTGTTGATGTTGTGATCGGCCACCGCCCAGACGCTGCCGCCGCGCCCCCCGTCACCACCGTCCGGACCGCCCTTCGGAATGAACTTCTCGCGCCGGAACGATGCGCAGCCGTCCCCCCCTCGCCCGGCCTGCACCTCGATGCGCGCTTCGTCGACGAACTTCATGTCAGTCAAGAAAATAAAAAAGCCCTGCCAGCGACCGACAGGGCTTCACCGCCTGGACCCGCTCGCCGGCCTGCGGCCAGCAAGCACCGGCGCTCTACTTGGTCTGGACGCTGACCGTGCGCCGGTTCTGTTCACCCCGCGTCTCGAATCGGACCTGCCCATCGGCCTTCGCGAACAGCGTATGGTCGCGGCCGATACCGACGTTGTCGCCCGGATGGAACTGTGTGCCGCGCTGGCGAACGATGATCGACCCCGCGCTGATCGCCTCGCCGCCGAAAACCTTGACGCCGAGACGCTTGGCCTGGGAGTCGCGCCCGTTGCGCGACGAACCGCCTGCTTTCTTGTGTGCCATTTCCTGTCCCCGTGCCCGATGCCCGCCGGTCAGCCGATCGCGTCGATACGGACTTCCGTGTAGTTTTGCCGGTGTCCGGCATGATGCTGAAAGTGTTTCCGGCGACGCATCTTGAAGATTGTCACCTTGGGGTGGCGGCCATGGCCGACGACGGTCGCCCTGACGGTCACCCCGTCGAGCCGCGGCGTGCCAAGGCGCAGCTCGCCGCCGTCGCCGACCGCCAGCACTTCTTCGAAGACGATCTCGCTGCCCGGTTCGGCGCCGAGAGACTCGACCTTGATGGCCTCGCCCGCTGCGACGCGGTACTGTTTGCCGCCCGTCTTGATCACTGCGTACATGATGTTCGTCCTGGGCCGACGCGGCATTGGGACCCCGCACCGGCCGTAAACCTCGCCCCCGCGGCCATCGCCGGGCTGGTTCGGTAGCTTCTGGAAAGCCGGGCATTTTCGCGCCTTGCCGGTCGGCTGTCAAACCGGCCGAATCCGACAGCGCCCGGTGCACGTCAGTCCGAGCTCGCCGCCAGGGTCCGGCGGACGTTCAGGGGCAGTGCAGGTGGGCACCTATAATCCGGCTCCCGCCTCAACGTTCGCAGACGAGCAGACTCTTGACGCCCGTGCTGGCCCAAACGGCCGCCGCCGCCCGATCGCTGCCGCAGATTCTGGCGCCCGTCGCCGAGGACCTGCGCTCGGTCGACCGCACCATCCGCGGCCGCCTGTCGTCGGACGTCGCCCTGATCGGCACCATTGCCGACTACATCATCGCTGCCGGCGGCAAACGCCTCCGCCCGGCTGTCCTGCTGCTTGTCGCGCGCGCCCTTGGCTACCGCGGCGACGCCCACGTGCTGCTGGCGGCGGTGATCGAGTTCATTCACACGGCCACACTGCTTCACGACGATGTGGTGGACGAATCCGAACTGCGCCGCGGACGCGCGACGGCGAATTCACACTTCGGCAACGCGGCGAGCGTGCTGGTCGGCGACTTCCTCTATTCCCGTTCGTTCCAGATGATGGTCGACGTCGGCGAGATGCGCGTGATGCGCATCCTCTCGGACGCGACCAACCGGATCGCCGAGGGCGAGGTGCTGCAGCTGATGAACGTGCACGACCCCTCGGTCGACGAGCAGCGGTACCTCGAGGTGGTCGGACGGAAGACCGCGGCACTGTTCGAGGCGGCCGCCCGCATCGCCGCGGTGATCGCTGGTGCCGACGCCGGTCTCGAGGAAGCAGCGGCACGCTACGGGGCCGGCCTCGGTATCGCCTTTCAGATGGTCGACGACGTGCTCGACTATTCGGGTCAGGTCGAGGAGATCGGCAAGCGGCTCGGCGACGACCTGCGCGAAGGCAAGGTCACGTTGCCGCTGATCCATGCGATGCGCTGCGCCGACAACAGCCAGCGGCATCGCATCGAAACGGCGGTCCGCGAAGGAGGCGGAGACTTCGCGGAGATCGCCCGGATCGTGCAGAGCAACGGCTCGATCGCCTATGTCCGCAGCCGCGCCGCCGACGAATCTGCCCGCGCCGTCGCAGAAGTGCGCCGGTTGCCGCCGTCGGCGTTCAAGGAATCTTTGTTAGACTTGATTTTCTTTGCGCTGGACCGTGATCGCTGACTCGGCGGCGGTCGTGGCAATCGTGCGGGACGGCTTCGCTGTTGACGGCCGGCCCTGCAGCGTCGGGGTGTAGCTCAGTCTGGTAGAGTACTGCGTTCGGGACGCAGGAGTCGGAGGTTCGAATCCTCTCACCCCGACCATTTCCTTCCTTGCCCCTGTAGGCTGTCTGGCCCGCGGGAGCTGCTAGTTGGAAAGTTTCCCTCTATGGGCGCAGTTCCTTGCGCTCGTTGGCCTGCTGCTGCTGTCGGCATTCTTCTCGATGGCAGAGACCGCCATGATGGCGGTGAGCCGTCTGCGGCTCAGGCACCTAGCGCGGGAAGGCAGCCGCGCCGCCCACCTCACGCAGTTCCTGCTCGACCGGACCGATCGTCTTCTCGGCGTCATCCTGCTCGGCAACAACCTCGTAAACAACATCCTGGCGACGCTGGTCACCGCGCTTGCCATTCACTACTTCGGCCATGGCGACTGGGTGCTGGCGATCGCCGCAGGCTCGCTGACTTTCGTCCTGCTCGTCTTTGCCGAGATCACGCCGAAGGTCATCGGGGCAACTCACCCCGAGCGCGTCGCCCTGCCCGCCAGCTTCGTGCTGGCGCTGCTGCTGAAGCTTTCCACGCCGCTTGTCTGGTTCGTCAATCTGTTTGTCGGCACGGTGCTGAGGATTCTGCGCGTGCGCCAGCGCAGCAGCGCCGATGCGACCCGGCTGACGCCGCAGGAACTGCGGACGATCGTCCTCGAGGGCGGCAGCTTCATCCCGTCAAAGCATCGCAGCATCCTGCTCAATCTGTTCGACCTCGAGCAGTTGACCGTCGACGACGTGATGACGCCGCGCGCCAGGATCGAGGGGCTCGATGTCTCGGAACCGCCGGAAGCCATTGGCCGGCAGCTGACGACCTGCTATCACAACAAACTGCCGGTGTTCGACGGCGATATCGCCAGGGTGATCGGCATCCTTCATGTGCGCAAGCTGCTGCCGCTGCTTGGTGCCGCAGCGCTGACGGCCGAACAGATACGCGACAGACTGGTCCCGCCCTACTACATCCCGACCGGCACGCCGCTTCTGCAGCAGCTGCAGCTGTTCCAGGACAACCGCCAGCGTGTCGGTCTGGTTGTCGACGAGTACGGTGACGTGCGTGGCCTGGTGACACTGGAGGATATCGTCGAGGAGATCGTCGGCGAGTTCACCACGCAGGCGCCCGGCAGCAGTACCGCCGCCGTGCAGTGGGCCGCGGACGGCCAGGTGGTGGTCGACGGAAGCATCTCGCTGCGTGCCCTGAATCGTCGGTTGCATCTGCACTTTCCTCTCGACGGCCCGAGGACCCTGAACGGATTGCTGCTCGAGCAGCTCGAGGAGATCCCGGAAGCTCCCTGCTGCATCCGCTACTCCGACTGCATCGCCGAGATCATTCAGACCGACGAGCACGCGGTGCGCAACGTGCGTCTGGTCAGCACGGGGGCTGCCGGGGCCGGCCTACGCGGGACGGATTAGGCCGTTTCCCGAGCTGTGGCCGCCATTCGTGTGCTTTACAAATGCATGCCAGGTGGGCACTATTTTCTCGCTTCGTGGGTCCTCACTACCGTCGAAGCGCCGTTGATCGGCGGTACTTTGCGCCGGCAACCGAGCATTCGCCACTTCTTGCAGGGTCAACGTGTCCGCTGTCAGTCAGAATCCCGTTGTAGCCGCCAGTTCGCTGACCGGGCTGGCGCGCGCGCTGGTACAGCAAGGCAAGCTGCGGCCTGATCGCGCCGAGACGCTGGCGCGCAAGGCGGCGCAGTCGAACACGCTGTTCATCGACGAACTGGTCGGCGCAGCCGAGGCGACCGGCCTGCAATCGAGCCAGATCGCGCGCTTCGCCGCCGAAACCTTCGGCCACCCGCTCCTCGACCTGGCCGCAGTCGATCCCGACCAGTTGCCCGGCGACGTCATCGACCGGAAGCTGGTCAGCTCGTTGCGCGTGCTGGCGATCCGCAAACGGGGCAACCGCCTTGCCGTCGCCGTGTCCGATCCGACCAACGTGCAGGCGCTTGACCAGGTCAAGTTCCAGACCCAGCTTGCGCTCGAGATCGTCGTCGTCGAGCACGACAAGCTGCTGAAGATTATCGACTCGAGCTTTCAGAGCGCCGGCAAAGCCCTTGAAAAACTGGTTGGCGACGACATCGACTTCGGCGAACTGCTGGCCGAAGTGCCGGATTCAGCGACGCAGGACGATTCGGCGATCGACATCGACGATGCGCCGGTCGTGCGTTTCCTGCAGAAGCTGCTCCTCGATGCGATCGGCGACGGCGCTTCGGACCTTCACTTCGAACCCTACGAGAGGTTCTACCGCGTCCGGTTTCGCGTCGACGGCATTCTGCGCGAGGTGACACAGCCACCGCTGGCGATCAAGGAGCGGCTGGTGACGCGGATCAAGGTGCTCTCCAAGCTCGACATCTCGGAGAAGCGGGTACCGCAGGACGGGCGGATGAAGCTGGCGCTCAGCGCCCAGCGGGCAATCGACTTCCGGGTCAGCACCCTGCCCACGCTGTACGGCGAGAAGGTGGTGGTCCGGATCCTCGATCCGAGCCAGGCCAAGCTTGGCGTCGACGCGCTGGGCTACGAGCCGGAACAGAAAGCGACTCTCCTCGATGCGATCAAGCGCCCGTACGGCATGGTGCTGGTGACCGGGCCGACCGGCAGCGGCAAGACCGTGTCGCTCTACACCTGCCTGAGCATCCTGAACCAGCCCGGCGTGAACATCTCGACCGCCGAGGATCCGGCGGAAATCCAGATCGCCGGCATGAACCAGGTCAACATCAACGAAAAGGCCGGCCTGACCTTCGCCAGCGCGATGCGCGCATTTCTGCGGCAGGACCCGGACATCATCATGGTTGGCGAGATTCGCGACCTGGAGACGGCGGACATCGCGGTCAAGGCGGCGCAGACCGGCCACATGGTCATGTCGACGCTGCATACCAACGATGCGCCTTCGACCCTGACCCGGCTTGCCAACATGGGCGTGCCGCCCTTCAACATCGCCTCGTCGGTGATCCTGATCACCGCGCAGCGGCTGGCACGTCGGCTCTGCAACTGCAAGGAGACCGCGGAACTCGGCGCGGATGCCCTGCTCGCGGCCGGCTTCACCCGCGCCGACCTGGACGGTTCGTGGATGCCGTACAAGGCCGTCGGCTGCGACCGGTGCAAGGGATCCGGCTACAAGGGACGGATCGGCATCTACGAGGTGATGCCGGTGACGGAGGCGATCCAGCACATCATCCTCAGGGGCGGCAGTTCGATCGAGATCGCCGAGCAGGCGCAGCGCGAAGGCGTGAGGAACCTGCGGCAGTCCGGCCTGCTCAAGGTGAAGCAGGGCATCACCTCGCTCGAGGAAGTGCTCGGCTGCACCAACGATTGAGCCGGCAACACGGAGTCGAAGACGATATGGCCACAGGCGCAGTCGCAAAGCCCCGCGCAGCCGCGGTACAAGAGTCCCTGTTCGTTTGGGAAGGCCGGGACAAGACCGGCAAGGTCGTGCGCGGCGAGATGCGGGCCGGCGGCGAATCGGTGGTGGCCGCGGCGCTGCGGCGGCGCGGGATCGCCAAGCCGAAGATCAAGAAGCAGGTCTTCTCGCGCAGCAGGAAGATCAGCGAGAAGGATCTGGCGATTTTCACCCGCCAGCTGTCGACGATGCTGCGCGCCGGCGTGCCGCTGATGCAGAGCTTCGACATCATCGCGCGCGGCCACGGCAACCCGTCGATGTCGCGGCTGCTGATGGACATCCGCGCCGACGTCGAGACCGGCACCAGCCTGAACCAGGCCTTTCGCAAGTTCCCGCTGTACTTCGATCCGCTGTTCTGCAACCTGGTGGCTGCCGGCGAGCAGGCGGGCATTCTGGAGACGCTGCTCGACCGCCTGGCAACGTACAAGGAAAAGACGCTCGCGCTGAAGGGCAAGATCAAGAAGGCGCTGTTCTATCCGGTGATGGTGATCCTGGTTGCGATCCTGATCACCGCGGTGATCATGTACTTCGTGATCCCCTCGTTCAAGCAGGTCTTCACCAGCTTCGGCGCCGACCTGCCGTACCCGACGCTGGTCGTGATCGCGCTGTCGGATTTCGTCGTCGCCAACTGGTACTGGATGCTGTTCGGTTCGCTCGGCGCCGGTTACTTCGGCTACCAGGCGTGGCGCCGCTCGCCGTCGTTCCAGCGCCTGGTCGACCGCTACATGCTGAAGATCCCGGTCATCGGAGAACTGCTGCAGAAGGCTTCGGTCGCCCGCTGGTCGCGCACCCTCTCGACGACCTTTGCCGCCGGCGTGCCTCTGGTCGACGCCCTCGACTCGGTCGGGCCGGCGTCGGGCAATGCCGTATACAAGGACGCCACCAAGCAGGTGCAGGCCGAGGTCAACGTCGGTACCAGCCTTGCCCAGTCAATGCAGAACACCGGTGTGTTCCCGAACATGGCGGTGCAGATGACCGGCATCGGCGAGGAATCCGGCGCGCTCGACTCGATGCTTTCCAAGGTAGCCGACTACTACGAGCGCGAGGTGGACGAGACCGTCGACGCGCTGGCCAGTCTGATCGAACCCGTGATCATGGTGGTGCTCGGCGTCATCATCGGCGGCATCGTCGTCGCCATCTACCTGCCGATCTTCAAGCTCGGCCAGGTCGTCTGATCGGAGCGCTGCCGGCGATGCGGGCGCGATCGGCCCGTGCCATCGGCCGCGAGTATTGACGCTTGAGTCCGGATCTCGTGTTCGCCGTCTGCGCGGGGGCCTTCGGCCTGGCGATCGGCTCGTTCCTGAATGTCGTCGTTTACCGCCTGCCCAAGATGATGGAGGCAGACTGGCAGGCGCAGTGCGCGGAACTCGCCGGGCGCAGCTCCGAGCCGGCGACCCGCTTCAACCTGCTGATGCCGGCGTCGCACTGCCCATCCTGCAAGACGCCGCTGCGGATCCGCGACAACGTGCCGCTGCTGTCGTACTTCGCCAGCCGCGGCAAGTGCGCCCACTGCGGCGCCAAGATTTCCGCACGCTACCCGATCGTCGAGGCCGTCACCGCCGGGCTTTCCGTGTGGGTCGCATGGCATTTCGGCTGGGGTCTGGCCGGCCTTGCTGCGCTGGCATTCACCTTCGCGCTGATCGCGCTGACTTTCATCGACGCCGACACCACGTTGCTGCCGGACAGCCTGACGCTGCCGCTGCTGTGGGCAGGGCTGCTGCTCAACGTCGACGGGACGTTCGCGCCGCTTTCCGAAGCCGTGATCGGCGCCGCGGCGGGCTATCTGATCCTGTGGACGATCTACTGGCTGTTCAAGCTCGCCACGGGAAAGGAGGGGATGGGCTACGGCGACTTCAAGCTGCTGGCCGCCCTCGGCGCCTGGCTCGGCTGGAAGATGCTTCTGCCGATTCTGCTTCTGTCTTCGGTGGTTGGCGCGGCGGTCGGGATCTTCCTGCTCGCGCTCGCGCGCCGCGGCCGAGATATCCCGATTCCGTTCGGCCCGTACCTGGCCGCGGCCGGATTCATCGCCTTACTCTATGGTCAGGACATCGCCGGGCGGTTTGTCCCGTTCTGAGCCGAGCGGATTCGCGGTCGGCCTCACCGGCGGGATCGGCAGCGGCAAGACGGCGGCAGCCGACCACTTTGCACGGCTCGGCGCGGCGATCATCGACAGCGACGCGATCGCCCACGCCCTGACCGCGCCGGGCGGCCGCGCGATCGAAGACATCGCGCGGCAGTTCGGCGAGCGCTACATCGGCCCCGACGGCGCCCTCGACCGGCAGAGGATGCGCGAAACGGTGTTCCGGGATCCCGCGGCAAAGGCACAGCTGGAGTCGATCCTTCATCCGCGCATCCGAGACGTGGCGATGGCGCGCGCCGAATCGGCGTGGCGCGACTCGCCCTACGTGATGTTCGTCGTGCCGCTGCTGATCGAAAGCGGCAGCTGGCGCGGTCGCGTCGACCGCATCCTGGTCGTCGACTGCTCGCCGGCGACGCAGGAGGCGCGCGTGTGCTCGCGAAGCCGGCTGGACGCCACTCTGGTGAGGCAGATCATGAGCCAGCAGGCCCGACGGGACGAACGCCTCGATTCGGCCGACGACATTCTGGTCAACGAGGGGCCCCTCGAACAGTTGGCGGCGCGCGTCAGCCGGCTGCACCGCGGCTACTGCGCGGGCGCGCGCCGCGGCAAACGGCTGTGATATGTTCGCGCATGGCCAGCGGGCGAGACTCCGTGATCCTCTACGAGTACCCATTCACCGAACGCGTTCGGTCGCTGCTACGCCTCGAAGACCTGTTCGACAAGCTCGCCTTCTTCATCGATCAGTCGCACCCCTATTGCCACCACGCGGCGCTGACGGCGCTGTTCGAGATCCTCGAAGTCACGTCCAGAACCGACCTGAAGGGTGATCTGCTGCAGGAACTCGAGCGGCAGCGGCAGGTGCTGCAAGGACTGCGCAACAATCCGCAGGTGGCGCAGGAAGCCCTCGCCGGGGTGCTTTCGGAGATCGAGCAGGCACAGCAAAGCCTCAACGCCTCTGCCGGCAAGGCCGGTCACCACCTGCGCGACAACGAGTGGCTGACGAGCATCCGCAGCAGGGCGGGGATTCCCGGCGGCACATGCGAGTTCGACCTGCCCTCCTATCACGCCTGGCTCATGCGCGAGGCGGAGAGCCGTCGCCGTGATCTGCTGACCTGGGTCCAGCCATTGCACAAGTTCAGCGCAGCGCTCGGCATGGTGCTGCGCCTGCTGCGCGAAAGCGCACACCACTCCCGACAGGTCGCCACGCAGGGTTCCTACCAGCAGGCCCTGCAGGGTCGCAGCTATGCGTTGCTGCAGGTGCGCGTGCCGGAAGGTGCCGAGGCAATCCCGGAGATCAGCGCCAACCGATACATGTTGTGGATCCGCTTCACGGCGCCCGACGGCGATCTGAAGCCTCGCTCGGTCGACCGCGACGTTGAGTTCGACCTTGCACTGTGCGCCCTATGACGCGGCACGCCATGGTCAGCTGTCCCACCTGTCACGCCGAGGTGAAATGGTCGGAGACCAGCCCGTGGCGGCCGTTCTGCAGCGCGCGCTGCAGGGCGATCGACCTGGGCGACTGGGCGAGCGACCGGTTTGTCATCTCCGGCAGCGACCTCACCGACGGCGCCGCGGAATCGCCGCACCCGGCAAACGGCCCGAGGCAGTAGAAAGCGGCCTCGTGGCCAGAGATGTAGCGGCGGCGATCGACCTGCCGCTGCGACGCCTGCCGTCAGGCTTCGGCCTCATTGTCCAGCCGTAGATCCAGCCAGTGCCACAGCGCCGCGCATTGCGCGGACGGCGCGACCGCGGCCGACCCGTCGCGCCACGGCAGGTACACCGGCAAGGGGTGCGCCCGGCCAGGCGACGCCTCGGCCAACGACGCCGATCTGGCCAGCACGAAGTCACAGCCACCGCGCAGCGCCAGCCGCAGGTTATCGACCGAGTCGACCCACGCTGCGCGCAGCGCATCCGTCGGTCGGCCCGCCTCAGCGACCTCCGCGACATCGACAGCTTCGTGCACGACACCGCTGGCACCCGAGATCGCCAACGCGCCCGGACCGGAAGCCAGCAGCGTTCGGCCGCGTGCCGCCGCCGCGACCGACAAGCGGTCGAAGGCGGCCTGTGATCCGGCAATGCGCCAGTCCGCGTCGACGACGATGATCGGTGGCGCGTCGCGCCGACCCACCGGCTTCGAAGCAGCGGCGCCAGCATCCAGCGCCGCCTGGCCTTGCAGCCCGGTCACCAGGATCGTTCGCGGCAGCCGCAACCATCGCAGGGCCGGGACAGCGGCCGGCAGCAGCGGTTGCGGCAGTGTGCCTGCAGGGTCGAAGAAACCCAGCCGCTGCCCCTCGCGCGGATGCGGACCGCCCCGCCACTGATCCACCAGTCGGAACTGAAGCTCGACGTAAGCATGGGGGTAGTCGAACTCGAAGGTCACCCAGGGGGTCGACTGGCCGATTTCTACGCCCAGTTCCTCATGCAGTTCACGCTCGAGCGCCGCCGCAACGTCCTCCCCCGGCTCGATCTTGCCGCCCGGAAACTCCCAGTAGCCGGCATACGGCTTGCCGGCCGGTCGATCGGCCAGGAGCACGAGTCCGTCGCTCCGGACCAGTACGCCGACCGCGACGCGCGTCAGCTTTCGCTGCGGCTGCCCGGTCGACTTCATCGCCTGCCGCCGCCGATGCCGAGCCTGCCGGAATAGTCGCGTGCGAACTGCAGAGCCACCCGACCGGACCTGGAGCCGCGCTGCAGAGCGAACTGCAGCGCCTCGGTCCGCGCGGCCTCGATCTGGGCCGGGTCGGCGCCGAAGCGCCCCAGCCAGTGGGCGACGATGTCGAGGTAGTCGTCCTGGCGGAACGGGTAGAAGGACAGCCACAGCCCGAATCGCTCCGACAGCGAGATCTTCTCCTCGACCGTTTCCGCCGGATGGATCTCGCCGTCCTCCTGGTACTTGGCGTCGAGGTTCTCGCGCATGTACTCGGGCATCAGGTGGCGGCGGTTCGAGGTGGCGTAGATGAGCAGGTTGTCGCTCGGCGCGGCGATCGAGCCGTCTAGCACCGCCTTCAGCGCCTTGTAAGACGACTCGCCTTCCTCGAACGACAGGTCGTCGCAGAACACGACGAACCGCTCCGGCCGGGCCGATACCAGGGCGACGATGTCCGGCAGATCGGCGAGGTCGTTCTTGTCGACCTCGATCAAGCGCAGGCCCATGGCGTGGAATCGCGCCAGGCAGGCGCGGATCAGCGACGACTTGCCGGTGCCGCGTGCGCCGGTGAGCAGGACATTGTTGGCCGGCAGACCACCGACGAACTGCTCGCTGTTGCGCAGGATCGCCGCGCGCTGCTCGTCGACGTGCTGCAGGTCCTCGGGCTCGATTCGCGCCACCCGTCGCACCGGCTCGAGGTGCCCGAGCGAGCCGCCGAGGTACTGACGCTTGCGCCAGCGGAACGCAGGCGCCGTCCAATCCACTTCCCGACGGGGCGGCAGCAGCGGCTCGAGGCGGGCAAGCAGCGCCTGCAGCAAAGCCAGCACTTCGCCATCCCGCGGCTCGGCCATATTGACGAACTCGCCCGGTCGCTAGGAACGATAGTCGGCGTTGATGCTGACGTAGTCATGCGAAAGGTCGCATGTCCACACGGTGCAGGACGCCGCGCCGCGCCCGAGCTCGACCCGGACGGTGATCTCGGAAGCCTTCATCACCCGCTGTCCGTCCTCCTCCCGGTACTGCGGGTGTCGGCCGCCGTTTCGCGCCACCCAGACATCGTTCAGGTGCAGCTGCACCTGCCCCTGGTCGAGATCGGCGATGCCGGCATTGCCCACCGCGGCGAGGATCCTCCCGAGGTTGGGGTCGGAAGCGTAGAACGCCGTCTTCACCAGCGGCGAATGGGCGATGCTGTAGGCGACCCGTGCCGCCTCGTCGGGGGTCGCCGCAGCTTCGACGACGATCTCGATGAACTTGGTCGCGCCTTCGCCGTCGCGGACGATCGCCTGGGCGAGCTGCTGCGCCACTTCGAGCACCGCGCCGCGCAGTATGCCGAGCCTTTGATCGTCCGCCCTGGTGATCGGCGCAACTGCGCTGCGTCCCGTCGCGATCAGGATCAGCGAATCGTTGGTCGAGGTGTCGCCGTCGACCGTGATCCGGTTGAACGACGCCTCGGCAACCTGCGCCGTCAGTTCGCGCCAAAGTGGCAGTGCGACCGCCGCGTCGGTCGCGATGAATCCGAGCATGGTCGCCATGTCGGGCCTGATCATCCCGGCGCCCTTGGCGATCCCTGTCACGACGACCGGCCGACCGTCGATCAGCCGCTGGCGCGAGGCGGCCTTGGGCACGGTATCGGTAGTCATGATCGCCTCGGCCGCCTCGGCCCAACGGGTTGCTGCCAGGCGACCGACGGCCTGCGGCAACCCGGCAAGCAGGCGCGCCACGGGCAGCGGCTCCATGATCACGCCCGTCGAGAACGGCAGTACCTGCACGGCGGTGCAGTCGAGCAGCCGCGCCACCTCGCTGCAGGTGGCGCGCGCATCGGCCAGTCCAGCCTCGCCGGTGCCGGCGTTGGCGTTGCCGGTGTTTACAACGAGCGCGCGCACGCCATCGGAGCTCGCGAGGTGCTCGCGGCAGACGATCACGGGCGCCGCGCAGAAGCGGTTCCGGGTGAAGACTCCGGCGACGCTCGCCCCCTCATCTATGCGCACCAGCACGAGGTCCTTGCGCCCTGGCTTGCGAATGCCGGCCTCGGCCCAGCCCAGTTCGATACCGGCAACGTCGCTCAGCGACGCCGGATCGGGGGCAGAGAGATTGACCGGCATCGTTGGCTGGCTGCTGCAGTCGGCGAGCGGTTCGGCGCGGCCCGGCGATGCGCGTGGGCGCGCTTCAGGCGAGCCTGCCGTGGCACTGCTTGTACTTCTTGCCGCTGCCGCACGGGCAGGGGTCGTTGCGGCCGATCTTGTCGCCATAGCGCTTGAACGGCTGCGCCTTCGGCGCCTCGCCGTCTGCGAGCACGGCCGTCTCGCCGGCTTCCTCCTCGGCCTGCGCAGCCGCGCCGAACTCGGCGTGCTGCGCCCTGGCGAGCTCCATCCGCCGCTCGCTTTCCTCCTCGATCCGCTGCTCGGCCGCCGCCACTTCCTCGGGCGACTGGATGCGGACGTTCATCAGGATGCGGACAACGTCGGCGCGGACCCGGTCGATCAGCGTGCCGAACAGCTCGAACGCCTCGCGCTTGTACTCCTGCTTCGGCTGCTTCTGCGCGTAGCCGCGCAGGTGGATGCCCTGCCGCAGGTGATCGAGTGCGGCCAGGTGCTCGCGCCAGTGCTGGTCGACCAGCTGCAGCATGATCGAGCGTTCGAAGTTGCCGAACGCCTGGCCGCCGACCTGGCTCACCTTGGCCGCATACGCCTCGTCGGCCGCCTTCAGCACGCGCTCGAGCAGCTGCTCCTCGGTCAGGTTCTCTTCCGAGTCGACCCACTGTCGAAGCGGCAGCTCGATCTGCCAGTCGTCGGCCAGCGCCTTGGCGAGGCCGTCGATGTCCCACTGCTCCTCGACCGACTCGGCCGGCACGAAGCTGCGGAACAGGTCCTCGAAGTGGCCGCGCCGCAGGTTGGCGACCATGTCGGCGACGCTGTCGGCCTCGAGGATGTCGTTGCGCAGACGATAGATCTCGCGTCGCTGGTCGTTGGCAACGTCGTCGTACTCGAGCAGCTGCTTGCGGATGTCGAAGTTGCGCGCTTCGACCTTGCGCTGCGCCGTCTCGATCGAGCGGCTGACCATGCCGGCCTCGATTGCCTCGCCCTCGGGCATCTTCAGGCGGTCCATGATCGCCCGCATGCGGTCGCCGGCGAAGATGCGCAGCAGCGGATCCTCCATCGACAGGTAGAAACGCGACTCGCCCGGGTCGCCCTGACGGCCGGAGCGGCCACGCAGCTGGTTGTCGATCCGGCGCGACTCGTGTCGCTCCGAGCCGATGATTTTCAGCCCGCCGGCCGCCACCACCTGATCGTGCAGCGACTGCCACTCGCCGCGCAGCCTGGTGATCCTCGTCTCCTGCTCCGACGGCGAGAGGGTCGCGTCTGCCTCGACGAACTGCACCTGCTTCTCGACGTTGCCGCCGAGCACGATGTCGGTGCCGCGGCCGGCCATGTTGGTGGCGATCGTGATCATCTTCGGCCGCCCCGCCTGGGCGACGATCTCCGCCTCGCGGGCGTGCTGCTTGGCGTTGAGCACCTGGTGCGGCAGGCCGTCTTGCTTCAGCAGATTGGACAGCACCTCGGAGTTCTCGATCGAGGTCGTGCCGACCAGCACCGGCTGCCCGCGATCGTGGCAATCCTTGATGTCGGCGAGCATCGCCGAATACTTTTCGCGCACCGTCCGATAGATCTTGTCCTGGTGATCGGCGCGAACCATCGGCTTGTGGGTCGGGATGACCACGGTTTCGAGCCGATAGATCTCCTGGAACTCGTACGCCTCGGTGTCCGCCGTGCCGGTCATGCCGGCGAGCTTCGCGTACATGCGGAAGTAGTTCTGGAAGGTGATCGAGGCGAGCGTCTGGTTCTCCTGCTGGACCTGCACGCTCTCCTTGGCCTCGACGGCCTGGTGCAGTCCCTCGGACCAGCGTCGACCCGGCATCAGGCGGCCGGTGAACTCGTCGACGATGACGATCTCTCCGTTCTGCACCACGTAATGCTGGTCTCGATTGAACAGGTGGTGCGCCCGCAGCGCCGCATTGAGGTGGTGCATCAGGATGATGTTCTGCGGCGCGTACAGGCTCTCGCCTTCCGCCAGAAGCCCCATCCTCACCAGGACGCCCTCGATCTTCTCGTGCCCGGACTCCGAAATGTGAACCTGATGCTGTTTCTCGTCGACCCAGAAGTCGCCGTCGCCTTTCTCCTCCGCCTGTCGCGTCAGCAGCGGCGGAACACCATCCATCCGCCGGTAAAGCTCGGTGTGGTCCTCGGCCGGCCCGGAGATGATCAGCGGCGTGCGCGCTTCGTCGATCAGGATCGAATCGACCTCGTCGACGATGGCGAAGTTCAGCCCGCGCTGGCGCCGGTCACCGACCGAGTACTCCATGTTGTCGCGCAGGTAGTCGAAGCCGAACTCGTTGTTGGTGCCATAAGTGATGTCGGCCGCATAGGCGGCGCGCTTCTCGTCGTTAGGCTGCTGCGAGACGATCACTCCGACCGCCATGCCGAGGTAGCGGTAGACGCGCCCCATCCACTCGGCATCGCGGCTGGCCAGGTAGTCGTTGACCGTCACCACGTGCACGCCCTTGCCGGCGAGCGCGTTCAGGTAGACGGCCAGGGTGGCGGTCAGCGTCTTGCCCTCGCCGGTGCGCATCTCGGCGATCTTGCCGTCGTGCAGCACCATTCCGCCGATCAACTGGACGTCGAAGTGCCGCATGCCGAGCGTCCGTCTGGCCGCTTCCCGCACCACTGCGAAGGCCTCGGGAAGCAGCTGATCGAGCGACTCGCCACCGGCGAAACGGCCGCGGAACTCGTCGGTCTTGCCCTTCAGCTGCTCGTCGGTGAGCGCTGCTGTCTGCGCTTCGAGCGAGTTGATGCGCTCGATGCGGCGCTGGTACTGCTTCAGCAGTCGCTGGTTGCGGCTGCCGAAGATTCGGGTGAGAAGGCCGGAAATCATGGACATGGCGTGAAACGCGGGCGCCGCGGGCCGGCTAGGCCCCGGCGTCGCAATCGGGAGCGGATCGGAGTCGCGCGGGGCGACGCGTCGCCTGCGTGGCAACCGCGAATTATCTCACAGCGCCGAACCTGACCCGGCGCTGCCCGTTGCTCGACGACGGATTCGGTGCTCGTCGGTCCGCCGGATGTCACCGCCGGCGCGGGTTCAGCTCGGCCAGCGGTGAATCGTGGCTCTGCCGGCTCAGGAAACGCGCCGGGTTCTGCGGAATCCCGTTCACGTGGACCTCGAAATGAAGATGCGCCCCGGTCGAGCGACCGGTCGATCCAACCAGCGCGATTCTCTGACCCTTGCGGACGATCTCCCCGGAACGGACATCCAGTTTCGAGGCGTGCGCGTAAAGGGTCTGCAGTCCGTTGCCGTGGTCGATCACGACCATGTGGCCGAAGGCCGGGTTGTATTCGGCGGTCGACACCACGCCGCCGGCAGCCGAAAGGATCGGCGTTCCAACGGGAGCCGCGAAGTCCAGTCCGGCGTGCATCGCCACCTGCCCCGAGAACGGGTCGAGGCGCCGGCCGAAACCGGAGCCGACAAAGCCCGTCGTCACCGGCGTGTTGTGCGGCAGCAGGGCGGTCCGAACCTGTACCGACATCAGCTCAGACTCGACCACGTCGAGGTAATCGGCGCGCGACTCGACGCCCCTGGCAACCCGCTCGACCTGATCGCCGAGTTCGCTCATCGACAGCGGGCGCGCGTCTTCGGACTCGATTCCGCCTCGTCCCGGAAGGTCGCGGAAGCTGAATTCCTCCGGACGGATGCCGGCCAGCTTCGCCACCCGCTCGCCGAGCGCGTCCAACCGCATCAACTGCGCCTGCATTTCGCCGAGCCGCCGCGCCATGGCGCTGACGTTGTCGCGAACAAACTGCTCGTTGCGCTCGATCTCGCCACGCATAAGCGAAGAGGCGAGGTCGCGGATGTAAGGAACTTCGAGCGCAACCGCTGCCCGGAAAGTCACCGCGTAAAGACCGATCACCGAGAAGAGCACTGCCATCGCAAGGCCGGCCATGGCGACGGCGAACATACGCGGGCTGAGCGTCAGGGTGCGAGCGCGGGACAGGCGCTTGTCGACCACGATAATCTGCACTTATGCAACCTCCATCTCTGCCTGCCCGGCCCCCGAGGGAGCGACTTTCGCCTGACCTTTCCAGTGCCCTCGCCCCATGGCACAGCGCGATCGAGTCATGAGCCAGCGCTACAAGTCGGCGGCCGACGCGCTCGCCGAAAGCCCTGTCGCGGCGCTGATCGCCC
The DNA here is from genome assembly GCA_016716275.1 of Burkholderiales bacterium. Lineage (GTDB taxonomy): Bacteria > Pseudomonadota > Gammaproteobacteria > Burkholderiales > Burkholderiaceae_F > JADJWR01. The sequence continues at coordinate 671,652 of JADJWR010000002.1, read as the reverse complement.
AGGCCCGCCTGCTGGAGCGGCTGTCCTCGATCATCAATGACGCCACCCGGGAAGCAGGCTCGTCCCCAGCCGCCCTGCCGCTGCTTCGCGTCGCCCTGCAAGGGCGGACCGTCGTGATCACGGCCGGCAATCCTTCCCAGGCAGCCAAGCTTCGACAGCGGGCGCTTGCACTGCGTCAGGCAGTGGTGGAACGCGTCCCGGAAGTTACTGGAATACGGATCCGGCTTCAACCCGGCGAGTCGGCCGACCCCGTTCCCGTGACACGTTCGCCGACCGACAGCAGGGCGCCCACCGGAAGCGTGCACTCGCCGGAAAGCCTGAGTGCAGCGCTAGGGTTCGCTGAGGATCTGGCCCGACACCTCCATGATTCCGCGCTCCGCCGTTCGGCCGAGCGACTTCAGGCGCTGCTGCGCACCAGGCTCGAGCGCGGCAAATAGCCGCGTCCCGGGCGGCGCCTGGCCGGACCCCTGCCTCGACGACCACCGCTCAGGCCGTGATCAGGCGGCGAACGCCGGCCGCAGGAAAGCCGCGGGGGCCTGCCGCTCGTCGTCGAAAGTGACGACGTCGTAGGCGCTCTCGTCGGCAAGCAGGGCGCGCAGCAGCCGGTTGTTCAGGGCATGGCCCGACTTGTGCGCGGTGTAGGCGGCAATGAGCGGCCGGCCCAGCAGATACAGGTCGCCAATCGCGTCGAGGATCTTGTGTTTGGCGAACTCGTCGCCCGAACGAAGCCCGTCGGTGTTCAGCACACGGTACTCGTCCATCACGATCGCGTTCTCGAAGTTGCCGCCGAGCGCAAGTCCAGCCGCGCGCAGCGCCTCGACCTCGTTCACGAAGCCGAACGTCCGCGCCCTTGCAACCGAGCTGACGTACGGCTCCCGCGCCAGGTCGACCTCGACGTCCTGTTCGGTGGCGTCGATTGCCGGATGGTCGAAGGCGATCGAGAAGCGCAGCTTGAAGCCGAAGTGCGGCGACAGTCTCGCCCACTTGAGCTGCGTGCCTTCCCCTTCCCGCACTTCGACCGTCTGCCGCACGCGGACGAAGCGCTTGGGGGCGTTCTGCTCCTCGATGCCCGCCGACTGCAGAAGGAACACGAAGCTCGCCGCGCTGCCGTCCATGATCGGAATCTCCGGCGCGTCGACGTCGACGTAGCAGTTGTCGATTCCGAGCCCGGCGAGCGCGCTCATCAGGTGCTCGACCGTGGCGATCCGGGCACCGTCGCGCTCGACCGTCGAGGCCATCCGCGTGTCGCCGACCGCCAGCGCACTGGCCGGGATTTCAACCGGCGGGTCCAGATCGACTCGGCGGAACACGATGCCGGTGTCGGCCGCTGCCGGCCGCAGCGCCAGTTGCACCTTGGTGCCGCTGTGCAGGCCGATGCCGACGGTGCTGGCGATCTTCTTGAGCGTGCGTTGCTTGAGCATGACGTCGCAATTGTAGTCGCCGGCTGCTGCGCCGCGGCATCGCCGGTGCTGGCCACGGGACCGGGCGGACCCGAGAATTCGCGTTCTCCGGCCTGCAGACAACTCTTCTGGCGCCCAGTTCATGACCGACAGCAAACCGTCTCCGCCGCCTTCGCCGGCAGATCTCGGCGCCACCCGCACGTCGTCGTTTCCGCCGGTCCGGCAGATCGATACGGCGGCGCCAGTGCGCTGGCTGGCTGCCGGATGGCGCGACCTGCGCCGCGCGCCATCGGCAAGCCTGTTCTACGGCGCCGCCTTCACGCTGATGGGCTGGCTGATCTACTTCGTGTTCCGCCACGCCCACGAGTACACGTCGGCGCTGACCGCCGGGTTCCTGCTGCTCGGCCCTTTCCTGTGCACCGGCCTGTACGACATCAGCCGCCGGCTGGCGGCCGGCCAGCCTGTCCGGCTCGGCGACACGATGTCCGCCTGGCGAGCCAACCTGGGGGCCTTCTCCCTGTTCGCGCTGGTCCTGACCGTCGTCATGCTGGTCTGGGCGCGCGCTTCGCTGATCACCTTCGCCCTGTTCTTCTCCTCCGGCATGCCCAGCCTGTCCGGCTTCATCGGCCGGGTCGCGAGCCCGGAACACTGGGACTTCCTGCTCACTTACTTTGCGGTGGGCAGCGTGTTCGCAACGATCGTCTTCGCACTGAGCGTCGTGTCGGTGCCGCTGATGCTGGCGCGCGGCACGGACACCGTCGTGGCTGCCATCACCAGCGTACGGGCGCTGGCCGCCAACCCGCTGCCGCTGCTCCTGTGGGCGGCGCTGATCGTGCTGCTGGTCGGCGCCGGGTTTGTCACGCTGTTCGTCGGCCTGCTGGTCGCGGTGCCGGTCGTCGGCCACGCGACCTGGCATGCCTACGTGGACATCGTCGGCGAGCAGTGACCGGCCGGTGCCGACCGATCACCGACGCCGGATCAGTCGGCCTGCTTGCGCAGAAATGCCGGAATGTCGAGGCGGTCATGTCCGGCGCCTTCCATCGCCGCCACACGCGCGGCGGCCGATTCGCGCGAGCGCCACACGGCAGGCTGATCGAAATGACTGTAGTCACCGGTCGCGTGCGAGCTCGCCGAAGGCGCAACGTTCAGCGGCACGTTGTCGGTGCCGGTCTTGATGACGGTAAAAGGTGTGGTCTGCTTGCGGGCCGAGGCCCGGCCGAGGCCGGTGGCAACGACGGTCACCCGCAGGTCGTCGCCTATCGACTCGTCGCACACCGTACCGAAGATCACCGTCGCGTCGTCGGCGGCAAAGGCGCGGATGGTGTTCATCACCTCCCGCGTTTCCTTCATCTTCAGCGACTGGCTGGCCGTGATGTTGACCAGCACGCCGCGCGCGCCTGACAGATCCACGCCTTCGAGCAGCGGGCTGGCGACCGCCTGCTCGGCGGCAATGCGGGCGCGGTCCAGGCCGCTGGCGGCGGCCGTGCCCATCATCGCCTTGCCGTGCTCGCCCATCACCGTCTTCACGTCCTCGAAGTCGACGTTGACCAAACCGGGAACGTTGATGATCTCGGCGATGCCGGCACAGGCGTTGTGAAGAACGTCGTCCGCGGCACGGAAGCAGTCGGCCATTTCGGCGTCTTCACCGAGCACTTCCTCGAGCTTGTTGTTCAGGATAACGATCAGCGAATGGACGCGCTCCTCGAGCTCGGCCAGACCTGCGTCGGCGACCTTGGCGCGCTTCGGCCCCTCGAAATCGAACGGCTTCGACACCACTGCCACCGTCAGGATGCCCAGTTCCTTGGCGATCTCGGCCACCACCGGGGCGGCGCCGGTGCCGGTGCCGCCGCCCATGCCGGCCGTTATGAACACCATGTGCGCGCCGCGCAGCGCATCGGCGATGCGATCCCGCGCCTCGATCGCAGCCTGCTTGCCCGCCTCCGGCTTGCTGCCGGCGCCCAGTCCGGTCGACCCGAGCTGAAGGATGTTCCTTGCCGTCGACCTGACGAGCGCCTGGTGGTCGGTGTTGGCGCAGATGAACTCCACGCCCTGAACGCCACGGTTGATCATGTGCTGGACGGCGTTGCCGCCGGCGCCGCCGACGCCGACCACCTTGATGACCGTGCCACGGGTTTCCGTTTCGAGAATTTCGAATGCCATGCCTGCCTCCTATGGGAAAAGAGTGAAATGTGAAACGTGAAACGTGATCCGTCGGACCGACCTAGCACCCTTCTCGTTTCCCACCTCACGCGGATACAACCCAGTCCTCATCGCCCGCCTTCCTCCGTTCGCCCGCCCCGTGCGGACACCGCTAGAAATTGCCCACGATCCACTCGCGCATCCGCTTGAGCGTCTGCCCGAACGACCCCGTCTGCGCAGCGGCGCGGCGCCCGCGCTGGCGCTGCGACTGCGCTTCCAGCAGCAGGCCGACGACCGTGGCGAAGCGGGGGTTGCGCATCACGTCGGCGAGCGGCCCCTGATAGCCGGGCCAGCCCAGCCGGGCCGGCTTCAGGAAGACGTCCTCGGCCAGTTCACCGATGCCCGGCAGCAGCGCCGTGCCGCCGGTCAGCACGATCCCCGAGGAAAGCATCTCCTCGTAGCCCGATTCGCGGATCACCTTGTGTGCCAGCGTGAAAAGCTCCTCGACGCGCGGCTCGATGACCGCCGCCAGCGACTGGCGCGACAGCAGCCGCGGCGCGCGATCGCCGACGCCTGGAATCTCGATGCGGTCGTTCGGGTCGGCGAGCACCTCCTTGGCCACGCCGTAGCGCTGCTTGATCTGCTCGGCGTCCGGGATCGGCGTGCGCAGCGCCATCGCGATGTCGTTGGTAATCTGGTCGCCGGCGATCGGTATCACCGCGGTATGCCGGATCGCACCGCCGGTGAAAATGGCGATGTCGGTGGTGCCGCCGCCGATGTCGACCAGCGCCACGCCGAGTTCCTTCTCGTCGCCGGTCAGCACCGACATGCTGGAGGCGAGCGGCTGCAGCACCAGGTCCTGCACTTCCAGCCCGCATCGGCGAACGCACTTGACGATGTTCTGCGCCGCCGACACCGCGCCGGTGACGATGTGCACCTTCACCTCCAGGCGCACGCCGCTCATGCCGATCGGCTCGCGGATGTCCTCCTGGCCGTCGACGATGAACTCCTGCGTCAGCACGTGCAGCACCTGCTGGTCGGTCGGGATGTTCACCGCGCGTGCGGTCTCGATCACCCGCGCCACGTCGACGGCGGACACCTCGCGGTCCTTGATCGGCACCATGCCGCTGGAGTTGACGCTGCGGATGTGGCTGCCGGCGATGCCGGTGTAGACCTCGCCGATGCGGCAGCCGGCCATCAGCTCGGCTTCCTCGAGCGCGCGGCGGATCGACTGCACCGTAGCCTCGATGTTGACCACCACGCCGCGGCGCAGCCCCTCGGAGGCGGACTGACCGAGCCCGATGACCTTGAGCGGACCGTCGGGATCGAACTCGGCGACGGCGACGACAACCTTCGAGGTGCCGACATCCAGCCCGACGATGATGTCCTTTGCTTCGGTTCTCATGGTTTCCTGCGGGCAGCGGCAGCGACGGCGAACCCCTGCGGATAGCGAGCATCGATGCGCAGCAAGTCGGCGCCTGCATGCGCCGCGATCGTCGGGTAGTGACCGGCGATCATCGCCAGGCGTTCGTCGAGGCGGCCGGGCGGGTCGTCGCGGCCCAGTTCGATTACCAGCCCGCCGTCGGCGCGCAGCGTCCAGCTGGCCCGCTCGGACACCTGAATGGCGTCGACCGACAGGCCAAGCGGCGCAGCCCAGGCCGCCAGCTGCGGCAGCCGCCGCGCCACATCGACGCTGAAGCGCGGCGGCGCATCGACCTGCGGCAGCGGCCCGTACACCTCGGCCTCGGCCACGTTGGCGACGAACAGCCGACCGGTCTCCGACAGCAGACGCCCGTCGTCCCAGATCGCGATCGCACGGTGCTCCGCCAGCGTCACCAGCAGCCGGTCGGGCCAGCCGCGCCGCAGCGACACGGCGGCGATCCAGGGCACCGACTCGAACACCCGGCGTGCCTCCTCCAGCCGCATGGTGAAGAAGTTTCCGGACAGGCGCCCGATCGCCGCCGAGCGCACGGCGTTGGCGTTGACGTGCCGCAGCCCTTCCCCGCCGGCGGCGCGCACTTCGATCTGGCGCAGGTCGAACCAGGGCCGCTGGACGAACCAGCCGGCCGCGCCGGCCAGCAGCACGGCGACGGCGACGGCCGACACCAGCACGGCGGCACGACGCATCGCGCGCGTGCTGAGCAGCGGCGCCGGCTCGCGCGCCCTCATGCGCGAACTCCAAGCGAGGCCTGCGAAAGGATCTCCAGGACGAGGTCGGCGTAGTCGATGCCCTCGGCCCGGGCCGCCATCGGCACCAGCGAGTGCGAGGTCATGCCTGGCGACGTGTTCAGCTCGAGCAGATAGGGCTTATCGCCGCGTGCGTCCTGGTGCAGCATCACGTCGATCCGTCCCCAGCCGCCGGCGCCGAGCAGGTTGTAGGCGCGCAGGCACAGCTGCTGGACGTCGCGCGCCAGCCAGTCCTCGACCGGCGCCGGGCACAGGTACTGCGTCTCGTCGCTGAAGTACTTGCTTTGGTAGTCGTAGTTGGCGCCGGGCGCGCGGATCTCGACCAGCGGCAGGGCACGGGCGGCGACGCCGCTGCCGAGGATGGCGCAGGTCAGCTCGCGCCCGCGGATGAGTTCCTCGGCAATGACCACGTCGTCGTAGGCGAGCGCCGCTTCGTGGGCAGCCGCCAGTTCGTTGCGGTCATGGCTCGTCACCTTGGTGATACCGATGGTCGAGCCCTCGCGCACCGGCTTGACGATCAGCGCGTCACCGAGTTCGGCAACTACCTGGCCGAAGTCCGTATGCGCATGCAGCTCACGCCAGGCCGGCGTCGGTATCTCCTCGGCAGCCCACAACCGCTTGGTGATCAGCTTGTCGATGGCGATGCTCGACGCCTGCACGCCGCTGCCCGTGTACGGCACGCGGAGCGTCTCGAGCACACCCTGGATCGTGCCGTCCTCGCCGAAGCGCCCGTGCAGCGCGATGAAGGCGCGGTCGAACCTCGCTGCTTCCAGTTCGGCCAGCGGCTGGGTGGCGGGATCGAACGGATGCGCGTCGATGCCGCGCGAGCGCAGTGCCTGCAGCACGCCGGTGCCGGACATGATCGACACCTCCCGCTCGGCGCTGCGGCCGCCGAGCAGCACACCGACCTTGCCGAAGGACTTCGGATCGAGCGCCGGGCCCGTCATTCGGCCCCCTCCTGTGGCGCCAGTTGTCCGGCCACCTGGCCGATCGAGCCGGCACCCATCGTGACCACCACGTCGCCCGGGCGCGCCGCTTCGACGATCGCCTGCGGCATCGCATCGATGCCGTCGATGAACACCGGCTCGACCCTGCCGGCGACACGCAGGGCGCGCGCCAGCGCGCGGCCGTCGGCGGCAACGATCGGCGCTTCGCCGGCGGCGTAGACCTCGGCCAGCAGCAGTGCGTCGGCGGTCGACAGCACGCGGACAAAGTCCTCGAAGCAGTCGCGCGTGCGCGTGTAGCGATGCGGCTGGAAGGCCAGCACGATGCGCCGCCCCGGGTAGGCGCCGCGCACCGCGGCGAGCGTCGCCTCGATCTCGGCCGGGTGATGGCCGTAATCGTCGATCAACGTGAAGCTGCCGCCGGCAATCGCCACTTCGCCGTAGCGGGCGAAGCGCCGGCCGACCCCGGTGAAGCTCGCCAGTCCGGCCAGGATCGCCTCGTCGGCGACCGCCAGTTCGGTGGCCACTGCGATCGCTGCCAGCGCGTTGGCAACGTTGTGCCTGCCCGGCAGGTTCAATTGCACCGACAGCGTCGCGGCGCCCTCGCGCAGCGCCGTGAAGCGCATCTGCGTGCCATCGGCCGCGGCATCGACGGCACGGTACTGCGCATCGGCGGCGAAACCATAGGTCAGCACCGGCTTGGAAACGAACGGCAGGATTTCGCGCACGTGACGATCGTCGGCGCACAGCACGGCATGGCCGTAGAACGGCAGCCGCGACAGGAACTCGATGAAGGCGCCCTTCAGCCGCGCGAAGTCGTGGCCATAGGTCTCCATGTGGTCGTTGTCGATGTTGGTGACCACCGCCATCACCGGCATCAGGTTCAGGAACGAGGCGTCCGACTCGTCCGCCTCGACGACGATGTACTCGCCACTGCCGAGGCGGGCGTTGGCGCCGGCGGAGTTCAGCCGCCCGCCGATGACGAAGGTCGGGTCGAGGCCACCGGCGGCCAGCACGCTGGCCACCAGACTGGTCGTGGTGGTCTTGCCGTGCGTGCCGGCGATCGCGATTCCCTGCTTCAGGCGCATCAGTTCGCCGAGCATCACCGCCCGGGGAACCACCGGAACTCGGCGGGCGCGGGCGGCGATCACTTCCGGGTTGTCGCCGTGCACCGCGGTGGAGGTGACCACCGCATCGGCGCCGGCGATCTGCTCCGGCGCGTGGCCGATCGACACCTTCGCGCCCAAGCGAGCCAGGCGGCGGGTGGCGGCGCTCTCAGCGGCGTCCGAGCCGCTGACCGTGAAGCCGAGGTTCAGCAGCACCTCGGCGATACCGCTCATGCCGGCACCGCCGATGCCGACGAAGTGGATCTGCCGGACCGCGTGCTTCATCGGCCGGCCTCGCGCACGATGTGCTCGATCGCGTTGGCCACCACCTCGGTCGCGTCGCGTCGGCCGAGTGCGTGCGCCCTGTTCGCCATCGCCAGCAGCCGGTCACGGTTCAGTTGCCGAAGCTCGCCGGCCAGCCGCTCGGCCGACATCTGCGCCTGCGGCAGGTGGATCGCCGCGCCGTTCGCCGCCATGAACTCGGCATTGCTGCGCTGGTGCGCGGTGGTGGAAACCACCAGCGGCACCAGCAGCGATGCAACGCCCGCGGCAGCCAGTTCGCTCACGGTGATGGCACCGGCCCGGCAGATCACGATGTCGGCGTCGCCGTAACGGCGCGCCATGTCGTCGATGAAGGTCAGCACTTCGGCCGTCACGCCGGCGCCTTCGTAGGCGGCGCGCGCCGCCTGCGCGTGAGCGGCCCCGCACTGATGCGCCACCGTCGGACGATCCGTCGCGGGCAGCAGCGCCAGCGCCGCCGGCACGGTCTCGTTCAGCACCTGGCTGCCCAGGCTGCCGCCGACCACCAGCACTTTCAGCGGGCCGCTGCGCTGCACGAACCGCTGTGCCGGCGGCGGCACGGTCGCAATCTCGGCGCGAACCGGATTGCCGGTGACCAGGCCGCGTTCACCGGCGGTCCTTGCCGCGGCGCCGTCAAAGCCGCAGAACACGGCCGAAGCAAGCGAACGCAGCATCCGTGTCGACAGCAGCGGCGCCGCGTCGGCGTTCAGCAAAGCAAGCGGCACGCTCTGCAGCGAGGCGGCGAGCCCCGCTGGCACGGCGACGTAGCCACCGGTGGAGAAGACGACAGCCGGGCGGCGACCACGGATCGCGGCGCGGCTCTGCCACATCGCCCGCAGCAGGCGGATGCCGCCGAGCAGCAGCGTGCCGATGCCCTTGCCGCGCAGGCTCGCGAAATCGATCGGGTCGAAAGCGATGCCATGCGGCTCGACCAGCGAACGTTCCATGCCGGCGCGCGTGCCGAGCCAGGACACGGTCCAGCCGCGGCTGCGCAGCGCCTCGGCCACCGCCAGTCCCGGCATCACGTGGCCACCGGTGCCGGCCGCGACGACCATCAGATGGCTCATGCGCGCCCTCCGCGCATCAGAACCCGGTTCTCGTAATCCACCCGCAGCAGCAGGCCGATCGCGACGATGGTCGCCAGCATCGCCGAGCCGCCGTAACTCACCAGCGGCAACGTCAGCCCTTTGGTCGGCAGCAGCCCACTGGCCACGCCGATGTTGATGAACGACTGCACGCCGAGCCAGATGCCGATGCCCTGCGCGACCAGCCCGGCAAAGGTGCGGTCGAGCGCCACCGCCTGGCGGCCGATCTCGAACGCACGCTTGGTCAGCCAGTAGAAGGCGACGATCACCGCCAGCACCGCCACCAGCCCCAGTTCCTCGGCGACCACCGCCAGGATGAAGTCGGTGTGCGCCTCGGTCAGGTAGTGCAGCTTCTCGACGCTGCCGCCGAGACCGACGCCGAACCACTCGCCTCGCCCGAAGGCGATCAGGGAGTGCGTCAGCTGGTAGCCCTTGTTCAGCACGTGCTCCGCCGACCACGGGTCGAGGTAGGCGAAGATCCGCTCGCGCCGGTACGGAAACAGCCAGACGATCGCCGCCAGCCCGATCGCCAGCAGCACCGTGATGGCGACGAACAGCCGGCCGTTCAGTCCGCCAAGAAACAGGATCCCCATGGCGATCGCCACGATGACGATGAAGGCGCCGAGGTCGGGCTGCAGCTGCAGCAGTGCGCCAATGCCGACCATCACCGCGCCGATCGGCAGGAAGCCGCGCTTCAGGCTGTGCATGTAGTCCTGCTTGCGCACGGTGAAACTCGCCGCGTAGAGCACGCTGGCGACCTTCATCAGTTCCGACGGCTGCAGATTCAGGATGCCCAGCGGGATCCAGCGCTTCGCTCCGAGCGCGCCGGTGCCGACGCCGGGAACCAGCACGATCACCAGCATGACGAAAGCAGCGCCAAAGGCCGCCGGCGCCAGCCGCTGCCAGCGCGTCATCGGCACCGAGAATGCGGCCACCGCGGCAGCCGACGCCACCGCGATGGCGAACAGATGGCGGACCAGGAAGTGCGTCGGCGTGACCTTGTAGCGAGGCGAGTCGGCCAGCGTGATCGACGCCGAGTAAACCATCACCACGCCGAGCAGAACGAGCGCCGCGGTGATCACCAGCAGCGGCGTGTCGACGTGCTCCTCGCCGCGACTGCGCTGGCGCGCCGAGCCGCCGCCGCCGAGCGCCAGCAGGCCGCCGCCGGTGCGGACCGTCAGGCGTCCACCATCGGCCCCGCCGCCCGCCAGCCTGGCGCGCAGCCGCCCTAGCATGGCTGACCCTCCTGCAGCGCCCTTTCGCGCACCGCTTCGGCAAACACCTGCGCGCGATGCACGTAGTCACGGAACATGTCGAGGCTGGCGCAGGCCGGCGACAGCAGCACCGCATCGCCTTCGTGCGCCTGGCCGGCGGCCATCTCGACCGCTTCCGGCAGCGAGGCCGCGTGCAGGATCGAATACGGCGCGCCGCCTGCAGCGATCGCCCGTTCGATGAGCGCGGCGTCGCGACCGATCAGCACCACCGCCCGCGCCGCGCGCGCCAGCGGGCCCGTCAGCGGCGTGAAATCCTGGCCCTTGCCATCGCCGCCGAGGATGACTGCCAGGCGCAGCCCCTCGGCGGCCAGGCCGTCGAGGGCGGCGACGGTGGCGCCGACATTGGTTCCCTTGCTGTCGTCGTAGTAGTGCACACCGCCGACGGTGGCGATCAGCTGCACCCGGTGCGGCTCGCCTCGGTAGCCGCGCAGCGCGTGCAGCATCGGCGCCAGCGGGCAGCCGATCGCCCGCGCCAGCGCCAGCGCTGCGAGCGCGTTGCCGGCGTTGTGCCGGCCGCGGATCGCCAGCGCGTCCGCCGGCATCAGCCGATGAACGTAGAGCTGCTCCGCCGCCGCTTCCTGCGCGCCTTCGGACCGTCGCCGGCGATGGCCGTGCGCCAGGTCCTCGGCGTAAGCGAGCCAGGTGATCCCGTTGTCGGTCAGCAGACCGTACTCGTCCGCCTGCGACGGTGGCTGCAGGCGGAAGGTCACGATCGGCGAGGACTTTCTGGCCATCGCCGCCACCGCCGGGTCGTCGCGATTGAGCACCTGCACAGTGCGCGCCGAGAAGATGCGCGCCTTGGCCCTGACATAGGCATCGAAGCTGCCATGCCAGTCGAGGTGGTCCTGCGTGACGTTCAGCACCGCGGCCGCGTCGCAGGACAGCGAGCGCGTGGTCGCCAGCTGGAAGCTCGACAGCTCCAGCACCCAGGTCTCGGGCAGGCGATCCTCGCGCAGGCACTCGCGCAGCGAGTCGAGCGCCGTCGGCGAGATGTTGCCGGCGACGGCAACGCTGCGCCCGGCGCGCGCGATCAGCAGCCCGGCAAGCCGCGCCGTCGTCGTCTTGCCGTTGGTGCCGGTGACGCCGACCACCCGCGGCGCATAGCCGCGGCTCGCCTTCAGCGCCGCCAGCGCGCGGGCAAAGAGCTCGATCTCGCCGACCACGTCGACGCCGCGCTTCTTCGCCGCCGCCACCAGCGCCGCGGCGGGCGAGTGCGTCGGCGACAGGCCGGGCGACAGCGCCAGCATCGTCGCGCCGTCGAGCAGCGCGGCGGAAAGATCGCCGCCGCTGAACGAGACCTGCGGCAGCTCGGCGCGCAGCGCGGCGAGCATCGGCGGCGCGGCCCGCGTGTCGGCGACGCGGACCGTCGCCCCGCCGTCGACCAGGGCGCGCGCCATGGCCAGGCCCGACTGGCCGAGACCCAGCACCACCGCAATCTCGCCGGCCGCCTCGATCATCGGATCTTCAGGGTCGACAGGCCGACCAGTACCAGCATGATGGTGATGATCCAGAATCGCACCACGACCTGGTTCTCCTTCCACCCCGAAAGTTCGAAGTGGTGGTGCAGCGGTGCCATGCGGAAGATGCGCCTGCCGCCGGTGAACTTGAAGTAGCCGACCTGCAGCATCACCGACACCGTCTCGGCGACGAACACGCCACCCATGATGAACAGCACGATCTCCTGCCGGGTGATCACGGCGATCGTGCCGAGCGCGCCGCCGAGCGCCAGCGCGCCGACGTCGCCCATGAACACCTGCGCCGGGTAGGCGTTGAACCAGAGGAAGGCGAGCCCGCTGCCGGCGATCGCCGCGCAGATGATCACCAGCTCGCCGGCGCCCGGAATGAACGGGAACAGCAGGTAGCGAGAGAAGTCGGCGCGGCCGATCACGTAGGCGAACACGCCCAGCGCTGCGCCGATCATCGATGCCGGCAGGATCGCCAGGCCGTCGAGGCCGTCGGTCAGGTTCACCGCATTGCTGGTGCCGACGATGACCAGGTAGGACAGGATCACGAAACCGAACACGCCCATCGGGTAGGCGAAGTTCTTGAAGAACGGCACGATCAGGTCCGAGCGGCTGGGCAGGTCCAGCTCGAAGCCGTTGCCGACCCACTCGAGCATCAGCGGCAGCAGCCTCTCGGTGTTCGGCGCGGCGATGGCGAACGCGAGATAGAAGGCAGCCGTCAGCCCGATCAGCGACTGCCAGAAGTACTTCTCCCGCGCGCTCATGCCCTTGGGGTTGCGATGCACGACCTTGCGGTAGTCGTCGACCCAGCCGATCCAGCCGAAGCCAAGGGTCACCAGCAGAACGACCCAGACGAAGCGGTTGGCGAGATCGGCCCACAGCAGCGTGGTCACGCCGATCGAGATCAGGATCAGCGCACCACCCATGGTCGGCGTGCCCGACTTCGAAAGATGCGACTGCGGCCCCTCGGTGCGGATCGCCTGGCCGATCTTCAGCTCGGTGAGCTTGCGGATCACCCACGGCCCGGCAAGCAGGCCGATCACCAGCGCCGTGCCGGCGGCCAGCACCGCGCGCAGCGTCAGGTACGAGAAGACATTGAAGGCGCGGATATCGCGCGCCAGCCAGTCGAACAGTTCGAGCAGCATCAGTGCGCCCCTGCCGTCGCCACACCGAGCGCCGCCACCACACGCTCCATCCGCATGAAGCGCGAACCCTTGACGAGGATCGTTGCCCCGGACCCGGCCAGCCGACGTGCCCGTTCGCATAGCGCCTCGACCTCGGCAAGATGCTCCGCGCCGGCACCGAAGGCGGCGCAGGCATCGCGCATCGCCTCGCCGGTGCCCAGCAGCACGTCGATGCCACGGCGCTTTGCGTAGGCGCCGACCTCGCGGTGGTACTCGGCGCCGCGGTTGCCCACCTCGCCCATGTCACCGAGGATCAGGATGCGCGGCCGCGGCGCGGCCGCGAGCAGGTCGATCGCCGCGCGGACCGAGTCCGGATTGGCGTTGTAGGTGTCGTCGATCAGGTGGGCGCCGTCTCCGGCGCGCGACCGGACGCCACGCCCGCCGACTGCGGCGAAGGTCGCCAGCCCGGCGGCAATTGCGCTCGGCGGCACGTCGATCGCGAGCGCAGCGGCGCTCGCCGCCAGCGCGTTGTGCACGTTGTGCAGGCCCGGCACGGCGATGCGGGTACGGATCAGGCCGGCGGGCGTGGCGATCTCGAGCTCCGTGCCATCCGCCTGCAGGGTGTACTCGGCCGTCACGGTCGCGTGGCCGCCGCGGGCGAAATCGATGACCCGGCGCGTGCCCGCCAGGTTGCGCCAGACGTAGGCGCAAGGATCGTCGGCGGGGAATACGGCGACCCCCTCCGGCGGCAGCGCCGCAATCGCCGCGCCGTTCTCACGGGCCGTCGCCTCGACGCTGCCGAGATACTCCTGGTGCTCGCGCTGCGCGTTGTTGACCAGCGCCACGGTGGGTTGTGCCAGCTGCGCCAGATAGGCGATCTCGCCCGGGTGGTTCATGCCGAGTTCGAGCACCGCCGCCTTGTGGCTGGCGGCAAGCTCGAACAGCATCAGCGGCACGCCGATGTCGTTGTTGAGATTTCCACGGGTGGCCAGCCGTCGCGTTGCGCCGAACGCGCGGCCGAGGACTGCCGCCAGCATCTGCGTGACGGTCGTCTTGCCGTTGCTGCCCGTCACCGCGATCAGCGGCAGGCGGAAGCGTGCACGCCAGGCGGCGGCCGCCACGCCGAGTGCGCGCCGGCTGTCGGGCACGACAACCTGCGTCAGCGCGGCATCCGTCGCGTGCTCGACCAGCGCCACGGCGGCACCGCCCCGTGCCGCCTCGCCGACAAACGCGTGGCCGTCGAAGCGTTCGCCGCGCAGGGCGACAAACAGGCAGGCGGGGCGGATCTGCCGGCTGTCGCTGCAGATCGACGTAAAGCGGGCCGCCGCCTCGCCCTCGACGATGGCACCGGGGATGCTCGCAGCGAGTTCGGCGGCGCTCAGCATGTCACCCCGGCCCGCGCCTCGAGCGCCGCCCGCGCCTGAGCCACATCGGAAAACGGCCGCTTGACGCCGCCGACATCCTGCGTCGCCTCGTGGCCCTTGCCGGCGATCAGCACCACGTCGCGCGCGTCGGCGGCGTCGATCGCGTGCGCAATCGCCTCGACCCGATCGAGGATGATCTCCACGTCCAGCCACGAGGCTGCCCCGGCCGCCACGGCAACCGCGATGGCTGCCGGCTCCTCGCGGCGCGGATTGTCCGACGTGATCACGACCCGATCGGCGTGGCGGCTCGCCGCCGCCCCCATCGGCGCGCGCTTGCCGGCATCGCGGTCGCCGCCGGCGCCGAAGACGATCCACAGCTTGCCGCAACGGGCCGCCGCCTGCGGCCGCAGCGCCCGCAAGGCCTGCTCGATCGCGTCCGCAGTGTGCGCGTAGTCGACCACCACCAGCGGCCCGTCGCCGTCGCGTGAGCCGACCCGCTGCATGCGGCCGGGAGGCGGTTGAAGCCCGGGCGCAATGCGACAGGCGGCCTCGAGGGAGACACCGCAGGCAACCGCGGCGCCGATCGTCGCCAGCAGGTTGGAGACGTTGAAACTGCCGAACAGCGGCACGGCGATCCGGTGCTCACTGCGACCGAGAGACAGTGTGAACTCGAGGCCGTCGGCGCCGGCGCCGATGTCGTGCGCGCGAAGCATGGCGGCGACGCGCTGATCGATCCCGCCATCGGCGGCCGTGAACCCGATCACCTGCACGGCGCCGGCGCGCCCGGCCAGCCGCGCGGCCAGACGCCTGCCGGCCGGATCGTCGAAGTTGAGCACAGCAGCGCTCAGCGTCGGCCACTCGAACAGCAGCGCCTTGGCTGCCTCGTAGGCCTGCATCGTGCCGTGATAGTCGAGATGGTCGCGCGTCAGGTTGGTGAACACGGCGACATCGAAGTTCATGCCGTCGACCCGGCCCTGCGACAGGCCGATCGACGAGACCTCCATCGCCAGCGCGCGCGCGCCGGCGTCGCGCAGGCGCCGCACCTCGCGCTGCAGCGAGACCGCGTCGGGCGTAGTCAAGGCCGAATCGACGAGCGGTTGCCCCGGGAATCCGCTGCCGACCGTCCCCAGCACGGCGCAAGGCGTCCCGTCATGCGCCAGCATCTGCGCAATCCAGTACGCGGTCGATGTCTTGCCGTTGGTGCCGGTGACGCCAGTGACCTGCATCGCCTCGCTGGGCGAGCCGTAGTAGTTCGCCGCTATCTCGCCGAGCAGGCCACGCAGACCGCTGACCGGCAACACGGGCAGGCCGGGCTCCGCATTGTCGAAGCCACCCGCCTCGACCAGTGCCGCCGATGCGCCGACGCTGCGCGCGGCCTGCAGGTAGCGGCGGCCGTCGTCGCTGCCGGCAACGGTGCCGGGCAGCGCAAGGAAGATGTCGCCTGCCTGCAGCTGCCGGCTGTCCAGTTGCAAGTCGCCGCGGCGCGCCGCGCCAGCGGCGTGAACGCGCAGCCAGTCGAGGACCGACGCGACGTCGGCGCATGGCTGCCTCACAGCGCCCCCTGCCGCGATTCGGCACGGCTGCCTGCGGCCAGCACCGCCGGCGCCGTGTCCGGCGGCACCTGCAGGGACCGCAGGCTGCGCGCAGCGACTTCCGCAAACACCGGCGCCGCTACCTGCCCGCCGTAGACCTGTCCCGCGGCCGGTTCGTCGATCATCACCGCGATGACCAGGCGCGGCTTCGACGCCGGTGCGAAGCCGGCGAACGACGCCACGTACTCGCTTACGTAGCGCCCGTTGCGCAGCTTGCGCGCGGTGCCCGTCTTGCCGGCGACGCGATAACCGTCGATGCGGGCCTTCGGCGCGGTGCCGCCGCTGCCCACCGCCATTTCGAGCATGTCGCGCATCGCGGCTGCCGTTGCCGGCCGCAGCACCGGGATCGACGGCGGCGGCGCATCCAGCTTCAGCAGGCTCAGCGGCACGATGTCGCCGTCACGCGCGAACACGGTGTAGGCGCGCGCCAGCTGCAATAGCGAGACCGAGACGCCGTAGCCGTAGGCGATGGTCGCCTGCTCGATCGGCCGCCAGGCGCTGGCCGGCCGCAGCCGCCCTGCCACGGCGCCGATGGCCACCCGCGGCGCCTGGCCGAAACCGACCTTGGTGTAAAGGTCCCACAGCGTCTCCGCCGGCAGGTCGAGGGCGATCTTCGCCGTGCCGACGTTGCTCGACTTGGCCACGACCTCGGACACGGTCAGCAGTCCATGCACGTGCGCATCGCCGATCGTTCGGCCGCCGATGGTGAGTCGGCCCGGGGCGGTCTGGACGGTGTGCTGCGGGGTCACCTTGCCCGCTTCGATCGCCGCCGCGACCGAGAACGGCTTCATCGTCGAGCCCGGCTCGAAGGTGTCGGTGATCACGCGGTTGCGCACCGCCTCCTTGCTCCACGAACCGCGGGCATTCGGATCGAAGCTCGGCAGGCTGGCAAGCGCCAGGATCTCACCGGTGCCGGCATCGAGCACGATCACCGCACCGGCCTTGGCCTTGTGGGCGTCGAGCGCGTCCTTCAGGGCGCTGAAGGCAATGAACTGGATGCGGCTGTCGATCGATAGGCGGACGTCGTTGCCGTCGGCCGGCGCGAGCAGCCAGTCCTCCTCGACCACGTTGCCGAGCCGGTCCTTGATGACGCGCCGGCTGCCGGTGCGGGCCGCGAGCACCGACTCCCACGACAGCTCCACGCCTTCCTGGCCCCGATCCTCGACGCTGGTGAAGCCGGTCACGTGCGCAACCGCCGGGCCCTCCGGGTAGTGGCGCTTGAATTCCGGGCTCTGGTGGATGCCGGCCAGCTTCAGCGCCTGGACCTTCTTCGCCACGTCGAGGTCGACTTGCCTGCGAAGAAAGGTGAACTTGCGGTCGTCGTCGGCCAGCTTGCGCTTGAGCTCCGGCAACGGCATCTGCAGCAGCCGGGCAAGCTGGGACAACTGTTCGGGCGTCGCTTCGACGTCGTCGGGGATTGCCCAGATGGCGCGCGCCGGCACCGAGGCGGCGAGGACGACGCCATTGCGGTCGAGAACCTTTCCCCGCGTGCCGGGCACATCGAGCGTGCGGGCGTAGCGCACTTCTCCCTGGCGCTGCAGGAAGGTCGTCCCGACGCCGCCCTGCAGATAGGAGACGCGGATCACCAGCGCGACGAAGCCGACGAACAGCAGCAGCAGCAGCATGCGCGAACGCCAACCAGGCAGCCTCACGACGAGCAGCGGGTTGGCCGAGTACGAGACGCGGTCCGCGCCGCCGCGGCTGCCGGCAGAGCTGCGGCTGGTGCGCCTCGAAGCAAGCGCGCGGATCATCGCTTCGGCCCGGCTGCCGCCGCCAGTTCGCCTGGCGCGGGGCGCGGCAGGAACACCGTCTGCTTGCTCTCGGTCGGCCGCAGGCCAAGGCTGCGTGCGGCTCCGGCGACCGCAGCCGGCTGCGCCGCCTTGCCCAGTTCGATGCGCAGCCGGTTGCCCTCGGCCTCGAGGTCCTTCGACTGCAACTGCAGTCGGCCGAGTTCGACGAACAGGCCGCGCGAGCGGTGCTGTGAGGTGACCAGCGACAGGCAGGCGAGGACGAGCAGCAGGGCGAGCATCGCGATCGTCGCCGCACGGCTGAAAGCCCGACCGCTCACGGCGCCTTCTCCGGCTCGATCGGCGTCGCGGTCCTCTCGGCGATGCGCATCACCGCCGACCGCGCCCGGGGGTTGGCGGCGACTTCGGCGGCGTCGGGCCTGACCCGCGCGACGAGACTCAGCCGTGGCTGCGGCAACTCGGCCGCCCGCAGCGGCAGCCGGCCGACTTGCCGTTCCGGATGTGCATGCCGATCGAAGAAGCGTTTGACCAGTCGATCCTCGAGCGAATGGAAGCTGATGACCACCAGCCGACCGCCAGGGGCGAGCATCGCGACCGCCTGCTCGAGCACTAGCGCCAGCTCCTCGAGTTCCTGATTGACGTGAATCCGTACAGCCTGAAATGTCCGCGTGGCCGGATGCTGGGTCGCATCCCCGCGGCTGCGGACGGGGATTGCGCCGGCAACGAGCGAGGCCAGTTCGGCGGTCGTGGCGACTGGCTGCCCTGCGCCGCGACGAGCCACAACCGCCTTTGCAATCGCTGCAGCAAACCGCTCTTCCCCGAATTCACGGATCACCCGCGTCAGTTCGGCAACCGGTGCCGAGGCCAGCCAGTCGGCCGCGGTGATGCCGCGGCTGGTGTCCATTCGCATGTCCAGGGGCGCGTCGGCACGCCAGGAAAAGCCTCGCTCCGCCGAGTCGATCTGCGGCGACGAGACACCGAGGTCGAGCAGCAGTCCTTGGAGTCGCGTCACGCCCATCGCCGCCAGCGTCGCCGACAGCCGTGAAAATCGCGTGTGGACGAAGTGAAATCGCGGGTCGACGATGGCTGCCGCGGCCTCGGCGGCCTGCGGGTCGCGGTCCATCGCGACCAGCCGTCCACGCGACGACAGGCGCGACAGGATGAGCCCCGAGTGGCCACCGCGACCGAAGGTCGCATCGACGTAAGCGCCGTGAGGATCGGTCACCAGAAACGCAACCGCCGGCTTCGCCAGCACGGTCAGGTGCGCCAGCGGCGCGCTCGAGGACACGACCTGCGCCCACTCGCTCAGACCGAGAAATCGTCGGCAGCGTCGAGGCCGCCTTCGGCGAGCTGCTTCTTCTCGAGCTCTTCCATCCGCGCCGGATCCCAAAGCTCGAAGTGCTCGCCGACGCCGGAAAGAAAGACCTCGCGCTCGAGCCCCGCCGCCGTACGCAGTTCGGGCGAGATCAGGATGCGACCGGCACTGTCAAGATCGAGGTCGACGGCGCTGCCGATGAGTATTCGCTGCAGCACGCGGCGCGAGTGGGCCAGGCGAACGAGTTCGGCACGCTTGTGCTCCCAGCGCGGCCGCGGATAAAGCAGCAGACACCCATCAGGGTGGCGCGTGAGCGTCAGCCGCCCTTCGCACTGCGCGACGAGGGCGTCGCGATGACGCGCCGGCACGGAAAGCCGCCCCTTCGCGTCCAGCGTCAGTTTCGTTAAGCCCTGGAACAATCCCCGCCCCCGCCCGGGCTGTG
Source organism: Burkholderiales bacterium (assembly GCA_016716275.1). Lineage (GTDB taxonomy): Bacteria > Pseudomonadota > Gammaproteobacteria > Burkholderiales > Burkholderiaceae_F > JADJWR01. The sequence continues at coordinate 652,169 of JADJWR010000002.1, read as the reverse complement.
AGACTCCCCTTCCGCGGTCCGGCGGCCGCGAAAACGGGGTTCATGGAGGCACTTTCCTCCACTTCATCCCACATTTCCCCACGCCCCGACTCTAGATCAGCGTTCGGCGAGGGTCAAGCGCAGGTGCGGTTTTTTTTAATCACAACAATGACTTATCCACATGTTCTGCACCGGACTGCGTTCCACAAACTCGAATCGAATGAAAGACATATGTAGCGAAGTGCAAGTGGCATATGAGAAGCGAGCCGCTGCGCGACCGGTCCAGGCAGCGCCGACGGTCTACCAGCAGCAGGTTCAGGGGTCGGTCGCGGCGGTGCGACCGAAGGGAGAGAGGCAAAGTCCGCCTGTACGCCGGATTCTGTGCGGCGAGTCGCCCCGCCGTGGCGATCATTCGTCTAGGCGCGCACTCGCGCGCGCGCTCGAGCCACCTACCCGCAGCCTCCCCGAGCAGGATCGACGGCTGCCTATTTGGTGTTGCTGCGCGTAGAGATTGCCCGTTTCACCCGACCAGGCGCAGCAGCGCCAAGCCGACTCGTCTCTGTTGCTCTGATCCTCACCTTACGGTGGGCAGGCGTTACCTGCTACGCCGCTCTGTGCAGTCCGGACGTTCCTCTCGTGGCACGCGGCCACCAGCGATCGCCCGGCGGGCTTTGCACGACCGAATGTAGGGACGATGGCGCCGCCGCGCAAGCCGCGCCGAGGAAGAAACGGCGCGGGCACCCTCAGCGGCGCACGTCGAAGTTGACGTTGATGCCGCTTCCGTCTTCGCCCTTGAGGGCGCGGGCGATCTTGGCGCGCGCCTGGATGAACGGCGAGTTCTTCGCCTCGGCGCCGAGGAACTCGTCGAGATCGCCGACCTCGCGCTGCAGGCGCGGCACCAGTTGCATGAAGAGATCGGTGACGTCCGGGTCGAACTGCACGCCGCGCAGCGTGCGGATCTCGTGCATCGCCTGCGAAACCGGCCACGCCGGCTTGTACGGGCGCACGTGCGTCAGCGCATCGAACACATCGACGATCGCCGTGATCCGCGCCGCGATCGGAATGCCCGTGCCGGCGAGGCGATGCGGATAGCCCTTGCCGTTCCACCATTCGTGGTGGTGGCGGGCGATCTCCTCTGCCACGTGCATCTGCGGGATGTTCGACTTCGCCAGCAGCTCGGCGCCGGCAAGCGTGTGCTGCTGCATGATCTCGCGCTCGCCGTCGGTCAGCCGACCGGGCTTCAGCAGGATCGAGTCCGGCACCGCCAGCTTGCCGATGTCGTGCATGCGGGCGGCGAGGTCGATCATGAAGCAGACGTCGTCTTCTAGACCGTACTCCCTCGCCAGGATCGAAGCCAGCCGTCCGACGCGATAGCAGTGCTCGCCGGTTGTGTCGTCGTGCAGCTCGGCCGCAACCGACTGCTGCTCCAGCATGGCGATGCGCGACTTCATCAGCTCGCGTTCGCCGAGTTGCACGCGAAGCATCGACCGTCGCGTGTCGAGTTCGCCGTCGGCCGCCTGCTGCAGGTCGAAGCTGATCCGAGAGCGCTCGACCTGCTCGAGGTGCCGCGCGTGGTGCATCAGAACCTGCTGCTGCTTGGCCTCGCGATTGAGATTGAGCAGTTCCTGCAAGTAGACGATGGCGACGTCGGGTTGGCCGGCTTCTTCGTAACCTCGGACCGCGGCGGCCAGTGCATCGCGAAGGAATTCCTTTGGACCGGCCCGGGTGCTGCTGAGGCCATTCTTCAGCCGCGTGAGCCCGATATCAGCGAGCCCTGCACGAACCTCTACCTGCCCCTCCGCCAACATCGCGCGAACCTGCGCTCGCGGCTGGCGCGAACGTTCCGCAAACAACTTCGCCAAAGTCACGTGCTCCTGGGCACCGCGGATGTCGTCGATCTCGAGCAGGAGTTCCGCAAGGTAGGCTTCGGCCGACGCCCTGTACGTGCACAGCACTGGCTCGCGCGTATCGCCGAGAAGTTCGATCGCCCGGCGCGCAGCCGCAGCCCCTTGGCGAACATCATGGACCCTTAAGCAGGCCTGAGCAGTATTCGTCAGAGCCGCACAGACGACCAATGTTCGTGCATCTCCGTCACCGGGATCGCGCAATGCCTGGTCGTAGCAACGGGCAGCGTCTGCATACTGACCCGCGAATTGCAGTGCCAGACCCAGGTTGTTCCATACAACCGCTTGGGCGGTCGTATCTCCCAGCATTCTGGCGACTTCGAGCGCCTCGGCGTAGTTTTCGACCGCCGCGGGCAAGTTGCCGGACTCGCCGTTCATGACTCCATGAAACGTCGCCGCACGACGAATCAGGCCAGCATCCCCGAGGCAGCGCGCGCCCGCCGAAGCATGCGCTGCCGGGACAACGCCCGACTGCGTCTTGGCAGTGTTGTAGTGGCGCTGCGCAATCAGCAACAAGGCTTCAACGCCGTCAGCGGTAAGTTCGTGCGGCGCAAGCGCACAAAGAGCTTCCTGCGCGTAAGCAAACAACTCGTCTACGTCGTCCGATGAATCGGAAAGGCGATGACGCAGCTGCGCCCTCCAATCGACTTGGGGCCTAGCCCGAGCCGCGAGGTCACGATCGGGAGGCTGACGGGAAACAATCGGAAGCGATGCGCCCATAGCTGCTTTATGCTACTTATACCGAATACATGGTATCACCCGTTTGGGCTAACTTCGGCTGAGCGCATGCTCACTTCTCCTCGAGACTTCGCATCAAGGTTGCCTCTTCGGCGGCCGCGTTCCTTTTGGTGTGAGTTTTTCTTTCGGAGCAGGGGGTTAGCATGCAAGTAGAAATCATTGAAACTGTTGTTGAAGTCCAAGAACTTACGCTCGCCGAACTGGCACAGGTTGGGGGCGGCTTTGGTGACGCCGTTCTCGCTTAGCCAGGGCAGGCGCTAACGGAAACCGGGCTATGCCCGGTTTTTTTCGCCTCTTTCAGTGCCGAGAATGTGTCGTCGATTCCCCCCATGTAGCCGGGGGCACGCGCATTGCTCCGGCCGACTACGGGCGCACGAACCCATGGTTGTTGGCATGGCCAACGTCAGGCTCGAAGGAAGGGGGAGTTTCCTAGCCCACAACGAAGCGCTCGATCATTGCCCCGAGCGCAGGGGTAATGCGTAGAAATTCGCAGCCGCAGAAGCGCGCCCGCTCTTCGCCCACCATCATCGGACCAAGGTGCCGCACGCGAACGCTGACGATCGCGCCTCCAACCCCCGGCAGATCCAACCGGCAACCATCGATCTCCGAGCCGAGCACCGGCTTGAACCGCTCCGGATACGTCAGCATGGCCAACCCGCCCGTGCCGATGTCGAGCACGCGCAGCGCCTCCCAGTGACCGGCGCCGCCGGGGATGGGAATCCTGCAGACCGCCTCCCTGGCGCTCTCCACACGCATGCGGGCCGCCGTCCTGCGTTGCAGCGGGAACAACCGCTCCGGAATCGGCGTAGCGAACGTCTGGTCTCCCGCAACGCCGCCGCCCCGCACCGGACGCACAGCGAACTGCAGCTTGCCGCCCGTGTGGTAGCCGACGAATGTCGCCATCGGCGCGCCAGGCAACCGGTCGTGCAAACCGTCGCTGGCGGTTCCGGCAAAGACCAGTTTTCGCGCAATCTCGTCGACATCCTGAAGCGTCACCACGCCAAATGATGCGCCGGCGTCGACGAAGGCGTTCAGCGGAAATGCAGCCTCCTGCAAGGCGCGAAGCCGACTGACGATTTCCGACGGCGAACGCACCGCGAAACGCTGCAGTTCCGGGGAATCGGGCTCGGGAAAAGGGGTAGGGAAGCCCATTGCGACGGTGTCGGCGGTCTGCCTGGCCGGCGGCCGCCAGTTGCAACGGCGACGGGCCGGAAGCCGCGCTTCTTACGTGGACATCCGCACGCTAGCCAACGCGAGCCACCAAAGAGCCCGCACATCCGGCGCGAGGCCGCCTCGACGCGCCGGGCGGTCGCCGGCGCCGCGGTAGCTCAGCCGTGCCCGATGATCGGATGAGGCTGATAGGCCGAGGCGAGACGAGCCAGATCCTCGGCCGTCAGCCTGACCTCCAGTGCTTCCAGCGCCTGCTCCAGTTGCCCCGGCTTGCTGACCCCGATGATCGGGCTGCTGACCCCCGGCTGGTGCAGCAGCCAGGCATAGGCGAGCGCGGCGTTGGAGACGCACTTCTCGCGCGCCAGTTCCGACACCGCGTCGACGACCCGGAAGTCGCTGTCACGGTAGTAGAACTTCTGCGCAATCTCGTCGGTCGCCGCGCGGGACGTGGCGCCAGCCGACTTGTCGGCGCTGCCGCCTTCGCCCGGCTTGCGGTTGCCGGCCAGGAAGCCGCGCGCCAGTGGGCTCCACGGCAGCAACCCGACCCCTGTGGCGCGGCAGTACGGGATCATCTCCCGCTCCTCCTCGCGGTAGACGAGGTTGTAGTGGTTCTGCATCGAAACGAACTTCGTCCACCCGTGCCGCTCGGCGACGTGCTGCATGGTCGCGAACTGCCAGGCGAACATGCTCGAGGCGCCTAGGTAACGCACCTTGCCGCTCTTGACCACGTCGTGCAGGGCTTCCATCGTCTCCTCGACCGGCGTCGCCGCATCGAAGCGATGGATCTGGTACAGGTCGACGTAATCGGTGCCCAGCCGGCGCAGGCTGGCATCGATCGCGTGGAAGATCCGCTTGCGCGACAGGCCGCTGGTGTTCGGCTTCGGCTGGAACTTCGGCCCCGGCGCATTGCCGCCCTGGAAGGCGAGGTCGACCGGGAAGAAGACCTTGGTCGCGATCACCACTTCGTCGCGCCGACAGAACTCGCGCACGAACTTGCCGGTCAGCTCCTCGGACATGCCGGCCGAGTACATGTCGGCGGTGTCGAGAAAATTGATGCCTGCGTCGATCGCGGCGCGAACCAGCGGCCGCGCGGCAACTTCGTCGAGCACCCACGGCCGCCACTTCGGCGTGCCATAGGTCATCATGCCCAGCGCGAAGCGCGAGACCGACAGTCCCGAGTTGCCAAGCTGCACGTACTGCATCGCCGCGCTCCTCGTGTAAAGCTACCGCCGGCGATCCTAGCGGAACCGTTCGGCGCCGCCGCCGGCACGCCTACATGCCCAGCAGGCGGCCGATTCGGGCGATGTAGTCGCCGGTCCTGATCGCGTCGGTGAGCAGTTCGTCGCTGGCGGCGTGCAGCTTCTCGCGCAGCCCGGTCAATCCGCCGTGGACTTCGTTCTGCGCCTGCGCCGACGAGAGGGCGAAGCGCAACTGCTCGACGTCGGCGCGCAGGTGGGTGAGGTTTCCCTCCCCGCTCTTCAGCTGCGCCAGGTCCCGTTCGAGCGCGTCGATAAGCCGCGCCGTCTCCTCGAGATCGATTGATCGCCCGTCCTTGCCCGTGATGTCCGTCATTGCCCGACCCGCCAATGGCATGAACGAAGCTTAACGCGGCGACGTGCGGCAGGCCGCGGTAAAGTCGCCTCCGACCAGAGCGGAGCCGATCGTGCATCTGCTGCAAGCCGCCGTTCCGCCCCATTGGGCGATCTTCTTCTGGCTCCTGCTGGCGCCGCTCGCGCTGCACTCGTTCAGTCGCGTGCGGGCCGGTCCCGCGCTGCAAGGCGGCCAGCAGCATCTGTGGCTGGCCGGCGCTGTCCTTCTGGCATGGCTGTGGACGCTGCAGTCGAAGACGGCCGGCGGCGCGGCATTCGGCCTGCTCGGCGTCGCCTTCTACTCGCTTGTCTTCGGCTGCCATTGGGCACGACTCGGCCTGCTGCTGGCCCTGACCGTGCATGCCGTGCTCGGTGGTGGTCACTGGCTGAACTTCGGTGTGAACGGACTGCTGCTGGCGACGGTGCCGACCTGGCTTGCCAGCCGCCTGCAGCGCGAGATCGAGGACCGCCTGCCGAAGAACGTGTTCGTCTTCGTGATCGGCCACGGCATGTTTGCCACGCTGGCGGTGACGGCCACAACCAGTGCGCTGCTGGTGATGGCCAGTTGGCTCATCCAGCCGGGCGCGGCCGACCTCGACCAGATCGCCTACGCATTGCTGCTGGCCTGGGGCGAGGCGCTCGCCAGCGGCATGCTCTTCTCCGCGCTGGTGATCTTCGGACCGCACCTCGTGCTCACCTACCGGCAGGACCTGTACCTGCCGCCGCGGTCCGGTCTGTGATCGCACCTGCCAGCGGCGTCTAGACTGCCGGGCCGGAACTCCCGAGTGACCGCCATGCCACGGACCGCTGCCCGCATCCTCGTCGACCAGCTGAAGATCCAGGGGGTCAATCACGTCTTCTGCGTCCCGGGCGAGAGCTACCTTGCGGTCCTGGACGCCTTCTTCGACGCGCGCGGCATCCGGCTGATCGTCAACCGGCATGAGTCCGGCTCGACTTTCATGGCAGATGCCTACGCCAAGCTGACCGGCCAACCCGGCGTGGCCTTCGTCACCCGCGGGCCGGGTGCGACCAACGCGTCGATCGGCGTTCACACGGCGTTCCAGGATTCGACGCCGATGGTGCTGTTCGTCGGCCAGGTGGGCAGCGATTTCGCCGAGCGCGAGGCATTCCAGGAGATCGACTACCGCCGCATGTTCGGCCAGATGGCGAAGTGGGTGGCGCAGATCGACCGCGCCGACCGCATCCCGGAGTTCGTCGCCCACGCGTTCCAGACCGCGAGCAGTGGCCGGCCGGGGCCGGTGGTGCTGGCGCTGCCCGAGGACCTGCTGGACCAGACGGCCAAGGTCGAGGACGCAGCCTGCCACCAGCCCGTGCAGGCCGCGCCCACCGAGGCGCAGGTCAGCGGCCTCCGGCGCCTCCTCGGACAGGCACGCGCACCGCTGGTGCTCCTGGGCGGTACCGGCTGGACGGATGCGGCATGCGATGACATTCGCCGCTTCGTCGAAGCCAACCAGTTGCCGGTCGCCTGCGCATTCCGCTATCAGGACCTGTTTGACAACCGTCATTCGAACTACGTCGGCGACGTCGGCATCGGCCTGAACCCGAAGCTCGCGCAGCGCGTGCGCGACGCCGACCTCCTGCTTGCCATCGGGCCACGGCTCGGCGAGATGACGACCGGCGGGTATTCGCTGATTTCGGTGCCGCGGCCCAGGCAGACGCTGGTCCACGCACACCAGGGGATCGAGGAACTCGGACGCGTCTACCAGGCGCAGATGATGATCGCCTCCGGCATGCCGCAGCTGGCGGCGAGACTGGCCGCAATCTCGCCGGTCGAGTCACCGACCTGGGCGGCCCTCACCCGCGAAGCACGTGCCGAGTACGAGGCCTGGCAGGCGCAGGCGCCGGTGTATGGCGCCGAGAAGCCGCGACTTGACCTCTGGCAGGTCGTTCAGATGCTGCAGGCGACGCTGCCGGCGGACACCATCGTCACCAACGGCGCCGGCAACTTCGCGACCTGGGCCCATCGCTACTGGCGCTACGGCGGCCTGCGCACCCAGCTGGCGCCGACCGCCGGCAGCATGGGATACGGCGTGCCGGCGGGCATCGCGGCCAAGCTGGTGGCGCCCGAGCGAACGGTACTGACCTTCGCCGGAGACGGCGATTTCCTGATGACGGCGCAGGAGTTGGCCACGGCGGCCATGTACCAGGCCGGCGTGCTGATCCTGGTCTTCAATAACGGCATGTACGGGACCATCCGCATGCACCAGGAACGGCACCATCCGGCGCGCGTGATCGGCACCGAGCTGCTGAATCCCCGCTTCGATCTGCTGGCCCAGTCCTACGGCGGATTCGGCACTGTCGTCGATTCGAGCGGCCAGTTCGCCCCGGCGCTGCAGGAGGCACTCGCCTTCATCCGGGCGCGCAGACTGCCGGCGGTGATCGAGCTTCGGACCGATGCACAGGTCATCACGCCCGGCACGACGCTGGCGGCGATCCGGGCCAGCGCCTTGGCCGGCCGCTGACCCCTGCCGGTCGCGCACCCCGTTGCGCGATACCAACGACGATCCCCCGATCGCGTGAGCGCCTGTGGCGACCCCGAGGCGCCTGCGCCTAGCATTGCGAAGTGAGCGATGACTAGCAGCTGGACCGAACCCGCGGAGGGCGCTCGTGTCGCAGTCACCATGAAGCGGATCGTGGTCCTTGGTCAGCCGGGCGGGTTCGGCGATGCCTGGAGCAGGCACGCAGCGGCGCGGCTCGCACAGCGTCTCGACCTGCCTTGCTTAGCGGCCGCGGAGGAGGGCCCGTCGCCCGGACAGGCGCCCGGCTGGGTAACCACTGCGCGGGTCGGCGAACTGTCGGGCGTGCTGCTGCGCGACGCCGACACCGCAGTCTGGCTGCACTTCCTGCCGGTGGCGGTGACCAGGGCATGGCTACGAAGGCTACGGGCCGGGTTTGCCAGAACGCCCGCCGGGCATCGCCTGCCGGGCTTCGCCGACGTTCGCGACAGTCTCGTGCACATGGCCTGGACGCCACATGTGCACAGGCTGCTGAGCCATCCCGCGCTGTCGCACCTGCAGGTGTTTCACCTGCGAAGTCCTGACGAGACCGATTTCTGGCTGCGCGCACAGGAGCATCGGCTTCCCGATCGCCAGCCACCGCTGGCTCAGCCTGCCTGAGCCGGGGAACGAGCCGGCCACTGGTTCACGCCGATCAACTCGCGCCGAAGAACGACAGCATCTCACCCGCCAGCAGTTCGGGCGTTTCCTCGGCGATGTAGTGCCCGCCCGGCGTCGTTCTGCCGCTGACCGGGACCGAAGCCTTGGCCTGCCAGTCGGCAATCGGCGCAAACAGGCGATGGACGACGCCGCGCTCGCCCCAGAGCACGCGAAGCGGGCTGGCGATGCGCGCCCGCGAGTCGGCGCGATCGTGCTCCATGTCGATCGAGGCCGCAGCGCGATAGTCCTCGCACATCGCATGGATCGTCGCAGCGTCGCCAAAGCAGCGCTCATACTCGGCCAGCGCCCGCGGGTCGAACACCTCGAGCCCATGGCTGCCCCAGCCGCCGAGGCTCCGCCGCAGGTAGAACGCGGGATCCGCGCCGATCAGCTTCTCCGGCAGCGGCTCGGGCTGGATCAGGAAGAACCAGTGGTAATAGGCGCGGGCGAAGGCCATATCGGTGCGCTCGTACATGGTCAGCGTCGGCGAGATGTCGAGCAGCATCAGCCGCCCGACCGCCTGCGGGTGATCGAGCGCCATGCGGTGCGCGACGCGGCCGCCGCGATCATGGCCGCAGACCGCAAAGCGCTCGAATCCGAGCAGCCGCATCAGCGCGACGCTGTCCGCCGCCATCGCCCGCTTGCTGTACGCGGCGTGCGAAGCATCCGACTGTGGCTTGTCGGAGTCGCCATAGCCACGCAGGTCCGGCGCGACCAACGCGAAGTGACCGGCGAGCAGCGGCACCACCTTGTGCCACATCACGTGCGTCTGCGGGAAGCCGTGCAGCAGCAGCAGCGGCGGCCTGCCTGCGGCGGAGCCGATGTTGTGGCGCAGGTTGAGACAGACACCGTTGACCGCCAGTCGCTCCTGTGCGAATCCGGCGAACCAGTCAGACATCGCTGTTCTCCTCCAGCGTCTGCAGCAGTCCGTCGAGCGCGATGACGATTGCATCGGTCCGGACGGCGGCGCGGTCGCCCGCCAGGCGCCGCGACTCGGTGCGCAGCCGCAGTTCCCCTGCCCGACGCAGCGCCCAGCAGAAGCACACCAGGCCAACCGGCTTCTCGGCGGTGCCACCCCCAGGACCGGCGATGCCGGTGATGCCCACCGCGATGTGCGCGTCGCTGGCGACGAGCGCGCCGCGCGCCATTGCCCGCGCCACCGGTTCGCTGACGGCGCCGTGCAGGCGAAGGTCCACCGCGCTGACACCGAGCATCTGCCGCTTCGCCGCATTCGAGTAAGTGACGAAGCCGCGGTCGAACCATCGGCTCGAGCCTGCGATCTGGGTTACGGCGTAGGCGACCCCTCCGGCGGTGCAGGACTCGGCCGTCGCCAGCCACATCCGTCGCGCCAGCAGCGCCCGGCCGACCGCCTCGGCCACTTCGACGATCCGCCGTTGCGCCTTTGCCATCGACCTCACCCCCACAGCCGGACACCAATCGCCAGCACCAGCAGCGTGTAGAAGGCCGCCACCAGGTCGTCGGCCATCACGCCGGCACCGTTCTTGAATCGCGCATCGAGGGCGCGAATCGGCGGCGGCTTGACGATATCGAAGAAGCGGAAAAGCAGGAAAGCCGCAATCAGCATCGGTCCGCCGTGCGCGGCATCGCCGGGCAGCAGCAGCAGCACGATCCAGAAGGCGACGATCTCGTCGATGACGATGTGGCTCGAATCCGGCACGCGCAGCCGGGTGCCGGTCAGTTGCGCGGCGTAGGACCCGGCCGCCAGCATGATTCCCACCAGCAGCCACCATGACCAGGGACCGAGCGACTGGTCGAGACGCAGGAACAGCAGCCAGGCCAGCAGCGTGCCCCAGGTCCCCGGCGCGGCGCGCGGCAGGCCGGCGCCAGCGCCGAGCGCCAGCAGGTGCCACGGCGAGGCGAGCATGAACCGGACGGTCGGCCGCCTCGGCGGAACATCGTCGACACGGTCGGGCGGCACGGCGGCGGTCATCGGCGTGTGGCGGCCAATGCTCATTCGGCGAAGTGGTCGAAGGCATGCCACGGCGTCGGCAGTTCGACCCCTCCGCCGTCGACAACGCGCAGGCGGTCGGCCGCCTCGACGATGCGGCCGATCCGGGTGACGGCTGTCGACGAAGTGAAGCCCGCTGCCTCGACCGCCTTTCGCTGCGCCGGCGGCGCGGTGAACAACAGCTCGTAATCGTCGCCGCCGGCCATGGCAAAGCGACGCTGCTGTTCGACGTGCAGGCCACGTAAAGCGCCGCTGCGCGGCAGCCGCTCCCATTCGACCACGGCGCCGACCCGCGAGCGCTTCAGGATGTGGCCGAGGTCACCGAGCAGGCCGTCGGAGATGTCGATGGCGGCCGTGGCAAGTCCGCGCAGCGCGATGCCAAGCGCCACCCGCGGCTGCGGCCGGTCCATTCGCGCCGCGAAGCTCGTCGCGTCCGCCAGCGGCACGCCGGCGAACTCGCCGCGGCGACAGGCGAGCGCGGCACGCGCATCGCCTAGCGTGCCGGAGACCCAGAGGTCGTCGCCGACCCGCGCTCCGGCACGCGTGCGCACCGCCGCGCCCGGCAGGTCGCCGAGCGCGGTGATGCAGATCGTCAGCGGTCCGTCGACTTGTGTCGTCTCCGACGCCAGCCGAGGCGCGCGCGTGGTGTCGCCGCCCGCGAGCACGCAGCCCTGCTCGTCGGCCAGCGCGAACAGCCCATGGCAGAACGCCTCCAGCCACGTTTCGTCGGCACGCGGCAACGCCAGCGCCAGCTGGAATGCGCGAGGCGAAGCGCCGGCAGCGGCCAGGTCGGAAAGGTTGACCGCAAGCGCCTTGTGGCCGAGCGACGCCGGATCGGCGTCGGGCAGGAAATGGCGACCCTCGAGCAGCAGGTCGGTCGTCATCGCCAGCACCCGCCCGCCGCAGTCAAGCAGCGCGCAGTCGTCGCCAACTCCCCGCATCACGATGCCACCGGCGGGCAGTGGACGGGAGAAGAAGCGGTCGATCAGTTCGAACTCGTTCATCGCCGCCGCCGGTCGGGAACCGTGCCGCTGCGTCTCCTCCTCGGGCGGGCACCTCCCGCCTGGGGAGGATGGCCCCGGAACCGGAACGTCGGTGCCGCCACCCGCTCAACGCGGCTGCGCTTCGTGCGGGCGCAGCCGCGCGGCGACCCGGTCGAGCACGCCGTTGACGTACTTGAAACCTTCCGTGCCGCCGAAGCTCTTGGCCAGTTCGACAGCCTCGTTGATGACCACGCGGTACGGGATCTCCGGCCGCTGCCGAAGCTCGTAGGTGCCGATCAGCAGGATGCCGTGCTCCACAGGCGACAGCTGCTCCGGACGCCGGTCGATGAAGTCGACGAACTGCGCACGCAACGCATCGGCGCCGTCGACCACGCCGTGCAGCACCTCGCGCAGATGCTCGCGGTCGGCCTTGTCGAAGCCGTCGGACTCCATCAGGTGACTCTCGACGGCCGCCAGGTCCTGCCTGCCGACCAGCCACTCGTAGATGCCCTGCAGTGCCAGTTCGCGCGCCCGGCGGCGCGCGCTGCGACCGCCGGCGCGCGGGCGCGCCTCGCCGACACGCTGCTCGGCCACGCTACGGTGCCCCGGGCTGTTCCTCGCCGTCCTCGGCGAGCGACCACATCAGGTTGCCCATCTCGACCGCGACGCGCGCGGCGTCGCGACCCTTCTCGCGGACCCGCAGGCGCGCCTGCTCTTCGTCATCGGTGGTCAGGATTCCGTTGATCATCGGCACGCCGCTGTCGAGCGCGGCGCGGGCAACCCCCGCCGCCGATTCGTTGGCCACCACCTCGAAGTGATAGGTGTCGCCGCGGATGACGCAGCCGAGCGCAATCAGGGCATCGAAGTCGCCTGCATCCGCCAGCCGGGCCAGCGTCAGCGGGATCTCCAGCGCTCCCGGCACCGTCAGCCGCGTGAGGTCGTTCTCGTCCACGCCCAGCTGCAGCAGCTCGTCGATGCAGGCCTCGGCCAGCGCCTGGCCGGCCCACTCGTTGAAGCGCGACTGCACGATGCCGATACGCAGGCCGGCACCGTCCAGGTCGGGACTCATTTCGTCGATGGCCATGATTTCTCCTCATGGCGAGTGTACGCGCCGCCGCCGGCGCGAGGCGCGTTGCCGTCGCTCTCAGTCCTCGATGAAGCCGGTGGTGTGCAGGCCGAATCCGGCCATCGACGGCATCTTCCGCGGCCGCGCCAGCAGCCTCATCTTGACCACGTTCAGGTCACGCAGGATCTGCGCGCCGACACCGTAAGTGCGCAGGTCCATGCGCGCGCTGCGCTGATCCGGCGCCGTGCCGTGGTCGATCTTTGCCAGCGTGGCGAACTGCGCCAGCAGGCTGTCCGCGGTTTCGCCGCAGTTCAGCAGCACCACCACGCCGCTGCCGGCGTCGGCGATCTTCTGCAGCGCCCGCGGCAGCGACCAGGAATGGGTGCTGCGGTCGACGTCGAGTGCGTCGAGCACCGACAGCGGCTCATGCACGCGCACCAGCACCTCGCGCTCGGGGTCGATCGGTCCGCGCAGCAGCGCCAGATGCGCACTGCGGCTCGGCAGGTCACGGTAGGCGATAAGTTCGAACGGTCCGGCGGCGGTGGCGATGCTGCGGCTGCCGATGCGCTCGATCATCGACTCGTTGGCGGCCCGGTAGTGGATCAGGTCGGCGATCGTGCCGACCTTCAGGCCGTGCTGCCTGGCGAACGGCACCAGGTCCGGCAGCCGCGCCATGCTGCCGTCGTCGTTCATGATCTCGCAGATCACCGCGGCAGGCGTCAGGCCCGCCAGCTGCGTCAGGTCGCAGCCCGCCTCCGTGTGCCCGGCACGCATCAGCACGCCGCCCGGCTGCGCCACCACCGGGAAGATGTGGCCCGGCTGCACGATGTCGGCCGGCCGGGCGCCCGGCCGCGTCGCCACCCAGACCGTGTGCGCGCGGTCGGCCGCCGAGATGCCGGTGCTCACCCCGCTGGCGGCCTCGATCGAGACCGTGAAGTTGGTGCCGTGCACGGTGCCGTTGGCGGAGGCCATCGGCGGCAGGCGCAACTGCCGCGCGTGCGCATCGGTCAGCGTCAGGCAGATCAGGCCGCGCGCGTGCTTGGCCATGAAGTTGATCTTCTCCGGCGTGACGAAGTCGGCTGCGAACACCAGGTCGCCCTCGTTCTCGCGGTCTTCGTCGTCGACCAGGACCACCAGGTGGCCCTGGCGGATCTCGTCGATGATCTCTTCAACCGAGGCCATCGGCGAGGGTGTGGCAGGGTTCGGAACGGCTGCAAGCATGACAGGCCCCGGCAGCGGAAAGTGTCGATTCTAGGACGCCGCCTCGCCGCAGACCGCCGCCCCCTGCCGCGACCGCCGGCGGGTGACAGCCTGCCGGCAGGCTCAGCGCTGGCTGAACGCAATGTCGCCGAAGATGCCGGCCGCCGCTTTCGGCAGGCCACGCCAGTACTGGCGTGGCCCCTGAACCACGCCGCCGAGCGCCGCCGCCGCATGCCAAGGCCAGCGCGGGTCGTAGAGCATCTGCCGAGCCAGCGCGACCATGTCGGCCTGGCCCGAGGCAACGATGGCCTCGGCTTGCTGCGGTTCGGTGATCAGGCCGACGGCGATCGTCGGCATGCCGGTTGCCTGGCGCAGCGCTCGAGCGAAGGGCACCTGGTAGCCCGGCTTCAGCTCGATCTTCTGCCGCGGCGAGATGCCGCCGCTGGAAACGTCGATCCAGTCGCAGCCGCGCGACTGCAGCTGGCGCGCCAGTTCGAGCGTCTGATCCGGCGTCCAGCTTTCCTCGCCGTCTAGCCAGTCGGTGGCCGACACGCGAACGCCGACCGGCCGGTCGGCCGGAAACGCCGCCCGCACCGCGTCGAACACTTCGAGCGGGAAGCGCATCCGGCCCGTCAGGTCGCCGCCGTACTCGTCGTTGCGCCTGTTCGCCACCGGCGACAGGAACTCGTGCAGCAGGTAGCCGTGCGCCATGTGGACCTCGAGCGCGTCGAAGTCGAGCCGCGCCGCCCGTCGCGCCGCAGCGGCGAACGCGGCGCGCAGCCGGGTCAGCTCTTCCCGGGCGAGCTCACGCGGCGGCGCCTCGTCCGGCGCGTGCGCGACCGCCGACGGCGCCTCGGGGACCCATCCGCCTTCCGCCGGTGCCAGCAACCTGCCGCCTTCCCACGGCGGCCGGCTCGAGCCTTTGCGGCCGGCGTGCGCGAGCTGCATCGCCAGCTTGACCGGCGAGGTGGTGCGGATCAGGCGGACGATCGGCGCCAGCGCCGCTTCGCAGGTGTCGTCCCACAGGCCGAGGCAGCCGGGCGTTATGCGCGCCTCGCGCGTCACCGCGGTGGCTTCGACACACAGCAGCGCCGCGCCGGAACCCGCCAGCGAAAGGAGATGCGCGAAATGCCAGGCCGTCGCACAGCCCTCGACGGCCGAGTACTGGCACATCGGCGACACCATGATGCGGTTGGCAAGCTGCAGGCTGCGCAGCGACAGGGCTTCGAACAGGGCGGGCATGGGGTCGGGTCAGCGATGGGCAGCAAGCACGGTCAGGTTCCAGAGATTGTGCGCGACGATCGGCACCAGCACGCTGCCGGTGCGCAGGCGCAGCCAAAGGTACAGCAGCGCGCCGGGCAGCACGGAGACGATCGTCCCCACGCCGAAGCCGTGCAGGACGACGAATGCCGCCGTCAGCAGCGCCGCGCCGAGGGACAGCCGGACACCGGCGATCGTCCGCGCCATCGGCGCCGCCCGCTCGGCGGCGGCGAGCAGCACGCCGCGGAAGGCGACTTCCTCGGCCAGGCCCGGCATGGTCGCGACGAAAAGCCACGCGGCTGCCGGGACCGACTCGACGCGGCCAGCGGTGATCACCTGCAGCGGATAGCTCACCAGCAGCGCCGCCGCAGCGACCGGCACCGCCGCGCCGAGGTTGGCGGGCCAGGCAAGACCCATCTCGTGCGGCGCCGTGCCCGTCCTTCGGTTGAGCACCGCTGCCAGCGCCAGCATGCCGCCGAGGGCCAGCAGGTGGCCGCTCCAGTTCCAGTCCTCGCCCGCGACCCGCTCGCCGGCGCCGAAAAGCGGCAGGCTGCGCAGCGCGAAGTAAAGGACGCCGCCGGCGACCGTCACCAGCGCCCACGCCCGCCGCTGCGGATCGCGCCACGCAGCCAGCAGCAGCATTGCTGCCGCCAGCAGCGCCAAGGCAGCGGCGCCCGGCACGCTTCAGCGGCGCAGCGCCGCCGGCAGCATGCGCTCGAGGTAGCGCGCGATCATGTCGACCTCGAGGTTGACCCGGTCGCCGGGCCTGAGGTTGCGCAGCGTCGTCACCTCGATCGTGTGCGGGATCAGGTTGATCCATATGCGGCAGCAGGCCCGTGCCGTGCCCGGCGCAACATCCTCGACGCGGTTGACCGTCAGCGAAACGCCGTTCACGGCGACCGAACCCTTGTAGGCGAGGTAGCGGGCGAGCTCCACCGGCGCGTCGACGACCAACGACCAGCTTTCGCCGGCCGGTTCCATCGTGCTGACGATGCCGGTGCCGTCGACGTGGCCGCTGACGATGTGGCCATCGAGCCGGTCGCCGACCCGCATCGCCTTTTCGAGGTTGACCTCGCCCATCGCATCGAGCCCGGCCGTCTTCGACAGCGACTCGGCGGAAACGTCGATCGAGAAACTGCCGGCCTGCTTGGCCGTCACCGTCATGCAGGCGCCGCTGATCGCGATCGAGTCGCCGACCCGCACGTCGTCCAGTCCGAGCGACGGGGCCTCGATGGTCAGGCGCCGCCCGAAGCCAAGCGGCTCGACCGCGACGATGCGGCCCGTGGTCTGCACGATCCCGGTGAACATCAGCCCAGCCCCCATCGCGCCAGAATGCGCACGTCCTCGCCGACCTGCGTGACCTCGCGAAACAGCAGACGCTGCGCCTGCGCGAGGTCGGACAGCGCGGGCAGGTTGAGCATGCCGGTGGCGTCGCCGATCAGCATCGGCGCCAGGTAGACAAGCAGCTCGTCGACGCAGCCTTCGCGCACCAGCGAGCCGTTGAGCTTGAAACCGGCCTCCCCGTGCACTTCGTTGACGCCACGCCGCGCCAGTTCCTTCAGCAGCGCCGGCAGGTCGACCTTGCCCTGCCCGTTCGGCAGCGCAATCACCTCGGCGCCGACCTCGCGCAGGCGCGCGGCACGCGGCGCATCGTCCACCGCGCCGACCACCAGCACCTCGCCGTCGCCGAAGATCCTCGCCTGCGGATCGACGTCGAGTCGGCTGTCGACCAGCACCTTCAGCGGCTGCCGGGTCGTCGGCACCAGACGCACGTTCATCTGCGGGTTGTCGGCAGCGACGGTGCCGATACCGGTCAGCACGGCGCAGGCGCGCGCGCGCCAGGCGTGGCCGTCGGTACGGGCCGCCGCCGAGGTGATCCACTGCGACGGGCCGCTGTACAGCGCTGTGCGGCCGTCGAGGCTGGCGGCGATCTTCAGCCGGACCCAAGGGCGGCCGCGGTTCATGCGCGAGAAGAAGCCGATGTTCATCTCGGTCGCCTCGGCCGCCAGCAGGCCGCAGCGCACGTCGACGCCGCTGGCGCGCAGCGCCTCGAGTCCGCGGCCGGCGACCTGCGGATTCGGGTCCTCCACCGCGGCGACCACCCGCGCCAGGCGCGCCTCGATCAGCGCGGTGACGCAAGGCGGCGTGCGGCCGAAGTGCGAGCAGGGTTCGAGCGAGACGAAGGCAGCGGCGCCGTGCAGGTCATGGCCGTTGCGGCGGGCGTCGAGCAACGCCTCGATCTCGGCGTGGTTGAAGCCGGGCGGCTGCGTGTAGCCCTCGCCGAGGATGCGACCGTCGCGGGCGATCACGCAGCCCACGCGAGGATTCGGCGTGGCATGGTTCATTGCGCGCGCCGCCAGTTCCAGCGCGCGACGCATCAGGGCATGATCCTGCGCCGAGTACACGGGCGCGGATTCTACGCGGCGCTCTCAGCCGCCATTGCGCGGCCGGCCCGAGGATCGGTCGCCGGCCTCAGGCGCGGCGGCGGCGCACCGGCCGCACTTCCTTGACCACCTCGGCGAACTCGTCGACGTCCTCGAAGCTGCGATAGACGGAGGCGAAGCGGATGTAGGCGACCTTGTCCAGCCGCTTCAGCTCGCGCATCACCAGTTCGCCGATCTTCTCGCTCTTGACTTCGCGCTGGGCCGAGCTGAGCAGCTTCTCCTCGATGCGGCCGATCGCCTCGTCGACCGCCTCGCGCGGCACCGGCCGCTTGCGCAGCGCCAGCAGCATCGAGGCGCGCAGCTTGTCGCGGTCGTACTCCGCTCGGACGCCGCCGCGCTTGATCAGTGTCGGCATCGCCAGTTCGACGCGCTCGTAGGTCGTGAAGCGCTTGTCGCACTGCAGGCACCGGCGACGGCGGCGGATGACCGCGCCGTCGTCGGAGGCGCGCGAGTCGATCACCTGCGTATCGGCGTGGTGGCAGAAGGGGCACTTCATGGTTCAGGCGCGTAAACGTCCAGCCCGTCGGCCCCGCTTGCCTTCAGCCGTAGACCGGAAACATCGAGGTCAGCTTCGCCACCTCGGCGCGGACCCGCCCGATGGTCGCCGGGTCGCTCGGCGCCTCGAGGACGTCGGCGATCAGGTTGGCCGTCTGCTCGGTCTCAGGCTCGCCGAAGCCGCGCGTGGTCATCGCCGGCGTGCCGACGCGGATGCCGCTGGTGACCATCGGCTTTTCCGGATCGTTCGGGATGGTGTTCTTGTTGACCGTCATGTGCGCCTGGCCGAGCGCCGCCTCGGCCGCCTTGCCGGTGATTCCCTTGGCGCGCAGGTCGACCAGCATCAGGTGGCTCTGCGTGCCGCCGGAGACGATGCGCAGTCCGCGCCTGCCAAGCGTCTGCGCCATCACCCGGGCGTTGGCCAGCACCTGCTGCTGGTAGGCCTTGAACTCGGGCGCCAGCGCCTCCTTGAAGGCGACCGCCTTGGCGGCGATCACGTGCATCAGAGGCCCGCCCTGCAGGCCCGGGAACACCGCGCTGTTGATCGCCCGCTCGAACTGCGGCTTCATCAGGATCAGGCCGCCGCGCGGGCCGCGCAGCGTCTTGTGGGTGGTCGAGGTGATCACGTCGGCGTGCGGCACCGGGCTCGGGTAGACGCCGGCGGCGATCAGTCCCGCGTAGTGCGCCATGTCGACCATGAACAGCGCGCCGACGTCGCGCGCGATCCGCGCGATCCGCGCGAAGTCGATGTGCAGGCTGTAGGCCGAGGCACCGGCGATGACGAGCTTCGGCCGATGCGCGTGGGCGAGGCTCTCCATCGCGTCGTAGTCGATCTCCTCGCGCGCGTTCAGTCCGTAGCTGACCACCTTGAACCACTTGCCGCTGATGTTCAGCGCCATGCCGTGCGTCAGGTGGCCGCCCTCGGCAAGGCTCATCCCCATGATCGTGTCGCCGGGGTTCAGCAGCGCCAGGAACACCGCCTCGTTGGCCTGTGCCCCGGCGTGCGGTTGCACGTTGGCGGCGATCTCGATGTTCGGCAGGCCGAACAGCTTCTTCAGCCGCTCGAGTGCCAGCGTCTCGGCCACGTCGACATGCTCGCAGCCGCCGTAGTAGCGCTTGCCGGGATAGCCCTCGGCGTACTTGTTGGTCATCTGCCCGCCCTGGGCCGCCATCACCGCCGGGCTGGCGTAGTTCTCCGAGGCGATCAGCTCGATGTGCTCTTCCTGGCGGCGGTTCTCCGCCTGCATCGCGGCCCACAGCTCGGGGTCGACCGCTTCGATCGTGTGCGTGGCGCGTCTGAACATGGCAACTCCTGGCAGCAAGTGCGAAGGCTACGGTCACTTGCCATCGATGCCCAGGCGAACGGCGAGACTCGGACCCCGCGCTCCCTGGTGGTGATCCACCTGGACGCCAGTCGCGCGGGGCACGATGGCGGCGGAAATTATGCCAGTGCGTCGAGCACCAGCAGCCCGCCGACGATGGCCAGCAGCGGCAGGGCGAAGCCGATCGTCACCAGGCGGCCAACCGTGCGGCCGCCGACGACCGTCGACACGCCGGCCTTGAACAGCATGTTGGACACCACCGCCAGCGTGATGGCCGTGACCGACTCCGCCAGGCTGATGTTGCCCTGCCCGGCCAGGCGCGCCGACGACAGCGTGATCGCATCGACGTCGGTCAGGCCGGAGATGAAGGAAAGCACGAACAGACCGCCGCTGCCGAAGACTTCGGACAGCCAGGCTGCCGCCAGCAGGACCAGCGCGTAGAAAGCACCGAACAGCAGGGCGGTGCCCAGCTGCGTCGGGTTCTGCAGGCGATCGGTGTCCTCGCCCTTCTCGCCGCTGGCGCGGCGATAGTTCCACCACAGCGCGGGCGCGGTCGCCACCAGCGCCGGCAGCATGGTCACCGCAAGCATCGGCAGCACCGCCGGCGCGATCACCGCCGCCAGCAGCAGCACCCGCAGCAGCTTGGCGACGTTGGCCAGCAGGATGACGGTGAGCACGGCGGCCGGCGTATGGGTGGCGTCGCGCGCATGGCGGGCATAGGCAAAGGTGGTGGCGGTGCTCGATATGACGCCGCCGAGCAGGCCGGTCAGCAGCAGCCCCTTGCCTTCGAGCGTCAACCGCCATGCGACGTAGCCGGCCAGGCTGACGCCGGAGATCAGCACCACCATCAGCCAGATGTGGAACGGGTTGAGCACGCCGTAGGGACCGAAGCCGCGGTCGGGAAGCAGCGGCAGCACGATCGCGCTGATCGCGCCGAACTGCAGCATCGAGCGGATGTCGGTCGACGTCAGGCGAGTCGCCGCCCCTTCCAGCTCGGTCTTGAAGTACAGCAGCGCGGTCATGCCGATGCCGAGCGCGACGGCCAGCGTTCGCTCGCCGTGGAAGTTCAGCGCCCCCAGCACATAGACCAGCAGCGCCGCCACCACCGTCGTCGTGCCTGAGTCCTCGGCGCGCGTCACCGGGTCGACGAGTTGCGCGCCGCCGATCGACAGCCCGACGAGCGCGAATCCGGTCGGCACCAGCCAGGGGCTGTCGAGCGACTGGGCGACGAAGGCGCAGGCGGTGCCGAGCACTGCGATCAGGGCGAAGGTGCGCACGCCCGCCTTGGCGGTCGGCTTGCGTTCCCGCTCGGTGCCTACCAGCAGGCCGATGGCGGCGCTCACCGCGAACGTCAGCGCCAGCTCGAACGTGTCATTCACGCCGGCAGTCTAGATACGCCGTGCCGGCGCGCATTGCGCCGGATCATTCAGGACGCCGCCAGTTCGTCGCGCGCATGCTCCAGGTGGGCCACGTCGGCCCAATCGACGATCCGCAGTTGCAGCGGGGCCGGCTCGGCCTGCAGCCGGTTGATGCCGGCATTGAGCATCAGGTGCTCGCGCGGCGCATCCCAGGCCAGCGCACGGGCACGACGGTAGACGACGTCGAGCACGCCGCCGTGCGTGACCACGGCGACCGTGCGGCCGGCATGGCTCGCGGCGATCTGCTCGATCGCCGCGAGGACGCGGGCGATGAACTCGGTGCCCGATTCGCCGTCCGGAATTCGCCAGTCGACGTCGCGCGCACGCCAGGCGGCGAACTCCTCCGGGTGGCGGGCCGCGATCTCGTCGAGCGTCTTGCCCTCGAAGATGCCGAAGGCACGCTCGCGCAGGCGCGGCTCCGCCACCATCGACAGCCCGCGCGCATCGGCCAGCGGCACGCCGGTCATCCAGGCACGGGACAGGTCGCTGGCCACCACGGCGTCGATGACTTCGCTGGCAAGGCGCTGCGCCAGTCGCCCGGCCTGCCAGAGGCCGGTGGTCGACAGCGGCACGTCGAGTCGGCCCTGGATCCTGTGCTCGGCATTCCACGCCGTCTCGCCGTGGCGGATCAGCAGCAGCGTCGTCACCTTGCCGGGCGTCATCACTCGGCTCGCCCGGCAAGCCGCGGATTCAGCGTGTAGGTGCCGCTGAGCGACGCCTGGGCGAGGACGTGGCCGTCGATCGCCCGGCGCACGTCGGCACCGGTGAAGCGCCCTTCGAGCGGCACTGCGTCGATGTCGAGCGCGTGGATGGTGAACACGTAGCGGTGGATCAGCGCGTCGTTCCACGGCGGGCACGGGCCGTCGTAGCCGTAGTAGTCGCCCTCCATGTCGTGGTCACCGTTGAACCAGGCGGTGTAGTCGTTGATCCCCTGCCGGGTGCCGTTCGGCGCCGCCGGCCCGCCCTTGCCGCGCGGCGTCACTGCGCTCGAGTAGGCACCGGCGTCGATCCTCGACGTCGACGCCTCGATGTCGACCAGCACCCAGTGGTAGAAGTCGACCCGCGGCAGGCTGGCCGGGACTTCCCGGTCCTCCTGGTTGACATCGTCCGGCCTGCTCGGCACGTCGCAGTCGTGGCAGATCAGCACCAGTGACTTCGTGCCGGCCGGCACCTCGCGCCACGCCAGGTGCGGATTCCGGTTCGTCGACAGCCTGACGTGGTGCCCCGGGTCGATCACGGCGAATGCATAGTCGCCCGGAATGCGGTCGCCGTCGGCGAACGAATCACTCCAGAGTCTCATCCGTTCTGCTCCTTGGGTTTGACCTGCAGCCAGAAGGTCACCGGCCCATCATTGACCAACTCTACCTGCATGTGGGCACCGAAGACACCGGTGGCCACCTGCGGATGGCGGTCCCGCGCCCGCTCGACGAAGTGGGTGAACAGGCGCTCGCCTTCGGCCGGCGGCGCGGCTGGCGTGAAGCTCGGCCGCGTGCCGCTCGCCGTGTCGGCCGCCAGCGTGAACTGCGGCACCAGCAGCAGGCCGCCGCCGACGTCGAC
The DNA here is from genome assembly GCA_016716275.1 of Burkholderiales bacterium. GTDB lineage: Bacteria > Pseudomonadota > Gammaproteobacteria > Burkholderiales > Burkholderiaceae_F > JADJWR01. The sequence goes on along the minus strand of JADJWR010000002.1, from coordinate 629,899 downwards.
CACGCTGCGGTTCATCCTGCCCTGCGCGTCGGCAAACATGCGAAAGGCAAGAAGCTTGGCCAGCAGCGCGTCGGCTTCGCGCTCGCTGTCGCCGCGCTGCGCGCACAGCAGCGCCAGCACACCGCGATCGATGGCGCCGACTTCCACTGCCTCGACCCTAACCCGTGCCCGAATGACCCGCTGGATCAGCGCGATCATGGCCGGCTACCGGTCGCAGCGGCGCAGTCGAGACAGGCCGGGACTCAGGCCACCGTGACCCGCGCCCACTTGCGCTTGCCGACCTGGACGACGTAGGTGCCGGCGCCGAGCTGCAGCGCGCGGTCGCTGATTCGCTGGCCGTCGATCCTCACCCCGCCCTGCTCGACGTTGCGCACCGCTTCCGAGGTCGACGGCGCCAAGCCCGCCTGCTTCAGCAGCGCGGCGACGCCGATGCGTTGGCTACCGGCGTCGATGGTGACTTCTGGCATGTCATTCGGTATCGCGCCGGCGCGAAACCTGGCCATGAACTCGTGGTCGGCAAGCTCGGCGGCGCGCACCGAGTGAAAGCGGGCGACGATTTCCTGCGCCAGCAGCACCTTGATGTCGCGCGGGTTGCGGCCCTCGGCGGCCTGCCGCTTCAGGGCGGCGATCTCGTCGTTCGAGCGCAGCGACAGCAGGTCGTACCAGCGCCACATCTGCTGGTCGGAGATCGACATCACCTTGCCGAACATCTCGAAAGCAGGCTCCGTGATGCCGACGTAGTTTCCCTTGCTCTTGCTCATCTTCTCGACCCCGTCGAGGCCTTCGAGCAGCGGCATGGTAAGGATGCACTGCGGCTCCTGGCCGTAGTGGCGCTGCAGCTCGCGGCCGACCAGCAGGTTGAACTTCTGGTCGGTGCCGCCGAGTTCCAGGTCGGCGTGCAGCGCCACCGAGTCGTAGCCCTGCATCAGCGGATAGAGCAGCTCGTGCATGGCGATCGGCAGGTTCTCGCGCATCCGCTTGGCGAAGTCGTCGCGCTCGAGCAGGCGCGCCAGCGTGTACTTGGCGGCCAGCTTGATCATGCCGGCGGCGCCCAGCGGCTCCGACCACTCGGAGTTGTAGCGGATCTCGGTCTTTGCCCGGTCGAGCACCAGCGATGCCTGGTCGAAGTAGGTGGTCGCGTTGGCGCCGATCTCCTCCCGCGACAGCGGCGGCCGCAGTGTGTTTCGCCCCGACGGGTCGCCGATCATCGAGGTGAAGTCGCCGATCAGGAAGATCACCGTGTGGCCGAGGTCCTGCAGCTGGCGCAGCTTGTTCAGCACCACCGTGTGGCCGAGGTGGATGTCCGGCGCGGTCGGGTCCAGGCCCAGCTTGCAGCGCAGCGGCTTGCCGGTGGCGCGGCTTCGCGCCAGCTTCTGCGCGAACTCGGATTCGATCAGCAGCTCGTCGCAGCCGCGCTTGACCAGCGCCAGCGCCGCTTCGACGTCGGCGGTGATCGGATGGGATTTCACTTCGCAAGTGGACATGGGATGGGCCGGCGGCGCGGCGCAGGCGGCATCGACCGGCGGGCCGCAGTCTATATTGTCGAGCGACCTACCTGCCTGCGAGCCCGCGACGTGTCCGCATCGTCCCTCTTCGTCGGCCTGATGACCGGCACCAGCCTCGACGGTATCGATGCCGTACTGGCCGATTTTTCGTCCGATGGTCCGCAGCCGCGCGCTCACGTTCACCACCAGCTGGCCAGCGAACTGCGGACGGCGCTGCTGCATCTGAACGAACCAGGCGAGAACGAACTGCACCGCGCGGCGGTCGCCGGTCAGCACCTGGCGCACGCCTACGCCGCCGCCGTCGGCGACCTGCTGCTGGCCGCCGGGGTCGATGCGGCGGAGGTGCGCGCGATCGGCGCGCACGGACAGACCGTGCGCCATCGTCCCGATGCCGGCTACACGATCCAGGTCAACGCACCGGCCGCGCTCGCCGAGTTGACCGGCATCGACGTGGTGGCGGACTTCCGCAGCCGCGATGTCGCCGCCGCCGGCCAGGGCGCGCCGCTGGCACCTGCCTTCCATGCGGCGGCGTTCCGCGGCGAGGTGCCGCGCGCGGTGGTGAACATCGGCGGGATCAGCAACCTGACCGGGCTGCCCGCCCGCGGCGTCGACACGCCGGTGCTCGGCTTCGACTGCGGACCGGGCAACGTGCTGATCGACGCCTGGGCCATGGCGCACCTCGGCGTGCCGGTCGACGCGGGCGGCCGCTGGGCCGCCGGCGGCCGCGTGCACGGCCCGCTGCTGTCTGCCCTGCTCGACGACCCGTTCTTCCGGATGGCGCCACCGAAGAGCACCGGCCGCGACCGCTTCAACCGCGAGTGGCTGGGAAGGCAGCTGGCCGGTTTCGACGTCGATCCGCGCGACGTGCAGGCAACCCTGACGCGGCTGACGGCGGCGGTGATCGGCGAGGCCGTCGGCCGCTATTTTTCCGAGGCGGCCGAAGTGGTCGTCTGCGGCGGCGGCGCCTTCAACGACACGCTGATGAAGATGCTTGCCGAGACCTGCGCGCCGCGGCGTGTCGCATCCTCGGCCTCACTGGGCGTTGCTCCCGAGCAGGTCGAGGCGCTTGCTTTCGCCTGGCTGGCGCGGGAGTTCGTCGAAGGGCGCGGCGCCAATCTGCCCGCCGTGACCGGTGCCCGCGGAAAGCGCCGCCTCGGCGCGCTTTATCCCCGCTGAAACGCAGGCGGGGCGCCGGTCGGCGCCCCGCCTGCCTGGATATCCGCAGCGTCAGGCCGAAAAGGACGAGCCGCAGCCGCAGGTCGTCTGGGCGTTCGGGTTCTTGATCACGAACTGCGCGCCTTCGAGGTCCTCCTTGAAGTCGATCTCGGCGCCGACCAGGTACTGGTAGCTCATCGAGTCGATCAGCAGGGTGACGCCGTTCTTCTCCATCGTCGTGTCGTCTTCGTTGACGACCTCGTCGAAGGTGAATCCATACTGGAAGCCCGAGCAGCCGCCGCCCTGCACGAAGACGCGCAGCTTCAGCTCGGGATTGCCCTCTTCGTCGATCAGCTGCCTGACCTTGGCGGCAGCGGAGTCGGAAAAGAGCAGCGGGGAAGGCATTTCGACGGCGGCGTTCATGAGCGGCGCTCCGAGGGATCCACGTTGAGCCCAAATTATAGGCGCCGGGGCCGATGCACAAGCCCCCTCACCCTCGCGGCTACTGGGTCTTGGCCGCAGCGACGCCGGCGCCAACCGCCAGCTTCAGATTGCCCTTCGTCGCGTCCTGCGTGCCAGGCTCGTGCACCAGCCTGCCCTCGACGACCGCACCGTGATGGATTTCCAGGGCGCGGTATCGGACGTCGCCGGCCACCCTGGCGGTCGGCTGCAGTTCGACCAGCTCCGTTGTATGGACGGGGCCGTCGATCCGGCCCGCCACGACCAGGTGCGCCGCCCGTACCTCGCCCTCGACGACGCCCTTTTCGCTGATCACCAGCATGCCGCAGCCTTCGCCGCCGACGCAGCGCACGGAGCCCTGCACGGTGCCGTCGATGCGCAGGCCGCCGGCGAAGGTCAGGTCGCCGACCAGCGTCGAGCCGGCGCCGATCAGGCTGGCGATGTGCTTGTCGCCGTTGCTCTTCTTTCCAAACATCGGCTGTCCCCCTGTGCGCTCATAGTTGGAAAGTCTGCTGCGCGAGTGTCTGCCCGGCAGCCACGATGCGGACGACCACCGACCGCGGTTCCGCCCCGTCCGGCAGGCTGATCGTCCCCTCGACACGCTGATAGTGCCGGAAACTGAGTTCCAGCGGTCGTCGCGATTCTGGCAATGCGGCGTCAGGCACCTGCAGCGACTGGCTGCGCCCGTCGCGAACGAAGTTCACCTGCATCTGCACGGCACCGACGAAATCGCGCTCCGGCTTGCCGGCCTGCTGCACCAGCAGCCGGTAGCGCATCGCCTGCGGCCCGCCATCCGGCTGCATGCGGAAGCTACGTATCTGGATGCCACTGGCATTGGCCTTGGTTGGCAGCAGGCTCTCGAAGAAGGAGAGGTCGTCGCGCAGGCGGTTGGCTTCCGTCTCCAGTTCGCTCGTCTGCCGTGCCAGCTGTTCCTGCGCCGCCCGCTCGACGTTGATCTGCGCCTCGAGCGCGGTGACGGTCGCGGTCAGCCGGCTGCGCTCGGCCTCCGCCTCCCGAAGCTGCGACTGCAGCCGCTCGATCTCGGCTGCCAGCGCGCGTCGGTCGGGGCCGCTGAAGTCCCGGCCGTACTCGTAGATTCCCACGCCCGCGGCCGCTGCAAGCGCCAGCGTCAGGAACACCAGCAGCCGCCGCAGCGGCAGCGGCAGGTGCGAGCGCACCGAAACCTCAGGCGAACTGATCGACAGCTTCCGCAGCAGGAGCTTCCATTTCATCGCTGTCGCGTGCCGCTAACCGTGCAGCAGCGCCGCCGGCATGCCGCTGACGGGCTGCCGACGGCGAGAGCACCGAGTGTAGAAGGCAGAGACGGGCGCGGCACCCGCAGGTGCCGCGCATCGCCGGTAGGACGTAAAGCGCAGGCGGTCAGCGCTTCGAGAACTGCTTGCGCCGGCGGGCTTTGCGCAGGCCGACCTTCTTGCGTTCGACTTCACGCGCGTCGCGGGTGATCAGCCCGCCCTTCGACAGGGCCGGTTTCAGTGTCGCGTCGTAGTCGATCAGGGCGCGGGCGATGCCGTGGCGGACCGCGCCGGCCTGGCCGGACTCGCCGCCGCCGTCGACGTTGACCTGGATGTCGAAGGTCGTCGCGTGGTTGGTCAGTTCGAGCGGCTGGCGCGCGATCATGCGGCCGGTCTCGCGGTTGAAGTACTCGTCGATCGACCGACCGTTGACGACGATCTTGCCGGTACCCCGCTTGATGAACACCCGCGCGACCGAACTCTTGCGGCGGCCGGTGCCGTAGTTGTAGCTTCCAATCATGGCGTCCTCAGATCTCGAGCGGCTTGGGTTGCTGGGCTGAATGCGGATGCTCGCCACCGGCGTAGATCTTCAGCTTCTTGATCATCGCGTAGCCGAGCGGCCCCTTGGGCAGCATGCCCTTGACCGCAATCTGCAGCGCGCGTCCCGGGAAGCGGCCCTGCATCTTGTCGAACGACGTCTCGCTGACGCCGCCGGGATAGGTCGAGTGGCGGTAGTACATCTTGTCGGTGCCCTTGGCGCCGGTCACCCTGATCTTTCCGGCGTTGACGACGACGATGAAGTCGCCGGTGTCGACGTGCGGCGTGTACTCCGGCTTGTGCTTGCCGCGCAGGCGACGGGCAATCTCGGCGGCCAGGCGGCCGAGCACTTTCTCGCTGGCGTCGACCACAAACCAGTCGTGTCGCACGTCCTGCGGCTTGGCGGAAAAGGTCTTCATCGTCTTCGCTTCCATTGAACACGGTCCGCGCGCCTGACCCTGGCGGACCCTCTGCTTCGCGGCCCACGCCTTGGCGGCGCTGCCGGCGGAAACCGCACCCGCTCGTCTGCCGCCGGCCGGCCGGCAACGCGATGCGTCATCCCCGGGCCGGCAGGTGCCAGCCGCGGAAAGCCGAGTATTGTATTTCGTCGCGGCGGTCGTTCGCAAGTTGGCGGCCGGACGCATCAATCGCCCCGGACGGGGCCTCACCGGAGCCGTCACCGCAATGCAAGCCACCGTACGCTGGGCCGGGCCCGACGGCATGAGCTTCCTTGCCGAGACCGAAAGCGGCCATCTGGTCGCCATGGACGGCGCCGCCGACGGCGGCGGCCGCAATCTGGCGCCCCGGCCGATGGAAATGGTGCTGCTCGGCGCCGGAGGATGCACCGCCTACGACGTCGTGCTGATCCTGAAGCGGGGCCGGCACGACGTGACCGGTTGCGAGGTCCGGCTGGAGGCCGAGCGTGCGACCAAGGACCCCAGGGTGTTCACCCGCATCTCGCTGCATTTCGTGGTGCGGGGCAGGGGTCTGCCGAAGGAGGCGGTCGAGCGCGCGGTGCAGTTGTCGCACGACCGGTACTGCTCGGCGACGGCGATGCTCGGCCGCACGGCCGAGATCGTCACCCGCGTCGAGGTGCTGGAGCAGGGCTGAACGGCTGCGGCGGCCGCTTCAGATGTAGTGCGCGGTCGTCGTCATCAACCTGGCGGCGGCGCGCATCGCCAGGCGGGCGGGCAGCGGCAGTTCGACGCCGCCGAGCGCGGCGGCCGCCTGCCCGTGGTGGATCTCGTCGAGCCGCATCTGCTCGACTACCGCCCGCGACGCCTGGTCCGCCGGCGGCAGGCGGTCCAGGTGCCCCTGCAGGTGCTGCTCGACCTGCCGTTCCGTCTCGGCCATGAAGCCCAGGCTCACCCGGTCGCCCATCCGCGCCGCCAGCAGGCCGACGGCAAAGGCGCCGCAGTACCAGAGCGGGTTGAGCAGGCTCGCGCGGCCGCCGAGTTCGGCGATCCGCTGGCCGGTCCACGCCAGATGGTCGGTCTCTTCGCGCGCCGCCTCGGCAAAGGCCTCGCGCAACCGCGGATCAGGCGTGCCCAGCGCCTGCGCCTCATAGAGCGCCTGCGCACAGACTTCGCCGACGTGGTTCACCCGCATCAGCGCCGCTGCCTCCGCGCGCTGCGCCGCGGTCAGTTCCGCGGGCTCGGCACCCGGCGCAGGTGCCGGGCAGGGTCGGCTGGCCATAGGCGTCGACGCGACGGTGCGCAGGGCGCGATCTGCTGCTGCGAGCAGACGATCGGCAAGGTCCAGCTGCCTGGTCATCGAACCTCAACGGGCTGTTGCATGCAAACCACAATCATTCCTGTGCGCGATCAAGCTTGGCCGCCCGACGAGCACTTGCGCGAGCGGCGAGGCTATCCTCTTCGCAACTTTCAGTATCGCACCCACGACAGGAGACAGAGGAATGCGCAAGAGCTTGCTCGCGCTGGCCTTGGCCGTGACCTTCCCGGCCGCTTTCGCGCAAAGCCAGTCGACCAACGGCGTCGAGCTGTACGGCATCGTCGACATCGGCGCAGAGTTCGTCGACAACGGCTCCTGGACCAACGTGCTCGGCCAGAAGGGCGACGTTTCGGTCAACAGGATCACCAGCGGCATCTCGACCGGCTCGCGCTGGGGCATCCGCGGCCGCGAGGACCTCGGCGGCGGCTATGCAGCACTGTTCACGCTGGAGAGCCGGTTCGAAGCCGACACCGGCCAGGTGAACAACAACGGGGCGACCTTCTTCTGCTCGACCGCCAACGTGCCCGGCGTGCCGACACCGGTGACCTCGTGCCCCGGCGTCGCGTTGACCTCGCCGCTGCCGCCATCGGTCGCGCCGTCTGTGCTCGGCGGCAACAACGCGGTCAACGCCACCCTGCTCAACGCAGTCAGCACGGTCAACAGCCCGAACGCGCTGTTCGACCGGCAGGCCTACGCCGGCCTGATCACGCCCTACGGCGCCGTCATCGCCGGTCGCCAGTACACGCCCGGCTACGAGGTGTTCGTCAAGTTCAACTCGTTCTACGACTCTTTCGCCGGCAACGCGGGGCAGCTCGCCACGGTTAACCTGAGGGCCAACAACGCGGTCCAGTACCGGGCTGAGCTGAAGGGGTTCACCTTTGGGGCGATGTACGGCTTCGGCGGCGCGGAGGGCATCGCCGGCGGCCGCAACGAGCGGGTCGCCGTCGAGCGCGGCGACGATTTCTGGGGCCTCGAGCTGCAATACGCCACGCCGCGATTCGGCATTGCCGGCGCCTACCAGCAGAACCGCACGGTCACGTTTTCGAAGCCGACCGAGAACCAGAAGGGACTCGAGACCTACAACCTCGGCGCCTGGGTGGGCTTTGGCGGACTCAAGTTCTACGGCCACTACATGCACTCGGAGAACGAGAATCCGGTGCTCAGCCCGACCGATATCCAGAACCTCGTCATCGCCACCGGCGGCAACGTCGCGGCGATCACCAGCTCGGTCCTCAGCCAGTACATCAATCGCTGGGACGTGAACGCCCTGCGCGGCGTCGCCGGCCCGACCGATGTCGATATCTACCACCTCGGTGTCGAGTGGGAACTGAATTTCGGCAAGCTGATCGCCGCCTTCAACCACGCCGAGGACTCGTCGCGCAGCCCGTGGGCGACCGCTGACGCCAAGGTGGACCAGTACGCCATTGCCTACTACCACTACCTGTCGAAGCGCACCTGGCTGTACGCCGCCGCCGCGCTCGCCAACAACAAGGACCAGTCGCGGGTCGCGCTCGGCGCCGCCTGCTGCGTCGGCGGCTGGACCGGCGATTTCGGCGAGGACAGCCGCAACTTCCAGATCGGCATGCGGCACGCGTTCTGAGCGATCCGGGGCCTTGCCGGTCCCAGGTCGCAGGACGAGCGAAAGGGGGCGCGAAAGCGCCCCCTTTGCATTGAGGGGAGTTCCCGCCGATTTCACGATGGGAACTCCCCCGCCCGGACGAATCCTTTCGTGTTGCGCAGACCCCACAAAGTACACCGTGAATTGGGTGTTTGTTGCCGTCGGCTTTTGCCCGGGTCGGCGAACTCTGAAAGAATCAGCCCGAGCTTCCGAAAAGAAGTGCTGGGGCATCAAGGCGTGCCAAGAGTGATCGGCCCCTGTGAGTGTTCCGTTGAAGGCCTTGGTGTTGTTTCCGTTTCAAAACTGGAGATACAGATGAAGAAAACATGGGTCGCATTGGCAGTCGCCGGCGCGTTCGTGGCCGGCACGGCGCAGGCGCAATCGTCGGTGACGCTGTACGGCATCGTCGACATCAACTACATGTGGGAAGAGAGGCCGGCGAACGTCAACGGCACAGTCCAGCAGGAGAGTGTCAGTTCGATCAACAGCGGCCACCAGTCGGGCAGCCGCTGGGGCCTGCGCGGCTCGGAAGACCTGGGCGGCGGCCTGAAGGCCATCTTCACGTTGGAAGGCGGCTACAGCCCGGATACCGGCACGCTGGGCCAGGGTGGCCGTCTCTTTGGCCGCCAGGCCTGGGCTGGCCTGCAGGGTGGCTGGGGTGCCGTCGTTGCCGGGCGTCTGGCCACGTTCTCGTCGGGCACCGGCTCGTTCGACATGTTCGGCCGCACCGACCCGTTCCTGACCGGCTTCGGCCTCGCCAGCCTCGGCCAGACCTTCTTCTCGGCCAATGCGCTGCGTCTCGACAACACGATCGCCTACCAGTCGCCGAAGTTCGCCGGCTTCCAGGGGGGTATCGGCTACTCAACGAACGTTGACGGCGGCGAGACCGTGCCGGATGGCAGGAACAACACCGCAATCGCCAGCGCCATCAACTGGGAAGCGGGTCCGTTCTGGGTTTCCGTGACCTATGACGTCGTCAACTTCGGCGACCCAGTGGCTCCGAGCACCGTGCAGCGGGAAGACCAGAAGCACCTGCAGGTCGGCGCCACGTTCGACCTCGGCCCGGTCCGCCTGCACGGCGGCTACGCCGACCAGAGCGCGATCAGCGGCGTTCCCCTGGTTTCGGGCGGAACCGGCGCGTTCGCCCAACTGCCGGCCGGCATCAGCAACTTCGACGCCAACGCGTACATGCTGGGCGTGACCTGGAAGATCGGCGCGTTCACGGTGATGGGCTCGTACCAGATGTTCGACGCCGACAGCAAGCTGACTGCGGCCAACGTGAGCTTCGATCCCGACTTCAACATCTGGGGTGTGGGCGCAGCGTATAACCTGTCGCGCCGGACCAACCTGTACGCCAGCTACGCCACGCGCGACGCCGACGGCAGCCTCTCCGGCAATGCGTTCAACTACAAGCAGCTGGCACTCGGCGTGCGCCACCTGTTCTAGGCGAACGGAGTCCGCTTCAAGAAAAGGGCGCCTTCGGGCGCCTTTTTTGTTGCCCTGCGTCTCCGCCGACGCCGGTCGGACCACAGCGGCCTTCGGGCGCAATTCATTCGCTCGCGCTGGTCCGCGCCCTTCCTATCGCTTACTTTGACGACGGCCGACCTCCGAATTTCGAGGCCACGGCAAGGATGGGCAGAAGAGGCGTTCGCCGGGGATCCGATGAGGCTGCGGGTACGCGAGCAGGGCGACGAGATCCACGTCGAGGTCGACGGCATCGCCGGTCGGCAGCACTACGTCCTGCAGGCGCTCGCCGAATGCCAGCGGCGCACCGGCGTGCTTCACGCCCCGTCGATGGGTGACGTGCGGATCCGCGCCGGCGCCGACCGCATGCGCATCCGGCTCAAGGGCCGCGACGGGCTGCGCTTCGAGGCCTCGGCGATCTACGAATGCCTGCGCGAGGCGCTGATCGGGCGCAGCACCGCCGCCGGCGCACCGACGCCCGCCGCCTGAACGCCCGCCTCGACGCGGGCAGGCGCGCCGGGCGATCTGCCCTGCCCGTCAGCGCTTCTCTTCCATCAAGGCGAGCAGGTTGCCGTCGGGGTCGTTGAAGAACGCCATCCACAGCTCGTGGTCGGGCATCTTCGCCACCATCTGCGGCTCGCGCTCGAAATAGACCTGGCGGGCACGCAGGCCGGCGACCACCGCCTCGATGCCGCCGACGCGGAAGTAGACGCAGAACTGCTCGCGCTTGCCGGTCGATTCATGGCCGCCCTCGAGCATCAGCCGCACGCCGGCGCAGTCGAAGAAGGCCAGATGGCCGAAGTGGAACAGCAGCGGCAGCCCGAGCGTGTCGCGGTAGAAGCGCTCGGCCCGGTAGGTGTCGGACACATGCAGCGCGATCTGGCCGATCGTGCCCAGTGCGCCGCCGGCTGGCGCCACGGTCACCAGGCCTCCTTGGCGCTCCGCGCCGTCCCCCCGAGGGGGAGCAGTTCGCGCTTGGGGCGGCCCGGCGCGCTCACGGAGCCCCCTTGGCGCTGCGCGCCGTCCCCCCGAGGGGGAGCAGTTCGCGCTTGGGGCGGCCCGGCGCGCTCACTGCTCGTCGTCCTCCGCGAAGCGTGGCTTGCGTGTGAAGCCGCGCGCCTCGGTGCTGCCCTGGTAGCCGCGCCGCGGCCGCTCTCCTTCCGCCTGCCGGGGCGGCGGGCCGAAGCCGCGAGGCGGGCCCTGCACCACCTGCATCAGCTGCATCACCAGCCGCAGCGCCTTGTTCACCGAGGCGTCGCCGCGGAACACCCGTGCCACGTCCGGATCGAGGCTGACCGTGAAGCCGCCTTCGCGTCCGCCTCGCTCACGGCCACCTGCGTCGCCCTCGGCCGGTTCGCGCCGCGGCGGCCGGCGCTCGCGTGCATACGGTGGCGCTTCGGCCGCCGGCGGACGCGGCCGACGGGCGAAGGGCGGCGCATCGTCACCTGCCGGCCGCGGCCGACGCGCGAAGGGCGGCGCATCGCCGGCCACCGGGCGGGGGCGGCGCGCCTTCTTGTACGGGTCGGCGTAGTCGCCGCGGGTGCGGGGCGCGCTGCCGCGCGGTGCGCCAGCGCGGGCCGGCTTGCCGGTGTCCTTGCGTTTCATTTCTGGTCTTCTCCAGGGTTCGCGGCGGCGCCGGCAAGGCGACAGGCTACGCCAGGGGCCGCTTGGCGGGCAAAGAAAAACGCCGCCCCGAAGGGCGGCGCCATGCTGGCGACGGCGGCGCTACGCGGCCTTCTTGCCCGGCGCGTCGCGCAGTTCGCGGCGCAGGATCTTGCCGACGTTGGTCTTCGGCAGGTCGGAGCGGAACTCGATGTACTTCGGCTTCTTGTAGCCGGTCAGATGTTCCTTGCAGTAGTCCAAGACGTCGCGTTCGGTGAGCGCCGCGTCCTTCTTGACCACGAACAGCTTCACCGCCTCGCCGGAGTTCTCGTCGGGCACGCCGACCGCCGCGCACTCGAGCACGCCCGGATGGCCGGCCACCACGCCCTCGACCTCGTTCGGGTACACGTTGAAGCCGGACACCAGGATCATGTCCTTCTTGCGGTCGACGATCTTGGTGTAGCCGTCGGCATCCATCACGCCGATGTCACCGCTGCGGAAGAAGCCGTCGGCCGTCATCACCTTTGCGGTCTCGTCGGCCCGGTTCCAGTAGCCGGCCATCACCTGCGGGCCGCGGATGGCGATCTCGCCGGTGCCGCCGACCGGCAGGTGCTTGCCGTCGTCGTCGAGGATGGCGATCTCGGTGTTCGGCACCGGCAGGCCGATGGTGCCGGTGAACTTGTCGGTGTCGGTGCGGTTGGCGGTCGCCACCGGCGAGGTCTCCGACAGCCCGTAGCCCTCGCAGATCGGGCAGCCGGTGGCCTGCAGCCAGCGCTTGGCCACGGCCTCCTGCACCGCCATGCCGCCGCCGGCCGACAGGATCAGCCGCGAGAAGTCGAGCTTCTTGAACTCCTCGTTGTTCAGCAGGCCGTTGAACAGGGTGTTCACCGCCGGGAAGACGTGGAACTTGAACTTCTGCAGTTCCTTGACGAAACCCGGGATGTCGCGCGGGTTCGGGATCAGCACGCACTGGCCGCCGATGCGCATCGACATCATCGCGCAGACGGTCAGCGCGAAGATGTGATACAGCGGCAGCGCGGTGATGGTGATCGGCGCCTCGCCGGGCTTCAGCTTGGACAGCGCCGGCTGGTACCAGGCCTCCGACTGCAGCATGTTGGCGATGATGTTCCGGTGCAGCAGGGTGGCGCCCTTGCTGACGCCGGTGGTGCCGCCGGTGTACTGCAGGAAGGCCACGTCGTCGTGGCCGACCTGCACCGGCGACAGCCGCATCTTCAGGCCGTCGGCCAGCACGTCGAGGAACTTGATGGCGTTCGGCAGCTGGTAGGCCGGCACCATCTTCTTCACGTTGCGCACGACGAAGTTGACGATCAGCCCCTTGGCGAAGCCGAGCAGGTCGCCCATCGAGCAGACCACCACCGTCTTGGTCGGCACCTTGTCGCGGATCTGCTGCAGCGTGGTGGCGAAGTTCTCGAGGATGAAGATCGCATCGGCCCCCGAGTCCTTCAGCTGGTGCTCCAGCTCGCGCGGCGTGTACAGCGGGTTGACGTTGACCACCGTCGCCCCGGCGCGCAGCACGCCGGCCAGCACCACCGGGTACTGCAGGATGTTGGGCATCATGATCGCCACCCGCTTGCCCTTGCCCAGCCCCTTGGACTGCAGCCAGGCGCCGATGGCCGCCGAGTTGGCGTCGAGCTGCTTGTAGGTCATCGTCGCGCCCATGCAGCTGTAGGCGGGCCGGTCGCCGTACTTCTTGAACGCCTCGTCGAGCAGCTGGACCAGCGATTCGTACTGGTTCACATCGATGTCGGCGGGCACGCCCTTCGGATAGTTCTTGAGCCAGAACCTGTCGACGCTTGCCATTGCCTGTCTCCTTTGTTGTCGCGGCGCCAGCGCGCCTCGTCGATCGCGAAAGCCTTCCGCTCTGCGCGGAACCGGCCGGATGATAGCGGCCGCCTCCCGCGGCGCCCTGTCCTGCGTCATGGGACGCGCAACGCCCGCGCCTGCTTCAGGGTAAGTCCCAGCGGGCCGATCGCTGCGGTGCAGCAGCGACGGCCGCGGGCGGCTGGCCCGTCAGTCCGTCTGCGCCACCTGCGGCGCAAGGCGGTTCAGCTCGGCGGTGCGCCGCGCCGGCTCGAGCGCGCCGAGCTGCCGCACCCGGGCGTAGAAGGCGGGCAGGTCACCGCCGCTTTCGGCCAGCAGCGCTTCGAAAGAAGGCACCCGGTCGTTGTAGGCGCCGACCGCCGCCAGATGGGCGCTGGACAGCTTGCGCTCGAAGAAGCGGTCGTAGCCGGCAAAGCCGTTCCATCGCTCGCTGCGCAGCTGCCGGTACTGGCGCTGCAACTTGTCGAACACCGCGGCCTTGGCCGCGCGCTTTTCTTCGACCGTCGCCGCCGAGGCAAAGATCTCGCCGAGCTGCCGGCGATGCGTTCGCAGCAGGGCGAGGAAGTCCTCACGCCGACCGCTGTAGGCAACCCAGGCGGCCCGCTGCCGGTCGTCGCCGTGTGCGGCGAGCCAGCGGCGCACCCCTTCGCGCTCCACCGCGGTGGCGAAGCTCTCGTTGAACACCGTGTCGTCGCGGACGTAGACGACCTGGTGCGAAAGCTCGTGGAACACCAGCCTGGCCAGCTCGACTTCCGGCGCGTGGATGAAGGTGTTCAGCAGCGGGTCGTCGAACCAGCCGAGCGTCGAGTAAGCAGGCACGGCGGCGACGTTGACGTCGTAGCCGGCCGCCTGCAGGTCCGCCGCCATTTTCTCGGCGTCGGCCCGGTCGAAGTAGCCCCGGTAGGAGGCGCAGCCGAGCACCGGGTAGCACCAGGTCTTCAGTTGCAGAGAAAGCTCAGGCGTGGCGAAGACGTTCCACACCGCCGCCGGGCGCTGCAGGTCGGCGTAGGAGGTGTAGCTGCCGTTGTCGGGCAGGCCGAGCGACTCGGCGGCGAAGCGGCGGATCTCCTGCGCGCGCAGCAGCCTCTCGCGCAGCGCCTGGGGAGTCGCCGGATCGGCCACCCAGTCTTCGATCGGGCGCGCCGAAGCCATCAGCGCCAGGTGCCCCTGGGCCGCCTGGTTGTAGTAGCCGACCGTCGCGCAGCCTGCCAGCAGGACCGGCACCACGAGCAGCCACCAAGTCTTGCGCATCCGACCTCCGCGCCCGCAACGGCGCGATTGTGCCGCAGGCGGGCGGCTCAGCCGCCGTCCGGCGTTCGCATCGCGTTGATCACCCGCCGCAGCTTGCCGCTGCCCGCTTCGCGACCGGGTGTCGCCCGGTCGACGTCGATGCGCACGCCGGCCAGGTCGAGCCGCTGCAGATAGGCCTGCAGCGCAGCGCAGGCAGCCTCGGCGCGCGCTCGCTCGGGCCGGCCAAGGCGCAGCGTCAAATGCCGCCGACCGGTCTGCAGCAGCTGGAAGTCATTGACCAGCGCCTCGTCCTCCAGGACCGTGGCAAGCGCCAGCGGCATCAGCTTGATCGCCTGGCCATGCCGACCGGCGAGGCTGAGCACGTCGTCGCTGCGGCCCTGCACCTCGATCGCCGGCATCTGCGAGCCGCACGGACACGGCTGCGGCAGCACGGTGACCGAGTCGCCGAGGTCGTAGCGGATCAGCGGCTGCGCGCGGTTGGCGAGGTTGGTGAGCAACGTGGTGTGCGAGGCAACGCCCGGCGGCACCGCCCGCCCCTGCGCATCGACGCCTTCGAGCAGCACCCAGTCGCAGTTCACGTGCAGCCGGTCGTACCGGCAGGGCCAGGCGATCGACAGGAACTCCGAGGCACCGTAGGCCTCGCGCACCCGGCAGCCGAACAGCCGCGCCATCCGCTGGCGCGTCGCCGGCCCAATCGACTCGCCGCCGCACCACAGCTCGTCGAGCGACAGGCGCAGTCGGCCCGCCGCCTGCTCGTCGGCGAGCAGTTCGGCCACCGTCGGGTAGGCGGCGAGCAGCGTCGGCCGGTACTGGTTCAGCTGCGCGACCAGCGCCGGCAGCGGCTGCAGCACCGAGAAGGCACGCAGCCATGGCGCCAGCGGCGGAAAGGCGCGGCGCAGCCGCTCGACGGTTGCCACGCCGGCGAAGTGGCCCTCGATCGCCGCCACCATCGCATAGCGCTCGCTCGACAGAAAGGGCCCCGTCGGCACCAGTCCCATCGACAGTCCGCGGAAGCGCAGCAACTCCAGCGCGTCATAGACGGCCAGCGCATCGCCGTCGTGCACGAAGACGCCCGGCACGCCGGTCGACCCGGAACTGGTCCACACCGCATAGTGGCCGGCCAGGGGCGTGCCAATCCGCGCCGGGTCGGCGAGGAAGGTCTCGAGCGCGGCGCGGCCGAGCCCGTCGGCCGCCAGCGAGCCGGGCAGATCGGCCATCAGCTGCGACTTGTCAAGCACCGGCAGGTCGGCGAGTTCGAGCGCCGACGGCGGCGGCAGCCCGCGATGCAGCCGCCGGTACAGCGGCACCTGCGCCCGCGCGAAACGCAGCAGCGCGCACAGCCGCCGGCGGGCGCGCTGTGCGAGCGCCTCGCGACCGAGCCACGTGCCCGACCACACGTCGCCGGCGATCCTGCCCCAGCGGGCCGCGTCGAAATACGCGGGCGGCGGCGCGGCTGCCGCCGCCGTCGCCGCTTCGCCGTGCCGGCGCGGTGCAGTTTTCGCCTTTGGTGCCATCGATCGCGCTCCGGGCGGCACGCCGCCCGACCGTTGATCGTCGACGCGCCAGTTCCCTGTTACCGCGGCCGGCGGCAGGCGGCCTTGATCTTTCCCAACAGGCGTGCCGCATCGGTGTCCGGCATCCCGCCTGCGCGCGGCGGACTGGCCCGGCAGGGCGCAGCGCTGACCGCCGTCAACAGGGACGTCGGCTACGCTTCTACATTGACCGATGAATGGCAACGGAGGCCAATGATGACCGATGTCAATCGCGAACAGCTGGCCGGCGACGTCCGGCAGGTCCTCGACGACGTGCAGGCACTGCTGGCACAGGCCGCCGAAAGCAGCGGCCAGCAGGCGCAGGATCTGCGCAGCCGCGCCGCCGAGCAACTGAAGCGCGCGCAGGCCCGTCTGGGCGATCTGCAGCACAGCGCCGCCGAGCGCTCGCGCGCCGCCATGCACGCCACCGACGACTGGGTGCACATGCACCCGTGGGGCGCGGTGGGGCTCGGCGCAGGCGTCGGCTTCCTGATCGGCCTGCTGGTGTCACGGCGCTAGCCGGGACGCGCGCCGGCTCAGCTCAGGCGCGCGCGACTTCGACCCGGCAGTCGTAGAAGGTCGGCGCGCGGCCCATATCGGTGAGCCGCGCGCTGGTCACTTCGTTGGCGTTGCGCCCGTCGGCAGCGAGCTTCTTCCACCAGATCGACAGCGCGACGACGACGCCCGGCCGCGCGCGGTCGGTCACCCGGGCGGCCAGTTCGAACCGGCCGCGGTCGTTGAACACCCGCACGCGCTCGCCGTCGTGGATGCCGCGCGCCGCGGCGTCGGCCGGGTGGATCTGCAGCGTCGGCTCGCCCTCGGCGTCGCGCAGGCTCTTCACGTTGACGAAGGTCGAGTTCAGGAAGTTGCGCGCCGGCGGCGAGATCATCGCCAGCGGGTAGCGCGCCGCCAGCGGGCCGTCGCCTGCCTCGTGCGGCGGCACGTAGCCCGGCACCGGGTCGAGGCCGAGATCGGCCAGCGCCTGTGAGTGGAACTCGCAGCGGCCGCTCGGCGTCGGAAAGCCGCCGTCGGCAAACGGCGCATAGGGCTGCGGCACGTCGAGCCGCTGCCAGCCGGTGCGCTTCAGCGTCTGCCAGTCGATCGACGCGGTCGCGCCGTCGCGCATGAAGGCCTGCGCGGCGAGCTGCTCGTCGGTCTCGGCAAAGCACGGCTCGGCGAAGCCCATCCGGGCAGCGAGGCGGCGGAAGATCTCGCTGTTGGGCAGCGCCTCGCCGAGCGGCTCGATCGCCGGGTTGTTGGCCAGCACGTACAGGTGGCCGTAGGACTTGTGCACGTCGAAGTGCTCGAGCTGCGTGGTGGCCGGCAGCACGTAGTCGGCATAGTCGGCGGTGTCGGTGCGGAAGTGCTCGAGCACCACCGTGAACAGGTCCTCGCGCGCGAACCCTGCCGCCACCGCCCGCGAGTCGGGCGCCACCGCCACCGGGTTGCTGTCGTAGACGATCAGCGCCTCGATCGGCGGCGAGGCAGCAGCGAGGTCGGCGCCGATGGTGCTCATGTTGATGGTGCGCGGCGTCCGTCCGCCGAGCAGGTCCGGCCGGTACAGCCTCGCCCCATCGACCTCGGCTACGCCGCTCGACGACAGCAGCACGCCGCCGGCGGCATCGCGCCAGTGGCCTGCCAGCGCCGGCAGGCAGGCGACCGCGCGCACCGCGTTGCCGCCGCCGGCGCAGCGCTGCATGCCGTAGTTCAGCCGGATCGCCGCCGGCCGGATGTGCCAGTACTCGTGCGCCAGCTGCTCGACATCTTCGACGCCGATGCCGCACAGACGGGCAACGCGCGCGGGAGGGAATTCGGCCGCGCGCTGCGCCAGCGCCTCGAAGCCGAGCGTGTAGCGGTCGATGTAGTCGTGGTCGAGCCAGCCTTCGCGGATCAGCACGTGCGCCAGTCCCAGCGCCAGCGCGCCGTCGGTGCCGGGAAGCAGCGCGATGTGACGGTGACACTTCTCCGCCGTGTCGGAGCGGTACGGGTCGACGGCGATCAGCTTCGCGCCGTTGCGCTTGGCCTGCTGCACGAAGCTCCACAGGTGCAGGTTGGAGGCGATCGCATTGGTGCCCCAGAGCACGATCAGCTTCGCCTCGGCGAACGACTCCATCGCCGGTCCGCTCCGGATACCCAGCGTGTGGGCCAGCGCCTCGCCGCCCGCGGTGGCGCAGATGGTGCGGTCGAGCAGGCTGGCGCCGAGCCGGTGGAAGAAGCGGCTGGCCATCGCCTCGCCCTGCACCAGTCCCATCGTGCCGGCGTACGAATACGGCACGATGCGCTGCGGGTCGACGGCGGCGATTCGCTGCAGCCGCGCCGCGATGTCATCGAGTGCGCTATCCCACGAGACCCGCTCGAAACGTCCTTCGCCCTTGCGGCCGACACGCTTCAGGGGCTGCAGCAGGCGCTCCGGGTGATAGGTGCGCTCGAGGTAGCGGCTGACCTTGGTGCACAGCACGCCGCGGGTGGTCGGGTGCTCGGGATCGCCGGCGACCTTGACCGCGACCTTGCGCCCGCCCTCCTCGCGCACCGTCACCAGCATCGCGCAGGTGTCGGGACAGTCGTGCGGGCAGGCGGCACGGACGATCTCCTCCCGCGCGGCCGCAGTCGCCTCCATCGTCATCGCCTCAGGCCGGCGGCGCCGCCTCGCACAGGCGGGCGAAGAACTGCTCGCAGGCGGCCACCTGCGCGTAGGAGATGAACTCGTCCGGCTTGTGCGCCTGGGCGATCGAGCCCGGCCCGAGCACCACCGTCGGGATGCCGATGCCGGTGAACACGCTCGCCTCGGTGGCGAAGCTGACCGCGCCGGTGCCCAGGTGCTCCGTCCGCGCCAGCTGCTGCGCCCACTTGACCACCGGCGCGTCGGCGGCGATGCCGAAGGCGGGCAGGTCGAGCCCCATCTCGAGGCGGATGTCGGCCTCCGGCGCGACCGCGCGCATCTCCGGCAGCAGCGCCTGCGCGTACTCGACGATCGGCTGCGTCATCGCGTCGTGCGGCGTGGCCGGGATGTTGCGCATCTCGAAGAAGAACTCGCAGTCACGCGGCACCACGTTGGTGGCGATGCCGCCGTGGATCACGCCGGTGGACAGCGTCGAGTGCGGCACCTCGAAGCGGCCGTCCTTCTTCTCCTCGCGCGCCATCTTCGCCGCCAGCGCGCGGATGAAGCCGATCACCTGCGCCGCGTACTCGATCGCATTGACCGCGGTGGGCGTCAGCGACGAGTGGGCCTCGCGGCCGCGCACGCGGCAGCAGAAGTCGCGCTTGCCCTTGTGGGCGACGATCGCCTGCATGTCGGTCGGCTCGCCGATGATGCAGCCGGCGGGCCTGACGCCGCGCTCCTGCAGGTCGGCCACCAGGCCGCGCACGCCGAGGAAGCTGGTCTCCTCGTCGAAGGTCAGCGACAGGTGCACCGGCAGACTCGCCTGGGCGGCAAGGAACTTCGGCGCCCATGCCAGCGCGATCGCGATGAACCCCTTCATGTCGGCGGTGCCGCGGCCGTGGATCCGGCCTTCGCGATAGGTGGCCTTGAACGGGTCGCTCGCCCAGTCCTGGCCGTCGACCGGCACCACGTCGGTGTGGCCGGACAGCACGATGCCGCGCGTCCTGGCCGCGGCCGCGTCGTCGGCCAGCGTGCAGAAGAGGTTCGCCTTCTTCTTCGTGCTGTCGTAGACCAGGTGCGGCTTGCAGCCGAGCGAGGCCAGGTGGTCGCGGGCGATCTCGATCACGCCGAGGTTGGAGTCGCGACTGACGGTCGGCACGGCGATCAGCCGGTCGATCATCTCGAGCGCCGCGCGCGAGGGTGCGGCGATGGCGGTTTCGGCAGCGGCGGACACGGGCGGACTCCGGACAGAGGCGGCGAAGGCGGCCATTGTAGGAAGGTCCTCGATCGGCTGCCCGTTACCATCGGTGACCGAAGGGAGACCGATCGATGACCGTCATCACCTGCATCGAGGACCTGCGCCTGCTGGCCAGACGGCGTGTGCCGCGGATGTTCTACGACTACGCCGACTCCGGCTCGTGGACCGAGAGCACCTACCGCGCCAACCAGAGCGACTTCGGCAAGATCAAGCTGCGCCAGCGGGTGGCGGTGAACATCGAGAACCGCAGCACGGCGACGACGATGGTCGGCGCGGAGGTCAAGATGCCGGTGGCGATCGCGCCGACCGGGCTCACCGGCATGCAGCACGCCGACGGCGAGATCCTCGCCGCGCGCGCCGCGCAGCGCTTCGGCATCCGCTTCACGCTCTCGACGATGAGCATCTGCTCGATCGAGGACGTCGCCGCCGCCACCCGGCACCCGTTCTGGTTCCAGCTGTACGTGATGCGCGACCGCGACTTCATCGAGCGGCTGATCGACCGCGCCAGGGCGGCCGGCTGCGATGCGCTGGTGCTCACGCTGGACCTGCAGATCCTCGGCCAGCGGCACAAGGACCTGAAGAACGGCCTGTCGGCGCCGCCCAAACTGACCGCCGCCAACATCCTGAACATGATGACGAAGCCGCGCTGGTGCCTCGGCATGCTCGGCACCCGCAGGCGGCAGTTCGGCAACATCGTCGGCCACGTCAAGGGCGTGACCGACATGGCCAACCTCGCGGCGTGGACGGCGCAGCAGTTCGACCCGCGGCTGAACTGGGGCGACGTCGAGTGGATCAGGAAGCGCTGGGGCGGCAGGCTGATCCTGAAGGGAATCCAGGACGTCGAGGA
Organism: Burkholderiales bacterium; assembly: GCA_016716275.1. Taxonomy (GTDB): domain Bacteria; phylum Pseudomonadota; class Gammaproteobacteria; order Burkholderiales; family Burkholderiaceae_F; genus JADJWR01. The sequence goes on along the minus strand of JADJWR010000002.1, from coordinate 609,246 downwards.
CGCGCGGCTGGCGGTCGAATCCGGCGCCGACGCGCTCATCGTCAGCAACCACGGCGGCCGCCAGCTCGACGGGGCCGTGTCCAGCATCGAGGCGCTGCCGGCGATCGCCGCCGAGGTCGGCTCGCGGATCGAGGTGCACATGGACGGCGGCATCCGCTCAGGCCAGGACGTGCTGAAGGCCTGGGCGCTCGGCGCGCGCGGCACCTACATCGGCCGCGCCTTCCTCTACGCGCTCGGTGCGCTGGGCGAGGCCGGCGTGACCAGGGCGCTGGAGATCATCCACAAGGAACTCGACCTGACGATGGCTTTCTGCGGCCGCACCCGGCTCGAGGACGTCGACCGCGGCATCCTCGTCGGCGGCACTTTCCCGACCTGATCGCCACGACCGCGACCGGTAGCATCGCGCGTCCATCACCGAAAGCCACCATCGACCGCCACCGCATGAACCTGATCGACCGCATCGTCCAGTTCCGCGCCGAGATCCAGGCGATCCGCCGCGACATCCACGCCCACCCGGAACTCGCCTACGACGAGCACCGCACCGGCGGCAAGGTGGCCGGCCTGCTGGCCGGCTGGGGCATCGAGGTGCACCGCGGGCTCGGCGGCACCGGCGTGGTCGGCGTGCTGCGCAACGGCGCCGGCAGGCGCTCGATCGGCCTGCGCGCCGACATGGATGCACTGCCGATCGCCGAGGCCAACGCCTTCGATCACGCCTCGAAGCACGCCGGCCGGATGCACGCCTGCGGCCACGACGGCCACACGGCGATGCTGCTGGCGGCGGCGAAGTACCTGGCCGAGACGCGGCCGTTCGACGGCACGGTGAACTTCGTCTTCCAGCCGGCCGAGGAAGGCGGCGCCGGCGCGCAGCGGATGATCGACGACGGGCTGTTCGAGCGATTCCCCTGCGACGCGGTGTTCGGCATGCACAACTGGCCGGGGCTCGCGGTCGGCCAGTTCGCCACCACGCCGGGGCCGATGATGGCCTCCGGCAACCGCTTCGAGATCACCGTCACCGGACGCGGTGCGCACGCGGCGCTGCCGCACCTCGGCGTCGACCCGGTGTTCGTCGCCGTGCAGATCGCGCAGGGCCTGCAGGGCATCGTCACGCGCAACAAGAAGCCGATCGACGCGGCGGTGCTGTCGATCACCATCGTCAAGGCGGGCGATGCGGTCAACGTGGTGCCCGACACCGCGGTGATCGCCGGCGGCGTGCGCACCTTCGATACCGCCGTCACCGAGCTCGTCGAGCAGCGGATGCGGCGCATCGCACAGCTCACCGCCGAGGCGCACGGCGCCAGCGCGCAGGTGAAGTTCGAGCGCTACTACCCGGCGACGATCAACGATCCGGCGCAGGCGGCCTTCGCCGCGCAGGTGCTGCGCGAGATGGTCGGCGGGCAGAACGTCTTCGCCGACTACGAGCCGACCATGGGTTCGGAGGACTTCGCCTTCATGCTGCAGGCAAGGCCCGGCGCGTACATCTTCATCGGCAATGGCGACGGCGCGCACCGCCTGTCCGGCCACGGCGAGGGGCCGTGCATGCTGCACAACCCGAGCTTCGACTTCAACGACGAGCTGATCCCGATCGGCGCCACCTTCTGGGTACGGCTGGTCGAGAAGTTCCTGGCACGCTGAGAGCCGACCTCCGGCTGCCGCGCCTGCCCGGCTGATGAACACCCCGGCCATCCGCGACACTGCCGCCGGCACCGCGCCCGCCTGGCACACGTTGAGCGTTGGCGAGGCCGCCGCCCGGCTGCGCGTCTCGACCGAGGGGCTGACAGCCGGCGAGGCGCGGCGGCGGCTGGCCGAATACGGTCCCAACGAACTGCAGGCGGCCGAGCGGATCTCGCCGTGGGCACTGCTGGCGGCGCAGCTGAAGAACGTGCTGATCGTCATCCTGCTGGTAGCCACCGCGCTGTCGGCGTTCCTCGGCCATGCGGTGGAGGCGATCGCGATCACCGTCATCGTGCTGTTCGCGGTGCTGCTCGGCTTCGTGCAGGAGTACCGGGCCGAGCGGGCCATCGAGGCACTCAAGCAGATGGCGGCGCCGGGCGCCACCGTGCTGCGCGACGGTCGGGAAGCGAAGGTGCCGGCGCGCGAAGTGGTGCCTGGCGACGTGCTGCTGCTCGCCACCGGCGACCGCATCGCCGCTGATGCGCGCCTGATCGAGGCGATCAACCTGCAGGTGCAGGAGGCGGCGCTGACCGGCGAGTCGGTGGCGGTGGAAAAGCGCAGCGCCGCACTGCCAGGCGGCGACCTGGCCATCGGCGACCGGCGCAACATGGTCTACGCGGGCACCAGCGCCACCTACGGTCGCGGCCGGGCGATGGTGGTCGCCACCGGCATGGCGACCGAGTTCGGCCGCATCGCCAGGCTGCTGGAAACGGTGGAGACCGGCCGCACGCCGCTGCAGGCCAACCTGGACCGGCTCGGCCACCTGCTGGTGCGCGCGGCGATCGTCGTCGTCGCGCTGATCGTCGCCTTCGGCCTCGCCCGCGGCCAGCCGTTCATCGAGATGCTGATCTTCGGCATCGCGCTGGCGGTCGCCGTCGTGCCCGAGGCGCTGCCGGCGGTGGTGACGATTTCGCTGGCGCTCGGCGTGCAGCGGCTGGTCAGGCGCCGCGCACTGATGCGCCGGCTGCCGGCGGTCGAGACGCTCGGCAGCACCTCGGTGATCTGCTCGGACAAGACCGGCACCCTGACCCGCGACGAGATGACGGCGCGCCGGCTTTACGTCGCCGGCCACCTGCTCGACGTCTCCGGCGCCGGCTACCGGCCGCACGGCGAGTTCTCCTTCGACGGCGCGCGCGTCGAGCTGGCGCCCGAGCACGACCATCCGCTGCACCGGCCGGTGCGCGACCTGCTGCGCGCCGCGGCGCTCGCCTCCGACGCACAGATCGTCAGGGGCGAGGCGGCGGAGAGCTGGACGATCCGCGGCGACCCGACCGAGGGCGCACTGGTGGTGGCCGCGGCCAAGGCCGGCCTGCACAAGGCCGAACTCGAGCAGCGCCATCCGCGCCGCCACGAAGTGCCGTTCGCCTCCGAAACGAAGCGGATGACCACCCTGCACGAGCACGGCGAAGGCATGGTGGCCTACGCCAAGGGGGCGCCGGAGGTGATCCTCGAGTCGTGCGTGGCGCGGCGCACCGCCGAGGGCGAGGCGCCGCTCGACGAGGCGCACCGCCGGACGATCCTCGAGGCGGCGCGCAAGATGGCCAGCGAGGCGCTGCGCGTGCTGGCCGTGGCGCGACGGGCCGACGCGACGCCGGAGAACGCCGAGCGCGAGATGACCTTCCTCGGTCTGGTCGGCATGATCGATCCGCCGCGGCCGGAGGCGAAGGAGGCGATCAGCACCTGCAGGCAGGCGGGCATCCGCGTGGTGATGATCACCGGCGATCACCCGGTCACGGCGCAGGCGGTGGCCGACGAGCTCGGCATACTGAAAGGCGGCCGCGTCGTCACCGGAGCCGAGCTGGAGGAACTCGACGATGCTGCCCTCGAGCGCGACGTCGAGTCGATCGACGTCTACGCGCGGGTGTCGCCGGCGCACAAGCTGCGGGTGGTCGAGGCGCTGCAGAAGCGCGGCCACGTGGTGGCGATGACCGGCGACGGGGTCAACGACGCGCCGGCGCTGAAGCGCGCCGACATCGGCGTGGCGATGGGCATCACCGGCACCGACGTGGCCAAGGAAGCGGCGGCGATGACGCTGACCGACGACAACTTCGCCTCGATCGTCGCCGCGGTCGAGGAGGGCCGCGGCATCTTCGGCAACATCAAGAAGTACCTGATGTTCCTGCTGTCGTCGAACATCGGCGAGATCGGCCTGATGGCCGGCGCGACGCTTCTGGGTCTGCCGCTGCCGCTGACCGCGGTGCAGATCCTCTACGTCAACCTCGCCACCGACGGCCTGCCGGCGCTGGCCCTGGCGGTCGATCCGCCGGAGGCCGACCTGATGCGGCGCGCGCCGCGCGATCCGCGCGCCGGGATCTTCACCCGGCCGGTGGTCGTGCTGATGCTGATCGCCGGCGCCTGGACGGCGCTCGCCAACCTCGGCCTGTTCGCCTGGCTGCTGCAATCGGGCCGCAGCGCCGGTGAGGCGATGGCGATGACCTTCGTGTCGCTGGTCATGATCCAGTTCTGGAACGCCTTCAACTTCCGCTCGGACCGGCATTCCGTGCTGCGACGGCCGTTTGCCAACAAATGGCTGAACCTGGCGATCGCCTGGGAGCTCGCGCTGCTGCTGCTGGTGATCTACCTGCCCTTCCTGCAGACGCCGCTGTCGACCTTCGACATGCAGCCCGAGCAATGGGCGGTCGTGATCGGCGTGTCGCTGACCATCCTGCCGGCAATGGAAGCGGCGAAGTGGGCGCAGCGGCGCGGCTGGTTCGGCGCCGTGGTATGAAGCTCGAATGAGCACCCGCAACCTCGACTACCTGCTGTCGCCGCGCTCGGTGGCGGTGATCGGCGCCTCCGAGCGGACCGGCAGCGTCGGCAGCACGGTGATGCGCAACCTGCTCGCCGACGGCTTCGAGGGGCCGGTGTGGCCGGTCAACCCGAAGTACACGCAGGTTGCCGGCCGGCAGGCCTACGCCAGCGTGAAGGCACTGCCGCAGGCCCCTGACCTGGCGGTGATCTGCACGCCGCCGCCGACGCTGCCCGGCCTGATCGCGGAACTCGGCCAGCGCGGCACACGCGCCGCGGCGGTGCTGACGGCAGGTGTGGCCAGCGCCACCGACCGCAAGGGACGCCGGATCATCGACCTGATGCTCGAGGCGGCGCAGCCGCACCTGCTGCGCATCCTCGGCCCCAACTGCGTCGGCTTCCTGGTGCCGGGACTGGGGCTGAACGCCAGCTTCGCGCCGGTCAGCACGGTGTCCGGCCCGCTCGCCTTCGTCTCGCAGTCCGGCGCCCTGGTCACCGCGGTGCTCGACTGGGCCAATTCGCGCGGCATCGGCTTCTCGCATTTCATCTCGGTCGGCGACCGCGCCGACGTCGACTTCGGCGACCTGATCGACTACCTGGGCAGCGACCCGCACACGCGGGCGATCCTGCTGTACGTCGAGTCGGTCAAGACGCCGCGCAAGTTCCTCTCGGCCGCACGGGCCGCCTCGCGCAACAAACCGGTGATCGTGGTCAAGACCGGCCGCGCGCCGGAAGGCGCGCGGGCGGCGGCGACCCACAGCGGCGTGCTGGCCGGCGCCGACGAGGTGTTCGACGCGGCGATCCGCCGCGCCGGCATGCTGCGGGTGGAGAACCTGCTCGACCTGTTCGTCGCGGTCGAGACGCTGGCGCGGGGGCCGCGCTTCGAGGGCGACCGGCTGATGGTCGTCAGCAACGGCGGCGGCGCCGGCGTGCTGGCGGCCGACGCGGCAGCGCTCGGCGGCGCGCGGCTGGCCGAACTGTCGGCGGCGACGATCGAAAGGCTCGATGCGCTGCTGCCGCCGATGTGGTCGCGCGCCAACCCGGTCGACATCATCGGCGACGCGCCGGTGGAGCGTTACGTCGAGACGCTGAAGGTGCTGGGCGACGCCAAAGAGGCCGACGCGATCCTGTTCATCCACGCGCCGTCGGCAATCGTGCCGGCCGACGCCATTGCCGAGGCCTGCGTGCCGGTGGTGAAGGCGGCGACCAGGCCGGTGCTGTCGTGCTGGCTCGGCGCGGCGTCGGTGGAGGATGCGTGGCGACGCTTCGCCCAGGCCGGCATCGCCAGCTATCACACGCCGGAGGAAGCGGTGCGCGCCTTCGTGCACTCGGTCACCTACCGCCGCAACCAGCAGCAACTGCTGCAGGCGCCGCCGAGTTCGCGCGACGAGATCGCGCCCGACCTCGGGCGGGCCCGCGGTCTGCTGCGGGCGGCGCTGACGGCCGGCCAGCAATGGTTGACCGACACGCAGGGCCGTGAACTGCTGACGCTGTACGGCATACCGGTGGTCGAGACGCGCGCCGCGCCGTCGGTCGACGCCGCCCGCGAGGCCGCCGAGGCGATCGGCTATCCGGTCGCACTGAAGCTCGACTCGCCCGACATCAGCCACAAGTCGGACGTGCGCGGCGTGATCCTGAACATCGACTCGGCCGACGAACTGCGCGCCTCGGCGGTGGCGATACTTCGCCGGGCCCACGAACTGCGGCCGCAGGCGCGACTGGAGGGCTTCGTGGTGCAGCCGATGGTGCGCCGGCCGAACGCCTTCGAACTGCTGATCGGCGTGGCCAACGATCCGCAGTTCGGGCCGGTGATCGTCTTCGGTCACGGCGGCACCGCGGTGGAGATCGTCGGCGACCGCGCGGTGGCCCTGCCGCCGCTGAACACCGCGCTGGCGCGCGAGCTCGTCTCCCGCACGCGGATCGCCCGGCTGCTGGCCGGCTACCGCGACCGCCCGCCGGTCGACCTCGCCGCCATCTGCCGCGTGCTGGTCGCCGTGTCGCAGATGGTCATCGACCTGCCGGAGCTGGCCGAGCTGGATATCAACCCGCTGCTCGTCGACGAGCAGGGCGTGGTCGCGCTCGCTGGCCGCGCCCGGGTGGCGAAGCAGGATCGTGCGCACGGCGAGGCGAGGCTGGCGATCCGCCCTTACCCGCGCGAGCTCGAGGAAGCCTTCGCCTGGGACGACGGCGAGATGCTGATGCGGCCGATCCGGCCCGACGACGGCGAGCGGCACCTCGCTTTCCTCGCCAGGCTCGACCCGGAGGACATCCGCCTGCGCGTGTTCAGCAGCCGCCGCTCGATCGCGCCGTCGGAACTGGCCCGGCTCACCCAGATCGACTACGAGCGCGAGATGGCGTTCGTCGCCACCATCGCCGGCGCCGACGGCCAGCAGGAGACGATCGGCACGGTGCGCGCGGTCACCGATCCGGACAACGCGCGCGCCGAGTTCGGCGTCATCGTGCGTTCCGACATGAAGGGCCGCAGCCTCGGCTTCCTGCTGATGAAGAAGATGATCCGCTACTGCCGCGAACGCGGCACCGGCGAGCTGGTCGGCGACGTGCTTCGCGAGAACGCCGGCATGCTCAGGCTGGCGCGCGCGCTCGGCTTCGAGGTGCAGTCGGGCGCTGACAGCGAGTTCGTGCGGATCCGGCTGCCGCTGCAGGCGGCCGAAGGCTCGGCCGCGGCCTCGCCGCCCTGACGGCGGCGCTACAGCGGCCAGACCGCGAGCAGCATCGGGATGCTCACGGCGATCACCAGCAGTTCGAGCGGCAGGCCGAGCCGCCAGTAGTCGCCGAAGCGAAAGCCTCCCGGGCCGAGAATCAGCGTGTTGTTCTGGTGACCGATCGGCGTCAGAAAGGCGCAGGAGGCGCCGACGGCCACGGCCATCAGGAACGGGTCGCTGCTGACGCCGAGCGCGCCGGCGGTGCCGATCGCCACCGGCGACATCACCGCCGCGGTGGCGGCATTGTTCATCAGGTCCGACAGCGTCATGGTCACGACCAGGATCGCCGCCAGCGCGATCACCGGGTGCCCCTGGGCGACGGCCTGCAGCAGGAATCCCGCGATCAGGTCGGCGGCGCCGGTCGAGGCCATCGCGCCGGCCACCGGGATCAGCGCGGCGAGCAGGACAATCACCGGCCAGTCGACGGCCTCGTAGACGGCCCGCGGCGGCACCGTGCGCAACGCCATCGACGCAAGGACCCCGGCGGCGAACGAGATCGCCGCCGGCAGCAGCCCGAAGGCGGCGCCGCCGACGGCCGCCGCCATGATCGCGCCGGCGGCGATCGCCTTGCGCCTGTCCGGGATGCGCAGTTCGCGTTCCGCCAGCGGCACGCAGCCGGCGCTGGCGGCGAACTCCATCAGCGCTTCCGACGGGCCCTGCATCAGCAGCAGGTCGCCGGGCTGCAGCGCCATCGATCGCAGCCGCGCCGTCGAGCGCCGCCCCTGCCGCGAAACGGCAAGCAGGTTGATCCCGTAGCGGCTGCGCAGCTCGATGTCGGTCGCCGACCGTCCCGCCAGAGACGACGCAGGCAGCACGGCAAGTTCCATCAGCACGATCTCCTCGCTGCCGGCCGGCCTGTCCTGGTCGGCCTGATCGCTGGCCTGCCCCGGCTGCGCATCGCTGCCGGCGGCCGATCGGTCATCGGCCGGTCCGCTCGCCTCGCCGTCGGCCTTGTCTCGTTTGTCGCTGTCCCGCGCTTCTTCGAGCTTCAGGCCGAGGCTCGTCAGCGCATTGGCCAGCGCTTCGGCCTCCGCCTCGATGACCAGGATGTCACCGGCGCGCACCACCCGGCCCGGGTTCGGCGCCGTCACGCGCACCTCGTTGCGCACCAGGCCGACCACCTGCGCATCGGCCTCGTCGAGCAGCCGCTCGATCTCCCGCAGCGTCCTGCCGGCTGCCTTGCTGTCGTCGGCCACCCGCGCTTCGGTGATGTACGCGCCAGTGTCGAAGCCTTCGGCGCTGGCCTGCCGGCGCACCGGCACCAGCCGCCAGCCAACCAGTGTGACGAACACGACGCCGGCGGCGGCCACGGCCAACCCCACCGGCGTGAAGTCGAACATGGCGAAGGTGCCGGCGCCGGTGCGGTCGCGGAAGCCGGAGACGATCAGGTTCGGCGGCGTGCCGATCAGCGTCGTCATGCCGCCGAGGATCGAGCCGAAGGCGAGCGGCATCAGCAGCCGCCCCGGGGGCAGTTCGAGCCGGCCGGCGAGCTGGATCGCCACCGGCATCAGCAGCGCCAGCGCACCGACGTTGTTCATGAACGCCGACAGCAGCGCACCGAGCCCGGTCAGCGCCGCGATCGACAGCAACGGCCCGGCGCTGGCGGGCAGCACGACGCGGACCAGCGCGTCGACCGCGCCCGAAGTCTGCAGGCCGCGACTGAGCACCAGTACGCAGGCCACGGTGATCACCGCCGGATGGGCGAAGCCGGTGAACGCGTCGGCCGGCGCAACCAACCCGCCCAGCACGCAGGCGAGTAGCGCGGCGACGGCGACCATGTCGTGCCGCCAGCGGCCCCACAGGAACATCGCCACTGCGGCTGCCAGGACGGCGACGATCAGCAGTTGCTCGTGACTCATCGCGGGCTCCGGCTCGCGGTGCGCACGTCGGGCCTGGTGGAGGACAGGCGCCGGGGGTCGGCGTCGGCCCGGCTACCTCGGTCGCGAGTCGCGCTTGGCCTGGTTGCGGCGGCCGCGCGCGCTCACGTGGGCCTGCACGTTCCTGGCGTTGATCGATTTCAGCCTGACGTTGCGTGCGCTCTGCGCCGCCTTGTCGGAGACGAATCCGCGCGCCGGCGGCGGCTGCACCGTCGGCGCCAGCGGCGTGATCGGTGCCGGTGCCTTGGCAGAACGCTGCACCTTCGGCGCCGCCGGCTTGCTCGCCGCAGCCTTCTTCGCCACGGCCTTCCTCGCGACGGGCTTCTTCCCGACCGGCTTCTTCGCTGCCGCCTGCACCTGCGCCAGCCGATCGACGAAGCGGGCCAGCGTCTGCTCGAACAGCGCCACCTTCGACTCGGTGCGCGCGTTGGCATCGTCGCGCGCCGGCTTCGCACCCGGCCGCCGTGCCGCCAGCCGCTGGCGGCGCAGCAGGTCGCGGTACTTGTCGCGCAGGTTGCGGGCGCGGACGACCTTGAGCTTCAGCCGCGCTTCGCTCAGCGCCCTGAGCCCTTCGCGGCTGCCCGCCATGACCAGCTCCAGTTCCTTCGCCGTGCACAGCGTCCGCGCGCTGCGGAGATTCAGCTTCATCGGGTCTACCTTCGTCGAGTCGGAGCCAGTGTATCGGCCCAGGCTCGCCGACGGCGGCTCGGCCGGCGATCCGATGCAGTGGCGTTCGATCGAAGTGCCGCGGCGTACTGGCCGAACCTGCGCCAGCCGTTGCGGCACGCCGCTATCCTTCCCGCTTCCCGGAGTCCGACCGGACAAGGACCCTGATGAACAGGCCAGAGACGCCGCAGCCGCTGACGCCTGCCCAAGCGGCTCTGCCGGTGGCCGGCGAGGAACGCCGCATCGTGAGCATCGGCGGCGGCTGCGGCATCGTCCGCACCGCCCTGCTGTGCCTGGTGCTCGCGACCAGCGCCTGCGGTTCGCTGCCGCGCAATCCGGCGCCGCCGCAGCGTGCCATGACGGCGGCGATCCCGCAGATGCCCGAGGTGCGCGCCCGGGCAGGACAGCCCAACGAGGCGATGGAGCGCGACCTGGCGCTGTCGTTCGCGCAGGAATCGGCGCGGGACTTTCCGCCGGGCGCCGACGGCGCGGTGCGCTATCCGCATCTGGCGCTGTCCGGCGGCGGCGCGTACGGCGCGTTCGGCGCCGGCTACCTCAACGGCTGGACGAGCACCGGCACGCGGCCGGTGTTCAAGATCGTCACCGGTGTTTCAACCGGCGCGCTGATGGCGCCCTTCGCCTTCCTCGGCGCCGAGTTCGACGCCGCGCTGCGCGAGTTCTACACCACCACGCGGACCCGCGACATCTTCGTCGTCGGCTCGGCTCTCTCGCAGCTGTCGCAGCTGCTCGGCGGCGAGGCGCTGGCCGACACCCGGCCGCTGCAGGCATTGATCGAGCGCCACGTCGACGACGACCTGCTGTTCCGTGTCGCCGAGGCGCACCGGCAGGGTCGGCGCATGTACATCGGCACCACCGACCTCGACGTGCCGCGCTTCGTGGTCTGGAACATGGGCCTGATCGCCGCGAGCGGCAACCCCGAAGCACTGGCCCTGTTCCGCCAGGTGATGCTGGCGTCGGCATCGATTCCGGTGGCCTTTCCGCCGGTGTTCTTCGAGGTCGAGCTCGAACCCGGCGGACCGCGCTACGACGAGATGCATGTGGACGGCGGCGTCGGTGCGCGCGTGTTCCTCAACGGCGGCGTGTTCCGCGGCTCGATCGTCAGCCAGCGCGGCGGGCACGGCGGCACCGGCCACGAGGACATCTTCGTCATCCACAACGGCCAGCTGGTGCCGATGCCCGAGCCGGTGAGCCGCTCGCTGCCGGCGATCGCGGCGCGCGTCATCGATGCGTCGGGCCGCGCCGCCGCCATCGGCGACCTGTTCCGCATCTTCAGCTACGCGCAAAGCCAGCAGGCCGGCTTCCAGTGGATCACCATCCCGGACGACGTGGCCGTGGGCGGCGAGGAGATCTTCGACCCGGCGCAGATGCGCTCGCTCTACGAGGTCGGCTTCGCCATGGCAACGGCCGGCGGCGCCTGGTTCACGCTGCCGCCCGGCGGGCGCAGCCACCCCTGAACGGCGCGCCAGCGCGCTGCGCGCCTACAGCCAGTCGTTCAGCGTCACGCCGGCGCCGATGGTCGTCTGTCGCCAGTTGTAGTCGATCAGCGTCTCGCCATAGCCGCTGAAAAGCTTCACGTAGCCACGCAGTGGCCCGAGCAGCGGCGCGCTGGTCCAGGTCAGCTGGCCGGCTCCCTTGCCGGTGCCGGGGTTGCCGCGGACCGTCGCGGCGAAGCTCTGGCCGCGCCACTTGTAGATCGCCGACAGGTCGCCCCAGCCGTAGTAATCCGAGATCGTTGGGTTGTCGTCCTCGTCGTCGGACTCGGGAATCCGGTACCACAGGCGCCCCTGGACGCCCAGGTTGCCGCTCTCGACACCGAAGCTGGCGATCACCCGGTTCCAGCTGCGCGACAGCACGTCGGAGCGGCCGTTCGACTGGTGGTTGAAGGCCAGGTTGGCGAGGTTCCACTGCAGCCCGCCCCACCGCAGGCCGGGCCGGTGGCTGAGGATCAGCTCCGGCATGTAGTTGGTATCGCGGAACGGCCGCGATGCATTGCCGGTGTCGTTGTACAGCTGCCAGTGGCTCTGCTGGGTATAGGCGGCCCAGACGCCCCACCGGCGGTCGCCGTTGGTCCACAGCCTGAACTTGAAGCTGACCTGGAACGCGGCTTCGGTGGCGTCGAGCTCGGTGCCGGGCGCGAGCAGGCCACCGCCGACCAGCGGATCGAAAGGCGCGGTGTTCAGGCTCGTGGTGTAGCGGCCCATGAGGAAATAGTTCGGTGCGTACAGCGAGATGTTGTAGCGGCCGCCGGAAGGATCGAATCCCCAGGCCTTGTCGAACATCGATTCGCTGACCGAAGGGGCGGTCGCCTCCGCCGTCGCAGCCACGACCGTGCTGCCTGCGACGGCTGGCGCCGGTGCTGCCGCTTCCCTTTTCGTCTCGGACGAGGGCCGTGCGGCCCGTCCGTGCAGACGGTCGTAGCAGGCCAGCCGCTCGCTGTCGCCGGCTATCGCAGTGCATTCGGTCGGCGCCGACGGCGACACCTGTGCCACCGCCAGCGTATGGATGGCCATCAGCGCCGCAGCGAAGAGCGCAGTCGGGGCCGGATGGCGGCAAGGCGTTCTCATAGGCCTAGGTCCTGCTGGAGATTGCGCCGGCAAAGCGCCGGCTGCGTCGATGCGATAGTCGAGCCCGGCCTCAGGGCCTGCCCTGCGCGGCGACCGTGCCTTGCGGCTTCGGTGCCGTCTCGGCAGCGATGTCGACCCAGCCACCGCCGACCGCCTGATAGACGTTGACCAGCTGCGTGTATCGGCTGGCCTGCAGGTTCACCGAGGCGAGCTCGGCGGCAAACAGTTCGTTTTCCGCCACCAGCACGTCCAGGTAGCCGGCCACGCCCTTGTCGAAGCGCAGCCTGGCCAGCCGCGCGAATTCGCGCAGCGACTCGACTCGCCCGCGCTGGGCGGTGAACTCCTCGAGCCGCTTCTGCGAGCCGCTCAGGGCGTCGTTGGTCTCGCGGAAGGCATTGAGCACCGTCTGCTGGTAGGCGGCCAGCGCCTGGCGTTCGCCGGCCTCGGCGGCAGCCACCTGCCCTTCGATCGCGCCGAAGGTGAAGATCGGGCCGGTCAGGCTGGCGCCGAGCAATCCGGCGGCGGCCGGGCCGCTGAGCAGGCTGCTGAACACGGTGCTGGTGCTGGCCAGCGCCGCCTGCAGCGACAGGTTCGGGTAATAAAGCGCGCGTGCCGCGCCGATGTTGGCGTTGGCCGCCACCAGGTTCTGCTCGGCCTGCAGGATGTCGGGGCGGCGCTGCAGCAGCGCCGCCGGCAGGTCGCCGGGGATCGCCGGCGCGACCAGCTGGTCAATGGTCCTGCCGCGCGGGATCGGCCCGGGGTTGCTGCCAAGCAGCAGCGAGATCAGGTTTTCCTGCGCGGCGATCGCCTGCTCGAAGGCCGGGATCGCCGCCTGCGCCTGCTGCGCCTGCGAGCGGATCTGCGTCACCTCGGTCTTGGCGACGATGCCCGCCTTGAAGCGCAGCTCGAAGATGCGCAGCGTGGCGTTGAAGTTGCGCGCCGTGGCCTGCGCGATCTCGAGCTGGCGGTCGAGCGAACGCAGCACGATGTAGCTGGCCGCCACGCTCGACACCAGCGTCAGCACGACGCCGCGCCGGCCCTGCTCGCTGGCGTAGACCTGCGCCTGCGCCGCCTCGGTCTGGCGGCGCACGCGGCCGAACAGGTCGGCCTGCCACTGTGCGCCGAGCGACACGTTGTACAGCGAGAAGTACGGGTTGGCGCCCGGCGGCAGCGGCGGCTGGCCGACCGCGCTGGCGCGCGCCCGGCTGGCGTCGGCGCCGTAGCCGATCTGCGGATAGAACTGCGAGCCGGTCGCGGTCAGCGCGCCGATGAACTGATCGACCCGCGCCGCGGCGACCAGCAGGTCGCGGTTGTTGCGCAGCGCGGCCTCGACCAGCCCGTCGAGCACCGGGTCGCCGAACTGCTTCCACCACTCGAGATTGGCGACCTCGGCGGCCTTCGGATAGTCGATGCGCCAGGCCGGCGGCGTCTCGACCGTCGGGCGCACGTAGTCCGGCCCCACGGTGCAGCCGGCCAGCGCAGCAGCGATGCAGGCGGCGGCGATTCGCGTCTTCATGTCGGTGTCCTTCAGTAGATAAGCTGCACAGCGCGGGCCATCGGCATCGGCATCAGGCCCGGACCAGCAAGGCGCCGAAAGCGGCGGCGATCAGCAGCAAGGCCAGCATCGCCGACGGCCAGCGGCGGACGATGTAGTCGCCGCGCTCGAAGGCCAGGCCGAGCCCGACCGTCAACCGGCGTGTCGCGGACTCGCCGCCGGCCAGCATCGGCCGCCGAGCCAGGCCAGCGGCCAGCAGCACGCCGCCGAGCAGTACCGCCAGCGTGGTGCCCAGCTCCTTCGGCGACAGCGGGTTCGACAGCAGAGACGACGGCAACGGCCCGAGCGCCGCCGCCAGAGAGAGCAACAGCGAGGCCAGCGCCAGGCCGAGCGCCGCCAGCTGCGACAGCATCGACACCGGCGCCACTTCGGCGAGCGGCGCCGCCGGACGGCGCAGCACGCGCACCAGCACCAGCACCACGTAGCCGGCGGTGAACACCGCGCCGCCCTGCAGCACCAGCGTCCACCACCATTGCCCCGACTGGTCGGCCGAGTCGAGCAGCAGCTTCTTCGCCAGGTAGGCGCCGCTGGGCACGACGCCCATCAGCGCCACGCCGCCGACGACGAAGGCGAGCATGGTGACGGGCAAGGCGCGCGCCGCGCCGGCGAGCTCGTCGATGCGGTCGTGTCCGAGAGCGGCGTAGACCAGGCCGGCGGCCATGAACATGCCGGCTTTGGCGGTGGCATGCGCGATCGCCTGCAGCAGCCCGGCGGCCTGCGCCACCTCGCGCATCGCCATCTCGCCGGCGGCGTCGAAGGCCATCGGGAACAGCAGGAACAGGTAGCCGATCTGCGCCACCGTCGAATAGGCGACCAGCAGCTTCAGCCGCTGCTGGCGCAGCGCGACCACGCTGCCGACGACGATCGCCGCTGCCCCCATGCCGGCCAGCAACTGCGCCGCCGCCATGCTGGCGACACCGGGCATCACGTCGAGCCACAGCCGCAGCACCAGGAACCAGGAGCCCTTGATCACCAGTGCGGAGAGCACCGCGCTGGCCGCGGCCGGCGCGCCGCCGTGCGCCGGCGGCAGCCAGATGTGCAGCGGGAACAGCGCCGTCTTGGCCAGCAGGCCGACGGTCATCAGCGTCAGCGCCGTCCAGGCGATCGGCTCGGCCGCCACTTTGCCTGCCAGCAACGGAATGTCCAGCGTGCCGTAGCCGCCGTAGAGCAGCACCGCGCCCAGCAGGTACAGCACCGAACCGAAGAGCGCGAACAGCAGGTAGCGCAGCGCGGCGCGCAGCGTCTCGCCGCTGCCGGCCAGGCAGACCAGCGGCACGCCGGCGAAGGTCAGCAGTTCGAGCGCGACGTACAGCGTGAACAGGTCGCCGCTGACGAACACCAGGTTCAGCGAGCCCCAGACCGCCAGCAGCAGCAGCCAGTAGGTGAAGGCGCCACGCGACTCGACCGTGCCGCGCGGCGTGCCGAAGTCGGCGCGGGCGAACAATCCGATGCCGCAGACAACCACCGCCACCGCCAGCAGCATCGCCACCGCCGGACCGTCGGCGCGCAGCGCGATGCCCAGTGGCGGCGACCAGCCGCCGAGCAGATAGACGACCGGCCCGACCTCGCGCAGCCAGGCGTCGGCGATTGCGGCGGCGATGGCCAGCCCGAGCGGCATTACGACAAACGCCAGGCGCTGCACCCGGCGGCCGCCCAGCAGCATGCCGAGCAGCATGCCGACGAAGGGCAGCAGCACCGCCGCCGCCAGCAGCAGGCCACCGTCGGTGCTCATGGTCTCGTCCACCGGCAGGCCACTAGCGCGCCTCGCCGTCGTCGGCCGGCGGCTCGGCGGCCAGCGACGCGGAGTCGGTCGACTCGATCAGCCTCAGCAGCAGCGCCACCGCCATCGCGGTGGCGGCAAAGGCGACCACGATGGCGGTGATCAGCAGCGCCTGCGGCACCGGGTCGGCGGCCATGCCGGCGGCGCCGCCGCGCCTGGCCAGCGCGCCGAAGATCACGAACACGCCCGTGCCCATGACGTTGAAGGCCAGCAGCTTGCGCAGCGGATGCGGCTGCACGATCAGGCCGTACAGACCGATGCCGACCAGACCGCAGGCGGCCAGTGCGAACAGCGTCTCGACCGTCATCGCTCGCCGCTCCGCGCCGGCGCGCCGTTCAGCAGCAGCGCCAGCACCAGCGTCAGCGTCGGCAGCAGCGCCACCTCGATGGCGACGATCATCGGCTTGGCCCAGTCGGCCGGGTAACCGAGGAACGCGCCGGCCGCTTGGACGCCGAGCAGGCCGACGGCGACGAACACCAGCGGCCCGACCACGATGCCGGCGCGCAGCCAGCGGTTGCCGCGACCGGCGGCGCGTCGGCGAGCCCGGCCATCTGCACCAGCAGCCACATCGCCGCCAGGATGGTGGCGCTCTGGAACTTGCCGCCGGGATGGTCGGCACCGGCCCAGAACAGGTAGATGCCGACGACGATGCCGATCGGCGGCAGCAGCCGCGCCAGATAAGCGAGCACGCCGTCGGGATCGGCCCGGTGGCGCAGGCCGGGCCGCCCGCCCCAGACGCCATCGGGCGAAAGCGACCACACTCCGATCAGCGCGATCACCAGCACGATCGCCTCGAGCATCGTGTCCAGCGCGCGGAAGGCGAGCAGCACGCCGGTGATCGGGTTGCCGACACCGGTGGCGCCCAGGTTCTCGACCACCTGCGGCGCCAGCGTCGGCGCCGGGTCGGGCAGCGCCAGCACGCAGGCCACCAGCGCGGCGGTCACCGCCAATGCCAGCAGCTTGGCTAGGGCGCGAACGCCGGTGCCGCTGCGCTCGGACCAGGCGGCGGCCTCGGTGCCGCGCAGGCGCGACGCCGCGCCGATCAGCAGCGCGCCGGTGAGGCCGCCGCCGATCGCCGCCTCGGTCAGCGCCACGTCGATGCCGTACAGCCGCACCCAGACCAGCGACAGCAGCAGGCCATAGGCGACGAAGCCGGCGATCGCCACGAAGGCATCGCGCACGACACCGTCCATACGGCGAGCGCCAGCAGCAGCAGCGCGACGACGAGGCTGACGACCGCGGTCATCGACCTGAATCCTGCCGCCGCGCCGAGCGGGCGATGAGTTGCGACACCGCCGCGCCGGACAGGATCACCAGCAGCCACACCAGCACCAGCTTCAGCGCCGCGAGCAGGCCGTCGACCTGCGGCAGCAAGCCGAGGACCACCAGCGCCATGCCGAGGTTGTCGGCCTTGGTCAGCGCATGCAGCCGCGTGTAGGCATCGGGAAAGCGCAGCAGCCCGACCGTTCCGGCCAGGTAGAAGAAGGCGCCGGCGGCGATGGCGGCGATGCTGAACAGGTCGAGCAGGAAGCTCATCCCGCCTCCTCGTCGTCGGCAGGCTGGCCGGTCCTGCTGCATGGCGAACTTGACGAAGGCAATCGAGGCGAAGGCCGCCAGCAGCGCCAGCGTCAGTGCCACGTCGAATACCGCCGGCTCGCCCGAGGCGGCGCCGAACAGAAGCAGCGCGCCGATCGCGCCGGTGCCCAGCAGCTGGGCCGCCATCATCCGCTCGGCGCGGCCCGGGCCGCGGGCGACGCGCACCAGCCCAAGCGCCACCATCAGCACCAGGAAAGCGGCCATCCAGAGCAGGAAATCAGCCATGGCCATCGCCTTGACCCGGCGCCAGCGCCCTGGCGTAGGCCCGTTCCTCGGCGGCCAGCTGCTCGACCACCGGCTGGCGCGTGTCGAGGCAGTGGTACTCGATCGCGGTCTCAGTCTCGCCGGACGGCACCGAGCCGGGCATCAGGCTCGAGATCAGCTCGAAGGCATTGCGCGCCGAGCCGCGCGGCAGCCGCACCGGATAGTCGACGAAGCCGGGCGACAGCGGTAGGCGCGGCGCGAAGGCGCGACGCGCGACGTCGACGCCGGCCACCAGCGACTGCCACAGGAAACGCGGCAGCAGCGTCAGCAGCACGCCGAGGCGTACGCGGCCGGCGGCCGGCGGCAGCAGGCGCAGGCTGGCCCAGGTCGCCGCCACTGTTGCCAGCACGCCGAAAACCAGGTTGCCCGGCTTGGCGCTCTGGTCGATGACGATCCAGATGCCGAAGTACAACAGCGCCCGCACCAGCGCGACTGCCCAGGCATTCATGCCGGCCGCTCCGCGGTGGTGGCGGCGCGCGCAGGCTGACCTGCATCACCGCCAGCCGGTCATACAGGCGCGCCCGTGAGCGCACCGGCCACCAGTCGTAGAGAAAGATCTCCAGCGGCCGCCACAGCGCCACCCAGCCGCCGATGATCAGCGTTTCCTGCACCAGTCCGGCGTAGCTTTCCTTGCTGATCAGCGACGCCAGCGCCTCGCCGACGACGACGGCCACCGCCAGGAAGGCCAGCCCGATCACCAGGCTGATGCGGCCGGTCTGGAACAGCCGCGACAGTTCCTGACGCGTCGCGGCCGCTCGGCCCCGGTAGAACTCGTGCACCGCCTCGCCCAGCATCTGCCCCTCGCCGGCGGCCACCGGATGCCGGTCCAGGTGCACGACCATCGCCAGCGGCCGATCGGCCCGGCATTCGCGCGCCCAGTCGACGATGTACTCGCTCGCCTTCGGGTCGAGGTCGCGCTCGCGAAACGGCGCCGGGTCCAGCGAGTCGAAGAGCTGCCGCAACTCGCCCAGATGCAGCTCGAGCACCGCCGGCGCACCCGCCGGCTGCTGCGCTGCCATCGCACCCCCGGAAGCCGGACTCGCCGCCATCGCCGCTCAGGCCGCCTTCGGTTCGAGCGCGGGCGGCGGCGTCTTGTCGTTGCCGAACACCGCCATGTAGAGCGTCGGCAGGACCACCAGCGTCAGCAGCGTGGCCACCAGCAGGCCACCCATGATGGCGAAGGCCATCGGGCCCCAGAACACGGTGGGCGCAATCGGGATCAGGCCGAGCACGGTGGACAGCGCGGTCAGCATCATCGGCCGCAGCCGGTTGGTGGCCGAGCCCAGCACCGCATCGCGCACGCTGCGCCCGGCGGCGCGCTCCTCCTCGATCGAGACGATCAGGATCACCGCGTTCTTGGCGATCATGCCGATCAGGGCCAGGATGCCGAGGATGGCGACGAAGCCCAGCGGCCGGTTGAACGCCAGAAGCGCCAGCACCACGCCGATCAGGCCGAGCGGCAGGATCGCCACCACCATGGCCAGGCGGCGGAAGCTGACCAGCATGACCATCATCGCCAGCAGCATCAGCACGATCATCAGCGGCACGACCGCAAACACCGAGGCCTGCGAGATCTGGCTCTCCTCGAACAGGCCGCCGGTCTCGACCTTGTAGGGCTTGGGCAGCCTGGCGTCGAACTCGGCGATCTTCGGCGCCAGCGCGGCCACCACGCTGTCGGGCAGCACGCCGGGGTTGACGTCGGCGCGCACCGTCAGCGTCGGCACCCGGTCGCGGCGCCACACCATCGGGAACTCCTGCTCCTCGACGATGGTGGCGAACTGCTTCAGCGGCACCATGCGCCCGCTCGGCGTGGGCACCTGCAGCGACGCCAGCGTCTGGAACGACGCGCGCTCGGCATCGGTGGCGCGCACCACCGCGTTGACCAGATAGATGTCGTCGCGCACCTGCGTCACCACGGTGCCGGAGACGGCGGCATTCAGCACACCGGCGAGCGCGGCTGAACTGACGCCGAGCTGGCGCGCCTGGTCCTGGTTGATCTTGACGCGCAGCTGCCGCGCCGGCTCCATCCAGTCGAAGTGCAGGTGCCGCGTGCGCGTGTCGGCGCCGATCACCTGGGCAAGCTCCTGCGCGAGACGCCGCACCTCGTCCTTGTCCGGCCCCGAGACGCGGTACTGCAGCGGCCAGCCCACCGGCGGGCCCAGTTCCAGCGGCGAGACCCGGCTGACGACCTCCGGGAACTGCTCGGCCAGCACCTTCTCCAGCTTGTCGTGCAGCCGCTCGCGGGCCTCGAGGTCCTTGGCCACGATGACGAACTGGCCGAAGAAGGGGTTCGCCAGCTGCACGTTCAGCGTGAGGATGAAGCGGATCGCGCCGCGGCCGACGTAGCTGCTGAAGTGGTCGACGTCGGGGTCGGCCTTCAGGATCTCTTCCAGCCGCTTGACCTCGGCCTCGGCGGCGAAGATCGACACGTTCTGGCGCAGCGTCAGGTCCACCGTCAGCTCGGGCCGGTCGCTGGACGGGAAGAACTGCCGCGACACGTGGCTCGACAGGTAGAGCGCGGCGACGAAGGCCGCGAGCGTGAGGCCGATGGTCAGCCACTTCATGCGGATCGCGCCCTGCAGCAGGGCCGTGTAGGCCAGCACCAGCTTGCCGGGCTTGGGCTCGGTCTCCTGCTGCTTCGGCGCGCGCAGCAGCGCCTTGCCGATCAGCGGCGCGAAGATCACCGCCACCAGCCAGCTGACGATCAGCGAGATGCCCACCACCGAGAAGATCGAGAAGGTGTACTCGCCGGCCGAGCTCTGGGCGAAGCCGATCGGCACGAAGCTGGCGATCGTCACCAGCGTGCCGATCAGCATCGGCGCGGCCAGCGTGCGGTAGGCGAAGGTTGCGGCGTCGTCGGGGCTGTCGCCCGCGCCCAGCCGGCGCAACATCGCGTCCACCGTGGTCATCGCGTCGTCGACCAAGAGCGTGAGCGCGATGATCAGCGCGCCGAGCGAGATGCGGTGCAGGTCGATGTTGGCCACGTCCATGACCGCGAACACGATGGCCATCGTCAGCGGGATCGCCAGCGCCACCACCGTGCCGGGGCGCACGCCCAGGGCGACGAAGCTGCACACCAGGATGATGACGATCGCCTGCCACAGCGAGGTCATGAAGTCGCCGATCGCCAGGTCGACCGTCACCGCCTGGTCGGCCACCAGCACCGGCTCGATGCCCACCGGCAGGTTGGCGGTGATCTCGGCCATCTCGCGGCGCACGTTCTCGCCGAGGGCCAGGATGTCGCCGGCGTCGCGCATGGCGATCGCCAGGCCGATCGCCGGCTTGCCGTTGACGCGGAACATCGGCTGCGGCGGGTCGGTGAAGCCGCGTCGCACCTTGGCGATGTCGCCGAGGCGGAAGATGCGCTCGCCGGCGACGATGTTCACCGACTCGATGTCGCGCTCGGAGTCGAAGGCGCCGGTCACGCGCAGGAACACGCGCTCCTCGTCGCCCTGCATCGTGCCGGCCGGGCGCACCAGGTTCTGCGCCTGCAGCGTGGCCACGATCTGGTTCAGGTTCAAGCGCAGGCCGGCCAGCCGCTCGGTGGAGAACTCGATGTAGATCTGCTCGTCCTGCGCGCCCAGCACCTCGATTTTCGATATGTCGGGCACGTGCAGCAGCCGCGAGCGCGCGGCCTCGACCTGGTCGCGCAGCTCACGGAAGCCGAAGCCGTCGGCGGTGAACGCGTAGATGATGCCGAAGGTGTCGCCGAAGTCGTCGTTGAGGAAGGGCCCGAGCACGCCCTGCGGCAGCGTGTGGCGCATGTCGCCGATGTTCTTGCGCACCTGGTACCAGATGTCGGGCACCTTCTCCGGCGGGGTCGACTGCTTCAGGTCGACAAAGATCGTCGTCTGCCCGGCGATGGTGTAGCTGCGCACGCGGTCGAGGAAGTCGGTCTCCTGCAGCGTGCGCTCCAGCCGCTCGGTCACCTGCTTCAGCGTCTCGTCCACCGTCGCGCCGGGCCAGGCGGCGGCGACGACCATGGTGCGGAAGGTGAAGGCCGGGTCTTCGCCGCGGCCCAGCCTCAGGAACGACATGGTGCCGGCCACCACGGCCAGGATCATCAGGAAGACGACCAGCGAGCGCTTCTTGAGCGCCCATTCCGAAAGATTGGGTCCGATCACGACTGGCCCTCGAGCAGGCGGACCTTCTGGCCGGGCCGCAGCGCCTGCGCGCCGGCGGTGACGACCACGTCGCCCGGGTTAAGGCCCGAGGTCACCCGCACCGAGCGGGCATCGGCGTTGCCGATGGCGATATTGCGCAACGACACCGTGCCCGACTGCCTGTCGAACACCCAGACCGCCGTCTTGCCGTCGGCGCGCACCAGCGCCGCGGCCGGCAGCTCGATGCCGGCCGCGGCGTCGAGTTTCATGCGGCCGCTGACGGTGCTGCCCAGCCGCATCGCCGCCGGCGGGTCGATCAGCCGAACGCGAACCGCGAACGTGCCGGTCACCGGGTCGGCGCGCGGCGAGACTTCGCGCACGCGGCCTGCCGCCGTGACCTTCGGGTTGTCGCTTAGCGCCACCGTGACCTCGGGGTTCTTCGGCGCGCTGTCCTTGACCTGCCCCGGCACGTCGAACACCGCGTCGCGCGCGCCTTCGCGTGCCACCTGGATGATCATTCGCCCGGCCGAGACCACCTCGCCCGGCTGCGGCCCGCGCGCGGTGACCACGCCGGCCACGTCGGACGTGAGCCGCGTGTAGCTCAGGCGGTTCTGCGCCAGGTTGACCTGTGACTGCGCCGCCTCGACCTGCGCCTCGGCGGTCGTGCGCAGCGCCTCGGCCTGCTCGTACTGCGCGCGCGAGACTGCGTCCTCCACCACCAGGTCACTCATGCGCGTGAAGTTGTTGCGCGCCTCGACCAGCTGGGCCCGCGCGGCCGCGAGCTGCGCGCGGGCTGCCTGCAGGCCGCTCTCTTCGTTCTGCGGGTCGAGTCGGGCGATCAACTGGCCCGGCTTGACCGAGTCGCCGATGTCGACGGTGCGTTCGATCAGCCGGCCATCGATGCGGAACGACTGGTTGATCTCGGTCTGCGCCTGCACCGTACCGGTCATCGTCACCGTGCTGCCGGCGGCGAGCTTCGCGACCGTGATCGCCCGCACCGGGCGGATCTCCGGCGGCGGCGCGTCGACCTGGCGCTGGCAGGCCGACAGCAGCGCCGCCACCGCGACGAGGGACAGCAACGAGCTGCGGGACGGGAAGCCCGATCGAAGGGCGGCGACATTCTCGGACACGGGGGGTACTCCTGGCAGATCGGGCATATCGGGGAATTGTTGCAAGGCAGTTTAATTGGGCCCCGGCGAGCCGCATCGGCACCTTCAGGAGACCGATGCCGCGATGCCGAGGATCACCGTCGAGACGACCAGCATTGCCAGCCACAGCGGCCAGACGAAGCGCAGGTACCGGTCGTAGCCGACCTTGGCGATCGCCAGGCCGCCGACCAGCACGACACTGGTCGGCGCGACGAGCAGCGCGAGGCCATGGCCGATGATCCAGGCGGTGATCGTCGTCGCCCGGCTGACCTGCGCGAAGTCGGCCAGCGGCGCCAGCAACGGCATCGCCAGCGCGCCATGTCCCGAGCTCGACGGGATCAGCACGGCCAGCGGGATGTTCACCGCCACCGTCAGGAACGTGAAGAAGGCCGCCGACGCATCGCTGACCACGCGCTCCATCGAGAACAGGATGGTGTCGAGCGTCTGCGTGTTGGTCATGATCGCGGAGACGCCGCCGGCCAGCAGCACCACCATCGCCGGCCCCATCATGTCCGAGGCGCCGGCGGCGATCAGCCGCACGGTCTCCTTCTCGCCCATGCGCGCCACGACGCCGACCAGCACCGAGGCCAGGATGAACAGCATGGCCAGTTGCGGGAACCACCAGTTCAGCTCGAACCACAGCGGCGCCACGCCCTCGACGGCGTGCGTCACTTCATAGTCGGCCGGCCCGGCGCGGCCGCTGACCAGGCTGGACCAGGGAATCACCGAGAAGATCATCAGCCCGAAAGCCAGGGCGGTGATCACCAGCACCCACTTCTGGGTTCCGGTGAGCCGTGCCTGCGTCGGCGACGCGGCCGGCGCCTGGCCGCCGGCGCCCGACGGATCGGCCGCTGCTTCCTTCGCCTCCGGCTCTTCCCAGCCGACCAGCGAGGCGCCCGGGTCCTTGCGGACCCGGGCGGCATAGCGCAGGACCCAGCCGATCGACATCGCGGTCAGCAAGACCCACAGCAACACGCGCAGCACGATCCCATCGCCGATCGACACGCCGGCCTCGCCCGCGGCGACGCCGATCGAAAACGGGTTCACGGTCGCGGCCATGACGCCGGCCAGGGCGCCGAGGATGATCATCGAGGCGGTGACCAGCCGGTCGTAGCCGAGCGCCGCCATCAGCGGGATGAACAGCGCGTAGAAGCCAAGGGTCTCGACCGAGAAGCCCATGGTCGAACCCAGAGCCGAGAACAGCACCATCACCGCCGCGATCAGCAGCCAGCCCTTGTCGCGCAGCCGGTGCGCCAGCGCAGCGACCGCGACCTCGAGCGCGCGGGTGGCGAAGCTCACCGAGATGAAGGCACCGATCGACATGATGAAGACGATCACGCCGATCTGGCCGAAGATGCGGCCGACGATCGTCGTGTCGACCGCCTCGCTGTCCGGGTTGCGCAGACCGTAGATGCCGTTGATCGGCGCCAGCACCAGCTGCTCGACCGTCTCGCTGAAGGTCAGCGGCGAGGCGGTCTGGCTGAAGGTGCCGGGGATCGGCGAACCGTCGCTGTCGCTCTGGAAGCGGCCGGACGGTATGAAAAGGGTCGCCAGCCAGACCAGCAAGGTGACGACCGCCAGCGTGGTGACGGCGCCCGGGAACCTGAACCGGCGCTTGGGTGCGTCGCCTCCGGCGTTGCTGTCGTTCGCATCCATCGATGAAAATTTACCTGTCGGCTGTTAAGGCGTGCAGCCTCCGCGGGGATTCCTGCCAGGGGCCCGCCGGAGCGCCTCCAGCCTGCGAAGCCGGCACCGGCACCGCCGACGCTGCGCCGCAACCAACGCTGCGGCGCCCGCGGCGCCGGGCTTCCGTGCAACGCGCCGACCGAGCCGCCGCGGGCGCGAAGGGCGGCTTCGATCCGCTCGCTAGAAGTCCACCGGATCGCGGACGATCGGGCAGGTCATGCAGTGGCCGCCGCCGCGGCCGCGGCCGAGCTCGGCGCCGACGATGGTGATCACCTCGATGCCGGCCTTGCGCAGCAGCGTGTTGGTGTAGGTGTTGCGGTCGTACGCATATACCACGCCGGGCGACGCGCAGACCAGGTTGGCGCCGCTGTCCCACTGCGTGCGCTCGCGCTGGTAGTCGCTGCCGCCGGCTTCGACCACGCGCAGCTTCTTGAAGCCCAGCGCCTGCGCCACCACGTCGACGAAGGGCTTGTTCTCGGCATGCAGCTCGACGCCGCTCGGATGCTTGCTGGGCCGGTACGAGAAGGTGGTGGTCTTGGCCATGAAGTCGGGTGCCACCAGCACGCAGTCGCGGTCGGCGAAGGTGAACACCGTGTCCAGGTGCATCGCGGCGCGGATCTTCGGCATCGCCGCGACGATCACGCGCTCGGCCGCGCCCTTCTTGAACAGCGCCGCCGCCAGCTGGCTGATCGCCTGGCGCGAGGTGCGCTCGCTCATGCCGATCAGCACGTTGCCCTTGCCGATCGGCATCACGTCGCCGCCTTCGAGGGTGGCCAGGCCGTGGTCCTGCGTCGGGTCGCCCCACCAGACGTTGACCTTGCCGGCGAAGTCGGGGTGGAACTTGTAGATCGCCGTGGTGAGGATGGTCTCCTCGTGCCGCGCCGGCCAGTACAGCGGGTTCAAGGTGACGCCGCCATAGATCCAGCAGGTGGTGTCGCGCGTGTACAGCGTGTTCGGCAGCGGTGGCAGCAGGTATTCGGTGGCGCCTGCCGCCTGTTTGACGACCTTCAGCGCCTTGCCGCCCGCCTTCTCGGGGAAGTCGATGGTCGACAGCCCGCCGATCAGCGTTTCGGCCAGATCGCGGTCGCTCAGGCCTTCGAGGTAACTGCGCAGCTCGTCGATGAAGCCCAGACCCACCTGGTTGGGCACCACCTGGTTGTCGAGGATCCACTTCTTGCCCTCGGGTGTGGCCACCGTCTCGGCGAGCAGGTTGTGCATCTCGACGACCTCGATGCCGCGGTCGCGCATCTTCATCATGAAGTCGAAGTGGTCGCGCTTGGCGTTCTCGACCCAGAGCACATCGTCGAACAGCAGCTGGTCGCAGTTGCTGGGCGTCAGCCGTGCATGGGCGCGGCCCGGCGCGCAGACCATCACCTTGCGCAGCTGGCCGACTTCGGAGTGCACGCCGAATTTCGGCTCGTCCTTCGCGGCCTTGCCCTTCGTCGCGGTCTTGCCGCCTGCCTTCGCCTTGCCTGCTGCCATGCTTGCCTCCTGAAATGAACGGGTTGTGGCTGCTAAACGCTGTCAGAGGGCGATCGCACCGCTGAACAGGCCGTAGACCCCATACAGCGCCGCGGCCACGATCACGCCGAAGATCACCCAGTCGCTGGTCTTGTCGAAAACCGGCTTGCCCTGCTCGCGCCGGGCGATGGTGTACAGGACCGTGCCCGGGGCGAACAGGATCGCCGCCAGCAGGATGTAGCGCAGGCCGCCGGCATAGAGCATGAACACCGTGTACAGCACCGCGATGCCGGCGAGCACCAGGTCACGCTGCCGCTCCTCGGGGCGCAGCTCGTAGGTCTCGCCGCGCCGGGCGATCATCAGCCCGTAGGCGGCAACCAGAAAGTACGGGATCAGCGTGGTCGCGCTGGTCAGGTTGAGCATCAGCGTGAAGGCGTCGCGCGACCAGTAGGTGGTGACGACGATGACCTGGATGATGATGCTCGTCCACCACATGGCCGTCACCGGCACGCCGTTGGCGTTGGTCTTGGCGAAGGCCTGCGGCATGTCCTTCGACTTGCCGGCGGCGAACATCACCTCGGCGCAGATCAGCGCCCAGGCCAGGTAAGCGCCCAGCACCGACACCAGCAGGCCGACGCTGACGAACACCGAGCCCCACGGCCCGACCACCGACTCCAGCACGCCGGCCATCGACGGCTGGCGCAGCCCGGCGATGTCGGCGCGCTGCATCACCGCGTACGGCAGCAGCGTCACCAGCACCATCAGCCCGGTGACGCCGATGAAGCCGACGATCGTCGCCCAGCCCACGTCCTTGCGCTCCTTGGCGTAGCGCGAGTAGACGCTGGCGCCCTCGATGCCGATGAATACGAACACCGTCACCAGCATCGTCGCCTTGACCTGCTCGAACAGGCCACCGGTCAGGTCGCCGCCATACAGGTTGGCGCTGAACAGGTCCAGCTTGAAGGCGAAGAACAGGATCACGATGAACAGCAGGATCGGGATGATCTTGGCCACCGTGACGATGCTGTTGATGAACGCCGCCTGCTGCACGCCGCGCAGGATCAGGAAGTGGAACAGCCAGATGCCGATCGACGCGACGATGATGGCCGCCACCGTGTTGCCGTCGCCGAAGATCGGGAAGAACGCGCCCAGCGTCGACTTGATCAGCACCCAGTACGAGACGTTGCCGATGCAGCTGCCGATCCAGTAGCCGAAGGCCGACAGGTGGCCGGGGTAGTCGCCGAAGCCGGCCTTGGCGTAGGCGAAGACACCTGCGTCGAGCTTGGGCTTGCGCTCGGCCAGCGCCTGGAACACGCGCGCCAGCATGTACATGCCGGTGCCGGCGATCATCCACGCGATGACCGCACCCAGCGGGCCCGTGGCGTTGGCGAACGTTCGAGGCAACGAGAAGATGCCCGCACCGACCATCCCTCCCACCACCATCGCGGTCAGGGCCATCCGCGTCATCTTCTGCTCGCCAGCCATTGCAGCTCCTTCCTGTCGGGTCATCGAGACCCTTGTTATCCGGCCCGCCAACGGGCAGGGCGGCCCTGGAATCTCATCGAAGCGGATCGCGCCCGCGGTCAGAAGCGATGGACCATGCCGACGGCGAACTGCTTGGCGTTGAAGGCGTCGCCCAGCAGGGTGCCGTCGGCGTCACGCGAGGCGTAGCTGGTGTACAGCATGGTGCGCCGCGACAGGTTCCAGGTGCCACCGATGCCCCAGATGTTGTAGTCAGGCTCGAAGTTGGCGCCGGCGGCGGTCGGCTGGGCGTCGGCATCGGCCCACTGGTAGGAGGCGAGGACCGCGAACTCGCCGATCGTCCACGTCGCGCCGAGCATGTAGGAGGCGGAGTCGTAGTAGGGGACGCCCGCCGGCAGCGGCACGAAGCTGCCCGAGCCGAGCCCGGGCTGGAACGCGACCGAGCCGATGTTGCTCTGGTCGGCGTAGGCGGCATGCAGGCGGAAGGCGCTGATGTCGAAGGTGCCGCCGATCTGCAGGTGCTTCTGGCTGGGACGGTTCGAGCTGTCCGCCGGATCGATCGCATCGTAGGTGACGACGGCATAGAACGGGCCCGTTTCCCACGTCAGGCCGCTGATGAAGGCCGTGGTGTTCTCGCCGCTCGGCGCCTGCTCGGCGCCGCTGAAGTTCGCCGAGTAGCCGATGCCGCCCTGGAAACCGGCGAACTTCGGCGACCGGTACGCGATGGCGTTGTCGACGCGCAGCGCGTTGGCCGAGATGAAGGTGTTGGCGAGGCCAGCCAGGCCGAAGCCGGTCACGAAGGGATCGACGTGGCTGAACATGTCGAACGAACCGGTGCCCGAGCTGAACGTCGCCAGGCGGCCGGCGACCAGGGTGCCGAGGCCGCCGTCGACCCCGACGAACGCCTGGCGTCCGAACAGGCGGCCACCCTGGCCGGCGGTGCCGGTGTCGACGTTGAAGCCGCTTTCCAGCGTGAAGATCGCTCGCCACCCGCCACCCAGGTCTTCCGAGCCGCGCAGGCCCCAGCGGTTGCCGTAGACGTGACTGCCGTTGATCGCGCTGTAGCTTTCCTGCTCGATGCGCGGGGCCGCGGTCGTGCCGACGTCGGCCGGCACCTCGTTCCACTGATAGCCCAGGTCGAGGATGCCGTAGACGGTGACGCTCGACTGCGCCAGTGCTGCGCCGGAGACCGCAGCCAGCACTGCCAGGGCGACCAGGCGCTTCTTCATATCGATCTCTCCATTTGCTGTTCACGGCGATACCGCCCGGCCGTGCCTGCGGGCCGCCTGCCGGCGACGCTCGCCCAGGTGCTTCCGGCCGGCGCCCCGATGACCGGACTTCTCATAGCCGGGCCGCGCAGCCTCGGCCATGGCGCAGACTTGAACGCCGGGGACACACGCACCCGTGCTGCGCCCGCACACGCGGCGAAGCAATGTATCAGCGAGGCCGGCGCGTCGATGCCCCACCCCACGAAAAAATTTCATCGGGTGATAACTTGGCATCGCGCCGACGCCCGGATCATTCGCGTGCGGGCACTCGCGCCGGGGCAAGGGCTCGACGAGCCGCCTGCCCGCAAGACGGGGGCAACAAGGGGGTTTGGTGCGACAGCCCTGGAATGCGCCCGGGCGGCGCGCTTTCCGAAGACCTTTCTGAAGACTTCAACGCCAAGACGCCATGCGAAAGCTGATCAGAACCTTCCAGTCCTACTGGCTGGCGGATGCCAGCTTCGTCACCTTGCTGATCATGCTCATCGCCGCGGTATTCGTGCTGCCGGTGATCATGGAAATCAGCGGTCGCGGCGTACTGCTGTTCAACATCCTTCTGCTCAGCGTGTTCTTCTCGGGAATATTCTCGACGCGCAGCGTCGGGCTGATGTCCGTCTCGGCAATCCTGTTCAGCATCCACCTGGCGCTGCGACTCATTCGCTTCGGAGAGAACCCCTACTCATTCTTTGTGCTGGAGAACATGATCGGCATCGCCAACGCGCTGGTATTCATCTTCATCAACCTCCGGCTGCTGTTTCGCGACGAGATCGTCAACGCCTACCGGATCGTCGGAGCGGTCAATGTCTACCTGCTGCTGGCGCTGATGGGGGCGCTGAGCCTCGAAGTGATCCATGCCGCTACCGGCGTTTCCCTGGGCGGCAATGTCGTGCTGAGCGGCAAGGACGACGACTATGTTCACTTCATCTACTTCAGCCTCGCTTCACTGACCACCGTGGGCTACGGAGACATCTTTGCCGTGAGCACGCCCGCCAGGATGCTGGCCACGTTCCTGTCCACGCTGGGCGTCCTGTTTCCGGCCATCGTCATCGCCCGCCTGGTCGGACTGGCTTCCAGCCGGAACTGATCGCCGCCTGCAGTCGCGGCCGTCCGGAACGTCCGGCGGCTTGCGCTCAGCCGGCCTCCGCGACGGCACGCAGTCGCACCGGATCGATCACGGTCAGCGATCTGTAGCCGAGGGTCACGAGCCGACGGCTCGCGAAGTCCCTGACGACGCGGCTGAACGTGTTCCTCGAGACATTGCAGAGCATCGCCAGCTCGGTCTGCGAAGCCGGGATTTCGGCCGGCAGGTCTGCTTCCGGGCCCGTCGCCCAGCGACGGCTGGCAAGGCGCAGCAGGCTGGCCGCGCAGCGCGCCGAGGCGTCGCGTATCAGGAGGTCGGCGGCGCACTGCATCGCCAGGTCCATCCCCCAGATCGCGTTCCGCCCGAGATCGACAGCCCCCTCCGGGCGACGCCGAAGCAGCGCCTGCATCTCGTCGCCGGGTACACGCAGCACTTCGACGTCGGTTCGCGCGACCGTGGAGAAGAAGCGACGACTTCGCTCGGCCAGTCAATCCAGGGTGCCAAACCACTCTCCGGGCCGCAGCATGTGCAGCAGCACCGCATCCGGATGGGTGAACCTGCACTCGACGAGGACCACGCCCGAGCAGATGCCGAACAGGTCGCGCCCGACATCGCCCGCCCGGTAGATCACGCTGCCGCAGGCAAACGACCTCGGGCGGGCCAGCGCGAGGAATTCACGCCGGAACTGCGCACTGGAGGCAGCCAGCCAGCCGCGGATCGGCAAGCCGGCCTGAACGTTCGGGTCATGGTTGCCGGCCATGCTGCCTCATCGCGGCAAGTGCCTGGGTGTCCGGGGCTTGTTCACGCCAGATGCGCGCTTTTGGCTTCAGCCTGAACACGCCCTGGGAAATTGTGCCATTCTGCGCAAAGTGCGCCACCGCGCCGTGCTATCAGAAGTCCGCGACCAGCCGTAATTCGAAGGACACGAGACAGCACGCCATGGAATCGCCGACCGACACGCTGATCCGCCGACTGCCACGCCGCCTGAAGATGAGCGAACTGCGCGTCTTCGTCGCGGTGCTCGAGCATCGCAGCTTCCGCAAGGCGGCCGCGGTGCTGCACCTGACGCAGCCCGCGGTCACCAAGGCCATCGCCGGCCTCGAGGAGATGCTGGAGGTCGCACTGTTCGATCGCGCCAGCGACGGCGTGGTGCCGACCGCGCATGGCCTGAGCTTCGCGCCGCGCGCCGTGGCCGTCTTCGAGGAACTGCGTCGCGCCGCGCAGGAGCTGGCGCTGGTCTCCGGCGGCAAGCGGGGCACCCTGCGCGTCGGCATCCTGCCGATGCCGGCGATCCCGTTCCTGCCCGTCGCCATCAGGCGCATGAGGGAAACCAGTCCGGACATCTTCGTCTCCGTGTTCGAGGGACGCGAGGCGGAACTGCTCGACCGCCTGCACAAGCGCGACATCGAGGTGGCGATCCTACGGCTGGCGCTGGTCTCTCCCGCCGAGGACATGCGGGTGGAGCGGCTGTTCGACGAAAAGCTGTGCGTGATCGCCGCCAGGGAGCACCCGCTGGCCGCGCACAAGCGGCCGACCTGGCCGCAATTGCTGCGCGAACGCTGGGTGATGCCGCCGGCCGACTGCTACTTCTACGAGCACGTGCTGCGCACCCTCGACCGGGCCGGCCTGCCGATGCCGACGCACATGATCGAGTCGTTCTCGATCAACATCCAGTTCGGCATGGTGCTGCACGCCGGCATGCTGTCCTTCGGCATGCGCTCGCAGGTCGAGTTCGCACCGGGCAAGTCGTTGCTCGTGCGCCTGCCGTTCGAGCTGCCAGCGCCGACCACGATGGTCGCTGCCGTATCGCTGCGCTCGCATGCGCCCAGCCCGCTGGCGGAACAGCTGGTCGCGCAGATCCGCGACCTGGCGGGCACCGAGCAGCCGGGCGCCGACGCCGCCACTAGACTGCGTGCGCGGCGAAGCGAGCCGTCGTCGCCGTCACCAGCGCCCGCCGGCGTTCAGCCGGCACAACACGCTTCCATCGCGCGCGCAAGCGCGCGACCAACAACCTGAAGGGATGTCATGAGCAATTTCTGGGACGCGGTCGTGTTGATGATCTCGACCTTCTTCTTCGTCGCCTACCTGATCATCATGTTCCAGATCGTCGTCGACCTGTTCCGCGACGACCAACTCGGCGGCGGCTCGAAGGTGCTGTGGGTGATCGGGCTCATCTTCCTTCCGGTGCT
The DNA here is from genome assembly GCA_016716275.1 of Burkholderiales bacterium. Lineage (GTDB taxonomy): Bacteria > Pseudomonadota > Gammaproteobacteria > Burkholderiales > Burkholderiaceae_F > JADJWR01. The sequence goes on along the minus strand of JADJWR010000002.1, from coordinate 577,366 downwards.
GACCGCGATCGTCTACATCGTCGGCCGCGGCCAGGGCATGGCGGCACGGCAGCGCGCCAGCATGCAGCGGGCAAAGAGCGACACCGAGGCGTACATCAAGGGCGTGGCCGGCCGCACGCCGGCCGCCGAGATCGCCGAGGCCAAGGCGCTGCTCGATGCCGGCACGATCAACCAGTCGGAGTTCGACCGGCTCAAGGCCAAGGCCCTGGCCTGAGCGGTCAGATGCGCCCGTTGTTCGACAGCAGCACGGCAATCGGCCGCGTGCCCGGAAAGGCCGAGAACACGATCGCCGCGATCGCCGTGATCGGCACCGCGAGAAAGGCGCCGGGCACGCCCCACAGCTCCGACCACAGCGCCAGGCTGACGAGGATGGCGAACGGGCTCAGGTTCAGCGAGTTGCCCATCAGGTAGGGATCGAGGAAGTTGCCGATGACGAACTGCACGCTGGTCAGCGCCAGCAGCAGGGTCAGGATCAGGCCGATATCCTCGAACTGCACCACCGCCATCAGCCCCGGCAGCAGCACGCCGAGCACCGAGCCGACGTAGGGAATGAAGTTCAGGAACGCCGCCAGCACGGCCCACAGCGCGGCGAACTCGAGCCCGAAAAGCCGCATCACGCCGTAGCTCGCGAGGCCCAGCAGCAGGCTGAGCAGCGTCTTCAGCGCCAGGTACGAACCGATGCGCCGGTTGATCGCCTCGATGACCTGGCGGATGCGCGCGACACGCGCCGGGTCGTCGGACAGGTTGGCGAGCTTGGTCTCGAAGAAGCGCCGTTCGAGCAGCAGGAAGGCGGCGTACAGGAAGACGACCACGAAGGTCACCACGATCGACCCCAGCGAGGCCAGCAGCGAGCCGACCAGCCGCTGCAGGTTGACCTGCGCCAGCAGGTCCTGCCGCAGCGTGTTCCAGCTCGGCTCGGTCTCGACGCCGAGGTACACCGCCGCCCGCTGGATCGCCGCCAGCAGCGACTGCTGGTACTGCGGCGCCAGCTCGATCGCCCGCTCCCGGTTGGCCATCACCAGATAGACCAGCAGGAAGAACACCAGGCCGATCACCGCGATCGAGAACAGGTAGCGCAGCTGCAGCGGCAGCCGGCGCCCGAGGACGGGAAGACGGTCGAAGGCATGCGCCAGGCCGACGATCACGTAGACGATGACGGCACCGAGCACCGCCGGAATGAAGATCGCCTGGCCGATGTACAGCACCCAGCCGACGATCAGCAGCAGTGCGGAGCCGTAAACCAGGGCGCGAAGTCGGTCCATCGATCGGATGTGGCGCCGCGGAAGGTCGGCGATTGCGCGGCGGCAAGTGTGCCTGAAGACCGCCGCTGGCCCTGCGGCCCCGGCTGCCTTGCGGGCATCCCGAACTGTGGTCGGCGCCGTAGACTTCGCCGGCCTCGCCTGCGGCAGCACGCGCAGGCGACCGGCGCCGACCGTGCAGCGCGGCCGGGTGAACGAGGAACCAGAAAGCCTATGTCGATCATCGCTCGCGTGTTGACCCTGATGGCCGCACTGTGCGCCGGCTCGCCCATCGAGGCACTGGCCGGCGGGGCCCCCTCCCCTGCGCCACGGTCGCGCACCGCCGATCCGGCCATCGTCAGGGCGCTACAGGATCATCGCTGGACGCTGCAGTCGGCCACCGACAGTGCGGGGCAACCGATCGACACGCTGTTGCCGCCGGGCCATCCGTACGTGATGAGCTTCGATGGAGCGCGGCTGAGCATCAAGGGTGGCTGCAACCAGCTGGTCGGCGGTTGGCGGCTGCATCCGACCGGGCAGATGTCGATGGGTCGGCTGGCGGGGACGATGATGGCCTGCGACGAGCCGCTGATGCAGGCCGATGCGGCGCTGTCGGGCCTGCTTGCGCAGCCGCTGACCGTGGCACTGACGCGCGGACCGACGCCTGTGCTGCGCCTGTCGACGCCGGCGCAGCAGGTGCTGAGCTTCAGCGGGCAGCCGACGCTGCGCAGCCTGTACGGCGCGCCGAAGCGGGTCTTCCTCGAGGTCGCGGCGCAGACGGTGCAATGCAGCCAGCCGTCGGCCACGGCGGGCAGTTGCCTTCAGGTGCGCGAGCTGCGCTTCGACGGCAAGGGCCTGCGCAAGGACCCGCCCGGACCGTGGCGGCCCTTCGACGGCAGCATCGAAGGCTTCACGCACACGCCCGGCGTGCGCAACGTGCTGCGCATCGATCGCTACGAGCGCAAGCCGGCGCCGGCCGACGGACCCGCCGCGGTCTACGTGCTCGACCTGGTGGTCGAGAGCGAGACCGTCGCCGGCAAGTGAATCGACCGCCAATGACGGCGATGCCGAGCCAGCCCGTCGGCCACCCCGACCGGCGGCAGGCGGCGGCGTTCTGTCCGATGCGCGGGCTCGGCGCGATTCTGCTGGGACTGCTGCTGACGCTGGGCTTCCTGCCCGTCGACGCGCAGCCCGCCTCGCCGGCCGACGCGGCGACCGAACGCGACGCGGGCATCGCGCCGGCCGACATTCCGTCGCGCGCCGACGCCGACGAGAAGTTCATCCAGTCGGCGCAGCGCCGTGCGCAGGCGCATGACCGGGTACTGCGCATCGAGCAGGCCCTGTCGCGGCAGGCGGCGGCGATCGACCGGCTGACCGAAGTGACCGAAGGATCCGACTTGTCGGCGCTGTCGGTGCAACGGCTGGAAAGCCTCGAGCGTCACTGGCTGCTGCAGGAGCGCACGCTGGCGCAGACGCGCGCCGAGCTGATGCGCGCGACCAACACCGCCTCCGAGGACGCCGCCGAGCTGGACACCCGGCGTGCGGCGTGGCAGGCGACCAGCGCCCAGGCCGATCTGTCGTCAGCACTGAGGCAGCGTTCGGAAGAGATGGTCGCGCTGACCGAGCGGGCGCGGTCGTTGCTGGCCGAGCCGCTGTCCAGGCTGATCGATCTGGGCCGCAGGAGCAGCGCGCTCTCTGCGCAGGTTCAGGCGGGCGTGGCCGAAGTCGCCCGCCAGGTTGCCGAGGAGGACCGGCGCCTGGCGACGATGGATTCGCCGCCGTTCTGGCAGGCAGTTCGCGACGTCGATCAACGCGAGCCGGTGGCCGCCGGGCTGTGGCGCAGCCTGGCGATCGAGACCGCTTTTGCCCGCGATCACGATGCCGCCCGCGCCCGCCTGCTGCCGGCGCTCGGCGCAGCAGCCGCCGTGCTGCTGCCGCTTATGTTCTGGCTGCGCCGGCGGGCGCGGGCGCTGGTCGCCGCCGAGCAGTTGAGCGATAACGCGCTGCAGGCGCTGTCGCGGCCGTGGGCGGCCTGGCTGCTGCTGGTGGCGGCAGGCGCGATCGTCTACGGGCTGCAGGGGCCGAACCTGCGCCAGCAGCTGGTGATGCTGCTGGCGTGGATCCCGCTGCTGGCACTGCTGCAGCGGCGCCTGCTCAGCCTGGTCGGTCCATGGGCTTATCTGAGCGCCATCTTCTATTTCCTGAATGTGGTCGTGTCGCTGCTGGTCGGCAGCCCGCTGCTGTACCGGATGCTTCTGCTGGGCATCAACCTGCTGATGCTGCTGACGCTGGCCTGGCATCTGCTGCACGCCCTGCGCGGCACCGGGGCCGGCGAGAAAGGCTTCCCGGTGCGCAGCTGGAAGCTGGTGGCCTGGCTCGCCTGCGGCGTGCTCGCGGTGGCAGCCATTGCCAACCTGCTGGGCAACGTCTCGCTGTCGGCAATGCTGGTGTCGGCGACGCTGGCCAGCAGTTATGTCGCGCTGGCGCTGTATGCCGGCAGCAAGGTGGCGCTGGCGCTGCTGCAGGTGCTGCTGGCCGGTCCGACGGCAGCACGGCTGTCGGCGCGCTACGCCGCCTCGCTGCTGCCGGCGGCGGTCAATGTCGGGCGCGCGGTGGTGGTCGGTGCCTGGCTGCTGTTCACCCTGCAGTCGTTCCGCATCTACCGCCCGGTCGCCTCCTTCGTGATGACCGTGTTGACGCACGAGTTCAAGCTCGGCGAACTGTCGCTCAGCCTGGGCAGCCTGGCGACCTTCGCGCTGGCCACCTGGGCCGCGTTCTGGCTGTCGAAGACGATCCGCCAGGTGCTGGCCGAGGACATCCTGCCGAGCCTGTCGCTGCCGCGCGGCGTCGGCAACAGCGTCTCGTCGCTCAGCTACTACGTCATCCTGTTCCTCGGGCTGCTGGCCGCCCTGGCCGCGGCAGGCTTCCAGGTCGGCCAGCTGACGCTGATCTTCGGCGCGCTCGGCGTGGGCATCGGCTTCGGCCTGCAGGACGTGGTGCGCAACTTCGTCGCCGGCCTGATCCTGATGTTCGAGCGGCCGATCCAGCGCGGCGACACGGTCGAGGTGGCGACGATGGTCGGCGTGGTGCGCGAGATCGGCCTGCGCGCCACCACCATCACCACCTTCGACGGCGCCGACGTGGTGGTGCCCAACGGCATGCTGATCGCCGACAAGCTGGTCAACTGGACGCTGACCGGGACCCGAAGGCGGATCAACGTCGACCTCAGCACCACCTTCAGCGCCGACCCGCGGCGCACGGTGGAACTGCTGGACAGCATCGCCCGCTCGGTCGACGGGGTGTCGTTCTCGCCTCCCCCCAACGTGATCGTGACCGGACTGACCGCCGGCGCGCTCGACTTCAGCGTCCGCGTCTGGACCACCGAACGGGCCGACTGGGTAATGGTGCGCAGCGAACTGGCGATGAAGATCCGCGACGGACTGGCCGAGGCCGGCATCGAGGTGCCGCTGCCGCAGCGCGACCTGCACCTGCGCAGCGTTGCCGGCGATGCCGCCAGCGGCCTGCGCCGGGCCATGGACAGCGTGACCTCGAAAACCGAGGACCGCTGAACGAAAAGCGCGGGATTCTACCCGCGGCGACCGGCACCGCAACCCGAGCACGGATCGGTGGCTTCCACTAGCGAAGGTGGAACAGCGTATTCTCCCGCACCGCGTCATTCCCAACCGGAGAGAAACGATGATCGGCAAGTTCGGAACGATCGCCTTCCTGGCCGCCGCCACGCTCGGCGCCGCCGAGGTGGCCCACGCCCAGGCCCGGGTCCAGTACGGCCGCATCACCAACGTGCAGACGACCACCGTCACCGACAGCACGTCGCGCAACGTCGGCACGCTGGTGGGCGGCGGCGTCGGCCTGGCCTCCGGCAGCGGACAGTCGGGAAGCAACCGCGCGCTGCGCACCCTCGGCGGCGCGGCTGCCGGCCGCGGCGTCGGCTCGCTGGCCGGCCGCTCGCAGGCCTTCGAGTACACGGTGCTGGTCGACGGCACAACCACGGTGCGCATCGTCTCCGACCAGGCCGGCAAGCGCGTCGGCGACTGCGTTGCGGTTGAACAGGGGCAGTTCGCCAACATCCGCCTGGTGCCCGACAGCCGTTGCGCTCCGCGCGCGCAGGCCGCGCCCGCCAAGGCCGCCCCGGCCAAAGCCGCGCCGCCGCCGGCGGCCGACGTGCAGCAGGCCACCGCCTGCGAGCAGGCCAAGGAACAGGTGCTGGCGGCCAATACCGACGACGAATTCAACATCGCCGAGCGCCGGATGCGCCTGCTCTGCGGCGAGTGACCACGGCGCAAATGCAACAGCAGGTCCAATACCAACAACTCGGAGGTTCCGATTTCATGGATAAGCAAAGAAGAAGCGTACTGATCACTGGTGCAGGGCTGGCGGTCCTCACTGTCGCAGCAGCCGGGTGCACGACGACCTCGGATACCGGCGGTGACCCCGCTGCTCGCCGCCAGGCACTCGACTCGTCGGCCGACAGCGCGCTTTCGCGGCTGTACGCGCAGCAGCCGGGCTCGCGTGAGCTCGTCAACTCGGCACGCGGCATGCTGGTGTTTCCCTCCGTCGTCTCAGCCGGCTTCATCGTCGGCGGCACGCACGGTCAAGGCGTCTTGCGCAAGGGCGGCAAGACCTCGGGCTACTTCAGCATGACCGGCGGCTCGGTCGGCCTGCTGGCCGGCGCGCAGTCGCAGGCAGTGTTCCTGCTGTTCATGACCGAGCCGGCGTTGCGGCGTTTCGAGTCGAGCAGCGGCTGGACCGCGGGTGCCGATGCCAACATTTCGATGCTGACAGTCGGCGCCAACGCGCAGGTCACTACCCAGACTGCGCAACAGGAAGTGATCGGCTTCGTGCTGACCAACTCCGGCCTGATGGGCAGCGTCGCACTCGACGGCAGCCGTATCACCCGGCTAAGCCTCTAGCCTCGGCAGGCCCGGCGGCCGTCGGCCCTCCGGCCGGCGGCCGCAGATCTGCCGGCGCGTGGTCGGCGAGCGGGCAAGAACGGCCGAGTTCGTTTCTCCCCTCCGCCCGGTCATCCCTGCCATGCCGACACCACGTCCTGTCAAAAGCAAGCCCGTCCTGGCCGATCTCGGGCTGCAGGGCGGCGGCGCCCACGGCGCCTTCACCTGGGGCGTGCTCGACCGCCTGCTCGAGGAACCGTGGCTGAAGTACGACGGCATCTCCGGCACGTCGGCCGGCGCGATGAACGCGGCGGTGATGGTCGACGGCTACGCCGCCGGCGGCGCCGACGGTGCACGGCAGGCGCTCGAGCGCTTCTGGCGCGCCGTCTCCGACGCCGCCCGGTTCAGTCCGATCCGCCGCGGCCCGCTGGAGGTGATCACCGGCAACTGGACGCTGGACTATTCGCCGCTGTTCGTCGCCATGGACCTGGCGGCGCGGGTGGTCTCGCCGTATGACCTGAACCCGCTCGCCAGCAATCCGCTCGAGAAGATCCTGTTCGAGCAGATCGACTTCGACCGCCTGAAGCAGGCGCCGATCAAGCTGTTCGTCACCGCGACCAACGTGCGCACCGGCCGCGGCCGGGTCTTCCGCAACGCCGACGTGACACCCGACGTCCTGCTGGCGTCGGCCTGCCTGCCGACGATGTTCCAGGCGGTCGAGATCGACGGCGACGCCTACTGGGACGGCGGCTATTCCGGCAACCCGTCGATGGCGCCGCTGATCAGGGAGTGCTCGTCGCACGACACCATCATCGTGCAGATCAATCCGATCGAGCGCCCCGGAACGCCGCGCACCGCGCGCGAGATCCACAACCGGCTCAACGAGATCGCCTTCAATTCGACGCTGATCAAGGAACTGCGGGCCGCCGCGCTGCTGCGGCAGGTCGCCGATCCGGGCTCCGGCGAAGGCAAGCTACTGGCCAGGATGCGCCTGCATCGGATCGCCAGCGACATCATGCTCGACCTGGGCTACTCGTCGAAGATGCTGGCCGAGTGGGACTTCTTCCTGATGCTGCGCGACGCCGGGCGCAGCGCCGCGGCGCTGTTCCTCGAGCAGCACGGCGCCGACCTCGGCGTGCGCTCGACGCTGGACATCGACGAGTTCCTCGAAGGCATCTGACGTCATGGGCCTGCTCGGCATCCTGCTGGCGCTGACGGTGCTGATGTGGCTTTCGTTCCGCGCCTGGAGCGTGCTGCTGCTGGCGCCCGCCGCGGCGGCTCTGGTGGCGGCGTTTTCGAGCGAGCCGCTGCTGGCCCACTGGACCCACACCTTCATGGGTTCAGCCGCCGGCTTCGTGGCGCAGTTCTTCCCGCTGTTCCTGCTCGGCGCGCTGTTCGGCAAGCTGATGGAGGACAGCGGTTCGGTGGCAGCGATCGCCCGCTTCATGACCGAGAAGCTCGGTGCGCGGCGGGCGATCCTGGCCGTGGTGCTGGCCGGCGCGCTGGTGACCTACGGCGGGGTCAGTCTCTTCGTGGCCTTCTTCGTCATCGGCCCGATGGCGATGGCGCTGTTCCAGGCCGCCGACATCCCGCGGCGGCTGATGCCCGCGGCGATCGCGCTGGGCACCACGACGTTCACCATGACCGCGATGCCCGGCACGCCGGCTATCCAGAACGCGATCCCGATGCCATTCTTCGGCACCACGCCGTTCGCGGCGCCCGGGCTCGGCCTGATCGCCTCGGTGATCATGCTGGCCTTCGGTCTGGCCTGGCTGTCGCGCGCCGAGTCCGCCGCGCGGCGCCGGGGCGAGGGTTTTGCTGCCGCGGCGAGCGGCGCAGCGTCGGTCGCCGACGATCCGCTGCTGCGCGAGCGGGCGACCACCGCCAGCACGTTCGATCCACCGGAGGCCGCGCGCGGCCGGCCGAGCGTGAGCGAGCCGGGTTTCGCCGTCGCGATTGCCCCGCTGGCGGTGGTGATCGGCGTCAACCTGCTGATGTCGTTCGTCATCCTCCCCCGGCTCGACATGAGTTTCGTCGAGCAGGAACGCTTCAGCGGCCTGTCGCTGGCCGGCGCCAGCGGCGTGTGGTCGGTGATCGTCGCGCTCATCTGCGCGATCGTCGCCTTGCTGCTGCTGAACCGCGGCCGCCTGCTGGCGGTGCGCGAATCGATGGACGCCGGCGCCAATGCGTCGGTGCTGCCGGTGCTCAGCGTGGCGAGCCTGGTGGGCTTCGGCGCAGTGGTCGCCGCCATGCCGGCGTTCGAACTGGTGCGCGACTGGGTGCTGTCGATCGAAGGCGGGCTGCTGGTGTCGCTGGCCGTATCGACCAACATCCTCGCCGCCCTCACCGGCTCGGCCTCCGGCGGCATGACGATCGCGCTCGACGCGCTCGGCGGCACCTATGTCGCGCTGGCGCAGGCGCAGGGCATCGACCCGGCGGTCCTGCACCGCGTGGCGGCCATCGCCGCCGGCACGCTCGACAGCCTGCCGCACAACGGCGCCATCGTGACCCTGCTGGCGGTCTGCGGCTCGACCCACCGGGAAAGCTACTTCGACGTCGCGATGGCCGTCATCGTCGGCCCGATCGTCGCGCTCGTCGCCGTCATCGCGCTGGGCAGCGTGTTCGGATCCTTCTAGGGCGATACCGGCCCGTTCACGGGCCGGCGAACCGCTGCGCCTCGGTGTCGTCCGGCGCGAAGGTCGACAGCAACGCCTCCAGCCGCACCGGCAACCCGGTCGGCGGCGCGGTGGCGATATTGCGGCCGCTGCCCGTGGCGGGGCGGTCGATGCCGTCCTCGACCCGCGCCATCAGGTAGGGAAAGAACGGGTTCGAAGGCAGCCGCGTGAGGAAGTCCTGGTCGACGATCAGCGCGCCGCGCTCGCCGCGCGCATCGAGCGCGCCCAGGTTCAGGCCGAACTCGCTGCGCGACCCCGGATCCGGTCGCGTGCCGTACAGCGGGTCGTCCGGCGGAATCGGAATCGCCAGGTGCGACAGCGAGAAGATGCCGGCCGGATACGGCAGCTCGAGCGGCCGCACCAGCGGCTCCAGCAACCCCGGCGGGATGCTCCTTTCGACCGTCGCCTCGCTGTCCTCGCTGGCGTTGACGATCGCCGTGAAGCGATACGCCTGCGGCGTCGTCGGCGTCAGCCGCTCGAGCGCCGTGTAGGCGGACGGCCGCAGCAGCGGCCCGAATTTCACCGTGCGATTGACGTCGAACAGCACGATCTCGCTGCCGTTGTCGGGCAGGAACGCATACAGCGCGGTGAGGATCGCCGGCGTGCTGACAGTGAAGTCGATCACCGACTGGAAGGTCAGCACCGGCGGCATCGTGGCGAGCTGGCCGGCACGCGCCAGCCGCTGGATCTGCGCCTGCAGCGCATCGGTCAGCCGGTACGACTGCCGTGCGCCGTTGACCGGAAACGAGTTGTACTTGAACGGATTGAACTCCGGCAGGTTGCTCAGCCAGGCCGCGCCGGCGAACGGCGGCAGCAGCGCCGGCAGGCCGGCCAGCCCGGCGAAGCGGGCAAAGCGGGTGATGCCGATCATCGGCGTGAACAGCACCAGCCGGTCGGCGCGCGGCAGCGTCGGATCCTCGATCGCGTCGAGCGCGTGCTTGACCGCCAGCGCGCCGCCGTTCGAGAAACCCACCAGGTGCAGCGGCGCCGGCGCCGGCACGCGCCGGCGCGCTTCGCGCACGGCGAGCCGCGTCGCCGCCATCCAGTCTTCCCAGCGCGCGTCGGTGAGCCCGGCCGGCACCGTTCCATGGCCGGGAACGCGCAGGCCGATCGCCACGAAGCCGCGTTCGGCATAGCGTCGCGCGACGTGCCGCAGGCTGTACGGCGAGTCGGTGAGCCCGTGCAGCAGCACCACCACGCCGGTCGGCGTCGCAGCCGGCACCATCACGTAGGTCCGGTTCCAGTCGTGCGCGAAGCGCGGCGGGTAAACCGGACTGCCCTCGAAATAGCGGTTGTACGGCAGCCGTGCTTCCGGCTCCAGCACCTGCGTGACCTCGGTGCGCACGCTGTCGAAGATCGCCTGCTCGCGCGCCAGGTAGGCGGGCCAGTCGGCCTGGTCGAGCTCGGCGGCGCGCAGTTCGGCCGGCACGAAGGTGTGCCAGGGCTGCAGCGGCGGGCCCTGCATCGTGCGGTAGGTGCGGATGCCGAGCCCGACCACGGCGAGCAGCAGGACTGCAATCAGCAGCCGCGTGAGGATCTTCCTGGCGGTATCGGTCATCGGCTCGAGCACCCCGTGTCTGCGCCTGCGGCAGGCGCGCCGGCGGAATGTACCTCGGCGAGGTGCCGCGGTGCCGGCACGCGTCGTGGACGGGTGGTGGTCGCTGCGACCGCCGATCGCGCGCCGCCTGCGGCGCGGCGGCGCCCCGCCCGGGCGCTACTTCTCCCCTCTGGCGGCAGCCGTGTCCAGGGGCTCCTGTGCCGCGGCCACCGGTTTCGTCCGCGTCTGGATGGCGATGATCACCGGCACCAGCACCGAGGCGACGATGCCGGCGGCGAAGCCGTTGTTGTACAGGTTCAGGCCGGCGTGCACCGGGCCGACCGTCAGCGCCGCCGACGAGTGGATGAAGCCGGCCACCACGCCCCAGTGCCAGCCGAAGCGGCCGGCGATCGGCGCCAGCGTGGTGCCGAACAGCGCCGCCAGCAGGATCGACGGATCGTCGATATTCCACGGCTTCGCCAGCGAGCCGAGGAACACGCCGAGCATGATCGGCACGATGTTGCGCGGATGCTTGCCGAACGCCGCGAAGCCGACGATCGTGAAGATCGCACCGATCACCGGGCCGTTCAGTTCGCCGCCGACGGCGACGATGTAGGCCATGCCGATCGCGCCGCAGATGCCCATGTTGGCGAGCGTCGGGCCGATGCCCGCCAGCGCGATGAAGTCGGTGGGCGACTGGCCGCTCGCCGCGATCACCTTCTTCAGCCCGGCAGGAACGCGCCGGTCGAACCAGAAACCGATCGCGACCATCGAGGCGAACAGCAGGCCGAGGAAGGTGCCGAGCAGCACGTTGTTGCCGGTCGTCCAGACGAACACCGGGTTCGGCACGAAACCGTATGACTTGTAAAGCGCGACGACCAGGGTGCCGACCAGGCCGGCGGTGAAACCCATGTTGTACAGGCTGTGTCCCATGTGCGCCTTGAACAGCTGCGCCGCGGCGGGCGCAAGCACGAAACCGATGGCCAGCCCGGTGCCGATCGCCAGCGGCACGCTGACCGCCGGCGCCAGGCTGCCGCTGAACAGGATCTCGGAGAAGATCGGCGCCAGCGCCACGCCGAAGAACGCGGTGTTGATGTGGGTCGAGAACGCCTCGCCCCTGAAGCGCGCGTAGAGCGCCACGCCGATCACGATCGGCCAGATGTTCAGCAGGTTCTTGCCGAACAGCGCGAAGCCGAGCACCAGAAAGAGGCAGGCGACCGCCGAGCCGGTCATCTTCGCGCCGGCGCGGTGGTAGACGAAGCACGCGCAGAGCGTCAGCAGGCCGGCGTTGACGCAACCGGCGCCGATCCCGCCGATGCCGAAGTAGTCGGTGAGCAGCGTGTCGCGCGAGATCACGATCGCCGCCAGGCCGCGCGCGACTTCGGCCGGACCGTCCACCGCGAGGCCGAACGCGATGAACGCCGCAGCATAGGCAGCGACGATGAGCAGAACCGTCCGGTCCGACACCGGCGCCGGATTCGATCGCGGCTGCGCTGCCTCTTCGGTCATATTTTCATGCGGCGATAAGAACAATTCATCCGCTATTGACGCGGTTGAAGCGACTCCGGTACGTTGACGCGCTCAGTCGGCTGACGGCCAGGAACAGGGGGGGATTCTCATGCAACTCACGCCCAGGGAGTTCGACAAGCTGCTCGTCTACATGCTGGCCGAGGTCGCGCTGAAGCGCAAGGCGAAGGGCATCAAGCTCAACTACCCGGAAGCGGTCGCCGTCATCTCCGCCGCCGCCCTCGACGGTGCGCGTGCCGGCAAGACGATCGAGGAAGTGACCAAGGAAGCGCGCACCGCGCTCAGCAAGGCCGACGTGATGGACGGCGTGGCCGATCTCATCCCGATGGTGCAGATCGAGGCGGTGTTCACCGACGGCAGCCGCCTCGTCACCGTGCACACGCCGATCCAGTGACCCCAGCGACAGGAGCGTAGCCATGGCAGCCCCGAAGAGTTACCCAAGCCTCGCCCCCGACGTCGATCCGGCGACCGCCAAGGTGCCGGTCGGCGGCTACGTTTGCCGCAAGGAGGCCGTTTCGTTTCACGGCGAGTTGCCGGTCACGGCACTGAAGGTGCGCAACACCGGCGACCGACCGGTGCAGGTCGGCTCGCACTTCCACTTCTTCGAGGTCAACCGGGCGCTCGAGTTCGACCGCGCCGCCGCCTTCGGGCAGCACCTGAACATCCCGGCCTCCACCGCGATCCGCTTCGAGCCCGGCGACGAGCGCGAGGTGGCCCTGGTGCCCTACCTCGGCAAGCGCGCCGTCTACGGCTTCAACAACCTGGTCGACGGCGCCACCGCCGGCAAGACCGCCGAGGCGCGCAAGAGCAAGGCGATTGCATCGGCCGCCAAGCGCGGCTTCCGTTCGCCGCCGGCGAAGAAGCGCTGAGCCGCAGCCCCCTTCACGAGAGGACCCCGATGGCAACCATTTCACGCAACGAGTACGTCGGCCTGTTCGGCCCCACCGTCGGCGACCGCATCCGCCTCGGCGACACGGGCCTGTACGTCGAGATCGAGCGCGACCTGCGCGGCGCGCCCGGCGACGAGATCGTCTTCGGCGGCGGCAAGAGCCTGCGCGAAGGCATGGGCATGGACAACCGGATCACCCGCACCGGCGGCGCGCCGGACCTGGTGATCACCAACGTGACGATCATCGACGCGGTGCTCGGCGTGGTGAAGGCCGACGTCGGCATCAAGGACGGCCGCATCTGCGCCATCGGCAAGGCCGGCAACCCGCAGGTGATGGACGGGATCACGCCGGGGCTCGAATGCGGGCTGGCCACCGACGCGATCTCGGGCAGCCACCTGATCCTGACCGCCGCCGGCATCGACACGCACATCCACTACATCTCGCCGCAGCAGGCGTACGCGGCGCTGTCCAACGGCACCACCACGCTCATCGGCGGCGGCACCGGCCCGTCGGACGGCTCCAACGCGACCACCGTCACCCCCGGGCCGGGCAACATCCGCATGATGCTGCGCGCCTTCGAGAACTGGCCGATCAACGTCGGCATCCTCGGCAAGGGCCACGGGCACGGCAAGGCGGCGCTGGTCGAGCAGGTCGAGGCCGGTGCGGTCGGCTTCAAGTGCCACGAGGACTGGGGCACCACGCCGGCGGTGCTGCGCTCGGCGCTGACGGTCGCCGACGAGATGGACGTGCAGGTGTGCATCCACACCGACACGCTGAACGAGTCAGGCTTCGTCGAGGACACCATCGACGCGTTCGAGGGCCGCGCGGTCCACTCGTTCCACACCGAGGGCTCGGGCGGCGGCCACGCGCCGGACATCATCAGGATCTCCGGCCTGCCGAACGTGCTGCCGTCGTCGACCAATCCGACGCTGCCCTTCGGCATCAACTCGCAGGCCGAGCTGTACGACATGATCATGGTCTGCCACCACCTGAGCCCCGACATCCCGTCGGACGTGGCGTTCACCGAGAGCCGCATCCGCGCCGAGACGATCGCCGCCGAGAACGTGCTGCACGACCTCGGCGTGATCTCGATGATGTCGAGCGATTCGCAGGCGATGGGCCGGATCGGCGAATGCTGGCTGCGCACCATCCAGACCGCCGACGCGATGAAGACCGGGCGCGGCAAGCTGCCCGAGGACGCCAAGGGCAACGACAACTTCCGCGTGCTGCGCTACGTCGCCAAGATCACCATCAACCCGGCGATCACGCACGGCATCTCGCACGTGCTCGGCTCGGTCGAGGTCGGCAAGATCGCCGACCTGGTGCTGTGGGAACCGGCGTTCTTCGGCGCCAAGCCGAAGCTCGTGCTGAAAGGCGGTGTCATCAGCTGGGGCGTGATGGGCGACCCGAACGCGTCGCTGCCGACGCCGCAGCCGGTGTACTACCGGCCGATGTTCGGGCAGTTCGGCAAGACGCTGCCCGACACCTGCATCACCTTCGTCTCGCGGGCGGCGCAGGCGGCGGGAATCAAGAAGAAGCTGGGTCTCGACCGCCAGGTCATGGCGATCCGCAACACCCGCAAGATCGGCAAGCGCGACATGGTGCGGAACAGCGGCACGCCGAAGATCGAGGTGAGCCCGGAGACCTTCGCAGTCACGGTCGACGGCAAGCACGCCACGGTGGCACCGCTGAAGACGGTCTCGCTCAACCAGAAGTACTTCTTCAGCTGAAGGGCAGGATTCGTGATCCTCGTCGAAACCGTGCTTGGCAACATCGCCGACCCGCCGTGGGCCGAGCGCCTCGCCGGCGCCGCCGTCGATCCGCTCGAACTCGACCACTGGGAGGCGCAGAAGAACCGCTTCCGCAAGCGGTCGGCCGGCGGCGTCGAGCTCGCGGTGTCGCTCGACCGCGGCACCTTCATGCGCGACGGCGACGTGCTCCTCTGGGAGGCGGCCGCGGCACGCGCGGTGGTCGCGCGGATCAGCCTGCGCGACGTGATGATCATCCACCTGGACGGCATGGCCACGTCTTCGCCCGAGCTCGCCATGCGCACCTGCGTCGAGCTCGGCCATGCGCTGGGCAACCAGCACTGGCCGGCGCTGGTCAAGGGCAGCCGCGTGTACGTGCCGCTCACCGTCGACCGCAAGGTGATGAGCTCGGTGATGAACACCCATCGCTTCGAGGGGATCGGCTACGAGTTCGTGCCGGGCGGCGAGATCGTGCCTTACCTGGCGCCGCACGAGTCGCGCCGGCTGTTCGGCGGCGCCGAAGGCCCGGTGCACTCGCACACGCACGAGCAGTACGCCGCGGTCGACGGCGAGACCGGCCAGACCTACGCGCGGCCGCCGACGGCGCACGCGCATTCGCACGCACACTCGCATTCGCATCCGCACGAACACCCGGATTCGCACGGCCACTCGCACGCGCATTCCCACCCGCATCCGCATTCCCATCCGCACGCCGGCGCCGCTGCCGACCTCGCGAAGCACGAGCGATGACGAAGACCGAGAGCGGCGCGGCGTTGCCGGCCGGCGGCTCGCCGCTCGCCCGCGCGCTGCAGTTCGGCGATTCGGTGTTCCCGGTCGGCGGATTCGCCTTCTCGGGCGGTCTCGAGTCGGCGATCCAGAAACGGGTGGTGACCGACGCGGCAACGCTGCACGCGTACACGCGCACCGCGGTCGAGCAGGCGGCGATGGGCGACGGCGTCGCCCTCTTCTGGGCGCATCGCGCCGCGGCGGCGGGCGAGCTGGCCGAGCTCGTGCGCATCGACCAATGCGTGTACGCCCGCAAGCTCTCCGGCGAGACGCGCACGATGACGGTGCGGATGGGCAAGAAGTTCGCGGAAATGGGCGCCGAGGTGATCGGTGCGCCGCTGCTGGCGACCTGGCGGGAGACAATCGAGGCCGGCGACACGCCCGGCTGCTACCCGGTGTCGCTGGCGGTCAACTTCGCCGCGCAGGGCCTGACGGCCCGCGACGCGTTCGTCGTCCACCAGTACGGCGTCGCCTCGATGATCCTCTCCGCGGCGCTGCGGCTGATGAAGGTCAGTCACGTCGACACGCAGCGGATCCTCTACCGTCTCGACGCCGGCGCCGACGCCGCCTACGAGGCTGCGGCCGCGACGCGGCTGGCAGACATGGCCGGCTTCGCGCCGCTCGCCGAGGTCCTCGCGGCGGTGCACGTCAAGGCGCACGTGCGCCTGTTCATGAACTGAGGGAGTTACAGCCTTGGCGAAGAAGATCACGCGCATCGGGGTAGGCGGGCCGGTCGGCTCGGGCAAGACGGCGATCGTCGAGGCGATCACGCCGCGCCTGCTGGAAATGGGCATCAAGGTGCTGATCATCACCAACGACGTGGTGACGACCGAGGACGCCAAGCACGTGCAGCGGACGCTGAAGGGCATCCTGCTCGAGGAGCGCATCCTCGGTGTGGAGACCGGCGCCTGCCCGCACACCGCGGTGCGCGAGGACCCGAGCATGAACCTCGCTGCGGTGGAGGACATGGAGGCGCGCTTCCCCGACGGCGACGTGGTGCTGATCGAGAGCGGCGGCGACAACCTGACGCTCACCTTCTCGCCGGCGCTGGTCGACTTCTTCATCTACGTGATCGACGTGGCCGCCGGCGACAAGATCCCGCGCAAGAACGGCCCCGGCATCACGCAGTCGGACATTCTGGTCATCAACAAGACCGACCTGGCGCCGTACGTCGGCGCCAGCCTCGAGGTGATGGAGCGCGACTCGAAGGCGATGCGCGGCGACAAGCCGTTCATCTTCACCAACTGCAAGACCGGCGAAGGCATCCCGCGGCTGGTCGAGCTGATCCGCAGCGACCTGCTGTTCGACATCAGGCTGCCGGCCCGGCAGCCCGCTTGAATGGGCGTCACCGAGCACGCAGCCGCCTTCGCACCGTGGGCGGCAGCCGAGTCGCTCGGGCAGACAGCCGCCGAGCTGGCGGCGTTCCAGGACGAGCCGCCGCAGATGGCCAGCGGCGCCGTCGGCAAGACGGGCTTCCTGCGCCTCGGCTTCGAGCGGCGGGACGACGCGACGATCCTCGCCGAGCTCGATCGGCGCGCGCCTTACATGGCGCAGCGCGCCCTGTACCCCGACCCGGCGATGCCGGATCTCGCCTGGCTGTTCATGATCACCACCTCCGGTTGCGTGCTGCAGGGCGACCGGCTGGCGCTCGACGTGGCGCTGGCGCCGGGTGCGCGGGCGCACCTGACCACCCAGTCGGCAACCAAGGTGCACTCGATGGACGCCAACTTCGCGGTGCAGACGCAGTCGATCGCGCTCGCCGACGGCGCCTACCTCGAGTTCCTGCCCGAGCCGCTGATCCCGCACCGGCGCGCCCGCTTCCTGTCCGACACGCGGATCACGATCGCGCCGACCGCGACGCTGCTGTACGCCGAGATCGTCCAGCCTGGGCGCAAGCACCATCACCCCGACGAGTGCTTCGGCGCCACGCTGCTGTCGCTGGCGGTCGGCGCCGAGCGGCCCGGCGGGCGGACCCTGTTCACCGAGAAGCTGCTGATCGATCCGGCGCGGCGGCCGCTGCGCCAGACCGGCGTGATGGATTCGTTCGATGTCTTCGGCAACGTCGTCCTGCTGACGCCGAAGGACGCGGCCGACCGCATCCATGCACGGCTCGACGCCGACGTCGATGCGGCCAACGGCGTGGCCTTCGGTGCGTGCAGCCTGCCGAACGACGCCGGGCTGATCTTCAAGGTGCTCGGCCGCGAGACGGCGCAGGTCAGGGCCAAGGTGCGCGAGTTCTGGGGCATCGCGCGCGAGGAAGTCACCGGGGCGGCGATTCCGCCGCCCTTCTTCTGGCGCTGAAGCGGGAGGCGACGATGAAGGGACTGCTGTCGTGGTGGGAGGGCCTGTGCAAGGGCTCGGCGATCCTGCGCTTCGTCGACTACAACCTGCGCGGCATCGGGCAGGTGATGTTCCAGGACAACCCGCTGTCGGGGCTGCTCTTCTTCATCGCCATCGGCTGGGGTTCATTCGTCTCCGGCATGCCGCAGGTGGCGATCGGCGGCCTGGTGGCGGTCATCGTCGGGACGCTCACGGCGCAGTGGCTGCGCGTCGACGCGGCCGGGCTCGCCGCCGGCCTGTACGGCTACAACGCCTACCTCATCGGGCTCACGTTCGGCACTTTCCTCGGCCTCTCGCCGATGTGGTGGATCTACGTCGCGCTGGCCGGCGCCGTCACGGTTCCGGTCACCCTCGGCATCGCCAACGTGTTCAAGGGCTGGGGCGTTGCCGCGCTCACCGCGCCGTTCGTCCTGACGGCATGGCTGTTCCTGCTCGCCACCTATGCGTTTTCGGCGATCGAGGGCAGCGGCCTGCCGATGGCGGCCGAAGTCGTCGCGATAGACCCGGCCGCGGCCAACCCGCTGGCGCTCGGCGACTTCTTCGTCGGCATCCTGAAGAGCATCACCCAGGTGTTCCTGAAGGCGAGCGTCGTCGCCGCGCTGCTGCTGCTCGCCGGGCTGGCGGTGAACTCGCCTGCCGCCGCGGCCTTCGCCGTTGGCGGCGCGGTCGTCGCGGTCGCCACCGCGCACGCGCTCGGCGCCGAGAGCGACCTGATCACCGGCGGCCTGATGGGCTTCAGCCCGGTGCTCACCGCGGTCGCGCTCGGCGCCGTGTTCTACAAGCCCGGCGTGCGCGTGGCGGTCTACGCGCTGGTGGCGACGGTGTTCACCGTGGTCGTCCAGGGTGCGCTGAACGTGGTCGTGGCGCCCTTCGGCATCCCGACGCTGACCGCGCCGTTCGTCCTGGCGTCCTGGTTCTTCCTGCTGCCGCGCCAGCATTTCGAGCAGGCGTAAGGCGCCCCGCCGCCGCAGGCTGCGCCTTGCCGGCCGCCCGTTCAGCCGCCGTGGCGGAAGTGCAGCCAGGCGTTGACGAAGTACACCAGCGCGATCAGCACGCTGGTCCAGCCGATCGCGTTGAGCAGGCGGGCCGTCGGCCGGGCGACCAGCGCGACGATCACGGCGCCCGACATCACCGCCGCGGCGATCGCCGACATGGCGTGCGAGGGCTCGACCGACTGCAGCAGCGGCCCCTTCAGGTAGAGCAGATCATCGATGCCGAGGAGCGCCAGGTTGAAGAGGTTGCTGCCGACCAGGTTGCCGATCGCCATGTCGAGCGCGCCGATGCGCAGCGAGGCGATGGTCACCGTCAGCTCGGGCAGCGTGGTCGTGAACGCGACCAGCAGGGTGCCGACGAAACTCTCGCTCCAGCCCATCGCAGCGGCCACCGCGCTGGCGGCAAACGGCAGCCACAGCGCTGCCGCCACGACCACCGACGCCGCTGCCGCGTAGCGCCAGACCGCCTGCGCCAGCGTCAGCCCGGGCGGCGCCTGCTGCTCGTGCGTGTCCGCGTGGACGCCGCGCTCGTAGTGGAAGATCGTGCGGATCGCCACGGCGTAAAGGCCGAGCAAGGCGATGCTGACGGCGCCGACGTGGCCGATGCCGAGGACGCGGTCGAGCTGGGTAGCCGACAGGATGCCGAAGGCGACCACGCCGAGCATGACGACGGCGAAGGCGGTGCCGAGCACGTGACCCTGGCTGGCCACCGAGTAGATCGACGCCTTGCGGTGCAGCGCATCGAGCGGGACCAGCATCGTCAGGTTCAGCACGCAGGCGCCGAGCACGTTGCCGACCGCGATGTCCGGCACGTCGGCCACCGTGACCGACGAGATACCGGTCACCAGTTCAGGCAGCGAGGTGACAGTGGCCACCAGCACCAGCCCGATCCAGCTGCCGCCCAGCCCGGTGTGATGGGCGATGGCATCGCCGGCGCGTGTCAGCTGCGTTCCGGCGAGGAGGATCGCCGCCGCGCACGCCGCCAGCTCCGCCCAGTGGATCCAGACACCGTTCATCGCCGCCGTCTTCCGGAACGCGCTGCCCGTCGCCACGCACAATGCAATCGTCGCATGCGTTTCAAGCCGGGTTTGCACCGACCGGCCCGGGTGGCCTGACGAAGGTCAATCGCGGCGCCGAATGCCCGATTGCCGCCGAGAGCCCGCCCTAGACTGGCCGGGACGCGGGTGGCGGCCGAACCTGCAGATCCGCTGCCGGCGCGTTCACCGGCGGAGGGCCGAATGAAGATCCTGGTTCCCTACGACGGCAGCCGCCATGCACGGCGCGCGGTCGAGTTCGTCGCCGCGCGCACGCCGCTGGCCGGCCGAGAGCCGACGGTCTGGCTGCTGAACGTGCAGCCGCCGCTGCTGGTCGAGATCCCGACCGCGGCCAGCCGCAGGCGGCTCGCCGAGCTGTACGCGATGCGCGCCGACAGCGTGCTGCGGCCGGCGCGCAGGATGCTGACGCGCGCCGGGCTCGACGTGCGCGGCACCCACCTGGTCGGCGTGCCCGGACTGCGCATCGCCCGGGTGGCGCGCAGCAAGAAGGTCGACCTGATCGTCATGGGCTCGCGCGGCCGCACGGCCGCCGCCGGCATGCTGCTGGGCTCGGTGGCCAGCACCGTGCTGGTTCACTGCGACAACCCGGTGCTGCTGCTGCGCGACGGCGAGGTGCCGCGGGCCGAATCGCTGCGCGTCGGCGTGGCGGTCGACGGCAGCGCCTACGGCGAGGCGGCGGTCCGCTGGACGCTGGCGCACCTTGACCTGTTCGGTCTGCGGCCGAAGTTCGAACTGCTGCACGTGGTGCGCGAGCTGCCGCTGCAGACGAAGACGCTGCTCGCCAACCTCACCGACATGAGCTTCACGCAGGAGAAGGTGCGGGCGCTGCGCAGGAAGGAGTACGAGCGCGCAGTGCGCTCGACGCTGCCGCTGTTCGCGCAGGCGAGTGTGCCGGTGAAGAAGATGGACCTGACCGGCGAGGCGGGTGAGCAGCTCGCCGCCTACGCGCGGCGCAATCTCGACGTGCTGGTGATGGGTTCGCATGGCCAGGGCATGTTCAAGGCCGCCGTGCTCGGCTCGGTGGCCACGCGGGTGGCGGCGCGCTGCGCGACGCCGCTGATCCTGATCCGCAGGGCGTGAGACAGCCCGGGTGCCGCCGATGAACCGCCCCGCCGCCGCGCCCGGGCCGACGCAGGACGATCGCCGCTGGCACGCGCTGGCGGCATCCGAAGCGCTCGAGGCGCTGCAGTCGTCGCCGCAGGGGCTCACGGCGCCCGAGGCGGGGCAGCGTCTCGAGCAGTACGGCCGCAACGAACTGCCACCGCCGCCGAAGCGCTCGCCCCTGCTGCGCTTCCTGCTGCAGTTCCACAACGTGCTGATCTACGTGCTGCTGGCGGCGGCCGCGGTGACTCTGCTGCTCGGCCACCTCGTCGATTCCGGCGTGATCCTCGGCGTGGTGGTGATCAACGCGATCATCGGCTTCGTCCAGGAGGGCAAGGCCGAGAAGGCCCTGGAGGCGGTGCAGGCGATGCTGGCCAGCCAGGCGGTCGTGCTGCGCGGCGGCCAGCGGCACGAGATCCGGGCGGCGGAGCTGGTGCCCGGCGACATCGTGCTGCTCGCCTCCGGCGACCGCGTGCCGGCCGACCTGCGGCTGGTCAGGAGCAAGAACCTGCGCATCAACGAAGCGGCGCTGACCGGCGAGTCGGCGCCGGTCGAGAAGTCGGCCGCCGCCGTAGGCGAGCAGGCGGTGCTCGCCGAGCGCGCCTCGATGTGCTACTCGGGCACTGGCGTGACCTTCGGCCAGGCCACCGGCGTGGTGGTGGCCACCGGAGGCCAGACCGAACTTGGCCGCATCGGCAAGCTGGTCGCCGGCGTGGCGCACCTGGCAACGCCGCTGACGCGCAAGCTCGAGCAGTTCGCGCGGCGGATCACCGCCTTCATCATCGCCGCCTCGGCGGTCACCTTCGCCTTCGGCCACTATGTGCACGGCTTCGGGGCGGTGGAGATGTTCCTTGCCGTGGTCGGGCTGGCGGTGGCGGCGATCCCGGAAGGGCTGCCGGTGATCGTCACCATCACGCTGGCGATCGGCACGCAGGCGATGGCCCGCCGCAATGCCATCGTCCGCCGCCTGCCGGCGGTGGAGACGCTGGGCAGCGTCACCGTGATCTGCTCCGACAAGACCGGCACGCTGACCCGCAACGAGATGACCGCGGTGCGGGCGATCCTGCCGACACGCACGATCGAGGTGAGTGGCGCCGGCTACGCGCCGGACGGCGGCTTCAGCGTCGACGGCGAAACGCTCGACCCCGCCACCGCCGACGACCTGCTGCATTTCGCCCGCTGCGGCCTGCTGTGCAACGACGCCGAGGTTCGGCACGCCGAAGGCGAGTGGCGGCTCGCCGGCGACCCGACCGAAGGCGCGCTGGTCACCCTGGCGCTCAAGTGCGGGCTCGACCGCGGCGACGAAGCAGGCAGCCTGCCGCGCGTCGACGAGATCCCGTTCGAGTCCGAGCACCGCTACATGGCGACCTTGCACCACGACCATGCCGGCCACGCGCGCGTATACCTGAAGGGTGCGCCGGAGCGGGTACTGAGCCTCTGCCGCGCGCAGGCCAACGGCCAGCCGATCGACCGCGCCTACTGGGACGAGCGGCTGCACGCCGCCGCGCGCGACGGCCAGCGGGTGCTGGCGCTGGCAGCGTGCGAGCTGCCCAGGAACACCACCGCGCTGTCGATGGACGACGTCACCGACCGCTTCACGCTGCTCGGGCTGGCCGGCATGATCGACCCGCCGCGCCCGGAGGCTGTCGAAGCGGTGGCGCAGTGCCAGGCGGCCGGCATCCGCGTCAAGATGATCACCGGCGACCACTCCGTCACCGCGGCGGCGATCGGCGCTCAGCTCGGCCTCGATGCCGAGCACGCGCTGGCTGGACAGGAAATAGAGGGGCTCGACGAGGCGGCGCTGGCCGAGCGCATCGCCGGCACCGACGTCGTCGCCCGCGCCAGCCCCGAGCACAAGCTGCGGCTGGTCGACGCGCTGCAGGCGCGTGGCGAGATCGTGGCCATGACTGGCGACGGCGTGAACGACGCCCCGGCGCTGAAATCGGCCGACATCGGCGTAGCGATGGGCCACAAGGGCACCGACGCCGCGCGCGAGGCTTCCGACGTCGTGCTGACCGACGACAACTTCGCCAGCATCGCCAACGCCGTGCACGAGGGCCGGACGATATTCGACAACATCAAGAAGTCGCTGCTGTTCATCCTGCCGACCAACGGCGGGCAGGCGGGCGTGATCCTGCTGGCTGTCTTTCTCGGCCTGGCGCTGCCGGTGACCGCCGTGCAGATCCTTTGGGTCAACATGGTGACCACGGTGACGTTGGCGATCGCGCTGGCGTTCGAACCGGCGGAGAGCGGCGTGATGCAGCGGCCGCCGCGGCCGCCAGCCGAGCCGCTGATCACCCGGCTGGTGCTGGCGCGGGTGGTCTACGTCAGCGTGCTGGTGATGGGCGTGACCTTCGCCATGTTCCAGTGGGAGCTGGGACGCGGCGTGGCGCTGGAGGAGGCGCGCACGGCAGCAGTGAACATGCTCGTGCTGGCGCAGATCGTCTACCTGTTCAATTCGCGCCGCTTCGTCGCTCACGCCTTCGCCCCCGGCATGCTGACCGGCAACCCGATCGCGCTGTGGGCGGCGCTGGGGCTTATCGCCCTGCAGATGGCCTTCACTTACCTGCCATTGATGCAAAGCCTGTTCCACACGGCGCCGATCGGACTCGAGGTGTGGCTGAGGATGGTGGCACTTGCCATGCTCGTCTTCCTGCTGGTCGAGATCGAGAAGGCGGTGCTGCGCCGCCTCGGCGTGGTGCGGCTGTGATCGCCGGAAAGAGGCGCGTCGCGTGGACCCCGCTGCACTGTCCGTCTTCCAGCAGTTCGCGCTGCTGCTGCTGATCGCCACCGCGCTGGGGCTGATCGCGGGGTGGCTGAAGCAGCCGCTGATCCTCGCCTACATCGTGATGGGCGTGGCGGCCGGGCCGGCGCTGGTCGGCTGGGCAGCGCCGGCCGAGGCGCTCGAACTGCTGGCCGAGTTCGGCGTCACCATGCTGCTGTTCGCCGTCGGACTCAAGCTCGACCCGCGGCTGGTGCGCCACCTCGGCCCGGTGGCGCTCGCCACCGGGTTGGGCCAGCTCGGCTTCACCATCGTCATCGGCTACGCGATCTGCGTGGCGCTCGGCTACGACTGGGTTTCGGCGCTGTACGTCGCCATCGCGCTGACTTTCTCCAGCACCATCATCATCGTCAAGCTGCTGTCGGACAAGCGCGAGATCGACTCGCTGCACGGCCGCGTGGCGATGGGCTTCCTGATCGTGCAGGACATCGCGGTGGTGATCGCGCTGATGGTCCTCGGCAGCCTGCGAGAGGCGCCGGACGCCTCAGTGGCGCAGGTGGCGCTCGCCACCGCCGTCAAGCTGGCCGGCGCCGCCGCGGTGGTGTGGCTCGCGCTGCGCTTCGTCGTGCCGCAGCTGGCGCGCCGCGCGGCCAGGAGCGGCGAGCTGCTGCTGCTCGCCTCGATCGCCTGGGGCGTGCTGGCCGCCGCCGGCGGCGAACTGGCCGGCTTCAGCAAGGAGGTCGGTGCGTTCCTGGCCGGCTTCACGCTGGCCGCCACGCCGTTTCGCGACGCGGTTGCCGGCCGGATGGCCAGCGTGCGCGACTTCCTGCTGCTGTTCTTCTTCATCGAACTGGGGCTGCGGCTGGAGGTCGGCGCGATCGGCGGCGAGCTGCTGCCGGCGGCGATCCTGTCCGCCTTCGTGCTGATCGGCAACCCGCTGATCGTGATGGCGATCATGGGATTCATGGGCTTCCGCGCCCGCACCGGGCTGCTGGCCGGGCTCACCGTGGCGCAGATCAGCGAGTTCTCGATCGTCTTCGTGGCGATGGGCGTCACGCTGGGCCACGTCGGCGGAGCCGCGCTGGCGGTGACCACCACGGTCGGCATCGTCACCATCGCCGCCTCGACCTACATGATCCTGTACTCGGAGAAGCTGTACGAGTGGCTCAAGCCGCTGCTGGGCGTTTTCGAGCGCCAGGTGCCGTACCGCGAGGTGCGCGGCGCGCTGGCCCCGCACGACGAAGTGCTGCCCGAGGTGATCGTCTTCGGCATGGGCCGCTACGGACGGCGCCTCGCCGAGCAATTGCAGCACGAGGGCCACCGGGTGCTCGGCGTCGACTTCGACCCCGAACTGGTGCGCGGCGCCGCACATGCGGCGGTGCACGTGCGCTTCGGCGACGCTTCCGACCCCGGCCTGCTGGACGACCTGCCGCTCGCCTCCACGCGGTGGGCGGTCGTCACGCTGCCCGAGCCGGAGGATGCGCTGGCACTGGTGGCGGCGCTGCGCGCCCGCCACTATCGCGGCCGCATCGCGCTGGCGGCGCGCAGCGGCGAGGACATGCGGCGCCTGTCGCGCACCCACCCCGACCTGCTGCTGCGGCCGTTCCAGGACGCCGCTGACCACGCCGCCCGCACGCTGATTACCAGCATGGAAAGCTGAGGGAGCACGCCATGCCGATCGAACGCATCGTCGCCGCCACCGACTTCTCGCAGGCCAGCGCACTGGCGTTGCAGCGCGCCGCTCACCTCGCCACCGCGCACGGGGCGACGCTGCACGTGGTGACGGTGCTGCCCGCAGGCTGGCTGGGCCAGGTTCGTGCCTGGTTCGCCGGCGCCGACGTGCAGGCGGACGCCGAAGCCATCGGCCGGCGGCTCGCCGAAGGGGCCGAGGCACTGCAGCACCACGGCCTGCCGCAGGTCCGCACGCAGGTGCTCGAAGGCGAGGCGCGCGACGAGATCGCCGCGCTGGCACAGCGGCTGCAGGCGCAGCTGCTGGTGGTCGGTGCGCACGGCCGCAGCCTGGTCGGCGAGACCATCCTCGGCAGCACCGCGCTGGCACTGCTCGAGCGCTGCGACGTGCCGATCCTGGTCGTGCGCAACGGCGCCGAGGAGGACTACCGGCAGGTGCTGGTCGGCGTCGAGTTCGGCGCCGCCAGCGCGCAGGCCGTTCGGTATGCGGCCGCGCTGTGCCCGCAGGCCGACCTGTCGCTGCTGCACGCCTACGAGGATCCGTTCGCCGCCGAACTGTTCCTCGGCCAGGCCAACCCGGACGCCGAGTCCTTCTACCGGGGCCGGGCGCGCGAACAGGCGAAGCGGTCGCTCGATGGCTTCGTGGCCGGGCTCGGCGAGCTCGCCGGGCGCTGCCACCCGCTGCTCGCCTATGGGCCGCCCGGGCTGCTGCTGGCGCACGAGGCGCAGCACCAGCATGCCGACCTCGTGGTGCTCGGCTCGCGGCGGAAAGGGCGGCTGGGGGCGGCGCTGCTCGGCAGCGTCGCCTCTAACGTCACGCAGATGGTGACGACCGACGTGCTGCTGGTGCGCGAAACCGGGAGCGACTCGCATTGACAGCCGCGCCGATGGTCGAACTGCTGCTGCTGCTCGCCGCGGCAGTGCTCGTCGTCGCCCTTTTCCAACGACGCCGCGTCCCGTCCAGCCTGGCCTATCTGCTGGTCGGCGCCGCACTCGGGCCGCACGCGGCCGGACTGATCAGCAACGCCGAGACCATCCGCCTGGTCGCCGAGTTCGGCATCGTCTTCCTGCTGTTCACGATCGGCCTGAACTTCTCGCTGCCGCAGATCTACGCGCTGCGCCACCTGGTCTTCGGGCTGGGCACCGGCCAGGTGCTGCTGACCACGTTGGTCGTCGGCCTCGCCGCCTGGGCCATCGGCCTGCCGCCGGCGGCGGCGTTCGTGGTCGGCGCGGTGTTCGCCCAGTCGTCGACGTCGATCATCGGCAAGCAGCTCGTCGAGCAGGGCGAGGACAGCAGCCGCCACGGCCGCCTCGGGCTGGCGATGTCGGTCTTCCAGGACGTCACCGCCGTGCCGCTGGTGGTGCTGATCCCGGTGCTGGCCGCCGCCGGCACGCAGTCGGTGGCGCTGCCGCTGGCAGAGGCGCTTGCCAAGGCGCTGCTGGCGATCGCCGTGGTCGTCTTCGCCGGCCGCCGGCTGCTGCGGCCGCTGTTTCACGAGGTGGCCGCCGGGCGTTCGCCGGAGCTGTTCACGCTGACCGTGCTGCTGGTGTCGCTGGCCGCCGCCTGGGCCACCGACAGCCTCGGCCTGTCGCTGGCCTTCGGTGCCTTCCTCGCCGGCATGATGCTCGGCGAGACCGAGTTCCGGCACCAGATCGAATCGACGATCAGGCCGTTCCGCGACGTGCTGCTGGGGCTGTTCTTCGTCACCATCGGCATGCTGGTCGACCCGTCTTCGCTGCCGCGGATCTGGCACTGGTCGCTGGCCGCCGCCGCCGGCCTGCTCGTCAGCAAGGCGCTGCTGGTCGCGGCGCTGGTGCGGCTGGCCGGAATCGAATCCTTCACCGCGCTGCGCACCGGCGTCGTGCTTGCGGTGGGCGGCGAGTTCGGCTTCGCCGTGCTGGCCCTGGCCCTCGGCGCCGGCGCGATCGCGCCAGAGCCGGCGCAGGTCGCGCTGACCGCGGTGCTGTTCAGCATGATCGCCGGACCGCTGTTGATTCGCCTGAACCGCCCCATCGCCGAGTTCGCGGCCGGCGGCAGGAAAGAAGCGGCCGCGCCGGCGGTGCCGGTGCCGCCGGCGGCGGACCTGCGCCAGCACGTGATCATCTGCGGCTACGGCCGCATCGGCCAGAACGTCGGCCGCTTCCTCGGCGAGGAAGGCATCCCCTTCGTGGCTCTCGACCTCGACCCCGTGCGCGTGCGCGACGCGCACACCGGCGGCGAGCCGGTCTACTACGGCGATGCGGCCGAGCGCGACATGCTCGAGGCGGTCGGCGTGATGAAGGCCCGCCTCGTGGTGATCAGCCACGACGATGTCGGCGCGGCGCTGAAGGTGCTGCACCACGTCCGCGCGCTGCGGCCGGAACTGCCGGTGATGGTGCGCACGCGCGACGAGAGCCGCGTCGAGGAACTGCGCCAGGCCGGCGCCACCGAGATCGTGCCGGAAACGCTCGAGGCAGGGATGATGATCGTCTCGCACGCGCTGCTGCTGCTCGACGTGCCGCTGCGTCGGGTCATCCACCGTGTCCGCGACGCGCGGGTCGACCGCTACCACCTGATGCGCGAGTTCTTCCGCGGCAACGAGGTGCTCGCCGGGCACACCGTCGAGAGCGACGCGGACCGCCTGCACTCGGTGTCGCTGCCGGCCGGCGCGGCGGCGGTCGGGCGCACGCTGGCGCAGGTCGATCCGGCGAAGGACCACATCGTGGTGACGGCGCTGGTGCGCGAGGGCAAGCGCACGCTCGAACCCGCCGCCGACACCCGCCTGGCCGCCGGTGACGTGCTGGTGCTGTTCGGCGCCCCCGCCGACCTGGAGCGCGCCGAGGCGCGGCTGACGGAACCGGCCGTTGGCTAAGAATTCACCGGCCCTGCACCGCCGCGATCCACTCGGCCACGTTCTCGGCCGACGGGATGCGCCCGGAGGACACCAGCTTCTCGTCGACCACCAGGCCGGGCGTCTTCAGCACGCCGTAGCCGACGATCTGCTGCATGTCGGTGACCTTGACGACCTGCGCCTCGACACCGGCGGCGGCGACCGCCGCGCGGGCGATTTCCTCCAGCTTGCGGCAGTTGGCGCAGCCGGGACCGAGAACCTTGATGGTGAGCATTTTCAGGCTCCGTGAAGGGCGGCCGAGCGGCGCGAGGCGAACGCCAGCAGCGCGGCGAGCAGGCCGACGAAGGCCGCCAGCGCGAGCGCCAGCACGACCACGGGAGTTCCGTCGATCCATGCGCCGTAGCTGAAGCCGGCCACGGCACTGAACAGCGCGACCAGGCCGACGTAGGTGAGGGCCTTGGTCCGACCGATGATCGCCGCGATGATCAGCACGCTCTGCAGCGACAGTTCGGGGTCGGCCATCAGGTAGGCGAGCAGCGGCCCGCGATGCATGCCGAGGTCGAGGAACATCTGCGCGATCGGCACCTCGACCAGCGTCGGGAAATACATGAACACACCGAAGGCCACGCCGGCCAGGTTGGCGCCGATCGAGTTGGTGCCGGCGACGGCCTGGATCCACTCGGGCTGGATCAGCACGCGGAACATGCCGACCACGAATACGCCGGCGACCAGCAGCGGGAAGATCTGCCGCACGAAGCGCCACGACTCCCACAGCCAGTCGCGCAGTTCGTCTTCGGTCAGCCGGCGCCAGGCGAGCCGGTGCAGCACGGCAAGAGCGAGTGCGACGGCGAAGAACTTGCCGGTCACCCCGATCTGCAGGCCGGCCGGCGTGGCCTGCACGGCCAGCGCGGCGACCAGCAGCGTGGCGGCGACGAGGGCAAAGGAAAGCCGCGTCCAGCGGGTGATGCCGTCGTGGATGCGCTCCAGCCCGCGCCACGCGGATAAGCCGATCGCCGCCAGCAGTGCGATCAGCAGCACGCCGTGCACCGACACGCCTTCCTCGCCCTTGTGCGGGTCGAACGGCACCAGGCGATCGAGCGCCGCCTGCCAGCCATCGGCGCCGGACAATGGCAAGGTGAACTGCGCGTAGGAACCGGTAAGCACGCCGAGCTTCAGCGTGCCGGCGAGCAGCAGCGCCACCCACACCAGCAGGAAGGCCAGCGCCGCCGGCCGCATGCCGCCGCCGCGCGCGCCGAAGGCGTCGTCGGCGGCACGATCACGGGCCGCGTCGTCGGCGCGGAACAGCAGCGCCATGATCAGGCCGATGCCGATGCCGAAGGCGAGCGACAGCACGAAGCGCGCGAACGCCAGGTCGACGCCGATCACGCCGCCGGTGTAGACCAGCGCCAGGATGTTGGCCGCCGGCGCGAAGAAGAGAAAGGTGATCGCCGGCCCGAGCCCGGCGCCTTTCCGGTAGATGCCGGCGAACAGCGGCACGATGGTGCAGGAGCAGACCGCCAGCAGCGAGCCCGCCGCCGCCGCCGCCGGGTAGGACACCGTGCCCGGCGTGCTGCGGCCGAGAAAGCGGGTCACCGACTCCTTCGGGATCAGCGCCGACATCGCGCCGGCGATGAAGAATGCCGGCAGCAGGCACAGCAGCACGTGCGCCGCCAGGTAGGCGGCCAGGTTACCCGCCCCGCCGGCCAGCATGGCCGGCACGTAGGTCGACAGCCAGTCCATCGGTTGTTCTCCGGATCTTCCGGAGCGATGACTAGACGCTAGGCGCGCTGCGCGACCGGTGGTTGAGCGGTGTCAAGGCGCAGGAGCAGCGGGCAGTGGACTCGCGGTCGTACCGGCGAAGGCCGGCAGCCAGGTGTCGGCGCTCGAAAATTGTGCCCGGGCCTGCGCCGGGGCGACAGACATCAGAAACGGACCGCGCGGCCGACGAAGTCAGCCGCCGCCGCAGCACGACGGCGCGCAGCACGACGAGGCCGACGCGGCGACGCCGGTGGACACGCTCTGTGCTGCGCCGGCCGCCGGCTTGGTTGCCCGCACGAAGGCGGCGACGAACTTCCCGTCGACCTCGGCGGCCAGCGCCTCGAGGTCGGGGCCCTGCCCGGCCAGCAGCTCGCGCGCGTCTTCGGCACGGTAGACGCGGGTGACCTCGATGGCTGCATCTGCGAAACCGGCGGCGGCCAGCTTGTCGAGGTAGTCGCGATCCGACAGCGCACCGGCCACGCAGCCGGCCCACAGTTCCATGCTGCGCCGGATCGCCGGCGGCACCTCGCCGCGCACCACCACGTCGGATACCGCGAAGCGGCCGCCGGGCTTCAGCACACGGAAGGCCTCGCGCAGCACGCGGTCCTTGTCGCCCGACAGGTTGATCACGCAGTTGGAGATGATCACGTCGACCGACTCGTCGGGCAGCGGGATGTGCTCGATCTCGCCCTTCAGGAAGTGCACGTTCGTCAGGCCGCTGCGGCGCCTGTTCTGCTCGGCCAGCGCCAGCATGTCGTCGGTCATGTCGAGCCCGAACGCCTTGCCGGTCGGCCCGACCCGGCGCGCCGACAGCAGCACGTCGATGCCGCCTCCGGAGCCGAGGTCGAGCACCGTCTCGCCGGGCTTCAGTTCGGCCAGCGCCGTCGGGTTGCCGCAACCGAGGGAGGCCGCCAGCGCGTCGGCCGGCACTTCGCCGCCCTGCGCCGCGTCGTACAGATTGGTCGTGATCGGGTCGCAGCCTCTGCCGCCGCAGCAGCCGCCGCCCTGGCTGACTCGCCGCGCGGCGGCGCCGTACTTCTCCCGCACGACTTCCTTCACATCGGGTTGCGCAGACATCTCGCTCTCCTTTCATTCACTTGCAGCAGACGATACGGCTCGGATCGATCACCCGGTTGCGGGTGCAGCACTCGGCGTACAGGAAGCCGAGCAGCTCCTGCAGCGCCCCGGTGTTGGCGGCATACCAGAGGAAGGTCCCGTCGCGCCGCACCGTCACCAGTTGCTCGTTGCGCAGTTTCTCCAGGTGGTGCGACAGCGTCGAGCCGGCGATCGCCAGCTCGGCCGCGATATCGCCGACCACCATGCCGCCCGGATGCGCGGCGAGCAGCAGCCGCAGGATGCGCAGCCGCGGCTCGGTGCCGATCGCCGCCAGCATGTCGGCGAAGCGGGCGGTCTGCCCGGATTCGTCCTTGCGCGCCATCGTCGGCCCGGTCATTAATCTATGTTTCTACAATAATTGAACTAATTGAAGCGAGGCAACCCCGCGACGGGTTCACGGTAGGCGCCAGCCGATGGCAGGCGAAAGGCCCGCACGCGCCGTCCGCGACGGCGCCGCGCATCGGAGCCTCGGCCGCGTGCAACGGTTCAGTCGTCGGCGCGACCGGCTGCGATCTCGCGCAGCGCCTGTTCGTACACCTCGGCCGGCTGGCCGCCCTGGATCAGGTGTCGACCGTCGACGATCACCGACGGCACCGAGTGGACGCCGAGCGCCCACCAGTGGCGCTGCCGCTCGCGCACCTCGGCGGCGAACTCGCCGCCTTCCAGCACGGCGCGTGCGCGATCGACATCGAGCCCGGCCTCGCCGGCCAGTCGCAGCAGCACCTGGTGCGCGCCCGGGTTCTCGCCGCGCGTGTGATAGGCAGCGAGCAGCGCCTGTTTGAGTTCGACCGCGTGCCCCTGCAGTCCCGCCCAGTGCAGCAGGCGGTGAGCGTCGAAGGTGTTCCAGGTCCGCGTACGGGTGCCGAAGACGAAGCCGACGCCGGCGCCGCGACCGCGGATCTCGGCCTGCCGGTCGGCCACGTCTTCCGGGCTCTTGCCGTACTTGCGCGCCATGTAGCGGACGATGTCCTCGCCTTCCGGCGGCATCTCCGGGTTCAGCTCGAATGGCTGCAGGTGCAGCTCGACCGGCAGCTCGGCCCCGAGCCGCTCGATCGCCTGCTCGAGCGCGCTGAAGCCAATCGCGCACCACGGGCAGGTGACGTCGGAGACGAAGTCGATTCTCAAGGTGGCTGTCTCGAACGCCTGCGTCGAGGTTCAGGCGGCCACCCCGGCACCGCCGGAAACACGACGCTCCGCAGGGCTCCGCACCAGTCGGGGCGAGGCGAGCCGAATACCAACGGTTTCGCGGCTACTTCGGAGTGATCCGGGTGATCTTGTTGCCCTGCACGCCGAGCCCGGCCATCAGCCCCTGCTGGCCGAAGATGAACGCGTAGATGTCGTCCTTCATCGTCGTCGAGGTCATGGTCTTTGCCTTGCCTTCGTCGATCAAGACGACGCTGGGGCCGACACCCACCTCGAAGCCGTCCGCCTTGTCGAGTTGCTTCAGCGCGGCCTCGTTCATGAAGAACATTGCATAACCGTAGGTCTGCGCGCCCGCCTGCAGGCCGTACGAGGCGCCGGCCGTGTTGTAGTAGGCGACCGCTTTGCCGCCCTTGAGCAGCGCGCCCTCGCCGTACTGGGCGCCGACGCCCAGACCCGCCTTGGTGACGCCGGGGAACACCAGCACGGCGGTTGCCTGCTTGCCGATTGCCTTGGCCGCCGGAACCTTGGCGTACAGCTGCTGCAGCGCGCTGTTGGCGCTGCGGCCCAGTTCAGCGGCGGATGTCTTTCCCGGAACCTGCGCCGGCGAAAGCGTCGGCGCCATCGCCAGCGAGCCCGCGACGGCGACCATGGCAAGAGCGGCCCTGAACGACTTCAAGAGATCATCACGTTTCATTGCTTGCCTCCTGCTGTTGTCGAACAGCAGGCGAATTGTCGCGCGGATTGCCGCACAGTGCCGGAGGGCGCGTGCGTCCCGCCCCACCGGGCCCGCGCGCCGCTCAGGGTCCGCCTCCCAGCTCGCGGACGAGTTGCTTGACCTGCGGGCTTTCAGGTTCGAGCTCCGCCAGCCGTTGCGCATGGCCCAGCGCACGCGCGCGACTGCCGGCGTCGCGCTCGAACAGCGCCAGCGCCAGCAGCACCTCGCGGTCGTAGGGTTGCCGTTTCAGCGCGCCTTCGAGCTCGCGCCGCGCCTCGCCGCCCCTGCCGGCATCGTTCAGCGCCACCGCGTGGACGTAGGCGAAGCGGGTGTTCTCGGGCGCCAGCTTCGCTGCTTCGGCGAGTTCCTTCAGCGCTTCGGCGGCGCGGCTCTGCCGGGTCAACGACAGCCCGAGCGCAAAGCGCGCCGGTGCCGAACGCGGGTTGCGCTTCAGCACCTCGCGCAGCGTCCGGTCGGCTTCGCCTTCAAGCCCGCGGCTGCGATACAGGTCGGCCAGGTTCAACGCCGCCTGCTCGAAGCTCGGGTCGAGCGCGAGCGCGCCGCGGAAAGCCGCCACGGCCTCGTCGAACCGTCCCTGCACCGCGTGCAGGTTGCCGAGGCTGGCGCGGCCTTCTGGCCGGTCGACGTTGAAGCGTTCCGCCGCGACGTACTCGTCGAGCGCCGACGAGAACCGGGCGCGCTCCTGCGGCGGCAGGCGCGATTCCGGTTCGCCGGCGAGCGCGCGCGCCGCGTCCATCCTGACCTGGCGCACCGGATCGCCGAGAAGTCCCGGCAGCAACTGGCCGCGCAGGCCGGCGTCCGCGCCAGGGAGAACCCCGACCGCGGCGGCGCGCACCTGCGAATCCGCATCGCCGAGCGCCGTGCGGATGGTAGGCAGCGTCGCGGGACTCAGGTACGGGCCGAGCCGCCGGATCGCACCGGCTCGAACGAAGCCGGACAACTCGCGGTCCGCCGCCACCGCCACGAGCGCCTGCAGCGCGCCCGGTGCGCCGCGCCCGGCCAGCGCAAACGCCTCGGCGAAGGTCTGGTAGCCGGGCTTCGGATGCGGATACCAGGACTTGATGGCGGCCGCCGCCCACTCGGGCTTCTTGTCCGTATGACACTGATTGCAGGCGTTCGGCGTGCCGAGGCTCACGGTGCGGTCCGGTCGCGGGACGCGGAAGCCGTGATCGTGGCGCGGGTCGACGACCATGTAGGTCGTGGTCGGCATGTGGCAGGCGGTGCACTCGGCCCCTTTCGAACCCGGCGCGTGGTGATGATGGGACGCGGTGTCGTACTTCGCCGGCAGGTGGCATTGCGCGCAGACCGCGTTGCCCGGCGCGCGTCCTGCCGCTGTGCGGGTCGTGGCAGTCGGAACAGGTGACGCCTCGGGCGTGCATCCGGCTGCCGAGGAACGAGCCGTGGTTGAAGACCTCGTCGCGCTGCTGCCCGTCGTCCCAGTACAGGCCCGGCTCGATCAGCGCCGCGCGATAGCCGTCGGCGAGGCGGTTGCCGGCATGCCAGGCGTCGGTGAACTGTCCTCGCCGCGCGTGGCAGCGGGCGCAGGTCTCGATCTCGCGCGAAGTCTCGCGTGGCCGTGAGCGCGCCGCGTTGCCGGTGGCCGCGTCGATCGCCCAGCCGACGCCGCGCCGCTCGTCGAGCACGACCGTGAGCCCCTTGTCCGCCTGGTGGCGCTGCCCGTCGCCCTCCTTCTTCGCCCAGGCGACATGGTTCGACCCCGGGCCGTGGCAGGCCTCGCAGCCGACGTCGACGTCGGTCCAGGTGGTGGCGTAGCGGTCGGTCTTCTCGTCGTAGTTCTTGCGCAGGTTGGTCGAGTGGCAGTCGGCGCACTGGTAGTTCCAGGTCTGGTCGATGCCGGTCCAGTGCAGCGGGTCGCCGGCTTTCAGCGTGCGATCCGGGTAGAGGTGGAACCAGCGCTGCCCGCCCGTCTTCGCCGGCCGCGCGTCCCAGGCGATGCCGAGCGCCTGCAGCCGGCCGCCCGGCATCTCCACCAGGTACTGCTGCAGCGGCGTCACGCCGAAGGTGTATCTGATCTCGAAGTCGGCGAGCCTGCCGTCGGGGCCGTCGGTGTTGACGAAGAACCTGCCGTCGCGGCGGAAGAAGGTCGAGGTCACGCCGCCGTGGCTGAACTTCGCGCCGGCGAAGTTGCCGAGCACCGTGGCCTCGTTCGCCTCGGCCATCGCGCGGTCGTGCTGGGAGCCCTGCCACGCCTGATGTTCCTTCGCGTGGCACGAGGCGCAGGCGGCGGTGCCGACGTAGGCCGGCGAGGGCGGCGCCGTCTCGGCAGGCGGCGCCGAGGAAGAGGCGGAAGAACCCGCCGGCGCGACGGTCACCGCCGACGGCCGCGACGCCAGCCAGGCCACGGCCAGCACCGCCGCCGCGGCCAGGGCCAGCACCAGCCAGAGCCCGCGCCGCAGGCCCGGGCTGCGGGCCGAGCCGGTCGTTGACGTTCCGTTCTTCCGCGCGGTCACGGCCGGCAGGTTAGCAGCGTCGCGCGGCGCGACCGGCTGCCCGGTGCGCCAAAGAAAAAGCCGACGGCGCCACGAAACGGGCGCCGTCGGCCTGCCTGTGTGCCGCCCAGCCGGTCGAGGTCAGTTCTTGGCCGGAGTCGAAACCGCCTCCATCACGCGCTCGAGGTTGAAACTGCCCGGCTTCTGGCGCGGCGGGAACTCGCGGAAGCTCTGCAGCCAGTTGCCCACGTACGCGCCCGCCGGCGCGATGAGGAACATCCGCTCCATGAACCAGCGCTGGTAACCCATCGCGTTCTCGTACTCGGCGCGCTCGAACGGGTCCATGCGCAGGTTGGTCAGCAGCGGCGCGCGCAGCACCGTGAACGGCTCCTGCCACACCCGCAGGCCGTGCGCCTTCTGCTCGAGGAAGGTGATCTTCCAGTTGTCGTAGCGCAGCGCGGCGACCTGGCCGTCGTCGGTCCAGTAGATGAACTCGCGGCGCGGCCACTCCTTGGTTTCGCCGCGCAGCGCCGGGCCGAGGTCGTAGCCGTCGAGATGGACCTTGTAGCTGCGGCCGCCGATCGTCACGCCCTTCTTCAAGTTCTCCGCGACGTCCTTGCCGCCGGCGGCGTTGACCAGCGTCAGCAGCATGTCCTCGTGCGCGCCGATGTCGTTGATGACCGTGCCCGGCTTGATGACGCCCGGCCACTTGATCATCGTCGGCACGCGGTAGCCGCCCTCCCAGTTGGTGTTCTTCTCGCCGCGGAACATCGTCGTGCCGCCGTCGGGCCAGGTGAAGGTCTCGGCACCGTTGTCGGTCGAGTACATGACGATCGTGTTCTCCTCCAGGCCCAGCTCCTTGAGCTTGGCGAGCACCTGGCCGACGTGGCCGTCGTGCTCGACCATGCCGTCGGCGTAGATGCCCAGGCCGGTCTTGCCGTCCGACTCCTTCTTCAGGTGGGTGAAGACATGCATCCGCGTCGAGTTCCACCAGACGAAGAACGGCTTGTCGGCCGCCTTGGCGCGCTGCATGAAGTCGAGCGTCTTCGCCGTGACTTCCTCGTCGATCGTCTCCATGCGCTTGCGCGTCAGCGGCCCCGTGTCGGTGATGCGGCCGTCGGCGAAGCTGTGGATCACGCCGCGCGGGCCGAACTTCTTCTTCAGCTCGGGGTTCTTGAAGTAGTCGGGGTTCTCCGGCTCCTCCTCGGCGTTCAGGTGGTACAGGTTGCCGAAGAACTCGTCGAAGCCGTGGTTGGTCGGCAGCATCTCGTCGCGGTCGCCGAGGTGGTTCTTGCCGAACTGACCGGTGACGTAGCCGTGCGCCCGCAGCAGCGTGGCGATGGTCGGGTCCTCCTTCTTCATGCCCTCCGGCGCGCCCGGCAGGCCGACCTTGGTCAGGCCGGTGCGGATCGGCGACTGGCCGGTGATGAAGGCGGCGCGGCCGGCGGTGCAGCTCTGCTGGCCGTACCAGTCGGTGAACAGCGCGCCTTCGTTGGCGATGCGGTCGATGTTCGGCGTCTTGTAGCCCATCATCCCGCGGTTGTAGGCGCTGATGTTGAACTGGCCGATGTCGTCGCCCCAGATGACGAGGATGTTCGGCCTCTTTGCGCCCGCGGCCGGCGCCTGCGCCCAGACGGGCGACGCGGCCGCGGCGCCGAGCAGCAACGTGGCCGCTGCCGCGAATTTCCGGATGATTCTCATATCGCCCCTTCCCTCATTGGTGGGTGGATCTGCGTGGACTGCCACCCGGCGCGTTGCGGGGGCAGCATCGTGCGATGGTGCGACAGGCCGTTCATCGCGGCATCGGCGGATGGGGCAGCGCCGCCTGCCCTTTGGTGCATGTCGCCCCTGCGGCCGCGCGGGCGAACCCGCAGGCGAGGCCGCCGGCCATCAGCACCGGGCACCGCCGCGGCGCCCTTCGGCGAGCGCCGCTTCGACCTTGCGCACCAGGGCGCTGCCGAGGAACGGCTTGGGAAGGAAGTGCTCGATCCCACGGCGACGCGCCTCCAGGCGAACCCTCGCTTCGTCCTGCGCCGAGATCACGACCGCCGGCGCCGTCACCCCGCGTTCGCGAAGGCGGTCGATAAGGTCGAGGCCGGACATCGCCGGCAGGTTCAGGTCGACCACCAGACAGTCGGGGCAGTCGAGAGCGACATCTGCCAGCGCCTCCTCGGCGCTTGCATGGGCCCGGGTCTCGAAGCCCCAGGCGCGAAGCACCCGTTGCAGCGCGGCACGAAGCCCCTCGTCGTCTTCGACGAGGATCACCACGCGGCCGTCTCGGCCCGCTCTTGCGGCAGGGGTTTCCGCGAGGTCGTGATTCACCCGCCGATCGTGCGCGACGCGGCACGACGCCGCATCGTGCCCGCGGGCACGCCGCCCTGCCCTTTGGTGCAGGGAAGCGGCGATCGGCCCGCGCGGCGACCGCGCGCAGGAAGCCTAGCCGCCGCGCCCGCGCAGCTGGGCGGCGATCCGGCCCAGTTCGGCGGCGTTGGCCGCGCCGAGCTTGGCCATCACCTGGGCGCGCTGCGCCTTCACCGTGCGCTCGGCGATGCCGAGCACATCGGCGATCTGCTTGGTTGAGCCTGCCGGCGACGACCAGCTCGAACACCTCGCGCTCGCGCGCCGTCAACTGGGAGAAGCGCGCCTGCAGTTCCGCCTCCGCCCCGCAGGCGGCGCGCTGCGCGGCGTCGAGTTCCAGCGCCCGCGCGACGGCGGCGAGCAGCGGCTCGCGCTCGACCGGCTTGCTGAGGGAAGTCCACGGCGCCGGCCTTCATCGCCCGCACGCCCGTGGCGAGGTCGCCATGGCCGGAGAGGAAGATCACCGGCAGCCGGATGCCGTGCCGCGCCAGTGCCTCCTGCAGGTCGAGCCCCGACGGGCCCGGCATGCGCAGGTCGAGCAGCAGGCAGCCCGGCGCGTCGGCCGGCGGATCGAGCAGGAACTCGCCTGCCGAGGCGTAGGCCTTGACCCGGTGACCCGCCGCCGCGAGCAGCCGCTGCAGCGCGCTGCGCAGCGAATCGTCGTCGTCGACGAGGTGGATCAGCGGCGGCGCGGTCATGGCGTGCTGGCGGCGGCTGGCTCAGGAAGGTCGGCGGCGGGAGCGAGCGGCAGGATGAAGCGGAACTCGGCGCCGACCTCGCAACTGGCGGCGGAAATCGTACCGCCGTGCGCCTCGACGATCGAGCGCGCAATCGCCAGCCCGAGCCCCATGCCGCTGCGCTTGGTGCTGAAGAAAGAGTCGAACACGCGCGGCAGGTCGGCCAGGGCGATACCGACGCCGAAATCGCGGACGCTGACCTGCACGCCGTTGGCGGTGTCGCGCGTCTCGACCCGCACGCGCCGCGCCGCTTCCGGCACCTCCGCGCTCGCGTCGAAGGCGTTGAGCATCAGGTTGATGATCACCTGCTGGATCTGCACCGCATCGCCGAGCACGTCGGCCCGCTCCGCGCGCAGGTCATACGCGACGTCGACCTCCCGCCGCCGGGCCTCGGCACGCAGGATCCCCGCGGTGCTCCGGACCGCCTCGTTCAGGTCGAAGCGGCGGCGCTCTGTTTCCTGGCGCGCCAGCAGCGCCCGCAGGCGCTTGATGACCTCGCTGGCGCGCAGGTCGTCCCGCCTGATGTCGGCCAGGATCTGCAGCAGTTCTTCGCGCCCCATCGTGCCCGACTGGACCAGCATCTCCGCCGCGTCGGCATTGCTGAGGATCGCCCCGAGCGGCTGGTTGATCTCGTGCGCGATCGACGCAGTCAGCTCGCCCGCCACCGCCAGCCGCGAGGCGTGCAGCAGCTGCACGCGCTGCGCCTGCATGCTCAGTTCGGCCGCCCGCCGGCGGCGGCGCTGCAGAAGCAGCGAGGTGATCAGCAGCGTCTGCGCGAGCAGGGCGAGCGCCACCAGCAGCGATTGCCACCAGTAGCGCTCGAAGAAGCCCGGTTCGACGAAGCGGACCTCGCAGCCCGCAGGCAACGACCGCGCGCTCAGGCCGTACCGCTTCAGCTGCCGCCCGTCGGCGACGCACCGCGACGGCGGCGGCGGCTCGATCACCGGCCGGCCGGCAAGCGATCCGTCGATGGCGCGCATCACCAGATCGGCCAACCGCTCGCCGCGCGCCGTGAACGATTCGACGGCGCCGGCCGCGAGCCCGTGACCGATCTGGGACTCGTAGACGCCGTAGATCGGCGCGCTGCTGGCGGCAGTGAGCGTCTCGAGCGCAGTGCGCGGCACGTAGACGCGCCCGTCGGCGTCGCGGAACAGGGTGGCGAAGAACACGATCGTGTCGCGCATCTCGCCGGCCAGCCGCTCGGCTGCCTGCTGCGGCGACAGGCCGACCAGGTACTCGACCTGCAGGCGGCCTGCGAGCGGCGAAAGCGCCTCGCGGAAACCCGCCAGCTGCACCTCGTCGAACGGCGAGAAGCCGCCGACGACCACCGCGCGCCGCGCGTTCGGCTGCAGCGCGAGGGCGACCCGCACCGCGCCGGCGAAGTCGACCTGCGCCGGGATGCCGGACAGTCCGGCGCCGGCGGGCAGCCGCTCGGCATAACCGGGAGCGACGAAGTGGAACACCACCGGCGCCTCGGGCCAGAGCCGCTCGCGATGGCGCAGGTAGAAGTCGACCGCCGGTTCGGTCACCAGAACCACCGCGTCGATGTCGACGCTCTCGTACTTCCTGGCAAGCAGTTGCGCCAGCATCGGCCCCGGCTCCCTGCCGAAGCGTGCCGTGTCGATCGACTCGTGGATCCAGACCACCGGCCCCTGGCGACGCCTGGCCATCGCATCGCGCATGGCACTGTCGATGGCGACGAACGCCGGCAGATAGGGATCGGTGCCGCTGATTACCAGCACCTGCGCCGCGTCGCTGCCGCCGCGTCCGGGATCTGCAACTGCGACTGCCTGCGCCCTCGCGGCACCGGATGCCAGATGCAGCGCGCAGAGCACCATCAGCAGGAGCCGGCGGGCGGGCGACAGAGGCAGGCGGCGCGGCGTCATGGGAGCCGCAATGTAATGCAGCATCCTGCGTACTGCCCTCGCCCGCTGACATAATTGCCGGCCACTGTCGGGCCAAGTGCCCGAGATGATCGATAGAGCAGCGGCGGACCTTAGCGAGCAGCGCGCGTGAGCGCCAACAACCAGTTCGTCCTGCTGCGCCAGCGCCGCTTCGCGCCGCTGTTCTGGGTGCAGTTCCTCGGCGCCGCCAACGACAACCTGTTCAAGTTCGCCTTCACGCTGCTGGCCACCTACGCCGCCGCCCGCTGGGGCAATGTCGATCCGCACTTCGCCGGTTTCCTGATCGGGGCGCTGTTCATCGCGCCGTTC
This sequence comes from Burkholderiales bacterium, assembly GCA_016716275.1. Taxonomy (GTDB): domain Bacteria; phylum Pseudomonadota; class Gammaproteobacteria; order Burkholderiales; family Burkholderiaceae_F; genus JADJWR01. The sequence continues at coordinate 536,814 of JADJWR010000002.1, read as the reverse complement.
GTGCTGTTCTCGGCGACCAGCGGGCAACTGGCCGACAGGCTGGAGAAGTCACGGTTCATCCGCCGCATCAAGGACGCCGAGATCGCGGTGGCGCTGGTCGGCGGCGCCGGCCTGGCGCTGCAGTCGGCGCCGCTCGTCTACCTGGCCATCTTCCTGCTCGGGCTGCAGTCGACCGTGTTCGGCCCGGTCAAGTTCTCCTACCTGCCGCAGCACCTCGACGCGCACGAGCTGACCGGCGGCAACGGCCTGGTGGAGATGGGCACCTTCGTCGCGATCCTGCTCGGCACCATCGGCGCCGGGCTGTTGATCGGCGGGTTCGGCGAGCACGGCGCGCTGGCCGTGGCGGCGGTCGTGCTGGCCGTCGCCCTGCTCGGCCGGGTCGCGGCGCAGCTGGTGCCGCGTTCGCCTGCTGCCGACCCCGGGCTGGCGATCAACTGGAACCCGTTCACCGAGACCTGGGCCAACCTGAAGATCGCGCACCGCGACGCCGCGGTGTTCAACTCGATCGTCGGCATCTCGTGGCTGTGGTTCTTCGGCTCGATCTTCCTGACCAGCTTCACGCCGTACGCGCGCGAGAACCTCGGCGGGTCGGAAGGCGTGGTGACCTTCCTGCTGGCGGTGTTCTCGCTCGGCATCGGCGCCGGCTCGCTGGCCTGCGAGGCTGTCGCGGCGGCGGGTCGAGATCGGCCTGGTGCCGCTCGGCTCGATCGGCATGACCGTGTTCGCCGTCGACCTGTACTTCGCCTCGGTCGCCTTCGCGCCGATGGAGGGCGCCACCGTGATGCAGTTCCTGGCGGCGCCTGGCGCCTGGCGGATCGTCGCCGACCTCGCACTGCTGTCGCTTGCCGCCGGCCTGTACTCGGTGCCGCTGTATGCGCTGATCCAGTCGCGCGCCGAGCGCTCGCGCGTGGCGCGCATCGTCGCCGCCAACAACATCCTGAACGCCGTGTTCATGGTCGCGGCGTCGCTGGTGGCCACCGGACTGCTCGCCGCCGGGCTGACCATCCCGCAGCTTTTCCTGGTCACGGCGCTGATGAACGCCGCGGTGGCGCTGTACATCTACCGGCTGGTGCCGGAGTTCCTGCTGCGCTTCCTGGCCTGGGTGATCACGCACACGCTGTACCGCGTGCGCGCCGTCGACACCGACCGCATTCCGGCCGAAGGCGCGGCGGTGCTGGCCTGCAACCACGTCAGCTTCGTCGACGCGGTGGTGATCATGGGCGAGAGCCCGCGGCCGATCCGCTTCGTGATGGACCACCGCATCTTCAGGCTGCCGCTCGCCAACTGGTTCTTCCGCAACGCCCGGGCGATCGCCATCGCGCCGGCGAAGGAAGACCCGCGGATGCTGGACCGCGCCAACGAGCGCATCGACGCCGCGCTGGCCGACGGCGACCTGGTGTGCATCTTCCCCGAGGGCAGGATCACCTACGACGGCGAGCTGAGCCCGTTCCGGCAGGGCGTGCGCAAGATCGTCGAGCGGGTGCCGGTGCCGGTGATCCCGATGGCGCTGCGCGGCCTGTGGGGATCGTTCTTCTCGCGCTACGGCGGCGCCGCCTTCTCGCGGCCGGTCGAGGCGCGGCTGCGCCGCGGCCTGCGCTCGCGGGTCGAACTGGTGGTCGGCGAGCCGCTGCCGGCCGAGGAGGTCACGCCTGAGTTGCTGATGGCACGGGTGGCCGCGCTGCGCGGCGACGAACCGTGACGGCACCCTTGCTGTTCGGATGCCGGCGCCTGCCGCGCCAGACCGGCTTCCGTTCTTCGCGCGGCGGCGACTGAACAGCCGGAGCCGACGCGCTGCGGTCCGTCGATGCGTTCGCCGGTTGTGAGGCGAAGATCGTGCCCGCCGAGGGCGGTGCGCGGCGGCCGCCGCTCATGTCCCCCGCGTCGGGCTTCGCCCGCCGCTCCGCCTTTACTTCGCCGCGGCCGCCGCGCGCCACCCTCGGCCATCCGTCGTCGCGGCCTGCCACCGGCGCAAGGCAACACAGCTTCAGAGCGAGACGCCGGCGTGCCCTGTGAAGCGAGGTCAAGGAGGAGGCGCCCGCCAACGGCGGGCGCCGGGGGACACGAGCGCAACAGGGCATGCCGGCGTCTCGATCCCGCGTCCGGCTTCGCGTCGACCGGCAGGCGATCGCCGCGTCGCGCTATCGATAGAACGGCTCGACCGTTCCCTTGAGCTTGAGCAGCAGCGGTCGGCCATGGCGATCGAGCGTCTTGCCGGCGGCCACCTTCACCCAGCCCTCGCTGATGCAGTACTCCTCGACGTCCGAGCGCTCGTAGCCGTTGAAGCGGATGCCGATGACGTGCTCGAGCACGGCGGCGTCGTGAAACGGGCTGCGCGGGTCGGTCGAGAGCCGGTCGGGCAGCGGCGGCCGGTCGGTCGAATCATCCATGGCTTGTTCCCCTGTTCTGTGCGGGCAGGTGCCCGCCGATTCTCGCTCAGGCCGACCATTCCGTATCCTTCGTGCAGTCAAGCCACCGCCCTCCCCGAGGCCCGCACCGTGCGCCTGCTGCTGGTCGAAGACGACCCGATGATCGGCGAAGCCGTCGCCGACGCGTTGCGCGGCGAAGGCCATGGCGTCGACTGGGCACAGGACGGCCCGTCCGGCGCACGGGCGCTGGCCGCCGGAGCGCCGTACGCGCTGCTGCTGCTCGACCTCGGCCTGCCCGGGCGCGACGGCCTGCAGCTGCTCGCCGACCTGCGCGCGCGCGGCGACCGGCTGCCGGTGCTCGTGATGACCGCACGCGACACCGTCGGCGACCGGATCGCCGGGCTCGATGCCGGCGCCGACGACTACCTGGTCAAGCCGTTCGACCTCGACGAACTGCTGGCGCGCGTTCGTGCGCTGCTGCGCCGCGCGTCCGGCCGCGCCGAGCCGCTGCTGGCCCACGGGCGGCTGCGGCTGGACCCGGCCAAGCACACGGCGTGGCTGGGCGAGCAGCCGCTCGCGCTGTCGGCGCGCGAGTTCGCCTTGCTTCAGGCGCTGCTGGAGAAGCCCGACGCGGTGCTGTCGCGCGCGCAGCTAGAGGAGCGCCTGTACGGCTGGAACGAGCCGGTCGGCAGCAACACGGTCGAAGTGCACATCCACAACCTGCGCCGCAAGCTCGGCGAGCGCGCGATCCGCAACGTGCGCGGTGTCGGCTACACCCTCGGCGACCTGGAGACCCCGGACTGATGCGGTCGATCCGCCGCCGGCTGCTGGTCGCGCTGCTGGCCCTGCTCGGCCTGGCGGCGGCGATCGGCGGCACCCTCACCTACGCGGTGGCGCGGCAGCAGATCGACCTGCTGCTCGACGAGGAGATGCGCCAGGTGGCGCTGTCGCTGCGCGACCACGCGCGGCTGGACACCCAGCGCATCGAGCGATCGGCCGAGCGGCCCGAGCAGCGCCTGCTGGTACAGGTCGACGACGCCCGCCGCGAGCAGCCGTACCGCTCGCGCGACGTGGCGCCGCTGCCGCGCGCGGCAACCGAAGGCTTCCGCGACCTCGAGCACGCCGGCAGCCGCTGGCGCGTCTACGCGCTGCCCAACGAGGTGCAGCTGATCCAGGTGGCGCAGCCGGTCGCGCAGCGCCGGGCGCAGGCGCTGGCCATCGCGCTGCGCCTGCTGGCGCCGCTGCTGCTGCTGCTGCCGGTCGGCGCGGCGCTGCTGTGGTGGATCGTCGGCCGCGCGCTGCGGCCGCTCGACGACCTCGGCGGACAGCTGGCACAGCGGCAGCCGGCGTCGCTGACGCCGCTGGCACTCGAGCCGCTGCCCGAGGAGGCGCAGCCGATGGTGGCGGCGCTCAACGGCCTGCTGCAGCGCCTGCAGGAGGCCTTCGAGCAGCAGCGCGCGCTGACCGCCGATGCCGCGCATGCGCTGCGCACGCCGCTGGCCGCGGTGACGCTGCAGGCGCAACTGGCGCGGCGGGCGCCGGACGGGCCGCAGCGCGACGCCGCCCTGGAGAAGCTGGAGGCCGGCGTGAAGCGCGCCAGCCAGCTGGTGGCACAGTTGCTCGCGCTGGCGCGGCTGGAACCCGATGCGGCGCGGGCGCCCGCCGCGCCGGTGGACCTGGCGAAGCTCGGCCGCGAGGTCGCCGACGAACTGACCGGCCTCGCCGAGCGCGCGCAGATCGCGCTGCGGCTGGCGCTGCCGGCCACCGCCCCTGCGCTGGGCCACGAGGCCGCCCTGCGCATGGCGGTGACCAACCTGCTCGACAATGCGTTGCGCTACACCCCTGCCGGCGGCGAGGTCGAGCTGGCGCTGCGGCAGGACGCAGACGGCTGGCGGCTCGCGGTGAGCGACAGCGGGCCGGGCCTGCCGGCCGACGAGCGAAGCCGCGTGTTCGACCGCTTCTACCGTGGCCGCGACAGCCGCGCCCCGGGCAGCGGGCTCGGGCTGGCGATCGTCCGCCAGGTGGCCCGCCTGCACGGCGGCGACAGTTTCATCGGCGACGGCCCGGGCGGAACGGGGCTGACGGTCGGCTTCCGGGTGCCGACCGGCGCGGCGGCTGCCATAAGTCGCCCTTAAGTTTCGCCTCGTACAGTCCGTCCTGCAGTCCGGTTTCGCGGCCGGACTGCCCTCACAAGATAGTTCGGCGCCGCAACCCGGCGCCGTTTTTTTTGCCCGCCACAGCCTCGGGTCACGTTAACTGGGGCCCGCGAGGATCCCCGAATGCCGACGGATTCGCGCAAAGACGGCAGCGCGGGTAATCATCCGTTAACAAGCGGGCATGCACACTGCGCAGCGGGCCCCATCCGGTCCTCGTTGCGCAGTCTGCCCGGAGGTCGCATGCACCTGAAGCAAGTTCGCTGCAGCGAAATCGCCCCCGATCCCAAGAGCGACGGCTACCGTCCGCACGAGGTCGAGCCGCTGGCCGCCGACATCCGCGAGCGCGGCGTGCTCCGGCCCGTCCTGCTCCGGCCGACGGCGCAGGGCTACGTCATCGTGCACGGCGAGCGTCGCTGGCGCGCGGCGCTGATGGCCGGACTGGAGGCGATACCGGCCTTCCTGGTGCAGGAACTCGGGCAGCGCGACGGCGTTGCCGCCTAGTCGGCGGCGACTGCCCGCACAGTGCGGCCGGTCGCCGGCGCCTCGCCGGCCGCGCTCATCGGCCGAACCCCTCGACGATCGTCCGCATCCGCCGCCAGTGCGAGCCTTCCCAGTAGATCCGCCCGCAGCCTCTGCAGGCAGTGAAGCGCTCGTGGCGGTCGCGCACGTCCGGCGGCAGCCGGTCACACACGGCATCCTTGTCGACCGGCGCCAGCAACTCGTTGCAGGCCAGGCAACGGCTGAACGGACGCAGGCTGCGCGAGAGATCCAGCCGCGCGATCACCTCGCGCAGCTGCTCGCGCGGCCGCAGCGCGCGGACGAAGCAGCCGTGCGTGATGCCGCGCCGCTTCAGCAGCTCGCGGTCGCGCGTCAGCACGATGCGGCCCTCTTCTCGCGCGCGCAACTCGATCTGTGCATCGCTGCAGCCGTTCTCGTACAACGTGTCGAAGCCGGCCAGCCGCAGCAGCCGCGCCAGGCCGCCGAGGTGCGCGTCGGCGACGAAGCGCGTCGTGCGCAGCGGCGCCTCGCGCACGCGAAGCAGCGGCGTGACGTCGAGCGCCTCGAACTTCGGATAGACGGCCACCCGGTCGCCGTCGCGCAGCACCCGGTCGAAGCCGACCGACTCGCCGTTGACCAGCACGACCTCGACCTCGGTGTGCGGCACACCGAGAGCCTCGATCATGTGCTTGGCGGTGGCGGCGTTCGCGCAGGCGACGCTGAAGTCCCGCTTGCGACGCGCCGGCGGCAGGAAGTCGTTCAGTTCTTCGTAGAAGCGGAAGGTGACGGTCGCCGCCGAGGACGGCGCACCGGAAGTCATTGCCGGCGCCCGCCTGGGTCGACCTCGCGCCACCGCGCCGCAATCTCCTCCGGCTGATCGGCTTCGTCCTCCCACTCGTAGCGCTTGCGCGGCGGGATATCTAGCCGGCGCAGCGCCAGCGCCATCAGCACGCCGAGCACCGCTGCCGCCAGGTGGGTCTCCCAGGACGTGCGCGGCTGGATCGGCAGCACGCCCCAGGCGAGCGACCCGTAAAGCATCACCACCATCAGCGAGGCGGCGATCGCGCGGCGGTCGCGGCGAAGCAGTCCGGCGACGAACACGTAGCTGACCAGCCCGTAGACCAGGCCGCTGGCGCCGATGTGCACCGAATCGCGACCGAACAGCCACACCAGCAGGCCCGGCCCGAAATACACGGCCGGCAGCACCCGCAGCGCCGCATGCGGGTAGAGGAACAGCATCACCGCGCCGAGCACCAGCAGCGGCGCCGAGTTGGCCACCAGATGACCGAAGTCGCCGTGCATCAGCGGCGCGGTGACGATGCCGACGAGGCCGAGCCACTCGCGCGGCCGCACGCCGAACGGCAGCGGATCGAGCGCCATCGCCCAGTTCATCAGGTGGATCAGCCAGAGCACGGCGACGAAGCCGATCGACAGCCGCAGCGCCAGCCCGAGCAGGGCGCGCGAATGAACGGAATGGGTGTAGCGCGGATCGGGAACGTCGAACTGCATGGCCAGCCGGCACCTCGGCACGCGGCAGCGTCGCCCGTGCGATCGGCGCCGCCGTGAGGCGAAGCCGTCGATCGCTGCGCAGGCAGAATACGCGCCGAGCTTCACAGGTGGGGTCAACGAAATGGAAAAGCAAGCCGGACGATCGACGCGGCTGCTCGCGCTTTACCGGACGATGGCGCGCATCCGCGCCTTCGAGGACGCGGCCGAGGCGGCCAGCCAGGGCGGCGTGCAGGCCTGGGGCATCGAGGCGTCGGCCACCCCGGCCAAGGTGCGCGGGCCGCTGCATCTGTCGACCGGGCAGGAGGCGGTGGCCGCCGGCGTGTGCATCAACCTGCGGCGCGACGACCTGCTGACCTCGACCCACCGCGGCCACGGCCACACGCTGGCCAAGGGCGCCGACATGGCGAAGATGATGTGCGAGTTATACGGACGCGCGACCGGCTGCAACGGCGGCAAGGGCGGCTCGATGCACATCGCCGATTTCGGCGTCGGCATGCTTGGCGCCAACGGCGTGGTCGCCGCCGGCATCCCGATCGCCACCGGCGCCGCGCAGGCGCTGAAGCTGCAGGGCCGCGATTCGATCGTCGCCTGCTTCTTCGGCGACGGCGCGATCAACCGCGGGCCGTTCCTCGAGGGCCTGAACTGGGCGCAGGTCTACGGCCTGCCGGTACTGTTCGTCTGCGAGGACAACCGCATCGCCGCCACCACGCCGACCCGCTCGCTCACCGCAGGCAGCGGCGCGGCGGCGCGGGCGCGCTCGCTCGGCATCGAGGCGCACGAAGTCGACGGCAACGACGTCGAGGCGGTCGACCACGTCGCCGGCGAACTGGTGACTCGGGTGCGAACCGGCGCTCCGGCGCTGCTGCACGCGATCACCTACCGGATCAAGGGCCACGTGTCGGTCGACCCGGGCCTGTACCGCGACGCGGACGAAGTCGAGCAGGCGCGGCAGGACGATCCGCTGCTGCGCCTGCGCGCCCTTCTTGCTTCGCTCGGCGAGGCCGCCGCGACCGCGGCGATCGACGGCGAGGTGAATGGCGAGATCGCGCAGGCGCTGGCGACGGCCGACGCGGCGCCCTGGCCCGCTGCGCAGGCGGCCTTCGGCGACGTGATCAGCACCGGAGCGGGCCAATGGCACTGAGCCGCATGACCTACGCCGCGGCGGCCGGCGAGGCGCTGGCCGCGGCGATGCGCGCAGACCCGCGGGTGGTTGCCGTCGGCGAGGACCTCGGCCGCGGCGGCGTGTTCGGCCAGTACCGCAGCCGCGCCGCCGACGGCGCGCTGCGGCCGCTGCAGCAGGAATTCGGCGCCGCGCGGATCGTCGACACGCCGATCTCGGAGGCCAACATCATGGGTGCGGCGGTCGGCATGGCGCTGGCCGGCCTGCGGCCGGTGGTCGAGATGCGGGTGATCGACTTCGCGCTGTGCGGCATGGACGAACTGGTGAACCAGGCGGCGAAGAACCGCTACATGTTCGGCGGCCAGGGCCGGGTGCCGCTGGTGGCGCGGATGCCGATCGGCCTGTGGTCGGCGTCCGCCGCCCAGCACTCGCAGAGCCTGGAGGCGTGGTTCGCCCACATCCCGGGGCTGGTGGTCGTCTGCCCGGCCACGCCGCAGGACAACCACGGCTTGCTGGCCGCGGCGCTCGACTGCGGCGATCCGGTGGTCTACCTGGAACACAAGGAACTGTGGGGGCTGGAAGGCGAGGTCGACACGGCGCGCGCCGTGCCGCTCGGCAGGGCGCGCGTCGCCCGCCAGGGAGGCGACCTGACACTGGTCACCTGGTCGCGCACGCTGCACGAGTCGCTGGCCGCCGCGGAGTCGCTCGCCGCCGAGGGCATCGCGGTCGAGGTGATCGACCTGCGCACGCTGTGGCCGTGGGACCGCGACGCAGTGCTCGCCTCCTGCGCCAGGACCAGGCGGCTGCTGGTCGCCCACGAGGCGGTGCAGGCCGCCGGCTTCGGCGCAGAGGTGGCAGCGACGGTGGCCGAGCAGCTCGGCTGCCCGGTCAAGCGGCTCGGCGCGCCGCGCATCCCGGTCGGCTACGCGCCGACGCTGGAAGCGGTCGCACGGGTCGATGCGCCGAAGATCGCGGCGTGCGTGCGGGAGTGGCTGACGGCCAAATAGGGCATACGTCGCCCCGGCGCAGGCCGGGGCCCAATTTCGACGCGCTGACCACTTGGGCCCCGGCCTGCGCCGGGGCGACGGCACCCCACACCGGACCCACACCGGACGGGAAACTGCACCCCACACCGGACGGGCGACTGCTCGCACACCGTCACTAGAATCGCCTGCTGCAGCAAAGATTCACAGGAACACCGATGTCGAGCCCGACGGATGAGCAGCACGGCGACGCAACGGCGCCGGATCCACGCAACACGCCGCGGGTGACGATCCGCATCGAGGAGGCGATCGCCGCCGCGGCGATGGCGCTGATCTGCGTGATCACCTTCGCCAACGTGGTGGTGCGCTACCTGACCAACGCCTCGTTCGCCTTCACCGAGGAGATCTCGGTGTTCCTGCTGGTGGTGCTGACGCTGGTCGGCGCCGCCGCGGCGTTCGCCCGCGACCGCAACATCCGGGTCGACTTCTTCGTGCTCAAGCTGCCGGCGGCGGCGCGCTTCGCGCTCGAGCTGGCCGGCATGGCGTTGTCGGCGGCGCTGTTCGCCATGGTGGCCTGGTACGGCTGGCGCTTCTTCCTCGACGACTGGCAGTACGAGACGACCAGCCCCGGGCTCGGCATCCCGCAGGCGGTGTACTCGATCTGGCTGACGGTGCTGGCGGTGCTGATCGTCGCGCGCATCGCCGGCCGCCTGGTCCGCGTGGCGCGGCGCCGATGAGCGCCGTCCTGTTCGGCGGCTTCCTGCTGCTGCTGCTGGCCGGCGTGCCGCTGGCCACCGCGCTGGGGATAAGCGGCGCGGTGGTGATCCTGGCCGCCGAACTCGGCGCGATGTCGATCGCCGCCAACGTCTACTCGAGCCTCGCCAAGTACCCGCTGCTGGCGCTGCCGGTGTTCATCCTCGCCGGCATGATCTTCGAGCGCGCCGGCGTGGCGGCCAAGCTGGTCGCCTTCGTCGCCGCGCTGATCGGTCCGCGCCGCGGCGCGCAGGGCGCGGTGGCGATCATCGTCTGCATGTTCCTCGGCGGCATCTCCGGCTCCGGGCCGGCCGACGCCGCGGCGGTGGCGATGGTGATGCTGCCGTCGATGACGCGGCAGGGCTATCCGCCGGCGTTCTCGGCCAGCATCATCGCCGCCGCCGGATCGACGGCGATCCTGATCCCGCCGTCGATCGCCTTCGTCATCTTCACCGTGCTGGTGCCGCAGGTGTCGGTGCCGGCGCTGTTCGCCGCCGGCATGATCCCCGGCGTGCTGGCCGGGCTTTCGCTGCTGGTGCCGGCGGTGCTGTTCGCCCGCAGGTACGGCTGGGGAAGCGAGGACAACGCCGAGCGGCAGAACCTGCTCGCCGTGCTGAAGGACGCCAGCTGGGGCATCGCGGCGCCGGTCATCATCCTCGGCGGCCTGCGCACCGGTGCCTTCACGCCGACCGAAGCGGCCGTGGTGGCGGTGTTCTACGGCCTGTTCGTCGGCACGGTCGTCTACCGGACGCTCGATTTTCGCAAGCTGTACCGCGTGCTGGTCGACTCGGCCGAGATCTCGGCGGTGGTGATGCTGATCATCGCCTGCGCCGGCATCTTCGCCCACGCCGGCTCCACTCTCGGCGCCTTCGACGCGATGGCCAGGGCGATGCTCGGCATCACGCAGGAGCCGTGGCTGATGCTGGCGATGATCATGGCGCTGCTGCTGGTCGCCGGCATGCTGCTCGACGCGGCGTCGATCTTCCTGATCTTCCTGCCGATCCTGATCCCGGTGGTCGACGCCTTCGGCTGGGACATGACCTGGTTCGCCGTGCTGATGACGATGAACATGGCGATCGGCCAGTTCACCCCGCCGATGGCGGTGAACCTGCTGGTCACCACCCGCATCGCCGGCGTCGGCGTCGAGACCACCGTGCGCTGGGTGCTGTGGATGATGTTCTCGATGCTGTGCGCACTGGCGCTGGTTGCGGCCTTTCCGCAGCTCGCGCTATGGTTGCCCGCTCGGCTAGGCTACTGACCCCGCAACACGCCCTGACAAACGGAGACACCATGCAACGCAGACAGCTTTTCATCGCCCTGGCCACCGCCGCCGGCCTCGCCTTCGGCGGCGCGACGCAGGCGCAGAACTACAAGCCCGAGTACAAGGTATCGACGGTGGTCGGCACCGCCTTCCCGTGGGGCAAGGGCGCCGAGATCTGGATCGACCTGGTCAGGCAGCGGACCAACGGCCGCATCAACATGAAGCTGTATCCCGGCGTATCGCTGGTGCAGGGCGACCAGACGCGCGAGTTCACGGCGATCCGCCAGGGGATCATCGACATGGCGATCGGCTCGACCATCAACTGGTCGCCTCAGGTCAAGGAGCTGAATCTTTTCTCGCTGCCGTTCCTGATGCCCGACTACCGGGCGATCGACGCGCTGACGCAGGGCGCGGTCGGCAAGGACCTGTTCGGCATCCTGGATAAGCAGGGCGTGGTGCCGCTGGCCTGGGGCGAGAACGGCTTCCGCGAGTTGACCAACTCCAAGCGCGAGGTGCGCCGGCCGGACGACCTGAAGGGGATGAAGATCCGGGTGGTCGGCTCGCCGCTGTTCCTCGCCACCTTCCAGGCGCTCGGCGCCAACCCGACGCAGATGAGCTGGGCCGACGCGCAGCCGGCCTTCGCCTCGGGCGCAGTCGACGGGCAGGAGAACCCGATGTCGATCTTCACCGCCGCCAAGCTGCACACGGTCGGCCAGAAGAACGTCACGATGTGGGGCTACGTCGCCGACCCGCTGGTGTTCGTGGTCAACCGGGAGGTGTGGAACAGCTGGACGCCGGCTGACCGCGAGATCGTCCGCCAGGCGGCGATCGACGCCGGCAAGCAGCAGATCGCCATCGCCCGCAAGGGACTCGACGAGCCGGGCCAGCCGCTGGTCAAGGAGATCGAGGGCATGGGGGTGAAGGTGACCCGGCTGTCGCCGGCCGAGCGCAACGAGTTCGTCACCGCCACCCGCCGCGTCTACGCGCAGTGGAAAGGCCAGATCGGGCCGGAGCTGGTCAGCAAGGCCGAAGCGGCGATCGCCGCCCGCAAGTAACGCCGCGCCGCGCCAGCGACGGCGCCGCCCTGCATCGCAGGCGGCGCCGTTTTCTTTCGATCCGCCGGCGCGTGCCGGCGGTCGACCCTGGCTGCCAGGCAGGTGGCGCGGTATCGAAGAAGTGCAGCGCCGTCAGTACAGGCGGATCGCGACGTCGAAGTGCCACGTCCGGCGAATCTCCACCACGTCGAAATCGCGGACCAGTCCCGGCGGAAACGGCTGGTAGGGCGCGTGGCTCTGCACGATGCGCCGTATCGCCTCGTCGATCTCCGCCACGCCGCTGGAGGTGACGAAGGTCACCGATTCGACCGATCCGTCGCTTCGAATGGCCACCGTCACCATCGGATTGGTGTGAGGCCTGCTGGCCACGGCGCGGACAGTGTCGACAGGCGTGTTGAAGTGGATCTTCTGCGCCCACGCCTCCGCGTACCGGATGAGCTCGACGTTGGGGTCGGTGCGCCCCCATAGCCTGGCGCGGCGCGCGGTGCTCAGCGACAGGGGCAGCGTGGACGACTGGCGAGCGGCCGCGTCGCGCCGGGCGGCTTCCTCGTCGAGCTGACGGCCGATTGCCCGAAGCCGCGCCTCCCGTTGCCTTGCCGCCTCCTCCTGTTCGGCCCCCTGGCACCCCGTGCCGCTTCTTGCGGCTGGCCCGCCGCCAGTCGCTCCGCCTGCTGGCGTTCGGCCTCCCGCTGTGCAGCCTCGAGGCGCGCCGCTTCTTCCTGGCGTGCGGCCTCCTGCCGCTGCGCCTCCCGCTGCGCCGCTGCCAGTCGTTCGGCCTGCTGGCGCTCGGCCTCCCGGCGTTCCGCCTCCCGACGTTCTGCCTCGAGTCGAGCGGCCTCGATGCGCACCGCTTCCTCCTGGCGTGCGGCCTCCTGCCGCTGCGCCTCCCGCTGCGCCGCTGCCAGTCGTTCGGCCTGCTGGCGCTCGGCCTCGCGCTGTGCAGCGTCGATGCGAGCCGCTTCTTCCTGGCGTTCTGCTTCCTGCCGCTGCGCTTCCTGCTGCGCCGCTGCCAGTCGTTCGGCCTGCTGGCGCTCAGCCTCCCGTCGCCCGGCCTCGACGCGAGCCGCTTCCTCCTGGCGTGCGGCCTCCTGCCGCTGCGCTTCCTGCTGCGCCGCTGCCAGTCGTTCGGCCTGCTGCCGTTCAGCCTCCCGTCGCCCGGCCTCGACGCGCGCTGCTTCCTCCTGCCGTGCAGCCTCCTGACGCTGCGCCTCCTGCTGCGCCGCTGCCAGTCGTTCGGCTTCCTGCCGTTCGGCCTCCCGCTGTGCAGTCTCGAGGCGAACCGCTTCTTCCCGAAGCACGGCCTCCTGCCGCTGCATCTCCAGCCGTGCCGCCGCGAGTTGCTCGGCCTCCTGGTGTTCCGCCGCCAGCCGCTGGGCCTCGACGCGAGCCGCTTCTTCCTGCCGTGCGGCTTCCTGCCGCTGCATCTCCAACTGCGCCGCCGCGAGTCGTTCGGCCTCCTGGCGCTCCGCCGCCAGCCGCTCGGCTTCCCGCGCGGTATCGCCGGCATCGCCGAACGCCGGTGTCGCGGCTTCCGGACTCGCAGCGCGTGGCACCACGACGACAGGCGCTGGCGCCGCAGCCTGGGCCGCAGGAGGGATCTCACGTGCCGCTGCCGCCGGAGGCGGCGCAGCGGGCGTGGTTCGAGGTGGGACCGATCGACTGACCGCACGCAGCGCGACCGATGCCGGCCGCGGCGGCTCCGCGGCAGGCGCGATCGCCGGCGCCGCGGCGACGACTTTCGTCCGGACCAGCACGACGCGCAGTTCGGGGGCCTCGACCCGTCGATCCCGCCACGGAAAGCCGAAACCAGGGAGCCCAAGGCCGTGGCCGCCGAAGGTCATGCTCAACAGCAGCACGTGAATCAGCAGCGACAGCAGCAGCGCCAGGCCGGGTCGCCAGTTCTCAAGGCCCATGCGCTGGCTCGGCTGCTGACTGCGCCCTGCGGCGCGAGGAGGTCGCTCCGACTTCGACATTGTCAAAGCCAACCGCGCCGGATTCGCGCATCGATTCCCACCGGTCCGAACGGACCTTCGTCGTCAGGGGCTCATTGGACACCAAGAACGGAGCACGGGCCACTTCGCCCGCCTCGCTACAGCGAGCGGGCGATCAGCTCCTTCATGATCTCGTTGGTGCCGCCGTAGATCTTCTGCACCCGCGCGTCGGCGTACATCTTGCCGATCGGGTAATCCATCATGTAGCCGTAGCCGCCGAACAGCTGCAGGCACTCGTCGATCACGCGGCACTGCTGCTCGGTGGTCCACCACTTGGCCATCGACGCGGTGGCGGCGTCCATCGTGCCGTCCATCACCCGCTCGATGCAGTGGTCGAGAAACACGCGGGCGATGTGCGCGGTGGTGCGGCACTCGGCGAGCTTGAAGCGCGTGTTCTGCATCTCGATCAGCGCCTTGCCGAACGCCCGACGCTGCCTGGCGTACTCGGTGGTCAGTTCGACGGCGCGCTCGATCGCGGCGACAGCCGCCACCGCGACGATCGTGCGCTCCCACGGCAGCTGCTCCATCAGCTGGTGGAAGCCGCGGCCCTCCGCGCCGCCGAGCAGGTTCTCCGCCGGCACCCGCACGTCGTCGAAGAAGAGCTCCGCCGTGTCCTGCCCGTGCATGCCGATCTTGTCGAGGATGCGGCCGCAGCGGAAGCCCGGCAGGTCGGCCGTCTCGACCATCAGCAGCGACACGCCCTTCGACCCGGACTGCGGATCGGTCTTCACCACCAGGCAGATCAGGTTGGCGAGGTAGCCGTTGGAGATGAAGGTCTTCGAGCCGTTGACCAGGTATTCGTCGCCCTGTCTCACCGCCCGCGTGCGTACCCCCTGCAGGTCGGAGCCGGCGCCCGGCTCGGACATCGCGATGGCGGCGACCATCTCGCCCGCCGCCATCTTCGGCAGCCAGCGTGCCTTCTGCGCCTCCGTCCCGTAGGCGAGCAGGTAGTGGGCGACGATGCTGTGCACGTGCTTGCCGAAGCTGGTCACGTTGGCGCGCTGCAGTTCCTCGAACACGACGCACTCGTGCGCGAAGGTCGCGCCGGCACCGCCGTACTGCTCGGGAACGTCGCAGAGCAGCAGTCCCATCTCGCCGGCCCGGCGCCAGGCCGCCCGGTCGACGTGCTGCTGCTTGCCCCAGCGCGCCTCGTGCGGCGCCAGTTCCGCCTCGACGAACCTGCGCACCGCGTCGCGGAACGCCGAGAGTTCGCCTGACATCGCCCGCAGCCGGTCGCCTTCCATGTCTGTCTCCCTGCGCCATCGGTGGTCGCCATGCATTACACGTGACGACATGAATTGCTCGATGATGTAGCCTACCGGAAACGATGGTTCCCCGTCCCCGCCAACTGATCCTCAGGCTGCTGCTCGGCGCCGGCGGCGCGCCGCTCACCGCGCGCGAAGCCGTGCGCGCCTGCGCGCTGTTCGGCATCCCGGCCAGCGGCGTGCGGGTGGCGCTGGCGCGACTGGCCGCCGCCGGCCTGGTCGAGCCGGTGCAGCGCGGCGCCTACCGCCTGGGTCGCCAGGCCTCGACCCTCGCCGCCGAAGTCGCCGCCTGGCGCGACGCGAAGGCGCGCACGCGCGAGTGGCGCGGCGACTGGATCGCCGTGCACGTCGGCGCGCTCGGTCGCAGCGACCGGGTGGCGCTGCGCGCGCGTGACCGCGCGCTCGGCCTGCTCGGCCTGCGCGAACTCGAGCGCGGCCTGCCGGTGCGCCCCGACAACCTGGCCGGCGGCGTCGGCGCGGTGCGCGAGCGGTTGACGAGGCTCGGTCTCGACCGCGAGGCGACCGTCTTCCGGGCGGGCGGTTTCCATGCCGACGACGAACGGCGCGCCCGCTCGCTTTGGGACGGCCGGGCGCTGGCGCGCGGCTACCGCAGCACCCTCGCACGGCTCGAGCGCTGGCTGGCGGGAGCGCACCGGCTGGACCTCGACGACGCGGCGCGCGAGTCGTTCCTGCTCGGCGACCAGGCGATCAGGCAACTGGTGTTCGACCCGCTGCTGCCGTCGCCGCTGGTCGACGAGCAGGCGCGTGCCGCCTTCGTCGACGCGGTGATCCGCTTCGACGCCGCCGGACAGGCGATCTGGAAGGACTTTCTGGCCGACACCCCCGCCACGCGCCACCGTCAGGTGCCGCGCGCCGCTGCCCGCACCGCCATGGAGGCACGCCGATGAACGCTCCCGAGACGATGTCGAAATCGACCCTGTTCCTCGCCGAGACGCACGAGGTCGTCAACGTCGCGCGTGAACTGGCCGACTACAACCCCTACCTGGAGGACGCCGCGCTGCGCGAAGCGGTGCGCCGCGAAGGCGCGGCCGCCGACGACGAGTCGCTCGCCGGCTTCGGCCGGATGGTCGGCGCCGCCGGGTACATCGAACTGGGGGTGGCGGCCAACCGCCACCCGCCCGAACTCGACACGCACGATCGCTTCGGCAACCGCGTCGACCTGGTGCGCTTCCATCCCGCCTACCACGCGCTGATGACCACGGCGATCGAGCACGGCCTGCATTCGTCGCCGTGGACCGAGCCGGGGCCGGGCGCGCACGTCGCCCGCGCGGCGCGCTGCTACCTGCACACGCAGGTCGAGGCCGGCCACGGCTGCCCGGTGACGATGACCTTCGCCGCCGTGCCGTCGCTGCGCACCACGCCGGAACTGGCGCGGCTGTGGGAGCCGAGGATCACCGCCCGCGTCTACGACCCGCGCAACGTGCCCGACGCCGGCAAGAGCGGCGTGACGATCGGCATGGCGATGACCGAGAAGCAGGGCGGCTCGGACGTGCGCGCCAACACCACCCGCGCCACGCCGATCGGCCCCGGCGGTCCCGGCACGCCGTATGAACTGGTCGGCCACAAGTACTTCGTCTCGGCGCCGATGAGCGACGCCTTCCTGGTCCTCGCGCAGGCCCCCGGCGGTCTGTCCTGCTTCCTGCTGCCGCGCTGGCGGCCGGACGGCAGCAGGAACCCGCTGCAGGTGCTGCGACTGAAGCGCAAGATGGGCAACGTCTCCAACGCGTCGAGCGAGACCGAGCTGCGCGGCACGCTGGCCTGGATGGTCGGCGAGGAAGGACGCGGCGTGCGCACGATCATCGAGATGGTGGCGATGACCCGCTTCGACTGCATGGTCGGCTCCGCCGCCGGGCAGCGCGCTGCGGTGGCACAGGCGCTGCACCACTGCGCGCTGCGCTCGGCCTTCGGCAGGCTGCTGAACCGCCAGCCGCTGATGATGAACGTGCTGGCCGACCTGGTGCTGGAGCACGAAGGCTCGCTGGCGCTGGCGATGCGGGTGGCGCGCGCGCTCGACTCCCGCACTGAGGAGCGCGAGGACCTGCTGGTGCGCGTGCTCACGACGGTCGGCAAGTACTGGATCTGCAAGCGCACACCGGGCCTCACCTACGAGGCGATGGAGTGCATCGGCGGCAGCGGCGTGATGGAGGACGGCCCCTTCCCCCGCCTGTTCCGCGAGTCGCCGGTCAACGCGATCTGGGAAGGCAGCGGCAACGTGCAGTGCCTCGACGTGCTGCGCGTGCTGCGCAAGTCGCCGGCGGCGATCGGGGCTTTCTTTGCCGAACTCGCGCTGGCCCGCGGCGGCAACGCACTGCTCGATCGCGCTGCCGGCGCGCTGCAGCGCGACTTCGCCGATCAAGCCGACCTGGAATACCGCGCCCGCGACCTGGTCGACCGGATGGCGCTGGCGCTGCAGGCGAGCCTGCTGGTGCGCCACGCGCCGGCCTTCGTCGCCGATGCGTTCTGCGCCTCGCGGCTAGGCAGCGCCGGGCAGCACAACTTCGGTGTGCTCGACCGCGCGGCCGACTGCGCGGCGATCATCGGCCGCGCCACGCCGCGGGTTTGAGCGCAGCTGGAACTGCCGCCGCCTACTCCGCCCGCAGCGCCTCGACCGGATCCAGCCGCGCGGCGCGCAGCGCCGGAGCCACGCCGGCCACCAGGCCGATCAGTGCGCTGACCGCCACCGCCAGCGCCGCATAGAGGTAGGGCGTCTGCACCGGCAATGCGGGCACTGCCAGGCGCAGCACCTGCGCCAGGCCGAGCCCCGCCGCCAGCCCCAGCAGCCCGCCGAGCACCGCCAGCACCACCGCCTCGCCGAGGAACAGGCCGAGGATCGTCCACCGCTGCGCGCCGAGGGCCACCATCAGGCCGACCTCGTTGGTCCGCTCGGCCACCGCGATGGTCATGATGGTGACGATGCCGACCGAGCCCACCAGCAGCGAGATGCTGCCCAGCGCCGCCACCGCCATCGTCAGGATGTCGAGGATGTTCGACAGCGTGCGCAGCATCTCCTCCTGCGTGGTGACGGTGAAGTCCTCGCGCCCGTGGCGCGCGGCGAGGACCCGCTTGACCTCCTGCACCACCGGCGCCACCGCGGCGCCCTCGCGGTACGACAGGTTGATCTCCGACAGGCCCTCGCGGTTGAACAGCTCCAGCGCGCGTGCCGCCGGGATGAAGGCGGTGTCGTCCAGGTCGATGCCGATGAACTGCCCCTTCGATTCGAGCACGCCGATGACGCGGAACTGCAGGCCGCCGATGCGCACCTTGGCGCCGAGCGCGTTCTCGGCGCCGAACAGTTCGCGCTTCAGCGTCGAGCCGAGCACCACCAGCGCGCGCGCCTGCGCCGGCTCCTCGGGCGGCAGGAACTGGCCGATGCGCACGTTCATGTTGAACGCCAGGCTGGCGGCGCTGCCGACCCCGTAGACGCTCGTGCGCCGGGTCCGCCCGCCGTAGGCGACTTCGGCATTGCCCCAGGCCGTCGGCACGACGCCGACCACGTTCGGCACCCGCTGCAGCGCCTCCGCGTCGTCGATGGTCAGCGGCCGCACCGACGTCGGCAACCCGGACGGCGGGCCGCCGCCGACCTTGACCTTGCCCGGCGCGATGCCGATCACGTTGGTGCCGAACTGCGAGAACTCGCTCAGCATGTAGCGGTGGATGCCCTCGCCGATCGAGGTGAGCAGGATCACCGCCGCGATGCCGACGCCGATGCCGGCCAGGGTCAGGAAGCTGCGCAGCCGGTGCGCGGTGATGGCGCGCAGGGCGAGCAGGACCGAGTCGCGGACGATCATCGGCGGGCCAGCGCGAGCACGGGATCGAGCGCCGCGGCGCGGCGCGCCGGCATGACGCCGAACAGGATGCCGGTGACGAGCGCCGTGCCCAGCGCGGCAAGCACCGCCCAGTCGGGCGGAAAGGCGGGCAGCGTCGGATACAGGCTGCGGATCAGCCACGCGCCGACATGACCGAGCGCGTAGCCGGCCACGCTGCCGCCCAGCGACAGCAGCGCCGCCTCGACCAGGAACAGCAGGCGGATCGTGCCGCCACTGCCGCCGAGCGCCTTCATCAGGCCGATCTCGGCGCGCCGCTGGGTGACCGACACCAGCATCACGTTCATCACCAGGATGCCGGCCACCGCCAGGCTGATCGCCGCGATGCCGGCCACGCCGAGGGTCAGCGTGCCGAGCAGGCGGTCGAAGGTGGCGAGGATCGCGTCCTGCGTGATCACCGTCACGTCCTCCTCGCCGCCGTGGCGCTGCTTGAGCAGTTCCGTTGCCTGCCGCTTGGCCGGCTCGATCGCCGTGCGGCCGCGTGCCTCGATCAGGATGCGGAACAGCGTGCCGGTGTTGAACATCGCCTGCGCCAGCGCCACCGGCACGATCGCCAGCTCGTCGGTGTTCATCCCCAGGCCGCTGCCGGTCGCCGCCAGCACGCCGACGATGCGGAAGCGCCGGTCGCCGATGCGCACGAACTGGCCGACCGGCGGCTCGGCGCCGAACAGCTCGGCGCGCAGCCTGGCGCCGATCACCATCACCGGCGCGCCGCGGTCCCAGTCGTCGACCGGCAGGAAGCGGCCCTGCGCCAGCGTGAAGCGGCGCACCTCGAGCAGCTCGGCGGTGGCGCCGAGCACCATCGTGTCGCGCAATCGGCCGCCGACGCTCAGCTCCGAGGTACCGACCAGGATCGGCGCCACGCGCAGCGCCGCCGGCAGCCGCGTCAGCGCCTGCGCATCGGCGATCGTCAGGTCGCGCGGCGTGGTGGTGACGGCGCTGGCCGGATTGACGCCGCCGGTGGCGGTGCGTCCAGGCAGCACGATCACCAGGTTGGAGCCGATCGAGGTGAACTCGCGCACCACGTAGCGGCGCGCGCCGTCGCCGAGCGCGGTGAGCACGACGACCGCCGCCACGCCGATGGCCATCGCCAGCGTCAGCAGGAAGGTGCGCAGCGGGTTGCTGGCGGCGGCACCGAAAGCCGAGGCGAAGACGTCGCGCGTGCGCATCAGGCCTCGCGTCCGCTGCCGCGCCCCGAATCGCGCCTGACCGCGCCGTCTTCCATGTAGATGCGCCGGTGCGCGCGGTCGCCGAGCGCCTGGTCGTGCGTCACCATGATCAGCGTGACGCCGCGCTCGTGCAGGTCCTCGAGCAGGCGCATCACCTCCTCGCCGGTGGCGCGGTCGAGGTTGCCGGTCGGCTCGTCGGCCAGCAGCATCGCCGGCTGCATCACGGTGGCGCGGGCGATCGCCACCCGCTGGCGCTGGCCGCCGGACAGTTCGTCCGGCTTGTGCCGCGCGCGGTCGGTTAGGCCGAAGTCGGCCAGCGCCTTCTCGACCCGCGGCGCGCGTTCCGCGGCGGGGATGCCGGCGAGCATCATCGGCAGCGCGATGTTCTCCGCCGCGGTCAGCCGCGGCACCAGGTGGAAGCTCTGGAAGACGAAGCCGATGCGGCGGCTGCGCACGCGCGCCTGCTCGGCCGGCGACAGCGTCGTCACGTCGCGCCCTTCCAGAAGGTAGGTGCCGCCGTTGGGCGAATCGAGCAGGCCGAGCACGTTCAGCAGGGTCGACTTGCCCGAGCCCGACGGGCCCATCACCGACAGGTATTCGCCGGCGTCGATCGCCAGGTCGATGCCGGCCAGCGCGTGCACCGCGCTGTCGCCGAGATGGAAGACCCGCTCGATTCCCGCCAGCTCGATCTGCGGGCCGGCGCCTTTCGGCCGCTCGTTCACTTGCCCTGGCCGCCCGTTTCCGCCACTGCCGCGGCGCCGGCCTTGACGCCCTCGCGCTCGAGCGAGGTGACGATCCGGTCGCCCGCCGCCAGCCCGTCGACGATCTCGGTGTATTCCCAGTTGGCGAGCCCCGTCTTCACCCTGCGCTCGGCGAGCTTGCCCTGCTCGAGCAGCAGCACGCGGCCGCCCTCGAGCAGCGCCGCGGTCGGCACGCGCAGCGTGTCCGGGCGGACCTCGAGAATGACCTCGACATCGGCGCTGTAGCCGACCAGCAGCCGGCCGGCCGACGCCGGGTCGTCGAAGGTCGCCTCGATGTCGACCGTGCGCGCCTGCTTCTCGACCGCCGACACGTACGGCGCGATGCGCCTGACCTTGCCGGGAAACGACCGCTTCGGCAACGCGTCGAGGGTGATGCGCACCGGCTGGCCGACGCGGATCTTCGGCGCGTCGACCTCGTCCATCGGCGCCTCGATGTAGAGGCAGGAGTCGTCGATCAGGTCGATCGCCGGCGGTGTGGCCACCCCGGGCGGCGACGGCGTCGAGTACTCGCCGACTTCGCCGACGATCTTCGCCACGGTGCCGTCGAACGGCGCGATCAGCACCGTGCGTCCCTGCACCACGCGGGTCAGGTCGACGCGCGCCTGCGCCTGCGCGACGTCGGTCCTGGCGGTCGTGCAGGCGGCGCTGCGCGCGTCGGCCTCGACCCGCGCCGCGTCGTAGGCGCTCTCGGATATGAAGCCCTGCTTGAACAGGTCGTGCCTTCGCTCGGCCTCGCGCACCGCGTTGTCGGCCACCGTGCAGGCCTCGACCACCCGCTTGCGCGCGGTCTCCAGGGCGGCCTGGGCCAGTCGCCGCTCCGCCTGCTGGTCCTCGTTCCACAACTGCATCAGCAGTTGCCCCTTCCTGACCTTGTCTCCCTCCTTGACCGCCATCACTTCGATGCGGCCGCCGGCGATCGTCGACAGCTTGGTGCGCTGGCAGGCTTCGACCGTGCCGGCGCGCGTGTTCGAGACGGTCGCCTCGACGGTGCCGCGGCCGACCTCGGTCAGCACCACGGCGATCGGCTTCGGACGGCCGAGCCACCAGAGCAGCGTCGCGGCCGCGGCAAGCACCGCCACGGCAACGAGCAGCCGGCGCGGCCAGGGATTTGCGGTTGGATTCTTCATTCTTGGCGGGGCCCGCAGAGGCAAACGCGCAGCGGTTTAGCACAAACCGTCAGGGCGGCAACCGTCCGACCGCGAGCGGGGGGCTTTGTGCCGTCGCCTTCTCTGATCGGGATCAAGAACGGGGGCCGACGAAGATTTGCCCGCCCCGTGCCTGCCCGCCAGTGGGCTCCTCCTACGCCTCGCCTAGACTACGTGGTTCGCCGCGCGATTCCCGGTCGCGGCCCTCTCCTGCCGATGCCCGACGATCCGAACCGAACCGCCGCGCGCGCCATCCGCATCCGCGGCGCGCGGCAGAACAACCTGAAGAACCTCGACCTGGACCTGCCCACCGGCGAGCTAATCGTCGTCACCGGCGTGTCCGGCTCGGGCAAGAGCTCGCTGGTGTTCGACACGCTGTACGCCGAGGGGCAGCGGCGCTACGTCGAGACCTTCTCGCCGTACGCGCGGCAGTTCCTCGACCGGATGGACCGGCCGCAGGTGGACAGCATCTCCGGTGTGCCGCCGGCGATCGCCATCGATCAGACCAACCCGGTGCGCACCTCGCGCTCGACGGTCGGCACGATGACGGAACTCAACGACCACCTGAAGCTTCTGTACGCGCGCGCCGGCACGCTGCTCTGCCGCGGCTGCGGCAGGCCGGTGGCGCGCGACACGGCGGGCAGCATCTTCGAGACGTTGACCGGGCGCTGCGCGGCAGCCGGCGACCCACGCATCGTGCTGACCTTTCCGGTACGCGTGCCGGCCAACTTCGGTGAAGAAGAGATCCGGGCCCATCTCGAGGCGCAGGGGTATGCGCGGGTGTTCGGACAGAGAAGAACCCTCGCCGCCGGCCCCTCGCCCGCGCGCGGCGAGGAGGGAAGGAAGCGAGGGGGCAGGAAGGAGCAGGACGCCGCCCCGGAACTGATCCTGGACGTGATCCAGGACCGGCTGCGCCTCGGCAACGCGGAGCGCCAGCGTGTGATCGAGGCGCTCGAGTCGGCGCTGCGCTTCGGCGGCGGCCGCATCGACGCGCAGGTGCTCGCCGACGACGGCGCGCTGCGTGCGACGTGGAAGTTCTCCGACGACCTGCACTGCGCCGACTGCGACATCCACTACGCCGAGCCGAATCCGAGCACCTTCTCGTTCAACTCGCCGCTCGGCGCCTGCGACACCTGCCGCGGCTTCGGCCGGGTGATCGGCGTCGACTACGGCCTGGTGATCCCCGACGAGAGAAAGACGCTGCGCGAAGGCGCCGTGAAGCCGTGGCAGACCAAGAGCTTCGCCGACTGCCAGCGCGACCTGGTGAAGCTGGCGCCGAAGTTCGGCGTGCCGCTCGATACGCCGTGGAGCCTGCTCGCCGAAGAACACAGGAAGTGGGTGATGGAGGGCGAGCCGGGCTTCTCCGGCAAGTGGCAGACGCAGTGGTACGGGATCAGGCGCTTCTTCGCCTGGCTGGAGAGCAAGGCCTACAAGATGCACGTACGCGTGCTGCTGTCGCGTTACCGCGCCTACACGCCGTGCACGACGTGCGCCGGAGCGAGGCTGAAGCCCGACGCGCTGCTGTGGCGGGTGGGCGCGAAGGCCGATGCCGATGCGGCGCTGCTACCCCATCCCCCTCCCGGCCTCCCCCTTGAAGGGGGAGGAGGTTCTACCCGTCCCCTCGACGGCAGAGGCGGTTCTTCTCGTCCCCTTGACGGGGAAGGCGGCTCTTACCCTCCCCTTCAAGGGGAGGGCAAGGGTGGGGATGGGGTCCGTGGCGGCTACCGGCGCTACAAGCCGGTCAGCGCCGGCTGGAGCAACGAGCAGCTCGAGGCAATGCCCGGCCTGTCGATCCACGACCTGATGCTGCTTCCGATCGAGCGGGTGCGCACCTTCTTCGAGCGGATCAGCTTCACCGGCGTGCTCGACGAGGCGACCGAACTGCTGCTGGAGGAAGTGCGGGCACGGCTGAAGTTTCTCTGCGACGTCGGCCTGGGATATCTGACGCTCGACCGGCAGAGCCGCACGCTGTCCGGCGGCGAGGTGCAGCGGATCAACCTGACCACGGCGCTCGGCACCTCGCTGGTGAACACGCTGTTCGTGCTCGACGAGCCGTCGATCGGCCTGCACCCGCGCGACATGCACCGGGTGATCGAGGTGATGCAGCGGCTGCGCTCGGCAGGCAATTCGCTGGTGGTGGTCGAGCACGATCCGCAGGTGATGCTGGCGGCGGACCGGATGATCGACATCGGGCCGGGGCCCGGCGAGCGCGGCGGGCGGATCGTCTTCAACGGCACCCCGGCCGAGATCCAGGCAGGCGACACCCTGACCGGCCAGTATCTGTCCGGCCGCAGGCAGGTCGAGCTGCCGCTGCTCACCACCGGCGGCTACGCCACGCGCAACGTGCGGCCGAACACGCCGCGGCTGCTGCTCGAAGGCGCGCGCGAGCACAACCTGAAGAACGTGTCGGTCGAGCTGCCGCTCAACCACCTGGTCGTGATCACCGGCGTCTCCGGCTCGGGAAAGAGCACGCTGGTGGCCGACGTGCTGTACCCGGCGCTGGCCAAGGCCAAGGGCAAGTCGACCGAGTCACCCGGCGCCTACGACCGGCTGCTCGGTGACGACTGGCTCGCCGACGTGGCGATGGTCGACCAGTCGCCGATCGGCAAGACCACCCGCTCCAATCCGGCGAGCTACGTCGGCGCCTGGGATGCGATCCGCCAGCTGTTCGCCCGGACGCTGCTGGCGCAGGAGCGCGGCTATACCGCCGGGCATTTCAGCTTCAACGCCGGCGACGGCCGCTGCCCGACCTGCGGCGGCAACGGCTTCGAGCACGTCGAGATGCAGTTCCTCTCGGATGTGTACCTGCGCTGCCCCGACTGCGACGGCAAGCGCTTCCGGCCCGAGGTGCTGCAGGTGCAGATCGAGCGCGGCGGGCTGAAGCTGTCGGTCGCCGACGTGCTCGACCTCACGGTCAGCGAGGCGGTGCAGTCGTTCGCCGGCCAGCCCGAAGTGATCCGCGGCCTGCAGCCGCTGGCCGAGGTGGGGCTGGAGTACGTGAAGCTCGGCCAGCCGGTGCCGACGCTGTCCGGCGGCGAGGCGCAGCGGCTGAAGATCGCCGGCTTCCTGGCGGAGGCGGCCCGCAGCGGCATCACCGACGTGCCGATCGGCAGCAAGCTGGCGCGCAAGGGTTCGCTGCTGCTGTTCGACGAGCCGACCACCGGACTGCACTTCGACGACGTGTCGCGGCTGATGCGCGCGCTGCGCAAACTGCTGGCCGCCGGCCATTCGCTGGCGATCATCGAGCACAACCTCGACGTGATCCGCTCGGCCGACTGGATCATCGACCTCGGCCCGGAGGGCGGCGACGCCGGCGGCGAGATCGTGGTCGTCGGCACGCCACGCGAGCTGATGGCGCACCCGACCTCGCACACCGGCAAAGCGCTCGCCGACTACGAAAGAAAATTGGGGTCAGAGTCGAATTTCACCGATGGCGGCTTGGCGAAGCGGAAATTCGACTCTGACCCCATTTTCTTCGAGGAGCCGTCAGGGAAATATCTGGCGGCGGTCCGGCGAGAGAACGCGATCGAAATCAGGCATGCGCGCGAGCACAACCTGAAGGGCATCGACGTGTCGATCCCGCGCGACACCTTCACGGTGATCACCGGCGTATCGGGCAGCGGCAAGTCGACGCTGGCCTTCGACATCCTGTTCAACGAAGGGCAGCGGCGCTACCTCGAGTCGCTGAACGCCTACGCGCGCTCGATCGTGCAGCCGGCCGGCAAGCCGGACGTCGACGCGATCTACGGCATTCCGCCCACGGTGGCGATCGAACAGCGCACCTCGCGCGGCGGCCGCAAGTCGACAGTGGCGACGATGACCGAGGTCTATCACTTCCTGCGCCTGCTCTACATGAAGCTCGGCGTGCAGCACTGCCCCGACTGCCGGGTGCAGGTGGCGCCGCAGAGCTTCGACTCGATCGCCGCGAGCATCCTGCGCGAGTTCCGCGGCCGCCACATCGGCGTGCTGGCGCCGCTGGTGGTCAACCGCAAGGGCCTTTACACCGATCTCGCCCGCTGGGCGAGGAACAAGGGCTACACGCACCTGCGCGTCGACGGCGAGTTCATCGCCACCAGCAAGTGGCCGCGGCTGGACCGCTTCCGCGAGCACACCATCGAGCTGCCGGTCGGCGACCTTGTCGTCTACAGCAACGATGAAGCGCAGTTGCGCGAACTGCTCGCCACCGCGCTCGAGCACGGCCACGGCGTGGTCGGCGTGCTGTCGCCGCTCGACCGGCTGCAGGAGGCGCTGGCGCGCGGCGAACCGGTACGCGGCCTCGAGCAGCGCGTGTACTCGACCAGGCGCGCCTGCCCGTCGTGCGGCACCTCGTTCGCCGAGCCCGACCCGCGCATGTTCTCGTACAACAGCAAGCACGGCTGGTGCACCGAGTGCTACGGCACGGGACTCGCGCTTTCCGGCTTCGACGAGCAGCAGACCGGCGAGGAAGTGTGGTGGAACGCCTGGTACGAGGGCGAGGAAGTCCGCTGCCCCGCCTGCGACGGCCAGCGGCTGAATCGCACCGCGCTGGCGGTGCGGTGGCAGGGTCGCTCGATCGCGCAACTGGCCGCCGGCAGCGTGGCGGAAGCGCGCAGGCTGTTCGGCAGCCTGAAGCTCGAAGGCCGCGAGGCCGAGATCGCGCGCGACGTGCTGGCCGAGATCGGCGCGCGGCTCGACTTCCTCCAGCAGGTCGGCCTGGGGTACCTCGCGCTCGACCGCGCCGCGCCGACGCTGTCCGGCGGCGAGGCGCAGCGCATCCGGCTGGCCGCGCAGCTGGGCTCGAACCTGCAGGGCGTGTGCTACGTGCTCGACGAGCCGACCATCGGCCTGCACCCGCGCGACAACCGCATCCTGCTCGACGCGCTGGCGACGCTGCGCGGGCGCGGCAACACGCTGGTGGTGGTAGAGCACGACGAGGACACGATCCGCCGCGCGGAGCACGTGATCGACATCGGCCCCGGCGCCGGCGTGCGCGGCGGGCGGGTGATCGCGCAGGGCTCGGTGGCCGACCTGATGGCCAGCGAGGAATCGGTCACCGGGCAGTACCTGAAGTCGCCGTTGCAGCACCCGCCCGCGCCGCTGCGGCCGGTCGTTGCCGGTACGCCGCGCCTGCATCTGCGCGGCGCGAACCTGCACAACCTGCACAACGCCGATGCCGAGATCCCGCTCGGCCGGCTGACGGTGGTCACCGGCGTCTCCGGCAGCGGCAAGTCGACGCTGGCGCGCGACGTCCTGCTCGCCAACCTGCAGCGCGCGGTGAACGCCGACCCGAGGAAGAAGAAGTTCGCCGGCCCGTGGGGCGGCTGCAACCGCATCGACGGACACGAGCTCGTCGATCGCGTGCTCGAGGTCGACCAGACGCCGATCGGCAAGACGCCACGCTCCTGCCCGGCCACCTACGTCGGCTTCTGGGACGCGATCAGGCGGCTGTTTGCCGACACCGCCGAGGCGCGCATGCGCGGCTACGGCGCCTCGCGCTTCTCGTTCAACACCGCCGGCGGCCGCTGCGAGGCCTGCGAAGGGCAAGGCCTGCGCACGATCGAGATGAACTTCCTGCCCGACGTCAAGGTGCTGTGCGACGTCTGCCGCGGCGGCCGCTTCAACCGCGAGACGCTCGGCATCCAGCTTCGCGGCAGGTCGGCCGGCGACCTGCTGGCGATGGAGATCGACGACGCGGTCGGCTTCTTCGCCGCTCACCCGTCGATCCTGCGGCCGCTGCAACTGCTGCAGGACGTCGGCCTGGGCTACCTGACGCTCGGCCAGCCGTCGCCGACGCTGTCCGGCGGCGAGGCGCAGCGGATCAAGCTGGTCACCGAGCTGTCCAAGGTGCGACTGGACGAGGGACTGACGCGCACCGGCCGTGCCTACCGGCCACCGCAGACGCTTTACGTTCTCGACGAGCCGACGGTCGGGCTGTCGATGCACGACGTCGAGAAGCTCGTCCGCGTGCTGCACCGGCTGGTCGACGCCGGCAGCACGGTGGTGGTGATCGAGCACAACCTCGACGTGATCGCCGAGGCCGACTGGGTGATCGACCTCGGCCCGGAGGGCGGCGACGGCGGCGGGCGGGTGGTCGCGCAGTGCGAACCGCAGCGCCTGCGCCAGCTCGGCAGCCACACCGGCCAGGCGCTGCAGCGCTTCCTGTCCAGCCACGCCGCCTGACCGTGCCGCCGGGGCGGCCGGCGCTCGGGCAGGCCGCGCGCCGCCCCGGGTTTCCTCTGCCCCCAAGGAGGCGAGCAGGGGCGCGGCCCGCCCCCGGGGGCGCTCAGTACCAGACCAGGTCGTCGTTGTGCTGCGGCACGTGGTGCGGGCCACCGGCAAGCCGCAGCAGGCGGTTGGCGACATCCTCGATCAGCGGCAGCAGCAGTTGTTCGACGAAGCAGATGGGCAGCATGGTCAGCTCCTATATTTCGCACGATCGTGCGATAAAATGGCAAAGAAAAACACGCAGTCAATGCGCGGCCTGGCCCGCCAGCAGGCGGTCGAAGGCGACGAACGCACGCCCGATGGCGCGCTCGTCGCGAAAAAGCCGCAGGTCGTTGTGCAGGCCGAGGACGATCGCGCTCAGCTCGAAGGCGACCTGCTCCGGGTCGGTATCGGCGGCGAACTGCCCTGCCTCCACCGCCTGCCGGACGTTGCGGGCGACATGTCGCCGAAGTTCGCCGAGGCCCAGCAGCACGGCGTCGCGCACCGGGCCCGGGCGGTCGTCGTACTCGACCGCGCCGCTGACGAACAGGCAGCCGGCGCGGCCGGTGTCCGAGCCGATCCAGCGGGCCCAGCCGGCCAGCAGCGCCCGCAGGCGCGACAGTCCGCGCGGTTCGCGCAGCGCCGGCACGACCGCCGCCTCGACGAAACGGCGCTCGTACTCCTTCAGCACCGCCACCTGCAGTTCCTCGCGCGAGCCGACCCGCGAGAACACGCCGCTCTTCGACAGCCCGGCGCGCTCGGCCACGGTGCCGATGGTCAGGCTTTCCAGCCCGCCTTCCTGCGCCATCGCCAACGCCACGTCGACGATCGCCGCGCGGGTCAATTCGGCCTTGCTCAAACCTGCGAGTTCCATACGTGCATATTAGCACGGTCGTGCTAATTAGCAAGCGAAATTGCCTGGCATCGCCCGATGACGGGAGGGTCGGTGGCGTTCACGCCACGCCGGCCGGCTGCCGCCGATCGACGGCTTGCGCGGCGACAAGCGGCCGTGCGCCGGCGCTGGCATCCTTGCCTCACCATTGCCGACTCCGTCCACCGATGCCGACGCGTCGCGACCTGCTGCGGCTGGCGGCCCTCGCCGGCGCCGGCGCCACCCTGCCCGCGTGCGGCGCAACCGGCTACGACGACGCGGTGGCCGCCACCTGGCGCCATGCCGCACAGGCGCCGGCCGAGCCGGTGGCGCTGCTGCGCGAACTGGTCCGCTACGCGACGCTGGCCGCCAGCAGCCACAACACGCAGCCGTGGCGCTTTGCGCTCGATGCCGGCGCGATCACCATCCAGGCCGACCTGTCGCGGCGCACGCCGGCGGTCGATCCCGACGACCACCATCTGTGGGTGAGCCTGGGCTGCGCCGCCGAGAACCTGACGCTGGCGGCCGCCGCCTTCGGCCGCCGTGCGGAGCTCGAGTTCGACTCGCGCACGCGGCTGATCCGTCTGCACCTGACGCCGATGGATGCGGTGCGCTCGCCGCTGTTCCAGGCGATCCCGCAGCGGCAGTGCAGCCGCGCCGATTACGACAGCCAGCCACTGCCGGCAGCCGAGTTGCGGGCACTCGGCTCGACGGCGAACGGCCCCGGCGTGCGGGCGCTGCTGCTGACCGACCGTGGCCGCATCGACGCGGTCACCGACTTCGTGATCCAGGGCAACAGCGCGCAGATGCGCGACGCCGCCTTCGTCCGTGAACTGAAGCACTGGATCCGCTTCGGCGAGCGCGAAGCGCTGGCGACCCGCGACGGCCTTTTCGCACGCTCGTCCGGCAATCCGGCGACGCCGCGCTGGCTCGGCAGCCTGCTGTTCGGCCTGTTGTTCACCGAGAAGGGCGAGACCGACAGGATCGTCGGACAGATGCGCTCCTCGGCCGGCGTGATCGTCTTCGTTGCCCGCTCGGAGCGACCGGCGCACTGGGTCGAGGTCGGCCGCGCCTACCAGCGCTTCGCGCTGCTCGCCACCTCGCTCGGCATCCGCAATGCCTTCGTCAACCAGCCGGTCGAGGTGCCGGCGCTGCGCGAGCAGTTCGCGCAGTGGCTCGGCATCGACGAGAGGCGGCCGGACCTGCTCGTGCGCTTCGGCCGTGGGCCGCTGATGCCGCCGTCGCTGCGCCGGCCGATCGACACGGTGATCGGCGGCCCGCGCGCGCTGCAGGCGAAGGCGTGGTCGCCGAACGCATGAGCGGCCGCGGCTGAACGGTGCGGGTCGGCACTCGCTTACCGGCGGCGCGCGTGCGGTGCTCGCGCTCGCCGTCGCGAGTGGGCGCGCCGCGCCGGCGGACCGCCGCGGCGGCTGTCGTTCGCCTTCATCTGTGCGGCCGATACCTCGGCCGCTGCGGCGCGCCCAGAATCGCCTCAGCCGCTACCTCCCGCATTCACGCGAGTGCGCGGCGCATCGCGACGGTCCGTACATCCCTGGGATAGCCGGCACATGGAAGGCCGAAGGAAAGAGCAGCCCGATTCGTTCCACGTCGCGCGCGACATTGCCGACAGCGACCGGCGCAACTTCGCCCGCTACGGCGTTCGCGGCACCTGGCGGGTGCACGATCGCGGCCGCAGCCGGGCGATCGGCGTGGTGTGCGACATCGGACTCGGCGGCCTGCGCATGGAAACGCCCGACCCGATTCCGCCGGCGCGTCGCTTCGCACTGTCGATCGAGGTGCGCGTCGACGGCGTCGAGCGTCCGCGCATCGAAGTGATCGCCCGTTGCGCCTGGCACCGCGCCCGCCCCGACCTGCAGTTCGAAACCGGCTTCGAATTCGTCGAGATGACGCCGCAGATGCGCGCCCGCATCGCGCAGTACATCGACGAACTCGCCGTCTGAGGCAGCCCCCGGCTGCTGCGCCACCCGACGGGTCTGCCGCAACGCCGGGCCGCGCCGCGGCCGCCCCGGCCGATCACTTGCCGGTCGCTCGCCCCTGCGCTTCGGCCACCCGCTGCGCCAGCTCGGCGCCGCTCTGATAGTGCGGCACGCGGATCACCAGCCGGTAGGCGCGCTGCAGGAAGCTGTTGCGGCCGGCGATCTCCTCGCGCCAGTACTGCTCGGCCAGCGCCAGGTTGGCCCGCGGGTCGAGCATGAAGGCGTCCTTCGACGCCTGGCCGCCGAAGATGTACAGCCTGCCGTCGATGATCGCCCAGGTGTCGGCATCGCCGCCCCACGGAATGCCGTAGGCGATGCCGTTGGTGCAGTAGCCGCCGAACTGCGGCAGGTAACGCTTCGGGTCGGCGTCGAACGCCGCCTTGTGCTCGGCGCTGGCAAAGCGCAGCGTCACGCCCTCGTAGACCGATTCGAACTGCGCCGACCCCGGCTGGTGTCGGCCCTGCGTGAAGTAGGCCACCACGTCGTGCCCGGCGAGCAGCACGCGCTCGTCGCCGCCGTCGGCCACCGCGTTGACCGGTCGCAGCGCCGATGGCGGGTTCTGCGCGGACATCGGCGTGCAGCCGGCGAGCACCGAGGTTGCGAGCAGCAGCGCGGCAAGCAGCCGCGGCCAGGCGGTCGATGGCATCAATGGCATGGCGGTCAGTCCAGAGGCACGGGATCGGGCGCGAGCGTCCAGTCGCGCTGCGCTTCGGCAGCGGTCGCCGCCGAAGGTTCCGCGTAGGGCGCCGGCCAGCCGAGCAGCGCGCTGGCCGCGCGGCAGCGCTCGCGCAGCTCGCGCTGGTCGCGCCCGCCGAGGTGAACGACGCCGTAGCGATGGCTGCCCAGCCACTTGAAGTCGCGCGCCAGCGCGTGGCCCTGCTTCGGCAGGGTGAACAGCAGGCCGTCCGGGTAGCAGCGCTGCCAGTCGGCGAGGCGCTGCGGCGACGGCATCGCCGGCACCTCGCCGGCGGCGAAGGCGCGGTAGACGAGGCTCGCCGCCGCGCCGGCGGTCGGCGCGCCGCCGGCCACCGCGAGCGGATCGTCGCCGCGCGCCATCGCCACGGCCATCGCATGCGGGTCGACGCCGAGCACGCGCCGGTACAGGTCGGAGAACTGCGCCGCCATGCGCGGGTTGAACTCGATCACGGTGAGCCGGTCGGTCGCCGGGTCGTGGAAGAACTCCATGTTGAAGAACCCGTGACGGAAGCCGACCGCGCCGAGGAAGCGCCGCGCCACCTCGAGCGCCCGCTGCTGCACGTCCTCGGCGAGCCGGCTCGGCACCTGCCAGCGCATGAACGCCTGCGTGCCCGGGTACATGATCGCGTCGACCACGCCGAGCAGCCGCACCTCGCCGCCGTGCACCCAGCCGTCGAGGTTGTACTGCGGCGTGTGCGGCGGCAGCGGCTGCTCGCGCAGCATCCGGTGCGCGCTGCCCGCCTGCGGCAGGCGGGCGCGGCAGACGAGCTCGAACGGCTCGACCAGCCGCCGGATCACCCACAGTTCGCGGCGCGAGAAGCGCGTGTGCGCCTGCAGCTCGGCGCGGCTGCGCACCTCGCGGGCCAGCACCGAGAAGGCCGCCTTCACCGGCTTCACGTAGGCGGGGTAGTCGATGCCGTCCGGGATGTCGTCGCCATAGTCCACCTCGAGCGCGGCGAACGGCAAATTGGCCTCCGGCGCGACCTGCTGCAGCACGCGCCGCGCGTGCAGCTTGTGCTGGCAGGCCAGCACCGCCTCCGGCGGGTTGCCCGGCAGGCCGAGGCGCTCGGCCACCAGCGCCGCCGCCAGCGCGCCGAACTGCTCGTGGTTCGACAGCACGCCGGCCCAGCGGCGACGCGCGCCGCGGCGCGCCTGCGCGGCGGCGAAGCGCTCGAGATCGAAGCCAACCAGACGCGCGTTGCTGGGAAAGGTGAACAGGTCGAAGCCGGCGCCGTCGAACTGCGCGCCGCCGCTCTGGCGCGCCAGGCCGATGGCATCCCAGTCGTAGGCGAACAGGGCGCCGATGCGCGGACGGGGGTCGTTCATCGTCAGGCTGCTGCTTGGCGGCAATCGAACATGGCGGGCGGCGGCGAAGTCGCCCGCACGATACACCACGGGGTATGCGCAGACCTCGCGCGGCGTCGGCCGGCTGCTACATTGTCCGTCGATTCGATCGCCGCAGGAACCACGCTTGCGCAACCCGCGCTTCATCGACTGCCCGCGGCCGGCACTGGCGCCGGCCCTCGAGGCGGCCGCCGGACTGGCGGCGCAGCCGGCGCGCCTGCCGCCCAAGTTCTTCTACGACGCGCTCGGCTCGCGGCTGTTCGATGCGATCACCGAACTGCCCGAATACTATCCGACGCGCACCGAGGCGGCGATCTTCGCCGCCCACCGCGGCGCAATCACTGCGGCCGTGCGCGGCGCGGTCGGCGGCGCGATGACGCTGGTCGACCTCGGCGCCGGCAGCTGCTGCAAGGCCGAGTCGCTGTTCGACGCCTTCGCGCCGGCGCGCTACGTCGCGGTCGACATCTCGGCGGCCTACCTGCGCGACACCCTGCAGCGGCTGCAGCAGCGGCACCCGGCGCTCGATATCGTCGGCGTCGGGCTCGACTTTTCGTCGCAACTGGCGCTGCCGGCCGAACTGCTCGGTGCACCGGCGCTACTTTTCTACCCGGGCTCGAGCATCGGCAACTTCGCGCCGGCCGACGCGCTGCGCCTGCTGCGCGAGGCGCGCGCAGCGGCAGGCGGCGGCGCGCTGCTGATCGGCGTCGACCAGGTCAAGCCGGTCGAGACGCTGCAGGCCGCCTACGACGACGCGCTCGGCGTCACCGCGGCGTTCAACCTCAACCTGCTGCTGCACCTGAACCGGCTGCTCGGCACCGACTTCGACGCGCACGACTGGCGCCACGTCTCCTTCTTCGAGCCGCGGGCCTCGCGCATCGAGATGCACCTGGAGGCGCGGCGCGCACTGGCCGTGCGCTGGCCCGGCGGCGAGCGCCGCTTCGCCGCCGGCGAGCGCATCCACACCGAGGATTCGTACAAGTGGCGGCACGGCGAGTTCGAGGCGCTGCTGCGGCAGGCCGGCTTCGCCAGCGTGCGCGCCTGGCGCGACGACGCCGGCTGGTTCGCGGTGCTGCTCGCCTCCGGCTGACGGCCCGCGGTCAGGCGGCGCAGCTGCGGAAGCCGGAGAACAGGTCGTTGCGGCCGGCGGTGAAGTAGTTGCGGTAGCGCGGGTGGCGCATGCGCGGCTGGGTGGCGAAGGAGGCGCCGCGCAGCACCGGCCTGCCGTCGAACCACGGCGCCGAGTAATCGCGGTAGGGGTGCCGCACGAAGCCCGGGTAGGGCGAGAACGCGCTCGCCGTCCACTCCCAGACGTCGCCCCAGCGGAAATCCGCGGGGCGCGAAACGGCCGCGCACTCCCACTCGGCCTCGCTCGGCAACCGCCGGCCCGCCCAGGCACACCAGGCCTGCGCCTCGTGCAACGTCAGGTGGCAGGCAGGCAGCATCGGATCGAGCGTCATCCAGCGGCCGTGCCGCCAGTGCTGCCAGCCGTCGCCGGCGCGGCGCAGGTAGCGCGGCGCGCGGGCCTGTGACGCGGCAAGCCAGGCGCGGCCGCCGTCGTTCCACCAGCGCGGATCGCCGTAGCCACCGGCATCGACGAACGGCAGGTACTCGTCCCAGCGGACGACCTGCCGGTCGATCGCGCAATCGCCGATGGCCACCTGGTGGGCGACGAGTTCGTTGTCGAAGGCGAAGCCGGCGCCTTCGTGGCCAAGCCGCCATCTGGTGGCTGGCAGCTGGATCGCGCCGCCGGGGGCGGACAGCGGCGGCAACTGCCAGCGTGGATCGTCGATGGCGATGCCCAGGCCTTGCGCCATGTACAGCGCCGCCTCGTGGTGCATGTCCTCGTGGAACAGCGCCAGGCGAAAGAAGTACAGCGCGTCGTCGCTGTCACCTGCCTGCTCGAGCAGCGCCAGCGTGGCAGCCAGTTGCGCCTCGAGGTCGGCGTGCGTCGGCTCGACGCCGGGCAGCGGCAGCGACCAGCGGCTGGCGTGGGCGACCCGGCTCGAGTTGTACAGCGCATCAGCGCCCGGCCGCACGCTCGCCGGGCGCGGCACGTCGGGGTCGGCAGCGACGCCGCGATCGCGCTGCGGATTGCGCGCCAGCCAGTATTCCTGGAACCAGCCGATGTGGCCGAGTTCCCACAGCGGCGGGTTCAGCTCCTCGCGCTGCGGCACGGCGAGGTCGGGAAGCGCGCGACGGTACGCAGCCAACGTCGCGAGGGTATCGGCGCGGCTGGCACGCAGCGCATCGGCAAGCGCGCCGCGGCCGGCGCGGCGGGCGGATGCGGCGGCTTCGCCGGGTGCCGGTACGGTCGTGCCGATCGGTTCGTTGGCGGTCATGCGCGGGCCTTGCGCATCGGCTGATGATGAACCGGCGGCGCCCCGACTGCAGCCGCCGCGCCGTGGCAGGCGCAGCGCAGCGGTCGCTTCACCCCCGGCTGGTTCAGGTCGACCGGAATTATCGGCGAACCGCGGGCCGCGGCCGCTGGCGGTCGACCGCGCCGGTCAGGCCAGGTAGCCGATCGCCGCCACGGCCAGCGCGACCAGTGCCGCCAGCCAGACGATCGGCCAGCGCGGCCGGTCCGGCTGCCGGGCGACCTGCTCTTCCCTGAGCGGCGTGTAGCGGCCGCGGGTGGTCGCCACGCGCGGCTGCATCGGGCTGACGGTCCGGTCCGGTTCGAGCGGCGGCAGCAGGTCGAGGGGAATCCGCGCCGTCAGGTTCATCGCCTCGACCATCAGTTCCGGCGGCAGTTCGCCGTGCAGCGGTCGCGCCAGACCGAAGGCGACCAGCCGCGCGGCATCGCGGGCCAGCCGGACCGGCTGCAGGCGCGGATCGGCGTCGGCGCAGTCGCGCAGCGACCGGCGTCCGTCGCAATGCTCGAGCAGGCGGCGCTGGTGCGCGTGCAGGCCGAAGCGTGGCTGCTCGAGTTCCTCGCGGCCGCGCCGCGTCAGTTCGAGCACCACGGCGGCAGCCGGCAAGGCAGCAACGCCCGGCGGCGCGGCGGCAGGTCCGGGCGCTGACGGCGTTCGCTGCATCGGCCTGCTCGCGCGCAAGGGAGTGTCGACCACGGCTGGATCCTAGGCGAGCCGCAGCTTCGCGTATGTCATGCGGAAGGACGTCGCCCGCGGCCGGACCGCGGCCTGCTAACGTGCCGCTCATACATGCACCGGCCCGCCTCCTTCGCCCGGCTCGCCGCCGCCGGCGAGTCGATCGACGGCTGTTGACCACCATCAACGCCACCGGCGCGCCGGGTTGCTCTGATTGGCGGCGGAGGAAGACATGCAAACGTCCTGGGACGCAGTCGTCGTCGGCTCCGGCATCGGCGGGCTGGCCGCCGCTGCGGCGCTGTCGACCTGCGGCAAGCGCGTGCTGGTGCTCGAGCGGCACGCGCAGCCGGGCGGGCTGACGCAGACCTTCCAGCGCCAGGGGTGGCGCTTCAACGTCGGCGTCCACTACCTGGGCGGCTTCGGCCCGGCGGAGACGAACCGCCGGGTGCTCGACCACATCGCCGGCGGCCGCATCGAGATGGTGCCGATCGCCGGCGCCCACGACCGCATCCGCCTGCCCGGCCTGACGCTTCCCTATGCGCCGCCGCGCGCGGCGCTGCTGCGCGTGCTGAAGGACGCCTTCCCGCGCGAGGCGGCCGGCATCGATGCCTACTTCGAGGCAATCGACCGTGCCGCCGCCACCATGGGAACGGCGTTGATGGCCCGCAACATGCCCGGGCCGCTGGGTGCCCCGCTCGCCTGGCTGCGCCGCCGTGAGATCGAGCGCTGGGTCGGCCGCACGACGTGGCAGGTGGTGCAGGAAGTGACCGACGATCCGCAGCTGCGCGCGGCGCTGACCGCGCAGTGGATCGACTATGGCAGCCGGCCCGCCGAGAGCTCGTTCGGCGTCCATGCGCTGGTCACCCGCTCGTATCTCGGCGGCGCCTGGTATCCGGTCGGCGGCAGCGCGGTGTTCGGTCGCGAACTCGGCCGAACGATCGGCGAAGGCGGCGGCGAGATCCGCACGCGCGCCGAGGTCGCGCACATCACGGTGGAGGGACGGCGGGTGACCGGCGTGCAGTTACGCAGCGGCGAGCATGTCGCTTCGCGCTGCGTGATCTCCGATGCCGGCGCCCACAACACGCTGCGGCTGCTTCCCTCGGGCGAGGTCGACTACGGCTGGGCCAAGGACATCGTCGAGCTCGAGGCCTCGACCGGCTACATCGGCCTGTACCTCGGCCTGTCGGGCGACGTCGCCGCCGCCGGCGCCGACGCGGCCAACACCTGGATCTACGAGTCGTGGGACGTCAACCGCGGCTGGGACGACCCGCAGACCGAGCCGCGTGCGCCGGCGCTGCTCGTCTCCTTCCCGTCGCTGCGCGACCCGTCGCACGAGCCGGGGCCGCAGCGGCGGCACACCTGCGAGATCGTCGCGCTGGTGAACTGGAGCGCCTTCGCCAAGTGGGACCACTCGGACGACCCC
Organism: Burkholderiales bacterium; assembly: GCA_016716275.1. Lineage (GTDB taxonomy): Bacteria > Pseudomonadota > Gammaproteobacteria > Burkholderiales > Burkholderiaceae_F > JADJWR01. The sequence goes on along the minus strand of JADJWR010000002.1, from coordinate 499,376 downwards.
GACGGCATGGCCGCCGGCGCGGCGCGCGAGAAGGACTACGCGGCGCTCAAGGCGCGGCTGACGCGCAGCCTGCTGGCGCAGTTCGGCGAGCACTTCCCGTCGCTGGCGCCGATGGTGCAGTTCGCCGAAGCCTCGACGCCGATCACCGTGGCGAGCTTCACCGGCGCCGAGCACGGCGCGATGTACGGCCTGGCCACCACGCCGCGACGGTTCCTGTCGCCGGCGCTTCGTTCGCGCACGCCGATCGGCGGCCTGCTGCTGGCCGGCCAGGACGCCTGCACGCCGGGCGTCGCCGGGGCGATGATGGGTGGCCTGATGGCGGCGGCGAACCTCGAGCCGCAGCTGTGGCGGCTGCTGCGCTGAAGGCAAGCGGCGTCGTCCGGGCGCTGCGTACTGCCTGCCTGCTGCTGTCGCTGTCGCTGCCTGGCTGCGCCTGGCTGATCGACAAGCAGCACGAACTGGCGCTGCGGCCGACGCCCGGCCAGCCGGCCGACTTCGACGGCCTGCGCACCGGTGACGAGCGCACGCTGGTGCCGGTCGACGGGGCCAACGGAACGCAACAGCTGTCATTGTGGTGGCTGCCGCATGCCGACCCGGGCGCACCGACCCTGCTGTACCTGCACGGCTCCTTCCGCAACCTGTACTACAACCGGCCGAAGATCGAGGCGCTGCGCGACGCCGGCTTCTCGATCGTGGCGGTCGACTACCGCGGCTGGGGCGACAGCACGCCGATCGTCCCGTCGGAGGCGACCATCGTCACCGATGCCTGGCGTGCCTGGGACGAGCTGGCGCGGCGCCAGCCCGATCCGCGCCGGCGCGTGATCTACGGCCACTCGATGGGCGGTGCCATCGCCGTCAGGCTGGCCAGCGAACTGCGCCACGGCAGCGACTACGGCGCGCTGGCGCTCGAGTCGACCTTCACCAGCCTGCCCGACCTGGCAGCCTCCGCCGGCTTCTGGGGTCGCGTCGGCGCGGCGCTGACGACCATGGAATTCGATGCCCGCTCGCGCATCGGCGCCGTCGACGCGCCGGTGTGGATGCTGCATGGGGCCAAGGACCGCACGGTGCCGGTCGAGCTCGGCCGCCAGCTTGGCGATGCCGCCCGGCCGGGCGTGCGCTGGATCGAGTTTCCCGACGGCAGCCACAGCCGCCTGCACAGCGAATCGCCGCAGGCGTACCGGCAGGCGTTCCGCGAACTGATCGGCCGGTTGCCGCCGCCGGACAAGCGCCGGTGACGGCCTCGGCCGGCGCCGGCAGGCGCGCTCAGCCGGCCGGCTCGAGCCGCAGGATCGCGCCGTTCGGCAGGTCGGTCAGCAGGTAGACGAGACTGTCGGGACCGACGCGCACGTCGCGCACGCGCGGCAGGTTGCCGACCAGCATGAACTCGTCCTCGACGAACCGCTCGCCGTCGAGCCGGACGCGGATCAGCGCCTGGCCGCGCAGCGCGCCGATCAGCACGTCGCCACGCCACTTCGGGAAACGATCGCCCTGGTAGAAGGCCATGCCCGACAGCGCCGGCGACGGCACCCAGTACTTGACCGGCTGCGCCATGCCCGGTTTCTCGGCGCCCTCGCCGATCCGGGTGCCGGTGACGTAGTTGACGCCGTGAGTGATCACCGGCCAGCCGTAGTTGACGCCGGCCCTGATGACGTTCAGCTCGTCGCCGCCCTGCGGGCCGTGCTCGTGCGCCCACAGCACGCCGGTCGAAGGACTGAGCGCCGCTCCCTGCACGTTGCGGTTGCCGAGCGAGAAGATCTCCGGCCTCGCCTTCGGATCGCCGATGAACGGATTGCCGGGCGCCGGCCTGCCGTCGTCGGTCAGGCGCAGGATCTTGCCTGCGTGGTCGTCGGGCCTCTGCGCACGCGCCATTTCACCGCGGTCGCCGAGCGTCACGTACAGCAGTCCGTCGCGGTCGAACACCAGCCGCGAGCCGAAGTGAAAGCCGGCGCTCGACTTCGGCGCCATGCGGAAGATGACCTCGACGTCCTTCATCTGCCAGGCGGCGGGCCCGCCGGCGAGCCGGCCGCGCGCCACCTCGGTGCCGTTGCCGCCGGCGGCGTCGCGCTGCGTGTAGCTCCAGTAGATCCAGCCGTTGTCGCGGTGCTTCGGGTGCAGCGCGACGTCGAGCAGCCCGCCCTGCCCCTGCGCGTCGACCCGCGGCAGGCCCGCCACCGGCAGCGGGTCGAGCCTGCCGTCGCGGCCGACCACCCGCATCCTGCCGGGCCGCTCGGTGACCAGCATGCGGCCGTCCGGCAGGAATGCCAGCCCCCAAGGGTGCTCGAGACCCTCGGTGACGGTCACCAGCGAGACGGCGTGCTCACGGGTCTGGATCACCTGCGCGCCGGCAGCAGGCGACGCCGCCAGCACGGCGATGAGAAGCAGCGAGGTCCGGTTCATCGTGGTTCGGCGAAAAGCTGCAGCCTGCCGCAGCGCCCCCGGCATGCCCAGCCGGGATTGCCCTGACGCCCGCCGTCAGCCGATGCGGCCTTCCTCGACGGCGTGGCAGGCCACCTGCGCCTCGCCGCCTGCATGGCGGTGCAGCTTCAGCACCGGCGGCTCGCGCCTGCAGCGATCGTTGGCGTGCGGGCAGCGCGGATGGAAGGTGCAGCCCGACGGCGGGCTGAGCGGGTTCGGCACCTCGCCGGCCACCGGCGTGCGCGCGCGACCGGTCATGTCGAGGTCGGGAATCGCGTCGAGCAGCATCCGTGTGTAGGGATGGCCCGGCGCGGCGAACAGCCGGGCCCGCGGCGCCAGTTCGACGATCCGCCCGAGGTACATCACGCCGACGCGGTCGGAGATGTGGTGCACCACCGCCAGGTTGTGCGAGATGAACAGGTAGGTCAGCCCGAGGTCGCGCTGCAGGTCCTTCATCAGGTTCAGCACCTGCGCCTGCACCGAGACGTCGAGCGCCGAAGTCGGCTCGTCGCAGACCAGGAACTCGGGGTTGGTGGCCAGCGCGCGGGCGATCGAGATGCGCTGCCGCTGGCCGCCGGAGAACTGGTGCGGGTACTTGGCCTTGTCGGCCGGCGACAGCCGCACCAGCGTGAGCAGTTCGTCGACGCGGGCGGTGATCCGCTGCGCATCGCTCATCAGTCCGTGCGCTTTCAGCGGCTCGGCGACGATGTCGGCCACCCGCCAGCGCGGATTCAGGCTGGCGTAGGGGTCCTGGAAGATCATCTGCAGCTTCTGCCGCAGGCTGCGGCCGGCGGCGGCGTTCATTTCGCGCAGGTCGTGGCCGAAGAACTCGACCCGGCCCCGGGTCGGCACATACAGGTTCACCAGCAGGCGCGCCACGGTCGACTTGCCGCAACCCGATTCGCCAACCAGCGACAGGGTTTCGCCGCGGCGGATCTCGAAGCTGACGTCGTCGACCGCGTGCAGGATCGTCCGCGGCTTGCGTTCGAGAACGCGGTTCAGCCACGGCGGCGAGACGTCGAAGTACTTCGAGATGCCCTCGGCCCTGACGATCACGTCGCCGGCGGCGAAACCTTCGTCGGCGGCCCTGCCAACGGCGCTCGCCGGACTGCCTTCTCGCCGATGCTCGAAGGACTCGCGCTTGGGGCGACCCGGCGCGCTCACGCGGCGACCTTCCCGCCGCCGGCATCGTGCAGCCAGCACGCCGCCTGCGAGGCGCTGGCCGGCATCAGCTCCGGCCGTTCGCGGCTGCAGCGCGCGAAGGCCCGCTCGCAGCGCGGGTGGAAGGCGCAACCTGGCGGAATCTCGGTGAGCCGCGGCATGCTGCCCTCGATCTGCGCCAGCCGCTCGGTCTCGTGCTCCATGCTCGGGATCGAGCCCATCAGGCCGCTGGTGTAGGGATGCTGCGGCCGGTGGATGACGTCGGCCACCGGGCCGATCTCGGCGATGCGGCCGGCGTACATCACCGCGACGCGGTCTGCGGTCTCGGCGATCACGCCCATGTCGTGGGTGATCAGCATCACCGCCGTGCGCTTCTCGCGGCACAGGGTCTTGAGCAGCTGGATGATCTGCGCCTGGATCGAGACGTCCAGCGCGGTGGTCGGCTCGTCGGCGATCACCAGCTTCGGCTCGGCGGCCAGCGCCAGCGCGATCACCACCCGCTGCCGCATGCCGCCTGAGAACTGGTGCGGATAATGGTCGACGCGCCGTTCCGGCGCCGGGATGCCGGTGGCCGCCAGCAGCTCGATCGCCCGGCTGCGCGCCTGCTGCTGCGACATGTGCAGGTGGGTGGTGATCGTCTCGGTCAGCTGCTGGCCGACCGTGTACAGCGGGTTGAGCGAGGTCAGCGGGTCCTGGAAGATGGCGCCGATCTCGCGGCCGCGTACCTTGCGCATCTCGTCCGGCGGCAGGCTGTCGATGCGCAGGCCGGCCAGCTTGACCTCGCCGCGGGCGATCCGGCCCGGCGGCTCGAGCAGGCCGATCACCGCGGCGCCGGTGAGAGACTTGCCGGCGCCCGACTCGCCGACCACGCCGAGCACCTCGCCCGGCGCGATCGAGAACGACACGTCGTCGACCGCCAGCAGCGTGCCGCGCCGCGTCGGGAACTCGATGCGGAGGTTGCGGACTTCGAGCAGCGGCGCGGTCATCGGCGGTATCTGTCCCGGACTCAACGCAGCTTCGGGTTGAGCGCGTCGCGCAGCCAGTCGCCGAGCAGGTTGACCGACAGCACCAGCAGCACCAGCGCCGCGCCGGGGAAGATGGTGATCCACCACTCGCCGGAGAACAGGAACTCGTTGCCGATGCGGATCAGCGTGCCGAGCGACGGCGTGGTCGGCGGCACGCCGACGCCGAGGAAGCTCAGCGTCGCCTCGGTGATGATCGCCGTGGCGATGTGCACGGTGGCCAGCACCAGCACCGGCCCCAGCACGTTGGGCAGCACGTGCCGGCCCATGATCGCCAGCGGCGACACGCCGATCACCCGCGCCGCCTGCACGTACTCCTTGTTCTTCTCCACCAGCGTCGAGCCACGCACCGTCCGTGCGTACTGCACCCAGCCGGACAGCGCGATGGCCAGGACCAGCACGAAAAAGGCGACCTCGTCGTGCGACTCGCGCGGCAGCGCGGCGCGGAACACGCCGTCGATCAGCAGCGCCACCAGGATCGCCGGGAACGACAGCATCACGTCGCACACCCGCATGATGAATGCGTCGAGCCGCCCGCCGACGTAGCCCGACAACAGGCCGAGCCCGACGCCGAGGATCACCGACAGGATCACCGAGGCCACGCCGATGGCAAGCGAGATGCGCATGCCGTACAGGATCGCCGAGTAGACGTCGCGGCCCTGGTCGTCGGTGCCGAAGACGAACCGCCGCTCGCCCTCCGCCTCCCACGCCGGCGGCTTCGACGCATCGAGCAGGTTGATCGTCGCCAGGTCGAACGGGTTGTGCGGCGCCACCCACTCGGCAAACACCGCCGCGAAGATCAGCAGCGCCGCCACCACGAAGGCGACGATCGCCACCGGCGAGTTGCGGAAGCTGTAGGCGACGTCGCCGTCCCACAGGCGGGCGAGGGCGTTCATCCCGGCGTCCGACGGGTGGCTATTTGACTACCGTCCACTTCAGGAACATGAAGTTGTCGGCCAGCTGGACGGTCTCGACGTTGTTCTTCATCGCCCAGGCGAGCGCCTGCTGGTGCAGCGGGATGTGACCGACGTCGTCCTGGTGGATCTGCATCGCCTCGCGGATCATCGCCGTGCGCTTGGCGACGTCGGTTTCGGTGGCGATCGACTTGGTCAGCGCGTCGACCCTGGCGTTGCTGTAGCTGCCGAGGTTGAACTGCCCCTGCCCGCCGGCGCCGGGTGTCGCCATCAGCGCGAACAGCGGGTTGTGCGAGTCGTACGAGCCGGGCGTCCAGCCGAGCAGGTAGAACGACGTGTTGCGCGACAGGATCTTCGGGAAGTAGGTGCCCTTCGTTTCCGCCGTCAGGTTCACCTTGACGCCGACTTTCGCCAGCATCGTCGAGACGGCCTTGCAGATCTCCTCGTCGTTGACGTAGCGGTCGTTCGGGCAATTCATGCCGACCTCGAAGCCCTGCGGGTAGCCGGCCTCGGCGAGCAGCTTCTGCGCCGCCGCCGGGTCGTACGGCAGCCGCTTGTTCAGATCCGCCGGGAAGCCCTTGATGCCCGGCGCGATCATCAGCGCGGTCGGCGCAGAGGCGCCGCGCATCACCGCCTTCTGGATCGCGTTGATGTCGATCGCCTGGTAAAAGGCCTGACGCACCCGCTTGTCCTTCAACGGGTTCTTGCCCTTGACATTCGAGAACAGCAGCTCGCTGCGCGACTGGTCCATGCCGAGGAAGATCGTCCGCAGCTCGGGTCCCTGCATCACCTTCAGCCCGGCACTGGCGGCGATGCGGCCGACGTCCTGCACCGGCACCGGCTCCATCATGTCGATCTCGCCCGACAGCATCGCCGCCACCCGCGTGCTGGCGTTGCCGATCGGCGTGAAGACGACCTCGTCGATGTTGGTGTCTATCGACCTGTCCCAGTAGTTGAGGCTGCGCACCAGCGTCGTGCGGATGCCGGGCTCGCGCGAGCGCAGGCGGAACGGCCCGGTGCCGCTCGCCTTGAACGAGGCGGTGTTCTCGACCCCCTTGCGCTTGTCGACCGGCACCGTGGCGCGGTTCTCCTCGCACCACTTCCTGCTCATCATCATCCACAGCGAGATCACGTCCGGCAGGATCGGAAACGGCTCGTTGGTGACGATGTCGATCGCGTGGTCGTCGACCTTGCGGATCTCCTTGATCGCGCCGACGTAGGTCTTGACGTCCGAGGTCTCGCTGCGGGCGCGGTTGTACGAGAAGATCACGTCGGCGGCGGTGAACGGCGTGCCGTCGTGGAACTGCACGCCCTTGCGCAGGTTGAACCGCCACACGGTCGGCGCCGTCTGCTTCCAGTCGGTGGCCAGCGCCGGCACCAGCTCGAGCTTCTTGCCGCGGCCGACCAGCGGCTCGTAGATGTTGGCCAGGAAGTTCAGCTGCAGCGACTCGTTCAGCGAATGCGGGTCCATCGACAGCGCATCGCCCTGGTTGGCGAACTTGAAGGTCTTCGCCGCGGCCGGCGGGCTCGCCAGCGGGCCGGCAAGGACGGCAACCAGCGCGAGCGCCGTCGCGGCAAGGACTGAACGTGGTTTCATTGCGGGTCTCCTCCTAGGAATTTGCGGTCATCGGCAGGCGTCGCTCGGCCAGCGCCGCCAGGTAGCCGGCGCCGAGCGGGATCACCGCGTCGTTGAAATCGTAGCGGCTGTTGTGCAGCCAGCAGCCGCCGTCGGCGCCGCCCTGGCCGAGCCGCATGTAGCAGCCCGGCTTTTCCTGCAGCATGAAGGCGAAGTCCTCGGCCCCCATGCTCGGCTGCATGCTGCGCACCACGCGGTCGCGGCCGACCAGTTCCTCGGCCACCTGCAGCGCGTGCTCGTACTGCGGCGCGTGGTTTATGGTCGCCGGGTAGATGCGCTGGTAGTTGACGGTCGCCTCGCCGCCGAAGGCGCGCGCCACCGACTGCGCCAGTTCGGTCAGCCGCCGTTCGATCGCCTCCTGGATGCTGTGCTGGAAGGCGCGCACCGTGCCGACCAGTTTCGCTTCGCGCGGGATCACCGAGAAGGCGCCCGGGTTGCCGGCGGCCAGCGAACACAGCGACACGACGGCTGCATCGATCGGCGCCGTGTTGCGCGAGACGATGCTCTGCGCGGCGGTGATTATGTGGCCGGCGATCAGCACCGGGTCGACCGTCAGGTGCGGGTGCGCGGCGTGGCCGCCGCGGCCGCTGATGGTGATCTCGATGCGGTCGGCCGCCGCCATCATCGGTCCGCGGTTCAGGCCGATGTGGCCCGCCGGCAGCCCCGGCCAGTTGTGCAGCGCGTAGACCTCGTCGCACGGGAAGCGGACGAACAGGCCGTCGTCGATCATCACCTTGGCGCCGCCGAAGCCTTCCTCGGCTGGCTGGAAGATCAGGTAGGCGATGCCGTCGAAGTTGCGCGTCGCCGCCAGGTACTGCGCGGCGCCGAGCAGCATCGTCGTATGGCCGTCGTGACCGCAGCCGTGCATCAGGCCCGGCCGGGTCGAGCGATGGGCGAAGGCGTTCTCCTCCTGGATCGGCAGCGCGTCCATGTCGGCGCGCAGCCCGACCGCCTTGCCCGAGGTCGTCCGGCGGCCGTGGATCACACCGACCACGCCGGTGCGGCCGATGCCGGCATGCACCTCGACGCCCCACTGGTGCAGGCGCTCGGCCACCAGCGCCGCCGTGCGATGCTCCTCGAAGCCGATCTCCGGGTGGGCGTGCAGGTCGCGCCGGATCGCGGCGAGCTTCTCGTGCTCGGCGAGCACGAACGACACCGGGGATTTCAGCGCCAGGCCGAGGTAGGCGTTCATCGGGCGTCGGTGTGTCAGTGCGCCAGCGACGCGCGGTCGATGCGCAGCCGCGGGTCGACCGCGAAGTACAGCAGGTCGACGATCAGGTTGATGACCACGAACACCAGCGCGATCAGGCACAGGTAGGCCGCCATCACCGGGACGTCGGCGAACTGCACGCTCTGGATGAACAGCAGCCCCATGCCCGGCCACTGGAACACCGTCTCGGTGACGATGGCGAAGGCGATGATGCCGCCCAGCTGCAGCCCGGTGATGGTGATCACCGGCACCAGCGTGTTCTTCAGCGCGTGGCCGAAGTGCACCGCGCGGTCGGTCAGCCCGCGGGCGCGGGCGAACTTGATGTAGTCGGTGCGCAGCACCTCGAGCATCTCGGCGCGCACCAGCCGCAGGATCAGGGTGAGCTGGAACAGCGACAGCGTGATCGACGGCAGGATCAGGTGCTGCCAGCCCCTTGGCGGTCAGCAGCCCGGTGGTCCACCAGCCGAGCGCCACCGTATCGCCGCGGCCGAACGACGGCAGCCAGCCGAGCTGCACCGCGAACACCAGGATGAACAGGATGCCGATCAGGAAGGTCGGCAGCGACACGCCGATCAGCGAGCCGGCGAGCAGGACGTGGGCGAACCACGAGTTTCGTCGCAGCGCGGTGTACACGCCGGCCGGGATGCCGACCACGATGGCGATGATCGCCGCGGCGAACGACAGCTCGAGGGTGGCCGGCAGCCGCTCCTTGAGCAGCGTCGACACCGAGCGGCCCTGGCGCAGGCTGATGCCGAAGTCGCCCTGCGCGGCGTTGCCGACGAAGGTGGCGAACTGAACGAAGAAGGGCCGATCGAGCCCGAGGTCGGCGCGCAGCCGCGCCCGGTCTTCCGGTGTGGCGTCCTGGCCGAGCATCTGCGCCACCGGGTCGCCGACGTACTGGAACAGCAGGAAGGCGACGAAAGCGACCGTCAGCATGACGAGGATCGCTTGCACGAGACGGCGGACGATGAACGCAAGCATCTGAGGCAGCAAAAGCCCGGCCGTTCAGGCACTTGCGGCCGGGCCGTGCTGGAGTCGGAATATACCCGTGCCGACCCTTGCAGAAGCGGAACGACATCCGGCCGCGGCGGTCGAAGCGAACTCGGGCCACCTGAAGCCCCGTCGCCACGCCAGCGGGCGAGGCCGGTCGTCCCGATGCCCGCGAGGAACCCGATGATGAGCCGCCGCAGCTTTCTTTCCTTCCTGGCCGGATCGGCGGCAGCGCCTTCGATGCTGCCGGCAGCCTCGGCGCAGCAGGTGATCAGCCGCCTCGAATTGACCGACGCGCAATGGCGGGAGCGCCTCAGCGCGGATCAGTACCGCGTGCTGCGCCGGGAAGGCACCGAGATGGCCTTCAGCAGCCCGTTGAACGATGAAAAGCGCAAGGGCACCTACCATTGCGCCGGCTGCAATCTGCCGCTGTTCACCTCCGAGATGAAGTTCGACAGCGGTACCGGCTGGCCCAGTTTCTTCACCACGCTGCCGGGCGTCTTCGGCACGAGGACCGACTACAAGCTGATCCTGCCGCGCACCGAGTATCACTGCGCCCGCTGCGACGGCCACCACGGCCACCTGTTCGGCGACGGTCCGCCACCGACCGGCAAGCGCTACTGCAACAACGGCGTGGCGCTGACATTCGTGCCGGCCGCATGAAAGCATCCCTTCGATCAGTCGCCGTCGCCATCGCGGTGGCGGCGATTGCCGGCCACACCTCGGCCCAGGCACCGGCGGCGACGCTGGGCAAGGCAACCTTCGCCGGCGGCTGCTTCTGGTGCGTCGAAGCGGACTTCGACAAGGTCGACGGCGTCGTCTCGACCACCTCCGGCTACATCGGCGGCAGCCTGCCCAAGCCGACCTACGCGCAGGTCTCGGCGGGCACCACCGGTCACGCCGAGGCGGTCGAGATCGTCTTCGATCCGCGCCGGGTCAGCTACGAGCAGCTGCTCGCGGCCTACTGGGTCAGCGTCGACCCGACCGTCGGCGACCGCCAGTTCTGCGACATCGGCTCGCAGTACCGGCCGGCGATATTCGTCCACGACGAGGCGCAGCGCCGCGCCGCCGAGGCGTCGAAAGCCAAGGCGACGCGCGAGAAGCCGTTCCGCGAGCCGATCGTCGTGCCGATCGAGACGGCGTCCACGTTCTACCCGGCCGAGGACTACCACCAGGACTACTACCGCAAGAACCCGATCCGCTACCGCCACTACCGCAGCGGCTGTGGCCGGGACGCGCGGCTGAGGCAGCTGTGGGGCGACCGCGCCGGCAGCGCCGTCGGCAAGTAGCGGATCAAGGCGGCCAGTCAGGCAGCACGCAGCGGCGACTGCGCCGCGCCAGCACGCTGTCGAAGCCGGACACCGCCTCCTTCATCACCGGCGAGTCCGCGCCGTGGCAGGCGAGGCAGGCACCGACGCGCAGGATCCGCCGCTGCTCGTCGACGGCCAGCGGGCGCACGTCGTCGCGTGCGGAAACCATGCCTGTGCGGGGCTGCAGGAAGCCGGTCCAGGCGTCCTCGGGCAGTCCGTCGTGCTTCGAAGGCGGCTGCCGCGGCGTGAAGCGCCAGCGCCCCCCGCGGCCGTCGGTCTCGTAGCGCAACGCGCCGGCGCCGAAGCCGAGCGCCACCGGGTCGGCGTGGCACGACGCGCAGGGGCGCACTTCACGGCGGACGGTGTGCGCGAAGGTCAGGCCGTACAGGCGGCGAAACAGCACGTCCGGCGGCCGCCGCGGATCGCGGTTGCGGTCGAAGGTCATGACCATCCCGGGCACGAAGGTCTCGACCACGCCGGGCGCCGGGTCGCCGGCGCCGGGCAACAGGCGGACCCCGAGCGTCGGCGGCACCGCCTCGAACGGGCCGGCAGTCTCGTTCCAGGTGCCGCGTCCCCAGGTCTGCGTCAGGTGATCGAAACCCTCGCCCTGCGGGTCGTACTCGGTGTGGCAGCTGGTGCAGCGCGGCGCCCACGCCGTGTGGCAGCTCGCGCACGACAGCCGCGCATGGCCGCCGCCCTCGGTGCACACGGCGGCCGGCGGCTTCAGCGGCAGCGGCTCGCCGCTGCGCTTGCGCCTGAGCGTGCCGCGGCCTTCCGCGTCGACCGTCACGTTGACCAGCGGCACGCCGTCGCGCGTGGTGCCGACACGCGTCGACGGCGGCACCGCGAGGCGGCGCGCCGCCAGCAGCCGCCGCGACTCCGGGTCGAGCGATCCGGCGGCGACCGAGGCCAGCTTCGCCGCATGGCAGTCGGCGCAGCCGATGATCACCTGATCGCTCTTGCGCGCGACGACGGCACCGGTGCCCATCAGCTCGCCCGAGACGTGGCAGTCGATGCACTCGAGCCCGCGCTCGTGGTGGATGTCGGGCACGATGCGCTCGAAGTAGCGGCCGTCCTGCAGGTGCCGGATCCGCTCGGCCGGCAGCTCCGGCGGCGGCTCGCCGTGCAGTTCGTTCCAGCCCTCGTAATTGGTCGATATGCGGCTCGACCGGCTGTGGCAGCCGAAGCAGTGATCGTTGCCCGGGTTCACGGTCAACCGCGGGTGCGCGGCCGGCAGCTGCCGTTCGCCCGGCGCCTCGGCGCGATAGCGGTCGAGTTCGGCGACCGCGCCACGCTCGTACACCAGATGGCAGGCATTGCAGCCGCCGCCGCGCGATTCCTCGGTGATCGGGCCCCAGTCGCTCTTCGGCTGGCCGAGGTGACAGCCGATGCACAGTTCGCGCAGGTGGCTGTCTGCCGTCGAATGGCCCAGTGCGGCGGCGTGCGGCGGCGGCGCGGCCGGATCGACCGCCTCGCCGAGCACGCGCCGGTTGGCGCTGATCACGCCCGCCATCGTCGTCATGATCGACCGCTGCACGCGCGGCACGGTGGACAGGTGGCAGGCCGACTGGCCGCAGCTCAGAGGCGCGTCGGCCAGGTTGCCGGGGACGAGGGTCATTCCGCGGTGCGCGCGCGTCGCCGCGAGCGAGAACGGGTCGCCGCCATGGCAGGAGGCGCAGCCGATCGATGCCGGCGCGTGCGCATCGCCCAGGCCCTCGATGCCGCCGTGGCAGAGCAGGCAGCCCTCGGCTCGGCCGAGGACGGCCGGCGGCGCGGTGGGCGCCACCGGCTGCCGCAGCACCCAGCCGACGCGCAGATCGCCACTTGCCGCGGGCGCGACCAGCCGAAGCCCGCCTTCGTCGACGGTCGCGACCACGCCGATCGCCCCGGCGAGGAGAAAGGTCAGCGCGAATCCGGCGAGCAGCCGCCGCAGCATCGCGGCAGCGCCCGCGGGCAGCCAGGGCAGCGCCGCGACCGTGAGCACCAGGATCACCAGGGCCGCCGCGATCGCCTGCGGCGGCGATCCTCGATCGACCGCCCATTGAACGGGTCCGAAGAACCACGGGCCGCGAAAGGCGGGATCGCGGCCGTCGTGCAGTCCGGGTGAGACCAGCAGCGACGCGGCCGCAATGAGCGCCACCACGACACCGGCGAGCCGGGCGCGCGGCAGCCCGCCGCGCCAGAGCGCAGCGACGGCCATGCCGAGCACGGCGACCGCCGCCGCGACATGAAGCACCCACGTCAGCGTCGCCCGCTCCGCGCCCCCCGGTAGCCACGCCCGGCCTGCAAGCAGCGCAAGCAGGCGTTGCACCTCGCGCGCGTCGCCGTCGCCACGCAGCAGGAAGCCGGTGAGCATCAGCGCCGCAACGAGCGCCAGCGCGGCCGCCCATGCGGCAGCGGCGAGCCGGCCCGGCGAGGCGCGCAGCCGTTGCCAGCCGTACAGGATGCCGGCGAGCAACACGACCTGCGCGGCCCAGTAGTGGAGGTTGCGCGCGAGTAGGGCCGCCGGATCGACCAGCAGCCATTCGGAGATCGACCGGGAAGCCGCCCGGGGATCGAAAGCCGCGCCGAGCAGGATTCCGGACACGGCGCACAGCAGCAGCGCCACCAGCGCGGCATCGCCGCTGGCCGGCCGTCGCGCCGTCGTTGACCGGCGATCCGGCGAGCGTCGTTCGGCATTCATGGTGGGTGGATTCGGAGTCCCGTGGACGACGCCGCTGCGGGCAGAGGCGACCCCGGGCGCCGGTGATTCTGCCGCAGCCACCGGCGCCGCGGCGGCGCGCTCATAACCGGCGGCGATCAGGGCATAGCGAACTGCGCGGCACGGCTGGCCCGCCGGCCGCTAGCCTGAGGCTCGCCTGAACGAAGCCCGGGAGCGGCCGCCATGGATGCATGCATCGACAGCGCGCGACCCGCCGCGGAACGCGGCCTCGTGCAGTTCGACGAGGACGGGTTTCTCGCCCGGCCCGATGACTGGAACACGCGACTGGCGGAGGAACTGGCCCGCCAGGCCGGGATCGATCAGCTGACCGCCAGGCATTGGCAGGTGATCGGACTGGTTCGCGATCGCTACTTCACGCTCGGCGCCCTGCCCGTGATGCGGCTGGTCTGCCGCGCCGCCGGGCTGGACCCGGCAAAGGCGCACCGGTTGTTCAGCAGTTGCCGCAGCCTGTGGCGCATCGCCGGCCTGCCCAATCCGGGCGAAGAGGCCAAGTCGTATATGAATTGAGGCGCGGCGGCGCGCCTCGCTAGCCCCCCCCCCCCCTCCCCTTCCCCCCCCCCCCCCCCCCCCCCCCCCCCCCCCCCCCCCCCCCCCCCCCCCCCCCCCCCCCCCCCCCCCCCCCCCCCCCCCCCCCCCCCCCCCCCCCCCCCCCCCCCCCCCCCCCCCCCCTGTGGGGCCCCCCCCCCCCCCCCCCCCCCCCCCCCCCCCCCGCCCCCCCCCCCGCCGCGCCGCCGCCCCCCCCCCCCCCCCCCCCCCCCCCCCCCCCCCCCCCCCCCCCCCCCCCCCCCCCCCCCCCCCCCCCCCCCCCCCCCCCCCCCCCCCCCCCCCCCCCCCGGGGGGGCCCCCCCCCCCCCCCCCCCCCCCCCCCCCCCCCCCCCCCCGGGGGGGCCCTTTCCCCCCCCCCCCCCCGCCCCCCGCGGCCCCCCCCCCCCCCCCCCCCCCGGGGCGCCCCCCCCCCCCCCCCCCCCCCCCCCCCCCCCCCCCCCCCCCCCCCCCCCCCCCCCCCCCCCCCCCCCCCCCCCCCCCCCCCCCCCCCCCCCCCCCCCCCCCCCCCCCCCCCCCCCCCCCCCCCCCCCCCCCCCCCCCCCCCCCCCCCCCCCCCCCCCCCCCCCCCCCCCCCCCCCCCCCCCCCCCCCCCCCCCCCCCCTCCTTCTTTCCCTTCCCCCCCCCCCCCCCCCCCCCCCCCCCCCCCCCCCCCCCCCCCCCCCCCCCCCCCCCCCCCCCCCCCCCCCCCCCCCCCCCCCCCCCCCCCCCCCCCCCCCCCCCCCCCCCCCCCCCCCCCCCCCCCCCCCCCCCCCCCCCCCCCCCCCCCCCCGCCCCCCCCCCCCCCCCCCCCCCCCCCCCCCCCCCCCCCCCCCCCCCCCCCCCCCCCCCCCCCCCCCCCCCCCCCCCCCCCCCCCCCCCCCCCCCCCCCCCCCCCCCCCCCCCCCCCCCCCCCCCCCCCCCCCCCCCCCCCCCCCCCCCCCCCCCCCCGCCCCCCCCGCCCCCCCCCCCCCCCCCCCCCCCCCCCCCCCCCGCCCCCCCCCCCCCCCCCCCCCCCCCTTAATAATTAAATCAAATATGCTTTAGTCGATCCACAGCGAGCGCGCTGCGAGCCGATTGTGTCTGCGGCCGGGCGGTCGCTACTGCGCCCGCCCTTAACTTCGCTTCGCGAAGTTAGCCTGCGACGCAATCGACTGGAAGCGCGTAGGGCGCCTCGCTATTCGATCCGCACCCAGCGCGCTTCCAGTCGATTGTCAGCCCGGTGCACGACGGTGACGTTCCTGCGCATCGCCCACGGAATCACCTGGTTGTGCAGCGGGATGTGCATCACGTTCTGGTTGTGCAGCAGCAGTGCGCGGGCGATCAGGTCGTTGCGCTTCTTCTGGTCGACCTCGCTCTTCATCGCGTCGACCAGCTTGTCGAACTCGGGGTTGCTGACCCGGCCGAGGTTGAAGTTGCCGTCGCCGCCCTTGCCGACGGTGCGGGCCAGCGACTGCAGCGAGTACAACGCGTCGAACGTCGGCACGCCCCAGCCGAGCAGGTAGGCCGAGGTGTCGTACTTCTGGATCTTCGGGAAGTAGGTGGCGCGCGGCATCGCGTTCAGGCTCGCCTTCAGCCCGACCTGCGCCCACATGGTCACCAGCGCCTTGCAGACCTCCTCGTCGTTGATGTAGCGGTTGTTCGGGCAGTCGAGCGTGAACGAGAAGCCGTTCGGGTAGCCGGCCTGGGCGAGCAGCTCGCGCGCCTTCTTCTGGTCGAACGGCAGGCGCTGGTGCGCTTCCTTGGTCCAGCCGTTGACGGCGCGCTGCAGGATCGCCCCGGTGGGGTCGGAGGAGCCGCGCATCACCGACTTCTGGATCGCCTCGATGTTGATCGCGTGATACAGGGCCTGCCGCACGCGCAGGTCCTTGAACGGGTTCTTGCCCTTCACGTCGGAGAACAGCAGCTCGTCGCGGAACTGGTCGAAGCCGAGGAAGATGGTGCGGTTCTCCGCCCCTTCGACGACCTTGACGCTCGGGTTGGTCTTCAGCCGCGCCAGGTCCTGCGGCGGCGGGTCGAGCACGAAGTCGAGCTCGCCCGACAGCAGCGCGGCGGTGCGGGTGGCGTCCGACTTCACCGGCGTGTAGACGATCTCGGTGACATTGCCCTTCTTGGTGCTCTTGCCCCACCAGTTCGGGTTCTCGACGAACACCGTCCGGATGTCGACCTCGCGCGATTTCAGGATGAACGGGCCGGTGCCGTTGGCGTTGCGCACCGCGTAGCTCTCCTGCTTCTGCACGAAATTGGTCGGCGTCGTGACCTTGTGCTTTTCCGACCAGGCCCTGCTCATCATGCGCAGCTCGGGCAGCTGGCGCAGCAGCACCGGGTTCGGCGCCGAGGTGACGATCAGCACCGTGTGATCGTCGATCTTCCGCGCGCCCTGGATCGCCGCCGTGTAGGCGCTGAAGTTCGAGGTCGGCTGCAGCGCACGTTCGATCGAATAGACGACGTCGTCGGCAGTGAACGGCGTGCCGTCGTGGAATTTCACGCCCTTGCGCAGCTCGAAGCGCCAGATCAGCGGCGTGTCCTGGCTCCACTTGACCGCCAGCGCCGGCTCCAGTTCGAACTTCTCGTTGTAGGTGATCAGCGGCTCGTAGACGTACGAGTTGGCGGTGTTGTTCAGCCCCTCGTTCTGCGAGTGCGGGTCGAAGGTCAGGATGTCGCCCTGGCTGGCCCAGCGCAGGGTCTTGGCCTGGAGCGCGGGCGCGGCGACGAGCACGGCAGCCAGCATCGAGGCGATGGCATGGCGGAACATAGGTCTTCTCCTTCGGCGGAATTCGCACGGCGTGCGGCCGGCCGATGCTGCACCAAGGCCGCGGGGCGGTCAACGCGACGCGGCGCCCAAGGTCGCGTGAAGCTCGGGAAAACCCTTGCGCCGCCCGGCAACGCGACGACTGATCGATCATCGCCGCGACGGCAGGCTCAGGCCGCCTTCAGCGCCAGCACGCCGAGCACCACGGCGATCACGCCGCTCCAGCGGCGCACCGACAGCCGCTCGTGCAGCAGGCGCGCGCCGATCAGCGTGGCAAACAGCACCGAGGTCTCGCGCAGCGAGGCGACCAGCGCCACCGGCGCCTTGGTCATCGCCCACACCGAGATGGCGTAGGCGGCGGCCGACAGCCCGCCGCCTACCAGCGCCCGCCGGCTGCGACTGCGCAGGTGGGCGATGAAGGTGGCCCGCCGGGTTGCCAGCATCCACAGGGAAAACGGGATCCCGTCGAGCACGAACAGCCAGACGATGTAGCTCCAGGCGTTGCCCGAGACGCGCGCGCCGCGGCCGTCGATCAGCGTGTACAGGGCGATCACCGCCGCATTGGCCAGCGCGTAGCCGACCGCGGCGCGCGACGGCGCATGGCCGAGGGCGCGGTAACCGAGCACGAACACCCCGCCCGAGACCAGCAGCATGCCGAGCCACGCCACCGGCGCCGGCGTCTCGCCGAGCACGGCAATGCCGGCCACTGCCGTGATCAGCGGCGCCACGCCGCGCATCAGCGGGTAGACCAGCGACAGGTCGCCGGCGCGGTAGGCCGAGATCATCAGCCAGTAGTAGGCCAGGTGAACGGTGACCGAGGCGATGATGAACGGCCAGGCAGCCGCCGACGGAAAAGGCACCGCGAAGACGAACGGCAGGCCGATCAGCATCGCACCGACGACGATGCCGGCGGTGTCGTGCAGCACGTCGCCGCCGCCCTTGATCATCGCGTTCCAGCTGGCGTGCAGCAGCGCCGCCAGCAGCACCGCCATCGACACGGCGAGGCTCATCGGCCGCGGATCCCGCGCCGCGCGGCGCGCGCCGGCCTCACCCGAGCACGGCGTCGGCGGCCGTGTGGCCGAGGCCCAGCGCTTCGGCGACTTCCCGGTGCGTGACCCTGCCGGCGGCGACGTTCAGCCCCGCCTTCAGGTGCGGGTCGCGGCGCAGCGCCTCGCGCCAGCCGCGGCCGGCCAGCGCCAGGACGAACGGCAGGGTGGCGTTGTTCAGCGCATAGGTCGACGTGCGCGGCACGGCGCCCGGCATGTTGGCCACGCAGTAGTGCACCACGCCGTCGACCACGAAGGTCGGCTCGGCGTGGGTGGTCGGCCGCGAGGTCTCGGCGCTGCCGCCCTGATCGATCGCCACGTCGACGATCACCGCGCCCTGCTTCATGCGGCCGACCATCTCGCGGCTGACCAGCTTCGGTGCCGCCGCGCCGGGCACCAGCACGCCCGAGATCACCAGGTCGGCGCGCAGCACCTCGCGCTCGACGTTGTCGCGGTTGGAAAAGACGGTCATCACCCGGCTGCCGAGCATCGCGTCGAGGCTGCGCAGCGCGTCGACCGACTTGTCGATCACCACCACCTGGGCGCCGCTGCCGACGGCGATCTGCGCCGCATTGCGGCCGACCACGCCGGCGCCGAGGATGACGATGCGCGCCGGCGCCACGCCGGCCACGCCGCCAAGCAGGATCCCCATGCCGCCGGCGCTGCGCTCCAGGCAATGGGCGCCAGCCTGCACGCTCATCCGTCCGGCGACTTCCGACATCGGTGCCAGCAGCGGCAGGCCGCCGGCCGGCGAGGTGACCGTCTCGTAGGCGATACAGATCGCGCCGCTGGCGATCAGCTCGCGTGCCTGCGCGGGATCCGGCGCCAGGTGCAGGTAGGTGAACAGCAGCTGTCCTTCGCGCAGCAGCGCGCGCTCGGCCGCCTGCGGCTCCTTGACCTTGATGATCAGCTCGGCGCCGTCGAACACCTCGGCTGCGGTGCCGACGATCGTCGCGCCGGCACGCTGGTAGTCGGCGTCGGCGGCGCCGATGCCGGCGCCCGCGCCTGCCTGCACCAGCACCGCGTGGCCGTGCGCGACCGCCTCGCGCACCGACGACGGCGTCATGCCGACGCGGTACTCGTGGACCTTGGTCTCCCGTGGCACGCCGATCTTCACTGTCCCGCCTCCTTTGCGCACCGCGCCGCCGCCCGGCGCGCCGCGGCGTTCACGCGGCGCGCAGCGCCGGTGCGACACTGCCGATGCCCATCTCCTGCAGCGTCGCGCCGACGGCGGCGACGACGTTGCGCATCTCGTTGGCGTCGATCGCGCCGATGCAGCCGACGCGGAAGGTTTCCACCTGCGTCAGCTTGCCCGGATACAGGATGTAGCCGCGCGCCCGCACCCGGGCGTAGAAGGAGCTGAACTCGTAGGCCGGGTCGGACGGCGCATGGAAGGTGACGATGATCGGCGCCTGCACCGCCGGTTCGAGAAACGGCCGGAAGCCGAGGGCGCGCATGCCCTCGATCAGCGTCGCGCAGTTGGCGGCGTAGCGGGCGCCACGCGCCGGCTGGCCGCCCTCGGCGATGAACTGGTCGACCGCCGCGCGCAGCGCCGCCACCACGTGCGTCGGCGGCGTGAAGCGCCACTGGGTGGTGCGTTCCATGTAGACGTGCTGGTCGTGCAGGTCCATCGCCAGCGAGTGCGCGGTGCCGGCACTGGCGGCGAGCGCCTCACGACGGGCGATGACGAAGCCCATCCCCGGCACGCCCTCCAGGCACTTGCCGCTGGCGCCGACCAGCGCCTCGAACGGCGTCGTCCGGACGTCGATCGGCAGCGCAGCGTACGAACTCATGGCGTCGACGATCAGCCCCTTGCCACGCACACGGCAGACCTGCGCGATGCCCTCCAGGTCGTTGCGCAGCCCGGCGCCGGTCTCGCAGTGCACCAGCGCGACGTGGGTGATCGAGGCATCGGCGGCGAGCGCCGCCTCGACCGCGGCCGCCGTCGCCGGCCTGTCCTCGGCGATCGCCAGGTCGACCACGGCGCGGTTCAGGTACCTGCAGATCCTGACGATCCGCGCGCAGTAGGCGCCGTTGTTCGGCACCAGCACCCGGCCCGTCCGCGGCACCAGGTTGCCGATCGCCGCCTCGACCGCGAAGGTGCCGCTGCCCTGCAATGGCACGCAGACGTACTGGTCGCCGCCACTGACGATGTCGACCAGATCGCGGCAGACGCTGCCGGTCATCTGGTTGAAGGCCGCGTCCCACGAACCCCAGTCGCGCAGCATCGCCTGCTTGGTCTCGAGCGAGGTCGTCAGCGGCCCCGGGGTCAGCAGGATCGGGTCGTTTCCGCGGATCATCGTCGTCTCCGGGCGTTCGGTTGCGGGTCAGGGATTCTCGCCGGCGGCGAGCCGCCGGTCGATGTCGGCGATCACCGCCGGAAGGCTGCGCAGGTCGTCGATCACGTAGTGGGCGCCGCTTTCGCGGACCAGCTTGTCCTTGGAGGCGCGCTCGCGCGCCTCCAGCTCGGCGGCGCTCATCTTCCGTACCGCCTCCCAGCTGTCGGCGACGTAGTTGCTCCACTTGGACACGCCGACCCGCCAGCACAGCGGCGCGCCCTCGCCGGCCCCCGACACGGTGTCGTCGACCTTGACCGTGCGGCGCATCGCGTTGGCCAGGTTGTACACGCCGAGCCGCTCGAGGTTCTTGATCACCATGTAGGCGGTCGGCCGCGGCATCTCGACCTCGTCGCCGGCGCAGGAGGCGTCCGGCACGAAGCCCTGACGGGCGCCGCCGGCCAGCAGGATGTCGAGCATGGCGCGCGTGAAGCCGGTGGTGACGCCGATCCTGACACCCTGCCGCTGCAGGTCGCCGACGACCTCCGCCACGCCGGGCAGCAGCTCGTGATAGTTGCCGTTGCGCAGCAGCTCGAGCTGCGTCGGCACGAACTCGGCGAACATCGCGTCGACGTCCGCCTGCGTCGGCTGGCGGCCGAACTTGGCGACGAAACGGCCACGCACCGAGGCGATCTCGGTGATCGCCTTGATGTGCAGGTCCTTGCGCAGCCCCATCGGGGCACGCGCCTCCGGCATCGAGATCTCCAGCCCGAACTTGCGGAACGTCTCGACGAAGACGATCGCCGGCGCATCGACGTAGCGGTCCATGGTGGTGCCCGAGCAGTCGAGCATCACGTAGCCGACGCTGCGCTCGGTGTTCTCGTTGTCGAACTTCTTCTGCTGGGCGGCCGCGTGGCGGATCTCGTCGGGCACGCGGCCGACGATCGACAGGCGGGAGACGGCGGATTCGGTCATCGAGCGCTCCTGGGCGGAAGTCGGTCAGCGGCGCGCCGTGCGGCGCCAGGCCTGCGTGCGCACGACGAGCCACCACTCGACGAGGAAGAACACCGCGGTGACCGCCGCCGAGGTGCCGACGATCAGCGTGGCCATCGCCGCCGCGGCGCCGACGTTGCCGGCCTCGTCGAGGTGCAGGATCGAGATCGCCGCCAGCGTGGTGTTCGGCGAATAGAGGAACACCACCGCCGAGATGGTGGTCATCGCGTTGACGAAGTAGTAGCGGCTGATGTCGATCAGCGACGGCAGGCACACCGGCACCGTGACGCGCCAGAAGGTCTTGTAAAAGGGAACCTTCAGCGACGCCGACACCGACTCGAACTCGTTGTCGAGCGCCTTCAGCGCGGTGACCGCGGTCAGGTGGCTGCTCGAATAGAAGTGCACGATGGTCGAGATCACCAGGATCGCCATCGTGCCGTACAGGAAGCCGAGCGGATTGGCCGGGTCGTTGAAGAAGACGATGTAGCCGATGCCGAGCACCATGCCCGGCACCGCCATCGGCATCATCGCCTGCAGCTGCGCCAGTGGCCGCACCCAGCCGAACCAGCGCGATTTCTCGATGCCGGTCTTCTCCAGCCAGTAGGCGCCGGCGAAGGTGACGGCGGCGCCGGCCAGCGCGCACCAGGCGGCCATCACCACGCTGTTGCGCCAGGCGTTGTCGACGCCGGCCTCCTCGAAGCCGTAGGTGTAGTGATTCAGCGTGAACGATAGGTTGTACGGCCACACCTTGACGAACGAGCCGAACACCGCCATGCCGAGCACCAGCAGCAGCACCGCCGAGATGCCGAGCACGTACAGCAGCAGCAGGGTGTCGCGCAGGCGCTCGGGTCGTGGCGCGTATGGCACGCTGCGCGCGGTGAGCAGCGCCTTCTGCCGGCGCCGCACCGCGCTGTCGATGGCGAACGCCAGCACGGCCGGCACCAGCAGCACCAGCCCGACCACCGCGCCCATCGAGAAGTTCTGCTGGCCGACCACCTGCTTGTAGACGTCGATCGCCAGCACCGAGTAGTTGCCGCCGATCACCTTCGGTACGCCGAACTCCGACACCGCCATCGTGAACACCACCAGCGCCGCCGAGATCAGCCCGTAGCGGGCGCCGGGCAGCGTGATGGTCAGGAACTTGCGCCAGCCCGGCGTCGCCATCGAGTCGGCCGCCTCGTACAGGCGCGCGTCCGACAGGGCGAGTCCGGCGAGCAGGATCATCACCGCGTGCGGGAAGGAGGCGAAGCTCATCGCCATCACCATGCCGGGCAGGCCGTAGACGGTCTTCAGCCCGAACCACTCGATGACGAACTTCAGCCAGCCCTGGTTGCCGAACAGGTAGATGAACGACAGCGCGGCGAGCAGCGACGGCGCCAGGATCGGGATCATCGCGATGTTGCGCCACAGCCCCTTGAACGGGATGCAGCTGCGCTGGATCGCGTAGGCGAACAGGAACGCCAGCGGCACCGTGAACAGCGTCGTCAGGGCGGCGAAGACAAGCGTGTTGGTCGCCGAGTTGGCGAAGGCCGGCGAGGCGAAGTAGGCGGCGAAGTTGGCAAGGCCGACGAACTCGCCGGACCGCGCCTCCAGGCTGCGCACCAGCAGGCTCGCCAGCGGCACGGTCAGCAACAGCAGCAGCGCCACCGCCAGCAGCAGCACGCCGCCGCGCGCCACCAGCGCCTCGCTCGCCAGCGACAGGCTGCGCGGCACGGCGCCGCGCCGCGCCACGGCACTCATTCGCGGGCGAACACGCGCACCCGCTCGCCCCGCAGCGCGAACGGGATGCTGGCACCCTCGCGCACGCCGAGCTCGAGCGCCTGGTTCAGCGAGAAGTAAACCAGCATCGACTGGCCGTCGAAACCGTCGACGTCGATCGTCGCCAGGCAGTAGGTGCCGAGGAAGTCGACGTTGCGCACCGACCCCTGCAGCCGGTTGGGCCGCCCGTCGAGCGGCCCCGAGTCGGCCAGCACGCGGTCCTCGGGCCGCAGGTACAGGCGCACCGGGCGGCCATCGGCGATGCCGTTGGCGGGGACTGCCAGTTCGACCTGCCCGACCCGGTAGCGCCCGTCGCCGACGCAGGTCGCCGACAGCACGTTGACCTTGCCGATGAAGTCGGCCACGAATGGGGTGGTCGGCCGCTCGTAGACCTCCAGCGGCGCGCCGACCTGCTCGATCGCGCCCTGGTTCATCACCACCACCCGGTCGGCCATCGACAGCGCCTCCTCCTGGTCGTGCGTCACCAGGATCGTGGTCACGCCGACGCGGCGCTGCAGCTGACGGATCTCGCCGCGCAGCCGCTCGCGCTCCTTGGCGTCGAGCGCCGACAGCGGTTCGTCGAGCAGCAGCAGGCTCGGCGCGGTGGCCAGCGCGCGCGCCAGCGCGATGCGCTGCTGCTGGCCGCCGGACATCTGCGCCGGGTACTTGGCGCCGGAGCCGGGCAGGCCGACCAGCTTCAGCAGCTCGGCGACGCGGCTTTCGACCTCGGCCCGCCCCCGCCGCCGGTTGACCAGGCCGTAGGCGACGTTGTCGCGGATCGTCAGGTTGGGAAACAGCGCATACGACTGGAAGACGATGCCGTAGTCGCGCGCCGCCGGCGGCGCGCTCGACACGTCGCGCCCGTCCTGGATCACCCGGCCGCGCGTCTGCGACTCCAGGCCGGCGATGATCCGCAGCAGCGTGGTCTTGCCGCAGCCCGACGGGCCGACGAAGCAGACCAGCTCGCCGCGCTCGATCGTCAGGTCGACCGACTGCAGCGCGATGAAGCTGCCGAAGGCCTTGTGGATGCCCTGCAGCTGCAGGGCCGACGCGGCGATTGCGGTCATGCGCAGCCTGCCTGTCTCGATCGCCGCGGCGAAGCGGCCGTCGCGGCCGCTTCGCCCCGTCCCGCTACTTCGGCGCCGCCTTGCTCTCGTAGCGCTTGCTCCACTCGGCCAGGATGCGCTCGCGGTTCTTCGCCGCCCAGGCGAAGTCGTTCTTCACCAGCATGCTGCCGTAATTGGCAGGCACGTTCGGCAGCGGCTTGTTCAGCGCCGGCACCGCGACGATCGCGAAGTTGTTCGCATACAGGCCCATCGCCTCGTCGGAGATCGACCAGTCGAGCAGCTTCTGCGCCGCCGCCATGTTCTTGGTGCCCTTGTGGATGGCGATCGCCTCCAGGTCCCAGCCGAGGCCTTCCTTCGGGAACACCAGCTCGATCGGCTTGCCCTGCGCCTTCTCGCGGTTGGCGCGGTACTCGAACGAGATGCCGATCACGTATTCGCCGTTGGCCGCCGAGGCGCAGGGGCGCGAGCCCGAGTGCATGTACTGGGCGATGTTCTCGTGCAGCGCGTCCATGAACTTCCAGCCCTCGGCCTCGCCCCACAGCTGCAGCCAGGCCGACACGTCGAAGAAGCCGGTGCCGCTGGAGGCCGGGTGCGGCATCACGATCTGTCCCTTGTAGACCGGCTTGGTGAGGTCCCTCCACGTCTCCGGCTTGGGGATGTTGCGCTTGGCCGCTTCCGCGGTGTTGAAGCAGATCGTCGCGCCCCAGACGTCCATGCCGACCCAGGCCGGCGGGTTCTTCGCGTCGCGGTACTGGGCGGCAACCCGCTCCAGGCCCTTCGGCGCGTACGGCTGCAGCATGCCTTCGGTTTCGAAGATCGCCAGGCTGGTGGCGGCCAGCCCCATCACCACGTCGGCCTTCGGATTGGCCTTCTCGGCCAGCAGGCGGGCGGTGATGATGCCGGTCGAGTCGCGCACCCAGGTGATCGCGATGTCCGGATTGGCCTTCTCGAAGGCGGTCTGGTAAGCCTTCAGCTGGTCGGTTTCCAGCGCCGTGTAGACGGTGAGATTGGTCTTCTGCGCCGCGGCCAGCCCCGAGGCTAGCGCCAGGCACAGGCCGGCGGCGAACGCGGTGACACGTCGATTGAACATGCGGACATCCTCCTTGAATGAAAACCGCGCGGCGCGGCGGCGACCCGACTTGCTGTTCTTCACCCTGCCCCGCAATCGGCCAGTGTCGCCGGCGCGGGTGACCGCGCCGTGACCGACCGCCGGTGGGCCGTCCCGAACAGGCGCCGGCCGACGCTGCCCGGTGCAGGTGTCTTTGTCTCCCCTGGGCGCGGCAGTCTAGGGAGCAAGCGCGAGCAACGTCAATTGTTTTTTGCAGATTGTCGACAATCTGCCGGACTCCTCATACACTGCCGCCGATGCCCACGCGAAACCAGACCGGCGGCGCCATCGTGTTGCCGCACCCGACCATCGCGCTGCTGCGCTCGGCGTCGCTCGCCACAGCGGCGCAGCAGGAGATCGAGCGGCTGATCCTCGAGGGCGAACTGCCGCCCGGCGCCAAGCTGACCGAGGCGACGCTGTCGGAGCGCCTCGGCGTGTCGCGCGGGCCGATCCGCGAGGCGTTCCGCCGTCTCGAGGAGGCCGGGCTGGTCAGGCAGGAGAAGAATCGCGGCGTCTTCGTGCGCGACATCGCGCTCGATGAGGCGGCCGAGATCTACGACCTGCGCGCGGTGATGGACGAACTGGCCGGCCGCCGTCTGGCGCAGACGCTCACCGCCGAGCAGCTGCGCGCGCTGCGCGGCATCGTCGAGCGGATGGAGCAGGCGGCGCGCGCCGACGACGCCGACGCCTACCACCTGCTGAACCTGCAGTTCCACGACCGGGTGGTCGAGTACGCGGGCAACCGCAAGATGTCGTCGATGTACCGCAAACTGGTCAAGGAACTCGCCCTGGCGCGTCGGCGCAACCTCAGCGACGAGCAGGCACTGCCGCACTCGGCCGCCGAGCACCGGCAGATCGTCAAGGCAATCGCCTCGGGCGATCCCGACGCGGCCGGCCGCGCGCTGTTCGAGCACGCCGAAGCCAGCAAGCAGCGGATGCTGCGCCACCCACCTCCCGCGGCGCCGGCACACGCCCGCGCCGGTCGCAAGGGAAGCTGACTCGATGGTGACCGTCAACGGCCGCAGCTATGCGGCGCCCAGGCAGCCGACCGTGGTGATCTGCGTCGACGGCTGCGAGCCCGACTACATCGCGCAGGCGGTGGCCGCCGGCCTGATGCCGACGATGAGCCGCTGGCTGCGCGACGGCACGGCGCTCGTCGCCGACTGCGTGGTGCCGAGCTTCACCAACCCCAACAACCTGTCGATCGTCACCGGTGCGCCGCCTTCGGTGCACGGCATCTGCGGCAACTACCTGTTCGACGCCGCGACCGGCACCGAAGTGATGATGAACGACCCGAAGTGGCTGCGCGCGCCGACCCTGCTCGCCGCCTTCGCCTCCGCCGGCGCGCAGGTGGCGGTGGTCACCGCCAAGGACAAGCTGCGCCTTCTGCTCGGCCACGAGCTGCGCGGCATCTGCTTCTCCGCCGAGAGAGCCGATCAGACCAGCGAGGCGGACAACGGCATCGGCGACGTGCTGTCGCTGGTCGGCATGCCGGTGCCGAGCGTCTACAGCGCCGAACTGTCGGAATTCGTCTTCGCTGCCGGCGTGAAGCTGCTGGCCAGCCGGCGCCCCGACCTGCTCTATCTGTCGACCACCGACTACGTGCAGCACAAGCACGCCCCCGGCGATCCGGACGCCAACCGCTTCTACGCGATGTTCGACCGCTATCTGGCCGAGTTCGATGCCGCCGGCGCGGTGGTCGCGGTCACCGCCGACCACGGCATGAACGGCAAGGTCAAGCTCGACGCCACGCCGAACGTCGTCTACCTGCAGGACCTGCTTGACGGCTGGCTCGGTGCCGGGCGCTCGCGCGTGATCCTGCCGATCACCGATCCCTACGTGGTCCATCACGGGGCGCTCGGCTCGTTCGCCACCGTCTACCTGCCGGCAGAGTCGGTCGAGTTCGTCGGCGCCAAGCTGGCGGCGATGACGGGAATCGAGGTGGTGCTGCCGCGCGATGCCGCCGCCGCCCGGTTCGAGCTGCCAGCCGACCGGATCGGTGACCTGGTGGTGGTTGCCGAGCGCAGCGTGGTGCTCGGCACCAGCGTCGCGCGCCACGACCTGTCGCAGCTCGAACTGCCGCTGCGCTCGCACGGCGGCATCTCCGAGCAGCGGGTGCCGCTGGTGGTCAACCGGCGCATCGAAGGGCTGGACGGCAACCGGCGGTGGCGGAACTTCGACGCCTTCGATCTGGCGCTGAACCATGCCCCCCCCCCCCCCCCCCCCCCCCCCCCCCCCCCCCCCCCCCCCCCCCCCCCCCCCCCCCCCCCCCCCCCCCCCACCCGCAGTGAGTTGCCGATGAACGCCCCGCTGCCCGGGATCCGACACGAACGCCTGCGCATCGCCGGCGAGAAGGTCGCGACCGAGCGCAGCCTCGAGGTCCGCTATCCGTACACCGGCGAGGTGATCGCCACCGTGCCGATGGCCACTGTCGAGCACGTTCGGCAGGCGATCGGCGCCGCCCGCGCCTTCCGCAGCCGGCTGACCCGCCATGACCGCTACCGGATCCTGATGCGCGCCGGCGAACTGATCGCGGCACGGCGCGACGAGATCGCCCGGCTGATCACGCTGGAGTCCGGTCTGTGCCTGAAGGACACCCGCTACGAGGTCGGCCGCGCCAGCGACGTGCTGCTGTTCGCCGCCAACCAGGCGCTGGTCGACGACGGCCAGGTCTTCTCCTGCGACCTGACCGCGCACGGCAGGAACCGCAAGGTCTACACGATGCGCGAGCCGCTGGCCGGGGTGATCACGGCGATCACGCCGTTCAACCACCCGCTGAACCAGGTGATCCACAAGGTGGCGCCGGCGGTGGCGACCGGCAACCGCATCCTGGTCAAGCCGAGCGAGAAGACGCCACTGGCGGCGCTGGTGCTGGCCGACGTGCTCTACGAGGCCGGGCTGCCGCCGCCGATGCTGTCGGTGCTCACCGGCGACCCGCGCGAGATCGCCGACGAGATGCTGACCCACGCCGACGTCGACCTGGTGACCTTCACCGGCGGCGTGGCGATCGGCAAGTACATCGCCGCCAAGGCGGTCTACAAGCGGCAGGTGCTGGAACTCGGCGGCAACGATCCGCTGATCGTGATGGACGACGCCGACCTCGACGAAGCGGCGGCGCTGGCGGCCGCCGGTTCCTACAACAACTCCGGCCAGCGCTGCACCGCGGTGAAGCGGATCCTGGTGCACGAGCGCGTCGCCGACCTGTTCATCGAGAAGCTGCTCGCCGCCACTGCCCGCATGAAATACGGCGATCCGCTCGACCCGGACACCGACATGGGCACGGTGATCGACGAGGCGGCGGCGATCGAGTTCGAGCAGCGGGTGATCGAGGCGGTCGCCCAGGGCGCACGGCTGCTCGCCGGCAACCTGCGCCGCGGCGCGCTGTACTCGCCGACGGTGCTCGACCGCGTGCGGCCCGACATGCGGCTGGTGCGCGAGGAGACCTTCGGCCCGGTCTCGCCGGTCATCCGTTTCTCCGACGTCGACGATGCGATACGCATCGCCAATGGCACGGCCTATGGTCTGTCCTCGGCGGTGTGCACCCAGCGTCTGGACCACATCACGCGCTTCGTCACCGAATTGAACGTCGGCACCGTCAACGTGCGCGAGGTGCCCGGCTACCGGCTTGAACTTACGCCGTTCGGCGGGATCAAGGATTCAGGGCTCGGGTACAAGGAAGGGGTGCTCGAGGCGATGAAGTCTTTCACCAACACCAAGACTTACTCGCTGCCCTGGTAGGCGCGCGGCGGCCGGCGGGCCGTCCGCGATTGCAACGAATCGCCGTGCGGCCGCGGTCCGCGCGGCGGCTGCTCTTTTTCGCGGAGGCCGGACGCCTTGCACGCGCTGCTGAACCTGCTCGCTGCGATCGCGCTGCTGGTCTGGGGTACGCACATCGTGCGAACCGGGGTGCTGCGCGTCTTCGGCGCCAACCTGCGCCAGGTGCTGCGCGCGAGCGTCGACCGCCGCTCGCGCGCCGTTCTGGCCGGCGTCGGCGTCACCGGCGTTCTGCAGAGCTCGACCGCCACCGCACTGCTGGTGTCGAGCTTCGTCGGCCAGGGGCTGATCACCACTTCGGCCGCGCTGGCCGTGATGCTCGGTGCCGACGTCGGCACCGCGCTGATGGTGCAGTTCTTCTCGCTGAACCTCACCTTTCTGTCACCGCTGCTGATCGTCGCTGGCGTGGTGACCTACCTGTCGCGCCGCAACGAGGCCATCGGCCAGGCCGGCAAGATCGCGCTCGGCCTGGGCGTGATGATCCTCGCGCTGCAGCTGATCGTGCAGGCGACCGCGCCGCTGACGCAGGCGGTCGGCATCCAGGTGCTGTTCGCCCAGCTGACCGGCGACGTGCTGCTCGACGTGCTGATCGGCGTACTGGCGGCGATCGCCAGCTACTCCGGGCTGGCGGTGGTGCTGCTGACCGCGACGCTGGCCGCCTCGAAGGTCATCACGGTCGACGTGGCGCTGGCGATCGTGCTCGGCGCCAACCTGGGCAGCGGCCTGCTGGCGGTGCTGACGACGCTGAAGGCCGGGCCACTGGTGCGGCGGGTGCCGCTGGGCAACCTGCTGTTCAAGCTGATCGGCGTGCTGATTGCCCTGCCGCTGCTCGCCTACCTGCCCGGCTGGCTGGCCTGGCTCGGCAGCGACCCGAAGTCGACGGTGGTCAACTTTCACCTGGCCTTCAACATCGGTCTGGCGCTGGTGTTCGTACAGCTGACCGGCAGTTTCGCCCGCCTGGTCGAGCGCTGGCTGCCGACGCCGCAGGCCGACGCGCTGCCGGGCACGCCGCGGCACCTCGACGCCACCGCGATCGGCACGCCGGCGCTGGCGATCGGCAACGCTGCCCGGGAGGCGATCCGGCTGGCCGATGCGGTGCAGGAGATGCTGGCCGGGCTGCTGGTCACCCTGAAGAGCAACGACTTCGCGCTGGCCGAGCGGCTGCGCGCGCGCGACGACGAGATCGATCGCCTGTACACGGCGATCAAGCTGTACCTGACCCAGGTCAGCCGCCAGGAACTGGAATCCGCCGAGTCGAAGCGCTGGGCCGACATCATGCAGTTCACCATCAACATGGAGCACGTCGGCGACATCATCGAGCGAATGCTGATCGACGTGGCCGAGAAGAAGATCCAGCGCGGCCTGTCGTTCTCCGAGGCCGGCATGGCCGAGATCGAGGAGCTGCACGCGCGGCTGCTCGGCAACCTGAAGCTGGCGGTGGCGGTGTTCCTCAACGGCGACCTGAAGAGCGCGCAGCAGCTGATCGACGAGAAGGTCGGCTTCCGCGAACTGGAGATGCGCTACGCCGACAACCACCTGCAGCGACTGTCGGGCAACACGCCGCAGTCGATCGAGACCAGTTCGCTGCACCTGGACCTGCTGTCCGACTTCAAGCGCGTCAATTCGCTGTTCTGCTCGGTCGCCTATCCGATCCTCGAGTCGGCCGGCGTGCTGTCGAAGACGCGCGTGCTGCCGGCCTCGCCAGGCAACGGCGCCGAACACGCGGCGCCGCGGCACGGCGCGCCGGCGCATTGACCGCAGGCGGCGGCGCGCCGCCTACCAACTGGCGGCGATCGACAGCCGGGCGGTACGCGGCTGCGCGGCAATCAGGTAGGTGCCACCCCAGTACTGGGTGGGTGCCTCGCGCCAGTAGCCGCGATCGGTCACGTTGTCGATGCCGGCGGCAAGCGTCATGCGGCTGCCCGACCACAGCCAGCGGTAGCTCGCCGCGATGTCCCATTGCCAGTACGACGGCAGTTCGACCGCGTTGTCGGCAGTCACCGGCTTGCGGCCGCTGTAGTTCACGAAGCTGGTCGCTTCCAGGCCGGGCACGGCGGCCACCGTCCACGCGGCCCCGAGCGACGCGGCAAACCGCGCGACGTTGGTGGTGCGCCTGCCGACCTCGGCAGGATCGACCGCGCGGGTGGTCTTGGCGTCGATCCAGGCGGCGCGTGCGTCGAGCCGGAGCCAGCGGCCGGTGGCCAGGCGCCCGTTGGCCTCCAGGCCGCGGTGGCGCGATTGCTTGGCTCCGGCAACGCGCAGCAACCGCCCGTCAGGCTGCGGCAGATCGTCGCCGTACGGCTTGTCGATCGAGAACAGCGCCAGCGACAGCGCATGGCCGGCCGACCAGACCTGCTTGAAGCCGAGTTCGACCTGTTCGCTCTCCAGCGCCGGCAGCGCCATGCCGTAGTTGACGAACTGGTCGGACCGGTTCGGCACCGACTCGATCTCGACGCCGCGGCCGAAGGACAGGTAGGCGAATCCGCCTGCCCAGGACTGCCAGCCGAGCGCCAGCCAGGGCAGGACGAAGTCCTGGTCGAAGGCGGTCGCCTCCGACCCGTCGCTGCGCACGCTCGCCCGTTCCAGCCGCACCCAGCGCGCACCCAGCCACAGCGACGCCGGCCCGGCGCGCAGCACGTCGGAGGCCGACAGCTCGCTGCTGGTCAGATCGGACTGGGTGTTCAGCGTCGCCGGCGTCGGATCCTCCGGCAGCACGACCGGCGCGAAGACGTTGATCGTGCCGACGTAGTTGAACGCCTGCCCGGGCGGGAAACGCTCGGTGTAGCGCGTCCGGCGGGCACCGAAGCGCAGCTCGTGCGTGACCGCGCCGGTCGCCGCGGCGCCGGCGAGCTGCGCGTCGAAGGTGCCGGTGCGGCGCCGCTCGTCGTCGCTGCGGAAGTCGTAGATGTCGACGTCGTAGTTGCCGCAAAGCCCGGGATAGACATAAGCGGGACCGCTGCTGCAGCCGTCGGGGAAGGCGATGCGGTCGTCGGTGCGGATCCGCTGTCCGCCGGCCTGCAGCGCGAAGCGCCAGTCGCGGCCGAGCTGCTGCAGCCAGCGCAGCGACCCGGCCGCCGCCCGGCTTTCGAAAGGAGCCGACCACGGCTGCGTGTTCAGGTTGATCCGCGGCGAGATCGGCGGCGGCAGCGTCT
Source organism: Burkholderiales bacterium (assembly GCA_016716275.1). GTDB lineage: Bacteria > Pseudomonadota > Gammaproteobacteria > Burkholderiales > Burkholderiaceae_F > JADJWR01. Next base: position 467,548 of record JADJWR010000002.1, on the reverse strand, counting down.
CGGCAACGCCGTCGCCGTCGCCGTCGAGCAGGCCGTAGCCCGGCACACTGATCTGCCGCAGCGCCTGGTAGTCGAACTCGGCGACCAGCGTGGTGCCTTCGTTCACCCGCCAGTCGAAGTAGCCGCTGACGAAACCTCGCCGCCCGTCGGCATCCTGCGGGTAAGGACGACGCTCGGCGGCGGCGACGTTGATCCGGTAGCCGAACGCGCCGCCGCCGAGGCGGCCGCCGAAGTCTCCCTGCGCCAGCACGCTGCCGCGCTCGGAGACCTCGGCCAGCAGCATGCGCAGCGGCACCTCGGTCGGCCGCTCGAGCCGGTAGTTGACCAGGCCGCCCGGGCTGCCGCTGCCACCGAGCACGCCGGCCACGCCCTTGACGATCTCGATCGACTCGAGGTTCTCGAGCGCCAGCGGCGTGTGGTTGGACACCGGCATTCCGTCGCGGCGGTAGTTGAGCATGTTGTCGAGCCGGAAGCCGCGCACCACCAGCGACTCGACGTAGCCGAAGGTGTTGTAGGCGTCGGCCGCCGACGGTTCCTCGCGGATCGCCTGCGTCAGGGACTGCACGCCTCGGCTGCGCAACTGCTCCGCGTCGATCACGCCGGCCGCCAGCGGCGTCTCCACCAGCGGCGCATCGCTCAGCGAAGCGATGCCGAGCCGGCGCAGTTCCGCCGGTGGCGCGGCCCGTTCGACGACGACCTGCGGCAGCGCCGTCGGGTCGGACTGCGCAAGCGCCGCGCCGCAGCCGGCGAGCGCGAGCGCGGGGCGAATGAAGTGGGGAAGCCGGTGTGCCATCGCGTCGTGCTCCTCGACGATGGCAGGGGGCGAAGGCGACGGTCCTGCAGGTAATGACGAAAGACCGTTGCTTACGCTTCCCTGCGCAAGAATTAACTTGGTCAGGTTCCAAGGGTCTTTCTCACCCGTTCGTCCCGGCAGCCTCGCCGTTTCGAACCACCACGCCGCCAGGGCGCGGTGGATTTGTTCGGGACCCCTAGCGTTCGGTGTCGATTATAGGTCGCAGTGCCGACGATGCCGCCTGCCGGCGCTGGTCGCCAGTACCGCCGACCAGGGCGAACGGCAGCCCCGCCTGCTGCAGGCGCTGCAGCAGCAGCGCATGGCAGGCCTCGCGCACCGCCGGGCCGTCGCGCTGGATGCCATCGGCGATCCAGGGCAGGTCCGGCACGAGAAGCAGCGTCGCCTCGTAGCGAGCGTGGTGGACCATTGCCTGCCCGTGCAGCGACAGGTCGTCGAACAGCAGCTCGCTGTAGACCGCTGTCACCAGGGGCGCCGAATCGGCCAGCACCCATTCGAATCCCAGCGCCGCGGCGCGCAGCAGCGCCTCGTCCTCGCGCCGGCGCTGCTCGGCAAGGATGTGCGCCTGCTCCTGCGGCTGCGGCGTTCGCCGCAGCCGATCGCAGAACTCGCGCAGGTATTCGGGGATCCACAGCCCGGGCAGCGCGTCCGCCAGGTGCCGGGCAAGCTCGGTCTTGCCGACGCACTCGGCGCCGATGATCGCCACGCGGCGCACGCTGCTCACCGTGCCAGCCTGCGCCAGCGCAGCCAGCCGGCCACCGCCAGCCCGCCGAAGACCACGTACAGCGCCGCCGTCAGCCACAGCGACTTGCTGGCGTAGAGGACCACGCTCACCGCGTTGACGACCAGCCAGACCGGCCAGGTCTCGACGAACTTCAGCGCCAGCAGGACCTGGCCGATGAAGCTGCCGACGGTCGGCAAGGCGTTGAAGTACGGCACGTCGCTGTCGGTGTAGCGCGCCAGCGCAACGCCGAGTGCCGGCCAGGCCGCCAGCCACAGCAGGCCGACGGCAAGTACGCGCCGTCCGCCGAGACGGGCGATGCGCAGCGGTGCGGCGGCGCCCTTCGCATCGGCGCGCCGGCCGAACAGCCACTGGTACCAGCCCCACAGCGAAGTGACGACGAAGAACGCCTGCACCGCCACGTCGCCGTACAGACGGTTGGCGTAGAACAGCCACGCGTACAGCACGCTGGCGACGATCGCCAGCGGCCAGGCCCAGTGGATCTCCAGCACGTTGAGAATCACGCAGCCGAGCGCCAGCGTGAAGGCGACGACCTCGAGCCAGGAGACACCGGCGCCGAACAGCGTGAAGGCGGTTTCCTGCATCGGCCGCGACTGTACGCCAGGCGGCCTGCAGCCGCTGCCGGATAATCGACTCATGGACAGACCTTCCACGTTCGCTTCGCCGCCGACGCCGCGGCGCTACTGCGCGCCGAGTTCGCCGGCCGAGCGGCGCGAGTTCGTGCCGTTCATGCACCTGCTGATCGGTGCGGCGTTCGGCGTCATCCGGCCGCTGTTCCTCAGCGGCGTGACGGTGAGCGCCAAAGCGGATGCAACGCCGGTGACCGCCGCCGACCGCGGCGCGGAGGCGGCGATGCGGCAGGAGATCGAGCGCCGCTACCCGCAGCACGGCATCGTCGGCGAGGAGTTCGGCGAGAAGGCCGGCCGCCGCTATCGCTGGGTGCTCGATCCGGTCGACGGCACGCGCGCCTTCATCACCCACTGCTTCCTGTTCGGCACGCTGATCGCCCTCGAGCGCGACGACGGCGCGGGCTACGCGCCGATCCTCGGTGCCATCGCCCACCCGGCGGCCGGCGTCGCGCTGGTCGGCCATCGAGACGGCACACGCCTGTACGCGGCCGACGGCAGCCAGCGGGCGGTCGGCGTGCGCCGCTGCACCCGTATCGAGGACGCCACCGTGCTGGCAACCACGCACTGGGAAACCGGCGAGCAGCGCGGCGGCGAGGCAGCCGCGGCGCTGATCCGGCGGGCCAGGCTCTATCGCACCTGGGGCGACTGCTTCGGCTACTTCGCGCTGGCCACCGGCGGGGCCGACGTGATGCTGGATCCGTCGCTTGCCTACTGGGACGTCGCCGCCATCGTGCCGGTCATCGAGGGCGCCGGTGGCCGCCTGACGAGCTGGTCGGGCGGCGATCCGCTGGCCGCGCCTTCGTTGATCGCCACGGCGGGCCCGCTGCACGACGAGGTCCTGCGGTTGCTCGGCACGCCGGCCGGCGCCGGCACGCCGGTCTGACCGCGTCCGTCAACCCAGTCGCCATTGCTCGCTGCACTGGCGGCAGCGCACACGCACCCAGTGCGGGCGGCCGGCCTCCGGCGGATCGTCAGCGCTGACCGGCTCGGCGGCCAGCACCTCGAACCCGCCCCAGGTCTGGCAGCGCGGACAGCCGGCCGATTCGGCGAAAAGCTCGGCGCGCGCGAGCAGCACGGTGAAGCGCTGCCAGGTGACCCACATCAGAGTCCCGGCACCGCCGGCGATGCCGACGACGGCAAGGTAATAGACGGGCGAGCCGCGCAGCTCGCCCATTGCTTCGAAGCCGGCCAGCAGCAGGATCAGCGACAGGAAAGCCGTCACCAGATAGGCGTGGCTTTCCACCAGCTGCCGTTCGTACCAGCGGCGAAAGCCCCGGCGGCGGATTTCTTCACCAATGTCGCGATGCTTCATCGCCGCGCATTGTGCCGTCGCCGCCGTTCGAATCTGCAGCCCATCCCGCCGATCCGGCGGCGCTCAGGACGGGCCGTCGCCGTGCGACGTTCGCGCGCCCGCCTGCCCCTCTGCTTCCGGCAAGGCGGTGAAGCGGATGGCCGGCGGCGACAGCTCCAGGCGGGTGATGACGAGCGGACCGAGCTGGTCGAGACGCAGCCGCGCGCCGCGGTGCGGCAGCAGCGACTTCGCCAGCGCCAGCCCGCTCACGCCGGCGCCGACGCGCGCCAGGTCGAAGTCCTCGGTCAGCCGCCCCGGCTGCTCGATCCGAAGTTCGACGCGGTCGCCGCGCGCGGCGAGCCGGGCGACCACCCGCAGATCTCCCTTGCTGCGGTGCTTGATCGCGTTGCTGCCCAGTTCGTTGATCACCAGCGCCATCGGCACCGCCTCCCTGTCGGCGACCCGCCAGCCGGCCAGCGCCGAGCCGGGCGGCTCGACCTGGACGATGGCGTTGTGGGTGGCCGACAGCTCCGAGAAGACACCCTGCACCAGCGCCGTCAGCGGCAGGCCGCCGTCGGTCGGGTGGATGCCATGCACGAGGGCGATCGCCTGGATCTGCGAGGCCGCATCGATCAATGGCTCGGCCAGCTCCGGCCGCGCGTAGGCCTGCTGCTGCAGCAGGCCGGCGACGCCGCGCAGGTTCTTCCTCAGCCGCTGGCGTACGTCGAGCACCAGCAGCTCGTGCGACTTCAGCGCGGAGGCCAGTCGCCGGTCCTGCACCGCCTCGCGCTCGGTGGCGTCCTCGGCCAGGCCGAAAACGCGCAGGCCGCCGTCCGGCGTGCGCACCGGCGTGAAGCGCACCGAGATGCTGCGCGGCCCGCTGCCCGGGTGATCGATTCGCACCGTCATCTCGGTGCGGCGCAGCCGCGCCAGGCGCGCCAGCACCAGCGGCAGACGCCTTGCCAGCGCCGGCCTTTCCTGCGCCTGCACGCACTCGAGCGCCAGCCGCGGATCGGCCTGCAGCCGCGCGGCCGGGATGCCGAGCAGCGCCTCGCAGCGCGGGCTGGCGTAGATCAGTCTGGCCAGGGTGCTGTCGGCAATGAAGACAAAGGCGTCGATGTGTTCGGCAAGCTCGCGGAAGCGCGCCTCCGTGTCCTGCAGCGCCGCCTCGGTGCGCACGGTGTCCGACAGGTCGTCGACGATCGACATCAGGTAGCGCGGCGGCGCTGCGTCGGGTCGCTCGCCGCCATCGAACACCGGCAGCACCCGCCGGTGCACGGTCAGCCGCCGGCCGTCGACCGTCTGCGTCAGCGCGCGCGGCTGCTCGATCGTCTGCCCCGAGGCGAGCGCCTGCGCGTCGAGCGCCGCCAGTTCGTCGGCCAGCCGCGGCGGGTACAGCTCGTGCCAGGTGCGGCCGATCACCGCCTCGCGCGGCCGTCCGAGCAAGGCCTCGCCGGCGCGGTTGATGCTGACGAAGCGGCCGTCGCGTGCGTCGCGCACGGCGATCGTCACCGGCAGCGCCTCGACCACCAGATCGAGATAGTTGCGCATCTGCCGGACTTCCTGCTCGGACCGCTTGCGCGCATCGATGTTCAGCACGGTGACGATGCGGCCGGCCGCCGGCCGCTGCGCATCGGCGGCGCGCAGCGACACCAGCGCCCAGAACGTGGTGCCGTCGGCGCCACGCATCCGCACCTCGGCGGCAGCGGCGTCCGGCAAGTCGCCGCCGTCGAGCCAGGCCGGCAAGGGTCCCTCGGCGATCGGCTCGAGCAGCGCGGCGAACTCGCGGCCGACCGGTCCGTCGTCGTCGCCGCCAAACATCGCCACCGCCTGCGCATTGCAGCGGATGATCCGGCCGCCGGCCAGATGAAGCAGCGCCACCTCGGTCGAATCGAACACCAGGTTCAGTTCGAGCAGCGAGCGGGCGAGCGCGTCGCGCGCCTCGCGCTGGGCGGTCACGTCCTGGAACGTGTAAATCGCCTCGGCACCGGCCGCCGCCGGCACCGCGCGCGCCTGCACCAGGCACCAGACTGCCTTTCCATCGGCAGTGACGAGCATCGTCTCGGCGCTGGCGGTCGAACCGGCGCGGATCTGCGGCAGCGGCCCGGCCGTCTGGCCGTCCGGCGCTTTCTCGGCAAGGCGGGCCAGCGGGATGCCGGCGAGCGCCTGCTCGGGATAGCCGAACAGACGGGCGAATTCGCCGTTGGCGTGGACCACGCGGCCGTCGCGCACCTGCGCGACAGCGGCGGCCATCGTCTCGAGCAGCGTCCGCTGCTGGGCGACGGCCGATTCCAGCTGCATCGCCGTCAGCTTGCGCTCGGTGTGGTCCTCGAGGACCAGCAGCAGGCGCCGGCTGCCTTCGGCGCGCCAGCCGCGCGCCACCATCCGGGTCCAGACGACCCGGCCATCGGCGTGCAGCAGGCGAACGTCGGCGTCCTCCTCGTGCAGCGTCTCGGCCAGCAGATCGCGGCGCAACCGCGCCGCCGCCGCGGCGTCCGCTGCGTGAAGCAGCGTCGACGCCTCGGCGCCGACCAGATCGATCAGCGCCCGATCGAGCAGGCGGCTGGCTGCGCGGTTGCCCTGCAGCACGCGCAGGTTCTCGTCGAGCAGCAGCAAGGCGACCGGGCTCTCGTCGAACAGCGAGCGGAATCGCTCGGCGCTCTCCAGCAGGGCCAGCTCCGTTCGCTTCCGCTCGCCGATGTCACGCGCCAGCAGCAGGATCGATTCGCGCCTGCCGTGCCCCGCGCGCTGGGCGATGACTTCGACCGCCAGCGCAGCGCCGGGTCGCAGGCGACTTGCATAGCGGGCCTCGCGTCGCTCGGCGCCGTTCAGGCGCAACCGCTCGATCAGCCCGGCGAATTCACTAGGCGCCAGGTCGGCATCGATCTGCGAAATCAGTACCCGACCGCAGTCCTCACGCGTCAACCCGAGCGTCCGCAGCGCCGTCTGGTTGGCATCGACCACCGTTCCGTCGGCGTCGACCTCGAGCACCAGTTCGCCGGCCAGTTCGAGGGCGCCGCGCAGCGCCGACAGGGACGTCTCGGCTCGCCGCTGCGGATCTAGGCGCTCGATCAGAATGAACACCCCGTCGAAGCGGCCGCTTGCGTCGAAGATCGGCGTGTGTTGCTCGCGTACCCAGGGCCGGTCGCCGGCAGGCAGCGCGTACTCGTGCTGCTCGCTGCCGCCCGTCGCACCGCTTCCCATGCGACCGAGCGAGGCGGTCAGCTCCGTCAGCCCCGACAGGTCGAACACCTCGTCGAGCCGCCGACCGCAGGCCCGCCCGGCCTCGATGCCGGTGAGCCGCTCGAGAAACTCGTTGAAGTACCGCAGCCGCAGTCCGCGGTCGAGCAGGGCGATGCCGACGTTGCCGGCGGCCAGCATCGCCTCGGCGAGCGCGTCGGCGCCGCGCGAAGCGCGCACGACACCGCGCGTATAGGAAACGTCGCGCAGCAGCGCCGTGACATGCGGCGCCAGGCCGTCGCGCTCGAGAAACAGGCGGACGTCGAAGTGGCGCCGGCCGAGAGGATGGTCGAAGCTGAACTTGAACCAGCGCTCCTCCTCTGTCTGCAGCAGTTCCTGCACCTGCTGCTGCCAGAGCGCCGCGTAGGGCGCCAGCGCCTCGATCTCACCGAAGCGACGGCCGAACAGGCTGCGGCGGCCGACCGACAGCGCCTTCTCGAACGCCTGGTTGACATAGACGATCCGTGCCGCCGCGTCGAAGCGTGCGAGCGCATCGGGCAGCGCCTCGAAGAGGCTGGCCGGAGGCAACGACGCGAACACGCCGGGCGGCGGCAAGTCGGAAGCGTCCACGAAACGGATGGGCAGGCAGTTCGCCGGCAATCGGCGGATCCGCCAGAATAACCCAGCCATCCCCAGAATGCGGGGTCACGGACGAAAGGTATGGCCCCTTCAGGCAGGTAGGCCCGCCCGGGCCCCGTGCCGGCCGTTCACCGCAGCGGCACCGGTCTCTCCGCCGGCGACGCGACACATTGCAGCAAGCGCGACCGCCTGCGACGCGCCCGGCCTAGAAGGGAATGTCGTCGTCCATGTCGGCGATGTTCGCTGCCGGCTTCGACGGCGCGCGAGCGCCTGCGTCGCGGCCGGCCGGCGCCAGCGAGGGCGCTCCGGCACCAGCCTCGTCGAAGTCGCCGCCACCGGCGCTTTCGCGTGAGCCGAGCATCTGCATGTTGTCGGCGACGATCTCGGTCGTGTAGCGCTCGTTGCCGTCCTTGTCGGTCCACTTGCGCGTGCGCAGCCTGCCTTCGACGTAGACGGGGCGGCCCTTCTTCAGGTACTCGCCGGCGATCTCGGCCAGGCGGCCGAAGAACACCACCCGGTGCCACTCGGTCGCCTCCTTCATCTCGCCGCTCGACTTGTCCTTCCAGCGGTCGCTGGTGGCGATCGTCACGTTGGTGATGGCCGCGCCATCCGGGCTGTAACGGGTCTCGGGGTCGCGGCCCAGATTGCCGATCAGGATCACCTTGTTAACCGAAGCCATCGCTGTCCTCCCGGCCGCCGGGCGGTGGCCGCTCACTGTTCCGTCGTTGTTGTGCGCAGCGATGATACCCAGCGGGCGCGCCCGCCATTGCACCGACGATGCCGGCCTGCGGATGCCGATTGCGCCCTTGACAGGCAGGCGGCGGCTCAGCCGGCGCCGTCGGCCATCGCCACGCCGCTGCGGCGGGTGCGCGCCGGCACTTCGCGCATGCCCAGCGCCATCGGCACCCAGGCCGCCATCGCCAGGGCGGCAAAGAGGAACACGCTGCCGCTGCCGAAGTGCTGCGCCAGCCAGCCGCCGACCGCCGCACCGACCGCCAGGCCCACCGATTGCGTGGTGTTGTAGATGCCCAGCGCCAGCCCGCGCGAGGACGCCGGCGCCAGCCGCGAGGTCAGCGACGGGAAGCTGGCCTCGAGGATGTTGAAGGCGACGAAAAACAGCAGCAACCAGAAGGCAAGCATCGCGACCGACGGCGCCAGCCAGCGCAGGCCGAGCTGCACCGCGACCATCAGCGCGCCGGCGGCCAGCAACAGCAGGCGCAGGCGGCCGCGCCGCTCGGCCATCAAGATCGGCGGCATCATCAGCACGAACGACGCCAGCACCGCCGGCAGGTAGATCTTCCAGTGCTGCGGCAACGGCAGTCCGAGTTCCACCAGCAGCACCGGCACGACGACGAACATCGCCATCTGCACCGCGTGCAGGGTGAAGATGCCGGCATTCAGCCGCAGCAGCTGCGAATCGAGCGCCACCGATTTCCAGTGCGCCGCCTCCCCGTTCTCGGTCCTGGCCGGCGCCGGCGGCACCAGCCAGAGCACGACGGCGATGCCGGCGAGCGCCAGCAGGGCGGTCATCCAGAACAGCCCGCCCAGGCCGATCGCCGCGTAGAGCACCGGCGCGGCGACCAGCGACACGGCGAAGGTCAGCCCGATCGAGGCGCCGACCAGCGCCATCGCCTTGGTGCGATGCTCGTCGCGCGTGCTGTCGGCGATGAACGCCGTCACCGCGGCCGAGATGGCGCCGGCGCCCTGCAGGGCGCGGCCGACGATCACCCACAGGATGTCGCCGGCGAGCGCGGCGATGATGCTGCCCAGCGCGAACACCGACAGCCCGGCGACGATCACCTGCTTGCGACCGTAGCGGTCGCTCGCCGCCCCCATCGGGATCTGCAGCACCCCCTGGGTCAGGCCGTAGATCCCCAGCGCGATCCCCACCAGCATGGCGTCGTCGCCGCCCGGCATGCCGCGCGCGTGCACGGCGAACACCGGCAGGATCAGGAACAGGCCGAGCATGCGCAGGGCGAAGATCGCCGCCAGCGCGGTGCTGGCGCGGATCTCGGCCGCTGACATCCGGGAGGGAGCGCTCATCGGGCGGGTCGGGAGTCGGCGGGCGGCCGCGCCGCCCGCGGCCGGCGCGCAGCCGCGCTTTGGCGTGCGCCATGACCGCGTGGCTATAGTAACAAGTTGCCCTTGTTCGCCCCGCACGATGGACTGCCTGCGCATTCGCGGCGCCCGCACGCACAACCTGAAGAACATCGATCTGGACCTGCCGCGCGGCAGGCTGGTCGTCGTCACCGGGCTTTCCGGCTCCGGCAAGAGCTCGCTTGCCTTCGACACGCTGTACGCGGAAGGCCAGCGCCGCTACGTCGAGTCGCTGTCGGCCTACGCGCGGCAGTTCCTGCAGCTGATGGAGAAACCCGACGTCGACCTGATCGAGGGTCTGTCACCCGCCATCGCCATCGAGCAGAAGGCCGGCCTGCACAACCCGCGCTCGACGGTCGGCACGGTCACCGAGATCCATGACTACCTGCGCCTGCTGTTCGCCCGCGCCGGCGAGCCGCACTGCCCGGATCACCCGCAGCAGCCGCTCGCCGCGCAGAGCGTGGCGCAGATGGTCGACGCGGCGCTGGCGCTGCCGGCCGACTCGCGGGTGATCGTGCTGGCGCCGGTGGTGCACGACCGCAAGGGCGAGTTCGCCGAGCTGCTCGCCGACCTGCAGGCGCAGGGCTTCGTGCGCCTGCGTGTCGACGGCGCGATCGTCGAGCTGCACGACCTGCCGAGGCTGGCGCGCGCCGAGAAGCACTCGATCGACGTGGTGGTCGACCGGCTGAAGGTGCGGCCCGAGGCGCGGGGCCGCTTCGCCGAGTCCTTCGAGACGGCGCTGCGCGTCGCCGACGGCCGCGCGCTGCTGCTCGACACCGACAACGGCAGCGAGCAGCTGTTCTCCAGCCGCTTCGCCTGCCCGGTGTGCTCGTACTCGGCGCCCGACCTCGAGCCGCGCCTGTTCTCGTTCAACAGCCCGAGCGGCGCCTGCCCGGTCTGCGACGGCCTGGGGCGGGTCGACTTCTTCGACGAGGCGCGCGTTGTCGAGCACCCCGAGCTGTCGCTGGCCACCGGCGCGATCCCCGGCTGGGACCGCCGCAACAGTTACTACTTCCAGCTGCTGGCGTCGCTGGCGCGCCATGCCGGCGTCGACATCGAACGGCCGTTCGGCGAGCTGCCGGAGGCCTTCCGCCGCCAGGTGCTGCAAGGCACCGGCGAGGAGACGGTCGCCTTCACCTACACCAGCGAGCGCGGCCGCAAGGTCACGCGCCGCCATCCCTTCGAGGGCGTGCTGCCGAACCTCGAGCGGCGCTGGCGCGAGACCGATTCGCCGGCGGTGCGCGAGGCGCTCGGCCGCCTGCGCAGCGCCCGTCCCTGCCCGGCCTGCGAAGGGACGCGGCTGCGGCGAGAGGCGCGCTTCGTGTTCGTCGGCGCAGGCAGCCAGCGGCGGGCGATCTTCGAGATCGAACGCGCGCCGCTGGCCGCCGCGCTCGCCTTCTTCGAGTCGCTCGAGCTTGCCGGTGCGCGCGGCGAGGTGGCGAAGCGGATCGTCCGCGAGATCGCCGCCCGGCTGCGCTTCCTGAGCGACGTCGGGCTCGCTTACCTGACGCTGGACCGCGCCGCCGACACGCTGTCCGGCGGCGAGGCGCAGCGCATCCGGCTGGCCTCGCAGATCGGCTCCGGGCTGACCGGCGTGATGTACGTGCTCGACGAGCCGTCGATCGGCCTGCACCAGCGCGACAACGCGCGCCTGATCGACACGCTCAAGCGGCTGCGCGACCTCGGCAACACGGTATTGGTGGTCGAGCACGATGAGGACGCGATCCGCGCCGCCGACCACGTCGTCGACATGGGGCCGGGCGCCGGTGCGCACGGCGGCCAGGTGGTGGCCGCCGGCTCGCCGGCCGAGATCGAGCGGTCCACCGCGTCGCTGACCGGCGCCTACCTGGCGGGCCGCCGGCGCATCGAGGTACCGTCGGCGCGCGTGCCGCCGGGCCTCGACCGGCTGCGCCTGCTCGGCGCGCGCGGCAACAACCTGAAGGACGTCGACCTGGAACTGCCGGTCGGCCTGTTCGTCTGCGTCACCGGCGTTTCGGGCTCTGGCAAGTCGACGCTGATCAACGACACGCTGGCCGCCGCCGTGGCACGCCACGTGCACGGCGCCGCCGCGGAGCCGGCGCCCCATGCGGCCATCGACGGGCTCGAGCACTTCGACAAGATCATCTGCGTCGACCAGAGCCCGATCGGCCGGACGCCGCGCAGCAATCCCGCCACCTACACCGGGTTGTTCACGCCGATCCGCGAACTGTTCGCCGAGACGCCGATCGCCCGCGAGCGCGGCTACGGGGCGGGGCGGTTCTCCTTCAACGTCAAGGGGGGCCGCTGCGAGGCCTGCCAGGGCGACGGCGTGATCAAGGTCGAGATGCACTTCCTGCCCGACGTGTACGTGCCTTGCGACACCTGCCACGGCCGCCGCTACAACCGCGAGACGCTCGAGGTGCGGTACAAGGGCATGAACATCGCCGAGGTGCTCGACCTGACGGTCGACGACGCAGCGAAGTTCTTTTCCGCCGTGCCGCTGCTGGCGCGCAAGCTGGCCACGCTGGCCGACGTCGGCCTCGGCTACCTGCGTCTCGGCCAGAGCGCGATCACCCTGTCGGGCGGCGAGGCGCAGCGGGTGAAGCTGTCGCTCGAACTGTCGAAGCGCGACACCGGCCGCACGCTGTACGTCCTCGACGAGCCGACCACCGGCCTGCACTTTCACGACGTGGCGCTGCTGCTTTCCGTGCTGCATCAGCTGCGCCATGCCGGCAACACGGTGGTGGTGATCGAGCACAACCTGGACGTGATCAAGACCGCCGACTGGGTGATCGACCTCGGCCCGGAGGGCGGTGACGACGGCGGCCGCATCGTCGCGGCCGGCACGCCGGAGGCGATCGCCGCCAACCGGGACAGTCACACCGGCCGCCATCTCGGCGCGGCGCTCGCCCGCGCCGCGCAACGGCGCGCCGCCTGAGCCGGAGCGCGCTTGCCGGGTCGGCCCGCCTGGCCGCCCTGGCGGCAGCCGCCGGGCTGCTCAGCGCAGGTGCAGCGGCGCCAGCAGCTCGCCGGCGCCCGCCCGGCCGGTGCGCACCAGCAGCGCTTCGCCCATGGCGACGGAGCGTCCGGTAAGCGCCGTGATGTTGACCTGGTGCGTCACCAGCACGATTCGCCGTCGCGCGCCCTGCCGGGCGAGAAAGTCGCGCAGCGCATCGGTCTGCGCCTGCCGCGCGCTGCCGTCGGCGAAAAACGAATTCAGCGCCTCGAGCTCGCGCACGTCCTGCCGCGGGAAGGCGAGCCGCGCGGTGTCCAGGCAGCGGCACCAGCGGCTCGACAGCACCTCGTCGGGGCGGATGCCGCGGCGCTCGAACTCGGCGCCGATGCGCCGCGCCTCGGCGCGACCGGCCTCGGAGAGGTTGCGCTGCGTCGCGCAGTCGGCGAGGCGGAATCCCGGCGGATCGCCGATGCCGGGCACGGTCTGCGCGTGACGCAGCAGCACGGCGCAGCCGCCGGCTGCCAGCAGGCTCCACCCGGCTTCGTCGGCGTAGGCCACGGCCGGGCCGACGATCGCCAGCAGCGGCAATGCGCCGAGCAGTTCGCGGCGGCGGTTCATTTCTCGCTCAGCCTCAGTTCCGCCAGTTCCAGCGCTTCCTGCGGCCCGCGCAGAACCAGCACGTCGCCTGCCTGCAGCAGCAGCTCCGGCGTGGGGTCGGCGCCGCGGATGCCGCGCCGGCGCACCGCCGTCACCTCGGTGCCGAGCTCGGCCAGCCCGAGCGCGCCCAGTGAACGGCCGACCGCTGCCGTGCCCTCCTCGATCGCCACCGAGTGCAGGCGGGCGTGGGCGTCGTCGTCGTCGAAATCGACGCGGTCGTCGGCACCGTGGAAATAGCCGCGCAGGAAGCGGTAGCGCGAGTCGCGCGCCTTCTGCACTCGCCGCACGACGCGCGACAGCGGCACGCCGAGCAGCACCAGCGCGTGCGAGCCGAGCATCAGACTGCCCTCGAACACCTCCGGCACCACCTCGGTCGCTCCCGCCTTGAGCAGACGGTCGAGGTCGGCGTCGTCCTGCGTGCGCACGATCACCGGCAGGGTCGGGCTCAGCTGGTGCGCGAAGTGCAGCACCTTCAGTGCCGAGTGCGCGTCGTTGTAGCTGACCACCAGCGCCGCGGCGCGGGCCAGGCCGGCGGCGATCAGCGTCTCGCGCCGCGCCGCGTCACCATAGACGACCGAGTCGCCGGCGGCGGCCGCCTCGCGCACGCGGTCGGGATCGAGGTCGAGGGCGACGTAGCCGATGCCCTCGTCGGTGAGCATGCGCGCCAGGTGCTGGCCGCTGCGGCCAAAGCCGGCGATGATCACGTGCTTCTCGACCGCCATCGAACGCGCGGCGATGCTGTGCAGTTCGAGCGCCCGCTGCATCCACTCGGAGGCGACGAAGCGCATCGCGATGCGATCGCTGTACTGCACCAGGAAGGGAGCCGCCAGCATCGACAGCAGCATCGCCGCCAGCACCACCTGCCGCAGCGTCGGGTCGAGCAGCGGCGCACCCTGCGCCAGCAGCACGAAGCCGAACTCGCCGGCGGTCGCCAGGCCGAGGCCGGCGCGGATCGCCGTTCCCGCCGAAGCGCCGAGTCCGCGGGCCAGGCCGACGATCAGCAGGCACTTGAAGGCGGTCGGTCCGAGCAGCGCCAGCATCACCCAGCCCAGATGCTCGACCACCACCCCGACGTCGAGCAGCATGCCGATGGTGATGAAGAACAGCCCGAGCAGCACGTCGCGGAACGGCTTGATGTCCTCCTCGACCTGATGGCGGTACTCGGTCTCGGCGATCAGCATGCCGGCGACGAAGCTGCCCAGCGCCAGCGACAGTCCGGCGTGCTCGGTGAGCCAGGCCAGGCCGAGGGCGATCAACAGGACGTTCAGGACGAAGAGCTCGTGCGCCCGCCGCCGGGCAACCAGGTGCAGCCAGCGGCGGACCACCCAACGGCCGCCGACGAGAAGGATCGCCAGCAGCACCGCCGCCTTGACCATCGCCCAGCCGAGCGACTCGACCAGTTCCTCGGAATGGGCCGCCAGCGCCGGGATGACGACCAGCAGCGGCACGACGGCTAGGTCCTGGAACAGCAGCACGCCGACCATGCGCCGGCCGTGCTCGGTTTCCAGTTCGAGCCGGTCGGCCAGCAGCTTCATCAGGATCGCCGTCGACGACATGGCCAGGGTCGCCCCCAGCAGGAAGGCGCCGTCGAGCGAGAACGGCCACAATCGCCCGGCCAGCCAGCCGCCGGCCAGCACCGCCAGGATGGTCAGCACGACCTGCCCCATGCCGAGACCGAACACCAGGCTGCGCATGGTCTTCAGCTTCGGCAGGGAGAACTCCAGCCCGATCGAGAACATCAGGAACACCACGCCGAACTCGGCCAGGTAGCGGGTTTCCTTGGTGTCCGGCACCAGACCGAAGGCGTGCGGGCCGATCAGGATGCCGACCGCCAGGTAGCCGAGCATCGGCGGCAGATTGAGCAGGCGGAACGCCACCACGCCGAGCACGGCGGCAGCCAGCAGCAGCAGGGTCAGTTCGAGGGCGGTGGGCATCGGATCGGCCGAACCGGCTAATGCGAGCAAGAGCCGTGCCAGGCAGTAGTCGGCAGCGTATCATCGGTCGCAACCGGCGCTCGCCATTGCCGGCTGCTCCCCCAACTGTCGCACCCGCCCGATGCCCGCTGATGAGGCACCTGCCCCTGCCCGCCGAGCCAATGCGCTCGACCTGGCACGCACCGTGCTTGGGATAGAGGCGCAGGCCGTCGCCGCGCTGGTCGACCGGCTGGACGACGCCTTCCTGCGCGCGGTGCAGCTGCTTCTGGACTGCCGCGGCCGGGTGGTGGTCAGCGGCGTCGGCAAGAGCGGCCACATCGGCCGCAAGGTCGCCGCCACCATGGCCTCGACCGGCACGCCGGCGATCTTCGTGCACGCCGCCGAGGCGGTGCACGGCGATCTGGGCATGATCACCCGCAGCGACGTGCTGGTGGCGCTGTCGTACTCCGGCGAGACGGCCGAGCTGCTGACCATCGTGCCGACGCTCAAGCGCGAAGGCACGCCGCTGGTGGCGATCACCGGCAACGCCGGCTCGTCGCTGGCCCGCCACGCCGACGTGCACCTCGATGTGCACGTCGAGAAAGAGGCCTGCCCGCTGAATCTGGCGCCGACCTCCTCGACCACCGCAATGCTGGCGCTCGGCGACGCGCTCGCCGTGGCCTGCCTCGATGCGCGCGGCTTCGGCCCGGCCGACTTCGCCCGCTCGCACCCCGGCGGCGCGCTCGGCCGCCGCCTGCTCACCAGGGTCGAGGACGTGATGGCGACCGGCGATGCAATCCCGGCGGTGCCGGTCAGCGCCAGCGTGATGGAGGCGATCCGCGAGATCTCGCGCAAGCGGCTCGGCATGACCGCGGTGCTCGAGCACGACGGCCGGGTGGCCGGCATCTTCACCGACGGCGACCTGCGCCGTCTGCTCGAGCGGGGCGCCGGAGTGCGCGAGCTGGCGGTGGCGGAGGTGATGACACGCAACCCGCTGACGATCGGCCCGGACGCACTTGCCGCCGAGGCGGCGCAGCTGATCGAGTCGACGCGGCGCAACCAGTTGCTGGTGGTGAGGGACGGCCGGCTGGTCGGTGCGCTGCACGCGCACGACCTCACTGCGGCGAGGGTGCTCTGATGAACGCCGAGCAGCGCGCCGCGTCGGTCCGGCTGCTGGTGCTCGACGTCGACGGCGTGCTGACCGATGGCCGCCTGTACTTCGGCGCCGACGGCGAGGCGATGAAGGTCTTCGACGTGCGCGACGGACACGGGGTCAGGCTGCTGCGCGAGGCCGGCATCGAGGTTGCCATCCTCTCCGCCCGCCGTTCGCCGATCGTCGAGCGGCGCGCGCGCGAGCTCGGCATCGGCCCGGTGATCCAGGGGGCGGCCGACAAGGGCGTCGCGCTGGCCGAACTGATGCGGGCGCTGCAGGTGAACCCCCGCCAGTGCGCCTACGTCGGCGACGACTGGCCGGATCTGCCGGCGCTCGCCCAGGCCGGATTCGCGGCAACCGTCGCCGACGCCGCGCCGGAGGTTCGCCAGGTCGCGCACTGGGCGAGCTCGGCGCCCGGCGGCCGCGGCGCAGTGCGCGAACTGGCCGAGTTCATCCTGCGCGCGCAGGGGCGCCTCGACGAGCTGCGCCGGCGTCATGGCGGGCCGGCGCAGGACGCCGATGCGTGACCGGCTGTCGATGCTGATCGCCGCGGTGCTGCTGGCGGTGGTCACCGTGACCAGCTACTGGTACTCGCGCGAGATGCGCCGGCCGACCGTTCGCACCCCGCCGACGCCCGGCGCGCCGGACTTCGTCGTCGAGCGTGTCGTGCTGACGCAGTTCGACGAGAGCGGCCAGGCCCGCTACAAGCTGTTTGCCGAGGAACTGTCGTACTTCAACGAGAACGACGACATCGATTTGACGCGTCCGCGGCTGGTCAGCCTGCTGCCCGACCAGCCTCAGCTGCAGGCATCGTCGGCGCAGGCACGCGTCACCAACGCCGGCGAGCAGGTGCTGATGCAGGGCGACGTGCTGCTGCAGCGGGCCGCCGCCGGCGACCGCCCGGCGCTGACGATCCGCACCGAGCGGATGACGGCGATCCCCGACGAAGAGCGCTTCACTTCCGACGTGCCGGTGCAGATCGAGCAGGGCGGCACCCGCCTGGCCGGCGCGGCGATGGACTACGACAACCTGCGGCGCGTGCTGACGGTCAGTGGCGGGCTGCGCGGCGAAATGGCCCCGGCCCGCCGCTGACAGGGGAACCGGAATGCGACTGCTGCTGCTGCTTGGACTAGCCGCCTGCTGCCTGCCGGCAGCGGCCGAACGCGCCGACAAGGACCAGCCGACGATCATCGAGGCCGATCGCGGCGTGTTCGACGAACTGAAGCAGGTCAACGTGGTCAGCGGCCGCGCGACGCTGACCCGCGGCACGATGCGCATCGCCGGCGAGCGGATGGAACTGCGCACCGCCGCCGACGGCTACCGCAGCGCGCTGGTGACCGCGGGTTCCGACGGCCTGGCGACTTTCCGCCAGCGGCGCGACCCGACCCGCCCGGGCGTCGAGGAGTACGTCGAGGGTGCCGCCGAACGGATCGAATGGGACGAGAAGACCGAGTCGGTCCGCTTCGTCAACCGGGCGCAGTGGCGGCGGCTGGAAAACGGCGTCGTCCGCGACGAGATCACCGGCCAGGTCATTTCCTATGATGCCGCCTCCGCCACCTATCGGATCGAAGGCGGCGAGCAGGGCGGCGGTCGCGTGCGGGCCGTGATCGCGCCGCGTGCGACGGAGGCGCCCAGGGTGCCGCCGGCGCCGCTGCGTGCCGAGGATCAACTGCCGGCAGGACGCAAGTGATGGCCGCCGAGGACCGTTGCCTGCCTGCCGACGCCTGCCGCGCCGCTTCGCCACGCCGATGAACATCGCCGCAGCCGCTCACGACGCCGACCCGGACGGCGTGGCAGCCGCCGAGGGCAGCCGCCTGCGGGTCGAGCACCTGCACAAGCGATACGGCGCCCGGGTGGTGGTCAAGGACGTCTCGCTGACGGTGGAGGCCGGTGCGGTGGTCGGTCTGCTCGGTCCGAACGGCGCCGGCAAGACGACCTGCTTCTACATGGTCGTCGGCCTGGTGCCGATGGACGGCGGCGCGATCTATCTCGACGACGTTTCGATCGCGCATCTGCCGATCCACCGGCGCGCGCGCCTCGGCCTGTCGTATCTGCCGCAGGAAGCCTCGGTGTTCCGTCGCCTGACGGTCGAGGAGAACGTGCGCGCCGTGCTCGAGTTGCAGCAGGGGGCCGACGGCAGGTCGCCGTCGCCGGCGGCGGTGGCAGACCGGCTGGACGGGCTGCTCGAGGACCTGCAGATCAGCCACCTGCGCACCAGCGGCGCGCTGTCGCTGTCCGGCGGCGAACGGCGGCGGGTGGAGATCGCCCGCGCGCTCGCCGCGGCGCCGCGCTTCATCCTGCTCGACGAGCCGTTCGCCGGCGTCGACCCGATCGCGGTGATCGAGATCCAGCGCATCGTCCGCTTCCTCAAGGAACGCGGCATCGGCGTGCTGATCACCGACCACAACGTGCGCGAGACGCTCGGCATCTGCGACCACGCCTACATCATCAACGAGGGGCAGGTGCTCGCCGCCGGCAGCCCGCAGGAGATCGTCGAGGACGAGTCGGTGCGTCGCGTCTACCTCGGCGAGCACTTCCGGATGTAGCGATGGCGATCAAGCCAGGTCTTCAGCTCAGGCTCGGCCAGCACATCACGCTGACGCCGCAGCTGCAGCAGTCGATCAGGCTGCTGCAGCTGTCGTCGCTCGAGCTTGCGCAGGAGATCGAACAGGCGCTGAGCGACAACCCGCTGCTGGAGTGCGACGACCCGCCGGTGGGCGCGGCGATGCGGATCGCCGCCGACGGCGCCATTTTGAGCGAGGGGTCGCCGGGCGGCGCACCGGCCGCCGACGGACCGGACAGCGAGGCCGGCGACAGCGACGCCGCGTCGGCCGTGACAGGCCTCGACTGGGGATCGACGCGCAGCGAGCGCGACGACGACGACGAGGGGCCCGGCGCCTGGGCATCGACGGCGCCGTCGCTGTGCGAGCACCTGAAGAGCCAGCTGGCGGCGACCACCGCCTCGCCGCGCGACCGCGCCCTGGTGCAGATGCTGATCGAGTCGCTCGACGAGCAGGGTTATCTCGCCGCCTCGCTGGAGGAACTGCTGGCGATCTGCCCGCCGGAGGCCGGTGTCGAATTGGAGGACCTGGCGACCGCCCTGACGCTTCTGCAAAGCTTTGATCCGCCGGGCGTTGGCGCCCGCACGGCAGCCGAGTGCCTGAGCATTCAGCTGGCGCTGCTGGCGGCACAGGCGCCTGCTGCCACGGATGCCGAAACCTTTCAGAACGCCAGGCGGATCGTCAGTGAACACTTGCACCTTTTGGCGGCAAGGGATTTCCCGAAGCTTGCGCGTGTGCTCGAAATCAGCGAGGCGCAGGTGCAGGAAGCGCAGGCGCTGATTCGTAGACTGAACCCGCATCCGGGCGTAGGCTTCTCCGCGACAGTGGTGGATTACGTCGTTCCGGACATCCTGGTCAGGAAGGTACGGAACCACTGGGTGGCGCAGGTAAACCCCGACGTGATGCCGCGCCTGCGGCTGAACCAGGCGTACGTCGCTGCAGTCAAACAGGAACGGAGCAAGGAAGGCGTCTCCCAGTGGTCATCACGCCTGCAGGAAGCCCGTTGGCTGATCCGCAACATCCAGCAGCGCTTCGAGACGGTCCAGCGCGTCGCGCAGGCGATCGTCGACCGCCAGCACGGCTTCTTCACCCATGGCGCCATCGCGATGCGGCCGCTGGTGCTGCGCGAGATCGCCGAAGTCCTCGAGCTGCACGAGTCGACGATCTCCCGGGTGACGACCAACAAGTACATGTCGACGCCGTTCGGCGTGTTCGAGCTGAAGTACTTCTTCGGCAGCCATGTGGCCACCGACACCGGCGGTGCGGCCTCCAGCACGGCGATCCGCGCCTTGATCAAGCAACTGATAGGAGAAGAGGAACCCAAGGAACCGCTTTCGGACAGTCGAATCGCGGAGCTTCTCGCCCAGCAGGGCCTGGTGGTGGCGCGACGCACGGTCGCCAAGTACCGCGAGGCACTGAAGATCCCGGCGGTGGCGCTTCGCAAGAGCCCGTGAGACCCCAGTCGCCGGCAGCACCGGCATCAACGGACAGGAGTGCAGCATGAACCTCATCATCCAGGGCCACCACGTCGAAGTGACTCCGGCCATGCGCGACTACGTGCAAGGCAAGCTGGAACGGATCCGCCGGCACTTCGACCACGTGATCGACGCGGACGTGGTGCTGGCAGTTGAGGACAAGCTCAGGCAGAAGGCGGAGATCACACTGCGCGTGAGCGGCGGCAGCCTGCACGCCGAGTCGGTCGACGGCGACATGTATGCGGCGATCGACCTGCTGATGGACAAGCTCGACCGGCAGGTGCTGCGCCACAAGGACCGCGTCAAGACCCACACCCGCGACCCGCTGAAGCACCAGCAGACGCAGGCGCAGCAGTAGGCGTTCAAGGCCACGGCCCGCGTCGCGCGGGCCGTTTCACTAAGGGGAAACCGCAATCAATCGCGAGTCCGGTCACACCGCCCACCCTCCCCGTTTCGCCAGCCGGAACCCGGTAGCCCACGGTCGTTGCCGACGGACAACGACCGGAGATCGGCTTTCGTCCGGCTGACCGACGCTGCCTATACTCCGGCCCTTCGCGCAGTTGGCCCCGCCGCCATGAACCAGATCTCCCGCCTGATGCCGGCGTCGAACGTCGTGCTCGACATGCAGGCATCGAGCAAGAAGCGAGTCTTCGAGCAGGTTGGACTGCTGTTCGAGAACCACCAGGGCATCGCCCGCGCCACCGTGTTCGACAGCCTGTTCGCGCGCGAGCGGCTCGGCTCGACAGGCCTGGGCCAGGGGGTGGCGATCCCGCACGGCCGGATCAAGGGCCTGAAGGAGGCAACCGCCGCGTTCGTCCGGCTGGCCGAGCCGATCGCCTTCGACGCACCCGACGGCCGGCCGGTCAGCATCCTGGTGGTGCTGCTGGTGCCCGAGCAGGCGACCCAGCAGCACCTCGACATCCTGTCCGAGCTGGCGCAGATGCTCTCGGACCGGGCGTTCCGCGAGAACCTGCTCGCCGCCGCCGACCCGAACGTCGCGCACACCCTGCTTTCGCAGTGGGAGCCGATGCGTCCGGCCGCCTGAACCGCTGCTCGCCCGCGGCAAGCGGCCCGCTCCGATGCCGACCCTGCAGACGCTGTTCGACGACAACGAGCAGACGCTTAAATTCGCCTGGGTCGCCGGCCGCAGCGGCGGCCTGCGGACCCTTGCCGGCGCAACCAGCGCCGAGGTGCAGGCGGCCGACATCGTCGGCCACCTCAACCTGATCCATTCCGACCGGCTGCATGTGCTCGGCGCCCCCGAGGTCCGCTTCATGGTGCGCATGGACAGCGGCCGGCGCGCCCATTACGCGCACGACCTGATCGCCGGCGGCGCGCTCGGGCTGATCGTCGCCGAGGGGCTGCAGCTGCCCGACGACATGGTCACGGTAGCCGAGCAGGTCGGCCTGGCCATCTTCTCGTCGCCGCTGGCCGCCGGCCTGGTGATCGACCGCCTGCGCGTGTATCTGAACAAGAAGCTGGCCGCCCACTGCACCATGCACGGCGTCTTCATGGACGTGCTCGGCATGGGGGTGCTGATCGCCGGCGAGTCAGGCGTCGGCAAGAGCGAACTCGGCCTGGAGCTGATCAGCCGCGGCCACGGCCTGGTGGCCGACGACGTGGTCGACTTCGCCCGCACCGAACCCGATTCGATCGAAGGACACTGTCCGCCGCTGCTGTCCAATCTGCTCGAGGTGCGCGGCCTCGGCCTGCTCGACATCAAGGCCATCTTCGGCGAGACCGCCGTGCGGCGGAAGATGCGGCTGAAGCTGATCGTCGAGCTGCGCCGCCAGGCCGCCGCCGCGCTGATGGAGCGGCTGCCGCTGGCCGGCACGAACGAAGAGGTCCTCGGCATGCCGATCCACAAGGTGGTCATCCCGGTGGCGGCCGGCCGCAACCTGGCGGTGCTGCTGGAGGCTGCCGTGCGCAACACGATCCTGAAGCTGCGCGGCATAGACACAATGGCGGAATTCGTGCAACGGCAAAGGCAGGCGATCGACAACGGATAAGTCGATCGTCGCCGCCCCACCGCGGTGCTCCAATGCCTCACGGGACAGGCCGCAACGGCGCAGCAGGGCCGGCGGCCCACCCGCAACCCACTGAGGAGACCGCACATGTACAAGACACTGCTGCTCACCGCCTGCCTCGCACTGCCGTTTGCCGCCCATGCCGCTGAGGGAAAGAAACCGACGCCGCAGCAGGAACGGATGGCCGTCTGCAGCAAGGAGGCATCCGCCAAGAAGCTCAAGCGCGACGAGCGCAACAGGTTCATGTCCACCTGCCTGTCGACCAAGACGGTCGCCACGGCGGAGCAGCCGGCCAAGTAGCGATCGCCGCCGAACGGCGCGCAGGGTCGACGCCACCTGCTCGGCCGCATTCCGGCAGGCGATCGCCCGGTCGCCGGCCGGCGGCGACGACCGAACGACCGGTTGCAGCGCTCGGTCGAGGGGCGCGGCCACGCCGCGCCCTTTGTTCTTTGGTCGCCGCGCGTGACAGAATCGACGAGGTTTCCTCGTCCGATTGCGGAAGGTCCTCGCCCGATGCGGCTGGTGCTGATCACCGGAATGTCCGGCTCCGGCAAGTCGGTCGCCCTGCGCCTGCTGGAGGACATCGGCTACTACTGCGTCGACAACCTGCCGCCGCGCTTTCTTGCGCAGGTCGCCGGCTACCTCGCCGACGCCGGTCAGGACGAGGTCGCGGTGTCGGTCGACGCGCGCTCCGAGGTCTCGCTGGGCGAGCTGCCGAAGATCATCGGCCATCTGCGCAACGCCGGCCACGACCTGCGCGTGCTGTTCCTGACCGCCTCCACCGAGGCGCTCGTGCATCGCTATTCGGAAACGCGGCGAAGGCATCCGCTTTCCGGCCGGCTCGCGCTGGCCGAGCGCGGGCTGGAGCCGACGCTGGTCGAGTCGATCGAGGCCGAGCGCGAACTGCTGGCCCCGCTCGACAAGGCCGGCTACGTCGTCGACACCAGCGGCCTTGCGCCCGCCACCCTGCGTGACTGGGTCCGCCAGTTTGCCGGCAGCGCGCCGGCGACCCTGGTGCTGACCTTCGAGTCGTTTGCCTTCAAGAACGGCGTGCCGGCGGCGGCCGACCTGCTGTTCGACGTGCGCAACCTGCCCAATCCCTACTACGAACCGACGCTGCGGCCACTGAGCGGACTCGATGCGCCGGTAATCGACTATCTGGCTCGCTCGCCGATCGTCGGCCAGATGATCGACGACATCGATCGTTTCATCGAGAAGTGGCTGCCGAGCTATCACGCCGACAGCCGCCATTACCTGACGGTGGCGATCGGCTGCACCGGCGGACAGCACCGCTCGCCATACGTGGTCGAGCAGTTGGCCGGCCGTTTCGCCAGCCGCAGCAGACAGCGGGTGCTGACCCGCCACCGGACGCTCGGCCGCTGATGCAGCTGCCGCTGTTTCCACTGAACACGGTGCTGTTCCCCGGCGGCGTGCTGCCGCTGCGCGTCTTCGAGGCGCGCTACATGGACATGGTGCGGCAGTGCATGAAGCGCACGGCGCCTTTCGGCGTGGTGCTGATCACCCGCGGCGGCGAGGTCGGGGCGCCGGCGGCGACCGAGTCGGTCGGCACGCTGGCCCGCATCGCCGCCTGGGACATGCCGCAGCTCGGGCTGCTGCACCTGCGCGCAGTCGGCGGTGATCGCTTCCGCATCGAGCAGGCCGAGCTGCAGCCGGACGGGCTGCAGCTGGCGCGGGTGGAGCCGATCGCGCCGGACGACGATTCGCCGCTCGGCGAGCAGTACCGGCCGTGCGCCGACCTACTGCAGCGGGTGATCGATGACGTCGTCGGCCAGCGCACCGAGGACGGCGACGACGCCCAGGATCCGATCAACTCGGTTCCGTTCGAGGCGCCCTACCGTTTCGATTCCAGCGTCTGGGTCGGCAACCGGCTGTGCGAGTTCATGCCGATTCCGCTGCGCGCCAGGCAGAAGCTGATGGAGCTGCAGGATGCGACTTCGCGGCTGCAGCTGGTGCACCGGTTTCTCGTGCAGCACGGCGTGCTGAAGTCGAACGACTGACCAGCAGGGCGGAGAGGCTGAACATGCCGCGCATCGACTACCAGCCGGAAGACCTTGCCGAACCGGCGGCGCTGGTCGACGCCATCCGCGCCCGCCGCGGCGGGCGCCTGCTGCACCTCGACCGCATGCTGCTGCACAGCCCGCCGCTGGCCGCCGGCTGGAACGGCTACCTGAAGGCGGTGCGCAGCGAGCTCGCACTCGATCCGCGGCTGCGCGAACTGGCGATGTGCGTGGTCGCCTCGCTCAACGGCGCGCACTACGAGTTCCACCACCACGCACCCGAGTTCCTGCGCGCCGGCGGCACGCCGCAGCAGGTCGCGGCACTGCGCCAGCCCGTGCTGGCCGAGCAGCAGGCGTCGCTGTTCGACGATGCCTCGCTGGCCGCGCTGCGACTGACGATCGAGATGACGCGACAGGTCGCGGTGAACGACAGCACCTTCGACGCAGTTCACGCCGCGCTCGGCGACCGCCAGACGGTCGAGCTGGTCGGCGTGATCGCCACCTACAACATGGTTTCGCGCTTTCTCGTGGCCCTGGGCATCGAACCCGAACCGGCGGGCTGACCCTCCGTCAGGCGGCCCGGCGCCGACGGCTTGTCTTGCCCGCCGCAGACCCGCCGCGAGCCCGCTCGGTCGGTTCGATTTCCCGCAGCAGGGCGCGCACCGGCGCCGGCAGCGGCGCGGTGCCGATCTCGGCCAGCGGCAACCAGAGCAGGTCGTCCTCCCGCAGCGCCGGCGGCGGCACGCGCACGTCGAGCCGCCGCGGCAGCAGCGTCAGCGAGAAGTGGGTGAAGGCGTGGCGGCGCGGCGGCAAGCTGCGCAGGCGCGGCCGGAGGTCGACCGCGTGCGCGGCGCGGCGCAGGGCCGCCGCCGAGTCGAACTGCGGCAGCGCGTACAGGCCGCCCCAGACTCCGGCCGGCGCCCGCCGTTGCAGCAGGACATGGCCGTCGTGCAGGGCGAGCAGCACCCAGGCGCGCCTCGACGGCACCGCGCGGCGGGCGCGCGGCGACGGATAGGCGTCGACGCGGCCGCTCGCGCGGGCGGCGCAGGTGCGCGCCAGCGGACAGGCCGCGCACCGCGGGGCGCTCCGCGTGCATACCGTTGCGCCGAGATCCATCAGACCCTGCGTGTACGCCGGCATGTCCGCCGACGCCGGCAGCAGCGACTCGGCCGTCTCCCACAGCAGGCGCTCGGTCCCGGCCGACGCCACGTCGCCGGCGATCGCGAAGTGCCTGGCCAGCACCCGCTTCACGTTACCGTCGAGGATCGGTTCGCGGGCGCCGGTGCAGAACGCGGCGATCGCCGCGGCGGTCGATCGGCCGATGCCGGGCAACCGCGACAGTGTCGCCGCGTCGGCCGGGAACCGGCCGGCGAAGCGTTCCATGACCTGCCGCGCACAGGCATGCAGGTTGCGGGCGCGCGCGTAGTAGCCGAGACCCGCCCACAGCGACAGCACGTCGATGAGCGGCGCAGCAGCCAGCGAGGCGACGTCGGGGAAGCGCCCGCAGAACCGCTGGTAGTAGGGAATCACGGCAGCGACCTGCGTCTGCTGCAGCATCACTTCGGCAAGCCATACGCGGTAGGGATCGCGGCTTGCCTGCCAGGGCAGGTCGTGCCTGCCGTGCGCTGCCTGCCAAGCGACGATGCGGGCGGCGAACCTGCTGCTGCCGCTACGCGCTGACACGCTGCCTGACGAGACCGAGCTCCTCGGCGCTGATCAGTTCAGGATGCTCCACGGCGGAGCCGACGTCGGCCGCCGCCGCCGGCGGCTGCCCGCTGCCGCGGGCCGTCGATCTCGCCCGGCCGAGCTGCTGCTTCAGCGCCTCGATCTTCTCCTGCGCCGCGCGCAGCGCATCCTCGAGCTCGCCGATGCGCCCCTCGAGCGACTCCTGCGCGTCGCGGATCTTCTGCACCGACTCGGCCCGCCGCAGCAGCGCGGCGCGCTGCTCGCGCACCTGCGCTTCCACCGGCGGCAGCAGCGAGCCGATCCAGGCCTCGACGTCGCGCTCGGCAGCGACGAATATGTCGCGCGATTTGGCGACCACCGTTTCCAGGAACCGTTCGATCAGCCCCCACTTGCCCCGCGTCAGCACCACCACGGCGCCGAACTGCAACTTGGTCGCCTCCTGCAGGCGGTCGACCTCGGCAAGATAGGAGTCGATCGAGAAGGTCATCGGCGCGGCCAGGCTCCAGCCGAGTTCCTGGGCGAAATTGCCCTGCATGCCGATCATCAGCTTTTCCATTTCGGCGATGCGGGCGTTGGTCTGCCGGATGGCCTGCCGCAGGCCGTCGAAGAACTCGGCGATGATCGGCGCGAAGGCGGTCGGCAGCCACGCCGCGTGCATGCGCTCGCGGGCCTTGCCGGCCGCCTCGCGCAGGGCGTCGCGTTTCAGCGGCGCCAGCGCCTGCGCGGCGATCTTGTTCAGCACGAAGCGGGTCGCCACGACCTTGCGCGCGACCGTCTCGAACTCCGCCGCCTCGCCCTGCGCCCGCTGCAGCATGCGCACGATCGAGCCCTGGTTCTTGCCCTGCAACGAGCGCATCTCGTACAGCTGCTCGACCAGCCCGCGCTCGCGCACCGCCAGCGTCTGCCGGACTTCCTCGCCGACACGCTCGATCAGCGACAGCGACTGCGAGCGGACGATCTCCTGCTTCGCCGGCACGAGCATGGTGACCAGCGCGTTTTCGAGCGCCGGCAGCCGGCTGGCGGCCAGCAGTTGCGCGTCGTGCTGCAGCTTGGCCACCAGGCCTTTCTGCGCCGACACCGCGAAGATGCGCCGGCGGTCCAGCTCGAGCCGCCGGCTGACCAGGCTGATCTGCCGCTGCACCTCGGCGTCGATCTCGGCCGCCGTCTTCAGGCCGTCCCACAGCCCGTCGATCTTGTTCAGCACCGCGATGTGATGCTCGGTGGCGCCCGAGTCGCGCACCACGTGACGCCACATCTCGAGGTCGCTCTTGGTCAGGCCGGTGTCGGCCGCCAGCACGAACAGCACGGCATGAGCGCTCGGCACCAGCGACAGCGTCAGTTCCGGCTCGGCGCCGATCGCGTTCAGCCCGGGCGTGTCGAGCACGACCAGCCCCTGCCGGAGCAGGGGGTGGGGGAAATTGATCACCGCGTGGCGCCAGCGCGAGATCTCGACGGTGCCGTCGGCGTCGACGCCGGCCTGCTGATCCGGGTCGTCGGGGTCGAACAGGCCGTAGGACTTCGCCTCCTCGACGCGCACCCGCATCGTCTCGGAGACGAGCTTGAAGGCCTCCAGCATGCCGTCGGCCGACGCCGCGTCGACCGGGAAGGTGCGCCACTCGGCATCGGAACGGCGGAACTCGGAAGGGCCGCCGGAACGTGCGCGCGTCTCGATCGGCAGCGCGCGGATGCACGGCGCAAGCCGCTCGTCGTACATCAGTTCGGTGGGGCACATCGTCGTGCGGCCCGCCGAGGTCGGCAGGATGCGCCGGCCGCAGTCGGCGAAGAAGATGGCGTTGATCAGCTCCGACTTGCCGCGCGAGAACTCGGCGACCACGGCGACCACCAGCCTGTCCTCGGCCAGCCGGTCGACGGCCACGCCGATCCGCCGCGACGCTTCCGCGTCGAGCAGCTTGTTCTCCTGCAGCCAGCCGCGGAACTCGACGATGGCCTGCGCCAGCGCGCTGCGCCATGCGCCGTACTTCTCGAGCGAGCCGGCGAGTTCGGCCATTTGTCGGTGGCGATTAAGGACGACGGGGCGAGGGAGCCGGTACGAGCCCGGCCGCGGCGAACAGGCGCGGCCAATCTAGCACGCACCCTTCGCAAAAGGCCTGTCGGAGCCGATCAGCGGCGCTGACAGTGCGGACAGAAGTAGGTCGCCCGCGCCGACTGAACGATGCGCCTGATGGCGGCCCTGCCACAGCGAAGGCAGGCTAATCCGTTCCGCTCGTAGACCTGCGCGGCCAGCGTGAAGTAGCCGCTGCGGCCGTCGGCGCCGACGAAGTCGCGCAGGCTGCTGCCGCCCGTCTCGATCGCCCGCGCAAGCACCGCGCGGATGGCCTGCGCCAGCCTTTCA
The DNA here is from genome assembly GCA_016716275.1 of Burkholderiales bacterium. Classification (GTDB taxonomy): domain Bacteria; phylum Pseudomonadota; class Gammaproteobacteria; order Burkholderiales; family Burkholderiaceae_F; genus JADJWR01. The sequence continues at coordinate 439,381 of JADJWR010000002.1, read as the reverse complement.
CAGCGCGGCCGCGACAGCCGCATCGCCGGCGTGCGCGGATCGATGCCCGCTTCGAAAAGACTCTCCGACGCGTAGATGTTGCCGACGCCGACCACCAGATCGCCGGCGAGGAGCACCTGCTTGATCGGTCCGCGCCTGCCGCGCGTGTGCTGGTGAAGGAACCCGCCGTCGAAGCGCGGGTCGAATGGCTCGATTCCCAGGCGGGCGAGCAGCGCGCTGCGCCTGAGCGCCTGTTCGCCGCCGCGCTGCCAGAGCAGTGCGCCGAAGCGACGCGGGTCGGTCAGCCGCAGCACGCTGCCGCCCTGCGGCTGTTCGACCGTCACGTCGACGTGGTCGTGGCGGCCCGGCGGTGGCGCGCCGCCCGGGTGAATTCGCCACGATCCGGACATCCCCAGATGCGAGATCAGCGTGCCGTGCTCGAACCGCCATAGCAGATACTTGCCGCGCCGCTCCAGGCGCAGCACCTTGCGGCCGGCGACCTGCCCGGCCAGCCCGGCGGGCACCGGCCAGCGCAGCCGCGGTTCGCGAACGACCAGCTCGCGCACCACGCCGCCCTCCACTGCCGGCGCCAGCGCGCGCCGCGTCACTTCGACTTCCGGCAGTTCGGGCATCAGGCGGCGGGATAAGATCGGCAGCGTGCGGTCGCGGCAGCGGGTCGGCGACCGGGATGCGGGTTGTTCAAGATGAAGAGTTGTTCGGCTTCGACCGCCGCGACGGCGTTGCGCGCTGCGGCCGCGGGGCTGCTGGCGGTGATCATTCTAGGTGGCGCCGCCGACCTGCGCGCCTCGACCCGACTGGCGCAGGCCGGCGGAGGGAGCGAATCGAGCGCGGCGACCGGCCTGCCCGACGTCGACCTCACCGGTACGCTGCTCTACCAGATCATGGCGGCCGAACTCGCGCTGCAGCGGGGCGACGCCGGCCCGGCGTTCGCGACCTACCTGTCGGTGGCGCGGCAGACACGCGATCCGCGCATCGCGCGGCGCGCCGCGGAGATCGCCGTGGCCGGCCGCGCCGGCCCACAGGCGCTCGAAGCGACGGCGCTATGGCACGAACTGGCGCCCGACTCGCGCGAAGCGCGGCACGCCTACGCGATGCTGCTGGCCGCCAGCGGGCGCCTGCGGGAAGCCGAGCCGCTGTTCGCCGTCGCCCTGCGCGAGTCACCGCAGCCGGCCGCCGAACTGGCGCAGATCCAGCAGGCCCTGGCGCGCGCCGAGGACCGGCAGGGCAGCTTCGCCAGCCTGGAGCGCCTGGCCGCACCGTTGCTCGACCAGCCGGCGATCGCCGCCGACGTGCAGTTGACCCTTGCCGCCGGCGCGCACCAGGCCGGATTGCCCGACCGCGCCATCGCCGCTGCACGCGCTGCCCTCGAACTGCGGCCGAACGACCAGCGGATCGTCCTGGCGGCCGCCCAGCTGCTGGCCCGCCCGCAAGGCAGGGACGATGCCGCCGGCCGGCGGCAGGCGCTGCAGCTTCTGGTCGAATCGCTGCGCCGCCAGCCGCAGGCCCTCGACATCCGGCTCGCCTACGCGCGTCTGCTGCTCGCCGACGAGCAGCGCGCGGAGGCCGTGACGCAGTTCGAGCAGGTGCTGGCGCAGGACGCCGAGAACCTCGACGCGCTGTTCGCCCTCGGCGTGCTGGCGCTCGACGGGCGGCCGCCGCACAAGCGCGCGCGCGGCTATTTCGAAGGCTACCTGCAGGCGCTCGAGAAGGCCGCCGGCACGACCCACGATCCCGACCCCGCCTACCTGAACCTGGCCCGCATCGCCGAGGACGAGCGTCGCTTCGACGAGTCGCTGCAGTGGCTGAAGCGGGTCGAAGACGGCCCGCAGGCCTTCATCGCGCGGGTTCGACAGGCGATCGTGCTGGCGAAGATGCAGCGGGTCGACGAAGCGCGCAAGCTGCTGGCCGACACCTCGCCGGCCGGCGACGAGCAGCGCCGGCAATTGACGCTGGCCGACGCGCAGGTGCTGCGCGAGGTGCGCCGCTTCGAGGAGTCCTACCGGGTGCTGGCCAGCGCACTCGAGAGGTCGCCGCAGGACGCGACGTTGCTCTACGACGCGGCAATGGCCGCTGAGAAGATCGACCGCATCGACGAGATGGAGCGGCTGCTGCGGCAACTGATGCAGCTGAAGCCGGACGAGCCGCATGCGTACAACGCCCTCGGCTACACGCTGGCCGACCGCAACCAGCGCCTGCAGGAGGCCTACGAACTGATCGACAAGGCGCTGAAGCTGGCGCCCGATGATGCGCACATCGTCGACTCGATGGGCTGGGTCCACTTCCGCATGGGCAACTTCGCCAAGGCGCGCGAGCTGCTCGAGCGCGCCTACGCGCTGCGCCCCGAGGCCGACATCGGCGCCCACCTGGGCGAGGTGCTGTGGGCGATGGGCGACCGCGACGCGGCACGCCGGATCTGGCGGCAGGTTCGCGCCGAGGAGCCGGACAACGAAACGCTCAGCGCGACGCTGGCCAGGCTGCAGGTCCGCCTGTAGGCAGCCGCGGCACCGATGAGCGCTCCCTGCCGTGAGCCGGCGCACGCCTGGCGGCGAGCGGCGCTGCCCTTTCTCGCGCTCGTGGTTGCCGGCGGATGCACGAGCCTCGCGCCGGTCGAGCCGGCGCCGCAGGTCTATACCGGCCGCTTCAGCGCCAGCATCGAGCGCGGCGGCGAGCGCGAGGCGATCTCCGGCCGCTTCACGCTGGCCGCCTCGGCGCAGCGGATCACGCTCGACCTCGCCTCGCCGCTGGGCAACACGCTTGCCCGCGTCGCCTCGGATGCCGGCGGCGCGACGTTGACCAGTCCGCGCGCCGACGGGACACTCGCCACGTGGCAGGGCGACAGCGCGGACGCGCTGGCCGAATCGGTGCTCGGCTACCGGCTGCCGGTCACCGGCCTGGCCGACTGGATCGCCGGCCGCGCCACGCCGGGCCGTCCAGCAGGCGTGTCACCCGAGCGTGGGCCGGCGCAGCGCATCGAGCAGGACGGCTGGGTGATCGACATCGACGAGCGCTTCGAGCCCGGTGGTGCGCCCCGCCGGTTGTCGCTCCAGCGCGCAGCCACGGGCGCGCAGGCGCCGGCACTGCGGCTGCGGCTGGTTCTCGACGACGCGGGCGCAGCGCTCGGCCCCTCGGAAAGGGCGCGACCATGAGCAAACCGGGCCGCCCCAAGGGCGAATCCTTCGAGCGTCAGCGAGAAGGCAATCCAGTCAGCCGCCTGTTCCTCGGCCTGCCGGCGCCGGCCAAGCTCAATGTCTTCCTGCACGTGACCGGGCGACGCGCCGACGGCTACCACGAGTTGCAGAGCCTGCTGGTGCCGATCCGGTTGGCCGACACGCTCGACTTCGAACTGCGCGAAGACGGGCACATCGCCCGCGGCGGTGACCTGGTCGGGCCACTCGAGCAGGACCTGTGCCGGCGTGCCGCGACGCTGCTGCAGCAGGCCAGCGGCAGCCGGCTCGGCGTCGACATCGAGGTCGAGAAGCGGATTCCCGCCGGCAGCGGCATGGGCGGCGGATCCTCGGACGCCGCCACCACGCTGCTCGCGCTGAACCGGCTCTGGCGGCTCGGCTGGCCGAGGCAACGGCTGGCGACGCTGGCGCTTCGACTCGGCGCCGATGTGCCGTTCTTTCTCGGCAGCGGCCCGGCGCTTGCCGAAGGCATCGGCGAGCGGTTGACACCGCTTGCCTGGCCGGTCGGCTGGTTCGCCGTCGTATACCCGCAAGTCTCTGTTTCTACAGCAGAAATCTTCGCTGCTCCGGAATTGACACGGTCGACAAAAGCGCTGACAATCGCGGACTTTTCTGCGTTGCGGGATAATGCCGCTGGCAGCGGGACGCTGACGCCGGCCGTGCTGTTCGGCGCCAATGATCTGGAGCCGGTAGCGCGACGACGCCATGCCGCGGTGGAGGCAGCCATCGCTCATCTGGCCCGCTTCGGGCCGGCGAGGATGACCGGTTCCGGCTCGGCGGTGTTCGCGGCGCTGCCGTCGGAAGCCGCGGCGCAGGAAGCGGTGAGCGGGCTGCCGGCGGGATGGCAGGGCTGGGCGGTGCAAAGCCTTTCGGAGCATCCGCTCGCTCAGTGGTGAGGATTCGCAAAGCCGCCCGCTGCGCAAGCGGCGGGCGCGGGCGCGGAGGTTTCGCGCTGGGGAGTCGCCAAGCTGGTTAAGGCACCGGATTTTGATTCCGGCATTCGAGGGTTCGAATCCTTCCTCCCCAGCCATCCGAACGCGATCACCGGCAGTTGCGCCCACCGGCGCGCCCGCCGGCGATCCGCTTCGGCACCCTGCGCGGCATGTCGAGGGCGGGCGGCGCGACCGCGCCGACGGGACTGAGGGCATCGGGAGCCGCATTCGCGGCGCCGGGTAGATGAAGCCATTCGAGGGCCGCAACATGGGACCGACGGTGCCTGAGAACCTGATGGTCTTTTCGGGGAACGCCAACCCGAAGCTGGCCCTCGCGGTCGTGCAGCACCTGAACCTGCCGCTCGGCCGGGTCCAGGTCTCGCGCTTTTCCGACGGCGAGGTGATGGTCGAGGTCAACGAGAACGTCCGCGGCAAGGACGTGTTCGTGCTGCAGTCGACCTGCGCGCCGACCAACGACAACCTGATGGAACTGATGATCATGGTCGACGCCTTCAAGCGCGCGTCGGCCGGGCGCATCACCGCGGCGATTCCCTACTTCGGCTACGCGCGGCAGGATCGGCGGCCGCGCTCGGCGCGGGTGGCGATCAGCGCCAAGGTGGTTGCCAACATGCTGCAGGCGGTCGGCGTGCACCGCGTGCTGACGATGGACCTGCACGCCGACCAGATCCAGGGCTTCTTCGACATCCCGGTCGACAACGTCTATGCCAGCCCGATCCTGCTCGGCGACCTGTGGAAGCACAACTACGAGAACCTGGTGGTGGTCTCGCCGGACGTCGGCGGCGTGGTGCGGGCGCGGGCGCTGGCCAAGCGGATGGAGGCCGACCTGGCGATCATCGACAAGCGGCGGCCGCGGGCCAACGTCGCCGAGGTGATGCACATCATCGGCGAGGTCGACGGACGGACCTGCGTGATCATGGACGACATGGTCGACACCGCCAACACGCTGTGCCAGGCCGCCTCGGCATTGCGCGAGAACGGCGCGGTCAAGGTAATGGCCTACTGCACCCACCCGGTGCTGTCCGGCCGCGCCGTGGAGCGGATCAACGCCTCGGTGCTCGACGAGGTGGTGGTCACCGACACCATCCCGCTGGCCGACCAGGCGGCGGTGAGCCCGAAGATCCGGCAGTTGTCGTGCGCGGCACTGCTGGCGGAAACGATTTCGCGCATCTCGCGCGAGGATTCGGTGAGCAGCCTGTTCATCGAGTGAAACGCCTGCCGTGGCTGGTCGCGGCCCGCAGGTCATCTGGAGGAAGTGATGAAAGTCGTAGCAACCACACGGAAAGCGCAAGGCACGAGTGCGAGCCGCCGCCTGCGCCATGACAACAAGGTGCCCGGCGTGCTGTACGGCGGCGCTGCGCCGGCCACCGCGATCGAGGTCGACCACAACCCGCTGTTCCACTCGCTGCGCAAGGAAAAGTTCCACGCATCCATCCTCGACATGGAACTGGACGGCCGCAGCGAGCAGGTGCTGCTGCGCGACTTCCAGATGCACCCGTACCGGCCGCTGGTGATGCACGTCGATTTTCAGCGCATCTCGGCCGACAAGCCGGTGCACGTGCGCGTGCCGCTGCACTTCGTCGGCCAGGAGAACTCGCCGGCGGTGAAGCAGTCGGCGGCGATCATCGGCCACGTGCTGCAGGAGGTCGACATCGCCTGCCTGCCGAAGGACCTGCCGGAGTTCATCGAGATCGACCTGTCCGGGCTGACCGCGCAGGACACGATCAAGGTGCGCGACCTGAAGATGCCGGCGGGCGTCAAGCCGATGCTCAAGGGCAAGGAGAACCCGGTCGTGGTGTCGGTGACGATCCCGGGCGCCCATGTCGAAGAGGAGGCAGCGGCTGCCGCAGCGCCGACAGCGGAAGTGCCTGCCACCGCGCAGAAGGCGCCGCCGGCGGCCGCCGCAGCGCCAGCCGAGAAGAAGGGCGGCGACAAGGACAAGAAGAAGTAGACGGCCGGCGCCTGCTGCAGAATGCGGCCCGACGACGGCGACGTCTCGGGCCGTTTTGCTTCTGACCGACCGGCTCGCCCGTGAACCCACAAGACACATCGATCCGGCTGATCGTCGGCCTCGGCAACGTCGGCGCCGAGTACGAGCGCACGCGGCACAACGCCGGCTTCTGGTTGGTCGACGCCGTTGCGCGCAAGGCCGGCGCGGGCTTCGGCGCCGAGCGCAAGTTCCATGGCGAGACCGCGCGATTGCGCCGCGACGGCCGCGAGCTGTGGCTGCTCAAGCCCGGCACCTACATGAACCGCTCGGGCCAGGCGGTGGTCGCCCTCGCCCTGTACTACAAGATCCTGCCGACGCAGATCCTGGTGGCCCACGACGAGGTCGATCTGCCACCGGGGACGGTGAAGCTGAAGCGTGGCGGCGGCACCGCCGGCCACAACGGACTGAAGGACATCCAGGCGAAGCTGTCGACGCCGGACTTCTGGCGGCTGCGCATCGGCGTCGGCCATCCGCGCAGCCTCTCGCTGACGCAGGAGGTTGCCGACTTCGTGCTGCACCCACCCGGACGCGAGCACCAGGCGGCAATCGACGAGGCGATCGGCCGCGCGCTGGAGATCGTGCCGGCGCTCGTCGACGGCCAGTTCGAGCGGGCGATGATGAAGCTGCACGCCGTGCCGAAGACGCCGGTGCCGTGAGGGGTGGACGGTCGTTCACGGTGCACGCCGGCGCGCGAGCGGCGGCCCAGCTTCGCGCGCATGGCCTGGCCGCGGCCGATGTCGGCTGCGTGCCCGCGGCAGCCGGCGGGCCGAAGGGCCTGGCGCTGATCCCGCTCGACCGGCGGCTCTTCGACCCGGCGCGAGGCTGGCTGCGCGGCGCGTCGCTCGAACTAGTCGGCGCCTCGATCGGCGCCTGGCGGATGGCAGCGGCGGCGATGCGCGAGCCGCTCGCTGCGCTCGACCGGCTGGCCGCGGCCTATGTCGGCCAGACCTACTCCCACCGGCCGTCGCCGCGCGAGGTCGCCGAGCAATGCCGCCGGCTCGCCCGCGCGGTGCTGGGCGATGCGCGATCGGTCGATGCACCGCCGGGCCGCGCGCTCACCGTCGTCACCGCGCGGGCACGCGGCGCGCTGGAGCGCGACGCGACGCGCGGCGCCTTTGCCCGCGCGGCGCTGGTCAACACGCTGTCGCGTTCGCGGCTCGCCGCCCACCTGCAGCGGGTCGTCTTCACCGCCGGCAGCCCGCGCCTGCTGTCCGATCCGTTCGACGCCTTCGGACTCGACCTTGTCGCCCTCGACGGCCGCAACTGCGAGGATGCCCTGCTCGCCTCGGGATCGATCCCCCTGCTGTGCGAGCCGGTACGCAGCCCGGAAGGCGCGCCTCGCGGCCAGTACTGGGACGGCGGACTGATCGACTACCACCTGCTGCTGCCCTACTCGCGCCTGCCGAAGCTGGTCCTGTATCCGCACTTCGCGCCATCTGTCACGGCGGGCTGGCTGGACAAGTTCCTGCCCTGGCGAAGACATGCCCGGGCGCATCCTTGGCTCGCCAACGTGCTGGTGGTGGCGCCGTCGACAGCGATGCTCGAGCGGCTGCCGAATCGCAAGCTGCCCGATCGCAACGACTTCTACCGCTACGGGCTGGATCACGCCACGCGGCAGCGCGACTGGCGGCGGGCGATGGCGGAGAGCGAGCGCTTTGCCGACGAGGTGATGGCCTGGCTCGAACGGCCCGATCCGTCGCTGCTGCGCCCGCTGTAGCCGGCCCGCGCGTACTTCCCGGCGGCGATCGGCCCCGCCATCGACTGCCGCGCCCGCGCCACTGATCGCCGGGATGCGCGCTGGCGGCCCGAAAAGTCCGCGGGATTTCGCCTTGCATTGACGCAGGTGAACCGGCCTGCCCGGCTCCGGGCGCAAACTCCACTCGAGTGAAAGGAGGTTGGCCGCCGGCCGAGCGCAGCGAAGCGTCGTCGCCGGTCGCACCGCGCTTGCACTGGGATCTTCTTCGGCGAGGCCTCGACTGGCCCGCCGCTGTCGTGCTGCTCAGCCGGCCGCCCCCCACCGCAGGGATGGAGCAGCCAAGATGCAGCCGCTGACCCGTCGAGCATCAACCACCGCAACGGGCGAACCGTGGCGGCGGGCGCTTGACCTGACCGCCGACCGCGCAGCCCGCAACAGCATCGGAGACGGCAATGGACAGACTTCCTGACAAGGCACTGAACCGGATCTGGCTGGCCCAGTACCCGGAGGGCGTTCCGCCCGACGTCGACGTGAAGGCCTACGCGTCGCTGAAGGCGATCTTCGAGACGAGCTGTGCCCGCTTCGCCGGCCTGCCCGCCTACGGCAACATGGGCGTGTCGATCACCTATCGCGAACTGGACGAGGCGAGCCGCGCCTTCGGCGCCTACCTGCAGAAGGCGGTCGGCCTGAAGCGCGGCGACCGGGTGGCGATCATGATGCCCAACCTGCTGCAGTACCCGATCGCGCTGTTCGGCGCGCTGCGCGCCGGCATCACGGTGGTCAACACCAACCCGCTATACACCGCACGCGAGCTGGAGCACCAGCTGAAGGATTCCGGTGCGGTGGCGATCGTCGTGCTGGAGAACTTCGCGGCAACGCTGCAGCAGGTGCTGCCGGGCACCGCCGTGCGCACGGTGATCACCACGCAGATCGGTGACATGTTCCCGGCTGCCAAGCGCCTGCTGACCAACCTGGTCGTCAAGCACGTGAAGAAGATGGTGCCGGCGTGGAGCATCGCCGGGACGACCAGCTTCAGGAGCGCGCTGGCCGCCGGCCGCGCGCAGACGCTCGACGACGTGCCGCTGACGCTCGACGACCTGGCCTTCCTGCAGTACACCGGCGGCACCACCGGCGTGGCCAAGGGCGCGATGCTCACGCACGGCAACCTGGTCGCCAATCTGCAGCAGACGGCGGCCTGGATTGCCCGCGACCTCGCCGACGGCAAGGAGATCGGCGTCATCCCGCTGCCGCTGTATCACGTGCTGGCGCTGACGGTGAACCTGGTGCTGATGAAGATCGGCGCGCACATCATCCTCGTCACCAACCCGCGCGACCTGCCGGCCTTCGTCAAGACGCTGAAGCACACGCCGTTCACCTTCCTGCTCGGCGTCAACACGCTGTACAGCGCGCTGCTGAACGCGCCGGGATTCGCCGAGGTGCCGCTGAAGCAGGCCAAGGTGTGCGCCGCCGGCGGCATGGCGGTGCAGCGCGCGGTGGCCGAGCGCTGGAAGGCGGCCACCGGCGTGCCGATCGTCGAAGGCTACGGCCTGACCGAGACCTCGCCGATCGCCATCTGCAACACGCTCGCCATCAAGGACTGGACCGGCAACATCGGCGTGCCGATCCCGAACACCGAGGTGGCGATCCTCGACGACGACGGCGGCGAGGTGCCGCTCGGCGAAGTCGGCGAGATCTGCATCCGTGGGCCGCAGGTGATGAAGGGCTACTGGAACCGGCCCGACGAGACCGCCAAGGTCTTCACCGCCGACGGCTGGTTCCGCAGCGGCGACATGGGCTTCATGGACGGCCGCGGCAGCGTCAAGATCACCGACCGCAAGAAGGACATGATCATCGTCTCGGGCTTCAACGTGTACCCGAACGAGGTCGAGGACGTGGTGATGCTGCACCCCGGCGTGCTGGAGGCCGCGGCGATCGGTGCGCCCGACGAGAAGTCGGGCGAGCTGGTGAAGATCGTCGTCGTCAGGAAGGACCCGGTGCTGACCGAGGCCGACCTGCTGGCGCACTGCCGCAAGCACCTGACCGGCTACAAGGTGCCGAAGGTGATCGAGTTCCGGTCCGAGCCGCTGCCGAAGACCAACATCGGCAAGATCCTGCGCCGCGAGCTGCGCACGCCGAAGCCCGCCTGAGCGAGGCCGCCACGGCCGGCGCACCGTGGTGCGCCGGCTTCGCGCGGCGGACGCCGCGCGGCGAACTGGGATAATCGCGCGCTTTGCGCCCAGCGGCGCGCGGGAATCGCTTCATGGCACTGAGATGCGGCATCGTCGGCCTGCCCAACGTCGGCAAGTCGACTCTTTTCAACGCGCTGACCAAGGCCGGCATCGCCGCCGAGAACTACCCGTTCTGCACGATCGAACCGAACGTCGGCATCGTCGAGGTGCCTGACCCGCGGCTGGCGCAGATTGCCGCCATCGCCAGGCCGGAGAAGGTGATCCCGGCAACCGTCGAGTTCGTCGACATCGCCGGGCTGGTCGCCGGCGCCAGCAAGGGCGAGGGACTCGGCAACCAGTTCCTCGCCAACATCCGCGAGTGCGACGCGATCGCCCACATCGTGCGCTGCTTCGAGGACGAGAACGTGGTGCACGTTGCCGGCCGGGTCGACCCGGTCTCCGACATCGAGGTGATCAACACCGAGCTGGCGCTGGCGGACCTGCAGACGGTCGACAAGCAGCTGGCCAAGTGGAGCAAGGTGGCCAAGAGCGGCGGCGACAAGGAGGCCAAGCGCCTGGTTGAGGCGCTGGAGAAGATCGCGCCGGCGCTGAACGAAGCCAGGCCGGTGCGCAGCGTCGAGCTGTACGAGGAGGAGAAGGCGGTGCTCCGCCCGCTGTTCCTGCTGACCGCCAAACCGACCATGTACGTGGCCAACGTCGAGGAGCACGGCTTCGAGAACAACCCGCTGCTGCAGACGGTGCGCGAGCACGCCGCCGGGGAGGGCGCGCCCGTGGTCGCCGTCTGCGCCAAGGTCGAGGCCGAGATCGCCGACCTGTCGGACGAGGACCAGGAGGTCTTCCTCGCCGACATGGGCATGCACGAGCCGGGACTCGCCCGCGTGATCCGTGCCGGCTACCAGCTGCTCGGCCTGCTCACCTACTTCACCGCCGGGCCGAAGGAGGTGCGCGCCTGGACCGTGGTCCGGGGCGCGACGGCGCCGCAGGCCGCCGGCGTGATCCACACCGACTTCGAGAAGGGCTTCATCCGCGCCGAGACCATCGCCTTCGACGACTACATCGCCTGCAAGGGCGAGCAAGGCGCCAAGGAAGCGGGCAGGATGCGTCTCGAAGGCAAGGACTACGTCGTGCGCGACGGCGATGTGATGCACTTCCGGTTCAACGTGTGACGCACGAGCGGCTGCACCGCCGGCGGCCTTTCCGCCTCGCGCCTTGCCGCTCGCCGCGCCGCACGTCATGCTGCGGTTGGCCCCACCCAACGCACTGACGAGTCCCCCGTGAATGAAGCTGCCGCCCGCCGCGCCGTGCTGGTTCGCGCCTTCGAGCAGCAGCCGGCGTCGGAGGCGTGGAGCGACGCCGACCGCGCATGGGCCTCGCTGGCGGCGGCGAAGGTCGAGGGCGAAGGCGCGGCCGCCGACGCACTGATCGCCCGCCGCGCCTCGCTGGCGGTCGAGCGACTCGCCAGCCGCGACAAGCGCGTGCCGCGGCTGCTCGCCTCGGTGGCCTGGCCGGCATGGATCGGCTGGGCCATTCCGGTACTGGCCTTTGCCGCCGGCGCAGCGGCGGATTCGATCGGTGCCGGCAGGCGCGTCAACCTGCTGGCGCCACCGCTGCTGGCGCTGCTGGCCTGGAACCTCGCCGTGTACGTCGTGATCCTCGTGCGCGGCAGCTGGGGACTGGTCGATTCACGCGCGCGCGGCCTCGGCCCGGTCGCCCGCCTGCTGGCGCGCCTCGCGCACGTCACCGGCGCGGCGCCGAAGCGCGGCGGCAAGGCGGCGGCCGATTTCGTCGCCGACTGGATGCAGGCAAGCGCGGGGCTGACCGCGGCGCGCATCGGCCGCGTGCTGCATGCAGCGGCGGCCGCCTTCGCGCTCGGCGCGCTGGCCGCCCTTTACCTGCGCGGCATCGCCTTCGAGTACCGCGCCGGCTGGGAAAGCACCTTCCTCGAGGGGCCATCAGTGCACGCGCTGCTGAACAGCATCCTCGGGCCGGCAGCGGCGCTGACCGGCATTGCGCTGCCTGACGTTGCGGGCTACGCGAAGCTGCGCTTTTCCGCCGGCGACGGCGTCATCGCAGCGCCGTGGCTGCATCTGTACGCGATGACCGTCGGCATGGTCGTCTTTTTGCCGCGCCTGTTGCTGGCGCTCGGCAACCGCTGGCTCGAGTCGCGCCTGAGCTCACGCTTTCCCCTGCCGATCGACGAGCCCTATTACCGCGCCCTGACCCGCACCCTGCGCGAGGAACCGGTCGCCGTGCGCATCGTGCCCTATGGCGCGCAGCTTTCGCCGCAGGCGACGCTGAACCTGAACGCGCTGCTCACGCAGTGCCTGGGCGCCAGGACGACGGTCAGCGTGGCGCCGGCGACCGCCTTCGGCGCCGAGGACGACGTCGACCCGCGGCAGATCGTCGGCGAGGCGAACCTGATCGCCGCACTGTTCGCGCTGACCGCCACGCCGGAGGCCGAGAACCACGGCGCCTTCGTCGACCGGCTGCGCGCCGCTGCGCCGGCGCACCAGCTGTTCGTGCTGGTCGACGAGTCGACCTTCCGGCAGCAATTCGGCGCATCGCCGCGGCTCGACGAGCGCCGCGCCCTGTGGCGCGACTTCGCGGAGCAGCGCGAGGTTGCCGCCGCGTTCGTCGCCCTCGAGCAACCCGATCCGGCAGCGGCGCGGCTGCTGCAGGCGGCGATCGAGGCAACGGCCCGGCGATGAGCGAGGCCGCCGCGCAGCGCGTCGCGCTGGCCCTGGTGTCGCACACCAACGTCGGCAAGACGACGCTGGCCCGCACGCTGCTCGGCCGCGACGTCGGCACGGTGCGCGATGCGCCGCACGTGACCGAGACCGCCGAACGCTTCACTCTGCTCGCGACCGCGGCAGGCGACGCGCTCGAACTGTGGGACACGCCGGGCTTCGGCGACAGCGTGCGGCTGGCCCGCCGGCTGGCGCAGCGGGGCAATCCGCTCGGCTGGTTTCTCACCGAGGTGTGGGACCGCTTCCGCGACCGCGCGTTCTGGTCGACGCAGCAGGCCGTGCGCGCCGCGCTCGACCACGCCGACGTGGTGCTTTACCTGGTCAACGCGGCCGAGGGTCCGCAGGCGGCAGGCTACGTCGAGCCGGAGATGAAGGTGCTCGAACTGATCGGCCGGCCGGTGCTGGTGCTGCTCAACCAGATGGGCCAGCCGAAGCCGGCGGGCGCGGAGGCGGCCGAGGTCGCGCTCTGGCAGCGGCAACTCGCTCCGTACGCCGGCGTGCGTGCCGTGCTGCCGCTCGATGCATTCGCCCGCTGCTGGGTGCAGGAAATCGCCCTGCTCGACGAGGTGCGCCGGGCCCTGCCCGCCGGCAAGCTCGAGCCCTTTGTCCGGCTGGCTGCGGCCTGGCGGGAAAGCCGCGAGGCGACCTTCGCGCAGTCGATGCAGGTGCTGGCGCAGCGGCTGGCGCGCGCCGCCGCCGATCGGCAACCGGTCGCCGGCGACGGACTGCGCGGCCGGCTGCGCGAACTCGGCATCGCGCTCGGGCTGCCGGGCAGCAGCGAGGCGACGCCGAAGCAGGCCGCGATGGCGGCGCTGGCGGCGCGACTCGATGCCGACATCCGTGCCGGCACCGATCGGCTGATCGCCCTGCACGGGCTCGGCGGCCATGCCCGCGAACAGATCCTCGCCCGGCTCGCCGAGCACTATGCGGTCCGCGAACGGCTGAGCGAAGGCAAGGCGGCGCTGCTCGGCGGCGCCATCACCGGCGCGCTCGCCGGCCTGAAGGCCGACATCGCCACCGGCGGACTGACGCTCGGCGGCGGCCTGCTGGTCGGCGGCGTGCTCGGCGCGCTCGGCGCGGCGGGGCTGGCGCGCGGCTACAACGTGATCCGCGGCACCGAACGGACGGAGATCGGCTGGACCGACGAAGTCCTCGACGGGCTCGCCGCATCGGCGCTGCTGGCCTACCTGGCGGTGGCGCACTTCGGCCGCGGCCGCGGCGACTGGGCCGAGTCCGAGCAACCGGCGCACTGGCAGCAAGCGGTGCGCGCCGCCCTCGACGAGCGCCGCGACAGCCTCGCCGCGCTGTGGGCGCAGCGCGCCGTCAACCGCACCGAGCCGGAACTGGCCGAGGCGCTGCAGGGCGAACTGACGCAGGCAGCGCGCGCCGTGCTGGCGCGGCTGTATCCGCCGACAGCCTCGACGGGGCCGGCGCCGGCCTGAGCGGGCTGCGCCACGCGCGGCGCGCTCAGAAGCGCAATTCGACCTCGACGGCGTCGCCGACGCGAAGGATGCCGCCCGCGCCTTCGACGACGATCGCGTTGACGCCGAACATCACGCCGTCCCTGGTCGCCCGCATCGCCGCCAGCGCGTCGGTCACCCGCGGCGAGTGCTCGCCGGTGGCCGGGTCGACGCCCGGCACCGAGCAGCGCGCGCAGGGCTTGACCGGCCGGATCGCGATCGGCCCGACGCGCAGCAGCTTGAAGTAGTCCTCCTCGAACTCGGGCGGCCCGTCGAGCACGACGTTCGACCGGAAACGGGCCATCGTCGCCGCCGCCGAGCCCTGCCGCTGCAGCCGATCGTTCAGCGCGGCGAGCGACGCGTTGGTGGTCACCAGCAGCGGAAAGGCGTCGGCGAACTTGAACGGCGCATCGACGGCGCCGGTGTAGCGGTGCGCCGCCAGCCGGGTGCCCTGGTAGTCGAAGCGCATCAGCCGCGCCGGCATGCCGAGGAACGCGCTGAGCCAGGCGTCGGCGACCTCTCCCTGGGTCACCGCCGACACCTCGTCGTTCCAGACGCGCACCCTGGTCACGTCGCCCTCGCAGGCCAGCGGCACGTCGAGCAGCAGCATGCCGGGCGCCTTCAGCAGCAGGCTGGCCGGCGTCAGGCGTGGCTCGATCAGCGCCATCTTCGGGTGCTCGCGCTGCGACAGGAACTCGCCTTGCGCATCGACGACGACCCACTCGCGGTCGCCGATGCCGTCGGCCTGCAGCCCGGTGGCGGCGAGGGTGGCCTCCTTCAGGGCGACGCCGCGGCAGCCCTTCAACGGAAACAGGTTCAGTTCGGCGATTCGTACGTCCATGGTCATGGTCGGCGCCCGTTCGCCGAAACTCGGCAGTTCGATGATCAATTCGCAATTATGCTTACCGGCGTGCCAGCGCGCCCGCGCGGCATCGACCTCCGGCGCCGGCAGCGCGCGGGACAGCCCCGATTGCCCTCATGCCAGACGATCAGCCCAGCGACAAGGCAACGACCCCGGCAGCGGCCGCCAGCGCCGGCTTCCTGCCGTCGCTGGGCGAGTGGCCGGCGCGCGACGCCCAGTCGGCGGCGCTCGAGGCAGCGCTGCTGGAGAGCGCCCGCCTGCTGCAGGCGTTGCGCGAACGGTTCGCCGGCGAGCACGGCGAACTTCTCGACATGCTCGGCCGCTGCGACGCGCTGCTGGCGCGTGCCACGGAGGCGGCGCGGATGCAGCGCCCCTACGTGGCGTGGGACTGCCTGCAGCAGATCGAGCGTGAGCGCGTGCTGGCGATGTCCGACGACGAGCGCCGCGCCGAGATGGCGCTGGCGCTGGCCGAAAGCCGTGCGCTGCTGTCGGGCTGGCGGCAGGACGCCGCCGAAGCGCTCGCGGCAAACGCGCGCGGACATGCGCCGCCGGTACCCGTGCTGCAGGGCCTGCTGCGCAACATCCACGCGGCGCGACAGGAGCGGCGGCACCGCATTGCCCTGGTGCGCCAGCAACTGCCGGTGCTGGCGACGATGCTGATCGCCGCGGTGGCCTTCTTCGGCCTGTGGGCGCTGCTCGGCGGCTTCGACTGGCTGGCCCGTGACGACGTCGACGTCACCGTCGGCATGATCCTGGTCTCGGGCGTGCTGATGGGCTTCTTCGGCGGCCTGGTCAGCTTCGCCTTCAACTGGCTGCGCGCCGACTTCTCGGCGCGCAGCCCCGACCTGCGCACGCAGCGCTGGCTCAGCCTCGCCCGGCCGATGATCGGCGCCGCCGTGGCGGTGCCGATCGTGCTGTTCGTCGAGGCCGGGCTGATCAACCTCGGGCAGCTCTCGCCGGCGCTGGTGCTGGCGCTGTGCTTCCTCGGCGGCTTCGCCGAACGCTGGTTCGTCGCGCGGATCGATCGGATCGCCGCCGGCGGCACCGATCGCGGCTGACCACAGCCGCCCGTGCGTCCGGACAGGCGCTAAGGGCGGGCGCCGTAGGTAGCGCGGTGCCAGGCGGCCTCGAGCGGCCCCTGCCCGAAGCGGCCGATCCAGGCGCGGCTGAAGACGATCTGCACGACGACGATCGCGACCGCCAGCAGCGCCAGTTCGGCGCGGCCGAGCGACGCGCCGAGACCGAGCCCCCACCCCGACAGCAGCAGGCCCATGGCGACCGACTGCCCGACGTAGTTGGTGAGCGGCATCCGGCCGGCCGGTGCCAGCCAGGCGATCACGCTTTGCATCGGCGATCGCTGGCGAAGGCGCACCAGCAGGGCGACGTACAGGCAGGCGACCGCGGAGCCGACTGCCTGCAACGCGTAGCCGATGCCCGACGGGTCGCCCGGTGAATCGCGGATGGTGACGAAGTTGAGCCAGGCGCCTGCCGCCGCGAACGGCAGCGCCGCCGCGCCGAGCCACGACGCCACGCGCCACAGGCGCTGGTGCCGCTGCGGTCTCGACAGCCAGCCGAGCCGACCGGCGATGGCGCCGAGCAGGAACAGTCCGACGATCTGCGGCACCGCCAGCAGCGCCATCGTGCCGAGGATGCTGAGGTAGTCGGCAGCACGCGGCGCGATCTGCTGCACGAAGCCGCCCTGCGTGTACACCGCCAGGCGCTCGAGCGCCCACGCAGGCAGCCGCGCGGCATCGTCCTGCACCGGCAGCGCCAGCCGCAGCAGTTCGAAGGCAACCGTGCTCGCCAGCGTGAGCGCGGCGAAGCCGAACCACCAGGCGCGTGCGGCCGCCACCAGCGCCGCCGGCCTTACGGTCGCGTAGCGCAGCAGCAGGAAGCCCGCCAGCGCATAGGCGGCCAGGATGTCGCCGAAGTACAGCAGCACCCCGTGCGCCAGCCCGAGCGCGAGCAGGAACCACAGCCGGCGCCGATAGACCTCGCGCGCCGCCTCGGCGGCCAGGCGCCGGCGCAGCGAGCGCCACTGCAGCGCGAAACCGAGGCCGAACAGGAAGGCGAAGATCGACAGGAACTTGGTCGAGACGAAGGTGCCGACCAGCAGGTGCAGGGCGCTGTCGAGCGCGTCCGGCGGCTCGGCAAAGAAGCCGAGCGGGTCGCCGGCGCCCCAGGCGAAGGACTGGATGTTGACCTGCAGGATGCCGGCGAGCGCGAGCGCGCGCAGCGCGTCGACGATCGGCAGCCGCTCGCGCATCAGCCGCTGCGGTCCTCGGCGCGCCGGCCTGCCTTCAGCCGCTTCAGTCGCTTTCGGTGCGGCCCATCTGCTCGAGCTTCGCCTTCAGCCAGCGCTCGACCGAGGGGAAGACGAACTTGCTGACGTCGCCGCCCAGCATGGCGATCTCGCGGACGATGCTGCCCGAGATGAACTGGTACTGGTCCGACGGAGTCAGGAACATCGTCTCGACGTCGGGCAGCAGGTAGCGGTTCATGCCGGCAAGCTGGAACTCGTACTCGAAGTCGGACACCGCGCGCAGTCCGCGGACGATCACCCGCGCCTGGTGCTCGCGGACGAAGTCGCGCAGCAGGCCGCGGAAGCCGGCGACCTCGACGTTCGGATAGTGGCCCAGCACCTCGCGGGCAATGGTCAGCCGCTCGTCGAAGGAGAAGAACGGACCCTTGGTGCGGCTGTCGGCCACGCCGACCACCAGCTTGGAGAACAGACCCGCCGCCCGGCGCACCAGATCCTCGTGCCCGCGCGTCAGCGGATCGAACGTTCCCGGATAGACGGCGATGACCATCGATTTCTCCCCGGTGCCTGCCGGCACCCCTGACCGGTCGGGGATTATTCAGGCATTGCGCGGTTGCAGCAAATGAAAGCAGACGCGGCCGGCACGCGCCGCGCGCACGATTTCCAGTCCGTGGGCAGCCGCATCGGCCGGCACGATCGGTGCCTCGGCCTCCGCATAGACGAGCCCGCCGTCGGCCAGCAGCGGCCGCGCCGCATCGATAGCCGGCCACAGCAACCCCGCGTCGAACGGCGGGTCGAGGAAGACGACGTCGAAGCCGGCACGCGGCAGCGACGCGGCGATGGCGAGTGAGTCGCCGGCGATCACTTCGACCTGCGTCGCCTGCAGCTTCGCCTGCAGCTCGCGCAGCCGCTGCAGCAGCAGCGGCTGCCGCTCGACCAGCACCACCCGCGCCGCGCCACGCGATGCCAGCTCGAAACCGAGCGCGCCGGTGCCGGCAAACAGGTCGAGCCCGCGCAGCGACCGGGGCGCGGGCCGCAGGTGCGCCAGCCAGTTGAACAGCGTCTCGCGCACACGGTCCGGCGACGGTCGCAGGCCGGGCATATCGGCCACCGGAATCGGCGTGCGCCGCCAGGCGCCGCCGATGATCCGCACCTGCCGCGGCGCCCGCGTCGGCCGGCCACCGCCACTGCGTGCTCGCGCCGGTCGCGTCCCGCCCGTCACTTAAACTGCGCCCCCTCGTCGAAACGAAGCGATTCTCGCAGAGCATGAGCGAACAGAAGGGCGGTTGGCTGTCGCGCCTGAAGAAGGGCCTCGAGCGCACACGGGTGAACATCGTCGGTGTGTTCTCCGGCGGCGTGATCGACGAGGCGCTGTTCGACGACCTCGAGGTGGCGCTGCTCGGCGCCGACTGCGGCGCGGCGACGACCGCCGAACTGCTGGCGAAGCTGCGTGACCAGGTCAAGCTCAAGGGCCTGAAGGCGCCGGCCGAGGTGCGCGATGCGCTGCGCGACGAGCTTGCCGCGCTGCTCGCCCCATGCGAGGCGGGCATCGACCTGGCGCGCGCCAGGCCGCTGGTGATGATGGTCGCCGGCGTCAACGGCGCCGGCAAGACCACTTCGATCGGCAAGCTGGCCCACTGGCTGGCCGACCAGCACAAGACCGTGCTGCTCGCTGCCGGCGACACCTTCCGCGCGGCGGCGCGCGAGCAGCTGGCGGTCTGGGGCCAGCGCAACGGCGTCGAAGTGATAGCGCAGAAGAGCGGCGACCCGGCGGCCGTGGTGTTCGACGCGGTGGCGGCGGCGCGGGCGCGCGGCATCGACGTGCTGATCGCCGACACGGCCGGCCGCCTGCCGACGCAGCTGCACCTGATGGACGAGCTGAAGCGCGTCAAACGCTCGATCGGCAAGAGCATGGAAGGTGCGCCGCAGGAAGTCATTCTGGTGATCGATGGCACCAACGGACAGAACGCGCTGGCGCAGGTAAAGGCTTTCGACGATACGGTCGGCCTCACCGGCCTCGTCATCACCAAGCTCGACGGCACCGCCAAGGGCGGCGTGCTGGCGGCGATCGCCCGCGAGCGGCGCAGCCGGCCGCTGCCCATCTACTTCATCGGCGTCGGCGAGAAGCTCGAGGACCTGCAGCCGTTCGTCGCCGAGCGCTTCGCCTCGGCACTGGTCGGCGCCGACTGAACACGCCTGGCGAGGGCGGACGCGCTAGCGCTCGGCCCGAGCCGGCGGCGACTCGGAAGGCTTCGCCGCGCCGCCCGGCGACGCGGCGGCGAGCGCTTCGTTGGGCTTCGGCGGCGCCGGCCGGCGGCCGTCGACCACGTGCATCACCGCCAGGTACGGATGACGCAGCATCATCCGCGGGCCGGCGTGGCGCATCATCTCGCGCACCTGCTCACGCTGGCGCGGCCCGTAGCAGTGGATCCGGCAGTTGACGCAGGTGGGCTTGTCGGCGCCGTAGGGGCACAGCGCCAGCCGCTTGGCGGCATAGTCGGCAAGCGCCGCGCACTCCTCGCACAGCCCGTCGGCGGTGCCGTGCCGGTCGTGGCAGGCGATGCGCAGCATCGCGCGGATCGTCTGCAGTTCGCGCGCCAGCCGCGGCGCCAGCAGCCGGACGAGGCGGGTCTCGCTGCTCGCTCCCATGCGCCGCATCGTGCCGCAAGCGCGCTGGCGGCAACATGCGTTGAATCAACTCCGCGTGTGCACCGGACGCGGCGAATTCCCCGATCGCACCCCTACAATTCCCGCCATGCAACCGCCCGCGTCCAGGCCGCATGCAACTCGCCGCGGTTGACCTCGGATCGAACAGTTTCCGCCTGCAAATGGGCCGCGCCCATGGCCGGCATGTCGAACTGCAGGGATACTGGAAGGAGACGGTGCGGCTGGCCGCCGGCGTCGGCGCAGACAGGCGCATCTCGCGCCGGGCGATCGACGCCGCCTGCGAGTGCCTGGCACGGATGAACGAGCGGCTGCGCGGCCTGCCGACCGAGCAGGTGCGCGCGGTCGGCACGCAGACGCTGCGCGATGCTCCCAACAGCGATGAGTTTCTGCTCGAGGCGCAGCACGCCCTCGGCTATCCGATCGACGTCATCTCGGGGCGCGAGGAGGCGCGGCTGACCTTCGAGGGCTGCATGCATTCGGCGCCGCCGTCGCGGCAGCCGCGGCTGGTGGTCGACATCGGCGGCGCGTCGACCGAGCTGATCGTAGGCACCGGTTTCGAGGCGCAGGCCGCCGACTCGTTCAAGGTCGGCTGCGTCAACAGCACGTTGCGTTTCTTCGGCGACGGCACGCTCGATCGGGGCAGCTTCCGCAAGGCGCAGGTCGCCGCGGCGGCCGAGATCGAGGAAGCGGTGAGCCGCTTCAGCCGCGCCAGCTGGAGCGAGGCTTTCGGCACCAGTGGCACGGTCGGCGCGGCAGCCGAGCTGATCCGCCAGGTCGACTGGGGCGACGGCACGGTGATCACGGCGCCGATGCTGCTCAACCTGCGGCAGCTGCTGATCGAGTACGGCGAGGTCCGCAAGCTGCGCCTGCCGGGAATCAAGCCCGAGCGCGCGCAAGTTCTGCCGGGTGGCATTGCCGTGCTCGCCGCAGTGTTCGAGACGCTGGGCATCACCGAACTGGTGCCGGCGCGCGGCGGCCTGCGCCTGGGATTGCTGTACGACCTGCTCGGGCGGCGGGAGCGGCGCGACCTGCGCGATGCCACCGTGACACGGCTGCAGAAACGTTTCGAAGTCGATCGCGCGCACGCTCAGCAGGTCGGCCGCATCGCGCGCGAACTGCACGACGCGCTCGACCCGCAGGCCGGCGAAGAGGAGGTCAAGCGTCTGGCCTGGGCAGCGGCACTGCACGAGGTCGGCTTCGCCATCTCGCACAACGACCACCACAAGCACGGCGCCTACCTGGTCGGCAACGCCGATCTGGCCGGCTTCTCCACCTCCGACCAGAAGCGGATCGCCACGCTGGTCCTCGCCCAGCGCGGCAATCTGCGCAAGGTGGTGCAGGCGCTGGAGGAACCGTCCCGCGTGGCGAAGATCCTGGCGCTGCGCCTGGCGGTCATCGTCTGCCACGCCAGGCGGCCGGTGCCGCTGCCGAAATGGACGCTTCGCGCGGCGCGGTCGGGCTTCGAACTTCGCTTGGACGGCGACTGGCTGGCCCGCCATCCACTGACGCAGTTCCTGTTCGAGGAGGAGTCCGCGCAGTGGGAAAAGGTCGGCCTTCGGCTGACCATCAAGCCGCTCTGACCGGCAGCGGCCGGCCTGCCGGTCAGAGCAGGTCCGGGCTCAGCACGGCGCGCAGGACGACCTGCTCGACGCCGTCGCGGTCGCGCGAACTGAACCACCAGACGCCGCCCTTCTTGATCGGCCAGTCGGTCTCCGTGCCGGCAAGCAGACGGCTGGCCATCCAGCCGAGCGTCGGCTGATGGCCAACCACCACCACCACCGACTTCGCGTCGGGCCAGCGCACCGCCTGCAGAACCTGTTCGACGCTGGCGCCGGGCGCCAGCGCGTCGACCGTCTTGAGCTTGCGCGGCGCCAGTTCCGCCAGCGCCTGCGCCGTCTGCTGTGACCGTCGCGCCGGACTGACGAGGATCCGCGCCGAATCCGGCAGGTGCGCGTGCAGCCAGGCGGCCATCCGGCGCGCCTGCTTCTCGCCCTTGCCGGTCAGCGCGCGGCCAAGATCCGGCTCGCCGGGCTCGGCTTCGCAGTGGCGCCACAGCAGCAGTTCCATCGTTGCCTCTAGGCCCGTTCGGCAAGCGTCTCGAGCAGCAGGCGCTGCGCGCTGCGCCCGCCGGCGGTTGCCTTCGGCGGCTGATACACGCCATCGGCGCCGAGCAGCCAGGCCTCGGCGCTGTCGTCGAGATAGGGCTTCAGGCCCTCGTTGAGCACCCGCTGCTTCAGCTTGCCATCGCGCACCGGCCAGGCGACTTCGATGCGGCGGAACAGGTTGCGTCCCATCCAGTCGGCGCTCGACAGGTACACGTCGTCGGCGCCGCCGTTGCGAAAGTAGTAGATGCGGTGGTGTTCGAGCAGCCGGCCGATGATCGAGCGGACGGTGATGTTCTCCGACAGCCCCTTGACCCCCGGCCGCAGCGCGCAGGCGCCGCGCACCAGCAGATCGATTCGCACGCCGGCGGCCGACGCCTCGTACAGCGCGTTGATGGTCGCCTCGTCGATCAGCGCATTCATCTTGGCGATGATGCGTCCCGGCTTGCCCTTCTTCACCCACGCCGTCTCGCGGGCGATCGCCGCCAGCACGTGCTTGTGCAGGGCGAACGGCGCCAGCCAAAGGTGGGTCAGCTTCTCGACCTTGGCCAGACTCGTCAGGTGCATGAACACGCGCTCGACGTCGCGGCAAAGCGCCGGCTCGGCGGTCAGCATGCCGAAATCGGTGTACAGGCGGGTCGTCATCGGGTGGTAGTTGCCGGTGCCAAGATGCGCGTAGTGCACCAGCTTCTGCCGCTTGCCGTCGCCCTCGCGGCGCAGCACCAGAAGCAGCTTGGCGTGCGTCTTCAGGCCCATCACGCCGTAGACGACCTGCGCCCCCTCCTTCTCCAGGCGCTCGGCCAGGCCGATGTTCGCCTCCTCGTCGAAGCGCGCCTTCAGCTCGACCACCACCGTGACTTCCTTGCCGCGCCGCGCCGCCTCGATCAGCAGGTCGACCAGCACCGACGAGGCGCCGGTGCGATACAGCGTCATGCGCAGCGCGACCACCCGGGGATCGACCGCCGCCTGGCGCAGGAATTCCACCACCGGCTCGAAGCTCTCGAACGGGTGGTGCAGCAGCAGATCGCCGGCACGCAGCCGCTCGAACATGTCGGCGCCGACCCGCAGCTTCGCCGGCCAGGCCGGCGTGAACGGCGGCCAGCGCAGCGCCGGCTGCTTCAGGTGGTCGACGAGTTCGTTCAGCCGCACCAGGTTGACCGGGCCGTCGACGCGGTACACGGCCTCGTTGGGCAGGGCGAACTGCTCGCGCAGCAGGATCTCCAGGTGCTGCGGGCAGCTGCGCAGCACTTCGAGCCGGACCGCGACGCCGTAGTGCCGCTGGGTCAGCTCCATGCGAAGCGCCTGGCGCAGGTTGCTCACCTCGCGCTCGTCGACCCACAGATCCGAGTCGCGGGTGACGCGGAACTGCGAGAAACCGGCCACGCTGCGCGCCGGGAAGACGTCGGCCAGGTGCGCGCGGACCACCGACGACAGCATCACGAACGCCTGCATGCGCGGCGCCAGCTTGGCCGGCAGCGGGATCACCCTCGGCAGAACGCGCGGCACCTTCAGGACGACAATCGACGACGGCCGGCCGAAGGCGTCCTTGCCCTCGACCTGCACGACGAAGTTCAGCGCCTTGTTCATCAGCAGCGGGAACGGATGCGACGGATCGAGTCCGATCGGCGACAGCAGGGGTCGCACCTCGCGCTCGAAGTACTCGCGCACCCACTTGCGCTGCCTGCTGTTGCGCTGCGCGTGGCTGAGGATGACGATCCGGCGCTTCTCCAGCGCCGGCGTGATCACCTCGTTGAACAGCCGGTACTGGCGCTCGACCAGCGCGTGCGCGCGCTCGCTGATGCGGACGAACGAGTCCCACTGCGGCGCCGCCGGCCGCCAGCCACCCGCTTCGATCATCTCGTCGATCAGGTCCGACATGCGCACCTCGAAGAACTCGTCGAGGATCGACGAGACGATGCACACGTAGCGCAGCCGCTCGGCCAGCGGCACGTCCTCGCGCGCTGCCTGGGCGAGCACGCGCTCGGTGAAGGCGAGCTGCGACAGCTCGCGGTTGACGAAGCGCTCGGGCGACGGTGCCGGCGAGCGCGTGCGGGCGACGATCGGCGTGACCTTGTGATGCGGTTTGCGCTGCTTTCTTTTCTTGACCATAGGCAGGATCGATGACCGGCAGATGACAGCCCCCGGCCGGGCCTCGCCCGATCACTTTACCGCCTGCGGGCCGCCGGCCTGCCGGCTCGACGCCGGCCAGCACCTAGAATGAACCGCTGTCGCCGGGACCAGCTCGCGGCGTTGCTCGACAAACCGCCCCGTTCACCCGATGACCGAGCCGCATTCGGCGACCGCGCCACTGATCGCGTTCGAGCAGGTGCGCAAGGCCTTCGGCGCCGCGCCGCCCGTGCTCGACGCGGTGAGCTTCGAGGTCAGGCGGGGCCAGTTCGTCGTGCTTGCCGGCGCCAACGGCGCCGGCAAGTCGACCGTGCTGAACCTGATCGTCGGCCTGCTTTCGCCGGACGCCGGGCGGGTGACGGTGGCGGCAGAGGAGCCGACCCGGCTGCGCGACGCCGCCCTCAGTGCCCTGCGGCGGGCGATCGGCTTCGTGCCGCAGGACCCGCACCTGCTCGCCGATCGCCGGCTGCTGGAAAACGTGATGCTGCCCGCGCTCGCCGACGGCCGGCCGCGCGCCGAGGCAGCGGCGCGGGCGCTCGCCGCGCTGCAGCGGGTCGGTCTGGTCGATGCAGCAGCGTTGCCGGAGCAACTTTCGGTCGCCGCCCGGCGGCGGGCCGTGCTCGCCCGCGCGATCGTCAACCGGCCGGCCATCCTGCTGGTCGACGAGCCCACCGCGTTCCTCGACGCCCCTGCCGCCGCCGACCTGCTGCGCCTGCTCGACGAGTTCGCGCTCGCCGGCATGGCGGTGCTGATGGCTTCGCACGGCGAGCCCTCGCCGCTGCCGCCGACCGCGCGCCGGTTGACCCTCGCCCACGGCAGGATCGGCGAATGAAGGCGCTCGCGGTGCGCCTCCACGGGCTGCGCGAGGCGGCGCGGCTGGTCCGGCGCCGGCCAGGCAGCTTCCTGCTCGCGGTGCTGCTGGCTGCGGCGACCTTCACCCTGCCGCTGGCCGGCGTCTCGATCGCGCGCTCTGCGGCGCCGCTGCTGCAGCAATTGCCGCCGGGGCCGGAGATCAACCTGTTCCTGGTCGGATCGACCTCGACCACCGAGATCCGCCAGCTGCAGTCGCAGCTTGCGGCGCGACCTGACGTGACCGGGGTCGACTGGATCACTCGCGACGCGGCGCTGAAGGCGCTGATAGAGCGGGCAGGCGGCGACGGCCTGAGCGACCTGAAGGCCAATCCGCTGCCGGACGTCATCGTGGTCACGCTGTCGCCGAAGGTCGAGCCGGCCGAGCTGCAGGCGGCGCTTGCCGAACTGCGCCGTCTGCCCCGCGTCGAATCGGTCGCTGCGGACACCGGCTGGCACCAGCAGTTGCGCGTCCTGCTGCGGACTGCGGCCGCCGTCGGCGCGGTGGTCACGGGCCTGGCGACCGGCCTGGTGATACTGATCGTGCTGGCTTCGGTCCAGTTGCAGCTGACCAGTTCGGCCGCCGACCTGCGGCTTTTCCGACTGGTCGGCGCGGACCGGTGGTTCATCGTCCGGCCTTACGCCTACGCCGGCGCATTGGTGCTGTTTCTCGGCGTGGTCGCTGCCTCAGGGCTGGCCTGGATCGGGCTGGCGGCAGCCGCCCGGCCGCTGTCCGACCTGGCGCTGGCCTATGGCGCCACCCTGGAACTGCGTCCCCTGCCGCTCGGCTGGCTGGCGGCGGCAGCCGGCAGCGCCGCGGTGATCGGCGCTGTGGTCGCCGCGCTCGGCACCCGCTGGGAGCTGCGACGGCTGCGGTGAGTCGCTTGGCTGACCTGCCGAACGAGCAAGTCGGTGACCGATCACTGCTAGAAAAACTCTTTACTTACAACTGTTTAAGTCAACGCACATACGACAGAACCAATCCGCCGGGCGACGGTCTATGGTTTGGCACTCAAGAAGGCCGAGTGCTAAAATCGCTTCAAAAGGAGATCGCTGGATGACTGGACGGACCTCGCTGGTTCCCTTGAGCAACGCTGGCGCCCTCGCTCTTCATCCGGGCAGCCTCGGCAGCCTCGACGCGTACATCACCGCCGTCAACCAGGTGCCGATGCTGACGCCCGACGAGGAGTTGTCGCTGGCGCGGGCCTTCCGCGAGCACGAAGACCTCGACGCCGCCCGGCGGCTGGTGCTCTCGCACCTGCGGCTGGTGGTGGCGGTGGCGCGCAACTACCTCGGCTACGGCCTGCCGCATGCCGACCTGATCCAGGAAGGCAACATCGGCCTGATGAAGGCGGTCAAGCGCTTCGACCCGGAGCGCGGCGTGCGGCTGGTTTCCTTCGCCCTGCACTGGATCAAGGCCGAGATCCACGAATTCATCCTGCGCAACTGGCGGCTGGTCAAGCTCGCCACCACCAAGGCGCAGCGCAAGCTGTTCTTCAACCTGCGGAGCATGAAGCAGGGCGTCGGCACGATGTCGCAGGACGAGGTCGCGCACATCGCCCGCGAGCTGAACGTCAAGCCGGAAGAAGTCGCCGAAATGGAGACGCGGATGACCGGCGCCGACCTCTCGCTGGAAGGCCGCAACGAGGATGGCGAAGACGAGTTCGCGCCGATCGCCTACCTGGCCGACGCCGAGGCCGAGCCGACCCGCGTGCTCGAGCGGCGGCAGCACGAGCTGCTGCAGACCGACGGCGTGCGGCGCGCCCTGGAGCGGCTCGACGAACGCAGTCGCCGCATCATCGAGACCCGCTGGCTCGAGGAGGATGCCGACGGCAACGTCGGCACGGCCACCCTGCACGAACTGGCCAACGAGTTCGGCGTGTCGGCGGAACGAATCCGGCAGATCGAAGTCAAAGCGTTACAGAAGCTTCGCGTGGCGCTCGAAACGCCGGCCTGACAGGCACGCTTGCGCCGCGGCTGCTTGCTCTTTGCAGTGTCCGCCTCTCCTCCTCCCCCCTCTCCTCCGAAGAGGCGGATCTCAGAACCCCGCATCCCCTGCGGGGTTCTTTTTTCGTGCCTTTGACCGGTCCGACGTTCGTCGAGCTGGGCTGCCCACCAGCCGCCTGCCGCTGTCCCACTACGGCCGATCGCGGCAGTTCGGCGCGGCTGCTGGCCGGGCGGCTTGCCGTGCCTGCCATTGCCCTGCCCGACACGACGACCGTGACGGTGCCCGGCCGCGTCCACGGCCTCGGCCGTTTCAGCAGCGACCCACTGCAGGCACTGCTCGCCGGCGTGCTGCCGCCGCCGTTGCGCGGTTCGCTGCGCAGCCAGTTCGAGTGGTACGCCTGCCGCGGCGCGTTCTTCCACAACGACGCCCATTACGGTGACGTGCTTTTCGGCGCCTGGTGCGCCGGCGGGCCGCGGCGCGAGATCGTCTTCTCGCGTGCCGGCCTGCGGCTGTCCGCCGGTCCCGGCGACTGGGTGGTCTTCGATCCGTTCGAGCCGCACGCCGTACTCGACCCCGGCACCGATCGCTATCGGCGCGAGCGCTATGACGGCTCGCCGGCGAGCCTGTTCCTGGGCTTCGAACTGCGGCTCGACACCGCCGTTCGCCAGGCCTTCGGCATCGGCCCGGCAGAACCCGGTGCAACGGTGCTGGCCAGCAGCCTGCCGATCAACGCCGAAACGGGCGCACTGGGCTGAGGCCAGCGGTCGCGCCGCCCGGGCTACAGCAGTTGCCGCAGATCGGCGACGATCGGCGCGGCGCCCTGGTTGTGCTTCAGGAACAGGCGCGGCTGGCCGGCTTTGTCGATCACATAGCTGCCGGCGGTGTGGTCGATGGTGTACGAGGTTTCGGTCGGCCCCGGCACCTTCTGGTAGAAGACCTTGAACTGCTTGGCGACCCGGGCGGTCTCCTCGGGCGTCCCGTACAGGCCGACGAAACTCGGATCGAAGCCCGGCACGTACTGGGCGAGCAGCTCGCGCGTGTCGCGCTGCGGGTCGACGGTGACGAAGATCACCTGCACCTGGTCGGCATCCTTGCCGAGCGCCTGGCGGACCTCGGCCATCTCCTGCATCGTCGTCGGGCACACGTCCGGGCACTGCGTGTAGCCGAAGAAGATCACCACCAGCTTGCCGCGGTAGTCGGCGAGCGTGCGTCGCGCGCCGGTGTGGTCGGTCAGCGAGAACTCGTTGGCGTAGCTGACGCCGGTGATGTCGACGTTGTTGAAGCCGGGCTTCGAGCAGGCGGCGACGAGCAGGGCGAGGACGATGGCGAGGATGCGCGTCATGGCACCGGCAGCCGCGCGACGGCGGCAGCCGCCTAGGCGATGTAGTGGTCGACCAGCAGCGCGGCGAACAGCGCCGCCAGGTAGACGATCGAGTAATTGAAGGTCGCGCGGGCCAGCCGGTCGCTGTAGCAGCGATACAGCCGCCACGCGTAGGCGAGGAAGACCGCACCGAGCCCCAGCGCGCAGGCGAGATACGGCAGGCCCGCCATCTGGATGGCGTACGGCAGCGTGGTCGTCGCCACCAGCACGATCGTGTAGAGGAGGATGTGCAGGCGGGTGAACTGCTCGCCGTGCGTGACCGGCAGCATCGGCAGGCCGGCCTTGCGATAGTCGTCGAGACGGTACAAGGCGAGTGACCAGAAGTGCGGCGGCGTCCAGACGAAGATGATCAGCGCCAGCAGCCACGCCTGCGCCGGCGCCTCGCCGGTCATCGCCGCCCAGCCGAGCACCGGCGGCATCGCGCCGCTGATGCCGCCGATAACGATGTTCTGCGGCGTGTTCGGCTTCAGCAGCACGGTGTAGATGACCGCATAGCCGACGAAGGTGGCGAAGGTGAGCCACATCGTCAGTGCATTGATCTGGGTGTAGAGCACCCACATGCCGGCGCCGCCGATCAATCCCGAGAAGACGATCGCCTGCAGCGGCGTGATCTCGCCGCGCGCCACCGGGCGCATGCGCGTGCGCGCCATCTTGGCGTCGATCTGCCGCTCGATGATCGAGTTGACCGCGAAGGCGGCGCCGGCGAGCAGCCAGATGCCGATCGTCGCCACCGCCACCGAGGCGGGGCTCGGCAGTTCGCGGCTCGACAGGAACATGCCGATCACCGCGCAGAAGATCGCCAGCTGCGTCACTCGCGGCTTGGTCAGCAGCCAGTACTGCCGGGCGAGATGCTGCCAGGCGGGGCGCAGGGCGGTGTCGGCTTGGATCTGCATCGCGGTGGGTTGCGCGCGCGAGGGCTCGGGCGCGGCGGGCGCGGAAACCGCGCGATTCTAACCGCCGCCCTGCGCCGGCGCACGGCGAGCGAGCGCGCCGGCCGGCACGACGGACGCCGCGGCGAGCCGGTGGTTGATCGCCACCAGCAGCGCCACCAGCACTGCCGCGCCGCCGTTGTGCAGCACCGCCAGCAGCAGCGGCCAGTTCAGCACGACGCTCGACAGTCCGGTGGCAAACTGCAACGCCAGCACGGCCGCCAGCGCGCGCGCCAGCCTGCCGACGCCGGCCAGCGGCCAGAGCCGCCAGGCGAGCAGGCCAAGTCCCGCGATGACCACATAGGCGAAGCTGCGATGCGTCCAGTGGATTGCCACCAGCGCCTGGAAGGGAATCGGCGCGCCTTCGGCGGTCATGCCGAGATCGCGCCAGACGGTGAACCCCGAGCCGAAGTCCATGTCCGGCGGCATGATCTGGCCATGGCAGGTCGGAAAGTCCGGACAGGCAAGCACGGCATAGTTGGTGCTAACCCAGCCGCCAAGTGCGATCTGCACGACCAGCAGCAGCGCCCCGAGCGCAGCCAGCGGCCGCAGTGCGGCGGCCCGCCGGTCGACTGCCGGCGCAGGCGACTCGCGCAGTGCCAGCCAGATCAGCAGCGCCAGCAGGCCGACCCCGCCGAGCAGGTGCGCGGTGACGATCGCCGGCTGCAGCTTCATCGTCACCGTCAGCGCGCCGAAGACGCCCTGCAGGCAGACCGCGACCAGCGTGAAGGTCGCCAGCCAAGGCGATCGCTCCGGTGACCGCCGCCACCGGCGCCAGGCAAGCACGGTCAGCACGATGATCAGGAAACCGACCG
The DNA here is from genome assembly GCA_016716275.1 of Burkholderiales bacterium. Taxonomy (GTDB): domain Bacteria; phylum Pseudomonadota; class Gammaproteobacteria; order Burkholderiales; family Burkholderiaceae_F; genus JADJWR01. Next base: position 409,224 of record JADJWR010000002.1, on the reverse strand, counting down.
CCATTGCGAAGTAGCGGTGCAGCATCTCGATCCAGGCCTTGGTCATCGTCACGGGGCCGGAGGGCAGCGCCGTCTCGGCGGCGCGGATCTGCTCGCCGGCCGACAGCGGGTTCGAGTGACCGTAGCAACCCGGCCAATCGGGGCACCCCAGCCCCGAGTCGGTCAGCCGCGTGAAGCCGCCGAACATGATCAGATCAAGCGTCAGGAACGCCGTCACCCAGGCCAGCTTGCGGTGCTTGTCGGGGTCTTTCGAAAGCGTCACATAGGCGATCGGCAGCGCGGCGATCGCCACCGCCTTTACCGCCAGCCAGGCCAGTGCGGACGGGTCCATGTCAATGGCGCCCGGCCGCCCGAAGCCACTGACAGCCGCTGCGAGGAGCAGCGGGCGAACGCGGGCGTGCGGGTCGTTTCATCTCAGCCGATCCCGGAGGCCTTGAGCAGCTTGCCCAGGTCCTTCTTCATCCGGTTCGGGTCGGCATCCCTGGGCCAGCGCATCATCAGGTTGCCGAGCGGGTCGACCAGCCAGATATGGTCGCCAAGGGCGGCGCCGGTCTCGGCGGGCAGCGGCAGAAAGGCGGCCGCCTCGTCGGCGCGCGCGCGCAGGAACAGCGTGCCGTCGTACTCGCGTATCACCGAAGTGGCGAGCGGCGCGTCGTCGACGATCAGCCAGACGCGCTGCACGCGGTCGGCATCCTTGCCGGCGGTGAGCCGCACCTGCCGCATCTGCCACAGCTTCTTCTCGCAAGCGGCATCGCACCCGCCGGTGTCGACCTGAACCATCAGCCAGGAGCCGCGCAGGCTCGCCGCCGCCACCGGGGTGCCATCGAGGCGCCGCAGCGAAAGCGCCGGCAGCGGCCGCTGCGGCTCGACCAGGGTACCGTAGTTGGTGCGACCCGACGGCGGCAGCAGGTAGTAGGCGGTGTACGAGGCGAGGACCGGCGCGACGCACACGACCAGCAGCAGGTACAGCGACCGGTAGCGGCGCCAGTGCGATGGCGCAGGGGTCGTGGGCTGGTTGTCAGTCATCGGGTCGGTTGGCAGTGGCGCCGCAGCGCACGCAGGCCGAAAAATACGGTCAGGGCCGTGATCAACGCCGCCAGCGCGTACCACTGCAACGCGTAGCCGTGATGCTTGTCGACTCCGGCGCTCAGGCGCGGCCAGTTGCGCAGCAGGCCGTCGTCGGCGCCGCCGGTCTGCTGGACCATCCAGCGGGCCACCGCCAGACCGCTCGCCCGCTCGAAGGCGTCGTAGGCGAGATTCTGCCAAACGAGCGGCCGGTCGCCGGCGGGAGCATTCTCGCCCAGCTGCAGCACGCGTGCGGCGTGCGCCACCGCCAGACCCTCGACCGTCAGTTCGCCTTCCGGCCGCACGACGGCGGGAAGCCGGCTGCGGTCGCGCGGGTCGCGGGCGGCGAAGCCGCGGTTGACCAGCACGACGGCGCCGTCGGCAAGCCGCAGCGGCGTCACCAGCATCAGGCCGGCCCGCCCGTCCATCTGCCGGTTGTCGAGCCAGACCTCGTCGTCGAACAGGAAGCGGCCACGCACCTGAACGCGCAGCGGCAGGCGGCCGGCGACGGTCGCGACGTCGGTGCCGCTCACCGGCAGCGGCGCCGCCTGCTCGGCACGGTCCCAGGCGGCCTGCAGCGCCAGCTTTTCGTCGGCCCGGCGCAGCTGCCAGTTGCCGAGCGAGACGGTCAGCACGACGGCCGCCAGGGCGGCGCCGCTGGCGACCAGGGGCCGTGTGCGCGCCATCAGGCAGCCGCCGCCGGGGCGCTGCGATAATGCCCGCAGCCAACCCCGCCGCGCGCCATGAAAGCCGTCATCGCCCTGGTCTTCGCCGGCATCCTCGTCGCGCTGGGCTCCGCGCTGCTGTTCCTCGTGCGCGACCGTGGCACGACCAACCGCACCGTCAATGCGCTGACGGTGCGCGTTGCGCTGTCGGTGCTGCTTCTGCTGTTCATCTGGTTCAGCTACTGGATGGGCTGGATCCAGCCGACCCGCTACGACTGACGCCTCGATCGCGAGCGAAAACGGCGCCCGCAGGCGCCGTTTTCGCATGCACGGCGGCGCGCCCGGCTACAGCCAGTAGACGACGATGTACAGGCCGATCCACACCACGTCGACGAAGTGCCAGTACCAGGCCGCCGCCTCGAAGGCGAAATGGTGCTCGGGCTTGAAGTGCCCCCGCAGGATGCGCAGCAGCACCACGGTCAGCATGATCGCGCCGACCAGCACGTGAAAGCCGTGGAAGCCGGTCAGCATGAAGAAGGTCGAGCCGAAGATGCCCGAATCCAGGCGCAGGTTCAGGTCGCGGTATGCATGCATGTACTCGTAGGCCTGGATGCCGACGAAGGTGAAGCCGAAGGCCAGCGTCATGAACAGCCAGAAAGCCGCCCTGCCGCGCTGGTTGGCGCGCAGCGCGTGGTGCGAGATCGTCAGCCAGATGCCGGAGGTCACCAGCAGGATGGTGTTGATGGTCGGCAGCGGCCAGGCGTGGATCGTGGTGAAGTCCTCGACGATGCCGGCCGGCCCCGCATGCGGCCAGGCGGCGGTGAAATCGGGCCACAGCAGCTTGTGGTCGAAGTCGCCGAGCGCCGGCAGGGTGATGACGCGGGCGTAGAACAGCGCGCCGAAGAACGAGGCGAAGAACATCACCTCCGAGAAGATGAACCAGCCCATCGCCCAGCGGAAGGACACGTCCTCCTTGTGCCGGTACCTGCCGGACTCCGATTCGCCGATCACGGTGCCGAACCAGCCGAACATCATGTAGGCGAGCACGGCGAAGCCCGCCAGCAGCACCCAGCCGCCGAAGGGGACCCTGTTCACCAGCATCGTTGCGCCGAAGGTGGTGAAGATCATGGCGATCATCCCGACCATCGGCCAGTTCGACGGCGCCGGAACGAAATAGTCCGGCGCGGTGGCGCTGCGCGTGTCAGCCATCTTGCTCTCTCCCCCTCTCGACCTTTCGTTTGCCCCGCGCCGGCACTCAGCCGACGACCCAGCGGACGATCAGGATCAGCACGGCGACGAAGATCGCCGCGCCGATCAACCCCATCACGATCACGTGCACCGGATTCAGCTGCGCCGAATCGGCCTCGTAGTGGGCGCGCTTGCGCACGCCGAAGAACGACCAGAACACGGCGCGCGCGGTCTGGCCGAGCGAGGCCTTGCGGCGGTGCGGCTCGCTCACCGGATCCATCTCAGCTGCGCGCATCCCTGCCGCCCGTTGCCGCCTGCCGCGCGACCGCGCCTGCCACCTCGAAGAAGGTGTACGAAAGCGTGATCTGCGTCACGTCCTTCGGCAGGTCGGGATCGATGAAGAAAACGACCGGGAAGCGGCGCGTCTCGCCGCCCGCCAGCAGCTGCTGCTTGAAGCAGAAGCACTCCAGCTTCTGGAAATACCTCGCCGACTGCATCGGCGCGTAGCTCGGGATCGCCTGGCCGGCCATCGCGCGGTCTTCCAGGTTGACCAGGTCGTAGTCGACCTGGACCAGTTCGCCGGGATGCACCGTGACGTGGTTGACGTGCGGCCGGAAGCGCCAGGGACCCTGCCGGTTGGCGTCGAACTCGACGACGATCGTCCGGCTGGTGTCGACCTGCGTGTTGCGCGCGCGCGCCTCGACCGCCGGATCCTTGCTGGTCAGCAGGTTGATGCCGGTCACCTCGCAGATCTTGCGATACAGCGGGATCAGGGCCCAGCCGAAGCCGAACATCAGCACCGCCACCAGCAGCAGCTTGCGCAGGATGGCGCGGTTCTCGACCGATGCCGCAGGTGCTTCGCTCATCTCGGCCCGCTCCCCGTCAGCCGCCGTACAGCCAGTGGCGGACCACCACGCCGATGAAGAAGACGGCCACCACCGACAGCAGGATCAGCGCCGTCCTGCGGTTGGCCCGCCTGTCGCCATCGGTCATCATGATCCGGATACGCTTGGCCGCTCAGTGCACGTGCGTCCATTGCACCTTCGGCGGCGTCTCGAAGGTGTGGAACGGCGCCGGCGAGGGCACGGTCCATTCCAGGCCGTCGTCCTGCGCGTCGAAGTAGTTGGCCCTGGCCTTCTCGCCGCCCTTGATGCACCTGAGCACCACCCACAGGAAGATCAGCTGCGACAGGCCGAAGCCGAAGGCGCCGATGGTCGCCACCATGTTGAAGTCGGCGAACTGCATCGGGTAGTCGGCATAGCGGCGCGGCATGCCGGCCAGGCCGAGGAAGTGCATCGGGAAGAAGGTGACGTTGAAGGTGATCATCGAGGCCCAGAAGTGCCACTTGCCGAGCGTCTCGCTGTACATGTGGCCGGTCCACTTCGGCAGCCAGAAGTAGGCGCCCGCAAAGAGGGCGAACAGGCTGCCCGCCACCAGCACGTAGTGGAAGTGGGCGACGATGTAGTAGGTGTCCTGGATCTGGATGTCGATCGGCGCCATGGCGCAGATCAGCCCGGTGAAGCCGCCGATGGTGAACACGAAGATGAAGCCGACCGCGAACAGCATCGGCGTCTCGAAGGTCATCGAGCCGCGCCACATCGTCGCCAGCCAGTTGAAGATCTTCACGCCGGTGGGCACCGCGATCAGCATCGTCGCGTACATGAAGAACAGCTGTCCGGTCACCGGCATGCCGGTGGTGAACATGTGATGCGCCCAGACGATGAAGCTCAGGATGGCGATCGACGCGGTGGCGTAGACCATCGAGGCGTAGCCGAACAGGGGCTTGCGCGCGAACACCGGCACGATCTGGCTGACGATGCCGAAGGCCGGCAGGATCATGATGTAGACCTCCGGATGGCCGAAGAACCAGAAGATGTGCTGGTACATCACCGGGTCGCCGCCGCCGGCGGCATTGAAGAACGAGGTGCCGAAGTGGCGGTCGGTCAGCGTCATCGTAATCGCGCCGGCCAGCACCGGCATCACCGCGATCAGCAGGTAGGCGGTGATCAGCCAGGTCCAGCAGAACATCGGCATCTTCATCAGCGTCATGCCGGGGGCGCGCATGTTCAGGATCGTGGTGATGATGTTGATCGAGCCCATGATCGAGCTGGCGCCCATGATGTGCAGGGCAAAGATGCCCATGTCCATGCCCATGCCCATCTGCAGGGTGAGCGGCGCGTAGACGGTCCAGCCGGCGGCGATCGCGCCGCCGGGCACGAAGAACGAGGCCACCAGCAGCAGCGCCGCCGGCGGCAGCAGCCAGAAGCTGAAGTTGTTCATCCGCGCGAAAGCCATGTCCGGCGCGCCGATCTGCAGCGGGATCATCCAGTTCGCGAAGCCGACGAACGCCGGCATGATCGCGCCGAACACCATGATCAGCCCGTGCATCGAGGTCAGCTGGTTGAAGAACTCCGGCTGGAACACCTGCAGGCCGGGCTGGAACAGCTCGGTGCGGATGCCGAGCGCCAGGATGCCGCCGCTGATGAACATGGTGAAGCTGAACCACAGGTACATCGTGCCGATGTCCTTGTGGTTGGTGGCGAACAGCCAGCGCCGCCATCCCTGCGGGTGGTCGTGCGCGTGATCGTGTCCGTGCAGATGGTCGTGGGCGACTGCGCTCATGGGCTTACCTCGGTTCCGGACTTCTGGTCGACTGATCCTGGATCCCCGCCTGCGCGGGGATGACGCGGCTCGCTCCGTTCGCCGCGACGCTTCGCATCCTGCTCACCGGCATCCGCGTCACTTGCGGGCCGCCGCGTATTCGGCCGGCTGTACCGCCGCGCCGGCGCTGTTGCCCCAGTTGTTGGTCACGTACGTCGCCACCGCCGCCAGCTCGACGTCCGACAGCTGCTTCCAAGGCGGCATCGCTCCCTTGCCGTTGAGCAGGATGGCGATCTGCTGCGCCTTGTCCATCACCACCTTGCTGCCATCGAGCGACGGGAAGGCGCCCTTGACGCCCTGGCCATTGGCCTGGTGGCAGGCCTGGCAGTTGGCGGCGTAGACCTTCGCGCCCCGCTCCTTCAGCGCCGCCAGGTCCCAGGTCTTCCTGGGGTCGTCCTTGGCGGCGGCGAGCGCCTGCTTCTTCTCGGCGGCCCACTTGCTGTAGTCCTCGCTGCTCACCACGCGAACGACGATCGGCATGAAGGCGTGGTCCTTGCCGCACAGCTCGGCGCACTGGCCGCGGTAGGTGCCGATCTTCTCGGCCCGGAACCACGTGTCGCGAACGAAACCGGGAATGGCGTCCTGCTTGACGCCGAACGCCGGCACGAACCAGGCATGGATGACGTCGTTGGCGGTCGTGATCACGCGCACCTTCTTGTTCACCGGCACGACGACTTCGTTGTCGACCTCGATCAGGTAGGTGTTGTTGGCCAGCCGGCCGGCCACGTCGGTGCCGTCGATCTGCGCGCGCGGGGTCGACAGCCGCGACAGGAACGAGATTCCCTCGCCTTCGCCCTTCAGGTAGTCGTAGCCCCACATCCACTGGTAGCCGGTGGCCTTGATCGTCAGGTCGGCGTTGCTGGTGTCCTTCATCGCCACCACGGTCCTGGTCGCCGGTACCGCCATGCCGATGACGATCAGGAACGGGATCACCGTCCAGACGATCTCGACCTTGGTGCTCTCGTGGAAGTTGGCCGCCACCGCGCCCTTCGACTTGCGGTGCGCGTAGATCGAATAGAACATCACGCCGAAGACGACGACGAAGATGACGCCGCAGATCGCCATCATCATCCAGTGCAGGCTGTGGATCTCCTCGGCGATGCGCGTCACCGGCGGCGCCAGGTTGTAGCGGCTCTGGATCGCCGCGGCGCTGCCGGCGGCGGCAAGCGCCGTTGCCGCCACGGCGGACGCAAGGAGTGTCTGCCTCGTCGAGCGAATCATCATCTTGTCGTTCCTGCGCTGCGATTCACGATCCATCGAACGGACGTCAGGCCGGCTGCAGCCCGGCCAGCGCCCGCCTCAGTTCCCCCGCCAGCTGCACGCGGCGCGCATCGAGCAGGTGGCGTCCCACCTCGACCCGCTCGGCCCCGGCCGCCAGCCACACCGTCACGCGACCGGTCCTGCCCAGCCGCTGCAGTTCGACCCGCGCCCACGGCGTTGGCAGTCGCCGCACGGAGCGCCGGCTCCCCTGCACTGTTTCGACGGCGATCTCGCCGCCGGCGATCTCGATCCGCTCGTAGTCGGCGGCCCGCCGGCCGTAGCAGAAGAAGGCCGCCGCCACCGCCAGCATCTCGATGCCGACGAACGGCAGCACCAGCCACAGGCCCTGCGCCGCGAACAGGGCGCCGAAGGCGAAGGAGACGGCGACGATCGACGCGAACACCCAGGCGATCTGCGCCGGGCTCGCCGAGCAGTTGCGCTTGATCATCCAGCAACGGGCACGATCGGTCATCGACGGGGCTTCGCAGGATTCGGCGCGCGAACGGGTACCATCAGCGGAGCCCCGTCGTCGTGGGCGGCCGGGTTTTCCGGTCGCGGCACGGCGCAAAGGCGCGGATTATATGCATACGCAGCCGCGCCGCATCCCCCCGGGGGTAGAGATCGCCGCCGGCGTGACGGGAAGCGCAGCCGCGGGCGAAGCAGTCGCCGGCCGCGCCGGCGACTCGGCGCGGCGGTCGGGCTATTTCGGCGGGATGCGCAGGTTCTGCCCCGGGTAGATCTTGTCCGGGTGGGTCAGCATCGGCTTGTTCGCCTCGAAGATGCGCATGTACTCGTTGGCGTTGCCGTAGAACTCCTTGGCGATCTTCGACAGCGTGTCGCCCTTGACCACCGTGTAGAACTTCGCCTGCGGCGCAGCCACCGACACCGTCATCTGGTCGTCGATCCCGGCCACGCCCTCGACGTTGCCGGCGGCAAGGATGGCCTTCTCCTTGTTCTCCTGGTCGTCGGCCACCCCGTAGACCTTGGCGATGCCGGTGGCGCTGTCGAAGGTCACCGTGAAGGCAGTGATCTTCAGGCCGAGCGTCTGTACGTAGTTCTCGATAGCCGTGGCGGCCGCCCGGTCGGCCTCGGCCTTCTTCGCCGGGTCGACCGCCGCGGCCTGCTCGGCCGCCTTGACCTCCTTGCCGAAGAGTTTCTGCCCAGCTTCCTTCAGGAACGTGAAAAGGCCCATCTCTGCTTCCTCCAGTCATCGGTAGCGGCCGGAAGGCCGCGCCTGTCTCGATAGTCGTCGCCGGTCACGAGCGGCGCAGCTGCGCGCGCAGGCGATCGAGCGACACGGTGGATTGTCCACCAATGCGCGGCCGTGGCTTCCACGCGTGACCGTAGGCAATCTCGAAGGTGAGCGCGATCCGTCCCGCTGCGTCGCGCATGGCGTCGAGCGCCTGCAGCAGCGCGCGGGCGCGGCGCCCGGAGACCAGCCCCGCCGCCCGGTCGTCGCGCGGGTTGCCGCCGAGGGCTGCCGCCTCGCGCAGCAGTGCCTGCGGCGACCCATAGGTGAGTCGGATCGTCTCGGCGTCCATCACCGGCGTGGCAAAGCCGGCGGCGACCATCATGTCGCCGAAGTCGTGCATGTCGACGAACGGCATCGGCCGCGCCGCGATGCCTGCGGCGGCGCAGGCCTGGCGCAGTTCCTTCAGCGTGTCCGGACCGAAGCAGGAGAACAGCAGCAGTCCGTCCGCACGCAATACGCGCAGCCACTCGGGAAACACGGTGTGCGGCTGCGGGTGCCAGTGCAGCATCAGGTTGGAAAACAGCAGGTCGACGCTGCCGTCGGCGAGCGGCAGCGCAGCGGCCTCGGCGCAGGCCAGCTGCGCCGGCGGCCCGCGCCACGGCAGCAGGCGCGACAGGAACGTGGCCGCCGGCACGCGGGCCAGCATCGCGGGCGACAGGTCGACCCCGAGCCAGTGGGCCCGCGGGTAGCGTTCGAGCAGCGCCCGGCGCGCGCCGCCCGCGCCGCAGCCGACATCGACGATGCGGCCCGGATCGAGACGGATGACCTGCAGACGTTCGATCAACCGCTGCCCGACTTCGCGAACCAGGAAGTCGTGCTCGCCGAAACGAACGGCGCGGTGGTCGAACTGACGGCGCACCGTGTCGGTTCGCGCCGGCATGCGCGGCGGGTCGACGATGGTCGGCGTGAGTTCTGAGCTGCCGGGACCGAGCGACATGGCAACGGACCGGGTCGGCGCGCGCGGCGCCTCGCGAAGATGGCGGGCGCCGAGTATATGCTGGCCCTTCATGGCGAACACCGACAGCGAAGGGTCCGGCGGCGCGCCGCGGCGCCCGCTGGCGCTTGGACTGGCACGGCTGCGCCGGCTGCTTGCGCCGCGCTGCGTGGTCTGCGACCTCGAGGACGGTGATCCGCTCTGCCCAGGCTGCGCTCGCGACTACTTCGCCAGCGACGTTGCGCGTTGCGCCACCTGCGCGCTTCGCCTGCCTTCGGCACGAGGCGACGACCGCTGCGGCAACTGCCTGCGCTCGCCGCCGAGCTTCGACGGCACCGTCGTGCTGGCTGATTACGCTCCGCCGGTGGACCGGATGGTCGCGGCGCTGAAGTTCGGCGGCCGGCTGCCGCTGGCAGAGGCCTTCGGCAGGCTTCTCGCCCGCGCCGGGCGTCCGCTGCTGCGGGATTCAGATGTGATCTGCCCGGTGCCGCTCGCCTTCGAGCGCCAGTCCGAGCGCGGCTTCAACCAGGCGCAGGAAATCGCGCGGCGCATCGCCGCCGACTGCGGCCGCCCCCTGCGCACGGACCTCCTGCTGCGCACCCGGAACACCTCGGCGCAGATGGACCTGGCGCTCGCCGAACGACGTCGCAACGTGCAGGGCGCGTTCGTCGCCCGCGGCGATCTCGCGGCACTGCGCATCGCCGTGGTCGACGACGTGATGACCACCGGTGCCACGCTCGGCGAGGTCGCCGCGGCGCTGAAGCGCGCCGGCGCGGCACGGGTCGGCAATCTGGTGGTGGCGCGTACGCCTTAGTCGCGACGCTCAGCGAGCGGCAGCCAGCCTGGCGGCGATCGCCGCGCGCAGCGCCGGCAGCCGTGCCCGACGTTCGGCCAGTCGTACCGGATCCGGCTCGCGCTGCCGCGCGCCCCACAGCGGCTCGGGGAAGTGCGGATCGTCGGCGAAGCGCGGAATCACGTGCCAGTGCAGATGCGGCACGACGTTGCCGAAGCTCGCCAGGTTGATCTTCGCCGGGCGCAGGACGTCACGCAGCGCGTCTTCCACCGCCAGCACCACCGCCATCAGCCGCGAGCTGTCCGCCGGCGACAGATCGGTCATCTCGGCGACGTGCGCCTGCCAGATCACGCGGCAGTAGCCGGGATAGCCGCTGTCCTCGACGAGGATGACGCGCAGTTGCCGGTCGGCATGGATCCGGCGCTCGTTGTGCGGATGACACAGCGGACAGGCGTTCATCGGGGCTTGTGCGGACTGGCGGTGCGCAGCGGATGGAACCTAACATGCGCAGCGATGCGAGCTTGCCGGGAGGCCGTCGATGAGAGGAACCCAAGCATGCTTGGGGTTGATGCTGAGCGTGCTGGCGGCGGCCTGCGCGACGACCGGGCCCGGGTCGAACGACTCCGCGGCCGCCCCGGCGTCGGCGGGCGCCAGCAAGTGCGAGGCGAACACCGCGTCGCGGATCCGCCGCTGCGACTCGGCGGGCGTGCGGAGCACGACCCCCGAAGGGCTGGAGGATGCGGGGCTCATTTCGTCGCGTCCCACGACCGGCCAGCCGCCGTCGCGCTAGCCGTGGCGGGCCGCTGGCCCGCTTACAGCAGGACCCTCTCGATGCCGCCGCTCGCCGCCGCCGCCACGTAGCGCGGCAGCCAGTCGGCGCCGAGCAGATGGCGCGCGAGTTCGACGACGACATAGTCGGCGTCGAGGTCGGCGTCGTCGTTGTAGCGCTTCAGGCCCTGCAGGCACGACGGGCAGGAGGTCAGCACCTTTACGTCGCCCGTGAAGCCGTCGGCGCGCAGCGTCGCCGCACCCTGGCGGATCTCCTGCTCCTTGCGGAAGCGCACCTGGGTGGAGACTTCCGGCCGGGTGACCGCCAGCGTGCCGCTCTCGCCGCAGCAGCGGTCGTTCCTGGCGATCCGCGTGCCGTCGGCGGTGGCGATCAGCGCGTTGACCGTCTTCAGCGGATCCTGCAGCTTCATCGGGCTGTGGCAGGGGTCGTGAAACATGTAGCGCACGCCGCCGACGCCTTCCAGCCTGACGCCCTTCTCCAGCAGGTACTCGTGGATGTCGACGATGCGGCAGCCCGGGAAGATCTGGTCGAACTCGTAGCCCGCCAGCTGGTCGTAGCAGGTGCCGCAGGAGACGACCACCGTCTTGATGTCGAGGTAGTTCAGGGTGTTGGCGACGCGGTGGAACAGCACCCGGTTGTCGGTGATGATCTTCTCGGCCTTGTCGAACTGCCCCGCGCCGCGCTGCGGATAGCCGCAGCACAGGTAGCCCGGCGGCAGCACCGTCTGCACGTCGACGTGCCAGAGCATCGCCTGCGTCGCCAGGCCGACCTGCGAGAACAGCCGCTCGGAGCCACAGCCAGGGAAATAGAACACCGCCTCGGCGTCGGCCGCAGTCGTCCGCGGGTTGCGGATGACCGGCACATAGCGGCGGTCCTCGATGTCGAGCAGCGCGCGCGCGGTCCTGTTCGGCACGCCGGCGGGCATCTTCTTGTTGACGAAGTGGATCACCTGCGCCTTCACCGGCGGCCGGCCGGTGGACGCCGGCGGCTGGCGCGTCTGCGCCCGCGCCGCCAGCGCGAACAGGCGGCTGCCGAGGCGCTGCGCCCTGAAGCCCCAGTCGATCATCAGCTTGCGCGTCAGCTTGATCGTCTCCGGCCGGGTGGCGTTGAGGAAGAACATCGACGCCGCCGAGCCCGGATTGAAGCGCTTCTTGCCCATCCGCCGCAGCAGGTCGCGCATCGCCATCGTCACGTCGCCGAAGTCGATGTCGACCGGGCACGGCGCGGCGCACTTGTGGCAGACGGTGCAGTGACCGGCGACGTCGTCGAACTCGTCCCAGTGGGCGAGCGAGATGCCGCGCCGGGTCTGCTCCTCGTACAGGAAGGCCTCGATCAGCAGCGAGGTGGCGAGGATCTTGTTGCGCGGCGAGTACAGCAGGTTGGCGCGCGGCACGTGGGTGGCGCACACCGGCTTGCACTTGCCGCAGCGCAGGCAGTCCTTGATCGCGTCCGACACGCCCTTGATGTCGGACTGCTGCATGATCAGCGACTCGTGCCCCATCAGGCCGAAGCTGGGCGTGTAGGCCGCCTCCAGCGTCGCCCCGGGCATCAGCTTGCCTTTGTTGAAGCGGCCTTGCGGGTCGACCCGCTGCTTGTAGGCGCGGAAATCGCGCAGTTCGTCCTCGCCCAGGAACTCGAGCTTGGTCATGCCGATGCCGTGCTCGCCGGAGACGACGCCGCCCAGTTCGCGGGCGACGGCCATGATCCGCGCCACCGTGCGGTGGGCGGTGGCCAGCATCTGGTAGTCGTCGGAGTTGACCGGGATGTTGGTGTGCACGTTGCCGTCGCCGGCGTGCATGTGCAGGGCGACGAAGACGCGTCCGTGCAGGATCCTCCGGTGGATCGCCTGGCACTCGGCCAGCACCGGCGCGAAGGCCGCGCCGGAGAGTATCCGCTCGAGCGGCGCGCGGATCTCGGTCTTCCATGACACGCGGATCGTCCGCGCCTGCAGCAGGTCGATGACCGTTGCCTGCGGCCGGCCGTCGGCGGCGACGTGCGTGATGCCCAGAGTCGCCAGTTGCGCCGCCGCCTGCGCCATCGGTGTGTCGAAGTGCTGCAGCAGGAAGGTCCAGCGCCGGCGCGCGACAGCGAGCAGCTCGCGCGCCGCCTCGACGCGGTCGCCGACGATCTCGTCGCGCGACAGGCGGTCGAACTCCGGATCGCCGGTCGCGCCGAGCTCGAACTCGGCGCCGAGGTACGCCTCCAGCGCGTCGAGCAGCGCCAGCTTGTTGCCGATCGACAGCTCGATGTTGATCCGCTCGATGGCGTCGGTGTAGTCGCCCATCCGCTCGAGCGGGATCACCACGTCCTCGTTCAGCTTGAAGGCGTTGGTGTGGCGGGCGATCGCCGCCGTGCGGGCGCGGTCGAGCCAGAACTTCCGGCGCGCCTCGCTGCTCGCCGCCGTGAAGCCCTCGCCGCCGCGCGCGTTGGCGATCCGCACCACCTCGCTGGCGGCGCGCGCCACCGCCGCGTCGTCGTCGCCGACGATGTCGCCGATCAGCACCATCTTCGGCAGCTCCGCCCGCCGCGACTTGCTGGTGTAGCCGACCGCGCGCAGGTAGCGCTCGTCCATGTGCTCGAGTCCCGCCAGGCGCACGCCGCCGGCGGACACCCCGGTCTGCAGGAAAGCCTTGATCTCGACGATCGACGGCACCGCCTCGCGCGCCGGGCCGAAGAACTCCAGGCATACCGTTCGCACGTGCGGCGGCAGCCTGTGCAGCACCCAGCGGGCCGAGGTGATCAGGCCGTCGCAGCCTTCCTTCTGGATGCCGGGCAGGCCGCCGAGGAACTTGTCGGTGACGTCCTTGCCGAGCCCGACCTTGCGGAAGCGCCGCCCCTCGATCTCGAGCCGCTCGCGCCGCAGCTCGCTCGCCCGCTCGGCCAGTTGCCGGCCGTCCTTCCACACCAGCTCGAACCTGGCCACCGGCACGTCGTGGATCTTGCCGAGGTTGTGCTCCAGGCGCGTCACCTCGAGCCAGTTGCCCTCCGGATCGACCATCCGCCACCAGGCGAGGTTGTCGAGCGCCGTGCCCCACAGCACCGCCTTCTTGCCGCCGGCGTTCATGGCGATGTTGCCGCCGACGCACGACGAGTCGGCCGAGGTCGGGTCGACCGCGAACACCAGCCCGGCCGCCTCGGCGGCGTCGGCAACGCGCCGCGTCACCACGCCGGCGCCAGTGAACACCGTTGGCACCTCGGCGTCGACACCGGCCAGCCGCAGGCGCTCGACCGCATCGAGCCGAACCAGCTTCTCGGTGTTGATCACCGCCGAGCGCGGTGTCAGCGGCACCGCGCTGCCGGTGTAGCCGGTACCGCCACCGCGCGGGATCACCGTCAGGCCGAGGTCGAAGCAGGCGCGCACCAGCGCCGGCACCTCGTCCTCCTCGTCCGGCGCCAGCACGACGAACGGGTACTCGACGCGCCAGTCGGTCGCGTCGGTGACGTGCGAGACGCGCGCGAACGCGTCGAAGCAGACGTTGTCGGCGCGGGTGATGCGCTCGAATCGCCGGCGCGCCGCCTTGCGCAGGTCCCAGGTCTCCGAGAAGCCGCGCTTGAATGCCTCGACGCACTTCGTCGCCGCCTCCAGCAGCTGGCCGACCTTGGCGTCGCGTACGGGGTCGGCAGCATCGCGTCGCTTCTCGACCTCGTGCAGGCGGTGGTGAAGCGCCTCGACCAGCATCGCCCGTCGCTTCGGGTTGTCGAGCAGGTCTTCCTGCAGGTACGGGTTGCGCTGCACCGCCCAGACGTCGCCGAGCACCTCGTACAGCATCCGTGCGCTGCGCCCCGTTCGCCGCTCGCTGCGCAGTTCGTCGAGCACCCGCCAGGCGTCGGCGCCGAGCAGGCGGATCACGATCTCGCGATCGGAAAACGACGTGTAGTTGTACGGGATCTCGCGCAGCCGCACCGCCTCGGCGGGCGGGGCGGCGCGCGCGAGCGATCCGGGGGGCGGGGGCGCGTTCATGGCGGGTACGGCGAACGGAATGCGGCAGGATCCCGCAAGGAGCAAGTGTATCTGCTGCAGTGCATCAACGCCTTTGCCTGACGTGGGGTCAACCGCGGGCCGGCCAAGTGGCTATCGTCGGGACTGCATCGACGCCGACAGCCGAGATGAAAGCAGGCGACGCACCAAGGCCGATTGCGTTGTGGTGGCTGCCGCTGGCAGCCGGGCTGCTGCCGGCCGCCGGCGCCGTCGTCGCCTTCGGCCTGGCGGTGGCGCAGGGCCAGTTCCCGTCGTGCAACCCGCTGCTCGACGGCTGCGTGTCGATCAGCCGCGCCGGACGGCACGACGTGCCGAACATCGCCTTCCGCGCGTTGCTTCTGCCGGGCGCGACGCTGCAGGCGATCGTCTGGCTGCTGACGCCCGGGTGGCTGCAGCGTGTCGGCGCGCCGCGCGACCGGCTGCTCCGTGCGTTGCCCTACGTCGGCGCGATCGCGGCAGCCTTCCTCGTCCTGTACGGCACCTTCCTCGGCACCGATGGACCCGGCTATCAGTGGATGCGTCGCTACGGGGTGGTGGTCTACTTCGGCTTCACCTGCATCGCCATGCTGATCGTCGGCGGCGCCGTGCAGCGCGTCGCCGACACCAGCGAAGGATTGCGCCACGCCGGCGCCGCGCTGTACCTGCTGGTCGCGGCCCTGCCCGTGCTGGGGGTGGCCAACGTCGCCTCGCCGCTGTACCTCGAGGGGCAGGCGGCGCAGGATGCGTTCGGCAACGTCACGGAGTGGTGGGGCGCGCTGGTGTTCACCATCTTCTTCGTCCTGCTCGGCTGGCTGTGGCGGCGGACCCGCTTCACGGTGGCGCCGGCAACGCTCGGTAGCTGACCGCGCCACGGGCGACACGGCACGCTCGTCAGCGCAGCGACGCTCACCCCTCACGCCGCCAGCGGCGGCTCGGCCATCGCCGCGATCTGCTCGCGCAGTTCGAGGATCTTCTGCTCCCAGTAGCGCGGCGTGTCGAACCACGGGAAGGCGGCCGGAAACGCCGGATCGTCCCAGCGCCGCGCGATCCACGCGCTGTAGTGGATCAGCCGCAGCGTGCGCAGCGCCTCGATCAGCGCCAGTTCGCGCCGCTCGAACGCGGCGAAGTCCTCGTAGCCGGCCAGCAGGTCGGCCAGTTGCGCCTGCCGCTCCTCGTGGGCGCCGGAAAGCAGCATCCACAGGTCCTGCACCGCCGGCCCCATCCGCGAGTCGTCGAAGTCGACGAAGTGCGGCCCCGGTTGCGGGCCACCGTCGGTCCACAGAACGTTGCCGACGTGCACGTCGCCGTGCAGCCGGATGCTCGGCACGGATCCGGCGCGTTCGTAGCAGCGCCGCACCTCGTCGAGCGCCTGCGCACTGACGCCGGCGTAGACGTCGCGCAGCCCGTGCGGCAGCCAGCTGCTGTCGAGCAGGTAGGCGCGCGGCTCCGCCCCGAAGGTCTCGACATCGAGCGCCGGCCGATGCACGTAACCCGACGCGGCGCCGGCGACGTGGATTCGGCCGATGAAGCGGCCGAGCCACTCGCGCACACTGCGCTCCTCGAGCTCCGGCGCGCGCCCGCCACGACGCGGGTAGACCGCGAAGCGATGTCCGGCCGCCCGGTGCAGCGTGCGGCCGTCGATCGCCAGCGGCGGCACCGCCGGCACTTCCGCCCGCGCCAGCTGCTGCGTGAAGGCGTGCTCCTCGAGAATCTGCGCGTCGGTCCAGCGGCCGGGTCGGTAGAACTTCGCCACTACGAACCGATGTTCGCCGTGGTCGACGCCGAGCTGGAACACGCGGTTCTCGTAGCTGTTGAGCGCCAGCAGCGTGCCGGTGGTTGCCAGCCCGGCGGCGTCGATCGCATTGAGCACGACGTCGGGCGTCAGGTCGGCGTATGGCGCGGTGGCGAGGCTCATGCGCCGCATCGTAGCGGTCCGGCGCGCCGGCCCCGCAGCCGCGCCGTCCCGTCGGCGGCGCTGCCCGGCGACCGTGATAACTTGCGCGCGGCTTCACAGGAGACCGGGCCATGCCCGCACAGGAATACCTGCGCCGCATCCTGAATGCGCGCGTCTACGACGTGGCGGATGAAACGCCGCTGGAGGTCGCGCCGCAGCTATCGGCGCGGCTCGCCAACCGCGTGCTGCTGAAGCGCGAGGACCTGCAGCCGGTGTTCAGCTTCAAGCTGCGTGGTGCCTACAACAAGATGGTCAACCTGCCGCCGGCGAAGCTCAGGCGCGGCGTGATCGCCGCCTCCGCCGGCAACCACGCGCAGGGCGTGGCGCTGGCGGCGGCAAAGCTCGGCTGCAAGGCGGTGATCGTGATGCCGGTGACCACGCCGCAGGTGAAGATCGACGCCGTGCGCTCGCGCGGTGCCGAGGTGGTGCTGCACGGCGACTCGTACTCGGACGCCTACGACCACGCGCTGACCGTGCAGAAGAAGAAGGGGCTCGCCTTCGTCCATCCGTTCGACGACCCGGACGTGATCGCCGGCCAGGGCACGATCGGCATGGAGATCCTGCGCCAGCACCACCCGGTCGAACACGGACCGATCCACGCCGTGTTCGTCGCCATCGGCGGCGGCGGCCTGATCGCCGGCGTGGCCGCCTACATCAAGGCGCTGCGGCCGGAGGTCCGCGTGATCGGCGTGCAGACCGAGGATTCCGACGCGATGGCCCGCTCGTTCGCCGCCGGCCGCCGCATCGCGCTGCACGACGTCGGCCTTTTCTCCGACGGCACCGCAGTGCGGATGGTCGGCGAGGAGACCTACAGGCTGGCGAAGCTGTATGTCGACGAGGTGGTGACGGTCGACACCGACGCCATCTGCGCGGCGATCAAGGACGTGTTCCAGGACACCCGCTCGATCCTCGAGCCGGCCGGCGCGCTGGCGATCGCCGGCATGAAGCAGTTCGTCGAGCGCGAGAAGCTGCGCGGCAGGACGCTGGTGGCGATCGCCTGCGGCGCCAACATGAACTTCGACCGGCTGCGCTTCGTCGCCGAGCGCGCCGAGGTCGGCGAGCGGCGCGAGGGCGTGTTCGCGGTGACCATTCCCGAGGAGCGCGGCTCGTTCCGCCGCTTCTGCTCGCTGGTGGGAAGCCGCAACGTCACCGAGTTCAACTACCGGATCGCCGACAGCCGGGAGGCGCACATCTTCGTCGGCATCCAGCTTGCCGACCGGCGCGACGCGAAGGTGCTGGCGGGCAGTTTCGAGCGGCACGGCTTCGCCACGCTGGATCTGACCGACGACGAACTGGCCAAGCAGCACCTGCGCCACATGGTCGGCGGCCACTCGCCGCTGGCGAAGGACGAACTGCTCTACCGCTTCGAGTTCCCGGAGCGGCCCGGCGCGCTGATGAAGTTTCTGACCAGCATGTCGCCGAACTGGAACATCTCGCTGTTCCATTACCGCAACCAGGGCGCCGACTACGGACGCATCCTGGTCGGCATGCAGGTGCCAGCCGGCGAGAAGCGCCAGCTGAAGGAATTCCTCGCCGCGCTCGGCTACCGGCACTGGGACGAGAGCGGGCACCCCGCTTACCGGCTGTTCCTCGCCTGAGTCAAGGCCGGCGCGACCGATTAATCGCTGCACCGACGACCGAATCTCCGACAGCGCACCGCACGGCATCCGGCCACGATGCTCCGCAGTCGCCTGACCGATCTGGCGGCTGGACAGGGAGGCAGCCATGGATCCGTCACCTTCGGCGATCGAAGTCGCGGCGGTGCGCTGGGAGCAGTGGATCGGCGCCGCGCTGCGCGCCGAGCACTTCCGCGCCCTCACCGAGGCGTCCCGGGCATCGCGCCGCCGCAGCGCGCCGGCGCGGTCCCGACCACGGGCCCGGCCGGGATTGCTCTGGCTGCTGGCCGCGAGCCTCGCCGGCTACTGGCTGCTCGGCTGATCCCCGAGGGTTGAAACGGGGCGGCTGGGCGCCATCTAGAATCGGTGCTTCATAGGAGGATCCGTTCCCATGCAGACCCTCACCGCCAGCCCGCTCGGACGCCCCCGCCCCGCGGCGGCGGGCGGCCGCAAGAGAAAGTCCGCCACACGGCGCGGCGCCTCGGCCGCCCGCCGCCAGGCGGCGCGCGAGCGGCTGATCCTGCTCACCCGGCTGATGGACGGGCTCTTCGAAGTGCCCTTCATCCGTCGCAAGTTCGGCCTGGACGCGATGATCGGCATGGTGCCAGTGGTCGGCGACCTGGTCTCGGCCGGGATCGGCCTGTACCTGGTGTTCGAGGCGCGCGAACTCGGCGCCTCGCGCTGGCTGCAGACGCGGATGATCGGCAACCTGGCGCTCGACTTCCTGGTCGGCGTGGTGCCGGTGCTCGGTGATTTCTTCGACCTGCTGTTCCGCGCCCACTACCGCAACCTGAAGCTGCTGCAGAAGGAACTGGGCGAGCCCTACGTCGACCTCGCGAGCTGAGCCCGCGCCGCGCGGCCGGCAGCGAGCGACCCTTTGAGATTGCGCAAGGCGCACCGCGCCTGTTCGCGCTGAACTGGGGTTTTTCCCCGGTGATCCATGGCCACGCGAACGACTCGAACAGGAAGCCGCGCGCCTGCGCGCGGCGCGACTCCGGACGGGCGCGCCGCGCCGGCCAGACCGGTCGGCAAGTCCCGGCCGACGGCGCGGCGCGGCGACGGCGTCCGTCCGGTGGCGGCCGGCGATGTCGCGCCGGCGCGGACCACCGCCGCGGTCGACCGCTTCGCGGTGAGCCAGGCAGTTGCCGCCGCCAACGAGCACGAGATTGCCGCGATCAGCGACATCCTGAAGGGCGAAGCGCCGGCCGACCGCAAGGCGCTGATGCAGTCGCTGGCACGGCAGAGCACGGCGGCGGTGCAGGCAGGGCAGGCCGACGCCGACCTCGAGCTCGCCGAGGACTGGCGCAAGGGCGGCTACCCCTACCGGAACCTGCTGTCGCGGCGCTCCTACGAAAGGCAGAAGTACCGACTGCAGGTCGAACTGCTGAAGCTGCAGGCCTGGGTCAAGGAGACCGGGCAGAAGGTCGTGCTGCTGTTCGAAGGCCGCGACGCCGCCGGCAAGGGCGGCACGATCCGCCGCTTCATGGAGCACCTGAACCCGCGCGGCGCGCGCGTGGTGGCGCTGGAGAAGCCCAGCGAGTACGAGCGCGGTCAGTGGTACTTCCAGCGCTACGTGCAGCACCTGCCGACGCGCGGCGAGATCGTGATGTTCGACCGCTCCTGGTACAACCGCGCCGGCGTCGAGTGGGTGATGGGCTTCTGCACCCAGCAGGAATACATGGAGTTCATGCGCCAGTGTCCCGAGTTCGAGCGCAATCTCGTGCACAGCGAGGTGCAGCTGATCAAGTTCTGGTTCTCGGTCAGCCGCAAGGAGCAGCGGCGCCGCTTCAAGGAGCGCGAGATCCACCCGCTGAAGCAGTGGAAGCTGTCGCCGATCGACGTCGCCTCGCTCGACAAATGGGACGAGTACACGCGCGCCAAGGAAGCGATGTTCTTCTACACCGACACCGCCGACGCTCCGTGGACGGTGATCAAGTCCGACTGCAAGAAGCGCGCGCGCCTGAATGCGATGCGCTACGTGCTGCACAAGCTGCCATACCGGAACAAGGACCTCGAGGGCATCGGCCCGATCGATCCGCTGCTGGTTGGCCGCGCCAACGTCGTCTACGAGCGCGGCGAGAAGCAGCTCGCCACGCCGCTGCTTTGAGGACCGAACACCTGCGCTGCGCGATGCGATGCGATCGTCGCGGCCGAGCCTTCGGTTCGCCGCCGCCGAGGGCGGCGGCCCGCGGGGCGGCGGCGCGGCGGCTGCCCTACCTGCGCGTGCCGCGCTGGTAGGTGCCGACCAGCTCCGCGTGCGCCAGCACGTGGCCCTTCATCGCCTGTTCCAGTTGCGCCTTGGTCGGCGGATGGGCGAAGGAAAGCGAGGTGTCGAGCGCGTAGAGCTTGAAGAAGTAGCGGTGCCGGCCGACCGGCGGGCACGGTCCGCCGTAGCCGATGCGCTTCCAGTCGTTCAGCCCGTCGCGCGCGCCGGCGGGCAGCGCGCCGCCGTCCGGCAGTCCGGCGGCGGCCGGCGCGAGCTGGTAGACGATCCAGTGCACCCAGGTCATCTTCGGCGCCGCCGGGTCGGGCGCGTCGGGATCGTCGACGATCAGCACCAGCGACCGGGCGCCCGCGGGCACGCCGCTGAACTGCAGCGGCGGCGCGCTGTCGCGGCCCTCGCAGGTGTGCACGGCGGGGATCTCGCCGCCGTCCGCAAATGCGGTCGATGTGATTCTCATCGCTCCTCCTTGCCGGCCAGCCAGGCACGCACCTCGCCCAGCGGCCGGGTGTTGATCACGTCGCCCGTTTCCAGCCAGCCACGCCGCGCCTGGCCGATGCCGAAGTCGAGGTTGTCGAATTCGTGCTCGGCGTGCGCATCCGAGTTGATGGCCACGCGCGCTCCCTCGTCCTTCGCCATCCGGCAGGCAACATCGGTCAGGTCGAGCCGCTCGGGGTGGGCGTTCAGCTCGAGCGCCACGCCGCGCGCCTTGCACTTGCGGATCACCGCCAGCATGTCGACGTCGTACGGTTCGCGCCGGTCGATCAGCCGGCCGACCGGGTGGGCGAGGATCCGTACCTTCGGCTGCTCCAGCGCGGCCAGGATGCGCCGTGTCTGCGCGGCGCGCGACAGGTCGAACTTCGAGTGCACGGCGGCGATCACCACCTCGAGCGGCGCCAGCGCCGCCTCGGGCAGGTCGAGGCTGCCGTCGTCCAGCACGTCGACCTCGATGCCGGTGAGCAGTTCGATGCCGGCGAGCCTGCGGTTCAGTGCCTCGACTTCGGCGCACTGCCGTGCCAGCCGCGGCGGGTCGAGGCCGTGCGCCACCGTCAGCCGCCGGCTGTGGTCGCTGATCGCCAGGTACGACAGCCCGTGCGCCTGCGCGGCGCGCGCCATCGCCTCGATGCCGGCGGCCCCGTCGCTCCAGTCGGTGTGCGCATGCAGGTCGCCGGCGAGATCGCGCCGCTCGATCAGCACCGGCAGCGCGTCCTTCAGCGCCGCCTCGATCTCGCCACGGTCTTCGCGCAGCTCGGGCGGGATCCACGGCAGTCCGAGCTTTCCGTAGATCTCCTGCTCGGTGGCGGCGGCGACGGTCCGGCGGCCGGCGAACAGGCCGTACTCGTTGAGCTTCATGCGGCGTTCGATCGCCAGCGTGCGCAGTCGGATGTTGTGCGCCTTCGAACCGGTGAAGTACAGCAGCGCCGCGCCGAAGCTCGCTTCGGCGACGACCCGCAGGTCGACCTGCAGGCCCGAGGCGAGCAGCACGGTGGCGCGCGTGTCGCCGGCGGCGCGCACCTCGGCGACCTCCGGATAGGCAAGCATGTGCCGGCACACGGCGGCGCCGTCCGGCGCGCAGGCGAGCAGGTCGAGGTCGCCGACCGTCTCGCGCGAGCGGCGCAGGCTGCCGGCGGCCGCAACTTCGCTTACTCCGGGCGCCCTGCGCAGCCAGGCGATCAGCGCTGCCGCGTACTGCGCTGCGGTCACCAGCTTCAGCCGCTGCGGCCTGCGGCCGTGCGCCTCGATCGCCTCGAGGATGCGCGCCTCGGTCCGGGCGCCGAAACCGGGCAGCGCGCGGATTCGACCGTCGCGTGCCGCGCGCGCCAGGGCGGGCAGCGTGGTCACGTGCAGCTCCTCGTACAGCGCGCGAACCCGCTTCGGACCGAGCCCGGGGAGCTGCAGCATCTCGGTCACGCCGGCCGGAATCTGGCGGCGCAGCCGGTCGAGCAGCGCCAGATGCCCGGAGCGCGCAAACTCCTCGATCTTGCCGGCGAGGTCCGCACCGATGCCCGGCAGCCTGGGCAGGGGTCTGCCCGCTTCGACCTGCGCCACCAGGTCGAGCCTCAGCTCGCCGAGCAGCCGCGCGGCATTGCGGTAGGCGCGCACGCGGAACGGATTGGCCTGCTGCAACTCGAGCAGGTCGGCGGTCTGCTCGAAGGCGGCCGCCAGGTCGGCGTTGGTCTTCGGCACCCGGTGCTCCCCCGCTTATGACCTCGCTTCACGGCAGCGACGGCCCCGGGCGTCGCCGGCAAGGCCTACTTGCGCGTCGCGCTTTCGCGGGTCTGCTCGGCCTTCAGCACGCGCACCACGCCATCGAGCTGCTCGGCCAGCGCCTCGAGCAGGTTGTCGACGGCGATGATGCCCGACAGGTGCCCGGCGTCGTCGAGCACCGGCAGGCGGCGCACCCCGTGCTCGCGCATGCGGGCCAGCGCATCGAGGATGTCGTCGCCGTCCCGCACGGTGGCCAGCGGCGTGGTCATCACGTCACCGGCAGTCAGCGTCGACGGGTCGAGTCCGACGGCGACCGCCTCGATGACGATGTCGCGGTCGGTGACGATGCCGCGCGGGTCGTCGCGGCTGCCCTGGTCGTCGATCACCACCAGGCTGCCGACGTGCTGCGCGCGCATGACCTGCGCGCATTCGGCCAGCGTGGTCGTCGGGGTCACGGTCACCACTTCGTGCGCGGCCAGGTCGCGCACGGTCACGGTACGGGCTCTCATGGCAGCCTCCTTTCGCACCATGGTGCGCCGATGTCCGGCGGCGGCGCTGACCTGAGTCAAGCGCCATGGCGGCCGTGCGGCGAAAGGCCGCCGCGGCGGCGCCGATTCAGTCGTCGTCGGCGAAGCGGATCGCGCCGACGGCCGCCGGCGGCGTGTCGACCGACCGCGCGCAGGGATCTTCGTCGAAGGCGATGTCGCCGTCCGCAACGGGGATGCCGGTGGCCAGCAGGTCGCGAAAGCCGAACAGCGACGCATCCATCAGGTGCGACGGCACCACCCGGGTCAGGCTGTTGAAGATCGTCTGCACGCGTCCCGGGTGGCGGCGATCCCACTCGGCCAGCATTCTCTTGACCTCCTGCCGCTGCAGGTTGTCCTGCGAGCCGCACAGGCTGCACGGGATGATCGGGAAGCGCCTCGCCTGCGCGTAACGCGCCAGGTCGGCCTCCTTCACGTAGGCCAGCGGACGGATGACCACGTGCCGGCCGTCGTCGGAAACCAGCTTCGGCGGCATCGCCTTGAGCCTGCCGCCGTGGAACAGGTTGAGGAAGAAGGTGGCGACGATGTCGTCGCGATGATGGCCAAGCGCGATCTTGGTCGCGCCGAGTTCGCCGGCCACGCGGTACAGGATGCCGCGACGCAGCCGCGAGCACAGCGAACAGTAGGTCTTGCCCTCGGCAATCACCCGGGTGGCGATCGAATAGGTGTCCTGCGTTTCGATGTGGAACGGCACACCGCGCGAGGCCAGGTACGCCGGCAGCACGTCGGCCGGAAAGCCCGGCTGCTTCTGGTCGAGGTTGACGGCCACGATGTCGAAGTCGACCGGCGCCCGGCTGCGCAGCTTCAGCAGCAGGTCGAGCAGGCCGTAGCTGTCCTTGCCGCCGGAGCAGCAGACCATCACCCGGTCGCCGGCCTCGATCATCGCGTAGTCGGCGATCGCCTGGCCGGCCAGCCGCAGCAGGCGCTTGTCCAGCTTGTTCGCCTCGTGCGCGGCCTTCCGGGCGGCGCCGCCGGCCGGCGGCAGTTCCGCCGGTGCGTTCATCGGTGGCCCTCGCGGAAGCGCAGCACCTCGACACCGACCGCTTCGACGTCCTCGTACACGTCGGGCTTCTCGCTTGCCACGCGCACGGCCAGCACGGCCGGATGGGCGAGCAGCGCCTGCGCGATGTCGTCGACCAGCGTCTCCTGCAGGTTGATGTGCCCCTGCTCGATTCGGCGACGGATCGTCAGGCGGACGAAGTCGTAATCGAGCACCTCGCTGATGCGGTCGTGCCGCGGCGTGCTCACCGCCAGCGGCACGAACACGTCGACGTTGATCACCAGCCGCTGCGCCCCCTGGCGCTCGAAGTCGTGGATGCCGATGTTGGCGTCCAGCAGCACCTCGCGCAGGAAGATGCGGCGGCAGTCGGCCAGCCGGGGATCGAGCAGCCAGGCGCTCACGTCGCTCCCCTCACCGCCGGTCCCCGTGCTCGGGGCCAGAAGAGGGCTCGGTCAGGAACATGACGTCGCGATCGCTCGGCACCAGGTGCTGGCCGCCGTCGACCAGCAGCGTGGTGCCGGTGACCGCGGGCGCGCGAGCCGCGTAGACCACCGCCTGCGCGACGTCCTCGGGCGTCGAGGAGCGGCCGAGCGGCGTCTTCAGGTGGGCAGCGGCAAATCCGGCGGCCGACTGCTCGCCCGACGGCAGGCTGATGCCCGGCGCGACGCCGACCACGCGCACGCGCGGCGCCAGCGCCCGCGCCAGCAGGCGGGTCGCCTCCTGAAGCGCTGCCTTGCTCATCGTGTAGCTGAGGAAGTCCGGGTTCGGGTTGAACAGCTTCTGGTCGAGCAGGTTGATCACCACGCCCTGCCGGTCGGCCGGCAACCGTGCCGCCAGCGCCTGCGCCAGCAGCACCGGCGCGGCGACGTTGACCGCCATGATGCGGCCAAGCAGCTGCGGGCTGAAGTCGGCGGCGCTGTCGTACTCGAACAGCGAGGCGTTGTTGACCACGCAGGCGAGCGGGCCGAGGACCTGCGCGCAGCGGCCCGGCAGGGCGCGGACGGCCTCGCTGTCGCCGAGGTCGCAGGCCAAGGCGGCGGCGCGGCGGCCGATCGACTCGATCGACCGCACGGTGTCGGCCGCCTCGGCGGCCGAGCGGCCAAAATGGACGGCGACGTCCCAGCCGTCGCCGGCGAGCGCCAGCGCGATCGCACGACCGATCCGCCTCGCGCCTCCGGTGACCAGCGCCACGCCGCCGTTGTGTCGGTTCGCATCCATGGGGCGGCGAAGTGTAGAGCCGATCCCCGGACCGGCGGCCGGCAGCGGGCGGCGGTGCCGGTAGCATGGCCGCCGCCATGCACTCCGCCCGCCCATCGATGCCGGCTGCCTGCCCCGAGGCGCTGGCGCACAGCGATCTCGTCGCTGCGCGGGTCCGCGACGAGATCGAGGCGGCCGGCGGCTGGATCGGCTTCGACCGCTACATGGAGCTTGTCCTGTACGCGCCGGGGCTCGGCTACTACGCGGCCGGCGCCCGCAAGTTCGGCGATGCCGCCGCCGGCGGCGACTTCGTCACCGCGCCGGAGATCTCGCCGTTGTTCGCGCACGCGCTGGCGGCGCAGATCGGGCAGCTGTTCGGACAGGTGCCGCCGCGGATCGTCGAGTTCGGCGCCGGCACCGGAGCGCTGGCGCGCGGGCTGCTGGCGGCGCTCGACGGGCGCGGCACGCCGGCGGAAAGCTACGGCATCGTCGAACTGTCGGCCGACCTGCGCGAGCGGCAGCGGGCCGCGCTCGGCGACCGACGCGTGCACTGGCTCGACGCGCCGCCGCGCGGCTTCGCCGGCGTGATCGTCGCCAACGAGGTGCTCGACGTCATGCCGGTGCGGCTGTTCGCGCGCGAGCAGGCGGCGCTGCTCGAGCGCGGTGTGGCGCTGCGCGACGGCCGCCTGGCGTTCGCCGGCCGGCCGGCCGACGCATCGCTCGCCGCGGCGCTGGCCGGCATCGAAGCCGACGTCGGCGCCCTGCCCGACGGCTACGGCTCGGAGGTCGGACTGGTAGCTCGCGGCTGGATGCGCTCGGCCGGCGAGTGGCTGGCGCGCGGCGCGCTGCTGGCGATCGACTACGGCTTTCCGCGCCGCGAGTACTACCACCCGCAGCGCCTGATGGGCACGCTGATGTGCCATTTTCGCCACCATGCGCACGCCGATCCGCTGTGGCTGCCGGGGCTCAACGACATCACCGCGCACGTCGACTTCACCGCGATGGCGCAGGCGGCGAGCGACGACGGGCTGCAGGTCCTCGGCTACACGACGCAGGCGCACTTCCTGCTCAACTGCGGTCTGCTCGACCTGCTGCAGGTCGATCGCAGCCCGGCGGCGGCCAACGCCGCTCACCGCCTGATCTCCGAGGCGGAAATGGGCGAACTGGTCAAGGTGCTGGCGGTCGGTCGCGCCGTCGACGGACCGCTGCTGGGCTTCGCCCGCGGCGATCGCACGCACACGCTCTAGGCTCGGCTGATGCGCTGGCTGCTGACGATGTTCCTCGCCCTGGTGGTGCTCACCGCGCTGCAGCCGTGGCTGCGCAAGCTCGGCATCGGCCGGCTGCCGGGCGACGTCAACTTCCGCATCGGCGGCCGCCAGTACTCGTTTCCGTTCGCCAGCACGGCACTGCTGTCGCTGCTGATGTTCCTGATCGCCCGGCTCATCTGAGGGCGCCGGCGATCGCCGCGGCGCGCGCGGCGTGCACGGCCTGCGCGATCCGCTCGCCATCCGGCCCGCAGCGCGCGGCGATCGCCCCGGCGTCCACCGCGCGGGCTGCCTCGAGCGCAGCGAGGATCCTGCCGCGCGGCGGATAGGGATCGTCGAGCCGCCCGGCGCGGCCGCGCGCAGCCGCCTCGCAGGCGTCGAGCACCTGTGCCAGCAGCGCCGGCCGGCGCAGCGCGTCGCAGCGCTCGAGCAGGCGCAGCAGCGCCGCCGCGTCGAGCTCGAGCGCGCGCGCGATCTGGCCGTGCTCGCGCGCGGTGACCACAGCGGCGTCGCGGCAGTCGCCCGGCACGCGCAGCCGTTGGTTGACCGCGCGTACGAGCTCGACGCCGCGCTGCCCGTGGCCGGCATGGCGCGGCCATTGGTCCTGCGGCGTCACGCCCTTGCCGAGATCGTGCAGCAGCGCTGCCCAGCGTGCGGGCAGCTGGGCGCCGATGCGCGCGGCAGCATCGAGCACCCGCATCAGGTCTACACCGGTGTCGGCTTCCGGATGAAGATCGGCGCGCTGCGGCACGCCCCACAGGCGGTCGACCTCCGGCAGCAGCCGCGCCAGCGCGCCGGCATCGCGCAGCACCTCGAACATCCGCGACGGCTGCGCCTCCATCAGGCCGCGCGACAGCTCCTGCCATACCCGCTCGGCCACCAGCGCGTCGGCCTCGCCGGCCTCGACCATCGAGCGCATCAGTCGCATCGTCTCGTCGGCGACGCGGAACCCGTCGAAGCGGGCGGCGAAGCGCGCCACCCGCAGGATCCTGACCGGATCCTCGGCGAAGGCCGGTCCGACGTGGCGCAGCACCCGGGCCTGCAGGTCGGCGCGGCCGCCGAACGGGTCGATGAGCCGGCCCGCCTCGTCGAGCGCCATCGCGTTGATCGTCAGGTCGCGCCGCGCCAGGTCGTCCTCGAGGGTCACGTCGGGCGCGGCGTGGAAGACGAAGCCGTGGTAGCCGGGCGCGGTCTTGCGCTCGGTGCGCGCCAGCGCGTACTCCTCGTTGGTCCGCGGGTGCAGGAACACCGGGAAATCCCTGCCGACCGGGCGGAAGCCGGCGGCGACCATCTCGCCCGGCGTGGCGCCGACCACCACCCAGTCGCGGTCGGCCACCGGCACGCCGAGCAACTGGTCGCGCACGCAGCCGCCGACGGCGTAGACCTTCATTGCGGCAGGCCGCTCAATGCTCGCCGAGATCCTCGAGTTCCGCTGTCGCGTCGGCGATCCACTGCTGCATCGGTGCCAGCGCGATGACGCGGTCGCGGTAGGCGGCGAGCACCGGCGCCAGCTCGACGCCGTAGGTGACGAAGCGCATCGCCACCGGCGCGTAGAAGGCGTCGGCGATCGAGAACTCGCCGAACAGGAACGGCCCGCTCGACTGCAGCAGCGCGTCGAACCACAGGGCGCGGATGCGCGTGATGTCGGCAGCGACGTCCTCGCGGGCCATCGCCGCCGCGCCGCGCTCGAACTTGCGCGCGCGGATGTCCATCGACATGTGCGAGCGCAGGGCGGCGAATCCCGAGTGCATCTCGGCGGCGACCGAGCGGGCGCGGGCGCGCGCCGTCAGCTCGCCGGGCCACAGCCGGCCGCCGGCGTGCGCCTCGTTGACGTGCTCGCAGATCGCCAGCGAATCCCAGACGACCAGCCGGCCCGCGGCGCCCTCGTCGATCAGGCACGGCACCCGGCCGGTCGGCGAATGGCGCAGGATGCTGGCCTTGGTGTCGGGCCGGTCGAGCGGAATGCGGAGCTCGCCGAAGTCGATGCCGGCCATTTTCATCGCCAGCCACGGCCGCAGCGACCACGACGAATAGTTCTTGTTGCCGATCACCAGCGTCAGCGCCATCGGTTGCTCCCTGCCTGGTCGTTGCCGTCGCTGCGCCTGCCGGCGGCCGAAAACGGGCGCCGGCTCAGCGCCGGGCGCGGGCGCGAAAACCGCCGAAGCGGCTGCGCGGGTGCAGCCCGGCCAGGTACAGCGACGCCTCGGGCTCCATCGGTGTCGCGGTGATGCCGAGTTCCGGCGCCGGCGCGTACGGCTGCCGGCTGGCGACGTTGTCGCGCTTCATCGAGTCGAGGTTGTCGCGCGACAGCAGCGGCTCGCCCGGGGCGAACTCCATCAGCCGCGCCTGCAGCCGCGCGATGCCGTCCGGCAGCGCGACCACCGGCCGCCTGTGGCCCGCGGCGCCCGAGGCGAACTGCACCAGTTCGCGCAGCGTGTAGACCTTCGGTCCGGCCAGCTCGTAGGCCTTGCCGACCGTCGCTTCGCTGTCGAGGCTGTTGACGAAGGCGCGCGCCACGTCCTCGACCCACACCGGCTGGAACTTCACCGCCGCGCCGCCGATCGGCAGCACCGGCGCGATCGCGGCCAGCCTGGCGAACATGTTGAGGAAGCTGTCCTCGGCGCCGAAGATCACCGACGGCTGAAAGATCGTCCACGCCAGCGTCGACTCGCGCACCGCCTGCTCGGCCCGCCCCTTGCTGCGCTGGTACATAGACGGACCGTTCGGATCGGCGCCGAGCGCGCTCATATGCAGGTAGCGGTGCACCTTCGCGCCGGCGCAGGCAGCGAGGATGCGCCGGGTCAGCGCGACGTGCACGCGCTCGAAGGCCGCCTCGGTGCCGTGCAGGATGCCGACCAGGTTGATCACGGCGTCCTGGCCGGCTGCCAGCCGCTGCAGCGTCGCATCGTCGTGCACGCTGGCTTCGACCACCTCGCAGGTCGGCAGCATGATCAGGTGCCGGGCACTGGCGCGGCGGCGCGACGGCACCAGCACGCGGCAGCCGCGGCCGACCAGTTGATTGACGATGTAGCGGCCGACGAAGCCTGCGCCGCCGATGACGAGGACGTTCCTGTGTCGCATGTTCGCGCTCTGCTGCCAGCGCGGCGATTCTACGGGGCCGCCGATGCCCACACTCCGGCGGCGGGCCGGGCTACGGCAGCTGCGTGCTGCCGGCCGCCTTCGGCGCGACCGTGCCGAGACGCTGCTTCAGCGACTGCGCGCGATCTTCGAACAGCGCCGCGTAGTAGACGGCGTTCGACATCACCTTCTTGACGTAGTCGCGCGTCTCGTTGAACGGGATGGTTTCGGCGAAGACCGCGCCCTCGACCGCGCGCGGCAGCGCCGCCCGCCAGGCCCGCGGCCGCCCGGGGCCGGCGTTGTAGGCGGCCGTGGCGAGCGCCGGGTGGCCGTCCAGATCGTCGAGCACCATGCGCAGGTAGCTGGTGCCCAGGCGAAGGTTGACGTCGACCTCGGTGACGCGGTCGGCGCTGAAGTCGCTCATGCCGACCTTGCGCGCCACGTAGCGGGCGGTGGCCGGCATCAGCTGCATCAGTCCGGAGGCGCCGGCCGACGAGCGGATGTCCTCGATGAAGCGGGACTCCTGCCGGATCAGCCCGTAGACCCAGGTCGGCTCCAGCCCGGCGCTGCGCGCGTGCGCCTCGAGGGCCTCGCGGTACGGCGAGGGGAAGCGCTGTGCGAAGTCGAACTCCTCGCGGGTCCGCTCGGAGGTCGAGATCATGCGGTCGATGATGCCTTCGCGGCGGGCGAACTCGGCGGCGGCGAGCATCTGCCGGTCGGTCATCCGTCCGCCCTCGTTGGCCACGCCGAGCTGCCAGTTCCATTCGCGGTGGCCTTCGATGCGCAGGCCGAGCTGGTAGAACTTCAGCGCCCGCCGGAAGCCCTCGTTGGCCTGCATCGGCGCCAGTTCCTCCTCGCTGACCGCCGCCGGCGTCGCCGGCACAACGATCGCCCGGCCGAGTTCCTCGGCAGCCAGCTTGCCGTAGAACTCGAAACGATCGGCGATGCGCGCGAACTGAAGCTCGGCCGCTTCGCGCTGGCCGGCCGCCGCCAGTGCCCGGCCGTGCCAGTAGATCCACGCCGGCTCGTCGGCCAGCGGACGGGGCATGCGCTCGATCGTCGAGCGAACCGTCGGCCAGTCGCCGGCACGCAGTGCCGCCCGCACCTGCCATTCGAGCACCTCGTCGCCGCGCACGGACTCCGGTGCCACGCCGACCTGTGCGCCGCCGTGCCGGTACCAGGCCACCGCCTCGGGCATCAGTTTCAGCGCCGCCATGTGACCGATGCGCCCCCACGCGACACCGCGCTGCTCCGGGCTCAGGTGCAGGTTCAGTGCGGCGGCGAACTGCGCCGCCTTCTCCGGGTCGTCACGCGCCAGCCGCGCCAGCGCGAGCAGCGCCGGCTCGATCTGCTGGCGGCTGATCCGGCGCTCGTGCGTCGCCAGCCAGCGCGCCGGCTGGTCGAGGATCTGCGCCGCCTGCGCGGCGTCGCCGGGCGGCAGCGCCGCCATCGCCCGCCGCGCCGAGGCGAGCTGGTTGTGCTCGACCAGCGCCCGCACCCGCGTCCACGGCGACAGCTGACCGTCGGCAATCAGTTCGTCGGCCAGCGCCGCGCAGCCTTCGCTGGCCGATTCGCGCGTCGCCGCCAGCAGGACGCGCCCCTCGACCGCGAGCGCAGCCGGCCGCTGCTGCGTCAGGTAGCGCGCCAGCTGCTCGTAGCAGCGCAGCTGCGCGTCGTCGCCCCAGACGACCGCCGGGCGCTCGCGCAGCAGCGTGACGAACTCGCGCCGCGCACCGAGGTTGAGCAGCCAGTCGAGCCTGATGCGATCGGCAAGGTAGGTGCGCGGCTGCTGCTGCAGGAAACCGGCCACCGTCTGGTCGAGTTCCGCGGCCGTGTCGCCGCGCTCGCTGCGCAGCCGCAGCTGCAGCAGCCAGAACTCGCCGTAGGATTTCAGCGGATGCTCGCCGATCGCCGCGGCCGCCTTTGCCAGCCGGTTGCGATCGCCGGCGCCGAAGGCGTCGCGGGCGGCGAGCACGGCAGCGTCGCCGCCGACCGGATCGCCCCGCTTGCCGGCAGGCTGCACGGCGGCCGCGCCGCACGCGATTGCGGCAGCCAGCGCCGCGACGGCGATGTGTACGATGCGCTTTGCCCCGACCTGCAGCATTCGGAGCAGGCTAGCACAGGCAGTGCCGCGATGACTTTCAGGAATTCCCCGCCGTCGCAAGCGAAGTCATCGCCGCCCGACCCGGCGCGCGGCGCGTTGCGGGCCAAGCTGCTCGCTGCGCGAAATGAACTGGGCGACCGGGAGGCGCGTTCGCGCGTGGTGAGCGAGCGGCTGCTGCGCTGGCTGCGCACGATGCCGCTGCAGCGCCTGGCGTTCTACTGGCCGACGCGCGGCGAACCGGACGTCACGGCGGCGATCGTCACCTGGCTTGCCGAGGATCCGGCGCGCCACGCCGCGCTGCCGGTGGTGGCGGGGCAGCTGCTGGAGTTCGCCCCCTGGCAGCCGCGCACGCCGATGAAGCCGGGACAGTTCGGCATCCAGGTGCCCGACACCGCCGAGCGGATCAAGCCGCAGCTGCTGGTGATCCCGTGCGTCGGCATCGACCAGCAGCGGCACCGGCTGGGTTACGGCGCCGGTTTCTACGACCGCACACTTGCCAGCCTGTCGGTGCGGCCGTCGACGGTCGGCATCGCCTTCGACTGCGGACGCATCGCCAGCATCGATCCCAAGCCGCACGACGTGCAACTCGACCTGGGCATCACCGAGTCCGGCGTGCTCTGAGTAACCAGCGACCTCAGTCGAGCAGCTGCGGCACGCGCTGGAACTGCTCGGTCAGCCAGTCGCAGAACGCCGCCACGTGCGGCCGGTCGGCGCTCGCCGGGTTGACCACCAGCACGTGCCGGTAGCCCGCCGGCATACGCAGCCTCGGGAAGGGCATCACCAGATCGCCGCTGGCCACGCAGTCCTGCAGGAAGGGCGAGCGCACCAGCGCCACGCCCTGGCCGCGCACGGCCGCCTGCACTGCCTGGTCGACGAACGAGAACACCAGCCGGCCGGCGGCCGGCTCGACTTCGCCCGCCCCGGCAAACGCGAACCAGGCCCTCCAGTTCAGCCGTTGCGTGCCCGGGATGACTTCGTCGAGGTCGAGCAACGGCCACTTCGCCAGGTCGGCCGGTCGGCGCGGTGTGGCTGACTGCAGCAGGCGCGGGCTGAGTGCCGGGGCGACGACATCGTCGATCAGCGTCACGCCGGTCGGCTCGGCCGCCGCCGGCACCCAGCGAACCGCGGCGTCGACGTCCTCGGCCTGCAGGTCGACCAGCCGGTCGGAGGCGTCGATGCGGATCTCGATGTCCGGATAAAGGCGCTGGAACGCCGCCAGCCGCGGCACCAGCCACAGCGAGGCGAACGACGCGTAGGTGGTGACGGTCATTCGCCGGGCGCTGCCGGCGCCGCGGATCTCCTCGACACTGCGATCGACTGCCGCCAGCGCCTGCCGCACCGCATGCTGAAGCTGCCTGCCGGCAGCCGTCAGTGCCAGCGCCCGCGTCCGGCGCACGAAAAGCGCCTTGCCGACCTGCCGCTCCAGCCCGGCGATCTGACGGCTGATCGACGACTGGGTCAGGCTCAGTTCCGCTGCCGCCTCGGTGAACGACAGCAGGCGCGACGCCGCCTCGAAGCCGCGCAGCGCCGCCAGCCCGATCGGCCGGCGGCGCCGCCTGCCACCGTTCGGCGTCGCGCCCATGGCCGCCACCATATATGCGCCTTGCGCATGCATCAACTGCGAACCTTTCGTTTGTCAGACGCCCGCCAGAGGCGTGAAATCCCGCCAACCTTCGCGCACGGATGCGCAGACCGAATGAGGTGAGAGATGAGAGCCGCCGCCGAAACCGTGACCACCATCGACCTCGGCTACGAACAGCTGTTCGTCTTCGACGGCGGGCCGCAGGCTCGCCTACGGGTGCTGTACGGCGCCGCCTGGCTCACCGAGGAGGGTCAGTCGGCCGACGCGATCGTCGGCGCCGGTGGCGAAGTCCCGCTGCACGGCGGCCGCGCGCTGGCCGAGGCGCTTGGCCCGACGCGGCTGCAGATCGTCGCGGCGGCCCGCGGCGGCGCGCTGCGGCGGGCGGGGCGCTGGCTGCGGCGCACCACCACAGGCCTGCGGCGACACCTCGGCCGGCTGCAGCTCGGCGCCGCCGCACCGCACGGCTGAAGACCCGGCCCGGCAGATCGACGCAGGGAGGAAGTCATGAACGCAGGCAGACGGCCGGTCGGCAGCGCACGCTGGGCAGAACGCCTCGGCACCGCGGCGCTGTTCGCCTGGTGGGTGCTGAGCATCGGCGGCCTGCTGCTCTGAAGCAGCGGGCCCTAGCGCGGCAGCCGCAGGCGGCGCCACAGCTCCAGCGTCGGCGCTGCCGTGTTCATCGTGTAGAAGTGCAGGCCGGGCGCGTCGGTCGCCAGCAGCCGCTCGCACAGTTCACTGACCACGTCGAGCCCGAAGGCCTGGATCGAGGCGCGGTCGTCGCCGAAGCTGGCCAGCTTCAGCCGGATCCAGCGCGGGATCTCGGCGCCGCAGGCATCGGAGAATCGCGCCAGCTGGGCGAAGTTGGTGATCGGCATGATCCCCGGCACGATCGGCACCGTGCAGCCGGCACGCCGCGTCTCGTCGACGAAGCGCAGGTAGGCGTCGGCGTTGTAGAAGTACTGGGTGATCGCCGAGTCCGCCCCGGCGTCGACCTTGCGCAGGAAGTTGACAAGGTCGTCGGCCGGCGAACGCGACTGCGGGTGGTACTCGGGGTAGGCGGCGACCTCGACATGGAACCAGTCGCCCGTCTCGGCGCGGATGAAGGCGACCAGCTCGTTGGCGTAGGCGAAATCGCCGGAACCGCCCGCTGCCCCGGAGGGCATGTCGCCGCGCAGCGCCACCAGACGCCTGACGCCAGCGTCGCGATAACCGTGCAGCAGTTCCCTCACCTGCGAGCGCGTCGTGCCCATGCAGGAGATGTGCGGCGCCACCGTCAGGCCGGCCCGGTGCATCTCCATCACCGTGTTCCAGGTGCCTTCCTTGGTCGAGCCGCCGGCGCCGAAGGTGACCGAGAAGAAGGCCGGTCCGAGTTCGGCAAGCCTGGCGCGCACCGCGCGCAGCTTTTCCGCCCCCTCCTCGCTCTTCGGCGGGAAGAACTCGACGCTGAAGGTCCGGACGGTCACCGGCGCACCTGCTGCGGCAGCAGGCTGGAGAACGCCCAGGTCAGCAGGCTGTAGACGAGCGCACCGCCGACTCCCCACCAGAACCCGTCGACGTGGAAGCCGGGCAGCAGCGAGGCCACGCCCCAGAAGAGCAGGCCGTTGAGCACCAGCAGGAACAGGCCGAGGGTGAGCACCGTCACCGGCAGAGTCAGGATGAACAGCACCGGCTTGATCACCGCGTTCACCAGACCGAGCACGATGGCGGCGATGAAGGCGCTCAGCTCGTCGTCGACGCGCACCCCGGGCAGCAGCAGCGTGACCAGCCACAGCGCGACCGCGTTCAGTATCCAGACCAGCAGCACGCGCATCGGATGCCCCCCTTCTTCCGTCATCAGCGGGCGCCGCCCAGATAGGGCTTCAGCGCCGCATAGACGGTCGCGTTGACCGGCGCCGGCAGGCCCGCTGCCTTCGCCATCCTTGCCACCGCGCCGGCCAGCCACGGTGCCTCCAGCCGGTTGCCGGCCAGCAGGTCGTTGAGCATCGACGAGCGCATCTCGGCCGGCAGGCCGTCGACGAAGCTCATCTGGCGGTCGACGAACGTCTCGCCGAAGACCACCCCATGCGCGGCGGCCACCGCGACGGTCTCGCGCATCGCCGCGGCGAGCACCTCGCGCAGGTCGGCGTCGGCGCGCACCACGCCGATCGGCTGCCTGGCCAGCGCAGTCGCGCCGGACATCGCCACCAGGAAGACGAACTTCTCCCACAGCGAGCGGCGGATGTCGTCGACGCACTCGATGTCGATGCCGGCCGCCTTGCCGGCGGCGACGAACTCGGCAAGCCGCGGCTCCTGCGCCGCCTCGAACGCGCCGACGCGCAGCTTGGCCATCGTGCCCGTGTGCGCGATCACGCCGGGCGCCCGGATCACCGCGCCGATGTGCGCCACGCCGCCGGCAACGCGCCCGGCGCCGAGCGCGCGCGCCAGCATTTGATGGCTCTCGACGCCGTTCTGGAACGGAATCACGATGCCGCCGGCCGACAGCAGCGGCGCCAGCCCGGCGGCCGAAGCCTCGACGTCCCACAGCTTGACGCAGAACAGCACCACGTCCGCCGGCGCGAGTTCGGCCGGGTCATCGGTGGCGGCCACCGGCAGCGCCTGCACTGGACCGACCGCGCTGTCGACGGTCAGACCCTGCCCGCGCAAGGCCGCCAGATGCCGCCCCCGCGCGATGAACGCAACCTCGTGCCCGGCGCGGGCCAGCTGGCCGCCGAAATAGCCGCCGACGCCGCCGGCCCCCATCACTGCGATACGCATCGGTCTGTCCCTCGCGCGGAATGCGGCCGGCCGACACCTGCGCGCGGTGTCGGCAGGCCTTCTGCTTCAGGCCCGCGCTAGTAGCGGTAGTGCTCCGGCTTGTAGGGGCCGTTGCACTCGACGCCGATGTAGCGCGCCTGCTCCTCGGTCAGCTCGGTCAGCTGCGCGCCGAGCTTGGCGAGCTGCAGCCGGGCGACCTTCTCGTCGAGGTGCTTCGGCAGCACGTAGACGCCGACCGGGTAGCTCTCGGTCCGGGTGAACAGCTCGATCTGCGCGATCACCTGGTTGGAGAACGAGCTCGACATCACGTAGCTCGGATGCCCGGTGCCGCAGCCGAGGTTGACCAGCCGCCCCTCGGCGAGCAGGATGATCCGGCGGCCGGAGGGGAAGATGACGTGGTCGACCTGCGGCTTGATGTTCTCCCACTTGTACTGCTTCAGGCTCGCCACGTCGATCTCGTTGTCGAAGTGGCCGATGTTGCAGACGATCGCCTGGTCCTTCATCCTCGTCATGTGATCGTGGGTGATCACGTGGAAGTTGCCGGTGGCGGTGACGAAGATGTCGGCCTTGTCGGCCGCGTAGTCCATCGTCACCACGCGATAGCCCTCCATCGCCGCCTGCAGCGCGCAGATCGGGTCGATCTCGGTGATCCACACCTGCGCGGAGAGCGCCCGCAGCGCCTGCGCCGAGCCCTTGCCGACGTCGCCGTAGCCGGCCACCAGCGCCACCTTGCCGGCGACCATCACGTCGGTGGCGCGCTTGATGCCGTCGACCAGAGACTCGCGGCAGCCGTACAGGTTGTCGAACTTGCTCTTGGTGACCGAGTCGTTGACGTTGATCGCCGGGAACGCCAGCCGGCCTTCCTTGGCCATCTGGTACAGGCGCTTCACACCGGTGGTGGTCTCCTCGGTGACGCCCCTGATCTTCGCCAGCCGCGTCGAGTACCAGCCGGGTTCTTTGGCCAGCTTGGCCTTGATCGACCTGAACAGCGACACCTCCTCTTCCGAGGTCGGCCGGGCGATGCAGGAGGCATCCTTCTCCGCCTTGGCACCCAGGTGCAGCAGCAGCGTCGCGTCGCCGCCGTCGTCGAGGATCATGTTCGAATGGCCGCCGTCGGGCCACTCGAAGATGCGGTGCGTGTAGTCCCAGTATTCGTCGAGCGACTCGCCCTTGACCGCGAACACCGCCGTGCCATTGGCGGCGATCGCCGCCGCCGCGTGGTCCTGGGTGGAAAAGATGTTGCAGCTCGCCCAGCGCACGCTGGCGCCTAGCGCCTGCAGCGTCTCGATCAGCACCGCCGTCTGGATCGTCATGTGCAGCGAGCCGGTGATGCGCGCGCCGCGCAGCGGCTGCGCTGCGGCGTATTCCTCGCGGATCGCCATCAGCCCCGGCATCTCGGTCTCGGCGATGCGGATTTCCTTGCGGCCCCAGTCGGCAAGCGCAAGGCTCGCGACGACGAAGTCGTCGGTCTTGCCTGGTTTGAGTACGGCGCTCATCTCGCGCCCTCCTTTCGAGTTCAAAGAAGTGGGCGAGCGCCGTTGACACGGGCTGCCTGGCGGCAGCCGCCCCGAGCCTGGCAGGCCGGTCGACCTGTCGCAACGCTCCTCGGGGCAGGCGCGGAGTATACCGGCGGCGGACCGCGCCCGAGCCTGCCGCCGCCCGTCCGGCTACAGTCCGGCGGCCTGGCGCAGCGCCTCGGCGCGATCGGTGCGCTCCCAGCTGAACTCGGGCTCGTCGCGGCCGAAGTGGCCGTAGGCGGCGGTCTTCTCGTAGATCGGCCGCAGCAGGTCGAGCATCTGCACGATGCCCTTCGGCCGCAGGTCGAAATGCTCGGCCACCAGCTGGCTGATCTTCTCGTCGGGCAGCCGGCCGGTGCCCTCGGTGTAGACGGTGATGTTCATCGGCCGCGCCACGCCGATCGCGTAGGCAAGCTGCACCTGGCACTGGCGTGCCAGCCCGGCGGCGACGACGTTCTTCGCCACGTAGCGCGCCGCGTAGGCGGCCGAGCGGTCGACCTTGCTGGGGTCCTTGCCGGAAAACGCGCCGCCACCGTGCGGGCAGGCGCCGCCGTAGGTGTCGACGATGATCTTGCGGCCGGTCAGGCCGCAGTCGCCGTGCGGCCCGCCGATGACGAAGCGGCCGGTCGGGTTGATCAGGTACTTGGTGTCCTTGGTCAGCCACTCCTTCGGCAGCACCGGCTTGATGATCTCTTCGCGCACTGCCTCGTAGAAGCTCGCCTTCAGCTTGGTCGGCGACTCGCTCTGGTCCGGGCTGTGCTGGGTGGACAGAACCACCGTGTCGATCGAGTGCGGCTTGCCGTCGACGTAGCGCATGGTGATCTGGCTCTTGGCGTCCGGCCGCAGGAACGGCAGGCGCCCGTCGCGTCGCAGGCTCGCCTGCCGCTCGACCAGGCGGTGTGCGTAGTAGATCGGCGCCGGCATCAGCTCGGCGGTCTCGTCGCAGGCGTAGCCGAACATCAGGCCCTGGTCACCGGCACCCTGGTTAAGGTAGTCGTCGGAGGCCTGGTCGACACCCTGCGCGATGTCGTTGCTCTGCTTGTCGTAGGCGACCAGCACCGCGCAGCCCTTGTAGTCGATGCCGTACTCGGTGTTGTCGTAGCCGATCCGCCTGATCGTGTCGCGCGCGACCTGGATGTAGTCGACGTAGGCGTTGGTGGTGATCTCGCCGGCCAGTACCACCAGGCCGGTGTTGACCAGCGTCTCGGCGGCCACCCGCGAGCGCGGATCGTGCTCGAAGATGGCGTCGAGGATCGCGTCGGAGATCTGGTCGGCCACCTTGTCCGGATGGCCCTCCGAGACGGATTCGGAGGTAAAGAGGAAATCGCTTGCCACTTGTCGCTCTCCAGGGGTCTGATGTTCATGCGGGCGTCGAGCCCGCGGTGGAGAGCGCGGTGACGCTTTAGCAGTACTCGCCGGCCTTCGCAGCCCGGCCCGCCCTGCAAGTTGTTCCTTAACTCGGCGGATGGCGGCGGATTATAGGCGAGTGGACTCGACCATTAGCATTGGCAGCTCGATCGTCCTGTCGCTCCCGCCGCCTGACCCGGCCGTCGTGCTGCCCGCCCTGTTCCGCCTGCTGTCACGACTGCCGCTCGCCTGGGTGCAGATGCTGGGCGCCGCGCTCGGCTGGCTCGCCTATCTGCTGTCGCCGACCTACCGCCGCACGCTGCGCGCCAACCTCGCCCAGGCGTGCCTCGACGAGCCCGCCCTGCGCTGCTCGGCCATCGCGCACGCGGGCCGACAGGCGATCGAGGCAGCCTGGCTATGGCAGCGTGCGGCAGACGAGATCGCCGGCTGCGTACGCGAGGCCGAGCCAGGCAGCCTGGCGAGGCTGCTCGACGACCCTCGACCGCTGCTGCTGCTGACGCCTCATCTTGGCAGCTTCGAAGCAGCGGCGCAGTACTACGCCACGCAGCCTCTGGCGCGGCGCCGGCCGATGACGGTGCTGTTCCGGCCGCCGCGCAAGCAGGCGCTGCGCCGGATAATCGGCGAGCGGGCGCGTCCGGGGCTGCTGCTCGCACCGGCGAGCCTGGCCGGCGTGCGCATGCTGATGCGGGCGCTGCGCAATGGACACACGGCGGGCATCCTGCCCGACCAGGTCCCGTCCCAAGGTGAAGGGGCCTGGGTGAAGTTCTTCGGCCGGCCCGCTTACACGATGACGTTGCCGGCGCGGCTGGCCGCGGCCAATGGCGCGCGGATCGTCTTCGCCCTGTGCGAGCGCCTGCCCGGCGGGCGCGGCTACCTGCTTCGGCTGGTGCCCTTCGAGCAGACCTTGAGCGGCGCCATCGAAGCCGACACGCAGCGGCTGAACCTGGCGCTCGAGGCGCTGATCCGGCAGTGCCCGACGCAGTACCTGTGGGGCTACAACCGCTACAAGGCGCCGGCCGGCAGCGCCGCGGTGGTCGACCCGAACGAGGCGGCGCCGTGACCGAGGCACTGGCGCGGGCATGGATCGCGCTGATCAACACCACTGCCGGCTGGTCGGTGAAGGCGCGCAGCCGGTTGGCCGGCCTCATCGGCGAGCTCCTGTGGCTGCTGGTCCGGCCGCGTCGCCGGATCACGCTGGCGAACCTGCGCGCCTGCTTTCCGCAGATGACCGAAGTGCAGCGGCGGGCGCTCGGCCGGCGGCTGTTCCGCAACATCGCCCGCAGCGTGCTCGATCACTCGGTGCTCTGGCGCGGCAGCCGCGCAGCGGTCGAGCAGCTGGTGCGGGTCGAGGGCGCCGAGCACCTGGCCGATCCGGCGAACCGGCCGCTGATCCTGCTGGCGCCGCACTTCGTGGGACTCGACGCCGGCGGCCTGCGCGTCAACACGCTGGTGCGCGGCGTGTCGATCTACGCGATGCAGAGCAACGCCGCCTGGGACGCGCAGCTGCTCGCCGGCCGCCGCCGCTTCAGCGACCCGCTGCTGATCCCGCGCCGCGGCGCCGCCGAGCTGAAGGAAGTGCTGCGCGCGATGAAAGCCGGCCTGCCCTTTTACTACCTGCCGGACATGGACAACGGCCCGGTCAACTCGATCTTCGTGCCGTTCTTCGGCGTACCGGCGGCGACCATCCCGATGGTCAGCCGGCTGGCGCGCGTCAACGGCGCCAGGGTGGTGATGGCGGTCACCGAGATGACCGCCGACGGCTACCTGCTGCACTTCGAGCCGCCCTGGGCGAACTTCCCCGGCGCCAGCGTCGAGGAGGACACCGAGCGGATGAACCGCGAGATCGAGCGCTGGGCGCTGCGCCTGCCCGATCAGTACCTGTGGACCCACAAGCGCTTCAAGACGCGGCCGCCCGGCGCGCCGCCGTGGTACTGAGTGCACCGCGCGGTCCCTCGCCCGAGCGAGCGGCGATAATCGGCGCGATGAGACTGCGCTTCACCAAGATGCAGGGCGCGGGCAACGACTTCGTGGTGTTCGACGGCATCACGCAGCAGGTGGCGCTGACGCCGGGGCAGCTGCAGCGGCTGGCCAATCGACACTTCGGCATCGGTGCCGACCAGATCCTGCTGGTCGAGCGCGCGCGCGCGCCCGGCACGGACTTCCGCTACCGCATCTTCAATGCCGACGGCGGCGAGGTCGAGCAGTGCGGCAACGGCGCCCGCTGCTTCGTCCGCTTCGTGCACGACCGCGGACTGACGCACAAGCGATCGATCCGCGTCGAGACACTCGGCGGCGTCATCGAGCCGCGGCTGGAGGACGACGGCCGGGTCACGGTCGACATGGGCGTGCCGGCCTTCGAGCCTGCCCGCCTCCCGTTCGATGCCGAGGGCCTGGTCGCCCGCGCCGCCGGGCGCGACCGCCTGTGGCCGCTGGATGTCGATGGCCGGCAGATCGAGTTCTCGGTGCTGTCGATGGGCAACCCGCACGCGGTGCAGGTGGTCGACGACATCGCGCAGGCGCCGGTCGACCGGGACGGCCCTGTCATCGAGCACCACCGCCGCTTTCCGCGAAGGGTGAATGCCGGCTTCATGCAGCTGGTCGACCGCCACACGATCCGCCTGCGGGTGTGGGAGCGCGGCGCCGGCGAGACGCTCGCCTGCGGCACCGGCGCTTGCGCGGCCGCAGTGGCAGGTATCCTGCGCGGCGCGCTCGTCTCGCCAGTGGCCGTGCACGCCCGTGGCGGTGAACTGCAGGTTGCCTGGGCCGGCGCCGGCCAGCCGGTGCTGATGAGCGGGCCGGCGCAGGCGGTTTTCGAAGGCGAGATCGAACTCTGAGAGCCACCGATGACGCACCAAGAAGTTGCGCAGTTCCTCTCCCAGCATCCGGATTTCTTCGATCAGCACCCGGAGGCTCTGCTCAACGTGGCGATTCCGCATCCGCAGGACGGCCACGCGGTTTCCCTGGTCGAGCGGCAGTCGACGATCCTGCGCGAGCGGATCAGATCGCTCGAGCTGCGGCTGACCGAGATGCTGCGCCACGGCGAGGAAAACGACGCCATCGCCGATCGCATCGTGCAGTGGGCGAGGGCACTGCTGGCGCAGACCGATCCCGCCCAGCTGCCGCCAACGCTGCTCGACGAGCTGATGCGGCAGTTCAGCGTGCCCTTCGGCGCCGTGCGGCTGTGGGGCGTCGCGGCCGCGTACGCGGGCGAGGACTGGGCGCGACCGGCCGGCGACGACATCGTCCGCCTGGCCAGCAGCATGCAGGCGCCGTTCTGCGGCTCCAACGTCGGCTTCGAAGCGGCCGGCTGGATGGCCACCGACCCGGCAACCATCCGCAGCCTGGCGATGATGCCGCTGCGGGTCGGCGGCGACTCGAAGGCCTTCGGCCTGCTGGCGCTGGGCTCGCCGGACGCCGACCGTTTCCAGATCACCATGGGCACCGCTTTCCTGTCGCGCATCGGCGAGCTTGCCGGCGCGGCGCTGGCGCGGCTGCGCGCCTGAGGCCGATGGGCGAGGACAGCGGCGGCACCGCCTCACCGCTGCCAGCGCCGATCGGCCGGTTCCTCGACGAGCTCGCCCGGCAGCGGCGACTGTCGCCGCTCACGGTCGCCGCCTACCGGGGCGATCTCGCCGAGCTGGCGCAGCTGGCGGGCGGCAGGCCGCTGCCGCTGCTGCAGGCAGCGGACATTCGCCACGCGCTGGCACGCCTGCATGCGGCCGGCCTGGCGCCGGCATCGCTGTCGCGCAAGCTGTCGGCCTGGCGCCGCTTCTACGACTGGCTGGGCGGGCGCGGCGAGGCCGCTGGCAATCCCGCCGCCGGCGTGCGGGCACCGCGGCGAGCCAAGCGCCTGCCGAAAGCGCTGGCCCCTGACCAGGCCGTGCGACTGGCCGGGCACGAACCCGAGGCCACTGCACTGGCGCTGCGCGACAAGGCGATGGTCGAGCTGCTGTACTCGAGCGGCCTGCGGCTGTCGGAACTGGTCGGCCTGGACCGGCGTTACTTCGCCACCGACGCCGACGGCCCCGGATCGACGTCCTGGCTTGACCTCGAGGCGCGGCGGGTGACCGTCGTCGGCAAGGGCGGCAAGGTGCGGCAGGTGCCGATCGGCAGGCCGGCGATCGAAGCGCTGCGCCGGTGGCTGCACGCCCGCGAATCGATGCCCGGCGCGCAGGCGCGGGCACTGTTCGTCGCGACGCGCGGCGGTCGGCTCGGCGCACGCAGCGTGCAGCTGCGGCTCGCCAGGCTGGCGGTGGCCCTCGGGCTTGGCCTGCGCGTGCATCCGCACGTGCTGCGCCACTCGATGGCCTCGCACGTGCTGCAGAGCAGTGGCGATCTGCGCGCGGTGCAGGAGCTGCTGGGGCACGCCAGCATCGCGACGACGCAGATCTACACGCGGCTCGACTGGCAGCACCTGGCCAAGACCTACGACGCCGCGCATCCGCGCGCCCGGCGCAAGGGCGGCTGAAGCGCAGCCGGGAAGCGATGAAGCCCGCTGCCGAGCTGGTCCTGAAACCGGGCAAGGAGCGCTCGCTGCTTCGCCGGCACCCGTGGATCTACGACACCGCGATCGGCCGCGTCAAGGGCGCGCCGGAGGCAGGCCACACGGTGGCGGTGCGCGGTCATGATGGTCGCTGGCTGGCCTGGGCGGCGTTCTCGCCGTCGTCGACCCTGCGCGCGCGCTGCTGGAGCTTTGCCGAGACCGACCGCATCGATTCCGCCTGGCTGGCGGCGCGCGTCCAGGAGGCGGTGGCACGGCGCGCCCACCTCGCCTCGGCAAGCGACGCGCTGCGGCTGGTGTTCGGCGAGGCCGACGGCCTGCCGGGGCTGATCGCAGACCGCTACGCCGACCAGCTGGTGGTCCAGTTCCAGGCCGCCGGGGTCGAGGCTTGGCGCGAGGAACTGCTCGACGCGCTGGTCGCCGCCACCGGCTGCGCCGACGTCTTCGACCGCTCGGACAGCGCCGGCCGCACGCGCGAAGGGCTGGCGCCGGCGTTCGGTATTGCACGCGGCGCCGAACCGCCGTCGCGCATCGCGATTCGCGAGCACCGGCGCCGGGCGTGGGTCGACGTGCGCAGCGGACACAAGACCGGCTACTACATCGACCAGCGCGACAACCGCGAGCTGGCCGCCGCGCTCGCGCTGCGCTCGCGCGAACAGCAACGACGCCCCGTCGCGGCGCTGAACTGCTTCTGCTACACGGGCGGCTTTTCGATCGCGCTGGCGGCCGGCGGCGGCGGGGTGATGTCGATCGATTCATCGGCCGACGCGCTGGCACTGGCGCAGGAGAACTGGCAGCTGAACGGCCTGCCGCGCGACGCCGGCCAGTGGCATGAGGCCAATGTCTTCGAAGCCCTGCGCGCGCTGCGCGCCGACGGCCGCGCGTTCGACCTGATCGTGCTCGATCCGCCGAAGTTCGCCGCCAGCCACCATCATGTCGAGCGCGCCGCGCGCGCCTACAAGGACATCAACCTGTCGGCGCTGCGACTGCTCGCGCCGGGCGGCTATCTGCTGACCTTTTCCTGTTCCGGCGCAATCGGCGTCGAGTTGTTCCAGAAGATCGTCGCCGGAGCGG
This sequence comes from Burkholderiales bacterium, assembly GCA_016716275.1. GTDB lineage: Bacteria > Pseudomonadota > Gammaproteobacteria > Burkholderiales > Burkholderiaceae_F > JADJWR01. The sequence goes on along the minus strand of JADJWR010000002.1, from coordinate 364,674 downwards.
TGATCGACGCCCGCGTCGAGACGCAGTTGCTGCGCCGGCTGGCAGCCGGCGAGGACCACCCACTACGTATGACTCACCCGGAGGGCGAGTACCTCAAGGGCCTGCTGCTGCAGCGGCTCTGAGCACGGCGGCGCGGATCTTCTACAATCCCGCCCCTTCCGCGGCCGGCGATGCCCGGCGAGACCAGCCATGAACGAACCGAACGTGCCCGTCACCGTCCTGACGGGCTTCCTGGGGGCAGGCAAGACGACGCTGCTGAACCGGATCCTGAAGGAGCGCCACGGCCACCGCATCGCGGTGATCGAGAACGAGTTCGGCCCCGAAGGCGTGGACAACGACCTGCTGGTCGCCGACACCGAAGAGCAGATCGTCGAGATGAACAACGGCTGCATCTGCTGCACGGTGCGCGGCGACCTGGTGCGCATCCTGTCCGAGCTGAAGGACAAGCGCAGCCGCGGCGAACTCGCCTTCGAGCGGGTGATCATCGAGACCACCGGCATGGCCAACCCGGGTCCGGTGACGCAGACGTTCTTCATGGACGACGATATCGCCTCGTACTACCTGCTCGATGCGGTGATCACGCTGGTCGACGCCAAGCACGGCCACGCGACCCTCGACGCGCAGCCGGAGGCGCAGAACCAGGTCGGCTTCGCCGACCGCATCCTGCTCACCAAGACCGATCTGGTGTCGGCCGACGATGTCGAGTCGCTGCGCGAGCGGCTGATGAACATGAACCCGCGCGCGCCGATCCGCGCGGTCCGGATGGGCGAGATTCCGATCGCCGAGGTGCTCGACCTGCGCGGCTTCAACCTGAACGCGATCCTGGAGATCGACCCGCAGTTCCTCGCCGCCGAACATCCGGACGCGGCGCGCGCCCACGGTGAGCATCGTCATGGCGACCATGACCACGATCACGGCCAAGACCGCCATCAGGGCGATCATGGGCATCATGAGCATCACCATCACCATCATCATCACGACGACGCGATCAAGGCCTTCGTGTTCCAGTCGAAACGACCCTTCGACTCCGCCAAGCTGGAGGAGTACATGGGCGCACTGACCCAGGTTTACGGTCAGGACATGCTTCGGTATAAAGGCGTGCTTTTCATGGACGGCAGCCCGCGTCGGATGATCCTGCAGGGCGTGCACATGCTCATGGGCGCCGACGTCGGCCGACCCTGGGGCAAGGACGAGAAGCCCGGCAGCAAGATGGTTTTCATCGGGCGCAACCTTCCGAAGGACGCAATTCTCAAGGGCCTGGAGGCCTGCCTGGCACGCTGAGCGCGCGCCGGGCGAGCAGTGACGAGGTAGGAAGACATGGTCGCGAAGGCAAAGACAGCGAAGCCGGCAAAGAAGACGGCGGGCAGAACGGCAACGGCGAGCAGGCCCGCCAAGGCGCCCGCGAAAAAGGCTGCCAGGCCGGCGCCGAGGGCAGCGGCGAAGCCGGCGGCCAAGGCAGCTCCGAAGGCAGTTCCGAAGTCGGCGCCGAAGGCAGCGCCGAAGGCGGCGGCAAAGGTGTCGCCCAGGTCATCGTCGAAGGCGGCGCCTGTCGCAGCCAAGACACGCGGCGCGGCGCGGCCGGCGCCGGAGAAGGCGCCTGCGGCGGCAACCGCCGCCTCGTCACGCCCGGCGCCGTCGCCGCGGCCGGTCGCCGCGGCCAGCGCCAAGGAGGTGGCCGCGGCGCACGAGTACCTGCTCAGCCGCTCCGCCAATCGCAGCGAGGAGCCGATCGTGCTGAACGGCCGCCGCCTGCCGACCGAGGAACAGCTGCTCAGGATGCCGGATTCGGCCTACATGAACGACGAGCAGCTGGCCTTCTTCAAGTACCGGCTGCAGCGCATGGAGAAGGAACTGCTCGCCAATGCCGGCGAGACGACCGAGCACCTGCGCGAAACGGTGATCGTTCCGGACCCGGCCGACCGGGCGACGATCGAGGAAGAGCACGCACTGGAGCTGCGCACGCGCGATCGCGAGCGCAAGCTGCTGAAGAAGGTGCAGTCGGCGCTGCAGCGGATCGAGAGCGGCGACTACGGATTCTGCGAAGAGACCGGCGACCCGATCGGCATCCCGCGGCTGCTTGCCCGTCCGACGGCGACGCTATCCCTCGAAGCGCAGCAGCGACGCGAACTGAAGCAGAAGCTGTTCGGCGATTGATCTGCCGGCAGGCGGTGCAACGGCGCCGCCGCCGATCGGCCGACCGCGCGGCGAGCTAGCCCGTTGGCGGTACGACCGGAACAGTGCCCTAGTCCGTACGCATCGGTGCGCCGAGGGGCAAAGTTGTTATAGTCCCCGACGGTAATCCCAAGTCATGCCGCATGGCTGGCGTCGAACCGACGACGGCCGGCGCGCCCTTCGCGGCAATGACCTGGTGGTGGTGTCTCCCCCGGCGCCGGGACTCTGGCGTCGAGGGTCTGCGGACCGGAGCGGGACTGGCGGTGGTCTTTTCCTTTTTCAAGAAGGATCCGAAGGACGCGAAGAAAGGGGCCGGCGGGCGCGGCGCCGCGCCAGGCGTGCCCCGTACGGGCGGCGGAACCGACGTCGCCACGCGGCCGATGCCCAAGCCGATCGGTCGCCCGCTGGCCGGACCCACCAACCGATCGCTCGACCGCTCCAGCGTGCCGTCGACCGGAATCCCGACGACCGAATCGACCGTTCCCGAGCGCGAACGCCAGCGCAACAACGCCCGCAAGACGGCCGAGAAGATCGACGCCATCGAGGCGGAGATGGCGCGCGACATGCTGCACGGGCTGAACCGCAACTCGGGCGCTGCAGCGGCCCCGCCGGCGCAAGTCCAGGCGCCGGCCTCCGCCCCGGCGACGGTCGCCAAGTCCGGCAACACGCTGCCGCCGATGGGCAGGTCGACGACGATCGTCGCCGCGTCGCTCGACGTCAACTCGGAGATCCTCGCCGGCAACATCGATGCGATCGAGATCAACACCTCGGGCGGCAGCTCGGTCATCGACGAAACGGCGATCCTGTTCTCCAACGGCCAGCTCGACGCCGCCGAGGCGGTGCTGCGCGCCGGCTTGCGCCGCGACGACCTCGGCAACGCCGCGCGCATGGCATGGCTGATGCTGTTCGAGCTGGTGAACCAGCGCGGCGACCGGGTGGCGTTCGAGCAGCTCGCCATGGACTACGCGCTGCGTTTCGAGAACTCGCCGCCCGCCTGGATGGACTACGGCGAGGTTTCGCCCAGCCGGCCGGCGGCGAGCGCGGCTGTCCAGGCGCCACTGCAAAGCGGTGCACCGAGCGTGCGGCTGCCGCCGCAGATCGATGCCGGCATCGTCGGCCAGCTGGAACAGTTGCGCGCCCTGACCGCCGCGCATGCCGCCGTGCAGCTCGACGTGTCGGACGCGCGGTCGATCGACATCGCCGGCGCCAGTCTCCTGCTGCGCGTGCTCGGTGCCTTCAAGCGCTCGCATCGTGAACTGACGCTGGTCGGTGCGGCGGGGTTCGCCGACGTCCTCGCGCGGTCGATCGAGTCGGGCCGCCGCGACCCGGCGGACGCCTCGTGGATGCTGCTGCTGGAAGTGCTGCGCATGCTCAACCGGCAGGAGGATTTCGAGGAAGCGGCGATTCAGTACTGCATCACCTTCGAGGTTTCGCCGCCGTCCTGGGAACCACCGGCAGCCAACCTGAAGGTTGCTGCCGCCTCCGGCGCCCCGGCGGGCGGCGCGGCCGACGCCTCGGCGGCAAGCGTGCCGCTCGAACTGCGCGGCGTGGTCGAGGGCGATGGCGAGCCGCACTTCGGCAGGCTGGTGGCGGCGGCAAAGAATCAGCAGCAGGTGACGATCGACTGCCTGCACCTGCGGCGGCTGGCTTTCTCGGCCGGCTCGGCGCTGCTGGGAGCGCTGCAGCGCCTCCGCAAGGGTGGCGCCAACGTCGAACTGCGCAATGCCAACGCCCTGGTGGCGGCGCTGCTGCACCTGCTCGGCGTCACCGCGACCGCGACAGTGCACACGCGCCAGCCCTGAAGGAACCCCGCTGGTCCGCCCTGCTTGAATCGGCCGGCGGCGCCCCAAGATCTGCCGAATGGAACCGTTTCACGGCACGACGATCGTCAGCGCCCGGCGGGGCAGCCGCGTGGCGATGGGCGGCGACGGTCAGGTCACCCTCGGCAACGTGGTCATCAAGCAGACCGCGCGCAAGGTCCGCCGCCTGTATCACGACCGCATACTCGCCGGCTTTGCCGGCGCCACCGCCGATGCGTTCACCCTGTTCGAACGCTTCGAGGCCAAGCTCGAGAAGCACCAGGGCAACCTGCTGCGCTCGGCGGTCGAGCTGGCCAAGGACTGGCGCACCGACCGCATCCTGCGCCGTCTGGAGGCGATGCTGGCGGTGGCCGACCGCGAAACCTCGCTCGTGATCACCGGCAACGGCGACGTGCTGGAGCCCGAGTACGGCCTGGTCGCCATCGGCTCGGGCGGCCCGTACGCGCAGGCCGCCGCGCGCGCACTGCTCGACAGCACCGAGCTGGCGCCTGCGGAGATCGTCAAGAAGGCACTGTCGATCGCCGGCGACCTGTGCATCTACACCAACCAGTCGCACACCATCGAGTCGCTCGACTGACGGTGGGTCCCGGTGGTTTTCGTGGCCCTTGTCCTGCGCGCGCCCGCCCGGCCGCCCGAAGGGCGCGCGCCTAACTTGACCGCTTCGCGCGCACGTGCGACCGCGCAGCGGTCGCGTACACGCGAAGCGCAATCCGAATGATGACCCCCCGCGAAATCGTCCACGAGCTGAACAAGCACATCATCGGCCAGGACCGCGCCAAGCGCGCGGTGGCCGTGGCGCTGCGCAACCGCTGGCGACGGCAGCATGTCGAGGAGCCGCTGCGCAGCGAGATCACGCCGAAGAACATCCTGATGATCGGCCCGACCGGTGTCGGCAAGACCGAGATCGCGCGCCGCCTAGCGCGGCTGGCCGATGCGCCGTTCATCAAGGTCGAGGCGACCAAGTTCACCGAGGTCGGCTACGTCGGCCGCGACGTCGACTCGATCGTCCGCGACCTGGTCGACATCGCGGTGAAGCAGACACGCGAAAGCGAGATGAAGAAGCAGCGCGCCCGCGCCGAGGACGCCGCCGAGGACCGCATCCTCGACGTCCTGGTGCCGCTGCCGGCGGGAGACGGCCGCCGCGACGAGGAGGGCTCGGCGCGGCAGAAGTTCCGCAAGAAGCTGCGCGAAGGCCGGCTCGACGACAGCGAGATCGAGATCCAGGTCGCCCAGCCGGCGCCGCAGATGGAGGTGATGGCGCCGCCGGGCATGGAGGAGCTGACTCAGCAGATCCAGTCGATGTTCGCCAATCTCGGCCAGACCCGCAGCCGCAGCCGAAAGCTGAAGGTGCGCGAGGCGTTCAAGCTGCTGATCGACGAGGAGGCGGCCAAGCTGGTCAACGAGGAGGAACTGAAGGGCCGCGCGCTGGCCAGCGTCGAGCAGAACGGGATCGTCTTCCTCGACGAGATCGACAAGATCGCCGCCCGCTCCGAAGTCGCCGGCGCCGACGTCTCGCGGCAGGGCGTGCAGCGCGACCTGCTGCCGCTGGTGGAGGGCACCACCGTCAACACCAAGTACGGCATGGTGAAGACCGATCACATCCTGTTCATCGCCTCCGGTGCGTTTCACTACGCCAAGCCGTCCGATCTGATCCCGGAGCTGCAGGGCCGCTTTCCGATCCGCGTCGAACTGGATTCGCTGTCGGCCAAGGATTTCGAACGGATACTCACCGGCACCGACGCCTGCCTGACCAGGCAGTACGAAGCGCTGCTCGCCACCGATGACGTGCGGCTCGAGTTCACCGCCGACGGCATCACGCGGCTGGCCGAGATCGCCTTTTCGGTCAACGAGAAGACCGAGAACATCGGCGCCCGCCGCCTCTACACCGTGATGGAGCGGCTGCTCGAGGAGGTCTCCTTCGACGCCGGCAGCGGCCAGCGGCGCGAAGTCCTTGTCGATGCGGCCTACGTCGAGGTGCGGCTGGCCGACCTTTCGCGCAACGAGGACCTCGCCCGCTACGTGCTGTAGGCCGGCGCACCGGCGGCGCCTGCGCCGCTAGGCGGGCTCGCTGGCGCGGTAGTCGCCGATTGTCGCCAGAGCCGCGTTGACCGCCTCGAGCGACGGCTCGACGCCGTCGCCGAAGGTCGCCCGCGGCGGATCGAGCGTGACCGCCACGCCCGGGTCGAGGGCCTTCAGTGCCTTGGCGACGCGGTTGACGCAGCCGCCGCAGTGCATGCCGGTGATCTGGAATTCCTGGGCCATGGTTGCTCCCGGTAGTCGGGTGCGAATCTTAGCCGCGCCGGTCGCCCAGGCAGCAGCGGCTAGGGCCTGTTCACGCTAAAGCCGGGAGTGCGAAGGTCAATGGCGGGAGGAAGTCGCAGGCGCCGCGAGCGCCGTTGGCTGATGCCAACAAGCGAAGCGGCAACGACGCAATGCGCCCGCCATTGACCTTCCCGAAGGGTTGGGCCGAAATGCGGCGTCTGCTTTGTCGGACGGCTTGCGCAGGGGAGCGGCCCTGCGCGGCACCGTCCTTCGCGCATCCGTCCGCATTGCGGCCCAACGCACCTCCCGCATTTAGCGTGAATAGGCCCTAGACTGCGCGCACCGCTCGGCCGACACCCTCCCCGCCATGCCCTCCGATCGCCCGCAGATCACGCCCGAAATCAAGGCCGACATCCTGTCCGAGGCGCTGCCCTACATCCGTCGCTTCCACGGCAAGACGATCGTGGTCAAGTACGGCGGCAACGCGATGATCGACCAGCAGCTGAAGGAGAGCTTCGCCCACGACGTGGTGCTGCTGAAGCTGGTCGGCATGAACCCGGTGGTGGTGCACGGCGGCGGGCCGCAGATCGACGAGGCGCTCGAGCGGGTCGGCAAGAAGTCGCAGTTCATCCAGGGCATGCGCGTGACCGATGCCGAGACGATGGAAGTGGTCGAGTGGGTGCTCGCCGGCGAGGTGCAGGGCGAGCTGGTGACGATGATCAACAGCTTCGGCGGCATGGCCGTCGGCCTGACCGGCAAGGACGGCGCGCTGATCCGCGCCCGCAAGCTGCGCATGCCGGACCGCGACGACCCGACCAAGAGCCACGACATGGGCCATGTCGGCGAGATCGAGGCGATCAACCCGGCGGTGGTCAAGGCGCTGCAGGACGACGCCTTCATCCCGGTGATCTCGCCGATCGGCTTCGGCGCCGACGGCGAGACCTACAACATCAACGCCGACGTGGTCGCCGGCAAGATCGCCGAGATCCTGAAGGCCGAGAAGCTGGTGATGCTGACCAACACCCCCGGCGTGCTCGACAGGAGCGGCAAGCTGCTGACCGGGCTGACCTCACGGGAGATCGACGAACTGTTCGCCGACGGCACGATCTCCGGCGGCATGCTGCCGAAGATCTCCTCGGCGCTGGAGGCGGCCAAGAGCGGGGTGAACGCCGTGCACATCATCGACGGCCGCGTCGACCACTGCCTGCTGCTCGAGATCCTGACCGACGCCGGCGTCGGCACGATGATCAAGAGCCACTGACTGCGGTGACCTCGGCGCCAGTCGGGCGCGCGACAGTGCGCCCTTCGTGCAGTTGAAGTCGCGGCGGGCGCCGGGCCGCTCCAGGCACGCAGCGCCATCTTCATTCGATCGCGTGCACGTTCGACCCGACGGGTCGCGTACACGCCGGCCGCCAGTGTGGTTCTTCGACCTCGACAACACCTTGCACGACGCGTCGCACGCGATCTTTCGCGCCATCGACTCCCGCATGACCGCCTACGTCGAGCGTCACCTGCGGGTCGATCGCGCCGAGGCCGACCGGATCCGTCGCCATTACTGGTTGCGCTACGGCGCGACCATGCTCGGGCTGGTGCGCCATCATGGCGTCGACCCACATCACTTCCTGCACGAGACGCACGATTTCGAGGTGCTCGAGCTGCTGCGCGCCGAGCGCGGCCTCGGACGGCTGTTTGCGCGGCTGCCCGGCCGCAAGGTGCTGCTGACCAACGCGCCGGCGCGCTATGCCGGCGCGGTCGTGCGGGCGCTCGCCATCCACCGCCACCTGGGCGCGCACTACACGATCGAATCGATGCAGGTGCACGGCAGCTTCCGGCCCAAGCCCTCGCGCAGCATGCTGCGCCGCATGCTGGCGCGCGAACGGGTGCAGGCCGGCCGGGCCGTGCTGGTCGAGGACAGTCCGGTCAACCTGCGCGCCGCGCGGGCGATCGGATTTCGCACCGTGCTGGTCACCGGCCACAGTCGCGACCGGCGGCTTCGCTGCCGGCCGGCCTATGTCGGCCTGCGGCTGCGCTCGGTGCTGGAGCTGCCGCGCGCTGGCGCGCGGCTGCGCCGCTGAAACCGGGCAAGCCGGCGGCGGCGGGTAAGCTTGCCGCGCCGCATTCCTGCGGCCAACGGAGCTGTCAATGGCGTCTCGTCCCGGGCTGATCCGCCGCTTCTTCGGCTTCCTCTGGCGGGCGGTCGGTTTCCTGCGCAACCTCGCCCTGAACCTGCTGTTCCTGGCGATCGTCGCGGCAGTCGCCGCCGCGTGGCTGCACGAGGGTCGTCCCCGGCTGGAGCCGAACACGACGCTGGTGCTCGACCTCACCGGGCCGGTCGTCGAGCAGCGCACCGGCGCGCGGGCGAGGTTCGCTCTGCTGCAGGCGCTGGCCGAGGGCGAGCGCGAAACGCCGCTGCCGGACCTGCTGGCAGCGCTCGACGCGGCGGCCGCCGATCCGAAGATCGGCCGCGTCCTGCTGCTGCTCGATGACATGGGCGACGCCGGTCTGGCGACCCTGAGCGAAATCGCCTCGGCGATCGGACGCGTGCGGGCCGGCGGCAAGCAGGTGATCGCCTGGGCGTCGACCTACGACCAGCGCCGCTACTTCCTGGCGGCGCATGCCGACCGGGTGCTGCTGCATCCGTTCGGCGGCGTGATGCTGCGCGGCTTCGGCGGCTACCGGAACTACTACCGGGATGCGCTCGAGTCGGTCGGCGTGACCGTCAACGTGTTCAAGGTCGGCCGCTACAAGAGCGCCGTCGAGCCGTTCTCGCAGAACGAACCGTCGGAGGAGGCACAGCGCGACGAGCAGGCGCTGCTCGGCGACCTGTGGGCGCAGTACGTCACGGCGGTCGAGGCGGCGCGCCGGCTGCCGGCCGGCAGCATCGAACGGCTGATCGACGAGCTGCCGCAGCGTTTCGCCGCCGCCGGCGGCGACTCCGCCAGGCTGGCGCTGCAGGAGAAGCTGGTCGACGCACTGCAGACGCGCGACGAGCTGCGGGCGTTGATGATCGAGCAGGGCGCAGCAGACCCGAAGCACAAGACCTTCCGCCAGATCGGCCTAGCGCAGTATCTGAACACGCTGCAGGAGAAGGACGGCGACGCGGTGGGCGTGGTGGTCGCCTCGGGCGAGATGCTCGACGGCGACCTGCCGCCGGGCCTGGTCGGCGGCCGGTCGACCGCGGAACTCATCCGGCGGGCGCGCGAGGACGACTCGATCAAGGCCGTGCTGCTGCGCGTTCGCTCGCCCGGCGGCAGCGTGTTCGCCGCAGAGCAGATCCGCCACGAGCTCGAGGTCACCCGCAAGGCAGGCAAGCCGGTGCTGGTGTCCTTCGGCGACATTGCCGCATCCGCCGGCTACTGGGTGTCGCTGGCGGCCGACGAGGTCATCGCGGACCCGGCGACGATCACCGGCTCGATCGGCGTCTTCGCGCTGATCCCGTCGGCCGACCGCGCCTGGGACAAGCTGTCGCTGCACACCCACGGCACCACCACCACCTGGCTGGCTGGCGCGCTCGACCCGCGCCGGCCGCTCGACCCGCGGGCGCGCGATCTGCTGCAGACCGGCGTCGCGCGCATGTACCGGGAGTTCGTCGGCCGCACCGCCGCTGCGCGCAACCTCACCACCGAGCAGGTCGACGAACTGGCGCAGGGCCGGGTGTGGACAGGCAGGCAGGCGCACGAGCACAAGCTGATCGATCGCGCCGGCACCTACCGGCAGGCGCTGCAGGCAGCGGCGACGCGCGCCGGGCTCGGCAAGGACTTCCGCGTCGCCTACATCGAGCGCGAACCGCGCGGCATCGATCGCCTGGTCGGCATGCTGTTCGGCGAGGCGTCCCTTCCGGCGTTGCCGCTGCTCGGCCTGCTGCCCGACGCCGGCCCGCTCGCCGAAGCGATGCAGTCGATCGGCGCCGACATCCGCTGGCTGCGCGAGGCCGCGCGCGATCCGCTGGCCGCGCAATCGCACTGCCTTTGTTCGGCCGAACGCCTGCTCGGGCCGGACTGATGGAGCGTCCCGCTGGACCGGCGGACGGCCGGCGCCGACGTCGCCGTTGCAGCGCGGGCCTCGTATCCGCAAGACCTAATACGAAAGTAACTCCCCACGTCGGGGCGGGTTCGTCCAGAATCGGGCAACCGGCTCCCAGCAGCCGTCGAGGTGATCGAGCATGAACCAGCGCAGCCCCGGGCAATGCACTCACTGGCGGATCTTCGATCGCGCGACGGCCCGGCTGCGCCTCGCCGTCGGGGTCCAATGAAGATGGAGTCCGCCCCCGCGCTGGGCGAATCGACGCGGCGCAAGCCCGGCGCGCGCCGGCTGCAGATCCTGCAGACGCTGGCGTCGATGCTCGAGGACCCGAAGGGCGAGAAAGTGACCACCGCAGCGCTCGCCGAGCGGCTGTCGGTGTCCGAGGCGGCGCTGTATCGACACTTCGCCAGCAAGGCGCAGATGTTCGAGGGGCTGATCGAGTTCATCGAGTCGACCATCTTCCGCCTGATCAACGACATCGCCGAGCGCGAGCCGTCCGGGCTGAAGCAGGCGCGCAGCACGGTGCTGATGCTGCTCGAGTTCGCGCAGACCAACCGCGGCATGACGCGGGTGCTGATCGGCGACGCGCTGGTCAACGAGAACGAGCGCCTGCAGGAGCGGATGAACCAGCTGTTCGAGCGCATCGAGTCGTCGCTCAAGCAGAGCTTCCGCCTGGCGGTGACGGAAAACGAAGTGCCGGCGGAATTCGATCCGGTCGCGCGCGCCGCGCTGGTCGTCGCCTACGTGATCGGCCGCTGGCACCGCTTCGCCAAGAGCGGCTTCCGCAAGCTGCCGGCCGACGGCGTCGACGCGCAGTTGCCAGCGCTGCTCGTCTAGGCGCGCCGGTCGGCGCGCGCCGCTCGGCGCCGCGGCCAGGTGCGCGCTACCACCAGCCCGGTGGCGCCGATCAGCAGCACGAAGGCGATCAGCGACATGTGCGGGATCGCCAGTCCGAGGAAGGTCCAGTCGACCGCCAGGCAATCGCCGTGGCCGGCAAACAGCTTCGGTAGCCAGACGGCGAGCGGGAAATCGTCGTGGAACCACTCGAACGGCCGGCCGCAGCTCATCGATTCGGGCGGATAGGCGAGGATCCAGCTGTGCCAGCCGGCAATGGCGGCGCCGGTCGCGGCGCAGGCCGTTGCCAGCAGCGCCGCCGCCAGTTGACCGCCGGCACCGCCGGCGAGCAGCCCGAGCGCCGCGAACAGGCCGACGCCGACGAACGCCATCCGCTGCAGAACGCACAGCGGGCAGGGCTCGAGCTGCAGCACGTGCTGGAAGTAAAGGCCGCCGCCCATCGCCAGCACCACCGCGGCAACGATCAGCGCCAGCAGCGCCCGCGGTGTGAGGCGGCGAGAAAGCTCGGCGGTCGGGGTCATGGTCGGGGCGGGGCGCCGGGCGCGCACTCCCGCGGCTTCCTCAGTGGTGTCGGTCCGCCCGGCACACGGCGCAGCGGGGATCGGCCGCGAATCGTACCGCGCGCACGTCCATGCTCAGCGCATCGAGCAGCAGCAGCCGGCCGGTCGAAGGCGTGCCGGCCTGCGCGACCAGCTTGAGCGCCTCGGCCGCCTGCATCGCGCCGACGATGCCCGTGAGCGGCGCGAAAACGCCCATCACCGCGCACAGGTCGTCCTGCGCGTCGCCTTCCGGAAACAGGCACGCGTAGCAGGACGATTCCGGCCGCCGCAGGTCGAACACCGCGAGCTGGCCGTCGAAACGCACCGCCGCCCCCGACACCAGCGGACGCCGTTGCGCCACGCAGGCGCGGTTGATCGCGTGCCGGGTGGCGAAGTTGTCGGTGCAGTCGAGCACCACGTCCGCGTCCGCCGCCAGCTGGCGCAGCGCCGCCTCGTCGACCCGCTCGGTGACCGCGGCGAGCGTCACCTGCGGATTGACCGCCGACAGGGTCGCCAGGCCGGAAGTCGCCTTGTTCACGCCGATGCGCTCGGCGGTGTGCAGGATCTGCCGCTGCAGGTTGGTGAGGTCGACCGCATCGCCGTCGACCAGCGTCAGCCGGCCGATGCCAGCGGCAGCCAGGTACATCGACGCCGGCGAACCGAGCCCGCCGGCGCCGATCACCAGCGCCGAGGCGGCGCGGATCCGCGCCTGCCCCTCGATGCCGATCTCCTGCAGCAGGATGTGGCGCGAGTAGCGCAGCAGCTCCTGGTCATTCATCGCGCGCTGCCGCGAGCTGCCGCCTCGCCACCGGCAATGCGCCCATCGCCTGCGCTCAAGCGCGATCGCGCCCGGCCGTCAGGCGGCCAGCGCCGCTGCCACGACCTGTCAACGGTCCGGACCGGAGGAAGCGGCGACGTTCTCCGGCTTCTTCGACGTTTCGACCGGCAGGCCCTTGAGGTGATTCAGCGCCTGCTGAAGCTGGAAGTCCTCCGGCGAGCCGAAGTCGTAGCGCCGCGGCGCCGGGGCTTCGGTACGTTGCTCGGCCTGGCCGTCCGCCGGTGCTGCTTCCCGGGCCGTGCCTGCAGCGGCGGGCGCCGCCGCCTTCTTCTCCTCGAGGTGACGAGCCAGGTCGGCCTCGCGGACCTGCAGGCCGCCGAAGCTGCCCTGCGCCGTGTCGTCGACCTGCAGGTCGGGCTCGATGCCCTTCGCCTGGATCGAGCGGCCGCTCGGCGTGTAGTAGCGGGCGGTGGTCAGCTTGATCGCCGCCGGCCGGTCGGCCTCCGAGCGAAGCGGAATGATCGTCTGCACCGAGCCTTTGCCGAAGGTCTGCGAGCCCATCACGGTCGCCCGCTTGTGGTCCTGCAGCGCGCCGGCGACGATCTCCGAGGCCGAGGCGCTGGCGCCGTTGACCAGCACCACCATCGGCACGGTCTTGAACTCCTTCGGCAGGCGGGCCAGGACGTCGTCGCCGCGGCCGCGCTGGTAATCCTCCGGCGAGGCGACGAACCGCCGCTTGGCGTCGCTCATGCGGCCGTCGGTGCTGACCACCAGTGCGCCACGAGGCAGGAACGCCGCCGACACGCCGATCGCCGAGTGCAGCAGGCCGCCGGGGTCGTTGCGCAGGTCGAGCACCACGCCTTTCACCGGGCCCGCCTTGAAGGCCTCGTTCAGGTGCTTGGCTAGGTCGTCGACGGTACGCTCCTGGAACTGCGAGATCCGCACGAAGGCGTAGCCGGGCTCGATCACCTTGCTGCGCACCGACTGGGTGCGGATCACGTCGCGCACCAGCTTGAATTCCAGCGGCTTGGCTTCGCCCTTGCGCGCCACGGTCAGCGTGACCGAGGTGCCCTTCTTGCCGCGCATCAGCTTCACGGCATCGGCAAGCGTCATGCCGCGCGTCAGGGTGTCGTCGATCTTGATGATCAGGTCGCCGGCCTTGACGCCGGCGCGGAACGCCGGCGTGTCGTCGATCGGCGCCACCACCCGCACCGCGCCGTCCTCTGGCGCGACCTCGATACCCAGGCCGCCGAACTCGCCCTGCGTGCTGGTCTGCAGGTCCTTGAACGCATCGGCGTTGAGGAATGCCGAGTGCGGATCCAGCCCGGTGAGCATGCCGGAAATCGCTTCCTCGATCAGCTTGCGGTCCTCGACCGGCTCGACATAGTGGTTCTTGATCGCGCCGAAGACGTCGGTCAGCTGGCGGATTTCTTCCAGCGGGATCGGCCCGCGGGAGTCGCGGAACGCATACGCCGAGATGCCGAGGCTGACTGCGACGCCTGCAAAGGCACCGACGCTGATCAATGCGAAAGTCCGCAAACGTCCGCTCATGAAACCTCCGGAAGCTGGTCGTCCGTTCGGCACCGGCGAGGCCGGGAAGTTCCGGCTTCAGCGCGCCTGGACCCAGCGCAACGGGTCGATCGGGCGACCCTTGAAACGCAACTCGAAGTATAGGCCGGCCTCGGCCACGCCCCCCGTGCTGCCCACGGTGGCAACCGGGTCGCCGGCACCGACCCGGGCGCCGACATCGGCCAGCAGCGACTCGTTGTTTCCGTACACGGAAAGGAAGCCGTCACCGTGATCGATCACCAGCAGGTTGCCGAAGCCGCGCAGCCAGTCGGCGAACACCACCCGACCGGCGGCCACCGCGTGCACGTCGGCCCCCGCGGCGGCACGGACGAAGACCCCCTTCCAGGTCGGCGCGTCGACCTGCGCCTCGGTCGGCCGCGGGCTGCCGAAGCGCGCCACCACTTCGCCGCGCACCGGCAGCACCAGCTTGCCGCGAAGCTGCGCGAACTCACCGTCGGCAGGCACGTCGACCGCCGGCGGCGGGGCGGCTCCCTTCGACGGCCGGACCGTCCTCGACGGCGCGGGCCGCTGGCGCCGCGCCTGCTCGGCGAGCAGCCGCTCGATCTCGCCGATCAGCGATCCGAGGCGCCTGTCGTCGCGCTGCAGCGCCTGCAGCGAGCGCTGCTGGCCGGCGAGCTGCCGGGCAAGGCGATCGAGCGCGCCGCGGCGCGCCGCCTGCTGCCTGAGCAGTTCGGCGCGGTTGCGCTCGTCGTCCTCGGCGAGTGCCGCCAGTTCGAGCTGCTTGACCTCCAGCTGCGCCTGCAACTCGGCCAGCTCCGCGCCGCGCGAGCGCAACTCGCCCAGCGTGCTCGCGCGGCCGCGCGCCAGGCGGTCGAGGTAGACCAGTTCGCGCTGCAGGTCGCCCGGACTGGCACCTTCGATCAGCCGCTGCAGCGGCGTCTGGCGAACCAGCACGTACTGGCTTCGCAGCACCAGCGCCAGGCCCTTTTCCTCCTCGCCGCGCCGCGCGCCGATGGCGCGGCTGCGCGTCGCCAGCGCGCCGATCTCCTGCTGAACCTGCTCGCGCTCGGCGGCCAGCTCGCGCAGCCGGCGGTTGGCAACGGAGATGGCGGCCTCCGATTCGCGCAACGCATCGGCCGCCTCGGCCCGCGACGCCTCGCCACGGGCGACCTGCTGCTTCAGGCGAACCAGCTGCTGCTGCAGGCGGCGCTGTTCGCCCTGCAGCTCCTGCTTGCGCTGCGCCGTCGGCCTGGCCGCCGCCGCAGGCTGCGCTTCGGCCGGCAGCGGCCACCAGCAGAGAAGCGCCGCCGCCAGCAGCAGCTGGCGCAGGCCGGCCGTCGGTGCCGAGGTCAAGCGGTCATGGCGCAGGCCTGGCCTTGCCTTGCGCCGCCACGGCGGCCATGGCGCGGGCGATCTCCTCGGGGTCGCCGAGGTAGTAGCTGCGGATCGGCCTCAGGCTGTCGTCGAGCTCGTACACCAGCGGCCGCGCGGTCGGGATGTTCAGGCCGACGATCTCGTCGTCCGAGATGCCGTCCAGGTACTTGACCAGCGCCCGCAGCGAATTGCCGTGCGCCGCCACCAGCACGCGCCGGCCGCGCCTGACCGCCGGCGCGATCGAGTCGTTCCAGAAAGGCAGCACGCGCGCGACGGTGTCCTTCAGGCATTCGGTGGCCGGGATCTCCTCCGGCTTCAGGTTCCGGTAGCGCGGATCGTTGCCCGCCCAGCGCGGATCGTCGGGCGCAAGCGGATCGGGGGCGATCGCATAGGCGCGCCGCCAGGTCAGCACCTGCTGCTCGCCGAAGCGGGCCGCCGTCTCCGCCTTGTTCAGCCCCTGCAGGCTGCCGTAGTGCCGCTCGTTCAGGCGCCACGAGTGCACCACCGGCAGCCACATCAGGTCGAGCGCATCGAGCGCCAGCCACAGCGTGCGGATGGCCCGCTTCAGCACCGACGTATAGGCGATGTCGAAACCGTAGCCTTCGCGCCCGAGCAGTTCGCCGGCGGCGCGCGCCTCGCGGATCCCGGCCTCGGTCAGGTCGACGTCGGTCCAGCCGGTGAAGCGGTTCTCCAGATTCCACTGGCTCTCGCCGTGGCGCAGCAGCACGAGCTTGTACATGACGTTGTCCGAGGGTCGACCACGCACTCATTTTATAATCGCCATCCTTTTGCGCAGGCGGGAGCCACCGTGCAGTTCTTCATCGACAACGCGCTGCTGATCGCGGTGGCCTTCGTCAGCGGCGGCATGCTGCTGTGGCCGCTGCTGCGGATGCGCGCCTCCGGGCCGGCGCTGACCACGCTGCAGGCCACCCAGCTGATCAACGGCAAGCACGCCCAGGTGGTCGACATCCGCGACGCCGCCGAGTTCGCGCGCGGCTCGCTGCCCAACGCCAAGAACATTCCGTTTGCCGAGCTCGGCACGCGCGGGCCGAAGGAGCTGAAGAAGGAGCGGCCGGTGATCGTGCTGTGCAACGCCGGCAACATCGCCGGCCGGGCGGCGGCCCAGCTGCGCGCCGCCGGGCTCGCCGAGGTCTACGTGCTGGCCGGCGGGCTGAACGCCTGGCGCGAGGCCGGCCTGCCGCTGAAGGCCTGACGACGGCTGCCTGCCAACCCACTCCCGAAGCGAAGCGCGACCATGACTGTCCATGTGCTGATGTACCGCACCGAGCACTGCCCCTACTGCCAGCGCGCCGAAGCGCTGCTGAAGGCGCGCGGCGTCGCCGAGATCGAGCAGATTCGCGTCGACCTCGAGCCGGCACGCCGCGTGGAAATGGCCGAGCGCACCGGCCGGCGCACCGTGCCGCAGATCTTCATCGGCAGCACGCACGTCGGCGGCTTCGACGATCTGTCGGCCCTGGATCGCGAAGGCCGGCTCGTTACCCTGCTCGCCGGCTGAGGCGGGCCCGTTCAATCCAGACAACCAGGAACCCACATGGCAGAAAACAACGGTGCCGGCCAGCCGGCCGGCAGCAACGCGCAGGGCGCCGCGGCAGGACCGACCTTCCAGCTGCAGCGCTGCTACCTGAAGGACGCATCGCTCGAGCTGCCGCATGCGCCGACCATCTTCCTCGAGCAGCAGTCGCCTAGCATCGACGTGCAGCTCGAGGTCAGCAACAGCGCGGTCGTCGAGGGCATCTACGAAGTCGTGGTGCGCGTGACCGCCACCGCCAAGATGGGCGACAAGGTGCTGTTCCTCGTCGAAGGCAAGCAGGGCGGCATCTTCGAGATCCGCAACGTGCCGAAGGAGCAGTTCGAGCCGATCGTCGGCATCGTCTGCCCCAACATCGTCTACCCGTACCTGCGCGCCAACGTCGCCGACCTGATCACCCGCACCGGTCTGCCGCCGATTCACCTGACGGAGATCAACTTCGAGGCGCTGTACCAGCAGCGGCTGGCGCAGCAGCAGGCGCAGGCGTCGGCGCCGGCCGCGGCGGTGCCGACGCAGTAACCGCGCCGCTCGGCTGCCGGCGGCGGCGCGGCGATCCCTTGCCATGCACATCAGCGTGCTGGGCGCGGGCGCCTGGGGCACGGCGCTGGCCGCCGCGCTGGCGCCGCGCCACACCGTACAGCTGTGGGCGCGCGACGAAGCGGCGCTCGCCGCGATCGCCCGCTCCCGCCGCAACGAGCGCTACCTGCCGGGCGTCCGCCTGCCGGCGCAACTGCATTGCACCGGCGAGCTGGCCTCGGCAGTCGCGCAGGCTCGCCACGGCCTGCTGCTCATCGCCACGCCGACCGCCGCGCTGCGCGACCTGACGCGGCAGCTGCGCGAGATCGGCTCGCTGCCGCCGATCGTCTGGCTGTGCAAGGGCCTCGAGCGCGGCAGCGCGGCGATGGCGCACGAGATCGTCCGCGACGAGCTCGCCGGCCACCCGGCCGGCCCGCTGTCCGGGCCGAGCTTCGCGCTGGAAGTGGCCAGGGGGCTGCCCACGGCGCTCGCCGTCGCCGGCCACCCGTCGTTCTGCCGCATCGTCACCGAGGCCCTGCACATGCCGTCGCTGCGCATCTACTCGACCGACGACGTGGTCGGCGTCGAGGTCGGCGGGGCGGTCAAGAACGTGATGGCGATCGCCACCGGCATCTGCGACGCGCTGGCGCTGGGACACAACGCACGCGCGGCGCTGATCACCCGCGGCCTGGCCGAGACCAGCCGCTTCGGCACGGCCCTCGGCGCGCAGGCCGCGACCTTCATGGGACTGACCGGCGTCGGCGACCTGATCCTCACCTGCACCGGCGAGCTGTCACGCAACCGCCAGGTCGGACTGATGCTTGGTCGCGGCATGCCGCTGAAGGAAGCGCTCGACCGGCTCGGCCACGTGGCCGAGGGCGTCTGGTCGGCGGCAGCCGTGCGCAGCCGCGCCGCCTCGCTCGGCGTCCCCATGCCGATCACCGAGGCCGTGTGCGCCGTGCTCGAGGATCGCGCCTCGCCGCGCCAGGCCCTCGACGGACTGCTGGCCCGCCAGCCGAAGCGCGAAGGGCTCGCGTGATGCCGATCCGGGCGGTGTGCGTCTTCTGCGGCTCACAGCCCGGCGCGCGGCCGTCATACCTGCGGGCGGCACGCGATCTCGGCGCGCAGCTAGCGCGACGCGGCTGGACCGCGGTCTACGGCGGCGGCCACGTCGGCATGATGGGGGCGCTCGCCGACAGCACGCTGGCGGCCGGCGGCAAGGTGATCGGCGTCATTCCGGAGCACCTGATGCGGCCGGAGGTGGCGCACCAGGGCCTGAGCGAGCTGCTGGTGGTCGACTCGATGCACACCCGCAAGCGCCTGATGGCCGGCCGCTCCGACGCCTTCGTCGTGCTGCCCGGCGGCTACGGCACCCTCGAGGAGATGTTCGAGATGGTGACCTGGCGACAGCTCGCGCTGCACGCCAAGCCGGTCGGACTGCTCGACGTCGACGGCTACTTCGGCCACCTGCTGGCCTTCCTGCGGCATGCCGCCGACGAGGCGTTCGTCAGGCCGCAGCACCGCGGCCTGCTGAGAGTCGAAGCGAGCGTCGAGCCGCTGCTCGATCGGCTGGCGCGCGAGGCAGCCGCGGCGCCCGACGCCGGCGCGTGGCAGCTCGAGCGCAGCTGACACGGGTCGGCCCGCGCGGGCCGCTGCCATAAGCATCAAACGATCGTGTCTAAGGGGCGCGGCGACGGCCGCCTAAGCTCGTCGGCACCTTCTGCCGGGAGAGCAACCCATGCGCCTCGAGACCCTCGCCGTGCACGGCGGCTATTCGCCTGAGCCGACCACCCGCGCCGTGGCGGTGCCGGTGTACCAGACCACTTCCTACGCCTTCGATTCGGCGCAGCACGGCGCCGACCTGTTCGACCTGAAGGTGCAGGGCAACATCTACACGCGGATCATGAATCCGACCACCGACGTGCTGGAGAGGCGGCTGGCGGCGATGGAAGGCGGTGTCGGCGGCCTGGCGCTGGCCAGCGGCATGGCGGCGATCACCGCGGCGATCCAGACCATCGCCGAGGCCGGCGACAACCTGCTTGCCGCCAGCCAGCTGTACGGCGGCACCTACAACCTGCTCGCCCACACGCTGCCGCAGCAGGGCATCGAGACGCGCTTGTTCAGCGTCGACGACGTGCGGGCGATCGGCCGGCTGGCCGACGCGCGGACCAAGGCGGTGCTGGTCGAGTCGATCGGCAACCCGTCGGGCCGGGTAGCCGACATCGCCAGGCTGGCCGAGGCGGCGCACGCCGCCGGCGTGCCGCTGATCGTCGACAACACGGTGGCCACGCCCTACCTGCTGCGGCCGATCGAGCATGGCGCGGACATCGTCGTTCACTCGCTGACCAAGTACCTCGGCGGCCATGGCACGACCGTCGGCGGGCTGATCGTCGATTCGGGTCGCTTCCCATGGGCCGAGCAGGCGGCACGCTTCCCTCGCCTGAACCGCCCCGATCCGTCCTACCACGGCGTGGTGTACACCGAGGCCCTCGGCCCGGCGGCGTACATCGGCCGCGCGCGGGTGGTGCCGCTGCGCAATACCGGGGCGGCGCTGTCGCCGTTCAACGCCTTCCTGCTGCTGCAGGGCATCGAGACGCTGACGCTGCGGATGGACCGGATCAACGACAACGCGCTCGACATCGCCCGCTTCCTGCAAAGCCAGCCGGCGGTCGGCTGGGTGCGCTATGCCGGCCTGCCGTCGCACCCCGACCATGCGCTGGCGCAGCGGCTGCTGCGCGGCCGCGCCTCGGGCGTGCTGTCCTTCGGCGTGCGCGGCGGCCGGCTGGCCGGCGAGCGGTTCCTCGACAGCCTCAAGCTGGTCACCCGCCTGGTGAACATCGGCGACGCGAAGTCGCTGGCGACCCACCCGGCGTCGACCACGCACAGGCAACTGGCGCCGGAGGAACTCGAGCGCGCCGGCGTCAGCGAGGACATGGTGCGCCTGTCGGTCGGCATCGAGCACATCGAGGACCTGCTTGCCGACATCGGCCAGGCGCTGCGCGCCTCGCAGCTGCGCGCCGCCGCCTGACGGGCACGCTGCCGTTCAGGCGGCGCCGGCAAAGCCGAGCTGCCGCCATGCCTCGAAGACCACCACCGCCACCGCGTTGCTCAGGTTGAGGCTGCGGTTGCCCGGCCGCATCGGCAGCCGCAGCAGCCGCTCGGCGGCGAAGCGCCGGCGCAGGGCGTCCGACAGGCCGCGCGTCTCGGCGCCGAACACCAGCCAGTCGCCGGCGGCGTAGCGAACGTCGGCGTATGCGCGCGTGCCGCGCGTGGTCAGGGCGAACATCCGCTGCGGCGGCGGCCGCTCGGCGGCCAGCAATGCGTCGAAATCGTCGTGCACCGCAACCGGTGCGTACTCGTGGTAATCGAGTCCGGCGCGGCGCAGCTGCTTGTCGGTCAGATCGAAGCCGAGCGGTCGGACGAGGTGCAGCCGGGCACCGCTGTTGGCGGCCAGGCGGATCACGTTGCCGGTGTTGGGCGGAATCTCCGGCTCGACCAGCACGATGTTGAAGCTCACGGCGGGCGGCATGCGCTGGGCAGGCGGCCGGCGCGCTCAGTTGGCGCAGGGCACGAGCTGGCTTTGCGGAAACTCCGTCTGGATCTCCGCCAGGCTCCGCGCCAGCGCGGCGTCGACGTCGCGGATCTCGAAACGCGTCGCCTCCGTGGCGGCGCGCTGCGACGTCTGCACGCCGCCGATGCCGCGCCGCGTCAGTTCGGCCTGGTGACGCTGTGCCAGCTCGGGATCGCGGAACGAGCCGAGCACGATCGCGTTCGGCATCGCCGAGTTCTGGCCCATGATCACCAGGTCGCGCACACCGCGGCCGCGCAGATCCTGCGCCAGCTGCTCGGCCTCCGCACGCGACGGCAGCGGCGGCAGGTGGACGATGAACCAGCCGGCGGCGTTGACCCGCCGCGGGCGCAGCCGGTCAGCGAGACCGAGGGCCGCCAGCCGTGCCTGGACGCGCGCCAGGCCCGCTTCGTCGAAGTCGCCGAACTCTAGGCAGGCAGGCCCGGCAACGCCGTCGCCGGCGGTCGCCGGCGTGCCGCGCAGGGCGGCCAGCTGATCCGGTGTCAGCACGCGGATCCTGTCGACGGCGACCTGCCGGTCGAGCCGTTGCGGCTCGCGGCCGGCATTGGCCGTCGATCCGACCAGACCCTGCTGCCAGGCGAACAGCGCGATGTTGGCCAGCAGCAGCAGCAGGAAGGCCGCTCTCATCGGGCGGCGTCGCCAGCGCTGGCGGCAGCGGCCGGCACCGCCATCCGTTCGCAGGCCCGCAGGTACACGCCGCGCAGCACCAGGTTCTCTTCGCGCACCACCGACGGCAGCGACGTGCCGACACCGACATAGGGCGCCAGCTGCGCCGCATGGCCGCCGGTGAGCACGACCAGCGGATTGCCGTGCTCGACGCGGAAACGGCGCACGAAGTGCTCGACCAGGCCGAGCTGGCTGCCGAGCACGCCCGAGGCAATCGCGTCGTCGGTGTTGTCCGGGTAGGTGACCAGCCGCCCGCGCGACACCGACAGCCTGGCGGTGCCCTTGGCGAGCGACTCGTACATCAGCCGCACGCCGGGGGCGATCGCCCCGCCGACGAACGAACCGTCGATCGTCACCCCGTCGACGGTGGTGGCCGTGCCGGCGGTCACCACCACGAGTGAGCGGTCAGGATGGGCGTTGCGGGCGGCGATCAGCGAGTGCCAGCGGTCGACGCCAAGCTGCGTGCAGTCGCGGTAGCCGTTGCGCAGGACCACGCCGCCGTGCTCGTAGCGCGACTGCGGGTCGAACCACTGCACCGGCAGCGCCAAGGCGCGCAGCACCGCCTGCTCGATCGCGCCGATCACCGCCGGCGACGCGACGGCGCAGCCGAAGGCCGCCTGCACCGAGGCGCCGGCACGCTCGCGCCACTCCTGGGTCAGAGCCTCGGCGAGTTCGTCGGGTGCGGCGTTGCGCTGGACCCCGTGCGCCGGACCGACGTGGCCGTCGGTGGTCATCACCACCCACTTCAGCGCCGAGTTGCCGGCGTCGAGGACAAGCCAGTGCGCCGGGGCGTTCATCGGACCACGCGCAGCGAAAGCTCGCCGCTGCTGCACACCCGCAGGCCCTGCGCGGTTTCCAGCAGCAGCCTTCCCTCGCCGTCGACGCCGAGCGCCCGTCCGCTCGCCACCCGCGTGCCGAGTTCCAGCAGGTCGACCAGCCGGTCGCGCTGCGCGAACAGCGCCATGAAGCGCGGCTGCAGCGGCACGAAGCCCTGCTCGTCGTACAGCTGCAGCGCCTCGAGCACGCCGTTGGCGATGCTGCCGATCAGCCCTTCGCGCTGCGCCGCCGGCACGGCGGTCTCGTCCAGCGCCGCTGCCGGCTGGCCGATCGAGTCGCGGGTGGCAGCGTCCAGATGCAGGTTCACCCCGATGCCGACGACCAGGGTACGGCGATCGTCGCCGTCGGTGGCCAATTCGCACAGCACACCGCCGAGCTTGCGCTCGCCGATCAGCAGGTCGTTCGGCCACTTGAGCGACAGCGGCGCGCCGGCGGCCCGCAGCGCCTCGGCCGCGCCGACGCCGCAGGCGAGCGTGGCGGCGGCAAGGCGACCGCCGTCGGCCTTCATCGGCACCGCCAGCGAGAACAGCAGCGCGCCGCCGGCACCGGCGAACCAGCGACGCCCGTGGCGGCCGCGACCAGCCGTCTGGCGCAGCGCGGCACGCAGCAGCGGCCGCGCTGGCTGCGCCTGCCGTACCCGCAGCAGCAGGTCGCTGTTGGTCGATCCCGTTTCCTGCACCGTTTCGACGTCGAACCGCGGCGCCGCCGCGGCGATCGACTCGCCACGCAAAGGAGAAACGGGCGGCCGGTTCAGCGCGACGTCCCGCGAATTCGAGTCAGCAATGCAGGACAAGGCGTGTCACCGGCGGCTGGAGGCAGGCCCCTGTCGGTGGCCGGGATCGACCGCGATTCCGGCGCGCAGGCCTGCAGGGGCAGCGAAAATTTACCATCGCACGCAGCGTCGCCCGCCTTTCGCGGCGCGGGAACCCCCACAATCCGCGTCATCGACATGGCCCCCGCTTCCAACGCGCCGGTGCCGGCCGCCCCGCCGGCGGCGCGACGCGACTCGCCGCTGGCGCGCACCGCGCTGGTGGTGTACCTGGTGCTGCTCGTCTACGGCAGCCTGTCGCCGTGGGTTGGCTGGCGATCGCTCGGCGTCAGTCCGTTCGCTTTCCTCGGCGCGCCCTGGCCGCTGTACGTGACCGGCTTCGATCTCGCCCTGAACGTGCTGGCCTACGTGCCGCTCGGGTTTCTGCTGGTGCTGGCGCTGCACCGGCGGGTGCGCGGCCTGCCCGCCGTGGTGCTGGCCACCGCCGCCGCCGCCTTTCTGTCGGTGCTCGTCGAAGCGGTACAGAACTACCTGCCGGCCCGCATCGCGTCGAACCTCGACGCGCTGACCAACGTGATCGGCGCCGCCCTCGGCGCGCTGGCCGCGACCGCGCTGGCGCCGGCGCTGATCGACGGTCGAAGGCTGCAGCAGGCGCGGCGGCGGTGGTTCCGTCCCCACGCCGCCGCGCTGCTGCTGCTGGCGGCAATCTGGCCGCTGGCGCAGATCCACCCGGGGCCGATGCTGTTCGGCAACGGCGAACTCGGTCGAGGCTGGCTCGCCGCCGCGCTCGGCGTGTTCGATCTGGCGCTACCGGATTTCGACGCCAGCCAGTTCGCCGCCGCCGAGGCGCTGGTCACCGCCTGCGGCATGCTGGCGGCCGGCGCGACGCTCACCGCGGCGATGAAGCAGCGTGCGCCCCGCCTGCGCATCCTGCTGCTGCTGCTCGGCGTTGCCCTGGCCACCAAGGCGATCACCTACGGTCACCAGTTCGGTCCGGAGCGCATGCTGGCCTGGCTGACGCCCGGCGCGGTCGCCGGGCTGGCGGTCGGCTGGCTGGCGGTCACCGCCGCCGCGACCACCGTCGCCGCCCGCTCGGCCAAGGCGCTGGCGGCAGCGGCGCTGGCGCTGCTGGTCGTGGTGGTCAATGTCGTGCCGTCGAATCCGTACCACGCCCACTGGCTCGCCGGCTGGCAGCCTGGCCGGCTGCGCGACGTCGCGGCGTCCTCCGACTGGCTGGCGCAGGCCTGGCCCTACGCAGCGCTGGCGGTGCTGCTGTGGTCGCTCGCCCGCCGGCGGCCGTCGCCACGTCGGGCGGCAGCCGCTTCGTAGAATGCGCCTTTGCCGGAATCGCCGATGAGCTACTACCAGCGACACGTCTTTTTCTGCCTGAACCGGCGCGACGACGGCCGCGCCTGCTGCGCGGCGCACGATGCCGATCGCCTGCAGGACTACGCGAAGAACCGCGTCAAGCAGCTCGGTCTGAGTGGCAGGGGCGGGGTGCGCGTCAACAAGGCCGGCTGCCTCGACCGCTGCGACGAAGGACCGTGCCTGGTCGTCTACCCGGAAGCGGTCTGGTACACCTACGTCGACCAGCAGGACATCGACGAGATCATCGACCGCCATCTGGTCGGCGGCGAGCCGGTCGAGCGCCTGCGCCTGCCGGACAGCGTTTGAGCACGACCCGCTCTGCGCCGATGGCGCGTCCGGCTCCTCGCCCAGGCGGCGCGCGATGACGCCGCGCCTGCACGTGCGCAGCGAGCGTCGGCTGGTCGACGGTCCGGCGGGCCGCATCGAGCTGGCGATCGACGCGCCGGCCGGTGCGCCGGCCGGACTGGCCTTCATCGGCCATCCACACCCGCTGTACGGCGGCACCCTGGAGAACAAGGTCGCGGCGACGCTGGCCCGCGCCTTCACCACCGTCGGCTGGCTGGCGGTGCGGCCGAACTTCCGCGGCGTCGGTGCCAGCGAAGGCAGCCACGACCATGGCCAGGGCGAGACCGACGACTTCCTGCACCTCATCGGCACGGCGCCGCAATGGCTTGGCGAGGCCACCGGCGAGCTGCCGCGGGCACTGGCCGGGTTCTCGTTCGGCAGTTTCGTCGCCGCGCAGGCGGCCGCCCGCCTGGCGCCGCCGCCTTTGCACCTGATCCTGGTCGGATCGGCGGCCGGCAAGTGGCCGATGCCCGCCGTGGCCGCCGGGACGCTGGTGATCCACGGCGAGTTCGACGAAACCATTCCGCTGGCGCACGTCCTCGAGTGGGCGAGGCCGCAGGACCTGCCGGTGGTCGTGCTGCCGGGCGCCGATCACTTCTTCCACCGCCGCCTGTCGACGCTGAAGCGGCTGGTCTGCGAGCACGTCGTGGCGCACGGCGGCGCCGGCGGCGCGCCGGCGCAACACCACTGAGCCGCAAGGATTCATCCGTTCGCCCGGATGCCGCCCGACATTTTTCTGCCAGCATTTGCGTCGGCAACGATGGCGATCGCGATGGGGGACCGGCGCGTATTCAGCAAGACACCCAAGGGCACGGCAGAGCTCGCCGCGCGCAGCGGCGCCCTGTCGCTCGCCCAGCGCCGCCTGCTGATCCTGGTCGACGGGCTGCGCGACGTCGACGAGCTGGCAGCCCTCGTTCCGTCGGCGCTCGACGAGTCGCTGGCGATGCTCGAGCAGGGCGGCTTCATCTCGCTCGCCGGCGCCACCGCCGACACCGTGCAGGGCACGCCGACCTCGATCCCGGAGGCGGAGATGACCACCGTGCAGGAGGCCAGGACGCGCGCCGTGCGGGCGGTCAACGAACTGCTCGGCCCGGCGGCCGACAGACTGGCGATGGCCCTCGAGGCGGCGCGCAGCGGCGACGAGCTGCGCCCGCTGATCCGCGAGGCGGAGCGGCTGGTCGGCCTCGCCCACGGCGCTGCCGCGGCGCAGGCGTTCATCGTCGGCGTGCGCCGCCGCTGAGGCGGCCCGCCCGGCGGCTACCATAGCGGCCCTTGCCGCCGCGCCCTGCCGCGGCCGGCGACCAGCACCACAGGGACAACGATGGACTGGCCGCAGTCGACCTGCTATCTGAACGGCGAATGGCTGCCGCTGGCCGAGGCGAAGATCTCGGTCCTCGACCGCGGCTTCATCTTCGGCGACGGCATCTACGAAGTGGTGCCGGTGTACTACCGCAAGCCGTTCCGCTTCGACAACCACCTGGCCCGCTTCGAGCGCAGCGCGCGCGAGATCGGTCTGGCCAACCCGCTCGACCGCGCCGGCTGGCACGCGCTGGTCGAACGGCTGATCGCCACCTGCGAAGCCGCCGAGCAGTTCATCTACTGGCAGGTGACGCGCGGCGTGGCCAGGCGCGATTTCTCGTTTCCGGCCGGCACGCCGCCGACGGTGTTCGCGATGACCACGCCGTTCGCGCGCCCGTCGCAGACACAGCGTGAGCAGGGGCTGCGCGCGGTCAGCCGCGCCGACGAACGCTGGCTGCGCTGCGACATCAAGTCGGTGTCGCTGCTCGGCGCGGTGCTGGCGCGGCAGTTCGCCACCGAGCACGGTGCCGACGAGGCGGTGCAGTTCCGCGACGGCTGGCTCACCGAAGGCTCGTCGAGCAACATGTGGGTGGTGCGCGACGGCACCGCGATCGGGGCGCCGCGCGACCGGCTGATCCTCGAGGGCATCCGCTACGGTTTCGTCGGCGAGCTCTGCGATCGGATCGGCGTGCCGTTCGAGGTGCGGCGGCTGCGCCGCGACGAGGTCGAGGCCTGCGACGAGCTGATGCTGACCTCGGCCACCCGCGAGATCCTGCCGATCGTCGCGCTCGACGGCAGGCCGGTCGGCGACGGCCGCCCAGGCCCGGTCTACGCGCGGCTGCGCAAGGCCTACGACGATGCGATCGAGGTGCTGCGGCAGTGATCATCGCCTCCGGCGGCGAGTCGCCGCTCACCTTTCCGACGCCGTTTCCGATCAAGGTGATGGGCCGCCGCGTCGACCACTTCGCGCAGGCGATCGTCGAGGTGGTGCAGGCGCACGCGCCAGACTTCGACGCCGCCACCCTGGAGCTGCGCACCTCGCGCGAGGGCAACTACCTGTCGGTGACGGCGACCATCAACGCCACCTCGCGCGAGCAGCTCGACGAGCTGTACCGCGCGCTGACCAGCCACCCGCTGGTCAAGGTGGTGCTGTAGCGAAACGCCCGGCAATGGCTGCGGGGCCCATCGTGCGCGAGCTCGGCCGCGCCGAGTACCTGCCGACCTGGCAGGCGATGCGCGAGTTCACCGCTGCGCGCACCGACGACACGGCCGATGAACTCTGGCTGGTCGAACACCCGCCGGTGTTCACCCTCGGCCAGGCTGGCCGCCGCGAGCACCTGCTCGACCCCGGCGAGATCGCGGTCGTCGCCACCGACCGCGGCGGCCAGGTCACCTATCACGGGCCGGGCCAGGTGGTCGTCTACACGCTGATCGACCTGCGCCGGCTCGGCATTTTCGTCAGGGAACTCGTTCACCGGATCGAGCACTCGGTGATCCAGGTGCTCGACGAGGCCGGCGTGGCGGCGCAGCGGGTGCGCGGCGCGCCGGGGGTGTACGTGCGCGACCAGAACTCGCGCGCCGGCGGCGGGCTGGCCGGCTTCGCCAAGATCGCCGCCCTCGGCATCAAGGTCAGCCGCGGCTGCAGCTACCACGGCGTGGCACTGAACGTGGCGATGGACCTCGCGCCGTTTTCGCGCATCGACCCATGCGGCTATGCGGGTCTGCCGACAGTCGACTTGTCTACACTCGGCGTGTCGATCACCTGGCGCGTGGCGGCCGACCGCCTCGCCGTCCACCTGAAGCAGCAATTCACCCGATGAGCAGCGAATTGCCGCCTGGCGAGCCGCCGAGAGACCCCTTCGCCAAGAAGAAGGGCGAGGCGAAGACGGCGCCGGTCGCCAAGAAGTTCCCGCTGAAGTTCGTCACCGACGGGCTGCCTTCGCGCAAGCCCGACTGGATCCGCGTGCGCGCCGGCTCGCCGAGCACGCGTTTCTACGAGATCAAGAGCATCCTGCGCGAACACCGGCTGCACACCGTGTGCGAGGAAGCCTCCTGCCCGAACATCGGCGAGTGCTTCGGCAAGGGCACGGCGACCTTCATGATCATGGGCGACAAGTGCACGCGCCGCTGCCCGTTCTGCGACGTCGGCCACGGCCGCCCCGAGCCGCTCGACGCCGACGAGCCGCTGAACCTGGCGCGCACCATCGCCGCACTGAAGCTCGCCTACGTCGTGATCACCTCGGTCGACCGCGACGACCTGAAGGACGGCGGCGCGCAGCACTTCGCCGACTGCATCCGCGCGGTGCGCGCACTGTCGCCGGCCACCCGGATCGAGATCCTGGTGCCGGACTTTCGCGGCCGGCTGGACCGCGCGCTGGGCATCCTCGAGGCAGCGCCGCCGGACGTGATGAACCACAACCTCGAGACCGTGCCGCGCCTGTATCGCGAGTCGCGGCCGGGCTCCGACTTCGCGCACTCGCTGTCGCTGCTGCAGCAATTCAGGCGCCGCGTGCCCGGCGTGCCGACCAAGAGCGGGCTGATGGTCGGGCTGGGCGAGACCGACGAGGAGATCGTGCAGGTGATGCGCGAGCTGCGCGCGCACCAGGTCGACATGCTGACCATCGGTCAGTACCTGGCGCCGAGCAACCACCACCTGCCGGTGCGTCGCTACGTGACGCCGGAAGTCTTCGCGATGTTCGAGCGCGAGGCGCAGGCGATGGGCTTCTCGCACGCCGCCGTCGGCCCGCTGGTGCGCAGCTCGTACCACGCCGATGCGCAGGCGCACGCCGCCGGGGTTCTCTAGCGGCTGCCGCCCGTATCGCCGATCCATTGATCAAACAGCAGCGCCGACGCCGCTGCCTGTGCCAATGTGTCGATGGATCGACCGACCGCGGCAAGCGAGGGGTTTCCTTGCGAGTGGTTCCCGGCGTCGCGGCGGCCGCATCCTCCACGACAGACAGCAGGAGGAACAGATGCAAGCATCGCTGCCCGGCGCGCAACGTCGCATCGCGCTCGCCACGCTCGCCGTCGCCGCGGTGGCGCCAGGATTGTTGTGGCGCGAAGCGCACGCCCAGCTGGCGGCGCTGACCGACTCCGACGCCACCGCCGGCCTGAAGGGAGCGCTCGAGTCCGGCGCGGCCGCCGCCGTCAAGCTGCTCGGCCGCCAGGACGGCTTCTGGGGCAACGACAGACTGCGCATCCCGCTGCCCGACTGGCTGCGCCGTTCGGAGAAGATGCTCAAGCTGGCCGGCTTCGGCAAGGACATCGACGCGCTGAAGCTCGGGGTGAACCGCGCCGCCGAGCAGGCGGTGCCGCAGGCGCAGGAACTGCTGGTCAGCGCAGTGAAATCGATGACCGTGACCGACGCCAAGGCGATCCTCGCCGGCGGCGACGACTCGGTGACGCAGTTCTTCGCCGGCAAGACCCGCGCGCCGCTGGCCGAGCGCTTCCTGCCGATCGTCAGGCAGACGACGGAGAAGATCGGCCTGGCGCAGCAGTACAACGGCCTGGTCGATCAGGCAGGCGCGCTCGGTCTGGGCGGCAGCGGCGTGGTACGCATCGAGAACCATGTCACCGACAGGGCGCTCGATGGCCTGTACTTCATGATCGGCGAGGAGGAGCGCAAGCTGCGCAGCAACCCGCTCGGCGCGAGCAGCGCCATGGTGCGCAAGGTCTTCGGCGCGCTGAAGTAGCGTCGCCCGCCGACCGCTACAGCAGGGCCTGCTGGACCGGGCCGTCGTCGGCGACCGACTCGGCAGGAGCCAGGCCGAGGGCGCCCTCGTCGTGGCGCAGTTGCGGCGGCAGCGGCGCGTCGAGCGCGGCGCAGATGGTGCGCAGGCAGCTGGCCGCCTTCCAGTGCGTCTCGCCGCCGACGAAGGCCGCCGCGGTGAAGGCCTTGATCAGCCGCGGCTTGGCCAGTGGTGCCAGCTGGTTCAGCCGGTCCAGCGCACGCGACACCGCATCGAGCTCGATCGCCTCGGTCGGCACGCGTGGCGGCTCGATGCCGGGCAACAGCAGGACGCCGGCGTTGTACGCATGCTCCGGCCGGTCCGGCAGGCGCACGCTGGCCAGCAGCGACATCACCAGGCCGACCTCCGCGTGCAGCGGTTCGACGCTGGCGAAGCGGATCGGCACCGGGCGGCTGGCGTCGCGGCCGATGCGGCGCTTCAGGACGGTGAACAGCAGGAACTCGTGCAGGGTGACGCGCCCGTCGGCGCGGACCAGCCCGTGCACCAGCATCAGCAGCCGCTCGCGCGCCGGCGCACCGAGCTTCGCCAGCGTCGGCGAGGCGCGGTCGAGCAGCGGCAGCCGCAGCCCGGGCGGCTGCCGCTGGATCGTCTCGTGCAGGGCGTCGACGCGCTGCGCCGCTTCGGCGCCGAACGCCTCGGCCACCAGCTGCCGCTGCTGGCCGGAGAACGGCTTGTCCTTCTCGATCAGCATCGCCAGCACCACCAGCTGCGCCTGCGAGCTGTCGGCGAGCGCGCCTTCCAGTTCGGCCTCGCCCGGCAGGCGCTGCACCGCCGCGGCCAGCCGCTGGCCGTCGTCGACGCTGGCCAGGCCGATTGCCTGCGCCAGGTCCACGTCGCGCCCCGGCTCGCCCACCAGCGCCGCCAGCGGGCTCGCGCCATCGGTCGCGGCTGCACTGCGCGGTGCAGCCGCGGCGGCCGCCGGCCCGGCGGGACCGAGCGCCTCGGCCAGTGGCAGTTCGTTGGCCGGCAGCATCGGCAGGTCGCGGCCGTAGATGCGGCGGATGCGTGCCGCCAGCGGCGGATGGGTGGCGAACAGGCCGGCGACGAAGCTCGGCCTCGCGGCGCCGAGGAACAGGTGCGACAGCGTCTCCGCGTGCGGATGCTGGATCCGGCTGCCCGGCTCGCCGGGCTGTGTCAGGCCGCCGATCTTGCGCAGTGCGCCGCCGATGCCGTCGGCGTTGCGGGTGAACTGCACCGCGCTCGCGTCGGCCAGGAACTCGCGCTGGCGCGACACCGCCGCCTTGATCAGCCGGCCGAAGAACACACCGAGGTAGCCGAGGATCCACAGCGCAATCCCGGCAACCAGCAGCATCACCAGCCCGCCGCGGCTGTCGCGGCTGCCGCGGCCCATCTCGAGCATGAAGCGGCCGAACATCGACAGCATCAGCAGCCCGAACAGCACGCCGATCAGGCGGATGTTCAGACGCATGTCGCCGTTCAGGATGTGGCTGAACTCGTGGCCGACCACGCCCTGCAGTTCGTCGCGGGTAAGCCGCGTCAGGGTGCCGCGGGTGACCGCGATCACCGCGTCGTGCAGCGAGTGCCCGGCGGCGAAGGCGTTGATCGACGCCTCGTTGTCCATCACGTACACCCGCGGCACCGGCGTGCCGGAGGCGAGTGCCATCTCCTCGACCACGTTGAGCAGCCGCCGTTCGAGCAGGTCGCGCGTCGACGGGTCGAGGCGCCGCGCGCCGATCATCTGCGCTACCGCCTCGCCGCCGCTCGCCAGCCTTGCCGTCTCCCACCAGGTGCCGGCGCCGATCATCAGCAGCGTCACCAGCGTGTTGGTCAGGTAGAAGGCACGCGGCAGCGGCGGCGCAAACAGCCCGAGGTAGACGAAGGTGGCGACGACGTTGACGGCAATCACGATCCCGATCACCGCCAGCGCGAACAGGATCACCAGGCGCCGGCTGGTCCGGCGCGCGGCCTCCTGGTGCTCGAAGAAGTTCATCGCGGCAGGTCAGGCGGCCGCGGCGGATCCACGGGACGACCCCGGCGCTGCGCGCTCAGGCAGCTCGCCCCCGCGGCGGCCCGGCGGGCTCAGAACTGCACCTTGACCGGCTTCTTCTCCTCGGCGCTTTCGGTGGCGGCGAGCAGCTCGGCCTGCCTGAACGAGAACAGGCCGGCGATGACGTTGCTCGGAAACTGCTCGACCGCGGTGTTGTAGCTCATCACCGAGTCGTTGAACGCCTGCCGCGCGAAGGCGATCTTGTTCTCGGTGCTGGTCAGCTCTTCCGACAGCTGCATCATCGTCTGGTTGGCCTTCAGGTCAGGGTAGGCCTCGGCCAGCGCGAACAGCTTGCCCAGCGCGCCGGACAGCAGGCCCTCGGCGGCGACCAGCCCCTTCATTGCCGCCGGATCGGCCGGGTCGGCAGCGGCGGCGGAGTTCGCCGCCACCGCACCGGCGCGCGCCTTGATCACCGCCTCGAGCGTCTCGCGCTCGTGCTTCATGTAGGCCTTGGCCGTCTCGACCAGGTTGGGGATCAGGTCGTAGCGGCGCTTCAGCTGCACGTCGATCTGCGCGAACGCGTTCTTGAACACGTTGCGCAGGCTGACCAGCCGGTTGTACGCACCGATCACCCAGAACACGACCAGGGCGATCAGGCCCAGAAAGATGATCCAGCCCATGCCGTCGTCTCCTCCCCGTGCGGCCGGGCCGCGGAGCGCGGCCGTCGGCATCGCGGCGGACTATAAGAGAACCGTGCAGCCGTGCAACGGATTTCCGCTCGCTGCGGCTGCGCCGACGGGCGGGGCGATCGAAGCTGCCGGCTCGCCGGCGACCTCACTGCTTGGCGGGCGCCGCCTTGGCCGCCTCGGCGGCGGCCTCCGCCTCGGTCAGGTAGTCGAAGTTCTTGACCACCCGCTGCACGCCGGACACCCGGCTGGCGACACGCGCGGCGGCCTCGCCTTCGGCCGGCGTGACGCGGCCCATCAGGTAGACGACGGCGCGCTCGGAGACGACCTTGATCGCGCTGCTGGGCACGTTCTTGTCCTGCAGCATCGCCGCCAGCACCTTGGAGGTCAGCGCGGTGTCGAAGTTGCGGTTGGCGGCGGTCGACAGGCTGCCGACGTACAGCTCGTTGAGCACGCCCCTGACGTTGTCCGACTTGCGCGCGATCGCCTCCGCTTCGGCCTTCAGCTGCGCCTCGGTGACCTCGCCGGTCAGCAGCACGCGCAGGTTGTAGCTGGTGACGCTGATGTTGGCGCGGTCGCTCGGAATCGCCTTGCCGAGCGCCTCGCGGACCCGCAGCTCGATCGCCTGGTCCTCGAGCTGGATGCCCGACGAGCGGCGATCGCTGGCGATCATGACGCCGCCCGCCACCGCGCCGACGGCGACCGCCGCGCAGCCGACGGTGGTGAGCGCGGCGGCCGCCGCCAGGGCAGCCAGCGCCGCGCGCCGGTAGTTGTTCATCGCTTTTCCTCCCATGTTCCCTTCAGTCGGCGGCGAACGCATCGCGGATCCACTCCCGGATGCCGTCGCCGTCGGCAGTGACGACGTCGAACCGGCACGGCGGCAGCCGCGAGCCGGTGCCGTAGTGCTGCAGCAGGAAGTGCTGCGCGGCGCGGACCAGCCGGCGCCGCTTGAAGGCATCGACGCTGCCAACGGCGCCGCCGAAGCCGTCGCTGCGGCGCATCCGCACCTCGACGAACACCAGCGTGCCGCCGTCGTCGGCGACGATGTCGATCTCGCCCTCGCGGAAGCGGACGTTGCGGCCGAGGATACGACAGCCGGCCGCCTCCAGTCTGGCGCAGGCCTGCGCCTCGGCGGCGTCGCCGGCGCGCTGGCGCGGCGTGCGCACGCCGGCGCCCGTCTGATTGCGCCGGCGCAGGTAGCTCATCCGGCGCCCGCGGCGCTGCGCGATGCCGCCGCTCGATGCAGCGATCGCCCGCGGCGACACGGTTCGACGCTCATCGCATCACGTCCCTTCGCTCGGCCTTGCCATCGACGAAGACCGCCATCGTCGGCAAACGTTCAACGCGGCCGACGAGCGCCGGATCGACGCGCAGCCGCCCGGTGACGCCGTCGATTTCGAAGCGCTGCTTGCCCTTCAGCCACTCGGCGGCGATCCGATACGCATCGATGCCGAGCGCGTACAGGCGCTCGAGCTCGGCGCTGTACGGCGTGACGGGCCGCGGATAGGCTGCCACCGCCGGATGGTCGGGTTCCAGCAGCCACGGCATGTCGACGAAGGCGATGCCTTCGAGTTCCTGCGCCAGGCCGACCTGCGACTGCTCGAGCAGATGAACGCGCGAGGTGGCCAGCACCGTGACTTCCTGCGGCAACCACGGCCGCACCGCTGCCGCTTCGCCGGCGTCGAGCGCCAGCAGGATGGCCCGCCAGGGCTGCGCCGCCAGTCGCTTGCCCAGCTCGGCCAGGCGCTCCTGCCGGATCGAAAGCTCGAAACTCTCCGCCCGCCGCCCGTAGTCGCGCGCCGCAGCGAGGAAGGCGGCGCCGACGCGGCGCTCGAGTCCGCCGCGGCCGGCGATCACCGCCAGCGGCAGGTTCTCGCTCGACACGCCGGTTGCCAGCGGTCCGCGCACCAGCGCGTGAACGATGCTTCGCGCTTCGTCCTCGACGCGCAGGCCGACCGCCAGCATCGAAGGCGGCAGGGCGGCATCGCCGGCCGGCGCGTTCAGCGCCAGCACCGGCAGCAGCGCGCCGCCGGCGCGCGCCAGGGCGTCGACCGCATCGCGCGACAGCGGGCCGACGACCAGCCGCACGCCGCGCGCCGCAGCCGCCTCGATCGCCGCCGCGACCGCCGCCGGCGTCTCGTCGGTGTCGCGCGATTCGATGGCCATCGGTGCCCCGGCCGCCGCGTGAGCGGCGAAGAACCCCGCCCGCACCGCCTCGGCGGCGCGGACGAAGGGCGTCGCCGGGCCGGGCAGCAGCAGCACGATCGACGGCAGCGTCTCGGCAGGCACGTTTGCGGTCGGCTGGGCGCCCGCCGACAATGTCGCGGCCGCAAGACCGAACAGCGTCAGCATCCCTCGCATGAACCGCCCCCGACTCGACGCCGATCCCCTGCTCGTCGCCAGCGGCGCCGCGCAGCAGGAACTGCCGGCGCAATCGCTGTACCTGGTGGCCACGCCGATCGGCAATGCGGCCGACATCACGCTGCGCGCCCTGTGGGTGCTGTCGAAGGTCGATGCCATCGCCGCCGAGGATACCCGGACCACCGGCGTCCTCCTGCGCCGCTACGGCATCGACACGCCGCTGCTCGCCGCGCACGAGCACAACGAACAGCAGGCGGCCGAGTCGATCGTCGGCCGCCTGCGCAACGGCGGCCGGGTGGCGCTGGTCACCGATGCCGGCACGCCGGCGGTCTCCGACCCGGGCGCGCGGGTCGTGCGCGCGGTGCTGGACGCCGGCCTGCGCGTGGTGCCGGTGCCGGGCGCCAGCGCGCTCACCGCCGCCGCCAGCGCTGCCGGCCTGCGCGGCGGCCTGCTGACCTTTGCCGGCTTCCTGCCCACCGGTGCGCTCGAGCGGCAGCGGCTGCTGCGCGAACTGACGGCACGCGGCGAGGCCTTTGCGCTGTTCGAAGCACCGCACCGCGTGGCCGCGACGGCCGTCGAGCTGGCCGGGATCCTCGGTGCCGGCCGGCGCGTGGTGGTGGCGCGCGAACTGACCAAGAAGTTCGAGACGCTGCGGGTGTGCACGGCCGGCGAACTCGTCGAGGCGATCGGTGCCGAGCCTCGCGGCGAATACGTGCTGCTGGTCGATGCGGCCGAGGGCGCGGTGGCCGAGGTCGACGCGCTCACCCGCCGCTGGCTGGCGGCGCTGGCCGAGGCGCTGCCCGCCTCGCGTGCCGCGGCGCTCGCCGCACGCGTCACCGGCGTGCCGCGCGATCGGCTCTACGCGCTGCTGGCGAAAGACTGAGCCGCGGCGCGGTCGCCGCTACGACGCTGGCCCGGCGACAGCGTGAGCTTTCCACCAGGCGGTCGCCTGCTCGTTGGTCCATGGCTGCGCCACCAGCAGCCGGTCGAGATCGGCCGCCACCTCGCCAGCCGAGGCCGGGCGGTCGTCGGCCGACTTCGCCAGGCAGCGGGCGATCAGCTCGTCGAGCGCCGCCGGCACTGGCGCGACCGCTGCCGCCGAGGCGCGTGGCGCCGGCGTGTGCACCACCTGGAAGGCCAGTGCCAGCTCGGAGTCGCCGCCGAACGGTGCCTTGCCGGCGAGCAGGAAGTAACCGACCGCACCGAGCGCATACAGGTCGGAGCGGGTGTCGGCGCTGTCGGGCTGTTCGATGCGCTCGGGCGCCATGTAGGCGGGCGTGCCGAGCACGCGCAGCGCGCGGGTCAGGTCGCGCGTGTGCGGCGATCGGGTGTCCTTGACCAGCCCGAAGTCGAGCACCTTGACCACGTCGTCCTCGCCGCCGCGGCGGCACAGCATCACGTTGGCCGGCTTGATGTCGCGGTGGACCAGGCCCCTCGCGTGCGCCTCGGAAAGCGAGCCGGCGATGCCGCGCAGCGCATGGGCGGCGCGCGCCGCCGGCAGCGGACCGTGCTGCTCGACGATCTGCTGCAGCGTCAGGCCGTCGAGGAACTCCATCGCGTAGAACGGCTGGCCCTCCGGCGTGCGGCCGTAGTCGAAGACCTCGACCGTGTTCGGGTGCATCAGCTGGCTGGCCAGCCTCACCTCGCGGTCGAAGCGGGCCAGCATCTCGTCGCTGGTCATCGCCAGTTCGATGATCTTCACCGCAGTCGGCCGCTTCAGCAGCCGGTGCTGCGCCCGGTACACCCGTGCCATGCCGCCCTGGCCGACCTGCTCCATCAGCTCGTAGTTGCCGACCCGCTGCGCCGCCTCGACCTGCTCGGCCATCCGCTGCATGCGCAGCAGCGCGACCACGAAGCCGAAGGCCACCGCGCCGACCAGCGCGCCGAGGCCGAGGAAGGCCAGTTCGATCCGCCGCAGCGGCGCGAAGGCCTCGGCCTCCGACACCTCCACCGCGATGCCGAACCCGTGCGGCGCGAGCCAGCGCCAGACGCCGACGACGCGCTCGCCGTAGTAGGTCGTGTAAGGCTGCAGCACTTCGCCCTGCAGCCGCGGCGGGACGGCCTCGCGCCCGGCCAGCGCCAGCGCCAGCAGCCGGGTCGGCTGCGGCTCGCCGTCGGCATCCGGATCGTTCAGCGGCTGGCGCAGCACCGCACTCTCGCCGGCGCGCAGTTCGCCCCGCTCGACCAGCGCGTCGCGAAACCGGCTCTCGGTCAGCAGCAGACCGCGGTCGTCGAAGGCATAGCTCTCGCCGGAGGCGCCGACGCTGGCGGCGGCGAACAGCCCGGCGAAGCGTTCGTCGCCCGGCTTGCCGATGTCGAGCGCCGCGATCACGTCGCCGGCTTCGTTGCGCACCGGCGCCGAGATCCAGATCCTCGGCCCGTCGACGTTGCCGCCGGCGCCGACCCGGTCGGCCTCGTAGCGGGTCACCGCGAACTGCGTCTCGCCCTGCAGCGCCGGAGCGAAGGCGCGGTGCAGCGCCGGCGTCAGTTGCAGCGCGCACTTCGCAGCGTCGCGCGCCGCCAGTACGCGGCCATCGCCACCGATCAGGTGGATCGACGCCGCCGCATCCTCGAGCCGCAGCGCATCGATCGCCTGCACCAGCCGCGCCCCCGAAGCACCGGCGCAAGCCTCGCGCAACGCATCGCCGCCGCTGCGACCGGCATCGAGCAGCCGCTCGGCCGCCTCGGTCACCCGCGGGTCACGCGCCCAGCGCTGCACGTTCAGCCGCTTCTCGCCGATCCACGTCTCGACCGCCAGCGCTTCGCTGGCGGCCAGCGATTGCAGGTTGGCGCCGGCCAGTTCGACCAGCGCGCTGCGCACGCCGGAATAGACCCACGCGCTGACGCTCGACACCAGCGCCAGGCTGACTGCGATGGCCGCCGGATGGCGGCGCGCCAGGATGCCGGCGCGCGTGAGCCAGTCGGCGGCCATCGGCCGGTGATTCAGGCCGGCACCTGGGCGACGATCGAGGCGACCGCCGCGCTGAGCCGCTTGACGCAGTCGATGTGCAGGAACTCGTTCGGGCCGTGCGCGTTCGACTTCGGGCCGAGCACGCCGGTGATCAGGTACTGCGCGTCGGGGAACCGCTGGCCGAGCATGTTCATGAACGGGATCGTGCCGCCCTCGCCCATCCACGCCGCCTCGCGGCCGAAGGCGGCGCGCGAGGCCTCGTCGGCGGCGCGTGCCAGCCATGGCGCGGTGGCCGGCGCGTTCCAGCCGGTGGCGCCCCAGTCCGGCACGAAGCTGACGCGGGCGTTGTAGGGCGGGTCGGCCTCGAGCAGCCGCTGCAGCCGCTCGGTGGCCAGTTCGCCGTCGACGGTCGGCGGCAGGCGCAGGCTGAGCTTGAAGGTGGTGCGCGGACGCAGCACGTTGCCGGCCGAGTCGATGCCCGGGAAGCCGGCGGCACCGGTCACCGACAGCGCCGGGAGCCAGGTGCGGGCAAGGATTCCTTCGACCGGATCGGTGGTGGTCGGCATCGCGTGCGCGAAGCCGCCTTCGCCGTGCGAGCAGCCGATCCACGGGAACTGCCGCCAGACCTGCTCGCCGAGGATGCGGCCGGCAGCCTGCGCCTGCGCCAATCGCTCGGCAGGGATCGGCGCATGGAAGACCTGGTCGATCACGCGGCCGGTGGCCGGGTCGTCGATGCGGTTGAGCAGTTGGCGGGCGATGCGCATCGAACTCGGCACCAGACCGCTTGCATTGCCCGAGTGCACGCCCTCGGACAGCACCTCGACGGTCAGGGTGCCGCCGGCGAGCCCGCGCAGCGAGGTGGTGACCCAAAGCTGGTCGTAGCTGCCGCAACCTGAATCCAGGCCGGCGACCAGCGCCACTGCGCCGAGCCGCGGCGCCAGCAGCTCGAGGTAGGCCGGCAGGTCGGGGCTGCCGGACTCCTCGCAGGTCTCGATGATGCCGACGCAGCGCGGCCGCGCCGCACCCTGCGCATCGAGGGCGGCGATCACGCTCAATGCGGCGTAGACAGCGTAGCCGTCGTCGGCGGCGCCGCGGCCGTACAGCCTGCCGTCCTCGATCACCGGTCGCCAGGGACCGAAGCCCTCGCGCCAGCCCTCCATCTCCGGCTGCTTGTCGAGATGGCCGTAGAACAGCACGGTGCGGTCGTTGCCCAGTCCGTGGGTCGCCGGAACGTCGAAGAACAGGCAGGGCGTGCGGCCGTCGATGGTGACGATCTCCAGCCGCATGCCGGCGATGCGCTGCGCCGCCGCCCAGGCGTGCGCCTCCTGCACCACCGCGGCGAGGTAACCGTGCGCCGCCCAGCCGGCGTCGAACGCCGGCGACTTGGCCGGCACCTTCACGTAGTCGACCAGGCGCGGGATCAGCTCCTCGTCCCAGCGACGGTCGAGGAAGCGGCGGACTTCGGCGAGGTTCATGGCAACGGCTCCGTGACTGATTAACGGGCAGGCTAGCGCACAACGATCGCCATGTCGCCGTGGCGCGGTGCGCCGCGCGGCCGTGCGGTGCCGGTGCTCACTTGACTAGCTTCTCGCTGGCGCTCGAAGGATTCGCGCTTGGGGCGGCCCGGCGCGCTCACCGGGCTACCTTCTCGCTGACGCTCGAAGGATTCGCGCTTGGGGCGGCCCGGCGCGCTCAGGCGCCTTCCGGCAGCCGGGCGACCAGCAGCTTGTCGATCCGCGTGCGGTCCATGTCGACGATCTCGAAGCGCAGTCCGGCCGCCTCGAAGCGCTCGCCGACCGCCGGGATCCGGCCGAGCTGGTGCAGCGCGAAGCCGGCCAGCGTGTTGAAGGCGCCCTCGTCCTCGCCGGGCAGCGGATCGAGGTCGAGCAGCGCGCGGAAGCGCCCGATGCCCACCGCGCCGTCGATCAGCCACGACCCGTCGTCGCGCAGCACGGCGTCCTGCTCGATCGCCACGCCCTCGGCGGGAACATCGCCGACGATCGACGCCATCACGTCGGTCAGCGTCACCAGTCCCTGGACCTCGCCGTACTCGTCGACGATCAGCGCGAACTGGGCCCGCGCCTTGCGGAAAAGCTCCATCAGCTTGGTGGTGGTGACCGACTCGGGCACGTACAGCGGCGGCCGCAGGATGCGCTCGATCTCCAGCGGCCGGCCCTCGAAGGCCGGCATCAGCAGGTCGGTGACGTGCAGCACGCCGAGGACCTGCTCGAAGCCGCCGCGGACGACCACCACCCGATGATGCTGGCACTCGGCCAACTGCTGCCGAACGGTGGCTTCCGGCTCGTCGAGGTCGATCGTGTAGATGTCGGCGCGCGGCGTCATGATCGCGCCGATCCGCTGTTCGTCCAGGCGCAGCACGTTGGCGACGATCGCCTGTTCACTGCTGTGGAAGACGCCCGCCTCGGCCCCCTGCTGCATCAGCACCTCGATCTCCTCGTCGGTCACCGGCGGCTCGTCGCCGCGACGCGCGCGGACCAGCCGCAGCAGCCCGTCGCTCGATGCCGACAGCAACCACACCAGCGGGCGGGCGGCCCGTGCCAGCCACTGCATCGGCCGCGCGATGAAGGCGGCGATCACCTCGGGCTTGAGCAGGGCCAGCCGCTTGGGCACCAGCTCGCCGACCACCACCGACAGGTAGGTGATTCCGACCACCACCGCGCCGAGCGCCAGACCTCTCGCGTACGGCGCCAGCGCCGGCATCTGGCCGATCCACGCCGCCAGCGGATCGGCCAGCGCCGCCTCGCCGATCGCGCCGCTGAGGATGCCGACGCTGGTGATGCCGACCTGGATCGTCGACAGGAAGTTGGAAGGCGTCTCGTGCAGCGCAATCGCCGCGCTGGCGCCCGGCATGCCGTCGTCGACCAGTCGCTGCAGCCTGGCCTTGCGCGAGGACACCACCGCGATCTCCGACATGGCGAACGCCGCGTTCAGCAGGATCAGTACGGCGAGCAGGATCAGTTCCATCGGCTCGACGGCGGCCGTTCAGGCGGCCTGCCGGAAAAGAGGGGGAAACTGACTATACGGGGCGCTGGCGCCGGCACTGCAGCCGGAACTCAGCGCAGAACTACGTACGTCGCAATGCCGCCGCCCAGCAGCGCCGCCAGGCGCGTGGCCAGCGTTGCCGCGGCTTCGCGTTCCGGCAGTGCCCCGAGCAGCACCCGATGCAGCCCGCCGTCGCTTTCGATCCGCGGCTGCAGGTCGACCGGCAGGTTGCCCGCCTGCGGCTTGGCGAGCTCGGCCTGCACGCGGGCCAGCAGTTCCTGCGCGCGGTCGGCGGCGGCGAACGCGCCGAGCTGTACTGCCCAGCGGCCGTTGGATGCGGCCACCGGCGGCTCGGCGGTTGCCGGCCGGGGCGGCGAGGACGGCGCCGGGGGCGGCGCGGCGGCAACGGCCGGCGCCCCGAGCCCGGCGATCTCGCGATGCGTGATCCGCCGGACCTCGACTTCGCCGGTCCCGGTGGCGGCGATGCCGAGCCGCACCGCCGCCGCGTAGGACAGGTCGATCACCCGCCCGTCCCGGAACGGTCCGCGGTCGTTGACGCGGACCACCACCGAAGCGCCATTGCGCAGGTTGGTCACCCGCGCGTAGCTCGGCAGCGGCATCGTCGGATGCGCCGCGGTCATCGCGAACATGTCGTAGATCTCGCCGGTCGAGGTGCGGTTGCCGTGGAACTGCCGCCCGTACCAGGAGGCGTAGCCGCGCTGAACCAGCGCCCGGTCGTCGGTGATCGGCGTGTAGCTGTTGCCCAGAGCCACGTACGGTCGGCTGGCGCCGCTGTGGAACGGCTCGATCCGCGGCACCGCATCCGGCGTGGCCATGATGTCGGCCGGCACCTGCGCCGGCGGACCGTCGTCCTGGTAGAAGCCGCCCGGCCGCCCCGGCGCTGGCGGGCTCGGCGTCGCCGGCTTCGGCGCGGTGCTGCAGCCGGCGACGGCGATCAGCGAGGCGATCGCCATCGCAGTAACGGGCGAACGCGGCGCCGGCATCGTGACCAGCTGCCTAGCTCTGCACCAGCTTGCGGTGGCGGTTGATGCTCATCAGCATGCCGCAGGCGAGCCCGAGCGTGAGCAGCGCCGTGCCGCCGTAGCTGATGAACGGCAGCGGCACGCCCACCACCGGCAGGATGCCGCTGACCATGCCCATGTTGACGAAGGCGTAGGTGAAGATGATCAGCGCGATCGCCCCGGCGAGCAGCCGCGAGAAGGTGCTCGACGCGTTGACCGCGATCAGCAAGGCGCGGCCCACCAGCGACAGGAACAGCACCATCAGCACCAGGTTGCCGACCAGGCCGAACTCCTCGGAGAAGACGGCGAAGATGAAGTCCGACGTGCGCTCCGGGATGAACTCGAGGTGCGTCTGCGTGCCCTGCATCCAGCCCTTGCCGAAGGCGCCGCCGGAACCGATGGCGATGGTCGCCTGCAGCGTATGAAAGCCCTTGCCGAGCGGATCGGTGGTCGGGTCGATCAGCGTCAGCACGCGGGTGCGCTGGTAGTCGTGCATCATCGTCCAGGCCAGCGGCAGCGCGGCCACTCCGGCCACCCCGAGCACCGCCAGCCACTTCCACGGCAGGCCGGCGAAGAAGATCACGTACACGCCGGCGGCGGTCACCAGCAGCGCGGTGCCGAGGTCGGGCTGCTTGGCGATCAGCGCCACCGGCACTGCCATCAGGACCGCGGCAACCAGGAAGTCGAGCGGCTTGCCCGAGCCATCGCGCTTGTGGAAGTACCAGGCCAGCATCAGCGGCAACGCCAGCCGCATCATCTCCGACGGCTGGATCCGCGTCACGCCGACGTCGAGCCAGCGCGTGGCTCCCTTGACGGTGACCCCGCCGACCTCGACGGCCACCAGCAGCGCCACGCCGACCACATAGGCCGGCGCGGCCAGCTTCTGCAGCATCGTCGGCGGCACGTTGGCGGCAACGAACATCACCGCCGCGGCGACGGCAAAGTTGCGCAGCTGATCGGTGAAGCGCCACGGGAAGTCGTTGCCCGCCGAATACAGCGTCACCAGCCCGATCAGCGCCAGCGCGCCGACGATCGCCAGCAGCGCCGGGTCGAGCACCAGTAGCCGGTCGCGCAGCCACAGCGCCAACGGCGAGCGTTGCCACGGCTGCTTCAGCGCGACGTCACTCACGGCGCATCTGCCGCCGCCTGCGCCAGGCGCGGCAACTCCCGGGGCTGCGCCGCCTCGGGCGGCAGACGGTCGCTCTTCAGCGGCGCCATCGCCGGCGGCAGCTTGCCGAGCAGGTAGTAGTCGATGGCGGCGCGGACGATCGGCGCGGCCGCGCGGGCGCCGAAGCCCGCGTTCTCGACCAGCGCGGCGATGGCGATCACCGGCTTTTCACCCGGTCCGGCCGGCGCGAAAGCGATGTACAGCGAGTGGTCGCGGTGGCGCTCGTCGATCTTGCTGGCGTCGTACTTCTCGTTGGCCTTGATGCCGACCACCTGCGCCGTGCCGGTCTTGCCGGCCACCTTGTACGGCGCGCCGGCGAAGGCGGTGCGGCCGGTGCCGCTGATGTTCACGTCGACCATCGCCTCGCGGACGATGCGGATGTGCTCCTGCCTGACCGGTATCTGGACGCCTGCCGCGGGCACCGTCGGCCGCTGCTCGCCGGTGACCGCATCCTCGACGATCTTGACCAGATGCGGCTTCATCACCACGCCGTCGTTGGCCAGCGTCGCCGTGGCATGCGCCAGCTGCAGCAGGGTGAAGGCGTTGTAGCCCTGGCCGATGCCGATCGAGATGGTCTCGCCGCCGTACCACTTCTGCTTGAAGCGGCGCAGCTTCCACTCGCTCGACGGCAGGATGCCGGTCATCTCGCCGTCGATGTCGATGCCGGTGATCTGACCGAAGCCCCAAGGCTTCATGAAGTCGTGGATGGTGTCGACGCCGAGGTCGTCGGCGAGCATGTAGTAGTAGATGTCGCTCGACTTGACGATCGATCGGTGCAGGTCGACCGCGCCGAGCGGCACCTTGTTCGAGTCGCGGAAGCGGCGCCCGCCATACATGAAGAAACCCGGGTCGTTGATCACCTGCTCGGGCCGGCGCTTGCCGGTCTCCAGCGCCGCCAGCGCCAGGAAGGGCTTGTAGGTCGAGCCGATCGGATAGG
Source organism: Burkholderiales bacterium (assembly GCA_016716275.1). Taxonomy (GTDB): domain Bacteria; phylum Pseudomonadota; class Gammaproteobacteria; order Burkholderiales; family Burkholderiaceae_F; genus JADJWR01. Next base: position 320,598 of record JADJWR010000002.1, on the reverse strand, counting down.
TACCGCGCAGCGCGCGGTTCAGCAGCGGCTTGTCCGGATCGGCGTTCAGCTCTTCCCAGACCTTGGGATCGATGCCGTCGACGAACAGGTTCGGGTCGACGGTCGGCATCGAGACGAAGGCGAGCACGTCGCCGGTGGCCGGCTCGATGGCGATCAGCGCGCCGCGGCGATCCTCGAAGGCGCGCTCGACCACCTCCTGCAGCCGGATGTCGATCGACAGCCGCAGCGCGTTGCCGGCCACCGGCGGGGTCAGCGTCAGCGTGCGCACCGCCCGGCCGCCGGCGGTGATCTCCACCTCCTGCATGCCGGTGGTGCCGTGCAGCTCGCGCTGGTAGCTCGCCTCGATGCCGGTCTTGCCGATGTACTCGGCGCCGGCGTAGTTGGCGGCATCGGACCAGCGCTCGATGCGCTCCTTGTCGGCCGGCGAGATGCGGCCGATGTGGCCGACCATGTGGCTGCCGACCTCGCCGAGCGGATAGTGGCGGAACAGCCTGGCGCGCAACTCGACGCCGGGGAAGCGGTAGCGCTGCGCCGTGAAGCGTGCCACTTCCTCGTCCGACAGCCGGGTGCGGATGGGGATCGACTCGGCGCCCTTCAGCTCGTCGGCCAGCTTCTTGAAGCGGCGCCGGTCGCGCGGCTGGATGTCGACCACCGTCGCCAGTTCGTCGACCACCGCCGCGACGTCACCGACCTGCCGCGGATTGATCTCCAGCGTGTAGGCGGAGAAGTTCTCGGCGATGACGATGCCGTTGCGGTCGTGGATCAGGCCGCGGTTGGCGGTCACCGGCACCAGCGCCGTGCGCTGCGCCTCGGCCCGCTGGTGCAGCTCGTCGTGCTTGATCACCTGCAGCCAGACGAAGCGGGCCGCCAGCGCAGCGAAGGCCGCCAGCACGACCAGCGCCGCGACGACGACGCGCGACCTGAACAGGTCGACCTCCTGCTGCGGATTGCGGAAGACCTTCATCGATCAATGCCGCCGCCCGGCAGGCATTCGTGTCGTGCTGCCATGGCGCGGGATTTTATTGAGCTTTGCCCCACTGGTGCCGCCGGACGCGGGGGCTAATGCGTTTGCCGGCCGGCGCCGCTACAGCGGCCGGGTGTCGTCGCGCTCGGCCGGGCGACGCTGCGGCGCCAGCAGGATCCAGCTCACCAGCGGCCAGACGACGGCGCCGGTCAGCGAACTGCCGAAGTAGCCCCAGCCGGGGAAGTTGCCGCCGACCCACAGGCGCACGGCCAGCGAAACCCACTGCGCCAGCAGCAGCAGCGCCAGCACGTGCAGCGACTGCGCACCGACCGGGAACCACTGTACGCGCCGGTGCAGCGTGATGGCCCCGTAGGCGAGCAGGGTGTAGGCCAGCGCGTGCTCGCCGAACAGCGCACCGTCGTGCACGTCCATCAGCAGCCCGGCGACGAACGCGGCGCCGATGCCGACCCGGCGCGGCTGGTGCACGTTCCAGAACACCAGCGCCAGGGCGAGGAAATCGGGCAGCCAGGCGGCGCGGCCGGCCGGCAGCAGGTTCAGCACCAGCGCGGCGAGCAGCGATCCCCAGATGAACATCGGCCGCGCCGGCAGCAGCAGCGCGCTCGGCCGGTAGGCGGCGCGCCCGGCGCCGAGTGCGCCGGCGGACACCAGTTCGACCGGCTCGGCGTTGCGCGGCCGGTTCAGCGCGAACGACGTGCGCACGGCGCGCCACAGGCCCATGGTCAGGCGCCGCTCATCGCGCAGCAGCTTGCCCGCGCGACGCGGCAACGGCTCGCATGTGACAGGCGTGCGCCGCTCACCGCCGGGCTCCCCGGCGCTCGTCGGCGCGCCTTTCCTCGGCGGCCGGCCGCGGCGGCTGGGCCTGCGGATCGACGGCGATGACCAGCAGGTGGATGTGCTCGCCGAGCCCGGCTGCCGGCTGCAGCGCGATGCGGGCGAACCGCTCGTTGTCGGCCCGCTGCACGCTGGTCACGGTGCCCACCGCCAGTCCCGGCGGATACAGACCGTCGATGCCGGAGGTCACCGCCTGGTCGCCTTCCTGGACGTCGACGTTCACCGCCATGTAGCGCAGCTCGAGTCCCCGGCCATCGCCGAAGACCACCCCGCGCAGCCCGTTGCGGGTCAGCTGCACCGCGATGCTCTGATCGCGGTCGGTCAGCAGCGTCAGCTCCGAGGTGCTCGGAAACACCCGCGTGACCTGGCCGACCACGCCCCGCTCGTCGATCGCCGGCTGGCCCGCACGGACGCCGGCGTGCAGGCCCTGGTCGAGCACCAGCTTGCGCGAGAACGCATCGCGCGACTCGTACAGGACGCGCGCCAGCAGGCTCGGTGCCGCCGCGCTCGAGCCGGCGCCGAGCAGCCGACGCAGGCGGGCGTTCTCGGCCTCCAGCGCCGCCGCCTGTTGCACCCGCAGCGACTGCTCGACCGCCTCGCGGCGCAGCCGCTGGTTCTCGTCGACCAGCTGCCTCATGGTGACGAAGTACTCGCCGACGGCGGAGGCGGCGTCGCGCGGCACCAGCAGCAGCCGCTGCGCCGGGTACAGCACCACGCCGACACCCGTTCGCACCGCGTCGAGCGCCTGCACACGGGCGTCGACGATGATCAGGGCAATCGCCAGGAACGAGAAGAAGGCCAGCCGGGCGCGCGCCGAGACGCCCTGGTTGAACAGCGGCGGCGGGCCGTGGTCCATGGTGTTCGTGCGCCCAGCACGAACGCGGCGTCAGCCGTGGGCGAAGATCGAGCCGAGCTTGTCCATCCGCTCCAGCGCGATGCCGCAGCCGCGCACCACGCAGGTCAGCGGATCCTCGGCGACCACCACCGGCAGGCCGGTTTCCTCCATCAGCAGCCGGTCGAGGTCGCGCAGCAGCGCGCCGCCGCCGGTGAGCATCATGCCGCGGTCGGCGATGTCGGCGCCGAGCTCCGGCGGCGTCTGCTCGAGGGCGATCTTCACCGCGCTGACGATCTGGTTCAGCGGGTCGGTGAGCGCCTCGAGGATCTCGTTGCTCGAGATGGTGAAGCTGCGCGGGATGCCCTCGGAGAGGTTGCGGCCCTTGACCTCCATCTCCTTGACCTCGGAGCCGGGGAAGGCGCTGCCGATCTGCTTCTTGATGCTCTCGGCCGTCGGCTCGCCGATCAGCATGCCGTAGTTGCGGCGGATGTAGTTGATGATCGCCTCGTCGAACTTGTCGCCGCCCACCCGCACGCTGCCGGCGTAGACCATGCCGCCGAGCGAGATGATGCCGACCTCGGTGGTGCCGCCGCCGATGTCGACCACCATCGAGCCGGAGGCCTCCGACACCGGCAGCCCGGCGCCGATCGCGGCGGCCATCGGCTCCTCGATCAGGAACACCTGGCTGGCGCCGGCCGCCTCGGCCGACTCCTTGATCGCCCGCCGCTCGACCTGGGTCGAGCCGCAGGGCACGCAGATGATGATGCGCGGGTTCGGCGCCAGCAGGCTCGACGGGTGCACGATCTTGATGAACTGCTTCAACATCTGCTCGGTGACGGTGAAGTCGGCGATCACGCCGTCCTTCATCGGCCGGATGGCCTCGATGTTGCCGGGCACCTTGCCGAGCATCTGCTTGGCTTCCTTGCCGACCGCGCGGATGGTCCGCTTGCCGTGCGGCCCGCCCTCCTGGGAGATCGCCACCACCGACGGCTCGTCCAGCACGATGCCCTTGCCGCGCACGTAGATCAGCGTGTTGGCGGTGCCCAGGTCGATGGCCAGGTCGTTGGAAAAAAGACTGCGGATGAAGCCGAACATGCGGATGCGGGACTCGAGTGGCGATGGGGCGGGCGGGCGGCAGCGCGACGCGCACGACGCTCGGATCACGCCGGGCCGCTGCGTCAGGTGGGCGATAATAACCCCGACGAGAAGCCTGCCGGACCGCCGTGTCGTACGAGGGGTCGCGTGCCGGTTTCCCGTTCGTCCGAATGCATTCGCGGATAGCCGCGACACCAGTCTTTTCCGACACCGATGGCCCTGACCGAGAACGACGTCGCCCGCATCGCGCACCTGGCGCGCATTGAAATTACCGACGCCGACCGCCGCGCGATGCTGGCGCAGCTGAACGACATCTTCTCGATGATCGAGAAGATGCAGCGGATCGACACCACCGGCGTGGCGCCGATGGCGCATCCGCTCGGCGGCCGGCAGCGCCTGCGCGAGGACCGCGTCACCGAGACCGATGCGCGCCGGCAGAACATGAGCAACGCACCGCAGGCCGAGGACGGCCTGTTCCTGGTGCCGCGCGTGGTCGAATAGGACGCGAGGCGATGTCGGAACTGGCCCACGCCGGCGTGGCGGAACTCGGCCGGCTGCTGCGGCAGAAGAAGGTCTCGGCGATCGAACTGGCGAAGCTGCTGCTCGACCGCGTCGAGCAGCACCGCGAACTGAACGCGTTCCTCGACGTGCGGCCGGAAGTCACCCTGGCGCAGGCGAAGGCCGCCGACGAGAGGCGCGCGCGTGGCGAGGATGGCGCGTTGCTCGGCGTGCCGATCGCCCACAAGGACATCTTCGTCACCCGCGACTGGGCGAGCACCGCGTCGTCGAAGATCCTGCAGGGCTACATGAGCCCGTTCGACGCCACCGTGGTGGACAACCTGGCGCGTGCCGGCATGGTCTGCCTGGGGAAACTGAACTGCGACGAGTTCGCGATGGGCTCGAGCAACGAGAACAGCGCCTACGGCAACGTGCTCAACCCGTGGGACCAGGGTGCGGTGCCCGGCGGCTCCTCCGGCGGCTCGAGCGCGACGGTGGCGGCGCGGCTGGCGCCGGTGGCCACCGCCACCGACACCGGCGGCTCGATCCGCGAGCCGGCCGCCTTCACCGGCATCACCGGCACCAAGCCGACCTACGGCCGGCCTTCGCGCTGGGGGATGATCGCCTTCGCCTCGAGCCTCGACACCGCCGGGCTGATGACGCAGACGGCCGAGGACTGCGCCCTGGTGTTCAACGAGATGCTCGGCTTCGACCCGAAGGACTCGACCAGCCTCGAGACGCCGCGCGAGGACTTCACGCGGCATCTCGCAGACCCGGTGAAGGGGCTGAAGATCGGCGTGCCGAAGGAGTTCTTCGGCGAGGGGCTGCAGCCGGACGTCGAGCGGGCGGTGCGCGCGGCGCTGGCCGAGTACGAGAAGCTCGGCGCGCAGCTGGTCGACATTTCCCTGCCCAATGCCGAACTCGGCATCCCGGTGTACTACGTCGTGGCGCCGGCCGAGGCGTCGAGCAACCTGGCGCGCTTCGACGGCGTGCGCTACGGCCACCGCGCGGCACGCTATGACGATCTCATCGACATGATGAAGAAGAGCCGCTCGGAAGGCTTCGGCCCGGAGCCCAAGCGGCGCATCCTGATCGGCACCTACGTGCTTTCGCACGGCTACTACGACGCCTACTTCATCAAGGCGATGCAGGTGCGGCGGCTGATCGCCGACGACATCCAGCGTGCCTTCACGCAGTGCGACGTGATCGCCGGCCCGGTGACCACCTCGGTGGCCTTCGGCTTCGGCGAGAAGACCACCGACCCGGTGGCGATGTACCTGGCCGACCTGTACACGGTGCCGGGGTCGCTGGCCGGCGTGCCCAGCATGAGCCTGCCCTGCGGCTTCGGCGAGCGGGGCCGGCCGGTCGGGCTGCAGCTGATGGCCAACCACCTGCAGGAAGCGAAGATGCTGGGCGTGGCGCACCAGTACCAGCAGGCGACCGACTGGCACCGGCGGGTGCCGGAGGGATTCTGATGGCCTGGGAAGTCGTCGTCGGGCTGGAAACCCATGCCCAGTTGTCCACCGAAGCGAAGATCTTCTCCGGCTCGCCGACCGCCTTCGGCGCCGCGCCCAACACCCAGGCCAGCGTGGTCGACCTGGCGCTGCCCGGCACGCTGCCGGTGCTGAACAAGGGCGCGGTCGAGCGGGCGATCCGCTTCGGCCTGGCGATCGGCGCCACCATCGCGCCGCAGAGCATCTTTGCGCGCAAGAACTACTTCTACCCCGACCTGCCGAAGGGCTACCAGATCAGCCAGTACGAGATCCCGGTCGTGCAGGGCGGCACGCTGTCTTGCGTGGTGACGCCGAAGAGCGGCGAGCCGTACGTGAAGACGGTCAGGCTGACCCGCGCGCACCTCGAGGAGGATGCCGGCAAGAGCCTGCACGAGGACTACCACGGCATGACCGGCATCGACCTGAACCGCGCCGGCACGCCGCTGCTGGAGATCGTCTCGGAGCCGGACATGCGCTCCTCGGCCGAGGCGGTGGCCTACGCCAGGGCGCTGCACTCGCTGGTGATGTGGCTCGGCATCTGCGACGGCAACATGCAGGAAGGCAGCTTCCGCTGCGACGCCAACGTCTCGGTGCGCCGCGCCGGCGACCCGAAACTCGGCACGCGGGCCGAGATCAAGAACCTCAACTCGTTCCGCTTCCTGCAGCAGGCGATCGACTTCGAGGTGCGGCGGCAGATCGAGCTCGTCGAGGACGGCGGCAAGGTGGTGCAGGAAACCCGCCTGTACGACCCCGAGCGCAACGAGACCCGCAGCATGCGCAGCAAGGAAGACGCGATGGACTATCGCTACTTCCCCGATCCCGACCTGCTGCCGCTGGCGATCGACCGCCAGTGGATCGAGGCGATCGCCCGCGAGATGCCGGAGCTGCCCGGCGCGATGCGCAGCCGATTCGTCCGCGACTACGGCCTGCCGGAGTACGACGCGGCGGTGCTCACCGGCGCCAAGGGCCTGGCCGCTTACTACGAGGCGGTGGCAGCGGCCGTGCCCGACCGCAAGGTCGCCGCCAACTGGATCATGGGCGAGGTCGCTGCGGCGCTGAACAGCGCGCAGATCGACATCGCCGACGCGCCGGTGAGCGCCGCGCAGCTGGCCGGGCTGATCGGCCGTGTGCTCGACGGCACGATCAGCAACAAGACCGCCAAGGAAGTGTTCGCCGCGCTGTGGGACCGCGAGGGCGAGTCGGCCGACGCGATCATCGAGGCACGGGGGCTGCGGCAGATCTCCGATGCCGGCGCGATCGAGAAGCTGATCGACGAGGTGCTCGCCGCCAATCCCGGGCCGGTCGCCGAGTTCCGCGCCGGCAAGGAAAAGGCGTTCAACTCTCTGGTCGGCCAGGCGATGAAGGCGACCAGGGGCAAGGCCAACCCGCAGCAGGTCAACGAGATCCTGCGCCGGCGCCTGAGCGGAGGCTGAGCGGCGACCGAGCGGCCCGGCGCGGCGACGCTCCGCTCAGCGCCGCGAGAGCGTCACGTTCCAGGTCTGCGACGATCCCGTCAGGTCGACCGCTTGCTCCTGCGAAGCGTAGCCGTCGGCCGTCGCATCGAGCACGTATCGGCCGGCATTGCCTGCGGCGCTGAACGACAGCGGCAGCCGGCCGGAAAAGGTCGCCAGCCGCGCCTGGGCGCCAGGCAGGCTGAGCGTGTAGCTGCCGGAGGCCGCGTTGACGTTGGCGCGCGCGATCTCTACCTCGCCGGCCGCTCCGACCACCTGCCGGGCGCGGACCGCGGCTGTGCCGCGCGCTGCCGCCGGCCCGACGACGCCGTCGACCGTGCGGTCGGTCGCCGACGGCAGCGCGATCGGCGAATCGATCCGCGACAGCTCGGCGCCGGCGGTCGCGCTGACCGGCACGGCGACGACCACCGCAGTGGCGTGGCCACCCGCGGTGAACACCACGTCGTAGGGCGAGGCCGCCGGGTCGAGGAAGGCGATGACGAAGCGGCCGTTCGCATCGGCAACGGTGGCGCGCGCCTGCACGCCCGCCTTCTGCGCCGAAACCGTGACGCCGGCAGCCGTCGGGTCGACGTAACCGGTGATCGTCGCGCCGTTGCGCGGCACCGCCTTGACCTCCGGACGCAGGACGTAGCCATCGTCGCCGGCGCGCGCCACCGAGCGGCAGGCGTCGAAGTCGAACAGGACGTCGGTCACCTTGTCCTGCTCGACGGAAAAGGCGTGCACGACCCGGATGCCGCCCGCCTCGATCGAGGCGATGTCCAGAACGGTCTCCTCGCCGCCGGTCGGCAGCACCGAATTGGCGGGCGTTGTCTCGCCTTTGGCCGCCAGCACCAGGCGCAGCTGCGCGTAGCGGCCCGCCGGCAGTTGCAGCTCGCCGAGCTCCTCCAGCACCCCGTTGCCGAGCTTCAGCAGGTCGATCCGGCGCGCCGGGGCGAGCTTCAGGTCGGTCCAGCCGAGCGAGTTCTCGCTGGCGTCGGCATTGCGGTTGACGCGGATGCGCTCGATCGACAGGTTGACCTGGTCGAAGCCACAGGCCGGCGCATCGGTCAGCGCGAAGCGCACCGTGCCGGGATCGGTCTCGCCGCTGCCGCAGGCGGCGAGGAGGATCGCCGCCGCGGCGGCACAGACTGCTGAGCGCAGGCGCTGGAGCTTCAGTCTTGGCATCGAACGGTCTTTCGATTGCCGGCGCGGCTGCGCGGCAACCCGCCGCCCGCGGGCAGCCGGCGCGCTCGCCCGACCGACGGCGGAAGACTAGCGCGTTGCGCCGTCGCTGGTGCGCACCAGCGGCTTCGCGCCGGCGCTCACCAATTGGCGATAGCGCTCGGCCTCGGCGTCGAAGCGCTTGTTGATGCGCGCCATGTCGGCCTCCATCTCGGCGATCAGCCGGTGCTCGGCCTGCACCAGCGACTCGTTCGCCTCGATCGCCTGCTCGAGCTTGTCCGGCACCTTGCGGTTGACGTAGAACTCCACCTCGTCGTCGAGCCGCTTGCGCTCCTCGGCGAAGGTCTCGAGCCGCTTCTTCGACCGCTCGATCATCGCCTGCCGGCTGGTCAGGGCCGCCCGGCGCGCCGCCGCGATGTCCTCCTCGGTGGCGTAGGTCTCCAGCAGCGCGATGTCCTGCCTTGCCTGCGCCCGCCTGGCCTCCCGCTCCTTGCGCTCGCGCTGCGCCTGCTCGAGGCGCGCCCGCTGCTGCTCGGCCGACAGCGGCGGCTCGATCACCTGCCGCACCGAGCCGTCGGGGCGCAGTTCGCGGATCGGCACGCCGACGCATTCGCGCGGCGGCCGGTCGGCGGTGATCGTGCGGCCATCGGCCGTCGTGCAGACGAACACCGTTGCCGACACCGGGGCGGCGGCGAGCGCCAGCAGGCAGAAGGCCCCGGCGACAGCGCCGCGGAATCGGTCAGGCGCCATAGCGGCTCCGGTAGTCGAGCATCGTCTGCCGGTACGGCCGCGCCGCCGCCGCGGCGGGCGAGCCGGAGTCGATGAACTGCAGCAGGTCGTCCAGCCGCGCCACCGAGATGACGGGCACACCGAATGCCCGCTCGAAGGCCGCCACCGCGGAGAGTGACGATAGCGCCTCGTCGGCGCCGGTGCGCTCGCCGCGGTCGAGCGCGATCAGCACGCCGCACGGGGTGGCGCCGTGGGCGCGGATCAGTTCGACCGATTCACGCTTGGCCGCGCCGTCGGTGATCACGTCGTCGACGATCAGCACGCGCCCCGCCAGCGGTTCGCCGACGATCAGCCCGCCTTCGCCGTGGTCCTTCGCCTCCTTGCGATTGAAGGCAAACGGCACATCGAACCCGAAGTCGGCCAGCGCCATCGCCGTGCCGGCCGCCAGCGTGATGCCCTTGTAGGCGGGGCCGAACAGCATGTCGAAGTCGACGCGCCCGGCAGCGCGCGCCGCCAGAGCCGCCTGCGCGTAGAAGCGCGACAGGCGCGCCAGCGTCGAGCCGCGCGAGAACTGGCCGGCGTTGAAGAAATACGGCGAGCGGCGGCCCGACTTCATCTTGAAGTCGCCGAAGTTCAGCACCCCGGCCTGCAGGGCGAACTCGATGAACTGCCGGGAAAGGTTTTCCATCAGCCGCGGGGGATTCGCGCATTTCGGATGGATTCTGACAAAAAAACGCTATCGTCCGCGTCGTCTTTCCGCCCTAATCCGCGTTCGCGTGGTGACTCGAGCCTGTCTCGGAGCCGGCCACGGGATCGTGAGATCGTGCCCTCGTCCCGATGTTTCGCATCCTGACACTGAACGTCAACGGCATCCGCTCGGCAGGCGGCAAGGGGCTGTTCCGCTGGCTGCCGAAGGCCGACGCCGACGTGGTCTGCCTGCAGGAGGTCAAGGCGCACGAGGCCGACATTCCCGACGCCTGGCGCTTCCCCGACGACCTGCACGGGCATTTTCACTGCGCGCAGAAGAAGGGCTACAGCGGCACGGCGCTGTATTCGAAGAAGGCACCGTTGCGCGTGAGCACGGGCTTCGGCGTGCCCGAGTTCGACGGCGAAGGCCGCCTGGTGCAGGCCGAGTTCCGCAACGTCACCGTGGTCTCGGTGTACTTCCCGTCGGGATCGTCGGGTCCGCACCGGCAGGAATCCAAGTACCGCTTCCTCGACGCGTTCCTGCCGCACCTCGAGCAGTTGCGCCGGCAAGCCGCTGCCGCCGGCCGCGAGGTGATCATCTGCGGCGACGTGAACATCGCGCACCGGGAAATCGACCTGAAGAACTGGCGGTCGAACCAGAAGAACTCCGGCTTCCTGCCCGAGGAGCGGGCATGGCTCAGCCGCGTGTTCGACGAACTGGGCTGGGTCGACGTGTTCCGCCGCGTCGACGCGCGGCCCGAGCAGTACACGTGGTGGAGCAACCGCGGCCAGGCGTACGCGAAGAACGTCGGCTGGCGGATCGACTACCAGATCGCCACGCCCGGCATCGCCGCCAGGGCCCGGCGCGCGGAGATCTACAAGTCCAGACGCTTTTCCGACCACGCGCCGCTGATCGTCGACTACACCGGGCGGCTGTGAGCAGCGGCCGCCGTCAGCGCTGCTTCGCCTTCTCGTACAGCGGCATCACCGTCGGCAGGCTGGCCTCGATCTCGCGGATGCGGTTGGCGTGGCCCGGGTGGGTCGACAGGAACTGCGGCGGCTGGCCGCCGCCGGCGGCCGCCATCTTGCGCCACAGTGATGTCGCCGCCCGCGGGTCGTAGCCGGCGCGCGCCGCCAGCTCGATGCCCGCGAGGTCGGCGTCGGTCTCGTGGCCGCGCGAATACGGCAGCGTGATCGCCAGTTGCGCCGCCTGTGCCAGCGCCGTGGCGCCGAGGTCGCCGAGGCCGAAGTACAGCGCCGCCAGGTTGACGCCGACGTTCTTCAGCACCGCCTCGCTCATCCGCGCGCGGCCGTGCTGCAGCAGAGCATGCGCGATCTCGTGGCCGATGACGGCGGCCAGCTCGTCGTCGGTGAGCTGCAGCTTCTCGATCAGGCCGACGAAGACCATGATCTTGCCGCCAGGCATGCAGAAGGCGTTGATCGCCGGCGAATCGATCACGTTGACTTCCCAGGCCCAGCTGCCCGCCTCGGCGTTGAAGCGCCGGCCATGCGGAATCAGCCGCAGCGCGATCGCCTGCACGCGTGCCACCTGCGGCGCGTCGCGGTTGAGCAGCCCGCGCGCAGCGGCCTGCTGCTTCATCTGCAGGTACTGCTGAGCGGCGCTGCGGTTGACCACCGACTCGGGCACCACCATCAGCTTCGGCTTGCGCACCTGCACGCCGGCGTCGGCCTGCTGCGCGAGCGACGGCACGGTCAGCAGCGTGAACAGCGCAAGGACGAGCGCCGGGAGCGCGGAATGCATCACCAGGAACCGAAGGCGGCGGCCAGGATAGCGGTGCTGACGGAACGACGAGCAGCCAAGCTGCGTCCAGCGGGCGGTGTTTCAAGGGCAACGCGGCCTCGACGCAGCATCGTGAAAACCCGCTGCGCCGCTACACTGGCCCGCACTCGCCTGAGCGCCCGTGACCGCAACGCCAGCCTCCCCTGAAACCGAACGCAGTCGCGGGCCGCGCGCCTGGCTGCAGGCGCTGGCGGTGTACCGCGAGCCGCCGGTGGTGCGCATGCTGTTCCTCGGCTTCTCCGCCGGCCTGCCGCTGCTGCTGGTCTTCGGCACGCTGTCGTTCTGGCTGCGCGAGGCCGGCGTCGATCGCACGACGATCGGCTTCGTCAGCTGGGTGGCGCTGGCCTATGCGTTCAAGTGGGCATGGGCACCGCTGGTCGACCGGATGCCGCTGCCGTGGCTGACCGCGCGCCTTGGCCGCCGGCGAAGCTGGCTGCTGGCATCGCAACTGCTGGTCGCCGCCGGCCTCGTCGGCATGGCGCTGACCGATCCGGCGGTCGACCTGCGGCTGCTGGTCGTCTTCGCCCTGCTCACCGCCCTCGCCTCGGCGACCCAGGACATCGCGCTCGATGCCTACCGGATCGAATCGGCGGCGGTGCAGAAGCAGGCGGCGCTTGCCGCTGCCTACCAGACCGGCTACCGGCTGGCGATGATCTGGGCCGGCGCCGGCGCGCTGGCCATCGCCGCCCGCTTCGATCCGAGCGAGGCCGAGTACCACTTCGCGCCGTGGACCTTCGCCTACCTGGCGATGGCCGCCTCGATGGCGGTCGGCGTCGCCGTCACGCTGCTGGCGCCCGAGCCCGCCGTTGCCGTTGCGCCGGCGCTGCCGCGCGAGGCAACCGCGCTGCGGCGACTGGCCGCCTGGCTGCGCGACGCGGTGGTCAGTCCGTTCGCCGACTTCTTCCACCGCTACCGCTGGCATGCGGCGCTGCTGCTGCTGCTGATCGCCTTCTACCGCGTGAGCGACGTGGTGATGGGCGTGATGGCCAACCCGTTCTATCGCGACATGGGATTTACCAAGGACGAGGTCGCCGCGGTGTCGAAGGTCTACGGCGTGGTGATGACGCTCGCCGGTGCCTTTGTCGGCGGCGTGCTCAGCCTGCGCTTCGGCGTGCTCCGTACCCTGTTCGCCGGCGCGGTGCTGTCGGCGGCGACCAACCTGCTGTTCGCCTGGCTGGCCGTGCGCGGCCACGACCTGACCTTCCTCGTCTTCGCCGTGTCGGCCGACAACCTGTCGGCCGGCATCGCCTCGAGCGCCTTCGTCGCCTACCTGTCGGGGCTGACCAACGTCGCCTACTCGGCCACCCAGTACGCGCTGTTTTCTTCGGTGATGCTGCTTGCCCCGAAGTACATCGCCGGCTGGTCAGGCTGGGCGGTCGACAGCTTCGGCTACGTCAGTTTCTTCGTCGGCACGGCGGCGCTCGGCCTGCCGGTGCTGCTGCTGGTCTGGCTGGCGGCCCGGGCACAGCGCGCCGCGCCAGGCTACGGTTCGCCGTCCCAGTAGTCGAGGTCGGCGTCCGGCCGGTGCATGCGGCCGCGGTCGAGCAGCGGCCCGAACGGCCGCGAGAAGGCGAGGTACTTGCCCGAGTCCGGGTACTCGCAGACCTCCGGGTACTCCTGCGTGCTGATCGACAGGTATTTCAGCAGCGCCTCCGAGGTGTTGATGATCTGGTGCGGGTACGCCGGTCCCGGCGGGATGTCGATCACGTCGCCGGCGCGAATCGGGATCATCTCGCCGGCCACACGCAGCGTGCCGCGGCCTTCGAGAATCACGAACAGCTCCTCCTGCGCGTGATGCAGGTGGTACGGGCAGGCGCGCTTGCCCGGCGGCAGGACATCGATCGCCGCGCCGAGCTTGCGCGCCACGACACCGGCCAGACGTGGGCCGATCACGCCGGCACTGCGGCCGCCGTCGTAAAGCGGCGCGCGGTCGGAAGTCTCGAATACCACCTCGTCGATGTTGCGCACCAGCTTCGCGCGCAGGTCGCTCGTCATGACCTCACCTCCCCTCGAAGCGATACACCGCCAGCGTGGCGCGCAGGTTCGGCGCCCAGCCGACCGGCCGGCCGTCGGCGAGCAGCGCGCGACCGGTGATGGCAAAGCCCAGCTTGGCGGCCAGTATCTCGAAGTCCTTCGGCGTGCACAGGTGGATGTTCGGCGTGTCGTACCACTGGTACGGCATCTGCGGGGTCACCGGCATGTGGCCCCCGGTCAGCGACAGCAGGTGCTTCCAGTGGCCGAAGTTCGGGAAGCTGACGATGCCCTGCCTGCCGACGCGCGCCATCTCGCGCAGGATGCCTTCGGTGTTGTGCATCGCCTGCAGCGTCTGCGACAGCACCACGACGTCGAACATGCCGTCGCTGAACATCCGCAGGCCGCTTTCGAGATCGGCCTGGATCACGTTGACCGAGGCGCGGATGCACTCGAGCACGTGCGCGTCGTCGATGTCGACGCCGTAGCCGCGGCAGCTGCGCGCCTGGCGCAGGTGCGCCAGCAGCGCCCCGTCGCCGCAGCCGAGGTCGAGCACCTGGGTGCCCGGCGCGATCCAGCCGGCGATCAGCTGCAGGTCGACGCGCAGGGTCATGTTGCCCCCATCGCCCTGCGGGCTGTCCCCCCAAGGGGGAGCGAGCGCCTTCTGAGTGGCCGGGCGGCGCTCACGCCCGAACCTCCCGCGCGATGCGGTCGAAGTACGCCGCCACCGCGCGGTGGTAGCGCGGATCGTCCATCAGGAAGGCGTCATGGCCGTGCGGCGCGTCGACCTCGGCGTAGGTGACGTCGCGGTGGTTGGCGATCAGCGCCTCGACGATCTCGCGCGAGCGGGCCGGCGCAAAGCGCCAGTCGGTGGTGAACGAGGCGAGGAAGAACTTCGCCTCCGCCCTGGCCAGCGCCTGTACCAGGTCGCCGCCACAAGCCCGCGCCGGGTCGAAGTAGTCGAGTGCGCGAGTGATCAGCAGGTAGGTGTTGGCATCGAAGTAGTCGGCGAACTTGTCGCCCTGGTAGCGCAGGTAGCTCTCGACCTCGAACTCGATGCCGAACGAGTAGCCGTAGTCCTGGTGGCGCAGCATGCGGCCGAACTTCTCCGCCATGTCGGCGCCCGACAGGTAGGTGATGTGGCCGATCATCCGCGCCACGCCGAGCCCGCGCCGCGGCTTGACACCGTACTCGTAGAAGTCGCCGCCGTGGAAGTCGGGGTCGTTCTGGATCGCCGTGCGGGCGACGTCGTTGAAGGCGATGTTCTGCGCCGTGAGCTTCGGCGTGGTGGCGATCGCCACGCAGTGGGCGATCCGCTGCGGGTACTGCAGCGCCCACGACAGCGCCTGCATGCCGCCGAGCGAGCCACCCATCACCGCGGCGAAGCGCTCGATGCCCAGCCGGTCGGCCAGCCGCGCCTGCACGTTGACCCAGTCCTCGACGGTGACCACCGGGAAGCGAGAGCCGTAGCGCCGGCCGCTGGCCGGGTCGATCGACATCGGCCCGGTCGAGCCGAAGCACGAGCCGGGGTTGTTCACGCCGATCACGAAGAAGCGATTGGTGTCGACCGGCTTGCCGGGTCCGACCATGTTGTCCCACCAGCCGAGGCTCTTCTCCTCGCCCTCGTAGCTGCCCGCCACGTGGTGCGACGCGTTCAGCGCATGGCACACCAGCACGGCGTTGCTGCGCGCGGCGTTCAACTCGCCGTAGGTCTCGTACAGCAGCTCGTAAGAAGCGAACGATGCGCCGCTGGCAAGAGCCAGCGGCGCATCGAAGCGCATCGTCTTCGGCGTGACGATCCCGACGGATCCCGGTGCGGTCATCGATCGTGGAAACAAAAAACCCGACAGGCGCCGGCTTGTCGGGTTCCGTGACGCGGGGCGAGGTCCCGCGGATCTCTTTAGCGGAGATGTCGCGGCTTGCCGCGACGCGCCCGCAAGCGGATCAACAAATCAGCGCGAGCCGCAAGGGTAGGCGGGCGGGGGCGGCGCTGTCAAACGGGCGGCGGGAAGCCGGCGCGACCGCCAGGCATTAGCATGCCGGTTCATTCCTGGCCATGGCGCTGGGGGTGACAAGGGGAGGGGAAACGAATGGCTTCTGGCATCGATCTCGGCGACAGCGAGACTGCGCGCCTCGGCGGGGACGGAAGCAGCGGCCGCGCTGCCGCGCGGCAGCGAGCAACCGCGGTGAAGCATGCGATCCTGGGTGTTGCCCTTGCCGCCGCCGCCGCGCTGTCCAGCGGCTGCGTCGTCTACGAGCCGGTGCCCGCCGGTTACGGCCAGGCGTCGACCTTCGACCGATCGTGGAACGCCGCCGTCGGCGCCATGCGCGATCAGGGCGTGTCGATCACCCAGGAGGATCGCGGCGCCGGCATCGTGCGCGGCACGCGCGGCAGCATCAACGTCACCGGCAACGTACGCCCGCAGGCCGACGGCACCGTCCGCGTGCAGTTCGACACCAGCGGCGCCACGTCAGCCGACCCGACCCTGATCGACCGCATCACGCGCAGCTACCAGACGCGCATGGGGCGCTGAGCCGCGCGCTCAGGCGGCGGGCCGCGTCACGGCTTTCTCGATCAGTTTCCTGATCTGCAGCGGGTCGTCGGAGCGCAGCACGCGGGCGGCGAACTTGGCCGCCGTCTTGGTCGACAGCGAGTAAAGCCGCTCCTTGACCGACAGTACCTGCGACGGGTGCATCGAGAACTGGCGCAGACCCATGCCGAGCAGCAGCTCGGCGAGGTCCACCTCGCCGGCCATCTCGCCGCACACCGCCACCGGCATGCGGGCCCGGCTGCCGACGCGGATCGTGCGCGCCACCAGGTGCAGCACCGCCGGGTGCAGGTGGTCGTACAGGTGGGCGACGCTGGCGTCGGCGCGATCGATCGCCAGCGTGTACTGGATCAGGTCGTTGGTGCCGATCGACAGGAACTTCAGCCGCTGCACGAACGCCGGCAGCGACAGCGCCGCCGCCGGCACCTCGATCATGCCGCCGACCGGCACCCGCGCGTCGTACTTCGTCTTGCGTTCCTTCAGCTGCTCGCGCGCCCGGGCGACGAACGACAGCGTCTGCTCGACCTCGTGCACGTGCGCCAGCATCGGCACCAGGATGCGCACGGTGCCGACGCTCGAGGCGCGCAGGATCGCCCGCAGCTGGGTCAGGAACAGCTCCGGGTAGGCGAGGCAGTAGCGGATCGCCCGCAGGCCGAGCGCCGGGTTCGACTCGACGGTCGGCGTCCCGGCGGTGATGCCGAGGCTGCGCCGCGCCTTGTCGGTCAGCACCTTGTCGGCGCCGATGTCGAGCGTGCGGATCACCACCGGCTTGCCCTTCATCGCGCGGGCCACCTTGGCATAGGCCTCGTACTGCTCGTCCTCGTCCGGCAGCTGGTCGCGGTTCATGAACAGGAACTCGGTGCGGAACAGGCCGATGCCGTCGGCGCCCGCCTCCAGCGCGTCACGCGCATCCTCCGGCATCTCGATGTTGGCCATCAGGTCGACCGCGATGCCGTCCCTGGTGCGCGCCAGCTTGCTCTTGAGCTTGCGCAGCGCGAGGCGGCTTTCGACCTGGGCGCGCAGCCGCTGCCGGTACCGCGCGAGCTCGGCGGCGTCCGGCTGGATGCGCAGCCGACCCGCCTCGGCGTCGAGCACCACCAGGTCGCCCTCGGCGACCGCCTCGCGCGCGTTGGCCACGCCGAGCACCGCCGGCAGCCCCAGGCTGCGCGCCAGGATCGCGGTGTGCGAGTTGCGGCCGCCCAGTTCGGTGACGAAGCCGGCCACGTCGACCTCGGCCCGCCCCTTCAGGCGCAGCATCTCGGTCGGCGCGATGTCGCGGGCGACCAGGATCAGGCGCTCGCCGTCGGCCGGCTTCGGCGGCAGGATCGCCGCCGCGCTGCGACCGCTGACCAGGGCGCGGATGACCCGCTCGACGACCTGCCGCACGTCCTGCGAGCGGCTGCGGAAGTACTCGTCCTCGATCGCCTCGAACTGCTTGCACACGGCCTCGAGCTGGATCGACAGTGCCCACTCGGCGTTGATCAGGCGGCTGCGGACCAGGTCGCGCGGCTCGTCGCACAGCAGCGGGTCGTCGAGGATCATCCGGTGCAGGTCGAGGAAGGCGCGCACCTCGCCGGGCGCCTCGGGCGCGACGTGCGTCGCCAGCTCGTCGATCTCGGCCCGCACCAGCGAGAAGGCGTTGTTCAGGCGCGCCACTTCGTGCAGCACGTCCTTGCGCTCGATCGCGTAATGGCGCGTCTCGAGCTCCGAGGGCGCCAGCAGGTGCACGCGCCCGATGGCGATCGTCGGACTCGCGCCCGAGACGATGCCGACCCCCGCCAGTTCGCTGCTCATGCCCCCTGGCTACTCCTCGCCGAAGCCATCGCCGATCAGCTGCCCGATCGCCTCGAGCGCCTGCGCCGCGTCCTCGCCCTCGGCCTCGACGGTGACCGTCGCCCCCTGTCCCGCCGCCAGCATCATCACCCCCATGATCGACTTGGCGTTGACCCGCCGGCCGTTGCGCGAGATGTGGATGTCGGCGGCGAAGCGCGACGCGGTCTGCGTCAGCTGCGCCGACGGCCGTGCGTGCAGGCCAAGCTTATTGCTGATGATGAAGTTGCGCGAGATCATCGCCCTGGGTCGGCCGCAGGCCCTGGTGCTGGACGGCGGTCGAGGCCACCTGCATCACGCCCTGGGCGCCGCCGGCCAGCGCCTTTTCGGTCGCTTCGGCCAGCGAACCGTCGCGGTAGCACAGCGCGCGCAGCAGCATCGGCAGATTGACGCCGGCGATCACCGCCACCCGCCCCGGCTCGGCCAGCAGCGTGGCGACGTTGCCCGGCGAGGCGCCGAATGCATCGGTCAGAACCAGCACGCCGCCGCCGGAGTCGATCTCGCGCAGCAGGCCACGCGCCGTCGCCACGTTGGCCTGCGTGTCGGAATCCGGCTGCACATCCAGTACGCGAAGCTGCGCGCCGGCCCGCTCGGGCGCACAGGCGTAGACGTGTTCGGCCGCAGCGGCGAGCGCCGCCGCCAGCGGCGCGTGGGCGATCAGCAGGATGCCGACCATTGCCGTCAGTCACGCCTCGTGTACGGGACGCTGCGCGTCGCACGTGCACTCGGCGAGAAGAAAGTCGGGCGCGCCGCCTTGGGGCGGCCCGGCGGCGGCGCGCAATTCAAATTCCGCGAGGGCGCCGCTGCGCGGCGCCGACCCGCGTGTGCGGATGGGGCAGTCATCGGCTCACCGCCTTTTCCAGCGCGTCGACGAACATCGCGGCGACGTCGAAGCCGGTCTGCTCGTGGATCTCGACGAAGCAGGTCGGGCTGGTGACGTTGACCTCGGTAAGGTAGTCGCCGATCACGTCCAGTCCGACCAGCAGCAGGCCGCGTGCGGCGAGCGTCGGGCCGAGCGCCTCGGCGATGGCGCGGTCGGAGTCCGACAGCGGCTGTGCACGGGCGATGCCGCCCGCTGCGAGGTTGCCGCGCGTCTCGCCCGGTCGCGGGATGCGCGCCAGCGCGTACGGCACCGGCGCACCGCCGATCAGCAGCACCCGCTTGTCGCCGTTGCGGATCTCCGGGATGTAGCGCTGCGCCATCACCGTGCGCCCGCCGTTGCCGGTCACCGTCTCGAGGATCGCGTTCAGGTTCGGTTCGTGCTCCTGCAGCACGAAGATGCCGGCGCCGCCCATGCCGTCGAGCGGCTTGACCACCACCTGGCCCAGGTCGGCGTGGAACCGGCGCAGCGCCTCGATCTCGCGCGTCACCAGTGACGGCACGGTGAAGTCGGCGAACTCGGTGATGGCGAACTTCTCGTTGTGATCGCGCAGCGCCTGCGGATCGTTGAACACCGCGGCGCCGTCGCGACTCGCCGCCGACAACAGGTGGGTGGCGTAGAGGAACTCGGTGTCGAACGGCGGATCCTTGCGCATCAGCACCGCGTCGAAGCCGGCCAGCGCACGCGCGCCGGCGTCGAGCTCGACGAACCACGGGGCACCCTTGTCGGCGGCCGGCAGCATCTGCAGCCGCTGCGCCCTCGCCGTGACCCGCCCCTCGCGCCACTGCATCTGCCCCGGCGTGCAGGCCCAGATGTCGTGGCCGCGCGCGGCCGCGGACCGCATCATCGCCACCGTCGAGTCCTTGTAGGCCTTCAGCGACGGCAGCGGGTCGACGACGAACAGCAGCGACAGGCCCTGCGACATCGGCAGCACGCCTCTTGTTAAGACGCGGTCGATTCTAGGCCAGGGCCCGCATCCGGCCGCACCACGAAAAAAAAGGCGCCCCGGAAAGGGGCGCCCGGAAGTCGCCTTGGTGCGTTCGCGCCGCGAAACAGGCGCAAACCGGCGAGTTAGGCAGACACGTCGTTGATCATGCAAGCTGCGTGCCAGGCCGGCCGGGAAAAAAAGAGGCCGCTCCGCACTGCGGAGCGGCCTGCAGAGCCGGCGGCGGCAAACCGTCGCGCCGCTTCGCTAGTACTTGTAGGCCGACTCGCCGTGGTAGGTCGTGTCGAGGCCTTCGCGCTCCTCCTCCTCGGCCACGCGCAGGCCGGTGATCGCCTTGACGATCATCAGCGTGACGAAGGTGACGACCGCCGACAGCACGATCGCCGTGAGCACCCCCTGGAACTGGATCCACACCTGCGCACCGATGCCAGGGAAGTCGGCCGGATCGCCGCACTTGTTGGTGACGTAGTTGCAGATGCCGGCGCCGCCGAGCGACGGCGAGGCGAACACCCCGGTGAGCAGTGCGCCGACGATGCCGCCGACGCCGTGCACGCCGAACACGTCGAGCGAGTCGTCGGCGCCCAGCATCTTCTTCAGCCCGGTCACGCCCCAGAAGCAGACCGCGCCGGCGAGCAGGCCGATGACCAGCGCGCCGATGATGCCGACGAAGCCGCAGGCGGGCGTGATCGCCACCAGACCGGCAACCGCGCCGGAGGCAGCACCCAGCATCGATGGCTTGCCCTTGAGCATCCACTCGGCAAAGATCCAGGACAGCACCGCAGCCGCGGTGGCCAGCAGGGTGTTGATGAAGGCGAATGCCGCCACGCCGTTGGCCTCGAGGTTGGAGCCGGCGTTGAAGCCGAACCAGCCGACCCACAGCAGCGCCGCGCCGACCATCGTCAGCGTCAGGCTGTGCGGCGCCAGCGATTCCCGGCCGTAGCCGACCCGCTTGCCGAGCACATAGGCCGCCACCAGGCCCGCCACCCCGGCGTTGATGTGCACGACCGTGCCGCCGGCGAAGTCGAGCGCGCCCTTGGCCCACAGCCAGCCGGCGTTGGCGACCACCGCGTCGAGCGTCGCCTGGTCCTTGATCGCATCCGGACCGTCCCAGTACCAGACCATGTGCGCCATCGGGATGTAGCTGAAGGTGAACCAGATCACCATGAACAGCAGCACCGCCGAGAACTTCATCCGCTCCGCATAGGCACCGACGATCAGCGCGCAGGTGATCGCCGCGAAGGTTCCCTGGAAGGCGATGAACGTCAGTTCCGGCAGGTAGACACCCTTGCTGAAGGTCGCCGCCATCGACTCGGCAGTCACGCCGCTCAAGAACAGCTTGTCGAAGCTGCCGTAGAACGCCCCGGCGCCGCCGAAGGCGAGCGTGTAGCCGTAGATGACCCACAGCACGGTGATCAGCGAGAAGATGACGAAGACCTGCATCAGCACGCTGAGCATGTTCTTCGACCGCACCAGGCCGCCGTAGAACAGCGCCAGCCCGGGGATGGTCATCAGGATGACCATGATCGTCGCGGTGTACATGAAGGCGACGTCACCCTTGTCGACGGTCGGCGCGGCTTGCTCGACCGCCTCCTTCTGCCCGCCACCGGACGCCGCGGGAGCAGCGGCGGGTGCCGCGGCAGCGTCGTCCTTCTTCGCCTCCCCGGCCGGCGCTGCCGCCGGTGCAGCAGCGGCGGCCGCCGGCGCGGTGCTTGCCGCGTCGCCGTGCGCGGCGCCGCCGCCCTGCGCGGCGACGCCGCCGGAGGTCAGGGCAATCGCTCCCGCAGTGAGGAGCATGATCAGGATTTTCTTCATGGTGTCCTCGTCGGGTTAAAGGGCCTGGTTGCCGGTCTCGCCGGTGCGGATCCGCATGACCTGCTGCAGGTCGTAGACGAAGATCTTGCCGTCGCCGATCTTGCCGGTGCGCGCCGAGGTCTGGATCGCCTCGATCGCCCGCTCGACGATCTCGTCGGCGACGGCTGCCTCGACCTTGACCTTGGGCAGGAAGTCGACCACGTACTCGGCGCCGCGGTACAACTCGGTGTGGCCCTTCTGCCGGCCGAAGCCCTTGACCTCGGTGACGGTGACGCCCTGCACGCCGACGGCGGACAGCGCCTCGCGCACCTCGTCAAGCTTGAACGGCTTGATGATTGCTGTGATCAGTTTCATTGACAGGGTCCTCGACGGTCAGAACGTCTTGCCGATGGTGGCCAGGAAGCGGCTCTTGCCGGCGCCGCGCGACGGGTTCTCGGCGGTCACGAAGAAGTCCTCTTCGCTGGTGCCGACCCAGAAGGCGCCGAGGATCCAGCCCGAGCCGGCGATGTCGTAGGTGCCGCCGAGCTTGTAGTCCCAGACGGTGTCGTCGTTGCCGCCGAGGTCCTTGTAGTTCTTGACCTTCTGGTAGCCGGCGTGCGCCACCACGGCGAAGCCGCTGCCGACGGCGAAGGTGCCCGTCAGGTCCAGGTACTGCGAGCCCTTGGTGTCGATGCCGGGGCCCTTCAGGCCGAAGAAGTCGGTGAACGCGTAGTAGTACTTCAGCGATACCGGGCCGTACGAGCCTCCGATGTATACCTCGAAGTTCTTCGCCTCGAAGTCGGGGTTGTATTCGCCGGTGCCCGGGTAGTAGTAGTAGATGGCGCCGACGTCGAGGCCGAAGTCGTCGATCGAGGTCTTCCAGCCGCCGTAGAAGTCCATCTCGATCGGCGCGCCGTTGTACAGCGTCGAGGAGACATTCGAGTTCCAGTTGCCCAGGTAGAAGCCGGACTTGTGGGCGAAGTCGACGCCGCCCTGGATGGTCGGCTGGTAGTCGGTCTGGGAGAAGCCACGGAAGCGGTAGTCGCTGCCGATCGTCAGGTTGCCGCCGACCGTGAAATCGGGTTCGGCGGCCTGCGCGTGCGCGGCGATCGGCAGCGCAGTGGCGGCACACAGGAGCGAGGAGCGGAGCAGGGTCTTCATCAGGGTATTCCTTTGAGGAGGGAATCGGCATAGCAGCGGTGAAGCGCCGATTGGTTCACTGCAACACCCGTGCCAGGCATCGGAACCCACGGTTTCCACGCATTTCGGCCGCGAGGACGCACCTGATTGGTGCAGATCCAGGGGCCAATCGCAGCTGCGCACCAGCGCCGTGCGGCATTTCGACGAAACAGGTCCTAGACTCGTGCAACCACCGGAGCGTCGCCCCCGGACCTCTCCCGATGCCGATCATGGAAAAGACCGCCTTCCTCGATGACCTGCAGCAGCGTCTGGCGTCGCTTGTCGAGGGCACGCCGGCGGCGGACCTGCAGCGCAACCTGAAGGCGCTGCTGACGCAGCAGTTCGCCCAACTCGAGCTGGCGACACGCGAGGAGTTCGACGCGCAGGCCCGGGTTCTCGCCCGGACGCGCGAGAAGCTGCAGGAACTGGAACGGCGTTTGACCGAACTGGAGACGCCGCGCCGCTGACGCGGTGCGCCGACCCCGCGCCGCCGGGGTCGGAATCAGCCGGCGGTCAGCCGCTGCCCCGCGCGCTGCCGGGCCCTGGCGCGGATCCGCTCGGCGGTCGCGGCGTCGAGCCGCGCCAGCTGGCTTTCGATCGCGTTGCGGTCGAGCACGCGCACTCCGTGCGCCGGCGTGTCGGCATCCGGGCCGGCAGTGAGCGCGCGTTCTACGGCAATCAGCAGGCGCTTGTGACCGATACCGCGCGCCCGCTCGAGGATCGAACGCAGGGCCGCCTCGGTCGGCGCCTCGGCAAGCGGCGCGAAGGCGTAGCTGCGCTGCGAATCCGACCGGTGCACCAGCACCGCTTCGACCGGTCGTGCCGACGGATCGGCGGGCTCCGAAAGGAAGCCGCGCGCCTCGTAGAACACCTGCACCAGGTCGCGCACCGGCGACAGCGCCGGCGGGTTCTCGGCGACTTCGACGGGTGCGGCCGCTGCCGGCGCATTCGCGGCGCTCGCCGCGCCGTCGGCCGGTCGGCTCGGCGGCCGCTGCAGCAGCGTCTCGGCTGCCGCACCGACCGCAGGCCGTTCGGCAACGGAGATCTCCAGCATGGCCGCCACTTCGGCCTGCAACGCTGCGTCGCTGCCTGCCGCGGCGTCGGCGGCCGGCGCGGTGCCGAAGATGCTCTCGACGTCGATGCCCGCACCACCGTCTGCCGACTTGCGCGCGGCGAAAAGCTGCTCGAGCGCACGCACCTCGCGCAGTTCCGCCTCGCGTCGAAGCTCCGCCGCCCGGCGCACGACCCACCAGGTCAGGCCGAGCGCTACCACGAGCAGGGCCAGGACGGTGGGCGTCACGGCGCGACGCCTCGCATACGGCCGGCGAACTGCCGTCGACGTTCGGTGAAGGTTGGCAAACGGGACTCGGCCATCGACTGCCGCCGCGACTCCCGGATACCGTCCGCGCCGCGGCCAATCGATTATTGTTCCGGCGCGACTGCGCCCACGATCGGCCGGATGGCCGAAACCGGGCGGCGGGGCCGCCCGGCGGCGGCGGTTCTCAGGCCAGCCCGAGCACGCCGCGCCTGGTGCGCGCGATGGCGATCAGCTTGGCGGCGATGCCGAAGTCGAGCTTCCTTATCTCGCGGTCGAGCGAGATCCAGTCGAGCACCAGAACGTCGCGCAGCCGCGCCGAGTCGACGCTGGCATCGGCGCCATGCTCGGCCGCGACCAGCAGCCGCTTGACGCCGTGCGAGCGCGCCTTTTGCAGCAGTTCGGCAGCACGTTGCGCGTGCAGCCGGCCGCGGTCGAAGAAGAAGGCGTAGCTGCGGTCGCTGTCGTCGCAATGGGTCATCAGCAGGCGGATCGGCTGCGCCGACTCCGGCGCCGGCTTCATCCGGTAGCCGCGCGCCGAGAACCAGGCCACCACCAGGGCGTCCAGCGGCACTTCGATCCGCCCTTCGAGCAGCGACAGCGGTGCAGCGCCCGACTGGCCCTCGGCGCGAGCCGCCGTCGACTCTGCGCCGACGCCGGAAAGCGTCGTCGGCCGTCCGAGCTGCTGGCGCGCCCGCTCGGCGACCGAGGTCGGCTCGCCCTCGAGCAGGATATCGACATCGACCGGCTGCTGAGTGACGGCGCCAGCCCGTGTCGTCGACCCGCTGGGCGGCGCCGGCGGCTGCAGCACTTCGGTCACCGGCCCGCCGCCGATCGTGTGCCGCTCCGCCCGCTCCTCGCCGAGCAGCACGCGCGCCAGCATCTGGTCGGTACGGGCGCGGCGCTCCTCGCGCTGGCGCTCCAGGCGCGAGCGGGCCTGGTTACTGCGCCAGAGCAGCACCGCCACCAGCGTGGCGAGCAGGACGATCAGCAGGGCAAACCACACGAGGGTGCACGCCTCACCGCAGGACAGGCGCCGATTGTCGCAAACGAAGCGCTGCTTGTGCGCGGCGATCGGCAGGCGGCGGCACCGCCCGGCGCAAGGGACGAATCGGCAGCGCGGCCGTCCGATCTTCGCCGCCGCGGACGACGGCGGCGGCCGCCCCCGCCACTACGCTCGCAGCAGAGGTGCGCAACAGAGGAGCGGGTCCGGATGACACTGGCAGTGGTGCGCAGCCGAGGTCTCGCCGGGATGATCGCCCCGCCGGTGACGGTCGAGGTCCATCTGGCCAACGGGCTGCCGTCGTTCACGCTGGTCGGCCTGCCCGACACCGAAGTCAAGGAGGCGCGCGAGCGGGTCCGTGCGGCCCTGCAGAACTGCCGCTTCGAGTTCCCTTCGCGGCGCATCACCGTCAACCTGGCACCGGCAGAGCTGCCGAAGGAGTCGGGCCGCTTCGACCTGCCGATCGCGCTGGGCATACTCGCGGCGAGCGGACAGATCGACGCGCGCGCGCTCGACCGCTACGAGTTTGCCGGCGAGCTGTCGCTGACCGGCGAACTGCGCCCGGTGCGCGGCGCACTGGCAATGGCTTACGCCGTGTCGCGCAGCGCCGCACCGGCGGGGCAGCGCGGCTTCATCCTGCCACGGCAGAGCGCCGACGAGGCGGCGCGGGTCGGCGAAGTGCCGATCTTCGCTGCACACGACCTGCTGCAGGTCGTCGCCCATCTGGCCGCCGATGGCGATGACGCGGCCGGCCGGCTGGACAGGCACCGGCCGGCCGGGATCGGCGAGCCGCCCGCCTATCCGGATCTGGCCGACGTCAGGGGCCAGCAGGCGGCCAGGCGGGCGCTCGAGATCGCCGCGGCGGGCGGCCACAGCCTGCTGATGGTCGGTCCGCCCGGCACCGGCAAGTCGATGCTGGCGATGCGGCTGCCGGGCATCCTGCCGCCGATGAGCGCGTGGGAGGCGCTCGAGTCGGCCGCCGTGCTGTCGCTCGCCGGGCAGTTCGAACCGCAACGCTGGGCGACGCGCGTCTTCCGCGCACCCCACCATACCGCCAGCAGCGCCGCGCTGGTCGGCGGCGGCAGCGTGCCCAGGCCGGGCGAGATCTCGCTGGCCCACTGCGGCGTGCTGTTCCTCGACGAGCTTCCCGAGTTCGACCGCCGGGTGCTCGAAGTGCTGCGCGAGCCGCTCGAGACCGGCCGGGTCACCATCTCGCGCGCCGCACGGCAGGTCGACTTCCCGGCGCGCTTCCAGCTGGTCGCGGCGATGAACCCCTGCCCGTGCGGCTACCTGGGCCAGCCGGCGCGCACCTGCCGCTGCTCGCCGGCGCTCGTCGGCCGCTACCGGGAGCGCATCAGCGGGCCGCTGCTCGATCGCATCGACCTGCGCGTCGAAGTGCCTTCGCTGTCCGACCGCGAGCTGCTCGATGCAACCGCCGGCGAGTCGTCAGCGCAGGTGGCGCGGCGGGTGCTGCGTGCGAACGAGCGTGCATGGCGCCGCCAGGGCTGCGCCAACGCCATGCTGACCGGCGCCGATGTCGACCGCCTGTGCCGGCCGCAGGCGGCGGCCAGGCAGTTGCTGCTCGCGGCGAGCAGCCGCCTCGGCTGGTCGGCGCGCGCCTTCCACCGGGTGCTGCGGGTGGCGCGCAGCATCGCCGACCTGGACGACGCCGACGAACCGACCGCCGCGCACATCGCCGAAGCGGTCCAGTACCGGCGATCGATGCGAGATGGCTGACCGCGGCTAGCCGGCGCTGCCGTGCTTCTTCCTCGACTCGTGGCAACTGGCGCACAGCACCGGATCGCCGCCGAGCTTCGGCCGCGCGCGGGTGTCGGCGACGTGCTCGGCACCGCCGACGTGGCAATTGGCGCAGGCGAGCTTCTTGTGCGACGGCTGGCTGTGAAACCGGGCGCTCGGCACCTCGTGGCAGCTCAGGCAGACCTCGTCCCTGATCGCCGCGGTCTGCGCCGAGGTCTGCGCCGCGGCGGCCGCCGCGGCGAGCGCCACCAGCGCGGCCGCGCTCTGGCACAGTTGCATCGCTACGCATCGCCGCATTGCCGGTCCCTTCGCCGTCTGCCGAAGCCGCTGCACGAGACTGTCGCGCATTGTCGTGCCGGGTGTCGTTGACGGCCGTCAAGCCGCGCCAGCGGCCTGCTGCCGAAGGAACCGCTGGACGGCCTCGACGCTCTCGTGCGCCGACTTGATGCAGTCGGCCACCGACACGCCGCCGCGCCAGTTGGCGCAGAAGCGCAGACCGGGCACCGCCGCCTCGGCGCGTTCGACCGCCGCGATGCGCCGCAGGTGACCGACGGTGTACTGCGGGATCGCCTGCGGCCAGCGCGTCGCCACCTGCCACAGCGGCCGGCGCGCGCCGAGATAGGTTTGCAGCGCGCCGCTCACGTTCGCCGCCAGTTCGTCCTCCGGCTGCTGCGCCAGCGGTGCGCTGCGCGCGCCGCCGATGAAGGTGGTGAGCAGCACCGTCGGGCCTTCGCTGCGGCCGGCGAACATCGAGCTGGAGAAGAGGCAGCCGAGGATCGGCGGCGACTCCCGGCGCGGCGCGAGAAAGCCGAAGCCATCGAGCGGATGAGCGACGTCGGCGCGCCGATAGCAGCTGGCCACGGTGGCCACCGGCGGGTAGGTGATCTCGCCGAGCGCTGCCGCGGCATCCGGTGCAAGCCGCGCGATGATCGGCGCCGCCTCGTACGCCGGCACGGCCAGCACGACCGCGCGGGCGCGCAGTTCGAAGCGCCCGTCGGCGCGCTCGCATTCGGCGACCAAGGTGCCGTCCGCCTCGCGACGCAGGCCGGCAACGCGCACGCCATGATCGATGTTCAGCCCGCGCGCCAGTGCGTCGGTCAATGTCTGCATGCCGTCGCGAAACGAGAAGCTGACCGCCGCGTTCTTCGCCTTCTCGGCGCTCTTCCTTCGCTCGCGCGCACCGATGATCTGGCCGCGGATCAGGCTGCCGTACTTCTGCTCGAGCGCAATGAGCCGCGGGAAGGCGGCCGGCACCGACAGCTTCTCCGGGTCGCCGGCGTAGATGCCGGCGACAAAAGGCTCGATCGCGTAGTCGAGGAACTCGGCGCCGAGCCGGCGGCGGACGAAGGCCGCCACCGTCTCCTCGGCGTCGGCGGCCGCCGGCCAGACGAAGGGCTCGCGCAGCAGCGCCAGCTTGGCCTTCCAGGAGAACAGCCGTGTGCCGAAGAAAGCCGGCGGCGAGGTCGGCAGCGCCAAGAGCCGGCCGTTGCGCAGGATGTAGCGCCTCGCTGCTGCCGCCTCGGCGTCGATCCGCCGGTCGGCAATGCCTGCGGCGGCGAGCAGTTCGTTGACCAGCGGCGTGGTGTCCAGGCCGCTGTTCGGCCCACGCTCGTACAGGGCGCCGTCGCGCCGTACCGAGCCGATCACGCCGCCCGGCCGCTGCGCGGCCTCGACGACCCGCAGCCGCAGTCCCTGCCGGGCCAGCCGGAACGCGGTCGTCAGCCCGGACAGTCCCGCGCCGACAATCACCACGTCGGCATCAAGGCGCGTCATCTTCCTCTCCGTAGCGCGCGCAGGCGAACGCCTGCGTCAGCCCGTAGATTCGCACAGCCGGGTCGGCCGCAGGTCCGGCTGCGGCAGGCGCGGGCCGGGCGCTGCCAGGCCGTGGCGAAAAGCGCCGGAACAGGTGCGGCCGCAGGCGGTCAGGACGCCGGAAGCGTGAACCTGGCGCGCTGCTCGGCGCGCGCCACCGCGGCGGCAAGCTCGGCGTGCTCGCTCGAATCGGCGGAAAGCTGCGTCAGCAGTTGCCGCCAGTAGCGCGCCGCGCCGTGAAAGTCGCCGGCCTCGTAGGCGGCGCTGCCGGCCATCTCGAGCGCCCGCGGGTGCGTGGCATCCAGCGCCAGCGCGCGGTCGATCAGCTCGCGCGGCCTGCCGGCAAGCCGGCCGCCCTGCGTCATGCCCGCGGCGTCGGCGTACTCGCACCAGATCAGCGGATCGCGCGCCACCTTGGCGGATGCCTCGAGCGCGCGCTCGTAGGCCACTGCTGCCGGCGCGAACTGGTCGCGCTGCATGCGCAGCCGGGCCAGCATCACCCAGGCGCGTGCGTCGCCGGGCGACGCCGCCACGTGCGCCTCGAGTTGCACCAGCGTGCCGTCGACTTGTTCGCCGTTTGCCGGCGCGGACGCCGCAGGGGCGGCGCCAGGCGCCAGCCCGATCAGCCGCGGATGGCCAAACTGCAGGTACAGCGCAGCCGCCGCCAGCGGCAGGGCAGCCGCGTAGACGAGCAGCGCACGCCGCGGCCGCGCGCTGCCCGGCGATACGCCGGCAGCCTGTGCCGCCTCGGCAAGCAGGCGCTGCTGCAGTTCGTCGCGCAGCCGCCTGAACTCCGCCTCGTCGAGCAGGCCGAGCAGCCGCTCGCCTTCGAGCTCCGCCAGTTGCTGGCGCAGCACCGCCGCATTGCTGCGCGCCTGCGACACGCCGTCGGCCGGCTGCCGCACCAGGCGCGGCCCGAGCAGGAGCGCGCCGACGGCCAGCAGGGCCAGCACCGTCGCGGCGACGGCGAACGCCGTCATCGAGCCGTCCCTGCCGCCGCGCCCGCGCCCTGTCGCCGGCTACTTCTTCTCGGCGGGCGGCGCTGCCGGGGCGGCGGCAACCGTGCCGGCCTTGCGCCTGGCCGCCATCGCGTCGTCGAGGATCTTGATGCCTTCCTGCGAGAAGGCCATCGACTTGTTCAGCGACGCGGCGGCCTGCTCGGGGTTGTGGAAACCGGCGCCGTTGGCGGCCGTCCACCATTCCCAGTTGATGTGCGCATCGAAGTGCTTGGCGCGCGCCTGGTTGAGCACCGCCTCGTCGACACCGAGGTTCTTCGCCTCCTCGAACTTGTCGATCATGCGCGCCAGCCAGAACTCCGCCTTGCGCTTCTTGCCCTCGAAGCGGTTCTTCAGCGAGTCGATCGCGTAGGTCGCCTGCTGCTTGGTCCAGTCGCCGTGGCAGGTCAGGCAGGTCTCCTGGATGTAGTGCTTCGGGCTGGTCTGCCAGTGCGAGGTGTAGGTCTTGCCGGTCTTCTTGTCCTTCACCTTCGGCATGTGGCACGACGAGCATTCGACGCCGGCCTTCTGGTGCTTCGAGTTGTAGAACACCTCGACGTCCGGGTGCTGGCCTTTCCACAGCAGTGCGCCGGTGATGCCGTGCTTGAAGTCGCCGAACTTCAGGTCGGTGTAGTGCTTGCCGATCTCGTCGACCGGCTTGAACGGGAAGTGGTTGGTGCGCCCGTCGGCCATGCCGATCGGCTTGCCGGTCGTGGGATCGGTGCCCGGGTTGCAGTTGTACTCGACGTGGCACTGGCCGCACTGCAGGTTCATGTCGTAGCGCGACAGCGTGGCGATCTTGCGGGTGAACCCGCGCACGCCGAGGTCCTTGACGTCGATCTTGGCGGCCCGCGCGTCGCGGTGCCACAGCGTGTCCTTCTCCGGCCTCGTCAGCGCCTGGATCAGGCCGTCGCGCACCACCCGCGGCTTGGCCGAGTGCGGGTCGTGGCAGAAGAAGCAGTTCAGCGAATGATTGACGTCCTTGACGAACTCGGTGACCTTCGAGGTGCGGCTCCACTTGGCGCCCGGTACCGGATCGCCCAGGTAGGCCCAGTCGAGGATGTGGTCCTGCGTCTTGCACGACATGCACACCGGGTTGGCGGCCGCCGCCGTGCCCGGCTTGAACGCCTTGTGGTCCTCGCCCGGGAACTGGTCTTCGAGGTAGTTCCAGATCCTGAAGTTGCCGCCCGGCTGGGTCAGGAACTGCCAGCCCTCCTTGTTCTGGAAGCGGCCGCCGAAGGCGCGGTCGACCACCACCTGGTCATAAAGCGCGAAGGCGTGCGAGCGCGGCTCGTTGTGCTCCTTGGTGAAGCCGTGCGGCATCATCAGCTTGTCGAAGGCCGGGTTGGGCGACGGGCCCGTGGCCAGCGACTTCTCCTTGCGCGCGGTTTTCTCCCAGTTCATCGTGTACATCGAATCGAACTGCAGCTTGTGGCAGGCGCCGCAGGCCGCCGGGTCGGTGACCGTCTTCGGACGGGCGCTCGCGTCGCCCAGGTGCTTGTCCAGCCCCTGGTGACAGCTGGTGCAGGCCACGCCCTTGTGTTTGCCTTCGTCGTGGAACTCCTTGATCGGCGCGTGGCAGCCGAGGCAGGCGGTCGGGTCGAACTTCGCCGCTGCCGGCGCCTTCTTCGCCGGCGCCGGTGCCTGGGCTGCGGCGGGTGCCGCTGCCATGCTGATGAAGACAGCCGCCGCCAGCGCAGCGGACGCGTGCAGGATCAGATCTGAAACACGCAGCATCGTGAGACTCCCCTCGTTCGTCTTCTCGAGAATGCCGGGCGCCGCCGGGGCCCGACGGCGCAACATGGCTGAAGTTTCGAGGGGAGAACGGGGCTGCGCTTGATCGCAGTCAACTCGGACTCCACCTACCCCCTTCGAGGTAGGTGCGGAGTGACGCTATCCGTTACATACGGGGCCGCGCGCCGTTGCGGCGGCGGTTCAGCGCAGCTCGGTGTCGATGGTGATCGCCACGTCTGCGCGGCCGAGCTTCACCGGCTTGGAAAGTCCCTCGAGGTCGCCCTTCTGCGGCATCGGGCTGCCTGACTTCGATACCCGCGCGCCGACGATCACCTCGCCGAACTTCGACAGCCTGAACTCGGGCGACATCGCCATCGAGTCGTCGAGCGAGAACTTCTTCGGCAGGTCCTTCGCCTGCACGCGCAGCAGCGCCAGCGGCATGCGCGATCCCTCCGCCGGGCGGGCGAAGATGATCACGCTGTCCTCCGGCGCGACCTTGGCGCGCAGGTCGGCGCTCAGCGTGACCGTGCCGCCGACGCCCGCCCCGGCGGCCGTCGCCACCGCACCGACCGCCGGCTGGCCGTCGCCCGCCGAGGCGGCAGGCGCGGCAGGCGCTGCCGGCGGCGCCGCAGCCTCTGCCATCGGCGGCATGCCGGCGCGCGAACGTGCCTCGCTGATGCTGCCGGCAAGCTGCTGCTTCATCGGCGCGTCGGCCGGCAGCGAGGCGTGCAGCTTCTCCCACAGCGCGGCCGCGCCCTTGTAGTCCTGGCGGTCGAACGCCTCGGTGCCGGCCATCGCCAGCGCCTTCCACTGCAGCGGATCGATCTTCAGCGCCCGATCGATCAGTTCCATCGGCTTGCCGGCGATGCGGCGTCCCTGCGCCATCGCCAGGGCGTCGGCGTAGTCGGCCCACAGCGACGCCTCGTCGGGGACCAGCTCGACCAGCTTCTCGAACGCCGCGGCAGCGTCGGCGAAGCGGCCCATCGAGTAGTAGGTGCGTGCCAGCGTCGACCAGCCATTGGCGTTGTCCGGTTCGCTCTTCAGCCGGTCGGCGAGCCGCTCGACCATCTTGTTCAGTTCGTCCTGGCTGAACTGGTGCGCCGCGTCGGCACCCTGCCGCGCCAACGGGTTGAACGCCGACAGGTCGCCGAAACGCACGTACATCAGCGCCGAGACGACCGGAACCGCCACCACGACGATCGCCGCCGTCAGCTTGCCGAGCTGGCTCGCCCGCCGCGGCGCTTCGGCCGCTTCGGGTCCGGCCTGGGTTTCCTCCAGCACGCGACGCTGCAGGTCGGCCTTGGTGGCGGCGTATTGCTCGTCGGCAAGGCTGCCGCGCGCATGCTCGGCCTCCAGTTCGGCCAGCTGGTCCTTGAGGATGCCGAGATTGACCGCCGTGCGATCGATCTTCGCGCGGCTGCCGCCGCGCAGCAGCGGCGGCAGCAGCCAGGCCAGGCCGATCGCCACCATGATCAACGCGGCGACGACGAACGCAGTCATGTTGCGTCCCCCTCGCCGCGCAGCAAGCGCTCGGCGCGCTCGCGGTCGGCGGCCGACAGCGGCTCGGGGCGGACCGCCCGGGCGCGCGCGCGCACGACGCGCCAGCCGATCGCCAGACCGAGCGCCAGCAGCAGGAACGGCCCCGCCCACAGCAGCACGGTGGTCGCCTTCAGCGGCGGCCGGTACAGCACGAAGTCGCCGTAGCGCTCGGTCATGAAGGCGATGATCTCGGCATCGGTCTTGCCGGCGGCCATCTGCTCGCGCAGCTTGTTGCGCAGGTCGACCGCCAGTCCCGCCCGCGAATCGGCGATGGTCTCGTTCTGGCAGACCAGACAGCGCAGCTGCTTGGCCAGTTCGACCTCGCGCTTGGCCACGACCGGGTCGTTCAGCGTCGGCACCGCCTCGTCGCCGGCTGCCGGGCCGCTCAGCACGGCCAGCGCCAGAACGCCGGCGATCAGGAGATTTCTCATGACTTCTGCAGCTCCTGCACCAGCGGCACGATCTTCTTCGCCATCGCCTCCGGCGTGACCGGGCCGATGTGCTTGTAGCGAATGATCCCCTGCTTGTCGATCACGAAGGTCTCCGGCACGCCGTAGACGCCGAAGTCGATGCCGAGCTTGCCGTCGTAGTCGATGAAGGTGGTGGTGTACGGGTCGCCCAGCTCGGCCAGCCACTTGCGGCCAGCCTCCGGCGTGTCCTTGTAGTTCATGCCGATGATCGGCACCAGTCGCTTCGCCGCCAGCTCGTTGATCAGCGGGTGCTCGACGCGGCAGGGCGTGCACCACGAGGCCCAGACGTTCAGGATCCACACCTGTCCGGCCATGTCCTTGCTGGAGAACATCTCGTTCGGAGAGGCGAGCTTCGCCTTCTCGAACACCGGCGCCGGCTTGCCGATCAGCGGCGACGGCACTTCGCGCGGGTTCAGCCACAGGCCGCGCAGCAGGAACGCCGCCAGCACCAGGAAAGCGGCCAGCGGAACGAGGAAGAAGACAACGCGCTTCATCGGCTTGCCTCAGCGGGCGGACGTCGTCATGCCGCCGCCGGCTGGCGCCGGCCGGTGGCCACCGCCTGCTGCCGGATCGCCAGCGCGCGGTAACGACGGTCCGAGGCGGCCAGGAAGCCGCCGAGGGCCATCAGCACGCAGCCGCCCCAGATCCAGGTGACGAACGGCTTGTAGTACACGCGCACGGTCCAGCTTCCCGCCGGCTCGACCGGCTCGCCGAGCGAGACGTAGACGTCGCCGGTGATGCCGGTGCGGATCGACGCCTCGGTCATCGGCATCTGCGACTGGGCGAAGTAGACGCGCTTCTCGGGGTGCAGCGTGTCGATCTGCTTGCCGTTCTTCAGCAGCGCCACGGTGCCGCGCGCGGCGTTGAAGTTGGGGCCGCGCCGTTCGCCGACGCCCTCGAAGCGGAAGGTGTAGCCGTGCACGCTGACGGTGTCGCCCGGCGCCATCTTGACGTCGCGCTCGACCTCGTAGCCCCTGACCGAGGTGACGCCGATGATGAACACCGCCACGCCCAGATGGGCGAGCGTCATGCCCCACCACCCGCGCGGCTGCGCCGCCAGGCGCGCCGGCAGGCTGCCCGGCGCATGGCGGATCTGGTTGCGGATCTGCTCGATCGAGGCGAGGACGACCCAGGCCGCCATCCAGTAGCCGAACGCCGCCATCGGCGACCACGGGATGCCGTCCTCGATGTTGCCGACGAACGGCAGCAGCAAGCCGAGCACCAGCGAGATCATCAGCGCCCACTTCAGCCGCGCCCACAGGTCGGGCAGCGCCGCCTTCTTCCAGCGGGCGATCGGACCGACGCCCATCAGGAACACCAGCGGCGCCATCACCGGCACGAACACCCGGTCGAAGTAGGGCGGGCCGACGGAGATCTTGCCCAGCCCGAGGGCATCGAGGAACAGCGGGTACAGCGTGCCGAGCAGCACCGTGCCGCAGGCCACCGCCAGCAGCACGTTGTTGCCCAGCAGCATCGATTCGCGCGAGACGGCATCGAAGCTGCCGCCCAGCCCGACCCGCGGTGCCCGCCAGGCGAACAGCGCCAGCGAGGCGCCGATCACCACCACCAGGAAGGCGAGGATGAACACGCCGCGCGCCGGGTCGGTGGCGAAGGCGTGCACCGAGGTCAGCACGCCGGAACGCACGAGGAAGGTGCCGAGCAGCGACAGCGAGAAGGCAAAGATCGCCAGCAGCACGGTCCAGGCCTTGAAGGTGCCGCGCTTCTCGGTCACCGCCAGCGAGTGGATCAGGGCGGTCCCGACCAGCCAGGGCATGAACGATGCGTTCTCCACCGGGTCCCAGAACCACCAGCCGCCCCAGCCGAGTTCGTAGTAGGCCCACCACGAGCCGAGCATGATGCCGAGCGTCAGGAAGCACCACGCCACCGTGGTCCAGGGCCGCGACCAGCGGGCCCAGGCGGCGTCCATCCTGCCGCCGAGCAGCGCGGCAACGGCAAAGGCGTAGGCGACCGAGAAGCCGACGTAGCCCATGTAAAGCAGCGGCGGGTGGAACACCATGCCCGGGTCCTGCAGCAGCGGGTTCAGGTCGCGGCCCTCGGCAGCCGGCGGGAACATGCGGTCGAACGGGTCGGAGGTGACCAGCATGAACAGGATGAAGCCGACCGCCACCATGCCCATCACGCCGAGCACCCGCGCCACCATTTCCTGCGGCAGGTGGCGCGAGAACGCCGCCACCGCCACGCCCCAGCCCGACAGCATCAGCACCCACAGCAGCAGCGAGCCTTCGTGCGAGCCCCAGGAGGCGGCGATCTTGTACTGCAGCGGCAGCAGCGTGTTGCCGTTCTGCGCCACGTTGATCACCGAGAAGTCGTCGGCGACGAAGGAGGCCACCAGACAGCACCAGGCGAACAGCACGAAGGCGAACTGCGCCTGCGCTGCCGGGCGGGCCAGCGCCATCCATTCGGCCACGCCCCTGTGCGCACCGATGATCGGCAAGGTGCCCTGCGCCAGCGCCAGCAGCAGGGCCAGGATCAGCGCGAAGTGACCGAGTTCGGGAATCATGGGTCGTCGTCCGTGTTCGTGATCTGTCGGCCGCGATCCGCTCGCCGAGCGCCGCCGGACGGCGGAGAACGGCTCAACGGTCGCGCGTCAACTACTTGCTGCCCGCCGGCAGCTGCAGCGTCTTGCCGGCCTTCTGCGCCTGCTCGACAGCGTGCGAAGCCTCGGGAGGCATGTAGTTCTCGTCGTGCTTGGCCAGCACCTCGCTGGCGCGGAACACGCCGTCGGCGCCGAGCTTGCCCTGCGCCACCACGCCCTTGCCCTCGCGGAACAGGTCGGGAAGGATGCCCCGGTAGACGACCGGGATCGTCTGCGCGGTGTCGGTGACCTTGAAGCTCACCAGCACGCCCTCGCGCTTGACGCTGCCCTCCTCGACCACGCCGCCGACGCGGAAGGCGCGGTCGCGCGGCGCCTTCTGCGCCACCACGTCAGACGGCGAGAAGAAGAACACCAGGTTCTCCTGGAAGGCCGACAGGATCAGCGCCGAGGCCACGCCGAGCGCCGCCAGACCGCCGACGATCAGCACCAGCCGTTTGGTCCGCGGTTTCATGCCGACCTCCCGGCCGCGGGCCGCGCGCGCTTCAGTTCACCGACCGCGGTACGCCGTCGGTGACGCAGCGCCCAGATCTCCGCCATGATCAGCACCGCGCACACCACATACGATCCCCAGACATAGAAGCCGTAGCCTCCCATCGACAGGAAGCTGTCCAACGATTGCCACTGCATCGCGCTTACCTCAAGGACTCAAAGCGTGCCGCGCTCGCGCGCATCGTGCACCCACTGCGCCCGCCGCTCGCGTTCCAGGATGATCGTCCGCAGCCGCACCAGCACCGCCGCGATCGCGTACATCCAGAAGGCGAACACCATCAGCAGCATGCCGGTCAGCATGACGTCCGCCATCGACGAGGAGCCCGGCTTCACCGATGCCCCCTGGTGCAGGGTGTTCCACCACTTGACCGAAAAATAGATGATCGGCACGTTGACCACGCCGACCAGCGCCAGCACCGCGCCGGCCTTGTCGGCCCGCCGCGGATCGTCGATCGCCGCCTGCAGGGCGATGAAACCCAGGTAGAGGAACAGCAGGATCAGCGTCGAGGTCAGCCGCGCGTCCCATGCCCAGTAGGTGCCCCAGGTCGGCCTGCCCCACAGGGCGCCGGTCCACAGCGAGATGAAGGCCATCAGCGCGCCGGTGGGCGCGATCGCCTGCGCCATCATCGACGACAGGCGGGTGTTGAACACCAGGCCGACGCCGGCCCAGAAGGCCATCACCACGTACAGGAACATCGCCATCCAGGCCGACGGTACGTGGATGTAGATGATCCGGTACGAATCGCCCTGCTGGGCGTCGGTCGGCGCCATGAAGAAGCCGACGTAGAGGCCGGCCACCGCCAGCAGCGCCGCCAGCACGGCGAACAGCGGCACCATCTTGCCGGCGATCGGATAGAAGACGTTCGGCGCCGCGTAGCGGAACAGGCCGAACCCGGGACTGGTGGTGACCGAGGACATGACCGGCGGCAGTGTATGAACGAATGTCGGGCAGGATTTGCGCTGCCGCAAGGAAGGGGGGCCGGGAAAACCCGCTGGCGAACGGCCTGGCCGCCCGGCAGATGACCGTCAGACCGGGATTATTCCAAAGATATCCGCAGCGCCGCGGCGATTGCCCACGGCGCCAGCACGGTCGCGCCGATCGACAGCGCGCCGAGCAGCAGCAACTGGCCGCGCGGCGCCAGGCCGCCGGCCACCGCCTCCACCGCGCCGGCACCGAAGATCAGCACCGGCACGTACAGCGGCAGCACCAGCAGCGTGATCAGCACCCCGCCGCCGCGCAGGCCAAGGGTCAGCGCCGCGCCCACCGCGCCGATCAGCGACAGCGCCGGCGTGCCCAGCAGCAGCGAGGCGACCAGCACGCCGATCGCGTCGCGCGGCAGGTCGAACATCACGCCGAGCAGCACCGCCATCAGGGTGATCGGCAGCCCGGTGGTCAGCCAGTGCGCCAGCGCCTTGGCCAGCACGACCACCGGCAGCGGTTCGCCCGACAGCACCATCTGCTCGAGCGTGCCGTCGGCGAAGTCCGCCGCGAAGAGGCGGTTCAGCGACAGGATCGCCGCCAGCAGCGCCGCCACCCAGACCACACCCGGGGCGATCGTGCGCAGGGTGTTGATCTCCGGGCCGACGCCCAGCGGCACCATCGTCACCACCACGAGGAAGAACAGCAGCGTGTTGGCGACGTCGGCGCGCTGCCGCGCGGCCAGCAGCAGGTCGCGGCGGACGACGGCGGCGAAGGTCTTCGTCAACGCGACTCCGTCGCCCGGCCGGTGGCCCTGCCCGGGGGAGGCGAACGCCTTCGCAGCGACCGTGCGGCGCTCATCAGTGCACCGCCGCCGCGTGCAGTTCGAGCCGGCGCACCCGGCCCGGCAGCGGCACCTCCTGGTGAGTCGTCAGCACGACGATGCCGCCGCGCTCCAGTTGCTCGCCGATCAGCGTCGACAGCGCCGCCACCCCGCGCACGTCGAGCGCGGTGAACGGCTCGTCGAGGATCCACAGCCGCGCCTCGCGTGCCAGGAACAGCCGCGCCAGGGCAATCCGGCGACGCTGGCCCTGCGACAGAGCGCGCGCCTGCGAGGTCTCGAAACCGGCCAGCCCCACCGCGCCGAGCGCATGGCGGGCCACGTCCTCGCCGGCGGGGTGGCCGGCCAGCGCCGCCGCGAAGCGGACGTTCTCCAGCGCTGTCAGCTCGTCCTTGACGCCGTTCAGGTGGCCGACGTAGGCGAGCGTCTGCCAGTAGTCCTCGCGCAGCCGGCGGATGTCGGCGCCACCCCAGCGCACCTCGCCGTGGCTGGGCGCGAGCAGGCCGCACAGGATACGCAGCAGGCTGGTCTTGCCGGCGCCGTTCTCCCCGGCCACGTGCAGGCAGTGGCCGGCCTGCACCGTGAACGCCAGCCCGGCGAACAGCAGGCGTTCGCCGCGGGTGCATTCGAGGTCGACGGCTTCGAGCATCAGGAAGGGAAAGTCGGCATAGGCGGGCCCTGCAACCCGCCGCAGCCGGCCGCTCAGCGCCAGGAGTAGATGTAGCTGACGCCGATGTAGACCACGCTCTGGTTCTGGTCGAGGCCGACCGTCGTGTTGTCGCCGTAGGTGAACGGCACGCCGCCGTACTCGTAGGCCCAGTCGTCGTACTTGGTCTGCTGGTAGATGGCGTCGAGCCGCAGCGCCTGGTTGCTGGCCAGCGCGTAACGGCCATAGAGGCGCAGCTCGGTCTGCTGGAACTTGATGTCCGGCAGCCCGCCGGTGGCCGCCAGCAGCGCGCCGCTCGACGGATTGGCCAGCGGATCGAGCGTCTGCGCGTACTCGTTGTTGTCGCTGACGTAGGCGAGCGAGCCGCCCACTTCGATCGCCTCGCTGAGCCTGCCGGTGGCGCCGACACCGAACGTCGTATTGGTGTTGTCGAAGGCGAGGATCGCGCCGGCCGGCCGCGCCTGGTTCAGCTGCTGCGTGCCGTGCGAGGCGAAGCCGTTGACGTTCCAGGCGTCGGACAGCGCGTAGGTGGCGTCGACGGTGAACAGCCTCACCTTGCTGTCGCGCAGCGCGTAGTCGCTCGGCATCGAGTAGTCGTCCTTGCCGCCTGCCGCGCTCACCACCAGCATCAGTGCGTCGGTCGGCTGCCAGTTCGCCTGCACCTTCAGCTGGTCGCGCCGTCGATCGGCGAGCGTCGGCGAGAAGATGGCGGTGCTCGGGAAGGTCGAGGCATCGGCGACCTCGGTCACGCCGCCGCCCGCCGTCGGCCGCAGCCAGTTCGATCCGTCACGGTCGCTGCTCGAGAAGCGGATCTCGCCGCTGAACGATTCGGTCAGCCGGCGCCGCAGCTGGATCCGCCAGGTCGTCTCGTCGGTGTCCTGGCGCAGCGCGCTGACGCCGAGCGCGGCGCTGGTCGGCGTGAAGTCGGCGCGTTCGATCGACTCGTAGTCGACGCCGACCGTGCCCAGATAGGCGCCGGCGAACTGGTAGGTCGCCTGCAGCTTGCCGCGGGTGCGCTGCAGCGAATAGTCGCGGTTGGTCCAGGTCGCTGCGCCTTCGGTGTTGTACAGCGCGATCGGCGTCTTGTCGTTGCGGTCCTCGTAGCGCCCCTCGGCGAGCAGCGTCAGCCTGGCGATCGGCCGCGACACCAGGCCGACCTGCGCCAGCGTCGTGTTCACCTCGCCGTCGAGGTTGGTCACGCCGGCCGGTGCGCCGGCCAGCCCGGTGCCGGCGAAATCCTGGTCCTGCCGCGCCTGCGAGTAGGCCAGCTTGAAGTTGCCCCGGGTCGACGGCGCGAAAGTGTAGTTGCCGGTGAGATCGAGCGTCTGCGCATGGTTGTCCGGCGGCAGCGCGACCGGGTTGGCGAGGATCGCCGCCAGCCCGTTGGACAGCGGCAGCGGCGAGCCGAGCGGGTTGTTCAGGCTGCCGGGGATGCCGGGCGTCAGCGTGCCGTTCGAGTTGCTGTAGAACGAACCGTAGTAGCCGCCGCTCAGCCGCAGCCGCTCGCCGGCGTAGTTCAGCCGCAGCTCGGCCTGGCTGTGGTTCGAGTCGATCGGCTCGGGAAGCAGCAGCACCGCCGAGCCGGTGTTGGCGGTGGTGGTCGGGCCGCAGCTCACCGCCACCGTCGACGGGCAGTTCATGCCGATGCCGAAGATCCGCGAGCCTTCCTTGTTCTCGCTCTTCAGGTTGGCCGAGAACTGCAGCCCCGACCCGAACCACTTGGCGAAGCCGAGGCCGACGCCCCGCCGCTTGGTCTGCGGCTCGAAGTCCGATCCGCTGCCGGCACCACCGGTCAGGTACGAGACCTGCGGCGTGGTCGAGCCGGCGCCGGCAAGGCCGGTGTTCACCGTGTAGGGCTCGCGGCGGACCAGTTCGCCGTAATCGGCGCTGAACCGCCAGTCGCCCTGCCTGCCCCAGTACAGCAGCAGCTCGCGCGTCTGCAGGCCGAGGTTGGTGCCGGCGAGGCCCGACGAGCTGCCGTCGGCGGAATCGCTGCGCCGGTAGTCGAAGTCGAGCAGGCCATAGGCGCTCTGGTCGCGCAGTCCGTTGTACTGGCCGAAGAAGGCGCGATCGGCGCTGTCGCCGCTCGCCCAGGCGCCGCCGACGGTGACGGAGGCCTGCAGCGACCTGGTGGTCTGCTCGGCGGCGGCCTCGGCCGGCTTCGATTCGGCGCTCTGCCCATGCGCCTGGCCGAAGGCGGCCAGCACGGCGAAGGCGACCAGGGTCGGCCGCAGGGCCGGACGGCGGACAGGGGTCTTCATCGTTGCGCTCCCATCCTCTAGCGGAACATGTACTGCGGCGTCGGATTGCCGAGCAGCGCGCCGGACGCCGGGTTGTTCGAGCCGTGCACCTGCGTGTGGCAGTTCAGGCAGCTGCGCGCCTGCCACATGTTGACGACGTTCTTGCCGCTCGAGGTCGCCGTGACCTCCGACTGGAACTGGCCGGCCACCGGCGGCGGGAACACGCCCGGCTGGCCGCCGAGCGCGCCGACGCCGCCGGCCACGTGCGGGGTGTGGCACTGCTGGCAGAGGATCGGCGCGCGTGCCTTGAGCATGCCGCTGATCGAGCTGCCGTGCGGGTTGTGGCAGCTGGCGCAGTCCTCGGTCACCGGCTGGTGCTGGTGCACGAACGGGCCGCGCGTCTCCGCGTGGCAGGTGTAGCAGGTGTCGTTGGTGCTGTCGCGCCTGGCCAGCGAAGGCCCTGCCGAACCGTGCACCGCATGGCAATCCGAGCAGGTCATCTTGCCTTCGGCGATCGGGTGGCGCGACGCCAGGTTGACCTGCGTGCGCTGCGCCTGGTGGCAGGTGTAGCAGACCGCCGGCTGGGTCGCCTTGGCGAGCGCCTTGTCCTGGCCGACGTGCGACCTGTGGCAGGCGCTGCAGGCGACATCGGCCGACGGGTGCGCGCTGCCCGCCCACAGGGCGCGGCCGTGGTCCTTCTCGTGGCAGTCCAGGCATACCGCGCTGGCGTCGTCGCCGAGCAGCGCGTCCTTGCCCTTGAAGCGCTTGTCCGGCTTCGCCTCGGTCGGGTCGCCGGCGTGCTTCTCGCTGGCGCCGTGGCAGCTGACGCACGATGGCGTGCGCGGATCGGCGCTCACCGAATGCTTGTGCCCGGCCATCTGCATCTGGTGCTCTTCGTGGCAGGCCTGGCACAGCGCCGATGCCTCGGCGTCCTTCGACGCGTGCGCCGCTCCGGTCAGCGCCGTCAAACCGACGCCGACGAGCGCCAACAAGGTCCTGAATCGCATTCGAATCCCCTCAGAGCAGACTTCAACAACGCCACCGCGGCCGGGCCGGCGCCGTGCCGCCGTCCCCCGCCCGCCTTCGCGTTCCGCCACAAGACCCCGACAGTGCCCACCTGCTTCGAACCCGGTGCAACGGAAAAGGAGAGCCGGTGCTGGCCCTCCCTCCTTCCGCGCCGCGCCGGCGGCTACTTCAGGCCGTGGACGGTGTCCACGCCCTTGAACAGGCCCGGCGCATGGCAGTCGGCGCAGACCTCGCGCACCAGACGATCCTGCCCGAGTGTCCGGTTGCCGAATGCCGAACCGCCGAACGAGGTCACGTGGCCGATCGCGAATGCCGAGTCGTGGCAGCTGGTGCAGGTGGCCGCCTGCGGCGAAATCACGCTGTAGCCGAGCGGGTTGGCGCCGGTGGCACGCAGCGACACCACCGAGCCGACCGGGCTGCGGTCGACCTTGTACGAGTTGTCGACGTGGCACAGGTTGCAGTTCACGCCGAGGTCCGGGTAGGCGACCTCGGCCGCGTAGTTCAGCGCCGGCTCGATCGGCGCGCCGGTGTAGCCCAGGCTTCTCGCCGCCTGGTCGATGATCTCGGCGATCGTCTCGAAGGTCTCGCCGGCGGCAACCTGCGTGCCGGCGGGGATCACCACCGTCGAGACGCCGCCGATCGTCACCCGCTGGTCGTTCAGGAACAGGCCGCCGCCCGACAGCACGCCGTCCTTGCCGAACGGTCCCTGCACCACGTTGCCGTGGGTGAACGGGAAGCTGCGCCGCGTGGTGCCGTGGATGCCGTGGATCATCCGCTTGAAGTGGTACGACTCCTGCAGGCCGAGGCCGCTGGTCATCACCGTCGATGACGAGCGCAGCGCGTCGTGGCACAGCGCACAGGATTCGACGGTGTTGCGCGCGCCGCCGTGGAAGGCCTCGGCCAGCGTGTTGGAGCCGGAGGTGGTGCCGAGCGCGCCGTGGCAGACGTTGCACTTCTCGTTCGAGACCACCTGGCGTCGCGGATTCAGCGCGCCGCTGATGGCGAAGTCCATGAAGGTGTTCTGCACCACCACGTTGATCAACGTGCGCGGCGTCACTTCGGGCCGCGGCTCCGTAGCTGTCTTCACGGCCAGCTGCGCCTCCTTGACCTGGCCGATGCTCACCACCCGCGCCGTGCCTGCCGCGACGGCATTGGCCGTATCGGCCGGCAGTGGGATCTCGATCGTGTAGTTGTTCGAG
Organism: Burkholderiales bacterium; assembly: GCA_016716275.1. GTDB lineage: Bacteria > Pseudomonadota > Gammaproteobacteria > Burkholderiales > Burkholderiaceae_F > JADJWR01. The sequence goes on along the minus strand of JADJWR010000002.1, from coordinate 277,241 downwards.
CCATCGTTGGCGCCTTTGTAGGCATAGGCGTTGGCTGCGCTGCCGCCGTTGTTGTAGGCGGTGAACTCGGTCACGGCAGCGCCCTGGTCGACCAGGTTCTGGTAGGCGACGTACAGGCGCAGGTTGCCGAACTGGGTCTGGTTCGAGCAGCTGACGCTGGCGCCGGATCCGGTGCATTCGCCCGTGACCAGTTTGTACTTGGCGTCGTTGTTGGTCGGATCCGACAGGAAATACTTGACCGTCACCTTGCGCGATGCGGCGTCGTAGCTCACGCTCTCGATGGTCATCCTGTACTTGGCCGCGTGCTCCTCGTTCTGGTTCCAGTGCACACGGTCCGGGCCGACCGCATTGCCTTCCGTGTGGCAGCCCGCGCAGGCGCTGTTGGGCAGTTGCGTCGGATCCGGCGCACCGGCGAACTCGGCATGACCGTCGTAGAAGTCCGAGCCGGGCTTGCTGGCGTGGCAGGTCAGGCAGGCCTCCTTGCTGGGCGCCGACCTCCAGTTGCCGCCCTGCGGCGTCGCCGGGTTGGCGCCGTCGTGACAGACCGTGCAGTTGCGCAGATCCTGCGGGAAGCCGACGTGCGAGTAGTCGTGCTTGCTGTTCTGGTAGCCCCAGATCACGTACTGTTCGCCGCCCAGTCCGGCGTCGAGCTTGCTCTTCAGCAGCCGGCCGGCATGGATCTTGTGCGTCATCGTCGACATGGCCAGCACGTTGCCGCTGTTGGCGTCGGTGGTGCCGGTGTTGTGGCAGGTCACGCAGTACTGCACGTCGACGCGGCCGCCGCCGTGCAGCGCCAGCCGGTCGTGGCAGCCGTTGCACGACGAGATGTCGGCCATCACGCGGGTCTTCCCGGGGTCGGTCACCGCCACCGACTTGCCGCCGGCATCGAAGGTGACGTCGAAGTACGGATTCACGCGCACCGTTTCGCCGGCCGCATTGGTGTAGCTCAACTGGATCGCGATTCGGTGCGTGCGGTTCGGCTCGAACACCACGCCGTTGGTCTTGCTCGGGTCGGTGATGTCGGTGCTGAAGGTGTAGGTGTAGTAGCCGTCGGCGTTGTAGACCAGCTGGCCGGCCTGGCCGGCAGGCTTCGGATCGGTGGTTGCCTGCACGGCGCTGGCCAGCACCGGCTGGCCGCCCGGCCCGACGTTCGGCGCAGGGATCTCCGTCCGATAGGTGTAGCTCACCCACTCCTCGATGCTGTCGTCGCCCGCCGCCACCAGCTTGGCGATGATGAAGCTCATGTTCGACAGCGTCAGGCCCTGCTTGACAGCGCCGTCCGAGAACACCGTGAAGTTCACCTTCGGCGCGCTCGCGACCACCACCGCCGGCACGCCCGCGTCCTGCAGCACTTTGAAGGCCGACGACGAGTTGGTTGCGCTGTCGTTCGCCGGCACGCCGGCCGCCGCGGCGATCTGCGCGCTCACGCTGCCGCCGGCAGGCGGCGTCGTCCCGCCGCCGTCGTCATCGCTGCCGCATCCGACGAGCGTCGCCAGCAGCACCGCCACACCGCCCCAAAAAGCCTTCGAGTACCTCATGCGCTGCCCCCTGCTCCTTGACTGCGTCCCCGAGAACGCCTCGCCACCGATCCTATTGTCGACCCCTCTGCCCGCCGGCATCGACGGTCCGTTCCCGGACTTTGCGGCGACGGACGCACTCTCCAACAAAGACCCCGAAAAAGCAATCTGCTGCGCTGCCGCCTTGCGGCCGATGCAACGAATCCGGTTGCGCGACGCCTACTTCGTCGTCGGCGCCCTCGGCGACGTGTTCGGGGTCGCCACCAGATAGTCCTTTACCTCCGCGTATTTCGTCTCCGACAGGATGCCCTTGGTGACGAGCCAGGCACGCGTCGGATAGGGCCGGTGCGCCACGATCTTCATCGCGTGCGCCTTGTCGAGGCCGGGCACCTTCGCCAGCTGCTCGACGCTGGCGTTGTTTACATCGACGGGTTTCGGCTTCTTCGCCTTCGCCGTCGGTGTGGCCGCGCCTTCCTTCGCCGCCGTCGTCGGCACCGTGGCCGGCACCGCCACGGCGGGCTTCGCCGCCGCACTGGCTTCGCCGGCCGCCATCGTCGAAGGGCTCGCGAGCGCCAGCGCGCCGACGCTCAGGAGCAGGCATATCGCTCGGCAATGCATCGGTTCCACTCTCCGCAGACAAAAACAACCCGGAGGGTAAGCCTCCGGGTTGCGGGTTCGGCGCAGAGGAGAGCGAACTCCCCTCCGCGGTCTTCGGGACTACCTGTGGACCACCGCGGCATCCCACTCCGCGCCCGGCCCGTGGCAGACCTGGCAGGCCTCGAACGCGCCGACGGCTTCGGACCGCGGCACGAACAGCCTGGCGCCATTGGTCTGCATGTGGCCCTTGGCGGACGGATGGTCGTGGCAGCTGACGCAGGCCGCCGCGTACGGCGTCACGACCGAGTCGAAGCTGTTGATGGCCGCCAACGATGCGGTGGCCTCCGCGGGCGTCGTGATCGTCGGCGCGTTGCGGAAGTAGTGGTTGGACATCAGCGCGTTGGTCGGCACCGCGTTGTAAGCGGTGAACCCGGTCGCGCCGTGGCACATCGTGCAGTTGCTCAGAGTGCCCGGGAAGTCCATGCGACGGAAGTCGAGCATCGTCTGGTTGTTGCGGAAGTACCGGGCGTCCCTCCATGGATCGACACGGTCACGGCCGGCGTGGATGCCGTGGATCATGTCCTTCATGTTGTTGGAAGTGACCGGCAGCTGCATCGCGCCGTTCACGGTGACCGCCGGGTTGACCCCCCACTCGCCGAACATGAACAGTTGCTGCTCCGTCCAATTCAACGAGTTCCAGACGCTGTCGGGCATCGTTTGACCGCTGGACGTCATGTTGGGCACGTGGCAGGCCATGCACACCAGCTCGCCGGCGCCCGTCTCGACGCCGATCACGCGGTTGCCGCCGTGGCCTTCGAACCACTCGTGGCAGTTGGCGCAGTTGCGCGCGTCGACGACCTTGCGGCGCACCGTGTCGCCGGCCACGGTCTTGACCACCGAAATCGTGTGGCGGGCCGCCGCGGGCGCAACCTGCGTCCAGTAGCCCTGCAGCACGACCGTGCGCAACATCGCCCCGGCCGGGAACGCATTGGCGATCGTTGCCTCGTAGTAGCCCGTCTTCGACGTCGAGGCGACGACGCTGCCGCCCGAGATCAGGCTGGCCAGCGAGACGCTCCGCGGCTGCGCATTGGCCTGACCGCTGCCGATGTTGTTGTAGTCGACCGGCGTCGCGATGCCGTCCTGCGCGACCGCAAAAGCCAGCAGGAAGCTCGGGCCGCCGGTGAAGTTCGAGCCGAGCGGCAGCGTCGCGAAAGTCTTGTCCGTGCCGGGCGCGGTCTGCTGCTGGATCGCGAAGACAACCTTCGCGTTGCCGGAAGCATCGACGGTCGCCGAGTCGATCAGGTAGGTGAACGACACCAGCCCGTCGGTGACCTGCGGATTGTTCTTCGTGACGTTCACGGTGCGGTGGTCGATCCGCGTCGTCGCCGCCTGGTGGCACGCGTCGCACAGCGAGTCGTCCTGCTGCGCACGGCCGATGTGGCCGACGGTGTCGCCGCCGATCGTCGTGCCGGCACCCGTCGCAAAGTTGATGCCGTCGTGGCAGGCACCGCAGGCTTCTCGCGTCGGCTTCGCATAGGCCAGTTCCGCCTTCGGCGCGACCGCCGGGTCATGGCACACCGTGCACATGCGCTGGCCGTTGTCGAGCATGGAGAAGGCCTTCAGGTCGTACACGACGTTGGCGTAGTTGTAGTTCGCCTTGACCAGGGCGCTGCCGTTGTGCAGCTTGTGCACCATCGTCACGAAGTTACCCATCACCTCGCCGTCGCCCACGTAAAGATTCGGCGCATACGAGTAGCTGGTGATGCCGGTCGTGGCGTTGACGGTCTTCGTCTCGGTCAGCGCCGGGAACGCGAAGCTCGCCGAAGCGACGTCCGTGCGCCCGAAGCCACGCTGGTTGGTGTGGCAGGTCGTGCAGTACTGCGTGTCGATCCGGCCGCCGCCGTGGATCGCCAGCTTGTCGTGGCAGGCGTTGCAGCTGGAGATGTCGACCACGTACTTCTGCTGATCCGCCTTCGCGATCGTCGCGCCGGTCGCCGGCACCCAGTCGTAGGCGAGGTTGGCGGGGTTGCCGAGCGACGTGCCGTTGACCCTGCCGCTGACCTGGATCACCAGACGGTGCTGCAGGTCCGGGTCGTACGTGAGGTCGCCCAGGTCGGCCTTGTTGCTGCCGGGCGGCACAGTCGCCGCCGCCACCTGGTCCGCGATGGTGGTGATGTCGCGCTTGAACGTGTACTTGTACGTGCCGTCGCCGTTGTCGACGAACGTCCCGTCGCTCTCCGTGGTCGGGCGGGTCGGCGCGCCGGCGCTGTCGGTGACGATGTAGTTCACCCACTGGTCGGCGCTCTTGTTGGCGCCCGCCATCAGCTTGGCGATCGTGAAGCGGACCTGCGAGGTCGTCATGCCGACGATGGCATTGCCCTGATCGTCCTTCAGCGTGAAACCGACCACCGGCGGACTGGCGACCGTGACGCTGTCGACCGTGCCGACGATCTGCAGCGCGCCCAGTTGCTCCGGCGTCAGCGTCGTGACGTCAACCGCCGTCGACGCGCCCGGTCCCGGCGGACCCTGCGGTCCCGGCGGTCCTGCAGGACCTGCGGCCCCGTCGTCGCCACTACAACCGGCCAAGCCGAACGCCAGCATGGCGGCCAAGCCCAATGCTATTAAAGGCCTCTTCATGACTTCCTCCTCACTGACCAGACTGCCCCTCGCAGGAGAGAGCGAAGCGCCCCTGCGGTAGCGCTCTTTTTTGAACCAAGACCAGACTGCGTCTCGTGCCAGCGTTGCCGCCGAAGGCGGCACACCGATCCTCCCGCTTCGCGAACCGGCCGAACCCCTGGCGATCGATTTGCGAAAGCCTGAACCGAGCACGCCTGCCAGTCTTGACAAAAAGCAAGGACTCGGCAAGCCGTGCGCAAAAAAATCGCCTGCCGTGTACCTGCCTGCGTTACACCCCGACCGGTCGCGGCGCTGAAGATCGGCAACCGGGTCGGCACTGCGGGGTTGCGGCGGCTGCAACTGTCGGCGGCGGCCGTGCACGGGGCCGACGGTGAGAAAGCGAACAGGCCTTGTTCCGGTCATCGGCAGCTTCCAATCGCCCGATGTTCGAGACGGCGCCGTGCGCAGCGTCGCGCGTGCGCCGGAGATCCGATTGCGCTGACGCGATGCCGGGACGCAGTCGCCCGCTGGCTGCTGCCTCCGACGTTGGTCGGCGTCGAGGACCACGAGGCCGTGCGCGAGGCGCAGCAACCGTCTTTCTCTCTGCAGCATTCCTCGGTTGACGGCGGTCAACCGGGTGCTTGCGGCAGGGGCGCAAGATTTTCCGCATCGAGAAGCATTTGCCACATGGGCAGACCCGCAACCGCCATGCCGGAGGGAGACGGCCCATCGCGCCTCGATGCCGCGAGCGTCGATGCCGCGATCGCGCAGGTCTTGCAGGCCGAGCGCAACGCCCGCGACGACGTGCAGCGCTGTGCGCGCGAGGCCGAGTCGCTGGTCGAACAGGCGCACGAGCGCGCCCGGCAGATCGCGCGTCGTGCCGCGCATCGCAGTGTGCGGGCGCAGCGCTGGTCGGCAGCGATGCTGCAGCAAAGGCTCGCCGAGATCGCGGCGCAGCAGGCGCTGATCGCGCCGTCGACCGCACAAGAAGATGCACCGCGGCAGCTGCAGCGCGCCGTCGATGCGCTGGCCGCGCAGCTCACCGGCGGCACGCCATGAGCGCCGACCCGTCGCTGGAATACAGCTATGCGCGGCTGTCGGCGCGGCTGGCCGCGCGGCCGGACGAACGACTGTGGCGGCAGCTGCGCTCGGCGCGCAGCCTGCAGGCGGCGGTCGACGCGGTGCGCGGCAGCGCTGCGGCGCCGTACGTGGCGGGCGTGGCGATGCGCGGCACGATCGACGAGATCGAGCTGGCGCTGCGCCAGCATCTGCGGGCGCGCATCCGCGAAACCGTCTCGTGGGCGCCGCAGGCGTGGCGCGCCGCGCTGCGCTGGACCGAGACGCTCGCCGACCTGCCCGCCGTGCAGCATCTGCTCGGCGAGGCGCCGCCGCCGCGCTGGATCAACGCCGATCCGCACCTGTCGGCGTACGCCGCCGGGGACCGGATCGGCCGGCGCACGCGGCTGTCGTCCGGAACGCTCGCACCGCTGGCTGCCGCCGCCCGCGAGACACACGCGGCGCCGCGCCGCGGCAGCGGGCAGCGGCGCAGTGTCGAACTGCATCCGCTGCTGCGCGCCTGGCTGACGCAGTGGCAGCAGCGCTGGCCTTCCTGCAGCGCCGAGCAGCGCGCTGGCCTGCTCCTGCTGCAGCGCACCGTGCAGGCACACCTGCTCGCCTTCGCCTCGTTGCCGGCGGAGGCGACCGCGGCGGCCCGTGAGCGGCTCGGCGAGCGCCTGCGGCGGCAGTTGCACGACGCCGCCGGGCAGCCGGCGGCGCTGTTCGCCTACCTGCTGCTGGTGGCGCTCGATCTCGAACGGCTGCGCGGCGAGATCGCGCTGCGTGCGGCCGGCCGCGGGTACGCCGAGGAACGGGCGGCCGCATGATCCGTCCGCAGCCCTGCCGCTGGTTCGAAGTGCTGGTCGCCCGCGACGACGCGTTCATCGCGCTCGAGGCGCTGGCCGGCGCCGGCACGGCGGAGATCGAATGGCACACCCGCGACTCGATCGCCGCCCCGTCGAGCCGGCCGGACGAACTGCTCAAGCGCTATGCCGCGCTGGCCCAGCGCTACCGGCCGTACTGGCCGCCACCGGCAGCGCACCGTGAGGCCGAGAGCAAGGCGCCGGCCGACGCGCTGGCCTCGGCGATCGACGGCCTGACGCGCTGGGCGCGGACAGCCGAGCCGCTGGTGCAGGCGCTGCAGGCGGCCGAGGCGCAGCAGGCCGAGCTCACGCTGGCCGAGCGGGCCCTGGCCGAACTGGCCGGCAGCAACATCGACTTCTCGCTGCTGGCGCAGGCGCGCCACGGCGTGTCGGCGGCGCTGTTCGCGCTGCCGCGCGGCGTCGACGCGCCGGTACCGGAGGATCTGCTGGTGCGCAGCGTCGACCTGGCGGACGAACGACTGCTGCTCGCCGTCGGCCCGGCCGAGTCGATCGAGACGATGGGCCGCGCGGTGGTCGAGGCGAACGGCCGGCGCGCCCGCTTTCCCGACTGGCTGGCACCGAGTGCCAAGGCCAACCTGGAACTGGTCGCCGAGCAGAAGGCGAGGCTGCAGGCGACGCTTGCCGTGCAGCGGGCAAGACTGCACGAGACCATCGAGTCGCACCGCGTCGACGCGCTGCTCGCCGACGTGGCCCGCGCCACCTGGTGCTTCGAGCACGGCGGCGCGATCCGCTTCGCCCAGGCTGAAGGCGCGTCGCCGGGCGACGTATTCGCCCGCATCACCGGCTGGAGTGCCGAGCCGCAGCGGCTGATCGAGTCGGTCGAGGCAAGTGGCGCCCGCGCGCTGCTGCGCCTGCCGCCGTCCGCCGAGTGGCCGAAGGGCGTACGGCCGCCGCTGGTGCTGCGCAACCCGTGGTGGGCGCGGCCGTTCGAACTGTTCCCGCGGCTGGTCGGCATGCCGGGGGCCAGCGGTGCCGACCCGAGCGTGCTGCTCGCGTTCACCGTGCCGCTGATGTTCGGCTACATGTTCGGCGACGTCGGCCAGGGGCTGGTGCTGGCCGCCGCCGGCATCGCGCTGCGCAACCGCGTGCCGACGCTGCGCCTGCTGGTGCCGGGCGGCATCGCCGCGAGCCTGTTCGGCTTCGTCTTCGGATCGGTCTTCTGCCTGGAGACGGTGATCCACCCGCTGTGGCTGCTGCCGCTGGAGGCGCCGCTGCCGGTGCTGATCGCGCCGCTGATCGCGGGCAGCGTGCTGCTCACCATCGGCATGCTGATCGAACTGCTGGAGGCGTGGTGGCAGCAGCGCCTCGGGCAGTGGGCGCGCGACGACGCGCCAGCGCTGCTCGCCTACCTCGGCGTTCTCGGCGCGCTGCTGCATCCGGCAGGCTGGCTGGCGGTGATCGCCGGCGCGCTGTGGGCCGTTGCCGGCGGCGCGGCCGGCGCGCAGGGGCCGGGCGCGGCGTTCGGCGCCAGGCTGCGCGGCGGCTTCGCCGGACTCGGCGAACTCGTCGAGAAGACGTTGCAGGTGCTGATCAACACGCTGTCGTTCGCCCGCGTCGGTGCCTTCGCGCTGGCGCACGCCGGACTCGCCTCGGCGGTGGTGGCGCTGGCCGAGGCGGCCGGCCACGGCATCGGCTTCTGGCTGGTGCTGGCGCTGGGCAACCTGCTGATCCTCGCCATCGAAGGCCTGATCGTCTCGATCCAGACCACGCGACTGGTGCTGTTCGAGTTCTTCACCCGCTTTTTCAAGCCGGAAGGCCGGGCGTTCCGACCGCTCGCGCCGCCCCCGGTCACCGTCAAGGAGACCTGAAGTCATGGCACAGATGAACCGCAACTCGCGCCTGGCGCTGCCGCTGGCCCTGACCGTGCTCGCCGCCGTGCTGGCCGGCACCGCCACGCTGCTGGCGCTGCTGACGCCGGCGCTGGCGCAGCAGGCCGCCGGCGGCGCGATGCCGCCGGAAGTGTGGACCTGGGGCCTGCTTTCGGCGGCGCTGGCCACCGGACTGTCGTCGCTCGCCGCCGGCTACGCGGTGGCCAAGCTCGGCACGGCCGCGGTCGGCGCGCTGGCCGAGAAGCCGGATCTGTTCGGCCGGCTGCTGATCTTCGTCGGGCTTGCCGAAGGCATCGCGATCTACGGCTTGATCATCTCGATCCTGATCCTGAACCGGCTCGCCTGACGATGAACGCGCGCATCGCCCTGGCCTACGTCGGCGGCGCCGTCGACGCGGCGGGCTTTCGCCTGGCCGGCGCGCGGGTCGCCTCGCCGGCGCCGGGCGAGGAGTCCGGCGCCCTGGCGCAGGCGCGCGGCGCGGCGCAGGTGGTGCTGCTGTCGCGCGAGGTCGCGGCGGCGCTGCCGCGCGGCGAACTGGAGGCGGCGCTGGCGGCGCTGCAGCCGCTGCTGGTCATCGTGCCGGAGGCAAGCCGGATCTCGCCGCTCGACCCGGCCGAGCGGGTGCGCGCGCAGCTCGGGCTCGAGCGATGAGCAGCGGATGAGGCAGCGATGCGCCTGACGCTCGAGCAACGCACTGCCGCGCTGCTGGCGCTGGTCGAGGAGTTTCGTGCCAGGCGCTGCGCCGAACTGCTCGAGCCGGCGCGCAGCCAGGCGCGCGCGCTGCTTCGCAACGCACGCACCGAGGGACGGAACCGCGTGCACACGACGATCGTCGAAGCGCGGCAACGGCTGGCCGGCGAGATCGGCGCGGCGCAGGCGCGGCTGGCGACCGAGCGGCGGCTGGCGGAGCAGCGGCGCGCGCTGCGGGTGCTGCAGCAGGCCTGGTCGGCGCTGCGCGAGGCGCTGCGCGCGCGCTGGCGGGACGACGCGGCGCGGCGCCAATGGCTCGACGCGCACCTGATGCGCGCGCTGCGGGTGCTGCCGGCAGGCGGCTGGCAGATCGAGTTTCCGGCCGGCTGGCCGCAGAGCGAGCGCGCGTCGTTCGCCGCACGCATCGCCGCAGCGGGAATCGCCGACGCGTGCTGGCAGGCGCGCGAGGACATCGATGGCGGCGTGCGCATCCGCGCCGGCAGCAACGTGGTCGACGCGACCATCGACGGCCTGCTCGCCGACCGCGCCGGGCTCGAAGGCGGCCTGCTCGACCTGCTGCAGGAAGGATCGTCGGTCGACGCGCCGCCGGGCAGCGGCAGCTCGACGCCGGCAACGAGCGAGGGCAACCGCCGATGAGCCGCGGCCGCATCGTCTGGATCAGCGGCCCGGTGCTGCGCGCCGCCACCGAAGGACCGTTCCGGCTGCGCGAATCGATCCGGGTCGGCGACGCCGGGCTGCTCGGCGAGGTGATCCGCCTGCAGGAAGGCGAGATCGTCGCCCAGGTCTACGAGGACACCACCGGGCTGCGGCCGGCAATGGCGGTCGAGGGCAGCGGCGCCCTGCTCTCAATCCTGCTCGGCCCGCACCTGCTCGGCGGCATCTTCGACGGCCTGCTGCGGCCGCTGGCGCGCGCCGAGGGCGCGCCGCCGCGCCACATCGCGCCCGGTGCCGCGGCGCCGGTCGAACTGCAGCTGCGCTTCACGCCTTCGGTGAGCCCCGGTGACACGCTGGCCGCTGCGGCCGAGTTCGGCCGCCTCGTGCCGGCCGATCCGGCAGCCGCGCAGCGCGCAGCAAGCGGCATGCGGCTGGCGCGCGTGTGGATCGCCCGCGTGCCACCGGACTGTGCCGGCGAAGTCGTCGCGATCGCCGGTCCAGGCGAGTACGCACTCGATGCGCCGCTGCTGACGCTGCGTGACGCCGGCGGCGCGCTACGCGAGATCGCCGCCTCGCACCGCTGGCCGGTGCGCACGCCGCGGCCGGTCCTCGCCCGACTGCCGTCCGACGAACCGCTGGTCACCGGCCAGCGCATCCTCGACTCGCTGTTCCCGGTCGCCCTGGGCGGCAAGGGCGCGATCCCCGGAGGCTTCGGCACCGGCAAGACGATCCTGCTCGAGGCGCTGGCCAAGGGCTGCAGCGCCGACGTGATCGTCTACCTCGGCTGCGGCGAGCGCGGCAACGAACTGGCCGGCGTGCTCGAGGAGTTCCCGCAGCTCGAAGACCCGCGCTCGGGGCGGCCGCTGATGGAGCGCACGGTGGTGATCGCCAACACCTCGAACATGCCGGTGGCGGCGCGCGAGGCCAGCATCTACTCGGCGGTGACCGTGGCCGAGTACTTTCGCGACCAGGGGCTGCACGTGGCGTTGATGGCGGACTCGACCAGCCGCTGGGCCGAGGCGCTGCGCGAGGTCTCGGGCCGCTTCGGCGAACTGCCGGGCGAGGGCGGCTACCCGAACTACCTGTCGAGCCGGCTGGCCGACTTCTACGAGCGCGCCGCCAAGGTCACCACGCTGGCCGGCGAGACCGGCTCGGTGACGCTGCTCGGCTCGATCTCGCCGCCGTCGGGCGACTTCTCCGAGCCGGTGACCAGCCACACCAAGCGCTACGTGCGCAGCTTCTGGGCGCTCGATGCCAAGCGGGCGCAGGCGCGCTTCTACCCGGCGGTCAATCCGCTGCAGAGCTACTCGGAGGACTCGCTCGACTGCGCGCTCTGGTGGGCGCGCGTCTACGCCGAGACCACCACCGCGCGGGCGCGCGCCGCCAGCGGCGGCAACGAGTGGCTCGAACTGCGCCGCCGGGTGCTGACGCTGCTCGACGAGCAGGCGCGGCTAGAACGCATGGCGCGGATCATCGGCAAGGACGCGCTGCCGGCGCGGCAGCGGCTGACGCTGGCCAACGCCGAGCTGCTCAACGAGGCGTTCCTGCGCCAGTCGGCGTTCTCCGAGACCGACCGCTACTGCGGGCCGGAACGACAGGCCAGCATGCTGCGGCTGCTGGCGCGCCACATCGAGCGGGCCGAGCGCGCGCTGGCCGACGGCGCGACGCCGGAGGCGATCGCCGCCCTGCCGCTGCTGCGCCGGCTGGCGCGGATGGGCGAGGAGATCGACGAGCACGACCCCGCGACGATGCGCGCCGGCTTCGCGCAGCTCGAGGCGCAGCTCGAGGCGGCGTTCGACGGGCTCACCGAACCGCTTTCCCCCGCCGCTGTCCCGCCAGGGCAGAGCGGCGGCAGCGAGGAACCGACAGCGGGATAGCGCATGCAGCCACGCGTCACCGTCCACCAGGCGGTCGTCAAGCTCGACGGGCCGCTGCTGTTCCTGCGCCGCACGCTCGACGTCGGGCTGGGCGAGGCGGTCGAGGTCGAAGGTGCCGACCGCAGGCGGCGGCTCGGCCGCATTGCCGCGCTCGACGAGAAGTTCGTCACCGTCGAGCTGCTCGAGCCGGGCGCCGGGCTGGCGCTGGCCGACACGGTGGTGCGCTTCCTCGGCACGCCGATCGAGTTCGGTGTCGGGCCGGGACTGCTCGGGCGCGTGTTCGACGGCGTCGGCCAGGTGATCGACGGCGGCCCGCCGCTGGCGGTGCGCAGCCGGCTGCGCGTCGACGGCCTGCCGATCAATCCGCTCGCCCGCGCCACGCCGCGCGCCTTCATCGAGACCGGCATCACCTCGATCGACCTGCTCAACAGCCTGGTGCGCGGGCAGAAGCTGCCGATCTTCTCCGGCGGCGGGCTGCCGCACGACCGCATCGCGGTGGAGATCGCCGGCCACGCGCGGTTGCGCGGCGAGGCACGCGGGGCGGCGAGCGAGCAGTTCGCGATCGTCTTCTGCGGCATCGGCGTGCCGCACACCACCGCCGAGTACTTCCGTCGCGCCCTCGAAACCTCCGGCGCGCTCGAACGAAGCGCGCTGTTCCTGAATCTCGCCAGCGACTCGAGCACGCAGCGGCTGCTGACGCCGCGCTTCGCGCTGACCGCCGCCGAGTACCTGGCGTTCGTCGAGCACAAGCACGTGCTGGTGATCGTCACCGACATCACCAACTACTGCGAGGCGCTGCGCGAAGTGGCCGGCGCCAAGGGCGAGGTGCCCGGGCGCAAGGGCTTCCCCGGCTACATGTACTCGGACCTGGCCACACTGTACGAGCGCGCCGGCTGCCTGCACGGCGCCGGCGGCAGCCTGACCCAGCTGCCGATCCTGACCATGCCCTCCGACGACATCGGCCACCCGATCCCCGACCTGTCCGGCTACATCACGGAAGGACAGATCGTGCTGTCGCGCGAACTCGATCGCGCCGGCATCCACCCGCCGGTGGCCGTCCTGCCGAGCCTCTCGAGGCTGATGAAGGACGGCACCGGCAGGGGTTATACGCACGAGGACCACCCGGCGCTGGCCAGCCAGCTTTACGCCGCCTACGCGCGGGCGACGCAGGCGCGCGTGCTGGCCAGCGTGGTCGGCGAGGAGGGGCTTTCCGAGACCGACCGCAGCTACCTTGCCTTCGGCACCGAGTTCGAGCGGCAGTTGATCGACCAGCAGCGGCCGCGCCCGCTGGAGGCGAGCATGGAGGTGGGCTGGCGGCTGCTGGCGACGCTGCCGCGCAGCGAGCTGGCCCGCCTGTCCGACGGCCAGATCGAGCGCTACCTGTCCGGCCACGCGGCCGCTGCGGTGCCGGCGCCCTGAGCGGGGCGGCGATGGCCGAGTTCACACCGACACGCAGCCTGGCGATCGCGCTCGCCGAGGAGCGGCGCACGATGCGCGAGGGCTACGCGTTCCTCGACGAGAAGTGCCTGCTGCTGGCCGGCCAGATGCTGCGCGAGGTGAAGCGGCACCGGGCGCTGGTCGAGCAGGCGGCGCCGCTGCAGGCGATGGCGGAGCGGGCGCTGGCGGCCGCCCTGCTGCGGCACGGCTTGAACGGCCTGCAGGTCTATCCGGCAGCGCCTGGCGAGCAGCGGTTGCGTGTCGGCCGCCGCGCGCTGCTCGGCGTGGAGATGCGCGATGCGCTGCTGGAAGGCGCGCCCGGCGAGCCGCCGGCGGCGGTTGCCGCCTCGCCCGAGGCGGCGGCCTGCACTGCCGCCTTCGCTGCCTGGGCGGCCAGGCTCGCCGAACTCGCGGCCGTCAGCGGCAACCTCGCCCGCCTGCATGCCGAGTACCGCAAGACGGTGCGCCGGGTGCGCGCGCTGCAGGACGTCCTGCTGCCGGAGGTCGAGCAGACGCTGCACGAGGTCGACGCCAGCCTGGAGGAACTTGAGCAGGACGAGGCCGGTTTCCTGCGCCGCGCGGCCCGCGCGGTCGCTGGCTGACGGGTCAGGCGAACAGCCGGCTGGCGACCGAATAGAAGGCGAAGCTCAGCAGCCAGGCCACCGCCAGCGGCCAGACCACCGAAAGCAGCGTGAAGGCGGCGCTGCGCGATTCGCGCCAGATCGTCGCCACCGTCGACAGGCACGGCGTGTACACCAGCGTGAAAAGCATGAAGCTCGCCGCCTGCTGCCAGGTCAGGCGAGAGGCGAGCAGCTGACCCAGCTCGTCCTGCCCGGCACCGTAGATCACCGCCAGCCCGCCGAGCACGATTTCCTTGGCGACGAAACCGAAGATCAGCGCGATCGACAGGATCGAGTCGATGCCGATCGGCGCGAACACCGGCGAGGCCAGCGCCGCCAGCTGGCCGGCCAGCGTCTGCGGGCTGGCCGGCACCGCGTCGAACGGGTAGTGGGTCAGCCACCAGATCAGCAGCACGCCGGCGACGATGAAGCCGCCGGCGTTCTCCAGGAAGTGCCGCGACGACTGCCAGCCCTGGGCGAACAGTGCACGCAGCGTCGGCAGTCGGTACGGCGGCATCTCCAGCAGCAGCGGCTCGTCGCCGGCGAAGCGGCGCCGCCAGATCAGCGCGGTGGCGAAGGCAACGATGAAGCTCACCGCGTACAGGCTGGCCAGCACCAGCGGCGCGGCCTGGCGCGAGAAGAAGGCGGCGGCGACGAACACCAGCACCTGCAGCCGCGCCGAGCACAGCGAGAACGGGATGGCCAGCATCGCCAGCAGCCGGCTTCCTCGCGAGCGCAGCACGCGGGTGCCCATGATCGCCGGCACGTTGCAGCCCATGCCCATCAGCTGCATCACGAAGGCGCGGCCGTCCAGGCCCAGCCGCGCCATCCAGCGGTCCATCAGGAAGGCGATGCGCACCAGGTAGCCGCTGTCCTCGACCAGCGCCATGGCGACGAAGAACACCAGGATCACCGGCAGGAAGGTCAGCACGGTGCCGACGCCGTCGACCAGGCCTTCGAGGACGAAGCTCCTGACCGCAGGCGAGGCCGCTGCCAGCCACGGTCCCAGCCAGGCCTGCTTGGCGGCGTCGATCAGCCATCGCAGGCCGTCCTGCAGCGGCAGGCCGATGCCGTAGACGAGTTCGAACAGCAGCAGCATCACGCCGAAGAACAGCGGCACGCCGGCGACCGGATGCAGCAGCACCCGGTCGATCCGATCGGTCAGCCGCGCCGGCAGCACGTGCGGCAGATCGACAGTCGCCGCCGCCAGCGCCGCCGCCTGCGCCTCGTAGCGGTCGTCGGCGCGCAGCCGCTCGGCTTCCGCCGCGGGCAGCATCTGCGCCGTGGCCGCGGAAGCGGGCGCGGTCGCGACGAGCTGCTGCAGCGCCTGTCGAAGCGGCGCGATGCCGTTGCCGTGCTTGGCATCGACCAGCAGCACCGGTGCCGACAGCTTCTGCTGCAGCCTCGCTGCATCGATGCGCACGCCGAGACGGCGCGCCTCGTCGGCCATGTTCAGCACCACCACCAGCGGCCGGCCGAGCGCCTGAAGCTGCAGCACCAGCGGCAGCTGCCGCTCCAGCTGCACGGCATTGACCACCGCCAGCAGCCCGGTGACCTGCTCCTGCTCGAGGAAGTGACGGACCAGCCGCTCGTCCTCGCCGAAGCCGTGCAGCGAATACAGGCCGGGCAGATCGACCAGTTCGACCGTCCGCCCGCCGAGGATCACTCGGGCAGAGAGCAGGTCGACCGTCATGCCGGGCCAGTTGGCGACCTTCGCCTGCACGCCGGTCAGGCGGTTGAACAGCGTCGACTTGCCGGTGTTCGGCATGCCGACGAGGGCGAATCGCACTCGTTGCCGGGAGGGGGTGTTCATTGCCTAGCGCAGCCGGCTGCCTCGGGCGCTGACGGATGCGGCCGTCTGCTCAGGAAGACGAATCGGGCAGCAACTCGACCTGGATCCGGCCGGCCTCGGCGGCGCGCAGGATCAGGTCGGTGTGATCGATGCGAACCTGCATCGGCCCGGCGGCACCGACGCGGCGGACGACCTGCAGCCTGCGGCCGATGCGCATGCCGAGCGCCGCCAGCCGCTCGCGTACGGCGAACTCGACGTTCAGGGCGGTGACGACCGCCTGCTGTCTTGGTGCAAGGGCGGTCAGAGCGAGGTTCGACATGACTTGTAAACAAGAATCGTTCTTGTTTACAACAGTACCTGCTTTCCGGTTCGATGGGGCTGGAAGTCGGTCGGTCGCAGCGCCGGAATCTGCGCTGGATCAACAAAATCCGATGCGGCGCGCACAAGCAGAAAGGCCGGCTCGCGCCGGCCTTTCAGACTGATGGGGACCGACCGATCAGAGCGAAAGCACCCACTTGGCCAGTGCCTTCATCTCGTCGTCGCTGGCCTTGGCCACCGGATGCGTCTTGCCGCCAGTGGACTTGCCGGACTTCAGCACGCCGGCGATCGTCGCCTCGGCGTCGGCCTTGCCCTTGTACTTGGCCGAGACTTCCTTTAGCGCCGGACCCATCTTCTTGGCATCGACGGCGTGGCAGCCGAGGCAGCCCTTGCTCTTGGCCAGATCCTGGCTGGCCTGGGCGCCGCCCGCAAAGGCGACGGCGGCGACGGCAGCGGCCGCGATCAGCAGTTTGTTCATCGATCCTCCACTGGTTGGTTGACCCGGTCTCGCCCCTTCGGAGCCCGGTGCTTCTTGCCGGGTAATGCAGCCCGGTACGGCAAGGATAACGCCCGGCGCTGCCGGGCGTTGACCGTCGGCCGGCTCCGCGACCCGGCCTTACTTCCTTGCCTGCGGGTCGAGCGTCATCTCCGGCCACGCGCGGCCGTGGCAGGCCGGGTTCGAGCAGAAGCTGCCGCCGTCGGCACCCCACTCGATCTTGCCGTGGCACATGGTGCAGCTGTCGTCGAGCTTGGTGCGGTGGTCGTGCATGAAATTGGGCTCCTCGTGGCTCGGCGGCGGCGTGAGTCCCGCCGACACCGTCGATGGCACCGAGCCCTTGCCGCTTTCGCGCTCGACCTGCGGCAGGTTGTGGCACAGCGTGCACTGCAGGCGTATCGCCTGCCCCTCCTCGTTCAGATGCCTGCCACCGTGGCAGCGGAAGCAGCCGGGAAAGTCCTTGTGACCGGCGTGATTGGGAAACGACGCCCACGACAGCCCTTCGCTCGAGAAGGAGCCGTCGACCAGGATCTGCTTCATCACCGCGCGGAACTTCTTCTCCGCCTCCTGGCGCTCCGGCTTGGTCTCGCCCTTCGGCGCCGCGTCGGCGATCACCTTCTCGATCCGCGGCCCCATTTCCTTGTGCGGTCCGGTCAGGCTCCTGGTCTGCTCGATCAGCGCCACGGCGCGCGCCTTGGCATTCGGCAGGCTGCGGTCGATCCGGCCCTCGGCGATCGCCTGGTCGACCAGATCCTCCGGGTTGCGGAACGGATGGCCGACCGCGTTGTGGCAGTCGTAGCACTCCATCCGCCGCACCTCGAACTTCTTCAGTTCGGCTTCCGACAGCTTCGACGAGGTGTCGACGTAGGTGCTGACCTTGCCGTCGGCCGTCTTGACCTGCACCCACGGAACCATGCGGCGCTGCGCATCGGTGGTGATGAAACTGACCTCGTTCTCGATGTGCCAGTGGATGCCCTTGGCAGCGGCGTCGCGGATCGTCCCCATGCCGGTGTGCAGCACCAGACGATAGATGGACTCGCTGCTCTTCTCGTCGGTGTCGTAGCGCTTCTTGACCGCAATGCTGTCGTGGTGCTCGACCGCCGGCCAGTGGCAGCCCTCGCAGTTGTCGCGCGACGGACGGAAGGTGTGCGAGGTCAGCGGCCGCTCGTAGCCGGCGATCATTCCCCACAGTTCCTTGAAGTGGGTAGGCTTGAGCGCCATCATGTGCAGCGTCGAGATGCGGCCCATGTGGCACTCGACGCAATCGACCCGGGCGTGCGCGCCGGTGCCGTGCGCGCGCGTCTCCTCGGGGTGCACCGAGTGGCACATCGTCGCGCAGAACTCGTTGCTGTTGCTGTATTCCCAGGCGACGATGCCGCCGGCGCCGAGCAGCGCCAGCCCCAGTCCGCCGAGCACCAGTGCCGTCGCGGCGCCGATGACGCCGTGCCGCTTCACGTTCCATCGCATCGTCCTGTCTCCCTTTTCTGGCTCAGCCGCCATTGTCGACCCGCCTGAAACACTCGGGCCCGGCCGGCGTCGCCGGTCGAGCCCCTGCGGCGGCGGCGCGGCGCGCCGTCGCCGGCCTCATCCGGTCAGAAGTCCGTACAGGATAAGGACCACCGTGACGAGGCCGAGCACCAGTGCCGTGCCGCCGATCAGCCGGCCGAAGGCAAGCGCGCCGGCGCTCGGCGGCGTCGCCTCGATCGCTGCCAGGCGGCCCTCGCGCCTGAGCCGCTCGAACTCGAGCGGGCGCTCCTCGCGCAGCTCATGCTCGCTGAGCCGGCCGGTGAAGATGACCATGTCCATCGGGAATTTCTCGGGCCGCAGGTGCCCGTTGAAGAAGTGGATGGTGAAGATGAAGCCCACCGCCAGCAGCGCCTCGTGGCCATGCACCAGGGTGGCGATGTTGAACACCCAGCCGGGCAGCCAGGGGCTCAGTTCCTCGGCGAACCACAGGATGAGCCCCGAGCCGCCGATGATGAACATCCCCCAGAAGACCGCCATGTAGTCGAACTTCTCCCAGTAGGTGTAGCGGTCGAACTGCGGCCGCGGCCCCTTGCCGAGGAAGTACTTCAGGTGGTCGCGGATGTCGAGCACGTCCTTCCACTGCGGCACCAGCGAGTTGGGCCCCCACAGCACCGACAGCAGGCTGCCGGTGGCCAGGCCGCGCCAGAGGAACTGCAGGATGTGGGCGAAGAACACCGCGGCCATCAGCGTCGCGCTCACCCGGTGCACCAGCGCCGCACCCTCGAAACCGCCCATCAGGCCGGCCACGGTCCGCGCCCAGCCGGTGTAGGGAAACAGCAGCGGCAGACCGCTGAGCGCGCAGCCGATGAAGGCGAACATCATGCCGCCGTGCTGCACACGCTCGAACAGGCCGAAGCGCCGGTAATAGCGGCCGGCCATCGACTGCGGCGCTGCGCCCGCCCGATCGAGCGGCATGCTGGCTGAACTTGGCATGACTGACTCCTAGTGACCCTTGCCGCCGCCGGAGAACTTGTTCTTCAGCGACCGGTAGGCCCACATCACCGTGTGCAGGCCGAAGAACAGGAACACGCCGACCAGCAGCACTTCCATGAAGATGTTGGTGTAGTAGAGGATGAGGTCGCGCTCCTTGTCCTTCGGTCGCGGGTGCGGATCCCAGCTGACGAACTGCGGCCCGGCCTGCGGGTGGCAGTTGCGACAGGTCTGCAGCCGGTTCTCCGGCGAGACGGTCGACAGCGGATCGGAGGCCGGCCGCACGTCGTGCGCGCCGTGGCAGGAGGCGCAGGTGGCGACCTTGCCGAAGCCCATCGTCGACACCTTGCCGTGGTAGGTGTGACGGAAGCTGGTGATGAAGTCGTCGTGGCAGTTGCCGCAGGCACCGACCACCTCGTTCTGCCACGCCGGCGTGCTGGCCCGCTGGATCGCGTGCGCGCCGTGGCAGTCGCTGCACACCGGCGCCGCCGTGTTGCCGGTCTGCAGCTGGGCGCCATGCCTGCCCTTGTCGAACACCGTCTTCTCGCGCTGGTGGCAGCCGCCGCAGGTGGCCGGGATGTTCGCCCGCGCAACGCGGCTGTCCGGCGCCGACTTCGGCTGGATGCTGTGCGCGCCGTGGCAGGAGGTGCAGGTCGGCGCGGCGCGGTTGTAGACGGTCTTGCCCTCGACCAGCTGGTTGTGGATGCTGTCGTGGTACTTCGCCTGGATGTTGCCGCCGGGCAGCGGTGCCTGCGCGACGATCTTGTCGTTGCCGTGGCAGGCACCGCAGGTCGACTCGATGTTGACGAAGTTGGTCCTCGACGCCGGGTCGGCCGACCGCTTGATGTCGTGCGAACCGTGGCAGTCATGGCAGGTCGCCGCCATGCCCTGGCCCTTTTCGCGCGCCATGGCGTGCGCCGTTCCCTGGTAGTTCTTCACCGCGTCTTCGTGGCAGCTGACGCAGGCCGCCGGGGCGAGTTTCTCGGCGTGCGGCAGCTGGTCGACCGACACGTCGGCGTGGCAGTCGGTGCACTTGAACTGCATCTCGCCGTGCACCGACTTGGCGAACACCGCCGCGTCGACGCCGATCGACTGGCCACCGGCGCCCTTGGCCGAGGCATCGCCGTGGCACATCAGGCACGATTCGTTCGGGTCGGCCGCCGGCGCTTCCTTCGCGGCGGCGGCGGTCGGCTTGGCGCTGGCTGCGCTCGCCAGGCCGAGGGCCAGCACGAGGAACAGCGCACGTAGCAGGGCGGCGGGTTTCATCGGAGCTCGTCAGTTGTGCCGAGGGACCGCCGGCGTCCGAGCAGGCTCGTGGCCGCACATCTGCCGGCGTCTGTCGCAATGCGCGATGCCGCGAACATGACATGCACCCCCGCGCTGCAGGTTGACGTGGATCAACGGCGCCGGCGCCCCGGCCGGCTGCGGCGCCGGTTCCTGTCGAGCGACAAAGACGCCATCGCGCGAGCGCCACGGCCAGCCGCTGGCGTAACGCCGGCCGTAACAACAAAAAGGGCCGGCAAGTGCCGGCCCCATTTCGCGCTTCGCGCCTGCGCTCAGAGCGTCATCACCCAGTCCATGATCGCCTTGATTTCGGCTTCGCTGGCGGCCGACTTCGGGTGGCCCTTGCCGGATGCGACCTTCGCCGCCGCCGCGCCGGCGTAGTCCTTGTTGGCCTTGTTCTTGGCGGCGATGTCCTTGAACGACGAGCCCATCTTCTTCTTCTCGACGTCATGGCACTTCATGCAGCCGGCGGCACCGGCCTTGTCGGCGGACGCGTGGGCGACCCCACCGAGCATCAGGCTGGCTGCCGCCAGCGCGGCGATCAAAATCGATTTCATCGGCGATTCTCCTGTCAGGAAGGTCGGTCAGTTCGCAAAGGCAACCCGCGGCATTTCCGCGGCGTGTCGCCGCCATCGCGGCCAAGCACGCAGCGCGCAACTTTACTCGACGGGCCGCGCTGCAGCCTGCGTTGAATCAAACGCGAAACCGGCGGCTGCCGCTGACAGCGTTCCGGCGGCTCATGGTTTTCCCGACCGGGGCGCCAACGCCCGCGCCGGCCGTCCGGTGACAAACCGTATCGGCGAGCGCCGGCTGCAACGTGGCGTTACAACGACGGCGGCCCGGACCGCCGGCGGCCGGTTACCTTCTGCCCTGCTGCTTCCTGCGCAGGTCGCGGCAGACGAAGACTCCGCAAGACATGCGCCGTCCCCTCCTCCCGGCGCACGACCTCCCGGGCTGCCTCGCGCAGCCCGATTTTTTCTGCCTTCCGCCGTACCGCCGCTGCCGGTCGGCAACTTTCGTTTCGGTGTGTGTCCGTCCTGCGCCGACGAAATCACGCGTTACATCTGCCGTCCCAAGGTGAGCGGCGACCGGCGCACGATTCAGTCAGCGATCGGATGTCAACCGGTCAGCGCCGAAGGAGAGAATCATGCAAGCGAAGAAATCGATCGTTTCACTGGCCGTTGCAGGCCTGCTCGCCGCCACGGGTGCGGCGTTGGCCTACGGTCCGGGGCCGCATGGCGGCGGCATGCGAATGGGCGGCCCGCCGGTCGACGCCGCACAGCACGCGGAGCGGATGAACCTGCGCCTGGGCAACCTGAAGGAAGCGCTGAAGCTGCAGCCGGGCCAGCTGGACGCGTGGAACGCCTATGAAGCGAAGATCAGGGCCGAGGGCCAGGTCCGCTTCGAGATGCGCCAGGCGATGCACCAGCAGCAGGGCGACGCGCAGGCGCTCGCCGATCAGCGCGTGGCGATGATGAAGCACAGGGCACAGGCCGCCGAGGAAATCAACGGCCTGCGCAAGGCGCTGGTGGCGACGCTGACGCCCGAGCAGAAGGCGACCTTCGACCAGCATTCGATGGGGCCGCGCATGCGCGGCGGCCACGGCCCGGGCTACGGACCCGGACCGGACGGCCGCGGGCCAGGCTACGGGCGCAGCTGAAGCCGCATTTCAGAAGCGGTACGACAGCGACAGCCTGAAGCTGCGCGGCTCGCCGGGATGGAAGTGGACGTCGTCCACTCCCTCGGCGGGCTCGCCCGAGAGCCTCGACGAGTAGAAATAGGCGATGTCGTCGGTCTCCGCGTCGAGGATGTTGAAGACGTCGAGGCGCAGCCGCAGGCGAGGCAGGATCTCGTAGGCGATCTGACCGTCGACCACCGTCGAGGAGTCGGCGCGAACGCCGTTGTCCTCGATCAGCGGGTAGGCGCCGACGTAGCGAAGAAACAGCGCCCCTGACCACGGTCCGTAACGATCGACGGCGATGCCGGCGGAAGCCACGGTTTCCGGCGCGCCGGGAATGTAGTCGCCCTCCGGCGCGCTTTCCGAGAAGCGGGCGTGATTCCACGCCACGTCGAGGTCGACGAACAGCCACGGCCACGGCCGCCAGCGGCTGTTCCACTCGATTCCGTAGCGACGCGACGGACGCCCGGCCTCGGTGGTGCCGGCGTCGCCGACGAACGCCAGTTCGCTGTCCAGCGTCAGGTACCACAGTGCGAGCGAAGACTGCACGTTCGGCAGCGCCTCGCTGCGTAGGCCGAGTTCGGCCCCCTTGCTTCGTACCAGCGGCGTGGCCGGATCGACCGCCTCGCCGGTCACCGGGTCCAGCTTCGTCGTGACGCCGCGCGCGTCGTTGCTGTGGAAGCCGTATCCCCAGTTGGCGAAGAACTCGGTGCGCTGCCACGGCCCGAAGATGAGCGACAGCTTCGGCGAGACGATGCCTTCGGTGACGTCGCCGACGTTCTCCGGCACCGCGCCGGTGACGTCGAAGCGATAGCGGTCGTAGCGCAGCCCGACCACGGAACGGAACATTTCGTTCCACTGCAGTTCGTTCTCCGCGCAGACACCGAGGCTGCCCTGGATGACGTCGTCCTCGCGCGTGGTCGACAGCCGCTCGCGGGCGCGCGTCGCGTGCAGGCCGACCGGTGCGACGCGGTCCTGGCGCAGTTCGAAGCCGACGCTGTTGTGCGCCGTTCGTCCCGCCCATTGGTCGGCGCGCGACCACCTGCCGGTCCAGCCGTAGACGTTGCGCCTGTCCGCCTGCTCGAACTGGTCGCCGTTGACCGGGTCGGCCAGGAAGTAGGTGAAGTTCGAGAACAGGTTCAGGTCGTACCTGAACCAGTAGGCGGTGCTCTGCATCTGTCCGCCGGCGAGGGCGGTTCGATACTCCGCCGACAGACTGTAGCGGCTCGATGAACCGCCATCGCTGACATCGAGCGTGCCGAAGCGGCCGATCAGCCCGCTGTCGACGGCGCGCAGCGGGATCTGGTCGGTCGAGTCCCAGCGGCCGTCGTAGGCCATGCCGGTGATGCCGAAGGTTCCTTCGGCGAGCGGAGCGAACCAGCGCAGCACGCCGTTGAACTTGCGAAAGCCGTTGGGCACTTCCCAGGGCCCGTCGCTGTGCAGGACTTCGAGGCCGTAAGTGAGCGTGCCGGGGCCGCCGGCGGCTGAGCCGGCGAGCAATGCACGCCGGTAGCCGTCCTCGCCGAGGGTGCCCAGCGCGATCCCGTCGTCGAACCGCTCCGCGTACGAGATGAATGCGGCCCCGGCGGAACCGAAGTCGCCGATGTGCGCGAAATAGGGGCCCTTGTAGTACTGCACGCCGGAGATCAGCTCGGGGATCAGGAAGTTAAGGTCGGTGTAACCCTGCCCGTGCGCGTGCGTGCGCAGGTTCACCGGCATTCCCGTCACCCAGGTGGCGAAGTCGGTGCCGTGATCGAGGTTGAAGCCGCGAAGGAAGTACTGGTTGGCCTTGCCCACCCCGCTGTGCTGGGTGACGACCAGGCCCGGCACGTACTCCAGGAGACTGCCCGGCCGCAGCAGCGGCCGGTCCTCGATCAGTTGCGGCGTGATGACGCCGGCGCTGGCCGCGTTCGACGTTCCGATGCGGTTGTCGTAGTGGCCGGTGATCTCGACCGGCGCCAGGGTCTGCTGCCCGATCGCCAGGGTGGGCGCCGAGCACAGCGCGGCCGTTAGGGCACGCCACATCGTCGACTGTCGCTGCTGCATCCGTGATTTCATTGCAGCGTCCTCCGCAAGCGGTGCGTGGAGATAAGACGTTTCGCTATTTCTTCATAACACCTGGCAAATCGAAATCAGCCCGATGCCTTCGCCGACGACAGCGGCGGCTCGAGGCCGCAGCGGCACAGCAACTCGGTGTCGACGAAGATCGCCGCCGGCGAACCGTCGGCCTGTACCTGGCCGTCGCGCATCACCAGCACGCGCGTGCACAGGTCGAGCACGAGGTCGAGGTCGTGGGTGGCGATCACCTTGGTGTGCGTGAAGGAGCGCAGCAAGGCGATCAGCCGCCGCCGCGCCGCCGGGTCGA
Source organism: Burkholderiales bacterium (assembly GCA_016716275.1). GTDB lineage: Bacteria > Pseudomonadota > Gammaproteobacteria > Burkholderiales > Burkholderiaceae_F > JADJWR01. The sequence continues at coordinate 253,053 of JADJWR010000002.1, read as the reverse complement.
GCCCGGCCGACGGCTCGTCCAGCACGAGGATCGACGGCGACATCGCCAGCACGCCGGCGATCGCCACCGCCCGCTTCTCGCCACCGGAGAGCCGGTACGGCGCGCGCCCGGCCAGATGAGTTGCGCCCACCGCCTCCAGCGCCGCGCGCACGCGCACCCGCACCTCCTCCGCCGGCAGACCCATGTTCAGCGGCCCGAAGGCGGCGTCCTCCTCCACCGTCGGCATGAACAACTGGTCGTCGGCATCCTGGAACACGTAACCCACCGTGCGGTGGATCTGCGCCCGTGTGCCGGCGGTGACCGGCAACTCCCCGATGCGCACCTCGCCCGAGGCCGGCAGCAGCAGTCCGTTGAGGTGCAGCAGCAGCGTCGACTTGCCGGCGCCGTTGGCGCCGACGATGCCGACCGACTCGCCGTGGGTGAAGCGGCAGCTGACGTCGCGCAGTGCCGGTGTGCCGTCCGGATAGGCGAACGATAGCCCGCGCGCCTCGACCAGATGGTGGCTCACCCGCCGACTCCTATCAGCCAGCGGCCGAGCGCCCGCGGCAGGTCGACCAGGCGAACCAGCAGGAAGAACAGGCACCAGCCGAGCGCGAAGGCGGTGTCGCGCGGCGACCAGCGCAGCGTCCGCAGGCTGCGCAGTTCGCCGTCGAAGCCGCGCGCCGTCATCGCCCAGTGGATCCGCTGCGCCCGCTCGTAGGCGCGCAGCAGCAGGTGGCCGAGCAGCGGCCCGTACGCCGACAGCGCCAGCGCCCGCCCGTTCGAACGCAGCTCGCGGGCGGTCGACATGCGTGACGCCTCGCCGCCGAGCACGAAAGCGTAGCGGTACAGGAACAGCAGTTGCGCCGTCAGCACCTGTGGCACGCCGAGCCGGGCCAGCGCGACGCACAGCGCGTGCATGCCGGTGCCTGCCACCAGCACCAGCGCCGCGCCGACGGTCAGCGCGAAGCGCAGCAGGATCGAGGCGAACGACACCCAGCCGGCCGTCACCGTGAGGTCGCCGAGGACCAGCATCGGCGCGCGGTCGAACAGCGGGTTGAAGATGCCGACCAGCACCGCGAACGGCGCCGCCAGCAGCAGCTTGCGCGCGAGCGGCGCCGCCGGCACCTCGCCCAGCACCGCCAGCGCCACCGGATAGGCGGCCAGCGGCAGCAGCGCCGCGACCGTGTAGCGGTCGAAGGAAACGACCGCCACGATGAAGGCCAGCGTCGTGACGACCTTGGCGCGCGCATCGAGCCGGGCGAGCGCCGTGTCGCGCGACGCCAGCGCATCGAGCGAGCGCAGGTCGCGCAGCGCGGCATCGATCCGGCTCATGCGGCTAAGGACGCGCCGGGAATGCGGGAATCAGCGGCGCCGGCGCCTGAGCAGCAGCGCAAGCGCCCAGACCAGCACCAGCGTCGCCGCGCCGCCGACCACGCCGGCGAGCGAGGTGCCGCCATCGACCGCGGGCCAGTCGAGTTGCTCTGCCGTCTCCACTTCGGCGGCGTGCGCAGCCTTCGGCAGGCCGTAGTCAGGCAGGAAGGAGACCGCCTCTTGCAGTCGCGCCAGCATGCCGTGCACGCCGCCTTCCGGCGCCGCAAGTTCGGTGCCCGCGGTCCTTTCGATCGACCACTCCAGTCCATCGGGCTGCGACGAGGCGAACCACGACAGCGCGCCGCCGGTGACGACGGCGGCCACGCCGAGCGCGGCCAGCAGCGGTTTGAGCGTCGCGCGCGACGAGGTCGTCCCGCCGCCGGGTGCGAGCAGATCCGGCCGCGCGCGCCGGATGAACAGCGCGACGGCCGCCGTGGCGAGCCCCTCGACCAGGCCGATCGCCAAGTGGATCGGCAGCATCAGCAGCAGGAAGGTCGCCAGCGGCAGGCTGGAGATGCCCGACGCGACGGTCTGCAGCACCACCCCAAGGGCGCCGAGCTGCAGGCCAACCAACGAGGCCGCGACCGCGCCGACCGCGACTCTCGACGTGGAAGCGCCATCGCCGGCGATCGGCCGGTAGATCAGCGGGTAAGCGACGAAGCACGGCAGCACGCCGAGGTTGAAGATGTTCGCTCCGAGCGCCAGCAGGCCGCCGTCGGCGAAGAACAGCGCCTGCACGGTCAGCACGGAGGCGATGACGATCAGCGCCGCGTACGGGCCGAGCAGGATCGACAGCAGCAGGCCGCCGCCCAGGTGCCCGCTCGATCCGGTGGCGGGGATGGCGAAGTTGATCATCTGGGCGGCAAAGACGAAGGCGCCCAGCACGCCCATCAGCGGCACCAGGCGGTCGTCGGCCTGCTCGCGCAACCGCCGCGCGCTGACGGTGAGCGCAGCACCGCTCGCCAGCCACATCGTCGCGCCAACGGCAGGGGAAAGCAGCGCATCGGCCATGTGCATCGAACAACTCCGTCGGCTGGCGGGATCGGAACGCAGCGTTAAGCAATATGACCAAATGATCATACTGATGACTTGCGCTAGCTCAAGATCCCGCGAATTGCCGCCGACCGTCGGCGCGGAAGAGCGGCGCGGCGGGCCGCGGCTCAGCGCTGCGGCCGTGCGTGCGCGTGCCGGTGGCCGTGGCCGTGCGAATGCGCCGGGCTGAGGTCGACCATCACGACGTTCAGCTGGCCGTGGCGCACCCCGCGCTCGGCGCAGATCGCGTCGGCGAAGCGTCGCACCTCGCGCGCCGGCCCCTTGAGGATCGCGCTCTCGATGCAGTGGTCGTGGTCGAGGTGGGCGTGCATGGTCGAGACGACCAGATCGTGGTGCGCGTGCTGGATCGCCATCAGCCGCTCGGCCAGTTCGCGCTCGTGATGGTTGTAGACGTATGAGAGATTGCCGACGCAGTGGCCGTCCAGGTCGCGCGACTCGCGCAAGCGGTCCAGGTGGGCGCGCAGCAGGTCGCGCACCGCCTCGGAGCGGTTCTCGTAGCCGCGTTCGGCGATCAGCGCGTCGAACTCGCGGGCCAGTTCCTCGGCGAGCGAGATCGTGAAGCGTTCCATGAGCTTCTCCGTCGATCAACAGCGGCAGGCTACACCGCGCCCTTGCGCCGGTGCCGCGCCAGGTGCAGCGGCGTCCAGGCGTGCGGCACCTTGCCGACGAAGTGCGCCCGCGCATAGTGGTAGCTCGGATCGAATCCGTAGAAGTTGCGCCGCATGTTCGCCAGCTCCTCGTCGCGATAGGCGGCGAGCGGCCGCTGCGCCTCGTCGGCAGCCCGCCGCGCCCGCTTGGCGGCGATCAATGTGTCGAAGTCGGCCGCCTCGACCAAGGCGCGAGCCTCGACGAGCACCTGCGCGAGGAACCGGTCGCGGCCCGCATCGAGCAGCCGATCGACCAGGCCGAGCCGTGCGGCCTGCGCGCCGCCCACCGGCAGCCGGTTCTCCATCACCGCCCGCGGCTCGCCTTGACGGACGCGGCGCGGCAGCGTGTAGGTCCAGTACTCGGAGCCGTACAGGTTGCCCATGTTCTTGTAGTGCGGGTTGAGGATCACGCCGGCGCGCGCCCACACCCGGTCGCAGGCAAAGGCGAGAAAGCAGCCGCCGGCGCCGGCGTTGCCCTGCAGCGCGGCGACCGTGATCCGGTCGGTGGTCTCCAGCACCGCGCGACAGACCTCGTCCATCGCGACGATGTTGCGCCAGGACTCGTCGGCCGGGCTGTCGGCCGCCTCAATCACGGTAAGGCTGATGCCGTTGCTGAAGAACTCCGGCCCGCCGGCGAGCACCAGCGCCCGCGTCGGCCGCGCCAGCGCCGCGCGATACGCGGCGAGCAGTTCCTCGCACTGGACGGTGCTCATGGCACCGTTGTAGAAGGGAAAGTGCAGCACGCCGACCGGGCCATGCTCGGCGTAGCGGATTTCGGCATAACCGTCGGCCGGCGGCAGCTGCTGCCACTGCCCGGCAAAGGCGAGCGCCACCGGCAGCTTCAGCGCGCCGTCACGGTCCGCTCGCCTGCAGTGGCCGATCCACACCGCGCCATCGGTGGTCGCGCGCAGCACCGCGCGGCCGCCGCGCGCGGCGACGCTTCCGGCAGCGGCGGGCACGGCCGCCGCCGGATGGGCGTCGTAGAGAAAGCACGGCACGCCGAACAGCGAATCGAGAACGCCCGGCACGCCGTCGGCAGCAGCGATCTTGCGCAGCACGGCGGCGGTGTCGTCGCGCTGCCAGTCGATCGCTCGCGCCTGCTGCTTCAGCAGCGGCCGCGACCGGCCGCGCACGCCCGGTGCGCCGGGCGCCACCCGCTGCGGCACGAAGCTGCCCGAGGCGAAGCGCTCGATCGCCTCGAGCACCGCGCGCACCGCTGCTTCGGTCACCTCGCCGCGGTACAGGCTCGACTTGGTCGCCGCGCGCATCGGGAAGGTCTCGCCGGCCCACACCGGCCCGGCATCCATCTCGGCCTCGGCCTGCAGCACCGTGACGCCCCACTCGGCCTCGCCGTCCTGGATCGCCCAGTCGAGCGCGCTCGGCCCGCGGTCGCCGACGATGCCCGGATGGACGATCAGGCACAGGTGCGCCCGCCAGACGCTTTCCGGGATCGCCCGCTTGAGGAACGGCGCGACGACGAGGTCCGGCCGAAACAGCGCCACCGCCTCCTCGGTCACCGAGTCGGCGATGTCGAACTCCACCGAGACCTCGTGCCCGCGCGTGGCCAGCTCGACGTACAGCCGCTGCGTCAGGCTGTTGAAGCTGCGGGTCAGCAACAGGATGCGCATGCGGGCAGTCGTCCCGGCTGCCGCGCTAGCGCTGGCCGCGCAGACCCGCGGCCAGCCAGGGGGCGACCAGCAGGACGAGCATCGCCATGCCGAGATAGCCGCCCGCCACCGGATTGAAGTCGGCGCCGATGCGCTCCCATGAATAGCCGAAGACGGAGCGGCCGACGGCGATGTCGAAGGCGATCGTCAGTGCCAGCCACAGCGCTCCGATCGCCATCTGCTGCCGCACGCTGGTGGCGCCGATCCAGCGGATCGTCAGCGTGGCGATGACGACGATGATCAGCGCCCCGGAGACGAGCGACATCTGCCGTGCCGGGAGATCACCGAGCCGCGGCTGCAGGTAGACGATCCGCAGGATGCCGTGCACGCTCTCGGCGACGGCGATCAGCAGCCAGACCAGCACGCTTCGCAGCCACATCGCACGCGTCCCGATGCAACGCCGTCAGCAGATGCGCGGCAGCTGCTCGCCGGTGAGCCAGTCGACCACGCGGCGGCCGCCGAAACGCGTCGCCATCTGCACGAAGTGGTGCGGATCCTCGGTCACCGTACCGATACGGGCGGCGTCGCGGCCGAGCGGATGCGCGCGCATGGCGGCCAGCACCGCATCGGCATCCGGTGCCGCCACGATCGCCACCAGCTTGCCCTCGTTGGCCACGTACAGCGGATCCAGGCCGAGGAACTCGCAGGCCGCCTCGACCTGCGGCCGCACCGGGATCGCGGCTTCCTCGATCAGCATGCCGGCGCCGCTCTGCCCGGCGATCTCGTTCAGCGTGGTCGCCAGCCCGCCGCGGGTCGGGTCGCGCAGCACGCGGATGCCGCGCGCCGGATCGGCGCGCATCGCCGGCGCGACCGGCTCGAGCATCGCCGCCACCAGGCCGTGCAGCGCCGCGGTGTCCGAGCACAGGTCGGCGCCGAAGGCGAGCGATTCGCGGGTCGACATGATGGTCATGCCGTGGTCGCCGATGAAGCCGGACAGCAGGATCGCGTCGCCCGGCCGCGCCCGCGCCCCGCCGATGTCGAAGCCGTCGTCGACCACGCCGACCCCGGTGGTGGTGATGAACACGCCGTCGCCCTTGCCCTGCTCGACCACCTTGGTGTCGCCGGTGACGATGGCGACGTTCGCCTCGCGCGCCGCGCGCGCCATCGACTCGACGATCCGCTTGAGGCTCTCCAGCGGGAAACCCTCCTCGAGGATGAAGCTCGCCGCCAGGTACACCGGCACCGCGCCGGCCATCGCCACGTCGTTGACGGTGCCGTGCACCGACAGGCAGCCGATGTCGCCGCCGGGGAAGAACAGCGGCGTGATCACGTGGCTGTCGGTGGCCATCACCACGCGGCCGGGCGGCAGCTCGACGCGGGCCATGTCGTTGCCCTGCGCCAGCCACGGGTTGTCGAAGGCGGCGGCGAACAGCTGCTCGATCAGCTGCTTCATCGCCCGGCCGCCGCCGCCGTGCGTCATGTCGACGCGGCCGTGCTTCAGATCCAGCGGTCGCACGTAGCCGGCCTTTACCTTCCTGTCGCCCCTGTCGTCCATCGCCGTCACGCCGCCGCCCTGACCGGAATCTCGCGGAACCGCCCGTAGGTGTAGTGCGCCGCGCAGGCACCTTCGCTCGAGACCATGCAGGAGCCGACCGGGTTCTCCGGCGTGCACACGGTGCCGAAGATCCTGCAGTCGCGCGGGTGCTTGACGCCGCGCAGGATCGCGCCGCACTCGCAGGCCCTGTTGTCGGCAACCTTCCTCGTCTCGAGGGCGAACTTTTTCTCGGCGTCGAAGGCGGCGTACTCGGCACGGATCGCCAGCGCGCTGTACGGCACCTCGCCCAGGCCCCGCCACTCGAACGAGCGGCGCAGCTCGAAGACCTCGCTCACCAGCGCCTGCGCCTTGATATTGCCGTCGCGCGTCACCGCGCGGGTGAACTCGTTCTCCACCTCCGCGCGGCCGTCGTTGACCTGCCGCACCAGCATCAGGATCGCCTGCATCACGTCGAGCGGCTCGAAGCCGGCGATCACCACCGGCTTGGCGTACTCCTGCGCGAAGTGTTCGTAGGGCCGGCTGCCGATCACCGTGCTGACGTGCGCCGGCCCGATGAAGCCGTCCAGCGGCACGGTGCCCAGCTGCCGCACTTCCGGCGACTCGAGGATGCTGGTGATCGCCGACGGTGTCAGCACGTGGTTGCAGACGACGCTGAAATTGCCGACCTTGCCGGCCGCCGCCTGCCTGATCACCAGCGCGGTCGGCGGCGTGGTGGTCTCGAAGCCGATGGCGAAGAACACCACCTGCTGCTGCGGATTGCGGCGGGCCAGTTCGAGCGCGTCGGCCGCCGAGTACACCATGGCGATCCTCGCGCCGCGCGCCTTGGCCTTCAGCAGCGACAGGCCGTCGGACGCCGGCACGCGCAGGCAGTCGCCGTAGGTGGCCAGCCACACCTTGTGCTCGAGCGCCAGCCGGATCGCCAGGTCGACGCGGCCGATCGGCAGCACGCACACCGGGCAGCCGGGGCCGTGGATCAGCCTCACCTGCGGCGGCAGCAGGTCGGTGATGCCGTAGCGCGAGATCGCGTGCGTGTGACCGCCGCAGAACTCCATGAACTGGTAGCGGCGGTCGGGTCGCACTTCGCGCGCGATCTGCGCGGCGATGCCGCGCGCCAGTTCGCCGTCGCGGAACTCGTCGATGTACTTCACTGCGGCGCCACTCCCGCCTCGGCGAACAGGGCCAGCGTCTTCGCCGCCTCGGCCGGATCGAGCCGGGTCAGCGCGTAGCCGACGTGCAGGATCACGTAGTCGCCCACCGCGACGTCGTCGACCAGGGCAATGGAGACCTCCTTGCGGATGCCGCCGAGGTCGACGATCGCCGCGTCACTGCCGCGAAGCTCGACCACACGGACCGGAACGGCCAGGCACATGTTCAATCCTCTCCTTGCAGCTGGCGCTGCGCGACCCAGGCCTGGCCGAGCGCGATGCCGCCGTCGTTCGGCGGCGCCTGCTCGGCGGTGAGCACCGCCAGCCCGCGGGCGCGCAGCAGCGCGCCGAGCTGCGCCGTCAGCAGGCGGTTGAGCAGGCAGCCGCCGCCGAGCGCCACCGTGGTGAGCTGCTGCCGGCGCGCCGCCAGCGCGATCCATTCGGCGAGCGCCGCGGCCAGCGTCGCGTGGAACAGCGCCGCGCCGGCGGCCGCGTCGCGCTCGTCGGCCAGCTGCTGCAGCAGCGGCAGCAGGTCGAGCACGCCGCCGTCGAGCCGCCACAGGCCGCCCTCGAGGACCGCGCCGCGATGCCGCGCCGCGAGCGCCTCGAGCTGCATCGCCGCCTGGCCTTCGTAGTTCATCACCTGGCTTACGCCGAGCAGCCCGGCGGCAGCGTCGAACCAGCGGCCGGCGCTGCTGGTGCGCGGACAGTTCAGGTCCCGCGCCAGCATCTCGGCGACCGCCGGCGCAGCCGGCTGCGAGGCGAAGCGGCTGCCGATCTCTTCGCCCCAGCCGCACAGGTGCAGCACCGCCGCCGCCATCCGCCACGGCTCGCGGGCGGCGCGGTCGCCGCCGGGCAGCGGCAGCTCGCGCAGGTGACCGAGCCGCGTGAAGCGCGCGCCGTCGAGGCGCAGCAGCTCGCCGCCCCAGGCCTCGTCGTGTTCGCCCAGCCCGACGCCGTCGAGCGCCACGCCGAGCAGCGGCGTCTCGACCCGGTGCTCGGCCGCCAGCGCCGCGATGTGCGCATGATGGTGCTGCACGCCGATCGCCGGCACGCCGAGCTCGTCGGCCAGCCGCCGGGCGAGCACGGTGCTGAAGAAGTCCGGATGCAGGTCGTGTGCGATCGCCTCGGGTCGGATCGCCAGCACGCGCTGCAGGTGCACCACCGCTTCCTCGAGCGCCATGCGGCTGGCGGCGTTGTCCAGGTCGCCGATGTGCGGCGACAGGAAAGCCTGCGAGCCGCGCGTCAGGCAGGCGGCGTTCTTCAGGTACGCCCCGGTGGCGAGCACCGCCGGCGCACGGTGCGCCAGTTCGATTGGCGCCGGCGTGTAGCCGCGGGCGCGGCGAACGAAACCCGGCGATCGCCCGGCGCCCGCCGATCCGTTGGCAGATGCGGGACGCGGCCGGACCACGCTGTCGTCGCAGCGCACGAGGATGTCGCGGTCGTGCAGCACGAAGGCGTCGGCGATCGCGCCCAGGCGCGCGACCGCCTCGTCGTTGCCGATCACCAGCGGCTCGCCGCCGGGGTTGGCGCTCGTCATCACCAGCGCCAGCGGCTGCGGCTGGCCGAGCCAGTCGGTGCCGCGAGGCCGGCCGGCGGCCTCGTGGAACAGCAGGTACTGGATCGGCGTGTAGGGCAGCATCAGGCCGATCTCGGCCAGCCCCGGCGCCACGCCCGGCAGCGCCCCGTCGCAGTCCTCGCCCTTCGGCAGCAGCACGATCGGCCGCTCGACCGCCGCGAGCAGCGCCGCCGCCGCGGCGTCGACGCGGGCGAAGCTGCGCGCCGAATCGGCGTTGGCGACCATCACCGCGAACGGCTTCTCGTCGCGATGCTTGCGTGCGCGCAGGCGGGCCACGGCTTCGCCGTTGCGCGCGTCGCAGACCAGGTGGAAGCCGCCGAGTCCCTTGATCGCGACGATCCCGCCGGCAGCGATGCGCGCCAGCGCCTCGGCGATCACGTCGTCGACGGCAAGCTCGTTGCCGCTCGCGTCGGCCAGCGAAAGCCGCGGCCCGCACAGCGGGCAGGCGTTCGGCTGCGCGTGGAAGCGGCGGTCGCGCGGGTCCTCGTACTCGCGCCGGCAGGCCGGGCACAGCGCAAAGCGCGCCATGCTGGTCATCGGCCGGTCGTACGGCAGGCCGGCGGTGATTGTGAAGCGCGGGCCGCAGTGCGTGCAGTTGGTGAACGGGTAGCGCCAGCGGCGGTCCACCGGATCGAACAGCTCTTCCAGGCAGGCACTGCAGGTCGCCGCATCCGGCGTGATGCCGGTGGTCACCGGGCCGGCGCCGCTGGCCTCGATGCGGAAGCCGGCGGCGATCGACAGCCGCTCGGTCGGCAGCGGCTCGACGCTGTCGACGCGCGCCAGCACCGGCGCCTCGGCGGCGAGTCGCGCACCGAAGCGCGCCAGTTGTCCCTCGTCGCCGGCGAGCGCGATCAGCACCCCCTCGCCATCGTTGCGCACCCAGCCGTCCAGGCCGAGGTCGGTCGCCAGCCGGTAGACGAACGGGCGAAAGCCGACACCCTGCACGCGACCGCGCACGCGCAGCGCCTGCCGGTTCCGTTCGCCGAGGACGATGCTCGCCATCGATGCCCGCTCAGCGGCTGCGCGCCGCCTGCGCCTCGAGTTCGGCGATCCGCCGGCGCAGCGCTTCGACGGTGTGCTGCCGCCGCTCGCGCGCGCGCGCCGCGCCGGCACGTACCCAGTCGAGCCAGGCGGCCATGCCGGCGCCGGTGGTGGCCGAGACCTGCAGCACCTCGATGCCGGGCCGCACGCGGCGTGCGTACTCGATCGCCCGCTTCACGTCGAAACTCACGTGCGGCAGCAGGTCGACCTTGTTCAGCAGCAGCACCGAACTGGCGGCGAACATGTCCGGGTACTTCAGCGGCTTGTCCTCGCCCTCGGTGACCGACAGCACCACCACCTTCATCGCCTCGCCGAGGTCGAACGCCGACGGGCAGACCAGGTTGCCGACGTTCTCGATGAACAGCACCGAGTCGTCGGCCGGCGCCAGCGGCGCCAGCGCGCGCTCGATCTGCGCGGCGTCGAGGTGGCAGCCCTTGCCGGTGTTGACCTGGATCGCCCGGCAGCCGGTGGCGCGGATGCGCTCGGCGTCGAACGAGGTCTGCTGGTCGCCCTCGATCACCGCCAGCGGCAGCTCGGCGCCCAGGGCGCGGATCGTCTCGACCAGCAGCGTGGTCTTGCCGGCGCCGGGACTGGAGACCAGGTTCAGCGCGAAGATGCCGGCGTCCTCGAAGCGGCGCCGGTTGCGCCCGGCGATCTCGTCGTTGGCGCCGAGGATGTCGCGCTCGATCCTGACCATCTGCGCCGCCGTCAGCCCCGCCGCGTGCGAGTGCGCCGGACCGTCCTGCGCATGCTCGTGCAGGTGGTCGTGGTCCGGGCCGAGCGCGTGATCGTGCGTGTGCACGTGGCGCGTGCCGTCGGCATGCACGTGTCCGTGGCTGTGCAGGTGCTCGTGGCCGTGGTGGTGATGCTCCGGATGCGCGTGATCGTGGCCTTGCTCGCCGTGACCGTGCGCCGGCGGGTGCGAGTGGATCGTTCCGTCGGCATGCACGTGCGTGTGCTCGTGCTCGCCTTCGATCCTGGTCTGGCCGCTGCCGCAGCCGCAGGTGGTGCACATCGTTCGTTCCTCAGGCCAGTTCGAGTTCCATCACGCGCATCTCGCTGCCGCCGGTGACCTGCAGCTGCCAGCTGCCGCACTCGGGACAGGGGTCGGTCCGCCCGGCGATGGCGACGCTGCGCGAGCACTGCATGCACCAGGCGCTGCCCGGCACCTCGACGATGTCGAGCCGCGCGCCGTCGGCCACCGAGCCGCGCTTGACCACCTCGAAGGCGAAGCGCAGCGCGTCCAGTTCGACCGCCGCCAGCGCACCGATCTGCAGCCGCACCGTGCGCACCGTGCAGGGATGGTTCGCCCGGGCGGCGTCGGCCACCACGCCGAGCACCCCTTCGGCGAGCGACATCTCATGCATCGGCGAACTCCAGCCGGTAGGCAACGCAGGGGTCGAGCGACTGCGCCAGCCACTCGGTGCGGCGCGCCAGGTCGGCGGCGCCCGTCTGGCGCGCGCCGACGGTGGCGGCGGCGAGCGCCCCCTGCGGGTGAAAGTTCCATTCGGTCGGCGCGACGATCCGGTAGCGGCTGATCCCCTCGCCGTCGAGATCGATGGCGTGCAGCAGCAGGCCTCGCGCCGTCTCGACCCAGCCCAGCCCGCGCCCGCCGCCGATCGTCATGCTGCCGGCCAGCGGCGCCGGCGGCGCGTCGCCACAGGCGATCCGCGCCAGTTCCGACAGCCGCGCGGCAAAGCGCACCAGCGTCGAGCGGCCGAAGGCGTCGGCGAGCGCCGCCACCAGCGGCTGCCGGGCCAGCCGGGCGACCGCGCCGGTCTCCGCCGGGCGACCGTCGAAGGCGGGCAGCCGCTCGAAGTCGGCGTCCGCATCGAGGGCGGCGACGATGCGCGCGGCGGGGCCGTCGGCGAAGCGCGGCAGCAGCGGCACGCTGCTTGCACCGTGCCGCGGCCCGTCGCGCTGCACCTGGCCGAGAAAGCGCGCGGCGGCGGTGGCGCCGCGGCCGATCCAGGTCTCGAAGTCGGCGACGCGCTCGTGCTCGCACCACTGCCGCGCATCGCCGCCCAGCACGTCGCGCTCGACGATCTCCCGCAGCAGGTCGCGGTCGTCGTGCGCCGCTGCCTCGCGGGCCGCCGCGAGCCGCGTCGCGTCGGGCTGGCCGCCGGCGGCGCGCGCCCAGTCGATCAGCGCCCGCCACAGGTACTCCTGCGCAATCTCGGCCTCGACGCGCCGGCGCTGCTGCGCGTCGGCCTCGGCGGGCGCGCCGCGCGCGGCAGCCAGCGCCAGTTCCGCCGCGACCTGCTGCGCCCTGCCGCAGATCGAGAACAGCTGCGGCACCATCGCCACCGCCTCGTCCGCCGGCCTGCCGGCGAGCAGCCGGTTGGCCAGCTGCGGTCGCGTCGAGTCGATCTCGACGCTGTGCACGACGCCGTCGCGCACCACCACGCTGACTTTCAGCTCGCCGGCGAGCTCCAGCGTTGCCATCGTCATTCGGTGCCGGCCGATGTCGCCGGCGAGCGCCAGCGACCGCGCAGGAAGTCGCGCTTGCTCACCGGTGCCGGCGCGTCCTGCGCTTGCGGCGCGGCCGCCGGCTGCCCGGCAGTGGCCGGGTCGAACAGCGCCGCCAGGCAGGCGTCGGCCGTCTGCCGCGCCGCTTCGTGATCGGCGAACTCGAACATCGGCGAGAACAGCGAGCACGACAGGTACTCGCCCAGTTCCCCTTCGCGCCCGGCAAGGAAGCTCATGACTCCGGCGGGAAAGGAGAACGATGCGTAGTCGCCGGTCCGCACGGCCGGCCAGCGGGCCGACCCGTCTGCCGCCGCTTCCGCGCCGTCGCCCGGCAGCAGCATCAGGTTCATGAACCACGGGGTGACCAGCACGGCGAGCCACAGGCCGCGCCAGCGGCGCAGGCCGACCAGTTCGACGCGCAGCGCTTCGTTGACGAACGGCAGCCCGGCCATCCGCTCGCGCCGCACGCGCTCGAAGGTCGCCTGCACGCACGCCGACAGCGCGGTCGCAGCGACGTCGTCGCGGTCAGCTTCAGTCATCGCCCAGCGGCAGGAAGCCGCTCTTTTCGGTGGCGCAGTTGGGGCAGCTCCAGTGCGGCGGCAGGTCGGCGAACGGCGTGCCGGGCGCAATCTGCCATAGCGGATCGCCGACCGCCGGGTCGTAGACATACCAGCAGACCTTGCATTCGAGCCGGGTGTGCGCCTCGCCGCTCATCGACCGCGCGCCTCAGGCCGAGCCGGATTCGCCCATCCAGTCGAGCAGTTCGCAAAGGCGCTCGCGGCTGTCGGCCAGATCCTCGGCGGCGGCCATTGCCACCTCGGGCACCTCGACCACCTCGAAGGTGTTGAGGATCATCGTCTGCATGCTGTTGAAATACTGCACCCGCCACAGGTTGCGCAGCGCCGTCGAGGTGATGCGGCAGTTGCCGAAGCCGCGCGACAGGATCGCCACCGGCCCCACCGGTGCCGCCCGCTCGAGCACCGTCTGGTCCTCCTGGGTCAGCGGCAGCAGCGTCAGGTTGATCACGTGCGGCGGCTGGCCGGCCCTGAAGTGCAGCACCTGCTCGCGGATCTCGGTGAGCAGCGCCGGCGAGTTCATCGCCCCGCGCGGCATCTCGAACGGCGCCAGGTGCGTGGTGGCGGCGCGCTGCGCGCGCTCCAGCGCCACCGGCGGCACCGGGCAGGCGAGCAGCCAGTCGTGCTCGACGCTGCCGTCGGCACGCAGGTGCACTTCACGCCAGACGCCGGCGAACACCGTCTCCTGGACGCGGATCTCGACGGCATCGCCGTTGCGCGGCGCGATGCGCACCGACACCTCGCCCTCGCCGAGCGACTCGTTCAGCACGCGCAGCACGCCGGCCGGCAACGACGACAGTTCGACGCGCGGCCTGCTGTCGCGCATCTGGTCGACGAAGCGCACGAGCAGGCGGCGCGCCGCGGCGATGCTCGCCGCGTCGGCGCCCTCGGGGACCTGCGGCATGCTGAAGGTCGGTACGTCGCGCGGGAATGGAACGTAGCTGAAGCCCTCGCCCTCGCTGGGCTGCGTGCCGGGACCCGGCAGGTCGGTCACCGGGCGGACGGGAATCGGAAAGTCTTTCATCGATCGGCTCTCGCTTGACAATCGGTTCGGCAGTCAGTGGCAGCCGTGGCCGCCGGAATCGCCGCCGGCGGTGACGGCGATGCCCACGGTCGGCGGACGGGTCGGTTCGGCCTCGAGCAGGCGCGACATCTCCTCGACGTACGCCTGCCAGTCGCGCAGGCCGTCGATGGCGCCGACGTAGCGGCCATCCTTCAGCAGCACCAGCGCCGGCCAGCGGCGGAAGCCGTAGCGCGGCGCCACGGCGCGTGCTGCCGCCGGCAGCAGCACGGCGGTGCGGAAGCTGCCGGCCGTCGCCTGCGCCAGTTCGGGCACGATCACCGCCAGGTCGAGCGTTTCCCGGTACAGCACCGGGTCCTCGGTGAACACCAGCAGCGCCCGACCCGGCGCACCGGCCCAGGCATCGAGATCGGCCGGCTCGAGCACCGTCGCGCTGCAAAGGCCGACCAGCCGCTCGATCAGCGGATGCATCGCGCGCACTGGCGCGGCGGCTGCGGCGACTTCGACGGTCATCGTTTCTGCTCCTTGCTCATTGGGGTCGCAGGTGTTCGGGAAGTTGCGGTGTGCGGTCGACCAGGTCGGCGAACAGCGCGTCGAGCGAGCGCTCCGGCGGCGGGCCGTCGCCGGCGTCCAGCGCGATGCCGAGCGCCACCAGCGCGTCGAGGATCTGCTGCGCCTCGACTTCGTCGAGCACCCGCCGGGCGGCGCCGCAGAAGGCCAGCACCCAGGTGCCGGGCGGCTGCGCGCCGACGACCAGCATGTCGAGGCTGTGGCGCTCGACAGTGCCGTCGGCGCCGGTGCTCTCCGCCACGGCGAGCATGCCGTCGACGCTGGCGATCTTCATCGGCACGCCGATGCACATCAGCGGGACTCCAGATCGCGGCGGCGGTTCAGCAGGCGCGCATCGCCGATGCGGCAGGCCTCGCTCTCCGCCGGACGGCCCGCCTCGTACGCCGGCAGCGCCAGCGCCTCGGCGTTCAGCGGCGGCGCCGGCGCCCGGCGCGTTCGCGGCGGGTAACCCCACGAGGCCAGTTCCTCGGCCGCCAGCTCGACCGCCACCGGCAGGCGCTCGCGCACCGACTCGCTGAGGCTGCCGCCGAAATCGGACAGCCGCTCGGGCTGCACGCCGATCAGCGTCAGCTTCGGCGGAAAGCGCCCCTGCAGGTCGGCGACCGCCAGCAGCTCCTGGAAGCTCTGCTGGTGCAGGCTCATCTTGGTGCCTGCCCAGGCGGGCACCTCGCGGTCGCGCAGCACGCGCAGGGTGCCCGGCGGCAGGCCGAAGTCGATCGCGTCGAACACCAGCACCGCAGCGTGGCTCACCACCGGTTCGAGCAGGTTCATGCCCTGCGTGCCGCCGTCGAGCAGCTCGACCACCTCGGGAAGCTCGTAGGCGGCGTGGAAGGATTCGACTGCCCGCACGCCGAATCCCTCGTCGGCCCACAGCAGGTTGCCGATTCCCAGTACCAGCGCACCCGCCAGGGGACGCTCGAGGTCGCCGCCGATCGCCATTGTGTTACGTAATCCGTAACAGGAAGAGATGGGCGGACGTTAAGCGCCGGCACGGTTTGTGCGTTGACGTGAGTCAAGCCGCAACCCGACTCCACCACGCCGCCGGGGGGCTCTGAAATCGGCTCTTGACGCAGATCGCGCTGCCTGCGGCGCGCGGCGCCCGCTCGGTCCGCCAGTTGCCGGCGGACCGCAGCTCCGCGGTTCAGCGGTTCAGCGGTTCAGCGGTTCAGCGGTTCAGCGGTTCAGCCGCTTGGCGGCTTCGTGCAGGTCCCAGTCGCACTGCAACTGCATCCAGAACGTCGCCTCGTTGCCGAAGTAACCCGCCAGGCGCACGGCGGTGTCGGCTGTGATGCCGCGATGGCCGCGGATCAGCTCGTTCACCCGCCGGCGCGAGATGCCGAGCGAGGTGGCGAGCGCCTGCTGGGTGATGCCCAGCGGCTTGAGGAATCGCGTGTCGAGGAAGTAGCCCGGGTGCACCGGGGCACGTCTGGCCGCCAGCCGCGGGGCTCGCGGCGTGCGCGCCGGCCCCGCTGCCGCGGTTCCGCGCGCCGCTGTCTTGCCGCGCGCCATGGTCGCCATCATCGCGTTGTCAGGGCTTCTGCACGCGCCAGCCGTTGATCATCGTGCTGATGATCGTCTCCTTGGTGAACACGTCCTGCCGCACCACCATGTACATGTGGACCATCGAGAAGATCAGCAGGTACCACATGCCCAGCCGGTGGTAGGTGTGAAGCTGCTGGCTGTCGCCGACCAGCGGCTGCAGCCAGGAGGTGAACCAGCTGTGCTGCCAGCTGCCCATGCCGGCGCCCTCGCCGTACAGCGCGAAGCCCGACAGGATCATCCACACCGACCCCAGCAGGTACATGAAGAACATCGCCACGGCGGCCAGCGGGTTGTGCCCCTCGTAGCTGCCGGGCTCCTTCTTCATGTACAGGTAGAAGAAGATGTCGCTGAACAGCCCCTTCCAGAACTTCGCCGTGAACAGCGAGAACGGCACGAGGAAGATCTCGCGCGCGTACTTGTTGCCGACGAACGCCCAGTACACCCGCAGCACCAGGAACACCGCGAAGATGTAGCCGGCGGCGAAGTGCGCGAAGCGGATGTAGCCGAACCAGAAGGTGTTGTAGGCCTCGCCGCCCACGGTCGGCGGCGGCACACCGATCAGGAACCCGGTGGCAAAGAGCACGAACATCGCGAACATCATCACCCAGTGCCACAGGCGTACCGGCGCCTCCCAGACGTAGACGGCGTGCGGCGCGCTGCCTGCCGGCTTCGTGACTGCTGCCATTGCGGCCTCCTTTGGTTCAGCGAACCGTCACGCGCGTGACTTCCTCGCCTTCGGGGGAGATCACGTGGGTGGCGCAGGCGAGGCACGGATCGAAGCTGTGGATCGTGCGGATGATCTCCAGCGGTTCGTCCGGCTTGGCCATCCTGGTGTTCAGCAGCGATGCCTCGTAGGCGCCGATCTGGCTCTTCGGGTCACGCGGCCCGGCGTTCCAGGTGGTCGGCACGATGCACTGGTAGTTGTCGATCTTGGTGTTCCTGATGCGGATCCAGTGCCCGAGCGCGCCGCGCGGCGCCTCGCAGTAGCCGACGCCGCGGGCATCGGCCGGCCAGGTCCGCGGCTCCCAGAACTCGACGTTGGCGGTCGCCAGGTTGCCGGCCTTGATGTTGGCCATCAGCTTGTCGAAGAAGTACTTCATCTTGTGCGCCGCCCACGACGCCTCCAGCCCGCGCGCCGCCGTGCGGCCGAGGGTCGAGAACAGCGCCGCCACCGGCACGTCGAGCTTCTTCAGCACCATGTCGACCGGCTCCTTGAACTCCGGGATGCCCATCGCGTAGTAGGTGACGTAGCGCGCCAGCGGACCGACCTCCATCGGCTGGCCCTTGAAGCGCGGCGACTTGATCCACGAGTACTTGGCGCTCTCGTCGAGGTTGTCGATCGCCGTGCGGGTGCCCTTGGTGCCCTTGCCGAGCACGAAGTTCGGCTCGGTGACGCCGTCGAACGGGTGCAGCCCCTTGCTCTCGTCGGGGTACTTGTACCAGCTGTGGGTGACGTACTCCTGGATCAGGTTCGGGTCCCTGAGATCCACCGGGTGGATCTCCTTCAGGTTGCCGCCGAGGATCGCGCCGCGCGGCATCAGCAGGCTCTTGTTCGAGTCGTCGTTGGCGATGTCGGGGAACTCGCCGTAGCACAGCAGGTTCTGGTTCGATATGCCGCCGCCGATCGCGCCCCAGTCCTTGTAGAAGCCGGCGATCGCCAGCAGGTCGGGGATGTAGACGCTGTCGATGAAGGCGATGGTGTCGTCGATGATCCGCGACACCATGTTCAGCCGCTCCATGTTGATCGCGCCGACGCTGCCTACGCCGTCGACGTTGATCGCCGACGGCACGCCGCCGACCAGCCAGTTCGGGTGCGGGTTCTTGCCGCCGAAGATGGTCTGGATCTTGACGATCTCCTTCTGGAAGTCGAGCGCCTCGAGATAGTGGCCGACCGCCATCAGGTTGGCCTCCGGCGGCAGCTTGTACGCCGGATGGCCCCAGTAGCCGTTCTTGAACGGCCCGAGCTGACCGCTCTCGACGAACTTCTTCAGCCGCGACTGCAGGTCGCGGTAGTAGCCGGGCGACGACATCGGCCAGTTGGAGATCGACTGCGCCAGCTCGGAGGTCCGCTTGGCGTCGGCCGACAGCGCGCTGACCACGTCGACCCAGTCGAGCGCGTGCAGGTGGTAGAAGTGCACCAGATGGTCGTGCGCGTACAGCGTCGAGTGCATCAGGTTGCGGATGATGTTGGCGTTGTCGGGGATCTTGATCTTCAGCGCGTCCTCGACGCAGCGCACGGAGGCGAGCGCGTGCACGCCGGTGCACACGCCGCAGATCCGCTCGACGAAGGCCCACGCGTCGCGCGGGTCGCGGCCCTTGAGGATCACCTCGAGGCCGCGCCACATGGTGCCGGTGGACACGGCGTTGCGGATCACGTTGTCCTTGTCGAGGTTCACCTCGATGCGAAGATGGCCCTCGATGCGGGTGATCGGGTCGACCACCACGCGCTTGCCGGAGTTGTCGAGCTTGAAGCCCTGGGTTTCGATGACTGACATGGCTTGTTTCCTCCGGCTGTCCTAGGCCTTGGGTTTGCTGCTGGCGGCACGCTGGATCGCGCCCACCGCGGCGTGCGCGACGATCGCCGCGCCGACCACTCCGGCAGCCACCGCGCCGACCCGGTCGGCGTTGTATTCGACGCCGAAGTCCTTGATGTTGGTGAGCCGGTCGTAGAACGACCCGCGGTCCCAGAAATCGTCCTCCGAGCAGCCGATGCAGCCGTGTCCGGAGCCGATCGGGAAGCTCACGCCCTCGTTCCAGCGCACCGTCGAGCAGGCGTTGTAGGTGGTCGGGCCCTTGCAGCCGACCTTGTACAGGCAGTAGCCGGCCCGCGCCCCCGCGTCGTCCCACTGCTCGACGAACTGGCCGGCGTCGAAGTGCGGCCGGCGGTAGCACTTGTCGTGGATCCGCTGGCTGTAGAACATCGTCGGCCGGCCCTGCCGATCGAGCTGCGGAATGCGGTCGAAGGCGGCGACGAAGGTCACCACGGCCGCCATCACCTCGGCGATCGGCGGGCAGCCGGGCACCTTGATGATCGGCTTGTCGAGGATCACCTTGTCGATCGGCACCGCCTTGGTCGGATTGGGCTTGGCGGCCTGCACGCAGCCCCAGCTGGCGCACGAGCCCCAGGCGATCACCGCCTTGGCGTCCTTGGCCACGTGCTTGAGCTTCTCGACGAACGGCCGGCCGCGCGGCATGCAGAACATGCCTTCCTCGTTCAGCGGCGGATTGCCCTCGACCGCCAGGATGTAGTTGCCCTTGTACCTGGTGATGGTGTCCTCGAGCGCAGCGATCGCCTGGTCGCCGGCGGCGGCCATGATCGTGTCGTCGAAGTCGAGCGAGATCATCGACAGGATGATGTCCTTGGCCAGCGGGTGCGCCGAGCGGATGAACGACTCGGTGCAGCAGGTGCACTCCAGTCCGTGCAGCCAGACGACCGGCAGCCGCGGCTTGGTCTGCAGCGCCTGCGCCATCTGCTGCGCCTGCGCCGGGGTCAGGCCGAGCGATGCAGCGGTCAGGCTGCAGTACTTGAGGAAGCTGCGCCGCGTGATGCCCTGCCGCCGCAGTAGGTCGTAGAAGGTCTCGATCATTGCCGTCTCCGGAGGGTCCGAGAGACCGGCAGGCAGGCGCGTCGGCTTCGTCGCCGTGCCGTCCGCCGGTTCTTGCGCGCAACTGTGCCCCCGGCATGCGCTCACTTCGTTGATTGCCGTCAAGAAGCGCCGCAGCCGACCGCGGCAAGTAACGGAGTCCGTTACACCGTTACACGGTTGGGCCGGCAATGGCGCAGCAAAGCGCTCGACTATTGCTGCCGGCAAATCGGTGGGCGGCCGCGGCAGGCAGCGCGGCCGCGCCCGACTCAGACGAAGCGGCCGAGCCTGACCTGGGTGTTGCCGGGCCGCAGGTGCTTCAGCGACGGCATCACCAGCACCGTGCGGTCGTACGGCGCGCGCCAGACGATCTTCCCGCCGGTGGCCGGATCGGTGTCCTCCGCAATCGGCGTGCCTGCCTTTTCGACCACGCCGAGCCCCTCCAGCGGCACCAGGAAGCGGAAGCCGGTCGACTTCGCCACCACCGCCTCGGTCACCCGCACCAGCCGCTGCTCGGGAGGTGTCGGCAGCCGCAGCCGCGCCTGCGCCCACGCCGCATCGACCGCGCCGGTCGCGCGCAGGAAGCGCAGCAGGGTGTCGACGGCGACGTCGGCAGCCGATTTCTCCCAGTGCTGGCCGCACTCGATCAGCACCGCGCGCTTTGGACTCGCCGGGTCGCCGAAGCCGCCGCGCTCGATCATCCGCAGGCCGGCCGGGTGCCCGGTGTCGAGCAGCAGGTCGGCCGGCACGCCGATCTCGCGCGCGAAGAGCGCATTCTTCTCGACGGTGCCGCAGACCATGATCGGCCGGCACGGCTCGTGCATCGAGTGCAGGTCGAGGACGAAATCGGCGGCGTCGACGAACGGCTGCAGCGCCCGCGCCCGGCGCAGTTCGATCGAGTCGCGCGGACCGAATAGCGCCTCGTCGGCCCAGACGCGGTTGTAGTCCTCGTCGATGTAGCGCGAGTCGTCGGGGTCGTCGAAGTCGAAGCGCCCGTACGCCTCGACGTTGGCGAAGGCGAGCGTCAGCCGGCCGCACGCCGGGCGCAGCCGCTCGCGCAGCAGCCAGTCCAGCGCGATCGCACCGCAGAACTCGTTGCCGTGGGTCAGCGCCTGCACCATCACGTTCGGCCCGGGTCGGCCCGAATCGAGCACGTGCACGTAGTCGACGCCGGTGTTGCCGGCGCGCCAGGGCGCGATGTCGGGCGGCGACAGTTCGATCGGGAAGTGTTCGGCCATGGTGCGACGCGATCCGGATGCTCGGTTGCGTCGCGCAGCGTAGCGCAGCCGCCGCGCCGGCTGCGCCGGCGCGGCGGCTCGAGCCTCAGTTCGCCTTGATGCCGCGCTCGCGCAAGAGCCTGCCCCAGCGCTCGTATTCTTCGTTGATGTACGCGGCGAACTCCTCCGGCGTGTTGCCGCCGGGCTCGGCGCCGCTCGCCAGCCACTGCTCGACGATCTCGGGCGACTTCAGGATCTGGGCCAGTTCCTTGTGCAGCCGGCGGATGACCGGTTCCGGCGTGCCGAGCGGCACCATGATGCCCATCCAGCCCTTGCCCTCGATGCCCGGAAAGCCGGCCTCGGCGAAGGTCGGCACGTCCGGCAACGCCGCCAGCCGCTGCTTCGACGCCACCGCCAGCGCGCGGACCCGGCCCGACTGCAGGTGCGGCACCAGCACCGGGTAGTAAGCGAAGGACGTGTTGATCTGGCCGGAGATCAGGTCCGGGATCTCCAGTGCCTGCGACTTGTACGGCACCTCCAGCAGCGAGATGCCGGCGGCCTTCTCGAGCGCCGCGGCGACCAGTTGCTGCATGCTGCCCGGCCCCGCGCTCGCGTAGCTGACCTTCCCTGGTTCGGTGCGCGCCATGCCGATCACGTCGGCGAGCGTTCGTGCGGGAAGCGTCGCACTGACGGTGAAGATCACCGGGCCGGCGGCGACCGAGGTGACCGGCGCGAACGCGCGCATGCCGGCGAACGAAGGATCGGGAGTCAGGATGTCCTGCATCAGCAGCAGGCTGCCGTTCATGATCAGCGTGTGGCCGTCCGGGGCGGCGCGGGCGACCTCCTGCGCTGCGATCTTGCCCAGCGCGCCGGGGCGGTTGTCGACCACCACCGGCTGGCCGAGCGCCTGCGCCAGCTTCGGCGCGATCGCGCGGGCGCGGATGTCGGGCGCGCTGCCGGCCGCGCCGCCGACGACGAAACGGATCGGCTTGATCGGGTACGGCGTGTCGGCGGCCTGAGCAGCACCGAAGAGCAGCACGGCGGCGGCTGCCCACGTCACGAGTCTCGACATCTCGTTTTCCTCCCTGGCCGACGGGTGTCGGTTCGACGCCGCGATTGCAGCACCGCAGGCGACCGGCGTCTTGGGGGCGCGGCCCTATCCCGCCGGTGCCACGGCCCGTACCTTGGGGGTCCGCCCCCAGAAGGGCGACCGGCGTCCGCTCAATGCAGCGAGCGCGCCTGCCCGAACCCGGCCTCGCGTGCGCGCACGATCGCCTGCGCGCGGCTGCCCACGCCGGTCTTGGCGAAGATCCGCGTGATGTGGTTGCCGACCGTCTTCTCGCTCAGGCGCAGCGTCAGCGCGATCTGCTCGTTGTCCAGCCCGCGCGCGATCAGTTCGAGCACCTGTCGCTCGCGATCGGTCAGTTCGCCGAAAGCGCCGGCGTCCTGCGCCTCGCCCGGCAAGAAGCGGCGGAACTCGGCCACCAGCTGCTGCCAGGCCGGCTCGTCGGGCAGCAGGATGTGGTTGACGCTGTCGAGCAGGACGAACTCGGCGTCGGGAATAAGCGCCGCGGTGAGCTTGCCTTCCTCATACGGATTGCGCGTCTCGTGGCGCGAGTGCAGCACCAGCGTCGGGCAGCGGACCCGGCGCGCCAGTTCCTGCACGTCGATGCCCTCCATCATCGCCAGGAAACGGGCGGCGTTGCGGCCGGTGCAGCACTGGCGCATCCGGTCGGTGAACCAGCGCCACTGTTCCTTCGTCGCGCCGGGCACCAGCAGCGAGGCGAACACCTGGCGGAAGGTCGGCTCGTCGCTGCCCCAGCCGATCTCGGCCAGGCGGCGCAGCATCTGCGCGTGTTCAAGCTGCTCTGGCGTCGGCACGCCGCGCCTCAGGGCGCCGCGGCAGTACGAACCCCAGAGGAACAGCCGGCTGACCCGTTCGGGATGGCGGGCGGCATAGGCGATCGCCACCGCGGCGCCGCCCGAATTGCCGACCATTGCGAAGTCCTGCAGGCCGGCGGCATCGACCGCTGCCTCGACATCCCGGACGATGGCCTCGAAGGACAGCTCCTCGACGTCCCACTGCGACATGCCGATGCCGCGCGGATCGATCCGCAGCAGTGTGTTGCGCCGGCTGAACTCGCCGATCCAGTGGCGCGAGACCGGGCTTTCCCAGTCGTGCTCGATGTGCGACAGCCAGGTCGGCGCGCGCACCAGCGCCGGTCCCTTGCCGGCGACGGCCCAGGCGATGCGCGCGCCGTCGAAACTGGTGGCGAAGTGAATCGACTGGCGCATGGCGGCTCGCGGGGTCGGCGGCTTCTGTCCGGCGAACGAATCTATCACCGGCGTTCGCCGAGGCGAGAATTCAAGCGCCTCGGCGCCGATGCGCGACGAAATCGGCGATCGCCGCGACGACAGCGGTGAGATCGGCCTGCAGGCGATCGAAGCCGCCGTGCCTGGCGCGTGTGGCCTCGTCCATGTACAGCTTCTTGTTGATCTCCACCTGCAGGCTGTGCCGTCCCGCGCCCGGGTCCGAGTAGGCGCGCACCAGCTCGACGCCCTTGTACGGCTCGTTGATGGCAACCTCGTAGCCCATGGCGGCAAGCGTGGCGCGGACGAACTCGGTGAACGACGGGTCGCAGGTGGTGCCGTCGCGGTCGCCGAGCACGAAGTCGGCGCGCGGCCGTCCCTCGCCGCCCTCGCCCTGCTTGCCTCCGACCGCCGGCATCGAATGGCAGTTCAGGTGATAGACGGCGCCGAAACGAGAATGCGTCTCGTCCAGCAATGTGCGCAGGCGCTGGTGGTAGGGCGCATGGCAGCGGTCGATGCGCGCCACGACCTCGTCGACCTTCAGCCGGCGCGCGTAGATCGCCCGGCCATCGTCGAGCGTGCGCCAGACGAGCGCCTTGCCGATCCGGCTCTTGCCGCTCGGCACGTGCTCGTGCGGCCAGTGGCCGCCTTCGATCAGCTCGAGGTCGATGTCGCCGCGGTGGCGGTTCGGATCGAGGTAGGTGCGCGGGAACAGAGCCGCCAGCAGCGGCGCGCCGAGTTCGGTCGCCGGCGCGTACAGCTCGTCAACGTAGCAGTCCTCGCCCTCGCGCAGGTCGAACTCGGTCACCGCCGCGTCGAAGTCGGCCGGAAAGTCGCGGCCCGAGTGCGGCGAGTCGAGCACCAGCGGTACTTTTGCCGCCTCGGGGCCATGCTGAACGACGGGCCTGGATGTCATCGGAGATAGTCCGGCAGCCGGTGCCGGTTCAGTCGTTCAAATGGCAGGCCGACAACCGCCCCGGCGCGATCTCGCGCAGGGCCGGCACCTCGGCCGAGCAGCGCGCCATCGCCTGCGGGCAGCGCGGGTGGAAGTGGCAGCCAGGAGGAGGTGCCAGCGGCGACGGGATCTCGCCTGCGATCGGCACGAAGGTCCGCCGCTTGCGGTCGATGCGCGGCACCTCGGCCAGCAGCGCCTGCGTGTACGGGTGATTGGGCGAGTCGAACAGTGCCTCGGTCGCCGCGATCTCGACCACCCGGCCGAGGTACATCACCACCACCCGGTTCGACAGGTGCCGCACCACGCCGAGGTCGTGGCTGATGAACAGATAAGTGAGCCCGAGGCTCTCGCGCAGGTCCATGAACAGGTTCAGCACCTGCGCCTGGATCGACACGTCGAGCGCAGCCACCGCCTCGTCGCAGATCAGGAACTCGGGCTTCACGGCCAGTGCACGGGCGATGCCGATGCGCGCCCGCTGGCCGCCGGAGAACTGGTGCGGGTAGCGGCGCGCATAGCTGGCATCCAGCCCGACGCGCCGGAGCAGATCGGCGACGTAGTCGGCGACTTCGCCCTTGCCCACCAGCCCGTGCACGCGCGGCGCCTCGCCGACGATCTCGGCGATGCGCATGCGCGGGTTCAGCGAGGCGAAGGGGTCCTGGAAGATCATCTGGATCGGCGGTTGCCGGCCGCCGCCGGCGGTGACGCTGACGCCGCGGTACAGCACGTCGCCTTCCGAAGGCGTGTGCAGGCCGCAGCCGAGCCGCCCGAGCGTGCTCTTGCCGCAGCCGGATTCGCCGACCAGGCCGACCACCTCGCCCTGGGCGACGCCGAAGCTGACGCCGTCGACCGCGTGCACCGTGTGCTCGGCGACCTGCGCGCCGAGCCGCTTGGCCAGCCGCTCGACCGCGTCGAGCCGCTTGACGAAGCGCTTGCTGACCGCGCGGAACTCGAGCAGCGCCTCGGCCATCGGCTCAGGCCACGGCGGCGGACGCGGCCGCCGGCAGCGGGAAGTGGCAGCGCACCCTGCGCGAGCCGTGCGCCTGCAGTTGCGGCATCTCGCCGCATCGCGCGGCGGCGAAGCGGCAGCGTTCGCGGAAGGCGCAGCCCGCGGCCAGCTTCAGAGCCGACGGCGTCATGCCCGGGATCTGGTTCAGCCGCCGCGCGCCGACGTTGTTGGCCGGCACCGAATCGAGCAGGCCGCGCGTATACGGATGCGCCGGTGCATCGAGCACCTCGTCGACCGCGCCTTCCTCGACGATGCGGCCGGCGTACATCACCGCGACGCGGTCGGCCAGCCCGGCGATCACCGCCAGATCGTGGGTGATCCAGATCAGCGCCGAGCCGACCTCGCGCACCAGCTTCTGCATCTCGTACAGGATCTGTCCCTGCACGGTGACGTCGAGCGCGGTGGTCGGCTCGTCGGCGATGATCAGCGCCGGGCTGTGCAGCAGCGCGATGGCGATCGCCACCCGCTGGCGCATGCCGCCGGAGAACTGGTGCGGATACTGCTTCAGCCGCTCGGCCGGCGAGGCGATGCCGACCCGGCCGAGCGCTTCGATGGCCCGCTGCCGCGCCGCCTGCCGCGTGACCTTCTCGTGCGCCAGCACCGTCTCGACCATCTGCGTCTCGACGGAGAGCACCGGGTTCAGCGTCATCATCGGGTCCTGGAAGATCATCGCGATGCGCTTGCCACGCAGCGCCCGCAGCCGCTCCTCGGCCGCGCCGACCAGTTCCTCGCCGTCGAACCTGACGCTGCCGCCGGCGACGCGCCCGGGCGGGTCGATCAGCCCGAGGATCGAGAAGCCGGTGACGCTCTTGCCCGAGCCCGACTCGCCGACCAGCCCCAGCACCTGCCCGCGATCGAGCGAGAGCGACACCCCCTGCACCGCGCGCAGCACGCCGTCGCGGGTGGCGAACTCGGTCTGCAGGTCAGTGACTTCGAGCAGCATCAGGAAACCATTTGCCACGGATTAACACGGATGAACACGGATTAAAAAGAACCAGGACGTCTTTGAATCCGTGTGAATCCGTGTCCATCCGTGGCGAAGATCTCTCTTTCACTTGGCAAGACGTGGATTCAGCACGTCGCGCAACTGGTCGCCGACCAGGTTGATCGACAGGATGGTGGCGAGCAGCGCCACGCCGGGGTAGACGCTGATCCAGTACTTGCCGGAGAGCAGGAACTCGTAGCCGGTGGCGATCAGCAGGCCGAGCGACGGCTCGGTCGGCGGCAGGCCGAGGCCGAGGAAGGACAGCGTTGCCTCGAGCGCGATGGCGTGCGCGACCTGCACGGTGCCGACGACGATCAGCGGCGGCAGCGCGTTGGGCAGCAGATGGCGCAGCACGATGCGGCCGGCGGACAGCCCCAGGCCGCGCGCCGCCTCGATGTATTCCTTGCCGCGCTCGACCAGCGCCGCCGAGCGTGCGGTGCGCGCGTAATAGGCCCACTGCACGGTGACCAGCGCGATGATGATCTTGTCGACCCCCTTGCCGAGCACGGCGAGCAGGATCAGCGCCACCAGGATCGCCGGGAAGCCGAGCTGGATATCGACGATGCGCATCAGCACCTGCTCGAAGCGCCCGCCTAGGTAGGCGGCGAGCACGCCGAGCACCGCGCCGAGCGTCAGCGCGATGGCGCCGCTGGCCACGCCGACGTAAAGCGACACCCGCAGGCCGTAGATGATCGCCGAGACCATGTCGCGGCCCTGCCCGTCGGTGCCCAGGCGGTAGACCATCTTGCCGCTCATCGCCTCGGCCCCCGGCGGCTGGCGCGCGTCCATCAGGTCGAGCGAGGCCAGGTCGTAGGGGTTCTGCGGTGTCACCAAAGGCGCCAGCAGCGCGGTGCCGACGATCAGCACCAGCATCGCCAGGCCGGCCAGCGCCAGCCGGCTCTCGGCGAACTGCGACCAGAAGCGCGCCAGCGGCGTCTCGACGCGGGCGCGGCTTTCGGGTTGCGGCTGGCGGCCATCAGCGGCCCCCCCCCCCCCCCCCCCCCCCCCCCCGCCCCCCCCCCTGAGCGGGAGGGGGGATTCGAGCGGCTCGCGGTCAGTCGTTCAGCGACGACGCTCACTTCTGCTCCGCGAGCCGGACGCGAGGATCGAGCACCGAGTACAGGATGTCGACCACCAGGTTGATGACGATGAACATGAACACCACCACCATCAGGTAGGCGACCACCACCGGCCGGTCGAGCTGGAAGATCGAGTCGATCACCAGCTTGCCCATGCCGGGCCAGGCGAAGATCGTCTCGGTCACGACCGCGAAGGCGATCACCGAGCCGAGCTCCAGCCCGATCACCGTGACCAGCGGGATCAGGATGTTCCTGAACAGGTGCACGCCGATCACCCGCGCCCTCGACAGGCCCTTGGCGCGGGCGAACTTGATGTAGTCGAGCAGCGACTGCTCGCGCACCTGCGCGCGCGTCAGCCGGATGATCAGCGACAGCTTGAACAGCGCCAGGTTGATCGCCGGCAGCAGCGCGTACTTCAGGCCGTCCCAGTTCAGGATCGATATCTTCAGGCCGAGGAACTCGGTGGTCGGCCCGCGGCCGGTCGACGGCAGCCAGCCGAGCTGCACGGCGAACACCAGGATCAGCAGCAGGCCGACCCAGAAGGTCGGCAGCGAGAAGCCGAGGATCGAGCCAGCCATGATCGTCTTGGCGGCCAACGAATGCGGCCGCAGCCCGGCCAGCATGCCGAGCGGGATGCCGATCGCCACCGAGATCAGCATCGCCAGCGCGGCGAGTTCGAGCGTGGCCGGCATGCGCTCGAAGATCACTTCCAGCGCCGGCCGCGCGTAGACGAACGAGTTGCCGAGGTTGCCGGTGAAGGCGCCCTTGAGGAAGATCCAGTACTGCTCGTGGATCGGCTTGTCCAGCCCGAGCGCCGCGGTGGCGCGCTCCTTCTCGATCTGGTCGGCGGTCGGGTTGACCAGGATCTCGACCGGGTCGCCGACCAGGAACAGCCCGCCGAACACCAGCACGCTGGTGATCCACAGCACCAGCGCCGTCTGCAGCAGGCGGCGGAGGATGAAGACGGTCATGGGCAGGGCTCGCCACCGTCGCCCCGGCGCAGGCCGGGGCCCAATTTCGCGTCAGTGTGCCACCACGAAAACCGGATCCCGGTCTTCGCTTCGCGAAACCGGGATGACGGCGCTGTCTCCGTTCGCTGCGGGGCTTCGCCCCCAGCTCGCGGACATCGCCGTCACTTCCCCGGCCGCACGTCGTAGGCGAGCGTGTACTGGTCGGCGCGCGCCTTGTAGGTGAGGCCCTTGCGCGTGCCCCAGGTGCTGACCTCGTAGTGCACCGGCACCAGGCCCATCAGCTCGATCGCCTTCTCGCTGGCGGCGGCCAGCATCAGGCCGCGCTTGGTGTCGTCGATGGTGGTCAGCGCGGTGGTGATCATCGCGTCCAGGCCCGCGTCGGAGAAGCGGCCGCGGTTGGCCGAGCCCATGCCCGCCTTCGGATCCCAGGTGCCGAGCAGCGCGCGCAGCGGCGAACTGGTGTCGCCCGACTCGGCGCCCCAGCCGGCCAGCAGGAAGGAGAACTCCAGCTTGGTGCCGCGCGAGAAGAACACGTTGGCCGGCATCGTCTCCAGCTTGGTCGGGATGCCGTTGCGGCTCAAGAACTGCGCCACCGCCTGCGCGATCGCCGCGTCGTTGATGTAGCGGTTGTTCGGCGCGTGCAGCGTGACGCCGAAGCCGTTCGGGTAGCCGGCCTCGGCGAGCAGCTTCTTGGCGCCTTCGGGGTCGTACTTGTCGACCTTCAGCTTGCGGCTGGTGCCGAAGAACTGGTCGGCCAGCAGCTGGCCGGCCGGCACCGCCTGCCCTTCCATGATCCGCGAGGCAATGGCGTCGCGGTCGATCATCTTGCTGATCGCCCGGCGAACGCGCGGGTCGCGGAAGGGATTGGCCTCCAGCGGCTTGCCGTCGGCGGTGGTGACAAACGGCGTGTTCTTGTCGCGGCCGCTGTCCACGTGCAGGTAAATGAGGCGGTTGGACACCGCCGAGGACAGCGCCACGCGGGCATCCGACTTCAGCTTCGGGATGTCGGCGGTCGGCACGTTCTCGATCATCTGCACGTCGCCGGCCAGCAGCGCCGCCACCCGCGCCGGCGCGCTCGGGATCATCTTGAAGGTGACCTTGCCCCAGTGCGGCTTGGCGCCCCAGTAGCCGTCGTTGCGGGTGAGCACGACGCGGTCGCCGGAGACGTATTCGGCGTACCTGAACGGCCCGGTGCCGATCATCGCCTTGCCGGAATTGAAGTCCTCGGTCTTGGCGGTCTCGGCCACTGCCTTCGGCAGGATCAGCACCGAGCTCATGTCGCTCGGCAGCAGCGGATGCGGGCTGGCGGTCTTCAGCCGCAGCGTGTGCTTGTCGGGCGCCGAGATGTCGGTGATCGGACGGACGAACACCGCGAACGAGGCCGGGCTGTTCGGCACGTTGGGCACGCGCTTGAAGGTGGCGACGACGTCGTCGGCGTTGAACTCCTTGCCGTCGTGCCACTTCACGCCCTTGCGCAGCCTGATCTCCCACTCGGTGTCCGACAGCGCCTTCCACGACTCGGCCAGCCCCGGCATCGGCCGCTGCGCCTCGTCGGTCTTGATCAGCGTCTCGAACACGTGCCGCACCATGCTGTTGTTGGGCGACAGGTTGTGGAAGTGCGGGTCCAGCGTGGTGATCGGCGTCGACAGGCCGACCGTCAGGTCCTGCGCGGCGGCCTGCGCACCGGCGAAGCAAAGCGCCAGCGCCGCCGCCCGGGCGATACGGGTCAACATGGATCCTCCTCCTTGCGTGTCGAATGCGGCGGCAAGCTTAGACGAGAAGCGGCTGCGCGCGGGACGGCGCCCGTGACCGCCTAGCGCAGTCGGTCGCCGGCGACCAGGGTCAGCACGCCGAGCAGCACGAACAGCGCCGCGGCGATCCAGCGCATCCACTTCATGTCGACCCGGTGTGCCATCGCCTCGCCGAGCCAGACCGCCGGCGCGTTGGCGACCAGCATGCCGATCGTGGTGCCCATCACCACCGCCGCCAGCGCGTCGAAGCGGGCGGCGAGCGCGACCGTCGCCAGCTGCGTCTTGTCGCCCATCTCGACCAGGAAGAAGGCAACCAGCGTGGTAACGAAAGCGCTGCGCCCGCTGTACGCGCGCTCGCCTTCGAGCGTGTCTGGCTTCAGCGCCCACAGGCCGAAGGCGAAGAACGACAGCGCGACGATCCACTTCAGCGTCGCCGGCGCGACCAGCGTCGCCAGCCAGGCGCCGACCCAGCCGGCCAGCAAGTGATTGGCCAGCGTGGCGACCAAGATGCCGGCGATGATCGGCCACGGGCGCTTGAGCTTCGCCGCCAGCACGAACGACAGCAGCTGGGTCTTGTCGCCCATCTCGGCCAGCGCCACCAGCGCGGCGGAAACGGCGAAGGCTTCCATCAGGCGAACCACGGCTGCGACGCCGGCGGGCTGCCCGCCTGGTCGCGGCGGGAAATCGAACTGGGCACGAAGACGGGCTGCGGCTCGGGGTCCGCATTGTGGCGCATCGGTCCGCCGCCCCGTCGCCTGCGGGAGGCCTTTGCCATACTCCCGCCGCCCATGCTCTCGCCTGCCGTGAACCCGCCCGCCGCTCCGACCGCCACCCCCTGCGCGCTGGTGTTCGGCGCCAGCGGCTACATCGGCACCAACCTGGTGCCGCGGCTGGTGCGCGAGGGCTGGCGCGTGCGCGCCGCGGCGCGCAATCCGCTGGTGCTGCAGGCGCGCTGCGACGACCCGGCGTGGCGTTCGGTCGACCTGGTCGCCGGTGACGCGCTGCAGCCGGAAACGCTCACCGCCGCACTGGCCGGCGTCGACATCGCCTTCTACCTGGTGCATTCGATGGCGGCCGGCCGCGACTTCGGCCGGCTCGACCTCGAGGCGGCGGAGAACTTCGCCCGCGCCGCCGCGGCAGCAGGTGTGAAGCGGATCGTCTATCTGGGCGGGCTGGTGCCGAAGGATGCGGATTCCGAGCACCTGGTCTCGCGCAAACAGACCGGCGACCGGCTGCGCGAAGGCCCGGTGCCGGTCATCGAACTGCGCGCCGGCATCATCGTCGGGCCCGGCTCGGCCGCCTACGAGGTGATGCGCGACCTCGTCTACCACCTGCCGCTGATGGTGACGCCGCGCTGGGTGCGCTCGAAGTCGAGCCCGATCGCGCTGGCCAACCTGCTCGAGTACCTGGTGCGCCTGGCGACGCTGCCGCAGGCCGAGGGCCGCATCTTCGATGCCGGCGGACCGGAATACATGAGCTACGCCGAGATGATGCGCGCCTTCGGCGAGGTGATCGGCAGGCGGCCGCGCCTGGTCCCGGTGCCGGTGCTGACGCCGCAGTTGTCGAGCTACTGGCTGGCGCTGGTCACCACCGTGCCGGCGAGCATCGCCCGCGCACTGATCGGCGGTCTGAAGCACGACATTCCCGCCGACGATGGGCCGCTGCGCGAACTGGTGCCGCAGCAACTGCTGCCGTTCCGGGAGGCGGTCGCCGCCGCGCTGGCGGCCGAGCGCACGCACACGGTGGCCGCCCGCTGGACCGAGGGCGCGCTGATGTTCCGCGGCGGCCGCCACGACTACGCCTTCTACGCCAAGCGCGCCGCCGGCAGCGCCGTCGCTCGCGCCGCGCCGGCAGCGATCTGGGACGTCGTCACCCGGCTCGGTGGCGAGGTCGGCTACTTCTATGCCGCGCCGCTGTGGAAGGTCCGCGCCTGGATCGACTGGCTGGCCGGCGGGCCGGGGCTCACCAAGGGCCGGCGCCACCCGACCGAACTGCGCGTCGGCGACACCATCGACTACTGGACGGTGATGGCGCTGGAGCCCGAACGCCGCTTGACGCTCGACTTCGGCATGCGCGCGCCGGGCGCCGGCGTGATCGAGTTCGAGATCGAGCCGCTGGATGCCGAGCGCACGCGGCTGACCGTCACCGCCTACTGGCACCCGCAGGGGGTGTGGGGGCTGCTGTACTGGTACGCGCTGGTGCCGGCGCACCTTTTCATCTTCAAGGGGATGACGCGGGAGATCGCGCGGCGGGCGGAGCGCGGCGAACAGGTGGACGGTGGCCCCCGACCGCACCCGGAGTGACACCGTCCTACCGCAGACGAACGCGGATCGGCTTGGCGTCCCTGCGCAGCACGTACACCGCGGGCCTCGCCTCGGCGGCCGCAATCGCGCGCATTCGCCGCAACGCCCGCACGAGCAGCGCGCCGAGTTCGGCGCCGCTCGCGCCCGTCGCGACGACGACAAATGCAATGACTCCGGCGGTGAGAAGCGCCTGCAGTTCGATCGCCCGGTACCTGATCTGCTGATCTTGAGTCAGCACAATCCAGCCCTGACGTCCTGCCTTCTCAAGCCAGACTTCATCCGGCGTGTCCGCACCGAAAACGTCATCGTGAACGACGACCGTCGCGCCGGCAGCACGCAGCGCGGCAGGCACCACGATTCGCCCGAGGGAGCGATCGACGAAGAAGACCGCCTCAGGCGGCCTGGAGGGCGAGTTCGCAGCGGATCGCCTCTTCGATCTCGTCACGCGACGCTCCGAAGTCTGCTGCCAGCTCGTCGATCGAATCGCCCGCCTTGTACCGATCCGCAAGCACCGCAGTCGGAACGCCCGCGCTGGCGAGAACCGGCCGTCCGAAGGAGATCCGCGGGTCGATCACGACGGCACGAGCGCCGGCTCCTGAAGCTGCGGAGCGGGTGAAGGGATAGAGCTTGATCGGTACGCCGCGCGGATCGCGCTCGATCCGTTCCAGATGGGCGCGAAGCTCGCGGGCCATGGCGAGTTGGCCGCTGCGCGAGACGTTGATCGTTTCGCCCAGCCGCTCGACGAACAGATCGACACCATTCGTTCCGAACTGCTGATGCGCGAGCGGGCGATCGATGCCGAGTCTGTTGCGGGTGTAGTCCAGTGCCCGGCGCACGCTCTGCAGCGTCACCCCGTGTTTGCGGCGAATGGCCGCGAGTACGTGGGCCTCGACGAGGTTGACGAACGACATCGCCTTGCCTCGGGGATCGGCGATCGAGATCACCGGCCGAAACCCGCGCTGCCCGAGCGTCCACGCGCGCAGCGTCGACGCCGACAGCCCCAGGTAGTGGGCGGCTTCGCTCAACCGATAGGCAGGCGCCTCGCGCGGATCGAATCGGGCCTCTCGCTTCATGCTGTCCAGTCTACTGCCGCACGACCGCGCGCCTGCCGCGCGATTTCGAGGGCAACACCGGCAGCAGCGACGTGTACTTCTGGTATAGCTCGAACAGGAAAGCCACCCGCTCGGCGTCGCTCTTGAAGCCCTTCTTGCCGTAGGCCGCATCGACCGCCGCATCGAGCGCCTGGTGCGCCTTCAGCAGCGCCGGCGGCATCGTCAGCGGGTCGTAAAGATCGGCCAGCGACGCCCCCGGGAAGGCGGCGCGCGCATCGAGCACGCCCTGCGCCGCCGCTTCGATCTTCATGCGCTGCGCGTCGGTCGGCGATTCGGGCCAGGGGAAGTTGTTGTAGACGATGTCCTTCGAGTAGCGGTATCGGCTTTCCAAGCGGCCGCAGGTATAGCGGACCCAGGCGTTGTGCATGGTCGAGCAGAGGACGCCGAAGTGAAAGAGCGTGGCGTCTCGGACGACGAACAGCAGGTCGCTCGCCAACGTGCCGGGGTCGAGATACGCCATGGGTACGAAGTGCCGGCGCTCCGACGACACCTTTGCGATTGCGAGGTAGGTACCCTCCGGGATGTTTTCCACGTGGAAATGGGTCGGACGTGTTGCAAGCGCGCGGGTCGGCGCCTTGCTCCTTTGCCGGAAGCGCTGCACCGCCTCGACACGTCGCATCGCTTCCGGCATCGCCCGCAGTTCCGTCGGTGGGCACGCCCCCAACCAAAGGCACCAGCGCTCGTAGCCGTTGATCAGTTCGTCAGCACCGAGCCAACGGCGGAAGTACAGCGCCGCAGCCGGTTCACGCCGCAGGAACGCCTCCTTTGCGCTGCGGCGTGAACAAGTCAGATTGCCGTCGTCGATCGGCATGTTGCCGATTCCGATCTCTGGCACGTGGCAGATCGGCCGCGAGCGGATTGGGCAGAAACACGTCCGGGCGCATCGACCAAGTAGGGGCTGATGTTGTGCGCGGCGACCGCATGCGGGTCGCCCCGAAGATCGTCGTACTCGAAGATCGTTCGCTTTAGTGGCTCGGTGTACCCAAAGCCGACGATCACGCAATGCACGGCCGCGACTCCGCGCGCCTCGTTGCTCCATTGGAACGTCCGGTGCGCGAAGGCGATCTTGATGCCTTGACCCAACAGCCAACTCCACAAAATGCCCGGCTGCTCACCCTGCGTGATGCTATTGGTCGATACAAGTGCCGCGCGGGTGCTCGTGCCCTTCATGTAGTGCGCTGCCAGCCAGTACCAACAGCTCACGTAGTCCAGCGTGCCGCATCCGTTGAGGTCTACGAACACCTGCGCCATGTCGGCACGCTGCGCGTCGCTCATCATCTTTGAGCCGACAAACGGCGGATTCCCCAGCACATAGCTGCACCGCTGCGCCGGCAGCACGTCGTTCCAGTCGAAATGCAGCGCGTTGCCGCAGGTGATGTGCGGCTTGCTCTTCAAGGGGATGCGGGCGAAGTACAGGCCGAACTCCTCGCTGACGCGGGTATTCATCTGGTGGTCGGCGAGCCACAGCGCCACCTGGGCGATCTGCGCCGGAAACTCCTCGATCTCGATGCCGTAGAACTGGTCGACGTCGATCGACACCTCCTGGTGTAGGTTGGTGTCCCACAGCATCTCGGTGTGTGCGTCGGCCAGCGCCCGCGAGGCGCGCACGATCTCCAGTTCCAGCTTGCGCAGCTCACGGTAGGCGATGACCAGGAAGTTGCCGCAGCCGCAGGCGGGATCGAGGAAGTTCATCCGCCGCAGCCGCTGGTGGAAGTCGAACAGCCTGTTGCGGTTGCCCCTGATCCGGCCGAACTCCTCCCACAGCTCGTCGAGGAACAGCGGCTTGATCAGCTTGAGGATGTTCTCCTCGCTGGTGTAGTGGGCGCCGAGGTTGCGGCGGGCGCGCTCGTCCATGATCGACTGGAACAGCGCGCCGAAGATGGCCGGCGAGATGGCGCCCCAGTCGAGCCGGCAGCAGTCGAGCAGCCGTTCGCGCATTTCGCGCGTGAAGCTGGCCAGCGGCAGCGGCTCCTCGAACAGCCGGCCGTTGACGAACGGAAAGGCGGCGATCTGCTCGTCGAGCACCCTGCTGCGCCTGGCCGCCGGCGTATCAAGCACCTGAAACAGCAGCGCGAGCTGCGGGCCGAGGTCGGAACCGTCCTCCGCCGTGCGCTCCTGCAGCTAGTCGCGGAACGCCTGTGCCGGCTGGAAGATGCCGGTGTCGTCGGCGAACAGACAAAACAGCAGCCGCACCAGCAGCACCTGCAGCGGATGGCCGCCGCGGCCCTGGTCGGTCTCGCCACCGTAGCCGCTCGCCTTCAGCAGGTCGTGCAGCCGGCCCATCTGCTCGGCGGCCTGCCGGTTGACCGGGCTCTGCGGCTCGATCGCCTGCGGCTCGTAGCCGGCGATGAAGGCGAAGTGCCTGATGTGGTCGCGCAGGCGGGCGACCGGAAACTCCGCGCTGGTTCCCTTGCTCAGGTCGTGCAGGCGGATGCGCTCGAAGTCGCAGACCGCCACGTAGCGAGGCAGGTCGCGCTCGGCGATGCCGCCCAGATAAGCCATCGCCTGGTCGTAGGCGGCGTCGAGGTCCTTGCCGCGCGACTTCTGCTCGACCAGCAGCCTGCCGCGCCAGAAAAGATCGGCGCGCCCGCGCCCGCCGCCGAACTTGGTGACCGCGTGCTCGAAAGTGGCGACCCGCTTGTCGGTGATGCCGAAGATCTCGAAGAAGTCGATCCAGAACGGCTTGGCGTGCGACGACTCGTCATGCGCATCGGCCCAGCGTCTGGAGAAGCCGAAGGCGCGGTCGCGGATTTCGTTCCAGGACAGGGGCATGAGGCGCACACCGGAAGTGCGCCGCGATTGTGGCCGAATCCCGGCGGTGCGCGTCGACGCCCTCGCCGCCTACTGGCCCGAGCCAGGCGACCAGTCGTCGGTCAGCGTGCGCAGGAAGGCGACGACGTCGTCGATCTCGCCCGGCGTCAGGGCGGGCGCATCGCCGGGCCGGCGGTCGTAGGGCGGCTCACTGGTGTTGACGTTGACGTGGTGGCGGGCCGGCAGATCGTCGAACTTCGCCACCGCGCCGTCGACCGTCGGATACCAGCGCGCCGGCTCGGTGTCGCGCGTCACGTAGAAATCGACCACGTCGCGCAGCGACGCGAAGCGGCCGTTGTGGAAGTAGCGCTTGCGCAGAGCGACGTTGCGCAGGCTCGGCACCTTGAACAGGCCGCACAGATCGTCGCGCGAGGCCAGCACGCCGTCGTCCCGCGCGCACAGGCCGAGGTCGTGGAAGGCCGGATCGGCGTTCTGTTGCAGTTCGGGATTGCGCGGCACGCCGAGGGCGTCGTAGGTGAAGTCGGTGAACAGCGGCGGCTGGCCGTCGGCCGGCCGGCTCGGATGGCAGGCGGCGCAGTTGCCCTTGGCTTCGTCCTCGAACAGTGCCAGGCCGCGCGCTTCCTGCTCGGTCAACTGCGCGCGGCCGGCCAGGTAGGCGTCGTACTTGCTGGAGAAGGCCGCGAACTCGGCATCCTCGCGCTGATACTGCGCCAGCGCCATCGTGACGGCCGCGTAGGCACGGTCGACGTCGTCGAACACGTCGCCTCCGAAGACGGCGGCGAACTCGCTGGCGTAGGTTGCCTGCCGCAGGCGCTCGACCACCGCGGCCTTCGACGGCATCGCCATCTCGACCGGGTTCAGGAACGGTCCGCCGGCCTGCGCCTCGAGCGATGCGGCGCGGCCGTCCCAGAAGAAGCCGCCGGTCGGCGTGCCTTCCTCGTCGAAGTGAAAGGCCGCATTGGTCCGCAGGTAGCGGATGCCGGGCACGTTACGGCCGCCCTGCAGGCTCAGGTCGGGCCCGCCGAATTCGGCCGGCGCGTCCTGCACCGACGCATGCCCGGTCGCCGGCTGATGGCAGGTCCGGCAGGACATGCGCCGCGAGGCCGACAGGCTCTCGTCCTCGAAAATCGATTCGCCCAGCCGCGCCATGGTCGACAGCGACGAGGTCGGCTCGACGTTCGAACTTCCGCCGCAGGCGGCCAGGACGACGGCAACGATCGAGATCGCGATTCGGTTCTTCAACTGACTCCTCCCCGAGTGGTTCTGTTGTTCAAGTCGCTGCGCGACGCAGCGCAATGACGGCCGCGCCGCCGTCGTCCCGCCGCGCCGGTGGGCCGTGCGGCAGCGGCGCGATCGCCGACGCCCACTGCGCGCTCAGCGCGTCGCACAGCCGCCGCAGCGCCGGGGCGAGATCCGGACAGTCGGCGAGCACGTCCAGGCAGCGCGCCGCACGGCTGATGGCGGGCGTGGCTCCATGACCTGCCCGCAGAGCCAGATTGGCTTCGCTCATGGCGGCCAGTGCCGCGATGAGTTGCAGGTGCGTCGACGGGACCGGCGTCATCGTGATGACCTTAAGTGAGAATGATTCGCATTTGATATATATTGAGAGCGAATGTCAATTGAGAATCGTTTACATTTATTTGATCTGGCTCAAGCCGTTCCCGTCGACCCGCCGGCACATTGCGAGCGCGCGTCGACGGGGTCTCAGCCGGGCCCAAGGGGATATCGATGTACGTGTGTCTCTGCCATGCGGTCACCGATCACGAGATCCGCGCCGCGGTCCACCTCGGCGCCGACTCGCTCGAGGCGATCGGCGAGCACCTCGGCGTCGGCACCCGCTGCGGCTGCTGCCGCGAGACGGCCGCGCAGCTGATCAGTGATTGCCGCAGCTGTCCCGCCGCGCACGGCAGCGCCAGGGCGGCGGCGAGCTGAGGCGCGCCCGCAGGCGCTGACCTAGACTCGCCGTGCCTGCGCCCCA
This sequence comes from Burkholderiales bacterium, assembly GCA_016716275.1. Classification (GTDB taxonomy): domain Bacteria; phylum Pseudomonadota; class Gammaproteobacteria; order Burkholderiales; family Burkholderiaceae_F; genus JADJWR01. The sequence continues at coordinate 214,873 of JADJWR010000002.1, read as the reverse complement.
GCGGGCGCCGGAAACCGAGGAGAACCCATGCAAGGCGACAAGCAGGTCATCGCGTTCCTGAACGCCCAGCTGAAGAACGAGCTCACCGCGGTCAACCAGTACTTCCTGCACGCGCGGATGCTGAAGAACTGGGGCTTCGAGCGCCTAGGCGACCATGAGTACAAGGAGTCGATCGAGGAGATGAAGCACGCCGATCGGCTGATCGAGCGGATCCTGCTGCTCGAGGGCCTGCCGAACCTGCAGGGCCTCGGCAAGCTGCTGATCGGGCAGAACGTCGCCGAGCTGCTGCAGGGCGACCTGCAGCTGGAGGTCGGCTCGCAGAAGACGCTGAAGGAGGCGATCGTCTGCTGCGAGGGCGCGAGGGACTTCGTCTCGCGCGAGATCCTCGCGGACATCCTGGAGGACACCGAGGAGCACATCGACTTCCTCGAGACGCAGATCGAGCTGATCGGCGAGGTCGGCCTGCAGAACTACCTGCAGTCGCAGATGGGCGGGCCGGGCTAGCGGGGCCAGACGCCGCCGGGCGGCCGTCGAGGCGGGCCACGATGAGCACAACCCCTGGGACGACCACTGCGGCCGCCGGCGCGACGCCGGTGAACTGGCTGCAGGCATTCGCGCCGGGCTGGTTCGCCGCGGTGATGGGCACCGGCGTGCTGGCGGTGACGCTGCACTTCTACGCCAGGCTGGTGCCGGCGCTCGAGACGCCGGCGGTCGGCCTGCACTGGCTGAACGTGGTCTTCTTCGTGCTGCTGGCCGGCCCGTGGCTGGCGCGCTGGGTCCGCCACACCGCAGCGGCGCTGGCCTCGCTGCGGCACCCGGTGCAGGCGCACTTCTACCCGACCTTCTCGATCGCGCTGATCGTGCTGGCGCTGCAGTTCCTCGTCTTCGGCCACCACACCGGCGTCGCGCTGGCGCTGTGGCTGCCGGGCGCGCTGCTCACGGTGGTCTTCAGCTTCGCCATCCTGGCGCTGGTGTTCCACGGCGATACGGTGAGCCTCGAGCACGTCACGCCGGCGATGTTCATCCCGCCGGTGGGCCTGGTGGTGATCCCGGTGGCCGGCGCACCGCTGGCCGCCACCTTCGGCCCGGGCTGGCGCGAGCTGGCGCTGGTCTTCAACTGGGCGGCGCTCGGCGCCGGCAGCCTGCTGTACATCGGCGTGCTGGGGCTGACCATGTTCCGCTACGTGCTCGGCAAGCGGGTCGGCCGCCCGCTGGTGCCGACGGCCTGGGTCAATCTCGGACCGCTCGGCGTGATCCCGGTCAGCCTGCTCAACCTGGCCGAGGCGATGCCTGAACTGGCGGCCGGCGGCGTGGTGCAGGTCGCCGGCCTGCTGCTGTGGGGCTTCGGCGTGTGGTGGCTGCTGATGGCCTCGATACTGACGCTCTCGGCGGCGCGCCGCGGCGACCTGCCGTTTGCGCTGTCGTGGTGGGCCTTCACCTTTCCGCTCGGCGCCTTCGTCGCCGCCAGCTGGCGGCTGGGCACGCAGCTCGGGCTCGCGCCGGTGGTCGCCGTCGGCGCGCTGGCGCTGGCGCTGCTCGCCGGCCTGTGGCTGGTCACGCTGGTGCAGACGCTGCGCGGCATCGCCAGCGGCGCACTGCTGCGGCCGCACTGATCGCCGACCGCCGAACGGTCGCCTGGCGGTGTCCGCCGCCGGGGCGTGACGACGCCGCATGCGCCGCCCAGCGACCCGCGCCGGCGCCTCAGGCAGACAACGGCAGCAAAGCCGCGGAGTCGGCGGCGGACAGCGCGCGCAGCACGATCCGGTACACGTCGGCGTCGAACACGCGCGGCGCGTCGGCGGCCAGTTGCAGCGCTGCGGCAGCCGAGCGCACCGTGCCGAGCCAGCACCAGCGGTCGAACACGTGCAGGTCCTCGCCCGTCGCGCCGGGGTCACGCTCGGCGAGCGCCACTGCGGCGGCATGCGGCCAGGCCGGCACGCGGCGCGGCTCGAGCAGCTCGCGCAGCCGCGCCGCGTGCGCCTCGATCGGCTCGGCGCCGACACAGGCGCCGAGGCAGTGGCGAAGCTGGTGGTTGAAGCACGGCGCACCGGCGGCGGCGCGCGAGCGGCCCTCGAGCTTCAGCGTCTTCAGGCACAGGCCGTGCTCGGCGGCCAGCGCCTGCAGGAAGCTCCGCGCGCCCGGCCGCGAGGCAAACGGCCCGTAGTGCTGGTGCAGGTGCTCGAGCGGCACCGCGGCCGCCGGCACGAAGCGCGGTCGCCCCTCGTCGTCGAGCGTGACGAAGACCTGGTTGCGCTTGCGGCGCAGGGCGATGTTGTGCGCCGGCAGGCGGGTCTTGATGAGCTCGGCCTCGCGCAGCAGCGCGCCGGTCTCGCCGGCGGTGCGCTGCCACTCGATGCGCCGCACTTCCTGCGACAGCCGCAGGTCGGTTGCCGAGGCGTGGTCGTTGGCGAAGTGATTCAGCACCCGCGCCTTCAGGTCGACGCTCTTGCCGATGTAGATCGGCTGCGCATTGGCGCCGTAGAACAGATACACGCCCGGCGCGTGCGGGATCGCCTCCAGCTCTTCCGGCGGCAGCGCCGGCGGCGTGCTCGGCCGCGCCAGCAGCCGCTCGACCGCCGCCGCGAGCGCGGCGTCGCCGTGCCGCTGCCGCAGGCAGCCGATCAGCCGCCACAGCACGCGCGCGTCGCCGAGCGCACGGTGTCGCTCGTCGCCGTCCAGCCCGAAGCGCTCGATGATCGCATCGAGCGAGTGCGGCCCGCGGTCCGGGTACAGGTAGCGACTGAGCCGCACCGTGCACAGCGTCGATGCGCGCCAGTCGTAGCCGGCGCGCGAGAACTCCGCCTTCAGGAAGCCGTAGTCGAAGCGCGCGTTGTGGGCGACGAACACGGCGTCGGACAGCCGGTCGTACAGCGGCTCGGCCAGTTCGGCGAAGCGCGGCGCGGCGCGCACCATCTCGTTGCTGATGCCGGTCAGCCACTGGATCTCGGGCGGGATCGGCACGCCGGGATTGACCAGTGACGACCACTCGCTGACGCGCTGCGCCTCGCCGTCGGTCTCCACCGTGACGATGCCCACCTCGGTCACCCGCTCGCGGGCCGGCGAGGCGCCAGTCGTCTCGACGTCGACGAACACCCAGCGCCGGTCGGCGAATGACCCGAACATGCCGGCGAGTCTAGAGCTTGTCCGTCGCGGCCGGCGGTGCATACTCCGCGCAACCGAGAAACGAGGGGACGCCGATGAACAAGCCGGCCAGCTCACTGCACGAGGAGCGGCTCGCCGCCGCGGTCGAGCACGCGCAGCAGAAGGTCGTCGCCGACGAGCGGCCGCTGGTCGAGGTTTTCATCCGCGAGTACTACCGGCAGGTCGATCCCGACGACCTGGCGGCACGCAGCGCCGACGATCTCGCCGGTGCCGCGCTGTCGCAGTGGGAGCTGGGCCGCGTGCGCACGCCGGGCGCACCGCGCGTGCGCGTGTTCAACCCGAGCGCCGCCGAGCACGGCTGGGCGGTGCGCCACACGGTCATCGAGGTGGTCAACGACGACATGCCGTTCCTGGTCGACTCGGCGACCATGGAGGCCAACCGGCAGGGGCTGACGATGCACCTGCGCGTGCATCCGGTCTATGCGGTCGAGCGCGATGCGACGGGCGCGCTGACCGGCCTGTGGCCGCGCAGCGACCGGCCGCAGCTGCCGCGCGAGTCGTGGATGCACATCGAGGTCGACCGGCTGGTCGAACCGGAGGCGCGCGCCAAACTGGCTGCCGGCATCGAGCGCGTGCTCGGCGACGTCCGTTCGGTCACCGCCGACTGGAAGCAGATGCTGGCCCGGCTGATCGACGTGGTCAGCGAGCTCGACGGGCGGGTGCCGGCGGCGGCGCAGGGCGAACTGGCCGAGAGCCGCGCCTTTGTCGAGTGGCTGGCGGCGGGCAACTTCCTGCTGCTTGGGTACCGCCGCCACGACCTGGTGGTCGAAGACGGCGAGGACGCGCTGCGGCTGGTCCCCGGCACCGGGCTGGGCGTGCTGCGCGAAAGCGGCGACGAGAAGGTCTCCGGCAGCTTCGCCGCCCTGCCGAAGCAGGCCCGCGCGATGGCGCACTCGCCGACGCCGCTGGTGATCGTCACCAAGGCCAACGCGCGCGCCACCGTGCACCGGCCCGGCAACGTCGACTACATCGGCATCAAGCGCTTCGGCCCCGACGGAACCGTGATCGGCGAGCACCGCTTCCTCGGCCTGCTGACCTCGACCGCCTACAGCGCGCGGGTGATCGACATCCCGCTGCTGCGCGGCAAGGTGGCGGCGGTGATCACCCGCGCCGGACTCGCGCCGGACAGCCACCTCGGCAAGGCGCTGGTGCAGATCCTCGAGAGCTACCCGCGCGACGAGCTGTTCCAGATCGGCGCCGAGGAGCTGTACGACAACGCCATCGGCATCCTGCGCCTGGGCGAGCGGCAGCGGCTGCGGCTGTTCATCCGCCGCGATCCGTTCGAGCGCTTCGTCACCTGCCTGGTGTTCGTGCCGCGCGAGAACTACGGCACCGACCTGCGGATCAAGTTCCAGGACATCCTGATGAACGCCTTCGCCGGCAGCAGCAAGGAGTTCGATGTCCTGCTGACCGACGACATCCTGGCGCGCATCCTGTTCACCGTGCGCACCACGCCCGGCCAGGTGCCCGAGGTCGACCGGCGCGAGCTGGAGGCGGCGCTGGCCGCCGCCGCCCGCCGCTGGGCGGACGAGCTGGCCGAGGCGCTGATCGAGTCGGAGGGCGAGGGCAGGGGCACCCAGCTCTACAAGCGCTGGCAGCGCGCCTTCCCGAGCGCCTATCGCGAGCGCACCGCGGCGCGGGCGGCGGTCGCCGACATCCGCAAGCTGGAGGCGCTCGCCGGCGGCCGCACCGATGTGAAGCTGTACCGGCCGCTCGGCGCGCCGGCGGGCGCGCTCGGTTTCAAGATCTATCGCGCCGGTGGCCCGGTCGAACTGTCCGACAGCCTGCCGATGCTCGAGCGGATGGGCGTGCGCGTGCAGACCGAGCACCCGGCGAAGCTGCAGCCGGCCGACGGCGCCGCCATGTGGGTGCACGACTTCGAGCTGCTGGCGCTGTCGACCGACCAGGTCGAGGTCGACGCGGTCAGGCCGCTGTTCGAGGAGGCCTTTCTGCGGGTGGCCGACGGCAGCATCGAGAACGACGAGTTCAACCGCCTGGTGCTGCGGGCGGGTCTTGCCGCCGACGAAGTGCAGGTGCTGCGCGCCTACGCCAAGTACCTGCGGCAGACCGGCTTCGCGCTGACGCCGGCGTTCATCGAGAGCACCTTCAATGCGCAGCCGCGCATCGCCCGGCTGCTGGTGGCGCTGTTCCGCCGGCGATTCGAGCCGGCGGAGCAGCGCGGCGAGGCCGGGCGCGAGGCCGACTGCGGCGCGGTGGTGACCGAGATCCAGCAGGCGCTGGAGGACGTCGAGAACCTCAACGAGGATCGGGTGCTGCGCCAGTACCTGGCGCTGATCCAGGCCACCACGCGGACCAATTTCTGGCGCGTGAACGAGCGGGGCGAGCGGCGCGGCTTCCTGTCGTTCAAGTTCGACCCGGGCAAGGTGCCGGGCCTGCCCGAACCGAAACCGATGTTCGAGATCTTCGTCTACTCGGCGCGCTTCGAGGGCGTGCACCTGCGCGGCGGCAAGGTGGCGCGCGGCGGGCTGCGCTGGTCGGACCGGCTGGAGGACTTCCGCACCGAGGTGCTGGGCCTGGTCAAGGCGCAGATGGTGAAGAACACGGTGATCGTGCCGGTGGGATCGAAGGGCGGCTTCGTGCTGAAGAAGGCGCCGCCGGCGGCCGACCGCGAGGCGTACCTGAAGGAAGGCGTGGCCTGCTACCAGGACTACCTGCGCGGACTGCTCGACCTGACCGACAACCTGGTGGCAGGCAAGGTGGTGCCGCCGCCGCAGGTGGTGCGGCACGACGCCGACGACCCGTACCTGGTGGTCGCCGCCGACAAGGGCACGGCCAGCTTCTCCGACTACGCCAACGCGATCAGCGCCGAGTACGGCCACTGGCTGGGCGACGCCTTCGCCTCCGGCGGCAGCGCCGGCTACGACCACAAGGGCATGGGCATCACCGCCCGCGGCGCCTGGGAGAGCGTCAAGCGGCACTTCCGCGAGATGGGCGTCGATACGCAGTCGACCGAGTTCACCTGCGTGGGCGTCGGCGACATGTCGGGCGACGTGTTCGGCAACGGCATGCTGCTTTCGAGACACATCCGGCTGCTCGCCGCCTTCGACCACCGCCACGTCTTCATCGACCCGGATCCCGACGCGGCGAGGAGCTGGCAGGAGCGCCAGCGGTTGTTCGAGTTGCCGCGCTCGTCGTGGGCCGACTACGACGCGGCGCTGATCTCCGAAGGCGGCGGGGTGTGGCCGCGCTCGGCCAAGTCGTTGCCGGTCTCGCCGCAGGCGGCAGCGCGGCTGGGCATCGAGGCCGGGTCGCTGACGCCGAACGAGCTGATCAGCGCCATCCTGAAGGCGCCGGTCGACCTGCTCTACAACGGCGGCATCGGCACCTACGTCAAGAGCTCGGCCGAGACACATGCCGACGTCGGCGACCGCGCCAACGACGCCATCCGCGTCAGCGGCCGGCAGCTGCGCTGCAAGGTGGTGGCCGAAGGCGGCAACCTCGGCTGCACGCAGCTCGGCCGCATCGAGTACGCGCTGCAGGGCTGCGGCGGCATCGGCGGCCACATCTACACCGACGCGATCGACAACTCGGCCGGCGTCGACACCTCCGACCACGAAGTCAACATCAAGATCCTGCTCGGCCTGGTGATCGCCGAGGGCGAGCTGACCGAAAAACAGCGCAACAAGCTGCTGGCGGAGATGACCGACGAGGTTGGTCACCTGGTGCTGCGCGACAACTACTACCAGACACAGGCGCTTTCGCTGAGCCGACGGCTGGCGCGGCCGCTGCTCGAGCAGCAGGCACGGTTCATGCGCTTTCTCGAGAAGGCGGGGCGGCTGAACCGGGCGCTGGAGTTCCTGCCCGACGAGGCGACGCTCGACGAGCGGCGCGAGCAGGGCATCGGACTGACCACGCCGGAAGGCGCGGTGCTGCTCGCCTACTCGAAGCTGTGGCTGTTCGACGAGCTGCTCGCCTCCGAGCTGCCCGAGGACCCGTTCGTCGCCGACGCGCTGCACCGCTACTTCCCGACGGCGCTGCGCGAGCGCTACGCCGTGTACATGGACCGCCATCCGCTGAAGCGCGAGATCGTCGCCACCTACGTGCTCAATAGCATGGTCAACCGGGTCGGCAGCACCTTCGTGCACCGGCTGTCGGAGAACACCGGCGCGGCGCCGGCGCAGGTGGTGCGCGCCTACCTGCTGGCGCGCGAGAGCTTTGCCAACGGCGAGGCGCGCGCCGCCATCGAGGCGCTCGACTGCCAGGTGCCGGACGAAGTGCAGGCCGAGATGCTGGTCGAGGTGGCCCGTCTCGCCGAGCGCGCGACGGTCTGGTTCCTGCGCTCGCGCCGGCTGACCGACCCGATGGCCGAGACCATCGCCCGCCTGCGGCCGGCCGCCGAGCGGCTGCTGTCGTTCATCGCCGCCGAGCCGGGCAAGCCGCGGCAGCGGCACCAGCAGCACGCGCGCTGGCTCGACGCCGGCGTGCCGGCCGAACTGGCGGCACGGGTGGCCTCGGCCGAGGCGCAGTTCGCCGCGCTCGACGTCGCCGAGATCGCCGAGCAGTCGCAACGCGGCCTCGACGAGGTGGCCGGCACCTACTTCGCGCTCGGCGACACGCTCGGCCTGGACCGCCTGCGGGCGCAGATCGTGCAGCTTCATGCCGACGGCTACTGGCAGGCGCGCGCCAAGGCCGCGCTGGGCGACGACCTGGCCGACCTGCAGCGCGAATTCGCCGCCCAGGCGGTGCGGCTGCACTCCGGCGGCGACGCCAGGGCGGCGGTGGCCGCCTGGGAGCAGGCCAATGCCCACGCGCTGTCGCGCGCGCGGCGGCTGATCGACGAGCTGGCGCAGGTCCGCAGCATGGATCTGGCCACCGCCTCGGTGGCGCTGCGCGAACTGCGCAACCTCGCCTGAGCCCGCCGGTGCCGGGCCGGTGCCGGACGACGCGCCCGAGGCAGCGCCGCGATGCGCTGCGGTGATGCCGCCTTTCCGGGGGCGGGCAACCCCTTAGCCGACAGCGCATAATCGCGCCCGCCGTCGCGCGGCAAACGATGAACCGGCTGGCCAACTCGCTGTTTCCGATCGTCAACATACTCGGCGCGGCCATCGCCGTGTTCGCGGTGACCATGCTGGCGCCGCTGACGGTCGCCTTCGTCCGCGACGAAGGGGCGCTGATCGCCTACGACACGGCGTTCCTGATCACCTTCGCCAGCGGAGCGACGCTGTGGCTGGCAACGCGGCGCTTCCGGCGCGAACTGCAGCCGCGCGACGGCTTCCTGCTGGTGACGCTGATCTGGACGGCGCTGCCGGCGTTCGCCACGCTGCCGCTGCTGCTGCACCTGCCTGGCCTGTCGTTCACCGACGCCTACTTCGAGGCGATGAGCGGCATGACGACCACCGGCGCGACCGTGCTCTCCGGCCTCGACGCGCTGCCGGCGTCGATCAACTTCTGGCGCTGCCTGCTGCAGTGGATGGGCGGCATGGGCATTTTGGTGCTGATGGTGGCGATCCTGCCGATGCTCGGCGTCGGCGGCACGCAGCTTTTCCGCGCCGAGACCGCCGGGCCGATCAAGGACGCCAAGCTGACGCCGCGCATCACCGACACCGCGGTCGGCCTGTGGACCGTCTATGGCGCGATCTCGCTGGCCTGCTTCCTCGCCTACTGGTCCGGCGGCATGGGTGCGCTGGACGCGGCGATGCACATGTTCACCACCATGAGCCTCGGCGGACTGTCGCCATACGACGCCAGCTTCGGCCAGTTCGCCTCGCCGCTGCTCGAATGGACGGCGGTCGTCTTCATGACGCTGGCGAGCCTCAACTTCGCCCTGTACTTCCTGTGCCTGCGCAAGCGCTCGATCGGCGTGCTGCTCACCGACACCGAGGCACGCGGCACGGTCATCGTGCTGGCCGCCAGCGTGCTGCTGGTGGCGGCCTACCTGCATTGGCAGGGCGTGTATGCGGACCCGCTGGTGGCGCTGCGCGCCTCGGCCTTCAACGTGGTGTCGATCGCCTCGACCACCGGCTACGCGACGGTCGACTTCAACCAGTGGCCGAGCTTCGCGCCGTGGTTCATGCTGATGCTCTCCGGCCTGGCCACCAGCGCCGGCTCGACCGGCGCCGGCATCAAGATGATCCGCTTCATCGTGCTGCTGAAGCAGGCGCGCCGCGAGATGCTGCGCGCCCTGCACCCGCGGGTGATCAACCCGATCCGCATCGGCGAGGCAGTGGTCGAGAACAACGTCATCTTCGCCGTGCTCGCCTTCATGCTGATGTACGGCACGACGATCCTCGCGCTGACCTTCCTGCTGGTCGTCTCCGGACTCGACGTGATCACCGCCTTCTCGGCGGTGGTCGCCAGCGTCAACAACATGGGCCCGGGGCTGAACCAGGTCGGTCCGGCGAGCAACTACGCGGTGCTCAACGACTTCGAGACCTGGGTCTGCACGGTGGCGATGCTGCTCGGCCGGCTGGAGATGATGTCGGTGTTCGTGCTGTTCACCGCCGCGTTCTGGCGCAAGTAGCGGCGCAACAGCGCTTCACGCGGTCGGCGTGAACTCGATCTTCCCTTCCGGCAGCAGGTACAGCACCAGCGCCCGGCCGGCGGTGACGGTGGGGCGATGCGCCGAGCCCGGCGGGTAGACCTTCCAGCCGGCGCCCTTGCCGTCGAAGCGCGCGGACGGCGTCACCGGCATCACCATGCAGATCTCGCCGTTCGGGTGCCGGTGATGCGGGCCGACGATGTCGGTCAGGTCGACCACGTCGACGCTCAGCCCAAGCGTCTGCGGCCCCGGCTCGATCACTCGGCCGAAGCGGCGCCCGGCGCCGCCCTGCGCGCACATCCAGCCGGCGGCGATCGCCGCATGGCAGGCCGACTCGATCGCCCGGAACTCGCCGCCGTCGGGCGGGAAGCGGCGGTCGAGTTGGTCGCCGAGTTCCGCCACCACCGGGCGGCCGGCAACCGCCTCGGCCACCGGCCGGATCAGCACGCGAAACTGTTCGACGTTCATCCGTTCCTCCCTTCAGCTGTCGGCGCGTCGGCCGGCAGACGATAGCGTTTCAGCAGCAGCGCGTTGGTCACCACGCTGACCGAGGAGGCCGCCATCGCCGCTCCCGCGAAAACGGGCGACAGGAATCCCAGCGCCGCCAGCGGGATGCCGACCACGTTGTAGACGAAAGCCCAGAACAGGTTCTGCCGGATCTTGCGCACGGTGGCGCGCGACAGCTCGATCGCCGCCGGTACCAGCCGCGGGTCGGCACGCATCAGGGTCACGCCGGCGGCATGCATGGCGATGTCGGTGCCGGTGCCCATGGCGATGCCGAGGTCGGCCGCGGCCAGTGCCGGTGCGTCGTTGATGCCGTCGCCGACCATCGCCACCCGCCTGCCGCCCGCCTTCAGCGCCGTCACCCGCGCGCTCTTTTGCTGCGGCAGCACGTTGGCCTCGTGGTGCGCCAGGCCGAGCGCGGCCGCGATCGCCGCCGCGGCGCCTGCGCTGTCGCCGGAGAGCATGGTCGTCTCGATGCCGAGCCGGCGCAGCCGTTCGATCGCCGGCCGCGCTCCCGGACGGAGCGTGTCGGCGAAGGCGAGCAGGCCGATCAACGTGACCGGCCCGCCGTCGCGCCGCGCCAGCCAGGAGACGGTGCGGCCGGCGCGCTCGTGCTCGCCGGCAGCGGCCACCAGCGGGCCGATGTCCGTACCCAGTTCGCTCATCCAGGCGCGGCTGCCGAGCAGCACTTCGGCGTCGCCATCGCCAGGCCGCGCCAGCGCGCCACGGCCGGCGATCGTCTTGTGCCGGCTCGCCGGCGGCACGGCCAGCGCCCGCGCCGCCGCAGCGGCGCCGACCGCCTCGGCGAGCGGATGCGTCGAGCCGGCGCTGATCGACGCCGCCAGCGCCAGCACCTCGTCTTCACTCAGTCCGTCGCCGGCGACCGTGGCCACCACGCGCGGCCGTCCCTCGGTCAGCGTGCCGGTCTTGTCGAAGGCGACCACCTCGACACTGCGCGCGATTTCGAGCGCCTCGACGTCCTTGATCAGGATGCCGTGCTTCGCCGCCACCCCGGTGCCGGCGATGATCGCCGTCGGCGTAGCTAGCCCGAGCGCGCAGGGACAGGCGATCACCAGCACACTGACCGCGTTGATCACAGCCACCTCCAACGGTGCGCCGCCGAGCAGCCAGCCGATCACCGTCGCCGCGGCGATCGCCAGCACGACTGGCACGAACACCGCGGCGATGCGGTCGACCAGGCGCTGGATCGGCGCCTTGGCGGCCTGCGCGTCCTCGACCAGCCGAATGATCTTCGCCAGCATGGTGTCGCCGCCGACCGCGGTGGTCTCGACGACGACGCGTCCAGTGGTGTTCAGCGCCCCGGTGGCGACCCGGTCACCCGGATTCCTGTCCACAGGCAGGCTTTCGCCGGTGAGCATCGATTCGTCGATCGAGGTGGCTCCCTCGCGGATCACGCCGTCCACGGCGATGCGCTCGCCGGGCAAGGTCACCACGCGGTCGCCGAGCAGCACGTCGTCGAGCGGCACCTGCACCTCGACGCCGTCGCGCAGCACCCGCGCGGTGGCCGGCCGCAACTGGCCGAGCAGACGGATCGCCTCGGAGGTCTGCCGCTTGGCGCGCGCCTCCAGCCAGCGGCCGGCGAGCACCAGCGCGATGACGACGGCGGAGGCCTCGAAGTACAGATGCCCGTCGTGACCGGCCACCAGCCACAGGTACAGCGACAGGCCATAGGCGGCCAGCGTGCCGATCGACACCAGCAGGTCCATGTTGCCGGTGCCGGCGCGCACCGCCTTCGCCGCGGCGACGTAGAACCGCCGCGCGCACCAGAACTGCACCGGAGTCGCCAGCAGCCATTGCAGCCACGGCGCAAGTGCAAGCTGCACGCCGAACAGCGCGAGCACCATCGGCGCCACCAGCGGCGCGGCGAGCAGCAGCGCGACGATCACGTCGCGCTTCATCGCCGCCGCCGGATCGCGCGCCGCGGCCGGCGCCGCCGCGGTCTCGACCCGCGCCGCGTAGCCGGCCTCCTGCACCGCGGCGGCGAGCAGCCGCGCGCTGGCCACACCGCGCACGACCTCGACCCGCGCCGACTCGCTGGCGAGGTTCACGCTCGCCCGCAGCACGCCCGGCACCGCCGCCAGCGCCTTCTCGACCCGCGCCACGCAACTGGCGCAGGTCATGCCCTCGATGGCCAGTTGCAGGGTGTCGGTGGGCACCTCGTAGCCGGCCTCGTCGACCGCGCGGCGCAGTGTCGCCGCATCGAGCGAGGCGCCCTGCACGGTCGCCGACTCGGTGGCCAGGTTCACCGCCACGCTGGCCACGCCCGGCACCGCCGCCAGCGCCTTCTCGACGTGCGCGACGCACGAGGCGCAGCTCATGCCGTGCACCGGCAGCGTCAGGCGGGAGGTGACAATGGTCTCGGGGGCGTTCATCGGCGCGACAGGCTCCGGTCCGCAAGCGTACGCCGGGCGGCGTCGCCCGGGTCCTGTCCGTGGTCGACGCCGCCTGAGCCGCAGGGCGCGGCGATAGACTTGCCGCGATGACTCCGAACCGAGCCGAGGAGGGCGGTCGTTCGCACCCGACTCCCGGCACGACCGCGGCGCTGATCGCCGCCTGCCTCTCCTTCACCATGACTGCCGCCGCGGCCCCTGGACCCGTTGCTCGACCCTTCCGCCTGGCGCCTTGCCAACGACACCGTGATGGGCGGTGTGTCGAGTTCGCGCGTCGAGCGGCGCGGCGAGGCGCTGCGCTTTTCCGGCGAAGTGCGGCTGGAGCACAACGGCGGCTTCGCGTCGATGCGGCGGCCGTTCGACGCTGCGCCCGGCGGCGATGCCGCAGGCTTGGTGGTCAACGCGCGCGGCGACGGCAACCGCTACCGGCTGCGCGTGTACACGCGCGATGCGGCCACCGGCGCCGAGCAGTGGTTCGCCTACTCCGCCGTGTTCGACACCCGCGCCGGCGAGCTCACGCGGGCCGAGTTGCGCTGGCCGCAGTTCGCGGCGAGCTTCCGCGGCCGGCCCGTGCCAGAGGCGCCGCCGATCCGCTTCGCCGACATCGTCGGCATCGGCGTGATGATCACCAAGGCCGACCACCGCGACGGCCGCGGGCCGTTCGCGCTCGACCTGCTGCGGATCGAACCGCTGCGCTGACCTCGGCGAGCGGCCCTGCGACTTTTCCTTTCAATGCCAGGCAGTGACCGAACCTATCGATACCCACAAGGAGATTGTCTGCATTGGATATCCCACGGATCTTCAACATCACCGAAAGTGCTCACCGCATCCACAACCCGTTCACACCCGAAAAGCTCGCCACTCTCGGCGCGGCGCTGCGTCTGGAAGCGGGAACCCGAGTGCTCGACCTCGGCAGCGGTTCGGGGGAGATGCTGTGCACCTGGGCACGCGATTACGGAGTCGTCGGCACCGGCATCGACATGAGCCGGCTGTTCACCGAGCAAGCGAGACTCCGCGCTGAAGAACTCGGTGTCGCCGATCGAGTCAGGTTCATCCATGGCGATGCGGCAGGCTTCGTCTCCGACGAGAAGGCCGGTGTGGCAGCCTGTCTCGGTGCCACGTGGATCGCAGGAGGAGTCGCCGGCACCATCGGGCTACTGGCGCAGAGCCTCCGCCCCGCAGGGATCATCCTCATCGGCGAACCCTACTGGCGGCAGTTACCGCCGACGGAAGATGTTGCCAGGGGGTGTCTTGCCGGCTCGATCTCCGAGTTTCTCCTGCTGCCGGAACTTCTCGCGTCTTTCGGCCGCCTCGGCTACGACGTCGTGGAAATGGTTCTGGCGGACCAGGACAGCTGGGACAGATACGAGGCGGCCAAGTGGCTCACCATGCGCCGATGGCTCGAAGCCAATCCCGACGACGAGCTCGCGGAAGACGTCCGGGCCAGACTGACCGCGGAACCCGAGCGCTACGCCGCTTGCACGCGTGAATACCTGGGCTGGGGCGTGTTCGCGCTGATGACGCGGTGATCAGGGGATCGCCGGGCGCGTCCGAAAGCGGGGAGGATCCAATCCTGCCTGACCACTCATTCAGGCCGGTGCCCGCGCCGATCACCCCGGCTGCTTGAACTCCCGCTGGTGCAGGAACGCCGCGTGTTTCGGCGCCCGCTTGGTCCTCGACCACTCCTCCAGCATCTCCCACTTCACCGCGTCGAGCTTCTTCATGGTCGCCTCCTCGTCCGGGTCGGGGCAGGCCAGCTCGATCCGGTGGCCGCTGGGGTCGAAGAAGTAGATCGAGTGGAAGGCGCCGTGGTCGGTGACGCCGAGCACTTCGACGCCGTTGCCCTGCAGATGCTCGCGGTACGCGAGCAGCGTTGCGCGGTCCTTGACCTTGAAGGCGATGTGCTGCACCCACGCCGGGGTGTTCGGGTCGCGTCCCATCTCGGGCTTGGTCGGCAGCTCGAAGAAGGCGAGCACGTTGCCGCCGCCGGCGTCGATGAAGATGTGCATGTACGGGTCGGGCTCCTTGGTCGACGGCACCTGGTCCTCGGCGATCGCCAGCACGAAGTCCATGTTCAGCATCCTGCGGTACCAGTCGACCGTTTCCTTGGCGTCCTTGCAGCGGTAGGCGACGTGGTGAATCCTGTCGATCTTCAGCATCCGTTCTCTCCTTACGGCCCCGCGGTTGCCCGTGTCGTGGCCGCGCTTGGGTTCAACTCAGTCCGGTCACCGGAACGGCGGCGCCGTGGATCGCACGCGCGCTGTCGGAGGCGAGAAAGACGATCACGCTGGCCAGATCGGCCGGCGCCACCCAGCGCGACGGGTCGGCGTCCGGCATCGCGGCGCGGTTCTCCGGCGTGTCGATGATCGTCGGAGCCACGCAGTTGACGTTGATGCCCTGCTCGCGCAGCTCGGCGGCCATCGACTCGGTGAGCCGGATCACCGCGCTCTTGGCGGCGACGTAGGCGCCCATCATCGCCGCGCCCTTCTGCGCGGAATACGCGCCGACGTTGACCACCTTGCCGCGGCCGGCGGCGAGCATGCGCGGCACCGCCGCGTGCGACATCGCCAGCATCGTGCGCACGTTCAGGTCGAGCAGGAACTCCAGCGTCCCCGTCGAGGTGGCGTGCACCGGTTCGCCCATGCGGAAGCCGCCGGCCAGATTGCAGAGCACGTCGACGCGGCCGAAGCGCTCGACCGCCCGCTGCGCCACCGATTCGGCCTGCGCCGCGTCGAGCAGGTTGGCCGGCGCGAACAGGCGCTTTTCGCCCGCGGCGCCGTAGGCGCGCGCCAGCGCCTCGTCCTTCAGGTCGACCAGCACCAGGTTGGCGCCGCGCTCGGCGAACGCGGCAGCCACGGCGCGGCCGAGGTTGCCGGCGGCGCCGGTGACGATGACGGTTCGGTCGGCGAATTCCATCGGTCAATGCCCCCGTTTGGCGGCATGGTAGGCGCCGTCGCAGACGCGGGCGAGATCGACGTCCTTCTCCGTCAGCCCGCCGGCGTCGTGGGTGGTGAGCACGACCTCGACCCGGTTGTAGACGTTGCTCCACTCCGGGTGGTGGTCGCGCTTCTCGGCCGCCAGCGCCACCTCGGTCATGAAGGCGAAGGCCTGCGCGAAGTCGGCGAACACGAAACGGCGGCTGATCGCCCCGCGCGCCTCGTCGAAGCTCCAGTCGGGCAGCGTGGCGAGAAGCTCGCGCGCCCGCTGCGGTGTCAGCCTGTCCATCGCAGTCCCCGCTTCACGCGGCCTGGATCACGCCGCGTTCGATCTGGTCGCGCTCCAGCGATTCGAACAGCGCCTTGAAGTTGCCCTCGCCGAAGCCGTCGTCGCCCTTGCGCTGGATGAACTCGAAGAACACCGGGCCGAGCAGCAGCTGCGAGAAGATCTGCAGCAGCAGCCGCGGCTTCGCCCCCTGCGTGCTGCCGTCGAGCAGGATGCCGCGCGCCTGAAGCTCGGCGGCGGCTTCGCCGTGGCCCGGCAGCCGTTCGTCGAGCATCCGGTAGTAGGTCGAAGGCGGCGCCGTCATCAGCGGCACGCCGGCGGCGCGCAGGCTGTCGACGCTGGCGACGAGATCATCGGTCAGCAGCGCGATGTGCTGGATGCCCTCGCCGTTGAACTTCATCAGGAACTCCTCGATCTGGCCGGTGGTCTTCGACGCCTCCTCGTTCAGCGGGATGCGGATCTTGCCGTCGGGCGCGGTCAGCGCCTTCGAGGTCAACCCGGTGTACTCGCCCTTGATGTCGAAGTAGCGCAGCTCGCGGAAGTTGAAGATCTTCTCGTAGAAGCCGGCCCAGTAGGCCATGCGGCCGCGGTAGACGTTGTGCGTCAGGTGGTCGATGACCGTGAAGCCGTGCCCTCTCGGGTGCCGCTCGACGCCGTCGAAGAACTCGAAGTCGATGTCGTAGATCGAGCGGCCGTCCTCGTAGCGATCGATCAGGTACAGCGGCGTGCCGCCGATGCCGCGCACCGCCGGCAGCCTCAGCTCCATCGGCCCGGTCGGCACCTCGACCGGCTGCGCGCCGAGTTCGATCGCCCGCGCGTAGGCCTTGTGCGAGTCGCGGACCCGGAAGGCCATCGCGCAGGCCGACGGGCCGTGCTCGGCGGCGAAGTACCACGCCAGGCTTTTCGGCTCGCGGTTGACGATGAAGTTGATGTCGCCCTGCCGGTAGAGATCGACGTCCTTCGAGCGGTGGCGGGCGACCCGGGCAAAGCCGAGCTTCTCCAGCACCGGCTCGAGCACGCCCGCCCGAGGCGAGGCGAACTCGACGAACTCGAAGCCCGCCAGTCCCATCGGGTTGTCGAACAGGTCGGCCATCGCCATCCTCCCGGAATCGCTGCGCGCCGGCGCAGCATGACGGAGGCCCGCCGGCGATTCAAGCCGGCGGCAGCGCGGTCTTTGGCACCGCGGGCGCAGGATCGGCGCCCGCAGCAGGCTTGCGCGCGGCTCAGACCGTGCCGATGAAGTCGCGCTTGCCCAGCTCGACTCCCGCGTGGCGCAGGATGTCGTAGGCGGTGGTGGCGTGGAAGAAGAAGTTGGGCAGCACGGCGTGCGCCAGGTACGGCAGGCCGACGTACTCGACCGGCTCGCCGCGCATCGTGACCGTCACCCTGCGCGCCTGAGCGCCCTCGAACCGCTGCGGATCGAAGCCCTGCACGAAGGCGATGGTGCGGGCGATCCGCGCCTGCAGATCGGCGATCGTGGTCTCGTTGTCCTCCCACTGCGGCGGCTCCTCGCCGGCCAGCCGCGCGGTGGCGCCCTTGGCGAAGTCGCAGGCGATGCGCACCTGCCGCAGCAGCGGGAACATGTCCGGCGCCAGGCGCATGGCGAGCAGCACCGCCGGGTCGAACTTCTTCTGTTCGGCGTGGGCCGCGGCCTTGGCCAGGATCGCCGACAGGTTGCCGAGGGTCTTGACGAACACCGGCACGCTGAACGCATACATCGGAGCCTGCATCGCCGTTCGTCCTATTTGCTCTTCCGTTTGCGCAGCGCCAGCATGGTGCCGCGGCAGTCCTTCGCGCCGCACAGGCAGCGGTACTGCTTCTTCAGGGTCGGCGTGATCCGCTCGTCGATGACGAGGCCGTAGTCGTAGAACAGTTCCTCGCCGCCACGGATGTCGCGCAGCGCCTCGATCCACACCCGGCCGTCGTCTTCCTCGGTCTCGCAGTTGGGAGCGCAGGAATGGTTGATCCAGCGCGCCGCGTTGCCGCCGACGCTGGCGTCGATCACCCGCTTGCCGTCCTCGAGCGAGAAGTAGAAGGTGTGCGAAGGATCGTCCGGATCCGACGGCGGCCTGCGGTCGGCCTCGCGCCAGGTGATGACCTCGCCCTTGTACTCGACGATCCGCTCGCCCTTCTTGAGCCTGCGCCCGGCGTAGACGCCGCGTCCGTGGACGCGCGAGTTGCGGACGATGATCTTCGGCTTGCGGACGGTCTTGGCGGCAGCGGACATTTAGCGACGGATGCTCTGCAAAAGGCGCGCAAGTATGCCGTAACCGCATCTCGTCGTCCGGCGCCGGAGAAACGCTCGCGGCGCGGCGCCGTCATCCGCCTCGCCCGCCATGCCGGCGCAGCGCTCGTTCGGCCTGCCGCCGCCGGCCGAGCCGCTCGACCGGCCTCAGCCGAGGCCGAGGAGCGCGCGCAGCTCATCGATCGGCCGGACCTTCAGCACGTCGAGCAGGTTGTTGAACTGGTCGGTCCACAGCGAGAAGCCCGGCACCGGATCGAGTGGTTCGGCGCGGCCGGCGATCTGCGGATCGCCGAGCACCGCGGGGTCGCGCGCCAGCAGCACCCAGTCGGTGCTGGAGGCCGTGCGATCGTCCTGCGGCGAGTCGCTCACCAGCTGCGCGGCGAGTCCGGTCGCCCGCGCGATGTTGGCCAGCACCGGCTTCAGGTCGAGGAAGCGGTTGGAGATGTGCACGGCGATGATGCCGTCCGGCGCGAGGTGCCGCGCATAAAGCTCGATCGCCTCGCGGGTGATCAGGTGCACCGGTATCGAGTCGCTGGAGAACGCGTCGATCGCCAGCACGTCGTAGCCGCGCGGGCCGCCGCGCGACAGCTCGCGCTCGAGCGACAGCCGCGCATCGCCGATGACGAACTCGATCGCCGCCCGGCTCGCCCCGAGGTAGGTGAAGTGGCGCTGCGCCACGTCGATCACCTGCGGATCGAGTTCGTAGAAGCGCAGCAGGTCGCCGGCGCGGCCGTAGGCCGACAGCGTGCCGACGCCGAGCCCGACGAAGCCCATGGCGACCGGGCCTGCGGCCTGCCTCGCCGCGATGGCCAGGCCGATGCCGGAGCTGCGTGCGTAGTAGGTGCCCGGCTCGAGCCGGTCGGAGGCCACGGTGAACTGCTCGCCGTGCATGATCACGCCGTGCAGCAGGCGGCGCACCTGCTGTTCTTCGCTGCCGGTCTCGCGCACGCGCAGCGTGCCGTGGAAGCTGCGCTGCATGACGATCGTGCCCTGCTGCACGAAATCGACGTACTGCCAGCCCGAGTAGGCGGTTGCCGCGCTGGCGATCAGCGCCGGGCCGATCAGCGTCCTGTTGTCGAGCACCAGCCAGCTGGCGATCGCCGCCAGGGCGAACAACGCCAGCGGCAGCTCGAAGTACGCCGGAAAGACGCGCGGCGCCAGCAGGCCGACCGCCAGGCCGCCGAGTGCGCCGCCGGCCGACAGCGTCAGGTAGAAATGGGTCAGGTAGCGCGGCGCCGGCTTGGCGTGCGCCAGCTCGCCGTGGCAGAACATGCAGGCGAAGAACAGGCCGGCGCAGTAAAGCGGCACCGCCACGCCGATGTCGAGCACGCCGCGGCTGGCCGACAGCGCCCAGCTCATCGCCACCACCAGCAGCAGGGTCGGCAACAGCCACCAGCGCCGCTCGTACCAGCCGCGCCCGCCGCGGCCCTCGAAGGCGAGCACGAAGGTCAGCAGGTACAGCGTCAGCGGCAGCACCCATAGAAAGGGCACCGAGGCGATGTTCTGCGTGATGTGCGAGGTCGTCGACAGCAGCAGCACCGAGCCGAGCGCGGCGAGCGCCAGCCACAGCGCGTAGTCGCGCAGGCCCGGCGCAGCGGCCTGCGCATCGAGCGCGGCGACAGCGCCGGCCGCGGCGGCCGGCTCGCCGGCGCGGGCCGTCAGGACCCGTTGCGCCTGCCAGGCGGTGACGGCGCAGGCCAGCGCGAACAGCGCATAGGCGGCACTCCACGCGTAGGCCTGGGTGGCCGTCGGCGCGAAGGGCTCGATCAGGAACGGGAACGCCAGCAGGCCGAGCAGCGAACCGAAGTTCGACAGCGCGAACAGCCTGTAGACCGTCTTCTCGGGGAAGCGGTGGGCGATCCAGCGCTGCAGCAGCGGACCGGTGGACGACAGCAGGAAGTACGGCAGGCCGATCGTCGCGGCGAGCAGCCACAGGATCGACAGCGCCGCATCCTCGTCGCCGACCGGCTTGAAGCCCTCGCGGGCGAGGATCGGCAGGAAGGCCAGGCTCGCCGCCAGCAGCGCGATGTGCACCCGTGCCTGGTTGCGCGGGCTGGCGCGGCTGCTCAGCGCGTGCGCATAGGCGTAGCCGCCGAGCAGCACCACCTGGAAGAAGACCATGCAGGTCGTCCACACCGCCGAGGTGCCGCCGAACCACGGCAGGATCTGCTTGGCGATGATCGGCTGGACCAGGAACAGCAGGAAAGCGGACAGGGCGATGGTGACGGCGACGAGCGGCATCGCGACGGACGGTGTGGCGCCGTGCCCGGTTCAGCCGCGCGCGGCGGCCAGCGCCTGGCGCGCGCCGGCGAGCAGCCAGACGACATCGGCCGCCAGCGCGACGACGGTGAAGCCGCGCGCCGCGTAGTCGCGCGCCTCGGTGGCGCTGCCGGCGAAGATGCCCGCCGCCTTGCGGCTGCTCCTGGCGGCGGCCAGCACGCGGTCGACCGCCTGCTGCACCTGCGGGTGGCGGCTGTCGCCGAGGTGGCCGAGGCTCGCCGCCAGGTCGGCTGGACCGACGAATAGCGCATCGACGCCGTCGACCGCGGCGATCTCGCCGGCCGCCTCGACGCCGGCTGCCGACTCGATCTGCACGATCGTGCAGGCCGCCTCGTTGGCCGTCTGCAGGTAGCCGTCGGCCAGGCCGAAGCGTGCCGCGCGCACGATGCCGGCGACACCGCGCGCTCCGTCGTTGCCGTGCTGCGGGTAGCGCATCGCCGCCACCGCCCGCCGCGCCTCGTCGCGGCTTGCGACCATCGGAAACAGCAGCGTCGGGCTGCCCGCGTCGAGCGCCCGCTTGGCCAGCCAGGTCGTGTTGTCGGTCAGCCGCACGATCGGCTGGCTGCCGCCGGCGGCGATCGCCTGCAGCAGCGCCACGGTGTCCATCGCGTCGGCCGGCGAGTGCTCGCCGTCGACGACCAGAAAGTCGAAACCGGCGCAGGCCAGCGCTTCGGCCACCAGCGGCGAGGCCAGCGTCAGCCAGCAGCCGAACAGCCGCTCGCCGGCCGCCAGCCGCTGCTTCAGGGGGTTGTTCATCTGCGCAGCCACCACAACAGGAGCGATACGACGATCGATATCAGCAGGCCGGTGGTCAGCGGAAAGAAGAAGCTGAAGCCGTCGCGCTCGATGCGCAGGTCGCCCGGCAGGCGGCCGAGCGGCAGCCTCGACAGCCACGGCCAGGCCAGCCCGATCACCAGCAGGACGATGCCGGCGACGATCAGCAGGCGTTGCATGGGGCCCGGCGGTGTCGAAAAGCGAGGTGCAGCTCAGCGAGCCGCCTTGCGGGCGGCCGCCGGTTTCTTCGCCGCCTTCTTCGCGACCTTTTTCGCGACCTTCTTCGCAGCGGCCTTCCCCGCCGCGGTCGTCGTGCCTGTCGCCGAGGCGGTGCGGCGAGTCGCCTTCGCCGCGGTCCGGGCCTTGGCCGCCGTGGGCGCCCTGCCGGCCGCGGAGCCTCGCTCGGCCCCGCCCGTCGCGCCGCGCCTGGCAGCCGCGGGCTCCTCGGCGGTGGGCGCCGCCTTGGCCGCCTTGCCGCGCGGCTCGAACTCGAAGCCGACCTTGCCCTCGTCGGCCTTCCACACCAGGAAAGCGCCGAACTTGCGCCGCGTGCGGTTGGAAACGAAGTTGCGCAGCAGGTCGGTGCGGCCGGCGGTAAGCAGCTTGGTCATCTGCTCGGGCTCGATCGTCTGCTGCAGGATCACCCGTCCGGAGCGGAAGTCGCAACTGCGGCTGCCGGCAACGGCGTTCTCGCAGACGTACGACATCGGCTGCTCGAACACGCCGCCGCCGCACTTCGGGCAGTTACCGAGCGGCGTGAGGCCCGACAGATCGACCGCCTCGCCGTCGCCGCCCTCGCCCGCCGGGGCGTTGCCGAAGTCGAACTCGAGCTTGAAATCCGGCGGCACCAGCTTGAGCACCGCCGAAAACGGCCGGCCGATCTTGCTGCGGAAACCGGCGAGCGGGCCGATCGTCTTCTCGCGCAGCAGCGCCTCGACCTCGTCGACCTCGAAGAAGCGGCTGCCCGGGTGCTTGCTGATCGAGAACTCGCACTTGCTGCAGGCGAAGCGGCGGTAGTTCTCCTTGACCACCCCGCCGCAGCGCGGGCAGGGCGTCCTGAGCGTCACGTAGTCGCCGGGCACCTCGCCCTTTTCGGCACCGGCGCGGATGCGCTCGACCGTATCGCGCGTCATCTGCTCGATCTCGCGCATGAACTCGTCGCGCTTCAGCCTGCCGCGCTCCATCTGCGCCAGCTTGAATTCCCACTCGCCGGTGAGCTCCGGCAGGTCGAGCGCATCGACGCCGAAGCCGCGCAGCGCGCGCAGCAGCTGGAAGGCCTTGGCGGTCGGGTGCAGTTCCTTGCCTTCGCGAACGAGGTAGCTCTCGTCGATCAGCCCCTCGATGACCGCCGCCCGCGTGGCCGGCGTGCCGAGGCCCTTGCCGGCCATCGCCGCGCGCAGCTCGTCGTCCTCGACCAGCTTGCCCGCGCCTTCCATCGCGCTGAGCAGCGTCGCCTCGTTGTAGCGTGCCGGCGGCCGCGTCTGCAGGCCGGCGGCCTCGATCGCGCGGGTGGCGACGCGCTCGCCGGCGTCGACCTTGACCAGCGCGCCCTGCTCCTGCATCGCCTCCTTGCCGTACACCGCCAGCCAGCCCGGCTCGACCAGCACCTTCCCCTCGGTCTTGAACTGGTGCCCCTCGACGGTGGTGATGCGGGTGGTGACCAGGTACTCGGCCGACGGGAAGAAGACCGCCAGGAAGCGCTTGACCACCAGGTCGTAGATCTTCTGCTCGGCCTCGGTGAGGCTGCGCGGCGCCTCGAGCGTCGGGATGATCGCGAAGTGGTCGGAGATCTTGGCGTTGTCGAAGACGCGCTTGTTCGGCTTGATCCAGCCTCCCTTGGCGATCTGCCGGGCGAACGGCGCGTAGCTCTTGTTCGCCGTCAGCGCCTCGACCGTCTTCTTCGCCACCCCCAGGTAGTCCTCGGGCAGCGCGCGCGAGTCGGTCCGCGGGTAGGTGAGCACCTTGTGCTTTTCGTACAGCGCCTGGGCGATCGACAGCGTCGTCTTGGCGGAGAAACCGAAGCGGCCGTTGCCTTCGCGCTGCAGCGAGGTCAGGTCGAACAGCAGCGGCGACGCCTGCGTGCTCGGCTTGGCCTCCTCGGCTACCGTGCCGCTCCTGCCGCGGCAGGCCTCGACGATCGCCTCCGCCTTGCTTCTGTCCCAGATCCGCTCGGCGCGGGCGTGCTCGTCGTCCTCCGGCCTGCGGAAGTCCGGGTCGAACCAACGACCGTCGTATTCGCCGGCCAGGCAGCCGAAGCTCGCCCGCACCTCCCAGTAGTCGCGCGGCACGAAGGCGAGGATCTTCTCCTCGCGCTCGACCACGATCGCCAGCGTCGGCGTCTGCACGCGGCCCACCGTGGTCTTGAAGAAGCCGCCGTCCTTGCTGTTGAAGGCGGTCATCGCCCGGGTACCGTTGATGCCGACCAGCCAGTCGGCCTCGGCGCGGCAGCGCGCCGCGTCCTCGAGCCGCTTCATTTCCTTGTCCTGCCGCAGTTCGCCGAACGCCTCGCGGATCGCCGCCGGGGTCATCGACTGCAGCCACAGCCGCCTGACCGGCTGCTTTGCCTTCGCGTACTGGACGATGTAGCGGAAGATCAGCTCGCCCTCGCGGCCGGCGTCGCAGGCATTGATCAGCTCGGTGACGTCCTTGCGCTTGATCAGCCGCGCCAGCAGCCGCAGCCTGTCCTCGCCGCGCTTGTCGATCGGCACCACGTCGAAGTGCGGCGGGATCATCGGCAGGTGGGCGAAGCTCCACTTGCCGCGCGTGACCTCGGCCGGGTTCGACAGCTGAAGCAGATGGCCGACCGCCGAACTCAGCACGTAGGCGTCGCTCTCGTAGTAGTCCTGCTGCTTGGTGAAGCCGCCGAGCGCACGGGCGATGTCGGCCGCGACCGAGGGCTTCTCGGCAATGATCAGAGCCTTGCTCATCGGGGAATTTCCAGATGCGAAAGCCGCCGGCGGCGGCAGAGAACCGGCCCGCCGGTCCGCGCGAGCCGCGCGACTTCGGGCAGGTTCCTCTTTTTCAGGATAACAACGAAACCGGGCGGCGATGCAAACCCGGCCGGCCCGGCCGCAAGCAAGTCCTTGATGTCAGTGCATTTCGCGGTCGGCGCCGTCGTCGAGGAGTTCCTCGAGCATCAGCGCGTCGATGTCCGCCTGCTGGCTCCACAGCACCATCAGCACGATCACCTTCAGCTTGGCCAGCGCCACCGGCGCCTCGCGCACCGCCAGCGCCCGCTCGATGACGATCTCGCGCTGGGTCGGCGTCAGCTGTCCCTCGGTTTCGAGAAAGGACAGGAAGGCGATGCCGGGTGGCGTCAGGCGGCCGATCTCGAAGCCGGCGTAGACACGGAAGGCGCCGGCGGTCGGCGCGCGCAGTGCGACGTTGTCGCTGGTGACCTGGTCGAGGTCGCGCAACCAGGCGATGGCGTCGGTGATCTCCTGGTCGTCGAAACCCGCCTCGGTGAGCTGGCGGGAGATCGAGTCGGCGTCGCGGCAGGCCTGGAAGGCGGCGCAGTTCTCGAACAGGTAGACGAGGACGTCGAACATCGCGGTTCGCCGACAATGTAGCGGCGAACGCCTGCGCTGGCAACGTTCGCTCGCCCGGCTACCGCAACCGCTGGTAGCGGTTACCGGGCAGACGCTCAACATCTTGGGCCAGCTCGAGCTCGAGCAGCTCGGCTGTCAGGCTGCCGGCCTCGCGGCCGGTGCGCACGACCAGCGTGTCGAGGTCGACCGGGTCGAAGCCCAGCGCCGCCAGCAGCGCCTCGTGCGCCGCCGGCCGCGGCGCGCGGCGCTCGGTCACCCGCGCCTCGATGCGCAGCTCGTCGAGCACGTCCTGCGCCGACTCGACCAGCTTGGCGCCGTCCTTGATCAGCCGGTGGCAGCCGCGCGCGGTCGGCGAATGGATCGAACCGGGCAGCGCGAACACCTCGCGTCCGCCGTCCGCCGCCAGCCGCGCGGTGATCAGGCTGCCCGAACGCAGCGCCGCCTCGACCACCAGCACGCCGCGCGCCAGTCCGCCGATGATGCGGTTGCGGCGCGGGAAGTTGTGCGCGATGCCCGGCGTGCCGAGGGCGAACTCCGACAGCAGCAGTCCGCGCCGGCGGATCGCCTCGTGCAGGGCGCGATTGCTGGCCGGATAGACGACGTCGACGCCGGTGCCGAGCACGGCGATCGTCGAGGCGTCCGCGCCGTCGTCGAGCGCCTTCAGCGCGCCGCGGTGCGCCGCCGCGTCGATGCCGAGCGCCAGGCCGCTGACGATGGTGAGCCCCGCCAGCGCCAGGTGGCGGGCAAACGCCTCGGCGTTGGCCGCGCCCTGCGCGGTGGCGCTGCGGCTGCCGACGATCGCCAGCGCGGGACGCTGCAGCAGCTCGCGCCGGCCGGCGGCGAACAGCACCGGCGGCGGGTCGGCGGTGGCCAGCAGCAGCGGCGGGTAGTCATCGTCGGCGAGCGTCAGCAGCGAGTGCGAGGGATCGAGTTGCAGCCAGCGCTCGGCTGCGCGCATGGCGGCGGCGACCGCGGCCGGCGCCGGTGCCGCCAGCAAGGCGGCAAGCGGCTCGGGCACGTGGCGGGCGAGCGACGCGCGGCCGGCGACGAAGATCGCCTCCGGCAGACCGCAGGCGGCGAGCAGCGTGCGCGCCGTGCGCGGGCCGACTTCCGGCGTCAGCGCCAGCCGCAGCCAGGCAATCCGTTCGGCGGGTTCCATCGCGCAAGGGTAGCCGCGGCGGCGGCGGCGATCGACGTGAAAATCCGACGGCCACGAGCGCCGCGACGCGGTGGCGGCAGACCAACGGCAACGGCCGCCCGCGGCGGCCGTTGCCTGTCCTGCGGACGCCGCGGCGTCTATTCGGGCTGCGTGAAGCTGTCGCCTACCTTCACCGGCTTGGTGACCCGCAGCACCAGTGCATAGGAGATCTCGTCGTAGACGCGGAAGACGAACATCGCGCCGATGCGCTCGTCGGGCAGCTTGATGTACTCGCGCCGGTCGCTGGTGCGGTCGAGGATCGTGTCGCCGTTGTCGAGCAGTGCCAGCACGTGGCCGATCTGCATGCCGTGGCGGGCGCCACGATTCAGCGCCACGATGCTCTGCGTGCCGGTCTCGTTCAGGCCGCTGTAGATCGACACGATACGGCCGTCGATCGGCTGCTCCGGACGGCGCGGCACGTAGTTGATAACCGGAATACGGGTCACCGGCACCAGGCGGTCGCCGATGCCGATCTCTTCCTTGCTTTCCAGGATCCGCAGGGTGGCGACGTCGCCCCCCTTGGTCATCTGCCCGAGGCCGAGATAGAAGGCTTCGTAGGCGATCGGCCGCCGCCGGTCGACGTCGTCCGGGTCGTACAGCGGGCGGGCCGGACGGACGATGGCGTAGCGCTCGACGTTCTGGTCGGCGATGCCGCGCGCATAGGCGGTGTCGCCGACGCCGACGTAGACACGCTGGTCCTGGGTGGCGACGATGCGCCCGAGCTTGTCCAGTTCGTCGGGCGAGACGATTCCCGGCCTCGACAGGAACGGCTCGATGACCCGGTTGGGGATGCTGGGGATCGCCTCGCGCTCGCCGCCGAGATCGCGCACCCCTGGCGACAGCCGCACCACGTCGCCCGCCTGCCCGGTCCGACCATCGGCCAGCTCGAGCCGCGCCCGGCCGTCGCTCTTGACCAGCCGCAGCATCTGCCCCGGGAAGATCAGGTGCGGATTGGCGATCTGCTCCTTGTTCATGCCCCACAGTTCGGGCCAGCGCCACGGGCTGGTGAGGAAGATGCTCGAGATGTCCCACAGCGTGTCGCCACGCTTGACGGTGTAGGCATCGGGGGCGCTGGCGGCCAGCGCGGACAGCGGCACGCCGAGCTGGGCGACCTGGTTGGCCGTCTTGCGCTGCTCCTCGGTGATCGGAAAGCGGACCGACGCCGGCTGGGCGAGCGCCAGCAGCGGGCCAGCGAGGAGGGCCGCCGCCAGGGTCAGCCGGCCGGCAAACGGCGTGGCACGGCGGATGGATTGCTTCAGCGCGATCATTGAGACTCCCGGGGAGCAGCGCGGTTCAGTCGCCGCCGCTGACGAGATGCACCGCCGAGGCAGCGCCGCAACATCAGAGACTGCTTAAAATTCTGCCCCTAGGGGCTTGATGCCGCAACGGATATCGCTCAGCCGAAGCGATTAACCCAAGCGGCGAAGCGAACCCCGCGAGGCAGGCGGCAGTCATACTAACGACGCGCCGGCGCAACAGGATATCGACCGAACGCCCGAAAGCAGACCTTGGCCAAGCTGACCATCCTCGAGTATCCCGACCCGCGGCTGCGCACCGTCGCCCGCCCGGTCACGGCGTTCGATGCCAATTTTCGCCGCCTGGTGGCCGATATGGCGGAGACGATGTACGCGGCGCCCGGCATCGGCCTGGCCGCCACGCAGGTCGACCAGCACATCCAGCTGATCGTCATCGACGTGTCGGAGACGAAGGACCAGCTGCGCGTGTTCGTCAACCCGCAGATCCTGTGGGCCTCGGAAGAAACGGCGTTGTGCGAGGAGGGCTGCCTGTCGGTGCCCAGCATCTACGACGAGGTCCGGCGGCCGGCGCGGGTGCGGGTGCGGGCGCTGGACGCCGACGGCAAGCCGTTCGAGCTCGACTGCGAGGGGCTGCTCGCGGTGTGCGTGCAGCACGAGATGGACCACCTGAGCGGCCGGGTGTTCGTCGACTATCTGTCGGCGCTGAAGCAGGACCGCATCCGCACCAAGATGAAGAAACGCCGGACGCGCGAAGCGGCCTGACCGCCGTCGTCAGCCGGCCGGCCGCCCCGGCAGCGCGGCAACCGCCGCGATCTCGTCGGCGATCCGCGGCAGCAGCGGCGGCGGCAGATCGTGGCCCATGTCGTCGATGACCACCAGCCTGGCGCCGGCGATGCAGGCTGCGGTTTCGACCCCGGCGGCCACCGGCAGCAGCGGGTCGCGGCGGCCGTGCAGCACCAGGGTCGGCGCGACGATCCGGGCCAGCCACGAGCGGCGATCGCCGGTCGCCAGCACCGCCAGCAGCTGCCGGCGGGCGGCCGCCGAGTCCAGGCCGCGGCGGGCGATGCGCTCGTAGTGGGCGCGCTGCGCAGCCCGCTCCTGCGGCCTCATCGGCGTGCCGATGACGCTGAATTTCTGCTCCAGGTTGTCGACCAGCGACTGCAGGTCGTGCGGGTCGGTGGGCCGGCGCAGGATGGCCCGGATCGCCCGCGGCCGGCCGAAGGCGACCCGCGGGCTCGGATTGCCGGTCGACGACATGATCGACGTCAGGCTGGCGACCCGCTGCGGGAACTTCGCCGCCATCAGCTGGGCGATCATCCCGCCCATCGAGACGCCGATGAGATGCGCTTTGGCGATGCCCAGCGCA
Source organism: Burkholderiales bacterium (assembly GCA_016716275.1). Taxonomy (GTDB): domain Bacteria; phylum Pseudomonadota; class Gammaproteobacteria; order Burkholderiales; family Burkholderiaceae_F; genus JADJWR01. The sequence goes on along the minus strand of JADJWR010000002.1, from coordinate 186,408 downwards.
TCGAGCAGGCCGATCGCGTCGTCGGCCATGTCGTGCAGCGTGTAAGGCGCAGGCACGTGCAGGCGCAGTGCGGCGCGCGCGATGGCCACCGCCACCGGGATCGTCGGCGCGCCGGCGAACCTGGTCGAGCCGCCGGCATCGCGGTTGTCGAAGGTGACCACGCGCGCGCCGCGCGCGACGAGCAGCTCGACCAGCGCCGGCGGCCACGCCGCGGCGGGCATGCTCAGGCCCATGATCGCCAGCAGCGGCGGCGCGCCGGCTTCGCCATGCTCCTCGTAGTCGATGGTCAGTCCGTTGGCGGCGACGGTGGGCATCGATCGTCCCGCGGCGGCTGGTCAGCTCAGGCGGCCCTGCGCCGGCCGCTGCGCGGCTTGCGCGCCGGCGAGGCCGCTGTCGGCTCGGCACGCCGCGGCGTCGCCCGTGGCCTGCGCTTCGGCCGCGGCGGCGGCAGCGCTGCCGCGACCAGCTCGTCGAAGGCGGCCTGCAGCGCCTCGACGATCGGCGCGGCGTCAGGCACCAGTCGCTGCGCCGCCACCAGCCCGAAGTCCAGCGAGTCCGCGTAGCGCATCACGGTGATGTTCAGCCCGAGCCCGTGCTCGACGATCGACAGCGGCCACCAGGTGCGCAACCGCGCGCCGGCGATGTAAAGCGGCATCGGCGGCCCCGGCACGTTGGAAACGACCACGTTGGCCAGCCGCGGCAGTCGCTCGGCGAGCCCGCCGCCATAGAGCGTCGCCGCAGCGGTGATCAGCCAGGGCAGGCCGAACGACGGCAGCGACGCTCCGAAGGCCGGCTGCAGGCCGCGCGAGATCGCCTTGGCCGCGCCTGCGGCGACATGGATGGCGCGCAGCCGCTCGAGCGGATCGGCAAGGTCGGTGGCGAGGCTCGCCTGCGCCATCGTCGCCTGGGTGTTCATCTGCCGGTCGCCGCTGGCGCGCAACGACACCGGCATCGCCGCCAGCAGCGGCCTGACCGGCAGTTCATCGCGCGCCGCGAGGTAGCCGCGCAGAGCGCCGCCGACGATCGCAAGCAGCACGTCGTTGAGCGTCACCTCGCGCGCGGCGGCGATCGCCTGCAGCGGCGCCAGCGGCAGGCGGGCGGTGGCGATGCTGCGGCGGCCGTCGATCGCCTGGTTGAAGATCGTCGCCGGCGCGAGGCCCACGTGACGGACCCAGGCCGCCAGCACGCCGCTGCCGGCGCCGCGGAGCGCCCCGAGCGCCGCGCGAGCCAGTGACGGCGCCTGCTGCAGCAGGCCGATGCCGGCGCGACCGTTGTGCGCCAGCGCCGCGGCGAGCAGCCTGACCGCGCCGGGTGCCGGCGCGTCGTCGCGCGGCTCCTCTGCGCCGGCCGACTCGCGCGTCGCCGCGGCGCCCGGCCCGGCATCGAGCAGGGCCTGCGCGAGCGCCACGCCGGCGGCGCCGTCGATGGCGGCATGGTGCAGCTTCGAATAGAGCGCATAGCCGCCGCCGGCCAGGCCGTCGATCAGGACGAACTGCCACAGCGGCCGCCGGCGGTCGAGCCGCTGCGCGTGCAGCCGTGCCACCGTCGTCTCGAGCTCGCGCAGCGTGCCCGGCGGCGGCAAGCGCAGCCGCTTCAGGTGGTACGACATGTCGACGCGCCCGCCGTCGATCCAGAGCGGGTTGGCCAGCGCCAGCGGCAGCGTGCCCAGCCTTCGCGTGAACACCGGCAGCGTCGCCAGGCGGGCGTCGATGTGGCGGCCAACGGTGGCGAAGAAATCGCGGTCATCGGCCGGCGCGTCGAGCAGATGCAGCGCGCCGACGTGCATCGGCGTGTCCGCCGTCTCGAGGTGGAGGAACAGTGCGTCGAGCGCGCCCAGCGGTTTCATCGGCTCGGTCTCGCCATCGGCCATCTCGCCATGAGGCCGCCGATCGTACGCCGCCGGCTACCGGCATGCCCCTCCTAGAATGGCTGCATGCGCATCGTCTTCGCCGGCACGCCCGAGTTCGCCGCCACTGCGCTGGCCGCCATCGTCGAGGCAGGGCTGCAGGTCGTGCTGGTGCTGACCCAGCCGGACCGACCGGCCGGGCGCGGCCTGAAACTGGTACCCAGCCCGGTCAGGCGACTGGCGCTGGCAAATCGCATCGAGGTCGCCACCCCGCAGTCGTTGAGCCTGAAAAAGGGCGGCGAGGCGGCCGCCGCTGCGCACGCGCTGCTGCGCGCAGCCCGGGCCGACGTGATGGTGGTTGCCGCCTACGGACTGATCCTGCCGCAGGCGGTGCTCGACATCCCGACCGGCCTGCCGGATGCCGGCTGCGGCCGCATCAAGGCGCTGAACATCCACGGCTCGCTGCTGCCGCGTTGGCGCGGCGCCGCGCCGGTGGCGCGGGCGATCGAGGCCGGCGACGAGGCCACCGGCATCACCATCATGCAGATGGATGCCGGGCTCGACACCGGCCCGATGCTGCTCGCCGAATCGACGCCGATCCGTACCGACGACAGCGCGGCGACCCTGACCGACCGACTGGCGGCGATCGGTGCACGGTTGATCGTCGAGGCACTGCGCGACGGTGCGGCGGGCCGGCTGACGGCGCGCCCGCAGCCGGCCGCCGGGGTGACCTATGCCCACAAGCTCGACAAGCGCGAGGCCTGGCTCGACTTCTCGCTCGATGCCGCGCTGCTGGCCCGCCGCGTCCGCGCCTTCGATCCGTTTCCGGTGGCCTGCGCGCGCCGCGGCGAGACCACCTTGAAGATCTGGCGGGCACACGCGGTCGACGGCACCGCCGCCCAGGTGCCGGGCACCGTACTGGCCGCCGGCCCGGACGGGCTGAAGGTGGCCTGCGGCGGCGGCGCGCTGCTGGTGACCGAGCTGCAGCGCCCGGGCAGCCGACGCCTGGGCGTTGCCGAGTTCCTCTCCGGCATGCCGATCGCGACCGGCGAGTTGCTGGCGGGCGCGCCGCCGGGAGCAGTCACCTGCGCATGAACGGCGACTCGCCGCCGCTGGCTGCTGCCCTGCAGGTGGCCGCCACGGCCTGGCGCCGGCTGCGCGAGGGCGCCTCGCTCGACCGCGCGCTCGCCGCCGCGATCGACGGGTTCGCAGCGGCGACACCGACGCCGCTTCATCCGCGACTGGCGGCGGCGGCCAAGGACATCGCTTACACCGCCACCCGGCACCTGGCGCTGATCGAGGCGCTGCTGGGCAAGCTCGTGCATCGCGCGCCTGATCCGACGGTCTCGGCGCTGCTGGCCGTCGCCCTCGGCCAGTTGCTCGCGCCGCGCCACGAGTCCTATGCGGTGGTCGACCAGGCCGTGCATGCCGCCAAGACACAGGACGAGACGCGGGCCGCCGCCGGCTTCGTCAACGCCGTGCTGCGCAACGCGCTGCGCCGCCTGCCGGCGCTGCGCTCGGAACTGCAGCGGCAGCCGACCGTCGCCTTCAATTCGCCGCGCTGGTGGATCGATCTCCTGCGCGAGGCGGAGCCGGCGCACTTCGCGCGGATCCTTCAGCTGCAGCAGCAGTTGCCGCCGCTGGTGCTGCGGGTGAACCGGCGGCACGGCAGCGTCGAGGCCTACCTGCGGCGGCTGCGCGGCGACGGAATCGAGGCAACGCGGGTCGGGCCCGATGCGGTCTGGCTGCACGCGCCGCTGCCGGTGGCCGACATCCCCGGTTTCGGCGCTGGCGACGTGTCGGTGCAGGACGCCGGCGCACAGCTGGCGGTGCAACTGCTGCAGGTCGCAGACGGCATGCGCGTGCTCGATGCCTGCGCCGCGCCGGGCGGCAAGACCGTGCACCTCGCCGAGGCCGCCGATGACCTCGTCATGGACGTGGTCGAAGCCGACCGGGCGCGGGCCGAGCGGATCGAGGAGAACCTGCGCCGCACGCAGGCGCGCAGCCATGCACTGATCCGGCTGCACGTCGCCGACGCGGCCAGGCCGGAGAACTACGCCGACGGACGCTACCAGCGCATCGTGCTCGACGCGCCCTGCACGGCCTCCGGCATCGTGCGCCGGCATCCGGACATCCCCTGGTTACGCCGGCCGGCTGATGTTGCGCAATTAGCAACGGTGCAGGCGCGATTGCTGGACGCGCTGTGGCCGCTGCTGGAGCCCGCTGGTAGATTGCTTTACGTCGTGTGCTCGGTATTTGCCGAGGAAGGGCCGCGCCAGGCAGATGCCTTCGCGGCCCGCCACGCCGATGCCCGGCCACTGTCGCTGCCCGGCATGCAAAGCGGTCGGCTACGGCTGCCGCCGGCGCACGGCGGGGCCTGGTCGGAGGGCCTGCCGAGCGTTCACGACGGTTTTTTTTTCGCGATCTACGAGAAAACCTAGATTCCGATGCTGCGCGCGGCCGGTCCGGTCCTCGACGGCGCTGCGCCAGGAGCATCGCCGGTCGGGCGCTTGCTTGTCGCCGCCCTGCTGGCCGTCTCCCTGCTCTGCGCCGCCGCGCCGGTCGCCGCCGACAACAGCATCGAGGTGCGCAGTGCCGAGTTGCGGCAGGTCGCCGACGGCGACGGCCTGGCGCTCGACGTCACCTTCGATTTCGACCTGCCGTGGGCGCTGGAGGACGCGGTCAGCCGCGGCGTGCCGCTTTACTTCGTGGTCGACTTCGAGCTGTACCGGTCGCGCTGGTACTGGTTCGACGAGCGTCGCGCCAGCGCATCGCTGACCTACCGGCTCAGCTACAGCCCGCTCACCCGCCAGTACCGGGTGGCGCGTGGCACGCTGGCGCTGCCGTTCGAGACGCTCGGCGCCGCACTGACCAGCCTGCGCCGCATCAGCGGCTGGGCAGTCGCCGAGCGCGCCGCGCTCGGCGCCGGCTCGAGCCACTGGGCGCAGGTACGCATGCGGCTGGACACCGCCCAGCTGCCGCGGCCGTTCCAGATCGGCGCCATCACCAGCCGGGACTGGACGCTGGATTCCGAATGGCGCAATGTCGCCGTGCGGCCCGAACTGCTGCGTTGAGCAGCCCGGCGCCGCCGGCGTTGCTGCCGGCCTGAGCTGACCGTCCGATGTCGCCGCTGATCCGCTATTCGTTCATCGCCGCGCTTGCGCTGGGCGGCGTGGCGCTGTTCCTGCTTGCCTCTGCCGCCAGCAGCACGGCGACCTTCGGCCGTCACTACCCGCTGCTGCTGGCGATCAACGGTGCGATCGCCGCCGCCCTGCTGGTGCTCGTGCTTGCGCTGGTCGGTCGGGTGGTGCGCCGCTACCGGGCGCGCCGCTTCGGCGCCAAGCTGATGACACGCTTCGCAGTGGCCTTCGCGCTGATGGGCGTGCTGCCCGGCATGCTGATCTACGTGATGTCGGTGCAGTTCCTGTCGCGTTCGATCGAGTCGTGGTTCGACGTGCGGGTCGACCGCGCGCTCGAATCGGGCCTGTCGATCGGCCGCGCGGCGCTCGAGGCGCAGCTCGCCGACCTCACCGCCAAGGCGCGCAGCATCGCGCTCGACCTGGCCGAGCTGCCGGAATCGATGCAGCTGGCCGCGCTCGACCGCGCCCGCGAGAGCGCCGGCATCCAGGAGGCGCTACTTATCAGCGCCGGGGGCCAGCTGCTGGGCTCCTCCGGCCTTCGGCCGGCGAGCTGGGTACCCGAGCTGCCGTCGACGACCGAGCTGAACCGCGCGCGCACGCAGCGGCAACTGGCGCTGATAGAAGGCGATCCGCTGGCCGCCGACGAAGCGGCCGGCGTGCGCACGCGGGTGCTGGTGGCCATTCCATCGCTCGGCAGCAGCGCGCCGCGCGTCGGTTCACGCGGCCTGTCGGCAACGGGGCCGGCGCCGCGCCTGGCAGAGCCGCGCTTCCTGCAGATGATCCAGCGCCTGCCGCCGTCGGTCGCCGCCAACGCCGCGGCGCTGCAGAGCGGCTACCGCGATTACCAGGAACTGTCGCTGGCGCGCGGCGGGCTGAAGCAGATCTACACGGTGACGCTGACGCTCACCCTGATCCTGGCGGTGTTCGCGGCGGTCGCCGGCGGCATCCTGCTCGCCGGCTCGATGACCGCGCCGCTGATACAGGTGGCCGAGGGAACCAAGGCGGTGGCCGAGGGCAACTTCCGCAGGCTGCGCGAGTACGCCGGCAAGGACGAACTGCACGAGCTGACGCAGTCGTTCAACGCGATGACGCGCCAGCTCTCGGAAGCACGCGATGCCGTCGAGGCACGCTCGCGCGAACTGGAAAACGCACGCGCCTACCTCGAGCGGGTGCTGACCAACCTGTCGGCGGGCGTGATCGTGCTCGACCGGCAGCTGCGGCTGGTCACGGCGAACCACGGCGCGAGCCGCATCCTCGGCCTGCCGCCCGGCGCCGCCGGCCGCATGCTTGCCGAACTGGTGCCGGAGTTCGCCGGCCAGGTCGAGACGGCCCTGGCGGACCAGACGCTGGTCAGCGCGCCGAACGAGTCGTGGCAGCGGCAGATCGAGATCAAGCGCGCCTCCGGCGGCGGCGAGACGCTGTCGCTGCTGGCGCGCGGCTCGCCGCTGCCGCTGGACGACGGCCCCGGCCACGTGGTCGTCTTCGACGACATCACGCAGGTGATCTCGGCACAGCGGGCGCTGGCCTGGGGCGAGGTGGCGCGGCGCCTGGCGCACGAGATCAAGAATCCGCTGACGCCGATCCAGCTGGCGGCCGAGCGCCTGGAGATGAAGCTGGCGAAGCAGCTGTCGCTCGAGGACGCAGCGGTGCTGACACGCGGCGCCAAGACCATCGTCAACCAGGTCTCGGCGATGAAGCGCATGGTCGATGACTTCCGCCACTACGCGCGGGTGCCGCCGGCCCGTCTGGCGCCGCTCGACCTGAACCGGCTGGTCGAGGAAGTGGTGGCCCTGTACGGTGCCGAGCGCGGCGCCGGCCCCGACGCGCCGCTGCGGCTGGATCTTGCCGGCAGTCTGCCGCCCGTCCTGGGCGACCACACGCAGCTTCGCCAGGTGGTGCACAACCTGCTCGCCAACGCACAGGAAGCGGCACACGGCGGGTCGCGGCCACCGCGCGTGACGGTGCGCACCGAGGCAGTGTCGGCGCAGCCCGGCGGGGCGGCGCTGGCAGTGCGGCTGATCGTCGAGGACAACGGCCCGGGTTTCGCAGCGAATATACTTCGCCGCGCCTTCGAGCCTTACGTGACCACCAAGCCGAGCGGCACCGGCCTCGGCCTGCCGATAGTGAAGAAGATCGTCGACGAGCATGACGCGCGCATCGAACTGGCCAATCTCGGCGCCGGCGGTGCGGCGGTGACGATCGTCTTCCGCCGGCTCGCCGACGCCGCGATCACCGGCGAGGTCACCGCGGCGTCGGCCGGCTAAAGTGAAACCATCCCCACGCTCGCTTTCACTCGCTGCCCCTCGAGGGGGCTGTCATTGGCTTCGGGCGGCCGGGCGCCACTGACATGTCCACCATCCTGGTCGTCGACGACGAGATCGGCATCCGCGAACTGCTGTCGGAGATCCTGTCCGACGAGGGACACGCGGTGCTGACGGCGGAGAACGCCGCGGCGGCGCGCGCGCTGCGCCAGGCCGAGGCGCCCGATCTGGTGCTGCTCGACATCTGGATGCCCGACACCGACGGCGTCACGCTGCTGAAGGAGTGGGCCGCCGGCGGCCAGCTGACGATGCCGGTGATCATGATGTCCGGCCACGCGACCATCGACACGGCGGTGGAAGCCACCCGCTTCGGCGCGCTCGACTTCCTCGAGAAACCGATCGCGCTGGCGCGTCTGCTGGCCGCCGTACGCAACGGGCTCGAGCGTGGCAGGCAGCGTCTCGGCGCGGCCGCCGCCGCGCCGCCGCCGCTCGTGCCGTCACCGCGAGCGGCGGAGGACCGCCCCGCCGCAGACAGCCGCGAGGCGGCGCCGGCGCCGGCACCGCCCGCCGCCAATGCCGCCTCGGTGGCGCTCGACCAGCCGCTGCGCGAGGCGCGCGACCAGTTCGAGCGCGTCTATTTCGAGTACCACCTGGCGCGCGAGTCCTACTCGATGACGCGGGTGGCCGACCGCGCCGGCCTCGAGCGCACGCACCTGTACCGGAAGCTGAAGCAGCTGGGCATCGAACTGGTGCGCGGCAGCCGGCGACCGCCGGCCGAAGAGGCCGCCGGCGAGCCGCTGCCGCAGCAGGCCGAGGGCGGCGATCGCTGAGCGCAGCCGGGCGGCGCAGCCGATGACCTCGCCACGCTGCGGCCACCACCGCCGGCGGCCATGAAGATCGTCATCCTCGGCGCCGGCCGGGTCGGCACTTCGGTGGCCGAGAGCCTGGTTTCCGAGGCAAACGACATCACGGTCGTCGACAGCGATCCGGGCCGGGTGGCCGACCTGCAGAGCCGCTACGACCTGCGCGGCCTGGTCGGCAACGCCACCCAGCCGTCGCTGCTGCGCGACGCGGGCGCCGACGACGCCGACATGCTGATCGCGGTGACCGCGATCGACGAGGTCAACCTGGTCGCCTGCAAGATCGCCGCCGACGTGTACAACGTGCCGACGCGCATCGCCCGCGTGCGCAACACCGAGCTGCAGCAGCATCCGCGGCTGCTCGGCGAGGAGGGCTTCCGGGTCAGCCACATCATCTGGCCGGAGCAGAGCGTCACCGACATGCTGCTGCGGCTGATCGAGTTCCCGGAGGCGCTGCAGGTGCTCGACTTCGCCGACGGCAAAGCCAGCCTGATCGCCGTGCGCACCTTCGCCGGCGGGCCGCTGGTGTCGCACCCGATCCAGGACCTGCGCAAGCACATCCCGGCGGTGGACACCCGCATCGTCGCCATCTTCCGCAACGACCGCAGCATCCAGTGCGAGGGCACGACGATGATCCAGCCGGGCGACGAGGTGTTCTTTCTCGCCGCCAGCCAGCACATCCGCGCGGTGATGCGCGAGCTTCGGCGCATGGACAAGCCGGTCAAGCGGGTGATCATCGCCGGCGGCGGCAACATCGGCCTGCGGCTGGCGCGCTCGCTCGACACCGGCGAGGGCATCGACTGGGGCTCCGGCTTCAACGTCAAGATCATCGAGTTCAACAAGCGCCGCTGCGAATACCTGGCGGCGCAGCTGTCGAACCGCGTGCTGGTGCTGAACGGCGACGCCACCGACGAGGACCTGCTCAGCGAGGAAGGGGTGGCCGAGTGCGATCTTTTCGCCTCGCTCACCAACGACGACGAGAACAACATCATGAGCGCGCTGCTCGCCAGGCGGATGGGGGCGCGGCGCACGATCGCGCTGATCAACCGCAAGAGCTACGGCGAGCTGATGCAGGGCGGCCAGATCGACATCGCCATCTCGCCCAGCCACGCGACGCTGTCGAACCTGCTGAAGTACGTGCGCCGCGGCGACGTGGTGGCGGCGCACAGCCTGCGGCGCGGCGCCGCCGAGGCGCTCGAGATCATCGCGCACGGCGACTCGAAGAGCTCGAAGGTGGTGGGGCGGCGCGTCGAGCAGATCGAGCTGCCGCGCGGCGCGACCATCGGCGCGGTGATCCGCGGCAACGGCACCGAGGCGCGCGTGCTGATGGCGCACCACGACACCGTGATCGAGGCCGAGGATCACCTGATCGTGTTCGTCGCCAACAAGCGGATGATCGCCCGCGTCGAAAAGGTGTTCCAAGTCGGCGTCGGCTTCTTCTGATGCCGACCTCGCGCCTGCTTCCGGCAGCGTCGCTCGGTAGCAATACTGCTTCGCAAGGCGGGGGCATTGCTGCTATAAAAGGCACCGAACCTCGGGGGAGGCTTCGTCAGATGGCTCTCCCCAAGCCGTTCGCGGCGACCGTTCAGCCCAGCCGCCGCATCGCGGTCGGGCGCCAGGCGCTTCAACAAGCAGTCAAGTCAAGGAGACCCGCAAAATGACAGAGCAAGTCAGCCAGCCTACGCAGCAACCCAAACGCCGCCGCTTCCTCGGCGCAACGGCCGCCGCCGGCGCCGCGGCACTGGCCGCGCCGATGGTGTCGGTCGCCCAGTCGCCGACCGTGATCAAGATGCAGGGCGCCTGGGGCGCCAAGGACATCTTCAACGAGATGGCCGAGGAGTACGTCAAGCGCGTCAACGAAATGGCCGGCGGCCGCCTGCGCATCGACTTCCTGGTCGCCGGTGCGGTGGTCAAGCCGTTCGAGGTGATGGACGCCACCAGCAAGGGCGTGATCGACGCCTGCCACAGCGTGCCGGTGTACTGGTACGGCAAGAGCAAGGTCGCCTCGCTGTTCGGCTCCGGCCCGATCAACGGCTCCGACGCGCACCAGACGCTGGCCTGGATCTATCGCGGCGGCGGCCTGGAGCTGTACAACGAGCTGCTGGAGAAGCTGAGGCTCGACGTGGTCGGCTTCTTCGCCATGCCGATGCCGACCCAGCCGCTGGGCTGGTTCAAGAAGCCGCTGTCGACGGCCAAGGACCTGGCCGGCCTGAAGTACCGCACCGTCGGCCTGGCCGCCGACCTGTTCCAGGAAATGGGGGTCAAGGTCACCCAGCTGCCCGGCGGCGAGATCATCCCGGCGATGGAGCGCGGCGTGATCGACGCCTTCGAGTTCAACAACCCGACCTCGGACCGCCGCTTCGGCGCCCAGGACGTGGTGAAGAACTACATGATGGGCAGCTACCACCAGGCGATGGAGTTCTTCGAGATCGTCTTCAACAAGCGGGTCTACAACGGCCTGCCGAACGACCTGAAGGCGATCCTGCGCTACGCCGCCGAGGCGGCGTCGTCGTCGAACTGGTGGACGGCGATGGACAACTACTCGCGCGACCTGGTCGAGCTGCAGGAAAAGGCCAAGGTCAACGTGATCCGCACGCCGAAGCCGATCATGGAGGCCCAGCTGAAGGCGTGGGACGTGATCACCAAGAGGCTGTCCGACGAGGACCCGTTCTTCAAGAAGGTGGTCGACAGCCAGCGCGCCTGGTCCAAGCGGGTCGCCAAGTACTGGTTCTACAACGAAGCCGACTACAAGGCCGGCTACGAGCACATCCACGGCAAGCTGGGCTTCTGATCCCGGGCTGACGAGTGGATTCGGGGCTGTCCCTGCGGGCGGACCCCGATGACAGGAAACGGGGCGGTCGTTCACCGCCCCGTTTTCGTACAAACGCGTATATCGTCGCCCTGTTCGGAGGGCCCAGATGATCAACCAGCTGATCCTGCAGATCGACCGCCTGAGCAAGGCGGTCGGCCACGCCTTCGCGTGGTCCATCATCGTCCTGACCTTCGGCACCACCTACGAGGTCTTCGTCCGCTACGCGCTGCGCGATCCGACCAGCTGGGCGTTCGACATGAGCTACATCATGTACGGCGGCCTTTTCCTGATGGCCGGCGCCTACACGCTGTCGCGCAACGGCCACGTGCGCGGCGACGTCTTCTACCGCCTGTGGCCGTCGCGCGTGCAGGCCGTCATCGAACTGGTGCTGTACGTGATCTTCTTCTTCCCCGGCGTACTGGCGCTGATGATCGCCGGCTGGGACTACGGCGTCGAATCGATGCGGATCCGCGAGGTCAGCGTCAACAGCCCGGTCGGCGTGCCGATCTGGCAGCTGAAGATGCTGATCCCGTTCGCCGGCTTCTTCCTGACCCTGCAGGGCATCGCCGAGGTGCTGCGCTGCATTGTCTGCCTGCAGACAGGTGACTGGCCGCCGCGGCTGCACGACGTCGAGGAACTCGAGGCGGCGCTGCTGAAGGAGCACGGCACCGAGGGAGCGGCCAAATGACCGACCCGCAGGTTGCCCTGCTGATGCTGGGCTCGTTCATCTTCATCATCCTGCTCGGCTTTCCGATCGCCTTCACGCTGATGGCGATGGGCGTCGGCTTCGGCTACTACGCCTATTTCCGGCCGGCGCAGGACTTCTTCGACAACCGCGTCTTCTACCTGCTGACGCAGAACACCTTCTCGATCATGAACAACGACACGCTGGTGGCGGTGCCGTTGTTCCTGTTCATGGGCTACGTCATCGAACGGGCGAACATCCTCGACAAGCTGTTCCTCAGCCTGCAGGTGTCGCTGCGCCGCGTCCCCGGCTCGATGGCGGTGGCGGCGCTGCTCACCTGTGCGATGTTCGCCACCGCCACCGGCATCGTCGGCGCGGTGGTGACGCTGATGGGCCTGCTGGCGCTGCCGGCGATGCTGAAGGCCGGCTACGACGAGAAGATTTCGGCCGGCCTGATCTGCGCCGGCGGCACGCTCGGCATCCTGATCCCGCCGTCGATCATGCTGATCGTCTACGCCGCCACCTCGGCGACCTCGGTGGTCAAGCTGTACGCGGCGGCGCTGATTCCCGGCTTCATCCTCGCCGGCTTCTACATCGCCTACGTGATCGTCCGGGCGACGCTGAACCCGAAGCTGATGCCCAAGTTGCCGAAGGAGGCGGTCGCCGATTACGGATTCTTCGACATGCTGGTGATGCTGTTGAAGGCATTCTTCCCGCTCGCGGTGCTGATCCTGTCGGTGCTCGGCGCGATCCTGTTCGGCCTGGCCACGCCGACCGAGGCGGCGGCGGTCGGTGCCGCCGGCGGCATGATCCTGGCCGCCGCCTATCGGTCGCTTTCATGGCCGCGGCTGAAGGAGGCGGTGTTCCTGACCGCGCGCACCTCGGCGATGGTCTGCTACCTGTTCGTCGGCTCGTGGACCTTCTCCTCGGTCTTCTCCTATCTCGGCGGCGAGGGCCTGATCAAGGAGTTCGTGCTGCACCTGGATCTCGGCCCGGTCACCTTCCTGCTGCTGTCGCAACTGATCATCTTCCTGCTCGGCTGGCCGCTGGAGTGGAGCGAGATCATCATCATCTTCGTGCCGATCTTCTTGCCGCTGCTGCCGCACTTCAACATCGATCCGATCTTCTTCGGCGTGCTGGTGGCGGTGAACCTGCAGACGTCGTTCCTGACGCCGCCGATGGCGATGTCGGCCTATTACCTGAAGGGCATCGCGCCGAAGAGCCTGCAGCTGTCGACGATCTTCCTCGGCTGCCTGCAGTTCCTGGTGTTCGTCTTCCTGACGATGTTCCTGATGTACGTCTTCCCGCCGCTGTACGAGTGGCTGCCGAACCTGCTGTACGGCAACTGAGGCGCCGGTGGACGCAGCACGACTGAACTGGCTGACCGCCGCCGAGACGGCGCGGCTGATCGCCGACGGCGCGCTGTCCTCCGAGGAGCACGTGCGCGCCTGCCTGGCGCGCATCGAGCAGACCGAACCGACGGTGCAAGCCTGGGCGCACCTCGATCCGGACTCCGCCCTCGAGCAGGCGCGCGACGCCGACCAGCGCCGCATGCGCGGTGCGCCCGGCGGGCCATTGCACGGCGTCGCGGTCGGCGTCAAGGACATCATCGACGTGCGCGGCCTGCCAACGGAAGACGGCACCGTGCTGCACGCCGGCCGGCTGCCGCGGCACGACGCCACCGTGGTCAGCCGGCTGCGCGCCGCCGGCGCGGTGATCCTCGGCAAGACGGTCACCACCGAACTGGCCAGCTATGCACCGGGCAGGACGCGCAATCCGCACAACCCGGAGCACACCCCCGGCGGCTCGTCGAGCGGCTCGGCGGCGGCGGTCGCCGCCGGCCAGGTGCCGGTGGCGCTGGGCTCGCAGACCAACGGTTCGATCATCCGCCCGGCGTCTTTCTGCGGCGTCTACGGCTTCAAGCCTTCGTTCGGCATGGTGCCGCGCGGCGGCGTGCTGCGCCTGTCGCGCGCGCTCGACCACCTCGGCGTGCTGGCCCGCTCGCTCGCCGACCTGGCGCTGGTCACCGAGTGCATCGCCGGCTACGACGACGACGACCCCGACACGCAGCCACCGCGGGCGCGGCCGCCGCTGTCGGCAGTGCTGGCGCAGGAACCGCCGATGCCGCCCAGGCTTGCTCTGGTGCGCACGCCGTTCTGGCAGCGGCTGGACGCCGATGCTCGCGGCGCCTTCGACGAACTCGCCGAGTCGCTCGGCGGGCACGCCGAGCCGGTCGACCTGCCCGATTCGGCGGCGCGGGCAATCGACTGGCACCGGACCATCTTCGAGGCCGACCTGGCGGCCAGCTTCGAGCTCGAGTACGAACGCGGCGCCGACAAGCTCTCCGCCTCGCTGCGCGGCCAGATCGAGCGCGGCAGGCAGGTCACCGCGGTCGACTACCAGAAGGCGCTGGCGCGCAGAGAGATCGTCGACGAGGGCTTCGAGGAGCTGTTCGCCGGCTTCGACGCGATCGTCACCCCGGCCACGCTCGGCACCGCGCCGAAGGGGCTGGCGGCAACCGGCGAGCCGCTGCTGGCGACGCTCTGGACCTACTGCGGCCTGCCGGCGACGAGCCTGCCGCTGGCGCACGGCGAGAACGGCCTGCCGCTCGGCATCCAGCTGGTCGGTGCGCGCGGCGACGACGCGCGGCTGCTGCGCACGGCGCGCTGGCTCTGCGCTGCGCTGGCGGCGCCGGCCTGAAGACAGACTGCGAAGGACTCCTGGAGACAGCTCATGTTCACCAAAGTGATCTTCGGCCTGATCAGCATGGCGCTGTTCACGGTCTTCGTCGGCGCGGTGGTCGTGAAACTGAAGGACCCGGCGCTGATCGTCGTGGTGGTCGCCGGACTGGCGATGATGGTCTACGACTTCATCGAGTTCCTGCGCGAAAAGGACTGACCGGCTGCCCGGCGGGCGGAGCCGCCGCGGCGGGCGCCTGATCGCGCCCGCTTTTCATTTGCCGACCTCATGACGGCCGTCACCCGATCGACCGCCCCGCTGCCCAGCGGCGGCGCGGCCACCGTGCGCGCCGCCGCCAGCGATGCCGAGCGCGAGGCCGCCATCGCCGCCTGGCTGCGATCGCCCGCCGCAGGCACGGCGGCCCGGCGGGCGGTGCTGGTCGAGGGGTGGCTTTTCGACCGCAGCGGACCGCAGGGTGTGCCGTTGGTCGGGCTCGGCGCCGGCTGTCCGTGCTGCAGCGGCTCGGTGGCGCTGCGCGTCACGCTCACGCGTACGCTTCGCGCCTTGCGCCCCGAGGCCGTGCTGCTGCTGGTGAGCAGCGCCGAACATCTGCCGCGGCTGCGGCAGTTGCTGGAAGGCGGCTCGCTCGGGGTCCGGTTCGACATGCAGGCATAGATGGAACGTGCGGGGCTGAACGGCATCGAGATCGCCTATCGCGTCGACGGCGACCGCTCGCCGACGCGGCCGTGGCTCGTCTTCGCGCACGCCCTCGGCCACGACCACTCGATGTGGGACGCGCAGGCCGAAGCCTTCGGCCGCGCCTGCAACATCCTGCGCTACGACCTGCGCGGCCACGGCGCCAGCGAGGCGCCGCGCGGTGACTACACGCTGGAGCAGATGGCCGAGGACCTGCGCGCGCTGCTCGACCACCTGTCGGTGCGGCGCTGCCACTTCGTCGGCCTGTCGCTCGGTGCGATGGTGGGCCAGCTGGCGGCGATCCGCACGCCGCTGCGCTTCGTCTCGCTGACGCTGGCCGGCGCGGCCTGCCGCTTCTCGCCGCAGATGCAGCCGGTCTGGGCCGGCCGCATCGCCGCCGTGCGCTCGCCACTCGGCATGGACGCGATCATCGACGCGACGATCAGCGGCTGGTTCACCGCCGCCTTCTTCGCCGGCCGCCCGGCCGACCTGACGCGCGCGGTGCAGGTGCTTCGCCGCACGCCCATGCACGGCTACATCGGCGCCATCGCCGCCATGTCGCGCGCCGACCTGACTGCACGACTGGCCGCCGTCGGCTGCCCGGTGCTGGTGATCGCGGGCGACGACGACCGGGTGATCCCGCTCGCCTACGCCGAGCAGGTCCTGCTTCACGTGCCGCAGGCGCGGCTGCGGCGGATCCCCGGCGCCGCCCACCTGTCCAACGTCGAGCAGCCGGCCGACTTCAACGCCGCGCTGCGCGAGTTCCTCGCCTCAGGCCCGTGACGCGGCCGGCCCGGCGCTGCGCCGGGACCGCACATGACCCCGCCGGCAGCCGGTGGGCCCGCTAGGGGTTGATATCGGCCGCCGCGGGCCGATATTCAACAGGAAGCGCGGTCATCGCATCCGGCCGCCAAGGCGTTTCAGCAACTATGCAGACCATCTACAACAGCCCGCTCTACTGTGTGGTCGAGTTCAGCGACTTCGGCACCGACGGCCAGCATCCGGCCGGCGGCTTCGAGATCATGGACAAGACCCTGCGGCGGGAGATCTTTCTCGGCGGCCGCGATGCCGAGCAGTTCCGCACCAGCGTGCAGGAACTGATCGCCACACAGCCATCGCCGGACGAACTCGACGACTTCCTCGCCGCCTACACCGGCATGATGAACACACCGGTGGCCCTGCACTAGCCGGAAGAAGCGCGGCGCTGCTCGCGAGTGGCCGCCAGCAGAAGCATCGCCGCCGCAATCCACGACAGCAGGAAAACGAGCCCGGCCTGAAAGGCGGCGACGTCGTACTGCCGGACGCCAGCGACGGCGACGCCCTGCCAGCGCGAATCGAGGATCAGCCCGATCACCGGCATCTGCACCAGCGTGCCGAGCATCACGCCGGCGTTGACCACGCCGGTGGCGGTGCCCTGCAGCCGCAGCGGCGCCGACTCCTTGGCGAAACCGAACGACAGCGCCATCGAGCCGGCGCCGAAGCTCGCCGCCAGCAGCACCGGAACCAGCAGGGCGAGCGGCGCGGCCGGCGCAGCCGTCAGCACCGCGAAGCCGGCGAGCATCACGCCACCGCCGATCGCGAACGGCAGCTTGCGCCGCTGCAGGCGATCCGACCACAGTCCGAAGGCCGGTCCGCCGGCGGCGAACAGCACCAGCATGCTCGAGGTCACCAGCGACGCCTGCGCCACGCTGATGCCGTGCACCTGCGACAGCAGCGGCACCCCCCAAAGGCCGGTGAAGGCGAGGAAGGCGCCGCACACGCCCGAGTTCACCAGCGCCAGCAGCCACGGATTCGGATAGCGCAGGATCGCCCGCAGGTCGGCGGCGACCGAGGTGCGCGGCGCGTCCTTATCGCCTTTCGGCAGGTAGCTGGCGAAGCCACGCGCCGTCGGGTCGTCGCGCATGGTGAGCCGGATCGCCACCGCCAGGGCGAGCGCGAGCAGGCCGGAGGCGCCGATCACGGCGCGCCAGCCGAACAGATCGGCGAGCCAGCGCAGCGGCGGCCCGGCGAGCACCGCGCCGAGCGTGCCGGCCGCCAGCGACAGGCCCGACAGCGTGGCGAAGCGCGACGGCGCGAACCAGTGGGTGACCAGCTTGAGCATCGACACCCACGCCACGCCGTGCGCGGCGCCGATCAGCGCCCGGCCCAGCCCGGCCACCAGCGTCGTGTCGGCCGCGGCAAAGACGAGGCTGCCGGCACCGGCCAGCAGCGCGCCGCCGAGGAACATGCGGCTGGGGCCGAAGCGGTCGACCAGCACGCCAGTCGGAATCTGCACCGCCGCGTAGGCGTAGTAGTAAAACGCCGACAGGTTGCCCAGCCCCGCCGCCGACAGCGCGAAGTCGCGCATCAGGTCAGGGGCCAGTGAGGCCGGCGTGACGCGCTGGAAGAAGCCGAACAGGTAGAACGCGGCGGCCAGGCCCCACATCAGAAGGGCCAGCCGCGGCGGCGGCAGGGGCATGGCAGGCGATCGTGCGGCGCGCGCTGGGGGACCAGCTAAGGGACCAGCGGCATTGTAGGCAGGCTCGCTCGCGCGGCGCCTTCGCGCGAGCCAGCCGCGGCGGACTTACACCTGACGCCAGGGCAGTCCGCGCTTGCGCCAGCCGCCGAGCGTGCCGCGGTGATGGTCGCTGTCGAGCTCGCCCTCGAAGCCCTCGAGCACGTTGGCGACGCTGCTGAAACCGTGCACCTCGAGCTCTGCGCCGGCATCGAGCGTGCGCTTGCCGCTGCGACAGATCAGCACGAGCGGCCGGTCCTTGCGGCCGGACATCCGCAGCACCTGCTCGGCGAAGTGCGGGTTGACGTCGAAGTCGGGCGCGGTGTTCCACTCGATGTTGATCGCGCCGACCGGATGGCCGACGTAGTAATGCTCGATCTCGGTCCGGCAGTCGATCAGCAGCGCGTTCGGGTTGGCCTGCAGGAAGTCGTAGGCTTCCTGGGGGGTCAGGTGTTTCATGCTCGGCTCCTCGGGCTGCGGATTATCGGCCGCCTCGCGGCGGCCCGCCGTAACCGCTGCGCATAAGCAAATGCCCGGCGGCGATCGGCCGGCGGCAGGCGGCGCGGCGCCGGCCCCTACAATCACCAGCCTTGCCCGCATAGCCGCCGATGTCCCCCTCACGCACCGAAACCCGCCTGCGCGAACTGCTCGCCCGCCGCATCCTGATCCTCGATGGCGCGATGGGCACCATGATCCAGCGGCACAGGCTCGGCGAGGACGATTTCCGCGGCAGGCGCTTCGCAGCGCATCGGCGCGACCTGAAGGGCAACAACGAGCTGCTGCAGCTGACCGCACCGCAGATCATCGGCGAGATCCACCGGCAGTATCTCGCCGCCGGCGCCGACATCGTCTCGACCAACACCTTCGGCGCCACCCGCATCGCGCAGGAGGACTACGGCCTGGCGGAACTGGCCTACGAGATGAACGTCGAGGCAGCCAAGCTCGCCTGCGCCGCTGCCGGCCGGTTTGCCACGCCCGAGAAGCCGCGCTTCGTCGCCGGCGCGATGGGGCCGACGCCGAGGACGGCGTCGATCTCGCCGGACGTCAACGACCCGGGCGCGCGCAACGTCACCTTCGACGAGCTGGCGCTGGCCTACGGCGAGCAGGCGCGGGGGCTGCTCGACGGCGGCGCCGACATCCTGCTGGTCGAGACCATCTTCGACACCCTGAACGCCAAGGCGGCCATCTTCGCGATCGAGGAGGAGTTCGAGCGACGCGGCGCGCGCTGGCCGGTGGTCATCTCGGGCACGGTCACCGACGCCTCGGGCCGCATCCTGTCCGGGCAGACCGTGGCGGCGTTCTGGCACTCGGTGCGCCACGCCCGGCCGCTGGCCGTGGGCCTGAACTGCGCGCTCGGCGCGGCGCTGATGCGGCCTTACATCGAGGAACTGTCGGCGATCGCCGACACCTTCGTCAGCGTCTATCCCAACGCCGGTCTGCCGAACCCGATGTCGGAGACCGGTTTCGACGAGACGCCGGAGGTCACCTCGAGCCTGCTCGCCGAGTTCGCGCAGGCGGGTTTCGTCAACATCGCCGGCGGCTGCTGCGGCACCACGCCCGGGCACATCGCGGCGATCGCCAGGCGCATCGACGGCGCCGCGCCGCGCCGCGTTCCCGCCGCCCTGCCGGTGATGAAGCTGTCCGGGCTGGAGGCGGTGACCATCGGCGACGAGGCGCTGTTCGTCAACGTCGGCGAGCGCACCAACGTCACCGGCTCGAAGGCCTTCGCGCGGCTGATCCTAGACGGCCAGTTCGAGCAGGCGGTGGCGGTGGCCCGCCAGCAGGTGGAGAACGGCGCGCAGATCATCGACGTGAACATGGACGAGGCGATGCTCGACTCGGCGGCGGCGATGACGCGCTTTCTGCATCTCATCGGTGCCGAGCCGGACATCGCCCGCGTGCCGGTGATGATCGACAGCTCGAGGTGGAGCGTCATCGAGGCCGGGCTGAAGTGCGTGCAGGGAAAGTGCATCGTCAACTCGATTTCGATGAAGGAGGGCGAGGCGGAGTTCCTGCGCCAGGCGAAGCTCGCCCGCCGCTACGGCGCGGCGGTGATCGTGATGGCCTTCGACGAACAGGGGCAGGCCGACAGCTTCGAGCGCAAGGTGGCGATCTGCCGGCGCAGCTACGACCTGCTGGTCCAGCAGGCCGGCTTCCCGCCGGAGGACATCGTCTTCGACCCGAACGTGTTCGCCATCGCCACCGGCATCGAGGAGCACAACAACTACGCGGTCGACTTCGTCGAGGCGACCCGCTGGATCCGCCACCACCTGCCGCACGCCAAGGTCAGCGGCGGCATCTCGAACGTCAGCTTCAGCTTCCGCGGCAACGACCACGTGCGCGAGGCGATCCACACGGTGTTCCTGTATCACGCGATCAAGGCCGGCCTGACGATGGGCATCGTCAACGCCGGCCAGCTCGGCGTGTACGAGGAGATCGAGCCCGAGCTGCGCGGGCGGGTCGAGGACGTGGTGCTGAACCGCCGGCCCGATGCGGGCGAGCGGCTGGTGGCGTTCGCCGAGCGGGTCCGCGCCGGCGGCAAGGAAAAGAAGGAAGACCTCGCCTGGCGCGCCGAACCGCTCGACAAGCGGCTGGCGCACGCGCTGATCCACGGCATCACCCAGTACATCGTCGAGGACACCGAGGCGTGCCGCGCCGCGGTGGCGGCGCGCGGCGGGCGGCCGATCGAGGTGATCGAGGGGCCGCTGATGGACGGCATGAACGTCGTCGGCGATCTGTTCGGCGCCGGCAAGATGTTCCTGCCGCAGGTGGTGAAAAGCGCCCGCGTGATGAAGCAGGCGGTGGCGCACTTGGTGCCGTTCATCGAGGCGGAGAAGGCGGCGCTTGCCGCCGCCGGCGGCGAGGTGCGCGCCAAGGGCAAGGTGGTGATCGCCACCGTCAAGGGCGACGTGCACGACATCGGCAAGAACATCGTCACCGTGGTGCTCCAGTGCAACAACTTCGAGGTCGTGAACATGGGCGTGATGGTCCCGGCCGAGAAGATCCTCGCCACCGCGCGCGAGGAAAGCGCGGACATGATCGGCCTGTCGGGACTGATCACGCCGTCGCTCGAGGAGATGGCGCACGTGGCGCGCGAGATGCAGCGGCAGGGCTTTCGGCTGCCGCTGCTGATCGGCGGCGCGACCACCAGCCGCGTGCACACGGCGGTGAAGATCGCGCCCAACTACAGCAACGGCCCGGTGATCTACGTCTCCGACGCCAGCCGCTCGGTCGGCGTGTGCCAGAGCCTCGTCTCGGACGAGGCGGCGGGCCGCTTCATCACCGAGATCGCCGCCGAGTACGAGCGGGTGCGCCAGCAGCATGCGGCGAAGAAGGGACCGGAACTGATCCCGCTTGCCGAGGCGCGCACCAACGCAACCCGCATCGACTGGCACGGCTACCTGCCGCCGAAGCCGAAGTTCATCGGCCGGCGGCTGTTCAGGAACTACGACCTGGCGATGATCGCCAAGTACGTCGACTGGGGCCCGTTCTTCCAGACCTGGGACCTGCACGGGCGATTCCCGCAGATCCTCGCCGACGAGGTGGTCGGCGAGCACGCGCGGCAGGTGTTCGCCGAAGGCGAGAAGATGCTCGAGCGGATCATCGCCGAGCGCTGGCTCACCGCCAACGGCGCGCTCGCCTTCTTCCCGGTGAACAGCGTCGGCGACGACATCGAGATCTACACCGACGAGTCGCGCCGCCGGTTGCTGTTCACCTGGCACGGCCTGCGGCAGCAGACACGCAAGCCCGTGATCGACGGCAGGCCGAACCCCAACCAGTGCCTTTCGGACTTCATCGCGCCGAAGGCGACCGGCATCGCCGACTACATCGGGCTGTTCGCGGTCACCGGCGGCATCGGGCTGGAGGCGCGCGAGGCGATCTTCCAGGCGAAACATGACGACTACGGCGCGATCATGCTGAAGGCGATCGCCGACCGGCTGGCCGAGGCGTTCGCCGAACTGCTGCACGAGCGCGTGCGCCGCGACCTGTGGGGCTACGCCTTCGGCGAGGACCTCACCGGCGAGCAGCTGATCCGCGAGGGCTACCGCGGCATCCGCCCGGCGCCCGGCTACCCGGCCTGCCCGGAGCACGCGGTCAAGCGCGCGATGTTCGAGGCGCTCGGCGCCGCCGAGATCGGCATGGGCCTGACCGAGAACTACGCGATGACGCCGCCGTCGTCGGTCTCCGGTTTCTACTTCTCGCACCCGCAGGCAAAGTACTTCAACGTCGGCCGCATCGGCCGCGACCAGCTCGACGACCTGGCCCGGCGCAGGCAGGAGCCGGTCGACGAACTCGAGCGCTGGCTGGCGGCAAACCTCGGCTAGGCCGACCGGCGCCCGTCGGCCGCACCGGCCGGCGACACGCCGCTGCCGCGCCTGCCGCGGCCGTTCGCCCGCCGCGGCGAAACACGGCGGATACACAACGCTTCGCGACTGAAAGGCGGCCGATACGGTCGACGCCTAACGTGCGCCCAGGTGTGCTGCGCGGCGCAGGCCGCCGGCACGCCGACCCGCCACCGTCGACCGACAGGAGACAGCCATGGAAATGTCCAGCGCGAAACTCATCAGGGAACTGCACGACCCCATCCGCAGCATCGTCCAGACGACCCGCGAAGCGGTGGCCGCGCGGCTGCGCGGCTGCGCCAGCGGCGTCGCACCCGCCGCTGCGCAACGGCGCACCCAGCTCTTCTACCGTTCGAGCGGCCAGGCTTGGGCGCTGACGCTCGGCTGAGCGGCGCCGGTCGCCGGGCGGGCCGCCCGGCAGTACCGCGGCGGCCACGCTTGATCTTCGTCCTTGCGCTCCCATATCGACGGCATAAGCTGGAATTTGGCGAGCCGCAGGGGGCCGCAATGGCGTTGCACGACGAGCCGGCGACGAGACCGGCGGCAGTGACGGGAGCCTTCTATCCCGCAAGCCCGACCGAACTTGGCCGGACCGTCGACCGGTTGCTGGCAGGCGCCGCCGCCGTCGAGCGGCGGCCGGCACCGAAGGCGCTGATCGCGCCGCACGCCGGCTACGTCTACTCCGGCCCGGTCGCCGCCAGCGCCTACGCGCAGGTCCGCTCGCAGCGCGGCCGCATCCGCCGCGTGGTGTTGCTCGGGCCGGTGCACCGCGTGCCGGTGCGCGGACTGGCGCTGCCCGGCGTGCAACGGTTTGCCACGCCGCTCGGCGAGGTGCAGATCGACGCCGAGGCGATCGCCGCGCTGCACGGCCTGCCGCAGGTCGTCGAGAGCCCGCTGGCGCACGAGGCCGAGCACTCGCTCGAAGTGCAGCTGCCGTTCCTGCAGCGGCTGCTCGGCGAGTTCTCGCTGCTGCCGCTGGCCGTCGGCGATGCGACCGCCGGGGAGGTGGCCGAAGTCCTCGACCGGCTGTGGGGTGGCGAGGAGACGCTGATCGTCGTCAGCTCGGACCTGTCGCACTACCTGCCGTACGAGAAGGCGCGCCGCATCGACCAGGACACGGTCGATCACCTGCTGTCGCTCGACATCGAACTCGACCACGAGCGGGCCTGCGGCGCAACGCCGATCAACGGCCTGCTTCTGGCCGCGCGGCGGCGCGGGCTGAAGGCCGACCTGCTCGACCTGCGCAATTCGGGCGACACCGCCGGCGACCGCCGCCGCGTGGTCGGTTACGCCGCGATCGCCTTGCGGCCGCCGGCGGCCGCCGATGCGGTCGGCGACGACCAAGGCGACGCGACAGCCGACAAGGGTCGCGTGCTGCTGGCGCACGCGCGCTCGGCGATCGCCGCGCCGCTTGCGCTGCCCGCCGATCCGGCACCGCAGCGGCCGTTCCTGCAGCGTCCCGGCGCCACCTTCGTCACGCTGCGCAGCGGCGGCGACCTGCGCGGCTGCATCGGCTCGCTGCAGGCGCGGCGGCCGCTAGGGCGCCGACGTGCGCGCCAACGCGGCCGCGGCCGCCTTCGACGACCCGCGCTTCGCGCCGCTTCGCGCCGCCGAGTACGGCGGGATCCAAGTCGAGGTGTCGCTGCTTTCGCCCGCCTCGCCGTTGCCGGTGGCGAGCGAATACGACCTGCACACGCGACTGCGCGCCGGCATCGACGGGCTGATCCTCGAGCTGGGCAATCGCAGCAGCACCTTCCTGCCGCAGGTGTGGCAGATGCTGCCCGAGGCACGCGACTTCGTCGACGAACTGAAGCGCAAGGCCGGCTTGCGGCGCGACTTCTGGTCGGACGAACTGCGCTTCTCGCGCTACACGGTCGAGAAGTTCAGCGAAGCGGAGCTGGCATGAGCGCCGCCGTCACCGAACGCGATGCCTCGCAGCAGCCGGACGAGCACCATCCGGCGCGCTGGTGGCATCTGCTTGCCGACGGCCGCATCCAGTGCGACCTGTGCCCGCGCGACTGCCGGCTGCACGACGGCCAGCGCGGACTGTGCTTCGTACGCAGGCGCGAAGGCGACGCGATGGTGCTCACCACCTATGGCCGCTCCTCCGGCTTCTGCGTCGACCCGATCGAGAAGAAGCCGCTCGCCCACTTCTACCCCGGCTCGTCGGTGTTCTCCTTCGGCACCGCCGGCTGCAACCTGGCCTGCAAGTTCTGCCAGAACTGGGACATCTCCAAGTCGACCGAGATGGACCGGCTGATGGATGCGGCTGCGCCGGCGGCGATCGCCGAGGCCGCACTCGCCGCCGGCTGCCGCAGCGTTGCCTTCACCTACAACGACCCGGTGATCTTCGCCGAGTACGCGATCGACGCCGCGATCGCCTGCCACGCGCGCGGCCTGGCCACCGTGGCGGTCACCGCCGGCTACATCCATGCCGCGCCGCGCGCCGAGTTCTACGCCCACATGGACGCCGCCAACGTGGATCTCAAGGCGTTCAGCGAGGAGTTCTACTTCAGGCTGACCGGCGCGCACCTGGCGCCGGTGCTCGAGACGCTGAAGTACCTGGTGCACGAGACCGATTGCTGGACCGAGATCACGACACTGCTCGTGCCGACCAGGAACGACTCGGACGCCGAGATCCGCGCCATGTGCCAGTGGATCGCGAACGAACTGAAGCCCGCGGTGCCGCTGCACTTCACCGCCTTCCACCCGGACTACAAGCTCGACCACCTGCCGCCGACGCCGGCCTCGACGCTGGCGCGCGCCCGGCGCATCGCGCACGAGGAGGGGCTGCAGTACGTCTACACCGGCAACGTGCACGACCGCGAGGGCGGCACGACCTTCTGCCCGCGCTGCCACGCGTTGCTGATCGAGCGCGACTGGCACCACATCGTGCGCTACGAGCTCGCCGACGACGGCTGCTGCCCGCACTGCAGGCAGGCGATCGCCGGCCGCTTCGAGCCTTATCGCGGCAGCTTCGGCAACCGGCGCTTCGCGGTGCGGCTGGCGCGACGATGATTGCCGCCGGCCGTGGCCACCGGCCATTCGGCGGGGACCACGCCATCAAGACGCCAGCGGTGCTGCGCCGCCGGCAGCCGAATCACCGCGGACCCATCGCGCGCATGAGCTAGCGCCGCATCGCTCAGGCGATTGACCCGCGCCGCTTTTAACGTATACATTAATGCACACATAAACGGGCAGACAGCGGAGGGAGAGATGGCGGTCGCGACCGCCGGCCCACCAGCGATCGCGCTGGAGGCGCTGCGCTTCGTCGGCAGTGGGCTGAACCGGCCCGAGTGCGTGCTCGCAACGGCGCGCGGCGACCTGTACACGGCCGACTGGCGCGGCGGCGTGGCGCACATCCGTCCCGACGGCTCGCAGGAGCTGTTCGCCGCGCGCCTGTCCGGCGACAGGCCGCTGCGTCCGAACGGCATCGCCTTGCGCTCCGACGGAAGCTTCCTGCTCGCCGACCTCGGCGAACGGTCCGGCGGCGTGTTCGCGCTCGACCGCTGCGGCCGGGTGCGGCCGCTGCTCGAGCGCGTCGACGGCATCGACCTGCCACCGACCAACTTCGTGCACGAGGACGCCGCGGGCCGGATCTGGATCACCGTCAGCACCTTGCACCAGCCGCGCGCCGGCGCCTACCGCGGCGACGTCGCCGACGGATTCATCGTGCTGCTCGATACGCGCGGCGCGCGCATCGTCGCCGACGGTCTCGGCTACACCAACGAGGCGCTGGTCAGCCCCGACGGGAAGTGGCTATTCGTCAACGAGACATTCGGCCGCCGGCTGACCCGCTTCCGGCTGGGCGCCGACGGGTCGCTGTCCGGACGAGAAACCGTCAGCACGTTCGGCCCGGGCACGTTCCCCGACGGCCTGAGCTTCGACGCCG
This sequence comes from Burkholderiales bacterium, assembly GCA_016716275.1. Lineage (GTDB taxonomy): Bacteria > Pseudomonadota > Gammaproteobacteria > Burkholderiales > Burkholderiaceae_F > JADJWR01. Next base: position 160,700 of record JADJWR010000002.1, on the reverse strand, counting down.
AGGGCGGGGTCTGGATCACCAGCATCGTCTCCAACCGCGTCATCCGCGTCGAACGCGACGGGCGCCAGCAGCTGATGCTCGAAGACTGCGATCCCGTTCACCTCGACCGCTGCGAGCGCGCCTTCATCGAAGGCACGATGGGACGCCCTCACCTCGACACCTGCGGCGGGCGCGTGCTGAAGAACGTTTCCAGCCTCGCTTTCGGCGGCACCGATCTGCGCACCGCCTTCCTCGGCTGCCTGCTCGGCGACCGGCTGGCGTCGTTCGAGGCCCCGGTGGCCGGCCAGCCGCCGCCGCACTGGTACCACTGACATGCGCACCGCCACCTCGCTGCGGCAACGCCGAGCATCGGCACCGCGCCGCCGCGCCAAGTCCGCGTCGGAGCCGACAGCGCGCACCTCGCTGGTCGAGCAGGCCTACCAGGCGATCAGGCGCCGCATCCTCGACAACGTCTACCCGCCCGGCCACCAGGCGCTCGAGGGCGAACTCGCCGATCAACTCGGCATCAGCCGCACGCCGGTGCGCGAGGCGCTGATCCGGCTGCAGAAGGAGGGGCTGGTCGAGGTGGTGCCGCGGCACGGTATGCGCGTGCTGCCGGTGTCGCCGGCCGATATGGCGGAGATCTACACCGTGCTCACCGCGCTCGAGTGCGCCGCCGCCGAGCTCGTCGCCGCGCGCGGCCCCAGCGAGCGCGAACTGAAGCCGCTGACCGAAGCCTCCCGCGACATGGACCGGGCGCTGAAGACCGACGACCTCGACGCCTGGGCGGCAGCCGACGAGCGCTTTCATCGCACGCTCGCCGAGCTCGCCGGCAACCGGATGCTGCTGCAGACGATCGGCAACTTCTGGGACCGCGCCCACCGCGCGCGCATGGTCACGCTGCGGCTGCGGCCGAAGCCGGTGAACTCGACCCGCGAGCACACGCTGCTGGTCGAGCGGCTGCGCGCCGGCGACACCCGGGGCGCGGTCGAGGTCAACCGTGCCCACCGCGCCCGCGCCAGCCACGAGCTGCTCGACCTGTTCGAGCGGTTGCGCGTGCAACACCTCTAGGAACGTCGATGACCGCTGATTTCCGCATCGTCGTGCTGCCAGGCGACGGCATCGGGCCCGAAGTGATGGCCGCCTGCCTCGCCGTGCTCGGCGCCCTGCAGCAGTCAGGCAGCGGCTGGCGGCTGCATTTCGAGACCCATCCTGGCGGCGCGCAGTGCTACGCCGACACCGGCACCGCCTTTCCGGCCTTGTCGATGCGCGCCGCCCGCGAGGCCGATGCCGTGCTGTTCGGCGCGATGGGATTGCCGCACGTGCGCTACGCCGACGGCACCGAGATCGCGCCGCAACTGGATCTGCGCGACGAGCTCGACCTGTACGCCGGTGTGCGGCCGATCCGCGCCATCCCCGGCGTTCCGCTGCCGCTCGCCGACCCGCGCGCCGCGACGGTGGATCTGGTGATCGTGCGCGAGCAGACCGAAGGCTGGTTCTACGGCCGGCTCAACCCGGACCGCCTTCCGCCCGCCAGCGAAGCCGAAGCCTTCGACCTCGGCCGTATCACCCGGGCGGGCTCCGAGCGCCTGTTCGATTTCTCCTTCGCGCTGGCCGCCCGGCGAAAGGCGCGCGCTCCGGCCAAGGGCCGCGTCACCTGCGTCGACAAGGCCAACGTGCACCGCGGCCTGGCGCTGATGAACAAGGTCTTCTGGGAGGTCGCGGCGCGGCACGCTGATCTCGCCGCCGACCACTGCTATGTCGATGCGATGGCGCTCAATCTGCTGCGTCGGCCGTGGGAGTACGACGTGCTGGCGACCGAGAACCAGTTCGGCGACATCCTGTCCGACCTCGGCGCGGGGCTGATCGGCGGCATGGGGATGGCGCCGTCGGGCGACATCGGTGACCGGCACGCCTTGTTCCAGCCGTCGCACGGTTCGGCGCCGGACATCGCCGGCCAGGGCAAGGCCAACCCGACGGCGATGCTGCTGTCGGCGGCGATGATGCTCGAGTGGCTGGGCCAGCGGCACGCCGTGCCCGCGCTCGTCGAGGCGGCGGCGCACCTGGAGTCGGCGGTCGACCGCGTCTTCGCCGAGCGCCGCGTGCGGCCGTTCGAGTTCGGCGGCACCGACGGCACCACGGCGATCGCACGCACGGTGATCGATGTGCTGGCCACGAGGGAATTCGTGGCATGAGGCGGCCGCTGCGGATCGCCGCCGTCGGCGCCGGCTACTTCAGCCAGTTCCAGTACCTGGGCTGGCGCAACATGGCGCGCGAGGGTCTCGTTGAACTGGTCGGCCTGGCCAACCGCGACCGCGCCAAGGGCCAGGCGGTCGCCGCGCGCTTCGGCGTGCCCCAGGTGTTCGGCACCGTGGCCGAACTGCTCGACGCCACCCGCCCCGACCTGCTCGACATCATCACCTCGCCGCCGACGCATCGCGAGTTCGTCCGCGCCGCCGTCGAGCGCGGCGTCGCGGCGATCTGCCAGAAGCCCTTCGGCACCGACTACGGCGATGCGCTGGCGATCACCGGGCTGGCCGAGGCGGCCGGCGTGCCCTTGATCGTCCACGAGAACTTCCGCTGGCAGCCGTGGTACCGGGAAGCGAAGCGGCTGATCGTCCGCGGCGAGCTCGGCAGCCTTCACGCCGTCTCCTTCCGCCTGCGCCCGGGCGACGGCCAGGGGGCAAGCGCCTATCTCGACCGGCAGCCGTACTTCCAGACCATGCCGCGGCTGCTGGTGGTCGAGACCGGCATCCACTGGGTCGACACCTTCCGCTACCTGATCGGCGAGGTACGCGCGGTCACGGCGCGGCTGCGCCGGATCAACCCGGCGATCGCCGGCGAGGATGCCGGCATCGTCATCCTGGAGTTCGCAGGCGGCGCGACCGGGCTGCTCGACGGCAACCGCTGCAACGATCACGTCGCCACCAACCCGCGCCGCACGATGGGCGAGTGCTGGCTCGAAGGCAGCCGGGGCGTGCTGCGCCTGGACGGCGACGCGCGTCTGCACTTCAAGCCGCACCACGGCGACGAGCGCGAGCACGCCTACGACCGCGGTCCCGACGACACCTTCGGCGGCGGCGCCTGCGAGTGGCTGCAACGCCACGTCGTCGACCACTTCCTCCACGACGCGCCGCTGGAGAACACGGCGCGCGAATACCTCGGCAATCTGGTCGTCCAGGAGGCCGTCTACTGCTCTCATGCCGACGGCCGCCGCATCGAACTCGACCGCTTCGACCCGCTTCGGCAACCCGTAACCGCGACCTTCGAGTCGCCCATGCCGGCCGCCGCCGGCGATCACTGAGAGGAGGCACACACCATGATCCGACGCTTGATCCGCCGCGGGATCGTCGCGGCCCTCGCGGCGACCTTCGTCACCGCCGCCGGCGCGCAGACGGTGCTGCGCTTCTCCCACACCGACCAGCAGGCCGGCGCACGCCAGGCTGCCGCGCAGCTGTTCGCCAAGAAGGTCGAGGCGCTGACCGAGGGCCGCTACAGGGTGCAGGTGTACTGCTGCAGCCAGCTCGGCAATGACCCGAAGAACATCGAGCAGCTCGCCCTCGGCGGCATCGACTTCACGGTTTCCTCGACCGGCTCGTACGCGCCGCACGTCGGCACGCTGAACCTGACCATGCTGCCGTACCTGGTCGACAACTACCAGCAGGGCTGGAAGCTGTACGACGAGTCGAAGTGGCTGGCCGAGCAGTTCGCCAAGGCGCCGGCCAAGGGCTTCCGCTTTCTGTCGACGTGGGAAGCCGGCTTCCGCAGCATGACGACCAGGGAACCGCTCAACGGGCCCGCCGACGCCAAGGGCAAGAAGCTGCGCACCTTCCCCAACGAGATGATGCGCTGGACGCTCGAGTCGATGGGCTTCAACGTGCAGATCATGCCGCTGCCCGAGGTTTACCTCGCCATCCAGCAGGGCACGGTCAGCGGCCAGGAGAACCCGGTCGACACGATCTACTCGAACAAGTTCTACGAGGTCGCGCCGAACGTCACCCTGACCAACCACGTCTACAGCCCGATCCCGCTGGCGGTCTCGGAGAAGACCTGGAAGAAGCTGTCGCCGGCCGACCAGAAGGCGGTGATGGAGGCGGCGAAGATCGCCGCCGCGTTCAGCCGCGACTTCATCAAGAACAACGACGACAACCAGCTCAAGGAGATGACGAGCAGGGGTGCCAAGGTCAACCGGCCGGCGCTGGAGCCGTTCCGCCAGTCGGTGCAGCCGGTCTACGCCAAGGCCCAGGAGAAGTACGGCGCCGACGTCGACGCCCTCCTGAAGGACGCCGCGGCGGTGCGCAGGTCGGTGAAGTAGGCGCCGGCAGGCGCGCCTCGTCCCGCGCGCCCGGGCCCGACCGATGCGCCATCTGCTGCCGCCCGCCCCGCCCGAGCCGGCGCCGCTGCGCTGGCTCGGCGGACTGGTCGACTGGTCGATCGTCGCCCTGGGCGCGGCGCTGGTCGTGATCGTCTTCGCCAACGTGGTGATGCACCAGCTCGACTACGACATCGCCTGGACCACCGAATTCGGCGAGTTCGTCATGGTGTGGACAACTTTTCTCGGTGCGGCGGCGGCGGCGCGAAGGCGCGGCCACATGGCGATCACCGAGCTGGTGGAGCTGCTCGGCCAGGGCACCGGCGGCCGCCTGCTGCGGCTGGCGATCGACTGCATCGTCGCTGCCGTGCTCGGCGTGCTGGTCTGGTACGGCACGGTGATCGTGCAGGCGAGCTGGGGCAACATCCTGACCGTGCTCGACTGGCCGATGGCCTGGCAGTACATGGCGCTGCCGATCGGCTCGGCGATCGCGCTGGTGTACGTGCTGCGCGACCTGATCGCCAGGCTGCTCGGCCGGGACGTCGAGGCCGCGGTGGAGAGCGTCTCGTGATCATGGTCTTCATCACGGTGGCGTTCTTCGTGCTGGCGCTTGCCGGCATTCCGCTCGTCTTCGCGCTGCTGCTGACCACCTTCGCGACGCTTTGGTGGTACGGCCTGACGCACCCGGTGGAGACCATCCTGCTGACCTACATCGGCGGCGTCGAGCCGTTCGTGCTGATCGCGGTGCCGCTGTTCATCGTCGGCGGCGAGCTGATCTCGCGCGGCGGCGTGGGCAAGCGCATCGTCGCCTTCGCGCACACGCTGTTCGGCTTCCTGCCCGGCGGGCTGGGCGTGGTGACGGTGTTCGCCTGCCTGCTGTTCGGCGGCGTGTCCGGCTCGGCGATCGCCGGCTCGGCGGCGATCGGTACGGTGATGATCCCGGCGATGGTCGAGCGCGGCTACTCGGCCGCCTTTGCCGCCGCGCTGGTCGCCGTGGCCGGCACGCTGGCGGTGATCATCCCGCCGTCGATCCCGATGCTGGTGTTCGGCTTCGTCTCCGGCGCCTCGGTGCGCGACCTGTTCCTGGCCGGCGTGGTGCCGGGCGTCCTGTTCGGCGTCGGGCTGATGCTGGTGTGCGTGCGCTACGGCATCGTCACCGGCTGCGATCGCGGCGGCGAGCGCGCGTCGCTGCGCGAGATCCGGACCGCGTTCGTCGCCGCCTTTCCGGCGCTGCTGATGCCGGTGATCATCCTCGGCGGCATCTGGTTCGGCGTCTTCACGCCGACCGAGGCGGCGGCGGTGGCGGTGGTCTACGGGCTCGTCGTCTCGATGTTCTTCTACGGCGACATCGGCTGGCGCGAGCTGCCGGCGCTGGTGCTCCGGGCCTTCACCACCAGCGCGGTGGTGATGGTGGTCATCGGCGCCACCGCCGCGCTGGCCTGGGTGATCACCGTCGAGCAGGTGCCGCTTGCGATCACCGAGTGGGTCCGCAGCGTCACCGACAGCAAGTGGATGTTCCTGCTGCTGGCCAACTTCGCCATGCTGCTGCTCGGCATCTTCATCGAGCCGCTGCCGGCGCTTATCCTCTCGGCGCCGCTGTTCGTGCCGCTGGCGCAGGCATACGGCGTCGACCTCGTGCACCTCGGCCTGATCATGACCTGCAACCTCGCCATCGGCCTGTACACGCCGCCAGTGGGCGGTACGCTGTTCGTCGCCGCCAAGCTGGCCCAGACCGGCATCGGCAAGGTGTCGGTCGCCCTGCTGCCGATGCTGGCGGTGACGGTGGTGGTGCTTTTCGCGGTGACCTACATCGAAGCGCTGCCGATGGGGCTGGTGTGGCTGCTGCGCTGAGCGCCGCGAGGCAGGGCGGACCATGGCACTTCTGATCGGCTGCATAGCGGACGACCTGACCGGCGCCACCGACGTCGCGGTGACCTTCAGCCGAGAGGGGTTGACGGCGATCCAGGTCAACGGCGTGCCCGACGACACCCTGGCGGTGGCCGACGCCGACGTGATCGTGGTGGCGCTGAAGTCGCGCACGATTGCCGCCGCCGAGGCGGTGGCGCAGTCGCTGGCGGCCCTGCACTGGCTGCAGGCGCGCGGCGCGCGGCGCCTGTACTTCAAGATCTGCTCGACCTTCGATTCGACACCGGCCGGCAACATCGGCCCGGTCGCCGATGCGCTCTGTGAGGCATCCGGCGCCAGGCTGAACGTCGTCACGCCGGCCTATCCGCGCAATGCGCGCACCGTGTATCAGGGGCACCTGTTCGTCGGCGAGGCGCTGCTGTCGGACACCGGCATGTGCACGCATCCCCTGACACCGATGACCGACAGCAACCTCGTGCGCGTGCTCGGCCGCCAGACGGAACATCGCGTCGCCCTGCTGCCGCATGCCGTCATGGCGCTGGGCGAGAGCGCAGTGCGCGACCGGCTCGGCGCGCAGATCGACCAAGGCTGCCGGCACGTGATCGCCGATGCAATCGACGACGCCGAGCTGCGCACACTGGCGCTGGCGATGGCGCCGCAGTGGCTGGCCACCGGTGGCGCGGGACTCGCGGCTGGCCTGGCCGCCGCGCTGCGCGGCGAAGCCAGGGCCCCGGCAGACGCGGCGATCGAGTGGCCGCGCGGGCCTGGCGTGATCCTGGCCGGCAGCTGCTCGAACGCCACCCTCGGCCAGCTTGCCGCCCTCGGCGACTCGCTGCCGCGACGGCAGCTCGATCCTGTCTGCCTCGCCCGCGATCCCGGCGCGGTGGCCGCGGCGATCGACTGGGCCAAGCGTCATCTCGGCGACCGCCCGGTGCTGATCTACGCCTCGGCGCCGCCGGAGCAGGTGGCGGCGGCGCAGGCCGCGCTCGGCCGCGAGCGCGCGGCGCAGGTGATCGAGGATGCGCTGCGCGCGATCGCGGTGGCGCTGGCGCAGGCAGGCGCGCGACGGTTCGTCGTCGCCGGCGGCGAGACCGCCGGCGCGGCGGTCGAGGCGCTCGGCGTGCGTGCGCTGGCGATCGGTCCGGAAATCGCGCCTGGCGTGCCGTGGACGCTTGCCGCCGACGGCAAGCCCTACGCGCTGGCGCTGAAATCCGGCAACTTCGGCGGGCCGGACTTCTTCAGCCGAGCATTCGAAGTGGCCCCATGAACGACTCGGCCGCTCGCGATGCGCTCGTCCGGATCGCCCGCTCGATGTTCGAGCGCGGGCTGACGCACGGCTCCACCGGCAACCTCAGCGTGCGCGTCGAAGGCGGCTGGCTGATGACGCCGACCGGATCGAGCTTCGGCGATCTCGACCCGTCGCGGCTGTCGAGGATCGACGCCTCCGGCCGCCACGTTGGCGGCGACGCGCCGACCAAGGAGGCCTTCCTCCACCGGGCGATGTACGACGAACAACCGCGCTTCAGCGCCGTCGTCCACCTGCATTCGACGCACTCGGTGGCGGTTTCGGCGCTCGAAGGCGTGAACGCCGACGATGTGCTGCCGCCGCTGACCGCCTACTACGTGATGCGGGTCGGCACGTTGCCGCTGGTGCCGTACTTCGCCCCGGGCGACCTGCGCCTTGCCGGCGCAGTGCGCGGCTACGCCGGCCGACACCACGCGCTGCTGCTCGCCAATCACGGCCCGGTCGTTGCCGGCACCTCGCTCGCTGCGGCAGCAGATGCGATCGAGGAGCTCGAAGCGACCGCCAGGCTTTACCTGCTGCTGCGGCACGAGCGGGTCCGCCTGCTGACCCCGGAGCAGGTAGCCGAGCTGCGCCGCCGCCATCCGGCCTGAATTCGATGTGCTACGTGGTCGCCGTCGAGTTCGAGATCGATCCGCAGCACATCGCGGAGTTCCTGCTGCTGATCTGCGAGAACGCGCGCATCTCGCGCGAGCGCGAACCCGGCTGCCGACAGTTCGACGTCTGCACCGACCCGGCGCGGCCGGCCGTGGTGTTCCTCTACGAGCGCTACCACGACCGCGAAGCCTTCGAGTCCCACCTGGCCAGCGAGCACTTCGGCCGCTTCGACAAGGCCACGCGCGGCATGGTGAGCGCCAAGCGGGTATACGCGCTGCAGCGAATCGATCCGGCGGCGTGAACGCCGAAATCAGGCGACCACGCGCTTTGCCCGGCCAGCGCTCGGGCACTGGCGGTCGTTCGGCACGCTGCCGGCCGGATAGACCTCTTTGGTGGCAAGGGGACGGCAGGTGATCGTTGTCTTGGGCGTCGACAGTTCCCAGGCCCCGTTTCGTGCGTGCGGTAGCGGCCGGCGACGCTCAGCCGCCGATGCCCGCATCGCGCAGGAACCGCGCGCACAGTTCCGTTAGCAGCGGCCCGCCTCGTCTGCAGTAGGCGTGGCCGCCAGGACCGCCGGTCCACTCGTGAGACAGGCCGGGTACGTCGATCCGGCGCAGCCGCAGCGCGCCGTTGCTTCGGAAATCGGTCGCGGCGGCATCCGGCGCGTCGACGCGCTCGACCTCGCGCCCGTCACGGCGCAGCGAAGCGAGCGCCTGTTCCTGCAACTGGTCGGCGCAGAGCCGATCGACTACCTCATCTGCCAACCCCTGGATGATCGCCAGCGGTGCGCAGGCGGCCTGCCGCACCGCCAGCGCGGTGACCGGCGGCAGGCGCAGGCCGTGCTTCATCACGTCGCGCGGGTCCTGCAGGCTATGGCTGCCAAGCAGCGGCGGCGCCGCGACCACCACCACGGCGCGGAAGCGGTCGGCCATGTGAAATGCCAGCAGCGCCGCCAGTCCGCCGCCGGCGGAAAGCCCCACCGCCGCCACCGCGCCAGCCTGCACCGGCACGCGCGTCGCCGCGTCGTCGAGCATGTTGCGGATCAGGCGCAGCTCGCCATCGCCGCGCTGCGCCTGCGGCAGGAACCAGTTCCAGCAGCGATGAGGATTGGCCAGCCGGCGCTGCTGCGGGCAAAGCAAGCGCAGCCGCGCGCGGTCGGCCATCGCCGTCAGGCCGGCCGCAATGGCGAAGCCGAGCGCCCGCTGCCGGCAGCCGTGCAGCACCACCACGAGCGGCGCCGCCTCGTCGTCGCGCAGGCCCGGCGGCGCGTACAGGCTGTAGCGCCAGGAATGCGCGGCGAACGGCCCGAACACGCCGAGCACGCCGGCAACGGTTACGCGTCCGGGCCGCCACTGGCCGCGCCACAGCCCCAGTCGCACCGCCAGCCAGGTGCGCAGGCGCAGCAGGCGGTCGGCGAGCCAGCGGAACATGCGGCCAAGCTAGCACGTGCGCGGCGCGATCAGCCGCCTGGTGCGCGAAGCGCAGGCCCTCGGCACAGCCGGCCCGGCCGCGAGGGACCGCAGGCCCGCACCGGCCGCCGTTAGCAGATTCTTAGCAAGTGCTGAACCAAGATTTACGAACGCCGTCGCGGCCCGCTCGCTAACTTGTGAACCACGCCGCAACGACTGCGGCGACAACGCGGGAACACGGCGATGGCACGAATCATCGATCTGCAGGACGGCGAGCTCCTTCGCATCGACGCGAAGGCCGGCACGCGGGTTCAGGTCCTGTTCGGCGCGATCTGGCTGACCGAGCCGCTGCGGCTCGACGACGTGTTCGCCGCCAGCGGCGATGAAGTCACTCTCGACCACGGCGGCCGGGTGCTGGTCGAGGCGCAGGGCTTCGCGCGCGTGATCGTCGCCGTGTCGACGCGGCAGCCGGCTTTCGCCGGGCTGCTGGCGCAGCTTCGCAAGCTGGCCCGGCGACCGGTGCCGGCGCCGACCCACGCCATCGTCTGAGCGAAGCATCGCCATGAAAGCCTTCGACATCCTTGCTGCCGCGGTGGTGGTCATTGCGACCGCCGGCGGCGTGCGCGCGGACGCCGCGAACGTCGATCCGCCGCCGCTGCCGCAGCGGCTGAGCGACACCGGACTGTTCGTACCCGGCACGACCACGGTGCGCGCCGAGCACATCGCCTTCTCGCCGCAGTACCCGCTGTGGTCCGACGGCACCGGCAAGCGGCGCTGGCTCTCGCTGCCGCCGGGTGCGTCGATCGACGCATCGAAGCCGGATGCCTGGGATTTCCCGGTCGGCACCAAGCTGTGGAAGGAATTCAGCTACGGCAGGTCGGTCGAGACGCGATTCGTCGAGCGTCTGGCCGATGGCTCCTGGCGCTTCGCCGCCTATGTGTGGAACGAGCAGGGCACCGATGCCGAGCTGGCGCCGCCGCGCGGCACCGCGATTGCCGTGGCTTCGGCACCCGGCGGGCGCTACGCGGTCCCGGGACGGCTCGACTGCCTCGCCTGCCACGACGGCGGCGCCACGCCGGTGCTCGGCTTCAGCGCGCTGCAGCTGTCGCCCGACCGCGACCCGCTGGCACCGCATGCCGATGCGAAGACGCCGCAGTTGGCCGACCTGAGGAGCCTCGCCGCGCGCGGCGTGATCCGCAACCTGCCACAGCGGCTGCTGGAGAACCCGCCGCGCGTCGCCGCCGCATCGCCCACGGCGCGCGCGGCGCTCGGCTACCTGCACGGCAACTGCGGCCACTGCCACAACGACAGCGGCGCGCTCGCCTCGCTCGACCTGGCACTCGCTCAGCAGGCCGCCGCGCCGCAGGCCAGTGCCGAGCGGACGCTGCAGTCGCTGCTCGGCCACGCGAGCCGTTTCCGCCCGCACGACGGCAGCCAGTCGAAGCGGCTGGTCGCCGGCAGCGATGCCGACAGCGTGCTCGCCGTGCGCATGAAGACAGCCAACCCGATGGCCCGCATGCCGCCACTCGGCGTGAAGGTCTCGGACAGTGAAGCAATCGCGCTGATCGAGCGCTGGATCAAGACCGACCTGCCCACCGTAGAGGAGAAATGACCATGAAACACGCAACCGCCCGCCGCATCGCCCGCTCCGCCCTGACCTTTGCCGTGCCGCTCGCCGTCGCCGCGCTGTCACTCGCCTTCTCGGCGCAGGCGACGGCGCAGACGGCCGCCGAGAAGATCGCCCGCGGCAAGTACATCGTCTCCACCGCCGCCTGCCACGACTGCCACACGCCGTGGAAAATGGGTGCGAACGGCCCCGCGCCCGACATGACGCGGGCCCTTTCCGGCCACCCGCAGGACTTCCAGGTGCCGCCGCCGCCGAAGCTCGAGGCGCCGTGGATCGCTGCATTCGCCGCCACCAACACCGCCTGGGCCGGGCCGTGGGGCGTGAGCTTCACCGCCAACCTGACGCCCGATCCCGAGACCGGACTGGGCAAGTGGACGAAGCGCAACTTCGTCGAGACCATCCGCAGCGGCCGCCACATGGGCCGCGGCCGTGAGGTGCTGCCGCCGATGCCGGTCCTGGTCTACAACAACTTCACCGACGAAGACCTGGAGGCGATCTTCGCCTACCTGCAGTCGATCCCGGCAATCCGCAACCGCGTGCCCGAGCCGCTGCCGCCGGGCGCAGCAGTGGCGCAGAAGTAGGCCGCCGGATCCGGCACGGCTGTCCGCAGCCGTGCCGGTACGGACAGCTCGCCGAGATCGCAGACCGGCGACATGCTTTGCCGGTCCTTTCGGTTCGGCCGGCCGGTCGTTCGTCAGCCGCCGCTGAGCGCCTGCACGATGCAAAGCTCGTCGGTCGGCCGCAGCGGCAGGTGCAGGTCGAAAGTCTGTTCGCCGTTGACGAAGAAGCGGATGTGCCGGCGCATGTTCTCCTGCTCGTCGATCATGCGGAAGCGGATGCCCGCAAAGCGGCGGTCGAGATCGTCGAGCACCTCGCCGAGCGTGCCGCCCTGTGCCTCGACCCAGCTGCGCTCGGCGGTGTAGGAGCGCAGCGGGCTGGGGATCAGCACCTTCATCGCCGCGCGGCGCTAGCGCAGTTCGCCCGCCTCGACCGCGTAGATCTCGGGCAGGCCGCGGGCGATGCACTTCCACTGCGCGCCTTCGTCGCGGCTCGCCCACAACTCGCCGGCGGTGGTGCCGAAGTACAGGCCGACCGGCTCACCGGCGTCGGCGCACATCGCCTGCCGCTTCACCGTCCACCAGGCCTGCTCGCCCGGCAGTCCGGCATCGAGCCGCTGCCAGCTGCTGCCGCCGTTGCGCGTGCCATAGACGGCGGGCTTGCCGTCGGGGCTGGTGCGCGGCCAAACCGTCTGCCCGTCCATCGGCAGCACCCACGCGGTACTGTCATCGCGCGGGTGCACCACCATGTTGAAGCCGATATCGCCGACCTTCTTCGGCATCTTCCTGCCGATGCGCACCCAGGTGTTCGACGGCCGGTCGATGCGGTAGATGCCGCAGTGGTTCTGCTGGTAGAGCCGGTCCGGGTTGCCCGGGCACAGGCGGATGCAGTGCGGGTCGTGCACGGCCGGATCGTCGCCCGGGAAGCCCTCGACCACGTCGAGCCCGTCGATCAGCGTGCGGAAGGTGGCGCCGCCGTCGGTCGACTCGTGCACGCCGCCGCCCGACATGCCGAAGTACAGGTGCTTCGGGTCGCGCGGGTCGACGATGATCGAGTGCAGCTTCGGCCCGTCGGGCGTGCCGTCCTGCACTGTGCCGAACCACTTCCGGTACTGCGGGTCGTCGTTGATGCAGGAAAACGGCGCCCAGGTCGCGCCGCCGTCGTCCGAGCGGAACAGCCCCTGCGGCGAGGTGCCGGCATACCAGACGCCCGGCTCGGCGGCGGTCGACGGCGTCAGCCAGAAGGTGTGGTCGACCGCGCGACCGCTGCCGTCGGCGCGCCTGGCGAAGGCCGGCGGCTTCGCCGCCTCCTTCCAGGTGCGGCCCAGATCGGTCGAGCGGAACACCGTCGGCCCGAGGTGCCCGGTCTTCGCCGCCGCCAGCAGCGTGCGGCCGTCGCGCGGATCGAGCACCAGGTGGTGGATGACGTGGCCGAGGAAGTGCGGCCCGTCGAGTCGCCAGGCGCGGCGCGAGGCATCGCTGTGCAGCAGCCAGGCGCCCTTGCGCGTGGCCACCAGCAGCACGGCGCGGCGCGCGCCCTTCGCCGCGCTCGCCCTGCGCGCGCGGTTGGCCGTCCTGCTGGTCGAACTGGCAGTGCTGCGCGCCATCGTCGCCCTCCGTTGCCGTCGTTGCCGATGATCGGCCGCCACGTCGGCGGCCGCGCGCGGCAATTGTCGGGCCGCCGACGCCGATCACGAAGCGCCGTTGCAGGAAAGGGGGATGCGGCAACGGCGCGGTGCGCCGTCAGGCGGGTCGGCCGTCAGGCCGCCCGTGCGGTGCGGTCGAGGTAGCCGCCGACGGCGTCGGCCGGCACCGGCGGGCTGAACAGGAAGCCCTGCATGATGTGGCAGCCGAGCCGGCGCAGCTCCGTCATCTGCCGCACTTCCTCGACTCCTTCGGCGACCAGCCGCAATCCCATCTTGCTGGCGATGCCGATGACGGCCGAGACGATCGAGTTGCTGGCCGCCGAGCGACCGACGTCGTGCACGAAGCTGCGGTCGACCTTCAGCGCCTGCACCGGCAGCCGGTGCAGGTAACGCAGCGACGAGTACTTGACGCCGAAATCGTCGATCGTCAGCGCGACGCCCTGGCGGGCGAGCTCGGCAGCCTGCGAGACCGCCGCCTCGTCGTCGAGTTGCTCGTGCTCGGTCAGCTCGAGCTCGAGCGAAGACGGCGGCAGCGCGTGACGCTCCAGGGTGGAGGCGACCGTGCCGGCGAAATCGTCGCGCCGGAAGTCCTGCGCCGACAGGTTCACCGCCACCCGCAGCTGCCGGTGGCCGTGCGTGCGCCAGCGGCGCAGGCTGTCGCAGGCGCAGTCGAGCACGCGAACGCTGATCACGTGCGCCAGGCCGGCGCGCTCGGCGGCCGGCAGAAACACGCCCGGTGACAGCAGGCCGCGGGTCGGGTGCCGCCAGCGCACCAGCGCCTCGAGGGTGTCGACCCGACCGGTGCCGAAGTTGTGGATCGGCTGATAGTGGACCTTGAACTCGCCGCGCAGCAGCCCGTCGCGAACCTCGCGCCCGCTGACCATGCCGCGCTGGCCGGCTGCCGGCCACAGCCGAGACGACGACGATCCCCAGGCTTCGCCCGTGCCGGGCTGGGCGACGACCACGTCGAGCCCGGCCTCCTTGGCGCTGCGCAGCGCAGCGCGCGACGCGGCGAGCAGCGTGCGCACGTCACGGCTCTGGCCCGGGCTGAGCGATACGCCGACGCACGCAGACACCGCGTGTGGCCGATCGTTCAGGTCGAACGGGTCGGCCAGTGCACGCAGGCTGTCGCGCGCCGCCGCCACCGCGGCCGCCGAATCGAAGACGTCCAACAGCAGCACCGCGAATTCGTCGCCGCCGAGCCGGGTGAGAAGGTCGTCGGCGCGCAGCTGCGCGGCGAGGCGGCGGGCGACCTGTTCGAGAAAGCGGTCGCCGACCGGGAAGCCGTGTGCCTGGTTGATCGAATGGAAGTCGCTGATGTCGATGACCAGCAGCGCCAGTGACGCGGCGGGTCCGCTCAGCGACTGCTGCAGGCGCTCGAAGAAGGCCGCCGGACCGACGACGTTGGTTGGTCGCACGGCCTCGCCGGCCTGGTCGCGCCGAATGGCGAATCTGCTGTGCAGGGTGGGGGGAAGATCGTCCGGTGACGCCGGGTCACCGAACCGCGGTCGGCTGCTGAACGTGGCCGGGTCGCTCATGCCCCGGCCGGACGTCTACCGCTCATCTTGGCAATGCCGATGGATTAGCCACGAACCTAAAGTAACGCATCGATTTTCGTTCGTAAATATCTGATCGGCAAAGTAACGGCAAGACGGTACCTGATGCCATCCCGGGCTAGGGAGGGGGTCGCCGGCCGAGCTTTCCGGCGGCCTCAGGCACCGGCCGACTTGGCCAGCAGGCTGAAGTGCTCGACGGTCGGCGGCTGGGCGAAAAATGGCCCGACGATCGCCCGCCACTGGCCGAAGGCGGCAGAGCCGCGGAACTCGACCGTGTGGTCCTCGAGGCGCTCCCAGAAGATCATCAGCAGATAGCGCTCCGGCGACTCGATGCCCTTGTTGACCTTGTAGCCGCGGAAGCCCCTGGCCGTGCTGATGACGGTGTCCAGCCCACGGCGAATCGCCTCGTCGAAGGCAGCCTGCTGACCGGGATGAATGCGGATGTCGGCAAGTTCGAGAATCATCGGCTGCTCCATAGCGTCGGTTCCGACCGGCATCGTACCCATCGCGCGCGCGGCATCGTCCGGCAGCGCGCACAGGTCACCGCCCGCTGCGGAATCTGCCGGGGGCGAGGCCATGGGTGCGCTTGAAGGCGCGCGTGAAGCTCGCCTCCGACTCGTAGCCGAGGTCGCCTGCGACCTGGGCAATCGATCGCGGCGTCTCGCGAAGCCGTGCCGCCGCCAGCTGCATGCGCCAGTCGGTGAGATAGCTGATCGGCGGCTGACCGACCAGCTGCGTGAAGCGTTCGGCGAAGGCCGAGCGCGACAGCGCCACTGCGGCGGCCAGCTCCTCGGTCGTCCACGGCCTGGCGACATCGCCGTGCATCAGCGCCAGCGCGCGGCCGACCGCGGCATCGCGCAGGCCGGCGAGCCAGCCCTGCTGCCGAGGCGGCAGCGACTCCGCGTAACTGCGCACCGCCTCGACGAACAGCAGTTCCGACAGCTTGGCCAGCACGGTTTCCGAGCCCGGGCGACCCGAGGCCACCTCCTGCGCCGCGTAGCGGAACGAGGCGC
Source organism: Burkholderiales bacterium (assembly GCA_016716275.1). GTDB lineage: Bacteria > Pseudomonadota > Gammaproteobacteria > Burkholderiales > Burkholderiaceae_F > JADJWR01. The sequence continues at coordinate 144,835 of JADJWR010000002.1, read as the reverse complement.
CGACGAACTCGGCGCATGGCTTGCCGTTCAGGTCGAGCACGAAGACGCCGGGCAATGCCTCCAGCAGCGGATGCCGGCGCACGTCGGCGCCGACGAAGCCGCACACCAGCCTGGTGGCGGCGCCGCCGCCGCCGCACGCCAGCCGAATCAGCCCGCCGTCGACCTGCTGCACCAGTGGCTCGGGGTCGGTCGGCTGCAGTCCCGCGTCGCTGGCGAGCAGGTGCGGGTCATTGCGCGGCAGCAGCACCATCTGGCCGGCGCGCACCTGAAGCGACGTGCCGTCGCCCTGCACCAGCATCCGGCCATCGATGACGTAGTGGAACGCAACGACGCTCGGCGGCAGCCGCCTGGCCGGGCAATCCTCGGGGCCGACGCGCGAGACGACGCACCACGGTGCCGTGAAGGCGGCGTCGAGGAAGACACCGCCGGCCAGACGGATCACACGCAGCACATCGGAAAGTGCATCCATCGGCCTATCCCCCGTTCAGGGTCGTGCGACCGCGCGGCGGCGGATCGGACACAAGCGGCGGCGGCCCGGCCATGGCGTACGCACGAGTCGCTTCCTAAAGTGGTGGCCTGCTTCCGGAGCGCCGCCGAGCGGCGAGTCTCGCTCCGATTTTCCCAAGGAGGAGTCCGATGAAACACGTAGACGCAGCCGGCCATGCCCTGTCCGGCGCCAACGCCGAGGGCGTTGCCCACTTCGACACCGCCGCGCAGCAGTTGCGCTGCTATGTCGGCGATCCGCTCGCCTCGGTCGATGCCGCACTCGCCGCGGCGCCGCAGATGGTGATGGCACACGCAATGAAGGGTTACCTGCACCTGCTGGGCACCGAGCCCGCCGGGCTGCCGGTGGCGCGCGAGTGCTTCTCGGCAGCCGCCGGCCTGCCGGCCGACGAACGCGAGCGCGGCCACCTCGAGGCCGTGCGACTGCTGGCCGAGGGCCGCTGGCGGGCGGCCGGCCGCGTCCTCGAGGACGTGGCGATCGCCTGGCCGCGCGATGCGCTGGCGCTGCAGGTCGGCCATCAGATCGATTTCTTCCGCGGCGACTCGCGCATGCTGCGCGATCGGATTGCCCGGGCGCTGCCGGCCTGGAGCAGGTCGATGCCCGGCTACCACGCACTGCTCGGCATGCACGCGTTCGGCCTGGAGGAAACCGGCGACTACGCGCAGGCCGAGGCGGCGGGCCGCGCCGCGGTCGAGCTCGAGCGGCGCGACACCTGGGCCTGGCACGCGGTGGCGCACGTGCATGAGATGCGCAACCGGCCCGCCGACGGCATCGCCTGGATGACCGCCGACAGCCAGGCCTGGTCGGAAGACAGCTTCTTCGCCGTGCACAACTGGTGGCACCTGGCGCTTTATCACCTCGAAACCGGTGCCGTCGACGAGGTGCTGCGCCTGTTCGACGGTCCGATCTTCGGCAGGCGCTCGAACGTCGTGCTCGACATGATCGACGCCTCGGCGATGCTCTGGCGCCTGCACCTGCGCGGGCTCGACGTGCGCGGCCGCTTCGCCGAGCTGGCCGACCTGTGGGCGCCGATCGCGGCGGCCGGCAACTACGCCTTCAACGACATGCACGCGATGATGGCCCTGGTCGGCAGCGGCCGCGAGCAGGAGCAGCAGGCGGTGCTCGAGGCGCAGCGCGCCGCGATGGCCGGCGACGCCGACAACGCCGGCTTCACGCGCGACGTCGGTCACGCCGCCGCCAGCGCGATCCGCGCCTTCGGCCAGGGCCGATACGCCGAGTGCGTCGAGCTGCTGCGACCGATCCGCAGCGGCGCCGCGCGCTTCGGCGGCAGCCATGCGCAGCGCGACGTGATCGACCTCACGTTGATCGAGGCCGCCTATCGCGGCGGCGATGCGCCGCTCGCCGCGGCGCTGGCCGCCGAGCGCGCCGCGCTGCGGCCGGCGAGCCCGCTGGCGCGGCTGCTAGTGCAGCGTTCGGCCGGCCTGCGCCAGGCGGCGTGACGCCCGCTGCAGGCGGCGCACCCCGCCTGCCTGCGCCGCCCGGCGCGCTGCGCGCCGGGCGGCCCCTACACTGCGCGCGGTACGGTCGGGCGGCGTCGCGCTCCGCGCGAGCGCCCAGGCCAGGTGCCGCCCAGTGTCCTCTTTCCTGCATCACGTCGAGCTCGCCGCGCCGCTGTTCACGCTGGTGCTCGCCGGTTACCTGCTGGCAGCCTCCGGGCGCTGGCCGAAGGCGGTCAGCGACGCGCTGGCGAAGTTCGTCTTCGCGGTGGCCGTGCCGGCGCTGCTGTTCTCCCTGATGAGCGACTTCTCGAAGCTGCCGCCGGTCGACGCGCGGCTGCTGATCGCCTTCTTCGGCGGCTGCCTGATCGTCTTCGTGCTCGGCCGCATGGTCGGCCTGTGGCTGTTCAGGCTCAACGGTGTCGAGCAGTCGGTGTTCGCCCTCGGCGGCATCTTCGCCAACAACGTGCTGCTCGGCGTGCCGATCGCCAAGGCCTCGCTCGGCGAGGCGGCGATGCCGTCGGTGGCGCTGGTGCTGGTGTTCAACTCGCTGACCCTGTGGACGCTGGTCACGGTGTCGGTCGAATGGGCGCGCCACGGCGAGCTGTCGCTGCGCGGCTTCGGCAACACGCTGCGCAGCGTGCTGACCAATCCGATCGTCGCCTCGGTGCTGGCCGGCGCCGCCTTCGGCCTGACCGGCCTGCCGCTGCCGGCGCTGCTCGGCACGCCGTTGTCGCTGCTCGGCAGCTCGGCGGTCCCGCTGTCGCTGATCGTGCTCGGCATGGGCCTGGCCGAGTACGGCATCCGTGCCGGCTGGCGCGAGGCGGCGGCGATCACCGCGATCAAGCTCGCGGTGCAGCCGCTGGTCGTCTGGGCGCTGGCCGCGGCGCTCGGCCTGCCGCCGATCGAAACACAGGCGGTGGTGCTGCTGTCGGCGCTCGCCGTCGGCGTTAACGTCTACCTGATGGCGCGCGAGTTCGACGCGTTGCAGGGACCGGTGGCCACCAGCATGGTGCTGTCGACCGCGCTTTCCGCATTGACGGTGCCGCTGACGCTGGCGCTGATCTCCCGATGAACCCGGCGCGGAGCCGATCACGAGCCGACCGCAAGCCATCTCCGGACAACCGCCATGGACGCCATCCGCCCCACCATCGTCGTGCTCGACGACTTCGAACGCGCGCTGCGCCGGCTGGCCGACTGGTCGGAGATCGACCGGCTGGCCGACGTGCGCGTGTTCCACGAACCGCTGCGCGGCGACGTGCTGCACGCCGCGCTGGTGCATGCCGACGCGATCGTGCTGATGCGCGACCGCACGCCGCTCGCCGCCTCCCTGATCGCCCGCCTGCCGCAGCTGAAGCTGGTGGTGTTCACCGGCTCGCGCAACGCCGCCCTCGACATGGCTGCACTGGCCGGCCGCGGCATCCCGGTGTGCCACACCGAATGGGGTCCGTCGAAGGACACCACCTGCGAACTGGCCTGGGCGCTGATCCTCGCGGCGGCGAAGCGGCTGGAGGCGCACTTCAGGCTGATGCGGGAGGGCGACTGGCGCGACAGCGGGCCACTGGCCGGCATGCTGGCGGGCGACCGGCTGGGGCTGATCGGCCTGGGCGAGATCGGCAGCAGGATGGCGCGGATCGGCAACGCCTTCGGCATGCAGGTGGTAGCGTGGAGCCCGCACATGACGGCCGAACGCGCGGCGGCGCGGCAGGCAACCGCGCTGCCGCTCGACGAACTGCTGGCAACCTCGAAGGTGGTCAGCCTGCATCTGGTGCCGTCGGCCGAGACGCGGCAGCTGCTCGATGCGGACAGGCTGGCGTCGATGCGCCGCGATTCGCTGCTGGTCAACACGTCGCGCTCGGCGCTGATCGACACGGCGGCGCTGGCGCACGCTCTGGCCGGCGGACGGCCGGCGATGGCCGCGCTCGACGTCTACGACGAGGAGCCGTTGCCGGCCGACCACCCGCTGCGCCGGCTGCCCAACGTGGTGCTGACGCCGCACCTCGGTTTCGTCGCCCAGCCGGTGTTCGAGCGGTTCGCCGCCGGCGTGGTCGAGTGCCTGGCCGCGTGGCTGCGCGGCGCGCCGCTGCCGCGCCTGCTGCGCGCCTGAACAGCCGATGGCACTGCGCGCCACCGTCTACAAGTGCGAGCTGGCGCTGTCCGACATCGATCGCGGCGTCTACGGCGGCTTTCCGCTGACGCTCGCCCGCCACCCGTCCGAAACGGAGGAGCGGCTGATGGTCCGGCTGCTGGCGTTCGTGCTGTTCGCCGATCCGCTGCTGGCTTTCGGCAAGGGCCTGTCGGCCGAGGGCGAGCCGGACCTCTGGCTGCGCGATGCCACCGGCAACATCGAGTTATGGATCGACGTCGGCCTGCCCGACGAACGCGATCTGCGCAAGGCCTGTGGCCGGGCGCGGCAGGTGGTCGTGCTCGCCTACGGCAGCCGCCGGGCGCAGCAGTGGTGGACAGGCAGCGCCGATGCGCTGGCGCGGCTGGCGAACCTGCGCGTGCTGGCGATCGCCGACGCGTCCTGTGCAGCACTGCAGCAGCTCGCTGCGCGGTCGATGACGCTGACGGCGACCGTGCAGGACGGCCACGTCTGGCTGAGCTCGCCGACGGCGACGGTCGAGATCGTGCCGCAGCAGTGGTTGCCGCGGCCCTGAGCCCTGCCGACCGCAATCACTGCGCGAGCAGCGTCTTGCACAACGGTCGGTGCGCCGCCAGCCGCTGCACGTAACCAAGTTCGCTGTCGGCCGCCTTGGCGCGGATCAGCGCCAGCAGGTCACGGCGCTGTGGCAGCGGCCAGCGGCCGGCGCCGGCCAGCAGCACCAGCGGCGCCAAGCCGGCAAAGGCCTGCCGCTCGCCGGCGTTCAGCCCGGCGAGCGAGCGCAGGCCGAGCACCTGCGCCGCCTCCGATTGCACCGCGGCCAGCGCCTCGCCGCGGTTCTCGCCGCGCGCCGCGAGCAATCGGGCGACGCGAAAGCCGAGTGCGGCCAGCGGCGGCAGCGGCGTGCGCCGGCGCCGATCGAGGTCGAAGAACAGGTGATGCGCGGCGAGGTGGCGCAGGGTCGCCGCGGACGAGCGGTGGGCGGCACGGCGCCGCATCCGCGCCAGTTCGGCCTCCGCCAGTTGGCGCGCCGCGGTGGCGCGCGGGCGGAAGCCGAGCTTGAAGTAGAACCACCAGGCGCCGGAGGCGAGGCCTTCGTCGTTTCCTTCGCCGAGCTGGTACGGCTCGATGCTGAAGGCATCGACGCCGAAGGCGTGCCGCAGCGCCGCCAGCAGGCGACCGAAGGTGAAGGCCGCCTCGCCGCCACGGAAGGTCTCGAAGGTGTTGAACGACAGCGCTGCCGTCCGGCCGGCGATGTCGGCCTGGAAGTAGCCGATCGGCACGCCGTTGGCGAGCGTCAGCCCGCCATAGATGGCGGCCAGCGGCGCGCGCCGCTCGGGCGCCACGCCGATCAGCCCAAACGCCAGCCCGCCGCCGTCGTCGACGAGCCAGGTGTCGCGCGCGTTGCCGTAGGCGAACGCATCGAGGTCGCGGCTGCGCCCGACCATCGCGCCGCGCGCCAGGTCCACCAGCCGCCGGCCGTCGGCGAGCGGCAGCCTGCGCATCGAGCGCGGCGCTCGCCGCATCTCGCCGCGCAGATCGGGACGCCCGCCACGCAGGGGTGTCTCGCGGAACACCACCGGCGCCGGCGCGAACTTCTCGCGCGTGCGCGCCGGCGTGTCGGCCGTGGGCAGCAGCTCGCAGCTCGGATTGATCGCGTCGTAGAACGCCTCGCGGGTGAAGTCGTCGCCGGCCAGCGTGGCGACGCGGCGCACCAGGAAAGCGGCGTCGGTCTCGCCGCGCGCACGCAACCGGTCGATCGCCGCGTAGCCGGCGAGCTTCGCCTCGCGCAGCGCCACCGCCTCGTGCGGTGTCACCAGCAGCGGCAGCGCGCGGCCGAGTGCGCCTTCCGCCGCGGCGTCGCTGCGATCGAAGCGCAGCCGGCCCGGCCAGCGCGCCGCCAGCCAGCGCGCGGTCGGCCAGAAGAACGGGTACCAGGTGGTGGTGCCGGCGATGCCGCTGTGAGCGAGCGCCTGGCGCTGCGCCCGCAGGTCGGCGCGGCGGTCGAAGCGCGCCAGCATCCGCTCCACCGCGGCCAGCACGCGCGCATCGTCCGGATAGGCGCGCAGGAAGCACAGCGCCTCGTGCAGCCGCCGGACCTCGCCGGCGGTTTCCAGGGACCTGCGGCCCAGCGCGGCGAGCAGCGCCCGCTTGCGATCGCCGGCGCCGGCGCCGTAGTCATGGCGCGCGCGCTCGAGGCGGCGCAACGCTGCCGACGCGGCGCTCAATCGTCGAGCGTGAAGCCGACCTTGATCGTCACCTGCCAGCTGGCGACCTTGCCGCCGTCGATGCCGCCGCGCACCTCGGTCACCTGGAACCAGCGCAGGTTGTGCACCGTCTTGCCGGCGCGCGAGATCGCGTTGCCGACCGCATCCTCGATGCTCTTGGCCGAGGTGCCGGTGAGCTCCAGCAGCTTGTAGACGTGGTCGGACATCGCGCTTCTCCTTGGTCGAGGGACCCGCCGCGGGTTCAGTTGCGCACCACCATCACCGAGCAGGCGGCGTGGCGCACGACGTGCGCCGCGTTGGTGCCGAGCAGATAGTCGCTCGCCGTCGGCTTGTGCGAGGCCATCACGACGAGGTCGGCATTGGCCTTCTCGGCGGCGGCGATGATTTCCCGGTGGATGCTGCCCTGGCCGACGATCTGGTGCACCTCGATCCCTGCCGGCACGTGCTCGCCGATCCAGCGCCGCAGGTCGGCGGCGGTCTGCTCGAGCAGCCGGGCGTTGGCGTCCTGCGGGAAGAACGACGCCACCTGCACGTTGACCTCGGCCGCCACGGTGACCACGTGCAGCCGCGCCGACCAGTCCTTGCAGATCTGCGCCGCCACCGGCAGCGATCGCGCCCAGCTTGCCGGCGCGGTGATGTCGATGGCGATCAGTACGTTCTTGAACATCTCGCTTCCTCCCCCTTTTAGGCGGCCGTTCCGGCTGCCGCCGGCTGGCGCCGGAGCCGCGACCGCTGCAGCACGATGACCAGCGCCAGCAGCAGCAGCGCCGGTATGAACATCCATTCCTTGGCCGGGCGCTCGACCGGCAGCTCGACGCCGGTCACCTTGAAGCCTGCCTCCAGGCCGAGCTTGGCGGCAACGCTGCCGAAGGCGACCGGACCGATGCTGACCTCGTCGCCGAGGGTCATCAGCGAGAAGCCGGCGCCCTTCAGCCGTTCGCGTGCCGGCGCCTTCGCGCCGAGCGGCACCAGCACGCCCTTGCTGAACTCCTGGCCCTCGAGCGTCTCGCCCTCGACCCACAGGCGCAGGCTGGCGTTGGCCGGCTTCTCCTCGATGATCTTCATCAGCTCGGACGGCGGCGTGTGTTCGAACGGCGGGTAGACCATGTCCCACCAGAAGCCCGGCCGGAACAGCGTGAAGGTGACGAGGAACAGCGCCACGGTCTCGTGCCAGCGGCTCTTCACCAGGAAGTAGCCCTGGGTCGCGGCGGCGAACACCAGCATCGCAGTGATGGCGCTGGCGATCGTCAGCAGCAGGTGGAACCAGTCGGTGATGCCGATCAGCAGCAGCTGCGTGTTGAAGATGAACAGGAACGGCAGGATCGCCGTTCGCATGCTGTAGTAAAAGGCGGTGATGCCGGTCCTGATCGGGTCGGTGCGGGCGATCGCGGCGGCGGCGAACGACGCCAGCCCCACCGGTGGCGTCACGTCGGCCATCAGGCCGAAGTAGAAGACGAACATGTGCACGGCGATCAGCGGCACCAGCAATCCGCTCTGCGCGCCGAGCTCGACCACCACCGGCGCCATCAGCGTCGAGACGACGATGTAATTGGCGGTGGTCGGCAGCCCCATGCCGAGGATCAGGCTGATCAGCGCCACCAGCAGCAGCATCACCATCAGGTTGCCGCCGGAGATCAGCTCGACCAGCTCGGTCATCACCAGGCCGATGCCGGTCAGCGACACGGTGCCGACGATGATGCCGGCGGCGGCGGTGGCCACGCCGATGCCGATCATGTTGCGTGCGCCGGTGACCAGGCCGTCGAGCAGTTCGGCGAAGCCCTGGCGCGTTGCCTGGCCGAGACCGCCACGGCCGCGGAACGCCGCGATCAGCGGCCGCTGGGTGACCAGGATGAAGATCATGAACATCGTCGCCCAGAAGGCCGAAAGCCCGGGCGACAGCTGCTCGACCATCAGGCACCAGATCAGCACCACCACCGACAGCAGGTAGTGCAGGCCGCTCTTGAGCGTCGGCCCGGTCTCCGGCAGCTCGAACACCTCCTCGTTCGGATCGTCGAGCTCGAGCTCCGGCTGCCGCGCGCCGAACCAGACCAGGGCGACGTAGGCCGCCAGCAGCAGCACAACGACGATGTTGAACGCCGAGCCCGGGAAGACGTCCTTGATCCAGCCGATGCCGTAGTAGACGGCGCCCGACAGCACGACGAAACCCGCCACCGTCATGACGAACGACAGCAGCCGCTGCGCGAACGTGCTCTGGCTGCGCCGCGGCAGCCCCTGCAGGTTCGCCTTCAGCGCCTCCAGGTGGACGATGTAGAACAGCGCGATGTACGAGATGATCGCCGGCAGGAAGGCGTGCTTGATCACCTGCGTGTACGGGATGCCGACGTACTCGACCATCAGGAAGGCCGCCGCCCCCATCACCGGCGGCATGAGCTGGCCGTTGACCGAACTGGAGACCTCGACCGCGCCGGCCTGGTCCGGCCGGTAGCCGACGCGCTTCATCAGTGGGATGGTGAAGGTGCCGGTTGTGACCACGTTGGCGATCGACGAGCCGGAGATGATGCCGGTGGCGGCCGAGGAGACAACCGCCGCCTTGGCCGGCCCGCCGCGCATGTGGCCGAGCAGCGCAAAGGCCGACTTGATGAAGTAGTTGCCGGCGCCGGCCTTGTCGAGCAGCGAGCCGAACAGCACGAACAGGAAGATGAAGCTGGTGGATACGCCGAGCGCGATGCCGAACACGCCCTCGGTGGTCAGCCAGTAGTGGGAGGTGGCCTTCGAAAGCGACGCGCCGCGGTGGGCGATCATCTCCGGCATGAACGGGCCGGCGAAGGTGTAGATCAGGAACACGCCGGCCACGATCACCATCGGCAGGCCGAGCGCGCGCCGCGTTGCCTCGAGCAGCAGCAGCATGCCGGCCACCGCGACGTAGATGTCGATCTCGGTCGGCTGCCCCGGCCGCGTGGACAGCTGGCTGTAGAAGAGGTACAGGTAGGCGGCGCAGAAGGCCCCCGCAAGCGCGAAGACCCAGTCCTGCAGCGGCACGTAGGTGCGCGGCGAGTGCTTGAACGCCGGATAGGCGGTGAACGACAGGAAGACCGCGAAGGCGAGGTGGATCGCCCGCGCCTCGGTGTCGTTGAGCACGAACACGCCGAGCGCGAACGGCAGCGGGCTGGCGTACCAGAGCTGGAAGGCCGACCAGGCCAGCGCCACCAGCATCAGCAGCAGCGCGACGGGTCCCTTCGGGTTGCGGCCGCCGGTGTCCGAATCGGCGACCATCTGCTGCAGCTTGTCGCGCTCGATGCCCTCGCCTTCGGTGCTGCGGCTCATTGCGGTGCTCCCCCGGGGCCTGCGTTGGCGGCTGTCACGACGGCGATCGTCCGGCGCAGCCGGCGCCGAAGCCAGACAGGCCGGGCTCGCGCCCGGCCTGTCCGTCTGGTGAGGTCAGTGCCGGCAGTCCTGCCGCCGGATCAAAGCCAGCCTTTTTCCTTGTAGTACTTGACGGCGCCGTCGTGCAGCGGCGCCGACAGGCCGTCTTTGACCATCTTCTTCGGATCGAGGGTGGCGAAGGCCGGGTGCAGCTTCTTGAACTCGTCGAAGTTCTCGAACACCGCCTTGACCACGTTGTAGACGACGTCGGCGGGCACCTTGCTTGACGTGACCATGGTGGCCAGCACACCGTAGGTCTGCGTCGAGTTCGGGTTGTTGGCGTACAGGCCGCCGGGGATCGTCGCGTAGGCGTAGTAGGAGTTGGCCTTGACCAGCTTGTCGATCGCCGGACCGGTCAGCGAAACCAGCCTGGCGCCGCAGGTGGTAGTCGGATCCTGGATGTTGGCCGACGGATGGCCGACGCCGTAGAAGAAGCCGTCGATCTTGTTGTCGCACAGCGCCGCGCCGTGCTCGTCGGCCTTCAGCTCGGAGGCGAGCGAGAAGTCGCTGGTTTTCCAGCCCATCGCATTGAGCAGTTCCTCCATCGAGGCGCGCGTGCCGGAGCCCGGGTTGCCGATGTTGAACCGCTTGCCCTTGAAGTCCTCGAACTTGCCGATGTTCGCTTCCTTGCGCGACAGCACGGTGAACGGCTCCGGGTGCAGCGAGAACAGCGCGCGCAGTTCGTTGAACGGTCCGGCGTCCTTGAACACCGCGGTGCCCTTGGCCGCGTGGAACATCCAGTCCGACTGGGCCACCCCCATGTCGAGTTCGCCGGCGCGGATGGTGTTGATGTTGTAGACCGAGCCGCCGGTCGACTCGACCGAGCAGCGGATGCCGTGCGCCTTGCGGTCCTTGTTGACCAGGCGGCAGATCGCGCCGCCGGCGGCGTAGTACACGCCGGTGACGCCGCCGGTGCCGATGGTGACGAACTTCTGTTGCGCGGACGCGGCCTGCGGAGCCGCGACAGCGACGGTCGCAGCGATTGCCGCCGCGCAGAGTGAAAGGGCGAGACGCATGGCTTTCTCCTTGGTTGTCGTCCGATTCCGGCGCCGGGAAAGCGCCGAACCCGCGGAATATGACGCGAGGCGGACGGTACCGCAACCGCGGCCCGCCGTAAGCAGCCTCGCGTACGGGTCGCGCGGATGTGGCTAGCCGCCGGCGCGCGTCGCGTTGTCGATCGCCCGCTGCAGTCGCTCGAGCAGCATCGCGATCTCTTGGTCGGCGATGACGAACGGCGGCGCCAGCAGCACGTGGTCGCCCGTCTTGCCGTCGATGGTGCCGGCCATCGGGTAGCACAGCAACCCCGCCGCCATGGCCTCGGCGCGCACCCGCGCGGCGACCTTGCGCGACGGGTCGAACGGCGCCTTGGTCGAACGGTCGGCCACCAGTTCGAGGGCGCGGAACAGGCCGCGGCCGCGGATCTCGCCGACGTGCGGATGCCCGCCGAACGCGTCGCGCAGACCGGCCGCCAGCCTCTCGCCCATCTTCGCGCAGCGCTCGACCAGGCGGTCGCGCTTGAACACGCGTTGCACCGCCAGCGCCGCCGCGCAGGCCATCGGGTGGCCGATGTAGGTGTGGCCGTGCTGGAAGAAGCCCGACCCCTGGGCGATCGCATCGACCACCTTGCCGCCGACCAGCAGCGCGCCGACCGGCTGGTAGCCGCCGCCGAGCCCCTTGGCGATCGCCATTAGGTCCGGCGTGACGCCTTCCTGCTCGCAGGCGTGCAGCGTGCCGGTGCGGCCCATGCCGCACATCACCTCGTCGAGGATCAGCAGGATGCCGTGCCGGTCGCATAGTTCACGCACCGCCCGGTAGTAGCCGGGCGGCGCGGTCAGGCAGCCGCTGGTGGCGCCGCCGACCGTCTCGGCAACGAAGGCAATCACCTTGTTGGGGCCGAGCCGCTCGATCGCCTGCTCGATCTCGGCGACCAGCCGCGCGCCGTACTGCCCCTCGCTCTCGTCGGGGCGGCGGTCGCGATAGTCGTAGGTCGGCGCGACGTGATCGACGTCGATCAGCAGCGGCGCGAACTGCTGCCGCCGCCAGGCATTGCCGCCGACGGCCAGCGCGCCGAGCGTGTTGCCGTGATAGCTGTTGCGGCGGGCGATGAACCTCGAGCGCTGCGGCTGGCCGATCTCGACGTAGTACTGGCGCGCCAGCTTCAGCGCCGCCTCCATCGCCTCCGAGCCGCCGGAGACCAGGTACACGTGCGAAATGCCGGCCGGCGCGTCGGCCACCAGCACGTCGGCCAGCTCTTCCGCCACCGGCGTCGAGAAGAAACTGGTGTGCGCGTAGGCGATGCGGTCGAGCTGCTCGTGCATGGCCGCCAGCACGTCGGGATGGCCGTGGCCGAGGCACGACACCGCTGCGCCGCCGGAGGCGTCGAGATAGCGCCGTCCTTCGGCATCCTCGATGAAGCAGCCGGCTGCCGAGGCCGCCAGCGGGTACTGGCCACGTAGCTGACGGTGCAGGATGTGCGAGTCGCGGTGCATGCTTGCCCTCCGGCGCGCTGGTCTCGGCGAGCGGCCATTGTAGGCAGCGAGCCCCGCGACAGGCCGCGGCCGACGAGGGCACTGCCTCGCGCCGGCCGCACCGAATCGACATCGACATCGACATCGCCTCGACCGCCAGCCGTTGCGCGAGGCTTCTTTGTAACGCGATTGCGGTAGCCGCCGAAGAGCCCCGGCGCGGTTGTTGCTTCGCCAGCATCTAGACCGAGGGCGATCTCTGCCGGCACAGCCGAGGGCGCAAGATCGCCGCTACCTCACTGTCCACTTGTCTCTGGTCGTCAATTTGACAGTGTGCACTCACTATGCGTACTGCCTGACCTAGTCCGCGGTCGCCAATCAAGCTGATTGACGGCCAGCCACCGCGGATCACCGGCGGAGACAAACTGCAGTCAGTACCATCTATGCGGTATAGGATGCGTTGAATCTACTGCCGGGCAGAGGGCTGGCTCATCGGCGCTGCCAGGGCCCGGCTGCCTTGGACGACGACTTCCGCGCACAGGATCCACGCTCGGACGAAACGACAAGAACACCTGCCCATGGCCTTCGACCCGCGCGCTTCCGACTCGCGCTTCCCGAACACCACGCTCGTCGGGGTACCGACGCTGCTAGGCCGGGCGCCGACGGTGCTGGGAGGCGGCGAGGGCGAGGGAACCGCCGCCGCGGTCGGCGGCCGCGACGCGGCCGATGGCGACGGCAGCGCACCGCCGGCCGCCGACGGCAGGCCGACGGCAGCCAAGGGACGAGCGCTCCGCTGGCTGCCCCGCCAGCTCGCCAGCGGCGTCGGCCGCCGGCTGCTGGCGACCCTCGTGCTGACCGCGCTCATACCGGTTGCGCTGATGGCCGGGCTGTCGTTCCTGCAGGTATCGGACGCCATGCGCCGCCAGCAGGACAGCGACCTGCTGCAGTCGGCGCGCGCCTACGCCGCGACTGTCGTCGATCGCCTGCGCTGGATCGACTCGCTGGTCGCGGTGGCGGCCTCCAGCACCTCGCCGGCGGCCAGCCTGTCGGCACGCCTCGGCCGCGAACTCGATGGCTACGTCGTCTACGACCGCAAGGGCCGGCTGCTCGGGCACGGCGGCCGGCAGCCGCCGCAGGAGGCGCTCGCCAAGGCGCCGGACAGCGGTGATCGCAGGGACCGGCGACCGGCGCTGCTGAGCTGGCTGTCCGCCGACGGTCCGGCACAGGCACTTGCCTACGCATTCGACGGCGCCGAGTCCGTGGGGTCGATCGCCGTCACGCTGTCGCCCGAGTTCGCCTGGCAGGCCGCCGCGCTCGACGGCCAGCAGACCGTGTTCTGCGCCGCAACCGCGTCCGGCGAGCGCCTGGCCTGCGCTCAGCCTGTGCCGCAGGAAGCCCTGCTGCAGCTCGCCTCTGCCGAGCCGGCCGACGGGCAGCGCCTGACCCGCTTCGCCCTCGACGGCGTCGAGATGCGCGCCGGTGGTGCCGTGATCGAGCCCGGCGCGCAGTTCCGCGGACCGACGATCGTGGTGGCCGCCGCCCGGCAGGACGGACCGCTGCTCGAGCCGACCGGCATGTTCCGCAAGACGTTCCTGCCGATCGCCGTGCTGTCGGTGCTGCTGGTCCTGATGTTGAGCCTGGTCGAGGTGCGGCGGATCCTGATGCCCCTGCACGCCGTTCTCGACGGCATGCGGCGGGTGGCGGCGCGCGACTTCGGCTCGCCGGTGCCGGTGACCGATCGCGACGAATTCGGCCAGATGGCAGAGTCGTTCAACGCGATGACGGCGCAGCTCGGCCTGCACTTCCGCACGCTGTCGGCGTTTGCCGAGATCGACCGGACCATCCTGACCACGGTCGACATCCGGCAGGTGGCCGAGATCGCCCTGGACTGCATCCACGAGATCTCGCGCATCAAGGTCGTCAGCCTCGGCCTGCTCGAGGCCGACACCCCCGACTGCACCAAGGTGTACCTGCGCGCCTCCGACGGCACCACGCTGCGCGACGAGCTGCCGCGGGCGCTCGACCTGTCGGGGGTCGACGCCAGCCTGCGCAAGTGGTCGCGTTCGATCCGCCTGCCGAGCAGCTACCGCACGATGCTGCACGAGCACGGCGCCAAGTTTCTGTACTTGCTGCCGATCGCCCGCGCCGGCAAGGTCTGGGGCGTGGTGGTTCTCGGCCACGACGAGAAGACCGCCCTGTCCGGCGAGCAGGCGCTGGCGCTGGCCGGCGTGATCGACCGGCTGGCGGTCGCCCTGTCGTCGGTGGCGCGCGACAAGCAGCTGCACGACCAGGCGCACTTCGACAGCCTGACCGGGCTGCCGAACCGCCACTACCTGATGGACATGCTGGCGCAGCAGGTGGCGCACGCGCGCAGCGACAACTCGTTCCTGGCGGTGCTGTACATCGATCTGGACCGTTTCAAGCGAACCAACGACACGCTCGGCCACGCCGCCGGCGACGTGCTGCTGCGGCACGCCGCGGCGCGCATCCGCCGCGCGGTGCGCGACATCGACATCGTCGCCCGACTCGGCGGCGACGAATTCACGGTGGTGCTGACCCGGCTGAAGGAGGCGCGCGACGCCGGCTCGGTGGCGCGCACGCTGATCGCCGCGCTGAACGAGCCGTTCGAGCTCGACGGCCACGTGATCTATGCCGGTGCCAGCATCGGCATCTCGATCTTCCCCAAGGACGGGCTGAACGGCGCCGAACTGCTGAAGAAGGCCGACACCGCGCTCTACCTCGCCAAGGACCGCGGCCGCGGCCGGCACGCCTTCTTCGAGGAGCGGATGAACGCCGACGCCTCGGCCCGCGTGACCATCGACCGCGAGCTGCGCGAGGCCCTGAAGCGCAGCGAGTTCCTGCTGCACTACCAGCCGCAGATCGATCTCGCCACCGGCGAGGTCTGCGCGGTGGAGGCGCTGCTGCGCTGGCAGCACCCGCACCGCGGCCTGCTGGTGCCCGAGGCGTTCATCGACCACGCCGAGGACAGCGGCCTGATCGAGGCGATCGGCACCTGGGTGCTGCGCGAAGCCTGCCAGCAGCACCGCCGCTGGGTCGAGGCCGGCGTGGTGATCCCGCGCGTGTCGGTCAACGTCTCGGCGCTGCAGCTGCGCAACTCGTCGTTCGCCGCCACCGTCGAGGCGGCACTGAACAGCTCGACCACGCCGTCGAACTACCTGGAGCTCGAGGTCACCGAGTCGCTGCTGTTCGACGCCGGCCCGGACGCGGTGGCCACCCTCGAGCGGCTGCGCGAGCGCGGCGTGGAGATCGCCGTCGACGATTTCGGCACCGGCTACTCGTCGTTCGCCTACGTCAAGCAGCTGCCGGCGAACATCCTGAAGCTCGACCGCACCTTCATCGTCGACGTGGTCGACAACCCGCAGGCGGCGATCATCGCCACGGCGATCATCGAGATGGCCAACGCGCTCGGCAAGATCGTCGTCGCCGAGGGCGTCGAGACACTGCAGCAGGCGCAGTTCCTGCGCCGCTACAACTGCGCCCGCGCGCAGGGCTTCGTCTTCAGCGCCGCGCTGCCGCCGGAGCTGATCCCCGACTTCGTCAGGGAGCGCGAGCGCGAGGCGGCGGCCATTCCGCTGCTGCCCGACCTGAAGCTGCCGTCGGCCAGCCGCGTTCTCGGCCCCGCCTGAGCTTTGCCCGGCCAGCGAAGCGGCCGATCAGCCCCCGGCCGACTTCATCGCCGCCTCGTAGCGGGCGCGGTTCTCGGCATTCGGCGGATACAGGCCGGGCAGCGCTGCGCCGGCCTCGACCTCGCCCATGATCCAGCCTTCGAGCCGCTCCTGCTCGACCGCGGCCTCGACGATCGAACCGAGCAGCGCCGCCGGGATCAGCACCGCGCCGTCGGCGTCGACGACGATCACGTCGTTCGGAAACACCGCCACGCCGCCGCAGCCGATCGGCTCCTGCCAGCTGACGAAGGTCAGCGCCGCCACCGACGGCGGTGCGGCAACGCCCTGGCACCACACCGGCAGCCCGCTTGCCAGCACGCCGGCCACATCGCGCACCGCGCCGTCGGTGACCAGTGCCGCCACGCCGCGCCGGCGCATGCGCGAACAGAGGATGTCGCCGAAGATGCCGGCGCTGGTGCATCCCATCGCGTCGACCACCGCCACGCAGCCGGCGGGCATCGCCTCGATCGCCGCCCGCGTCGAGATCGGCGAGGACCACGACTCGGGGGTGGCCAGGTCCTCGCGCGCCGGCACGAAGCGCAGCGTGAAGGCGCGGCCGACGAGGCGCGGCTCGCCCGGGCGCAGCGGCCGCGTGCCGCGCAGCCAGACGTTGCGCAGGCCCCGCTTCAGCAGCACGGTGGTCAGCGTCGCGGTCGACACGCCGGCGAGCTGCTCGACGATGTTCGACTCCAGTGGCAGGGATTCGACGGGCATGGTGTCCTTGCGGTGGCTCGGTGCTGGTTTACCTCGGTGCTGGTTCACGTCAGGCCGGCCGCGCGCGGATCGCTGCGGGCCAGCCGCGACAGCAGGTAATCGACCTCGGCGCGTGCCGCCGGTGCCAGCTTCGCGCCCGGCCGCCGCTGTGCCTCGCAGGCGATCACGCCGCGCTTCATCAGCACGTACTTGCGCACCGCCAGCCCGACGCCCTGCTGCTGCTCGTAGCGGATCAGCGGCAGGTGCGCATCGAACAGGTCGTGCGCAGCGTCGCGGCTGCCCGCCGCCGACAGCCGCACCACGTCGGCCAGCATGTCGGGGAAGCAGTAGCCGGTCATTGCGCCATCGGCGCCGCGCTCCATCTCGAAATCGAGGAACAGCCCGCCGTTGCCGGTCAGGATCGAGATGCGCCGCATCGAGCCGTCGCGCTCGAAGCCGCGCAGCGCCGAGATCTTGTCCAGGCCCGGCCAGTCCTCGTGCTTGAGCATCACGCACGAGGCGTTCTCCTGCACGATGCGGCGGATCACCGCCGGCGTCATCACCACCGAGAAGGTCAGCGGGTAGTCCTGGATCACGAACGGCACGTCGGTGCCGATCGCCTCCACCGCCTGCCGGTAGTAACCGGCGATCTGGTCGTCGGTGCGAAGCGTGTTGGGCGGCGCGATCATCACGCCGGCAGCGCCGGCGTCCATCGCCTCGCGCGCCAGCGCGCGCATCGCCGCGAAGCCCGGCGCGGTGACGCCGACCACCACCGGCACCCCGGCGCGCCTGATGACCCGCGAGGCGATCGCCAGCGCCTCGGCAGCGTCGAGCTTCGGCGCCTCGCCCATCTGCCCCAGCACGGTGATGCCGGTGGCGCCGGCGGCGCGGAAGAAATCGGTCATGCGGTCGATCGACTCGTCGTCGATCCGACCATCGTCGTCAAACGGCGTCGGCGCGATCACGTACACGCCGCGGGCGGCAGCAAGGCTCATCGGGGTCACGAAGCGTCCGGAGGCGCAGTTGTACCACCGCGCCGTCGCCGTTGCAGTCGGCGAGCACGCGGTGCTAGCGTCGGCGACGATCGGCCTGTCGCCGTGAGACGCGCCATGACCACGCCCTGCATCATCACCGTCGCGATCACCGGCTCGCCTGCGCCGACTGACCCCGCGCTGCCGGTGACCGCCACCGGTCGGTCGCCCATCCTTCGCGCATCGTTCACCTGCATGCGCAAGACTGATCCCCTCGGCGGCCTTCGCCCCTGCTGCAGGAGCATCCGCCGCACCGGGGATGGTCGCTGTCTCCACCGGCGGCGCTCCGCCATCGGTCGCCAGCGGCGGCCTGACGCCCCGGCAGGCGTCCCTGGTCATCCACCCGCCGAACTTTCCCATCCTGCCTGCTGTTCTCCTTCAGCTGGTCAACTGGGCGGCGCAGATGCGGCTGGGCGGCTTCTACCGAGATCGAGGTTCACCCGCCGATGATCTTCCGGGCGGCGGCGATCGGCGCGCCGTCGCTGCTGGCGGCCGTGATCGTCGTCGTGGCGGCGCTGTCAGCGGTGTTCAGCAACGACGTCGTCTGCCTCGCGGTCGCGCCCGTGCTGGCCGACGCCTGCCTGCGGCGGGGGCTCGATCCGGTGCCGTTCCTGCTGGCACTGGCCTGCGCGGCCAACATCGGCTCGGCGGCGACGCTGATCCGCGACCGGCTGGACTGCTGATCGGCGCGGTGCTGGAGCGTCGCCGATCTGGCGGCTATTTCCTCGAGGCGCTCGGCGCCGGTGGCGCGCGCGCCTGGCGGCGCTGCCTGGCGCCGCGACGGCCTGAACCGGCGCGTCGTTCAGGCCGGCGCCACGCCGGCGGTCATGCCGCCGCAGACGTACAGCACCTGCCCGGTGATGAAGCCCGCGCGCGGATCGGCGAACAACGCCACCGCGTGCGCGATGTCGGCCGGCGTGCCAAGGCGCCCGACCGGCACGCCCTCGATGATCGCCCTGGTGCGCGGGCTGTCGGCCGGATTGACGCGCTCGAACAGCTCGGTGGCGATCGGCCCCGGGCCGATGGCGTTGACCGTGATGCCGTGTCGGCCAAGTTCGAGCGCCCAGGTGCGGGTGATGCCGTGCAGGCCGGCCTTGGTCGCCGCGTAGACCGTGCGCAGTTCCTTGCCGAGGGCGGCGCGGCTGGAGATGCTGACGATGCGCCCGTAGCGCCGCGCCTTCATCCCCGGCAGCAGCGCCTGCGCGCACTGGATCGTGCAGCGCAGATTCAGCGAGACGACCTTGTCGAGGTCCTCCAGCGTCACGTCCTCCAGCGGCGCCGGCTGCACGGTGCCGACGTTGTTGACCAGCACCGACACGTCGAAACGCTGTGTCACCTGCGCCAGCGCCTGCGCGGTGGCCTGCGGCTGCGACAGGTCGACCTCGATGAAGGTCTCTCCGTCGACCGGCGCCGGCGGCGGCTGGCGATCGAGGCTGACGATGCGTAATCCGTCGGCGGCCAGGCGCTCGACGATGGCACGGCCGATGCCCTGCGAGCCGCCGGTCACCAATCCGGTGTGCTGGTCTGCCATCTGCCTCCTCCCGGGGTGTCGACTGGCGGGTTCGGCCCGAATCTAGCTGACCGCGCGGGGCCCGCTGTTCGCAGCGGCGCGCAAACAGGGGATCGCGACCGGCTGGCGGGCCCGCGCGCTGTCGCTCTGAAAAGCGGCGTCGTCGCTCCTTCGCCCATCCTGCCGGACTGCGACCCGGCGCACCTCCCGCACCTGGCTCCGGCGGAGCCTAGAAAGCGATCGCGAAGCGATGGCCGCGGAAGCGGAGCACCGCCGACTTGGGACCGATCTGCTCGAGCGTCAGGTCGACGGCCAGGCGATCGTTCTCGCGCAGGATGCGCCCGTCGATGATGATCGAGCGGTCGGGTGCGCTGGCCGAGTAGATCGACCCGCCGACCACCAGCGGCGGCAGCTGTGAGCGCAGGTCGGCCGGCAACTGCTCGCGCGGCGTGATCGGCGCATTGAGCGGCGCCGCGGCGGCCGGCGATTCGGCCCGGGCCTCGGCCGCGCGCGCGGGCGACGGCACCTCCGCCGTCTTGCGCGCAGCGGCCTGCGTCGGCCAGGGCGCGGGCTCGGCCACCGGCTGCGAGCCGGCAGCGTCGGCACGTGTCGGTTCCGTTGCGACGGGCGGTGCGGCGGCGGCAGCCGTCGCGGTGGGCGCCGGCGCAGCCGATGGGCGCGCCGCCGGCACGGAAGCGGCGGGCTGCGGATCGCTGCCGACGATCACCCAGGCTGCCAGCGCCGCACTGAGCCCGGTCCCGGCAACGATCGCCAGCCACAGCCACCGCGGCGCGCCGGTTCGCCGGCGCGCCGCCGGCGTGAAGGCCGGCAACTGCTGCGCGTGCAGCCCGGGCACCGCGCCGCGCTCGCGATCGCGCTCGGAGTCGGCCCGCCGCAGGGCGTCGAGGATCAGCGACAAGGGGCTAGTTCTCCGCCTGCAGGCGCGGCTCGTCGATGCCGACCGCCCGGTTCAGCCGCATCAGCGTGACCGGCCCGGCGACGCCGTCCGACGGCAGCCCCTGGGTCAGCTGGAAGGTGTGGATCCAGCCCTTCAGCGCCGCGTCGTCGTAGTTCGCGCCGAGCGGCCGCGCGTCGCCGCGCGCCGCGGCCAACTGCAGCGCCAGCCAGTCGGCCGAGCGCCCGGCACTTCGATCGGCGATCACGCCCGTGTAGTCGGGCGGTGCCTGCCAGAAGGTGGCGAACTCGCCGCGCCAGTAGTCGGCCAGCGCCAGCAGCGGCACCGATCGCGCCTGGCCGTCGACCATCACGACGGCAGCCTCGTCCGACAGGCCGGCCAGGGTCACGTAAGCAGCGCGGTTGTAGGCGTCGCGCAGCGTCAGCACGCCGGGCCGGTCGAGCTGGCGGATCAGCGCCAGCGTGCTGCGTGCCGTGCGGTAACACTGCACCTGGTGCTTCCTCGCGCCCGCGCACGGGTCGCCGCTGCCGACGTCGATCTTCCAGATGCCGGCCAGCGCGCGCCACGCTTCGTTCTCGGCGCCGACCAGCGACTCGAAGCCGGCCGCCAGGTCGAACGGCGCTGCCGCCGGCGGCAGCTCGGCGACGGTCGGCGCTGCCGGCTCGGCAGCAGGTACCGGCGCCGCTGCGGCGAGTGGCGACGGCGCTGCCGCCGCTTCGCTCGCGGCCGGTGTCGGTGCAGCCGGCGCGGCGCCCACCGTGGCGAGCTCGACGCGGGCGGTCTCGCGGCCGCCGCGATCGAGCGCCAGCACCGCCGCGCCGACGATGCCGGCACCGACCAGCAGCCCAAGGCCGACCCAGGCCAGGCGCTGCAGGCCGCGGCCTTCGCCGGCGGCCGGCTTCGGCAGGTCGAACACCTCCCTGGCCGCGGCATCGACGCCGCCCGCGTCCACCCGGGCAATGCCGGCAGCGTAGGCGCCGAGCAGCGCGCGGTCGCACAGCAGGTTGATGCGCCGGGGAATGCCGCGCGAATGCCGGTAGACGCGCTGCATCGCTGCGCGGTCGAACGGCAGCGGGCCGTTCAGCCCGGCGATCGACAGCCGATGGGCGACGTACTTCGACGTCTCGGCTTCGCTCAGCGCCTCGAGGTGGTAGCGGGCGACGACCCGCTGCGCCAGCTGCTGCATCTCCGGCCGCGCCAGCAGCGCGCGCAGCTCCGGCTGGCCGATCAGCACGATCTGCAGCAGCTTGCGCTCGCTGGTCTCCAGGTTGGTCAGCAGGCGCAGCTGCTCGAGCACGTCGGCCGACAGGTTCTGCGCCTCGTCGATGATCAGCACGCTGTTGTGGCCGACCGCGTGCGCGCGCAGTAGGTACTCGTTCAGCGCGTCGACGTAGTCCTTGACGGTCGCCGCGCCCGGCCCCTCGTGGCGGCACGGTATGTGGAACTCGGCGCAGACCGTCCGCAGCAGTTCCTCGACCGTCAGCTTGGGATTGAAGATGTAGGCGACGTCGCAGCGCTCGGGGATCTGCTCGAGCAAGCAGCGGCACACGGTGGTCTTGCCGGCGCCGATCTCGCCGGTGAGCACGACGAAGCCGCCCTCGCCGCCGCGCACGCCGTACAGCAGGTGCGCCAGCGCCTCGCGGTGCCGCTCGCTCATGTAGAGGTAGCGCGGGTCCGGCGAGATCGAGAACGGTGCGTGCTTCAGCCCGAAATGCTGTGCGTACATGGCTGCAAGGATAAGGCGGCCGCGGCGGGACGGCCGCGGCGACGGCGGCGGGGTCAGAGGCCGGCGGCACGCTCGAGGCAGCGGTGCTGCCGCTGCTCGACGCGCTTGGCGAACCACTCGGTGGTCAGCTTGCGCGTGATCTTCGGGCCTTGCAGCGCGATGTCCGGCAGCACGGCGCGCGGCTGCGGCCGGCGCTCGAGCCTGTCGGCCAGTTCGAACACCTGCCGGTACAGCGCGCTGCGCTCGAACCCGGCGCTCACGTCCTGCTCGAGCGCGCGCCGGATCTCGCCGTTGTTCATGCCGAGTTGCCTGGCGAGCGAACGCACGGCCAGCTCGGTGCTGCCCGGCTTCGCGTCGGCGTCGCTGCCGCGACGCACGAGATCGCCGTCGAGCGCGAGCGGGATGCCCGAGGCAGCGCTCACCGCGCGCTGGAACGCCGCATTGCGGCTGGCGTACTGCCCGGCGTTGAAGTCGGCAAAGCGATACAGGTGCCGGTCGTAGGCGGCCGGGTAGTCGAGCAGGTGGGCGATGCCGAAGTACATGCCGCCGCGCCGCGTGAAGACTTCGTGGCGGATCGACCCGGCGACCGGGTAGGGGTAGCCGCGCTGGCCGGCATGCGCCTCGGCGAAGGCGATGCTCACCTGCATCGGGCCGCCGGTGCGCACCGGATTCCAGTCGGCAAACAGCCGCTTGCCGAGCGGCACCATGCCGATGAAGTCCTCGAAGATCCGGCTCAGCTCGCGCTCGGTCCTGGCGGCGGCGATTCGCTCGCCGTAGCTCGTGCCGTCCGGCGAACGCAGCTTCAGCGCCAGCTCGACCGCCAGCTTGGGCACGCCGGCACGCTCGGCCCGGCGGTCGATCTCGGCCTGCGCGATCCTGCCGAGGCCCGGCACCGCGGGATCGACACGGAACGACGACTCCTGCTCGGTCACCGCGATCACCGCGCAGATGTTCGGCAGCGTCGGCGCAATGCCGAGCGAGGAGAAGGCGGCGTAGATGTCGACCGCCCAGCCCTCGCGATCCGCTGCCGCGGCAGGCAGCAGGCTCGTGATCTGCGCACGCACCTGCGCCGGCTGCAGCGGCGGCTCGGGCCGGCGCTCCTCGGTGGCGCAGCCGGCGAGCACGGCGGCAGCAAGCAGTGAAAGCCAGGAACGCAGGCGCAGGAAGCTCTTCATCGGCAAGCAGGGGCGCGAGGATCGACGGCGCGCCGGCGCCCGGGACGGGCGCCGCCGGCCGATCAGTCGCGCAGCGTCAGCAGCAGCGGCTGATGGTCGGAGGCGTCGGTGGCCAGTTCGATCTGCAGCGACTCAACGCGCCGGGCGACCTCCGCGGTGACAGCGAAGTAGTCGCGGCAGTGGCCGCCCATGGGCCACTGGCGACGGTCGAACAGGCCGGTGCTCGGCGGGTGCGGCTCGTCGCCGCGGGCGACCCGCCAGGCGTCGAGCAGCGGCGGTGCGAACAGCTGCCGGTACTCGTCCTCCTGCGGCTGCACGTTCAGGTCGCCGCACAGCACCAGCGCCGCCGGGCGCGGCACCGGATCGTAGGGGCTGGCGGCAGCCTTCGGCGGGTCGTGCGCGTTGGCTGCCGCCTCGTCCTGCAGCGCGCGCAGCCGCCCGATCTGCACCGCGCGATGCGCCGCCGAGTAGTACTCGAGATGGGTGGTGACGACGCGCAGCGGCCCGGCCGGCGTGTCCACCACCGCCTCGATCGCCTGCCGCTGCATGTGCTTGATGCCGCCGGCAGCCGGTTGCGGCAGCAGGTGGCAGAACAGCTGCAGCACCGGCAGGCGCGACAGCAGCAGGTTGCCGAACTCGCGCCGCGCCCGGCCGGCTGCCCGCCGGCTGAGCCCGGCGCCGAAGAACGCCTGGTGATCCGGGAACAGCGCCTGCAGCTCGGCGACCTGGTCGGCGCCGCCGGCGATCGCCGGGTCGTTGCGCGCGACTTCCTGCAGGCACAGCACGTCGGCCTCGCCCATCGATCGCGCCAGGCGCGCGATGCGCGCCAGATCGACGACGCCGTCGCAGCCGAGGCCGCACTGGATGTTCCAGGTCAGGATCGCCGTCATCCAGTCAATGCCTACTTGATGCCCGCCTGCATGAACGACTGCATGAACTGCCGCTGGAACAGCAGGAAGGCGATCAGCAGCGGTGAGACCGCCATGATCGTCCCGGCGCTGATGACCGCCCAGTCGACGCCGGACTCCGGCGCGCCGAAGATCGCCAGCCCGACGGTGAGCGGCCGCGTTTCGATCGAGTTGGTGATCACCAGCGGCCAGAGGAAGTTGTTCCAGTGGTAGCTGACCGACACCAGGCCGTAGGCCAGGTAGGTCGGCCGCGCCAGCGGCACGTAGACGCGCCACAGCACGCCGAGGAAGCCGCAGCCCTCGACCCGCGCCGCGTCCTCGAGCTCGCGCGGCACCGTCTTGAAGGTCTGCCGCAGCAGGAAGATGCCGAAGGCGCTCGCCATGTAGGGCAGGCCGATGCCGAGGATGGTGTCGACCAGGCCGAGCCTCGCCATGATGTGGTAGTTCTCGACGATCAGCACCTCGGGCATCACCATCAGCTGCACCAGCACCAGCCCGAAGGCCAGGTTGTGGCCGAAGAACTCGAAGCGCGCGAAGGCGTAGCCGGCCAGCGTGCACAGCACCAGCTGCGCCGACAGGATCGTCGTCACCAGGATGACGGTGTTCAGGAGGTGGCGCGGGAACGGCGCATAGGTCCAGGCCTTGGCGAAGTTGCCGAGCGTCAGCGGCGCGGTGAGGTCGAAGTGGGTGGCCATCTCGGGCGGGTGGAAGGCGGCCCAGAAAGCGTAGGCGAGCGGCGACAGCCAAAGCGCCGCCAGCAGCCACGCCGCCGCCGTCTCCAGCGCGAATGCGGGCCGCCTCACCGGTAGTGCACCCGTCTTTCGATCAGCAGGAACTGCAGCACCGCCAGCACCGCCAGCAGTGCCAGCAGCACGACGGTCAGCGTCGCCGCGTAGGTGGTCTCGAAGAAGCTGAACGCCACCTGGTAGATGTAGTAAAGCAGCAGGCTGGAGGCGTTGTCCGGGCCGCCCTTGGTGAGGATGAACAGGTGGTCGACCAGCTTGAACGAGTTGATGGTCGCGTTGACCAGCACGAACAGGGTGGTCGGCATCAGCAGCGGGAAGGTGACGCGGCGGAAGTAGTACCAGCGCGAGGCGCCGTCGATCCTCGCCGCTTCCTGCAGCTCCGGCGGCAGCGACTGCAGCGCCGCGAGGTAGAAGATCATGAAGAAGCCGGCCTCCTTCCACACCACCATCACCATGGTCGCCGGCAGCACCAGGTGCGGGTCGCCGAGCCAGTTGTGGCTGGGCTGCCCGAACAGCGCGCCGACGCGGTCGAACAGGCCGATCTGCGGCGTGTAGAAGAACAGCCACAGGTTGGCCACCGCGATCATCGGCAGCACGGTCGGGGTGAAGTACGCCATGCGCACCAGCGCACGCGCCGGCAGCTTCTCGTTGACCCACAGCGCCATCACCATGGCGATGGCGATCGCGGTCGGAATGGTGCCGAGCGCGAACCACAGGTTGTTGCCCAGCACCTGCCAGAAGATCGGGTCCTCAAGCAGCGCCGCGTAGTTGCCGAAGCCGACGAAGCGGGACGGCCGCACGGCCGTCCCGGTCGAGAAGAAGCTGTCGATTAAGGTGGCGACCGCCGGGTAATGCGTGAACCCGATGAGCAGGATCGCGGCCGGCGTCAGCAGCAGCCAGCCGTAGACGTGCTTCATCGGGCCCGGCTCATCGATACGGCTTCAGCAGCCGGTCAGCTTCCGCCTGTGCCGCCTTCAGCGCGTCGGCCGGCGCCTTCTGCCCGGTCAGCGCCGCCTGGATGGCGTCGTCGAGCAGCTTGCGCACGCGGCCGGTCTGGAACGTCGACAGCTCGGGCGTGGCGTACTCGAACTGGTCGCGCGCGACCACCGCCGGCGGAAAGGCCGTCGCGTACTCCTTCAGCTTCGGCGTCGCGTAGGCGTCGGGCCGGGTGGCGACGTAACCGGTGGCCATGCTCCAGTCGGCGGCCCGCTCGGGCGCCGTGATCCACTTGACGAAGGCCAGCGCCGCCTTGCGCTCCTCCGGCGTGGTCTTCTTGAACAGGTAGAAGTTGCCGCCGCCGGTGGGCGAGCCGCGCTGCTTGGACGCCGGCAGCATCGCCACGCCGAACGGGAACTTGGCGGTGTCCTTGACCGCGGTCAGGTTGCCGGTGGTGTGCCACATCATCGCCGTCTTGCCTTCGGTGAAGGCCTGCCGCAGCGTTCCCCACTCGACCGTGCCTTCCGGCATCACCTTGTGCTTGACGCCGAGGTCGCGCCAGTACTGCAGCGCGGCGATCACGTCCGGATGCGCGTAGTTGGTGGCATTGCCCTCCCGGTTCATCAGGTCCTGGCCGTTCTGCCGCGCGAAGGCCTGGAACATCCAGTACGGGTAGCCGGTCGACGGCACCATCACGCCCCAGCGCGTGACGTTGCCCGCGGCGTCGCGCTTGACCAGCTTGCTCGCCATCTGCGCCATCTCGGTCCAGTTGGCCGGCGGCTTCTCCGGATCGAGCCCCACCTCCTTGAACGCCTCCTTGTTCCAGTACAGCACGATGGTCGAGCGCTGGTAGGGAATGCCGTAGGTCTTGCCCTTGTAGGTGCCGTTCATCATCAGCGCCGGGTAAAAGGCCTTCAGCCACGCCTTGTCCTCGGCGGTGCTCGCCACGTCGTCCCAGGCGACGATCACGTCCTGCTCGATCAGCTCGTACAGGTCGATCGAGTACAGCACCGACAGCGGCGCCGACTGGCCGGCCTTCAGCGCGGCGAGCGCCTTGATGCGCGCGTCGTCGTAGTTGCCGGCGTAGATCGGGTTGACCTTGATGTCCGGATGCGCCTTCTCGAACTCGCGCGCATAGCCGTCGATCACCTTGGTCAGCGGGCCACCGACGGCAATCGGGTAATAGAAAGTGAGCTCGGTGGCGGCGCGCGCCGGAAGCCCGAACGCGCACAGACCGGCCAGCAGCAAAGCGGACAGCCATCTCATCAGCCTTCCTCCTTCTCGATTTCCCGACCGGCGATCCCTCTCGCGACGGCGAAAGGCAACCGGCCGGGCCCTGCCAGAGACACCAGCCTCAATGAATCGTCTTTCACCCTAATTACGCCGCCAGCTTCAGCGCTTGACCTGAGTCAACGCGCCTGCCGCTGTCGGCATCGAACAGGTGCACCGACGCCGGCTCCCAGGCGAGGCGCACCGCCGCGCCGGCGGCGAGCCGCAGCTGCCCGGTCGTGCGCAGCAGCAGAGACTCCTCGCCGACCCGTGCGGTGACGATGGTGTCGGCCCCGTGGTACTCGGCGCTGGTGACTTCGGCGGCGACGCCGCCCGAACTCGCCAGCGCGATGTGCTCGGGGCGGACGCCGAGGATCAGTCCGCGCCCGCGGCCGGCCAGCACCGGCTCGGCCGAGCCTCGGATCACCGCGCCGCCCGCGCCATCGTCGAGCGCCACCAGGTTCATCGCCGGCGTGCCGATGAAGCGCGCCGCGAACAGGCTGGCCGGCCGCGCGTACAGCTCCTCGGGCGTGCCTTCCTGCTCGATGCGGCCTTCGCGCATCAGCACCACGCGGTCGGCCATGCTCATCGCCTCGATCTGGTCGTGCGTGACGTACACCACCGTCATGCCGAGCCGCTGCTGCAGCGCGCGGATCTCCACCCGCATGCCGTGGCGCAGCTGCGCGTCGAGGTTCGACAGCGGCTCGTCCATCAGGCAGATCCTGTTCTCGGCGACGATCGCCCGTGCCAGCGCGACGCGCTGCCGCTGGCCGCCGGACAGCTGCGCCGGCTTGCGCGCGAGCTGCTCGGACAGGCCGACCAGCGAGGCAACCTTTGCCAGCCGCTGGCTGCGCTCGCCGGCGGGCATGCGTCGCACCTTCAGCCCGAAGACGATGTTCTCCGCCACCGACAGGTGAGGGAACAGTGCGTACGACTGGAACACCATCGACACGCGACGCTTGTCCGGCGCCAGGCGCGTGACATCGCGCCCGTCGATCAGGATGCGGCCGGCGGCCGGATCCTCGAGGCCGGCGATCAGGCGCAGCACGGTCGACTTGCCGCAGCCCGACGGCCCGAGCAGGACGAGGAAGCGGCCCGATTCGGCACGCAGGCTGACGCCATCGACGGCGCGAACCGCGCCGTAGAGCTTCGACACGCCCTCGAGAACGATTTCCGACATTGCGGCGCATTATGCTGCGGCCTGCAGCGAGACAGCGTTTCGCTCGACCGGTGCCTGTTTCGCGGGCACCGAAGCCGCCAACCACCGAAGCATCGATGAGCACCTTCACCAGCGATCGTCCCCGCAGCAAGCTCCCCCTCGTCGTCCTCGTCCTGATCCTGCTCGCCGCGCTGGCCGGCGCCGGCCTGTACCTGCGGCCGCGGTTCGAGTCGGTGCCGCCGCAGATCGCGGTCGCGCCGGATGCCGACGTGCTCGGCGTTGCACCGCTGGAGCTGCGGCTCAGCGACGCCGGCACCGGGTTGACGTCGGTCACCGTGACGCTGACCCAGGGCGGCATCGAGCACAAGCTCGCCGCCGAGCAGTTTGCCCAGCCGGCCGGCGAGAAGACGATCGCGCTGGCGCTGACCAAGCTGCCGGGAGTGAAGGAAGGGCCAGCGGTGCTGCGGGTGACCGCGGCCGATGCGGCGCTTTTCCGCGGCAACCAGGCCGTGCTGGAGAAGAACGTCACGATCGATGTCACGCCGCCGACGCTGGAACTGGTCGCCGACGACCGCTACGTCAACTTCGGCGGCGTCGGCGCGATCGTCTACAAGGCCTCGGCCGACACGGCCACCAGCGGTGTGCGGATCGGCGAGCACTTCTTCCCCGGCTTCACCGGGCAGGTGAAGGACCGGCCGGACCACTACTTCGCGCTGTTCGCGCATCCCTACGACACCCTGCCGGCGGCGCGGCCGGTGCTGGTTGCCATCGACAAGGCCGGCAACACGCGCGAGCTGCGGCTCGCCTACGAGCTGAAGGACGTCCGCTACCGGAAGAGCACCATCGCGCTGTCCGACGGCTTCCTGCAGGGCAAGGTGGCACCGCTGCTGGCGGACGCCGCCGCCAGCCAGGGCACGGCGAAGGAGGTGTTCATCGCCGTGAACAAGCGGCTGCGCAAGGACAACGAGGACCGCATCGCCGAGATCACCGGCAAGGCCACGCCGGCGATGCTGTGGAAGGACGCCTTCGCCCAGCTGAGCAACTCGAAGGTCGAGGCGAACTTCGCTGACCAGCGCACTTACACCTACAACGGCGAGGCGATCGACACCGCCTACCACCTCGGCTACGACCTGTCGGTCACCAGGAACTACCCGGTCGAGGCGGCCAACGGCGGCACGGTGGCGTTCACCGGCGAGCTCGGCATCTACGGCGGCACGGTGATCCTCGACCACGGCCTGGGTCTCTTCACCCTGTACAGCCACCTCAGTGCGATCGACGTCAAGGCGGGCGATGCGGTCGGCAAGCGCCAGGTCATCGGCAAGACCGGCGAGACGGGGCTCGCCGCCGGCGACCACCTGCACTTCGGCGTCTATCTCGCCGGCGTCGCCGTGCTGCCGGTGGAGTGGTGGGACCAGAAGTGGATCGACGACAACATCACGCCGAAGCTCGAAGGACGCAGCGGCCAGGAGATCGCCGAGGCGCAGCACCCAGCGAAGGGCCAGCGCAAGGGGGCGAGCAAGCGGCGGCGGTAGCCGCGACGGCGGCGAAGCGTCGGCTGCCAGCAGCGGGCGTCAGGCGCGCCACCGTCACTCGACCGTGACCGACTTTGCGAGATTGCGCGGCTTGTCGACATCCGTGCCTCTCGCCACCGCGGTGTGGTAGGCGAGCAGCTGCAGCGGCACCACGTGCAGGATCGGCGACAGGTCGCCGTAGTGCTCGGGCAGGCGGATCACGTGCACGCCGTCGCTCGAGTCGATGTGCGTGTCGGCGTCGGCGAATACGTACAGCTGGCCACCGCGGGCGCGCACCTCCTGCATGTTGCTCTTCAGCTTCTCGAGCAGCGCGTCGTTCGGCGCCACGGTGACCACCGGCATCGCCTCGGTGACCAGCGCCAGCGGCCCGTGTTTCAGCTCGCCGGCCGGGTAGGCCTCGGCGTGGATGTAGCTGATCTCCTTGAGCTTCAGCGCGCCCTCGAGGGCGATCGGGTAGTGCAGGCCGCGGCCGAGGAACAGCGCATTCTCCTTGCGGGCAAAGGTCTCCGCCACCGCGATGATCTGCGGCTCGAGCGCCAGCACGCTTTGCACCGCCACCGGCAGGTGGCGCAGCCGGCGGATCGCGGCGTGCTCGCGCTCCGGCGACAGCCGGCCCTGCGCCTTGGCGATCGCGTTGGCGAGCAGGTACAGCGCCGCCAGCTGGGTGGTGAAGGCCTTGGTCGACGCCACGCCGATCTCCACCCCGGCGCGGGTGATGAACTGCATCGCCGTCTCGCGCACCATGGCGCTGGTGGCGACGTTGCAGATGGCCAGCGTGCGGTGCATCTCGAGGCTCTTGGCGTGCTTCAACGCCGCCAGCGTGTCGGCCGTCTCGCCGGACTGCGACACCACCACCACCAGCGCGTTCGGGTTCGGCACCGAGGTGCGGTAGCGGTACTCGCTGGCGATCTCCACCGTCGCCGGTACGCCGGCGATCGACTCGAGCCAGTAGCGCGCCGTCGAGCCGGCGTAGTAGCTGGTGCCGCAGGCGAGCACCAGCACGCTGTCCACCCGCGGCAGCACTTCGGCGGCCGCCTCGCCGAACAGTCCCGGCGTGATCTCGGTGATGTCGTCTATGGTGTCGGCCAGCGCCCGCGGCTGCTCGAAGATTTCCTTCTGCATGAAGTGTCGGTAGGGCCCCAGCTCGACCACGTTGGAGTGGCCCGACACGGTGCGCGCCGGCCGCTCGACGGAGCGACCCTCGCCGTCGACGATCCACACCCGCGCGAGCTGCAGATCGACCACGTCGCCTTCTTCCAGGTAGATGATCCGGTCGGTGGTGCCGGCCAGCGCCAGCGCATCGGAGGCCAGGAAGTTCTCGCCGCGGCCCAGGCCCACCACCAGCGGCGAGCCCTTGCGCGCGCCGACCACCCGGTGCGGTTCGTCGCGGCAGAACACGGCGATCGCGTAGGCGCCGTGCAGCAGGCGCACCGCGCGCTGAACGGCGTCGAAGAGGTCGCCCTCGTAGAGCTGGTCGACCAGGTGGGCGATGACCTCGGTGTCGGTCTGGCTGTCGAACACGTAGCCGGCACCGGCGAGCTTGCGGCGCAGCTCCTCGTAGTTCTCGATGATTCCGTTGTGCACCAGCGCGATCCGCGCGCCCTTGCCTGCGCCGGGCCCGGCGGAGAAGTGCGGGTGCGCGTTGTCGGTGGTCGGCGCGCCGTGCGTGGCCCAGCGGGTGTGCGCAATGCCGGTGAAGCCGGGCAGGCTCGCCGTCTGCGCGTCGAGTTCGGCGACGCGGGCGACGCTGCGCGCCCGCTTCAGCACCCCGTCGGCGTGCACCGCGACGCCGCAGGAATCGTAGCCGCGGTACTCGAGCCGTCGCAGGCCCTCGACCAGCACCGGAACGATGTTTCGCTGCGCCACGGCGCCGACGATGCCGCACATATAGGCCTCCCACATTTGCGTTATGTGCCGCGAGGTTACGCCTGACTGATCGATATAGGCTTGCGAAAATCTTGTCTACGCGCAAGAATCTTGCGCCCTATTGCATACACGAAATAATCTTGCGACCAGTGTGCGAGGAAGCTCTACCGACCGCTGACGGAATAACACGTATCCGCATGATTACCGCTCCGGATTTCCAATCGGCCGAATGAAGCCGTCGCCGATCGAACTCGACGCGACGGACCGCCGCCTGCTAGCCCTGCTGCAGGACGACTGCGCGCAGACCAACGACCTGCTGGCCAGTCGCGCCCACGTCTCGCCGGCCACCAGCCTGCGCCGCGTGCGCAGGCTGGTCGAGGCGGGCGTGATCGAGCGGCGCATCGCCATCGTCAACCCCGCGGCGGCGGGCGGCGTCACCGCGATCGTCGAAGTGACGCTGGAGCAGCAGTCGGCGGAACTGCTCGACCACTTCGAAGCGCAGGTGGCCGTCGCGGCCGAGGTGCAGCAGTGCTACCGCGTCGCCTCCGGGCCGGACTTCGTGCTGGTCGTGCTGGTGCCCGACGTCGCCGCCTATCACGCCTTCGCCCACCGCGTGCTCACCGCGCAGGCCAACGTACGGAACGTGCGCAGCTTCTTCGCGGTGAAGCGCGGCAAGTTCGAGCCGAAGGTGCCGCTGTAGGCGCGGAGGCTAGACTCGGCGCAAACCCAGGGAGCCCCGAATGGCCGCGGCAGAGATCAACAACATGGCGGTGTTCTGCGACTTCGAGAACGTCGCCCTCGGCGTGCAGGATGCGAAGTACGACAAGTTCTCGATCAAGACGGTGCTCGAGAAGCTGCTGGTCAAGGGCAGCATCGTC
This sequence comes from Burkholderiales bacterium, assembly GCA_016716275.1. Lineage (GTDB taxonomy): Bacteria > Pseudomonadota > Gammaproteobacteria > Burkholderiales > Burkholderiaceae_F > JADJWR01. The sequence continues at coordinate 112,661 of JADJWR010000002.1, read as the reverse complement.
GTCAAGAAGGCCTACTGCGACTGGGAGCGCTACAAGAGCTACAAGGCAGGCATGCACGAGGCCGCCTTCGAGCTGATCGAGATCCCGCACGTCCGGCAGAGTGGCAAGAACTCGGCCGACATCCGCCTGGTGGTCGACGCGCTCGACCTGTGCTACACGAAGTCGCACGTCGACACCTTCGTCATCATCAGCGGCGACTCGGACTTCTCGCCGCTGGTGTCCAAGCTGCGCGAGAACAACAAGCGTGTGATCGGCGTCGGCGTCAAGGCCTCGACCTCGGACCTGCTGATCAAGAACTGCGACGAGTTCATCTTCTACGATGACCTGGTGCGCGTGCAGGAAGCGAAGAAGAAGAGCGCCGAGAAGAAGGCGCCGAAGAGGGCCGAGCCGAAGAAGCCGGAGAAGCCGGACAGGCGCGGCAAGGAGGAGAAGACCGCCGGGCCGGCCGCGCCGCAGGCTGCCGAAGCACCGGCGGAGGACGAGGCGACGGTCCGCCGGCAGGCGGCGATCGACCTGGTCATGGAGACGCTCGAAGAGCTGATCGAGGCACGCGGCTCCGACGAGCGCATCTACTCGTCGATGGTCAAGCAGGCGCTGAAGCGGCGCCGGCCGGAGTTCAACGAGAGCTACCACGGCTACAAGGGCTTCGCCGCGCTGCTCGACGACATGGTGGCGCGCGGCCTGCTGGTGGTCAGCAAGGACGAGAAGACCGGGCAGCACCTGGTGCGGCTGCCGGCGAGCGGCCCGGCCACCGACTGAACCGGCGAGGAAGTCGAGCCATGCGCCAGGACCGCCGCTTCCCCAATCTTTTCATCGTCGACCACCCGCTGGTGCAGCACAAGCTCACCCACATGCGCGATGCGGCGACCTCGACGCGCACCTTCCGCGAGCTGCTGCGCGAGATCACGCTGCTGCTCGGCTACGAGGTCACGCGCGGCCTGCCGCTGACCACGCGGCGCATCGAAACGCCGCTCACCGCGATGGACGCGCCGGTGATCGCCGGCAAGAAACTGGTGGTGGTGCCGGTGCTGCGCGCCGGGCTGGGCATGGCCGACGGCCTGCTGGAACTCGTCCCGTCGGCGCGTGTCGGCCACATCGGCGTGTACCGCGACGAGAACAAGCGCCCGGTCGAGTACTACGTGCGGCTGCCGGAAGTCGAGGACCGCGCCTTCATCGTCTGCGATCCGATGATCGGCACCGGCCACTCGGCGGCGCACGCGGTCAGCGTATTGAAGCGCCGCGGCGTGCCCGCCGGGCGCATTCACTTCGTCGCGCTGGTCGCCTCGCCGGAAGGCGTGGCCGAGTACCAGCGGGCACACCCCGACGTGCCGATGTACGTCGCCGCGCTCGACGAGCGGCTCGATGAGCACGCCTACATCGTGCCGGGGCTGGGCGACGCGGGCGACCGGCTGTTCGGGACGAAGTAAGCGGCAAACGGCCCAGCCGCAGTCACCGGATGAAGACGGCATATCCGGTGAAGCTCGGAGACGACGTCAACCTGGTCAGCTTTGACCAGCCGCTGACCGACGAACTGATCCCCATGTGGCGCGAGAGCTTCGAGGCCGGTGTCGGCATCGTCGACCCGCATTCGCTCGCCGGGCAGCGGCAGTACTTCCTCGACAGCGTGCTGCCGCACCACGCGGTGCGGCTGGCGCTGCTCGACGGGCGCCTCGTCGGTTTCGTCGCCGCGTCCGCGGAGTCCGTCGCCCAGCTCTACGTGCGCGTCGGCTGGCAGCGCCGCGGCATCGGCGCGCGGATGCTCGACTGGGCCAAGCAGCAGTCGGCGGGCAGCCTGTGGCTGTACACGTTCGCCCGCAATCACGGTGCCCGCGCCTTCTACGCCCGGCAGGGATTCGTCGAGGTCGAATACGGATTCGAGCCGACCTGGCAGCTCGACGACGTCAGGCTGCAGTGGACGGCGCCGCAGGCCGCCGCGGCCTGATCGCAGGCGGGGCGGCAGCGCCCTCGGGTATCGTCGCCCGCCATGCCAGCAGCGCCGACCGGCCGTCCGTGGTTTGCCTACGCCATGCTCGCCGCGTCGATGACGCTGGTCGGCAGCTACGTCGCGCTGTCGAAGCCGCTGGTGGCGGCGGTTCCGCTGTTCGCGCTGGCCTTCCTGCGCTTCGGCATCGCCGCGGTGGCGATGCTGCCGTGGACGCTGCCGCGCGCCGACGAGGCGCCGCTGGCGCCGCGCGAGCGACTGCTGCTGTTCGCGATGTCGTTCCTCGGCAATTTCCTGTTCTCGATCTGCATGCTGGCCGGCGTGAGCCTGTCCACGGCCACCGCGGCCGGCGTGATCATGGCCACGCTGCCGGCGACCGTCGCCGCCGGCTCGCGGCTGTTCCTCGGCGAGCACCTGAGCGGGCGGGCGCTGGCGGCGATCGCGCTGGCGGTGGTCGGCATCGTGCTTCTGCAGTTCGCCCGGACAGCCGACGATGCAGCGCGCGCCAGCACGCTGCTCGGCAACCTGCTGCTGTTCGGCGCCGTGCTGTGCGAAGCCTCGTACGTGATCATCGGCAAGCGGCTGGCGCAGGTGCGCAGCCCGCTGCGCGTCTCGGCGCTGATCAACCTGTGGGGGCTGGCGCTGATGGCGCCGTTCGGCCTGTGGCAGCTGGCGCGGTTCGACCTCGGCCAGCTCACCTCGGGGCTGTGGCTGCTCTTGGTGTTCTATGCGCTGGCGGCGAGCCTCGCCGCGGTGTGGCTGTGGATGACCGGCCTGCGGCAGGTGCCGGCCAACCATGCCGGCGTGTTCACGGTGGCGCTGCCGATCAGCGCAACGCTGATCGGCGTGCTGGTGCTGGGCGAAGCGTTCACCGCGCTGCACGCCGCCGCGCTGCTGCTGGCGTCGATGGGGGTGGTGCTGATTGCCAGCGGGCGGCCGGAGTCTTCGTCGCTCGGTGTCGTTGCCGCGGAAGAGCGAAACCACGGACCTTCCGTGAAGTCGTCGGGATCCCCGCGTTCGCGGGGATGACACCCTTCCGCTGCGGGGGAACTTCTCGCGGGACGAGCGCGGGTGCTTGCCGGCTCAGCCGCTCTTCGAGACTTCGCGCGCGCCGGACTCGAGCGCTTTGCGCGCCTCCTCGCGCAGCGCCACGGCGTCGTTCCAGCCGAAGCCGCCGGCCCGCAGCGGCTTGCCGATGCGCAGGGTCGCCTGGCCCGGGCGCGGCAGCACCGCGCCGGCGGGCAGCAGCGCGCGCGTGCCTTCGAGCACCGCCGGCACCAGCGGCACGTCGGCCTGGGCGGCAAGGACGAACGCACCCATGCGCAGCGGCAGCAGCGCCTGGCCCGGGCCAAAGGTGCCCTCGGGGAAGAAAACCAGCGATTCGCCGGCGGCCAGGCAGGCCGACAGCGCCCGGGTGTCGTCGATGCTGCGCGCCGTGTCGACGCGCTCGACGAACCTGGTATCGAGTCCACGCAGAGGCTTTTCGGTGAGCCAGTGCTCACTCAGCTCGCGCTTGGCGACGAAGGCGTAGCGCGGCGGCAGCAGCGCGGTCAGCACGATCGCATCCAGGTAGCTCGCGTGGTTGCTCACCAGCACGTGCGCGCCGGCGGGCAGGTAGGCCTCGCCTTCCAGCCGCAGCCGCACGCCGGCCGTGCGCAGCCCGGCGCCGGCAAGCCGCCGGGCCAGCCTTCGGCGGCGCGCAACGCCAGGCACCAGCAGGACGCCCAGCCAGCCGAGCGCCGCAACCACCGCGCCGACAGCCCAGGCCCAGGCGCCGACGCCGGCGCGCGCGGCGCGGGTGCCCGCCTGCCGAAGCCGCGCCGCCGCGCCGCGCAGGCCGAGCCGCGCCAGCTGCAACCAGACCGCGCGTGTGCCGGCACCGAGCCGACCGCCGAGGTAGGCATCGCGGGTGCCGGCACGGCGCAGCTTGCCGCTCGAGGTCTTGAGCACGCTGCCCGGCGGCACCAGCAGCACCTCGTCGGCCGGCCCGTCGATCAGTTCCGCGGCCAGCGCCTGGATGCGGCCGCGCAGTTGCTGCTGCCGCTGCGGCTCGGTCTCGCGCGTCTCGGCAACCACCACGACGCGCTCGGTCGCGCCGCGCGGATCGGCCACGCCGAAGACGACGACGCAGCCCTTGCGGATCCCGGGCAGCTCGCCGACCGCAGCCTCGAGCTCGAGCGGATGCAGGTTGTGGCCGGCGCGGATGATCAGGTCCTTGTCGCGGCCGGTGACGAACAGCTCGCCGCCGGCGAGGTACCCGAGGTCGCCGGTGTTGCGCCACTCGCCGTCGAGCAGTTCGGCGGTGGCCTGCGGGTTGCGGTAGTAGCCGGCGGTGGCCGACGGCCCACGGAACTGCACCCGCCCCTGCTGCCGCTCGGGCAGCACGTGGCTGCTGCCGTCGACGATGCGGATCGCGTAGCCGGGCAGCGCCGCGCCGCAGGCGACGATGCCGGCAGCGCGCCGATCGCCGGCGGCCACCGGCACCGCTTCGCCGGTGAACATCAGCGCCTCGCGGTCGACGTGGTCGACGCGCGTGCCGCGCCGCGGCGGCGGGAAGGCGAGGTCGAGCCCACATTCGGCGAGCCCGTACACCGGCGCGACGGCGCGCGCATCGAAGCCGAACGGCGCCAGCCGCCTGGCAAAGCGATCGAGCGTGTCGGCGCTCACCGCCTCGGCGCCGTTGAAGGCCCAGCGCCAGCTCGACAGGTCGAGCCCGGCGAGTTCGCGCACGTCGATCCGCGAGGCGCAGATCTCGTAGGCGAAGTTCGGCGCCGCCGAGATCGTGCCGCGGTGCTGCGAGATCGCCTGCAGCCAGCGCGACGGCCTGGCGAGGAAGGCCAGCGGCGACATCAGCACCAGGTGCATGCCGAAGTACAGGCTGCCCATCCAGGCGCCGATCAGCCCCATGTCGTGATACAGCGGCAGCCAGGAGACGAACACGTCGTGCGGCCCGGCGCCGACCGCGCGGCCCATCGCCCGCAGGTTGGCGAGCAGCTGCCCGTGCGTCAGCATCACCCCCTTCGGACTGCCGGTGCTGCCGGAGGTGTACTGCAGCAGCGCCAGGTCGCCGGCGCCGCGCGGCAGCGGCGCGGCCAGCGGCGCGGCGTCGAGGTCCTCGGGCGTGAGCACGTGGCGCAGCGTCGGCGCCAGCGGCCTGAGCAGGTGCCCGAGCGGCTTGGCCTGCGCGACGGTGACCAGTAGCGGCGCCTCGCAGTTGGCGAGGATCCCGGCCTGGCGCTTCAGGTGGTCCTCGAGCGCCGACGGCCGTGCCGGCGGGTAAAGCGGCACCGGCACGCCGCCGGCGTACAGCACACCGCAGAAGACGACGAAGAACTCGAGCGAGGTCGGCAGCATCAGCGCGCAGGTCGCGCCCGGCGCCAGTCCGTGGGCACGCAGCGCCGCGGCAGCAACCAGGGCGCGCCGGTGCAGTTCACCGTAGGCAAGCGTCTCGCCGTGCTGGTCGTCGACCAGCGTCACGTGCCGGCGCTGCGGATGGCGCTCGACGTGCCAGCCGATCACCTCGGCCAGCGTCGCCGCAGCATCCGGGCTGCCGGCGAAAAGCGTCGTCACCTCGGCGGTGGCCGCAACGCGCGGCGTCGCCGCCGGCGCGGGCGAGATCTGCAGCGCCTCGAGGATCTCGCGCGGCGTGGCCACGGCGGCGAGGCGCTGGTCGTCGAGCCGGCGACCGAAGGCGCGCTCGCAACGCAGGTTCAGCTCGACCCGCGCCAGGCTGTCGATGCCGAGGTCCTCGACCAGCCGGCTGTCGAGGCTGACCGGCGGCGGCGCCCCGTGCTGGGTCTCGGCCACCAGCGCGCGCAGCAGGTCGAGCAGCCGGCCGGCGTCATCCGCGGCGGGCGATTGCGGCGCGTTCGGCTTGCGCAGGGGTTGGGCCATCTGTCGGGGTCGTTCGGTTCCGTGCCCGGCCGGGCGCCCCATCGATCATCCGCGCCGCCCTGTCCCGCCGCAACGCCAGCAAAACCCGCATCTGCGCTGGCGCAAGGAGGCGACCCACCGGCAGTCGCGTATCTTCGGGAGCCGCGCTTCGATCGCCCGCGCTTCCGACGAATGACCCTGATCAGCCTGCTCGACGCCGAACTCGCCTTCGGCGACCTGCCGCTGCTCGACAGCGCCGGCCTGACGGTGACCGAGGGCGAACGCATCGGGTTGATCGGTCGCAACGGCACCGGCAAGTCGTCACTGCTCGGCGTGATCGCCGGCGCTTTGCCGCTGGACGGCGGCGAACTGAAGCGCGCCGACGGGCTGCGGGTGGTACGGGTCGAGCAGGAGCCGGTGCTGCCGGCCGCGGCGCACCTGCACGACAGCCTGCTGCTGCGCGGCCACATCCCCGCCATGCACGACGAGCGCGAGCGCTGGCGCGTCGAGGCGCGGCTCACCGAGTTCCTGCACCGCTTCGGCGTCGACGGCGCGCGGCAGCCTGCTTCCTGCTCCGGCGGCGAGCGCAAGCGCGCGGCGCTGGCGCTGGCCTTCGCGCTCGAACCGGACCTGCTGCTGCTGGACGAACCGACCAACCACCTCGACATCGACGGCATCGAGCAGTTGGAAGAGATGATCGTCGCCGAGGCGCGCGGCAGCCGCGCGGCGATCGTCATCACGCACGACCGGCGCTTCCTCGACCGGGTGGCCACCCGCATCGTCGAACTGGACCGCGGCGCGCTGGCGAGCTACCCGGGCAACTTCACGCAGTTCGAGGCGCGCAAGCAGACGGAGCTCGCGGCCGAGGCCACCGCACGGCGCCGCTTCGACAAGTTCTGGGCGCAGGAAGAGGCGTGGATCCGCAAGGGCATCGAGGCGCGCCGCACGCGCAATGCCGGCCGCGTGACCCGGCTGCAGACGCTGCGCAGCGAGCGGGCCGCACGGCGCGAGCGCATCGGCACGGCCAGGCTCGCCCTCGACGCCGGCGGCCGCAGCGGCAGGCTGGTCGCCGAGCTGCGCGGCGTCGGCAAGTCCTTCGACGGCCGGGTGATCGTGCGTGATCTCGACCTCGTGATCCAGCGCGGCGACCGGCTGGCGCTGATCGGGCCGAACGGCGCCGGCAAGAGCACGCTGCTGAAGCTGATCCTCGGCGAGCTAGAGCCGGATGCCGGCACGGTAAGGCTCGGCACCAATCTCGCGGTCGCCTACTTCGACCAGTTGCGCGCACAACTCGACCCGGAGAAGACGGTCGCCGAGACAGTGTGCCCGGGCGGCGACTGGATCGAGGTGGCGGGCAGCCGCAAGCACGTGATGAGCTACCTCGGCGAGTACCTGTTCCCGCCGCGCCGCGCCAGCGCGCCGGTGAAGACCCTGTCCGGCGGCGAGCGCAACCGGCTGCTGCTGGCGCGGCTGTTCGCGCTGCCGGCGAACCTGCTGGTGCTCGACGAGCCGACCAACGACCTCGACATCGAGTCGCTGGAGCTGCTCGAGTCGGTGCTCGCCGACTACAGCGGTACGCTGCTGCTGGTCAGCCACGACCGGGCGTTCCTCGACGCCATCGCCACCCAGTCGCTGGTGGCCGAGGGCGACGGACTGTGGCGCGAGTACGCCGGCGGCTACTCGGACTGGCTGGCGCAGCGGCCGGCGCCGGTCGCGCCCGCGCCGGTCGCCCCGACGGCACCCGCACCGTCAGCGCCGCGGCGAAGCGAGCGCGTGAAGCTCACCTTCAACGAGCAGCGCGAACTGGCCGCGCTGCCGGCCGAGCTCGAAGCGCTGGAGAACGAACAGGCGGCATTGCTGGCGCGGATGAGCGCCGCCGGCTACCACGCCACCGCACCCGCGCAGATGAAGGCCGACGCCGAGCGCGCCGGCGAAGTGGAGCGGCTGCTGGAGGAGAAGCTGGCGCGCTGGATGATCCTGGAAGACAAGGCGAAAGCGGCGGCCGAGCGGCAGTAAGCCGCGTTGATCGGCAGCTGGCGCCTCGCCCGGCGTCCGGCAGAACGCGCTCGTGCCGGACGCGAGCCTCATCGGCAGCCGCCGCTTCCGTACCTTCGCCGGGGCAACGGCATGGCCCGTGTCTGCGGTCGTCTCCGACAGAACGCCGAGCTCGGCCCGCGGCCGCCGTTCCCGCCGAGGCGGTCAACCGGCCGCTTCGGACCGGCTGCGGCTGTCCAAGGGCACGAGACCGACAGTCGGACCCGACCCGCTGCTGACGTCGAGGCCTGCAGCAGCCGGGCGTCCAGGAATCCGCTGGCGACCTCGCTGACAAGCGTGGAGGCCGCGCAACGCAAACGCTGATCCGCAAGCCTGTCGGGGCAGGCGAGACCGTTCTTCTTGGCCGGCCGTAGCATGGCGACCAACCGCTGCCCGATCATCTGTGCGACAATGTCTTACATGTTGGCTGACCCGCTATGACGACACTGACTATTCGTCTCGATGCGAAACTCGAGAAGGCGCTGGACCGGATCGCCAAGACCTCCGGGCGCACCAAGAGTGAGATCGCGCGGGAGGCGCTCCGACGCCAGGTCACCGTTGCGCGTTTTCGCGAGCTGCGGAGGACGACGCTCCCGTTCGCCGAAGCGCAAGGGCTGGTGACCGACGAGGACGTCTTCCGGGCGCTTTCGTGAGGGTATTTCTTGACACGAATGTACTCGTCAGCGCGTTTGCTTCAAGGGGCCTTTGCGCCGATCTGCTCGAGCTGGTTCTGCTGGAGCACGACCTCGTCGTCGGACGGAACGTCCTGAGCGAACTGCGCAGGGCGCTGCGCGACAAGATCAAATTGCCCGCTGCACGTTCGTCCGAGATTGTGGAATTCGTGGCCGGCGAGGCCGTGGCTGTCGTCGAAGCAGCAAAGCCGGCGGTCGCAAGTGTCGACGCCGGCGACGCACGGGTCCTCGGCGAGGCATGCGAGGGCCGGGTACAGCTCTTCGTCACCGGAGACGCGGCGCTCCTGAAGCTCCGGGCGGTCGAGGGGCTCACCATCGTCTCACCGCGCCAGTTCTGGGAAGCGCTTCAAGCCAGCCGGAAACAGGGAAGACCTTAACCGACATTAGTCGGCGCCGACGAATGTCCGCTCAAGTCGTACCTTGCATTGAACCACCTATGACAGTTCATGGCCAGCAGTTGCCAACTGCAGTCACGCCGGCAACGACGGCGACCACCACCAGGCTGTCGCTCGAGGCAGGCAACTGCCGCCCCGGCACGTCGCCGAACCGGCAGGCCCGCTACTGCGGCGGCACCGCTCCCTTGCGCTCGACGATCATCCGGTACTGCTCGGGCTCGCGGTGGCGGGCGAAGTTGAAGGTGGTGTTCTTGTAGCTGGCACACAGATCCAGGTCGCAGCGGGCGATCGCCAGCTCGTCGCCGGTGGTGGTGCAGGCGGCGACGATCTCGCCGCTCGGCGCGACGATGATCGAGTTGCCGATCTGCTCCACACCCTCCTCGTTGCCGGCCTTGGCCACGCCGACCACCCAGGTGCCGTTCTGGTAGGCACCCGACTGCATCACCAGTTCGTTGTGGAAGTGCGAGAGCGCGTCGTGGCTGGGCGCCGGCGGGTTGTGCACCGGCGTGTTGTAGCCGATCAGGATCATCTCGACCGCCTGCAGGCCGAGGATGCGGTAGGTCTCCGGCCAGCGGCGGTCGTTGCAGATCGCCATGCCCAGGATGCCGTCGCGGCCGTCGCCGAAGCTGGCGCGGAAGGCGGGAAAGCCGAGGTCGCCGACCTCGAAGTAGCGCTTCTCCAGGTGCTGGAAGCGGCGCCACGGCTCGTGCTCGGCGTGGCCCGGCAGGTGGATCTTGCGGTACTTGCCGACGATGCGGCCGCCCTTGTCGACGGTGATCGCGGTGTTGAAGCGGCGCGTGCGTCCGGCTTGCTCAACCAGTTCGGCGTAGCCGAGGCAGAAGCCGACGCCAAGCCAGCGTGCGGCGTCGAACAGCCGCTGCGTCTCGGCACCCGGCATCTCGTGCTCGAAGAAGTCGTCGACCTCCCGCTGCTCCGGCAGGTACCAGCGCGGGAAGAAGGTAGTCAGGGCGAGCTCCGGGAACACGACCAGGTCGCAGCCGTGCCGCTTGGCTTCGTTCATCAGCGCCAGCATGCGGTCGACGACCTGGGCACGCGTGTCGGCCCGGGCGATCGGGCCGAGCTGCGCGGCGCCTACGGTGATGATGCGGGGCATCTGATCCTCTTCAGGTCACCCGAGTGCTCGCTGGACCCGTCGTCCCGGCGCAGGCCGGGACCCAATTTTCGGCGATGGACTTGGGCCCCGGCCTGCGCCGGGGCGACGGCGCGCTTCGTCGGCGCTCCACTTCCTCAGCCCGCCAGCTCCAGCAGGGTGTGCAGCAGCACGTCGGCGCCGGCGGCCAGGTGCGCGGGCTCGGTGTGCTCGGCGGGGTTGTGGCTGATGCCCTTGACCGACGGCACGAAGATCATCGCGGTGGGGCAGATGCGCGCCATCATCTGCGCGTCGTGGCCGGCGCCGGAGGTCATCGGCCGGCACGAGTGGCCGAGCTTGCCCGCCGTGCGCGCGACGAGGTCGGCGACACCTTTGTCGAAGGTCACCGGCGCGAAGCGGGCGAGCGTGCGCGTCTCGATCCGCACCCCCTCTTCGGCGGCCAGCTGCGCCAGGAACAGCGCGAAGCGCTGCTCGGCCTCCTGCAGCAGCGCCTCGTCGGTGTTGCGCAGGTCGACCGTCACCTCGGCGCGGGCGGCGATCACGTTGATCAGTCCCGGATGCAGCGTGACCGATCCCATCGTCGCCACCTGGCTGCCGCCCAGCTCGCGCGCCAGGTGCCGCATGTAGTGGCCGATCGCGGCGGCGCAGAAGCCGGCGTCGTGGCGCAGCCGCATCGGCGTGGTGCCGGCGTGGTTGCTCTGGCCGGCGATCGACACCTCCTGCCACGAGATGCCCTGCAGGTTCTCCACCGCGCCGATGGTGAGGCCCTCGGCATCGAGCACCGGCCCCTGCTCGATGTGCAGTTCGACGAAGGCGTGCGGCCGCGCGAGCGGCAGCGGCGCCTCGCCGAGGTAGCCGATGCGCGCCAACTCGTCCTTCAGCATCTTGCCGTCGATGCCGACCGTCTCGTAGGCCTGCGCCAGCGGCAGTCCGCCGGCGTAGACCAGCGAGCCGAGCATGTCCGGCTGGAAGCGCGCGCCTTCCTCGTCGGTGAACACGCCGACCGCCAGCGGCCGGCGGGTGGCGATGCCGGCCTCGTTGAGCACCTGCATCACTTCCAGCGCGCCGAGTACGCCGAGATTGCCGTCGTAGCGGCCGCCGGTGCGCACGGTGTCGATGTGCGAGCCGGTCATCACCGGGTCGACGTCCTCGGTGCCGCGGCGCAGGCCGAAGATGTTGCCGATCGGATCGACGCGCACCTCCAGGCCCAGCGCCTTCATCCAGCCGACGACCAGGTCGCGGCCGGCCTTGTCCTCGTCGGTCAGCGCCAAGCGGCAGCAGGAGCCGTCGGCGGTGGCACCGATGGCGGCCAGTTCGTCCAGGCGCGCCATCAGCCGCGCCTCGTTGATCCGCAGTTGCTCGACCTTCATGCCAGCACCTCCTGCGCGCTGCGTCCGACCACCCGGCGATAGATCGCCGGATCGGTGTCGCCCTCGCTGCCGAGCAGCAGCACACGCGAGTCGGCGTCGAGGGCCAGCGTGGCGCGCATTTCAGGATAGTCCCGCGCGGCGAGCAGCGCACCGAGGCCGGCGCCGCCGGTCTCGCCGGCGACGATCGGCGGATCGCCGGCCGCCGGCGCGGCGAGCACCTTCATCGCCTCGAGCGCGTAGGCGTCGTCGAGCCGCACCGCCGCGCTGGCGCCGCCGCGCAGGATCTCCCAGGCCAGTTCCGACACTTCGCCGCAGGCGAGCCCCGCCATCACCGTATCGAGGCTGCCTTCGACCACCACCGGCCGCCCGGCCGCCAGGCTGCGATAGACGCAGTCGGCGTGCAGCGGCTCGACGACGACGAAGCGCGGCCGGCGCTCGGCCCAGCGCAGCCAGAAGCTGGCGCACACCGCGGCCGCCAGCGCGCCGACGCCTGCCTGCACGAACACGTGCGTCGGCGGCCGGCCGTCCAGCTGGTCGGCGACCTCGGCGGCCATCACGCCGTAGCCGTGCATCACGTCGAGCGGGATGTCGCGGTAGCCGGGATACGAGGTGTCGGAGACCACGGTCCAGCCGCTGGCCTGCGCGGTCGCCGCGGCGTGGCGCACCGCGTCGTCGTAGTTGCCCTTGACCTCGCGCACCTCGGCGCCGTAACGGGCGATCGCCTCGCGTCGGCCCTGGCTCACGTGCTCGTGCACGAAGATGACACAGCGGCAGCCGAACAACTGCGCACCCCAGGCCACCGAGCGCCCGTGGTTGCCGTCGGTGGCGCAGGTGACGGTCGCGCCGCGCACGATCTCGGCAAACGCGCCGGACAGCAGCTGCTGCGAGGTGACGTTCGCCAGCCCGCACGCCGCCATCACCTTGCCGCGCAGCACGTTGGCCACCGCATAGGCGCCGCCGAGCGCCTTGAAGCTGCCCAGGCCGAAGCGGCTGCGCTCGTCCTTGTACCAGAGCGCGGCGACTCCCAGCCGCGCGGCGAGCGCATCGAGCCGGTGCAGCGACGTCGCCGCATAGCCGGGCCAGCTCGCGATCTCCGCCAGCGCGGCATCGAAGCGCTCGCGGCTCATTACCGCCGCGCGCTGCGCGCCGTACGGCTCGCCCGGCGGCGCCGCCTGCGCGTTGCGGATCGCCTGCGCCTCGGCCTTCATGCCGTGGCCCGTGCCGTCGCCGGCTGCTGCACCGGCTGGCGCAGATGGCAGGCCACCCACTGTCCGGCCGACACCTGCTGCAGCGGCGGCTCCTCGCGCCTGCAGCGCTCCTCGACATACGGGCAGCGCGTGTGGAAACGGCATCCCGGCGGCGGGTTGATCGGGCTCGGCACGTCGCCGGTGAGCACGCGCCGCTTCTTTCGCACCTGCGGGTTCGGCACCGGCACCGCCTCGAGCAGCGCCTCGGTGTAGGGGTGCTGCGGGCGGGTGAAGATCGCTTGCTTGCTCGCGATCTCGACGATCTTGCCGAGGTACATCACCGCCACCCGGTGGCTGATGTGCTCGACCACCGCCAGGTCGTGCGCGACGAAGAGGTAGGACAGGTGCATCTCCTGCTGCAGGTCCATCAGCAGGTTGATCACCTGCGCCTGCACCGAGACGTCGAGCGCCGAGACCGGCTCGTCGCAGACGATCAGCTTCGGCTGCACCGACAGCGCGCGGGCGATGCCGAGCCGCTGCCGCTGGCCGCCGGAGAACTCGAACGGGTACTTGACCATCTGGTCGGCGCGCAGGCCGACCCGCTCGAACAGCTGCGCCATCCGGTCGCCCGCGGTGGCCGACGACATGTCCTCGAAGTTGCGCAGCGGCTCGGCGACGATGTCGACGGCGCGGATGCGCGGGTTCAGCGACGAGTACGGGTCCTGGAACACCGCCTGCAGCTCGCGCCGCACCGGCCGCATCTCGGCCTGGCTGAGCCGGCTGATGTCGCGGCCGCGCCAGAGGATGCTGCCGGCGGTCGGTTCCTGCAGGCGCAGGATCAGCTTGCCGGTGGTCGACTTGCCGCAGCCGGATTCGCCGACCAGGCCGAGCGTCTCGCCGCCGGCGATCGAGAAGCTGACGCCGTCGACCGCGTGCACCTTGGCACCGACGCCGCCGAACCAGCCGGCCTGCGTCGGGTAGTGCTTGACGAGGTCGCGCACCTCGAGCAGCAGGTCGCCCGGCGCCTGCGGCGGCTTCATGCGAGCGCCTCCGCGCCGCGCGCCGATGCCGGCGCGGCGACCGGGTGCCAGCACGCGGCGACGTGGCCGGGCGCGTGGACTTCGAGCGGCGGCGCCTCGCGCGAACAGCGCTCGCCGGCATTCGGGCAGCGCGGCGCGAACAGGCACCCCGGCGCCGGATCCCTCAACGACGGCACCATGCCGGGGATCTCGACCAGCCGCTTGCCGGTCTCGTTGACCGAGTCGCCGAGGTGCGGCATCGAGCCGAGCAGCCCGCGCGTATACGGATGGCGAGGCGAGGCGAACAGCTCCTCGATCGGCGCCTCCTCGACCTTGCGGCCGGCGTACATCACCACCACCCGCTGCGCCATCTCGGCCACCACGCCGAGGTCGTGGGTGATCAGGATGATCGCCGCGCCGGTTTCGCGGTGCAGCTCGCGCATCAGTTCCAGGATCTGCGCCTGGATGGTGACGTCGAGCGCGGTGGTCGGCTCGTCGGCGATCAGCAGCCGCGGACCGCAGGCCAGCGCCATCGCGATCATCACCCGCTGCCGCATGCCGCCCGACAGCTCGTGCGGGTACTGGGTGACGCGCCGCTCGGCTTCCGGCATGTGCACCTTGCGCAGCATCTCGACGGCACGCGCCATCGCTTCCTTCTGCGACATGCCCCGGTGCAGCACCAGCGCCTCGGCGATCTGCCGGCCGACGGTCAGCACCGGATTGAGCGAGGTCATCGGCTCCTGGAAGATCATCGAGATGGCGTTGCCGCGCACCTTGCGCATCTCGGGCTCGGAAAGCTCGAGTAGGTTGCGCCCGTCGAACTCGATGCGGCCGTCGGCGATGCGCGCCGGCGGCATCGGCAGCAGGCGCAGGATCGACATCGAAGTGACGCTCTTGCCGCAGCCGGATTCGCCGACGATCGCCAGCGTCTCGCCCGGCATCACGTCGAAGGACACCCCGTCGACCGCGCGCACGATGCCGTCGCGGGTGTGGAAGTGCGTCTTCAGGTTCTCGACGCGCAGCAGCGGGGTGCCGTTGGCGGTCGCCATCACATCCGCCTCGCCAGCCGCGGGTCGAGGGCATCCCTGAGCCCGTCGCCGAGCAGGTTGACCGACAGCACGGTGAGCGACAGGAAGATGCCGGGGAAAAGCAGGATGGTCGGCGCCACCTGGATCAGGCTCCTCGCCTCGGCCATGATGTTGCCCCAGCTCGGGATGTTCGGCGGTGTGCCGGCGCCGACGAAGGACAGGATCGCCTCGGTGATCATCGCCGAGGCGCAGATATAGGTTGCCTGCACCAGCAGCGGCGCCACGGTGTTGGGCAGGATGTGCCGCAGCAGGATCGCCGGCAGCCGCGTGCCGGAGGCGATCGCCGCCTCGACGTACGGCTGCTCGCGCAGGGTGAGCACCAGCGAGCGCACCAGCCGCACCACCCGCGGCACCTCGGTGATGGCGATCGCGATGATCACGTTCTCCAGACTGGCGCGGGTCAGCGAGATCAGCGCGATGGCGAGCAGCACCGACGGGATCGACATCAGCCCGTCCATCACGCGCATCATCACCGCGTCCAGCCAGCGCAGGTAGCCGGTGACCAGGCCGATCGCGAGGCCGATCGATGTCGCCAGCACCGCCACCGCCAGGCCCACCGTCAGCGACACGCGCGTGCCGTAGATGACCCGGCTGTAGACGTCGCGGCCGAGCATGTCGGTGCCGAACCAGTGCTCGGCGCCGACCGGCCGCAGGCGGCGGATCGGCGACAGCGCCTGCGGGTCGACGGTGCCGAGCCAGGCGGCGAAGATCGCCACCAGGGTCATCAGCAGCAGCACGATCGCGCCGGCGATCGCCGTCGGATGCCGGCGCAGCGCGTCCCTGAACCACTGCACGGTCGGCGAGACCGACTTCGGCGCGGCGATCGCGACAGCGGCCGACATCTCAGTAGCGGATCCGCGGGTCGAACAGCGAGTAGCTGAGATCAACCAGCAGGTTGACCAGCACGTAGATCGCCGAGAACAGCAGCGTCACGCCCTGGATGATCGGGTAGTCGCGGCGCAGGATCGCGTCGACGGTCAGCCGGCCGAGGCCGGGAATGGCGAACACCGTCTCGGTGACGACCACGCCGCCGATCAGCAGCGCCACGCCGATGCCGATCACGGTGACGATCGGCACCGCGGCGTTCTTCAGCGCGTGGCGGACCAGCACCGTGCCCGGCGCCAGGCCCTTGGCAGTGGCGGTGCGCACGTAGTCCTGCGCCAGCACGTCGAGCATGGTCGCCCGCGTGATGCGGGCGATCAGCGCCATGTAGACGACGCCGAGCGCCACGCTCGGCAGGACCATGTGGCTGATGAACGGCCCGAAACCCTCGCTGAGGCTGCGGTAGCCCTGCACCGGCAGCCAGTCGAGCCAGACGGCGAACAGGAAGATCAGCCCGTAGGCGATGACGAACACCGGCACCGAGAAGCCGAGCACCGACAGCGCCATCACCGCCCGATCGATCCAGCCGCCGGCGCGCGCCGCGGCGAGCACGCCCAGCGGCACCGCCAGGCCGACGGCGACGATCAGCGTGCAGACAGTCAGCGCCAGTGTCGGCTCGATCCGCTGGCCGATCAGCGTCGCCACCGGCAGCTTGGTGAAGATCGAGGTGCCGAGGTCGCCGCGCGCGAGGTCCATCAGCCAGCCGCCGAAGCGCACGAAGTAGGGCTGGTCGAGCCCGAGCTGGGCCCGGATGCGCGCGATGTCCTCCTCGGTGGCGATGTCGCCGGCGATCACCGCCGCCGGATCGCCGGGACTGATGTACAGCAGCGAGAAGACGAACAGCGCCACCACCCCCATGACGGGAATGGTGGCGAGCAGTCGCTTGATCGTGTAACGGAACATCGGAGGTGCAGCCAGCGCCGGCGCGCTATGCGCGCCAAGGCGCTAAGAAGATGCCGGAAAGCGTAGCGAGCGGCCCGAGGTTGCGCCGAGCAGCGGAGCCGTACTTGTGTACGGCGAGCAGCAAAGGCGCAAGATCGGGCCGCGCAGTAGCTTTACGGCGTCTTCTTACTTCTTCTCCACGTTCCAGAGGAACGTCACCGGCGAGACGATCACGCCCGAAAGGTTGGAACGGAAGGCGGTCGGGATGATGAACTGCGCCGTCGGCACGTACGGCACCGTCTCGAACGCCCGCTTCTGCATTTCCTCGGCGACCTTCTTCTGCTCGGCCAGCGTCGGCGCGTTGAACCAGGCGTCGCGCAGCTCCTCGAGCTTGGCGTCGGTCGGCCAGCCGAACCACGACTTCTCGCCGGCGCCGCGCAGCGGCGAGTTCAGCGCCGGCGTGGTGATGTCCGGACCGACGAACCAGGTGTGGAAGACGCTCCAGCCGCCCTTGTCCACCGGCTCCTTCGACGAGCGGCGGGTGATCAGCGTGCCCCAGTCGCTGGCCGCCAGCTCGACGTTCAGGCCGATCTTCTTCAGCAGTTCCTGCGTCACCAGCGCCTGCGCATGGACGATCGGCTGGTCGGTGGCGGTCATCAGGATGACCTTCTCGCCCTTGTAGCCGGCCTCCTTGACCAGGGCCTTCGCCCGGTCGAAGTCGCGCTTGCCGGTCAACGCCTCGGCGCCGGCGGTGTTGGCCATCGGCGTGCCGCAGGTGAAGTACGACGGGCAGGGCTTGCCGTTCTTCGGGTCGCCGGCCACCGCGATCGCGTAGTCGGCCTGGCTCACCACGGCCAGCACCGCCTGCCGCATCTTCTGGTTGTTGAAGGGCGGCTGCAGGTGGTTGAAGCGCAGCAGGCCGATCGAGCCGAGCGGGTCGACGCTCTCGACCTTGATTTCCTTGTTGCGCGCGACCACCGCGACCAGGTCGGTCGGCACCTGCTGCCACCAGTCGACCTCGCCGCCGTTGAGCGCGGCGGCGGCGGTGGCCGCATCCGGGATGTAGATCCACTCGACGCGGTCGACCTTGACCACCTTGCCGCCGGCGCCCCACGACGGCGCCTCCTTGCGCGGCACGTAGTCGGTGTTCTTGACGTAGACGACCTTGTTGCCCGGCACCCACTGCTCCTTGACCATCTTGAACGGGCCGGAGCCGGTCGGGTCGGTGACCTGCGTGAAGGCGTCGGTCTTGGCGATGCGCTCGGGCATGATGAACGGCACGTTAGACGACGGCTTGCCGAGCGCCTCGAGCACGTACGGGAACGGCTTCTTCAGCTTCAGGCGGAAGGTCTTGTCGTTGACCGCCGTCCACGACTCGGTCATCTCGGCGAGCTTCTGGCCGAACACGTCGCGCTTGGCCCAGCGCTCGACCGAGGCGATGCAGTCGGCCGCGCGGACCGGCGCCCCGTCGTGGAACTTCAGCCCGTCGCGCAGCGTGAAGGTGTAGGTCAGGTTGTCCTTGCTGACCTCCCACTTGTCCACCATCTGCGGCTGGATCTTGAAATTCGCGTCGGTGGCGAACAGCACGTCGTAGACCATGTAGCCGTGGTTGCGCGTGATGTAGGCCGTGGTCCAGATCGGATCCAGGCTGCGCAGGTCCGCCTCCGGCACGAACTTCAGCACCTTGCCCTGCGCCGCAGCCGGCCCGGTGAAGGCGACGCTGGCCGCCAGCGCGACGG
Source organism: Burkholderiales bacterium (assembly GCA_016716275.1). Taxonomy (GTDB): domain Bacteria; phylum Pseudomonadota; class Gammaproteobacteria; order Burkholderiales; family Burkholderiaceae_F; genus JADJWR01. The sequence goes on along the minus strand of JADJWR010000002.1, from coordinate 94,447 downwards.
CCAGGGCTGCACTGCGCCAGCCGATGGAAAGACTCCTCTTCATGCTTCCTCCTGAAAATGAAAAATCGCGCCGATGCCGTGCGGCGACTGCACGTCCAGCAGGAACTAGCAAGAGCCGTTCCTGCCGGCACGGAGCCGCCGGCCAACCGCGATCAGGCGCGTTGTCTCCCAGCTATGAACTGCCGTGCTGCGATTTCTCCTTGTCGGGAGCCGCGGTCATGGGAGCCGCGTTTGTCGACCGCACCACAATGGAACAGACTACACGGATCGACGCACCACGGCAAAGCATCGGCACATGTCCTGCGCATTCGACCTGCTGCTGCGTAATGCAGTGATCTTCGACGGCACCGGAGCCGCCCGCCACCACGGCGACATCGCCCTGTCCGGCGGCGTCATCGCCGCCGTCGGCAGCCTGGAGGCCGACGACGCCGCAACGACGGTCGACCTGCGGGGCCGAGCGGTCGCGCCCGGTTTCATCGACGTGCACACGCACGACGACCGGCTGCTGCTCGCCGATCCGTCGATGGCACCGAAGGCGAGCCAGGGCGTGACGACGGTGGTGGTCGGCAACTGCGGCATCAGCCTGGCGCCGCTCGGCGACCGGCCGGCAGTGCCGCCGATCAACCTGGTGGCCGACGGCGAGGCGCAGCGCTTCGACTCGTTCGCCGATTACTTCGCGCGCCTGGCCATCGAGCCGGCAGCGGTGAACTGCGCCGCCCTGGTCGGCCACACCACGCTGCGCGTGGTGACGATGGCCGACCTCGGGCGGCCGGCCGACGCGGGCGAGATCGCGCGGATGCGGACGCTGGTCGAGGAGGCGCTGGCGGCCGGCGCGATCGGCGTGTCCACCGGCACCTTCTACGCGCCGGCGGCAGCGGCCACGGCCGATGAGATCCGCCAGGTCTGCGCGCCGCTGGCCGGCACCGGCGCGCTGATCGCCTCGCACATCCGCGACGAGGGCGCACGGGTGCTCGAGTCGATGACCGAGGCGATGTCGGTCGCCCGCGCGCTGGGCGTGCGCCAGGTGATCTCGCACCACAAGGTGGTGGGCAAGGCCAACTTCGGCCGCTCGCGCGAGACTCTCGCCCTGCTCGACGACGCCCGCATCGACACCGACGTGTGTCTGGACTGCTACCCGTATCCCGCCTCGTCGACCGTGCTGCGCGCCGACTCGGTGGCGCAGGCAGGCCGCACGCTGGTGGCGTGGTCGAAGTCGCGGCCCGAGGCGGCTGGGCGCTACCTCGACGAACTGGCCGCCGAGCGCGACACGTCGATCGATGCGCTGATCGCCGAACTGCAGCCGGCCGGCGCGATCTACTTCGCGATGGACGAAGCCGACGTCGAGCGCATCCTCGCCTACCCGGAGACGATGATCGGCTCCGACGGGCTGCCGCACGACGTGTTCCCGCATCCGCGGCTGTGGGGCGCGTTCCCGCGCGTGCTCGGCCACTACGCGCGCAGCCGCGGCCTGTTCTCGCTCGAGACGGCGATCCACAAGATGACCGGCCTGCCGGCGGCGCGCTTCGGGCTGGCCGGCCGCGGCGTCATCGCCCCCGGCGCGGCGGCCGACCTGGTGATCTTCGATCCCGACCGGATCCGCGACACCGCCACCTTCGCCCGGCCGAAGCAGCCGGCGGCCGGCATCGACGCGGTCTACGTCAACGGCGTGGCGGTGTGGCGCGACGGACAGCCCACCGGCAGGCGGCCCGGCGTCGTGCTGCGGCGGGCGGAGGGCGCGGACTGAAGTGAAGATCGTCACCGCCCGGCTCAATCACGAGACCAACACCTTTTCGCCGGTCGCCACGCCGCTCGCCTCGTTCGGCCCCGACGGCCCGACCTTCGGCGCCGCGGCGCTGGCAGCGGCGCGCGGCACCCGCACCGCGCTCGGCGCTTTCATCGACGCGGCGGCAGCGCGCGGCGACGAGATCACGGTGGCGGTCAACGCCACCGCCTATCCGAGCGGCATCGTCGAGCGCGCCGCCTACGAGCAGCTGGCCGGCAGCATCGTCGCGGCGGTGCGCGCGGGATGCGACGCGGTGGCGCTCGACCTGCACGGCGCGATGGTCGCCGAGGGGGTGGACGACGGCGAGGGCGAACTGCTGCGCCGGATCCGCGCGGTGGCGCCCGAGGTGCCGCTGGCGGTGGCGCTCGACCTGCACGGCAACATCACGCAGGCAATGGTCGACGCCGCCGATGTGATGGTCGGCTTCAAGACCTACCCGCACGTCGACATGCACGAGACCGGCGCGCACGCCGCGAAGCTGCTGTTCGACTGGCTCGACGGCGGCACGCGGCCGCAGGTGGCGTGGGCGCAGCCGCCGCTGCTGTCGCACACGCTGCGCAGCGCCACCGGCGAGGGCGCGATGCAGCGGACGGTGCAGCGGGCTCGGCAGATGGAAGCCGACGGCCTGCTGGCGGCGACCGTGTTCGCCGGCTTCTCGCTGGCCGACATCCGCGATGCCGGGCTGGCCATCGTCACTGTCGGCCGCAGCCGCGGCGAGGCGCAGCGCGCCGCCGACGAACTGGCGCGACTGGCCTGGCAGCAGCGCGACGGCTTCGTCTACCGCTCGGAGCCGCTGGCCGATAGCGTCGCCCGCGCCCGTTCGATGCGCCAGCCGGGCAGGCCCGTACTGCTGCTCGACCACGGCGACAACGTGATGAGCGGCGGCACCTGCGACACGACCGCGCTGCTCGAGGAATGCCTGCGCCAGGGCATGGGCGGCACCGGCGTCGGCCCGCTCGCCGACGCGCAGACGGTGGCGCAGGCCTTCGCCGCCGGCGTCGGCGCGCGGATCCGGGTCGGACTCGGCAACAAGGTGCGGCAGGGGCTGCCGGTGCCGCAGGCGGCGCCGCTCGCGTGCGAGGTCACCGTGCGCTCGCTCGGCGATGGCCGCTTCCGCATCAGCGGGCCGATCTACACCGGCGAGACCTGGACCATGGGTCGCACGGCGGTGCTCGAGCACCAGGCGTTCACCGCGGTGGTCAGCGAGCGGCCGATGGAACCGCTCGATCTGGCGGTGTTCGACAGCGTCGGCGTCGAGCCGCGCGGGTTCGACTTCCTGCTGCTGAAGTCGCGCATGTACTGCCGGCCGACCTTCGTGCCGATCGCCGCCGGCCTGGTCGAGTGCGACAGCCGCGGCGTGTGCAGCTCCGATTACGGCCTGTTCCGCTTCGACAAGCTGCGCCGGCCGATCTACCCGCTCGACCCGCAGGCAACGTTCGGCGCCCGCCAGTGACGGCGCTTCGCGTCACGAAGCGCTGACGGCGTCGACCACCGCCAGCGCGCTCATATTGACGATCCGCCGCACGGTGGCCGCCGGCGTCAGGATGTGCACCGGCTTCGCCGCGCCGAGCAGGATCGCGCCGACCGTGATGCCGTGGCCGGAGACCGTGCGCACCACGTTGTAGGTGATGTTGGCGGCATCCATGTTCGGCATCACCAGCAAATTGGCCTCGCGCGTCAGCTCCGACTCCGGGATCAGCTCGGCCAGCACTTCCTGCGACAGCGCGGCGTCGCCCTGCATCTCGCCGTCGACCGGAAAGTCCGGCGCGTGGGCGCGGATGATCTGCAGCGCATCGCGCATCTTCTGCGCGCTCGGCGCCTCCGAGGCGCCGAAGTTCGAGTGCGACAGCAGCGCCACCGCCGGCTCCATGCCGAAGCGGCGCACCTCCTCGGCGGCCAGCATCGTCATCTCGGCGATCTGCTCGGCGGTCGGGTCGAGGTTGACGTGCGTGTCGCAGATGAAAAGCTGCCGCTCCGGCAGCAACAGCATCTGCATCGCCGCCAGCGTGCTGACGCCGGGGCGCGGGCCGATCACGTTGCGCACGTACTTCAGGTGGTCGGCATAGGTGCCGACGGTGCCGCACAGCATCGCGTCGGCCTCGCCCATCTCCACCAGCATGGCGCCGATCAGCGTCGTGCGGGTGCGCACCTCCGTCTGCGCCAGGCTGCGCGTCACCCCCTTGCGCTTGGCGATGCGCTGGTAGCCCGACCAGGTCTCCTTGTAGCGCGGGTCGTCGTGCGGGTTGACGATCTCGACGTCGACGCCCGGCTTCAGGCGCAGGCCGTAGCGGTCGATGCGCATGGCGATCACGTCGGGGCGGCCGATCAGGATCGGCTTCGCCAGCCCCTCGTCGACCACCACCTGCACCGCGCGCAGCACCCGCTCCTCCTCGCCCTCGGCGTAGATCAGCCGCTTCGGGTTGCGGCGCGCCGCGTCGAACACCGGCTCCATCGCCGCGCCGGACTGGTAGACGAAGCTGCGCAGCCGGGCACGGTAGGCGTTCATGTCGGCCAGCGGCCGCGTGGCCACGCCGCTTTCCATCGCCGCGGCCGCCACCGCCGGTGCGATGCGCTCGATCAGCCGCGGGTCGAACGGCTTCGGCAGCAGGTACTCGGGGCCGAAGCGCAGGCCATCGGCGCCATAGGCGCTGGCCACCACGTCGGGAATCTCGGCGTGGGTCAGCTCGGCGATCGCCCGCACCGCGGCCAGCTTCATCGACTCGTTGATCGTCGTCGCACCGACGTCCAGCGCGCCGCGGAAGATGAACGGGAAGCACAGGACATTGTTGACCTGGTTCGGGTAGTCGGAGCGGCCGGTGCCGATGATCGCGTCGGGCCGGGCAGCGAGTGCCTCCTCCGGCATGATCTCCGGCGTCGGGTTGGCCATCGCCAGGATGATCGGCTGTGCCGCCATCTGCTTGACCATCGCCGGCGTCAGCACGCCGGGGCCGGACAGGCCCATGAAGATGTCGGCGCCGGGCATCGCGTCGGCGAGCGTGCGGGCGGCGGTCTCGCGCGCGTAGCGCTTCTTGCTCTCGTCGAGCCCCTCGCGGCCGGCGTGCAGCACCCCCTTGGAGTCGGCGACCAGCGCGTTCTCGCGCCGCAGGCCGAGGCTCACCAGCAGGTCGAGGCAGGCGATCGCCGCCGCGCCGGCGCCCGAGCAGACCAGCTTCGCGGCTCCGATGTCCTTGCCGACGTAGCGCAGGCCGTTGAGGATCGCCGCCGCGGCGACGATCGCCGTGCCGTGCTGGTCGTCGTGGAACACCGGGATCTTCATCCGCTCGCGAAGCTTCCGCTCGATGTAGAAGCACTCGGGCGCCTTGATGTCCTCCAGGTTGATGCCGCCGAAGGTCGGCTCCAGCGCGGCGATGATGTCGACCAGCTTGTCGGGATCGTGTTCGTCCAGCTCGATGTCGAACACGTCGATGCCGGCGAACTTCTTGAACAGGCAGCCCTTGCCCTCCATCACCGGCTTGCCGGCCAGCGGGCCGATGTTGCCCAGCCCGAGCACGGCGGTGCCGTTGGTGACCACCGCGACCAGGTTGCCGCGCGACGTCAGGTTGCCGGCCTCGCGCGGGTCGGCGGCGATCGCGTTGCACGCTTCGGCCACGCCGGGCGAGTAGGCGAGCGACAGGTCGCGCTGCGTCACCATCGCCTTGGTCGGCACGACGGAAATCTTGCCCGGCGTCGGCTTGCGGTGGTACTCGAGCGCTGCTTCGCGCAGGATCTCTGACATCGTTCGCTCCTCGTGTGCGCCGCCGCGCGCGCTCTCGCGCGCAGTCGGCGTCATCGGTTTCGCGCAAGCCTAGCGCCGATGCGCCCGCCGTGCGCCGGCTGCGCTCCCGCCCGTCGCCGTCCGCCGGTCCTCGCGGGCAGCGCAATCCGGCGTGCCGGCTGACGCAGGTCAAGCGTCAGCCGGCGCCGGACATCAGCCGTTACACCTTGCAGGTTGCGACCGCCTTTCGGTCGTCCAACAATCGATTCGCCGACGACCGCACCGGATCCCGATGCGGTCGCCAGCCGCAGGAAGGTGACCCCGATGAAAGCGCTGGCCCTGTTCGCCGCGGCAGCCTCGGCAACCTTGGCGCTGTACTCAGTCAGCCCCGTCGCCGCTGCGCAGGCGCCGCGCGGCCCGGGTGGATCCTTTCAGGGTGCGCCGCCGGCCGGCGGCTCGTTCCGCGGCGGGCCTTCCTCGCACGGCGGTCCCCGCCATGTCGCACCGCGTCCCGGCGGCAGCGTCCGTGTTCACGGGCCCGCCGTGTGGTGGGGACCCGGCGTCTGGCGGGGTCCGGGCGTGTGGCATGGCGGCTGGTGGGGTCCGGCCTGGCGCGGCGGCTGGTGGGGCCCGGTCGGCTGGCGCGCGACCTGGTGGGACCCAGGCCCATGGCCCGGCGCCTGGTGGGGGCCGGGGGTCTGGGCGGGCGGCGGGTGGGGTCCGGGCGTATGGGTGCCGAGCGGCCCCGCACCGGCACCGGTGTTCATCGAGCGCGATCCGCCGGCGGAGCCGGCTGCGCCGGTGTGGTGGTACTGGTGCGCCGAAGCGAAGGCCTACTTCCCGTACGTCCAGGAGTGCCCGGGCGGATGGCGACGCGTGCCGCCGCAGCCCGTTGCGCAGTGAGGAAAGAGCGCGATGAAACGAGTTCTCGCGGTGACTGCGCTGGCGGCCATGCTGACGCTGGCGGGCTGTGTGGTCCTGCCGCCCCCCGGACCGAGCCTGCAGGCGCTGCCGGGATCGCGGCTGAGCTTCGAGCAGTTCCAGATCGACGATTCGGCATGCCGGCAGTTCGCCACCGCGCAGATCGGCAGCCGCAGCGCCAATGAAGCGGCGCAGGAAAGCGCCGCCGCCAGTGCGGTGGCCGGCACCGCCGTCGGCGCCGCCGCTGGCGCGGCGCTCGGCGGCAGCTCGGAAGCCGCGGCAGTCGGCGCCGGCATCGGCCTGCTCACCGGCGCCATGGCCGGCCTGGGAGCGTCCGAGGGTTCGTACGTCGCCGCCCAGCGGCGCTACGACGGCGCCTACTACGCGTGCATGTACGCGCGCGGCCACAAGGTGCCGGTGACGAGTCGCTACGCCGAGGCCGGGCAGGTGCAGCCTGCGCGGCCGCGCGGCCCGGTCGCCCCGCCCGCCAATGCCGCGATTCCGCCACCGAACGCGCCGCCGCCGGCCGATGCGGTGGTTCCACAGCCGAATGCGCGGCCGCCGGCCGATGCCGCCATTCCGCCGCCCAACGCGCCGCCTCCGCCGGCGACCTACGTGCCGCCGTACTGGCCGAGCACGCCGCCGCGCTAGAGACGCACCTGGCCTGCCGGTATCGGCAGGCGTCTCGCCCGCTCGGCAACGTGGACCGAGTCGGGCTCGACGTTGTCGAGGATGACCGCGCCGGCGCCGACGATGCTGCCGGCGCCGATGGCGAGGTTGTCGCGGATGACCGCGCCGGCGCCGACGAAGGCCCGTTCGCCGACGACGACCGAGCCGGCCAGCACCGCGTGGCCGGCGAGGAAGGCGTGCGCCTGCAGCTGGCAGTGATGCCCGACGTTGCAGGTCGAGCCGACCACCACGTTGTCGCCGACCCGGCAAAGGGACGAGATCACCGTCAGGTGCCCGATCACGACGTTCTCGCCGATGACGGCGTCGGCCGCCACCACCGCGTGCGGGCTGATCAGGGTCGGCAAGCGGTAGCCGCGGCGGCGCAGGTCGTCGAAGGCGGCAGCGCGGACGGCGTTGTTGCCGGTCGGACCAATGGCGACGAAGGCGTCGGTGGCCTCCGGCGGGAACCGCGCCTCGAGCTCGTCGACCGGCACCACCGGCAGCCCGCGCAGCGTCTGCTCCCTGATGAACCGGCGGTCGATGGCGAAGCCGGCGACCCGGTAGTCGGTCCACTTGCTGAACTGCGAGCAGAACAGCTCGGCCATCTGGCCGCTGCCGATGATCACGACGCGTCGGGTCATGGGCTGGCTTCCTCCGGATTGCCGCTCGCGTCCCGGCCGGGCGGCGATGAAAAAAGCCCCTCCGAGGAGGGGCTTCGCCGGGCGCTGCCGGCAGGCGGCAGCGGCTGGACCCTGCTCAGGGTGCCGGCACGAACGGTGCCGGGAAGCCGGGCACCACCACGCGCGCCGGGAAGGACATGCCGTAGTAGACGTTGGTCTGGGTGTTGTTGATGCGCAGGAACTGGCGGGCCAGCATCGGCAGGCCGTTCTCGCTGGGCACCGTCAGCGAGCCCCAGCCGGCGGTGAAGCCGTTGGCGACGTTCGAGCGGGCCACCGAGCCGAAGGTGGCCGAGTCGCTGGCGGAGGTGTTGTTCACCCCCACCACCGTCACCTCGCCGCAGATCGACAGCGAGGTCGGCGTGCCCGGCGAGATCACGATGTCGTCGATCACCGTCGGCGTCTCCTCGCGGTCGTAGAAGGCCACTGCGTTCACCCCCAGCCGCGCGCAGATCTGCCAGGGCTGGCCGCCGTTGGCCGCATTGCCCAGCTCGGTGTTGTCGGCGGTGAAGTAGATGTTGCCGTCCGAGGTGGCGTTGCGCACGATGGTGTTCGGCGTGCCGTACTTGACCGCCGCGAAGTAGCGCCGGGTCGGGAACGAGACGACCACGTCGGTCTGCGCCCCCAGCGAGGCCTCGTTGTAGTACTCGGCGGCGATCTCCTGCGCGGCGATCGCATCGGACAGCGCGCGGGCCTGGCAGAACGGGCAGATCGGCAGATCCGGCAGGTACGGCGTGGACAGGTCCGGCAGGTCGTAGCGGGCGCCGACGATCGCCGGCGAGGCGCCGCGCAGCAGCGGATCGGCGGTGTTCGCGTTGGCCTGCGCCACGCTCAGCGGCACCGAGCGCTGGTCCCAGTACACCAGCCGGCCCGGCCCCGCCTCGCCGGCGGCATCGCGCGCCTCGATGGCCGCCGCCGCACCCGAGTAGGCGACGATCCGGTTGACGTTGATGATCGACCAGTTGGCCATGATGCCGGTGGTCGGCGGCGCCATGTAGTCGGAGGCGTTCTCGTGGGTGAGCGCGGTGAGCACCGAGGCGGTGCACGGGGCCACCGCCTTGACGTGCTTGGTGGCGGTGTACAGCGCCCGCTGGTCGCTGCCGGGCGAACCCTGCACGATGTCGGCCATCGTCAGGATCTCGATGTAGCCCTCGCGCGTCTCGGCCACCCCGCCGGCGGCCGGCGTGCGGCTGGTGATGAAGGCACCGTTGACGTTGGCCGGCAGCGTGCACGACTTGTCCGCCGTGTCCAGCCGCGAGCGGCCGTCCGATCCCTGCGCAATGCCGGCCGTCCACACGTCGCCGGGCGACAGGAACACCTGGAAGTCGTAGACGTCGTCGGAGTTCGACGCGCCCCGGAAGCGCACCTTCAGCACCTTGCCGTTGACCGTGTCGGTGTTGACGATGCTCACCGCCGTGACGTTGCCCTCCTGCGTGCTGAAATACGGCACGTACTGGATGTGGCCAATACCCTTCGGGTTGAAGGCCAAGGAGCCGGTGGCGGCGCCGGCCGCGAACTGAAAATCGTCGATCTTTACCCAATCGCCGCTAGTGGTTTCAAGGGTTACGTAACTGATATCGGCGCCAGTCGCCCCGTAGAACTTTTCGTAGCCGGTACCCGCAGCGCATCCTCCGAAACTGCTTCCACAAAACGTCAGCGTCTCGATATTGATGCCGGACGAATTGAAGACCCTCACGGTCCAGTCGAGGTCAGCGGCTCCCCAGACCATTCCGAACGCCGAAACCGGAATCGAGAAGTCGATCCGGAACGCCTCCGGGCTAGCCAGATCACGCGTCGACAGGTCCTGGCCGGAGCCGCCGTAAACGCCACCTTCGGTGTACGGCGCGTTTCGCAGCGTCCCGGCGGCGGTCGAAAACGTGACGCCAACAATCGCCTTCGAAGTGAAGTTCTCGGTCGGCTCGGAGTCGAAGTTGATCAGCGTGCTGCCGGAAAGTGCCGGATCACCCGCCGAAGTGATCAGCGCGGCGCTCGCTGCCAGCGGCGCAAGCACGGCACCGACTGCGGTCGCGATCAGAGACCTTTTGAACATGGACTAGCTCCTACAGATAGCGCAACGAAGAACCGCGACAGACTCGCCGAGGGCGAGCACAGTGTCCTGCAACTTGCCGTCGCCCGGCCAAGTCCGACGCCGGAACTGCCGCTCGATCACCCGCTGCAGAGCGCCTGGAATGGGCGCAAAAACTACTCTGCGCGCAATGATATTGCTTGGCCGCGCTTGCATGGTCCTAGGGAACATCTCGGCGTGGGATCGGCGCAACAGACGGCTCAGTGCAGCGCGGCCGGGAGCCGCTATGCACTTCTCGCTGGGCTGCCGTGCGGCGACCGAGCCGCAGCGGTGTGTCGGCGTCCGATGCCCTGTCGCCCTTTCCCTGCAGTCGTTCGAAACAGGTCCGTCCTCAGGTGAGCAGGGCGGTTCGGAAGCGTTCGGGGCGGTCGTCGCGGAAGCTTCGTCACGGCGGGCGCGTCCTGTCAGGTGGGACAAGGCGCGGCCCGTGCGCCGACCAGGTCGACAATGAACTGCATCTCAGCCTCTCCGTAGCGCTGGTCGATCGGCAGCGGGAGGAGATGCTCGACCAGTTCCTTCTCCCACGCCGACGCTTGCGCGCTGTGCAGGACCTCCTTCCAGTAGGTCGCCACGTAGACCTTGCGCGCGATCAGCCGCTGCCTGAGTGCCGGGTCGGACGACAGGAACGGGTAGACCATCGGTCCGTCGATGCCGTCGGCGTCGATGCGCAGCCGGTTGGCGGCTCCGAGCGCCGCGTGCAGATGGCGGAAATTGCGCCGACGGGTGCGTCGCGCATGCTCGTAATCGATGCCGTTCAGCAGCGCCTCGGTCAGCGCCGACATGCGGCGCAGCGGACGGCCGCCGAGCCGCCGCTCCGACGCGCAGAACTCGGCGTAGAAGGCCGAGGCGCCGAGGTCGACGCGGCCGGCGAGGTGCCGCAGCGAATCGTACGAGACGTCGCGCTCGAGCGCCGTGTCGAGCGACGCGTCGGCATACAGGTAGCCGCCGTCGGCGACGCCGAAGAACTTGCGCGGCGAGTAGAGCGTCGCCAGGCACGCCAGCGGCGGCGCGAAGAACGCCTGCGAGTCGTCGACGATCAGCGCCGGTCCGTAGCGCGCGGCAAGGCGGCGGCAGTAATCGTTCTTGAGGCCGAAGTAGTTGACGTAGAGCAGGCAGTCGCTGCCGCCGAGCGCCGGTTCGGCGGCGATCTCCAGATCCGCATCGACGTTGTAGAAGGCAGGCTCGACTGCCGCCCGGCGCAGCGGCTCGAGCATGCTGTCGCACAGGTAGGCGGGCAGGAGCAGCCGATCCGGCCGGCGCGCCAGCAGCACGTACAGCAGGCAGTTGCGCGCCGAGTTCAGTGCCCGCGCGGCGGCGTGCGGGTTGCTGCCGTGCCGACCCGGTTCCAGGCCGAAGTAGCCGCCGATCTCGCGCTGCTCGTCCATCGGATTTTCCGCCCGTCCCGTCGCGTCAGCGAAGCAGCGGCGCCAGATGCGACGGCAGGTCGGCCATCAGCCGGTCGCGTTCGGCGATGCTGCCGAACTGCAGCAGCGCGACGCCGAGTGAGGTGCTCGCGCTGCTGTGCCGGTACACCTGCTCGCCCTCCTTCCTGATCACTTCGAGCAGCACCAGCTTGTCGCGGATCGCCTCGCTGACCTGCATCCCGGCAAAGATGCCGTCGCGATCGGCATGCAGCGTGTAGCAGACGCCGACCCCGCGGCCCGCTGCCGTCGGCGTCGCTGCCGGCAGGCGGCCCAGGGCGCTGTCGAGCACGCTGCCGACGAAGTCGAACCCGGTGAGGCGCTGCTGGATGATCGGGATGTAGTCGCCGCCGTTGCGCGGCCCGATCTCGATGATCCAGGCCTGGCCTGCCAGATCGACCCGCGCCTCGATGTTCAGCGCGCCCTCGGCGAGGCCGGCGGCCCGCGCGATCGCCTCCACCTGGCCCGCCACGTCGGCAAGCACGCCCGGGTCGTGCCGGCTCGGCCAGAAGGTCGACACGGGCAGGGTGTCCTGCGTGCCGGCGACGAATCCCTGGTCGCCGAGATAGTGATGGACCAGCCGGCCGTCCTGCAGGAAGCCGTCGCCGTGCAGGTGCCGCCCGTCGATGTACTGCTCGACGATGCATCGCCCGGCCCGCGAGTGCTCGCGCGCCTGCTGCAGCGCGCGCACCAGGTCGCGGCTGTCGGGCGCGACCACCGAGACGCCGCGGCTGCCGCAGGAATCGACTGGCTTGACGATGAGCCGCGTGAGATCCGCCGGCAACGCCGCGGCGATGTCGCCGGCGGCCGCCGCCGCCTCGAGCACCCAGTGCCGCGGTGTCGGCAGCCCGCTCGCGGCCATCAGCCGCCGGAACGCCCCTTTGTCGGTCAGCTTGACGATCGCCTCGAGCGGCGGACCCGGCAGCCCCAGCGCATTGGCTACGTAGGCCACCGCCGGCATCGCCGGGTCCGACGAGAACGAGGCCACCGCGTCGATGCCGATCCGCCTGGCCAGCGCTAGCACCGCCTCGCGGTCGGTGGTGCTGACGTCGTGGTACTCGTCGGCCAGCCGGTGTCCGGGGTTCTCCGGCAGGTAGTCGCAGGTGATCACCCGCAGGCCGCGCTCCTTGGCGCGGCGGATCAGCGGCACCTGGAAGCGCGATCCGCCGAGGATCAGGATGCGCGCAGTCATCGCCTCCGCCTCACCGCGCCGCAGGGCGAAACGCCACCGCCAGGTGCGACGACATGGCCGGCATCAGGCGGTCGCTTTCGGCCAGGCTGTCGAATTGCAGCAGGGCGCAGCCGAGCGCGGTGTTCGAGCCGACATAGCGGGACACCGGGTCGCCGACCTGCTTGATGACCTCCAGCAGCATGACCTTGTCCCGGACGGCCTCGCTCACCTCGAGCCCGGCGTAGGTGCCGTCATGCTCCGAGTGCACGATGTAGCAGGCGCCGACGGCGCGCTGCGCGGGCTGCACCGCCGGCGCCGTGCGGATGCCGAGCGCGCCGTCGAGCACCCGGCCGACGAAGTCGAACCCTGTCAGGCGCTCGAGCAGGATCGGGATCTGATTGCCGCCGTTGCGCGGCCCGATCTCGATCAGGTGGATCCTGCCCTCGGGCGTAACCCTCGCCTCGATGTTCAGCGGACCCTCGACGAGGCCGCTTGCCCGCGCGACGGCGTCGACCTGGGCGGCCAGCTCGCGCAGCACGGCGTCGCCCTCGCGGGTCGGCCAGCGGGTCCAGATCGGGATGCTCGCGCCCGACTTGGTGAAGAAGGCCTGGTCGCCGATGTACTGGTAGGCGAGGCGGCCGTCCTGCAGGTATCCGTCGCCGTGGATCTGCTCGCCTTCGATGTACTCCTCGACGATCGCGCGCTTCGCCGGCGAGTGCTCCAGCGCGCGCCGCACCGCTGCCGCCAGGTCGCCGCCCGCCGGGTCGACGATCGTGATGCCGCGGCTGCCGGACGAATCGACCGGCTTGACGACCAGCCGCGTGAGATCCGCCGGCAACGCCGCGGCGATGTCGCCGGCGGCCGCCGCCGCATCGAGCACCCAGTGCCGCGGTGTCGGCAGCCCGCTCGCGGCCATCAGCCGCCGGAACGCCCCTTTGTCGGTCAGCTTGACGATCGCCTCGAGCGGCGGACCCGGCAGCCCCAGCGCATTGGCTACGTAGGCCACCGCCGGCATCGCCGGGTCCGACGAGAACGAGGCCACCGCGTCGATGCCGATCCGCCTGGCCAGCGCTAGCACCGCCTCGCGGTCGGTGGTGCTGACGTCGTGGTACTCGTCGGCCAGCCGGTGTCCGGGGTTCTCCGGCAGGTAGTCGCAGGTGATCACCCGCAGGCCGCGCTCCTTGGCGCGGCGGATCAGCGGCACCTGGAAGCGCGATCCGCCGAGGATCAGGATGCGCGCAGTCATCGCCTCCGCCCGACGCTGGCGATCCGACGGCGCCGGCACTTCACTTGTTGAGCTTGCGGAAGCCGTCGACGCCGACCGGCGAGCGGCGCGCCGGGTTGCCGCGGTAGATGCCGTCCGGCCTGGTGTCCGTGGTGACCACGGCGCCGGCGGCGATGAAGCACCGCGGTGCGATCCGCAAGCCGTTGGTCACGACGCTGCCGGCGCCGACGAAGCAGTGTTCGCCGACCGCGGCGCGGCCGCCGATCAGCGCGCGCGGTGCGACGAAGCAGTGGTCGCCGAGCGCGACGTCGTGCGACAGCATGGCGCCGGCGCGAACGATGCAGTTCTCGCCGATGCGCGCGAACGGCTCGACGATCACGCCGTCGAACACCATGCAGTTCTCGCCGGCGGCAAAGCCCGCCCAGGTCAGCGCACGCGACGAGACGTAACTGGCGAAGCGGTAGCCCCTGCCCCTGGCGGCGGCCATCACCTCCTGGCGAAAGGCGCCCATCCGCGTCCAGCCGAGCGGCGCGATCATCGCCACCTGCTCCGGCGGAAAGCTTCGCTCCAGATCCTCGAAGCGGCGCACCGGCAGGCCGGCGAACTCCGCCTCCTCGAGGTAGCGCTCGTGCACCGTGAAGGCCACCGGCCGGTACGGGCTGTCGTGCTGCAGGACGTAGGCCGCCAGGCGGGCGGGCAGTCCGGTGCCGAAGATCACGACGTCCATCTGCATCGCTCCCTAGCCAGGCGCCGGCGCCAGGCCGAGGCGCGCTGCCAGGCCGATGCGCTGCAGCTTGCCGGTGGCGCCCTTCGGGATCTCGTCAAGGAAGACGATCCGCCGCGGCACCTTGAAATCGGCCAGGCGGTTGCCGGCGAAACCGCGCAGTTCGCGTTCCGACACCGTCTCGCCTGCGTGCAGCACCACCGCCGCCCCGACGTCCTCGCCCAGCGTGTCGTGCGGCACGGCGAAGGTGACCGCCTGCGCGACGGCCGGGTGATCGAGCAGCACTTCGTCGACTTCGCGCGGCGAGATCTTCTCGCCGCCGCGGTTGATGATTTCCTTCAGCCGGCCGGTGATCGACAGGTAGCCGTCGCCGTCGAGCGCGCCCTGGTCGCCGGTTCGCATCCAGCCGCCGACGAAGGCGGCGGCGTTGGCCTGCGGGTTGTTCTCGTAGCCGGCGGTCACGCCCGGGCCGCGGATGACGATCTCGCCGGTCGAGCCTTGCGGCAGCAGGCGGCCGGCCTCGTCCATGATCGACAGTTCGACGCCCGCCGCCGGGCCGACGCTGCCCGGCTTGCGCCGCCCGGGCGGCAGCGGGTTGCTGGCCATCTGGTGCGACGCCTCGGTCATGCCATAGGCCTCGATCAGCGGCGCGTCGAACAGCGCCTCCAGCCGCGCCATCGCCTGCGGCGGCATCGCCGCGCTCGACGAGCGCAGCAGGCGCAGCCGGTGCGCGGCGTGCGGCCGATCGCGATCGCCGCGGGCGAGGATCGCCTGGTGCATGGTCGGCACCGCCGTCACCCAGGTCGGCTGGCACTGCGCCAGCCACGGGAAGAACTTCAGTGCGTTGAATCCCGGCGTGCAGACGACGCCCGAGCCGGCCGCCAGCGGTGCCAGCAGCCCGGCGACCAGCCCATGGATGTGGAACAGCGGCATCACGTTCATGTGCCGGTCAGCCGGGGCCAGACGCAGGGTGGCGGCAACGTTGCGCGCCGAGGCCTGCAGGTTGGCGTGCGTCAGCGGCACGATCTTCGGCCGCGAGGTCGTTCCCGAGGTGTGCAGGATCAGTGCCACGTCGCCCGCCGCGGCCGGCCCGCCTCGGGCCGCCGCCGCCGGCGAGCCGTCGGTGGCGACGATGCCGATCGCGCCGGCCGCATCGGCGACAGGGATCGCTTCCAGCAGGCAGATGCCAAGGCGGCGCGCCACGCCGACCGCCGGCGACCTGCTGCCTCGCTCGACCAGCAGCGCGCGCGCCCGCAGGTCGGCCAGGTAGAAGGCGAACTCTTCCTCGCGGAACGCCGGGTTCAGCGGGCAGGCGGTGGCGGCCGCCGCCACGCCGAGGAAGGCAGTGGCCAGCGCCGGGCCGTTGGGCATGACGATGCCGACCCGATCGCCGCGGCCGATGCCGGCCGCGTTCAGCGCTTCGACCGAGCGCTCCACCTGCCGTCGCAGCGCGCCGAAGGCGAGCGGCGCAGCGTCGACGGCACCGATGGCCGCCGCATCGGCATCGGCGCCGGCCAGCAGGCCGATCAGGTTCACTTCGCTGGACATCTGGCAGGTCGGTGGCAGGCGGCGCGTCGGCCGGCCCGATGGGCGAGACCGGTGCCGCCCGCGCTGGCGCGCCGGGCAGCCGCCGCGGGCGAATCATAGGCGGGATGCGCCGCCCGGCCGCCGGCGGGGCAATGCCGGCGACCGCCGCCGACCGAGCCGCCTGACTATTCCGGCAATGGCACGGCGGTGATCTGGCGGCGGAACTCGCGCAGCTTGTTCTTCACGCGCCCGGCGTTCGCCGCGCCCATCCGCAGCAGCAGCTTCTGTCCGGCCGAGCGCGCCTCGAGATCGGCGTCGGCGAACTCGTACAGCACCTTCGGCTGCACTAGGCGGATCGGCCCCTCGACCGCCGGCGTGGCCAGCAGGTGGTCGATCACGGCGACCATCCGGTCGTTGAAGTTGCCCTGCGGATAGCCAAGCTCGCGGTAGGCCTGCTGCAGCAGCGGATAGAAGCGCACGTAGGCCGCCGCGGCGCGCTGGCTGTCGACCGACTCGAGCAGCCTCAGGTGCGCGGCGTAGCGGTCGGCGTTGCCGGCGCCGATCACCCGCGCTTCGCCCTCGCCGTCGACGGCAAGGGCACCGCCCGGCCCGCGCATCGGCAGGATCCTGGTGGCCACCTTGGCGCGCGGCAGGTTGTCGACGGTGGCGACGAACTTCGCCACGATGCCGGTCATCTGGAAGAAGTCGAGCAGCGCCTGCTCGCCGACCAGCTCGCCGATCGCTGCGCGCAGCGCGCTGTCGCTTTCGGCCAGCGCCGGCAGCGGCGCCGCATCGGCGGCGTCCAGCGCCGCCGGGGCTGCCTCGATCGGATGCTCGGCCGCCGGCGCTGCCGGCGCATCGATCGTCGGTGTCGCAGGCAGCGCCACCGGCGTTGGCGGCGTACGCCCCTGCCACCACCACCAGGCGCCGCCGGCCGCCGCAATGACGAACACCGCCAGCACCCACCACCAGATCGTCCTGTCCTCGTTCATCGTTTGCCCCTTGCGCTCCGTCGCCCCGGTCGAAGGCCTTACTTCGTTCGGAGTCCCTTTACGCCGATGGGTTCCCGTCGGCCGCGCCAATGACCTGGCAGGATTAGGCGACGAAGGGCCGCACGCCGAACAGCCAGCCGTGTAGGTACAAGGCGAAGGCCGCCCAGAGGACCACGCCGACGACGATCGTCGCCACGTCGGCCAGCAGCGAAGCGCGTACGCCGACGCGGCCGTGGCGCCGATCGCGCGCCCGCGCGGCGCGCAGGTCGAACACCGCCCACAGCAGGAAGGATCCGAACAGCAGCAGGTCGGCGAGCGTGCCGTTGGCGAGCAGGTGGCCGGCTGCCCAGATCTTCACGCCGATGGTCATCGGATGGCCGACCGCCGCGCGGATCCGGCTGCGCGGCACGTAGGCGGCCACCAGCAGCACGAAGGCGAACAGCACCAGCAGCGCCGACAGGTGCCGCGTCCACAGCGGCGGATCCCACAGCGTCACCGGCGCGGCGCGCGCCTGCGCGTAGCCGATGGTGATCAGCGCCAGGCCGAGCAGCGACAGCAGCGAGTAGACGCCCTTGTACGCGCCGACGCCGAGCCTGGCGATCTGCGCGCCGCGCCAGTCCTCGGCAAAGATGCGCAGCGAGTGCACGCCGAAGAAGATGGCCAGGCCGGCAATCAGCAGCAGCATCGCGCCTCTCCTTCCCGCGGGAACCGGCGCGCATTGTCTGCCGAAAAGCTCGCCGCCGCGACACGCCGGGCCGCGCCACTTGACCCTGCCGGCGGTGCGGCCGTGCCGACGCCTTTGTTCCAGCGCAACTCCGGCGCTTTGCCCGGTGCTACGTTGCCGCGCATGCCCGCCGCCGCCGACACCCTCGCTGCCGCCTTCCGCGACGCGCTGCCCGGCGCGCGGGTGATCACCGACGACCTGCGCCGGCTCGCCTACGGCACCGACGCCAGCTTCTACCGCCTGGTGCCGCAGGTGGTGGTGGTGGTCGACAGCGAGCCCGAGGTGCTCGCCGCGCTCGCCGTGTGCCGCAAGCGCGGCGCGCCGCTGACCTTCCGCGCCGCCGGCACCAGCCTGTCCGGCCAGGCGATCTCGGATTCGGTGCTGCTGGTGCTCGGCGACGGCTGGCGCGGCGCCGCGATCGGGCCGAATGCCGAGACGATCCGCCTGCAGCCGGGCGTGGTCGGTGGCCACGCCAACCGGTTGCTGGCGCCGCACGGGCGCAAGATCGGCCCCGACCCCGCCTCGATCGACGCGGCGAAGATCGGCGGCATCGCCGCCAACAACGCCAGCGGCATGTGCTGCGGCACGCGCGAGAACAGCTACCACACGCTGGCCGGCATGCGCGTGGTGCTGGCAGACGGCAGCGTGCTCGACACCGAGGAGCCGGCCTCGGTGGCGGCATTCCGGCGCAGCCACGCCGAACTGCTGCTCGGGCTGGCGATGCTGTCGCGCCGGGTGCGCGACGACACGCGGCTGGCCGAGCGCATCCGGCACAAGTACCGGATGAAGAACACCACCGGCTACGGGCTGAACGCGCTGGTCGACTTCGCCGATCCGATCGACATCCTCAGCCACCTGATGATCGGCTCGGAAGGCACCCTCGGCTTCATCTCGTCGGTCACCTACCGGACCGTGCCGGAACACGCGCACAAGGCCACCGCGCTGGTCCTGTTCGAGCGGCTTCGCACCGCCTGCGAGGCGGTGACCCGGCTGAAGCCGACGCCGGTGGCGGCGGTCGAGCTGATGGACCGCGCCGCGCTGGCCAGCGTGCAGCAGCAGCCCGGGGTGCCGCCGACGGTGGCATCGCTGGGCGCCGACGCCGCGGCGCTGCTGGTCGAGGTGCGCGGCGAGGACCGCGAACAGCTGGCGCACCGCCTGCACACGGTGCGCACCGCGCTCGACGGCATTGCCACCGCCACGCCGATCGAGTTCACCGACGATCCCGACCACTGCGCGGCGCTCTGGAAGGTGCGCAAGGGCACCTTCCCGTCGGTCGGCAGCCGGCGGGCCACCGGCACCACGGTAATCATCGAGGACGTCGCCTTCCCGGTCGAGCGGCTGGCCGAGGCCACCCACGACCTGCAGCGACTGCTCGTCGCGCACGGCTACGACGACGCGATCATCTTCGGCCACGCACTCGAGGGCAACCTGCACTTCACCTTCCCGCAGGACTTCGGCGCCGCCGCCGAGGTGCAGCGCTATGCGCGCCTGATGGACGAGGTAGCGCAGCTGGTGGTGCACAAGTACGACGGCGCGCTGAAGGCCGAGCACGGCACCGGCCGCAACATGGCGCCGTTCGTCGGGCTGGAGTGGGGCGCCGAGGGACTGGCGCTGATGCGCGAGATCAAGCAGCTGTTCGATCCGTCGCGGCTGCTCAACCCGGGCGTGATCCTGAACGACGACGCGCAGGCGCACCTGCAGCACCTCAAGCCGCTGCCGGCGGCGCACGAGCTCATCGACAAGTGCATCGAGTGCGGCTTCTGCGAGGTGCAATGTCCGTCGGCCGGGCTCACCTTCACGCCGCGGCAGCGGATCACCAGCTGGCGGGAAATCGCCAGGCGCAGCCGCAACGGCAAGGACACCGCGCCGCTGCGCGCCAGCTACGACTACGACGCCATCGACACCTGCGCCGGCTGTGGCCTGTGCGCGCTCGCCTGCCCGGTCGGCATCGAGACCGGCAAGCTGGTGAAGGCACAACGCGGCGAGAAACTCGGCGCGCTCGGCCAGCGCATCGGCCGCGCGGCGGCGGCGAACTACGGCGCCGTCTCGACCGGCGTGCGGGCAGGGCTGGCTGCCGCCTCGCTGCTGCACGGAGCGATCGGCGACCAGGCGATGAGCGCAATCACCGGCGGTCTGCGCCGGCTGTCGGGCAACCGCATCCCGCCGTGGACGCCGCACACGCCGGGCGCAGCGAAGCACGCGCCGCCGGTGCCGGCAGCCGGGGCCGAGCCGCTGGTCTACTTCCCCAGCTGCGCCGCGCGCTGCATGGGGCCGGCGCGCGGCGACGCGATCGGCGACAGCGTGCCGACCGTCACCGACCGCGTGCTGCGGCGCGCCGGCTTCGCGCCGGTGTATCCGCAGCGGATGTCATCGCTGTGCTGCGGCCAGCCGTTCGAGAGCAAGGGACTGCTCGGCATCGCCGACGAGAAGTCGGCCGAGCTCGAGACGGCGCTGCGCGCGGCCAGCGAGGGCGGTCGGCTGCCGATCGTCTTCGACACCAGCCCCTGCGCCTACCGGATGAAGCGCTTCCTCGACGGCCGGCTGGCGGTGCTGGACATCAGCGAGGCGCTGCAGAAGCTCGTGCTGCCGCGGCTCGCCATCGAGCCGCTCGAGGCGACGGTGGCCGTGCACCCGGTGTGCAGCGTGCGCAAGCAGGGGCTCGACGGCACGCTGCGCGCGGTGGCCGCCGCCTGCGCGGCGCAGGTCGTTCAACCGGAGCGCGTCGGCTGCTGCGGCTGGGCCGGCGACAAGGGCTGGACGGTGCCCGAGCTGAACGCGCACGCGCTGCGCGACCTGCGCGCGTCGCTGCCGGCAGGCTGCACGCAGGGCTATTCGAGCAGCCGCACCTGCGAGATCGGCCTGGCGCAGCATTCCGGCATCACCTACCGCTCGATCGTGCACCTGGTCGATGCGGCGAGCCGCGGCGGCTCCGCCGGCAGCGGCTGATTCTGCGCCGGCGCTAGGATGCGCGGGACGAGGAGACGCACCGATGCGATCGTCCGCCACCGACCCTGCGGCTCAGGGAACGATGTCCGAAGCCGACTTTGACGAACTCGGCGACCTGCTCGCCGCCGACTGGGCGCCGGAGTCGGCAATGGACCTGGAGCAGCTCGACGGCTTCCTCGCCGGCGTGATCTGCGCGCCGCGCGCGCTGCTGCCGTCCGCCTGGCTGCCGGCGGTGTTCGGCGGCGAGCCGCCCGAGTTCCCCGACGCCGACACGGCGCAGCGCGTGTTCGAGCTGCTGATGCGGCGGCACAACGAGATCGCCGATGCGCTGAACGCGCCGGTCGAGCGGCTCGACGACCCGCGTGCCTACGACCCGCTGCTGATCGACTGGGACCGCAACGCCGAGGGCGTGCGGCAGCTGGCAGAATCAGGCGAGGTCCCGCGCCTGCCGCTTTACGGCGAGCTTTGGGCGCACGGCTTCCTGCGCGCCGTCGACCTCGCCCGCGACGACTGGGACGAACTGCCCGACGACGACGAGGAGGGCGCGCAGCTGGTCGACGAGTCGCTGGCCGCCATCGTCGCCCTGGTGCCGGAAGACGACGACGAGGCGCGGCAGGCGGATGAGGCCGGCGAAGACCGCGACGAACTGGTCGCCGACGCCCTGATCGCCGCCTACGACCTGCGCGACTACTGGCGCGAGCTGCAGTTCGAGCAGGTGCGGGTGAAGGAGCCGATCCGCCGCCAGCCGAAGATCGGCCGCAACGATCCCTGCCCCTGCGGCAGCGGCAGGAAGTTCAAGCAGTGCCACGGCCGCGAGCAGTGATGCGGACCGCCGATCGATCGCCGGCACGGCGAAACCGATGACCATCGAGGGCTTCAGCGTCAGTTATCTGCGCGACGCGCAACTCGACTCCGGGCTGCGCTCGCTCTTCGAGCACCGCGAACTCGGCCACCGCGAGGACCTCGAGCTGCAGCAGATCGTGATGCCGGCGCCGTTCGCCGCCGACGACGTGCCGGCGGTCTGAGGCCGCGGCTGCGCGCCGCGTAGCGCGAAGCGTCGCGTGCCGGCGCGATCACCTGGACTTCAAAGTCGACAGGTAGGCGACGATGTCCTCGATCTCTGACGCGGTCAGGATCGGCTTGTCGCCGCCGGCGGGCGCCTTGTGGAAGCTCGGCATCGGTCCGCCCTGGGCGACACGCGAGAAATCGACCACCGACAGCCGCAGCTGTGCCGGTGTCAGCGCCGCGCCGACGCCGTCGAGCGCCGGCCCCCGGTCGCCGCCGGCGGCGAGATCCCTGTCCTTCTTCACCGCATGGCACTGCAGGCAGTTGGCCGCATCGCGCTTGACCAGCAGCGCGCGGCCGTTGGCCGCGTTGCCCGGCTTGCCGGTCAGTGACTGCGGAATGCCGTCGCCGACCACCTTGTAGGGCACCACCTGTGCAACGGCGGAGCCGGCAACGGCGATCAGCAGCGCGAGGGTCAGTGTCGGTTTCATGGTGAGCCCCGTCTTGAGCGATGCGAGGGTGGCGGCAAGCCGGCCGCCACGCGCCTGCAGTGTGGCAAATCGGCGCCCGGCCGGCATTGGCCAAACTCAAGGGCCGGTACCGCCACCGCATCCGCGCGACGCCTTCCCGTTGCCCGGCGCCAGCCAGCGGCAGCGCCGCGCCGCTACAGTGGCCGCACGACCTCCGGCAGTGACTCCCCGATGCGACCGCTGTTCGAGCCCGCGCTGGTCAACGACGCCTTCGGCGATCCCGGCCTGTACGCCGACTTCCGCGACGAGCGGCGGGCCCTGTTGTTCGACCTCGGCGACGTGTCCGCCCTGGTGCCGCGCAAGCTGCTGCGGATCTCGGACATCTTCGTCAGCCACGCCCACATCGACCACTTCGTCGGCTTCGATCACTGGCTGCGCGTCGTGCTCGGCCGCAAGCCGCGGGTGTCGATGTACGGCGGGCCGGGCTTCGTCGAGCAGGTCGGGCGCAAGCTCGCCGCCTACACCTGGAACGTGGTGCACCGCTACGAGGTGGCGCTGACCATCGAGGCGCACGAACTGGCGCCCGACGGCAGCGGCCGCCGCGCGCGCTTCTCGAGCCTGCGTCGCTTCGCGCGCGAGGACGGCGGGTCCTGGGCGCGGCTGGGCGATGTCCTGCTCGCCGAGGACCGCTTCCGCGTGCGCGCCGCCTTCCTCGACCACGACATCCCCTGCCTGGCCTTCGCCCTGGAGGAAGCGGTCCATGTCAACGTCTGGAAGAACCGCCTCGCCGAGCTCGGCCTGCCGACCGGGCCCTGGCTGCGCGCCGTCAAGCGGGCGGTGATCGCCGGCGCGCCGGACGACACGCCGGTCGCGGTGCAATGGCGCGACCGCAGCGGCGCGCAGGAGGCCACGCGCACCCTCGGCGAGCTGCGGCCGACGCTCGAACTCGTCCCCGGCCGCCGCGTCGGCTACGTGACCGACATCCGCTACACCGACGAGAACCTGCGCACGCTGGACCGACTGCTCGCCGGTGTCGACATCCTGTTCATCGAAAGCGTGTTCCTCGAAGCCGAGACCGATCACGCGCAGCGCAAGAACCACCTCACCGCGGCGCAGGCAGGCAGCATCGCGCGGCGCCTCGGCGCCAGGGCGGTGGTGCCGTTTCACTTTTCGCCGCGCTACCAGGGACGAGCCGCCGAACTGCAGGCAGAGGTGCAGGGCGCCTGGCGCGGAGCAGCCTGCTGAGAGCAGGCGTGCCGCGGAGCCCCTCCGGCCCGTTCCGCGGCGGACGGGTGGTCGGCCTCAGATGGCGATCAGGTCACGGACGTTCTTTTCCTGCATCTCGCTGCCGGGGCCGGCATGGGTGATCCTTCCACGGGACATCACCGCGTAGGCGTCGGCCAGCGATTCGGCGAAATCGTAGTACTGCTCCACCAGCAGCACTGCCATCCTGCTGGTCGCCACCAGCGCGCGGATCACCGCGCCGATCTCCTTGATGATCGACGGCTGGATGCCCTCGGTCGGCTCGTCCAAGATCAGCACGCGCGGGCTCGCCGCCAGCGCGCGGCCGATCGCCAGCTGCTGCTGCTGCCCGCCGGAAAGATCGCCGCCGCGGCGCCTGAGCATCTGTTTCAGCACTGGGAAAGTCTCGAGGATGTGCTCGGGCACGCGCCGCGCGGCGCGTCCGGCAACCGGGGCGAGTCCCATCAGCAGGTTCTCCTCGACGGTGAGCCGGTTGAAGATTTCACGCCCCTGCGGCACGTAGCCGATGCCGAGCCGCACGCGCTGGTACGGCGCGAGCCGGGTGATGTCCTTGCCGTCGAGCGTAACCGTGCCGCCGCGGGTCGGCACCAGTCCCATGGCGGTCTTGAGCAGCGTCGTCTTGCCGACCCCGTTGCGGCCGAGCAGAACCGTGCACGCGCCGGCCGGCACAGCGAGCGAGACGTCGCGCAGGATATGGCTGCCGCCGTAGAACTGGTTCAGCGTTTCGATGGTCAGCACTGCATTGGCCCTCTGCGCTCTCCGCCGCGCGGGGACTCGCGCTCTTCGCCGCGCGGGCGGTTACTTTTCTTGTCTCCCCAAGAAAAGTAACCAAAGGAAGGCGAGCCCACGAAGCCGCCGGCTTCGCCGGTCCCTTGCGCTGCTCGGTCGGACCGGCGGCGAAATCGGGCTAAAGCACGTTTTCGCCGACTACCCCGGCCCGCCCTGCGCTGCTCAGCGTCTTCGAGGGCAAGAAAGCCGAGGATCCGCCCCACCAATGGTCCGAAGCGAGAACCGCGGCAGCGATGGTGGTTTGCCGTCAAATGCCTTCGAGGGCGCCGAGCAGCACAGGCGAGGCGGGGGCCTACGGCGAACGAGTGCTTTAGCCCTCTTTCGCCGCCCGCCTCGGCGAGCAGCGCAGGGCAGTCGCGCAGCGACCGCCATCGTAGGCTCGCCTTTCCTTGGTTACTTTCTTTGGCGAAGCAAAGAAAGTGACCGCCCGCGCGGCGCAGAGCGCAAGACACGACGAGGCTACCTCCCAAGGTACACCTCGATCACCCGCTCGTTGGTCTGCACCTGTTGCATGCCGCCCTCGGCCAGCACGCTGCCTTCGTGCAGCACCGTCACCTTGCGCGCGATCTGGCCGACGAAGTCCATGTCGTGCTCGACGACGACGATCGAGCGGGAGCCTTCCAGCTCGAGGATCAGTTCGGCCGTGTGCGCGGTTTCGGCGTCGGTCATGCCGGCCACCGGCTCGTCGAGCAGGATCAGCTCCGGCTCCTGCACCAGCAGCATGCCGATCTCCAGCCACTGCTTCTGCCCGTGCGACAGGGCGCCGGCGAGACGCTCCTCGGCTCCCTCCAGGCGGATCGTCTTCAGCGTGCGGGTAATCAGGTCGAGCTGCTCGCCCGTCAGGCGCGACAGCAGCGTCGGTGCGACGCGCTTGTCGGTCTTCATCGCCAGCTCGAGGTTCTCGAACACCGTGTGCTTCTCGAACACGGTGGGCTTCTGGAACTTGCGGCCGATGCCCAGCCGCGCGATCTCGGTCTCGGGCAGCTTGGTCAGGTCGAAGGTCTGGCCGAAGAACGCCGTGCCGGCGTCCGGCCGGGTCTTGCCGGTGATGACGTCCATCATCGTCGTCTTGCCGGCGCCGTTCGGACCGATGATGCAGCGAAGCTCGCCGCGCTCGATCACCAGCGACAGCCTGTTCAGCGCCTTGAAACCGTCGAAACTGACGGTGATGTCGTCGAGGTACAGGATCGGTCCGTGCGACGTGTCGACGCGGTCGGGATCGACCGGGTGGCCGTAGCCGGCGCCCGCCGTGCCGCCAAGGCCGTGGATGACCGGACCTTCGCTCACGGCTCGACCTCCTGCAACTGCAGGTCGCGCGCATCGCCGGGCGGCTTCCTGCGCCACGACCGCATCGTCCCGGCGAGTCCCATCAGCCCGCGCGGCAGCCACAGCGTCACCAGCACGAACAGCAGGCCGAGGAAGTACAGCCAGTACTCCGGATAGGCGACCGTGAACCAGCTCTTGGCGCCGTTGACGAAGAAGGCGCCCAGGATCGGGCCGAACAGCGTGCCGCGGCCGCCGACGGCGGCCCAGATCGCAATCTCGATCGAGTTCGCCGGACTCATCTCGCTCGGATTGATGATGCCGACCTGCGGCACGTACAGCGCGCCGGCGATGCCGCTCATGACGGCGGCAAGGGTCCACACGAACAGCTTGAAGTACAGCGTCCGGTAGCCGAGGAACATCAGCCGCGACTCCTGGTCGCGGATCGCGGTGAGCACGCGGCCGAGCTTGCTGGCGACGATCCAGCGCGCCAGCACCAGCGCGCCGAGCAGGGTCAGCCCCGACAGCACGTACAGGGCCGTGCGCATCTCCGGCGCGGTGATCGGTAGGCCTGCGATGCGCTTGAAGTCGGTGAAGCCGTTGTTGCCGCCGAAGCCCATGTCGTTGCGGAAGAAGGCGAGCATGGCGGCGAAGGTCAGCGCCTGGGTGATGATCGAGAAGTACACGCCCTTGATGCGCGAGCGGAAGGCGAAGAAGCCGAACACGAACGCCAGCAGCCCCGGCACGGCAACGACCAGCAGCAGCGCCCACAGGAACGAGTCGCTGCCCGCCCAGTACCAGGGCAGCTCCTTCCAATCGAGGAACACCATGAAGTCGGGCAGGTCGCTCTTGTAGACACCGTCGCGGCCGATCTGCCGCATCAGGTACATGCCGAAGGCATAGCCGCCGAGCGCGAAGAACAGCCCCTGCCCCAGCGACAGGATGCCGGTGTAGCCCCACACGAGGTCCATCGCCAGCGCCACCACCGCGTAGCACATGAACTTGCCGAGCAGCGTGATCCAGAAGCTCGACACGTGCAGCGGGTGGCCGGCCGGCACGGCCAGGTGCAGCACCGGCAGCACGACGATCAGCAGCGCCGCCGCGGCGAAGATCGCGCTCCAGACACGCAGCGGGAAGAGTCGGGTCATGAAAGCGAAGTGATATGCCACGGATGAACACGGATGAACACGGATTTCTCGTTCAGGGGATGCGCCGGCCTTGCCCTCCCTGCGGCACCGCGCAGATTCCGCAGCACAAACGCAGTCGTGCTCATGCCCTTGAATCCGTGTTCATCCGTGGCAATGGCCTTTTCACTCATGCCTCCGCGCTGCGCCCCTTCAGCGCGAACAGCCCCTGCGGCCGCTTCTGGATGAACAGGATGATGAAGACGAGCACCATGATCTTCGCCAGCACCGCACCCGACCACGGCTCGAGGAACTTGGCGATCGAGCCAAGCCCGAGCGCGGCGATCACCGTGCCGGCCAGCTGGCCGACGCCGCCCAGCACGACGACCATGAAGCTGTCGACGATGTAGCCCTGGCCTAGATCGGGGCCGACGTTGCCGATCTGGCTCAGTGCCACGCCGCCGAGTCCGGCCACCCCCGAGCCGAGCCCGAAGGTCAGCATGTCGATGCGGTGCGTCGGCACGCCGGTGCAGCTGGCCATGGCGCGGTTCTGCGTCACGCCGCGGACGAACAGGCCAAGGCGGGTGCGGTTGATCACCAGCCACACGGCGGCGAGCACGGCGAGCGCGAAGCCGATGATCACCATGCGGTTGTAGGGCAGCACGTAGCCGCCGCCGAGCAGCATGCCGCCGGACAGCCAGCTCGGGTTCTCGACCTCGACGTTTTGCGCGCCGAAGACCGTCCGGCTCGCCTGGATCAGCAGCAGGCTGACGCCCCAGGTGGTGAGCAGCGTCTCCAGCGGCCGCCCGTACAGGAAGCGCAGCACCGAGCGCTCCAGCGCCATGCCGATCGCCGCCGTCACCGCGAACGCCACCGGCAGCGCCGCCACCACGTACCAGTCGAAGGCGCCCGGAAGGTAGCTGCGGAACAGCCCCTGCACGACGAAGGTCGCGTAGGCGCCGATCATCAGGAACTCGCCGTGCGCCATGTTGATGATGCCCATCAGGCCGTAGGTAATGGCGAGCCCCAGCGCCGCCAGCAGCAGCACCGAGCCAAGGCTGACGCCGGAGAACAGCGCCAGCCCGAGTTCGATGCGGAACAGGCGCTCGTTGATCGCGTTCAGCGACGCCTGCGCTACCGCGCGCACGCGTTCGTCGGGCTCGGCGAAGCTGCCGTCCCTGCTCTGGCTGACCATCGTCGCCAGCATCTGCCGCACCTGCGGGTCGGCGCTCGCCGCCAGCCGCCGCGCCGCCTTGATGCGCACCTCGGGATCGCTGGAGCGGATGGCCAGCGACGCGCCGGCCAGCTCGAGGATCGCCTTGACCTCGGCGTCGCCTTCCTTCAGCGCCGCCGCCTCTATGATCGGCGCTGCGTCCTCGTTGTCCGACCCCTGCAGCTCGCGCGCCGCCGCCAGGCGGATGCCCCGGTCGCCGCTGCCGAGCTTCAGCGCGGCGATTGCCGCGCCGATCTCGCCGCGGATGCGGTTGTTGACGACGATCGTGTCGAGACCGGCCGGCACCGCGCCGAGGTTCTCGCCGGTGGCCGCATCGGCGATGCTGCCGTCGGCGACGATGACGGCGCGCCGGCCGCCGTCGATGAGCGCCAGCGAATCGTCACCGAGCGCCTGCAGCACTTCGATCGCGCGCGGCGCCTGCGACAGCGCCAGCTTGCGTACGGCCTCGACCTTGGTGTCCGAATCCTCGGCGCCGAGCTGCGCGACGACCGCCGGATCCAGTGCCGCCCACGCCGGCGCGGCCAGCGAGAGGATGACGACTGCGATCAGGCGGACGACGCATTGCATGGATTGGCCAATCTCTGGCTGTAAGGGACCGACGCAGCGGAAACTCCTCCTCCCTGCACCCTCCCCCGCTCGCGGGGGAGGGCCGGGGTGGGGGCGCGTGGCCGTTGATACGCGGCGCAGCGCCCGGCCGCTCCGAAGCGGAGCCGCCTGACTTGAACCGCTTTGCGTGCACGTGCGAGCGCGGAGCGCTCGCGTACACGCAAAGCGCTACGCCGGCGAATCGCCCTTCTTCTCGTTGCCGGGGATGAACGGGCTCCACGGCTGGGCGCGGATCGGGCCCTTGGTCTTCCAGACGACGTTGAACTGGCCGTCGGCGCGGACCTCGCCGATGAACACCGGCTTGTGCAGGTGGTGGTTCTTCTCGTCCATCTTGACCGTGAAGCCGCACGGCGCCTCGAAGGTCTGGCCTTCGACGGCCTTGATCACCGGGTCGATGTCGGTCGTCTTCGCCTTCTCCACCCCCTGCTTCCACATTTGGATGCCGATGAAGGTTGCCTCCATCGGGTCGTTGGTGACGACCTTGTCGGCGTTGGGCAGCTTTGCCTTGACCGCCCAGTCCCTGTACATCTTGATGAAGGCCTCGTTCTTCGGGTTCTTCAGGCTCATGAAGTAGTTCCACGCCGCCAGGTGCCCCACGAGCGGCTTCGTGTCCACGCCGCGCAGCTCCTCCTCGCCGACCGAGAACGCCACCACCGGCACGTCCTTGGCCTTCAGGCCGGCATTGCCGAGCTCCTTGTAGAAAGGCACGTTGGAGTCGCCGTTGATGGTCGAGATCACGCAGGTCTTGCCGCCGCCGGCGAACTTCTTGACGTTGGCGACGATGGTCTGGTAGTCGGAGTGGCCGAACGGCGTGTAGATCTCCTCGATGTCCTTCTCCGCCACGCCCTTGCTCTTGAGGAAGGCGCGCAGGATCTTGTTGGTCGTGCGCGGGTAGACGTAGTCGGTGCCGAGCAGGAAGAAGCGTTTGGCGCCGCCGCCCTCCTTGCTCATCAGGTACTCGGTGGCCGGGATCGCCTGCTGGTTGGGCGCCGCGCCGGTGTAAAAGACGTTCTTCTCCATCTCCTCCCCTTCGTACTGCACGGGGTAGAAGAGCAGGTGGTTCAGCTCCTTGAACACCGGTAGCACGCTTTTGCGCGACACCGAGGTCCAGCAGCCGAACACCACGTTGACCTTGTCCTGGGTGATCAGTTGCCGCGCCTTCTCGGCGAACAGCGGCCAGTTCGAGGCCGGGTCGACCACCACCGCCTCGAGCGGACGGCCCATCACGCCGCCCCTGGCATTGATGTCGGCGATGGTCATCAGCGCCGTTTCCTTGAGCGCCGTTTCCGAGATTGCCATCGTGCCGGACAGCGAATGCAGGATGCCGACCTTGATCGGTGCCTTGCTCTGCCCGTAGGCCGACGCGATCCAGCTGCTGCTCAGCGCCGCTGCGCCGGTGACCTGCAGGAAATGTCTGCGTTGCATGGGTTCCCTCCCGTGGACATGGTCTGGCAGGCGAGCCCTTGCGCGCCGCACCAGGACGCCAGCACACAAGTTTCGTGCCAACCGCCTGCGCAGCGCCGTTCAGTCGTTCAGGCGGCGCACGTAGCCCTCGAACGCGGCGATCTGCACTGATGCGGTGCGGGAATCGCCCTGCAGCGTGGCGCAGACCGACGCTCATGCGTGCGATAGGCAGCACGCGGCCGCGGAATCGCAAATGGCACCCGGCTCACGAAGTGCAGGCCGTTGAAGGCGCGGAGCTACTCGACCGCCGTCTGCTGTCCAGCGGCTGTCGGCACGCCGGTCCGCTTCGCCGGCAGCCGTTCGATCGATGGCCGTCGATCAGCCGACGCAGCCGGTTGTGCAGCCTCTTTTTGGCAGCGGCGACGACGAACAGGCTTGCGTCGACAGCGCGAGGCGCGGACGGCGGCCGCCGCAGCGCGCCCCGGACCGAGTCAGTTCCCACAAGCCCCAGTTGCCGCCCCAGTGCAGCGAGACGATCACGGTGTCCCCCGGCCAGTGCTCGCCGACGATCGCTCGCGCCGGGCTGCCGGCGCCGCGCCCGCTGATCTCGTCGAGCAGCGCGATGCCGGACTCGCCGGGCGTCGCCCGCCAGCGCCGGCCGTGCAGATGCCGGCGGCGTGCAGGAACAGATTTCGTGCCGGCATCTTCATCGGCGGCGGCCGGTGTGACCCGGCCGGTCCGTCAGCTGAACGTCACCCGACGTCGCAGCGCCTCGAGTCCGATCGCCACCCCGGCGAGTTCCTTGCCCTGCGCCGACGAGCCGACCACCACCCCTCGGCCTGCCACCGGCGCCAGGTTGTCGACTCGGAAGCGCGGCGAGCCGGGCGTGCTGCGGATGAAGCACGCCTCGTCGAAGAACAGCCGGTCGCCGGTCTCGTCGATCTCGTCCGAGTCGACCGTCGGAAAACCGATCAGCTCGCGCACGCCGTCGATGCCGCCTTCGATCTCGACCGGTGTGACGGTCCGTGCCACCGGGTCAATCAGGAAGCCTTTCATTGCGTGTTCCTCCGGCCCGCGGTCAGTGTAGGTGCCGGGGGCAGTTCGCGCCCCCGACTCCTTGCCGTCAGGCGGTCTATGCGGCCCGCTTCGGCGTGGCTTTCCTCGCCGGCGCCCGCTTCGTCACTTTCTTCGCTGCCGGCGCAGGGGCGGAGACTTTCCTGGCGACGCCGCTGGCGGCGCGCTTGACCGCAGCCATGGCATCGTTCAACGACGAACGCACTGTCCTGGCCGCCTTCTTGGCGGCGCGCCCGACCTTCTTCTCCATCGCCACGACCTTCTTGTTGGCGCGGGCCTCGTCGAGCTTGCCGCGCACGGTCTTTACCGCCTTGCGGGCGGCGCGTTCGACCTTCTTCTCCATTGCCATCAGCTTGTCCTTCGCCTGCGTCTGCTCGAGCTTGGCGCGCACGGTCTTCACGGCCTTCTTGGCCGCCTTCTCGACCTGCTTCTCCATCGCCGCCAGCTTGCCGCCTGTCTCGGCTTTCGACTTGCGCCGCAGGTCGGCCGCATGCGCCTTCTTGTAGCTCTGGACGTCCTTGAACTTGCCGCTGCCGTCGCGCACTGCGTACAGCTTGGTGCCCGAGCGGCTTCTCATCGTCGTGCGACGCGTGGCCATCGATGCTCCTTTGCCTTCGAAAAACCGACGCGAAATGCATCGGCCAACAGCATTGTTGCGCCCGTTGCCGATGGCGACATGCTTGGCGTCAGAACTCGTGCATTCCGCGCCCACATTGGAATACTCGCTCTTCGCTTGGTCGCTATACGCCGGTGGCCTCGGCCATCAGGGCGCGCCAGCGGCGATAGCGGTCGCGCAGCGCCGCATCGGCATGCGGCGCGAAGACGTCCTCGGCAGCGGCGGCGTTCCATTGCGCGGGACGCCCTGCCGCCAGGTAGGCGATGCCGCGCGCGCTCGCCTCGGGGTCGTCGCGCCGGTGCACCGGCACGCCGTTGAGCGAGGCCAGCCGGCGGCACAGCCCGTCGAGCCGCGACAGACCGCCGCTGACGCGGATGCGCGCGAGCGCCGGCACGTACGGCGCCATGTGCTCGACGTTGGCCTGCAGCAGGAAGGCGATGCTTTCGACCAGCGCCACCGCCTGCTGCCACGGCTCGGCGCCGGCCTCACCGACGAAGCGCGAGTCGAAACGCGCCTGCCAGAACGGCCCGCCGAGGCCGGCAACGCCGTTGAGGAAGACGAGCGACGGCGGCGGCCGCGCCAGCCACTCGGGCAGCCGCGCCGTCAGGTCGTCGATGCCGAGCCGCGCCGACAGCCACTCGAGGCCGGCGCCGGCACCGTTGACGTTGCCTTCGACCATGTAGACGGTCGTCGCGCCGTCGTCGAGGATGATGCCGGTCAGCTGGCGCGGCACGTGGCCGGGCGCGCGCATCAGCGCCCGCTGCACGAAGGCGCTGGTGCCGATGTTGACGTAGGCCGACTCCGCCTCCGGCCAGCCGAAGGCGAACACCGCCGCCGACTGGTCGCCGTTGACTGCCCGCAAAGGCACTTCGATACCGGCCGAGGCCAGCGTGCCCCAGTGCCCGCAGGTCGGCGCGGCGGCCGGCAGGCAGCCGGCGGGCAGGCCGAACAGGCTCAGCAGCTCGGCATCCCAGTTGCGCGTATGCAGGTTCCACAGCTGCGTGCGCGCCGCGCACTGCGGGTCGGCCAGCAGCGGCCGCTCCTTCAGCAGGCGGAAGGTGAGGAAGCTGGCCATCGGCCCGCAGGCGAGCCGGCCGGTCCCGAGCGCCTGGGCGACCTTCGGCAGGTGGTCGAGCGCCCAGCGCAGCTTGCTGGCGCCGTAGTGCGGCGACAGGAACAGGCCGGTGCGGCGATGCACGTCGTCGCCGTGTGCGGCGAGCGCATCGATCCACGCGTGCATGCGCCGGTCCTGCCAGCTGAACACCGGCGACAGCGGCTCGCCGCTGGCGCGATCCCAGCACACGCAGCTGGCGCGCTGGCTCGACAGGCCGGCCACCGCGATGTCCCGCGCGCGCCGGCCGAGCGCCGCCACCGCCTGCGCCAGCGCCGCGTGCACCGACGCGACCACTTCCTCGCCGTCCTGCTCGGCCCAGTCCGGCTGCGGCCGCGACAGGCCGATCTCCTGCTCGCCGTGGGCGACCAGCCCGCCGCGCGCATCGAACAGCAGCGCGCGGCTGGCGTGCGTCCCCTGGTCGATCGCCAGGATCAGCGGCCGGTCGGCAACGGCCTCCTGCGCCACGGTCAGCGGGCCGCCCGCCGGAAGACCAGGAAGTGCTGGCGGGGCAGGAAGTCGTGCTCGGCCGAAAGCAGGTAGCCGGCGCGCTGCATTTCCGCCTTCACCGCCTCCTCCGGCACGCGCATCGACCGCGGCGGCCCGACCGGCGACTCGGGCCGATGGTCGATGATCGCCACCGTCGCCCCCGGCTTCAGCAGCGCGGCCAGCCGGCGGAAGTAGGCCTCGCGGTCGCCGATGTGGTGGTAGGTGTTGGCCAGCAGCACGCAGTCGACGGCTGCCGGCAGCCGCGGATCGTCGGCGGACGCCAGCACCGCCGTCACGTTGGCGAGCTCCATCTGCCGCGCCCGCTGTTCGACGTAGCGCACCATGTCCGGCTCGACATCGGCGGCGATCACCCGGCCGCCGGGCACTGCCTGCGCCAGCCGCATCGTGAAGTAGCCGGTGCCGGCGCCGATGTCGGCCACCACCGCATCGGGCGCCAGGCGCAGCGCCTCGATCACCTGCTGCGGCTTCTGCCATTGGTCGCGCGCCGGGTCGTCGAACACGCGCGCCCAGCCCTCGGCGCCGGCGAAGCCGCGGCGGTGCGCCGGCTGCGCCCGTGCCGCCGCGGCAACGAGCGCGGCAGCCAGCGCCAGGCCGAGCGCGAGCCGCCGCCTCATCGGCCCGCTGCCAGATGCGCGAGCAGCGCGTCGAGCAGCGGCGCCTGGCCCGGGTGGATCTTCTGCCGCGCCACGTCGATGCCGAACCAGGCGGCGCGGTCGGCCTCGGGGAACTCGCGCTGCTCGCCGGACCTCGGCGGCCACTCCATCGAGAACAGGTTGCTGCGCAGGCCGGACGGATCGAAGTCGGCCTGCACCGCCCAGGCGTGGATCACCTTGCCGCTGCGCAGCTTTACCGGCGCCAGCGGCACGAACTCGCCGTCGACGGTGGCGCCGGTTTCCTCGCCGAACTCGCGCTGCGCGGCGGCGAGCGCCTCCTCGCCGGGCTCGATCTCGCCCTTGGGAATCGACCAGGCGCCGATGTCCTTGCGCGCCCAGTACGGGCCGCCGGGGTGCACCAGCATGACCTCCGGGCCGCTGGCGGCATGTCGGTACAGCAGCAGTCCGGCACTGGCTTTTCGCATCGAATCGGCGCTCGGGCGGGCACGAAGACCGCCATGATGCCGAAGTCCCGCAGCCGCGCACATCGCCGCCACCGAATCGGGCAGCATTGGGGCTGTGCCGACGCGATCCACTATTCCCTGCCGCTTCGCCTCCCGCCGCCGGACGCTGCAACTGCTGGCCGGCGTGCCGATGCTGCCGCTGGCCGCGCCGTCGACCGCCGGCAATGCAACTGCTGCGCCCGCCGCGACCGTCACCCACGCGCGTTTCACGCCGATGGCGGCGCCGACGCTGGCCGACCCCGCCGCGATGGCAAGCATGTCCGTCCGGTCGGCGCTCGAGGTCGAACTGGCCGACGGCAGCCGGCTTGCCTGGCCACTGGCCTACCGGACGCTGTTCATCACCGGCGAGCGCCTGCCCGACGGGCGCGGCGGCGAGGTCGTCGCCGGCGGCTGCGTCGACATCGACAACCGGCCGATCGTCGACCGCTCGCTTGCCGGCCGCGAGCGGCAGTTCTATTCCGACTGCCCCGACGGCATGACGCTGCTGAAGCTCGACCGGCCGGCGGTTGCCGGCGTGCGCGGCAACGCGGTGTTTGCGGTGGTGCAGTTCGAATACGTCTCGCGCGACGCAGGCGGCCGCCGGCTCGACGCACCGCTGCCGTCGCCGATCGCCGTGCTGACGCTCGACCAGGACCCGGCGAGCGGCCACCTGCGGCTCGTGCAGTACCGCAACGTCGACAGCGCGCCGGCGCACGGCCTGTGGACCACCTGCGGCGCCAGCCTGTCGCCGTGGAACACCCACCTGTCGAGCGAGGAGTTCGCGCCGGACGCGACGACCGCCGCCGGCAGCGCCTGGTTCCGCGGCTTCAGCCGGAACCTCTACGGCGACCCGGCGCGCGCCAACCCGTACCGCTACGGGCACGTGCCCGAGGTGACGGTGCATGCCGACGGCAGCGGCAGCGTGCGCAAGCACTACTGCATGGGCCGCATCTCGCACGAGGTGGTGCGGGTGATGCCGGACGAGCGCACCGTGCTGATGGGCGACGACTGGGACAACGGCGGCCTGTTCATGTTCATCGCCGATCGGCCGCGCGAGCTTGCCGCCGGCACGCTGTACGTGGCGAAGTGGGAGCAGACCTCGGGCAAGGGGCCCGGCGCGGCGCGGCTGTCGTGGATCCGGTTGGGCGCCGCGACCAGCGCCGAGATCGAGGCGCTGATCGACGGCGGCATCGAGGCGGCGCGGATCATCGACGTCCGCACCCGCGCGCCCGACGAACCAGGCTTCACCCGCATTCCTTACGCCGGCAGGGCCAACTGGGTGCGGCTGAAGCCCGGCATGGACAAGGCGGCGGCGTTCCTGGAGACGCACCGCTACGCCGCGCTGCGCGGTGGCAGCCTCGGCTTCACCAAGATGGAGGGCACGGCGGTCGACGCGCGCGACCGCCTCGCCTACGTCGCCATCTCGCGCATCGAGCGGCCGATGACCGACGGCTCCGGCGGCATCCGGGTCGAGGGACCGTACTCCGGCGCGGTGTACGCGCTGAACCTGCGCGGCCGCCAGCACGACAGCGACGGCCGCGCGATCGACAGCGACTGGGTGCCGGTCGATATGGCCGCGGTGCCGGCGCTGGTCGCCGAGGACTTCGGTGGCGCGCCGCACCGCCGGCAGGACGCGCTCGGCAACACCGCCGACCCCGAGCGCCTCGCCACGCCGGACAACCTGTGCTTCTCGGCGGCGCTGCGCACGCTGTTCATCGGCGAGGACAGCGACACCCACGTCAACAACTTCCTGTGGGCCTACCACGTCGACCGGCGGGAGCTGGTGCGCATCCTGTCCTGCCCGGTCGGCGCCGAATCGACCGGCCTGCACGCGGTCGACGAGATCAACGGCTGGACCTACATCGCCAGCAACTTCCAGCACGCCGGCGACTGGAAGCGCGGCCTGCACGACAAGGTGCGCGACACGC
Organism: Burkholderiales bacterium; assembly: GCA_016716275.1. Taxonomy (GTDB): domain Bacteria; phylum Pseudomonadota; class Gammaproteobacteria; order Burkholderiales; family Burkholderiaceae_F; genus JADJWR01. The sequence continues at coordinate 58,373 of JADJWR010000002.1, read as the reverse complement.
TCGAGCCGCTGGTGCGCGCCAACTACCGCGACCGCTCGGGTGCCGCGGTCGGCTACCTGACAGCGGCAACGGGAGGAATACGGCTGCATCGACCTTGAGCCGCCTGCTCGCCCCGGGCGGCGCCGCGCCGTTCGCCGCCACGCTGGTGGTCGGCCGCGCGCTGCGCGCTTTCGTCGACGGCTACGTCGCGGTGCTGCTGCCCGCCTATCTGCTGGCGCTCGGCTTCGATGTCTGGAGCGTTGGCGTCCTGAGCACCGCCACGCTGCTCGGCTCGGCGCTGCTCACGCTGGCCGTCGGCGCCTGGGGCCACCGCTTCGCGCAGCGCCGGCTGCTGGCGGCCGCCGCCCTGCTGATGATCGCCACCGGAATCGGTTTCGCCGGGCTGTCGCAGTTCTGGCCGCTGCTCGCGGTGGCCTTCGTCGGCACCCTGAACCCGAGCTCCGGCGACGTCAGCGTGTTCCTGCCGCTCGAGCATGCGCAACTGGCCGGCGCGGCGCAGGGCGATGCGCGCACGAGCCTGTTTGCCCGCTACAGCCTGCTCGCCACGCTGGCCGCTGCCTGCGGCGCCCTGGCCGCCGCCGTACCGGCCTGGCTCGCCGAGCGCGCCGGCATCGAACTGCTGACCGCGCTGCGGCTGATGTTCGTCGGCTACTCGGTCGCCGGCGTCGTGCTGCTGTGGCTGTACCGCCGCCTGCCGGATCCGCCGGCCGGCCAGGCAGAAGCAAAGACCGCCCTCGGCCCCTCGCGCGGCATCGTGTTCAGGCTGGCGGCGCTGTTCTCCCTCGACGCTTTCGCCGGCGGCCTGGTGGTCAACAGCCTGATGTCGCTATGGCTGATGCAGCGCTTCGGTCTGTCGCTGGCCGCCGCCGGCAGCTTCTTCTTCTGGACCGGGCTGCTGTCGGCGGCGTCGATGCTCGCCGCGCCGTGGGTCGCACGCCGGATCGGGCTGCTGAACACGATGGTCTTCACCCACCTGCCGGCCAACGTGGCGCTGGTCGGCGCGGCGTTCGCGCCGACGCTGCCGCTTGCTCTGGCGCTGCTGCTGCTGCGCGCCGCGCTGTCGCAGATGGACGTGCCGACGCGCACCGCCTACGTGATGAGCGCGGTCACGCCGGCCGAGCGCGCCGCCGCGGCAAGCGTCACCGCGGTGCCGCGCAGCCTCGCCGCCGCGCTGAGCCCCTCGCTCGCCGGCGGCCTGTTTGCCGCCGGCTGGCTGGCGGCGCCGCTGGCCGCCTGCGGATTGCTGAAGATCGTCTACGACCTGGCGCTGTGGGCGTCGTGTCGCAAGCATCGGCTGCAGGATCGATAGCAGCAAACGGGTCGCGACGCCGCCTGACCATGCCGCACTTGCTGTATGCCCTGCTGCTCGCCGCTTTCGCGGCAGGCCTGCCGGCCGCAGCGCACGCCGCCGACTGCAGCGGCCGCTTCGCCGCCGGTTATCGGGTCCTGCGGCTCGACAGCGGCCGCCAGGTGGCGGTCTGGTACCCGACCGCTGCCGAAGAGAAGCGGCTTGCCCGCTCGCCGAACGGATTCGCCGCCCGCGTTGCGCGGGACGCGCCACCGGCATCCTGCCCGCGCGTGCCGCTGGTGCTGTTCTCGCACGGCTGGGGCGGCTGCGCGCTGCAGTCGATCGCGCTGACCGAGGAGCTGGCCCGGCACGGCTACGTGGTGGCGGCACCCGACCATGCGGATGCCACCTGCGCGATCGGCGCCGACGAAGTCAACCTCGGCAGGATGCGCATCGACAAGTCGTTCCTCGACCCGGCGAGCTGGAACGACCGCAGCGAGATCGGTCGCCTGCACGATCTGCGCGCGGTGATCCGCCGCGTGGCGGCCGATCCGCAGCTGGCGCGCATTGCGGACACCGCGCGCATCGGCGCGGCGGGCCATTCGCTGGGCGGCTACGCGGCCATCGGCATGGCCGGCGGCTGGCCCGCGTGGAAGACGCCGGAGGTCAAGGCGGTGCTGGCGCTGTCGCCGTACGTGCTGCCGTTCATGGTGCACGGCACGTTGGCGCGGCTGCAGGTACCGGTGATGTACCAGGGCGCGGCGCTCGATTTCGGCATGACGACCAGTCTCGAGGGACCGCAGGGTGCCTACGCGGCGAGCGCGCCGCCGAAGTTCTTCGTCAAGCTCGATGGCGGCACGCACTTCGAGTGGACCAACCTGCTGTGCGCCGGCACGCCGGACGTGGCGGCATGCCTGCGGGCGAGGCCGAACGCCGCCCTCATCGGCCTGTACGCGACGGCATTCTTCGACCGCTTCCTGAAAGGAAAGCCCGGCGAGCTGCTGTCCTCGCCAGGCAGCGGCTTGAGTGCCTACCGGTTCGAGATGCGGTAGGGCGGGCCAAGCGGCGCGCAGGCAGGGCAGCAGTCGGACCTCCAGCGCGTCCAGCCGCGACAGCACTCCCGCAAAGCGAAGAAGCCGGGCGAGACGGCCCCGGCTCCTTCGGCCCGGCTGGCGTCAGTTCGGCAGCACGACGGTGTCGATCACGTGGATCACGCCGTTGGTGGCGGCGATGTCGGTCTTGATGACCCTGGCGTTGTTGACCATCACGCCCGACGACGAGGCAACCACGTTCAGCGGCGTGCCCTGCACGGTCTTGACCGCGCCGGTCTTCACGTCGGCTGCCATCACCCTGGCGCCGACCACGTGGTAGGTCAGTACCTTGGTCAGCGCCGCCTTGTCGGCGAGCAGGGCGTTCAGCTTGTCGGCCGGGATCTTGGCGAATGCCGCGTCGGTCGGCGCGAACACGGTGAACGGGCCGGGGCCCTTCAGCGTGTCGACCAGGCCGGCAGCGGTCAGCGCCTTGGCCAGCGTGTTGAACTGGCCGGCGGCCACGGCGGTGTCGACGATGTCGGCCTTGGCGACGGGCGCCGTGGTCGACTTGTTGCCGGAAGAGCCGTAGGCGACGGCGGCGAGCGGCGCAGCGGCGATCACGACGGCGGACACGGCGGCGGCGAGGGTGGACTTCAGTTTCATGGCAGAGCACTCCTGTGTTGCGGTTGGGGAAGGGTGGACAAAGCGGCAGCCGGTTCGGTTGCCGGAAAAAGAAGCATTCATCAGCGCACGAGCGGCCGCACGGCGGTGAAGCCGCCGTCGACCGGCACGACCTGTCCGGTGATCCGCGCTGCGGCGGGCGACAGCAGCCAGGCGATCGCCTGCGCGACGTCCTCGGGCGTGCCGATGCCGCCGAGCGGGTACTGGCGGGCGAAGCCCTCGCGCGCAGCGTCGCTGGCGACCAGCGACGCGGTGGCCGGCGTGACCATGAAGCCGGGCGAGACCGCGTTGACGCGGATGCGGCTCGCCGCGTAGGTGGCCGCCGCCCCGCGCACCAGGCCGGCGACCGCGGCCTTGGCGGCCGAGATCGCCTCGTGGTTAGCCACGCCGATGTGGCCGACCACGGATGACACCAGCACCGCCGCGCCCGGCTGCTGCGCCGAGCGCAGCCCCTCGACGAACGCGGCGAGCGAGAAGAAGGCGGTATCCAGGTTGGCGCTCAGGCACGCCCGGTACGCCGACTCGCTGGTCCGCAGCAGCGGCGCGATCAGCGTGCCGCCGGCGCAGTTGACCAGCGCCACGGGCGTGCCGAACCGCTCGGCGCACTGCGCGAACGCGGCGCGCGCGCCTTCGTGAGTCGAGACGTCGGCCTCGATCTGCAGCGCCTCGGCGGGCGCAACGCTCTTCAGCCGGGCCGCAGAGCGGCCGACCAGCGCCAGCCGCCAGCCCGCCTCGGCCAGGCGCGCGGCGACCGCGCGCCCGAGGCCGCCGCTGGCGCCGGTGATCAGTGCGACGTGATCGCTCATGGTCGGTGTCCCGTCAGCCCTTGTTCGCCCGCGTCGAGCAGCCGCCGCTCGCGTGGACGCGTTCGTTGCCGGGCGCGGGCCGGTCGGCGTCGATCAGTTCGTAGGCGTCGGCGACGTAGGCCGGGCCCTTGGCGATCCAGACGATCACGCAGGCCAGGCCGACGGTGAACACCGCCGTCCAGTGCAGCACCAGCACGCTGGCGAGCACGATCTGCACGGTGGTGGCGAGCTTGTCGCCGTGCGGGTCGCCGCCGAGGGCGAACGCCGCGGCGAGCGCGCCGGCGACAGGCAGCACGGTGCCGACCAGCGTGATCAGCGGCAGGCGGCGCAGGATCGTCCACTCGAGGCCGGCCGGCGCGCGGCGGAAGCCGGGCAGCCTGTTCAGCATGCTCATCGCACGGCCTCGTTCGACGGCCCCGAAGGCTCATCGCCGCCGAGGTCGGCCGAGCCGTGCCCCTGCTGCGGCCGCGCGAACGCGGCGAGATAGTTGACCGAGGTATCGCGCACCCACGAGGCGCGGTGCAGCACCGGCAGGTAGCGCATGCCGCGTCGATCGATCGAGCGCAGCCCCGCGCGCTGCGTCGCCGCCTCGAGTTCGGCCGGGCGGACGAAGCGGCGCCACTGGTGCGTGCCGCGCGGCAGCACGCGGAAGACGAACTCGGCGCCGACGATGGCCAACGCGAAGCTCTTCCAGGTGCGGTCGATGGTCGAGGCGACCAGCAGCCCGCCCGGCGCGACGTGACGCGCCGCCCCAGCGACGAAAGCCTCGACGTCGTCGACGTGCTCGACCACCTCGAGCAGCAGCACGAGATCGAAACGTTCGTCGGAGCGCAGCGCGGCGGCCGGCGCGCCGGCGCGGTAGTCGATCCGCAGCCCTTCGCCGATCGCGTGGGCGCGCGCGGCGGCGATGTTCTTCTCCGCCGCGTCGATGCCGGTGACCGCGGCGCCGAAGCGGGCGAGCGGCTCGCACAGCAGGCCGGCGCCGCAGCCGATGTCGAGCACGCGCAGCCCGTGCACCGGGCGGCCGCGCCGCGCCAGACGCGACTCGATCAGCTCGAGCAGGTAGGCCAGCCGCAGGCGATTGATCACGTGCAGCGGCCGCATCGGCCCGCGGCGGTCCCACCAGGTGGCGGAAAGGCGGTTGAAGCGATCGATTTCGGAGACGACGGCGCTCATCGCTGCTGCTCGGATCGTCGGATGGCGCGCGGGCCCGTCAGGCGCGCCGGGGCGCGGCCGCCGCGCGCTCGGCGCCGTTGCCGGCGATGACCGTCCAGCCGAGCGCATCGAGCCGCGGCTGGATCCTCGGGTGCGCGGGCGCGCTGTCGCGCTCCGCCGTCCAGAGCCGGCAGGCAGCGAGCGTCGAACGCAGGTCGGCGAGGTCGGCGCGCGCCGCCAGTTGCTCGACCTGGGCGGCATAGTGCCGATCGACCGCCCGCCGAAGCGCCGCGGACGCCGCGCCGGCCGCACGACGGCCAGCCAGCGCGGATGCCGCGCCGGCGCACCACCCGGTCACCCGCCACAGCGGCAGCAGGCGGCCGCGCCGGGCAGCCGGCAACCACTGCTGCAACCGTTTCAGCCGCAGGTGGGCAACCGCCAGTTCGTATGCGGTGGCCGCCCGGGTCTCGCCGTCGCGCGCCGTGATCAGGATGCCGCGGAAGAACTGAACCGTCGCAGCTTCCAGTGCATGGCCGTCACGCAGGTCAGCGAGCGCTTGCTCCGACAGTGGCGCCGGCGAAGCAGCGGCTCGCCGCCAGAGCGGTCGCAAACGGAGGAAGCCGGCGTAGGCGGTTTCCATCACCGCAAGCAGCGGCCGGCGCGCGGCAAGCCCGGCAAGCCAGCGATAACCGGGCAGGGAGTTCCAGATGGTGGCAAAGGCGGCGGCACCGGAAACGAGCGAGCCGTCGGCGCGGCGCACGTGCAGGCGCGCCAGCGCCGCCTCGCGCGGCAGGTCGGCGCCGAGCACGGCAGGGTCGCAGGTGGCCGCATCGACCCAGTCGATCGCTTCGGCGCCGGCGCGCCGGCGGTAATGGGCGATCTCCTTGCGGCACAGCGGGCAGGCGCCGTCGAAGTAGACCGTACCGGCAGCAGTCGCGGACATGGCTAGGCCCTTTCGACCCGCAGCGCTTCGCCGCTCAGTTCGACCGTGTAGTCGACCATCCGCGCGGCGCCGAGGTAGGGCGGCGTGCCGCGCACCTCGGCCTCCGCGTCGCGGGGCAGGCCGCCGACGTAGTCGCCGGCCCCCTTGCCGTCCGGATACCTGACGACGGCGAAACCTTTGATGACGACCGGGACGCGATAGGTGGACATGGGGCGCTCTTGATCCGGTGGAGCAGCACTGAACTACATTTGTCTAGGACAATATTCGTCTTGTATCGCACTTGTCAAGCTTTCGACGATACAAGCACACTTGTTGTCCGGATATTTTCGTGACAACATTGATTCACTTGCCCATCTCACTCCTGAGCCAGGCCGCTCGACGTGCAGAATGCTTCGCCAGATCAATCGGTTGCGCCCACTTACCGCAGCGGTACCGCGGCGCGCCTGGCCGGTATCCCGGTGGCCACGCTGCGCATGTGGGAGCGCCGCTACCGGGTGGTCGGCCCGCAGGTAAGTGAGCGCGGACATCGGCGCTACGCGGCCGAGGACGTCAGCCGCCTGGCGCTGATCAAGGCGCTGGTCGATCTCGGCCACCCGATCGGCATGCTGGCCCGCCTGCCGCTGGACGCGCTGCGCCAGATGCGCGTCGCGCCGGGGCCCGCCGCCGCGCCGACCACGCCGGCTGCCGTGCGGCCGGCGCTGCGCGTGGCGGTCGTCGGCGAGTCACTGGCGGCGCGCGCGGCGGCCGCGGCGCCGCGCGCGGCCACGGTGCAGATCGTGGCCGCCTGCGCCGACCGCGCCGACGCCGCAGCGCTGCACGGCGTTGTCGCCGACCTGCTGGCGATCGAACTGCCGGCGCTGCGCGAGGACGCGGTCGAGACGGTCGACGCCCTGGTGGCGACGGTCGGCGCGCGGCGGGCCGTGGTCGCCTACCGCTTCGGGACCGAGGCGGCGGTGCACGAACTGCGCCGTCGCGGACACATCGTGGTGCACGCGCCGCTCGACCTGGATGAAATCGAGTCGCTGGGCGTGGCGGCGTTCGGCGCGGCCGAGCCCGCCGCGGCGCCGCCGCCTGCCGCGCCGTCCGCGCCGCGCTTCGACGAGCATGCGCTCGCGCAACTGGCGCAGGTCTCGGGCGCCGTGCGCTGCGAATGCCCGCGGCACGTGGTCGATCTGCTGATGAGCCTCGGCGCCTTCGAGCGCTACAGCGCCGAGTGCGAGAACCGCAGCCCGGCCGACGCCGCACTGCATCGCCACCTGGGCCGCGTCGCCGGCACCGCGCGGGCGCTGTTCGAGGAGGCGCTGGTGCGCGTAGCGCAGGCCGAGGGCATTGCGTTGCCGGCGACCGCCGCGCCGGCGGGCGGTTGACGACGACGCCGGCTCAGCGCGGCGGGCTCTCCACGGCGCTGTTCGGCCTGGCACGCGCCTTCGGCCGCCTCCTGCCCGGGGCGGCCTTGGCCGCCGCCTGCTTGTGCACGTGCCGCTGCACGGCCTTTTGCAGGCTCGCGAACTCGCGCGAGAAGCGCTCGGTGAACCACTCGGGATCCGGCACCAGGTGAGCGTCGGCGACTACGGACAGCGTGGCGTAGCCCTTGTAGCTCAGGATGCTGACGCCCATGCCGAGTTCCTTGCCGGGGTGCGGCACCCAGAACATCACCCGCTCGATCGGCACGCCGGCGAGGTACAGCGGCTCCTTCGGTCCGGCGACGTTGGTCATCACCAGGCTCGCCTTCGAGCCGAACAGCTGCACCGCGAGGTCCTCGACCGCCTTCGGCACCCGGCCGAAGAGGTTGAACAGCGCCAGGATCGCCACCGCTTCGGGCGAGCGCTTCAGCTCGTCCATGTGCGCCTTGGTCCGCCGCAGACGCGCCAGCGGGTCCCGGCAGCCCAAGGCCAGTTCCAGGATGACCAGGCCGAACTCGTTGCCGAGCTCTGACGCTCGCCCGGGCGGCCGCAGGTCGACCGGCACCATCGCCCGCAGGCTGACGCGGTCGACGTCGACGCCGCGCCGGTGCAGGTAGTGACGCAGGGCGCCGGTCATCGCCGCCACCAGCACGTCGTTGACCTTGGCGCCGAGCGGCGCGCCGATCGCCTTCACCTCGTCGATGGCGACCGGCTCCGACCAGGCAACGCGCTTGCCCGGCCCGAACTCGCCCTTCAGCGGCGAGCGCGGGTCCGGCGCCTTCAGCAGTTCGGCGGCCAGCGTGCCGGCGCCGGCCAGCACCAGCGCCGCCTTCCCGGCAAGTTGCTGCGGATGAGCGGCCGCGTCGATCGCGCCGCCGACGATCGAACGCAGCTGCTCGACCGACCATTCGGCGGCATCGATCGCCGGAGCGAACAACCGCCCGACCAGCCCTGGCTTGGTCGTCCGCCGCGGTGCCGCCGGGGGCGGTGTCCGCCAGCCTCTCGGCGAAGCGTCGAACAGCGCGCGGGCGACCAGCAGGCTCGCGGTGCCGTCGCCGATGCAGTGGTGCATGCGGGTGATCAGCGCCGATCCGCCGTCGACACCGTCGACCACGTGCACGTCCCACAGCGGCCGGGCGCGGTCCAGCGGCGTGCTGGCCAGGTCGTTCAGCAGCGCGGCGAGCGCCGCCCTGCCGCCGGGGGCCGGCAACGCCACGTGGTGCATCTGCTGGCCGATCTCGAAGCCCGGCACCTCCTCCCAATGCGGCGTGGCGAGCGGCAGCGGGTTCTCGACCACCCGGCAGCGGAAGCGCTCGAACTGCGCCAGCCGCTGCGTGTAGACGGTCTTCACCCGCGCGAAGTCGAGCGGTTTGCCGGTCAGCGCGATCGACGTGATCATCGCCGTGTTGGCCGGCCCGTCGATGTGATACCAGGCGGCGTCGACCGGCGCCATCGGATGTGACTTCATGGCAAGTGCAGCCGGGCTGAAGGAGAGCCATTGTCCCGCCGCCGTCGCCGGGCCGCTTTGACCCGCGACGGGCAAATGCCTTTTCACCAGCGGCAGCGGGCCGCGGGCTACCCTAGGCGCGGACCCCGTTCGATGGAGAACCGCCGATGACCGCCGCACCGAGGTTCACCAACCGGCTGGCGAACGAAACCAGCCCGTACCTGCTGCAGCACGCGCACAACCCGGTCGACTGGTATCCGTGGGGCGAGGAGGCATTCGCGCGCGCACGCGCCGAGGACAAGCCGATCCTGCTGTCGGTCGGCTACGCGACCTGCCACTGGTGCCACGTGATGGAACGGGAGAGCTTCGAGGACGAGGCGATCGCCCGCCTGCTCGCCGGTCACTTCGTCGCCATCAAGGTCGACCGCGAGGAGCTGCCCGACGTCGACCACGTCTACATGACGGCGCTGCAGGCGATGGGCGGTCGCGGCGGCTGGCCGATGAACGTATTCCTGACGCCGGCGCTTGCGCCGTTCTACGGCGGCACCTACTTCCCGCCGCAGCCACGGCACGGGCTGCCGGCCTTCGCCGGGCTGCTGAGCGCGGTGGCCGAGGCGTGGCGCGAGCGGCGCGGCGAGATCGAGCAGCAGGCGCAGGCGCTGCTGGCGCACGTGCGCGAGGGCACCCGGCTGCCGCAGCGGGCGCCGTCAGGCGACCTGCACCGCAAGTCGCTGGCGACGCTGGCGCGCAGCTTCGACCGCGACCACGGCGGCTTCGGCGCGGCGCCCAAGTTCCCGCAGCCGGCGCTGCTGCAGTACCTGCTGGCGCTGGCGTCGCTCGGCGACGGCCAGGCGCGCGAGATGCTGCTCGTCACGCTGCACGGGATGGCGGCCGGCGGCATCTACGACCACGTCGGCGGCGGCTTCGCCCGCTACTCGACCGACGGGCGCTGGCACGTGCCGCACTTCGAGAAGATGCTGTACGACAACGCCCAGCTGGTCCGCGTCTACGCCGGCGCCTTCAGGCTGACCGGCGACCAGCGCCTGCGCTTCGTTGCCGAGGACACGCTGGCTTACCTGGCGCGCGAGATGCATCCGGCGGCATCGGCGGCAGCGTTCAGCTCGGCGCAGGACGCCGACTCCGAAGGGGTCGAAGGCCGGTTCTACGTGTGGACGGCCGACGAGCTGCGCGGGGCGCTCGGCGCCGATGCCGAGCCGGCGATGCAGCTCTACGACGCCACCGACGCGGGCAACTGGGAGCACGGCGTCAACGTCCTCGAGCGCCGCGATCCCGCCGCCGTGCGCGCCGCGCTGCGGCTCGACGCCGATGCCTTCGCGGCGTGGGAACGCTCGCTGCGCGAGCGGCTGCACGCAGTGCGGGCGCGGCGGATTGCGCCGATCACCGACGACAAGGTGCTGGCCGACTGGAACGGCATGATGCTGCGGGCGCTGGCCGAAACCGGCCGGCTGCTCGGCCGCGCCGATCTGGTCGACGCCGCGCGGGCGCTGGCGGACTTCCTGCGCGGCACGATGCACGTCGACGGGCGGCTGCGCCATGCCTGGCGCGCCGGCGTCCTGCGGCCGGAGAGCTTCCTTGCCGATCATGCGCAGGTCGGCCTCGGTCTGCTCGAACTGCACGGCGCCACCGGCGACGCGGCCTGGCTGCGGCAGGCGCACGACCTCGCCGCGGCCATGATCGAGCGCTTCCATGTCGCCGGCGACGGCTTCTACGACGGCGAGCCGGGCCTGCTGCCGGTGCGGGCGCGCGATCCGTACGACGGCGCGGTGCCGTCGGGCACGGCGGCGGCCTGCGAGCTGCTGCTGCGCCTGGCCGGCGCCTTCGACCGCGGCGACTGGGCCGAGCTCGCGCAGCAGGCGATCGCGCGGCAGGTCGCGATCCTCGAGCAGGCGCCGTCGGCGGCGCCGGCGCTGCTGTATGCGCACCTGCTGGGCGAACACGGTGCCGACCTGGCGCTGCCGGCACCGGCGGGCGCGCTCGAGCGAGCACGCGCCGAGTTCGCGCCACTGGTCACGATCGTCGGCGGGCCGCCCGACTCGCTGCCATTGCTGCAGGGTCGCCGCGCCGGCGAGGCCTACCTGTGCCGGCACGGCAGCTGCCAGTTGCCGGCGCACAGCGCCGGCCAATTGCGCGAGCAGCTTGCGCGGCTGCGCCTCGACGACGCCTGAGGCGCGCGCCGGCACCGGCAGCGCGAGCGCCGCCTGTGCCCGGCGCGCTATCGCCGCCGGGCGACTGCCTGGTCCAGCGGACGGAAATGCTCGCCGACCATCAGGTCCTGCGACAGGTAGCGCTGGCGGAAGGTCTCGAACGGCACGTCGTCGGCCGCCTCGCGGCTGCGCTGCGCCTGGTGCGAGTCGATCGCGGCCTGCTCGTAGCGGCGCAGCGCCTCGGCCGACAGCGGTTGCGCCAGCAGCGCCCGCTTGCTGGCCTGCGAGCGCGCCAGCGCGAAGGTCGGGAACGACTTGCCGTGGCTCAGGTCCGCTTCGAGCAGCACCCGGGTCGACGGCAGCGTGTCGAAGTCGCGCAGCGCCGCCCGGGCGGCGGCCAGCGCATCGCGGTAGGCAGCGGCGCCGTCGCCTTGCGCGCGGTCGAGCGCGGCGGCGATCGGCTCGCACTCGCGCAGCAGCCGCGCCCCCCATTCGGCCGGCGCCAGGTCGGCGGGCGTGAGGTCGGTGAGCGCCAGATCGGCCGACAGCTCGGCGGTGGGCAGCGCGCCGGCTGCCGGCGACGGCCCCGCGGCGGCTAACAGCTCGGCGGTGCGGTGCAGGCGCAGCCCCGGGTCACGCCCGCGCTCGGCGATGCGGCGCTGGTTGCGGGTCATCGCGGCAATCTCCTGCGGCGAGTCGGGCGGGCTGTCCGACAGCAGGCAATGCAGCAGGAAGATGTCGAGCAGCCGCATCTGCGACAGGCCGATGCCCGCCGGCTCGAAAGGATCGATGTCGACCAGCCGCACCTCGACGTACTCGACGCCACGCAGGCCGAGCGCCCGCAGCGGCCGCTCGCCGGGATGGATGCGTTGCTTGGGCCGGATGGTGCCGTAGAACTCGTTTTCGATCTGCAGCAGCGTGGTGGCCAGCTGCTTGTACAGCTCGCCGTCGCGCAGCCCGATCGACTCGTAGGCCGGATAGGTTTCGTTCAGCGCCCGGTGCAGCGTCTGCGCGTAGTCGCCCAGGCAGTTGAAGCTCACCGCCAGCGCCGCCTGCGCGTCGCTCTGGTAGCCGAGCCGCCCCATGCGCAGCGAGGTGCCGTACGGCGCGAAACAGGTGCCGGTGTCCCAGCCGCACAGGCCATGGCTGTGCCCGGCGACGAAGCTGCTGCACACCGCCGGCGATGCCCCGAGCAGCAGCAGCAGCAGCCACGAGTGGCGGCGGAAATTGCGGATCAGCGCGAAGTAGCCGGCGTCCTGGAACCGTTCGACCGGCACCCGGCTGCCGGCCACCTCGCGCAGCCGCGGCCAGGCCTCGGCCGGCAGCGAGAAGTTGTAGTGGATGCCGGAAATGGTCTGCATGCGCCGGCCGTAGCGGTGCGACAGGCCGCGCCGGTAGACCGTCTTCAGCCGGCCCATGTTCGAGCGGCCGTACTGGCCGAGCGGGATCTCGTCCTCCGCCGGCAGCTTGCAGGGCATGCTGGCCGCCCAGATCAGCTCGTCGCCGATGTGGCGGTAGACGAACTGGTGCAGCTCGGTCAGTTCCTGCAGCAGCGCCTCGACGCTGCTGTGCGCGCCGGTGATCAGCTCGAGCTGCGACTCGGAGAAGTCGGTCGTGATGTTCGGGTGGGTGAGTGCCGAGCCGAGCCCGGCCGGGTGCGGCGTGGCCGCCAGCGTGCCGTCCGGCCGCACCCGCAGCCCCTCCTTCTCGATGCCGCGCAGGATGCCGCGCAGCACTGCCGGCGGCAGGGCGTCCAGTCGTTGCTGCAGCTTGCTCAAGCTTGCTCTCCCGAAAGCGGCGGTTGGCGGCGGGCCGCCACTTTAGCGGTTACTGGCGCCCCGCCGCCGCCGCGCGCCGGCGCGGACGAATGAATCGCCCGGCCGTGATCAGGCGCAAGGGGCTCGTCGCCTGCGCGCCTAAAGTAATTCAAGCGGAAGAGCCCGGATCGATGGCCGCCGCTTCCAGGTTGGCCTCGTCGGGCTCGGACGCTCGAGCAGTAGCGCAACGGACGCCAATGTCCGAGGAGGCCTCAAGATGAAACGCACGACAACGCTGGCTGCGCTCGCGGGCGCAGCGCTGATTCTCACGCCGCTGCTTGCCGCTGCACAGCAGCCCTTCGACCTCGGCAAGCGGGAATACGAATCGAACTGCGCCGTGTGCCACGGCGCAACCGGCAAGGGCGACGGCCCGTACATGAAGTTCATGGCCTACAAGGGCACGGGCCTCGGCGACCTCACGCTGATCGCCAAGCGCAGCGGCGGCGGCTTCCCGTTCCAGCGTGTCTACGAGACGATCGACGGCACCCAGGAACTCGACGCGCACGGCCCGCGCAGCATGCCGATCTGGGGCAGCGACTACGCGCACCAGGCGCGCGACGCCTATCGCGACGAGAACTACATGCGCGGGCGGTTCGATCCCGAGCTGTACACGCGCACCCGCATCCTTGCGCTGACCGACTACCTGAACCGGATTCAGGCCAAGTGAACGCTGCGCCGGCGCTGGCCGAGTCGTTCAGCTGAAGTACAGGTGGCGCACGACGCTCGACTCGCGAAGCGCCGCCGCGGCATCGGCGGCGACCACTGTGCCACGCGACAGGACGTAGCCGCGGGCGTTCGCGGCTGCCGCCGCGGGGCGGGCGAGGCTGTGGCGGCTTTGCCGCGTCGGCTCGCCGGCAACGCCGGCGTTCAGAGCCGCAGGTAGGCGTAGCGCTCCCGGGTCTGCAGCCGGCCGATCTCGGCCACGCCGGAAGGAACCAGCGTCGCCTCCGGAATCACGGCCGCCGGGCTGATCGCCCGCCGCGCCAGCGTGTTGCCGCAGACCCGGAAGTCGACGCCGCGGGCGCGCAGGGCGGCGACCGCCTCCTCGAACAGGTCGCCGCTGTCCGCATCGCGCGCGCCGGCCAGCAGGAAGTCGATGCCCTTGTTGTGCGCCACCACCACCGCCCTCAGGTTGGGATTGCTTTCGACGTGGTTGGCCAGGTTGCGCAGCGCGGTTGCCGGATTCGTCGACTCGTTGATGTGGTAGACGATCCGCTCCTCGCCCATCGCCGCCCACTGCTGGTAGGCAAGCGAGGCGAACAGCGTGGCAAACGCCAGCATCAGGACCGCCGGCACCGCCAGCCATGCGGCCGGTCGCCGCCACCACGGCCTTTCGCAGCGGGCCTGCGCGCACACCTGTCGCGCGATGCGCTGGCGCAGTTCGGCCGGCGCCGGCTCGACGCCGATGCCGGCGCCGACCGCCGCACGCACGCGGCGCAGCGCCTCGTGCTGGGCGCGGCAGGCGGCGCAGGCGGCGAGATGCTCTTCGAGCGCCAGCGATGCAGTGAGGTCCAGTTCGCCGTCCACATACGGCTGCGCCAGCTGGCGCGTCCTTGTGCAGTCCATCGCTTACTCCTTCTCCGGCCGCCCGCCGAGGGCCCTGGCCAGCAGCAGCCGGCCGCGCGCCAGGCGTGACATCACGCTGCCCATCGGCGCGTCGGTCACGGCGGCAATTTCCTTGTACGACAGGCCGTGCAGCTCGCGCAGCACGACGGTTTCGCGAAACTCGATCGGCAGCGCGGCAACCGCGTCGCGTACCTGCGCCGCCGACTGACGCGCCAGCGCGGCGTCCTCGGCACTGGGCATCGCCTCGAAGGCCCCGCTGTGGACGAGCTCGTCGAAGGTCTCGAAGCGGCCCGCCGGCGGCTCCCTGTCCAGCATCGAGAAGCAGGTGTTGCGCACGATCGCCAGGATCCACACCCGCCCCTCGTCGCCGCGGAACGAATCGAAGAAGCGATAAGCGCGCAAATAGGCCTCCTGCACGACCTCCTCAGCCGCGGTCGAATCGCGCGTCAGCCAGCGCGCGAGGTCATAGGCGGCGTCCAGGTGCGGGACGATCAGCCGCTCGAAGCGCCGGCATTTCTCGTCGTCCGCCACCCTTTCCTCCAGTAAGGACCGCCCGCGGCGGCATCTTATTCCCGGCACCCTGCCGGCTCGTCGGGAATATTTCGCCGGCGTAACGGGTAGACACATAGGAGGCTCGGGGCGCCGCCGAACCGGAGCTCGGTCCGTCCATATCACCATCGAGAAGAGGAGACTTCATGCTTCGCCGCAACATCATTCGATTCGCCGCCGTCGGCCTGCTGCTCTTTGCCGGCGCCGCCCAGCCCTCGTTCGCGGCCGACGCCCGGCTCACCGCGGACGGGCGGATCCCGGTCGTGTTCCACGTGACCAACAAGGACGCGCTGATGTGGAATCAGGCGCTCAACAACGCCGCCAATTACCAGCAGGCGATGGGCAAGGACAAGGTGCTCATCGAGATCGTCGTCAACGGACCCGGCATCAAGATGCTGCTCGCCGAATCCGAAGTGGAGCCGCGCGTCACCGCCGCGCTCACCAACGGCGTGAAGATCGTCGCCTGCGAGCAGACAATGAAGGGCATGAAGCTCGCCAAGACGGACATGATCCCGGGCATCGGCTACGTGCCCGGCGGCATCGTCGAGGTCGTCGACCGTCAGCGCGAGGGCTGGGCTTACGTCAACTACTGACGGGGCGCCGCTTCTCCGCCCCTACTGCGCCCCAGCAGTCGCGGTACGGCGGCCCGTCACTCCAAGGACGACACCCACCAACGCAGGAGGAGAGACCCATGCAGCGCCTTGTCTCGATGCTCATAGGTGGCGCACTCGCCGCTACGGTCGTTGCCGGCTGCGCAACCAAGGAGCCACCGGCGCCCGCCACGGCGCCGAAGGCGGCGGCCGGATTCGCAACCGTCCCGCCCAACAAGGACAACGACCTGAAGCTGTATTACGCCGACGGCCGCATCATCAAGGGCGCCGACGCGCTCGGCCGCATGCAGGCCGAAGCCGACCTCATCCTCTGGCTGGCCGGCAACCAGTTCTTCGCCATGGACGACGTGGTCAAGGCGTTCCAGAAGCAGTCGCCGGGAACGAAGGTCGGCCTGATCACGCTGCCGCCGGGACTGCTGCTGAACGCCATCGAAGGTGGCGGCTGGGTCTACGGCGGCAGGCAGTACCCCGGCCTGCCGGACGTGTACGCGTCGGTCAACCTCGACCACCTGAAGCGGCTGAAGAAGGCAGGGCTGATGGATACCTATGCCATCTACCTGCACAACGAGATGGAGCTGATGGTCGCCGTGGGCAATCCGAAGGGGATCAAGGGCATCAAGGACCTGGCGCGTCCCGATGTCCGCACCTCGATGCCGAACCCGGTCAACGAAGGGATCATGCAGTTCTACGGCAAGAAGGTGCTGCAACGCCACGGCCTGTGGGAGCACATCTCCGGCGGCAAGGAGTGCTTCTCCTGCCAGACCACACCGAACAACTGGTTCACCGCGGTGCACCACCGCGAGACGCCCGAGCGGATCCTGGCCGGCAAGTCCGATGCCGGTTTCGTCTGGGTGACCGAGACCATGGAAGCCAAGCGCGACGGCGCCAAGATCGACAGCGTCAAGCTGCCGCCGGAAGACAGCCTGCGCAACGAGGTCTCGTACGCGACCGGTGCGCTGACCAGCAGCCCGCGCAAGGCGGCGGCGCAGCGGTATCTGGCCTTCCTCGCCAGCCCGGCGGCGCAGGACGCTTATGCCGGCTTCGGCTTCGTCAAGGCGTCGCCGGACGAGCTGCGGCTGCGGCCGATTCCGTAGGCCGCGGTCCCGGTACGGGCGCGACGGCGGTGAAGCTGACCGCGCGCGACCTCGCCCGGATCAGCCGCGGCACGCTGGCCGACTACGAGCAGCGCGCCGACGATTTCTGGGAGGGCACGCGCGGGCACGACGTCAGCCAGAACATCGCCGCGCTCCTCGCCGCCATCGAGGGCGCGCCGCCGTTCGCGATCCTCGACTTCGGCTGCGGGCCGGGCCGCGACCTGGCGACCCTCGCCGCGCTGGGCCACGAGGCGATCGGCCTCGAGGGCTCGGCGCGCTTCGCCGCGATGGCCCGCCGCCACAGCGGCTGCGCGGTCTGGCAGCAGGATTTCCTCAGGCTCGACCTGCCGCAGGCACGCTTCGACGGCGTATTTGCCAACGCATCGCTGTTCCACGTGCCAGGCCAGGAACTGCCGCGCGTGCTTGGCGAGCTGGCCGCGGCGCTGAGGCCGCGCGGCGTGCTGTTCGCTTCGAACCCGCGCGGCCCGGACGAGGAAGGCTGGCGCGGCGAGCGCTACGGCGCGTTCCACTCGCTCGCGGGCTGGCGCGGCTTCATGGCGGCCGCCGGTCTGGTCGAGGTCGACCACTACTACCGCCCTGCCGGCCTGCCGCGCGACGAGCAGCCTTGGCTGGCGAGCGTCTGGAGGAAGCTGCCGCCCGACGGCGACTGACCGCAGCGCGCGCGGCCTCAGGTGTACGCGGGCCGGCGCCACACGCGCATCAGCAGCGTGGACGCGATGGCGAGGTTCAGCAGGTTCCAGGCGATGCCGTTGACGAAGGCGGCGTCGTACGAGCCCGTCAGATCGAAGACCTTGCCGGACATCCAGCCGCCGAGCGCCATGCCGAGGAGGGTGAACATCAGCACGGTGCCGGTGCGCGCCCCCGCTTCGCGCGGCGGGAAATGCTCGCGGACGATGATCGCGTAGCTCGGCACGATGCCGCCCTGGAACAGGCCGAACAGCGCTGATATCACGTACAGCGACGCCAGGCCGTCGAACGGCAGGAACAGCATGCCGATCTGGGGCAGCGACTACGCGCACCAGGCGCGCGACGCCTATCGCGACGAGAACTACATGCGCGGGCGGTTCGATCCCGAGCTGTACACGCGCACGCGCATTCTTGCGCTGACCGACTACCTGAACCGGATTCAGGCCAAGTGAACGCCGCGCCGGCGCTGGCCGAGTCGTTCAGCTGAAGTACAGGTGGCGCACGACGCTCGACTGGCGAAGCGCCGCCGCGGCATCGGCGGCGACCACTGCGCCACGCGACAGGACGTAGCCGCGCTGGGCGATGCGCAGCGCCATCTCGGCGTTCTGCTCGATCAGCAGCACGGTCGCGCCGTCGGCGTGCAGCCGCTTGACGATGCGGAAGTACTCGCTGATCAGCTTCGGCGCGAGGCCCAGTGACGGCTCGTCCATGATCAGCAGCTTCGGCCGGCCGATCAGCGCCCGCGCCAGCGCGACCATCGCCTGCTCGCCGCCCGACAACGTGCCGGCGACCTGATCCAGGCGCTCCTGCACGCGCGGAAACAGCCGGCCGATCTCCTGCAGCCCGCCGGCGAAGCCGCTGCCGCTGCCGCATACCGCCTCGTAGCCGAGACGGAGGTTCTGCGCCACCGTCAGACCGGCAAACAGGCGCCGGTTCTCGGGCACGAAGCCGACGCCGAGGCGGGCGATGCGCTCGGTGCGCAGGTTCGGCGCGGCGTCCATGATCTGCACCGCGCCGGCGGTGGGCCGGATCAGTCCGGCGACCGTCTTGAACAGGGTCGTCTTGCCGGCGCCGTTCGGCCCCAGCAGGCAGACCAATTCGCCAGCGCCGACGCGCAGGCTCACGTCGCGCAGCATCGGCACGGAGCCGTAGCGGGTCGAAACGCCGTTCAGTTCAATCATCGATCGTCGTGCTTCCCAGGTAGGCTTCCTGCACCCACGGGTTCAGCCGGATCTCGTCGAACACCGACTCGGCGATCTTGCGGCCGTAGTCGAGCACGGCGACCCGCTCGGGCAGGGCGGCGACCAGCCGCATGTCGTGCTCGACCACCACGATCGCCAGCTGCGGGCGGTCGCGGCGGATCCGGCGGATGTCCTCGATCAGCGCGTCGGTGTCGCGATCGTCCATGCCGGCGGTCGGCTCGTCGAGCAGCAGCAGCTTCGGCTCGCCGGCCAGCGCGCGCGCCACTTCGAGGCGACGCCGGTCGGCCTGCGCGAGTTCTTCGGCCAGCCGGTAGCGCTGTTCGTACAGGTTGCCGCCGACGCTTTGCAGGATCCGCTCGGCACGTTCGGCTGCCAGGCGCAGCTCGCGCCGCGTCCGGCCCCACAGCAGCAGCGCCTGCAGCACGCTCGGCGGCGACAGCGCATGCATGCCGATGATCACGTTATCGAGCACCGAGACGCCGGTGAACAGGCGGCTCGACTGGAAGGTGCGCGCCACGCCGAGGGCGACGATCTGGTGCGTCGGCCGGCCGGTCACCTCCTCGCCGGCGACGCGCACGCGCCCGGCGGTGGGCCGGTACAGGCCGGTGACAACGTTGAACAGCGTCGACTTGCCGGCGCCGTTCGGGCCGATCACGGCGACGATCTCGCCGGCGGCCACCTCGAGCGAAACCTCGCTCAGCGCCACCAGGCCGCCGAAGCGCATGGTGACGTTCTCGACCGCCAGCGCCGGCTGCGCGCTCACCGGCCGCCCCCGTAGCGGCGCAGGCGCTGCGGGAACAGGCCCTGCGGCCGGATCGTCAGGAAAGCGATCACCACCACGCCGTAGAACAGCAGCCGGTAGTCGGAGAAGGCGCGCAGCTTCTCCGGCAGCAGCGTGAGCAGGAAGGTGCCGATGATCACGCCGATGACGTTGTCCATGCCGCCGACGATCACCATCGTCATCAGCATCACCGACACCAGGAACGTGAAGTTGTCCGGCGCGATGTAGCCGACGTAGAAGGCGTAGACGACGCCGGCGAAGGCGGCCAGGAAGGCGTCGACGGCGAAGGCCAGCACCTTGTACCAGACGACGTTGATGCCGACCGAGCGGGCGGCGATCTCGTCGGCGCGAAGCGCGTTCCAGGCCAGGCCGATGCGCGAGTGGTGCAGCCGGCGGGCGACGATCACGGCCAGCAGCAGCAGCCCCAGCGACAGGTAGTAGAAGTTCGCCTGCGACGGCAGCCGCAGGCCGAAGAACTGCAGCGGCTGGGCGAAGCTGTGCCCGAACAGGCTCGGCGCCGGGATGCCGATCAGCCCCTGCGCGCCGCCGGTCCATTCGAAGTTGTTGAGCAGCTGGTGGATGATCACGCCGCAGGCGATCGTCACCAGCGCCAGGTAGGCATCGCGCGTACGCATCGACGGCAGGCCGATGACGAAGCCGAAGATCGTCGCCGCCAGCGCCGCCACCGGCAGCGTGGCCCAGAAGTTCCAGCCGAAGTTCAGCGCCAGCAGCGCGGAGCTGTAGGCGCCGATGCCGTAGGTGGCGCCGGTGGCGAAGTTGGGAATGTTGGCCGAGCCGAGCTGGAAGTTCAGCGCGATGGTCAGCACCGAGTACAGCAGGCAGATCACCAGCAGGTGGATGTGGTAGGTGTTCTGCCCGAAGGCGAACGGATAGGCCAGCGCCACGGCGGCACCGAGCACCACGGCGAAGGCGCGCAGGCGGTCGAAGCTGGCGGCGATCGCCGCCTCCCAGCGCGGGTCGCGCTGCAGCAGCCACAGCCCGGCCGCCATGGCGACCAGGATCGCCAGCACGTGCAGCGTCCCGGTGACGACCAGAAATGCCCACAGCAGGCCGGCTGTGCCGGCGATCGTCGCCGCCACGGTGGCCAGATCCCGCAGCAGGCCGGCCTGGCCGGCCGCGGGCGCCGCCGGCCCCGAGGCGGCCGCTTTCGTCTCGACCGGATCCATGCTCAGACCTTGGCCACGCTGACGCGGCCGAGCAGTCCGGCCGGCCGGAACACGAGCACCACCAGCACCAGCGAGAACGCCACCACCAGGCGATAGGCGGCGCCGTCGGGCAGGATGGCCTGGGCCAGCGTTTCGAGTCCCGCCAGAACCAGGCTGCCGATGATCGCGCCTGCCATGTTGCCCAGCCCGCCGATCACCGCCGCCGAGAAGCCGAGCAGGCCGGCGATGATGCCCATGTCGAAGCGCATCAGGCCGACGTAGCTGGCGTAGAACATGCCGCCGACCGCCCCGGTGGCCGAGGCGATGAAGAAGGTGGCCTGGAAGACGCGGTTCGGATCGATGCCGGCCAGGCGGGCCATCTCCAGGTCCTGCGACACGGCGCGGATCCGCATGCCGAGCGGCGTCGCATACAGGACCACGGTCAGCGCCACCATCATCAGCACCGAGCAGCCGATCATCGCCGCCACCAGCCACGACACCGGAGCGCCGGCCAGCGTCATCGCCGTGCCCTCGAACAGGCGGGGGAACGGATGCGGGTTCGAGCCGTCGGGGAACAGCAGCCGGATCAGCTCGCGCAGCACGATGCCGAGGGCGACGGTGGCCACCAGCGCCATCATCGGCGGCGCCGCGCGGAATCTGCGGATTGCCACCCAGTCGAGAACCACCCCGAGCAGGCCGACGAGCACGATCGCCGCCAGCACCGCGGCGCCGAAGCCGGCCGCCGGCATGGCGATCAGCACGCCCATGGCGATGAACGGCGCCGTCAGCGCCACGTCGCCGTGCGAGAAGTGGATCACGTTCAGCACGCCGAACAGCAGGCTGAAGCCGATCGCCAGCAGCGCCGTGATCGCGCCGAGAGCGAGCCAGTTGATGATCTGTTGTACGACGACCTGTTCCATCGATCGCACGCTCCTGGCCGGCCCGGCCGCTGTCTGCCGTTGAGTGGTGAAAGGGCGGATCGCGCAGCCGCCCGCCGAACGTACCTAGGCCTCGGCCCTGTTCTGCTGCATCGCCCGCAGCACCCGCTCGGGCGTCAACGGCAGCTCGAAGACGCGCACGCCGATGGCGTCGGTCACCGCGTTGGCGATCGCCGGTGCCACCGGGGTCAGCGCCGGCTCGCCGATGCCCTTGGCGCCGAACGGCCCGACGCCGCTGCGCGACTCGAGGATGATGCTCTGCACCTTCGGCATGTCCATCGAGGTCGGCATCAGGTATTCGCTGAACGACGGCGTCACCAGCCTGCCCTCGTGGTACAGCATCTCCTCGCACAGCGCGAAGCCCTGCCCGTTCTGCGTGCCGCCTTCGATCTGGCCCTCGACGGCCGCGCGGTTGACGCACTGGCCGACGTCGTGCGCGGCGATGCTCTTGAGCACCGTCACCTCGCCGGTCTCGACGTCGACGGCGACCTCGATCGCGTGGGCGCCGAAGACGTAATCCGGATGCGCCTGGCCCTGCCCGGTGGCCGCGTCGAGCGGGTCGCTGAAGGGGGCGCGGAACATCGCCAGCTCGGAGCGGTGGATGCCGTCGGCGGCGCAGATCCGCACCAGATCGACCAGCGCCAGCGAGCGTGCCGGGTCATCGGCGACGAACACCCGGTTGTCGGCGAAGTCGACCTGCTCGGCAGCGACGCCGAACTCGCGTCCGGCGCGCGCCGCCAGCCGCGCCCGCACCCCCTCGGCGGCAAGCTTGGCGGCGTTGCCGGTCATGTACAGCGCCCGCGTCGCGGTGGTCGTTCCGGCCAGTGGCGTAACCGCCGAGTCGCTGTTGTAGACGACGACGTTGTTCAGCGTCACGCCGAGCACCTCGGCGGCGATCTGCCCGAGCGCCGAGGCCTGGCCGGCGCCGATGTCGGTGACCCCGGAGCGGACCACCACCGTGCCGTCCATCTCGACGCCGACCCAGGCCTCCGAGGTGTCGTGCAGGAAGGTGAGGCGGCCGTAGCTCTGCATGTAGGCGGCCACGCCGCGGCCGACCTTCAGCGGGTAGTCGAGCCGGGTCGGCTCGCCGAGGGCAGCCCAGGCGCGGTCGACGCATTGCTCGGTCCAGATCGCGCTCGGCGGCACGTAGCCGGTCGAGATCGGCTCGCCGGTGCGCAGGTAGTTGCGGCGGCGGAACTCGATGCGGTCGATGCCGATCGCCTTCGCCACCTCGTCCATCTGCTGCTCGTAGGCGGCGCAGGCCTGCATCGCGCCGAAGCCGCGGAAGGCGCTGGTGTACATGTTGTTGGTCGCCACCGCGCGGCCGTGGAAGTCGAGGTTGTCGATCCGGTACGGTCCCGCCGAGGCGACGGCGCAGTACAGCAGCACGTACGGGCTGAGGAAGACGTAGGCGCCCGAGTCGGCGATCACCCGGATCTCGAGCGCCGTGATGCGGCCGTCGCGCTTCACTCCGGTGCGGTAGGTGAGCTTGAACGGATGGCGCTTGCCGTGGCCGACGAACGAGTCCTCGCGCGTGTACTCGAGCCGCACCGGGTGGCGTGTGTGCCTGGCCAGCAGGGCGAGGTAGATCTCGACGGTCATGTCCTCCTTGCCGCCGAAGCCGCCGCCGACCAGCGCGCCGAGGATGCGCACCTTGTTGTGCGGCACGCCGATCGCCTCGGCGATGGTGCGGAAGTGCTCGATCACCTGCGTCGACATGCGGATGTTGACTACCTCGTTCTCGTCGACCCAGGCCAGGCCGACCTCGGGCTCGAGGAAGGCGTGCTCCTGGAAGGGCGTGCGGTAGGTGCGCTCGACGATCTGGTCGGCGGCAGCGAAGCCGGCCGGCAGGTCGCCCTTGCGGATGCGGTACTCGGCGACCACGTTGTCGGTGCCGCTGACGATCGGTGCGCCGGGCCGCAGCGCCTCCTCCGGGTCGTACACGCCGGGCAGCGGCTGCAGATCGAATTCGACCAGCGCCGCCGCGTGCTCGGCGATGTCGCGGCTGCGGGCGGCGATCAGCGCCAGCGGCTCGCCGAAGTAGCGCACGCGCTCCTTGACCAGGATCTGCTGGTCGGTGTCGAGCCGCTTGCGGCCGGTCTGGCCGGGGATGTCGGTGGCGGCGGTGCGGTCGGGCAGATCGGCGCCGGTCAGCACGCACTCGACGCCCTCCAGCGCCCGCGCGCGCGAGACGTCGAGGCGGGCCAGCCGCGCGCTGGCGACGTTGGCGCGCACCACCTTCACGTGCAGCATGCCCGGCATCGAGTAATCGCCGGCGTACATCGTCCGCCCGGTCACCTTGCCGGGGGCGTCGGTGCGGGTGAGCGGCTTGCCGATCTGGCGGAAGGCGACGTTCGGCGCCGACCCGGTTTCGTCGCGCACGGTGCTCATCGGCGCTCTCCCTCGGCGCGCAGCGTCGCAGCGGCGGCGTCGACCGCCTCGAAGATCTTGGTGTAGCCGGTGCAGCGGCACAGGTTGCCGCTCAGGCCGACACGGATGTCGTCGTCGCTCGGCTGCGGATTGCGGTCGAGCATCGACTTGGCGGCGATGATCATGCCCGGGATGCAGTAGCCACACTGCGCTGCGCCGCAGTCGGCGAAGGCCTTCTGCAGCGGATGCGGCGCCTCGGCATTGCCCAGCCCGACCACGGTGGTGATCTCGCGTCCTTCGACGGTCCAGACCAGCGTCAGGCAGCTGTCGACCGCCATGCCGTCGACCAGCACTGCGCAGGCGCCGCAGTCGCCCTTCTCGCAGCCGGACTTGACCTCGGTGTGGCCGAGTTCGCGCAGGGCCTCGAGCAGCGTGCGGTGCGACGGGAAGCTGCCGCTGCGGCTGCGCCCGTTGACCGACAGCACGATCTGTCTTTCCTTCGCCATTGCCTCGTCTCCTCCGTCAGGACCCTGCCTGCCAGGCGCCGCCGAGCAGCCGCCGGGCCAGCACTTGCACCGTGTGGCGGCGGTAGGCGGCGCTGGCGCGGATGTCGTCGATCGGGCTGGCCTCGCCGGCGGCACGCGCCGCCGCCGCCGCCACCAGCTCGGCAGTCAGCCGCTGCCCTTCGAGCATCGCCTCGGCCGCGCGGGCGCGCAGCACGACCGGCGCCACCGCACCGAGCGCGATGCGCGCCCGCGTGCACACGCCGCGATCGACCGCCAGCGACACCGCCACGCCGGTGATGGTGATCGCATCGCCCTTGCGCCGGCCGAGCTTGTAGAAACTGCTGCGGGCGCCCGCGGCAGGCTTCGGCCAGGCGACGGCGGCGATCAGTTCGTCGGCGCGACGCACGTCCTTCTTGTAGCCCCGATAGAAGTCGGCCAGCGGCACCGTGCGGCTGCCGGCGCGCGAGGCCAGCGTCAGCTCGGCGTCGAGCGCGAGCAGCGGCGGCACCAGGTCGGCCGCGGGCGAGCCGCAGGCGATGTTGCCGGCCACGGTGGCCGTGTTGCGCACCATCTGGCCGGCGAACAGGCGCGCCGACTGAACCAGCGAAGGCGCGGTGGCCGCCACCAACGGCGAGGCGAGCAGTTCGCTGACCGTCGTGCGGCCGCCGATGCGCACCCGCGGGCCGTCCTCGCCGATGCCGCGCAGGGCCTCGACCCGACCGAGCGCGACCAGCCGCTTCGGCCGGCAGCGCCCGGCGCGCAGGTCGACGATCAGGTTGGTGCCGCCGGCCAGCGGCGCGACGTCGGCGCCGTCGGCGTCGGCCAGCACCGCCAGTGCTTCGTCGAGGTCGGCGGCCAGGTCCAGTTCGAAGTTCGCGTACATGGGGGTCTCCCGTCCGCCGCTAGATGCGCGCCGTGATGCACTTGACCTGGTAGTAGGACGCCAGCGCCGCCAGCCCCTTCTCCCGCCCGAAGCCGCTGAGCTTGGTGCCGCCGAACGGCGTCGCCACGCCGCCGGCGAAGTACTGGTTGATGAACACCTGCCCGGCCTCGACGTCGCGGGCGAAGCGAAGCGCGCGCGTGAGGTCGCGCGTGTAGATGCCGGCGCACAGGCCGAACGGCGTGCCGTTGGCCACCGTGATCGCCTCCTCGGCCGAGTCGACCACCTGGACGCTCAGCACCGGGCCGAAGATCTCCTCCTGGACCACCACGTCGTCGGCGGCGACGGCATCGAGGATGGTCGGCGCGTAGAAGTAGCCGCCCTCGCAACCCTCGACGGCCATCTCGTGCCCGCCAGCGGCCACTGCGATGCGGCGTGCGCGCGCGCCGTCGACGTAACCGGCGATCAGCCGCCGGTGCGCAGCCGAGATCAGCGGCCCCATCTGCGGCTCCGTCAAGCCGTGGCCGACGCGCAGCGCCCGCGTCCGCTGCACCAGCCGCTCCATCATCGGCGCATGCACGGCGCGCTCGATGACCAGCCGCGAGCCGGCCGAGCAGACCTGCCCGGCGTTCATGTAGATGGCTTTCAGCGTGCCCTCGATGGCGGCGTCGAGGTCGGCGTCGGCGAGCACCACCACCGGCGACTTGCCGCCGAGCTCGAGCGTCACCGAGCTGACCCGCTCGGCGGCCGACTTCATCACGCCGATGCCGGTCGGCACCGAGCCGGTGAAGGTGACGTGATCGATGCCCGGATGGCCGGTCAGCGCATCGCCGATGTCGGCACCGCGGCCGGTGACGACGTTGTAGACGCCGTCGGGCACGCCGGCTTCGCGCAGCAGCGGCCCGAGCGCCATCGCCGTCAGCGGCGTCTGGGTGGCCGGCTTGACCACCGCCGTGTTGCCCGCTGCCAGCGCCGGCGCCACGCCGCGCGCGGTGGTCACCAGCGGGAAGTTCCACGGGATCACGTGCGCGGTGACGCCGACCGGCTCGTGCAGCGTCAGCGAGACGTAGTCCGGGCCGAGCGGGATGCTGTCGCCCTGCAGCTTGTCGGCGATGCCGGCGTAGTACTCGAAGTACGCCGCCGCCGTCTCGATGTCGCGGCGCGACTCGCCCAGCGGCTTGCCGCTGTCGAGCGTCTCGATCACCGAAAGCCGTTCGGCGTCGCGGCGGATCAGTGCCGCGGCGCGCGCCAGCATGCTGCCGCGCTGTGTCGGCGTCACCTGGCGCCATGGCCCGCGCAGCGCCCGCCGTGAATCGGCCACGGCCCGGTCGACGTCCTCGGCCCGCCCTGCCGGGAAGTCGGCGAAGCCGCGGCCGGTGCCGGGATCGACGGTCTCGATCCGCTGCCCGCCCGTGGCCTCGACGAAGCCGCCGCTGATGTACATGCCTGCCGGCAGCGTGCCGGCGACCTCGCGCATTCTCTCCGCAACTGTCATGACACGTCCCCGCCTCAGACGTCCCAGCCGCCGTCGACCGCGATGTGCTGGCCGGTGATCTGACGGCTCTCCTCGCTGGCCATGAACAGCACCGCGTCGGCGACGTCCTGCGGCGTCGTCACCCGCTTCAGCGCCATGTCCTGCACGTACTCCTCGTAGACCTGCTCGACTGTCCAGCCGCGCACCTTGGCCTTGCCCTCGCACAGCTTCATCATCCGCGGCGTCTCGACGATGCCTGGGCAGACCGCGTTGACGTTGATGTTGTACTTGCCCAGCTCGAGCGCCACCGTGCGGGTGATGCCGCGCACCGCCCACTTCGAGGCCGAGTAGGCGGTGCGCATCGGGTAGCCGCGCAGTCCGGAGGTGCCGCCGATGTTGACGATCTTGCCGCTGCGCTGGGCGATCATCGTCGGCACCACGTGCTTGATCGGCAGGAAGGTGCCGCGCTCGTTGGCGATGATCACGTGGTCGAAGTCGTCGACCTCGATGTCCTGCACCGGTGTCTCGATCGGGCCGGTGACGCCGGCGACGTTGACCAGGATGTCGATGCGGCCGCCGAACTTCGCCAGAGCGAAGTCGGTCATCCGTCGCACCTGCTCCTCGTCGGTGACGTCGCAGGCGATCACGTGCGCCGCGCGGCCCAGCGCGCGCACCTCCCGCGCCACCTCGTCCAGCGCGTCGACGTCGCGCGCTGTCAGCAGCAGGTCGGCGCCCTCGCGGGCCAGCGTCAGCGAGATCGCGCTGCCCATGCCCTTGGCCGCGCCCGTCACGATCGCCTTCTTGTTCTGCAGCTTCATCCTGTGCTCCCCTCCGTTGAATTCGAGACGCTGCCGGCGCTCAGCCGGCGGCGCCGTAGCCGCCGCCGCCGCAGCTGTCGACGATGACCCGGTCGCCGGCGGCCAGGCGGACGTTGGCCTTGCCGGACAGGTCGTAGCTGCTGCCGGCACCGGTGACCACGGTGACCCTGAACGGCGCGCCGGCGGCGCCGCCCTGCAGGCCGTACGGCGGCACGACACGGCGCTCGAACATCGAGGTCACCGACATGTCGTCGCACAGCACCCGATACTCGCGGTGCAGGCCGTCGCCGCCGCGATGGCGGCCGCCGCCGCCCGAGCCGCAGCGCAGCCGCTGGCAGTCGATGCGGATCGGGTACTCGGCCTCGATCACCTCGGCCGGCGTGTTCATCACGTTCGACATGTGCACGCGGATCACCGGCGCACCGTCGCGGTCGTGCCGCGCACCCTCGCCGCCGCCGTGCGTTTCGTACAGCGTGGTCCAGGCGCCGTCGGCGCGGCGGCCGCCGAACAGCACCAGGCCCGAGGTCGTCGGTCCGCCGGCGCTCAGACGCTGCGGCCCGGTCGCCTCGAGGGCGAGGAACAGCGCATCGGCGATGCGCTGCGAGGTCTCGTGGTTGCCGCCGACCACCGGCCGCTCGGGCCCCGGATCGAGCAGCGAACCGGGCCGCGTGATGATCTGCAGCGGCCGATAGCAGCCGCCGCTCGGCTGGATGTCCGGGCCGTACAGCGCCTTGACGACGTAGAACACCGAGGCCGCGGCGATGAACGGCGTGGTGTTGACCGGCCCGCGCGCCGCATCGTCGGTGGCGGAGAAGTCGAACACCGCGGCATCGCCGCGGATCGTCACCCTTACCCGCACCGCCAGCGGCGCGCCGCCCGCGGCGTCGTCGTCCAGCCAGTCCTCGCCCTCGTAGACGCCATCCGGCACGGCGGCCAGCGCGGCGCGCATCTGCGCCTCGGCGCGGTCGTGGATGGCGGCGATCGCCGCCCTGGTGGTCGGCGCACCGTGCAGCGCGAAGATCTGCAGCAGCCGCTCCTCGGCGGCGCGCGTGGCCGCCATCTGCGCCAGGATGTCGCCCTCGCGCTCGGCGGCGCCGCGCACGTTGGCCAGCACCAGGTCGAGCTTCTCGCGTTCGACGCCGGCGGCGCTGAACAGCCGCAGCGGCGGAATGCGCAGGCCCTCCTGCCAGGCGTCGACGGCGTTGGCGACGTAGCTGCCGGGCATCGCACCACCGATGTCGGCCCAGTGCGCCAGGCTGACGGCGAAGGCGCGGATCTCGGCGTCGACGAACACCGGCCGGATCGCCTTGACGTCGGGCAGATGGTTGCCGCCAACCTCCGGCAGGTTGAGGAACCACACGTCGCCGGGCGCCAGGCGCTGGCGCGGCACGCGCTTGAGGAACTCGCGCACCGTGAAGCTCATCACGCCGAGGTGCATCGGGATGTCGCGCCCCTGCGCGATCAGGTAGCCGTCGGCGTCGGTCAGGGCCGACGACAGGTCGCCGGCCTCGCGCAGTAGCGGCGAGCGCGCCGAGCGCATCACGATCAGCGACATCTCCTCGGCCGCCGCGTTCAGCGCATTGCGGATCACCTCCAGCGTCACCGGATCGACCGACGGCACGGCGACCGCGCGCGGCGTCATGACGCCACCCCGGCGTCGATGTGAAGGTGGCCGTTGCCGTCGGCGGCGAGCGTTGCCCCCGGCGGCACGATCACCGTCGACCACGCGTCCTCGACAATGCACGGCCCGGCCAGCCGCTGGTCGACGGCAAGCGCGGCGCGGTCGTAGCGCGGCGTCGGCCGCGCGCCGGAGGCGTCGAAGACGCACGAGACGCTGCGCGCCGGCGCCGCGGCGCCGCTCGCGTGTGCCTGCGCCGCCGCCGGCAGTCGCGATTCGGGCGCGCAGGCGCGCTGGCGGATGGCAACCAGCTCCCAGGGTTCGCCGGTGACGAAGCCGTACAGCCGCTCGTGGCGGGCATAGAAGGCCGCGCCGAGCGCTGCCGGGTCGGTGAACTCGGGGTCGGCCAGTTCGATCGCATAGCTCTGGCCGCGGTAACGCACCGACGCCACCTCCTCGATCTCGATGTCCGCCGCGGCCACGCCGGCGGCGACGAGCGGCGCGCACAGCCGCTCGCGCAGCGCAGCGCGCACCGCGTCGAGGCGCTGCGGGTCCCACTGTCCAGCCGGCATGCGCACCGTGCGCTGCTGCGAGTAGCTCATCCTTGCGCTGACGCAGCCGAGGGCCGAGAAGGCGCTCGAGTGCGCCGGCACGACGACGCGGCCGATGCCGAAGGCGCGCGCCACCTCGACGGCGTGCATCGGACCAGCGCCGCCGAAGGCGAGCAGCGCGCAGCGCCGTCCGTCGATGCCGCGCTCGACGGTGATGCGGCGCAGCGCCTGCACCATCGCCGCGTTGACCACCGTCAGGATGCCAAGTGCCGCCGCCTCGACGTCCTTGTTCATCGCCCGCGCCAGCGGCTCGACCGCTGCACGCGCCGCCGCCACGTCGAGCTGCATGCCGCCAGCGATCGGCCGCTGCGCATCCATGTAGCCCAGCAGCAGGCCGGCATCGGTGACCGTCGGCAGCTTGCCGCCGCGCCCGTAGCAGGCCGGCCCGGGCGTCGCGCCGGCGCTCTCCGGGCCGACCAGCAGTGCGCCGTGGTCGAAGCGGGCGATCGAGCCGCCGCCGGCGCCGATCGACTCGACCGCCACCATCGGCTGACGCAACGGCCGTTCGGCCAGCGAACGGTCGCTCGAGATCTGCGCCTCGCCGTCGAGGATCAGGCAAACGTCGGTGGTCGTGCCACCCATGTCGAAGCTGATCGCGTTGTCGAGCCGGAGCTCGCGCGCCGTTCGGCCGGCCGCCGCCACGCCCGCCGCCGGCCCGGACAGTGCCAGCGCCAGCGGCGCCTCGCGGATTGCTTCCGGCGAGGCCATGCCGCCGGCCGAGTGGAACAGGTGCAGCCGCGATGCGGGCGGCCGGGCGCGCTCCAGCTGGTCGAGGTACCCGGCGGCGAGCGGCATCACGGCGGCACTGAGCACCGTGGTGGCGGTGCGCTCGTACTCGCGCGCCTCCGGGTTGATCCGGTTCGACAGGGCGACGAACGGGAAGCGCTGACGCAGCCTTTCGCCGACGGTCTCCTCGTGGCGCGGATCGGCGTAGGCATGCAGCAGCGACACGGCGACGGCCTCGGCGCCGCTCGCCGTCACCTGCTCGAGCGCCGCATCGAGCGACGACGCGTCGAGCGGCGTCAGCACATGGCCATCGTGGTCGAGCCGCTCGCGCACCTCGAAGCGGCGCTGGGCCGGCACCAGCGGGTCGATCTTCGGCGGCAGATCGAGCCGGTAAAGGTGGCGACGGTTCTGCCGGCCGATCGCCAGCGTGTCGGCGAAGCCCTCGGTCGCCACCAGCGCCACCTGCGCCAGGTTGCCCTCGACGATGGCGTTGGTGACCATCGTGGTGCCGTGCACCAGGTCGGCGACGTCGGCCCAGTCCAGCTCGATCGCCGCCAGAGCCGCCTGCAGGCCGGCGACCCGGTCATCGGTGCGCGTCGGCACCTTGGCCGAGCGCACGCTGCCGTCGTCCGGCCGCACCGCCACCACGTCGGTGAAGGTGCCGCCGATGTCGATCCCCACCTTCCAGCGGGACGACGGCGCGTCGGATCGCGCGGCGTGGTTCACAGTGCGGCAACGTGGCGGCGCGCGTCTTCGAGCGCCCGCTCCAGGCAGTCGAACATCGCGTCGATCTGCTCGTCGCGGATGATCAGCGGCGGACACAGCGCCACGGTGTCGTTGAGCAGCGCCCGCGCGATCAGCCCGTGCTCGGCCGCCCGGGCGGTCACCCAGGCGCCCAGCTTCAGCGCCGGGTCGAAGTTGCGCCGCGCCTGCTTGTCGCGCACCAGTTCGACCGCGCCGATCAGGCCGACCCCGCGCGCTTCGCCGACCAGCGGATGATCGGCCAGCGCCTTCAGCCGCTTCTGGAAGCGCGGGATCACCGCCCGGACGTGCTCGCCGATGCGATCGGCGTCGTAGATGCGCTGCGTCTCCAGCGCCACCGCCGCCGGCACCGGATGCCCCGAGTAGGTGAAGCCGGTGGCCAGCACGCCGTGCCGGCGGCTGCCCTCGACGACCGCCTGGTAGATGCGCTCGCTCATCATCACCGCGCCGATCGGCTGATACGCCGCCGACAGCGCCTTGGCCAGCGTGATCAGGTCCGGCTGCAGACCGTAGGTCTCGGTGCCGAACATCGGCCCGGTGCGGTAGAAGCCGGTGATCACCTCGTCGGCGATCAACAGGATGTCGTGCCGGCGCAGGATCGGCTGGATCCGCTCGAAGTAGCCGCGCGGCGGCGGAATCACGCCGCCGGCGCCGAGTATCGGTTCGGCGATGAAGGCGGCGATCGTCTCCGGCCCTTCCGACTCGATCAGCTTCTCCAGGTTCGCCGCCAGGCGGGCCGAGAACTGCTCCTCGCTCTCGCCCGGTTCGGCGTAGTGGTAGTGATGCGGGCAGTCCGTGTGCAGGATGCCGGCGATCGGCAGATCGAAGGAGCGGTGGAACACCGGCAGCCCGGTCAGGCTGCCGGCGGCCACGGTGATGCCGTGATAGGCGCCGCGGCGGGCGATGATCTTCTTCTTCTGCGGCCGGCCGACGAGATTGTTGTAGTACCAGACCAGCTTGACCTGGGTGTCGTTGGCCTCGGAGCCCGAGTTGGTGAAGAACACCTTCGACATCGTCACCGGCGCGCGCTCGATCAGCAACTCCGCCAGCTCGATCGCCGGCTCGACCGCCTTGTGCGCGAAGTTGTGATAGAACGGCAGCGTCTCGAGCTGACGCCGCGCCGCCTCCACCAGGCGCTTCTCGCTGAAGCCGAGCGACGCGCACCAGAGGCCGGCCAGGCCCTCGATGTAGCGCTTGCCCTCGTCGTCGTAGACGTAGATCCCTTCGCCGCGATGGAAGATGTGCGGGCCGCGCTGCTCGTGCGTGGCGGTGTCGGTCGCCGGGTGCAGGTGGTAGGCGACGTCGCGGGCGTGCGGCGAATTGGCGCGTTCGAGTCCCATGGCTCTCCTTGCCGGCCGGCCCGGCGGCACCGCGGCTCGGCCGCGTCATCGGGCATGGCAGAAGTTTCCGAATTCCGGAAACTAATTTCTTTTTTCGGAACTATAGCAGCGCAGAACGCGATGTCAACAGGCGCCGTCCCGGGACCGCGGCGCGGCGGCGCTGGCCGTCGTCGAGCAGGTCGGCCAGGCGGGCGATCATCACGCCGCCGAGTTCGCCGGCCTCGCTGATCGTCGTCGAGCGGCGGTATTGCCGCGTCACGTCGTGGCCGATGCCGATCGCCACCAGTTCCACCGGCGAGCGCGTCTCGATGTAGTGGATGACGCGGCGCAGATGGCGCTCGAGGTAGCCGCCGGGATTGGCCGCCAGGGTCGCGTCGTCGAGCGGCCCGCCGTCGGAGACGGCCATCAGGATGCGCCGCTGCTCCGGACGCACGAGCAGCCGTTCGTGCGCCCACCACAGGGCCTCGCCGTCGATGTTCTCCTTCAGCAGCCCCTCGAGCAGCATCACGCCGAGGTTGCGGCGGGCGCGACGCCAGGGCTGGTCGGCCGCCTTGTAGACGATGTGCAGCAGGTCGTTGAGCCGGCCGGGGGCCGGCGGCATGCCTGCCGCGACCCAGCTGCTGCGGCTGCGGCCGCCCTTCCAGGCGCGCGTCGTGAAACCGAGGATCTCGACCTTGACGCCACAGCGCTCGAGCGCGCGGGCGATGATCTCGGCCGACATCGCCGCCAGCCGGATCGACCGGCCGCGCATCGAGCCGGAGTTGTCGATCAGCAGCGACACCACGGTGTCGGCGAACCCGGCCTCGCGCTCGCGCTTGTGCAGCAGCGGATCGAAGGGGCTGGTGACGATGCGCGTCAGCCGTGCCGCGTCGATCGTGCCGTCGTCGAGATCGAACTCCCAGACGCGCTCGCACTGCGCCAGCAGCCGCCGCTGCAGCCGTTGCGCCAGCCGGCTGGCCAGCGGTGGCACCGCTTCGAGCTGTCGGTCGAGTTCGGCGCGCAACCGCGCAATCTCGGCCGGCGGGCACAGGCGGCCGGCGTCGACGACCGCATCGAACTCGACCGTGAAGGCGCGGTACTGCTCTTCGGATCCGTCGCTGCGGCCGGCGCCGAGTCGGCCGATGACGGCCTCATCGGCCGACTCGGCGCCGGCTGCGCGCACGCGGCCAGGGCTGTCGCCGTCGCGCTCGGCGCGGGCCAGCCCGAGGTCGGCCGGTGCGCCCGGCTGCGCCGTGCGGTCGGCGTCGTCCGCCGCGCGCGCCTGCTGGCCGGGCTGGTCGTCGCCATCTCCGTCCTCGCCGGCGGTACTGGTTTCGACCGCTTCGGCCGCATCGAGACACAGCACGAGTTCACGCGCCTTTTCGCCAAAGCGGCGCTGGTCGTCGATCGCCTCCGCAAGCTCGAGCAGCGCGGCGCCGATCCGCGCCTCCAGTTGCCCGGCGAGAGCCTCCAGGCGTTCGCCGGCCGCCGGTGCAGCCGGCGCGCCGCCGAACGCCCGGCGCGCCAGCAGGCCGAGGGTCTCGGTCAGCCGCTCGACGTCGGCGTCGGCCGAGCCGGCGGCCGAATCGCTGCGCGCCCGTTGCCGGCGCGCGGCGGCGATGTTGACCGCGGTGCCGGGTAGCCGCCGGGCGCCGCAGGCCTCGCAGCGTGCCTGCTCGAGCTCGTCGAACAGGCGCATCGCGGCGGCGGCGCGCGGCGCCAGCTCGCGCTGCAGCGCCGGATCGTGGTGGCGCAGTCGCAGGCCGATCGCATCGACCTCGCCGCGCAGCACCGCCCGTTGCACCCCGGTCGCCACCGGCTGCGGCAGCGGCAGGCGGACGTCGAGCCCGCTGACGCGCGTGCCCGCGCCGAATTCCACCCGCAGCCGCGGCTGGCGCGCCAGCGCCCGCAAGGTTGCCGCTGCCACCTCGCGCAGATCGGTGCGTCGGCCGCCGGCCTGCAACGGCCTCGCGCGGGCCGCCGGTGCGTCGCCGACCATCAGCGCAGGCGGACCGCTGCCGACCCGCCGTCCAGTTCGGTGCCGAAGCAGCGCTGGAAATACTCGGCCACCGTCGCCTGCTCCAGCTCGTCGCAGCGGTTCAGGAAGGTGATGCGAAAGGCGAAGCCGAGGTCGCCAAAAATGCGTGTGTTCTCCGCCCAGGTGATCAGCGTGCGCGTACTCATCACGGTCGACAGGTCGCCGGCGACGTAGCCGCTGCGGGTGAGATCGGCCAGCGCCACCATCGCCGCGATCGTCTGCCGCCCCTCGGGCGTGTCCCAGCCCGGACTCTTGGCCAGCACGATCTCCTGCTCCGCGCCTGCCGGAAGGTAGTTGAGCGTGGCGACGATGTTCCAGCGGTCGAGCTGACCCTGATTGATCTGCTGAGTGCCGTGGTACAGCCCGGTCGTGTCGCCGAGGCCGATCGTGTTGGCGGTCGCGAACAGGCGGAAAGCCGGATGCGGCCGGATCACCCGGTTCTGGTCGAGCAGGGTCAGCTTGCCCTCGACCTCCAGCACCCGCTGGATGACGAACATCACGTCGGCGCGGCCGGCGTCGTACTCGTCGAAAACCAGTGCGCAGGCATGCTGCAGGGCCCACGGCAGGATGCCCTCGCGGAACTCGGTGACCTGCAGGCCGTCGCGCAGCACGATCGCGTCGCGGCCGACCAGATCGATGCGGCTGATGTGGCTGTCGAGGTTGACGCGGATGCACGGCCAGTTCAGCCGCGCGGCGACCTGCTCGATGTGCGTCGACTTGCCGGTGCCGTGATAGCCCTGCACCAGCACGCGGCGGTTGTGCGCGAAGCCGGCCAGGATCGCCAGCGTCGTCTCGCGATCGAAGCGGTAAGCGCCGTCGATCTCCGGCACGTGGTCGGTGACGCGCGAGAAAGCCGGCACCTGCAGATCGCAGTCGATGCCGAAGGCCTGCCGCACCGCGACGGTCGTGTCGGGAGCGCCGAGCACGGCAGGCTCGTCTTCGCCGGTGGCAAAAACCCCTGGCTCGTGGTCGTCCGTGCGCGCCGCCGATCCTCGCTTCACCACCTTTGCACCCGCGTGTCTGGCGCCCACCGCCACCGCCGTCCGGAACGCCGGGGCCCGGCGGATGCGCGCGTCCTGCCCACCTCCGCGATCGGCTGCGCCGCGCCTCGCCTGCCGACCGAACTCATTTCGGCTTCATACCGCCGGCGACGGCGGTTGTCGATCAGGGCCGTTCGCCCGACTGCCGCGGCCAACCAGCGAAGCCAGTGCGCCCATCACGACGCCGCAGCCGGAGAAAGAAGAAAAGCGGAGCACTGACGTTTCCGAAAGTCGAAAGTTTTTTCCTGTTTTCGGAATTGTAGTACAGTGCCCTTCGCTGGCGGTCGACCGGCCAGGCGGCGCCCTCGGCGGCAGACGAGCAGCCGCCGGCGCGCAGCGGCAGTCTGCGCGGCCCGCCGCGGCAGCGCTCCGGTGCAGGGGACGAATGCCGCTAGCATTCGCGCCCGATCGATCGAAACGAACAACGAGCGCAGTACGGGAGGCAGCCTGTGCAAACACGCAGCGAGAGTCCGCTGAGCCGCTATGTACAGATACTCGAAGCGGTTGCCGCCGCGCGAACCGGGTTGACGCTGACCGAGATCGGCCAGCAGCTCGATCTGCGCGCGCCCACCGTGCATCGGCTCGCCGGCAGCCTGAAGTCGCTCGATCTGCTGGCCAACCAGGATGGCTCGAAGAGCTACGTACTCGGTCGCCGCATGCAGTTGCTGCTGCATTCGACACTGTCGCTGGCCGATTACTCGCATCTGGTCACCTCGATCCTGCGCGAGCTGGTCGGCGAACTCGGTGAGACGGTTCACCTGGCGCGGCTGAACGGCACGATCGCCGAATCGGTGCTGATGGTCCAGCCGGAGGGATCGAACCGCGCCTTCGTTCAGCCAGGGCGCGAACTGCCGCTGCACGCGGCCGCGTCGGGCAAAGCGATCCTCGCTTTCCAGAGCCCGGACTTCATCGAGCGGTACCTGGCCCGGCCGCGGACCCGTTTCACCGAGAACACCAAGGTCAGCGAGAAGGCGCTCCGCGCCGAACTTGCGCGCGTCCGGGCGGACGGAATCGCGGTCTGCGACAACGAACTGGACGCAGGCGTACTCAGTTACGGCCACCCGGTGCGCGTCAAGGGCGGCTACGTGCTCTACTCGATCGGCGTGACCGGCCTGGCCGACCGCTTCCGCGTCACGCCGAAAGACGCCGTGCGCGAGAAGCTGTCGCACGCCGCGGCGCTCTTAAGCGAGGATTTCGGCGCCGGAGCCTAGACGCAGCCAGCGCCCGCGCCGCCGCATGCGGCGCGCTGCGGGACGCCGAGTCAGGACCAGGGTCCGGTCGCGATGCGACCGGGCCGGGTGCGAGGCTGGCGCCCCACGCAGCCTTACATCTTCACCCACTGGCCATTGCGCACGACGAACTGGTGGATCGCGACCGAAACCTGCGTCTGCCCGTTGCTGTCGAAGGTCGTCTCGCCGAGCACGCCGTCGTAGCGAATCGCCCGGATCGTACGTGCCAGCTCCGCCTTGTCGGCGTAGCCCCTGGCCTTGATCGCCGCCAGGATGATGCCGATGGCGTCGTAGGCGAAGGCGGTGTAGTGCGACGACGGCTCGGCGAAGCGCCGCGCCGCGTAGGCGGCCTCCATGGCGTCCGACTTGGGGTTCCTCGACGCCTGGCGCACGCCGGCGACGGTGCCCTCGGCCGCTTCGCCGGCGATCTCGATGAACTTCGGGTCGTAGATGCCCGAGATGCCGTACATGGGGATGTTCATCCCCAGTTCCTTCATCTGCCGCCGCACGATGCCGGCCTCCGTGATGACGCCGCCGAAGTACAGGCCTTCCGCGTTCAGCGGCTTCAGACGCGTCAGCAGTGCGCGGAAGTCGGTGGTGCCGACCGGCGCCGCGTCCGAGCCGACGATCTTGCCGCCGTGCTTCTCGAACAGGCCGGTGAAGGAGGTGGTGTTCTGCTTGCCGTAGTCGCTGGTGTCCGACACGATCACCAGCGTCTTGACGCCGCGAGTCTTGGCCAGCCATTCCGCCAGCGGCGTGTTCTCGGCGGTCAGGGTCGGCGTCACGCGGGTGACGAAGGGCAGGTTCTGCTCGGTCACGCGCGGGCTGATCGCGCCCCAGACGATGAAGGGGATTCCGGCCCGATTGAACACCGGCGTGGTGGCCAGCGCGACCGGACTGTTCCAGTGGCCGATCGCCGCGACGATGTCGGAATCGTTGGTCAGCTTCAGCGCCGCGTTGACGCCCGTGGTCGGATCGGAGGCGTCGTCGAGGATGGCGGTGTCGATCTTGAACGGCAGCCCCGCCGCGTTGGCCTGCTCGACCGCGAGGACGTAGCCGTTGCGCGCCGCCAGGCCATGGTGCGCATTGCCGCCGCTCAGCGGCCCGATGAAGCCGATCCTGATCGTTTTCTGCTGCGCGACCGCAGGCCGCCCGGCCGCCGCAAGACAGGCTGCCGCCGCAGCCGTCGTGATGAAGGTCCTCCGACTGTTCGACATCGCCATCCCCTTTGAAAAAAGCCCCGGATCGGGGCACTGACCACCTTGGGCGGAGCCGGTTTGCGCCGTCCCTCTCCTCGCTCGCGGCACGCCGTGGCCCGTCGTCGACCGACCACGTGATTCCGTTTTTCGGAATTTCTTTTCAGTTTTTAGATCGTAGTCCCCAAGGTTCGCATCGTCAAGAAAAAGATCGGCGCTGACGCGGCAGCGGCGCGCCTTGCCCTTTCATTACGCGCGCGCCGGCGCGGCGCGGCCGAGATGGGCGAGAACTTCGCGCGCATGGACCCAGTGCCGGGACAGGTTCATGTCGGCAGGCCGCAGGCCGAGTGCCAGGCCGACGAGTTGCGAAACATGGAGCACGGGCAATCCCAGGTGCCGCCGGAACTCCTTCTCCATCTGCGGCTGAAACATGTCCATGACCGTGTGACAGAGAGGGCACGGCGTCGCGATGCATTGCGCGCCCGCCGACTTGGCAGCGGAAAGGTGCTGGCCTGCCATCCTTATGGAGACCTTCTCCGCGAACGTCACCACGTGGAAGCCGCAGCACTTGCTCGCCCCCTCATACGCGACGACCTCGCCGCCGAGCGCCTCGATCAGCCTGTCGAGCGCCGGCGCCTCGCCGCCGCCCGCGCCGAAGATCGACTCGGGACGCTGGATGTGGCAGCCGTAGAAGGGCGCGACGCGAAGGCCGTTCAACGGCGTCGCGACGCGGGCACGCAGCGGCTCGAGACCGATGTCCTCGGTGAGGACCCAGAGAAAGTGCTTGACCTCGACCTTGCCGGAATAGGACAGCCCGTCCTGCGCCAGCAGTTCGTTCACCTCGCCGGCGGCGACGGCGTCGTCGCGTAGGCGCTGGTTCACTTCGCGCAGGTTCAGCAGGCAGGTATCGCACACGACCACCAGGTCGAGGCCGAGCTGCTCGGCCAGCGCCAGGATGCGGCCGTTGGCCGCCAGGTGCACCCGTTCGCTGATCGAGCGGAATTCGCGCGCTCCGGTGCAGCCGGGGTTTTCGAGCTCGACCAGCTCGATGCCGAACACGCGGGCGACGGCGTGCGTGCTCGTATCGAGCTCCTGGCAGGAGTTCTTCGCCGAGCACCCGGGAAAGTAGGCATACCTGCGGCTCATTGCTTGTCTTCCTTGTCGTCGAGGATCCGCCGCAGCCGCTCGGCTCCGGCGGTCGGCGGCTTGCCCAGGGCGTCGGTGAGCTTCATCTTTCCGCGCCGAATCATCCGCGCCGCGAGGGCGACGTCCGTCGCGCGCCACCTGCCGCTCTTGGTCTTGGCCGCAACCTTGGGCGCATTGACGTAGCCGTGCTCGCGGACCACGTCGATGAACGCCCGCGCCCGTCGCGCGCCGTCGCTGGCACCGCGCCGGTACGCCAGTCGCTTAAGCGGTTCGATGGCCTCGCCGACGACCGGGATGTGCGTCGGACAGACGCGCTCGCACTCGTAGCAGGAGACACACTGGAACACCCGCGCCGCTTCATCGGCCATCGCCGCCCGATCGGCGCCGTCGCGCGGGTCGAGGGCCAGCTCGGCGAGCGCAACCAGCTGCGCCGGCCCGGCAAAACCCGTGTCCGCCTGCGCCAGCACCGGACAGGCCGAGACACAGGCGAGGCACTGGATGCAGTCGCGCAGGTGATAGGCCGGCGCCATGTCGGTCGCCGACAGGGGCTCCGGAAAGCCTCTATACGGCTCGGCGCGGGCGAGCAGTGGCTGCAGCCGGGCCAACCCCTGGTCGTGCGGATCGCGCGAAACGACCAGGTCGCGGACGACTGGCAGGTTCCTCAGCGGCTCGATCGTCATGACCGCCTCGGCCTCTTCCCAGCAAGCCAGCCGCGGCGTCCCGTTGACCGTCACCGCGCAGGTGCCGCACTTCTTCGACCCGCACAGCCAGCGGTAGCCGAAGTCGACCGCCAGCTGTTCGTGAATGTGGTCGAGCACGTCCATGATCCGCATGCGCGGCGCATGCGGCACTTCGTAGTCCTCGTAGCGGGGCTCGGCGTCGGTCTGCGGATCGTATCGATACAGACGGACCCGGACGACCGCCGCCTCAATAGTCGGCCTCGAAGAAAGGCTCACGAGTCTTCTCCGGTTTCAGGTGGGGCAGGGCGATCGGCTCCGTCCGCGACCACCATCGGCCGTCGGACCTGCGGATGATGTTGCGGCACAGCCAGTTCTCGTTGTCGACGTACGGGTAGTCCTCGCGATAGAACGGCCCACGACTCTCCTTGCGGTTCAGCGCCGAGCGCAACGTCGCTTCACAGGCATCGAGCATGCAGGTGACGTCGATGGCGTCCAGCCAGCCGGTGTTCCACGCGCGCGAGGTGCTGTCGAGCGTCAGGCGCGGCACCGTCTCGGCGCGTACCTGCGCGAGTGCATCGAGCGCCGCCTGCAGCCGGACCTCGTTCTTGACGTAGCCGAGCTCCCACATGATGGCGCGTATGCGCCCCTTCGCCTGGATCGGCCGCGGACCGGCGTCGCGCGCTGCCGTGCGCAGAAAGCCGTAGATGCGCTGCTCCTCCGCTGCCACGGCTGCGGCGGGCAGCGCCCGCCTGGGACTGCCCGCCGCTTCGTTCGCGGCGGTGATGCCGGCGATCTTGCCGTCGTAGCTGACTGGCCCGATGCCGCCAAGGTAGTGGCAGCAGACCCCGCCGGCGGCATACAGCCCGGCCAAGCTGGTGGTGAAGTCCGTCGTATCGACGCACACCCCCCCCTGGCGCATGTGCAGCGTGATGCCGCATTCGATGCGGTCGCGGCCGATGTCCATGCCGAGCTTTTCCCACACCGCGGCCTGATGCTGGTAAGTCCTGGTGAGCTCGGCGTCGATGTGGTCGTAGCCGGAGAAGTAGCCGCCGTCCCAGCGCGCTTTGCCGGCGGCGACCTGCAGCGCCAGGCGGCGGATCTGCTCCGTGTACGGTGCCGATGCGCCCGGGCTGTGCGTCTTCTGCTCGTAGAACAGCTGGCCGTCCGAGTTGTACAGCCGCGCCGTCTCGCTCGTCCCCATCAGCGGATTCGGGTAGATGTGGAAGCGCATCCAGGATTTCGGCGCCAGCACGTCGCTGGTGTGCCACCACTGGATCTCCAGGTTGGCCAGGTCTGCCCCGGCCCGCAACGCCATCGCGATGCCGTCGGCCGACTGTTCGCGCGTTCCGGTCGAGCGCGTCGCCAGGTAGTCGGAGTGCCCGGTCGCCAGCACGACGGCCTTGGCCGAGATCGCGAACAGCCGGCCGCGTCGGTAGTCGAGCACGGTGACGCCGACGATGCGCCCATCGTCCTGCACCAGCGAAGTGGCGGCGCACTCCTCGTACAGCGCGATGTCGCTGGCAAGGATCTGCCTGCGCCGCTTGTCCATCAGGATCATTCCCGACGCGCCCTGCTTGTGGGCCACCAGCGCCGGCGTGCGGCTGGCGATCGCCAGCAGCTTTCCTGCCTCGTCGCGCCGCCAGTACACGCCGATGCGCTCGAGATCGTCGAAGAACTCCTCGCGCATGTAGGCGCCCATGCGCAGGCAGTAGTCCTGGTCGGTCAGGTAGTGGTTGTAGTAGCGCACCGAGTAGGTCAGGCGGTCGACGGCTCTCTGCGCGCTGCTCATGTCGTGGTAAGGCAGGTGGCTGCCGAAGATCGAGCAGCCGCTTTTGCCGACCAGGCCCTTGACGACGAGGGCCACGCGCGCACCCTGCGCTGCCGCCTTCAGCGCCGCGTTGGCGCCGGCGGCGCCGCCGCCGATGACGACCACGTCGGTTTCGACTGTTTCGATCACGCTCGCTCCTCGCGTTCTTTCTGCCGCTGTCGGTGCGTTGCCGCCGCGCTGCCGCCACGCTGCTTCACTGGGCGACCACCACCGTGTCCTTCGGTGCCCACAGCACATCGACCGCCTGGCCGGTGCCGAGACCCCGTCCTTCGAAACTGCCGTCGTTCGGTTGGTCGACCTCGATCCGGCTGTCGTCGGCCAGCCGCACGCGGATCTTCGAGCGGTGACCGAGGAACGTCACGTGGTCGATCACGGCCGGCAGGCGATTGTCCGTGCCGGGCCGCGACGCCGATCGTTGCGCCAGGCGCAGCCGCTCGGGCCGCACCGACAGGTAGACGGTCGGGCCGTCGGCCGCCGCGGCGGGCACGCGGACGGCGCAGCCCTCAGCAAGCTCGCACAGCAGCATGTCCGCCTCTGAGCCGATCACCCGCGCCGCCAGCAGGTTGGAGGTTCCGATGAAGTCGGCCACGAAGCGGTCGCGCGGCGAACCGTAGATCTCCCTCGGCGTGCCAACCTGCCGGATGTCGCCGTGGTTCATCACGACAATCTTGTCGGACAGCGCCAGCGCCTCCTCCTGGTCGTGGGTCACGAACACCGTCGTGATACCGACCCGCCGCTGCAGGTCCCGCAGTTCGACCTGCATCTCCTCGCGCAGCTTCCTGTCGAGAGCGGCGAGCGGCTCGTCGAGCAGCAGCAGCATCGGGTTGATGGCGATCGCCCGGGCCAGGGCGACGCGCTGCTGCTGGCCACCGGACAGTTCGCTCGGGTAGCGCCCTGCCAGGCCGTCCAAGCGCAGCAGCCGCATGGCGTCCTGCGCCGCCTGCCGCTGCGCGGCCGCCGCCCAGCCGCGCATGCGCAGTCCGAAGGCGACGTTCTCGGCCACCGTCATGTGCGGAAACAGGGCGTAATCCTGGAAGACGATGCCGATGTCGCGTCGGTGCGGCGGCGTTCCGTCGAGCGCCACGCCACCGACGCGCACGTGCCCTTCGTAGTCGACGAAGCCGGCCAGCACGCGCAGCAGCGTCGTCTTGCCGCAGCCGCTCGGACCGAGGACGGTGACGAACTGCGAGGCATCGATGGTCAGCGAGATGCCGTTCAGCGCCGGCGTGGCGCCGTAGCGCACCGTCAAACCGGAGATCTCGACCGTGCCCTTCATCGTCGCCTACCGCCTGGTCAGCGTGTCCAGTCCCAGCAGACGGTTTAGCACTAGCACCAGCGCACAGACCGACAGGACGATGGTCGAGGAGAGCGCAGCACCGGTCGGATCGCTTTCCGTCTGCACGTAGGTGTAGATCTCGACCGGCAGTGTCGTCCGGTCCCAGACCAGGAACTGCGTTGCAGTGAAGTTCTCGAACGACGTGACGAAGGCGAAAACGGCACCGGCGCCGATGCCCGGGCGAATCAGCGGCAGCGTGACCAGAACGAAGGCCTTCCACGGCGGCGCGCCGAGCGAGCGCGCGGCCTCCTCGAGCGATACCCGGGCGCCCATCAGGCTGGCGACCACGACGCGGGCGGAAAACGGCAGCGTGATGGCCGCATGCAGCAGCAGCAGGCCGAGCATCGAGCTGAAGATGCCCAGCGCCGACAGC
Organism: Burkholderiales bacterium; assembly: GCA_016716275.1. Taxonomy (GTDB): domain Bacteria; phylum Pseudomonadota; class Gammaproteobacteria; order Burkholderiales; family Burkholderiaceae_F; genus JADJWR01. The sequence goes on along the minus strand of JADJWR010000002.1, from coordinate 15,072 downwards.
GTCACCAGGAACGCCATGCCGACCACGACCTGCGGCACGATCAGCGGCGACAGAATCGCGGTGAGCAGCGCGTCGCGGCCGAAGAACCGGTGACGAACGATCGCCAGAGCAGCCAGGACCGATATCACCGTGCTCAGCACCGTCGATACCGCGGCGAGGATCAAGGTCGTCTGGATGGCGCTGACGAAGCCATCGCGGTTGGCGATGTTCGCGTACCAGCGCAGCGACAGGCCGCTCGGCGGGAAGTTCTGCTCGACCCCGGCGTTCAGCGACACACCCAGCAGGACCACCAGCGGCAGCGTCAGTCCGGCCACCACAGCGTAGCCGAGCGCGTTGGTGAGCGGGCTGATCCGCCTCATCATCTGCTCAGTGTCGCGGACTCAGCCGGGCGAACAGCTTCTGCGCCGAGTAGACGATGGCGCAGCTGATCACCAGCATGGTCACGGCGACGGCGGAGGAGAACGGGTAGTCCATCGCCGCCATCGCCTTGTTGTAGATCAGGTTGGCGACCATGTCGAAATAGCCGCCACCGAGCAGTCCGGGGATGATGTAGGCGGTCAGCTGGAACAGGTAGACGATGATCACGCCTGCGGCGACGCCCGGCAGGCTCAGCGGCAGGACGACGGAGCGGAAGCACTGCCAGCGCGTGGCGCCGAGCGACTGCGCTGCCGGCTCGAGGTTGGCGGGGATGGCGTGCAGGCTGGCATAGATCGGGAAGACCATGAAGGGAATCGACACCATCACTAGGCCGATCGCGACCCCCAGCTCGTTGAAGATCAGCTTCAGCGGCTGATCGATCCAGCCGAGCTGCAGCAGCACTTTGTTGACCAGGCCGTTGCGGCCGAGGATCAACATCACGGCATAGGTGCGGATGACGTATGCGGTGAAGAACTGGACGACCAGAACCAGGCCGATGAACAGGCGCAGCCGCGGCGATGCCCGGTACATCACGTAGGCGACCAAGTAGCCGAGGACCACCGTGATCGCGGTGCAGTAGAGCGAGACGATCAGCGAGCGTGAAACATAGGAAAGGAAGAAAGCGTCGCCGAGGAACTTCTGGTAGTTCGCGAAGGTGAAACCGTCGCCGATCCGTCCCATTCCGGCCGCCGGCCGGAAGCTGTACGCCACCATCACCGCCAGACAGCCGAAGAACACCACCAGAACGGCAACGGCGGGCGTCACCAGCGCCAGCGACTCCCACGTTTTGCCCCGCTTCACCGCGCCTGCCCCCCAAGCCGTCGGGCCGCCGCCGACAAAGGAACTAGCGCGCTTGCACCTCCTTGGCCCAGCGATCCTGCCAGTTGGCGAAATTGGCGTTCACCTCGGTCCAGTCGATGTTGTAGACGTCGGGAATCGGCAGGCCGGGGATCAGGCCCCTCAGCTTTTCAGGAGCCTGGGCCTTGGGATTGGCCGGCAGGGTCCCGGCGATCGCCGTCATGGTGGCCTGCGAGGCCGGCTCGAGCATGAAATTGACGAACTTCTCCGCCGCTGCCTGCTGCTCGGCGCCACGGCCCTTGACGATCGATACCGGGATGGTGGCGAGGAAGCGCGGCGCCGGCATCACGAAGCGGTACTTCGAGTCCGGGCCGAGATGGCGGTAGACGTTGGGCAGGATTCCCCAGCCGGCCACCGCAATCTCGCCGGTCTCGAGCAGTTTGATCGACTCCGGATCAGTCTTGTAGACGGCATGAAGGTTGTCGCGGAGCGCCCGCACCTTGGCGAAACCGGGATCGATGTTCTTCTCGCTACCGCCGTTGAGCAGGGCCGCCATGACCAGGAAGGAGCCGCGATCCAGTTCGAAGGTCGCGCCGACCTTGCCCTTCAGGCGCGGATCCCAGAGGTCCTCCCACTTGGTGATCTCGAACGGAACGAGGTCGGCGCGATAAAAGATGCCGCGCGGCGACAGCCAGATCGCCGCACCAGTGCTGGTCTTCAGCGAAGCCGGCAGGGCGCCGAGGTTCGGAATCTTGGCCAACTCCAAGTCGGCCAGCAGTCCCGAACTGGTAGCAACCTGGACCGTGCTTTCGATCGACGTCCAGACGTCGACCTGCGGATTGTTCCGCTGTGCCGTGATCTTGTTCAGTCCATCGGCAGCGCCCGACTGCACCACGAAGGTCACCTTGATGCCGGTCTGCCGCTCGAACTCGGCCATCACCGGACGAAAGATGTCCTGCCAGTGACCACCCCAGGTCATCAGTCGCAGTTCCGTTGCCGACGCCGATCCTGCGGCCAGTCCGAGGCAGGCAACAGCGAGCGACGCGATGCGGGTGAGACGCTTCCATCCGGTGCTCATGGGTTCCTCCTTTGCTTAGGCTCGTCGCTGCCGACGCCTGATCCTCGTGGCGGTCCGGTCGGGCAAGCCACGCACGGCCCGCCGGAGAGGCAAGGAACAATGCTCCTGCATGACGCGTCCTCCTTGGCCCGATCGGGTGTCGGGTCTGGCGCGTGGCGGCGTCGAAGCCGCCATTCGCCTTGCGCGGTGCGGGTGGGTCTGTCTCCAAGCGGCTTATGCGCGCCTTGTTTTCCGGTATTCGGAATTATTTTTCGCTTTTAGAAAAGTTAGCAGAAAGAACCGAGCAGCGTCAATCCGCATTTCTGCAAAAACGCCTCCCGTGACGGCGGGCCGCGCGGCGACTCGGGCGACGCGCAGGCTGCCCCGGTCGCATTCGCCCGCTGCGGTAGATTGCGCCGATGAGTGCGCCTGCTGCCGATGCTCCGGTCGCCGTCGTCACCGGCGGCGCGCGCGGCATCGGCCTGGCGATCGTGCGCTGGTTCCTCGATCACGGCCATCGTGTCGCGCTGCTCGACATCGACGCCGAGACGCTGGCGGCCGCCGAGCGCGAACTCGCCGACGGCGAGCGCGTGCTGGCGATCGTCTGCGACGTGGCGCTGCCGGCGCAGGTCGACCCGGCGATCGAGCAGGTCGCCGCGCGCTTCGGCCGCATCGACGCGCTGGTCAACAACGCCGGCGTCGCGGTGTTCAAGCCACTGCTGCAGACCACCTACGAGGAGTGGGCGCGGGTGCTGGCGGTGAACCTCGACGGTCCGTTCGTCTGCACGCAGGCCTGCACGCCGCACATGCGCAGGTACGGCGGCGCGGTGGTCAACATCGCCTCGATCTCCGGCCTGCGGGCGAGCACGCTGCGCGTTGCCTATGGCACCAGCAAGGCGGCGCTGATGCACCTGACGCGGCAGCAGGCGGTCGAGCTGGGCAACTTGGGCATCCGGGTCAACGCCATCGCGCCGGGGCCGGTCGACACGGCGATGGCCAGGGCGGTGCACACGCCGGAGATCCGCGCCGGCTACCACGACGCGATCCCGCTGGCCCGCTACGGCACGCCCGAGGAGATCGCCGCCGCGGTGGGCTTTCTTTGCAGCCCGCAGGCCGCCTACATCAACGGCCAGGTGCTGGCGGTGGACGGCGGCTTCGACGCCGCCGGCATCGGCCTGCCGGCGCTGCGCCAGCTGCCGGGCAACTGACCGCCGCGGCGGACGGAGCGCCGCGCGAGCCGCTCAGGCTGCCTCTTCCTTGAAGTGCTTGCGGCGTCGCTCCTCGCAGACGAACTCCTCGAGGTCCGGGTCGAGTGCGCTGCGCGCCGAGACGATGCCGATCGGCTTGCCGTCGTCCACCACCGGCAGGTGGCGGAAGCCGTTCTCGTGCATCAGCGTCATCGCATAGCCGAAGGTGTTGTTCGGTTTGACCGTCTTCGGGTCCGGCGTCATCACCTGCGCGAGCTGGGTGGCCGCCGGGTCGAGTCCGCAGGCGACGACGCGGAACACCGCATCGCGCTCGCTGAAGATGCCCAGCAGCCGCCCGTCCTCGACCACCAGCACGGCACCGACCTGCTTCTTCGCCATCAGCTCCGATGCCTGGCGAACGGTCGTGCCCGGCGGCACGGTGACGAACTTGCGCCGCTCCATCATGCTTCGTATCGGCTGACTGAACACGCTGACCTCCCGTCACCTCCCCGTGCCGGTCCCCTGGGGCGCAGGACACGCGCCCCCGTACCGATCGCCGAATAGATGTCCGTAGACGCTAACCAGCGACCTCATAGGCAACCTTGATCGCGATCAACCCTTACCGACGGGGGTAATCCGCTCCGCCAGGGCCTTGACTCGCCTCCCCGGCCGATGTGCTGGCGCAGCACGCGGCGACAGCCTCACGCCGCCGCGCAGTAAATTGCCCACCCCATGCGCACAGCACTGCCGCGCGTCGTCGCGCACCTCGACATGGACGCCTTCTACGCGTCGGTCGAACTGCTGCGCTACCCGGAGCTGCGCGGCCTGCCGGTGGTGATCGGCGGCGGCGCGCGCCACCAGCCGGCGTGGCAGACCGATGCCGCAACCGGCGAGCGGCGGCGCCGCTTTGCGCGGCTCGGCGACTACAGCGGCCGCGGCGTGATCACCACCGCCACCTACGAGGCGCGGGCGCTCGGCGTCAACTCGGCGATGGGCCTGATGCGGGCAGCGCAGCGGGCGCCCGACGCGGTGCTTCTGCCGGTGGACTTCGACGCGTACCGGCGGTACTCGCGGCTTTTCAAGGCCGCGGTGCGCGAGATCGCGCCGCAGATCGAGGACCACGGCATCGACGAGATCTTCATCGACATCACCGAGATCGTCGCCGGCCGGCTCAGCGAGGCGGCCGACGAGCCGGACCGGGATGCGGCCGCCGAGGCCTGGTGGTGCGCCCGCGAGGTGGCGCGCGAGATCAAGCAGGCGGTGCGACAGACAACCGGTCTGTCGTGCTCGATCGGCCTGGCACCGAACAAGCTCGTCGCCAAGATAGCCTCGGAGCTGGACAAGCCCGACGGCCTGACCGTGGTGACCGGCCACGACATCGCCACGCGCATCTGGCCGCTGCCGGTGCGGCGGGTCAACGGCATCGGGCCCAAGGCGGCGGCAAAGCTGGCGCGGCTCGGCATCGCCACCATCGGCGAACTGGCGGCCGCCGAGCCAGCCTGGCTGGTGCAGCAGTTCGGCGCCGGCTACGGCGGCTGGCTGCACACGGCGGCGCACGGCCACGACGAGCGGCCGGTGGTCACCTACAGCGAGCCGAAGTCGATCAGCCGCGAGACCACCTTCGAGCGCGACCTGCACGCGGTGCGCGACCGCGCCACGCTGTCGAGGATCTTCACCGAGCTTTGCCTGCAGGTCGCCGAGGACCTGCGGCGCAAGCGCTACGCCGGCAGGACCATCGGCGTGAAGCTGCGCTTCGACGACTTCCGCACAGTCACCCGCGACCTCACGCTGCCGGCGCCGACCGACGAAGCGGCCACCATCCGCCGCGCCGCCGGCCAGTGCCTGAAGCGCGTCGAGCTGTCGCGGCGCATCCGGCTGCTCGGCGTGCGGGTCGGCGCGCTGGCACGCAGCCCGGCGGAGATCGACAACCCTTGAGGCAGCGCAGAGGTTGTCCGCGGGGCCGCCGCGTATCCTTGGTCAAAAGCGCTGCGAAAGGGCCGCCATGAGCCACAAGCACGAGCAACTGCTGAAGCTGATCTTCCACGATCCGATCAGCGGCAACATCCACTGGCGCGAGATCGAATCGCTGCTCAGCCACCTCGGCGCCGAGATCGAGTCGCTGTCCGGCGCGCGCATCCGCGTCAAGCTGAACCGCGCCGAGGGCATCCTGCACCGGCCGCACCACTCGAACGTGATGAACGTGCAGGCGATCAAGCACCTGCGCGAGTACCTCGGCCGCGCCGGCGCGACGCCGTCGATGTACGAGGCATCCCGCGAGGCCGAACGGAAGGCCTGAGCCTCGCCGCTGGCCGGCGACCGTTCAGCGGTCCGCGTGCGCCAGCTTCTGGCCGTGCTCACGGGTGCCGTGGAAGTGCACCTGCGGCCAGTACTTCATCGTCACTTCCAGGTTGACGCTGTTGCTGGCGAGATAGACGGGGTTGCCGTCGACGTCGTGCGCCAGACGTGCCGACTGCTCCTTTTCGAACTCCCGCCGCGTCCTGTCGTCCGGGTAGGTCAGCCAGCGCGCAGTGGCGATGCCGGGCGTGTCGTAGACGGCGTCGACGTTGTACTCGTTCTTCAGCCGGTGGGCGACGATCTCGAACTGCAGCGGCCCCACCGCACCGAGCAGCAGCTCGCCGGTGGCCATGCTCAGGACCTGGATCGCCCCTTCTTCGCCAAGCTCGGCCAGGCCCTTGGCCAGCTGCTTGGCCTTGAACGGGTCGCGCGCGCGCGCCATGCGGAACAGTTCCGGCGCGAAGTAGGGGATGCCCTTGAAGCCGAGCGTCTCGCCCTCGGTCAGCGTGTCGCCGATCGAAAGCTGGCCGTGGTTGTGGATGCCGATGATGTCGCCGGCCACCGCCTCGGTGCTTGCCGCGCGCTCGTTGGCCATGAAGGTCAGTGCGTTGCCGAGCTTGATCTCGCGGCCGGCGCGCACGTGCCAGACCTTGATCCCCGGCGTGTAGCGGCCCGAACAGACGCGCAGGAAGGCGATGCGGTCGCGGTGGCGCGGGTCCATGTTGGCCTGGATCTTGAACACGAAGCCGGAAAACGGCGCCTCCACCGGCGCCACCGCGCGTGAGCCGGCGTCGCGCGGCTGCGGCGCCGGCGCCCATTTGACCAGCGCCTGCAGGATCTCCTGCACGCCGAAGTTGTTGATACCGGAGCCGAAGAACACCGGTGTCTGCGTTCCGGCGAGGAATTTGTCCAGCTCGAACGGGTGGCTGGCGCCGCGCAGCAGCTCGATGTCGTGCACCAGGGTCGCCGCCTCCTGAGGGAACAGCGCCGCCAGCCGCGGGCTGTCGTAGCCGCGGATCTCCTCGGTCTCGCGCGCAACGCGCGCCTCGCCCGGCGTGAAGCGCAGCAGCCGGTCGTCGAGCAGGTGATAGACGCCGCGGAAGTGCCTGCCCATGCCGAGCGGCCAGGTCACCGGCGCGCAGTCGATCCGCAGCACCGACTCGATCTCGGCCAGCAGGTCGAACGGCTCGCGCACGTCGCGGTCGAGCTTGTTGACGAAGGTGATGATCGGCGTCGAGCGCAGCCGGCAGACCTCGAGCAGCTTGATCGTCTGCGCCTCGACGCCCTTGGCGGCGTCGATCACCATCACCGCCGCGTCGACCGCGGTGAGCACCCGGTAGGTGTCCTCGGAGAAGTCCTCGTGGCCCGGCGTGTCGAGCAGGTTGACCACGTGGCCGTCGACCTCGAACTGCATCACCGAACTGGTGACCGAGATGCCGCGCTGCTTCTCGACTTCCATCCAGTCGGAGGTGGCGTGGCGGGCGGTCTTGCGGCCCTTGACGGCGCCGGCGAGCTGAATCGCGCCGCCGAACAGCAGCAGCTTCTCGGTCAGCGTGGTCTTGCCGGCGTCCGGGTGCGAAATGATCGCGAAGGTGCGCCGGCGCGCGACCTCGCGCAGCAGCGCGGCATCGGGTTCTGGAGCGTTCATCGGCAGGCGACGGCGGGCCACCGTCTGGGGCGGCCGCGAGCGGAGGGCGAAGGATACGCGCCGCCGACCGCCGCTGCCGGCAACGCCGATACCTGACTGAAACATTGCCGAACAACGCGCGCCGCGGCGGAAATCGCCGCATCACCGCCGCTGCCTACCGTGCCCAGCCATGGGATGCCGCCCGCTGCGCGGCAACACGGATCACAGGGACAGCAGATGAAAGACCTTTCACGGAACCAGGCTGGCTTCATGGTGCCGGTGCTGGCCGCAGCGACGCTGATGGCGGTGCTGATGGGCTCGCGCTCGTCGATGGGCCTGTTCATCGGCCCGATCAACACCGCCACCGCCCTCGGCGCGGCGACGGTGAGCTTCGCCTTCGCGCTGAGCCAGCTGGCCTGGGGGGCCGCGCAGCCGGTGGTCGGTGTGCTGGCGCGCTGGCACGGCACGACGCGGGTGATCGTTGCCGGCGGCCTGCTCTCGGCGACCGGCCTGGCGATGGTCACGGCCGCCGGCAGCGGCGCGACGCTGATCGCCGCCCTGCTGCTGGCCGGCGCCGCCGGCGCGGCCGCCGGCGGCGCGCCGCTGCTGCTGGGCGCGGTTGCGCAGCGCGTGGCCGCCGAGCGGCGCGGACTGGCGCTGGGACTCGTCAGCGCCGGAAGCTCGGCCGGCCAGCTGTTGCTGGCGCCGCTCGCCGCGCTGCTGGTCGCCGGCATCGGCTGGCAGGGCGCCGTGCTGGCGTTCGCCGCGCTGTCGATCGCCGTGCTGCCGATGGCGCGCGCCTTCCGCCACCCGCCCGCCGCGGCCGAGGCGGCAGGCGGGCAGGCGGCGGTCGACGCCCGCGCGAGCGCTGCGCGAGCCGAGCTACTGGTGCATCACCGCCGGCTTCTTCGTCTGCGGCTTCCACGTGTCGTTCCTGACCACGCACATGCCCGGCGTGCTCGAACTGTGCGGCTTCTCGACCGGCTTCTCGGGCCTGTGGCTGGCGCTCGTCGGCGCCTGCAACGTCGTCGGCAGCCTGGCTTCCGGCTGGCTGATGCAGCGCGTGTCGATGAAGACGCTGCTCGGCGCGCTGTACGCGCTGCGCGCGGCGGGGGTGGCGCTGTTCCTGCTGCTGCCGGCCAGCGGCGAGACGATGCTCGGCTTCGCGCTGTGGATGGGGCTCACCTACATGGCCACACTGCCGCCGACCACCGGCATCATCGCCAAGCTCTACGGCGCGCAGAACTTGGCGGTGCTGTTCGGCATCACGATGGCGCTGCACCAGGTGGGCAGCTTCCTCGGCGTCTGGCTGGGCGGGCTGGAACTGGAGCTCACCGGCGGCTATCGCTGGGTCTGGCTGCTCGACATCCTGCTCGCCGCCGCGGCGGCGCTGGCCCACCTGCCGGTCCGCGAGGGCAGGCAAGGCGCGCCGACGCTGCCGCCGCAACCGGCGCTCGCCGGCGCCGCGGCGCGTTGAGGCGATTGCCGCTTGCGCTGCATCAATGGCGCAGGCAGGGCGGCTGCGGTCAAATGCGGGTTCTTTCGAGAATCCGCGATGAAACCGGCCGAGTCGTTCGTCCAGCGCATGGCAGCTGCCGCAAGGGGCTCGTTCGCCGCGCTCGCGCTGGCGGCCAACGTGCTGTTCTTCTGCGTGCTGATGGTGCCGTTCGCGCTGGCCAAGCTGCTGCTGCCGTTCAGGCCGGTACGGCACGTGACGGACCGCGCCCTAAACAGGATCGCGATGTCGTGGATCGGCGTCAACAACGGCTGGATCGCGCTGGCCGGCAACCAGGGCTGGCAGATCGGCGGCGTCGAGGGCCTGCGCCGTGACGACTGGTACATCGTCGCCGCCAATCACCAGAGCTGGGTCGACATCCTGGTGCTGCAGAAGGTGTTCGCCGGCCGCGTGCCGATGCTCAAGTTCTTCCTCAAGCGGCAGCTGATCTACGTGCCGATCATCGGCCTGGCCTGGTGGGCGCTCGACTTCCCGTTCATGCAGCGCAAGGGCGGCATGAGCAGCGCGCGCGACCTCGAACGGGCGCGCCAGGCCTGCGAGAAGTTCCGCCTGGTGCCCACCTCGGTGATCAACTTCCTCGAAGGCACGCGCTTTGACCGGCACAAGCACGACGTGCAGCGCTCGCCCTACCGGCACCTGCTGAAGCCGCGCAGCGGCGGCATCGCCATGGCACTGGCGACGCTCGGCGAGCACTGCCACCGCCTGCTCGACGTGACGATCGTCTATCCGCACGGCGCGCCGAAGTTCTGGCACCTGCTGTCCGGTCGCGTCGACGACCGATCGTGCGCGTCGCGCAGCGCGAAATCCCCGCCGAACTGACCCGCGGCGATTACGCCAGCGACCCGCAGTTCCGCAACCGCATGCAGGAGTGGGTCAACATGATGTGGGCGGAGAAGGACGAGATGATCGAGCGGCTGACGCCGCGCAAGGCGACGTCGCCGGCCGCCGGTTAAGGCGGCTCGGCACCGGGCCGGTGGCCGACACGCAGGCTCGACCGGGCCGACCCGGGCTTCCGACTATAGGCAGCGCGGCGCGGCCAGCAGTTCGCGCAGGCATCGCTCACACAGACAGCCCGCATCGGCCGCGCAGGCTTCGCGCGGCAGAAAAGGCAGCTTTGCGCACCAGCAGCCACCGGCATCGTCGATACCGCAGTGAAAGGCGGCGCCGCAGCGGGAGCAACGCGACACGTCCGATGGCGCGCGCCGCCCTGCCGGCCGCCGGACTTCGCCCGTCATCTACAGCTTCTTCTTCATGCCGAGGTGGCTGGCGACGTAGCCGATCCGCTCATAGAAGCGGTGCGCGGCCAGCCGCTGCCGGTCGGTGGTGAGCTGGATCAGCCCGCAGCCGGCGGCCTTCGCCCGCTGCTCGACGTGCCGCATCAGCGCTTCGCCGATGGCCCGGCCGCGCAGGTCGGCGCGCACGCGCACCGCCTCGACCAGCGCCCGCTTCATGCCGCCGCGCGACAGGCCCGGAATCAGCGTCAACTGCAGCATGGCGACCACTTCGCCGTGGTGCTCGCCGAGCCACAGCTCATTGCCGGGGTCGCGCTCGATCGCGTCGAAGGCGGCGCGGACAGCCGGCGTCACTTCGGCCGCGTAGCCGCCGCGCGCCTGCGCGAGATCGTCGTCGACCAGCAGCCGCAGAAGCGCCGGCAGGTCGGCGGCCGTTGCCTCGCGGAAGGTGACGTCGTCCACGGTCAGTCGAAGTGGCTGCCGACCGCCGCGTCGATGCGCGCCAGCACGTCCGGCGTCAGCCGGCCCGCCACGTCGAGCGCCTTCATGTTCTCCTGCACCTGCGCCACCCGCGTGGCGCCGGTGATCACCGTCGACACGCGCGGATTCTTCAGGCACCAGGCGAGCGCGAGCTGCGCCAGCGTGCAGCCGAGATCCCGCGCGACCGGCTCCAGGCGGCCGACGATCTCGTTGCCCCTCTCGTCGGTCAGCCGCGGCCGCAGGAAGGCATAGGTCTCCACCGCGCCGCGGCTGCCGGCCGGGATGCCGCCGCGGTACTTGCCGGTGAGCAGGCCGCTCGCCAGCGGACTCCAGGTGGTCAGCCCGAGCCCGATGTCCTCATACAGCCGCGCGTACTCCTGCTCGACCCGCTTGCGGTGCAGCAGGTTGTACTGCGGCTGCTCCATCACCGGCTTCGCCAGCGAGTGCCGCTCGGCGATCAGCCAGGCGGCGCGGATCTCGTCGGCGCTCCACTCGCTGGTGCCCCAGTAGAGCGCCTGGCCGCGCTCGATCATCCGGTGCATTGCCCACACCGTCTCCTCGATCGGTGTGTTCGGGTCGGCGCGGTGGCAGAACACCAGGTCGACGTAGTCGAGCCCCAGCCGCGACAGCGATCCTCGATCGCGTGCCGCAGGTACCTGGCGTTCAGCGTGTTCTTCCCGTTCGGCCCATCGGCGAGGCCCCAGAAGAACTTGGTCGACACCACGAACTTCGTCCGCGGCCAGCCGAGCGCCTTGATCGCCGCGCCCATGATCCGCTCGCTTTCGCCGCGGGCGTAGATCTCGGCGTTGTCGAAGAAGTTGACGCCGGCGTCCCAGGCCGCCGCCATCAGCTCGCGGGCGGCGGCCGTGTCGACCTGGTTGCCGTAGGTGACCCACGAGCCGAACGACAGCTCGCTGACCTGGAGGCCCGATCGGCCGAGGCGGCGGTAGTTCATCCTGTCTCCTTCGCGATGGCGAGCGAGCCGAACAGGAACAGCCCCTGCAGCTCGAGCGCCCAGCCGCCGCTCTGGTGAGCAGCAACAGGTCGCCCATGTGCACCAGCCAGACGGCGACGATCATCGTGACGAACATCAGCAGCGCGCAGCCGGCCGCGTCCACAGGCCGATGATCACCAGCACCGGCGCCAGCACCTCGCCGACATAGACGAGATAGCCGAGTGCCAGGCAGTCCGGTCCGCGCCACCATGCCGACGATGCCGTCGACGCCGGCGCCGACCTTTGGGATCCCATGCATCAGCATCAGCACGCCGACCGACAGGCGGAGCACCAGCTTGCCGAGGGCGTCGAGGTTTGCGTTGGCGGTCATGGCTCTTCCTCCTCGCTCGTTGAATCCGGGCGGATTGTCACCCGACCGCGGGCATCACCCGCATGCGCGCCGCCGCGTATTCCTGCTGCAGCCTCTCGACGATCGCCGCCGCCGGCAGCACCTCGTCGATCTGGCCGACCCCCTGGCCGGCGCCCCAGATGTCGCGCCATGCCTTGCTGCGGCCGGAGCCGAAGTTCATCGCGTCCTTGTCCGACTCCGGCAGCGCGTCTGGGTCCAGCCTGGCAGCGACGATGCTGCCGCGCAGGTAGTTGCCGTGCACCCGGTGAACAGGTTCGAGTAGACAATGTCCTCGCCGCGCGAGGTGACGATCATCTGCTTGTAGGCCTCGACCGCGTTGGCCTCGGCGCTGGCGATGAAGCGGTGCCGATGTACGCCAGGTCGGCGCCGATCGCCTGCGCGGCGAGGATCGCGCCGCCGCCGGCGATCGACCCCGACAGGATGATCGTGCCGTCGTAGAAGGCGCGCACCCCGAGCACCAGCGCGAACGGCGACAGCCGGCCGGTGCCTGCCGGCGCCGGCGCACACCAGGATCAGCCCGTCGACGCCGGCGGCCAGCGCCGGGCGGGCGGCGATGGTGGTGACGTCGTGGAACACCAGCCCGCCGTAGCCGTGCGCCGCCTCGACCACCGCATCCGGCGCGCAGGCTGGTGATGATGATCGGCACCTTGTGCCTGACGCACAGATCCATGTCGTGCTGCAACCTGTCGTTGCTCGAGTGGACGATCTGGTTGACGGCGAACGGCGCCACCGTCGCCTGCGGATCCGCCGCGCGGCATGCCGCCAGTTCGGCGGTGATGCGCGTCAGCCACTGGTCGAGCACTTCGGCGGCCCGCGCATTCAGCGCCGGGAAGCTGCCGACGATGCCGGCCTTGCACTGCGCCAGCACGAGCTCCAGGTTGGAGATGATGAACAGCGGCGCGCCGATCACCGGCAGGCGCAGGCGATGGCAGCAGCGGGGGCAGGGACATCGGTGTTTCGGTGCGGACCGGGGCTAGCGACAGCGCCGATTAGACCATCGGCCGCGACTGCGCCGGGCCGGCCGGCCGACCGGCGGGCCGGCGGGCATTAAGCCGTCGTTAATGTCCGGCCCCTAGCGTGGCGCCTCGTCAAAGAGGAACGCCCGTGTCTTTCGTCGAGTCCGTGCCGGCGCCGTGGTCGCCGGAAGCCGCCGCGCCTTGCGCGCTGCCAGCTGCGACGCCGCCCAGCGGCTTTCGGCTGCATCGCCGCGACGACGAGGCGCGGCTGGCCACCGAGCAGTTCATCGGCCATCGTCTATCGGCAGCACTTCGCGGCGCGGTTGGCCAACTTCATGCCGGTACTGGTCAGTCGAGCCGTCTCCGCCGCACCTGTGCGGCAGCCGGCTATCGCAGCGCCGTCGAGCCGCTGTTCCTCGAGCGCTACCTGCCGCAGCCGGTCGAGCGGATGCTCGCCGCCGCCGCCGGCGTGCGGATCGCGCGCGAGCAGGTCGTCGAGGTCGGTCAGTTCGCCTCTCGCAACACCCCGGCGAAGGAAGGCGGCTGATGCTGGCGCTCGCCCGCCACTTGCTCGACGCCGGGTTTCGCTGGGTGGTGATCACCGCCACCGCCGACCTGCGCCGGCTGTTTCGCCATCAGGGGCTGACCGTGCTGTCGCTGGCCGACGCGCGCAGGCGCTGCGTCGGCGACGAGGCGGCAAGCTGGGGCAGCTACTACGCCATGCGCCGAAGGTGATCGCCGGCGAGCTGTCGGTCAATCTCGCCCGGCTGGAGAGGGGACGCCGGTGAGTGCCGCCGAGCGGTTCTTCGCGCGCCTGCGCGCGCATCCGCCGCACGATCCCGCGGTGCAGGGCTCGCGCCACGCACTGTCTTACGGCGCGCTGCTCGACCAGGCCGACGCACTCGCGGAGGTGCTGACACGCAGCGACGCGCACGCTGGCGACTCTGCTGCCCAACGGACCGGCATGGATCGTCGCCGACCTGGCGGCGCTGCGCGCCGGCGTGGTGAGCGGTGCCGCTGCCGCTGTTCTTCACCGCCGAGCAGCAGGCGCATGCGCTACGCGCGACCGGCGCCGATGCCGTGCTGGCCACTGCGGCGCCGAGCGCCGCGCCGGCCGAGTCGCTGACGGTTGCCGGCGAGCGGCTGGCGCTGAGCCGCCGCATCGCCGCGGTCGTGCCGATGCCGCGCGGCACGCGCAAGGTGACCTTCACGTCGGGAAGCACCGGCCAGCCGAAGGGCGTGTGCCTCGGCGAGAGCGATGCTGTCGGTGGCCGACGGCCTGGCCGAGTCGCTGGCGCCGCTGGCGGTGCGGCGGCACCTTTGCGCGCTGCCGCTGCCGCTGCTGCTGGAGAACATCGCCGGCGTCTACGCGCCGCTGGCGGTCGGCGCCAAGGTCGTGGTGCCGCTCGGCGAGCGGGTCGGGCTGCGCGGCTCGTCCACCTTCAACGCGGCGGCGCTCGATGCCGCCGCCAGGAACCATCGCAGCCGAGAGCACCATCGTGCTGCCGCAGATGCTCCGTGCGTGGAGCAGCTGGCGTGCCGCCGTCCGCGCCGCGCCCTGCCTGCGCTGAAGTTCGTCGCCGTCGGCGGTGCGCATGTCGGCGCATCGGTGCTCGCCAGGCGCGGCTCGGCGGGCTGCCGGCCTACGAGGGCTACGGCCTGTCGGAGGCGGCCTCGGTGCAGAACGCTGAACCTGCCGCACGCCGACCGACCTGGCTCAGCCGGCGGGTGCTGCCGCACGCGCGGGTGCGGGTCGACAGCGACGGACAGATCCGGGTCGGCGGCGCGCTGTGATGCTCGGCTACCTGGCGACGCTGGCACCGCATCGCCGGCCTGGTGGGCCACCGGTGACCTCGGCCGTATCGACGCCGACGGCTTCCTGCACGTCGATGGCCGGCGCCGCAACGTGCTGATCACCTCGTTCGGCCGCAACGTGTCGCCAGGTGGGTCGAGTCCGAACTTCAGGCCTCGCCGGCAATCGCCCAGGCGGTGGTGCTCGGCGACGGCCGGCGGCGCTGCCGCCGTGCTGTGGCCGGCGCGTGCCGACGGCGGCGACGACGAACTCGCAGAAGCGGTCGATGCGCGCCAATGCGCGGCTGCCCGATTACGCGCGCATCAACCGCTGGCTGCGCGGCCGGGCGCC
>JADJWR010000001.1 GCA_016716275.1 Burkholderiales bacterium | reverse complement strand
GCTGCAGTCGAAGCGGCCCAGCCATCGCTCGGCGACCCGGCTGCCCTGCTCGTCGACGTCGCCCAGCCGGTAGCGCGCGGTGAGCACGGTGTCGCGAACCGTCGCGGCAAACGGGTCGAGCCAGCCGTCCGGCAGCAGCGAGCGCTGCGCCGCCAGCGTCTGCACGTCCCACTGCTCGAGCGGGCGGCCGCGCAGCAGCACGCTGCCGCCATCGGCGCGGCGCGCGCCGGCCAGGGTAGCCAGCAGCGTCGACTTGCCGGCACCGTTCGGCCCCAGCACCGCCCAGCGGCTGCCCGTCCGTATCTGCAGATCGAGCGAATCGACCAGCAGCCGCGTGCCGGCGCGAAGCTGCACCCCTCGGCACTCGACCAGGACACTCACAGGCGCCGCACCAGGCTGACGAACACCGGCACGCCGATCAGCGCGGTCAGCACGCCCACCGGCAGCTGCAGCGGCGCCACCGCGGTTCGCGCCACCGTATCGGCGACCAGCACGAGCACCGCGCCGGCAAGCATCGCGGCAGGCAGCAGAACGCGCTGGTCGTTGCCGACCAGCTGCCGCATCAGGTGCGGCGCCACGAAACCGACGAAGCCGACCGCGCCGGCGAGCGTCACCGCCGTCGCGGTGGCCAGCGCCGATACCAGCACCAGGCGCCGCCGGACGCGACGCACGTCGACGCCCTGGACGAAGGCCTGCAGGTCGCCACGCAGCAGCAGGTTCAGCGGCCGGGCCTGCGTCATCGCCAGCGCCAGCAGGCCGGCGAGGATGCCGATCGCCGCCAGGGCCGCACGCAGGTCAGTGGCACCGGCGAGATCGCCGAGCAGCCAGAACATGATCGATCGCATCTGCAGGTCGGGCGCGAGCGCCAGCAGCAGCGACAGCAGCGCGGCCGCGAAGGCCGCCAGCATCACGCCGGTCAGCAGCACCCCGGTGCTCGACTCCTCGGCGACACGGGCGGCGGTGTGCAGGCGGCCGAAGAAGGCACGCCGCGCCAGCAGGAACAGCGCCGCCAGCGTGGCGAAGGCGCCCAGCGCACTGCCCGCCTGCATTCCCGGCAGGCCGGCGCCGGCCAGCAGCGCCAGCATCGCGCCGACTGCCGCCCCTCCCGAGATGCCGAGCACGTAGGCATCGGCGAGCGGGTTGCGCAGCAGCGCCTGCAGCAGGCAGCCCGCCAGCGCCAGCAGGCCGCCGGCGGCGAATGCCGACAGCGCGCGCGGCAGCCGCAGTTGCCACAGCACGGCCGACCGCGCGCTGGCGCCTTCCGAAGGATCGACCAGCGCCGTCAGCACGCCCGGGACGCTGCCGGTGGCCAGCGCCAGCGCAAAGCTGGCCAGCGCTGCCAGCAGCAGCGCGGCAAGCACGCGTCGCGGCGGCAGCGTCAGCATCACATCCGTACCTGCACACCGGCGAACACGCTGCGGCCGGCCGTGTTGTAGCCGTCGACCTGCTCGTAGTCGGCGTCGAACAGGTTCTCGGCACGCAGTGTCAGCCGCAGCCGATCGCTGGCGCGCCACGACAGCGCCAGCCGCGCCAGCGTGTACGCATCGAGCGTCGTCGGCGCGAAGGTGTTGATGTCGCTGTCGTAGCGCCGGTCGTTCCAGGAGATCTCGAACAGGCCCTCGAGCGGGCCGAAGGCGCGGGCGGCGGCGAGATGCATCGTGTACGGCGCGCGCCGCAGCAGGCGCTCGCCGCTGCTGTCGACGGCATGGGTGACGCCGACGTCGGCCTGCAGCCGCCAGCCGTCGATCGTCGCGGTGGCGATCAGTTCGGCGCCGTCGATCTCGGCGCGGTCCACGTTGCCCGCGCGCTGCGCAGCCGGGTCGTAGACGATCAGGTCACGGGTGCGGGTTCTGAACGCCGCCAGGCGCAGCGAGTGGCGCTCGCCGCCGTAGCGCAGCGCCAGTTCGGCGCTTCTCGACTTCTCCGGCGCCAGTGCCGGATTGCCGAAGAACGGGAAGTAAAGGTCGTTGAAGCTCGGCGCGCGAAAGGCGTTGGCCAGTTGCACCGACAGTCGCCAGCGTGCATCGAGGTCGAAGCCGTACGCCGCCAGCCCGCTGGTCGAATCGCCGAAGTCGGAGTAGTCGTCGCGGCGGACGTTGGCCTGGAAGTGGTGTCGCCCGGCGTCGCCGGTCAGACCCGCACGCAACGAGTTGACGCGCCGGGAAAAGCTCGTCAGCTGGCCGCCGAAGTTCGCATCGTAGGCGGTCGATGCGCCGTCCTGCCGCAGATGCTCGTACGCCGCGGTCGCCTCGACGCCGGGCGAGAACCGCCACTGCGCCGACAGCACGGCGCTGCGGTTGTCGGCCTCGAATTCGCCGTTGTTGAACGACAACGGCTCGCTCGACTCGTTGCGGCTGTCGTCGTCGGACCCCGCCAGCGCAAGCTGCAGGCGAAGCCCGTCGACCGGCGCCAGTGCCGCACTGGCCTGCATCGCCCGCTGGTCGGAGGTCTCGCGATGGGTCGCCGCCGGCCCGTCGGCCGTGCTGTCGAAGTCGGTCTCGTTGCGGTTGACCCAGAAGCTTGCCGCCAGATCGAGGCCGGCGAGACGGCCACGTGCGTTCAGCGAGGCGTTGCGGTTGCGATTGCCGTCGACCTCCGGGTTCGCACCCGGCGAGAACGGCCCGGCAATCACCTGCGAGGCATCGATCGCCGAGAACGGCGAACTGCTCCGTGCGGCGGCCGCCAGCGCGATCGAGCCGGCGTCGAAGCGCTGCGCCAGCAGTGCGTTGCCGGACCAGGTCCTGCCGCTGCCGGCCTCGCCGCCGGCTTCGATGCCGGAGCGTTCGGCGCCGCGCGTGAAGATCTGGACCACGCCGCCGATCGCCTCCGAGCCGTACAGGCTCGACAGGTTGCCGCGGACGATCTCGATGCGTTCGATCGTGTCGAGCGTGATGCCGCCGAGCGCGGCGGCGCCGCCGATGGCGGTGTTCAGGCGCACACCGTCGATCAGCACCAGCGTCTGGCTCGAGTTGGTGCCGCGCAGGAACAGCGATGCCTGGCCGCCGGGCCCGCCGGCGCGCGCGAATTCGACGCCGGCCTGCCGGCCGAGCAGTTCGGCCAGACCGGCACTCTGCGACCGCTCGATGTCGCGGCGCGTGATGACGGTCGACGAAGGCAGCGCGTCGACGAGCGCCTGTTCGGTACGCGTCGCGCTGACGATCACCTCGTCGAGCGCCTGGGTGCGGCTTTGCGCCGCGACCGCGCCGGCGGCGATGAGCAACGCCAATGCGACCGGCGCCCTGCCGGCCAAGACGGGCTGAAATGAACTCATCCTCTCCTCTCGTTTCGCCGGCCCACCGCCGGCAAACAGCCTCGACGAACGCGGACAGAGAGGAGCGGATCTCGGGCGGAAGGTGCCGCCCTGGGCCGTTCTGCCGTCTCCCCGCGGCTCGACATACCACCGGTGACGGACGTGAATCCACGTCGTCGCCAGGCATTCGGCCGGTCTCCGGGCTGCGGACTGTTCTCGCTGCGCCTTCCCGCGGCGCCGGGCGGCGCACGCAGTGGCTGTTGCATCGAGCACCGCGCCTTGGCCGACGCGGCATCCGCTTACCGTTGCGGGGGCAGCACAGGTTGATGCGGCTGAACCGCACTCCTGTTTCCCGTTTCACCCGCGCGCAGGCGTTGCACGCGGGCACCGAAAGCGATTTCAGTCTAGCAGCGGCGGGCTGCGCTCGTTCGCCGGTGCTACGATTTGCGGCATGCTCGACGACCTCGACGCATTGAGCGAGAAGATGACGCTGCTGGCGGCGCAGTTGCGTGCACTGCGCGACGAGAACCAGCGTCTGCGCGGCCAGATGGCGAGCGCCAACGTCGAGCTCGACGCGCTGCGCGGCCGGGTCGCCGGCGCGATGCAGCGGATCGACGAGCTGCTGGAGCGGCTGCCTGCCGAGCCGAGGGAAGCGACGCCGACCGAGAAGGCCTGAGGAGCGCCCGATGCCGCAGGAATCGCTGACGCTGACCATTTTCGGCCGCGACTACCGCATCGCCTGCTCGCCGGAGGAACGGGCCGACCTGATCGCCTGCGCCCGTTACGTCGACGCGCGGATGAACGACATCCGCGACACCGGCAAGGTGATGGGTGCCGACCGCGTGGCGGTGATGGCGGCCCTGCAGATCGCCCAGGAGCTGTTCTCGGCCAAGGCCGGCGGCGGCGCGTCGCTGGGCGAGATCAAGCGGCGGGTGAAACAGCTGAACGACATCGCCGACGAGATGCTCGCGACGCAGGAGAAGCTCTTCTAGGCCGTACAATTCGCCCCAGGATTGTTGCGCGAGCGCGTTGCCACCGGTTGGACACAGCGCGCTGGCGGAACAAGTCTTCCCTGCGGTGCCCGCGCAAAGGCCTTTAGTTCCTTGAACCGATGCGCAATGCGCAAGGTTGCGGGCTCGCACCGTGGTGCGATCGGCACGCGTCTGCTGAACCTAAGCGGTGTGCGAAGCGACCACCCTGAACCGATGGTTCAGGACATCGGCCGGGCGGCATGCGCGGGGAACCTTTTTTGAGCGGCCGGCACCGCCCGGCGCATCGTCTGCGGCCTGGCACAGCCAGGCCGCTTTTTGCTTCCGCCCGCCGATGGCGAAGAACTACTGGCTGATGAAGTCGGAGCCCGACGAGTGCTCGATCGACGACCTGCTGGCGGCGCCCGGGCGAACGGTCCCGTGGACCGGCGTGCGCAACTACCAGGCACGTAACTTCATGCGCGACCTGATGCGGCCGGGCGACGGCGTGCTCTTCTACCACTCCAGTTGCGCGCAGCCGGGCATCGCCGGCATCGCGCGGGTGGCCGGCCGCGCCTATCCCGACGCCACTCAGTTCGACCGCGGCAGCGGGTACTTCGATGCCGCTGCAACTGCCGAGAAGCCGCGCTGGTTCCATGTCGACGTGCAGGCGGTGCGCAAGATCGAACTGATCGACCTGGCGACGCTTCGGGCGCGGTCCGAACTGGCCGATCTGGCGGTCCTGCGCCGCGGCAACCGGCTGTCGATCACGCCGGTGACCGCCGCCCAGTGGAAGTTCATCACCACCGTGCTTGCGCGGCCGGCACCGGCGACCGAACGGCGGGCCTGATGGACCCGCTGCTGATCGCGGCCCTGCTGGCGCTCGGCGCGGCGATCGGCTTCGCCGCCGGCCTGCTCGGCATCGGCGGCGGCATGCTGACCGTGCCGTTCATGACCCTGCTGTTCACGCTGCAGAAGCTCCCGCCGGAGCACATCGTGCACATGGCGATCGCCACTTCGCTGGCGACGATCATGTTCACTTCCGTCTCGTCGGTGCGCGCGCACCACCAGCGCGGCGCCGTGCTGTGGCCGGTGGCGGCCCGGCTCGCGCCGGGAATCCTCGTCGGATCGCTGGTCGGCGCCAGGCTCGCGGGCGCGCTGCCGTCGAAGTGGCTGGCACTGTTCTTCGCCGTCTTCGTCGGCTTCTCGGCGACCCAGATGCTGCTCGACCGCAAGCCCAAGCCGACCCGGCAACTGCCTGGCACCGCCGGCATGTTCGGCGCCGGCGGCGCGATCGGCATGGTCTCGGCGATCGTCGGCGCCGGCGGCGGCTTTGTCTCGGTGCCGTTCATGCTCTGGTGCAACGTGCGCATCCACAACGCGGTGGCCACCTCGGCCGCGCTCGGCTTCCCGATCGCCGCTGCCGGCACGGTCGGCTACGTGATCTCGGGCTGGCAGCTGACCGGCACCACACCGGGGGCGGTCGGCTACGTCCACGTGCCGGCGCTGGTCATACTGGCGGCAGCGAGCGTGCTGACGGCGCCGCTGGGGGCACGCGTCGCCCACTCGCTCGACACCGCCCGCCTGAAGCGGGTCTTCGCGATGCTGTTGTACCTGCTCGCCGCCTACATGCTGTTGCGGGCCGCCCGCGGCTGAGCGCGCCGCCGTGCGCAGTTGAAGGGCGCGGCATCGCCGGGATAATCTGCCGCCATCGCTCTCGACGGGAGGCAAGGCGATGACCACCGACGCACGCATCGAAGCGCTTGCCGATCCGCTGGTGCGCGATCTCGCGCGTGGCGGTCAGGTGCGCAGCCTGGCGCGCAACACCGTCTTCATCCAGGAGGGCGAGAAAGGCGAGTCGCTCTACGTGATCCTGTCCGGACGGGTCAAGGTTTTCGTCGCCGACGCCGACGGACGGGAGATGGTGCTCGATTTCCACGGGCCGGGCGACTACGTCGGCGAGATGTCGCTCGACGGACGGCCGCGGTCGGCCTCGGTGATGGCGGTGGAGCCGACGGTCTGCTCGGTGCTGACCCGCGACGCGCTGCGTGCGGCGATCGTCGCCAACCCCGACCTGGCGATGAACCTGATCTGCACGCTGATCGAGCGGGCACGCATCGCCACCGAGAACGTGCGCAACCTGGCGCTGATGGACGTCTACGGCCGGGTGGCGCGCCTGCTGCTGTCGCTCGCCGTCGAGCAGACCGACGGCAGGATGGTGGTGCCGGAGCGGCTGACCCAGCAGGACATCGCCGACCGTGTTGGCGCCTCGCGCGACATGGTCAGCCGCATCTTCAAGGACCTGACCACCGGCGGTTACGTGACTGTCGCCGACCGCCAGATCACCATCAACCGCAAGCCGCCGGCGCGCTGGTAACGGGCGCCGGGGCGCCGCCGGTCAGGCGACCCCGAAGGCGGCCGCGTAGCGCTCGCGCAGCAGGTTCTTCTGCACCTTACCCATCGCGTTGCGCGGCAGCTCGTCGACCACCCAGACCCGCTTCGGTACCTTGAAGTTGGCGATCTGGCCGCGCAGCTTCTCGACGATCGCCTCCGGCACCGGCGGCGCATCGCGCGAGCCGACCACCACCGCGGCCACCGCTTCGCCGAAGTCCGGATGCGGCAGGCCGATCACCGCCGACTCGACCACGCCGGGCAGCGCGTCGATGTAGCCCTCGATCTCCTTCGGATACACGTTGTAGCCGCCGGAGATGATCAGGTCCTTCGAGCGGCCGACCAGCGTCAGGTAGCTGTCGGGCCGGCCCTCGCCACCGAAGCAGCCGACGTCGCCGGTGCGGAACCAGCCGTCGGCGGTGAACTCCTCGGCGGTCTTCTCGGGCATCCGCCAGTAGCCGGAGAACACGTTCGGCCCGCGCACCTCGACCTTGCCGATCTCGCCGACGTCGCAGGCGCTGCCGTCGTCGCGTACGACGCGCACGCCGACACCGGGCAGCGGAACGCCGACCGTCGCCGCGATTCGCTCGCGCGGCGCGCCGAAGTAGGGGTTGGACACCAGCATCACCGTTTCCGACATGCCGTAGCGCTCGAGGATCGTGTGCCCGGTGCGACGGCGGAACGCCTCGAAGGTTTCGGCCAGCAGCGGCGCCGAGCCGGAGACGAACAGCCGCATGTGGCTGCAGGCGCGGCGGTCGAACTGCCGCTCGGCGAGCAGCCGGGTGTAGAAAGTCGGCACGCCCATGAACACCGTCGAGCGAGGCAGCGCGGCGACCACCTGCCGCGGGTCGAACTTCGGGTGGAAGACGATCGATGCACCGGCCAGCAGCGCCGCATGCAGCGCGACGAACAGCCCGTGCACGTGGAAGATCGGCAGCGCGTGCAGCAGCACGTCGCGGCCGCCGGCGTCGCGCTCCTCCCGGAAGCCCCAGAACTCGTCGAGCACCAGCGCATTGGACGACAGGTTGCCGTGCGACAGCATCGCCCCCTTGCTGCGGCCGGTGGTGCCCGATGTATAGAGGATCGCCGCCAGGTCGGCCGCCGCACGCGGCACCGTGGCGAACCGGTCGGCGAACGGCGCCGCCGCTTCCAGCAGGCTGCCGTCGCGCCGCTCGCCGAGCGTCACCACCCGCGTGCAGCCGGCTTTCTGCGCCAGCGGCGCCAGTTGCGGCAGCCGCTGCGGCGTGCAGACGAACACGCCCGGCTTGACGTCGTTCAGGAAGTACTCGATTTCGGCCGACTGGTAAGCGGTGTTCAGCGGCACGTAGGCGAAGCCCGCGCGCAGCGCCGCCAGGTACAGCATGACCGCCTCCGGCGACTTCTCCACCTGCACGGCGATGCGCGGCGGGGCCCCGTCGGCGTCGGCCGCCAGTCCGAGGCTGGCGAGCCAGCCGGCGATGCGGGCCGAGCCGTAGTGCAGGTCGCGGTAGGAGTAGACGAGGCCGTCTGGCGTCTCGATGCAGACCGCCGCCGGATCGCGCGGCATGCGGCCTTCGATCAGTGCGTACAGGTTCCGGTTCTTCGTCATTTGCCGGTGAAGTTCGGGTGGCGTTTGGCGATGAAGGCGGCGATGCCTTCGCGGTGGTCGGCCGAGTCGAGGAAATCGAAGCTGCCGTCGAGCTCGTGCGCGGTGTACTGCATGGCGCGTTCGACGAGCAGCCGGATCTGCGCCTTGTTCCGGCGCGCGGCAAGCGGCGAACCGGCGGCGATCGCGTGTGCCGTTTCGCTGACGCGCTGCTCGAAATCCGCCGCCGCGACGGTCTGCGAGACGATGCCCTTTTCCCGCGCCTGCATGGCGTCGAGCAGCCGGCCGGTCAGCAGCAGGTCGGCCGTCACTGTCTGGCCGAGCCGCTCCAGCAGCAGCCGCAGTTCGGGCAGCACCACCGGCAGGCCGAGCCTGCCCACCGGCACGCCAAAGCGGGCGGTGTCGGCAGCGATCCGCAGATCGCAGGCGAGCGCGATCTGCAGGCCGCCGCCGGCGCACACGCCCTCGATCGCCGCCAGCACCGGCTGCGGCACGTCGCGGATCGCCGCCAGCGACGGCACCACCGTCTCGAGGTGGAAACGCCGCCCGCTCGCCACGTCGTGGTGGACCTCGGCGAACTCGTCGAGGTCGGCGCCGGCGGCGAAATTGCCGCCGGCGCCGCGCACGACCACGCAGCGCACGCCGGCGTCGCCGGCAAGCGCCTCGAAAACGCCTCGCAGTTCCTGCCACATCGCCACGCTCACGGCGTTCAGCTTGCCCGCCGACTCGAGCGTGACGGTGGCGATTCCCGCGTCGGCGACGAAGTGGATGGTTCCCGCCATGGCAGCTTCCCTCCGGGGCGAATCGGCACGTCCCGCAGCCGCTCGCCGCGGGTCGTCATCTTGTCATTGCCGTCAGCGGCGCGCCCTGCCGGCCGACGGCACCTGCGGCTGGCCAACGCGCCCGGACGAGCGAAAGTAAACGAAAAGCCCGATGCCGGCGACGATCATCGGCAGCGACAGCCACTGGCCCATCGTCAGCCGCAGCGCCAGCAGGCCGAGGAAGGCGTCGGGCTCGCGGCCGAACTCGGCGAGAAAGCGCAGTACGCCGTAGCCGATCAGGAACGCCGAGCCGACGCAGCCGGCCGGCCGCGGCTTGATCGAATAAAGCCACAGGATCGCGAACAGCAGCACGCCCTCGAACCCCGCCTGGTACAGCTGCGACGGGTGCCGCGGCACGCCGTCGCCGGCCTGCGGAAAGACCATCGCCCACGGCCATGCCGCCGGGTCCGCCGGCCGCCCCCACAGCTCGCCGTTGATGAAGTTGCCGAGCCGGCCCGCCGCCAGCCCGAGCGGCACCAGCGGCACGACGAAGTCGGCGACCTGCAGGAACGACTTGCCGCGGGCGCGGGCGAACAGCCACATCACCGCGATCACGCCGATGATGCCGCCGTGCGAGGCCATGCCGCCCTTCCAGAGCATCAGTGCTTCGAGCGGGTGCTCGAGGTAGTAGCCGGGCTTGTAGAAAAGCACGTAGCCGAGCCGGCCGCCGACGATCACGCCGAGCACGCCGAAGAACAGCAGGTCCTCGACGTCCTGCCGGCTCATGCCGCGCCAGCCGTCGCGCGCGCGCAGGCGTCCCAGCCACCAGAACAGCGCGAACCCCACCAGGTACATCAGGCCGTACCAGCGCACCGCCAGCGGCCCCAGGGAGAACGCGACGGGATCGAACTGCGGATGGACAAGCATGGCGGGGTCGCGGACTAGAATCTGCCGATTGTAGGTAATCGTGATCCGCCAGCCGTGCGCGCAGTGCTGCCGGCGCCCGCAACCAACTCTCGACAGACACAACCATGCCCTACAACCGCCGCTCGAGAAACGTCACCCAGGGCGTCGCCCGCTCGGCCAATCGCGCCATGTACTACGCGATGGGCTACCAGGACGCCGACTTCGACAAGCCGATGATCGGCGTGGCCAACAGCCATTCGACCATCACCCCGTGCAACTCCGGCCTGCAGCGGCTGGCCGACGCGGCGGTCGAAGAGATCGCCAGGGGCGAGGCGAATTCGCAGGTCTTCGGCACGCCGACCATATCCGACGGCATCGGCATGGGCACCGAGGGAATGAAGTACTCGCTGGTGTCCCGCGAGGTGATCGCCGACTGCATCGAGACCTGCGTCAACGGCCAGTGGCTCGATGGCGTGATCGTCATCGGCGGCTGCGACAAGAACATGCCGGGCGGCATGATGGCGATCGCCCGCTGCGACGTGCCGGCGATCTACGTGTACGGCGGCACCGTGAAGCCCGGCAACTACAAGGGCAAGGACCTGACCATCGTCTCGGCCTTCGAGGCGGTCGGCGAGTTCACCGCCGGCCGGTTGAACGAGACCGACTTCAAGGAGATCGAGCGGCGCTGCATCCCCGGCTCGGGCTCCTGCGGCGGCATGTACACCGCCAACACGATGAGTTCGTCGTTCGAGGCGCTCGGCATGAGCCTGCTGTACTCGTCGACCCAGGCCAACCCCGACCAGGAAAAGGTCGACTCGACGGCGGCAGCCGCGCGGGTGCTGATCGAGGCGGTCAGGAACGACCTGCGGCCGTCGCAGATCATCACCCGCAAGTCGATCGAGAACGCGGCGAGCCTGATCATGGCGGTCGGCGGCTCGACCAACGCCGTGCTGCACTACCTGGCGATCGCGCACTCGGCCGGCATCGAGTGGACGATCGACGACTTCGAACGCATCCGCCGCAAGGTGCCGGTGCTGTGCGACCTGAAGCCCTCCGGCCAGTACGTGGCGACCGACCTGCACAAGGCCGGCGGCATCCCGCAGGTGCTGAAGATCCTGCTCGCCAACGGTCTGCTGCACGGCGACTGCATGACGATCACCGGCAGGACGATGGCAGAGATGCTGGAAGACGTGCCGGCCGAGCCGGCCGCCTCGCAGGAAGTGATCCGGCCGTTCGGCAACCCCATGTATCCCCACGGCCACCTGGCGATCCTCAAGGGCAACCTGGCGCAGGAAGGCTGCGTGGCCAAGATCACCGGCCTGAAGAACCCGGCGATGACCGGCCCGGCGCGCGTGTTCGACTCGGAGGATGCGGCGATGGAGGCGATCCTCGCCGACCGCATCAGGCCGGGCGACGTGGTGGTGATCCGCTACGAGGGCCCGAAAGGCGGCCCCGGCATGCGCGAGATGCTCAGCCCGACCTCGGCGATCATCGGCAAGGGGCTCGGTGAAAGCGTCGGCCTGATCACCGACGGCCGCTTTTCCGGCGGCACCTGGGGCATGGTGGTCGGCCACGTGGCGCCGGAGGCCTACGTCGGCGGCAACCTGGCGCTGGTGCAGGAGGGCGACTCGATCACCATCGACGCGCACAAGCTGCTGCTGCAGGTCGACGTCGACGACACCGAACTGACGCGCCGCCGCGCCAAGTGGAAGCAGCCGGCGCCGCGCTACCGGCGCGGCACGCTGGCCAAGTTCGCGGCGCTGGTGTCGACGGCGAGCCGCGGCGCCATCACCGACGAAAACCTGTTCGAGCGGAGCTAGGGTGCGCCGGCGGCGCCGTGCGGCAGGCCTGAGCTAGCGGCGCTGGTGGCGGGTCTTGTCGCGCTCCAGCGCGCGGGCGATGCGATCCTGCTTGGCCTTCTCCAGTTCGTCGAAGGCCTTCTTCTTGTCCAGTCCGAGCGGCCGCTCGAAGAACTCCCACCAGACGAACGCCAGGACGAACGGCAGCACCACCCACCACCAGGACAGTTCGGCCAGCGGGCCGAAGTCCAGCAGTTTGGATACCAGCATGACGAGTCCGATCAGCAGGATCCACATGGTTCAAGGTGGGAGAAGCCGAGTCGAGTGCACTATAGCCCCGCCTCCGGCACGGCCCAAGGGCGGTCAACGGCCGGCCGTCAGTTCCCGTTACACTCTCGCACCTTTTTTTGCCCCGGTTCGGATCAACTCACTACAAGGAGTGCTCGATGAAGACCCTGCTCGTCGGCGTTTTCGCCGCCCTATCGGTGGCCAGCGGCGCCGCCCTTGCCAGTGCCGATCTCGCCAAGGCCAAGAACTGCATGGCCTGCCACGCCCTGGACAAGAAGCTGGTCGGCCCGTCCTACAAGGACGTTGCCGCCAAGTACGCCAGCGACAAGGACGCGGCCGCCAGACTGGCCAAGAAGATCCGCGAAGGCGGCACCGGCGTCTGGGGTCAGGTGCCGATGCCGGCCAACCCGCAGGTCAGCGAGGCCGAAGCGCTGACGCTGGCCAAGTGGGTCATGACGGTCAAGTAAGCCGGCGGTCGACCGAGAAACCGTCCCGGCCGTCGCGGTTCAGGCATCGCACGGGGCGCGCGAGCACCCCGCCGCGCTTTGCATCCCGGCAGTCAGGTTTCCCCCATACCCGGCAGGCGCGACCGGCGAAGGCCGCCGAGCCCCACGGGAATGCGGTCGGCGCTGCTTGCCGGGGCGGGCGGTGCAGGTAGAATCGCGTGTTTTTCGCCATGGGCCTGACGGGCGCATCCGCCCGCCGTCGCCGGGCCCGACCAACGAATCCGAATTCCTGCCAGGAGAAAGCCCTATGAACTACACGCTGAAACTTGCGCCGCTGGCGATCGCTGCCGCGGTCGCGCTTGCCGCCTGCGGCAAGAAGGAAGAGCCTGTCAAGGCCGAGGCCGCGAAGGCGCCCGCGCCGGTGGCCGCCGCGCCGATGGTCATCAAGGTTGGCCACGTCGCGCCGCTGACCGGTGGCATCGCGCACCTTGGCAAGGACAACGAGAACGGCGCCCGCCTGGCGGTCGACGAGATCAACGCCGCCGGCGGCCTGAAGATCGGCGACAAGACCTACAACCTGGAACTGGTTGCCGAGGACGACAAGGCCGATCCGAAGGAAGGCACGCTGGCAGCGCAGAAGCTGGTCGATGCCGGCGTCGTTGCGGTGGTCGGCCACCTGAATTCGGGCACGACGATCCCGGCCTCGAAAATCTACTCGGACGCCAGCATCGTGCAGATCTCGCCTTCGGCGACCAATCCGAAGTACACCGAGCAGGGCTTCAAGACCGCCTTCCGTGTCGTCGCCAACGACAACCAGCAGGGCGCGGTGCTGGCCAACTATGCCTCCGGCGCAATGAAGGCGAAGACCATCGCCATCATCGACGACCGCACCGCCTATGGCCAGGGCCTGGCCGACGTGGTCGAGAAGGTCGCCAAGGAGAAGGGCGTGAAGGTCGTCGCGCGCGAGTTCACGACCGACAAGGCAACCGACTTCAACGCCATCCTGACCAAGGTCCGCGCCGCCAAGCCGGAAGTCGTGATGTACGGCGGCATGGATGCCACCGCCGGCCCGATGGCCAAGCAGATGAAGCAGCTCGGCATGAAGTCCGTCTTCGTCGCCGGTGACGGCGTCTGCTCGCCGGAGTTCATCAAGCTGGCCGGCGAGGCGGGAAGCGGCATGACCTGCTCGATGGCCGGCGAGGCGGTCGAGAAGCTGGCCAAGGGCGAGGAGTTCAAGGCCAAGTACAAGGCCAAGTTCAACCAGGACGTGCAGATCTACTCGCCGTACAGCTACGACGCGGTCTACGTGATCGCCGAGGCGATCAAGCGCGCCGGCGGCCCGGACAAGGCGAAGATCGTCGCGGAAGTGGCGAAGACCGACCACAACGGCGTGACCGGCCAGATCCGCTTCGACGAGAAGGGCGATGTCAAGGACGGCGCCATCTCGATGTTCGTCGTCAAGGGCGACAAGCTCGAGTACATCTCGACCTCGCGCTGATTCGCGTCGGCAGGCCACCAAACGGCACCTTCGGGTGCCGTTTTTTTTGCATGGCCCGTCGTGATCGAGCCTGCTGCATAGAATCGTCGTCGGCCGGCCGTATCCGCCCGGGCTGCCGCCGGTCATCGCAAGCGAGCCGGCCATGATCGATCCGCAGCGCCACGCAATCGCCACGGCCACGCGCGCCGCCGAACCGGAGGTGGTTCAGAGTCTGCTCGCCGAGGCGGCACTGCCGCCGCAGCAGTGGCAGGCGGCGCAGGCTGTCGCCAGGACGCTGGTCGCGAACCTGCGCCAGCGGCGCGGCCGTTCGGGCGGGGTCGACGCCCTGATGCGGGAGTTCTCGCTATCCAGCAGCGAAGGCGTGGCGCTGATGTGCCTGGCCGAGGCGCTGCTGCGGATCCCCGATGCGGCGACAGCCGATGCGCTGATCCGCGACAAGGTCGGTGGCGGTGACTGGCGTGCCCACCTGGGCCGCAGCCGGTCGCTGTTCGTCAACGCCGCCGCCTGGGGCCTGATGATCACCGGCAACCTGGTGTCGACGCACAGCGACGAGGGTCTCGGCCATAGCCTGACCCAGCTGATCGCTCGCGGCGGCGAGCCGCTGATCCGCAAGGGAGTCGATCTGGCCATGCGTCTGCTCGGCCAGCAGTTCGTCATTGGGCAGACGATCGGCGAGGCACTGGCCAACGCTCGCGACCGGCGCGGGCGAGGCTACCGCTACACATTCGACATGCTCGGCGAGGCTGCGCTGACCGCCGCCGACGCCGATGCGTACTTCGCCGCCTATCGGTCGGCAATCGCTGCCATCGGCGCCACTACTGACGGCCTCGGCGCTGAAGCCGGCCCCGGCATCTCGGTGAAGCTGTCGGCACTGCACCCGCGTTACTGCCACGCCCAGCGCGACCGTGTGCTGGCCGAACTGCTACCGCGCGTGCGCGACCTTTGCCTGCGGGCACACGCGCAGGGGATGGGGCTGGCGATCGATTCCGAGGAGAGCGAGCGGCTCGACCTGTCGCTCGAATTGACCGAGCGGCTGGCCGGCGACGCCGCGCTCGCCGGCTGGAACGGCCTCGGCGTGGTCGTGCAGTCCTACCAGAAGCGCGCGCCGCGGGTGGTCGACTGGCTGGTCGACCTGGCGCGGCGCAGCCGCCGACGGATGTCGGTCAGGCTGGTCAAGGGCGCGTACTGGGACAGCGAGATCAAGCGCGCGCAGGTCGAAGGCCAGGCCGGCTATCCGGTATTCACGCGCAAGGCGCACAGCGACGTCTGCTTCCTCGCCTGCGCCCGCCGGCTGCTGGCGGCGGCCGACGTGATCTACCCGCAGTTCGCCACCCACAACGCGCTCACCCTGGCCACCGTGCGCGAGATGGCGCGCGCCGCCGGAGTCGGCCACTATGAGTTCCAGTGCCTGCACGGGATGGGCGAGACGCTGTACGACCAGGTGCTCGGGGCCGGCAAGCTCGACGTCGCCTGCCGCATCTACGCCCCGGTCGGCAGCCACGAGACGCTGCTGGCCTACCTGGTCCGCCGGCTGCTCGAGAACGGTTCGAACTCTTCTTTCGTCAACCAGATCCTCGATCCGGCGATCAGTATCGACGAACTGCTGCGCGACCCGGTCGAACAGGTTGCCGGCGACGGCGGCACGCCGCATCCGCGCATTGGCCTGCCGGCCGACCTGTTCGCGCCCGTTCGCCGCAACTCGGCCGGACTCGACCTGAACGACCCGCTGACGCTGTCGGCGCTCGAGGCGGCATTCGAGCAGGCGCGGCGCCAGCCGTGGCGCGCCGCGCCGATGCTGGCCGACGGCGGCGCGAGCGGCACCGAACTGCGCGCGATCCGCAATCCGGCGCACCTGGACGACATCATCGGTCACGTGCAGGACGCCGGCCGCGCCGAGGCGGAGGCGGCACTCGCCGCCGCGCAGGCATGCACGAGCCGCTGGTCGAACAGCACCGGCGCCGAACGGGCACGGCTGCTCGAACGCTCGGCCGAGCTGCTGCAGGCCCATTGCGCCGAACTGATGTGGCTGGCCGTGCACGAAGCCGGCAAGACACTGGCCAACGCGCTCGGTGAGGTGCGCGAGGCGGTCGACTTCTGCCGCTACTACGCGAGCCGGCTGCGCACGGCGGCAGAACAGGCCGACCGCGGGCAGCCGCTCGGTGTCGTCGCCTGCATCAGCCCGTGGAACTTCCCGCTCGCCATCTTCATCGGCCAGGTCGCGGCGGCGCTCGCCGCCGGCAACGTCGTGCTGGCCAAGCCGGCCGAGCAGACGCCGCTCACCGCCGCGCGCGCGGTGCGGCTGATGCACGAGGCGGGCGTGCCGCGCGCCGCGCTGCAGCTGCTGCCCGGCGACGGCCGCGTCGGTGCGTTGCTGTGCGCCGATGCGCGCGTGCGCGGCGTGCTGTTCACCGGCTCGACCGAGACGGCGGCGCTGATCGACCGCCAGCTGGCCGCCCGCGCGGTCTCCGAGGAGATCGTGCTCATCGCCGAGACCGGCGGCATCAACGCGATGGTGGTCGATTCGAGCGCGCTGTCGGAGCAGGTGGTGCACGATGCGCTCGGCTCCGCGTTCGACAGCGCCGGCCAGCGCTGCTCGGCGCTGCGCGTGCTGTGCCTGCAGGAGGAAATCGCCGACCGCGTGCTGGCGATGCTGCGTGGCGCGCTGCGCGAGCTGGCGGTGGGCGACCCGGCGCTGCTGGCGACCGACATCGGGCCGGTGATCGACGCCGAGGCGCTGGCGCGGCTGGAGGCGCACGTCGAGCGCATGAGTGCCACCCACCGCGTCGAGCGGCAGCCGCTGCCGGCGGCCGCCGCGCACGGCACCTTCGTCGCACCGACGCTGATCGAGATCGACTCGCTGGCGCAGCTCGGGCGGGAGGTGTTCGGCCCGGTGCTGCACGTGCTGCGCTATCGCCGCGCCGAACTCGGCCCGCTGATCGAGAACATCAATGCCACCGGCTACGGGCTGACGTTCGGCGTGCACAGCCGCATCGACGAGACGATCGATTACGTCACTTCGCGCGTCCGCGCCGGCAACCTCTACGTCAACCGCAACATGATCGGCGCGGTCGTCGGCGTTCAGCCGTTTGGCGGCCTCGGTCTGTCCGGCACCGGGCCGAAGGCCGGCGGGCCACTGCTGCTGCATCGCCTGCGCCGTGGCCAGCCGGCACCGGCCCTGCCGGTCGCCGCCGGCGCGACCCTGCCGCCGGCGTTCGTCGCGCTGAGGGCCTGGGCGGGCAGCAGCGGCCGCGATGCGCTGGCGCGCCGATGCGACGCACTGGCCAGGTCGACGCCATGGGTCCGGGCGGTGGATCTTGCGGGGCCGACCGGCGAGTCGAACCGGTTGCGCTTCATTGCCCGTGGGCGGGCGCTGTGCACGGCCACCGACGACGACGAACTGCTGCGGCAGATCGCGGCGGCACTGGCGACGGGCAATCGGGTCCTGGCGTGCGCGCCGGGCGGCGCGGCGATCGTCGCGCAGTTACCGGAGCCGGTAAGGCAGCGGGTCACCGTCGTCGATGACCTGCCGGTCGGCGAATGCGACGTGGCGCTGTGCTCGCCGGCGCAGGCGACGGCGACTCGTCGCGCACTCGCCGACGGCGACGGGCCGCGCGTGCGCGCAGTCACGCCGGAAGCGGCCGACGGCGGGTATCCGCTCGACGCGCTGGTCGCCGAGCAGACGCTGAGCGTCAACACGGCGGCCGCCGGCGGCAACGCCAGCCTGATGACGCTCGCGCCGGCCTAGCGATTCGCCGGCCGGGACTGCCTGGCCTGTTAGCATCGCGCCCGGTGCCGGCCGGCCACGGACGGCCAAGCTGCCGCGGGACCGCCGACATGGACACCTTCTTCCAGCAGGTCATCAACGGGCTCGTGCTCGGCAGCCTGTACGCGCTGATCGCGCTCGGCTACACGATGGTCTACGGCATCCTGAACCTGATCAACTTCGCCCACGGCGACGTGCTGATGGTCGGGGCGCTGACGGCGCTGACCAGCATCCTGTTGCTGAAGGCGCAGTTTCCGGACCTGCCGGGCTGGATCCTGCTCATCGCCGGCATCGCGGTGGCGATTCCGACCTGCGTGGTCACCAGCCTGATCATCGAGCGGATCGCCTACCGGCCGTTGCGCGGCGCCCCCCGGCTGGCGCCGCTGATCACCGCCATCGGCGTGTCGATCGTGCTGCAGACGGTGGCGATGCTGATCTGGGGCCGCAACTACATGACCTTTCCGACGCTGCTGCCTTCGGAACCGATCGAGATCTTCGGCGCCACCGTCACCGTTACCAAGCTGGTGGTGATCGGCCTGTCGGCCGTCATCATGACCGGGCTGATGCTGCTGGTGAACCGCAGCAAGCTCGGCCGCGCGATGCGCGCCACCGCCGAGAACCCGCGGGTGGCCGGGCTGATGGGCGTCGACCCCAACATGGTGATCATGATCACCTTCGCCATCGGCGCCTCGCTGGCGGCGGTGGCCGGGGTCATGCTGGCCGCCACCTACTCGGTGGCGCACTTCTACATGGGCTTCATGCCCGGCCTGAAGGCCTTCACCGCGGCGGTGCTCGGCGGCATCGGCAACATTCCGGGCGCCATGCTGGGCGGCCTGCTGCTCGGCCTGATCGAGGCGCTCGGCGCCGGCTACATCGGCGAGCTCACCGGCGGCGTGCTCGGCTCGCACTACCAGGACGTGTTCGCCTTCATCGTGCTGTGCGCCGTCCTGATCCTGCGCCCGAGCGGCCTGCTCGGCGAGCGCGTCGCCGACCGCGCCTGAGGGTCGTTCGGTGACCCTGTTCTTCCCGTCACTGCGCAACCGGCCCGGCGCCGCGATCGCCGCCACTTTCGTCGTCGCGGCGGTGTTGATCGCGTTGCCGTTCATCGTCGGCACGATGGGCAACGCCTGGGTGCGGGCGCTGGCGTTCGCGGCGCTGTACGTGATGCTGGCCCTCGGCCTGAACATCGTGGTCGGCTTCGCCGGCCTGCTCGACCTCGGCTACATCGCCTTCTACGCGGTCGGCGCCTACATGTACGCGCTGCTCGCCTCGCCGCACCTGACCAGCAACTTTCCGGCGCTGGCGGCGATGTTCCCGCAGGGCTTCCACAACTCGATCTGGATGGTGATCCCGCTCGGCGCGGCGTTGGCTGCCTTCTTCGGCGTCGTCCTCGGCGCGCCGGTGCTGAAGCTGCGCGGCGACTACCTGGCGATCGTCACGCTCGGCTTCGGCGAGATCATCCGCATCTTCCTCAACAACCTGAACGCGCCGCTGAACCTCACCAACGGCCCGCAGGGCATCACCCTGATCGATCCGGTGCGTTTCGGCGGCGTCAGCCTCGCCCGCACGCTCGACCTCGGCTTCGTCCAGCTGCCCTCGGTGTATCTCTACTACTACCTGTTCCTGCTGCTGACGGTGATCACGGTCATCATCTGCATCCGGCTGCAGGACTCGCGCCTCGGCCGCGCCTGGATGGCGATCCGCGAGGACGACATCGCCGCCAAGGCGATGGGCATCAACGTGCGCAACGTCAAGCTGCTGGCCTTCGCGCTCGGCGCGACCTTCGGCGGCGTGTCGGGGACGATGTTCGCGGCCTTCCAGGGCTTCGTTTCGCCGGAGTCGTTTTCGCTGATGGAGTCGATCATCGTGCTGGCGATGGTCGTGCTCGGCGGGCTCGGCCACATCCCGGGCGTGATCCTCGGCGCAGTGCTGCTTTCGCTGTTTCCGGAACTGTTGCGTCACACCGTGGTGCCGGTGCAGGAGCAGCTGTTCGGCCGTGTGGTCATCGATGCCGAGGTGCTGCGCATGATGCTCTACGGCCTGGCGATGGTGGTGATCATGCTGTACCGGCCCAAGGGCCTGTGGCCGGCGCCGGAGCACGGCGTCAATCCGAGCACGCGCGGCGACGCCAGGGCGGCATCCGGATGACCGCGGCGCCCAGCGAGGCCACGGTGCTGCGCGCCGCCGGCGTCAACAAGCGCTTCGGCGGCCTGCAGGCATTGGCCGACGTCGGCGTGACCATCCGCCGCGGCCAGATCTACGGCCTGATCGGGCCGAACGGCGCCGGCAAGACCACCTTCTTCAACGTCCTCACCGGCCTGTACTCGCCCGACTCGGGCAGCTTCGAGCTGGCCGGCAGGCCGTATTCGCCGACCGAACCGCACAAGGTTGCCGAGGCCGGCATCGCCCGCACCTTCCAGAACATCCGCCTGTTCCCGGAGATGACGGCGCTGGAGAACGTGATGGTCGGCCGCCACGTCCGCACCCGGGCCACCGCGCTCGGCGCCGTGCTGCGCACCCGGTCGCAGCGCGCCGAAGAGGCGGCGATCCGCGCCCGAGCGCTCGAGCTGCTCGACTATGTCGGCATCCGCCGCTACGCCGACTTTCAGGCCCGCACGCTTGCCTACGGCGACCAGCGGCGGCTCGAGATCGCCCGTGCGCTGGCCACCGACCCGAAGCTGCTGGCGCTCGACGAGCCCGCCGCCGGAATGAACGCCACCGAGAAGCTGGCGCTGCGCGAACTGCTTTCACACATCCGCGGCGACGGCACCACGATCCTGCTGATCGAGCACGACGTGAAGCTGGTGATGGGTCTTTGCGACCGCGTCACCGTGCTCGACTACGGCAAGATCATCGCCGAGGGGACGCCGGCCGAAGTGCAGCGCAGCGCGGCGGTGATCGAGGCCTACCTCGGCGGTGCGCAGCCGGCACCGCGGACGATGTCATGACGCAGCCGATCCTGAAGATCACCGGCCTGAAGGTCGCCTATGGCGGCATCCAGGCAGTCAAGGGCATCGACCTCGAAATCCGCGAAGGCGAACTGGTCACGCTGATCGGCGCCAACGGCGCCGGCAAGACGACCACGCTGAAGGCAATCACCGGCACCCAGGCCTGGGCCGGTGCGATCGACTACTGCGGCACCTCGACCGGCGGCAAGGCGCCGCACCAGCTGCTGCGCCGCGGCCTGGTGATGGTGCCCGAGGGCCGCGGCGTGTTCACCCGGATGACGGTCACCGAGAACCTGCAGATGGGCGCCTTCGCGCGCGACGACACCGCGGCAATCGCCGAGGACATGGAGAAGATGTTCGCGACGTTTCCCCGGCTGAAGGAGCGCGCCAGGCAGCTGGCCGGCACGCTGTCCGGCGGCGAGCAGCAGATGCTGGCGATGGCCCGCGCGATGATGAGCCGGCCGAAGCTGCTGCTGCTCGACGAGCCGTCGATGGGACTGTCGCCGCTGATGGTCGAGAAGATCTTCGAGGTGGTGCGCTCGGTGGCGGCGCAGAAGATCCCGATGCTGCTGGTCGAGCAGAACGCGCGGCTGGCGCTCGAAGCGGCAAACCGCGCCTACGTGATGGATTCCGGCCTGATCACGCTCAGCGGCGACGCCAGGGAAATGCTCAACGACCCGAAGGTGCGCGCCGCCTACCTCGGCGAAGCGGCGGCCTGAGCTTCACGGCCGAAGACCGCCGCGTCGGGCGCGACCTGCGCCACCAGCCGGCGGCACCACAGCATGTACACCACCGGCAGTCCGGCGAGGCCCGCCGCCACGTGCTTGAGCGTGTGGCCGCTGATCACGCCGGTCAGCTCGAAGATCTGCCGGTCGAAGTGTTCGAATCCCTTGGCCAGCAGATAGCCGACGAACACCGCATAGATCGCGTTGCCGTGGGTGTAGCGCGACGGATGCATCGCCGCCAGCTTCAGCAGCACGATCACCGAGTAGGCCTGCAGCACGCCGTAGGGCACGACGTTGCCGCGCCCGAGCCGCTCGGTGACGATCCAGTAGACCGCCGTGCCGACGCCGATCAGCAGCATCGGCACCAGCGCCAGAAGGCCGGTGCGAACGTCGACCCGGTCGACGATCTGCGCGGCGATCAGCGACATGAACGAGATGGTCATCGGCAACCGGTCCCAGAACAGCGACTCGTTGTTCGGTTCGAGGTGGTAATAGCAGGAGCCCGCCCCGGTCAGCAGCACGCCGACGGCAAAGATCAGGTACGGCCAGCGCTCCGACGCACTGGCGAAGCAGGCGCGCGGCCGCAGCACCGCCAGCAGGCCGGCCATACCGGCCAGCGTGAAGGCCAGGTTCGAGGTCACGTCGAGGAAGTTCTCGATCCCGTAGGCCTCGCGCTTGTCGGCGAAGTCGTGATAGGCGACCGGCTGCGGCATCGCCGGCAGGAACACCGCCAGCGCGATGGCGAGCAGCGTGATCGCGACCAGCAAGGCAGTGCGGGCGTTCATCGGCGGCGCTCGAGGGTCATGGCAGGCGAACTTCGGTCATCGGCTGACCGGCGCGCGATTGTGCCCGCCTACTGCGGCGCCGGCGACAGCGCCGCGATCACCTCGGGCGGTGCCTGCACCAGTTCGATCAGCACCCCTTCGCCGCCGAGCGGGAACTCGTCGCTGCCCCTGGGGTGAATGAAACAGATGTCGTGGCCGGCGGCGCCCTTGCGGATGCCGCCCGGCGCGAAGCGCACGCCCTGCGCG
This sequence comes from Burkholderiales bacterium, assembly GCA_016716275.1. Classification (GTDB taxonomy): domain Bacteria; phylum Pseudomonadota; class Gammaproteobacteria; order Burkholderiales; family Burkholderiaceae_F; genus JADJWR01. The sequence continues at coordinate 832,576 of JADJWR010000001.1, read as the reverse complement.
GCCATCCACGCGACCGCGGCAGGCAGGTCGTCGATCCACAGGCCGACGTGATTCAGCGGCGTGGCGTGAACCGCCGGCTTCCTCTGCGGGTCGAGCGGCTGCATCAGGTCGACCTCGACCTCGTGCGGCCCGCTGCCGAGCGCGCAGATGTCCTCGTCGACGTTCTCGCGCTCGGAAACGAAGTTGCTCTTGACCGTCAGGCCGAGGACGCCGATCCACAGCGCGCGCAGCCGCTGCTTGTCGGCGCCGCCGACGGCGATCTGCTGGATGCCCAGCACGCGGAACGGACGGTTCGGGTTCATTTGGCTACCCTCTCGCCGTCGCTCAAAGGATTCGCGCCTGGGCGGCCCGGCGCGCTCATGCGGCCGCCGCGAACCTGAGGATCGGCTGGTCGACCGCCAGGCTGTCGCCCTGGCTCGCCAGCAGCTGCTCGACCACCGAGTCGGCATGGGCGAACAGCACGTTCTCCATCTTCATCGCCTCGATCACCGCCAGCCGCTGGCCGGCCTTCACCTCTTCGCCCTCCCGCACCGCCAGCTCGACCAGCAGTCCCGGCATCGGCGACAGCAGGAACGCCGACAGGTCGGGTGGCGACTTCACCGGCATCTTGCGCAGCAGCTCGTCGCCGCGCGGCGGCAGCACCTGCGCCTCGGCCGTCACGCCGTTGTGCGTCAACCGGTAGCGCAGGCCGACGCGGTCGACCTGCAGCACGATCGGCCGGCCGTCGAGCTGCGCCTCGAAGCGGCTGTCGCGCAACTGCCAGTCGGTGGTCAGGTTGTGCGTGCGGCCATCGCAGGCGAGCGTGTAGCCGCCGGCCGCCGGGGTGACGCTGACCGGGTGGCCGGCCTCGCCGAGCCGCACCACGAAGTGCGTCGGCACCTTCACCTCGTGCCCCGGCAGCTGGCCGCTGATGCGCACCGCGCGCTCGCGCATGCGGCGGTGGATCGCCGCCGCCGCGCAGACCAGCAGCTCGGTGTTGTCGTCGCCGTGCTCGGCCCCCCTGAAGCCGGACGGATAGTGCTGGGCAATGAAACCGGTATTGAACTGGCCGGCGACGAACTGCGGGTGGTTGAGCAGCGCCGCCTGGAAGGCGATGTTGGTGCTGACGCCGCGGATCACGAACGCGTTGAGCGCGTTGCGCATCCGCTCGATCGCGTCGAGCCGGTCGGTGCCATGGACGATCAGCTTGGCGATCATCGAGTCGTAGTAGACGGGGATCTCGCCGCCTTCGTAGACGCCGGTGTCGACGCGCACGCCGGTGGCCGCCGGGGCGCCGGCGGCGACGATGTCGGCGCGCGGCGGCTGGAACTTCACCAGCCGGCCGGTCGACGGCAGAAAGCCGCGCAGCGGGTCTTCGGCGTTGATCCGGCATTCCATCGCCCAGCCGTTGCGCACGATGTCGGCCTGCCCGAACGGCAGCTTCTCGCCGGCGGCCACGCGCAGCATCTGTTCGACCAGGTCGAGCCCGGTGATGCACTCGGTCACCGGGTGCTCGACCTGCAGCCGCGTGTTCATCTCGAGGAAGTAGAAACTCTGGTCCTTGCCGACCACGAACTCGACCGTGCCGGCGCTCTGGTAGTTCACCGCCTTCGCCAGCGCCACCGCCTGCTCGCCCATCGCCCGCCGCGTCGCCTCGCTGATGAACGGGCTCGGCGCCTCCTCGATCACCTTCTGGTGGCGGCGCTGGATCGAGCACTCGCGCTCCCACAGGTAGACGCAGTTGCCGTGGGCGTCGCCGAGCACCTGGATCTCGATGTGGCGCGGTTCCTCGACGTACTTCTCGACGAACACCCGGTCGTCGCCGAAGCTCGACCGCGCCTCGTTGCGGCAGGAGGTGTAGCCGTCGAAGGCCTCGCGGTCGGAAAACGCCACCCGCAGGCCCTTGCCGCCGCCGCCGGCGCTGGCCTTGATCATCACCGGGTAGCCGATGCCGCGGGCGATCTCGACTGCCTGCTCGGCCGCCTCGACCGGCGCGTTGTGGCCGGGGATGGTGTTGACCTTCGCCTCGATCGCCAGCTTCTTGGAGGCGATCTTGTCGCCCATCGCGGCGATCGAGTAGTGCTTCGGGCCGATGAAGACGATGCCCTCCTCCTCGATGCGGCGGGCGAAGACCTCGTTCTCCGACAGGAAGCCGTAGCCGGGGTGCACCGCCTGCGCGCCGGTGCGCTTGCAGGCTTCGATGATGCGGTCCATCACGAGGTACGACTCGCGGCTCGGCGGCGGGCCGATCTGCACCGCCTCGTCGGCCAGTTCCACGTGCAGCGCGTCGCGGTCGGCCTCCGAATGCACGGCGACCGTCTTGATGCCGAGTCTTTTCGCCGTCTTGATGACCCGGCAGGCGATTTCGCCGCGATTGGCGATCAGGATCTTGCTGAACATGGTTCCTCTCTCCGTCGCCAGTTCACAGCGGGATGTTGCCGTGCTTGCGCCACGGGTTTTCCAGTTTCTTGTCGCGCAGCATCGCCAGCGAGCGGCAGATGCGCTTGCGCGTCTCGTGCGGCTGGATCACGTCGTCGATGTAGCCGCGGCTGCCGGCGACGAACGGGTTGGCGAAGCGCGCCTTGTACTCGGCCTCGCGGGCGGCGAGCTTGGCGGGGTCCGACTTGTCCTCGCGGAAGATGATCTCCACCGCGCCCTTGGCGCCCATCACCGCGATCTCGGCGTTCGGCCAGGCGAAGTTGACGTCGCCGCGCAGGTGCTTGGAACTCATCACGTCGTAGGCACCGCCGTAGGCCTTGCGGGTGATCACGGTGATCTTCGGCACCGTGCACTCGGCGTAGGCGTACAGCAGCTTGGCGCCGTGCTTGATGATGCCGCCGTACTCCTGCGCGGTGCCCGGCATGAACCCCGGCACGTCGACGAAGGTGATCACCGGAAAGTTGAACGCGTCGCAGAAGCGGACGAAGCGCGCCGCCTTGATCGAGCTCTTGATGTCCAGGCAGCCGGCCGCCACCTGCGGCTGGTTGGCGACGATGCCGACCGGCTGGCCGTTCATGCGGGCGAAGCCGACCACGATGTTCTTGGCGTTGTCGGGCTGGATCTCGAAGAAGTCGTTGTCGTCGACGGTCTTGACGATCAGTTCCTTGATGTCGTACGGCTTGTTCGGGTTCTCCGGCACCAGCGTGTCGAGCGAGAAGTCGAGCCGGTCGGCCGGATCGTCGGTGCGCCGCACCGGCGGCTTCTCCTTGTTGTTCAGCGGCAGGTAGTTGAACATCCGCCGCAGCATCAGCAGCGCCTCGACGTCGTTCTCGAACGCCAGGTCGGCCACCCCCGAGCGGGTGCTGTGGGTGACCGCGCCGCCGAGTTCCTCGGCGGTGACCGACTCGTGGGTGACCGTCTTGACCACCTCCGGCCCGGTGACGAACATGTACGAACTGTCCTTGACCATGTAGATGAAGTCGGTCATCGCCGGGCTGTAGACGGCGCCGCCGGCGCACGGACCCATGATCACGCTGATCTGCGGGATCACGCCGGAGCACATCACGTTGCGCTGGAACACCTCGGCGTAGCCGCCGAGCGAGGCCACGCCTTCCTGGATCCGCGCGCCGCCGGAGTCGTTCAGGCCGATCACCGGCGCGCCGACCTTCATCGCCTGGTCCATGATCTTGCAGATCTTCTCGGCGTGCGCCTCGGAAAGCGCGCCGCCGAAGACGGTGAAGTCCTGGCTGAAGACGAACACCATCCGGCCGTTGATCATCCCGTAGCCGGTGACCACGCCGTCACCCGGGATCTTGTTCTGGTCCATGCCGAAGTCGATGCAGCGGTGCTCGACGAACATGTCCCATTCCTCGAAGGTGTTCTCGTCGAGCAGCAGCTCGATGCGCTCGCGCGCGGTGAGCTTGCCCTTGGCGTGCTGCGCGTCGATGCGCTTCTGCCCGCCGCCCAGGCGCGCCTTGGCCCGCTTGTCCTCGAGCATTTGCCGGATGCTGTGCATGAATCGGTCTCCCTTGGCTCAATTGAACAGGTCGAGCAGCCGCCGCGCCGCCACCGACGCCGCCAGGGTGCCGGCGCGCACCTGCTCGCTGAATCCGGGCAGCGCCTCGCGCACCGCCGGGTGGCTGCGGAAGCGCGACTTCAGGCCGGCTTCGATGCGCTCCCACATCCAGGCGCGGTCCTGCTCGTGGCGACGCGCCGCCAGGCGGCCGCTGCGGGCGGCCAGTTCGCGAAAGCGCTTCACTGCCTCCCAGAAGGCGCCGATCCCCTGGCCGCTCAGCGCGCTGACCAGCAGCACCTGCGGGCGCCACGCCGTCGCGTCGTGGTGGGCGCGGTCCGGCTGGCCATGCAGGCCCATCAGGCGCAGCGACGAGGTGATCTGCGCCTGTGCGCGGATCGCCGCGTCCTCGTCGAGGTCGGCCTTGTTGATCAGCACCAGGTCCGCCAGTTCCATCACGCCGCGCTTGATCGCCTGCAGGTCGTCGCCGGCGTTCGGCAACTGCAGCAGCACGAACATGTCGGTCATGCCGGCCACCGCGGTCTCGCTCTGGCCGACGCCGACCGTCTCGGCGATCACCACGTCATAGCCGGCCGCCTCGCACACGCGCATCGCCTCGCGCGTCTTCTCGGCCACCCCGCCCAGCGTGCCTCCCGACGGGCTCGGGCGGATGAACGCCCGCGGGCTCACCGACAGCCGCTCCATCCGCGTCTTGTCGCCGAGGATCGAGCCGCCCGAGACGCTCGACGACGGGTCGACCGTCAGCACCGCCACGCGATGCCCCTGCTCGATCAGGGCGAGGCCGAGCGTCTCGATGAAGGTCGACTTTCCCACCCCCGGCACGCCGGAGATGCCGAGCCGCAGCGAATTTCCGGCGGCAGGCAGCAGCGCGTTGAGCAGTTCGTCGGCGCGGCTGCGGTGGTCGGCGCGGGTCGACTCGAGCAGCGTGATCGCCTTGGCGATGGCGCGGCGCTGCAGCGCGCCGGGCTCGCCCAGCACGCCGTCGACCAGCGCCTGATCGGCCGCCGCGAGCATCAGCCGCCGTGCGCCCTGCGGATCTGCCCGAGCACCTCGCGCGCGCTGGCAGGGATCGGCGTGCCCGGCCCGAAGATCCCCTTGACGCCGGCGTTGAACAGGAAGTCGTAGTCCTGCCGCGGCACCACGCCGCCGACGAACACCACGATGTCCTCGCCGCCCTGCTTCTTCAGCTCGGCGACGATCGCCGGCACCAGCGTCTTGTGGCCGGCCGCCAGCGTCGATACGCCGATCGCATGCACGTCGTTCTCGATCGCCTGCCGCGCGCACTCTTCCGGCGTCTGGAACAGCGGCCCGATGTCGATGTCGAAGCCGAGGTCGGCGAAGGCGGTGGCCACCACCTTGGAGCCGCGGTCATGGCCGTCCTGGCCGAGCTTGGCGATCATCACCCGCGGCCGGCGGCCGTGCTGCTCGGCAAAGGCGGCGATGTCGGCCTTCACGGCGTCCCAGCCTTCGGCCTCGTCGTAGGCGGCGGCGTACACGCCGGCCACCTTCTGGATGTCGGCGCGGTGCCGGCCGAAGGCCTTCTCCAGCGCGTCGCTGACTTCGCCGACGGTGGCGCGCGCGCGCATCGCCACGATCGCGAGCTCGAGCAAATTGCCCTTGCCGCTGGCGGCGGCCCGCGTCAACGCCTCGAGCGCCGCGCCGAGCTTCGCCGCGTCGCGCGTGGCCCGCAGCTTCTGCAGCCGGGCGATCTGGCTTTCGCGCACCCGGTGGTTGTCGACCTCGAGGGTCTCGACCGCGTCTTCCTTCGGCAGGCGGTACTTGTTCACGCCGACGATCACGTCCCTGCCGGAGTCGATGCGCGCCTGCTTCTCGGCGGCGGCGGCCTCGATCTTCAGCTTGGCCCAGCCGGAGGCCACCGCGCGGGTCATGCCGCCCTGCTTCTCGACCTCCTCGATGATCGACCAGGCCGCATCGGCCATGTCCTGGGTCAGCCGCTCCATCAGGTAGCTGCCGGCCCACGGATCGACGACGCTGGTGATGTGCGTCTCCTCCTGCAGGATCAGCTGCGTGTTGCGGGCGATGCGCGAGGAGAACTCCGACGGCAGGGCGATCGCCTCGTCGAACGAATTGGTGTGCAGGCTCTGCGTGCCGCCGAACACCGCCGCCATCGCTTCGATCGTCGTCCGGACGATGTTGTTGTACGGGTCCTGCTCGGTCAGGCTCCAGCCCGAGGTCTGGCAGTGGGTGCGCAGCATCAGGCTCTTGGGGTTCTTCGCGCCGAAGCCCTTCATGATCCGGCACCACAGCAGGCGCGCGGCGCGCATCTTGGCGATCTCGAGGTAGAAGTTCATGCCGATCGCCCAGAAGAACGACAGCCGTCCGGCGAACTCGTCGACGTCCAGCCCCCTGGCCATCGCCGCCTTCACGTACTGGCCGCCGTCGGCCAGCGTGAAGGCGAGTTCGAGCGCCTGGCTGGCGCCGGCCTCCTGCATGTGGTAGCCGGAGATCGAGATCGAGTTGAACTTCGGCATGTTGCGCGCCGTGTACTCGATGATGTCGGCGACGATCCGCATCGACGGCTCGGGCGGATAGATGTAGGTGTTGCGGACCATGAACTCCTTGAGGATGTCGTTCTGGATGGTCCCCGACAGCCCCGCCTGCGGCACGCCCTGCTCCTCGCCGGCGACCACGAAAGCGGCCAGCACCGGCAGCACGGCGCCGTTCATCGTCATCGATACGCTGACCTTCTCCAGCGGGATGCGGTCGAACAGGATCTTCATGTCCTCGACCGAGTCGATCGCCACGCCGGCCTTGCCGACGTCGCCGGTCACCCGCGGGTGATCGGAGTCGTAGCCGCGGTGGGTGGCGAGATCGAAGGCCACCGAGATGCCCTGCCCGCCGCCGGCCAGCGCCTGCCGGTAGAAGGCGTTGCTCTCCTCGGCCGTCGAGAAGCCTGCGTACTGGCGGATGGTCCACGGCCGCACCGCGTACATCGTCGGCTGCGGCCCGCGGACGAACGGCTCGAAACCGGGCAGCGTGTCGGTGTACGGCAGTCCGGCGAGGTCGGCCGCCGTGTACAGCGGCTTGACCGTGATGCCTTCGGGCGTCACCCAGTTCAGCGCGTCGGGCCGGCCGCCCGGCGCGGATTTCGCCGCCGCCTGCGCCCACTGCTCGAGGGTCGCCGACGCGAATTCCGAAGTCGTGCTCATCGTCTTCTCCTGGCGCGGGCGGACCGCCGCCCGTCGACCGCCGCAGGCGCGAACCGCTTGCGGCCGATCATACATGATGCATAATTATGAATGCAAAAATTTCCGGCCACCAGGCCGCCGATGCCCGCCGCCGACGCTCCGACCGCATCGCGCTCGCTGTCGCCGCGCGCCCTGTACCAGGAGGTCGCCGAGCGGCTGCGGCAGCAGATTTTCGCGCGCCAGCTGCAGCCGGGCAGCTGGATCGACGAGCAGAAGCTGGCCGCCGAGTACGGTATCAGCCGGACGCCGCTGCGCGAAGCGCTGAAGGTGCTGGCGGTCGAGGGGCTGGTGACGATGAAGGTGCGGCGCGGCGCCTACGTCACCGAAATGTCCACCGACGACGTGGCGCAGGTCTACCACCTGCTCGGCCTGCTCGAGGCCGACGCCGCCGGCGAGGTGGCGCGCCAGGCGAACGCCGGGCAACTGGCCGAACTGCGGCAGCTGCACGAGCGGCTGGAGAAGCAGGCGAAGAACCGCGACACCTTCTTCGCGACCAACGAGGCGTTTCACATGAAGCTGCTCGAGGTCGCGGGCAACCGCTGGCGCCGGCAGATCGTCGAGGACCTGCGCAAGGTGATGAAGCTGAACCGCCACCACTCGCTGTTCAGGCAGGGGCGGATCGCCAGTTCGCTGGCGGAACACCGCGAGCTGATGGCGGCGATCGAGGCGCGCGACGCCCGTGCCGCCACGCGGCTGATGCGCACGCACTTCGACAACGGGCTCGAGGCGGCCGGCGGCTAGCGGCCTGCAACCGTCGATTCGGCAGCGGCTCGCGCGGCCGCGCGAGCCGAGTGGGCGAAGCGAGCCGCGCCCGCGGGTCAGGCGACCGAGGCGGCCGCGCCGTCGGCTGCCGGGGCATGGTCGATCCCCTCCAGCCGTATCGAAAGCGTCGCGCCGGTCGGCAGCTCGACGTCGACCACTGCGCCGACGCCCTGCCCGAGCAGCGCGCAGCCGATCGGCGAAAGCACCGACACGCGCCCCTCGTTCGCGTCGGCGTGCAGCGGCGTGACCACGCGCAGCGTGCGGCGCGCGCCGGCAGGCAGTTCGCGATAGGTCACGGCCGCGCCCAGGCGCACGACGTCGGCGGGCACCGCAGCGGCGGGCATGATCTGCGCCGCCATCAGCTTGTCGGCCAGCCGCTCGGCGGCCGGACTCTTCGAGCGGGCGTGCGTGCTGGAGTCGAACACCAGCCAGCCGAGCGCTTCCGCGTCGTCGGCGGCGATCATCAGGTTGGTCGGGTCGTACGGCATGTCGTGTTCCTCGCAACGGGAAGGCAGGTTGCCGCGTCGCGCGGCGACGCGGAATTCATTCGCGGGCAGGGGCTCCCGGTGGCGGTTCCCGCCCCGGGGTGTCGAAGCGGAAGGCCCGCTACCGGGCCGGCACAAGCAAGGCCGTCTGGCCTCGCTGGCTGCAGTGGCGGCTGTGCGGCCCGCGCAGCCGCAAACCTGCCGCACCGGGGGTGCAGGCGGCGGAGGCGGACAGTGTGCGGGCCATCAGGGTGCTCGACAGGAACAGAGGAAGGTCACGGGGTCGCGACGAGCCGACCATAGCATGCAGATCGCGGTTCGCTGATGGGGCGAAACCCCGAGGCCGCGCCGGGTGCAGCGGCCACCGCGGCGTCGGGCAGGCGCCTCGTGACGCCGGCGGTTCAGGGCGCCGACCGCTCGCCGGCGATGGCGAGTTCGCGCATCCATCGGGCAAGCGCGCGCCGCGCCGGATCGGCATCCTGCATCGCCGCCAGCACGTTGGCGCGGTCGGCCGGCGGACGGTTCTGGCTCAGCTTGAACTTCGCGTCGATCCGATCGACCGCGATCTCGAAGCCGACGATGGCGGACTTCTGCCGCTCGCGGAAATCCGCCGCCAGCATCTCGTCCCACTGCCGGCGGTAGGGCGGGTCGTGCGCGTCGATCAGCGCCTTCAGGATTCTCTCCTTCGCCGCGCTGTCGTGGGTGACCGTCACCGTCCCGTGCGCGTGCACGACCACGTAGTTCCAGGTCGGCACCGCTTCCCGGCGCTCGTACCAGGACGGCGACACGTAGCCGTCCGGGCCGTGGAAGATCGCCGTCAGCCGCGCGCCGTCGACCCATGACCGCCAGTGGGGATTGGCGCGCGCCAGATGCCCGAGCAGGCGCACCGCGCCGTCCCGCTCGAGCGCGACCAGCGGCGCATGGGTGAGGAGCGGCTCGCCGCCGCCGACCGAGACCAATGTGGCCAGCGGATGCTCGCGCATCACGGCGAGTGCCGCCTGCCGCTGCTCGACCTTGAAGTGCGCCGGCTGGTACAGCATCAGTCGAGACCGGCGTGCTCGGGCAGGCCGAGCATCAGGTTGACGTTCTGCACCGCCGCGCCGCTGGCACCCTTGCCGAGGTTGTCCAGCCGCGCCACCAGCAGCGCCTGCCGCGCCGTGTCGTTGGCGTAGACGAAAAGCTCCATCCGGTTGCTGCCGTTCAGCGCCTCCGGCTCCAGGAACGCGCCTTCGCGCAGCGCACTGGCGTCGTTCAGCGGCCGCACGCTGACGTAGCGTTCGCCGGCATAGTGCTCGGCCAGCGCGGCGTGCAGATCCTTGCCGGTCAGCGACCGCGCCAGCGCAGCCAGTTGCAGCGGCACGTGCACCAGCATGCCGCGGCGGAAGTAGCCGACCGCCGGCGCGAACAGCGGCGGCTGCTCGAGCAGCGCATGGGCGCGCATCTCGTCGACGTGCTTGTGCCTGAGCGTCAGGCCGTAGGCGCCGAAGTTCTGCGGCCGCGCCCCCGGCGTCGGCTGCTCGAAGCTCTCGATCATCTTGCGGCCGCCGCCCGAGTAGCCCGAAATGGCGTGCGCCGACAGCAGCAGATCGGCGGCAAGCCAGCCGCGCTCGCGCAGCGGCCGCACCAGCGCCAGGAAACCGGTCGGATAGCAGCCCGGGTTGGACACGCGGCGCGACGCCGCGATCTGTCCCCGTTGCGCCTTCGTCAGCTCGGGCAGTCCGTAGACCCAGCCGGCGGCGGTCCGGTGCGCCGTGCTGGCGTCGACCACCCGGGTGCGCTGGTTGTCGATCAGCGCCACCGTCTCGCGCGCCGCCTCGTCGGGCAGGCACAGGATCACCAGGTCGGCGGCGTTGACGATCTCGCGCTTGGCCGCCGGATCCTTGGCGCGCTCGCGCGGCAGGCTGGCGACCTCGACGTCGACACGCGCCGCCAGCCGCTCGCGGATCTCCAGCCCGGTGGTGCCGTGCTCGCCGTCGATGTAAATGGTGGGCTTGCTCATGGTTCCCTCCGCTTGCCGTGGCGCCGTCGCGCGGCGCGATCGCGATTGTGCCTATGTCGAGGCGGGCGGCTCAGCGAATCTGCCGAAGCAGCGCATCGAGCTGTCCCGCCATGCGGTCGATCTCCTCGAACGTCACGTTCAGCCGCGGCATGAAGCGCAGCAGGTTCGGCCGCGGCGAGTTCAGCAGCAACCCCTCCGGCAGCAGTTGCCGCGCCGCCTCGACCACCGCGGCGCCGATCGGCCGGCCGAGGTCGAGCGCCCGCAACAGGCCGCCGCCGCGCTCGCCCGCCAGGCCATGCGTTGCGCTCAGCCGCAGCAGGTGCTGCTGCAGGTGATCGCCGCGCTCGATCACGCCGGCGAGAAAGCGCGGCTGCGCCACGACCTCGAGCACCGCGCTGCCAACCGCCGCCATCAGCGGATTGCCGCAGTAGGTGCCGCCCTGGTCGCCGTGCGCGAAGCAGGCGGCTTGCCTGCCGGCCAGCAGTGCCGCCAGCGGCACGCCGCCGCCGAGGCCCTTGCCGAGCGTCAGGACGTCCGGCACGACGCCCGCGTGCTCGAAGGCGAACAGCCGGCCGGTGCGACCGATGCCGGTCTGCACCTCGTCGAGGATCAGCAGCAGGCCCTGCTCGTCGCACAGCGCCCGCAGCGCCCGCATGAACGACGCCGTCGCCGGCACCACGCCCGCCTCGCCCTGGATCGGCTCGAGCATCACCGCCACGGTGCCCGGCCCGATCAGGGCGCGCACCGAGTCGATGTCGTTCAGCCTCGCCTTCGGAAAGCCCGGCACCTTCGGCTCGAACAGCCGGTCCCAGCCGGCCTTGCCGCTGGCCGACATGGTGGCCAGCGTGCGGCCGTGAAAGCCGTCGGCGAAGGTGACGATCTCGTGGGCGCCGCCTTTGTGCAGCGACCCCCACTTGCGCGCCAGCTTGATCGCGCCCTCGTTGGCCTCGGCGCCGCTCGAGGCGAGGAAGACCTGCGGCAGCCCGGAAAGCTCCGCCAGCCTATGCGCCAGCGCCAGCGCCGCATCGTTGAAGAAGGCCGGGCTCGGCGAGATCAGCCGCTGCGCCTGCGTCGCCAGCGCCATCGTGATCTCGGGCGGGCAGTGGCCGAGCGAGTTGACCGCCCAGCCCTGGACGAAGTCGAGGTAGCGGCGGCCGGCGTGGTCGGCGAGCCAGGAGCCGCGGCCCTCGACGAACACCAGCGGCGGCCGAGCCGCGACGTCCATCAGCGCGTCGGTCTCGAAGTGGTCGATCTTCATCTGTCTGGCTCCTGCAAGGGAACAAACAAAAAGGCCGCGGAGTCCGCGGCCTTTTCTTGGGTCCGGCACGCTGGCGGTGCCGGAGGAACGACTCGATCAGGGCGCGCGATGACTCCTGCGGGGTTGCGCAGTACGTCGCACGCGTCGGACGAGTTTCACCAACATGCGGCGCAATTTATCCGAGAATCTGCGCCCGGCCAAGCCATGGGGGAGTCCAGAGGGGGCGGCGGAGCAGCCCCCTTTGCGTCCTGACCTGCGCGGAGCGGGCTTGCCGGCGCTAGGCGCCGGCAAGATCCGCCTGTGACGTGAAGGCGTCGGCGAAGAACTGGTCCTCGGGCAGGCCGCGGTCGGTCGTGAAGTCCTTCTTCGCTGCGTCGACCATCACCGGCGCGCCGCAGGCGTAGACCTGCCAGCCGGAAAGGTCCGGCAGGTCCTCCATCACCGCGCGGTGCACGAAGCCGCTGCGGCCGGTCCAGCGGTCCTCGGGCGCGGCATCCGACAGCACCGGCACGTAGGTGAAGTTCGGCTGCTCGCGCGCCCACTGCTCGGGCAGTTCCGGCAGGTACAGGTCGCGCCGCGCCCGGCAGCCCCAGTACAGGCGCACCGGACGCGCCGGCCGCTCGGGCTCGTCGCGGTTCAGCCGCTTGTGGAAGATGTGCTCGGCGATCGCCTTGATCGGCGCGAAGCCGGTGCCGCTGGCCAGCAGCACGATCGGCCTCGCGTTGTCCTCGCGCAGGAAGAAGGTGCCCAGCGGCGCCTCGATGCGCAGGATGTCGCGCTCCTTGATTGCCGGCTCCCTGGCACCGAACAGCGCATCGGTGAAGACCCCGCCCGGCATGTGGCGGATGTGCAGCGTGATCCGCTCGTCGGCGTGCGGCGCGGTGGCCATCGAGTAGCTGCGCCGCGAGCCGTCCTTGAGGATGAACTCGAGGTACTGGCCGGCGCGGAACTGCAGCCGCTCGCTGGCCGGCAGTTGCAGCGAGACGATCGCCACGTCCGGCGCCGGCCGCTCGATCGAGGCGATCCGGCACGGCATCTTGCGGATCGGGATGTCGCCGAAGCCCGAAAGCTCGCGCGCCTCGATCACGAGATCCGTCGCCGGCCGGCTGCAGCACAGCAGCAGCTTGCCGCTCGCCTGCTCCTCGGGCGTCAGCGCCGAGGCCGAGTGCGCGCCCTGCGCCCACTCGCCTTCCAGCGCCCTGGCCTTGCAGGTGCCGCAGGCGCCGTTCTTGCAGCCGTAGGGCAGGCCGACGCCGGTGCGCAGCGAGGCGGCCAGGATCGTCTCGTCGTCCTCGACGGTGAACTCGCGGCCCGAGGGGCGGACGGTGACCTTGTAGCTCATAGAATGCGCGGATGGAAAAGGCAACGCCCGCGCAATCCGGGAATTACTCGCGCGGGCGTCGTCGCCTCGGCCGGCCGCGGCTGCTCATCGTCGGCTGCGGCGACATCGGCGGGCGGATTGTCGCACGCCTCGCGGCGCGTTTCCGGATCGTCGCCCTGACCTCCTCGCCGGCGCGCGTGCCGTCGCTGCGTGCCGCCGGCATCGTGCCGATCGTCGGCAACCTCGATACGCGCCGATCGCTCCAGCGACTAGCCGCCTTCAACGCACGCGTGATCCACCTGGCCCCGCCGCCGGCCGGTGACGGTCGCTCCGATCCGCGCACGCGCGCGCTGCTGGCGGCGCTGCAACGGCGGCCGAAGCGGTTCGTTTACGTCAGCACGACCGGCGTGTACGGCGACCGCGCCGGCGGCCTGGTCGACGAAACCACGCCGGCGGCGCCGACCAGCGACCGCGCCCGGCGCCGGCTCGACGCCGAGCGCGCGGTCCGCGCCGCGCACGCAGCCGTGGTGCGCGCGCCGGGCATCTACGCGCACGACCGGCTGCCGCTGGAGCGCCTGCGCAGCGGCACGCCGGCGCTCGACGCCGGCGACGACGTCTTCTCGAACCACATCCACGCCGACGACCTGGCGCGCATCTGCATCGCCGCGATGTTCCGCGGCGGCCGCGGCCGGGTCTACAACGCGGTCGACCGCTCGCAGCTGAAAATGGGCGAGTATTTCGACCTCGTCGCCGACCGCTGCGGGCTGCCTCGTCCGCCGCGCCTGCCGCGGGCGCAGGTGCGCGCCGCCGTCAGTCCGATGATGTATTCCTTCATGAGCGAGTCGCGGCGGATCATCGGCGAGCGCATCGGGCGCGAACTGCGTCTGCGCCTGGCCTGGCCGACGGTGGCCGACACGCTGGCCAGCCTCTGACCGAACGAAGGCGAAGGACGCGCCATGGCCCAGGACGATGCCGCGCCGCCGGGCGCACCGGCGGGACCCGGATTCATCGGCAACCTGATGCGGCTGGTCGGCCGCAGCAACTCGCTGGACATGACCAGACTCGCCGATGCGCTGCTTTCCGAGCGCGGCGAGGCCTCCGGCGTGGCGCTCGCCGGCGAGCTGCTGTCGGCCTACGCGTCGCGCACCACCGAGGAGCGCATCGACTTCCTGCTGAAGCTGGCCAGCCGCTTCGGCGCCGACCGTGGCCGGCTGGAGCGCGCCATCGACCGCTACCGCAACGATCCGTCGGCAGCCAACGGCGTCGGCCTGCACGTCGCCGCCGAAGCGCGCCGCCAGGAACTGTTCCGCCGGCTGAACCTGGCACCCGGTGGCACCGAGCGGCTGGTGCGGATGCGCGAGGACGTGCTCGCCGCGGCGGTGGTCCACCCGGAACTCGAGACGGTCGACGCCGACTTCCAGCACCTGTTCGCTTCCTGGTTCAACCGCGGCTTCCTGTCGCTGAAGCACATCGACTGGAACACCGAGGCGGCGGTGCTGGAACGGATCATCCGCTACGAGGCCGTGCACGAGATCACCAGCTGGGACGACCTGCGCCGGCGCATCGACCCGGACGACCGCCGCTGCTTCGCCTTCTTCCATCCGCAGCTTCCCGGCGAGCCGCTGATCTTCGTCGAGGTGGCGCTGGCGCGCGACGTGCCCGATTCGATTGCGCCGCTGCTCGCCGCCGACCGGCGGCCGATCGCCCCGCGGCGGGCGAGCACCGCGGTCTTCTACTCGATCTCCAACTGCCAGGACGGACTGCGCGGCGTGCCGCTCGGCAACTTCCTGATCAAGCAGGTGGTCGACGTGCTGAAACGCGAACTGCCCAACCTGCGCAGCTTCGTGACCCTGTCGCCGGTGCCGGGCTTCATGGGCTGGCTGCGCCGCGAGCGCAACGCCCGCGCGTCGACCTGGCTCGCCGACGAGGACCGGCGGGCGCTGCTCGCCGTCGACCAGCCCGGCTGGACACAGGTCACCGCGCAGTCGCGCGCGCTGCGGCCGGTGCTCACCGCGGCGCTGGCCGAGTACCTGCTGCGCGCCCGCGACGGCAAGGGCCGGCCGATCGATCCGGTGGCCCGCTTCCACCTGAACAACGGCGCCCGCCTGGAGCGGATCAACTGGCTGGGCGACCTGTCCGACAAAGGCATGCAGCAGGCAGCCGGCTTCATGGTCAACTACCTGTACGACATCGCCCAGATCGAACGCAACCACGAGGCGTTCGCGCGCGAAGGCCGGGTGGTCGCCGCGCGCGCGGTCGAGCGGGCACTGCGCCAGCCGCCGGCCGTGCACTGACGATCAGCGGCCGCCGCGGCGGCCCGCTTCAGGCGCCGCCCCAGATCGCCCGCAGCGTCGCCTCGAAGCGGCGCGCGATCGGCTCGCTGCGGACGTGCCGGTGGCCGTTCACCACCCAGCGGCCCGCCACCATCACGTCGCGCCACGGCCGGCCCGGGCCGGAAAAGACCAGCGCATCGAGCAGCCGCCCGGCAGGCACGCCGAGCAGCGGCGCGGCGGCGGCGTCGACCACCAGCGCGTCGGCGCGGGCACCGGTACGCAGGCCCCACGCGGCCTCGCCCGCCGCGGCCGCGCCCGCATCGATGGCCAGCCCGAACAGCCGCTCGGCTGTCGACGGCAGGCCGGCCTGCGGCGCGGCGGCGACGTTGCGCCGGCGCAGCGCGAGCCGCTGGCCGAACTCGAGCCAGCGCAGCTCTTCCAGGGGATCGCGCGAAATGTGGCTGTCCGAGCCGATCGCCAGCGGCACGCCGGCAGCCAGCCAGGCGGGCAGGTCGGCCAGCCCGTCGCCAAGATCGGCCTCGGTGGTCGGGCAGATGACCACGGCGGCGCCGCTGGCCGCCACCGCGTCGATCTCCGCCTGCACCGCGTGCGTCGCGTGCACCAGCTGCCAGCGCCGATCGAGCAGGCGCCTGCCGGCCAGCCACTCGATCGGCCGTGCGCCGGTCGCCTGCAGGCAGTCGTCGACCTCGGCCGTCTGCTCGGCAACGTGGATGTGGATCGGCCCGGCAAAGCCCTCGGCAAGCCTGCGCAACCCGTCGATCGATTCGGCTGCCGCCGCGCGCAGCGAGTGGATCGCCAGCCCTGCGTTGACCAGCGGCCGGTGGCTGTCCTCGATGGCGCGCGCGGCGCGCCACACATCGGCTGCACCCATCGCGAAGCGGCGCTGGTCGTCGCGCAGCCGCGGCTGGGCGAAGCCGGCGCGTTCGTACAGCACCGGCAGCAGCGTCAGTCCGATGCCCGCCTCGGCGGCCGCCTCGGCAAGGGCCCAGGACAGTTCGAGCCGATCGTCGTACGGCCGGCCGTCGCGGTCGTGCTGCAGGTAGTGGAACTCGCAGACCTGGGTGTAGCCGCCGGCGAGCAGCTCGACGTAGAGCTGCGCCGCCACGGCGCGCAACTGCTCCGGCGTGATGCGCAGCGCGATCCGGTACATGCGGTCGCGCCACGACCAGAAATCGTCGGTCGCCGACTCGCGCCGCTCGGTCAGGCCGGCGAACGCCCGCTGGAAGGCGTGGCTGTGCGCGTCGACGATTCCCGGCAGCAGCGCCCCGGCGACCACCTGCGCGTCCGCCGGCGGTTGCGCGACGTCGGCCTCGACGCCTGACCAGCGGCCGTCGGCGCCGATGCGGGCGAGCACCCGCTCGCGCCAGCCGCCCCTGCCGGTCCGGTCGGGCAGCCAGGCGCGCGGCGCCCACAGCGCCGCCACGCGTGCGTCAGGCATCGGGCCGCCACGCCAGCGCCGCCTGCAGCAGCGCGCGCAGCACCGGCTGCAGCCGCTCGGCGCGCTGCGGATCGACCTCGTACGGCGGCGCCTCGTCCATGTAAGTCGACCAGCACATCTCGAGCTGCACCGCGTGCACGCCGGCCTGCGGCTGGCCGTAGCGGCGGGTGATGTAGCCGCCCTTGAAGCGGCCGTCGGTCACCTGCGTGTAGCTTTGCTGCGCCGCAAGCACCTGCATCAGCGCGGCGCGCAGCCCGGGCGCGCAGCTGACGCCGTTGGCCGTACCCAGGTTCAGGTCGGGCAGCCTGCCCTCGAACAGCCACGGCAGGACCGAGCGGATGCTGTGTCCTTCCCACAGCACCGCATGGCCGTGCTCGGCCTTCAGCCTGGCCAGCTCGTCTGCCAGCGCGTCGTGATACGGCCGCCAGTAGCGCCGCAGCCGGTCCCGCACTTCGTCGTCGGCCGGCGCCTGGCCGTCGCGGTACAGCGGATCGCCGCTGAAGAAGCGCGTCGGCACCAGCTCGGTGTTGTTCGCGCCGGCGTACATCGGCGTGTTCTCCGGCGGCCGGTTCAGGTCGATCACGTAGCGCGAGTGGCGCGGCACGATGACGCTGGCGCCGAGATCGCGCGCAAACGCATATAGCCGCTCGAGGTGCCAGTCGGCATCCTCGGTCGCCAGCGCGCGCTCGACCAGCCGCGCCTTCAGCGCCTCGGGGATCAGCGTGCCGACGTGCGGCAGGCTCACCAGCAGCGGTGACTGGCCGCGATGCAGTGCGTAGATGCTCTCGTTCATCGATTCCGCTCGATGCCGGCCACGACGACCCGCCGGCAGGGATTGCCGCCGCCGAAACGATAGGCGAGCTGGTGCGGATGCTGCAGGTCCCAGACGGTGAAGTCGGCCCGCTGACCGGCGGCGAGCCGCCCGCGGTCGGCCAGCCCCAGCGCCCGCGCGCCGTTCACCGTCATGCCGCGCAGCGACTCCTCCGGGGTCAGGCGAAACAGCGTGCAGGCCATGTTCATCATCAGCAGCGGCGACAGGGTCGGCGACGAGCCCGGATTGTGATCGGTGGCGATCGCCATCGGCACCGCCGCCTCGCGCAGCCGCGCAATCGGTGGCAGCCGGGTCTCGCGCAGGAAGTAGAAGGCCCCCGGCAGCAGCACCGCCACGGTGCCGGCGGCCGCCATCGCAGCCACGCCGTCGTCGCTCAGGTATTCGAGGTGGTCGCACGACAGCGCCCCGAATTGCGCCGCCAGCCGCGCACCGCCCTGCTCGGAGAGCTGTTCGGCGTGCAGCTTCACCGGCAGGCCGTCGGCGCGCGCTGCTTCGAACAGCCGCCGCGTCTGCGCCGGCGTGAAGCCGATGCGCTCGCAGAAGGCGTCGACCGCGTCGACCAACCCCGCCGCGTGCAGCGTCGGCAGCCAGCTGCAGACGGCATCGACGTAGTCGTCGGCGCGGCCTTCGAACTCCGGCGGCAGCGCGTGGGCAGCGAGGCAGGTGGCAAGCACCGTCAGCGGCAGCTGGTCGGCCAGCCGACGGGCGACGCGCAGCATCCGTGCCTCGTGCTCGAGGCTCAGGCCGTAGCCGGACTTGATCTCCAGCGTGGTCACGCCCTCGGCCATCAGCGCCAGCGCGCGGCGGCGCGCCGAGTCGAACAGCGCCTCGTCGCTCGCCTGCCGCGTGGCGGCGACGGTGGCGCGGATGCCGCCGCCGGCGCGGGCGATCTGCTCGTAGCTCGCGCCCTGCAGCCGCAGTTCGAACTCGCCCGCCCGGTCGCCGCCGTAGACGAGGTGCGTGTGGCAGTCGACCAGGCCCGGCGTCACCAGCCGGCAATCGAGGTCGTGCTCGGCCTGCACGTCGAGTCCGCGCGGCAGATCGGCTTCCGCGCCGACCCAGCGCAGCAGCGCGCCTTCGACCAGCAACGCGCCGCGTTCTACCAGCCCCCACGGCGCGTCGCCGTCGAGCGTCGCCAGCCGCCCGTTGCGCCACAGGCTCAGGCCCACGCGGCGTTCTCCAGCGGCGTGGCCGCCAGCCACCAGCCGACCGGCGTCCCGCCCGCCGCGGCAGCAACGAAGGCGAGCGACGCCGGCGCCGGGTCGAACCACAGCAGGCTGCCGGCGGGCACCGAACATCCGGCGTCGCCGTCGCACCTGCCCGCGACGGCCGCGAACAGGCCGCACTGCGCCGCCCGCGGCCGCCAGGGCTCGCCGGCAGCGGCGACGAACATGCCGCCGCGCATGCCGCGCAGCATCAGGTTGAGGTCGCGCGTCGGCCCGTCGAGCAGCCGGCAGGTGGTCGGCAGTTCGCCGCTGAAGCGCAGCGGCGCGTCCCGCGTGGTCAGCCGGTGGGCCGTGCCCGCGACGTCCAGTTCGACGCCGTTGCCCGCCAGCACCGCGAACCAGCGCTCGACCGCCGGAAACGACGAGAACGGCCCGTCGCCATCGACGTCGGCGACGCTCACCCGCAGCCGCCAGGCATCGACGCGCGGCCAGGCCAGCAGCTCGCGCGTGGTACCGCCGCCGTTGCGCCAGCGCTGCGGCGTCACCTCGTCGAGACGGATCGTCCGCGGGTTCATGGGCGGAAGCTGCCGGCGAGCGTGTAACGCGAGCCCGGATGCACCAGCCGGGCCAGCGTGATCGGCGTGCCGCGGCTGACGGTGCGGCGAACGACCACCAGGCACGGCTCGTCGCGGCCGATGCCGAGCAGCTTCGCCTCCTGCGCGGTGGGACGGCTGGCCTCGATCGAGTACTGCGCCTCCCACAGCGGCGCGACCTCGAGCAGGTAGCGCGTCGGCGTGGTGGCCGTGAAGTCGACACCGAGGTAGTCCGGCGCGGCCGCCGGGTTCACGTAGCGGTCCTCGCACTGCAGCGGCACGCCGCCGTCGTGATGGACGACCAGCGTATGGAAGACAGTGCCGCCGGCGGCCAGCCCGAGGCTCGCCGCCAGCGCGGCGCCGGCCGGCTCGCGCCGCTGCAGGTGCACCTCGGCGTGGTGGCGGTGGCCGCGCGCCTCGATCTCCTCCTGCAGGTCGCGGATGGTCAGCGTCGAGGAGACGCGGTTCAGCTGCGCGGCAAAGGTGCCCACCCCCTGCAGCCGCTCGACCAGCCCCTCGGCCTGCAGCTCGCGCAGCGCCCGGTTGACCGTCATCCGGCTGACGCCGAAGTGCGCCACCAGCTCGGCCTCCGAGGGCATCAGCTCGCCCGGCCGCCAGCGGCCGGCGGCCAGGCCGCCCTTCAGATGCTCCTTGACGCGCGCATACGGCGCGACGGCACGCGGCGAAGCGGTATCCATCGCAGGATGGTACTTGCACAAGCCTGTCTAGACAAGTACAGTCGCGCCATTCCTCCTATCGTTTCTCCCGCCGTCCCTCCCCCATTTGCCCGCGAGGCTGCCGATGACCGACCTTTCCTCCCCGCAGATCGCCCGCCCGCGGCCGGTGCGCGCCCCGCGCGGCGCCGCCATCTCCTGCCGCAACTGGCAGATCGAGGCCGCCTACCGGATGATCCAGAACAACCTCGACCCCGAGGTGGCGGAGAACCCGGAGCTGCTGGTGGTCTACGGCGGCATCGGCAAGGCAGCGCGCAACTGGGACTGCTTCGAGGCGATCCTGCAGGCGCTGCGCGAACTCGCCGAGGACGAGTCGCTGCTGGTGCAGTCGGGCAAGCCGGTCGCCGTGCTGCGCACGCACCCCGATGCGCCGCGCGTGCTGATCGCCAACTCCAACCTGGTGCCGAAGTGGGCCACCTGGGAGCACTTCGACGAGCTCGACCGCAAGGGCCTGATGATGTACGGGCAGATGACCGCCGGCTCGTGGATCTACATCGGCAGCCAGGGCATCGTGCAGGGCACCTACGAGACCTTCGGCGAGGCCGGCCGGCAGCACTATGGCGGCGATCTTTCGGGACGGTGGATCCTCACCGCGGGCCTCGGTGGCATGGGCGGCGCGCAGCCGCTGGCGGCGACCTTTGCCGGCGCGGTGTCGCTGGTGGTCGAGTGCCAGCAGTCGCGCATCGACTTCCGGCTGAAGACACGCTACCTCGACGAGCAGGCGACCGACCTCGACGACGCGCTGGCGCGGATCGCCAGGTACACGGCGGACAGGAAGGCGGTGTCGATCGGCCTGCTCGGCAACGCCGCCGACGTGGTGCCCGAGCTGGTGCGGCGGGCGCAGGCCGGCGGCATCCGGCCGGATCTGGTCACCGACCAGACCTCGGCGCACGACCTGGTCAATGGCTACCTGCCGTCGGGCTGGACGGTCGAGCAGTGGCGCGCCGCGCAGGCCGACACCGCGCAGCACGCGCGCCTGCGCGATGCCGCCGCGCGGAGCTGCGCGGTGCACGTGCAGGCGATGCTCGCCTTCAAGCGGATGGGCGTGCCCACCGTCGACTACGGCAACAACATCCGCCAGGTGGCATTCGACCAGGGGGTGAAGGACGCCTTCGACTTCGCCGGCTTCGTGCCCGCCTACATCCGGCCGCTGTTCTGCCGCGGCAAGGGGCCGTTCCGCTGGGTGGCGCTGTCGGGCGACCCGGAGGACATCCGCCGCACCGACGCGAAGATGAAGGAACTGTTCCCGCACGACGCCAGCCTGCACCGCTGGCTCGACATGGCGGCCGAACGCATCGCCTTCCAGGGCCTGCCGGCGCGCATCTGCTGGATCGGCCTGGGCGAGCGCCACCGCGCCGGACTGGCGTTCAACGAGATGGTGAAATCGGGCGAGCTGAAGGCGCCGATCGTCATCGGCCGCGACCACCTCGACGCCGGCTCGGTGGCCAGCCCGAACCGCGAGACCGAGGCGATGCGCGACGGCTCGGACGCCGTGTCCGACTGGCCGCTGCTCAACGCCCTGACCGCCACCGCCGGCGGCGCCACCTGGGTCAGCCTGCACCACGGCGGCGGCGTCGGCATGGGCTACTCGCAGCACGCCGGCGTGGTGATCGTCTGCGACGGCACCGACGCTGCCGCGAGACGCATCGAGCGCGTGCTGTGGAACGACCCGGCGCTCGGCGTGATTCGCCATGCCGACGCCGGCTACGACGAAGCGATCGCCTGCGCGCGCGAACACGGCGTCGTCATGCCGATGTTGCCGCGATGAGATCCTGGTGCCGCGGCTGGACACCAGGGGCAAAGGGCCTTTTGCCACGGATGAACACGGATTGACACGGATACAAGGGCAATTTCCACGCCGCGGATCGCACGGAGCGGTAGAAGGTCCCTGATCCGTGTCCATCCGTGGTAACTCCTTACCTCGCCCAACCCATGAAGCTGAATCCTGGCGCTCTGGCCCTCGAACATCTGGCGGCGATCCGCGCTGGCGGCCGGTCGATCGAAATCGACCCCAGTGCGCAAGCCGGCATCGCGGCGAGCGCGGCGATCGTCGCCGAAGCCGCCGCCGGGCAGGCGCCCGTCTATGGCGTCAACACCGGCTTCGGCAAGCTCGCCTCCACCCGCATCAGCGAGGCCGACCTCGACACCCTGCAGCTGAACCTGATCCGCTCGCACAGCGTCGGCGTCGGCGAGCCGCTGGCGCCGGCGGTGGTGCGGCTGATGCTGGCGCTCAAAGCGGCGAGCCTGGCGCGCGGTTACTCCGGCGTGCGGCCCGTTGTCATCGACACCCTGGTCGCCGTGCACAACGCCGGGCTGGTTCCCTACGTGCCGGGCCAGGGTTCGGTCGGTGCCTCCGGCGACCTGGCGCCGCTGGCGCACATGACGCTCGCCCTGATGGGCGAAGGCGAGATGCTGGTCGACGGCCGGCGCGCGCCGGCCGCGCCGCTGCTCGCCGCGGCCGGCATCGCGCCGCTGAAGCTCGCCGCCAAGGAGGGGCTGGCGCTGATCAACGGCACCCAGGTCTCCACCGCACTGGCGCTCGACGCCCTGCTCGACTTCGAGCCGGTGCTCGAGGCGGCACTGGTAATCGGCGCGCTGACGGTCGACGCGGCGCGCGGCAGCGACGGGCCGTTCGATCCGCGGATCCACGAACTGCGCGGCCAGCCGGGGCAGATCGACGTCGCCCAGTATTACCGCGCGCTGCTCGCCGCGAGCGAGATCCGCGCCTCGCACCGCGAGGGCGACGACCGGGTGCAGGACCCCTACTGCCTGCGCTGCCAGCCGCAGGTGGTCGGTGCCTGCCTCGACCAGCTGCGCCACGCGGCGCTGGTGCTGCTGCGCGAAGCCAACGCGGTGACCGACAACCCGCTGGTGTTCGCCGGCGACGGGGCGCTGATCTCGGGAGGCAACTTCCACGCCGAGCCGGTGGCGCTCGCCGCCGATGGCATGGCAGTAGCCATCGCCGAGGTGGGCGCGATCGCCGAGCGGCGGATCGCGATGCTGATCGACACCGGCGTGTCGCACCTGCCGCCGTTCCTGGCGAGCGAGCCGGGCCTGAACTCCGGTTTCATGATCGCCCACGTCACCGCGGCGTCGCTGGCCAGCGAGAACAAGTCGCTCGCCCACCCGGCCAGCGTCGACAGCCTGCCGACCTCGGCGAACCAGGAGGACCACGTCAGCATGGCCACCTTCGCCGCGCGGCGGCTGGCGCCGATGATCCGCAACACGGCGCACATCCTCGGCATCGAAGTGCTCGCCGCCGCGCAGGGCATCGACTTCCTGCGCCCGCTGAAGAGCTCGCCGGCGCTGGAGGAAGTGCATGCGCTGCTGCGGCAACGCTGCCCGTCGGTCACCGAGGACCGCTACCTCGCCCCCGACATCGACCGGGCGACGCTGCTCGTCACCGACGGCTCGCTGTCGCGCATCTTCCGCAAGCTGCCGCGGCTGCCGTTGCTGTGGATTGCGGCCTGATGGCAGTCACGGGCAGGAACGTCGCGTAACCGGCGCCGCGCTGTTGCTGGTGTCATTGCCGCGCAAGCGGGAATCCACGGTGCCCTGCCAGCGCCGGAATAGACGCTGGGTTCCCGCTTTCGCGGCAACGACACTTCCGCGTGGCGAGCGCTCTCAGCGCACCCCCGCCTCGCCCTTCAGGTACGCCGCCAGCGGCGCGTCGTGGTTCTGCGCGTGGGCGGCGAACCAGCCCATCAGTTCGTGCGCATAGTGGCGCACGCCGTCGACGTCGCCGGCATCGAAGCGGCGGCGCATGTCGGCCAGCCGCTCGACGAAGCGGTCGTGCTCGCGCTTGTGCACCCCGTAATGGACGTAGTTCTCCTGCAGCATGTACTGCTCTTCGAGCGCCGTGTGGCGCAGCATGTGCTCGTGCAGGGCCAGCAGGTGTTCGCCGTAGTCGGCCTCGGCCGGGTCGACCAGCGCGTCGACGATGCTCTGGAACTCGTGGTGCAGGTCGTCGATCGGCTTGAAACCGACGAAAATGTCGTCGTGTCGCACTTTCTGCGCGGCCTGGCTCATGTCGGTCTCCACCCGGTTGACGGGGCAAAAGTAAGGCGGCGGCCGGCCGGCGCGCTTGACCGAGCGCAAAGGCCGCCCGATCGCGCTTGCGTCCGCCGCCGCAGGCGGCAAACTTCTGCCGACCGGATTATTGCCGGAGACGACGATGCTCGAACTGGCCACGCTGATCAACCGGCAGGCGCGCTTCCGCGGCGCAGCACCCGCGCTCACCTTCGAGGGCGCGACGCACACCTACGCGCAGTTCGCCGAACGGGTCAACCGTACCGCAAACGCGCTGGCCGGCCTCGGCATCCGGCGTGGCGACAAGGTCGCCAGCGTGCTCGCCAACTGCCGCGAACTGCTCGAGCTGACCTTCGCCATGCCGTCGCTCGGCGCGGTCAACGTGCCGCTGTCGCCGCTGCTGATGGGGCCGGGACTGCGCGGGCTGCTCGCCGACTCGCAGGCGGCGGCGCTGGTCACGCAGGCGTCGATGCTGCCGGTGATCGAGTCGATCCGCGACGAGCTGCCGCCGGTGCTGCACCGGCGCATCGTGCTGGTCGACGGCGCCGAGCCCGGCTGCTTCGGCCTGGACGAGCTTCGCTCGGCCGCCTCGGGCGAGCCGCCGCGGGTCGCCGTCAGCCAGGACGACCTGTTCAACATCATGTACACGAGCGGCACCACCGGCCTGCCCAAGGGCATCATGCACACGCACTTCGTGCGCGCCATGTATGCGCTGCTGATGGGCCCGGCCTGGCGGATGACGCCGGAGTCGGTGGTGCTGCACAGCGGGGCGATGGTCTTCAACGGCGCCTACACCACGCTGATGCCCTGCGTTCACCTCGGCGCCCACTTCGTGCTGGCCCGCCAGTTCGACGCCGCCGGGGCGATCGCGCTGATCGAGCGGCACCGGGTCACGCACACGATGATGGTGCCGTCGCAGATCGTCGCCCTGCTCGACTCGCCGGCCTTCGCGGTGGAGAAACTGGCCTCGCTGCAGATGATCCTGTCGCTCGGCGCACCGCTGCACAAGGAGCAGAAGGAACGGCTGAACCGGCTGCTGCCAGGCCGCTTCTACGAGCTGTACGGCCTGACCGAGGGCTTCGTCACCGTCCTCGACGTCAGCGACTCGGTGCGCAAGGCCGGCTCGGTCGGCGTGCCGCCGCCGTTTTTCTCGATGCGCATCGTGCGCGAGGACGGCACCGACGCGGCGGTCGGCGAGATCGGCGAGATCATCGGCCGCGGCCCGATCCTGATGACCGGCTACCACAACCGCCCCGACCTGACCGAAAAGGCGATCCGCAACGGCTGGCTTTTCACCGGCGACATGGGCTTCGTCGACGACGAAGGCTACCTGCACCTGGTCGACCGCAAGAAGGACATGATCGACTCCGGCGGGGTGAAGGTCTACCCGCGCGACATCGAGGAGGTCGCGGCGCGCCATCCGGCGGTGGCCGAGGTTGCCGTCTTCGGCGTGCCCGACCAGAAGTGGGGCGAGACGCCGGTGGCGGCAGTGATCCTGCACGGCGACGCGCAGAGCTCCGAGGAAGAGCTGCGCGACTGGATCAACGCGCACGTGGCGGCGCGCTACCAGCGCGTCTCGCGCGTGCTGCTGATGAAGGACTTCCCGCGCAGCGCCGCCGGCAAGACCCTGAAGCGCGAGATGCGCGCGCCGTTCTGGCAGGGGCGGGAAACGAAGATCTGAGGCCTCTGCCCGCCGCCCCGGCGCAGGCCGGGGCCCAAGTTGCCGGCACTGTAGATTGGGTCCCGGCCTGCGCCGGGACGACGCTTTCGAGCCCCGGAAAGACGGCGGGCCAGGCACCTCCCGGTGGCTGGCCCGTCCGAGGGCAGGCTCGATGCCTGCCGCAGGTGGTGTATCAGCGATACACCAGAACCGGAATCGTCGAGTGCGTCAGCACCTTCTGCGTCTCGCTGCCCAGCAGGATCGCGCTGAGGCCGCGCCGACCGTGCGAGGCCATGAAAATCACGTCGCAGCCGTACTTGCCGGCGGTGTCGATGATCGCCTCGTAGGGCGAGAACGACTTCACGCTCACCGTCTCGCACGGCACGCCGGCGCCCTTCGCCGCCTCGATCAGCGGCGCCAGCCGCTGCTCGGCGGCCTGGGCGTTGCGCGCCTCGAAGGCCTCGAGCGTCTCGGGGCGGTACTCCGACAGCGTCGAGTACGAATACGGCTCGACCACCGTCAATCCGACCACCGAAGCGCCGAGCTGGCCGGCCATTTTCAACGCCCCCTGCACCGCCTTGACCGAAAGCTCGGACCCGTCGGTGGGCAGCAGGATCTTCTTGAACATGTCGCTTTCTCCAGAGCGTCGAGGGCATGCTAAGCGCCCGCTGGCGGGCGGCAATTGATGGCTGTCAAGACGCCGCGAAGCGCTCCGCTGCCGATGCCAGATGCCGCAACGCAACCGCCGCGGCGGCAAATCCCATCGCGCCGGTGACGGCGACGGTCGAACCGTAGCCGGCGCAGGCCAGACGCGCCTGCGGCGAGCAGTCCTGCGGCATGCGGATCGGCTCGTCGGAGTACACGGCGGCGACGTCGAACCGACGCACCCGGTTGCCGCTTTCACGCGGGAAGCCGTAGTGGCGGCGCAGCCGATAGCGGACCTTGGCCAGCAGCGGATCGCCGCTCGCCCGCGCCAGGTCGCCCTGCCTCAACCGGGTCGGATCGATGCGCCCGCCGGCGGCACCGCAGGTCACCACGGCGATTGCCTGCGCGCGGCAGGCGGCGATCAGCGCCGCCTTGGCGCTCACCTGGTCGATGCAGTCGAGCACCAGGTCGTGCCCGGCGGCGAGCCGCGCGGCGTTGTCCGGGTCGGCGAACTCCTCGACCGTCGTCACGGCACAGGCGGGATCGATCGCCGCGATCCGCTCGGCCATCGCCAGCACCTTGGCGCGGCCGTAGGCGTCGCCGAGAGCGTGGATCTGCCGGTTGGTGTTGCTCTCGGCGATGTGGTCGAGGTCGACCAGCGAAATCGCGCCGACGTGGCTGCGCGCCAGCGCCTCGGCCGCCCACGAGCCGACGCCACCAATGCCGATCACCGCCACCCGCGCCGCGCGCAGTCGCGCGTAACCGTCGGCGCCGTAAAGCCGCGCCACGCCGGCGAAGCGGCGCTCGAGGTCGCCCCCCCCCCCCCCCCCCCCCCCCCCCCCCCCCCCCCCCCGGACCCCCCCCCCCCCCCCCCCCCCCCCCCCCCCCCCCCCCCCCCCCACCCCCCCCCCCCCCCCCCCCCCCCCCCCCCCCCCCCCCCCCCCCCCCCCCCCCCCCCCCCCCCCCCCCCCCCCCCCCCCCCCCCCCCCCCCCACCCCCCCCCCCCCCCCCCCCCCCCCCCCCCCCCCCCCGCCCCCCCCCCCCCCCCCCCCCCCCCCCCCCCCCCCACCGCCTCCCCCCCCCCCCCCCCCCCCCCCCCCCCCCCCCCCCCCCCCCCCCCCCCCGCTGCCTCGTCCATCGCCTGCGGACCGCGCGACATGCTGTGACTCGACGCCGCCGCGCCAGCCGGTTAACAGCGCTCGCGCACCATCTGCACGATCCGGTTCACGTCGATCGAGCGCGCCTGCTGCTCGATCTGCGGCTGGTAGCGGGCCTGCAGTCCGCGCGCCTCCTGCAGCACGCCGTCGAAGGCGCCCTTGAGCATCTGCGTGCTCATCGTGCGGCCGCCGGCGTAGTAGCGCACCGCCACCTTGCCCAGCGCATAGGTGGTGGCGAACGAGAACGCCATGCCGGTGGCGCCGCGCGCCAGGCCGCCGGCCATCCGCCCCGCCACCTTGCCGAACAGTCCGCCGATCAGCTTGCGGCCGATCTCCTCGAGGTACTGGCCGGTCAGGCCGACGCCCATCGCCGCCAGCAGGTCCTTGATGTGGCCGCGGTCGAGTTCGTAGCCGTGCGCCTTGCCGATCCGGTAGACGAGGCGCATCTGCAGCGGGATGATCGCCATCGACGCCATCGACTGCGGCAGCAGTTCGAGCGCGCCGTTCAGGATCGACGCGTTGACGATCATCTTGTCCAGTTCGGCGGCATCGGCCGCCACGCTGGCCACCACCGGTCCCGCCTTCGCCGCGGTCCCGCTGCCGGGCTGCGCCGCCGGCAGGGGCAGCGTCACCAGCGCGTCGGCCACCGCCGCCGGCTCGGCCATCTGCGGCGGCGCGAGCTTCAGCGCCGCGCCGAGGTCGGCGAGGAACTTCGTCTCCGCCTCGTTGCGCAGGTCGTCGGCATCGCACACGCCGACCGCCAGCTCGAAGGCGAGCTGCCTCGCCTCGCTGCTGGCGAGCATCGCGGCGGCCTTCGGCAGGTCGATGCGCTTCAGCAGCACGTCCTGGTAAAGCGCCGGCAGGTTCAGGTCGGCAGCTTCCTGCCCCAGCGCCTCGGCGACGCGCCGCACCTCGTCGCGTTCCGTATCCGCCTTGTGGCCGTCGGCATACGCCGCCATCAGCGCGATCGCCAGCACCGCGCGGGTTTCCTCGGCATTCATCTCGACACTCCGTTGATTCTCGAACCGGGGCGGCAAGCTTGCCACAGCAGCGCATCGCGCTGCGGCGACGCAGAGCAGCGCCCGTGAAAACCCTGCCGACGCCCGTCGACGCGTGGCCTGGCGGCCCGCCTGCGCCCTGGATGCGGGCCGGTCAGTGCACCGCCTTGACCATGTCCTCGACCACCTTCTTGGCGTCGCCGAAGACCATCATCGTCCTGTCCATGTAAAAGAGCTCGTTGTCCAGGCCGGCGTAGCCGGCGGCCATCGAGCGCTTGTTGACGATGATCTGGCGCGCCTTGTATGCCTCGAGGATCGGCATGCCGGCGATCGGCGACTTCGGGTCCTTGGCGGCCGGGTTCACCACGTCGTTGGCGCCGAGCACCAGCACCACGTCGGTGTCCGAGAACTCGGAGTTGATGTCCTCCATCTCGAAGACCTGGTCGTACGGCACCTCGGCCTCGGCCAGCAGGACGTTCATGTGCCCGGGCATGCGGCCGGCGACCGGGTGGATCGCGTAGCGCACGCGCACGCCCTTCTCGATCAGCTTGTCGGCCAGTTCCTTCAGCGGGTGCTGCGCGCGCGCCACCGCCAGGCCGTAGCCGGGCACGATCACCACGCTCTCGGCGTTCGCCATCAGGAAGGCCGCGTCGTCCGGCGAGCCCGACTTCACCGGCCGCTGCTCCGTCGCCGCCGCCGCTGTGCCGCCTTCCTGGCCGAAGCCGCCCAGGATGACGTTGAAGAACGAGCGGTTCATCGCCTTGCACATGATGTAGGAGAGGATCGCGCCCGAGGAGCCGACCAGCGAGCCGGCGATGATCAGCATCGAGTTGTTCAGCGAGAAGCCGATGCCCGCCGCCGCCCAGCCCGAGTAGCTGTTCAGCATCGACACCACCACCGGCATGTCGGCGCCGCCGATCGGGATGATGATCAGCACGCCGAGCACGAAGGCGATCGCCAGCATCGCCCAGAACGGCAGCCACTGCTGGGTGGCGGCGAACCACAGGCCGAAGACCAGCATGGCGATCGCCAGCGCCAGGTTCAGCATGTGCTGGCCCGGGAAGACCACCGGCGCGCTCTTGAACACGCGCAGCTTGTAGCGGCCGGCCAGCTTGCCGAAGGCGATCACCGAGCCGGAGAAGGTGATCGCGCCGACGAAGGCGCCGATGAAAAGCTCGATCCGGTTGCCGAGCGGGATCAGGCCGCCGCGCTCGACGATGTTGAACGCCCACGGCTCGGCCACCGCGGCGATGGCGATGAACACCGCCGCCAGGCCGATCATCGAGTGCATGAAGGCCACCATCTCCGGCATCTTGGTCATCTCGACCTTGAAGGCG
The DNA here is from genome assembly GCA_016716275.1 of Burkholderiales bacterium. GTDB lineage: Bacteria > Pseudomonadota > Gammaproteobacteria > Burkholderiales > Burkholderiaceae_F > JADJWR01. The sequence continues at coordinate 802,707 of JADJWR010000001.1, read as the reverse complement.
ATGGTGGTGCCGATCGCGCCGCCGACCACCAGGCCGGCCAGGATCCAGACCATGCCGAGGCCGGCCATCTGCGGCGCGACCTTGAAGATCAGCGCCACCGTGGTGACCATCGCGATGGCCATGCCGACCATGCCGAACACGTTGCCGATGCGCGAGGTGGTCGGGTGCGACAGGCCCTTCAGCGCCTGGATGAAGAACACCGAGGCAACCAGGTACAGCAGGATGACGAGGTTCAGGTTCATTCAGCGCTCCTTGCACCCGTCGTGCCGGCGAATGCCCGGACGCAATGTTTCAGCGCTCCACGCACCCGTCGCCCCGGCGCAGGCCGGGGCCCAATCGAGCGCTTCACAACTTGGGCCCCGGCCTTCGCCGGGGCGACGAACCGATCGGATGTCATCACTTCGCCCCCTCCGCCTTCTTCGGCTCCTTCTTCTTGAACATCTCCAGCATCCGCCGCGTGACCAGGAAGCCGCCGAACACGTTGACCGCGGCCAGCGCCACCGCCAGCACGCCCATCGCCTTGCCGAGCCCGGTCTCGGTCAGCGCCGCGGCGAGCATCGCGCCGACGATGATGATCGCCGAGATGGCGTTGGTGACGCTCATCAGCGGCGTGTGCAGCGCCGGCGTGACGTTCCACACCACGTGGTAGCCGACGTAGATCGCCAGCACGAAGATGATCAGGTTGATGACGGTGGGATTGACGGCTTCCACGGTGGGCTCCTACAGAAGTGCTTCGAGTTCGCGCTGCAGGCGGCGGACGACGTCGCCGGCAGCTTCGCTGGTCGCCAGGCCTGCCGCCTGGCCGGCCCAGAGGGAGACGCAATCGGCCTTGCCCTGCGCGTTGGCGGCGGCGCGGATGTCCTGCGTCAGGCGGTTCTGGATCGGGTACTCGGGGATGTCGCCGGCGGCGTCGATCTCCTGCATCAACCGGTTGGCCACCCCGCGCGCCCAGCGCCCCGAGAAGGCGCGCGTCAGCCGCGTGCCGGTGTCCTCGACCGCGGCCAGCGCCTCCTTGTAGGCAACCGAGGCGCCGCTTTCCGGGCAGCGCAGCAGGGCGCTGCCCAGTTGCACGCCGCTGGCGCCCAGCAGCAGCGCCGCGCCGATCTGCGCGCCGGTCATCACGCCGCCGGCGGCGATCACCGGGACATCGACCGCCGCGGCCACCTGCGGCAGCAGGGCGAACAGGCCGACCTGCGCCGTCTCGGCCGGCACGGCAAAGGTCGGCCGGTGACCGCCCGCCTCGATGCCGGAGGCGACCAGCGCGTCGCAGCCGAGTTCGGCGAGCTGCCGCGCCTCGCGCACGCAGCTCGCGGCGCCGATCACCTTCGCGCCCTGCGCGTGCAGCGCTTCGACTCGCCGCTTCTCGAGCACGCCGAAGGTGAACGAGAACACCGGCACGCGCGCGGCAAGAACGGCGTCGAACTGCTCGCCGAAATCCGGCGCGAAGGTCGATGGGAGCTTGCCGCGCGGCAGGCCGAGTTCGCTGCGCAAGCGGGCCAGCCTGGCCTGCATGCGCAGCACCTGCGCCTCGTCGACCGCCGGCTGCGGCGTGATGAAGAGATTCACCGCGAACGGCCTGTCGGTGAGCTGGCGGACGCGCGCGATCGCCGCCTCGATGCTCTCGGGCTCCATCATCCCGCAGCCGAGCGAGCCCAGCGCGCCAGCGTCGGACACCGCCGCCACCAGCTCCGGCGTGTTCACCCCGGCCATCGGCCCGCCGACGATTGCCCGTTCGACGCCGAGCAGCGAGGCCAGCCGCGCGGCGCGGGCGCGGATGGTTTCAGCGGCACGCACAGTGCGACGTCGTCCCGGCGCAGGCCGGGACCCAATTTTCAGCGCCGGCCAATTGGGCCCCGGCCTTCGCCGGGGCGACGGTGCGGCGTGGCAACCCTTTCGTCACCCCCCCTTCCTCCTGATCTCGCCGCCCGTGCACATCAGGCAGGCGGCGACGATGTCGTCTTCCATGTTGAGGGTGAAGTTTCCTTCCTTGTCGACCACCAGCTTCAGGAAGTCGAGCAGGTTGCGGGCGTAAAGCGCCGAGCTGTCGGCCGGCACGGTGGCCGGCAGGTTGGGCACGCCGATGACGTGCACGTTGTGCTTGGTCACCGTCTTGCCGAGTTCGGAGACCGCGCAGTTGCCGCCCTGCTCGACCGCCATGTCGAGGATCACCGAACCGGGCTTCATGCTCTTCACCATCTCCTCGGTGACCAGCACCGGCGCCTTGCGGCCGGGGATCAGCGCGGTGGTGATGACGATGTCGGCGGCGGCGATGCGCTTGGCCACCTCGGCCGCCTGCCGCTTCATCCAGCCTTCCGGCATCGGCCGCGCGTAGCCGCCCACCCCCTTGGCGATCTCGCGCTCCTCGTCGGTCTCGAACGGCACGTCGATGAACTTGGCGCCGAGCGATTCGATCTGCTCCTTGACCGCCGGCCGCACGTCGGACGCCTCGATCACCGCGCCGAGCCGCTTCGCGGTGGCGATCGCCTGCAGCCCGGCCACGCCGGCGCCGAGGATCACCACCCGCGCCGCCTTGATCGTGCCGGCGGCCGTCATCATCATCGGCAGCAGCCGGCCGTAGGTGTTGGCGGCGATCAGCACCGCCTTGTAGCCGGCGATGTTGGCCTGCGACGACAGCACGTCCATGCTCTGCGCCCGCGTGGTGCGCGGCGCGGCTTCCAGCGCGAAGGCGGTCAGGCCCGCCGCGTTCATCGCCGCGATGCCGTCGGCGTTGAACGGCTCGAGGATGCCGATCAGCACCGCGCCCTTGGCCATCTGCGCCAGTTCGTCGGCCGACGGCAGGCGCACCTTGAGCACCATCTGGCTGCCCAACGCCTGCGCCGCGCTGCCGATCTGCGCGCCGGCCGCGACATACATCTCGTCGGTCTGGCTGGCGGCCAGGCCGGCGCCGGACTGCACCAGCACCGAGTGCTTGCCGGCCACCAGCTTCTTCACCGTTTCGGCGGTCGCGGCAACGCGCGTCTCACCCGGCCTCGTCTCGGCCGGCACCCCGATCAACATGGTGTTCTCCCCCGCGTGACTCTTGACTGGCACGGCCGGGCGAGCCGTCCCGAGTGACTAGAATTTACGCGATTGTCCCACCTGCCTGCAGCGGCGCCCTCCGGCGCCTTCCCAAGAAAGAGTGCAAGTGCCCTGGAAACCGTCGGTCACCGTGGCCGCCGTCATCGAGCGCGACGGCCGCTTCCTGCTGGTCGAGGAGGAGACCGCGGAAGGCGTTCGCCTGAACCAGCCGGCCGGTCACCTCGATCCCGGCGAGAGCCTGCCGACGGCGGCGGCGCGCGAGACGCTGGAAGAAACCGCGTTCGCGTTCACGCCGAAGCAGCTGATCGGCGTCTACCTGTGGCGCTCGCCGCCGCCACCGGACGGCAACGGGGTGACCTACCTGCGCTTCGCCTTCGCGGGTGAACTCGGCGCGCACGATCCCGAGCGCGCGCTCGACGCCGGCATCCTGCGCGCGCTGTGGCTGACGCGCGAGGAGATCGCCGCCCGCGCCGCCGAACATCGCAGCCCGCTGGTTCAGCGGTGCATCGATGACTTTCTCGGTGGCGCCCGATACCCGCTGGACCTGCTTTTCACGCATCCGTCTGCCGTCGCGCCGGTTGTCACCTCGACCGTTACACCGGCACTGGTTTCCGCCTTCGCCCCGGCGGATCCGCCAGCCGTCGCCCCGGCGCAGGCCGGGGCCCAAGTTCACGGCGCCGCAAATTGCGCCCCGGCCTCCGCCGGGGCGACCAGACCGCGATGACCGGACCCCGCGTCGTCGTCGGCCTGTCCGGCGGCGTCGACTCCTCGGTGGCGGCGTACCTGCTCAAGCAGCAGGGCTACGAGGTGGTCGGCCTGTTCATGAAGAACTGGGAGGACGACGATGACGACGAGTATTGCTCGAGCCGGCAGGACTGGCTCGACGCGGCCTCGGTGGCCGACCTGATCGACATCGACATCGAGGCGGTGAACTTCGCCGCCGAGTACCGCGAGCGGGTGTTCGCCGCCTTCCTCGCCGAGTATTCGGCCGGCCGCACGCCGAACCCGGACGTGCTGTGCAACGCCGAGATCAAGTTCAGGGCTTTCCTCGACCACGCGCTGCACCTGGGCGCGGCGCACATCGCCACCGGCCACTACGCCCGCGTGCGCGAGCGGCACGGCCGCTTCGAGCTGCTGCGCGGCATCGACCCGGGCAAGGACCAGAGCTACTTCCTGCACCGGCTGAACCAGGCGCAGCTGGCGAAGACGCTTTTCCCCGTCGGCCACCTGCCAAAGAGCGAAGTGCGGCGGATCGCCCGCGAGATCGGCCTGCCCGTCGCCGCCAAGCGCGACTCCACCGGCATCTGCTTCATCGGCGAGCGGCCGTTCCGCGAGTTCCTCAACCGGTACCTGCCGATGAAGCCCGGTCCGATCCGCACGCCGGAGGGCAAGGTGGTCGGCGAGCACGTCGGGCTGGCCTTCTACACGCTCGGCCAGCGCAAGGGCATCGGCGTCGGCGGCACGCGCGAGGGCTTCCGGCGAGCCGTGGTTCGTCGCCCGCAAGGACATGGCCAGCAACACGCTGTGGATCGTCCAGGGCCACGACCATCCGTGGCTGCTGGCCAGCGAACTCGTCGCCGAGGACGCCAGCTGGATCGGCGGCGAAGCGCCCGCCGCCGGCGCGCGGCTGACCGCCAAGACGCGTTACCGCCAGGCCGATGCGCCGTGCGCGGTGGCGGCTGTCGACCGCGGCCGCTTCACGCTGCAGTTCGACGCGCCGCAGTGGGCGGCGACGCCGGGGCAGTCGGCGGTGCTTTACAACGGCGAGGTCTGCCTCGGCGGCGGGGTGATCGACCGCGTTGGAGTCATGGCGCAAATGGAGGTCGACGCCGAGCGCCTGGAGAACCCAAAAGCGGTCGGATCCGATTGGCGACTGTCGCAAGCCGCCCGGCAACCGGGTCAAGATTGACAACTGTTGATAAGAGCCGCATCATCACCGGCATGAGCAAGACGACCATGAGCTTCGCGCTGCCTGACGAGTTGCGGGCCTACATCGACCAGCGGGTCGAGTCCGGCCAGTACGGGAACACCAGCGAGTACCTGCGCGAACTGATTCGACGCGACCAGGAAGAGCAGGCCAAGAAGCGTTTGCGCGAACTGATCGAGGAAGGGTTGCGCTCGGGCCCCGGCCGGGAGCTGACTCCGCAAAGTGCGACGAAGCTGAGAAGGCAGGCGCTGGGCGGACGGCGGTGAAGCGCGCCCGCCTGCGGCCGCGTGCAGAACAGGATCTCGTCGACGCCGCCCGCTACTACGCGAACGAAGGCGGCGAGTCGCTAGGCGGAAGAGCGTTCGACGCGGCGCTCGCTGCCCTGGAACCGATCGAACGCATGCCGACCCTCGGCTCGCTCCGTCTCGGGCAGGTCTGCGACATCCCCGAACTGCGTTCTTGGGGCGTCTCGGGCTTCCCGCTGCGGTGGTTCTACTTCGAACGGGAGGACCACCTGGACGTGGTTCGCCTGCTCGGCGAACGCCAGGATATCGCGGCCATTCTCGGCCGTGATGCGTAATCGAAACGTCGAGGCCGCGACGCACCCCGCGTTCGGGCGCGCCAACGCCCGAACGCTACCGATCCTGCGCGTCGAACGTCCGTTCAGCTCGCGACCGGCTCGTCGTTTCGCGCCTCGCCGTACTCCGGCACCCACGAACGAAGGAATTCGCGTGCCTGTTCGTCGTCACGCACCGGCACACGTAGTCCTTCCAGCAGCGCCTCCAGCGAGATGTCGACCGGCCGCGCCTTGGCCACGCGCACGCTCGGGTGCGACGTGCGGTCGGTCAGCTCGTCGCTGGTGAACACTTCCTCGTGCAGCTTCTCGCCCGGGCGCAGGCCGGTGAAGCGGATCTCGATCTCCTCCTCGCTGCGCCCTGACAGCTGGATGATGGTCTTGGCCACGTCGAGGATCCGCACCGGCTTGCCCATCTCGAGCACGAAGATCTGCCCGCCGTCGCCGAGCGCCGCCGCCTGCAGCACCAGCTGCGATGCCTCCGGGATCGACATGAAGTAGCGGGTCGCCTCGGCGTGCGTCACGGTGACCGGCCCGCCGCGCGCCACCTGCTCCTGGAACTTGGGGATCACGCTGCCGGCGCTGCCGAGCACGTTGCCGAAGCGAACGATGCTCACCAGCGTCGCGCCGTCGGCCGGCTGCACCGCCTGGCAGGCGATCTCGGCCAGCCGCTTGGTCGCCCCCATCACGTTGCTCGGGTTCACCGCCTTGTCGGTCGACACCAGCACGAAGCGCGGCACCCGCGCCGCGACCGCCTCGGCCGCCACCACCCAGGTGCCAAAGACGTTGTTGCGCACCGCCTGCCAGCAGTTGTCGTCCTCCATCAGCGGCACGTGCTTGTACGCCGCCGCGTGGAAGACGATCGCCGGCTGCTGCGCCGCGATCACCTCGCGCACCCGCTCGGCGTCCTTGACGTCGCCGACGAAACCGACGAACGGCACCTCGGGGAACAGGCCGCGGAACTCCTCGCCGATGCGGTACAGCGCGAACTCGCTGTGCTCGAAGAAGACCAGCCGCGCCGGCGCGAAGCGCGCCACCTGCCGGCACAGTTCCGAGCCGATCGAGCCGCCGGCGCCGGTGACCATCACCACCGCGCCGCCGAGCATGCTGCCGACCTCGGCGCTGTTGATGCGCACCGCGTCGCGGCCGAGCAGGTCCTCGAGGTTGATGCGGCGGACGTTCTCGATCGTCACCCGCCCCTCGATCAGGTCGGCCAGCGCCGGCAGCATCAGCGCGTTGAGCCCCGCCCGCATGCAGATCGTCGCCGCCTGCTGGCGGCGGTCGCTCGAGGCCTCGGGCATGGCGATCACCGCGTCGCGCACGTCGAGTTCGCGCGCCGCCTGCTCGACGTCGGCCAGCGGCCCGAGCACCGGCACGCCGTGGATCTCGCGGCCGTGCGCCTCGCGCCGGTCGTCGAAGGCGCCGACCACCTGCCACTGCGGCGAGGTGGCCAGCTCGCGCAACAGGCGCGCGCCCGGCTCGCCGGTGCCGAGCACGAACAGCCGACGCCGCTGCCCGACGGCCTCGCGCGGCTCGCGCGACTCCCGCCAGGCGCGATAGGCGGCCCGCGTGCCGCCGACCACCAGCAGCGTCAGGATCGGCGACAGCACGATCACCGAGCGCGGCACCTGCAGGTCCGCCTGCGTCAGGTATGCCACCAGCGCCACCACCGCGGCGGCCAGCGCCACCGCGCGGCCGATGCGCAGCAGGTCGGGCAGGCTGGAGAAGCGCACCATGCCGCGGTACATGCCCATCGCCAGGAAGGCGGCACCGTAGATCGGCACCACCCAAAGCAGGCTGCGCAGGGCGAGCGCCAGGTACTCGGCGGGAATCTCGAGGTTGAAGCGCAGCAGGTAGGAGGCGAGCCAGGCGGCGGCGACCGAGGCGAGGTCGGCAGCAAGGACCGCGTAGCCCTTGGCAGACGTCGGGACGAGACGCGCGGAAGCGGTGCGTGACATCTCGCGTTCAGGTTCTTGCCGGAAGTGGAAAGCGCCGCGTGGTCACGGCGGCGAGGATGCCATAGATGACCAGCCAGGCAACGACCAGCGCCCACTGCCCGCCGACGGCGAACTGAAGCCCGAGCAAGCCGCTCGCCGCGCAGGCCGCCATCAGCGCATACCAGAGCAACGCGGTGCGGCGATGGCCGAGCCCACCCGCCACCATGCGCTGGTACGCGTGCTCGCGATGCGCCTGCCAGGGCTTGTTCCCGCGCAGCAGGCGCGCGACGAGGGTCAACGTGGCATCGACGATGAACGGCGAGAACACCAGCAGCGGGAACCAGGCCGGCCACAATCCCCGCGCCCAACCGGCAAGGCCGACGCTGCCTGCGAGGAAGCCGAGCGGGATGGAGCCGGCGTCGCCGAGGAAGACCCGCGCCGGGTGGAAGTTGTGCCAGAGGAAGCCCGCCGCCGCCGCCGCAACGCAGAAAGCGGCCGTCGCCATGTCCGGCGCGGCGCCGCTCGTCGCGATGCCGAAGGCGCCGAAGCCGAACAGCGCCATGCCGCCCGCCAGACCGTCGGAACCGTCCATGAAGTTGTAGAGGTTCATCGCCCAGGCGAGCAGCAGGACCAACCCGATCGTCATCCAGAGCGGGACATCGATGTGCAGCGCGACGACCGCACCGATGGCTGCAGCTACGTGAACGGCGAAGCGAAGCACCACCGGCAGTCCGTGGCGGTCGTCCCATGCCGAGACCAGCGCCAGCGCGGCGGCGATCAGCACGACCGGCCGCAGCGCCGGCGCCACGATCGCGGCTGCCGCCAGTGCGATACCGATCAGCACGATGCCGCCGATGCGCGGGACCGGCGTCGCGTGCAGCGACCGCTCGTTGGGCAGGTCCATCGCGATGCGCGCTGCCCAGCCCGAGGCAAGCAGCCACCAGAGCAGCACGGCGACCAGCAGCAGGCACAGCAGCGGCGGCAGCACGATGCTCATGTCAGATCGCCCCCGCGGCGCGTGCGTCGAGGAACCAGCGCACGGTCTTCCGCAGGCCTGCTTCGGCCGTCACCGGCGGCGACCAGCCCAGTTCGCGCCGGATGCGGGCGCTGTCGACCTGCAGCGGCGAGAACAGGCGCTGCGCCGCATCGGCCCGACCGAGCGCGCGCGCAGCGGCCTGCACGAGGCCCGCGGGGAGATCCCACAGGCGCGCCGGCCGGCCCATTTCGGAGCGCCACAGGCTGACCAGTTCGGCCACGGAGAAATCGCGCCCGTCCGAAACGAAATAGGTCGCCGGCGAAGCGTGCGGGCGGGTCGCGCAGGCGATCAGCGCGTCGACCAGGTTGTCGATGAACACCATGCTGCGCGGGGCGCGTGCGGCGCCGAGCGGCAGCGGCCAGCCGCCCGCGGCAAGTTTCAGCAGGCTGAGGAAGTTCGCCCGCACGCCCGGGCCGTAGACCAGCGGCGGGCGGACGATGCTCACCTCGATCTGCCCGGCCAGGGTGACGAGCGCCTGCTCGGCGGCGAGCTTGCTGCGGCCGTAGGCGTCCTGCGGCTGCGGCGGATCGCATTCAGTGAATGGGCGCTCCGGTGAGGCCTCCCCCATTGCCTTTACTGAGCTGACAAAGACGAAACGACGTGCGCCGGCGGCGACCGCCTGCTGCGCCAGCGCCGCCGTCGCGTCGGCGTTTGCGCGTCGATAAGCCGTGTCGAGGCCGCTACCGCTGTCGCCAACCTGATGCACGCGGGCAGCCAGGTGAAAGACCGTATCGACGCCGCGCAAAGCCTTTGACCAGTCAGTCGAGTCCGACATTTCACCGATCTCGATGATGTCGATTGTGTCGATGCTGCAAGGCTCACGGCGTACGGCGCCTTTTACGATCCAGCCACGTCGGCGCAGCTCATTAATCAGCGGTCCAGCAACAAAGCCGCTACTGCCAGTGACTAACGCAAAGGACATTGCGACTGAAGTTCCCGATAGACATCGAGCGTGCTGCTGACCACGGCATCGATGGAAAACTCCCGCTCAGCGATCACCCGCGCCCGCTGGCCCATCTCGCGGCACCGCTCAGGATTGGCAAGCAGTTCGCCGATGGCCGCTGCTAGACCCACAGGGTCACGGGCGCCAACGAGCAGTCCGCTCTCACCGTGCCGAACGACGTCGCGGCACCCCGGCACATCTGTTGCGACCATCGGCCGCCCGATGGCGGAAGCCTCGGCCAACACAGTAGGCAACCCTTCCCGATATGACGGCAAAACGACAATGCTGGCCTGTGCCAGCACCGCCGGCGCATCGGCTCGGTAGCCCCACCACTCGACACCGCCGTCGTTGCTCCATTCGCGCAGCCGGGATCGCGGCACCGCGGCGGGATTTTCGTCATCTGGTTCACCTACAAGCGCGAAGCGCGCATCCAACCCGCGCTGCCGCACCAAGTTCGCCGCCTCGACGAACTCCGCGACGCCCTTGTCCCACAGCAGGCGGGACATCAAAACGACTAATGGTCGACCGGTCGGCAACGGTACGTGCGCGAACCGCAGCAGATCGATGCCTGCGCCAGGAATCAGCCTAACCCGGCCCGGATCAACGAGCCGCTGGCTGACTAGCAATGCCCGGTCGTCCGGGTTCTGCACTGTGGTCAGCGACACTTGTCCGCCTAGCGCGAGGCGGAGCAGTTGCTTGACAAGCGGTCGGAGAAGGCGAGCCAAGCCGGTGTCCTGGAGGAAGACGAAACCCAAGCCGGCAAGCGCATTCACATAGGCGCAGCGCCGCCCAAAGCGTGTCGCCAACGCGCCATAGATGATTGGTTTCAGCGCTACGAGATGCACGATTGACGGGCGCCATCGCTCAAGAATTCTCACCAATTCGCCCACCGCCGCGGCTTCTCGCAGCGGGTTCAGGCTGGAGCGTCGCAGTCGATCCAGCGCGATCAGTTCAACACCGCTCTCGCGGATGTGATCAGCGTGGCTGTGCACCCGCGTCGCGACCGCGACGCGGTATCCCGCCCGCTTAACTGCCCGGGCAAGGCCGAGCCAATGCAGCACGAAATACCAATCTTCGGTCACTACGAAAAGGACCCGCGGAGCATCCGTTCGAATGTTCTCGTTCAAGCCTGCCACAGTGCAGCCCGATCACCCTTATTCGTCGCTTGGGCAACCCGCCGTTCCGAGCGACACCACGGAATCGACGATGCGGCAGACACTTCGTCGCCACCCCGCCCAAATCTCCTTGTCAAGACTCCATTGCCCCAGTCTGCACTGCAGCGGAAGGTCATGAAACTCTCACGTCGGTCCTGCCCAACCTACAACCGTGCACCGACAAATCTACCTGTTCCTCTGGCAGGAGAAGTGAACTCGTTGGTGATCCTGCCCCGCGGCGCGCCTCGGCTTGCATGAACACCGACAGCCTCCCGTAAGATCTGACGGGCGCGCCCTCCAAAGAATGCCGATGTCTCCGGATCACTTCCCTTCGCTTGGCCCGACTTTCACGGTCCTGCTTTGTGCAAACCGAAGCACCCCGTTCCTTCGCGAGTCTATCGATAGCGTACTCAAGCAAGACGACGGAGACTTCGAGTTCCTGATCGCCGCCAACGCCTGCCCGGACGAGCTCGTCGAAGAACTGCGCTGTCTCATTGGCCTCGACCCCCGAGCGAGGATCATCCGCACGGAAATCGGGCAACTCGCCTTCAACCTCAATCTGCTCGCCAGCGAGGCGCGCGGCGACTACCTCGTTCGAATGGATGCAGATGACATCTCGTTGCCCAATCGGATCTCGCGATTGCGGCGCAGTCTGACCGAGAACCCGGTCGACGTGCTTGGTTCCTGGGCCTATGTCATCGATGAAGCCGGCAATCGGACCGGCGAGTACAGGCTTCCCCTAGAGCATCGCAACATTGTGCATCGCCTGCCTTATGGCACAGTGTTCTGCCATCCGTCGGTCGCCCTCCGCAAGCAGTTCCTAATCGACATGCGCGGTTATCTAGGCGGATTCGCCTCGGAGGACACGGACCTCTGGCTGCGCGGCGCGCGTCGCGGGGCCAAGTACATGAATCTGCCTGAGTGCCTCCTCAGTTACCGGGTCCACCCAGGCCAGAGCAGCCGGTCTCGCCAGAGCTACGCTGAAACGGCGTCCCACTGGCTGCGCGAACTGCTAGCGTCGCCGGATGGTTTCGTCCTTAAGGGGTTCTCGGTGGCGTTTGCTAAATGTCTGCTTTCGCCCCTGCTGAGGGCCAGCCGCCGCCCGAAGCGGGCCGGAGTGCGTCGTTGAGGACCGTACCGTGACCGCCGCCACGACCCCTGCCGCCGCGCCCCTCGTAAGTGTCGGCATTCCCACCTACTCGCGGCCAGGCCAACTTCGCGCGACGCTCGAACAGATTGTCGGACAGAGTCATTCAAACCTCGAGATCATCGTTTCCGATAACGCTACTGAGGGCGAAGCCGTTGAGGAAGTCGTCCGATCCTTCTCCGCCGCTGATCGCCGCATCAAATACTTCAGGCAAGAGAGCAACGTCGGTCCGGAGGAAAACTTTCAGTTCGTCCTTGATAAGGCCACGGGGGACTACTTCATGTGGTGCGCCGATGATGACTGGCACCATACGGACTTCGTCGCCCGGTTGCTGCAAGAGATGCTTTGCCGGCCCGAGGTATCGATCGCGTTCTGCGACATCAAGGCAGTCGATGCGGCAGGCAATGAACTGCTCCTTTACGATGGCTACTATGCGCGCCTCATCAAACTCACAACCCATAACCGTATGCTCAGGCAATGGCGCTTCTACCTGCAGCCCGAATGGAGGGGTAAGCCGTGCTTGATGTACGGCCTGCTCAGGCGCGAGCCTCTGCGTGGTTTTTCCTGGCCACGCTTCTACGCTAAGCACGGCTTCAGCTTCGGGGACAATCTCTTCGCCTTCACACTGCTGGCGCGCGGTCCGGTTGCGGCGGTGCCGGACAAGCTGTTTGGATTCCAGGTAGGCAACCAGAAACACTACGTCGATCGCTTCGGCCCAAGATTCGCGCCCGTTAAGAAGCTCGGCGTCTGGCTGCGTTACATTTTTCAGTATGTTCGGCTCGTCGAGGGCCCCGCCAAGTTGCTGTACGTGCTCGGCGTTCCCTGGAAAACCACTCAGGTCGCCGCGGTCTCGATATTGCGCAGGCTGCAGGCTGAATTGGCCGAGCATCGCTGAAACCACCGCACGCCGACGATCAGGCGCGTGCTCTAACAAGCAGGCGGCTCGCCCAGCCTCGCAGTTCGCGCCGCCTCTCGGGGCACGTGGTCAAGGCTGCCGCCGCCGAGATGAGCCACGCGCAGGCCAACACTGCCGCCGTTGGCCACCCATCCGGCACCGGCGCGGCAAGCAACCGGATCACAAGAGCCGACAGCGCGCTGGCCACCGCAGGCGGACCGACATCCGCGAGGTACCAACGCATCAGTTCGCCACGCAGGATCCGCCGGTGCATCACCGGCAGTGCGAGCAGCACGTACCCAAAATTGATTGCGATCCAGACCGAGGCCGCTCCAGCAGCGTCGAACTGCGTGGTCAACCACCAGATCGCCGGCAGGGAGAAACCAACCGCCAGCACGTTCGACCATAACGCCAGCGCCGTCCAGCCGTGCGCCAGTTGCATCGCATAGGGCAGGTTCATCAGCCCATTCAGCGCACTTCCAGTGACCAACAGGGCGAGAAGCGGAGCCGCCTCGCCCGCAAGGCTGGTATTGCGCGTCCACAGAAGCAGCAAGTCTTCCGCGAATACCACGGCGACCGACGCGACGGGTAACACTATGATCGCAAGCCACTGAGAACCCCAGTGATATGCCACGCGCAGGCCAGCGTCGTCGCCTGCCGCGTGAAGCTCCACGAAACGCGGGTATAGCGAGTTGAACCATGGCTGCACCAGCCTAGCCAAAGCCGCCGCCGCTGAGGCCGCCAACACGTAAACCCCGAATCGATCCAACGGCAACAGGCGCGACAGAAGAATCTTGTCGGCCTGAACCAGAATGAATGAGAGTGCAGCAATGAATGTCAGACTGACGGTGAACGCACCGATTCCAGCCAATTCGGCGCCCGAGAATCGCGGTTTGCCTGGTGCGGAGGAAGGCAGGCTCCGCCATAGAGCTGAGGCCAGCGTACAGCTCTGCGCCAGCGCACAGATCGCCTGCCAGATGAAGAACACCTCCACTGTCGGTGCTATGAAGACCAACGGTAACAGCACACCTGCGCCGCGCAAGGTTCCAAACACGGCGAGCAGTCCGTTCGACAGCACTTGCCGCTGCAATCCATTCAAGCCCGCCGCGTAGAAAGCGCTCGGCCACTGCGCGGCAATCGCCGCACCCATCAGCCCAATTGAAAACTCGACATGGCGCACATGCAGACTCACTGGCCGCAGCCAGGTTTCCGCCAACAGACCCGCACACGCCCAGACGCAAATGCCAACTAGCGCGCCGATCGGCCAATAGATCCATTCAAGCGTGCGGACAAGGTCGCGCACGCAAGAACCCTCGGCAGCACCCCGCCGCGCCAGTTCTCGATTGACCGTACCTGCCAGTCCAAGGTCGAACACCATGGCTAGCGCCTGAAGTGTGACGAAGAAGCCGACGAGCCCGAATGTCTCGATGCCCATCAGGTGGATGTAGATGGGGATAAACAAGACCCCCATCAGCGCCGACCAGAATTGGCCGGCGAAGTTGGCCAGGACGTTGAGGCCGAGCCTCGACACCGCGGCGCGCGAGACTAGCGAATGCGTCTCAGGTAGCCGCCGGCCGCGACAGTAATGCCGAGCTTGGCGTCGATTCCTCTATCGATCTCAAAGTGCCCGTCCTCCGCAAGGAATGCCTGCACCGCAGTACGCGGGCTGTCACCGACACCCCAAGGTCGGTCGCCGAAGAAATCGGCGGGAAGATCCTCGACCACGGTATCGAAGACGACGCAATAGGAGCCTACCGTCACGAGGTTTGCATAGGCACGCAGTTCGGCCAGCACGTGCTCGTGTGTGTGGTTCGAATCGAGCACGATGAGCACCGGCGAGTGCCCTGCGGCCAGCGCTTCAACTCGAGCAACTACCTCCGGCGCGACCGATGAACCTTCGATCATACGGATCCGGCTCGCCATCGGGTGCCTCTCGATCGCCACCCGATTGTGCTCACGAATATCGATGTCGATGCCGACCACCTCGCCCTGGCCAATAAGCTGCAGGAGGGAGGCGTAGTAGACGAGAGATCCGCCGTGCGCAATGCCCGTCTCGATGATCAACTCCGGCTTCACCTCCCAGACGATCTCCTGCATCGCGATCATGTCCTGCGGGTACTGGATGACCGGCCGACCCATCCACGAGAAATTGTAGGAGTACTTGCGCTGGAAAGACGCCGTCATCCAGCCCCGCGACAGCGACAAGAACTCGGCATCGCTCCTGGCTGCCTCGATGCGTTGCCTGACCTCGGCCACGAAGCGCTCGATCGCTCCGGTGGTTGAATCCTTTGAAGTGGGCATTGGAAGGCCTATGCGAAAGCCGAGGCTGGCTGAGCGCGCCACCATCGGACTGTTTCCCTCACTGCGTCGCGAAGCGACCACGCAGGCTGCCAGCCGGTCGCACGCAGGCGAGTGGCGTCTCCTACCAGCTGCTCAGGCTCGTTAGGCCGTTCCCGTAATGCACCGAGGCGAATCAGATCGGGGCGCCCGATCTGGGCACCGATCTCGGTAACAACGTCGGCGAGTCTCACGCCCGTCCCGGAGCACACGTTCAGCGCGCCCTCGGCTCGCGAATCGAGGACGCGCACGAAAGCCGCGCCCACGTCGCCGGCATACAGCAGGTCGCGCACCTGATTGCATGACGTGCATTCGATGGGGCGTCCCGCCAGCAGGCTGCGGGTGACCGCGGCCACCAGTCGTGTCGGGTGCTCATGCGGGCCGAATGCAAAAAACACACGTCCCCAACTAAAGCTGATGCCGCGAGCTGCCGACCAATCCTCAGCTAGCAATGACAGCGCGAGCTTGCTTCGCCCGTACGGCGTGGCCGGATGCAGCGGCGTAGTGCCTTCGGCCAATCGACCATCGCTCCAGTCATACTCGGCGCAGGTGCCGGCGAAAACCACGCGCTGCCCGCCGCTTGCCGCGAAGTCCTTAAGCAACTGCGCACTCGCAGTGACCCAGTCAAGATTGAGGGGCGAAGTCCAGTAGTCGGGGGGTTCGGTGATCCAAGCAAGATGCAGCAGGTACCGGCAGCGCAAGGCCGCTAACATCGACGCCACTGCTGCGGGGTCGAGGAGATCGACCACGTGCCATTGAATCAAAGGCGACGCTTGCGTATGAACCTTCCTACTCGTCGCGTGCACAGTCCAACCAAGCCGGACCAACGCGTCGACGGCGGCCCGCCCGATCATTCCCGACGCCCCGGTGACTAAGACCGAATGCCCGTCCACTATATCTACCACACTACTAAGTGAGGAACTGCCACGACAAAGCGGCCGCCCCACGCACGTATGCCGAGTAGCTGCGCCTCAATCTCCGCCTTCAGGTTCCAGGGGAGAATGAGCACGCAATCCGGCCGGTCGCTCCGCAGTCGTGCCTCGTCGACGACGGGAATCCGAGAGCCTGGTAGGAAGCGCCCTTTTTTGTGTGGCGAGGCGTCGACAACATATGGCAAAAGGTCGGGCTTGATCCCTGCGTAGTTGAGGAGCGTGTTGCCCTTTGCTGCCGCGCCATACGCCGCCAGCCGTTTGCCTTCCCTCCGAGCCTGCAAGAGAAATGCAAGCAGGTCATTCTTGACGCGCTCGGCGCGAACCTGAAAGTCGGCGTAGTACTCCAGCGTCTGCATGCCGGCTGCCGCCTCGCGGCTACGCAGCGCCGAGACAACCGGCAGCGTCTCGCGCGCGTCTTCAAGATGCACCACCCACAGGCGCAGCGATCCGCCGTGCGTGGGCAACTCCTCCACGTCCCAGATGCGAAGGCCGTGCGCCGCGAGCACTCGCTCGGCTGTACAGAGAGAAAAGTACGAGAAATGCTCGTGATAGATCGTGTCGAACTGACAGCCTTCGACGAGGCGCATCAGGTGGGGAAACTCGAGTGTCAGCGTACCCCCTGGCGCCAACGCGAACTTAAGCCCCGCGGTGAAGTCGTTCAGGTCCGGCACGTGGGCGTAGACGTTGTTACCCAGCAGGAGGTCAGCATGCCCCCGCGCGGCAACAAAACCTTCAGCAAAGCAGCGGCCGAAAAAGGCTTCAATGGTATCGATACCACGCGCGCGCGCCGCTGCGGCCGTGCTCGCGGTAGGCTCGATGCCGACGCAACGGATGCCGTGCCCAGCAACATACTGCAGCAGGTAGCCGTCGTTCGCTGCCACCTCGACAACGAACGAGTCTGGCCTCAGGCCAAGCCGCTCAACGGCAGTGGCCACGTAACGCTGCGCATGCTCGAGCCAAGTACTCGAGTACGACGAGAAGTAAGCGTAGTCCGCGGCGAAGATGCGCTCGCTCGACTCATGTTCCGGCACCTGGACCAGCCAGCAGTTCCGGCAGACGAAAAGTTTCAATGGAAAGTAGGTTTCTGGTCCGTCGAGTTGGGCCGCGGTGAGATAGCTGTTTGAAGGCGGCGCAGCGACCAGATCGACGAAAACGTCGCGCAGCGTGGCGGAGCAGAGCCGGCACCTCATGTGCTGATTCCCGGGAACGTCGGATCGAGCAGCGCAAAGGACCGGTCGCGCGCCGAGACGTTACTTGCCGAGAGCGGCCAGCGGATGTCAAGCCGCGGGTCATCGTGGCGAAGACCGCCCTCCAACTCCGGCGTATAAGCGGCTGTATGCATGTAAAGGATTTCGGCATCGTCCGTCAGCGCCTGGAACCCGTGCGCGAAGCCCTCAGGGATAAGCAGACCCAACTCGGCGGCGGCACTCAATTTCACTCCGTGCCAACGCAGGAAAGTCGGCGAATCAGTGCGCAGATCAACCGCCACGTCAAAAACCGCACCATGCACGCAGCGCACCAGTTTGGCGTCCGCTGCAGGGGGCCACTGGAAGTGCATACCTCGCACTGTGCCGCGTCGCGTTGTGCGGGACAGGTTGACCTGCACGAAGGTCAGGTCACGCCGCACAGCCGCGAACTTGTCGGCATCGTATACGCGCACGAAACGGCCGCGCTCGTCAACCCGCGGCTGGCCGAAGACGACCGTCAGACCAGCGAGCGGCGCCGGTTCAAACCTCAATATGCCGCCCACGCGAGCCCTGCGCTGCGCGCATCTTTGACGTAGGCCTTCAACTGCGCGCGCGACAATACTTCGCCGCTGGCATAGAAAGTTCGGTACCACTGTGCCGTCCGCTGCAGCATTTGCGGCGCACTCCACACTGGTCGCCAGCCAAGCCTCCGCCGTGCCTTATCCCAGTTCAGACGCAGCTCCTTGGTCTCGTGCGGATGGGGGCCGCCGTCGGCCTGCGCGCGGACCCGGGGCCAGTGCACGGCTAGACCCTCGACGATCGCGCGCACGGGAAGGTGGCTCTCTCGCTCTGGACCGAAGTTCCACGCATCGGCGAATTGCGCCTCCCCCGCGAGCAACCGTTGCCCGAGCGACAAGTAGCCTGACAGCGGCTCGAGCACGTGCTGCCAAGGTCGAATCGCCTCCGGGCTGCGGATCGGCGTATGCCGCTTCGCAACGGCATTGCGGACGAGATCCGGCACAAGACGGTCCTCGGCCCAATCTCCGCCGCCGATGACGTTGCCGGCACGGGCCGTCGCCAGCAACACGCCGGGCCGATCCAAAGCATCGTCGGCACCGAAGAAACTGCGGCGCCAAGAACTCGAGATGATCTCGGCACAGGCCTTCGAAGCGCTGTACGGGTCGTAGCCGCCGAGGCGGTCGGTCTCTGCATAACCATTTGCACGGCCGTCGACTTCGTAGCACTTGTCTGTCGTGACGTTGACCACTGCGCGCACCGCCGCGCAGCGTCGAAGCGCTTCGAGCAAATGCACCAGACCCAGCACATTCGTGGTCACCGTCGCGACTGGCTCACGAAACGAGCGACGCACCAATGCTTGAGCGGCGAGATGAAACACGATCTCCGGCCTAAAGCTGTCAACAAGCGCTTCGACCTCGCCCGGATGTCGCAGATCAACGACGGTTTCGGCATTGCCGAGCGCAAGTAGTCGATGGTGGGACGGCTCCGTGACCGGCGGCAGCGCCATTCCGCAGAATTCGGCGCCCATCTCCTTGACCCACAAAGACAACCACGATCCCTTGAATCCAGTATGTCCTGTGACAAGGACTCGACGTCCGGAATAGACGCCGCCAAAGCAACGTGTCAGGTCCACACCTTCCACGGCGGACTCCCGCTCTGCCAAAGTTCCTCAAGCTTGATCTTGTCACGCAAGGTGTCCAGTGGCTGCCAGAAGCCACTGTGCGTGTATGCAGATAGCTGCCCAATTGTCGCCAAAGCCTCGAGGGGGTCGCGTTCCCATATTGAATGGTCACCCTCGATGTAGTCGAGGGCGCTAGGTTCCAAGACGAAGAACCCGCCGTTGACCCACGACCCGTCGCCATTCGGCTTCTCTTCGAAGCGCGTTATCTTTTGGCCTTTGATATCCAAGGCCCCGAAGCGACCTGGCGGTTGGACCGCTGTGACCGTTGCAACTCGGCCTTGGCGACGGTGAAAGTCCACCAGCCCCCGAACATCGACCGCGGCGACCCCATCGCCGTAAGTGAAGCAGAACGTCTGACCGCCCAGGTATGGCGCGACTCGCTTTAGACGTCCGCCGGTCTGTGTGGTCTCTCCGGTGTCCACCAACGTCACCCGCCAAGGCTCCGCGTAATGCTGATGGACAGCCATACTGTTGCCTGCGATGTCAAACGTCACATCCGACATGTGCAAGAAGTAGTTAGCGAAGTACTCCTTGATGACATATCCCTTGTACCCAAGGCAAATCACGAAATCGTTTATGCCGTGGTGAGAAAAGATCTTCAAGATGTGCCAAAGGATCGGCTTTCCACCGATCTCGACCATCGGCTTCGGCCGCACTCCGGTTTCTTCGCTAATGCGAGTGCCAAGGCCGCCCGCCAGTATGACTGCTTTCATGTCCGGATCTTGGAGATGACGAGCGCGCTCAGTAGATTTGCCTATCAAGACTTTGGCGTTAGTTGACGAAGGTGGACTGGCTCGGTTGCGTCAAGGGCATCCCTGCCAGCAAAAACTTACCACCGCGGCTTCGGACGGCGCTCAAGTTCTTCCTTCAATATTGGCTCTAGAGTTGCGAACTCCTTCGGTCTGTTTTCTATAAATCGCCGCATTTGATGCGCCATCTCGTCATACGCGTGCGGCGCGAAGAACAGCAGTCGCCGAATGTGCAATCTTGCGGTTTCCAAGTCATCGTCAAGCACAGAAAGAATAATTCGCCGCGCCATGATGACAGGTTGTGGGGTATGGGCAAGTAGACGGTCTGTCTCAGCTATCTTTCTGCTCAGCTCGTCCTTAGTCATCGGATCGCTCAGGCTCATGAGATGGTCGGCGCGAGAACGGAAAAGCCAGATATCCGCGCCCGCCGCTAGGATCATCCCCCGCACTTCGGGCGTCGGCGCAGCTGAGTAGGCCATCCGCTGATCCTCAAGCCAGAACAGGCGATCGAACTTCACGTAATCAACTGCAGCAAATGCCGCACCGCCGAGAAGGGTGACAACAAGTAACGCCATGGGGCGCCGCATCGCCGACCGCATGGGCGCTCGGCTCCACTCCGGCCGCACCAGCATTCCCAACATGATGCCAAAGAGAATCAAGAAGTACGAGTAGTGCAACGGAAACTCGAGCAGCGCATGCACGCTGATGATTGCGAGCCACACTAACAAGACTGCGTCATGTGATGTGAGGCTCCTCCTTGCCAGGACAAGCTTGGCGATCCAGTAGATGAAGATCGCAACCAGCGCCCCCGCTCCGACCAGTCCGAACTCGGCAAGGAGTTGCAGAGCGGTGTTGTGCGGATAGATATCGAAGGCGTGGTGCTTGTCCAGCGTCTCCATCTGGTAAACAGTCGGGAGAAAATTAAACGCACCGACCCCTATCAGCGGGCTAGCCCCCCAAACCTCGATCGCCTGCCGCCACAAGTCCAACCGGATCTCGGTTCCTGCCTCATTCGGAACGGCGAGCCGGGCCGCACCTGTTACGCAGCGACCGTCCACCGCTGCCAGGACGGTTGCAGCTCCGTAGTTAGCGGCGGCAAAACCTGCAAAGAGCATCGCGGCAATCATCCAGCGAGTGCGACGGTGACGCTCGGGCCATGACTGAAAGAGCAGGACGCCGCCTGCCACAACTGCCGCGAAGAGCCAGGCCATTCGGGAAGCACTGAGCGCGGAGCCAACGAGCAGCAAGACCAGGAACGGCAGAGACAAGAGCGACGAAAGGCGCGCGACGCCTTTCAAATAGAGCACACCCCCGATCCCGAGCCACGCCAGTGTCGTAGCTTGATTCGCCTGCCCGATATTGCCGTAAAGGCGACATATCGAGCGCTCAGTGAGGGCAACGACGAAGGGAGAGAAGGATGATTCCGCTCGTCCTGCCTGAATAATTTGGGCAAGCGAATTTAGTGTTGCCACAAGCACAAGCGCCCACGCGACCCGCGCCGTAACTTCCGACAAAACTCCCGCAGCCCGCACCCCCTGCCCCACCAAGACAGCCAACAGCGCGAGCGAAAGGTAGCCGACCCAGAAGACGACGTCCTGCACGTACTGATAGCGTCCAAGGAGCAACTGCAGTGCAAGCAGGGCTGCTAGTAATGCTGGACCTATAAGGAGCGTCGGATGAACTGGAAAGCGGCAAGGTAACAGCGGCAACAGTAGGGCGGCCCCTCCAGAAAAAAACACCAGCGCCATCCATTCCGCATAAAAATCACCTAAGGGTGCCTCGCGCAGCGTGTTAAGGAATCCGAATGCAATCGCAAGTCCAAAGAGGACAGCGAAAGCCCCAAAAAGGCCGTTGATCCTAGGCACCGCAGCGTTCCTAGCGAGAAAACTGTCGACCCGCGATGTTGACATTTCGTCGTCGTCGGTAGGAATCTGTTAGTAGCGAGGAAAGCAACGAAAAGAGAAAAGGCGCGAGCAAAGCCCGCGCCTTTTCTCTGTCAGAGCACTCCGAATTAGCGACAGTTCGCTGGGCGGTAGCGCGAAAGCAGCGTGCCAGAGTTGCAGCGCCAATCGACGGCGGAATTGCCCGCACTCGGCGTGAAGATAACCGTGTTGCCACTCTGGTTCGGATCGCCACCAATCGTGCCATTGAACGTCACGGTAATGATGCCACTCGTGCCTACCACCACACTCGTCACGTACTTACTGGAGATCGTATCCCCAACGCCGGCAGCAGCATTGCTCGACGGGAAGTTCGCCGTCGTTTGAAACGTCTCCGCGACCGCTGTTTTCGCGGCGGACGCCATGTTCAAACCTTCCGTCACACGCGACCGCACCGTGTATTCCTGATACTGCGGAATCGCAATGGCCGCCAGGATGCCGATGATCGCCACCACGATCATCAGTTCGATAAGGGTAAAGCCGCGCTGCAGTTGACGCTTCATGGTTGCTCCTTTGGTCAGGGGTGAAGTCATCGGCGTTTCACCGATGCCTACAAGCTATCAAGTTCCGTGCCAGCCACAATCGGCGCTCTGGACGAGGCTTTTTGGCCGAAACCGGTCAAACCCCGGGGGTTGGGGTGACGCTTTGTGTCAGTTGCTGCCGCGATTTGTCTGGAACTGCCCTTCCGCGGCCGGGCCAGAGGGGGCAGGGATTCAGGCGGGGCCGGGATTGACGAACTCCATCTGCACGCCGGCCAGTTCGATGACGTCCTTGTCCTTCAGCGAGTGGGCGGCGGATCCCAGGTTCACGCCGTTCACGCTCGGGAATACGTCGCCTTCGACGTGGGCGATGAAGTAGCCGGAGGGCCGGCGGGTAATCACCGCGACCTGGTAGCCGGGGCGGCCGATGGTGGTCAGCGCCTTGACCAGCTGCAGTTCGCGGCCGGCGTTGGCGCCGGTCAGGATGCGGATCGTCGCGCCGGCCGGCGCCGCCGGACCGGTCTGCGCGGCGCTGGGCTGCTTGACCGGGATGGTCGCCGGGCTGGGGCTGTAGAACTCGCGGCGCAGCGGCTGCGAGGTGTCGAAGTCGACCTCGGCTCCGGACTCGCCCTCGCCGCCTTCGGCGACGTACTTCAGCCGGTACTTGCCGATCTCGATCAGGTCGCCGCCGAGCAGCAGGTGCTTCTTGACCGGCTGGCCGTTGACCGTGGTGCCGTTGGTCGAGCCCAGGTCCTCGAGGAACATGTCGTCGCCGGACCTGAACAGCACAGCGTGCTCGCCGCTGACCGCCAGGTTGTCGATGACGAGATCGTTGTGCGAGCGGCGGCCGATCGTCGTCCGGTCCTTGGCGACGGGGACCTCCTTGAGCACGACGCCGTCGAGGCTGAGGACGAGTCTCGGCATGGAGTTGGGCGGTTAAGGGAAACTGCTAGGCGTGCAGGCTTCGCGATTCTGCCAGCGGTGCCAAGGATAGGCCAGTCAGCCGGAAGGACTGGCTGCCTTCGACGCGACGGACGAGCGGACCTCCGCCGCCGACGCACGGCGCGGCTCGAGCCCCTTGCGGCCGGCCAGGCGCACCACGATCACCGAGACGTTGTCGCGCCCGCCCGCGGCATTGGCCATGTCGAGCAGCCGCTGCGCGGCGCGCTGCACGTCGGGCACCGAGGCGAAGATGGCGCCGGCGATCTGCACGTCGTCGACCATCTCCGTGAGCCCGTCCGAACACAGCATCAGCACGTCACCGATGCGCAACGGGTAGTCGTTGACCTCCGGTTCGACCTCGCCGCCGGCACCCAGCGCGCGGGTGACCAGGTTCTTCGACGGCAGCAGCTTCGCTTCCTCCTCGGTCACCATGCCCGCGTCGAGCAGTTCCTGCGAGAAGGAGTGGTCGCGGGTCAGCGCCTCGAGCACGCCCTCGCGGAAGCGGTACAGCCGCGAGTCGCCGGCGTGCGCCACCCACAGCCGGTCGCCGAGGATCCAGGCGACGACGATGGTGGTGGCCATGCCCTCGAAGGCGGCGCTGTTGGCAGCGGCGCTCGAGATCACGCCGTTCATCTCGATCATCCGCTCGCTCATCACCTGGCGCGGATCGAAGGGCGCGCCGGCCGCGCTTGCCTGCTCGTAGTCGGCGGCCAGGGTGGACAGCAGCGAGCTGACCGCCATGGTGGCGGCGATCTCGCCGGCGTTGTAGCCGCCGAGGCCGTCGCACAGCACGAACAGCCCGATGTCCGGCCGCGCGCCGATCGCGTCCTCGTTCAGCGGCCGCAACTGGCCGGGGTGCGACGCCAGCGCGTAGTCGAGAGTGAAGTTGGTCGGCGTCGCCATGGGAGATGACGGAGCTTAGTCGAGCGACACCGGCGCCGGCGCTAGGCGGGCCCGCCGGCCGCGGCCCGCCGGCGCGCCAGCCATCGGCCGGCGACGACGACGAACAGCGCCCCGGCGGCGCTGGCGCCGTACTTCAGCGCATCGCCGCCGGGCAGCACCGGCACGGCGACGGGGTCGCCGACGATCAGCCCGCCGGCGATCCAGCCGAGCAATGCCGCGCCGGCGGTGACGATGATCGGAAAGCGGTCGAGCAGCTTGAGGATGATCTGCGCGCCGAAGACGATGAACGGCACGCTGACCAGCAGGCCGAAGACGATCAGCCCGGTGCGGTGCGCCGGGTCCGATTGCTCGGCCACCCCGGCGATGGCGACCACGTTGTCGAGCGACATCACGAAGTCGGCGACGATGATCGTCTTGATCGCCGCCAGCAGCTTGTCGGCGCCGTGCAGTTTCCCGGCGTCGTGGCCGTCGTCGAGCGGGGCGAGCAGCTTGATGCCGATCCACAGCAGCAGCACGCCGCCGACCAGCTTCAGGAACGGCACCTGCAGCAGCGCCACCGCCACCGTGATCAGGATCACGCGCAGCACGATCGCGCCTGCCGCGCCCCAGACGACGCCGAGCCGCCGCTGCCGCGCCGGCAGGTTGCGGCAGGCCAGCGCAATGATCACCGCGTTGTCGCCGCCGAGCAGGATGTCGATCAGGATGATCTGGAGGATCGCGTTCCAGTCGAGGGTGGCGAACCAGGCGAGGACGGCGGTCATGCTGTGTCGCCCCGGCGAGGGCGGAGGCACGGTCCAACCGTGTCCCAGCGCAGGCGGTCGGCCGGCTCCACGTCGCCCCGGCGCAGGCCGGGGCCCAATTCAGGCGGCTCGAAACTTGGGCCCCGGCCTGCGCCGGGGCGACCCGTGGGCGAAACCACGTGCCCGACCTACAGCACCGACTTCAGCAGCTTGCCGATTTCGGACGGGTTCTTGGTGGTCCTGATGCCGCAGGCTTCCATCACGGCGAGCTTTTCCTGCGCGGTGCCCTTGCCGCCGGAGATGATCGCGCCGGCGTGGCCCATGCGCTTTCCGGGCGGCGCGGTGACGCCGGCGATGAAGCCGACGATCGGCTTGCGCATGTGCCGCTTGGCCCACTCGGCGGCGGTCTCCTCGTCGGCGCCGCCGATCTCGCCGATCATCACCACCGCGTCGGTGTCCGGGTCGTCGTTGAAAAGCTTCAGCACGTCGACGTGCTTCAGCCCGTTGACCGGGTCGCCGCCGATGCCCACCGCGGTCGACTGGCCGAGGCCGAGGTCGGTCAGTTGCCCGACCGCCTCGTAGGTCAGCGTGCCCGAGCGCGACACCACGCCGATGCGGCCCTTGCGGTGGATGTGGCCGGGCATGATGCCGATCTTGATCTCCTCCGGCGTGATCACGCCGGGGCAGTTCGGCCCGAGCAGCAGCGTGCGGCGGCTTTCCTTGCGCATGCGGTCGCGCAGCTCGACCATGTCGCGCACCGGGATGCCCTCGGTGATGCAGATCACCAGGTCCAGATCGGCCTCGACCGCCTCCCAGATCGCCGCCGCGGCGCCGGCCGGCGGCACGTAGACCACCGAGGCGTTGACGCCGGTCTTCTCCTTCGCCTCGCGCACGCTGGCGAAGATCGGCACGCCGTCGAAGTCCTCGCCCGCCTTCTTCGGGTTGACCCCGGCGACGAAGCATTCCTTGCCGCTGGCGTACTCGCGGCAGGCGCGCGTGTGGAACTGGCCCGTCTTGCCGGTGATGCCCTGCGTGACCACGCGGGTGTTCTTGTTGACCAGGATGCTCATTGGATTCCTCTTTCGCTCGCACCTTCGTCGAGCCGTCGTGTCATTCCCGCGCAAGCGGGAATCCAGTCAGGTCGCAACGTCCTTGTAAAGATCCTTCCAATCGGGGTTGTTCGCCTCGATGAGCTCGATTTTCCAGGCTCGGTTCCACTTCTTGATCTGCTTCTCCCGGACGATGGCCGATTCGATACTGTCGGTCTGCTCGTACCAGACGAGCGTCCTTATCCGGTATCGCTTCGAAAATCCTTCGACCAGCCCTTGCTTGTGCTGCCAGACCCGCTTCAAAAGATCGTTGGTCACTCCGACGTAAAGCGTCCCTCTTCGAGAACTTGTCAGCAAGTAGACGTAGTAGCTCTGTGTCAGCACTGATGGATTCCCGCTTGCGCGGGAATGACACGCAAGACTGCTGCTTCCGCAGGTGGGTTCGACCTCACCGTCTCCGCCGCTTCAGGCGCGCCCTACCCCCTCGCCGCCGCGACCACGCGTTCGGCGGCTTCGGCCATGGTGTCGGCGGAGATGATCGGCAGGCCGGAGTCGGCCAGGATCTTCTTGCCGAGCGCCTCGTTGGTGCCCTTCATCCGCACCACCAGCGGCACCTTCAGCGACACCGCCTTCGAGGCGGCGACCACGCCCTCGGCGATCACGTCGCAGCGCATGATGCCGCCGAAGATGTTGACCAGGATCGCCCTGAGCTTCGGGCTGCGCAGCATCAGCTTGAAGGCCTCGGTGACCTTCTCGGTGGTGGCGCCGCCGCCGACGTCGAGGAAGTTGGCCGGCTCGCCGCCGAACAGCTTGATGGTGTCCATCGTCGCCATCGCCAGCCCGGCGCCGTTGACCAGGCAGCCGATGTTGCCGTCGAGCTGGATGTAGGAAAGGTCGAACTTCGACGCCTCGACCTCGGCCGGGTCCTCCTCGTCGAGGTCGCGCAGCTCGACGAGCTCCGGGTGGCGGTACAGCGCGTTCGAGTCGAAGTTCATCTTCGCGTCGAGCGCCACCACGCGGCCGTCGCCGGTGAGGATCAGCGGGTTGATCTCGGCGAGCGACGCATCGGTTTCCCGGAACGCCTTGTACAGCCCCTGCAGCACGACGCGCGCCTGCGGCACCGAGGCCGCCGGCACGCCGATCTTCGCCGCCACGTCGTCGGCCTCGGCGTCGGTGAGGCCGCGCGACGGATCGACGAACACCTTGTGGATCTTCTCCGGCGTGTGCGCGGCGACCTCCTCGATGTCCATGCCGCCTTCGCTGGACGCCATCAGGCACACGCGCTGCGTGGCGCGGTCGACCACCATGCCGACGTACAGCTCCTTGCTGATGTCGGCGCCCTCCTCGACCAGCAGCCGGCGCACCTTCTGCCCCTGCGGGCCGGTCTGGTGGGTGACCAGCTGCATGCCGAGGATGCTCGACGCATGCGTGCGCACCTCGTCCTTCGAGCGCGCCAGCTTGACGCCACCGCCCTTGCCGCGGCCGCCGGCATGGATCTGCGCCTTCACCACCCACACCGGGCCGCCGAGCTTGTCGGCAGCACCCATCGCCTCGTCGACGCTGAAGCAGGCCACGCCGCGCGGCACCGCCACGCCGTAGCGCTTCAGGATGTCCTTGCCCTGATACTCGTGGATCTTCATTTGCCCTGTCCCTCGGTGATTTCCTGCTTCGTCTTTCCCGTGTACCAGCGCGGGTAGTACTTCGCCACCGCCGGCCCGTCGACGCGCAGCGCGCGGCAGCGATCGAGCTGGAACGGCCGCCTGCCGGCCTCCTGGTGGTCCGCCGCATCCGGCTCGTGCGCCTGGTCGCGCGGCCGGGTGACCTCGCCGGCGAAGGCCTGGATCGCCGCCGTCGGCAGAACGGCGGCGAGTTCGGTCAGGTGCGTGCAGCCCTGCGTGCCGCCGAGCCGCTGCTGCACGGCGTGGCGGAAGCCGCGCAGCAGGTTCAGGCCGATCAGCTGCCGGTAGGCGTCGCCGAAGGAATCGCAATGGCCCGGGTAAGGCACCCAGTCCGAGCGCGCCTGCGCGTCGACGACGTTCAGCCCGGTGTCGATGGTCAGCCGCAGCCGCATCGCGTGCACCGGTTCGCCGGCCTTGCGGATGCCGACCGCCAGCGCGAAGTCCTTCTCCTTGACATCGGTCAGCTCGGCCTCGAGGTCCCACAGGCCGTCGTCGCGTGCGTAGGCCTCGACGCTGATCGAGCGCGTGTGGACGAAGCGGCGCGTGGGAGTTGCGGACATCGAGGCGAAAGAAAACCGGGCGCGACGCGTCGAACATCGCCCTGCCCGGCGCGCGGATGTTAGCACCGGGGCGCGACCGCAACGGAGCTTCATCGTCGCCCCGGCCTGCGCCGGGACGACGACGACGCTCGGCCGTTTCGCACAGAGGCCGCCCTTCCGCGCCGATTGGTCAACCGAGGTCCGCCGCCGTCCGCCGCAGGAAATCGAGCAGCACGCGCGCTGCGATGTCGGCGTCCTCGGCGGTCATCGTCTCCGCCGGGTTGTGGCTGATGCCGCCGTTGCCGCAGCGGACGAACAGCATGCACACATCGGTGACGCGCGCCATCACCATCGCGTCGTGGCCGGCGCCGCTGGCCAGCCGCAGCACCGGCAGGCCGGCGGCGTCGATCGATCCGGCCAGACGGTCCATCAGCGGCGGCGAGCAGGCCGCGCACGGCACGCGCATCGTCTGCGACACCGACAGCTCGACGCCGCGCCGTTCAGCGATGCGCGCGAACTCGGCGTCGAGGTCGGTCACCGCCGCGTCGCGGGTCGCGTCGTCGGCGGCGCGCACGTCGAGCGAGAACTCGCAGCGGCCGGGCACCACGTTGGCGGCGCCCTGCGGCACGGCGGCCATGCCGACCGTGCCGACCAGCGCCTGCGCGGCGTAACGCGGATCGCCGCAGCGCCGCTCGACCGCCAGCACCATTTCGCTGGCGGCCGCCAGCGCGTCGCGCCGCATTGCCATCGGCGTCGTGCCGGCGTGGCTGGCGAGCCCGCTCACCGTGACGCGCTTGCGTACGTTGCCGGCGATCGACGTGACCACGCCGACCGGCAGCCCGCGCTCGAGCAGCACCGGCCCCTGCTCGATGTGCACCTCGATGTAGCCGAGCAGGCGGCGCGGATTGACGGCGCAAGCGGCGATCGCCTCCTCGGTTCCCGGCAGTCCGGCGGCGCACATCGCCTCGCGCATGGTGATGCCGTCGGCATCCTTGTGGTCGAGCAGCGCGAAGTCGAACTGGCCGACCAGCGCGCTCGAGGCCAGGAAGGCGGAGCGGAAGCGCAGGCCTTCCTCCTCGGCGAAGGCGACCACGTCGAGGTGGAAGGGCAGCCGTTCGCCGCGCTGGTGCAGGTGACGCGCGACCACGAGCGGCGTCAGGATGCCGAGCCGTCCGTCGAACCGCCCGCCGTGCCGCACGGTGTCGAAGTGCGAGCCGGTGATCAGGATCGGCGCCTGCGGATCGGCCGCCGCGTAGCGGCCGATGACGTTGCCGACGGCGTCGATGCGCACCTGCATGCCGGCCTCGATCATCGAGCCGGCGATCTCGGCGCCGGCCGTCTGGTGCGCGCGCGTCAGATAGGCGAGGGTCAGCGCCTCGGGATCGTCGGAGTGACCGGCAAGCTGTTCGGCGAGCAGGATGATCTCGGTGCCGAAGTTGCTATCGACCTTGGGGTCCATGGGGCGCGGGTCGTGCTGGCAGTGAAATGGCGGCGGACGTTCGATCTTCGGGCCGATTATTGCCCGGCTGGTCGATCGATCATCAGCGCGCCGCGTCGCGGCCGGCTGTCCGGGCGCCGGCTAAGCTCGCCGCCTGTCCCACCACGCGCGGAGTCACCAGCCCATGCGCCTGCCCGACAACTTTGCGCACGCCTTCCTGCCCTACCCCGCGGTGCCGGTGGCCAACGCGCCGCAGGGTCCGCTCGCCGGACTGAGCTTCGCCGTCAAGGACCTTTTCGACGTCGCCGGCTATCCGACCGGCGGCGGCAACCCGCTGCTGCTGGCACTGTCCGGCGTCAAGAAGGCGACCGCGCCGACGGTGCAGCGACTGCTCGACGCCGGCGCGCGCTTCGTCGGCAAGACGCACACCGACGAGCTGGCATTCTCGATGAACGGCAAGAACGCGCACTTCGGCACGCCGGTCAACGGCGGCGCGCCGGACCGCATACCCGGTGGCTCGTCGAGCGGTTCGGCGGCGGCGGTGTCGAACCGGCTGTGCGACTTCGCGCTCGGCACCGACACCGGCGGCTCGGTGCGCGCGCCGGCCAGCCACTGCGGTCTGTTCGGCATCCGGCCCACTCACGGGCGCATCTCGCTGCAGGACTGCCTCGACCTCGCGCCGGGTTTCGACACCTGCGGCTTCTTCAGCCGCGACGCGGAGACTTTCGCTCGCGTGGCCGACGTGCTGCTCGGCACCGACCCCGTAGGCCTGCCGACGCGGGTACGGCTGCTGCGGCCGGCCGACCTGTGGCGCCTGCTGGCCGCCGATGTGGTCGAGGCGCTGACACCGGCACGGGCGCGCGTCGAGGCGGCGCTCGGCGGCGCTGGCGCCTGCGACGCGGTCCTCGATTCGTTCGACACGATGTACTGGAGCTTCCGCCACCTGCAGGGCCGCGAGGCGTGGACGGTCGACGGGCCGTTCATCGAGCGCTTCGCGCCGCCGCTCGGCCCCGGCGTGGCGGAGCGTTTCGCCTGGTCGAAGCAGGTGACCGATGCGCAGGTCGAAAGCGCGGCGCGCTTCCGCGCCGCCTACCGCGCCCATCTGGCGAGCCTGCTCGGCGACGACGGCGTGCTGCTGATGCCGACGATGCCCGACATCGCGCCGCTGCTGGCCGCCGGCGAGGCTGAGCTGGAGGACTATCGCAACGCGGCGATCAGGATGCTGTGCGTCTCGGGACTCAGCGGCTTTCCGCAGGTGACGCTGCCGCTGGCGAGGCGACTCGGCGCGCCGCTCGGCATCTCGCTGCTCGGCCCCGCCGGCAGCGACCGGTCGCTGGTCGCGCTCGCCGAACGGATCGCCGCTGCCTGATGCGCAAGCGATCGCGGTGACCGCCAATACCGAATGCTTCGCGCCGTCGCCCCGGCGTAGGCCGGGGCCCAATTTCGCGGCTTCCAACCTGGGTCCTGGCCTCCGCCGGGACGACATGGGAGCGATGGAAATTGGATGCCGGCCTGCGCCGGGACGGCGTTGCCCGCAGCGGGTTGTCCTTCATCGATCGGCGGCAGCGAAACGCCGCGGCCGGTTGACGGCAGCGGCTTGTGCTCAGGGCGCGACGCCGGCCTGCTCGAGCATTGCGTGCAGCAGGACGTTGGCGCCGGCGGCGAGGTGTTCCGGCCGTGCATCCTCGATCTCGTTGTGCGAGATGCCGTCCTTGCAGGGCACGAAGATCATCGCCGTCGGCGCGTGGCGGGCGACGTAGACGGCGTCGTGGCCGGCGCCGCTCGCGATATCCATGCAGGACAGCCCGAGACGCCGCGCGCCGGCGCGCACGGCATCGACCAGCGCCGGCGCAAAGGCCACCGGCTCGAAGGACACCACCTGCTCGACGTCGACCCGCAGGGCGAAGCGCTGCGCTGCACCGGCCGCCGTCTCGCGCAGCGCCGCGTCCATGCGGGCAAGCCCGTCGTCGGTCGCATGGCGGAAGTCGACCGAGAAGCGCACGCGGCCGGGGATCACGTTGCGCGAGTTCGGAAACACGTCGACCGAACCGACGGTGCCGCGGCCGTGCGGCTGCTCGCGCAGCGCGATGGCGATCACCTCCTGCATCAGGTGGGTGGCGGCGAACAGCGCGTCCTTGCGCAGGCGCATCGGCGTCGGGCCGGCATGCGCCTCCATGCCGGTGACGGTCACGTCGTACCAGCGCTGGCCGAGGGCGCCGGTGACCGCGCCGAGCGTCACGCCGGCGTCCTCGAGGATCGGGCCCTGCTCGATGTGCGCCTCGAAGTAGGCGCCGAACAGCGGCGCGCCGTCGGCCACCGCTGCCGGCGCGCTGCCGGCGAAGCCGATCGAGGCGAGCGCGTCGCCGACGCCGATGCCGTCGCGGTCGCGCGCCGACAGCGCATGCTCAAGCGAAAAGGCACCGGCCCAGACGCCCGAGCCCATCATCACCGGCACGAAGCGCGAACCCTCCTCGTTGGTCCACACGCACACCTCGATCGGCGCCTCGGTCCGCAGGCCGAGGTCGTTGAGCGTGCGCACCAGTTCCAGCCCCGCCAGCACGCCGTAGTTGCCGTCGAACTTGCCGCCGGTGGGCTGGGTGTCGATGTGGCTGCCGGTGGCGATGGCCGGCCGCGCCGGGTCGCCGCCGTCGCGGCGGGCGAAGATGTTGCCGATGCGGTCGACGCGGACGCTGCAGCCGGCCTCGCGCGCCCAGCGGACGAAAAGTTCACGCGCCTGGCGGTCGAGGTCGGTCAGCGCCAGCCGGCACACGCCACCCTTGTCGGTGGCGCCGATCCTCGCCAGCGCCATCAGCGAATCCCAGAGGCGCTCGCCGTTGATGGTCAACCGGTCGAAGGCGGGGCGCGAAAGGTCGTTCATGGCAGGCCTGCGGTAGCAAGACGAGGCCGAGGTTAAACGAGGCGCCGGCACGCTGCTGACGTCGCGCGGCCGCAATGGCGCGAATCAGTCGTCGTCGCGCCCGGAAACGACGCGGCGGATCACCTCGGCGTCGAAGCCGCGCTGGGCGAGGAAACGCACCTGCCGCGCCCGCTCGGCTGTATCCGCGGGCGGCGCGTCGAACTTCCTGCTCCACACGGCACGTGCACGCTGCAGTTCGGTCCGCGACAGCTCGCCGACCGCCTCGCGCACCAGCGGATCGGCGACGCCGCGGGCGCGCAGCTCCTGCTTCACGCGGGCGGCGCCGAAGCGCTCGCCGCGGCTGCGCGCCATCACTTCGGTGAAGCGGCGGTCGGAAAGCAGTTTCTTTGCTTCGAGGTCGTCGAGCAGGCGATCGAGCACGCCGGCGGATTCGGCGTGCGGGCCGAGCTTGCGACGCAGTTCGGCGCGGCTGTGCTCGCGGCGGGCCAGATGGCCCAACGCCCGCGCGAGGAGTGACTTCTCCCTGCGCAGGCGCCGTGGGGATTCGCTGGCTTCGTCGTCCACCGCAGCCGGCGGCCGACGCTACTCCGCCGCGCCGGGCGCTGCGCGACCGGCGACGCCAAGCTTCTCGCGAATCCTGTTCTCGATCTCGAGCGCCATTTCCGGATGCTCGCGCAGGAACTCGCGGGCATTGTCCTTGCCCTGGCCGATGCGCTCGCCGCCGTAGCTGTACCAGGCGCCGGATTTGTCGACGATGTTGTGCTCGGCGCCGAGGTCGAGGATCTCGCCATGGCGGGAGATCCCTTCGCCGTACAGGATGTCGAAGGTCGCCTGCTTGAACGGCGGCGCGACCTTGTTCTTGACCACCTTGACCTTGGTCTCCGAACCGATGACCTCCTCGCCCCGCTTGATCGAGCCGATGCGGCGGATGTCCAGCCGCACCGACGCGTAGAACTTCAGCGCGTTGCCGCCGGTGGTGGTCTCCGGGTTGCCGAACATCACGCCGATCTTCATCCGGATCTGGTTGATGAAGATCACCAGGCAGTTGGTGCGCTTGATGGTGGCGGTGAGCTTGCGCAGCGCCTGGCTCATCAGGCGCGCCTGCAGGCCGGGCAGCGAATCGCCCATCTCGCCTTCGATCTCGGCCTTCGGCGTGAGCGCCGCCACCGAGTCGATGACGATCAGGTCCACCGAACCCGAGCGCACCAGCGCATCGGCGATCTCCAGCGCCTGCTCGCCGGTGTCCGGCTGCGAAACCAGCAGTTCGGTCAGGCTGACGCCGAGTTTCGCCGCGTACTGAATGTCGAGCGCGTGCTCGGCGTCGATGAAGGCGCAGGTGCCGCCGATCTTCTGCATCTCGGCGATGACCTGCAGCGTCAGCGTGGTCTTGCCGGAGGACTCCGGCCCGTAGACCTCGACCACCCGGCCGCGCGGCAGCCCGCCGATGCCCAGCGCGATGTCCAGCCCGAGCGAGCCGGTCGACACGACGTCGATGTCCTCGGCAACCTCGCCGTCGGCCAGGCGCATGATCGAGCCCTTGCCGAACTGCTTTTCGATCTGCGCCAGTGCCGCCGCCAGGGCCTTCTGCCGCTCCTTGCTGTCCGCCACCAAACCGCTCCTTCCGTCGTCCATCGCCGTCTCCGCTTGCTGTCGGGGAATCCGGCCGCCAGTCGCCTTCGGCCGGATACTGAATGAATTTACAGTATCACTGTATTTTCATCCAGCACCCGCGTCAAGCGGAAAATTCACGCTGCGCGTGTCGTTTCTTGCAGCGCCCCAGGACGCCGCCTAGACTGGCCGCAACAACATCGACTTGCGCGGAGACACCCGACGGGCAGCGAGGCGGCGACGGCCGCCGCTGGCCCGCTGGCCGGCGCGGAGCATATCTCAGTGCGCATTCTGATCGCCGAGGATGACGAGGTCCTGGCCGATGGCCTGTCGCGGTCGCTGCGTGCCGCCGGCTATGCGGTGGACGTCGTCAGCAACGGGCAGACCGCCGACAGCGCGCTGGCGGCGCAGAACTTCGACGTGCTGATCCTCGATCTCGGCCTGCCGGGGCTGGCCGGGCTCGAGGTGCTCAGGCGGCTGCGCGGCCGCAACTCGAAGATCCCGGTGCTCATCCTGACCGCAGCCGACAGCGTCGAGCAGCGCGTCAAGGGCCTCGACCTCGGCGCCGACGACTACATGGCCAAGCCGTTCGCCCTGTCCGAACTGGAAGCGCGGGTGCGGGCGCTGACCCGCCGCTCGCTGGCCGGCGCGCAGTCCGTGCTGCGCAACGGTCCGCTGGCGCTCGACCCGGCCGGCCGGGTGGCGACGCTCAACGACCAGCAGCTGGAACTGTCGGCGCGCGAACTCGGCCTGCTCGAGATCCTGATCAGCCGGCCGGGCCGCCTGGTGAGCAAGGAGCAGCTGGTCGACCACCTGTGCGAATGGGGCGAGGAAGTCAGCACCAACGCGATCGAGGTCTACGTGCACCGGCTGCGCAAGAAGATCGAGCCGGGCGGCATCCGCGTCGTCACCGTGCGCGGGCTCGGCTACAGCATGCAGCGGGTCGCCGATCCCGGCGAGGGCGCCACTGGCGGGCCGGCAGCCAGCGCCGCCTGAGCGCCGCGCCGGCCGCGCCGGTGCAGCCCGCCGACCGAAGCCCGACAGATGCCTGACCAGACCTCGCAGCAGCCGCGGCCGGTACGGCCTGGGGCGCCGCCGACGGTGCAGCGGCCCGCCAGGCGGGTGGGCAATCCGCTGCGGCGGCCGGACGAGCAGCGCTCGCTGTTCGGCGAGATCCTCGACTGGATGCTGGCGCCGCTGCTGGTGCTGTGGCCGATGAGCGTCACGCTGACCTTCGTGGTGGCGCAGGAGATCGCCAATCCGCCCTACGACCGCAAGCTCGCCGAGACGGTGAGCCTGCTGGCCGACCACGTCGATTACGTGCAGGGCAAGGTGCTGCTGCGGCTGGGCATCGATGTCAGCGAGGTGCTGCGGCCGGATTCGACGGTGACGACCGCCTTCATGGTGCTCGGCCTGCGCGGCGAACTGGTCGCCGGCGACGCCGAGATCCCGCTGCCGCCCGAGGACGACACCAGCGCCGGGCCGCCGCGGCTGCGCTTCGACAAGATGAACGGCGCCGAGGTGCGCGTGGCCTACACCTGGGCGCGGCTGCCCGAGCAGCCGCCGGTGCTGGTGCAGGTGGCCGAGACGCTCGAGGCCCGCACGCAGCTGGCCAACGAGATCATCAAGGGCGTGATCGTGCCGCAGTTCATCGTGCTGCCGCTGGCGGTGCTGCTGGTCTGGCTGGCGCTGACCCGCGGCCTGGCGCCGCTCACCTCGCTGCAGGCACGCATCCGCCGCCGCCGCCCGGAGGACCGCTCGCCGATCGACGCCCGCGGCGCACCCGAGGAGATCGCGCCGCTGGTCGAGTCCTTCAACGACCTGCTGGCGCGGCTGTCGGCCAGCATCCAGGTGCAGAAGCGCTTCATCGCCGACGCCGCGCACCAGATGAAGACGCCGCTGGCCGGCCTGCGCACGCAGTCGGAGCTTGCCCTGCGGCAGACCGATCCGGCCGAACTGCGCCGCAGCCTGCGCCAGATCGCCGCGGCAACCGAGCGGGCGACGCGGCTGATCAATCAGCTGCTGGTGCTCGCCCGTGCCGAGCACCGCGACGCCGAGGCGCCGTCGCACGAGCTGGTCGACCTGGCGCAGCTGACGCGCGACGTGGTCCGCGAGTGGGTGCCGCAGGCGATCGAGCGGCAGATCGACCTCGGGGTGGAGGTGCTCGACGAGGCAGCCGAGGTGCTCGGCGCGCCGCTGACGCTGCGCGAGATGCTCGGCAACCTGATCGACAACGCGCTGCGCTACACGCCACCGGGCGGCACGGTCACCGCGCGCGTGCTGCGCGACGGCAACGAGGTCGTCGTCGAGGTCGAGGACACCGGCCGCGGCATCGCCGAGGCCGAGCGGTCGCGGGTGTTCGACCGCTTCTACCGCGTGCTCGGCACCGAGGTCGAAGGCAGCGGCCTCGGACTGGCGATCGTGCGCGAGATCGCCGAGCAGCACGAAGCGAAGGTCGGCATCGACACCCCGGCGAGGACCGGTGATCCGGCGCTGCCCGGCGCGCTGCTGCGGGTGCGCTTCAACCGCACCCCTTACGGACCGCCGCCGCCACTGTGAAACGCTGCGCCGGCCCGATGGTCCGATTTGACCCTGCCGGCTCGAACCGAGATAATTCGCGCCCTCCGCCGCCTGGCGGAATTGCCTTTCGAGGCGGATTAGCTCAGCTGGTTAGAGCAGAGGAATCATAATCCTTGTGTCCGGGGTTCGAGTCCCTGATCCGCCACCACTTCCCCGCACCGCGCCGTCGAGGCACCTGATGCGCATCGCTTCGCTGCTGGCCGGCGCCGTCGCCCTGGTTCTCGCCGCTTCGCTGGCGGCGCAGACCGCGCAGCGCAGGATCCCCGAGAAGGCGCTGCGCGGCACCTACGCGCCGGCCAGTTTTCCCGGCGCCTACATCAACGGCAAGCTGGTGCAGATGGCACCCGGCGTGCGCATCGTGCTGCCCGACAACCGCACGGTGCTGCCGGCACAGGTGGCGGCCGACACGCCGGTGCGCTACGAACTCGACGGACAGGGCAAGGTCCGCATGATCTGGGTGCTGACCCCCGAGGAAGCGCGCAAGCGATAGCCGGCGATGGCCAGCAAGCTGTACATCCGCACCTTCGGCTGCCAGATGAACGAGTACGACTCGGCCAGGATGGCCGACGTGCTGCACGAGTCGCAGGGCCTGACGGTCACCGACGACCTCGAGCAGGCCGACGTGGTGCTGTTCAACACCTGTTCGGTGCGCGAGAAGGCGCAGGAGAAGGTGTTCTCCGACCTCGGCCGCGCGCGGCTGCTCAAGCGGCGCAAGCCGGCGCTGGTGATCGGCGTCGGCGGCTGCGTGGCCAGCCAGGAAGGCGCGGCGATCGTCGAGCGCGCGCCGTTCGTCGACGTGGTGTTCGGGCCGCAGACCCTGCACCGGCTCCCCGCATTGATCGAACGCCGCCGCGCCACCGGCGTGCCGCAGGTCGACGTCTCGTTTCCCGAGATCGAGAAGTTCGACGCCCTGCCGCCGCCGGCCGTCTGCGCGGCGAGCGCCTTCGTGTCGATCATGGAAGGCTGCAGCAAGTACTGCAGCTTCTGCGTCGTGCCGTACACGCGCGGCGAGGAAGTGTCGCGGCCGTTCGACGACGTGCTCACCGAGGTCGCCGACCTTGCCGGACAGGGCGTGCGCGAGGTGACGCTGCTCGGCCAGAACGTCAACGCCTACCGCGGCGCGATGGCCGACGGCGAGCTCGCCGATCTGGCGCTGCTGCTGGAGTACGTGCACGAGATCCCCGGCATCGAGCGGATCCGCTACACCACCTCGCACCCGAAGGAGTTCGGCACGCGGCTGATCGACGCCTACGGGCGGCTGCCGAAGCTGGTGAGCCACGTGCACCTGCCGGTGCAGTCCGGCTCCGACCGGATCCTGGCGGCGATGAAGCGCGGCTACACGGTGCTCGAGTACAAGTCGATCGTCCGCCGGCTGCGCGCCGTGCGGCCGGAGATCTCGATCTCGTCGGACTTCATCGTCGGCTTCCCGGGCGAGACCGAAGAGGACTTCGAGCGCACGATGAAGCTAGCCGCCGAGATCGGCTTCGACGCCAGCTTCTCGTTCGTCTACAGCCGACGCCCGGGCACGCCGGCGGCGGATCTTGCCGACGACACGCCGCCGCAGCTGAAGCTCGCGCGACTGCAGCGGCTGCAGGCGGCGATCGGCGAAAGCAGCGCGCGGATCAGCGCGGCGATGGTGGGGACGGTGCAGCGCATCCTGGTCGAAGGTCCGTCGAAGAAGGACGCCGCCGAGCTGATGGGCCGCACCGAGAACAACCGCATCGTCAACTTCGCCGCTGGCGGGGACGACGAGGCGCCGGCCGGCCGCATGATCGAGGTGCGGATCACGCAGGCGCTGCCGCACTCGCTGCGCGGCGAGCCTGCCGGCAGCGAGGTGCTCGCCTGAGCGCCGGCCCCCGCCACGTGGCCCGCCGCGCCCCGTCCCGCCAGGTGCTGGCCTTCTCGGCCGACGCCGACAACAGCGAGCTGGCCAACGTCACCGGCGCGCTCGACGCCAACCTGCGGCAGATCGAAACCGAGCTGGAGGTGGCGATCAGCCGCCGCGGCCATCAGTTCCGCATCGAGGGGCCGCCGGGGCGCGCCCAGCAGGCGGTCGACGTGCTGCAGCACTTCCTCGGCCAGGCGAAGCGGCCGGTGTCGGTCGATGACATCCAGCTGTACTTCGTCGAGCGCCGCGGCGGCGCCACGGCGGCCGAACCGGCCGATGGCGAGCCGCTGCCGACGCTGCACACGCGGCGGCGTGAACTGCATGGCCGCACGCCGCGGCAGCGCGATTACCTCGCGTCGATCCTGCAGCACGACATCAGCTTCGGCATCGGCCCGGCCGGCACCGGCAAGACCTACCTCGCGGTGGCCTGCGCGGTCGACGCGCTGGAGCGCGATGCGGTCGAGCGGATCGTGCTGACCCGGCCGGCGGTGGAGGCCGGCGAACGGCTCGGCTTCCTGCCGGGCGACCTGTCGCAGAAGGTCGATCCTTACCTGCGGCCGCTGTACGACGCGCTGTTCGACCTCGCCGGCTTCGACAAGACGCAGCGGCTGCTCGAGCGGCAGACGATCGAGATCGCGCCGCTCGCCTACATGCGCGGCCGGACCCTGAACCAGGCATTCGTGATCCTCGACGAGGCGCAGAACACGACGCCCGAGCAGATGAAGATGTTCCTCACCCGCATCGGCTTCGGCTCGAAGGCGGTCGTCACCGGCGACGTGACGCAGATCGACCTGCCGCGCGGCAGCTCGTCCGGGCTGATCGAGGCGCAGCACATCCTGCGCGGCGTGCGCGGGCTCGGCTTCACCTACTTCACCGCCGCCGACGTGGTGCGCCACCCGCTGGTGGCGCGCATCGTCGAGGCCTACGAGGCAGCCGAGACGGCCGAGGCGCTGCTCGACGAAGGCAGTCGGGGGCGCGGCCGGCGCGGCGGCGCCGGCTGATGGCCGCACTGCGGCTCGCCGTCCAGGGGCGATCGCGGTTCGCCGGCCTGCCGGCCCGCGCGACGCTGGCGCGCTGGGTCGCACTGGCGCTCGAGGGCGACGCCGAGATCACGCTGCGCTTCGTCGGCGCCGCCGAGGGGCGGCGGCTTAACCGCGACTACCGCGGCCGGGACTACGCCACCAACGTGCTGACCTTCGACTACGCGCGTGCGCCGGCCGTGCACGCCGACATCGTCCTGTGCGTGCCGGTGATCAGGCGCGAAGCGGGCGCCGAGCGCAGGTCGCTGCGCGCCCACCTGGCGCACCTGGTGGTGCACGGCGTGCTGCACGCGCAGGGCTACCGGCACGAGAGGCTTCGCGAAGCGGCCCGCATGCAGCGGCGCGAAGTCGCGCTGCTGGCCGCGCTGCGAATCGCCGATCCCTACCGGTGATCGAGGATGCGGGCGTCCGGCGCATCCCGTCTCCCGGCCATGATGTTAGTGAGCACTTTCGCTGAGACGGAGGAAAGGCGGCGGTCCGTTGGCGGCCCCGCCGACGTACGCGCTTCCCGCTATGCGCGGCGCAGACAGCATTGGCTATGCTGCGCGCTCCGCAATTGCCGGGCGGCAGGCGCCGCCCGACATCGATGACAGACCCTTCGTCGAGTCGCCCGGCGACTCAGCACCCGCACCGGTCTCTGCTCGAACGCCTGACGGCGTTCATCTTCCGCGAACCCGAAAGCCGCGAGGATCTGCTCGAGGCGCTGCAGGAGGCGCACAGCCGCAACCTGCTCGATGCCGACGCGCTGTCGATGATCGAAGGCGTGCTGCAGGTTTCCGAACTGCGCGCCCGCGACCTGATGGTGCCGCGCACGCAGGCCGACATGATCGACATCGACGAGCCGATCGAGTCGTGGATCGGCCGCGTGATCGAGACCGCGCACTCGCGCTTCCCGGTGTACGAGGGCAACCGCGACCACGTGATCGGCATCCTGCTGGCCAAGGACCTGCTGCGCTACTACGCCGAGCAGGACTTCGACCTGCGCGCGATGCTGCGGCCGGCGGTCTACATCCCGGAGTCGAAGCCGCTGAACGTGCTGCTGCGCGACTTCCGCGCCAACCGCAACCACATGGCGATCGTCGTCGACGAGTACGGCGGCGTGGCCGGCCTGATCACCATCGAGGACGTGCTCGAGCAGATCGTCGGCGACATCGAGGACGAGTACGACTTCGACGAGACAGCCGACAACATCGTCGCCGAGAAGGACGACCGCTTCCGCGTCAAGGCGCTGACCGAGGTCGAGGCGTTCAACGAATCGTTCGGCACCACCTTTTCCGACGAGGAGTTCGACACCATCGGCGGGCTGATCACCGACCATCTCGGCCGCGTGCCGCGGCGCGGCGACCACATCGAGATCGACGGCCTGCGCTTCGAGGTGCTGCGCGCCGACTCGCGGCAGGTGCACCTGCTGCAGGTCAGCCGCGTGCCGAAGACGCTCGCCCGCGAGTTCGCCGAGCAGGAAGCGCGCCCCGGGCAGTGACCGGGCGGCCCGCGCGATTGCCGAACCTCGCTACGCCAACCGCCGGGACTCCGTCGGTCGACCGGCCGCTGCTGCGCACGGCGCTGCCCGCGCTGCTCGGCGCCGCCCACGCACTGGCCTTCGCGCCGTTTCAACTGCCCTGGCTGCAGTGGCTGGCGCTGGCGGGCCTGTTCGCACTGGCCTTGCCGCTCGCCCGGCCGCGCGATGCGGCGCTGGCCGGGTTCTGCTTCGGCCTCGGCTGGTTCGGCTTCGGCGTGTCCTGGGTCTACGTCAGCATGCACGTATACGGCCAGATGCCGGCGCCGCTGGCGGCGGCGGCCACGGCGGCGTTCTGCGCCTTCCTCGCGCTGTATCCGGCGCTCGCGCTGTGGCTCGCCGCGCGGCTGACGGCAGCCGCGGCGCCGCGCGCGCTGCTCAGCCTGCCGGCCGCCTGGGCCGGCGCCGAATGGCTGCGCGGCGTGCTGCTGACGGGCTTTCCGTGGCTGGCGAGCGGCTACGCGCACACGGACGGGCCGCTGGCAGGGTGGGTGCCGGTCGCCGGCGTGCACGGCGTCACGCTGGCTGCCGCGCTGGTTGCCGGCGGCATCGCACTGGCGGTGCGGCGCCGCGGCCGGCAGCGGATGGCGGCGGCGGCGCTGGCGGCCGCGCTGCTCGCCGGCGGACAGGCGCTGCGCGCGATCGAATGGACAGCACCGAGCGGCGAGCCGGTCCGCGTCATGCTCGCGCAGGGCAACGTGCCGCAGAACCTGAAGTTCGCCGACGGCGGCATGGCGCTGAGCGAGGCCGCCTACCTGCCGCTGCTGCGCGAGGCCGGGCAGGCCGACCTGGTCGTGCTGCCGGAGTCGGTGCTGCCGCTGCCGCTGTCGTACCTGCCGCAGGCGACGCTCGACGCACTGGCCGAGGTGCCGCGCCGCGGCAGCTCGCTGATCTTCGGCATCTTCGTCGAGGAGCCGCGCGGCCTGTACTACAACAGCGCGATCGGACTGGCGCCGGACGGAACATCGCAGCGGTACAGCAAGCGGCACCTGGTGCCTTTCGGCGAGTTCATTCCATGGGGATTCCGCTGGTTCGTCGACCGGATGCAGATGCCGATCGGCGACCAGCAGCGCGGCGCCGCGTTCCAGCCGCCGATGCAGCTCGCCGGCCAGCGCATCGCGGTGAACATCTGCTACGAAGACCTGTTCGGCGCCGAGATCCGCCAGGCATGGCGCGATCCCGGGCTGGCGCCGACGATGCTGCTGAACCTGTCCAACCTCGGCTGGTTCGACGATTCGCTGGCGCTGCCGCAGCACCTGCAGATCTCGCGGCTGCGAGCGCTGGAGACCGGCCGGCCGGTGCTGCGCGCCACCAACACCGGCGCCACCGCGATCATCGACGCGCGTGGCCAGGTGGTCGCCCAGCTTCCCCACCTCACCCGCGGCGTGCTCAGCGGCGAGGTGCAGGGTCACGCGGGCCACACGCCGTACCTGCGCTTCGGCGACGCGCCGGCGCTGGCGCTCATCGCGCTGGCCCTCGTTGCCGCTGGCGTGGCCGGCGGCCGCGCAGGCCGCAGCCGGTAAGATTCCCCGCCCTGCCGCCGCCTCGCGGCGGCCATCACCGCCGCGTGCCGATGATCACCTTCCAGGAATCCATCCTCCGCCTGCAGAGCTACTGGAACGCGCAGGGCTGCGCGCTGCTGCAGCCGATCGACCTGGAGGTCGGCGCCGGCACCTCGCACACGGCGACCTTCCTGCGCGCGATCGGCCCGGAGCCGTGGCGCGCCGCCTACGTGCAGCCGTCGCGCCGGCCGAAGGACGCCCGTTACGGCGAGAACCCGAACCGGCTGCACCAGCACCACCAGTACCAGGTGGTGCTGAAACCGTCGCCCACCGACATCCTCGACCTGTACCTCGGTTCGCTGCGGGCGCTCGGCATCGACACCTTGAAGAACGACATCCGCCTGGTCGAGGACAACTGGGAGAACCCGACGCTCGGCGCCTGGGGGCTGGGCTGGGAAGTGTGGATGAACGGCAT
The DNA here is from genome assembly GCA_016716275.1 of Burkholderiales bacterium. Lineage (GTDB taxonomy): Bacteria > Pseudomonadota > Gammaproteobacteria > Burkholderiales > Burkholderiaceae_F > JADJWR01. The sequence goes on along the minus strand of JADJWR010000001.1, from coordinate 759,955 downwards.
GGAGATCACCCAGTTCACCTACTTCCAGCAGGTCGGCGGGCTGGAGTGCAGGCCGATCACCGGCGAGATCACCTACGGGCTGGAGCGGCTGTGCATGTACCTGCAGAACGTCGATGACGTGTTCGACCTCGTCTACACGACCTGGCGAGACCGCGGCGTCGACAAGGTGCTGCGCTACGGCGACGTGTTCCACCAGAACGAGGTCGAGCAGAGCCGCTACAACTTCGAGGCGTCCGACCCGCAGGTGCTGCTCGCCCAGTTCAACCTGTTCGAGGCCGAGGCCAGGCGGCTGATGGAGGCCTCGCTGGCGCTGCCGGCTTATGAAATGGTGCTGAAGGCCGGTCACACCTTCAACCTGCTCGATGCGCGCGGCGCCATCAGCGTCACCGAGCGCGCCGCCTACATCGGCCGCATCCGCACGCTGTCGCGCTCGATCGCGCAGAGCTACTACGACTCGCGCGAGCGGCTCGGCTTTCCAATGCTCGGCGCGGCGGCCAAGAAGGAGGCGGCATGATGGCCGTCGCCTCGCTGCTGGTCGAACTGCACACCGAGGAACTGCCGCCGAAGGCGCTGAAGTCGCTGTCGGAGGCGTTCGCCGCCGGCATTGAGAAGGGGCTGCGGGCCCGCCACTTCCTTGCCGCCGACAGTGCGGTGACGGCATTCGGCGCGCCGCGCCGGCTGGCGGTGCACATCGGCGCCGTGGCCGGCCGTTCGCCTGACCAGCCGTTCCGGCAGAAGCTGGTGCCGGTGTCGGTCGGCCTCGATGCGCAGGGCAACGCGACGCCGGCGCTGCTGAAGAAGCTCGCCGCCCTCGGCGCCAACGTCGACCACCGGGGACTCAGGCGCGAGAACGACGGCAAGCAGGACGTGCTGGTCTACGAGGGCACGCGGCCCGGCGCCGACCTCGCCGACGGCCTGCAGGCGGCGCTCGACGAGGCCATTGCCAGGCTGCCGATCCCCAAGGTGATGAGCTACCAGCTCGCCGACGGCGCGACCACCGTGCAGTTCGTCCGCCCGGCGCATCGCCTGGTGGCGCTGCACGGCGCGCAGGTCGTGCCGGTTGCCGCGCTGGGCCTGCAGGCCGGCCGCGAGACCTTCGGTCACCGCTTCCACACCAGCGCCCCGCTGTCGATCGGCGACGCCGACGGCTACGCGCGGCAGCTCGAGGACGATGGCAGGGTGATCGCCTCGTTCGGCCGGCGGCGCGACCGGATCGAGTCGCTGGTCGAGGCGCAAGCCGCCCGCCTCGGTGCCACGGCGGTGATGCCGGCCGAGCTGCTCGACGAGGTGACGGCGCTGGTCGAGTGGCCGGCCGTGTACGCGAGCGAGTTCGAGCGCGAGTTCCTCGACGTGCCGCAGGAGTGCCTGATCCTGACGATGCAGCAGAACCAGAAGTACTTCGCGCTGAAGGACGATGCCGGCCGGCTGCTCAACCGCTTCCTGCTGGTGTCGCACCTGCAGACCGACGACCCGTCGGCGATCGTCGCCGGCAACGCGCGGGTGGTGCGGGCGCGGCTGGCCGATGCCAAGTTCTTCTTCGACCAGGACCGCAGGCGCACGCTCGAGTCGCGGCTGCCGCTGCTGTCGAACGTCATCTACCACGCCAAGCTCGGCTCGCAGCTGGAGCGGGTCGAGCGGGTCACCGGCATCGCGGTGGAGATCGCCAAGTCGCTCGGCGTCGACCGCACGCACGTCGAGCGCGCGGCACGGCTGGCCAAGGCCGACCTGCGCACCGAGATGGTCGGCGAGTTTCCCGAGCTGCAGGGGCTGATGGGGCGCTACTACGCGCAGCACGACGGCGAGCCGGCGGATGTCGCCGGCGCGATCGAGGATCATTACCGGCCGCGCTTCGCCGACGACGCGCTGCCGTCGACCGCGGTCGGCACCTGCGTGGCGCTGGCCGACAAGCTGGAGACGCTGGTCGGCCTGTTCGGCATCGGCGAGAAGTCCACCGGCGACCGGGACCCCTACGCGTTGCGGCGGCATGCCATCGGCGTGCTGCGCATGCTGAGCGAGAAGCGGCTGAAGCTTTCAATCGGCGATCTGCTGGCGGTCGCCGAGCAGGCGTTCAACGGCATGAAGACGTTCAAGGCGGCCACCGCGGAGCTGGCCGTCTTCCTCTACGACCGGCTGCGCGGGCTGCTGCGCGAGCAGGGCTACAGCGCCAACGAGGTGGAGTCGGTGATCGCGCAGGCGCCGCAGCGCATCGACGACATCGCCGAGCGGCTTGCCGCGGTGCGCGCCTTCATGCTGCTGCCCGAGGCGGAGAGCCTGGCGGCGGCCAACAAGCGCATCGGCAACATCCTGAAGAAGTCGGCGGGCGCCGCGCCCGACGTCGACGCCGCCCTGCTGTTCGAGCCTGCCGAGAAGTCGCTCGCCGACGCATTCGCCGAGATCTCGCCGCGCGCGCAGCGGCTGTTCGACGCCGGCGACTACACCGCGAGCCTGAAGGCGCTGGCACCGCTGAAGCTGCCGGTCGACAAGTTCTTCGACGACGTGATGGTCAACGTCGACGACGCGACGCTGCGCGCCAACCGGCTGGCGCTGCTGTCCCGGCTGCGCGCCGAGATGAACCGGGTCGCCGACCTGTCGCTGCTCGCCGCCGGCTAGAAATCGGGGTCAGAGTCGAATTTTTCCGCCCGCCCGATAGTCGCGCAGAAATTCGACTCTGACCCCATTTTTCATGAACTACCTGCGCTCGGCGCTGTACCTGCTGGTGCTGACGGTGACGGTCATTCCGTGGGCGCTGGTGGTGCTGGCCGCCTACGTGACGCCGCTGTCGACCCGCTACCGGCTGTGCACGATGTGGACGCGCTTCGCCGTCGTCGTCGCGCGTCGCATCTGCGGCATCACCTGGCGCGTCGAAGGCTGGGACAACCTGCCCGAAAGCCCGTCGATCCTGCTGCCGAAGCACCAGTCGACCTGGGAGACCTTCTGGCTGCCGTCGTTCCTGCCCTACCCGCTCACCTTCGTCTACAAGCGCGAGCTGCACCTGGTGCCGTTCTTCGGCTGGGCGCTGGCCTCGCTGCACATGATCAACATCGACCGCAGCCGCGGCCAGGATGCCTTCGAGCAGGTGGTGCGGCAGGGCACCGACCACCTGCGCGACGGCTGGTGGATCGTCGTCTTCCCCGAGGGCACGCGCACGCCGCCCGGCTCGACCCGCCGCTACAAGACCGGCGGCGCCCGCCTGGCCGTGCGCACCGGCACGCCGGTGGTGCCGATCGCCGTCGACAGCGGCGAGGTCTGGCCGCGCCGCGCCTTCCTCAAGGTGCCGGGCGAGATCACGATCAGCATCGGCGAGCCGATCTCGCCCGACGGGAGGACCGCCGAGCAGGTGGGCTCGCTCGTAGAATCGTGGATCGAAACGGAGATGCGGCGTCTCGCCCCGCACCGCTACAGCGGGCCATACACGGGCAGCAGCCGCGCCGGTCCGAAGAACCGAGACGAGTCGGCCAGGTCGATTTGAAACCCAGCGCACCGCTGAACGCGCAGCAGCTGACGCTGCTATTCGACGGACCGCCGTCCGCCCCGCCTGCCCCGGCCCGCTCTGCACGTTCCGCCGGCAACGCGCCGGCTGGCCGTCGGCGCCGAGCCGATCCACTACAGCCTGCGGCGCGCCCGCCGGCGTTCGATCGGCTTCACCATCGACGAGCGCGGCCTGACGGTTGCGGCGCCGCGCTGGGTGAGTCTGACCGAGATCGAAGCGGCGATCGCAGAGAAACATCGCTGGATCCGCCGCAAGCTTGCCGAGTACCGCGACTGGCAGCAGCGGCAGCCGCTGCAGCGCGTGCACTTCGGCGACGGCGGCACGCTGCTGCTGCTCGGCCATCCGCTGACGCTGCGCCTGCGGCCCGACGCCGAACGCACGCGGCTCGCGCAGGACGATCGGGCGGCCGAACTGCACCTCGCCCTGCCGCCGCAGGCGGCCGAAGCGCAGGTGCGCGACGCGGTGCTGGCCTGGCTGAAGGCGGAGGCGCGGCGCGTGCTGGGCGAGCGGCTGCAGGTGCTGGCGGCGCGGCAGGCCCGGCAGCCGCGCTCCTGGTCGCTGTCCTCGGCGCGCTCGCAGTGGGGCGCCTGCACGCACGACGGCCACATCCGGCTGAACTGGCGGCTGGTGCATTTCTCGCCTGCGGTGATCGATTACGTGGTCGCGCACGAACTGGCGCACCTGCAGCAGATGAACCACAGCGCCCGCTTCTGGCATGCAGTCGGCTGCCTGCTGCCGGGATTCGAATCGGCGCGCGACGAGGTGAAGCGGCTCGACCTGTCGTCGCTGCCGATCTGACCGGCGGCACCCCGCCTGCCGTGCGCTACGCTGCGCGTCCCGTTGTATCGGCCCGAAGGGCAAGCGCGATGAGAATCCTGCACACCATGCTGCGCGTCGGCGACCTGCAGCGCTCGATCGACTTCTACACCAAGGTGATGGGCATGCAGCTGCTGCGCACCACCGACCGCCCGGAGCAGAAGTACTCGCTCGCCTTCGTCGGCTACGGCAACGAGCGCGACCACGCGGTGCTCGAGCTGACCTACAACTACGGCGTCGACAGCTACGAGATGGGCGGCGCCTTCGGGCACATCGCCATCGCGGTCGACGATGCCTATGCCGCCTGCGAGAGGATCAGGGCGGCCGGCGGCAACGTCACCCGCGAGCCCGGCCCGGTCAAGGGCGGCACCACGGTGATCGCCTTCGTCACCGACCCCGACGGCTACAAGATCGAGCTGATCCAGGCTCGGGGCTGAGCCGGCGCAGGGGAGGAGAAGGCTTTGGCCACGGATGAACACGGATGAACACGGATTAAAGACAAGGCGTCTTCTCCGTCTTCCGTGTAATCCGTGTCTATCCGTGTTCATCCGTGGCAAATGTCTCTAACGCCCCGGCCGGCGCTGCGGAAAGCCGCTGCGCCAGGGCGACGAAGGCCGCCACCGGCAGCGTTTCGGCGCGGGCGCCCGGATCGACGCCGCAGGCGCGGATCGCTGCCTCGTCGAGCAGGCCCGCCAGGGCGTTGCGCAGCGTCTTGCGCCGTTTGCCGAACGCAGCAGTGACGACCTGGGCGAACCGGTCCGCACCGACCGCCGGCAGTTCGGCCATGGGCCTGGGCACCAGGCGCACGATCGCCGAGCTGACCTGCGGCGCCGGCGAAAACGCGCCGGCGGGAACGGCGAGCAGCCGCGTGACCCGGTAGCGGAACTGCAGCATCACCGAAAGCCGGCCGTAGTCCCGGCCGCCCGGTGCGGCGACCATCCGGTCGACCACCTCCTTCTGCAGCATGAAGTGCTGGTCGCGGACCTGAGCCGCGATCGGCAGCAGCGCGAACAGCAGCGGCGTGCTGATGTGATACGGCAGGTTGCCGACGATCCGCAGCGGCCGCAGATCGGCCGCCGCCAGCGCCGGCCAGTCGAGCGCCAGCGCGTCGCCCTCGACCAGCACCAGCTGGCCGGCGGGAAAGCGGTCGCGCAGGCGGGCGGCGAGATCGCGGTCGATCTCCACCGCGGTGATGGCCGCGGCCCGCGCTATCAGCGGCTCGGTCAGCGCCCCCAGCCCGGGGCCGATCTCGACGATCCGTTCGCCGGGCTGCGGCGCGATCGCGGCGACGATCCGCTCGATGTAGTGCGCGTCGTGCAGGAAATTCTGCGAGAAACGCCGGCGCGCCCGGTGGCCTTTCATCGACGCGCAGGCTGCGCGGTGCCGGCCTGCGACGCAAGCTCGCCGGCCAGCGCCAGCGCCGCCTTCATGCTGCCGGCATCGGCGCTGCCCTTGCCGGCCAGATCGAGTGCCGTGCCGTGGTCGACCGACGTGCGGACGATCGGCAGCCCGAGCGTCACGTTGACGCCCTGGCCGAAGCTGGCGTGCTTCAGCACCGGCAGCCCCTGGTCGTGGAACATCGCCAGCACCGCGTCGAAGCGCGACAGCACCGTCGGCACGAACAGCGTGTCGGCCGGCAGCGGCCCTTCGACATCGATGCCGCGTGCGCGCGCCGCCGCCAGCGCCGGCGCGATGACCTCGATCTCCTCGCGACCCAGGTGGCCGCCCTCGCCGGCGTGCGGGTTCAGGCCGGCCACGCCGATGCGCGGCCGCGCCAGGCCGAAGCGGCCGCGCAGGTCGCGCTGCATCACCTCGAGCGTCGCCGACAGCGCCTCGATCGTGATCGCGCCCGCGACCTTCGCCAGCGGCAGGTGGGTGGTCGCCAGCGCGACGCGCATGCCGCCGCCGACCAGCAGCATCACCACGTGCGGCGCGCCGGTCCGCTCGGCCAGGTATTCGGTGTGGCCGGTGAACGGCACGCCGCTGTCGTTGATCACGCCCTTGTGCACCGGCGCGGTGGCCATCGCCCGGTACTGGCCGCGCAGACAGCCGTCGATCGCCGCATCGAGCATGCGCAGAACGTAGCGTGCATTGCACGCGTCCAGGCGTCCGGCGATGACCGGCGCCTGAACCGCGCAGTGCTCGATGCCGACCCACGGCGGCAGCGGCCAGCCGATGCCAACGGTGCTCGCCGCCTGCTCGAGCAGCTGCCGATCGCCGAGCAGCACCGTCGGAACGCGCGCTGCGACGGCGGCGGCCAGCGCAATCTCGGGACCGATGCCGGCCGGCTCGCCGGTCGTGATCGCGACCGGCGCCGTCATCGACCGGCGCCGCGCCGCTCGGCGCCTGCCGCCACGCCGGTCGGGCGCCGGCGATCAGGCGTCGTCGAGCCGGTACTCGACATAGGTGCGGTCGCGAAGCTGGCGGATCCACTCGAGGTACGCCTCTTCGCCCTTGCGTTCGCGCAACGCCTGCCGGGCAGCGAGGCGGTTGCGCTCGATCGGCGACTCGTCGGTACGCCGCTCCAGCACCTGGATCAGGTGCCAGCCGAACGGCGATTGCACCGGCTGGCTGACCTCTCCCGGCTTGAGCAGCGCCATGGCGCGCTCGAACTCCGGCACGGTGTCGCCGGGATAGACCCAGCCGAGGTCGCCGCCGCGGGTGGCCGTCGAGTCCAGCGAGTGCAGCCTGGCCAGCTGGCCGAAGTCCTGGCCGCCCTTGACCACCCGCTCACGCAGGTCGAGCAGCCGGCGGCGCACGTCCGCCTCGGGCGTCAGTTCGGACACGCGCAGCAGGATGTGACGGGCACGCGTCTGCTCGACCGGACCGGTTGCCAGCCGGCCCTCGGTGGCGTCGCGCCGGCCGACCAGCTTGAGGATGTGGAAGCCGCCGGGGCTGCGCACCAGCGGCGCCAGCTGGCCAGGCGTCAGGTCCTTGATCGCCTGCAGGAACAGTGTCGGCAGCCGCTCGGCCGTGCGCCAGCCGAGCGAGCCGCCCGACAGCGCCTCCGACGAGGCCGAGTTGCTGGCGGCCAGTCGCGCGAAGTCGGCGCCGCTGCGCAGCTGCGCCATCAGGTCCTCGGCCTGCCGGCGCGTCGCCTCGATCCGCTCGGTCGAGGCGTTGTCCGGCACACGCAGCAGGATCTGCGCGAGGTTGTACTCGACCGAGCCCGCCGTCACGCCCGCCTGCTCGGCCAGAAAGTTGTCGATCTCGCCCTCGGAGATCTGCACCCGGCTGTCGACTTCGCGATCGCGCAGCCGGGTGATGACGATGTCGTCGCGCACGTCGGCGCGGAACCGCGCAAGGGAGATCCCTTCCTTCGACAGCCGCTCGCTGAACTGCTGCGGGCTCATGCCATTCTGCTCGGCCATCCGCGCCACCGTGGCGTTGACCGTCGCGTCGTCGACCCGCACGCCGCTTTCCCTCGCCAGCTGCAGCTGGGCGCGGTCGACGATCATCCGTTCCAGCACCTGCCGGCGCAGCACCGCGTCGGGCGGCAGGTTGATCTTCTGCCGGCGCAGCTGCGCCTGCGCGAAACGCAGGCGCGCCTGCAGTTCCGATTCGGAGATCGCCTCGTCGTTGACCACCGCGACGATGCGGTCGAGCGGCCGCGGCGCGGGCGGGGCCGATACCTGGGCGCCGGCGCCGGCACATGCGATGGCGAGCGCCGCAGCGCAGGCGAATCGCTTCGATGCTTCCTTGATCCTATTCATAGTCCTCGTAGCGCCGGAACTCGGTCTGGCGCGGGTCGATCGGCTGGTAGCCCGGGATGCTACGCCGCAGCTGGTCGAGCAGGCCGGTGCCGATCGAGGCGACGCCGTTCAACTGCAGCTGGAACAGCAGCGAGGTGGTCCGCCCCTCGCCGATGGTGACGAAGCTCTGCCCGACGATGCGCAGCGCCCAGCAGTCGTCGCGGTACTCGAAGCCGGCCAGCAGCTCGACCCACTGCTTGTCGCGGATCGAGTAGTTGGCGCGGCCGACGCCGTACCAGCGCTCGGCGATCGGCCACTGGGCGGCAAGATCGACCTGCTCGATCTCGTCGAGCTTGTAGCGGTAGGCCAGTCCCATCACCGAGCCGGGCTTCGGCTGCCAGCGCAGCGCGGTCGCCGCCCGCACCAGCTTGTTCTCCAGCGTCGAGTGCTGCACGTACAGGTCGGCGATCCAGGCGCGCGCGATCACGCCGCGCAGCTCGAGCAGCAGGTCCGATTCGGACCCGCTACCGGCCGTGCCGCCGGGCAGCGTGACCCGCGGCGAGGTGAAGTAGAAGCGCTGGCCGATCGCGCCGCGCAGCCGCTCTGCCCCGCTGGCCGGGTCGAGGATGCGGCCGACCAGCGCCGCCGTCAGCTGATTCGCGTCGCTGACGCGGTCGAAGCCCGAGTAGCGGTTCTCCCTGAACAGCTGCGTGAAGTTGAAATCCGCCTCGGCGGTGTCGAACACCGGCAGGTCAACCTGGTCCCGATACGGCACGTAGGCATAGAACAGGCGCGGCTCGAGCGTCTGCACCGCCGCCTCGCCGAACCAGCCGGCCTGCCGCTCGAACACCAGGCCGCCGTCGACCGACGCCATCGGCAGGGTGCGGCTCGGCCGCTGGTCGGTGCGGCGCGGATCATCGAGGTCGTACCAGGCGCCCAGCCACTGCAGGCGGGACACCAGGAAATACCCCGGCGCCCGCACCGGATAGGCCAGCGTCGGGTTGACGATGAACCGGGTGCCGGTGTCGAGCGTCGGGTGGTCGAACTGGGTCGCGTCGACCATCACCCCGGCATCGATGCCGGCGATCCTCGGCGCACGGGCGGTCAACGCGAGCTGCGGCACCCGCTCATGCGGCTTGACCACCGGATCGGTCGGATCCTGCAGCGTCTGGTTCTGGTCGAACCGCGCCAGCGCACTCCAGTAGCGCTGCGCGTAGCGCACGAAAGCTTCCTGCGGCAGCACCAGCCGCGACGAGCCGGCGATCGTGCGCGCGTAGTCGGCCGGCACCTTGTCGTCGGAGACGCGGCTGTAGTCCACGCCGCCGGTCAGTCCGCCGGCGTTGTCGTAGGCGTGGCGAAGGGACACGTAGCTGCGGCTGGTCTCGGTGACCCGGTCGTAGGGCACCAGGTCGTATTCGACGGTGCCGCTGAAGTTCCGCTCCAGGTAGCGGAACTCGGTGCCGATAAGCACGCCGCGCTTGCTCATCACGCGCGGCGAGATCGTCGCGTCGTAGTTCGGCGCGATGTCCCAGTAGTACGGCACGATCGCCTCGACGCCGAGCTTGCTGTTGATGCCGACCGACGGCGTCAGCAGGCCGCTGCGACGTCGGTCGCCGAGGGGAAACTGGAAGTACGGCGAGGCCAGGATCGGCACCCCCTGGAAGTGCACCGAGGCGCCGTTGGCCACGCCGAGTTCGCCGTCGCGGTCGAGCGTCAGCCGGCGGGCGCTGATCCACCACGAGTCGTCGCCCGGCGCGCAGGTGGTGTAGACGGCGTCCTCCAGGCGCAGGCGGTCGCCCTCGAGAAACTCGATCCGCCGCGCCGTGCCGCGGCCGCCGTGCGGCGCGTAGGTGAACCCCGCCTCGGGCATCGCGCCGGTACGCGCGTCGATGCGCAGTGCCAGGCTCGGACCGAAGACGGCGACGCCGTCGCGATAGACGCGCACGTTGCCGGCCGCCTCGATCTCGTCGGTCGCCACGGTGAAGGTGATGCGGTCGCCGCGCAGCACGGTGCCGCCGCGCCGGATCTCGGCCGAGCCCTCCAGCGTCAGCCGCTCCTCGATCTCGCCGCTGACGCGGTCGGCGCGCACGTAGGCGGCGCCTTGCTCGGCCGGCTGGCCGTGGCCCTCGCCGAGGGCGCGCTCCAGACGCAGCGGCAGGCCCTCGGCGCGCGCGAGCGCCGTCCAGACCAGCAGGCACGTCGCGAACGCAAGCTCAGGGCGGGAAGGTCGCAATCGGGGCAACGGCCGCGCGTCGATCGTCAGTCGCGACAGGCGGCGCGACGGCGCGTGGCTATTATAGGAACCGTGCACCACGAACCCGCGAGTCCGAGCCGCGCACGTCGCCCGTCTGTGCTGCGCGCCGCGTCGCGCCGGCCATGACGCAGACGCCCGAGCCTCGCCTGCAGGCACTGCAGTGCTGGCTGGCGGCCCTGCCGTCGGAGTTGGGCCTGCGTGCCGCTTCGCTGCGCCCGGCCTCGGCCGACGCGAGCTTCCGCCGCTACTTCCGCCTCGATGCGCGCGGTGTCGACGGCGGCACGGCGATCGTCATGGACGCGCCGCCGCCGCAGGAGGACACGCGGCCGTTCCTGCGCGTTGCCGCCCTGCTGCACGAGGCCGGACTGAACGCGCCGCGCGTGCTGGCGCAGGACGTGCAGCAGGGCTTCCTGCTGCTCACCGACCTCGGCGCGACCACTTACCTCGCGGCGCTGAACGAGGACAACGCCGGCGAGCTGTTCGCGGCAGCCACCGGCGCCCTGATCCGCTGGCAGCTGGCCAGTCGCGACGGCGCGCTGCCGCCGTACGACGAGGCGCTGCTGCGGCGCGAACTCGACCTGTTCCCGCAGTGGTACCTCGGCCGGCACCTGGGGCGCGAGCCGACGCCAGCGCAGCGGCAGACGCTCGCGGCGCTGTGGCGGCAACTGATCGACGCCTGTCTGGCCCAGCCGCGCGTGTTCGTGCACCGCGACTACATGCCGCGCAACCTGATGGTGACGGAGCCGGCGCCGGGCATCCTCGACTTCCAGGATGCGGTAGCCGGACCGATCGCCTACGACGTCGTGTCGCTACTGCGCGATGCCTTCGTCTCGTGGCCCGAGGAACGCGTCCTCGACTGGGCGATCCGCTACTGGGAGGGCGCGCGGCGCGCCGGCCTGCCGGTGGCAGCGGACTTCGCCGATTTCTATCGCGACTTCGAGTGGACCGGCCTGCAGCGCCACCTTAAGGTGCTCGGCATCTTCGCGCGCATCAACTACCGCGACGGCAAGCCGCAGTACCTCGCCGACACGCCGCGCTTCATCGCCTACGCCCGCGCGGTCGCCCGCCGCTACCGGCCGCTGGCGCCGCTGGCCCGCCTGCTCGACGAGATCGAGGAAGTGAAGCCGCAGGTCGGCTACACGTTCTGATGAAGGCACTGCTGTTTGCCGCCGGCCGCGGCGAGCGCATGCGGCCGCGCTCCGACACCACCGCCAAGCCGCTGCTGCGCGCCGGCGGCCGCCGACTGATCGAGTGGCAGATCGAGGCGCTGGCCCGCGCCGGCGTGCGCGAGATCGTCGTCAACACCGCCCACCTGGCGCAGCAGATCGAGGACACGCTCGGCGACGGCAGCCGCTACGGCGTGCGGCTGCGCTACTCGCGCGAAGGCGAGCGCGCCGAGGATGCGCTGGAGACGCTCGGCGGCATCGTGCAGGCCCTGCCGCTGCTCGGCGCGGCGCCGTTCATCGCCGCCAGCAGCGACATCGTCACCGACTTCGACTATGCCGGCCTCGCCCAGCCGCTGGCGGCGATCGCCCGCGGCGACGCCGACGCGCACCTGGTGCTGGTCGACAACCCGCCCTTGCACGCCGCCGGCGACATGGGGCTTGCCGGCGGACGCATCCGCATGCAGCGGCCCTATCTCACCTACGGCAACGTCGGCATCTTCTCGCCGGCGCTGTTCGACGGCCTGCAAGCAGGCCGCGCCAGACTGTTTCCCTGGCTGTACGCCTTCGCCGAGCAGGGCCGCGTCAGCGGCGAGCATTTCCGCGGCCGCTGGCACAACGTCGGCACGCCCGCCGAACTCGATGCGCTCGACGCCGAACTGTCGGCTGCGGCAGCCGGCGACGGGCGCGAGGCGGGTAGACCATGAGCGGCGCCGCGCGCCGGGCGATCGTCATCGGCGGCGGGCCGATCGGGCTGCTGTGCGCGTCGCTGCTCGCCGCGCGCGGCATCTCCTGCGTCGTCCTCGACGGCCGGTCGCTGGACGAGGCGCGGCGCGACGCGCGCCTGCTTGCGCTGTCGCGCGGCACCTGGGAACTGCTGGCGCCGCTGCTCGGCGCCGAGCTGCCGCCGCGCGCGGCGATACGCGAGGTGCACGTCAGTTCCGCCGGCGATTTCGGCGCCACCCGCATCGCGGCCTCCGACTTCGACGGCGCCGACCTCGGCGCGACGGTGCTCTACGGCGACCTGCTGGCGGCACTGGCGGCGCACGTCGCCGGCCAGCCGGCGATCGAGGTGCGGCGGCCGGCGACGGCGGCGCAGGTCAGGCAGCGTGCCGACGCGGTCGACGTGCTGCTCGGCGACGGCACCGTGCTGACCGCCGAGCTGGCAGTCCACGCCGAAGGACAGGCCGCTGCCGATGCCGACGACGCACCGGCAGCCAGCAGCGACGACTGGGCGCTGCTCGCCGACGTTCGCCTGCGTCCGCTGCGCGCGGCGGTGCCGGCCGGCGCCGCTTTCGAGCGCTTCACCCGCAGCGGGCCGCTGGCGCTGCTGCCGACGCCGCGCTCCCTCGGTGCCGGCACCGGACCGGTCTTCTCGCTGGTCTGGTGCATGCGCGGGGCCGAGGCGCAGCGCCGCTCGGCGCTGACCGACGGGCCGCTGCTGGCCGAACTGCAGGTCGAACTCGGCAGCCGCATCGGCGAGGTCACGGCGATCGGTCCGCGGCGCGCGATGCCGCTGGCACAGCGGCGTCGCCGGCAGCTCAACCATCATCGCGTGGTTGCGCTGGGCAACGCGGCGCAGACGCTGCATCCGGTCGCCGGGCAGGGATTCAATCTCGGCGCGCGCGACTGTTTCACGCTGGCCGATGCGCTCGCCGGCGTCGCCGCCGTGCCCGATGCGCTGGCCTGCTACGCGCGACGCCGCACCGCGGACCGGGCGACGATCGGCGCGCTGACCGGTTCGCTGCCGGCACTGTTCGCCTCCCGCTTCGCGCCGCTTGCCGTTGCCCGCGGTCTCGGACTGGCGCTGCTCGACACCGCCGCGCCGCTGCGCCGCCAGCTGGCGCAGTTGCTGATGTTCGGCGTGCGCTCGTAGCGCCACCGGCGCCGCGGCCATCCGGTCGATCTGCCACCGCGGCACCGCCGCGCAGCCGCGCTTGGCTACAATCGCCACTCCTCGCCGGCCTTCTTTCCCGCTTCCCGTCATGCGCATCGGCTCGCACGAGCTGAACAACCGCGTATTCGCCGCGCCGATGGCGGGGGTCACCGATCGGCCGTTTCGCCGCCTGTGCCGCCGCTTCGGCGCCGGCTACGCAGTGGCCGAGATGGCCGCGTCGAACCCGCGGTTGTGGGCAGCCGAGAAGACGATGCGCCGGCTGAACCACGACGGCGAGGGCGCGCCGGTGGCGGTTCAGCTGGCCGGCGCCGAGCCGCGGATGCTGGCCGAGGCGGCGCGCTACAACGTCGACCGCGGCGCGCAGGTGATCGACATCAACATGGGCTGCCCGGCGAAGAAGGTCTGCGCGGTGGCCAGCGGCTCGGCGCTGCTGCGCGACGAGGCGCTGGTCGGGCGCATCCTCGGCGCGGTGGTCGGCGCGGTCGACGTGCCGGTGACGCTGAAGTACCGCACCGGCTGGTCGCCCGAGAGCCGCAACGCGATCCGCGTCGCGCGTCTGGCCGAGGACGCCGGCGTGCGCATGCTGACGCTGCACGGCCGCACGCGCGCGTGCGGCTTCGGCGGCCAGGCCGAATACCAGACCATCGCCGAGGTCAAGCGCGCGGTGTCGATTCCGGTGGTGGCCAACGGTGACATCGATTCGCCCGCCAAGGCGCGCGAGGTGCTCGCCGCGACCGGTGCCGACGCGGTGATGATCGGCCGCGCGGCGCAGGGGCGGCCGTGGATCTTCCGCGAGATCGAGCACTTCCTGGCCACCGGCCGGACGGCTCCGCCGCCGACGGTGGAGGAAATGCGCCCGGCACTGCTCGAGCACCTGCAGGAGCACTACGCCTTCTACGGCGCGGCGCAAGGCGTGCGCACCGCGCGCAAGCACATCATCTGGTACACGCGCCGGCTGGTCGGCGGCGCGGCATTCTGCGAGCGGATGAACCGGATCGACGAGCCCCAGGCGCAGGCTGCCGCGCTGGACGAGTTCCTGCAGCGGCACGGTGACCGCTTCGGCAGACTGACGGACGACGACGGCGCCGCCCACTGATCGACGGGCCGGCGCCCGGACTGACAGAGCAGACAGAGGCAAGGAGAGAGGAAATGGCGTCACATCCCCCGCCACGAAGCGGCGGGCCGGCGATCAACGGCGATCCCCGGCCGCCGGCGGCGACTCCCGCGACCGCTGCGGCCGCCGCAAGGGGCGAGACGATCGAGCAGTGCATCCTGCGCAGCCTCGGCGAGTACTTCGACAACCTAGACGGTGCCAAGCCGCATGCGCTGCACGAGATGGTGCTGCAGGCGGTCGAGCGGCCGCTGCTGAAGTTCGCCATCGCGCGGACCAACGGCAACCAGTCGGCGGCCGCCGAACTGCTCGGCATCAACCGCAACACGCTGCGCAAGAAGCTCACCGAGTACCGGCTGGGGTAGCCGATGAGACTGACGATCCACCACCTGCCTGCCGCGCGCGCCGACGCCACCTGGGCGGAGGCCCGCCGATGAAGCAGGCGCTGATCAGCGTGTCCGACAAGACCGGCGTGGTCGAACTGGCGCAGGGCCTGGCCGCCCTCGGCTACCGGATCCTCTCCACCGGCGGCACCGCCAGGCTGCTGGCGGACAACGGCGTGGCGGTGATCGAGGTCGCCGAGTACACCGGCTTTCCGGAGATCCTCGACGGACGCGTCAAGACGCTGAACCCGCGCGTGCACGCCGGCCTGCTGGCCCGCCGCGACAGCGCCGAACACATGGCGGCGATGGCGCAGCACGGCATCGAGCCGATCGACATCCTGTGCGTCAACCTGTACCCGTTCGAGCAGACCGTGGCACGGCCCGATTGCACGTTCGACGAAGCGATCGAGAACATCGACATCGGCGGGCCGGCGATGCTGCGCGCGGCGGCGAAGAACCATGGCTCGGTGGCGGTGCTGGTCGACCCGGCCGACTACCCGGCGCTGCTCGGGGAACTGCGCGCGCACGGCCGCGTCGGCTCGGCGATGCGCTTCGAACTGGCCAAAAAGGTGTTCGCGCACACCGCGCGCTACGACGGCGCGATCAGCAACTACCTGTCGTCGCTCGACGACCGGCAGCGCCCGACACCGTTCCCGCAGACGCTTACGCGGCAGTGGCGCAAGGTGCAGCAAATGCGCTACGGCGAGAACCCGCACCAGAGCGCCGCCTTCTATCGCGAGCGCACGGTCGGCGACGGCCTGCTCGCCGGTTACGCGCAGCTGCAGGGCAAGGCGCTGTCCTACAACAACATCGCCGACGCCGACGCTGCCTGGGAGTGCGTGCGCGCCTTCGAGCTACCGGCTTGCGTCATCGTCAAGCACGCCAATCCCTGCGGCGTGGCGGTCGCCGGCGATGCCACCGCCGCCTACGGCAAGGCGTTCAAGACCGACCCGACCTCCGCCTTCGGCGGCATCATCGCCTTCAACCGTGCGGTCGACGCGGCCTGCGCGCGGGCGGTATCCAGCCAGTTCGTCGAGGTGGTGCTGGCGCCGGCCTTCGACGCCGGCGCACGCGAAGTGTTCGCCGCCAAGCAGAACGTGCGGCTGCTGACGGTTGCCGCCGGCGCCGCCCACAACGATTTCGACTTCAAGCGCGTCGGCGGCGGCTTGCTGGTGCAGACGGCCGATACCGCCACCGTGCTGCCGGCCGATCTGAAGGTGGTGACGAAGCGCCGGCCGACCGCCGGGCAGGTCGACGACCTGCTGTTCGCCTGGAGGGTGGCGAAGTTCGTCAAGTCGAACACGATCGTCTTCGCCAGCGGCGGCATGACACTCGGCGTCGGTGCCGGACAGATGAGCCGCATCGACTCGGCGCGCATCGCCTCGATCAAGGCCAGGGAAGCCGGCCTGTCGCTGGCCGGCTCGGCGGCCGCCTCGGACGCCTTCTTTCCCTTCCGCGACGGGCTGGACGTGGTGGTCGACGCGGGCGCGACCTGCGTGATCCAGCCGGGCGGCAGCGTGCGCGACGAGGAGGTGATCGCCGCCGCCGACGAACGCGACGTGGCGATGGTGTTCACCGGCATCAGGCACTTCAGGCATTGAGCGGCCGAGGCAGGGTGCGTGGCAGAATCGCCGCGTGGCGACTCCCGCGCGCATCCTGGGCATCGACCCCGGCCTGAATCGCACCGGCTGGGGCGTGATCGAATCGGCGGGCGGGAAGATGGCCTGCATCGAGGCCGGCGTGATCCGCGTGCCGGCCGGCGAACTGCCGGATCGCCTGGCATTCATCCTGGCCGGACTGCGCGTGGTGATCGACGCGACCCGGCCGTCGCGCGCCAGCGTCGAAAAAGTCTTCGTCAACGTCAATCCGCAGGCCACGCTGCTGCTCGGCCAGGCGCGCGGCGCGGCGATCTGCGCCGCGGTCGGCGCCGGCCTGCCGGTGCGCGAGCACACGGCGCTGCAGGTCAAGCAGGCGGTCGTCGGCTACGGCAAGGCGAGCAAGGAGCAGGTGCAGGCGATGGTGCAGCGGCTGCTCGGGCTGGCCGAGCCGCCGCCGACCGATGCTGCCGATGCGCTGGCTTGCGCGGTGTGCGACCTGCATGCCGAGCGCCTCGTTGCGCTCGGCGGGTCGCTGCTGTCGGCCGCCTCGCGCGGCCGCCGCTCGCGCAACGCCTGGCGCAGCCGCGGCGCGCGTCTGCTCGGCTGAGACCGGCACGATGATCGGCCGCATCGCCGGCACGCTGCTCGAAAAGAACCCGCCGGAGGTGCTGGTCGAGGCCGGCGGCGTCGGCTACGAAATCGCCGTGCCGATGAGCACGTTCTACAACCTGCCGGCGTCAGGCCAAGCGGTCACCCTGCTCACCCACCTCGTCGTTCGCGAGGACGCCCACCAGCTGTTCGGCTTCCTCACCGCCGCCGAGCGGCAGGCGTTCCGCCAGCTGATCCGCATCTCGGGCGTCGGCAGCCGGACGGCCCTGGCCGTGCTGTCCGGCATGAGCGTCGGCGAACTCGCGCAGGCGGTGACCCTGCAGGAAAGCGGCCGCCTGACGCGGGTTCCGGGGATCGGCAAGAAGACCGCCGAACGGCTGCTGCTCGAACTGAAGGGCAAGCTCGGCGCCGCGCTGGAGGGAGCGGCCGGCGGCGCGGCGCCGGCGACCGAAGGCAGCGCCGACGTACTGCGTGCGCTGGTGGCGCTCGGCTACTCGGACAAGGAGGCCTCGGCGGCGGTGCGCCTGTTGCCTGAGGGCAGCGGGGTTGCCGAAGGCATCCGGGCGGCGCTGAAGTCGCTGGCCAGGCCCTGATCGGCCGGGCAGAAGGCAAATGACGACCAACACACGCGTCATCTCGACCGAACCGGCGTCGCCGAACGAGGAATCGGTCGAGCGCGCGCTGCGGCCGCAGCGGCTGGCCGAGTACGTCGGCCAGCGGAAGATCCGCGAGCAGCTGGAGATCTTCGTCACCGCCGCGCGCAACCGCGGCGAGGCGCTCGATCACGTGCTGCTGTTCGGCCCGCCGGGTCTGGGCAAGACGACCCTGGCGCACATCGTCGCCGCCGAGATGGGCGTGAAGCTGCGCGCCACCAGCGGCCCGGTGCTGGAGCGGCCCGGCGACCTGGCGGCGCTGCTGACCAATCTCGAGAAGAACGACGTGCTGTTCATCGACGAGATCCACCGCCTCAGCGCGGTGGTCGAGGAGATCCTCTATCCGGCGCTCGAGGATTTCCAGATCGACATCATGATCGGCGAGGGACCGGCGGCACGCTCGATCAAGCTCGAGCTGCCGCCGTTCACGCTGGTCGGCGCCACCACCCGCGCCGGCATGCTGACCAACCCGCTGCGCGACCGTTTCGGTATCGTCGCCCGGCTGGAGTTCTACAGCGAGGACGAGCTGGCGGCGATCGTCGGCCGATCCGCGCGGCTGCTCAATGCGCGCATCGACGCCGACGGCGCCGGCGAAATCGCCCGCCGCTCGCGCGGCACGCCGCGCATCGCCAACCGCCTGCTGCGCCGCGTGCGCGACTTCGCGGAAGTCCGCGGCGACGGCACCATCGGCCGCTCGGTGGCCGACCGGGCGCTGGCGATGCTCGAGGTCGATGCGAAGGGTCTCGACGTGATGGACCGCAAGCTGCTGGTCGCCATCATCGACCGCTTCGGCGGCGGTCCGGTGGGAATCGAGAACCTGGCGGCGGCCATCGGCGAGGAGCGCGACACGCTCGAGGACGTGATCGAGCCGTTCCTGATCCAGCAGGGCTTCCTGCAGCGCACACCGCGCGGACGGGTGGCCGCGCCGCTGGCCTACGCGCACTTCGGTCGCATCGAGCCGCAGCCGGGCGGCACCGACCGGCTCCTCTAAGGCAGGCGAACCGGCTGCTCGCCGGACCTTCCCGGCGACCGGCTGGCCGTTCGGCACCGCCCGCCGGGCGGCAGGTCGGCCTGCCGCCCGAGTACCGTATTGCCGTCTGCCTGCGGCGGCCGCAAGATCAGGCGCTCGCAGCGCAAATTGCCGATCGGGATCGCCGGATGTTCGACGAGCAGTCAGACAGTCGCGGAGGCAAGTCCGCCCGCAGGAGCGGTCCCGTCGCACTTGCCGACTCGGCGGCGCAGTGGCTGCAGCAGTTGCCGCAGCACGTGCGGCCGCTGCAGACGGCGGCGCAGTTTGCGCACGTCGTCAATACGCTGGCCGGCGTCTGGAACACGCCGCAGAAGTGCCGCGACTACCTGGACCAGCTGCTGCTGGACCTGCGCGGCAGCCGCCGGGGCTTCCCGAAGGCCGTTGCGTCGGAGCTGGCGACCCTGAAGGACTACTACGACTCGATCGTCCATCCGACGCAGCAGACGGTGTGGGACGAGATCGTCAGCCACGCCCGCAGGTGAGCAGGGCCTCCTGACTGAACGGCCGGCCGCCGTGCACACTGCCGGCGACCTGGCTAAAATCGCCGGTTTTGCAAACCGCCACTTAGGGGAGGCGCCATGGATTACGCGCGACAACAGCGCAATCCATCGAGGCATCTGATCGGCATCGGCGGCGTCGTCCTGTTCCACGCCTTGCTTGTCTATGGCCTTGTCAGCGGACTGGCGCGCAAGGTCGTCGAGGTCGTCAAAGGCCCGATCGAGGTCAAGGTGATCGAAGAGGTCAAGGCGCCGCCGCCGCCGCCCGAGGTCATTCCGCCGCCGCCGAAGATGGCGGCGCCGCCGCCGCCGTTCATACCGCCGCCGGAGATCAACATCGCACAGCCGCCGACGCCGGCGCCGACGATCACCGCGGTGACGCGCGAGGCACCGCCGGCGCCGATGGCGCCGGTGATCCAGCCGCCCGCGCCGCCGGTACCGAAGCCGGCGCCGCCGCCGGCCGGCCCCAAGAGCGCCCGCGTGGTGTGCCAGAACTACGTCGAGGTGATGTCGAAGATCGTCTACCCGCGCGACGCGCTGCTCGACGGGCTCGAGGGCGAGGTGGTCATCGAGTTCACCGTCGCCAGCGATGGCACGATCAGGGACGTCCAGATCAAGTCGTCGTCGAACCGCATCTTCAACCGTCCTGCGCTGAACGCCGTGCAGTCCGGACTCCGATGCCAGGGACAGGGCCAGGATGTCCGCGTCCAGGCGCCGGTGAGTTTCAAGATCCGCTGATTTTTCGAGTGACGCAGCTCAAAAGGCTTTCGCACAGATCCGCGCCCACGAGCGCAAACCGCTAACCCGTACGCCCCACGAGGAGAGTTCCCGATGATTTCCTTCCTTCGCCGCACCGCGGCCTGCCTCGCCGTGATGCTCGCCGCGGCCGGCTCCGTCACGCCGCTTTCCGCGCTCGCCCAGCAGGAAGCCGCCAAGGAGGCACCGGCCGCCGCTGCGCCCGCTCCGGCGCCGGCGCCCACCGTCACCAAGGAAGTCATCGACAACCCCTACGGCCTGGAAGCGATGTGGCGCCAGGGCGACTGGGTGTCCAAGGGCACGCTGATCATCCTGGTCATCATGTCGATGGGCAGCTGGTACATCATCTTCGTCAAGCTCTGGGAGCAGTCCAAGCTCGGCCGCGAGGGCCGCGCGATGGGCGCCGGCTTCTGGAAGGCAGCCTCGCTGAAGGAGGGCGCGACCAGACTCAAGGCGAGCAGCGCCTACCGCTACATCGCCGAGACCGGCATCGAGGCGAACGACCATCACGAAGGCGCGCTGACCGAGAACATCGACCTGAACACCTGGGTCACGATGTCGGTGCAGCGGGCGGTGGACAACGTCAACAATCGCCTGCAGGACGGCCTGGCGTTCCTCGCCACGGTCGGCTCGACGGCGCCGTTCGTTGGCCTGTTCGGCACGGTCTGGGGCATCTACCACGCGCTGACCGCGATCGGCATCGCCGGCCAGGCATCGATCGACAAGGTGGCCGGCCCGGTGGGCGAGGCGCTGATCATGACCGCGCTGGGCCTGGCGGTCGCGGTGCCGGCGGTGATGGGCTACAACTGGCTGGTCCGCCGCAACAAGGTGCTGATGGAGACCGTGCGTGCATTCGGCGCCGACGTCCACGCCGTGCTGCTCGGCAAGAGCGGCGCGGCAGCAGCCGCCAGCGCCGCCCGCGTCCGCTGACCGGCCGCGGCCGCCAGGAGAATCGCCATGGGAATGGCTGTCGGTCCTGCCGAAAGCGAAGACGAAGCGATCTCGTCGATCAACACCACGCCGCTGGTCGACGTGATGCTGGTGCTGCTGATCATCTTTCTGATCACCGTGCCGGTCGTCACGCAATCGATCGCGCTGCAGCTGCCGCAGGAGCGCAACGTGCCGCGGCAGACGGCGCCGGAGAACGTCGAGATCGCGGTGAACCGCGACGGCGACGTGTACTGGGGCATGCAGCGGCTGCGCGACAACGACGAACTGTTCAAGCGGCTTTCCGAGGTCGCCGTCCGCCAGCCGCAGCCTGAAGTCCACATCCGCGGCGACCTCGCCGGGCGCTACGAGCACGTCGGCCGCGTGGTCTTCGCCGCCCAGCGAGCGGGCATCCAGAAGGTCGGTTTCGTCACCGAGCCGCCGTCGTCACCCGGCACGCGCTAGCGCGCCGGCTGTCGTCGCGGACCGCGACTTGCATGCCCGGCGACGCTGAACCGCCGGCCGGGCCGAGGAGAATGCCATGGGAATGAACGTTGGCCCGGGAGGCGGGTCGCAGGAACCGGAGGTGATGATCGACATCAACACCACGCCGCTGATCGACGTGATGCTGGTGCTGCTGATCATGCTGATCATCACCATTCCGATCCAGTTGCATTCGGTGAACCTGAACATGCCGGTCGGCACGCCGCCGCCGCAGACCGAGCAGCCGGTGGTGGTGACGATCGACGTCGACTTCGACGGCACTGTCTACTGGAACGGCGAGCAGGTGCCGAGCCGCGAGGTGCTGGAGGAGAAGCTGGTGGCGGCGGCGCAGATGCCGGTGCAGCCCGAGGTGCACCTGCGCCCCAACAAGCTCGCCGAGTACAAGGACGTGGCGGCGGTGATGGCTTCCGCCCAGCGTCTCGGTGTCACCAAGCTCGGCCTGGTGGGCAACGAGCAGTTCGTCAAGTAACCGGGCCGCGACGCGGCGCCGCCCGTTCCCCGGGTTGCGCGCCTCGGCCCGCGGCCATCCACACTTCCGGACAGGCCGGCGACGCAGCAGCCTACGGTGGCGCCGATCCGGCGAGTTCTTAGCGGAGTATCGACTGATGTTGCCCTCAGCCCTGCGCTGGAAGACCCGCCTGGCCGCCACGGCGGCCGCGATGCTCGCCGCCTTCTGCCTGGACCTCGGCGCCGGCGCCGGCCTGGGGTTTGCGACCGCCCATGCGCAGGCGGGCGCGGTCCGCGCAGAAGTCGGCAAGCCGCTGCAGCAGGCGGCCGACCTGCTGAAGGCCAACCGCGCCAAGGACGCACTGGCCAAGGTGCGCGAGGCCGACGCGGTCGCCAACAAGACGCCGGCCGAGCAGCTGACGATCGAGCGGATGCGCGGCGCCGCTGCCGCCCGGGCCGGCGAGACGCAGACGGCGATCCGTGCTTTCGACGCGGTGCTCGCCTCCGGCAAGGCAGGGCAGGCCGAGCAGGCGCAGATCGCCGCGTCGCTCGCTCATCTGCATGCACAGGCCAAGGACTGGAACAAAACCCGCGAATGGGCGCAGCGCGCCAAGCAGCAGGGCGCCAGCGCCGGCGACATGGACCGGCTGCTCGCCTACGTCAATTCACAGACCGGCGATTACGCCGCGATCGCGCGCGACGCGCAGGCCAGCATCGAGGCCGCCGAGAAGGCCGGCCGCCGCCCGGAGGAAAACGACCTGCTGACGCTGGCCGACGCGCAGCGGCGCACCGGCAACAACGCCGGGCAGATGGCGACGCTGGAGAAGCTCGTCGCTTACTACCCGAAGCCGGAGTACTGGGCGGCGGTGCTCAGCCGCATCCAGAGCAAGCCGGGTTTCTCGGGCCGGCTGGCGCTGGACGTCAACCGGCTCAAGCGACAGACCAAGACGCTGGAGAAGGCCGAGGATTACATCGAGCTGGCCCAGCTGGCGCTGCAGGAGTCGCAGGCCGCCGAGGCCAAAGCGGTGCTCGACGAGGGTTTCGCCCGCGGCCTGCTCGGCAAGGGCGCCGAGGCGGAGCGGCAGAAGCGCCTGCTGGCGCTCGCCAGCCAGCGCGCCGCCGACGCGCCGAAGCTGCTGGCCGAAGCCGAGGCCGAGGCCAAGGACGGCAATGCACTGGTACGCATCGGCATGGGCTATAGCGGGCTGGGCCAGCACGACAAGGCGATCGCCCTGATCCAGAAGGGCATCGCCCGGGGCGACCTGAAGAATCCGGACGACGCGCGGCTGCAACTCGGCATCGCCTACCTGCGCGCCGGCAACAAGGCCAAGGCCGCCGAGGCGCTGCGCAGCGTCAAGTCAACCGACGGATCGGCCGACCTGGCCCGCTTGTGGATGCGCGCGCCGTAGCGCGCTGCTCAAGGCGCCTCGGCCGTCAAGGCGGCGAGACCCTCGCGTCCCTGCAGAAACGCGCCTCGAACCAGGACGTGATCATTGCCTTTTCGTCGGGCAGGGCGGTGTCCTTCGTCGCCGCGCGGATCTCGCCACGGAGGAATTTCGCTTCGTCCAGCCTGTCGACCGCGCGGGCCAGCAGATTGCCATCGGCCCCGTACCAGAGGGTCTCGATGGTCAGCCTTGACCTGACGACGTCGCGCAACAGGCGGAAGTTGCCGTCGAGGCGGTGCTGGCGCCACTCGTAGTGGCCGCCCAGGTCGATCTCGTGGACGACGATCTCGAGCCGTTGCTCCTGCGGGATGCAGCGGGCACCCAGCGCCAGCAGATGACGTTCGATCTCGTCGAGAACGCGGTTCGCTTCCGGCGACTCGTTTCGGCCGTCGAGGCTGGCGTCGAGGAAGCGCTGCGGCTCGACAAACCGCACCGTCACCGCCGCGCTCGCCATGGAGGCAAGCAACGACGACAGGATCAGTGGCAGCCAGCGCAACGCGCGATGCCTCATCCGGGTGCTCCGCGTCTTCCGGGTTACCGACGCACTGTCACTTGGGCCGCGACGACAGCGAAAGGTTCGACTTGCCGGCCGGAGATCGGCAAGCGTTCTCGCCGCCCTGCGCGCGACCGGTCCGAAGCGCTTTTCGCCAGCGACGGCTACTCGACCCGAACAACGCGCGGCGTCCGCGAGACGCCTTCGAGCTCCATGAAGAAGGAGCCTGAGAAGCCCCGCACGATGCGCACCTTCGGGTCGCGCAGATCATAGGACGCCGGCGAGTTCTCGCGGATCTCCCAGACCTGGCCGTTGGCCAGCCGGAAACGGCTGTTGCGTACCCAGCCGTCGACCCGGCCGGGGATGTGGCTCTCGATCGCCGCAATCGCGTCGGGCGCGCCGGCGGGCTTCGGCCGGTTCTCGAGGCCGAACCGCGCCGCCGGATCGGCCGGCGCGGCCGCGGCGGCAGGCGCAGCTGGCGGCGCCGATGTCGCGGGCGGGCTCCCGGCGGAGCCGGCGGGCGCCGGTGCAGCCGCGGCACCGGCCGGCGGCAGCGGTATCTCGTCGTAGCACTTCAGGCGCAGCAGCGTATCGGACTGCTGGCGGCAGCGGGCGATCGCGGCCGAATCTGCGATGGCGAGGTCGGGCAAGCCGGCCGCGAGGGCGAGCACAACGACCGCCTTCGTCGCTGCGGCGCCGCGGCGGCATCGCATGGGCCACGATGAACCAGCACTCATCACTTACCTCGCTCTACACGCGGATCGCAGTATAGGTGTCCGCCCGGCGGCCGACGGCCGCGGCGGCACAGCCGAAAAAAAACCGGTGCCCCGAAGAGATCGGGGCACCGGGTTCGTCCCGCCGCCGCGCGAACGCGGCACCGGATCAGAGCGCCATGCGCACGCCGAGGTACCAGCGGCGGCCGATCGCGTCGTAGACGCCGGCGTCGGTCGCCGCGCCCGTGCTGGTGTTCTCGACCGAGACCGGGATCAGCCCGTTGGTGTCGAACTGCGGCGGGCTGGTGTCGAACAGGTTGTCGACGCCGAAGTAGAACTGCGCCTTCTTGTAGTTGTAGGTCAGCTGCATGTCGGTATAGAACTTCGAGCCGATCTTCACCGAATCGCGCGGCAGCCCGAATTCCGACAGGAACTGGTCGTCGATCGACGACTCGCCGATGTAGCTGAAGTTGAAGTTCACGCCGAAGGCATTCCACGCGTAACCCAGGGCCAGGTTCCACCGGTGTTCCGGCGCGCCGATCTCGCCGGCGAAGTAGTCCTTCTCCGAGCCGGGCAGCGGGATCACGAAGCCGTCGATCAGGTACGAGTAGCTGAATCTCGCGTTCAGCCGGCCCGGTCCGACACGGTCGGCGTACGACGCCGTGAAGTCGATGCCTTCGGTCTCGACACCACCGCTGTTGGTGGCGGTCGTGTCGACGCGCGAAATGGAGCCGGCGCTGTTGGCCCCGACCGCCGCCTGCCGGCGCTGGACGAACTGGCAGAACGACGTGTCGCCGCCGTAGCACTGCGTCAGGGTGAACTGGGTCGGCGTCGTGACGATCGCATCGTCGATCTTGATCCGGTAGTAATCGAGCGTGAAGGCGGTGTTCCTCAGCGCCTCGACACCGGTGGGCGTGAACACGAGGCCGAGCGTGTACGACTGGCCCTCTTCCTCCTGCAGGTTGGGGTTGCCCTTATCGAAGCCGCTGGTCCCCTGCAGGTCGGCCTGGTTCAGCGTGAATGCGCCGTTCTGCGCGATATTGGCGGCCACGCCCGGGTCGGCACGGCAGGCGTCGGCAGTCGCTCCCGGCGTGGTGGCGGTGACGCCTTCGCACGGGTCGATCACGCTCGGGAAGTCCTGCGACGGCGGCGTGTACAGCTCGGCAATGTTGGGCGCGCGGGTCGACTGCGCCCCGGTGAAGCGGAACCTGAGGTTCGAGATCGGCGCCCACTCGAGCCCGGCGTTCCAGCTGAAGGTATTGCCGACGGTCGAGTAGTCGGACCAGCGCGCCGCACCGCCGACGCTCAACGACTTGGCGAACGGCGCGTCCTTCAGCAGCGGCACCTTGACCTCGCCGAACAGCTCCGAGACGTCGAAGTCGCCTTCCGTGCGCGGGATCGCGTTGCCGGCGTTCAGTCCCGCCTGCTGCAGGGCGTCGAACTCGCTGCGCGAGTACTCCTTGCGGTACTCGGCGCCGACCGCGACGCCAAGCGGGCCGGCCGGCAGCATCATCGGTTCGCCGGTGACCAGGCCGCCGATGAACTTCTGCGAGATGAACGACTGCAGCAGGCTCGGCGCCTGGACGTACTTGGCCGCCTCGGGCGTGATCGAATTGAAGCCGAAGATGCTGATCGGCACGCAGCCCTGCGCCCGTGCGTTGGCGTCGAGGCAGATCGCCTCGGTCGTGTTGCCGTTGCCGTTCAGGTCGTCGACGTCGGGGATCGCCTCCAGCGCGTTCTTGAAGTTCAGCACGTTGACCTGGCCGCCGGAGACCTGCGATTCCTTGGTCTGGCCGTAGCCCGCATAGGCCTCGTAGTCCCAGTTGGCGGTGATTGCTCCCTTGATTCCGGGAAGAATGCGGAACGTGTCGCGGTCGTTGGTGGCGCCCCGGTTGCCGATCTCGGTCAGGCGCCGCGAGAAACTGTAGACGAGCGCGCCGTCGTCGTTGCGCTGTGTCAGCAGGTCGTAGATGCCCTGCGGCACCACCGGATTCTTCAGCAACTGGCCGTTGTAGCGGAACTCGGCCGGAATGACGCCGGTCGCCGGGTAGATGCCGTTGACCGAGTCCGACGGATCGAGCGGGAACGGCTCGAGCTCCGCCTTGGTGTTGGTCGCGGCGAAAGTGCCCTCGACAAAGGCCCTGTGGTTCGGCGCGAACTCGTACTCCGCCGTGCCGGCGAGCAGGTAGCGCTCGGTCGGAATGGCCAGCGCGCGGAACGCCTGGCGGTTGAAGCCGGTGGCGCCGACGCCGTCGCCTGCCGGCCCGTTGGTCGACCACGGGATGATGTTGCCCTGCGCGTCGAAGGTCCGCGACGCCGAACTGACCCCGGGGTTGATGAAGATCCGCCCCTGCGGCGCGAAGCTCGAATAAAAGGGAGATGTCAGGCCGAGGCTCTGGATGTCGGCTGCCTCGCCGGTAAGGAACGCCGTCGGGATGTTGTCGGTCGTGCTGATGTCGCGGTCGCGCGCGAAGACCGAGCCCTGCCGCGAGTAGCCGGCGTGCAGCATCACGTTGCCCTTGCCTCCGGCAAGGCTGGCGCCCCAGGTGGCGCTGACCTTGGTCCGCGTATCGTCGCCCTCGCCCGACTGGCCGTACGACGCATCGAGCGCAAGGCCCTCGAAGTTGCGCTTCAGGATGATGTTGACCACGCCGGCCACGGCGTCGGAACCGTACAGCGACGACGCGCCACCGCTCAGGATCTCGATCCGCTCGATGAAGTCGGCCGGGATCGCGTTCAGGTCGACTGCCGAGTCGCCCGGGATGCCGGCGACATGGCGGCGGCCATTGACCAGCACCAGGGTGCGGGAAGTGCCGAGGTTGCGCAGATCGACCGTCGCCACGCCCGAACTCGCGGTGGCGAAGGTCGAGTTGGTCCGGGCGATCGTCGGCGCCCCGACGACCGGATTCAACAGCAGGACATCCTGCAGGTTGACCGCCCCCGTTGCCTCGATTTCCTGGGACGTGATCACCTGCAGCGGCGAGGGCGACTCGGCGCCCGGCGTGCGAATGCGCGTGCCGGTGACGACCACCTCTTCCTGGACCTGCGGCTGCTGCTGCGCGTTAGCCGAGACGATCATCAGGCCGCCGAAGGCAACCGATAGGCCACGCACAACCGGTTTCACTTTTAGCTTCATGAATATTCCCCCAAAGAGACTGATCTTCTGCAGACCGCAAGGCGCACGGCCGACGACTTTGCTGCGCGGACACTGAGATCCTGTTTCCCGGAGGGACCGGGACCCGCGCGCAGGCCCGAGGATTTTGTTCCCGGTGTTACACACTGGCAACAATTCAGGATGCGCGTCCGATGCGGTGTTGCGCGCAACGAACACACGGTTCAACGAAGGCCAGCGTCAGTGCGAATGCGCGAACCCGGCTTGCGCTGCGCCGCACAACGAAACGTCTCGCACCGGCGACGCGGCGAAAGCGTTATTGAAACCGGCAAGTGCGGCCGTCGGCGCTACGCCGCGCGTGCCAGCCGCGGCACCGCCGCCAGCAGCGTCTGCGTGTAGGTGTGCCGTGGTCGCTCGAGGATCTGCTCGGCGGGCCCCGCCTCGACGATCCGCCCGGCCTGCATCACCGCGATGTCGTGCGCCAGGTACTCGACCACGCCGAAGTTGTGCGTGATGAACAGGTAGGCCACGCCGAGCTCGCGCTGCAGCTGCGCCAGCAGGTTGAGGATCTGCGCCTGCACCGAGACGTCGAGCGCCGAGGTCGGCTCGTCGCAGATGAGGAGATTCGGCTCGACCGCCAGCGCGCGGGCGATGGCGATGCGCTGGCGCTGGCCGCCGGAGAACTCGTGCGGGTAGCGGCTGACCGCATCGGCGTGCAGGCCGACTTTCTCCAGCAGCTCGACGACTCGGTCGCGGCGCTCGGCCGGCGCGATCTCCGGCCGCAGCGAGGCCACACCCTCCTCCATGATCTCGGCCACCCGCATGCGCGGATTCAGCGAGGCGAACGGATCCTGGAAGATGATCTGCATCTCGCGCCGGGCGCGGCGCAGCGCCTCGCCCTCGAGGGCGTCGAGTCGCTGGCCGGCGAGCGTCGCCTGGCCTTCGATGCGGGCCGCACCGCGCAGCAGCTGCAGGATGCCCTTGCCGATGGTCGTCTTGCCGCAGCCCGATTCGCCGACCAGCGCCAGCGAGCGGCCCGGCGCAATGGCGAACGACACGCCGTCGACCGCCTTGACATAGCCCGCGGTGCGCTTGAGCAGTCCCTTGCGGATCGGGAACCAGACCTTGTAGTCACGGACGTCCAGCAGTGCGCGTTCCTCCGCTCTGCCGGGCGTGGGCAGAGAGTGAGGCCTCGCCTGCGGCGCAACCGCCCCCTCTTCCCGGCCGTCTGCCGCGCGGGGAGCGGAGGCCACGGAGGCGGTCCGGTGCAGCAGGCAGCGGACATGGTGGCCGGTGCGAGGCTCGTACAGGGCCGGTGGCGTGCTGCGGCACTCGTCGAACACCCGCGGGCAGCGGTCGGCGAAGCGGCAGCCGGCGAACTCGCGGTCCAGCCGCGGCACGGTGCCGGCGATGGCCGCCAGCGGCTGGCCGCGCTTGGCGGTGTCCGGCAGCGCGGCAAACAGCATCTGCGCGTAGGGATGCAGCGGCCGGCCGAAGAACTCGTCGGTCGCCGCCCGCTCGACGATCTGACCGGCATACATCAGCGCCACCTGGTGCGCCATCTGCGCGACGATGCCCAGATCGTGCGTGATCAGCAGCATCGCCATGCCTCGCTCGGCCTGAAGATCGCGCAGCAGGTCGAGGATCTGCTTCTGGATCGTCACGTCGAGCGCGGTGGTCGGCTCGTCGGCGATCACCAGGTCCGGCTCGGCGGCCAGCGCGATGGCGATCATCACCCGCTGCTTCTGCCCGCCGGAGAGCTGGAACGGATAGTCGTCGATCCGCCGGGCCGGCTCGGGAATGCCGACGCGGGTCAGCCAGTCGACCGACTTCGCCCGCGCCGCCTGGCCCTTGACCGCCGTGTGCCGCTCGATCACCTCGACGATCTGCTCGCCGACTCTCATCACCGGGTTCAGGCTGGTGGCCGGCTCCTGGAAGATGATGCTGACCCGCCGGCCGCGGACGTCGCGCATGCGCGCTTCGGGCAGTTGCACCACGTCGGTGTCGCCCACCCGGATCGTCCCTTCGGCGACGCGGCCGTTGTCCGGCAGCAGGCGCAGGATCGACAGCGCGGTCATCGACTTGCCGCAGCCTGATTCGCCGACCAACGCGAAGGTCTCGCCGCGCCCGATCGACAGCGCCAGATCCTCGACCGCGCGCACCAGGCCGTGGTCGGTGTCGAGCACCGTGTGCAGGTTCTCAATCGCAAGCACGAAAACTCCGGCGTCGATGCGCTCGGCGGGTCACCGCTCGATGCGGCCACTCAGCGCCTGTGGGTTGCGCCGACGGTGAAAGCATGCCAGGACAACGAGTGTGTCGCCCTGAACCTGATACAGGAGCGAGTAGGGAAAACGCCGAAGCAGCACGCACATCAGCCGACGCGCCCGCCAAGCTCCGCGCGAACCTGCTCCCAGGGGATCGCCGCGCCTGGATGTTCCTTGTGTGCCTGCGCGCGCCGCTGCAGTTCGGCGAGTTGCTCCTCGGTTAGCGGCAGGCTGTGGCTCGCTTCGGCCGCAATGCTGTCCCAGAGGTCCTCGACAAGCTGGATTCGCTCGGCGAGGGACAGGCGCGCGATCTCCGGCGTCAACGTCGACATGGCATCACTCCTGCTTCCAATGACCACAGGTGCCTGATGTTAAGCGGCAGCCCGCGACCGGGCCAGCCGCGGCCGGAAGGCGCGGGCGCGCGGATCGAAGGCCTCGCGCACCGCGCCGGCGAAGAGGTTCGCCGACAGCACCAGCGCCAGCATGAAGATGAAGGCCGCCAGCAGGTTCCACCACACCGGCGGGTCGCGGCTCATCTCGGTGCGCGCCAGGTTGAACATCGAGCCGAAGCTGGCGGTCGACGGGTCGACACCGACGCCGACGTAGCTGAGCACCGCCTCGTACAGCACCAGTGCCGAGAAGTCGAGCACCGCGACGATCAGCACGATGTGCATCAGGTTGGGGAAGATGTGCCGGCGCATGATGCCGAAGTGCGAGACGCCGAAGGCACGCGCCGCCTGCACGTAGTCCAGCTCGGAGAGCTTCAGCGTCTCGGCGCGCAGCAGCCGGCACAGCGTCGCCCAGCCGGTGACGCCGAGGATCACGCACAGCAGCAGCAGCCGCACGTCGGCGCGCTCCAGCCCCGTTTCGTACAGCTGCGGATTCTTGTCGATCCACACCTGGATCATCAGCACGAAGGCGGCGATCAGCAGCACGCCGGGGATCGACGACAGCACCGTGTACAGGTACTGGATCGCGTCGTCGACCCAGCCCTTGAAGTAACCGGCGAGGATGCCGAAGGCGATGGCGAAAGGCAGCGTGGCCAGCGTCGCCAGCGAGCCGATCACGATCGCCGTGCGCACGGACTTCAGCGCCTGGTACAGCACGTCGTTGCCGGTGCGGTCGGTGCCCAGCACGTGATAGGCAGGCCAGACGGCCGCCACCCAGCCCGCCACCAGCAGCAGCGCACCGGCCGTCATGACGATCGCGCGCAGCGGCACCTCGGTCTCGCGCCGCCAGACCGCCCGAGCGCTGTCGACGAAGGCGACTCGCCGGCGGGCTGCGCGTGCCGCCGTCACGGCGCCCGCCAGCAGCAGCGCCGCAACCAGGCCGCCGGCCAGACCCGCGGCCGAGCGCCGCGCCAGATCGGGCAGCCACTCGCTCGCCGGGTCCGTCAGGTGCGCACCGCCGTGCGCCAGGCGCGGAAACTCGCGCACGGCCCGGCCGTCGACTTCGATCGTCTCCTTGCTGTACGAGCGGTACGACAGCGGCGCCGAGTAGGTGCGCTCGGTGCCCTCCATCTGCCCGCGCAGCAGCTGGTCCAGCACCGAGTAGGTCCGCGTCGAGTAGGCGGCCGGCGCGTCGGCGGCGGCGCCCTCGGCGCGCGGCAGCAGCGGCCGGAAGTGGATCGAGTCGAGCACCGCAACCACGAGGAACAGCGACAGCATCACCAGCGCGCTCATCGCCGCCCCGTCGCGGAACACCGGAGCCCAGGTCACGCGCAGGTCGGGCGAGCGGCGCGCATGCCAGACGTACAGCGCCAGGCCGGCCAGCAGCAGGGCGAGCGCGACGTCGGTGGCGAGGAAGACGAGCTTCGGCATCGTCAGGCCAGCCGGATCCTCGGGTCGACCAGCGTGTACGAGATGTCGGTCAGGATCAGGCCGACGATGTACAGCACCGAGCCGAGGAAGACCATCGCCCGCACGACTGCGAAATCCTGCGCGTTGATCGCGTCGATCGTGAAGCTGCCCAGCCCGGGGATGCCGAAGAAGCTCTCCATGATCAGGCTGCCGAGGAACAGCAGCGGCAGCACCGCCACGGTCGAGGTCAGGATCGGCAGCGAGGCGTTGCGCAGCACGTGGCGGAAAAGCACCGCCGCCTCCGACAGGCCCTTGGCGCGCGCCGTACGCACGTAGTCCTTGCCGATCTCCTCGAGGAACATGGTCCGGTACAGCAGCGAGTCGGCGCCGAGGCGTGCCACCACGCCGATCAGGATCGGCAGGGCGAGGAAGACGGCCAGGTTCCAGCCGCCGGCGAAGCCCGAGATCGGCACCAGGCGCAGCAGGTTGGAGAAGAACCACTGGCCGACGATGATGTAGAAGAGCGCCGAGATCGACATCAGCACCACCGCCGCCGTGACGCCCCAGAAGTCGAGGTAGGTGGCGCGGAAGAACACCATCAGCAGGGCGACGCAGACGGTGGCCATCACCCCGAGCAGGTAGGTCGGCAGCGCCACCGCCAGCGAGGGGCCGATCCGCTGGCGGATCTCGTAGCCGATGTCGCGGCCGCTGTCCGAGGCGCCGAACCTGAAGGCGAACAGCTGCACCGAGCGCTCGAAGAAGATGGTGTTGGTGAGCCTGCGCGTTCCCTGGTCTTTGCCGTTGAAGAGCAGCGGCTTGTCGTAGCCGCGCTCGACCTTCCACTTCTCGATCGCCTCCTGCGTCACCCGCTTGCCGCCGATGTTCAGGCGCGCCATGTCGTCGGGCGTGTTCAGCGTGAAGAACAGCAGGAAGGTGAAGAGGTTGACGCCGACGAGGATCAGCACGCCGTAGCCGATGCGGCGGAGGATGTAGTTCAGCATCGAGGCGTCGTCGTCCCGGCGCAGGCCGGGACCCAATCTGACCGCGACGAAGATTGGGCCCCGGCCTGCGCCGGGGCGACGCCAAACTGCGTCGCCCTCACTCCCCCGCCCCCGCGTGCGCCTCGCGCGCCAGCGTGCGCGCGGCGTTCTCGCGCTCGCGCCGCCGGTAGGCGCGCAACGCGGGCACCACGGCGGCGATCAGGGCAAGCGCGATCAGCGCCACCGGCCACCAGATCGGCCGGTTCCACTCGGCGATCTTCTGCGCCCGCAGCTGCGGGTCGACGCGCAGGTACTGGATGTGGTTGCGGATGATCTGCGTCGGCTTGCCGTTGAACACCCACTGGTGAAACGCCGCCGCCGAGGTCGGGAAGTAGCCCCAGCTCCAGACCGCATCCTCCTGCGCGATGCGGATCATCTCGTCGATCAGCCTGGCCTTCACCGGCCCGTCTTCCTCGAACTTCATCTGCTCGAAGCGCCTGTCGAACTCCTTGTTGCGGTAGTTCGACGCGTTCTCGCCGTTGCCGTTGGTCAGCGACTTGGCGTTCGGCCCGTAGAGAAGGAACAGGAAGTTCTCGGCGTCCGGGTAGTCGGCAAGCCAGCCCCAGAAGTAGATCTGGTGGCTGCCCTTGTTGACCTTGTCCTGGAAGCGGTTGTAGTCGGTGGCGCGGATCTCCAGCTGCACACCGATCTTGGCGAACTGCTTCTGGTACCAGTCCATCAGCGAGCGTGCCGCCGGGGTCAGCGCGCTCAGGTAGTCGAAGTTCAGCACCAGCGGCCGGCCGGTCTTCTCGTCGCGACCGTTCGGGTAGCCGGCCTCGGCGAGCAGCTTCTTCGCCTCCTCGATCGATCGGCGCTCCAGCCGGCCGTCGACCTTGCGGTAGACGACCGGGTTGAAGGCGGCCGGGCCGTCCTCGCGGTAGCCGAACAGCCCCGGCGGCAGCGGACCCTGCGCGGCCACGCCCTGCCCCTTCTCGAAGATCGCGAGGTGTTCCTCCCAGTCGATGGCGATCGACAGCGCCTGCCGCAGCTTGCGGTTGCGCGCGCTCTGCTCGGGCGAGTCGCCGTCGCCGACCACCGGGTCGAGCATGTTGAAGCCGAGGTACCAGGTGTTCGCCTCGATCGTCGTCGGCAGTCGGATGCCCTTGGCCTTGTACTCGGCGTCCTTGTCGGCCGAGTCGGCCATCTCGACGATGAAGCCGGTGCCGACGTCGAGCCGCTCGATCTGCGGCGCGTCGTAGTAGCCCTGGAAGAACTTGGTCTTCAGCGGAATCGCTTCCTTCTCGATCTCGAAGACGACGCGGTCGACGAACGGCGTCGCCTTGCCGCAGTCGGCCAGCACGCCGGCGGCGGCGTCCTTCGGCTCGCCTTCGCACGGGTAGGGCTCGCCGCGGAAGTTCGGGTTGCGCTCGAGCACGTGGCGCCGATTCTCGAGGAACTCGGTCAGCATGTACGGACCGGTGCCCACCGGCCAGTAGTTCAGCGTCAGGTTCTTCTCGGCCATGCCCGGCTGCGCGTAGAACTTCTCCGCCTCCCACGGGATCGGCGAGAAGAAGGTCATCGCCAGCCAGTACTTGAACTGCGGGTACTTGCCCTTGATGCGGATGCGCAAGGTGTGGTCGTCGAGCGCCTCGGCGCCGGCAAAGGCGTACTGGCGGAAGTCGAGCATCGGCAGGTCGCGGTCGGTCGGCTGCAGGTCCTTGCGCAGCGCGCGGTCGACTTCGGCGATGCGCTCGCCGTATTCCTTCAGGCCGACGATGTACTCGCTCATCAGCGAGAACGACGGCGACTTGATGCGCGGCGTGGCCAGCCGGCGGATCGCGTAGACGTAGTCGTGCGCCGTCAGCTCGCGGGTGCCGGTCGCCGCGAAGTCGGCGATCCGGTACTTGCCGTCGACGTCCTCCCGTTTCATCGCGTGGTAGACGTGGTTGCCGGCGCCGTCCCTAGCGAACGCCGGGTGCGGCGCGAACAGGATGCCCTTGCGGATCGGGATGTCGTAGACGCTCTCGGCGATCGACTCGCCCGGCGCATCGGCCGGCAGTTCCCGGCCTCCGGCGTCGAAGTAGCGCGGCAGCACCACCCGCTCGGCGCCACGCGGCCGCAGCTCGTAGGGCCGCTTCAGGTAGTGGTAGCTGTAAGGCGGCTCGTAGACCTGGTAGGTGTAAGGCGTCTCGTCGTTGGAGTACGAACTGGTCGGATCGAGGTACTTCGGCGAGCGCGCGGTGAAGGCGGTGTAAAGGGTGTTGCTCGACTCGGCGCCGGCCGGATGCGGGCTGTTGGTCACGCGGCTGCAGGCAGCCAGCGCCGCGAGCGCCGCGAGCGCCGCGAGCGCGGCGGCGAGCCTAAGCAGCGGGCGGGACAGAACCATGGTGGCTGGCGGTCGGCGACGTTCGCGGGCGAAGCGCCGTGGGGTCGAGGGCCGCGATTGTAGACGGCACCTCCCGGCGATTGGTTCCCGCACGCCCGGCTGCAGCGGCCGCGGCGATGCCCGCGATACACTCGTTGCCCGTGGAGCCCGCCACCGACGACCGCGCCGACTTTCTCTGGACCGTCCGCGTCTACTACGAGGACACCGACGCCGCCGGCATCGTCTACTACGCCAACTACCTCAAGTACTTCGAGCGCTGCCGCACCGAGTGGCTGCGTTCGCTCGGCTTCGACCAGCGGCAGATGGCGGTGGCCGAGCGGCTGCAGTTCGTCGTCGCCGGGCTTTCGGTGCAGTACCTACGTCCGGCGCGACTCGACGATTCGCTGACCATCGAGGCGACGATCGTCGAGCGCGCGCGCACCTATGTCGTGTTCAGCCAGCGGGCGCGGCGGGGCGCCGAGCTGCTCGCCGCGGCGCGCGTCAAGGTGGCCTGCGTCGACACCGCGCGACTGGCGCCGGCGCGGCTGCCGGCGGCGCTCGTCGAACACCTGCGCCCGCAGCCCGTCACTTCGCCTGCCTGACCGTTCCGATGACCCCCTCCGCCGACCTGTCGATCCTCGTACTGATCACCAAGGCCACGCTGGTCGTGCAGGCGGTGATGCTGCTGCTCGTCGTGCTGTCGCTCGCCTCCTGGACGGTGATCTTCGGCAAGGGCTTCGCGATCCGCGCCACCCGCCAGGAGACCGAGCGCTTCGAGCGCGAGTTCTGGGGCGGCGCCGAACTCGGCAAGCTGTACGAAAAGGCGACCAACCGGCGCCACAGGACCGGCGCGCTGGAGCGCATCTTCGAGGCCGGCATGAGCGAGTTCCTCAAGCTGCGCGGCCGCGAGGGCGAAAGCGGGCAGGCGATCCTCGACGGCGCCCGGCGGGCGATGCGCGCCGCCTACCAGCGCGAGATGGACGCGCTCGAGCGGCGGCTGCAGTTCCTCGCCTCGGTCGGCTCGGTCAGCCCCTACGTGGGCCTGTTCGGCACCGTGTGGGGGATCATGCACGCCTTCACGGGGCTTTCCAGCCTCGAGCAGGCGACGCTGGCCTCGGTCGCGCCGGGCATCGCCGAGGCGCTGATCGCCACCGCGATCGGGCTGTTCGCGGCCATCCCGGCAGTGGTCGGCTACAACCGTTTCGCGCACGACATCGACCGACTTGCCACCCGCTTCGAGACCTTCATCGAGGAGTTCTCGAACATCCTGCAGCGGCAGCGCTGATGGCACTGCTCGCCCGCCGCGTCGCCGGCAGCCGCCGCCGGATGATGGCCGACATCAACGTCGTGCCGTACATCGACGTAATGCTGGTGCTGGTGGTGATCCTGATGGTCGCCGCGCCGTTCGTGAACCCCAGCCTGGTCAACCTGCCGTCGGTAGGCAAGTCGTCGCGCGCACCCGACCGGCCGCTGGAGATCGTGGTGCGGGTCGACGGGCGCGTCTCGCTGCGCGAGGGAGCCAAGGAACTCGCCGCCGACCTGCCCGGCGCGGTGGCGGCAATACGGCAGCGGCAGCAGGCGCAGCCCGACCCGGCGCTGAAGGCCCCGGTGGTGATCT
Source organism: Burkholderiales bacterium (assembly GCA_016716275.1). GTDB lineage: Bacteria > Pseudomonadota > Gammaproteobacteria > Burkholderiales > Burkholderiaceae_F > JADJWR01. The sequence goes on along the minus strand of JADJWR010000001.1, from coordinate 723,339 downwards.
CTGCCGACAAGGACGTGCGTTACGAGCAGGTGATGAAGGTGATGAGCGCCCTGCAGAAGGAAAACGTCGCGCGCGTCGGCCTGGCCGTGCTGCCGGAGAAGAAGTAGCAACCGCGATGGCCGCCGTCGTCGCCGAACAGCGCCCGCAGCAGCCACGCTCCGAGCAGAACACGCCGGCGGCGTTCCTGCTGGCGCTGGCCATGCACACGCTGCTGGTCGCTGCGCTGTGGATCTCGGTGCAGTGGAACGTCGAGCCTGCCGGCGCGGTGGTGGTCGAACTGTGGGGCGGCGCGCCGTCGGCCGGCCCGGCCGCAGCGCCGGAACCGGTGGTCATCGCCCCGCCGCCGCCGCCCACGCCGCCGAAAGCCGAGCCCGAGCCGGAGAAACCCGACGCGGACATCGTCGTCAAGCAGGAGAAGAAGCCGCCGCCCAAGGTCGAGCCGCCGGACCCGAAGAGGATCGAGGCCGAGAAGCGTCGCATCGAGGCCGAACGGCTGCGCGCCGAGGCGGAGACGAGGCGCCGCGAGGCGGAGAAGAAGCAGCTCGAGGCCGAGCGCAAGAAGCAGGCCGAGGCGATGGCGCAGGCCGCCGAGCGCAGGCGCGAGGAAGAGCGTCGCGAGGCGGTGCGCAAGGCCGAAGAGGCGCGCATGCTGGCGCAGGCCGGAGCGGGCGGCAGCGCCGGCGGCAGTTCGGCGGGCAGCCCCGGAGGCCGACCGGGCGGAACCGCAGCGGCCGGGACAGGAGGCGGCGACGCGACCTACGCCGGCCAGCTCAACGCGCTGATCCGGCCGCGAATCATCTTCGCCGTGCCGGAGAACACGCCGGCGAGCATCCACGCCGAGTTCCAGGTCGACCTGCTGCCGACCGGCGAGATCCTCGCGGTGAAGAAGCTGAAGTCGAGCGGCCTGCCGGGCTACGACGAGGCGGTCGAACGGGCGATCCGCCGCACCGACCCGTTCCCGCGCAAGCGCGACGGCACCGTCGAGCGCACCGTGATCATCCGTTTTCGTCCCGTCGATGCGCAGTAGGCAGGCCGACCGCCGCTGGCGGCGATGCGGTCAACTGCACGGCCGCGCGATCCGTTGCTAACCGACTGTTACAGACGCGTACGGCCTTCCTCGCCTCGGCGCGGCGCCGCCTCTTCCTATAATTCGCCGCCGATGCAAAGAATTCTCGCCCACGCGTTCGCCCTGCTGGCAGCGTTGCTCGTCCTGGCGCCGGCAACCGCACAGCTGCGGGTCGAGATCACCGGGGTCGGCTCCAACCAGTTCCCGATCTCGGTCGCCAGCTTCCGGCGCGACGGCGAGATTCCGCAGCCGGTCGACGAGATCATCCGCGCCGACCTGCAGCGCTCGGGCCGCTTCCGGCTGATCGAGGCCGGCCCCACGCCGCTGCCGGACACGGCCGCCGTGAGCCTGCCCGAGTTCAAGGGCAAAGGCGCCGACGCGCTGGTGGTCGGCTCGATCGCCCGGCTGGCCGACGGCCGCTTCGACCTGCGCTTCCGCCTCTACGACACCGTCAAGCACTCGCAGCTCGACGCGCTGTCGTACGTCTCGACGGCCGCCGAACTGCGGCTGAACGCCCACCGCATCGCCGACCGCATCTTCGAGAAGCTGACCGGCGAGCGCGGCGTGTTCGCCACCCGCATCGCCTACGTCGTGCAGCTCGGCAAGGCGAGCTTCGAACTGCAGATCGCCGACTCCGACGGCGCCAATGCGCAGCCGGCGCTGCGCTCGCGCGAGCCGATCATGTCGCCGGCCTGGTCGGCCGACGGCGACCGGCTCGCCTACGTGTCGTTCGAGATCGGCAAGCCGGTGGTCTACGCGCACACCGTCACCACCGGCCAGCGGCGGGTGGTCGCCAACTTCCTCGGCAGCAACTCGGCACCGGCGTGGGCGCCGGACGGCAAGCGGCTGGCGGTGGTGCTGACCCGCGACGGGCTGTCGCAGATCTATTCGATCAACGCCGACGGCTCCAACCTGCAGCGGCTGACCCGCTCGGCCGGCATCGACACTGAGCCGGTCTACTCGCCCGACGGCCGCTTCATCTACTTCACCTCCGATCGCGGCGGCGGACCGCAGATCTACCGGATGAGCGCCGACGGAGCCAACGTCGCCCGCGTCACCTTCAGCGGCGACTACAACGTCAGCCCGCGGATCAGCCCGGACGGGCGGCTGCTCGCCTACGTCGGCCGCCGCGGCGGCCGCTACCAGGTGCACACGCTCGATCTGGCCACCAACCAGGAGATGGCGCTCACCAGGACGTCACTGGACGAATCACCCAGCTTCGCGCCGAACGGGCGCATGCTGCTGTACGCGACCGAGGTCGGCCGCCGCGGCATCCTCGCCTGGGTGTCGGTCGACGGCCAGGCGCGCGCCAATCTGCCCGATCTGAAGGGCGACGTCAGGGAACCGACCTGGGGTCCGTTCATCAAGTAACCACGGAGGGAAGTCATGACACCGAACCGCCTGATGCGACTGGCCGCCTGTGCCGCCGCGGCCCTGCTGCTCGCGGCCTGTGCCAGCACGCCGCTGGAAGAGCAGCCGCCCGCGCCGGTCACCGACGCCAGCGGCGGTGCGGCGGGCGGCCAACCCGGCGCCGGCACCGCCGACCCGCGCGCGGTGGCCCGCGTCGATGCGGGCACGTCGACCGGCATCGATCCGCTCAACGACCCGGCCAGCCCGCTCGCCAAGCGCAGCATCTTTTTCGACTTCGACAGCTTCGTCGTCAAGGGCGAATACCAGGGCACGGTCGAAGCGCACGGCAAGTTCCTGGTCGCCAACCCCAGCCGGCGGGTGACGATCGAAGGCCATGCCGACGAGCGCGGCAGCCGCGAGTACAACCTGGCGCTCGGCCAGAAGCGCGCCGACGCGGTGAAGAGCCGGCTGCGCCTGCTCGGTGTGCCCGAGTCGCAGATGGAGTCGGTGAGTTTCGGCGAGGAGAAGCCGCGCGCCACCGGAAGCGACGAGGCGGCCTGGGCCGAGAACCGCCGCGCCGACCTCAACTACAAGTAGCCGACAAGCCGTGATCGCTGATCGGTACCGGGCGGTCGCCACGACCACGACACGGCTGGGCGCTGCGCTGCTCGTCTGCGGCGCGCTGAGCGCGCCGGCGTACGCGCTGTTCGGCGACGACGAGGCACGCAAGGCGATCCTCGACCTGCGCGCCAAGGTGGCCGAGATGGAGAACCGGCTGCGCGAAAAGGACGTCGAACTGGCGGCGCGCCTCGAGCGGCTGGAGGCCGCCAATCGGGCGCAGCTGGAGTTCGCCAACACCGTCGATGCGCAGCGGCGGGAGATCGCCACGCTGCGCGGCCAGGTCGAGACGCTGACCAACGAGATCACCACCCTGCAGAAGCGCAACCGCGACCTGTATGGCGATCTCGACTCTCGACTGAAGAGCTTCGAGCCGGTTGCCACCACCGTCGACGGCAAGCCGGCCACCGTCGACCGGGCGGAGCAGGCGGCCTACGACGCGGCGCTCGAGCAGTTTCGCGGCGGCGACTACCGCAGCGCGGCGGGCAGCCTGCAGACCTTCCTCGCCCGCTGGCCGAAGTCGGCCTACGCGCCGGCAGCCAGCTACTGGCTCGGCAACTCGCTGTACAGCCTGAAGGACTACCGGGGGGCGGTCGCCGCGCAGCAGGCGGTGGTCGACCGCTACCCCGACTCGCCGCGTGTTCCCGACGCGCTGCTGAACATCGCTGCCAGCCAGATCGAGCTGAAGGACACGGCGCGCGCCCGCACGGCGCTGCAGAAGATCATCGCCGAACATCCCGACACCGAAGCCGCCAAGGTCGCCGGCGAACGCCTGAAGGTGCTCGGCCGCAAGTAGCCCGCCGGCGGGCCGGCGAGCCCGCCTGAGGCCGGCTTCCGTTTAGGATGACTGCGCTGCCGCGGCCGCCCGGGTCGCGGCAGCGCCCGACCCGTCGATGCCCATCACCGAAGCAGACCTGGCCGGCATCCGCTCGACCGTGCTGTGGTCGACCTTCGCGCTCGCCTTCGTCTTCGGCGCGGTGGCCCAGCGCTCGGGCTTCTGCACGATGGGCGCGCTGGCCGACCTCGTCAACTTCGGCGACTCGACGCGCCTCAGGCAATGGCTGCTGGCGATCGCCGTGGCGATCCTCGGCACGCAGTCGCTCGCCGCCGCCGGCCTGATCGACATGGCCGACTCGTTCCACACCGGGCCGCAGCTGCTGGTCGCCTCCTACCTGCTCGGCGGCTGCCTGTTCGGCTTCGGCATGGTGCTGGCCGGCGGCTGCAGCAGCCGCACGCTGGTGCGTGTCGGCGCCGGCAGCCTCAAGGCGCTGGTGGTGTTCCTGGTGCTCGGCCTCACCGCCTACGTCGCCCTGCGCGGCGCGCTGGCCGTGGTGCGGGTCGGCGTGATCGAACCGCTGCAGGTCTCGCTCGCCGGCCGGCAGGACCTGCCGGCGCTGCTCGCCCGTGCCAGCGGCACGTCGCTGGCCGCCTGGCACCTCGGCGCCGGGCTGGCGATCGGCGGGCTGCTCGCCGTCCTGGCGCTGGCCTCGCGCGAGTTCCGCAACGCCGGCAACGTGCTGACCGGGCTCGCCGTCGGCGGCGTCATCGTCGGCGTCTGGTACGTCTCGGGCCACGTCGGCCACCTGCTCGAGCACCCGCGCACGCTCGAGGAAGCATTCGTCGGCACCTACTCGGGGCGGATGGAGTCGCTCACCTACGTCGCACCGATCGCCCACACACTGGACTGGCTGATGTTCTTCAGCGACCGCAGCAACGTGCTGACGCTCGGCGTGGCGGGAGTGTTCGGCATCATCGCGGGCGCGGCCGTCGTTGCGCTGGCGACCGGCGAGTTCCGCTGGGAAGGCTTCCGCGACACCGAGGACACCGCCAACCACATCGTCGGCGCCGTGCTGATGGGCTTCGGCGGTGTCACCGCGCTCGGCTGCACCGTCGGCCAGGGACTGACCGGCATCTCGACGCTGGCCGTCGGCTCGCTGCTGGCCGTTGCCTCGATCGTCGCCGGCGCAGTGGCGGCGCTCAAGTACCAGCAGTGGCGCGTCGATCGAAGCGGCTGAAGCCCGCGCCGTCGGTTTGACGGCCCCTGCAGCGATCGGGATAATCCACCCTCCTCCTCGTGCCGGCCGGAAAGTCGGGGCCGCACATCCCGGACGGGTCGTTAGCTCAGTCGGTAGAGCAGCGGACTTTTAATCCGTTGGTCGAAGGTTCAAGTCCTTCACGACCCACCATTTGTTCGCACAACGTCGGACGACTACCGGATGGCGCCCTCCTGGTGCCGGCCGGGGCCGCCTGACACAGTCGTCGAATCGGCCGCTGGGCGTTACGGTCGATTCTCGACCTCCGGGCCACCGACCTCGCCGAACACCCGGCGGATGCTTCCGGTCTGTTGCGTACAGCCGACGTCGAGCGGCACTGGTTTCCTCCGCCTCCCGCATTCGCGGACTACCATGCGTTTCGCGTAATGAGTTGTTGCCTTTGTTGCAGTTCGTATCGTTCGTCTCGGAGGAATCGGAATGCTCAAGAAGACCCTAATCGCTAGCGCCATCGCCGGCATGCTCGCGACACCGCTGGCTCAGGCTGCTTCGATCCTCAACCAGACGCCGCAGGGTTCATACACGTCCAACGTACTGGGCGGCTCGTCATGGTCAGGCTTCACGGCGACATTCCTCGGGCAACACACGTTGACGTCGACGGCGGACTTTTCGAGTCTCGCTCAGTTGATGCTCTATGACGCCATCTGGATCGACCAGGAACTCGACAATTCGCTTTCAGCGCCCGAGATCTCGGCGTTGACCAGCTATCTGACCGGGGGCGGCAAGGTCGTTCTGATCGGGGAGAACAGCGGCTGGACGAACTGGAACTCGTCGCTCATGAGCCTGGTCGGGGGAACGTACACGCCTGACTGTTCAGGCGCCATTGGCACGAGCCTGGTCAGCAACCCGCTCACGACCGGTGTCGGGACTGTGCAGAACGTCTGCGGCAGCGTCCTGGGAAGTGGCGGCGGTGTCGAATTGTTATTCAGTAACGGCCTGGCCGGGCTTTACACAGTCGGAGCCGGCCAGGCACTCGTCGTGATGGACAGCAACTGGAACGACAATTCGTACATCGGCAGCGAGAACAATTCGGTCTTTGCCTCGAACATCGTTTCGTGGCTCGGTGCCGAAGCCGCCACCGGCGCCTTGGCCTTCAACCCGAAGGGCATTGGTCACATCCAGTACGTGCCGTATTTCAGCACGCAGGAGGGCAACGTCACGGCGGTGAGCATCGTCAACACCGACACGGTCAACGGCAAGGTGCTGAAGGTGCGTTTCCGGGGCGCGTCGAACTCCGACGACGTCTACGACTTCCAGGTGTTCCTGTCGCCCGGCGACGTGTGGACGGCCGGCATTGCGCAGGGATCGGATGGCCGCTCGCGGCTGGACACGGCCGACAAGTCGTGCACGCTGCCGGCCAACGTCAACGGTGCCTTCATCACCAGCCGCACGCCGGCCGCCGGCGGGGTGGCCGAGACGCGCGAGGGCTACATCGAGATCCTGACGATGGCCGACATCGTGCAGGGTTCGCCCGGCAGCGACCAGCGGGCGCTGTACACCGCCACCAAGCACGTCAAGGCGGTGGCCCCGTGCACCGCCTCGGTGCTCACCGCGCTCACCCACGAGAACGCCTCGGACTACATGGCGCCGCCGACCACCGGCATCATGGCCAACTGGTCGATCATCAACGTCAACCGGATCGTCGCCTACTCGGGTGCGGCGGCGGCCATCGAGGCGCGCGATGCCGCCGGCGAGGCGGGGCCGGGCCGGCTGGTGTACTGGGACCAGCGCTCGGTGCCGCTGAGCGTGGCGCAGGCCAACGCGAACACCGCCGATCCGCTGCTGCGCGGCGCCTCGCCGGCGATCGTCGGCGCCCGCTACGACCTGCCGGACCTGTCCACCCCGTACCTGCCGGATCTGCCGATCTGCCCGTTCTGCCAGGCCCGCGCGCTGTCCGATGCGATCGCCGCGCAGGAGATCGCCGCCGAGTACTACAACGAGGCCTCGCTGGGGGCGCAGACCGACGTGGTCGTCTCGTTCCCGACCCGGCGCTACTTCGCCGCGGTCAAGTACGGCACGCCGAACACCATCGTGCGCAACGCCACCTCGGACGGCAACATCTACTTCACCGCCGACAACACCGAGCTGGGCAATGCGGCCAACGGCGGCCAGCCCTGGCAGATCTGCGCGCGGCTGGGGGTGAACGCAGTGGCCTTCTACGACCGCGAGGAGACGCCGACGGTGATCGACGACATCGTGATCTCGCCGGGCACGCCGACCTCGCTGTCGATCTGCGGCGAGGTGACGGTGGTGGGGGTGAACAACACCTCCGCCAGCGACTCGGCCACCTTCGGCTCGGTGGCCCGCTCGAACGTCGCCAACGGCTTCACCGCCGGCTGGGGCTCGCTGACGGTGCCCAGCGAGAACGGCCTGCCGATGCTGGCCCGCCAGTTCCTGCGCATCAACAACACCCAGACCAACGTCTACTACGGCATGTCCTTCCCGGCACGCGTGGTGGTGCCCGGCTTCCCGGCACCGTTCGTGCCGGTGCCCTGATCCGGCGCGCACAGCGCATCGGCAAGGGCGGGGAGATCCCCCGCCCTTTTTGTTTGGCGCGGCGGCCAGAATCGCGACATGGAATCCCGAAAGAACCTGCTGTTCGTCAGTGCCTGCACGCCGGATCCGCGGGGCACCGGCTGGGAACAGCGCGCCTACGCGACTGTCCTGGCGTACAGCCGCTTGATGGCGGTCGACCTCTGGTTCATGCCGACGGCAGACAACCCGGACCTGGCGCGCATCGCTGCGCTGGGCGCGCTGTGCCGCTCGATCACCAGCTTCTACCCGTCGCTCGTCAACGACGACCGCTCCGGCCTGAAGGCGCGGCTCGTCGGGCGCCTGACGTCGGCGGACGTGCTGCACGTGTTCCGCTTCCAGGACTTCGTGCAGAACGTCGCGCACCCTTGCATCGTCTGGGACATCGACGAGCTTCCCGGGCCGCTGCGGCATGCCGCGCCAGCTGCCGCCGTCGCCGCAGTGCCTGCCGGGCAGCTCGAGCGGCTGCGCGTGGACTTCGCGCGGTGCATCGACAAGTGTCGCCTGGTGATCGGCTGCTCGCCGCTCGAACGGCCGGCCGGCTGCAGCCGCTTCGCGGTGGTGCCGAACGTCGTACGCCGTCCTGCGCCCGCCGCGGCGGCACCGACGGCCGACGACCGGCGGCTGCTGTTCGTCGGCAACCTGAACTATCCGCCCAACGCCGACGGCCTGGCGTTCTTCGCCGACCAGGTGCTGCCGATCCTGCATCGCATGGAGCCGGACGTACGCCTCGACGCGGTCGGCCGCTCGCCGGCGTCAGACGCGAGCCGGGCGATGGTGAAACGCCTGCAGCAGGACGACCGGCTTCGCTTCGCCTTCGATGTCGCCGACTGCGCGCCCTCTTACATGCGATCGTCGCTGTCGATCGCGCCGATCCGGTTCGGCGGCGGCACGCGGGTCAAGATCATCGAGTCCTTCGCGCACCGTTGCCCGGTGGTCTCGACGACCAAGGGCTGCGAGGGACTGAAGGTCGAGAACGGCAGGCAACTGCTGATCGCCGACCATCCGGCCGACTTCGCCCACGCCTGCGCGCGGCTGCTGCGCGAGCCGTCGCTGCGCGAGCAGATCAGCGGCGCCGCCTTCGAGACCTTCGATCGCGAGTACACGCAGCCGGTGGCCGACGCGTCGATCGCCTCGGCCGTCGGCAGTCTGCTGCAGCCCTGACCGACCGCAGACCGACAGCGGCCTTGCCCGCCAGAGATTGACTCAGCTGACCAGCGCGCCGTAGCGGCGCTGGCGCAGCCACTTGGTGGCGATCCACTTCTCGCCTGCCACCACCGCGCTGCCGCCGTGCAGCGTGCGCGGGTCGGTTTCGCCCGACTCGCTGGTGTAGGCGAAGTACAGGGCCGCGCCCCGGCGCGGCAGCACGTCGAGCCCGAGCGTCGGAAAGACGGTCGATCCGCCTGCCTCGACGTCGTTCAGGTAAATGACCACCGTGGCGATCCGCTGGCCGCCGGCGGCCAGCACCCTGTCGTTGCCCGGCTGCGCCGGGTCGAAGTAGTCGTAGTGCGCCTTGTATTCGGCACCCGGCGGATAGTGCAGCACCTGCAGCGGCTCGCCGTGCTCCGCCGGGCAGCCGATGAGCTCGCCGATCCGCTGCTCGACGCGCGCCACCAGCGGCGTCTCGCCGCGCTCGAAGTGCGTGCCGCTGCTGGTGCGGTCGGCGTGCACGTCGTAGGCGCCGGTGGCCGCGTTCACGACGGTGGAGCGCTGCAGCCGCTGCCGCGACGCCTCGATCATCTGCTCGCACTCCTCGCCCGACAGCAGGTTGCCGAACAGCACGATGCGCGGCGAGCCGATGGTCATCAGGATCTCGACCGCGCGATCGCCGATCCGGACCGTGTTGGCCGGGACGGCGAACGGCGCGAGGAACCCGCGCGACGGTTCCGGCGCTGCCGCCGAGCGGCGCAGCCGCGCCAGCGCCGCCTCGACCGCCTGCCGCGCAAAGCCGTCGTCGTAGCCGGCAGCGCGCAGCGCCTGCAGCAGCGCCTCGCCGTCGTGGCCGGCGTCGAGCGAGCTCTGCAGCCAGCGCCGCAGATCGGCATTCAGGGAATCGAAACGCATCGGTCTGCCTGGTGCGCCGGGGGCCGCGGCAAGAATAGCGCGCGGCCGCCGGCGGTATCCTTCGACAAACACCGAGGAGGACACCATGCTGCAGCGAGTCTCGGCCCTGCCGAAGCTGGGCGATCCGGCGCTGGTACGTGCGCAGGCCTACATCGACGGTGCCTGGTGCGACGGCGCGCACGGCAAGTTCGACGTCAGCAATCCCGCCGACGGCGGGCTGCTGGTCGAGGTGGCCAACTGCGGCGCCGCCGACGCGCAGCGCGCCGTCGACGCCGCCGCGCGGGCGATGCCGGCCTGGCGCGCGAAGACCGCCAAGGAGCGCGCCGTCGTCCTGCGCAAGTGGTTCGAACTGATGATGGCGGCGCAGGAAGACCTGGCGCAGCTGATGACCGCCGAGCAGGGCAAGCCTCTGGCCGAGTCGCGCGGCGAGATCGCCTACGGCGCCAGCTTCGTCGAGTGGTTCGCCGAGGAAGGCAAGCGCGTCTACGGCGACCTGATCCCGACCCACCAGGCCGACCGCAGGCTGCTGGTGCTCAAGGAGCCGATCGGCGTGGCAGCTGCCATCACGCCGTGGAACTTCCCCAACGCGATGATCACCCGCAAGTGCGCGCCGGCGCTGGCCGCCGGCTGCACGGTGGTGGTCAAGCCGGCCGAGCAGACGCCGCTGTCGGCGCTCGCGCTGGCCGAACTGGCCCAGCGTGCCGGCATCCCGGCCGGCGTGTTCAACGTGCTGCCGGCCGACGAAGCCCGCTCGATCGAGGTCGGCAAGCTGCTGTGCGACTCGCCGACCGTGCGCAAGTTGAGTTTCACCGGCTCGACCCAGGTCGGCCGCATCCTGATGCAGCAGAGCGCGCCGACGCTGAAGAAGCTGTCGCTGGAACTCGGCGGCAATGCGCCGTTCATCGTCTTCCCCGACGCCGATCTCGATGCGGCGGTCGACGGCGCCCTGATCTCGAAGTACCGCAACGCCGGCCAGACCTGCGTGTGCACCAACCGCTTCTACGCCCACGCCGACATCTACGACGCCTTCGTCGAGAAGCTGGCAGCCAAGGCGGCACAGCTGAAGGTGGGGTCCGGTTTCGAGTCCGGCGTGCAGCAGGGCCCGCTGATCGACGCCAACGCGCTGGCCAAGGTCGAGACGCACGTGGCCGATGCGGTGGCCAAGGGTGCGCGGGTGGTCACCGGCGGCACGCGGCACGAACGCGGCGGCACCTTCTACACGCCGACCGTGCTGGCCAACGTCACCGCCGAGATGATCGTCGCCCGCGAGGAAACCTTCGGCCCGGTGGCACCGGTGTTCAGGTTCAGCACCGATGCCGAGGCGCTGGCGGCGGCCAACGCCGTCGAGTACGGCCTGGCCGCGTACTTCTACTCGCGCGACGTCGGCCGCGTAATGCGCATCGCCGAGGGGCTCGAGTACGGCATGGTCGGCGTGAACACCGGCATCATCTCGAACGAGGTGGCGCCGTTCGGCGGCGTGAAGCAGTCCGGCATCGGCCGCGAAGGCTCGAAGTACGGCATCGACGAGTACCTGGTCATCAAGTACGTCTGCCTGGGGCTCTGACAGCGGTAATCGGAACCAGATGAACGACGAGAACGCATCGCCGGCCAACGAGGCCCGCCTCAACCAAAACGGCCCGCTGGGGCTGCGCGGCCGCATCCAGTACGCGGCGACAGTGGGCGCGCCGCCGGCTGAGTACACCCGGGTGGCGCTGTGCCGCTGCGGCGCCAGCGGCAACAAGCCGTTCTGCGACGGCAGTCACGCGAAGACCGGCTTCGCCGATCACGGCCGCTGCGTCCGCCCGCCCGAGCCGTCGACCCACGCCGCCGAAGGCGAACTGGTGCTCGTGCCGATAGCCAACGGCCCGTTGCGCATCGACGGCTGGTTCGAACTGGCCACCGCCGACGGTCAGCGCTACGTCTGCGGCGACAAGACCTGGCTGTGCCGCTGCGGCGCCAGCGGCAACAAGCCGTTCTGCGACGGCACGCACAAGAAGATCGGCTTCACGGCCTGACCGGCCAAGGCCCGGCGCGGCCGGCGGCCCGAGCCGGCGCTTCGCTAGAATCGCTGCTTCGCCGCGGGCGTCGTATAACGGCATTACCTCAGCTTCCCAAGCTGATGACGAGGGTTCGACTCCCTTCGCCCGCTCCAGCCTCCCACTGCGCTGTCCTGCCGGCAGCCCCGGCACACACGTTTCCCATCGACCATGTCTCACGAGCACCTCTTCGAAGGCGACCTGCGCTGGACGGGCAAGACGACGCTAGCCGAAGGCAAGCCAAAGCTCGAGCGCAGCTTCACCATTGAGTTTCCGGGCAAGGCGCCAATCGACGGCTCCTCGCCGGCGGTGTTCAACGGCGACGAGAGCCGCCACAACCCGGAGACGCTGATGGTCTCCTCGCTGATGGCCTGCCATCACCTGACCTACCTCGCCGTGTGCGAGCGCTCGGGCATCGGCGTCGCCTCCTACACCGACCACGGCACCGGCAGGCTCGCCGTGCGCGACGGCAGGATGCGGATGGTCGAGATCGTGCTGCGACCGCAGGTCAGGATCGCCGATCCGGCCCAGGTCGAGCGCGCGACGGCGCTGCACGAGAAGGCGCACGCCAACTGCTTCATGTCGAACTCGGTGAACTTCGAAGTGCGCATCGAGCCGACCGTCACCGCGTGACCGCGCGATCGACTGACCGGCCGCAGCACGAAGGCAATGCGGACGCGGCTGCGCAGCCGCATCGCCACATCCGCTCGTTCGCGCTGCGCCGCGGCCGGGTGACCCAGGCGCAGCGACGCGCCTTCCAGGAGATCCTGCCGCGGCTGGCGATTGCGTTTCGCCCGGCGCCGCTCGATCTCGACGCCGCCTTCGACCGTCATGCGCCGACGGTGCTGGAGATCGGCTTCGGCATGGGCGAGACCACCGCGGCGATCGCACAGGCGCGCCCCGAGGTGAACTTCCTGGGCGTCGAGGTGTTCGCCGCCGGCATCGGCGCGCTGGCACGGCGCGCCGACGAACTGAAGCTCGCCAACCTGCGCATCGTCCAGCACGACGCCGTCGAGGTGGTGCGCGACATGATCCCGGCCGACTCGCTGGCCGGCGTGCACGTCTTCTTCCCCGACCCGTGGCCGAAGGCGCGTCACCACAAGCGGCGGCTGATCGCGCCGGCCTTCGTGGCGTTGCTGGCCAGCCGGATCGCGCCCGGCGGCTACCTGCACTGCGCCACCGACTGGCAGCACTACGCGCAGCAGATGCTCGCGGTGCTCGCGGCGGAGCCGCTGCTCGCCAACCTGCACGAGGCTTTCGCGCCGTCGCCGGACAATCCGCTGGCAGCGCGCCCGACCACCAAGTTCCACGCCCGCGGCGAGCGGCTCGGCCACGGCGTGTGGGACCTGGTGTTCGTGCGCCGCTAGGGCCGCGCGCGGCGCCCCGTCAGGGCGGCGCCGCGTCGCCGGCTGTGCCCTGCTTCGGCTGCGCCGTTCGCCGCCGAAGCAGGCGCAGGTCGTGGAGCAGCTTGACGGCCACCAGCAGCAGCGCGGCGAGCGAGGGCAGGTCGAGCGCCGCCATCAGGAAGCCGCCGGCGATCAGCACCACGTGCAGCACGACGATCCGGCCATAGGGTTCGGCCATGATGCTGCGCACCGCCCGGGCGTCGTCGGCATCGACGGCCGCCATCGCCTGCCAGGCATCGATGGCCGCCGCGGCGACCATCGCCGCCACGACCAGCAGTCCGATGCGGTCGCCGGCGATGCGCCCGATCATCAGCAACAGCGGCTCGACGAACCCGCCGACGGCATCGATGCCGCCGAACAGCGTGGCGACGAAGATGCCGTGCACCGCGCAGAACAGCCCGTAATGGACGCAGAAGAAGACCGTGGTGGCCAGTGACTCCCCGTAGCGCCCGGTTGCGCCGCCGGCGGCGAGGATGCGCAGCGCCGTGAAGCCGCCGATGATCACGTTCTCCAGCCAGTACAGGGCGAGCACGGTGAAGGTCGGCCAGCCGAACAGGACGATGCCGACCGCCATCACGACGGCGCTGCCGGTCGCGGCGACCTGCTGCAACTGCCGCGCCGGGGTGCTCATGGGCCGCGGCCAGCCGCGAAACGGCAGCCGGGGCAGCCGCCCATCACTGGGTCCAGTCGACCCAGCCGGCGTAGGCGGTCAGCAGGATCACCGCGCCGAAGACGATGCGGTACCAGGCGAACGGCCGGAAGTCGTTTTGGCTGATGTAGGCGAGCAGCCAGCGCACGCAGGCCAGCGCGGCGGCGAAGGCGGCGACGAAGCCGATCGCGTACAGCGGCAGGTCGGCGGCGACGAACTGCTCGCGCGCCTTGAAGCCCGAGTAGACGCTGGCGCCGATCACCGTCGGGATGGCGAGGAAGAAGGAAAACTCGGTGGCCGCCTTGCGCGAGAAGCCGAGCAGCAGCCCGCCGATGATCGTCGTGCCGGAGCGGCTGGTCCCCGGGATCAGCGCCAGGCACTGCACGGCGCCGACACGCAGCGCGTCCCACGGGCGGATGTCGTCGAGGGACTCGACACGCGCACGCCGGCCGCCGGCGAGATCCAGTTCGCCGTAGCGGCGCTTGTGGCGCGCCTCGGCCCAGAGAATGACCAGCCCGCCGATCACCAGCGCCGTGGCGACCGGCAAAGGCTTGAACAGGAACCGCTCGATCGTGCTCTTGGCCAGCACGCCGACCAGCGCCGCCGGCAGGAAGCCCACCGCGATGTTGACCGCCAGCTTCTGCTCGCGCGCGTCGCGCCGCAGGTTGAGCACGAAGCGGGCCAGCCGCTGCCGGTACTCCCAGCACACGGCGAGGATCGCGCCGCCCTGGATGGCGATGATGAAGGCCTCGCGCGTCGGGATGCGGAAGCGGACGAGGTCCTCGGCGACGATCAGGTGGCCGGTGCTGGAAACCGGCAGGAATTCCGTCAGACCTTCGATGACGCCGAGCAGCAGGGCCTTGAGCGCGAGCAACCAGTCCAACAGCAACTCCCGGGCGCTACTTCGGTTCCAGGTCGACGCGCAGCCCGCTGAAGGTGACCGCCACCCCGGTGGCGCCGTAGGCCACCTGACGCCGCGTCATCTGCTCGGGTGGCAGCACGATCAGCGGCAGGTCGGGCAGGCTGGCGCCCTTGCGCTCACCGAGCTGCGCCAGCCCGAAGCTGAACAGGACCGGCACCCCGGTGATGCGAACGTCCTCGAGCGTGACCTGGGTCAGGCTGACGCCGTTGCGCGCCGCGTTCAGCACCGGCTTGCCGGCCAGGGCAACCGACACGCCGAGCGGCGAGCTGGTCGGGCCGTCCGGCACGCGGACAGTCCAGGTGAGCTGCAGGCGGTCGGACACCGGCATCAGCGCCACCTCGGGCCGACGCACGTCGAGCCCGCGGAACATCTCGAAGGTCGCGCCGAGGTCGGCCTCGATCTGCCGCTCGATCTCGGCCGGCGACAGGGTGAACGAGCGCGGCCCGGGCAGCGTGCTGCAGGCCGCCAGCAGCAGGCCCAGGCCAAGAAAAATCGCCAGCCGGATCATTAAGTCCCCCGCCCGCCGTCGGAACGCGCCCGATGGCGGCCGCATCTTGCTCACTCGTAGCGAAGCGCCTCGATCGGCAGGAGCCGCGAGGCCTTGCGCGCCGGATAGAAGCCGAAGAATACGCCGACGGCCGCCGAGAAGCCGACCGCCAGCAGCACGGCCTGCGAGGTAACGTCCACCCGCCAGTCGGCGAACTGTGCGATCGCCACCGATGCGGCGACGCCGAGCAGCACGCCGAGCAGTCCGCCGATCATCGACAGCGTGATCGCCTCGACCAGGAACTGCTTGAGGATGTCGCGGCCGCGGGCGCCGACCGCCATTCGCAGGCCGATCTCGCGCGTGCGCTCGGTGACGCTGACCAGCATGATGTTCATGATGCCGATGCCGCCGACCAGCAGGCTCACCGAGGCCACGGCACCGAGCAGCAGCGTCATCACCCGGCTGGCCGCCTCCTGCGCCTGCAGCAGCTCGGTCAGGTTGCGGATGGTGAACGGATCCTCGGCGCCGGGCTGCACGCGGCTGCGCTGGCGCAGCAGCTCGCGCATGCGGTCCTCGACGCCTTTCATGTCGACGCCGTCGGCGACCTTCACCGAGATCGAGTTGACGCGCCGCAGCCTCCCCTGCGCCTGGCCGAGCACGCGCGCCCGCGCGGTGGACACCGGCATCAGGATGATGTCGTCCTGGTCCTGGCCGAGCGCGTTCTGGCCCTTGCGCTCGAGCACGCCGATGATGGTCAGCGGCACCTTGCGCACGCGGATCACCTGGTCGACCGGGTCGGCATCGCCGAACAGCTGCTGCGCGGTCGTCAGCCCGATCAGCGCCACCTTGCCGGCGCCGGAGATCTCGCCGTCCTCGAAGGCGCGGCCGGAGGCGATCGGCCAGTCGCGGGCGACCAGGTAGTCGTTGGTGGTGCCGAAGAACTGGGTCGACCAGTTGGCGGCTCCGGCGACCACCTGGCCGGTGCCGCGCACCGCCGGCGCAGCCACCACCACGCCCTCGACCTCGAGCGCGATGGCACGCGCGTCCTCCTCGGTCAGGGTCTGCGCCGCGCCCATGCCCAGCCGCACCCCGCTGGCGGTGGTCGAACCCGGCAGCACCAGGATCAGGTTCGAGCCGAGGTTGCGCAACTGGTCGCGCACCCGCTCCTGCGCGCCGGCGCCGATCGAGATCATCGCGATCACCGCCGCCACGCCGATGATCATGCCGAGCATCGTCAGCGCCGTGCGCAGCTTGTTCACGCGCAACGCGTTGAGCGCCACGCGCAGGACCATCAGGGCGTTCATGAAGGCAAGGGATTAGCCACGGATTCACACGGATGAACACGGATTAACACGAATTCAATCTCGCTTCAGGGGCGTCGCCGCTTCGAATTCAATCGCCATGTCTGCCGCAATGCAGGAAGAAATCCGTGTCCATCCGTGTTCATCCGTGGCAAATCCGTCCTTACGCCGCCTCGCGCGGCGCGTCCTGCCGCGCCAGGTCGGCTGCCGCGTCGCGCGGCGTCTGCCGCTCGTCGCTGCGCACGCGGCCGTCGCGGAAGCTGACCAGGCGGCCGGCGTAGGCGGCGATGTCGTGCTCGTGCGTCACCACCACGATCGTGATGCCGGCGCGGTTCAGCTGCTGCAGCAGCGCCATGATCTCCAGCGAGGTGCGTGAATCCAGCGCGCCGGTCGGCTCGTCGGCGAGGATCAGCGCCGGATCGTTGACCAGCGCGCGGGCGATCGCCACCCGCTGCTGCTGGCCGCCGGAAAGCTGCGACGGCAGGTGGCCGCCGCGGTCGTCCAGACCGACCTGCGCCAGCCGGGCGGCGGCCCGCCTGTGCCGCTCGCCCGCGGCGAGCCCGGCGTACATCAGCGGCAGCTCGACGTTCTCCAGCGCCGAGGTGCGCGCCAGCAGGTTGAACTGCTGGAAGACGAAGCCGATGCGGCGGTTGCGGATCAGCGCCAGCTGGTCGGCGTCGAGCGCCGCCACGTCCTCGCCGGCCAACCGATACTCGCCACAGCTGGCGCGGTCGAGGCAGCCGATGACGTTCATGAAGGTCGACTTGCCGGAGCCGGACGGCCCCATGACCGCGACGAACTCACCGGTGCCGATCGACAGCGTCACCCCGTCGAGCGCGTGCACGACCGTGTCGCCGACGACGTAGTCCTTGGCCAGCCCGGCGACTTCGATCAGGTTCATCTTCTCTTCGATCAGAAGAACATCCGCGGCGCGCCGCTCCTGGCGGCCGGCGCCGCCGAGGCGCCGCCCTGGATTGCGCTGATCACCTCGCGCCCTTCGTCGATGCCGGTCCCGCTGACCTCGGTCGACGAGCCGTCGGTGAGGCCGGTGCGCACGTCGATCGCCTTCGGCCTGCCGTCGTCGAGCACCCAGAGGCGGCCGCGTCCAGCCTGGCCGCTGCGGCCGGTCGCCTCGGCCATGATCTGCGCAAAGAGCGGCTTCTGCTCCGGCTTCAGGACCTCCTCGATGCCGGCGCGCATCTCGGCACGTGCCGTGGCCATCGCCTTGCCGCGCGCCTCCTCGGGCAGTTCGCGCAGGCTCGTGAAGCGGCCGCGCATCTGCTCGAAGATCGCCTGCACCCGCGCCTGCTGCGCCTCGTCGAGCTTCAGCTCGGCGACCAGGCGCTCGCGCAACTGCTGCATCTGCGCGCCCCCGCCGCCCGCCGGCGGCGCCTCGGCCGCCGCCCTGGCATCGGCCGGTGCCGCGCTCTCGCCCGGCGGCCGGAAGCGCAGCGCGGCATTGGCGACCTTCAGAACCGACTCGCGGGTGTCGGTGACGATGCGCACGTTGGCGGTCATTCCCGGCATCAGCTGACCGTCCGGGTTCGCCGCCGAGACCAGCACGGTGTAGGTCACGACGTTCTGCACCGTCTGCGCGCTCTTGCGCACCTGCCGCACCTCGCCGCTGAAGGTGCGTCCGGGAAAGGCGTCGACGGTGAAGGTCGCGCGCTGGCCGACCCGCATGCGGCCGACATCGGCCTCGTCGATCGAGGTTTCGACCTGCATGTCGCGCAGGTCGCGGGCGATGACGAACAGCTCCGGCGCCTGCAGGCTCGCCGCCACGGTCTGGCCGACGTCGACGCTGCGCTTGATCACCACGCCGTCGACCGGCGCACGGATCTCGGTGCGCGCCAGGTCGACCCTGGCCGAGGCCAGCTGCGCCGCGCGCTGCGCCACCACCGCCTGCACGTTGTTGACCTCCGCCTTCGCCAGGTCGAACTGCGCCTGCGCGCGGTCGAGGTCGGCCGGCGAGACGAACTCCCGTTGCACCAGCTCGCGGGTCCGCGACAGTTCGCGCTGCGCGTTGACCAGCGACACCTGCGCCCGCGCCACCGCCGCCCGTGCCGCCTCCAGGTCGGCCTCGTTCTGCCGCACGCGGTACTGGAAGGTCTCCGGGTCGATGCGGGCGATCAGCTGACCGGCCTTCACCGGCGAGTTGAAGTCGACGAACAGTTCCTTGACCTGGCCCGAGACCTGCGTGCCGACCTGCACCGAGGTCACCGGGTTGAGCGTGCCCGAGGCGGCCACGGTGGCGGTCAGCGGCCCGCGCTCGACTCTGGCGAAGCGGTAGGTCGGTGCCTGCTTGGCGTCGCGCGAGGTCCAGTAGTACGCAGCGGCGGCGGCCGCCACCGCCACGATGACCGCGGCGATCAGGCCGGGCCGTCCAATCCGGTTAGCCATGAGAAGACGTTGGCGCCTTCCGGCGTCCGAGAATGCGTCGCCGGCAGTTTACTGAGGCGCCGTCGCCGGCCATGTTTCAGAAAGTAAGCGTCGCGCCACGGCCGCCGGCGGCGAGGACCGACCGCCGCGGGGCGCCGGCCGCCAGCGCCGTGAAAGGGCGATGAACTGCCGATTCGGCGGAATGAAGCGCCGAACGGCGCGCGGCCGGATTGCTAAACTGCGCGCGCCTCACGTTGAACGAGACCGTCGATCAGATGACATCCGAGCTGCCGTCGCTGGACATCGAGCAGGCACGCCGCAACATGGTCGAGCAGCAGGTCCGCCCGTGGGAGGTGCTCGACCAGTCGGTGCTCGACCTGCTGCTGGTGGTCCGGCGCGAGCTGTTCGTGCCGCCCGCCTTCCGTCTGCTCGCCTTCACCGACATGGAGATCCCGCTGCGGATCGACGGCGTCGATACCGGGGAGTGTATGTTCGCGCCGAAGGTCGAGGCACGGCTGCTGCAGGAGCTGGGCATCCGCGCCCACGAGCAGGTGCTGGAGGTCGGCACCGGCTCCGGCTACATGGCGGCGCTGGCGGCGCACAAGGCGCAGCACGTGCTCACGGTCGAGATCAAGCCGCTGCTGGCCGCCTTCGGCGCCGCCAACCTGCAGCGCAACGGCGTGCACAACGCGCGCGTCGAGACCGGCGACGGTTCGCGCGGCTGGCAGGCGCGCGCGCCCTACGACGTGATCATCGTCTCCGGCGGCCTGCCGGTGATGCCGCCGGAAATGCTCGCGCAGCTGAAGATCGGCGGCCGGCTGGCGGCGATCGTAGGCCAAGCACCGGTGATGTCGGCCCAGATCGTCACGCGCGTGACCGAGTCGGCCTTCGACACGCTGAAGCTGTTCGAGACGGTCGCCAAGCCGCTGGCCAACGCGCGCCGGCCGTCGGCTTTCCGCTTTTGATGAAGACGATTTCGGCGCCGGCACTCGCTCATTGGCTGCAGGATCCGGAGCGCCCTGCCCCGCACCTGCTCGACGTGCGGGAACCGTGGGAACAGCAGATCTGCCAGATCGCCGGCAGCCGGCTGCTGCCGATGCGGATCCTGCCGACGCAGCTCGACCAGCTCGATCCGCAGTGCCCGGTGGTATGCATCTGCCACCATGGCGCGCGCAGCGCGCACGTGGCGATGTGGCTGGCGCGGCAGGGCTTTGCCGACGTCTACAACCTGAGCGGCGGCGTCGACGCCTGGGCGCGCCAGGTCGACCCGAAGATGGCCACTTACTGAAACACGAGCAACCGACCCCGATGGAGACGGCGATGGCATCGCGCAAACTGGCATTCCCAACCGCGCCGGTGGCGGCGATCGCCTGCGCAGTGGCGCTGGCCTTCGCCATGCCGTCGCTGGCGCAGGCCCCGTCGAAGCTCGACGACCCGTCCGCGCCGCTGCGCGAGGCGGCGCGGACGATGCAGCGCAACGACCTGCTGGCGCTCTATCAGCAGGCGCTCGAAAACGACTCGCAGTATGCGGCGGCCAGGGCGCAGTTCATGGCGACGCTCGAGCGCGAGCCGCAGGCGCGCTCGGCGCTGCTGCCCAACCTGAACCTGGTCGGCCGGACCAATCAGTACTGGTACGAGATCAGTCCGCAGAGCTTCAACAACAACTTCAGCGACTACGGCGGCGGTCTGTCGCTGAACGTGCCGGTGTACCGGCCGCAGAACTGGGAGGCGCTCGAGCAGGCCAAGCTGGTGATCGTGCAGGGCGAAAGCGTGCTGGCGCAGGCGAGGCAGGATCTGGCGCTGCGGCTGGCCAACGCCTACTTCAACGTGCTGGCCGCGCGCGACCAGGTCACCGCGCTCGAAGTGCAGCGCGAGGCGACCGTGCAGCAGCTTGCGCAGGCCAAGCGCGAGTTCGAGGTGGGCACCAAGACCATCGTCGACACCAACGAGGCGCAGGCCCGCTACGACCAGATCGTCGCCGCCCTGCAGGTGGCCGTCGGCACACTGCTGGTCCGCCGCAACGAACTGACGGCGATCGTCGGCCGCGATCCACAGGTGCTCGCCGAGCTTGCCGGCGACCCGAAGCTCACGCTGCCGCAGCCCAACGAGATCGACAACTGGGTGCGGAGCGCCGAGGATGCCAACTATGGCGTGCAGATCGCCCGCGCATCGAGCGAGATCGCCACGCGCGAGATCCAGCGTGCCAAGGACGGCTACAAGCCGACGGTGGATCTGGTCGCCGGCTACAACGTCAATCGTTTCAACGGCACGCAGACGAGCGAAAGCTCGTTCCGCACCAACACCGGCAGCATCGGCCTGCAGCTCACCATGCCCCTTTATACCGGCGGCCTGACGCAGAGCCGGGTGCGCGAGGCGGTGGCGCTGCAGGACAAGTCGCTGAGCGACCTCGAGACCGCCCGCCGCAGCGCCGCCAACGCGGCGCGCGCCTCGTTCACCGGCGTCAACTTCGGCCTCGCGGAGGTGCAGGCGCTCGAGTCGGCCGAGCGGTCCGCCCGCACGCAGCTCGAGTCGACGCAGCTCGGCTACCGCGTCGGCGTGCGGATCCTGCTCGACGTGCTGAACGCCACCACCCAGCTCGTCTCGACGCAGCGCGACCTGAAGCGGGCCCGCTACTCGTTCCTGCTCAGCGGCCTGAGCCTGAAGGCCTCGATCGGCGCGCTGAGCGAGGACGACCTGCGGGCAGTCAACGCGCTGCTTTCGAAGTAGACCGCGCGGCGGCGCCGGGCACCGGCCGGCAGCCGGGCCGCCGCCCATCAGGCCTGCACGACGAAGCCTTCGGGCGGCTGCCCGCTGCACCAGCGCCGCCACATCAGGCGCAGCACCTGGTCGAACTGGACGACCGCGACTTCGGCCGAACCCTGCAGCTGCCGCTGCGCCCGCGGGCGCAGCTCGCCGCGGATCCGCGCGAGCGACAGCAGGTCGGCCGCCGCCCGGCAGGCACGATCGACGAACTCGTCTTCGCTCTCGGTCACCCAGTCGGCCAGGCCGAGCGCGCGGATCGACGCGGCCGCCTGGTTCTGCTGCAGCGACTCGCCGGCCAGCGTCAGCACCGGCACGCCCATCCACAGGGCGAACACCGTGGTCGTTCCGCCAGTGTAGGGGAAGGTGTCCAGGGCGATGTCGACGTCGTGGTGCATTTCGAGGTACTCGCGCATCGCTGCTCGGGGCCGGAACTCGAGCCGCCCGGCGGCGACACCGTGCGCGGCGAACTGCGCCAGCAGCCGCTCGCCGAGTGTCCGTTCATTGACCCCGGCGACCAGCAGGCGCGATTGCGGCAGCGCCCGCAGCACGCGGCTCCACAGGGCGATCACGCCTTCGCCCAGCTTGCTCGGCCGGTTGAAGCTGCCGAAAGTCAGCCAGCCCCGGCTCGACGCCGGCAGCGGATTGACCGGCGGCGACTGCGGCGGCGGCTCGAAAGCGCGTGCGCCGAAGTGAATGATCCTTTCGCGGCACTGCGCCTGCAGGGCCTCTCGCTTCGGTTCGTGCCCACGCATCAGCCGGTAGTCGATCGCCGAAAGCCCGGTGGTGCCCGGGTAGCCGAGCCAGGTGACCTGCACGGGTGCCGGCCTGCGCGCGAACACGCGCAGCCGGTTGCGCGCCGTGTGGCCGGACAGGTCGAACAGGATGTCGATCCGGTCGGCCCGGATGCGCTCGCTCAGTTCCTGGTCGCCCATTTTCTCGACATGCAGCCATTGGTCGGTCAGGGCCTTCAGGCGCGCCTCGACGGCATCGCCCCAGGTGCCGTTGGCGTATGCGTAGATGCGGTGGCGGCCGCGACGCATCGCCCGCCAGATCGGTTCGATCAGGTTGGCCAGCGGGTGCTCGTGCAGATCGCCGGAAACGAAGCCGACCCGCAGGTCCCGCTCGGCATCGCGGTCGTTGGGGTGGTCGCGCCAGGCGGCGCGATACGGCGCTTCCAGCTGCTCGCCAATCCGCAGGTGCTCGGCGTACGCGTCCTGCGGCGAGATGCCGGGATCGTGCGCCAGCGAGAACAGGTAGGCGCTGTGCGCCTCGACCAGGCCGGGGTCGGCGTCCGAAGCCGCGCGAAAGTGCCGCTGCGCACCCCGGGTGTCGCCGAGCTCGTGCAGCGCGCGACCCAGGTTCAGGTGCGCCGCCGCGTAGTCCGGCCGCAGCGCGAGCGCCTGGCGCAGCACCCCGGCAGCCTCGCCGTGCCGGCCGCGCCGGCTCAAGGCGCTGCCCAGGTTCAAGTGCAGGTCCGGCATGTTCGGCGCTAGCGCAAGCGCCCGGCGGTATACGTCGTCGGCCTCGTCGGCCTCGCCGGCGGCAACCAGGGCGTTGCCGAGATTGAGCATCGCTTCGACGCCGTCGGGCCGCAAGGCGAGCGCCCGCGCGGCGAGCCGCCGGCTGCCTTCGGCGTCGCCGGCGGCGTTGGCGCTCGCCGAGGCATTGACCAGCGTCTCGTAGCTTCCGCCATCGATCGCCAGGCTCGTCTCGAAGCAGGCGCGCGCCTCGTCGTGCTGCCCGCTGCGTGACAGCGCCACGCCGAGCAGGTTGTTGATGTCGGCATCGGCCGGCGCGCGTTGCAGCGCCGATCGCAGCGCCTCGACCGCCCCGGCAGTCTGGCCCCGCGACAGGCGCGAAGCGCCGAGCAGATGCAGGGGCTTGGCCGAACGCGGGTACTGCGCGGCCGTGCGCAGCGTCGCCGGCTCCAGCTCGGCGTGCCTGCCGGCGTTGTACAGCGCGAGCAGCGACAGCAAGGCCTCGCGCGGCGGCTCGCCGGCGGCCGGCGGCGCTGCGCCGCCGGGCCCGCCCCGATGCGTCGGCGGATCCGCGGCCCTGCCTGGCGACTGTTCGCTGTTCATCCTCGATCGACCCGCT
Source organism: Burkholderiales bacterium (assembly GCA_016716275.1). Lineage (GTDB taxonomy): Bacteria > Pseudomonadota > Gammaproteobacteria > Burkholderiales > Burkholderiaceae_F > JADJWR01. Next base: position 699,618 of record JADJWR010000001.1, on the reverse strand, counting down.
CCGCGCGCCGACGATTCGCCGGCTCCGCCTGCCGACCGGCCCGGTGGCAGCGCTCCTGCCGGCGATGCGCAGTCCACTATCCTAGGCGAATCCGAAGCGCGGCACGCCGTCGCAGACTTCCCTCGTGTAGGCCCATCGCTTGACAGCGCCGGACCAACCCCCCGTCGAGCAACTGCGCGCGCTCGTCGAGCATTACAACAGCGGCCGCCTGGTCGAAGCGGCGGCGCTCGCCGAAGCGCTGACCCGGCGCTATGCCGCGCATCCGTTCGCCTGGAAGGCGCTCGGCGCCACGGCGCGCGACCTCGGCCACCGCGACGATGCGGTTCGCGCGTGGCGCAACGCGGCGCGGCTCGACGGCGATGCCGAGTCCTACAACAACCTGGCCCTGGTGCTTCAGGAAGCCGGCGAGCTGCAGCAGGCCGAGACCTGCTTTCTCGAGGCCCTTGGTCGGCGACCCGACCTGGTCGCGGCACATGCCAACCTCGGCCGCCTTTACCAGGCGACGGGGCGGCCCGCCGAGGCCGAGGCCAGCCTGCGTCATGCCATCCGGCTGCGTCCGAGGCTGGCCGAGGCGCACAACACGCTTGCCGTCGTGCTCAGGGACAGCGGCCGGCTGGCCGAGGCCGAGGCCAGTTGCCGCGCGGCGATCGCCTGCCGCCCGGACTACGCGGAGGCGCACGCCTGCCACGGCGCCGTGCTGACCGCGATCGGGCGGCTGGACGAAGGCGAGGCGGGTTTCCGCCGCGCGCTGCAGCTGCGGCCCGATTACCTGGAGGCGCGCAGCGCCCTGCTTTACGTCCATCACTTCCGGGCCGACCGCTCGGTCGCCGACGACCTCGAGGAGGCGCGCCAGTACGGCCGCGTCGCCACGCTTCAGGCGAAGCCGGGATTCACCAACTGGAACGCGCCAGCGACGCCGCCGCGGTTGCGCGTCGGCCTGGTCTCCGGCGACCTGCGCGAGCATCCGGTCGGCCACTTTCTCGAAGGGCTGCTGGCGCAGGTCGACCGCTCGCGCCTCGAAGTCATCGCCTACCCCACCCGCAGGCTGGCCGACCGCGTGACCGAGCGCATCCGCTTGCACTGCGACCGCTGGTCGCCGCTCTACGGCCAGGACGACGCGACGGCGGCGAAGCTGATCCACGCCGACGGCGTGCACGTGCTGTTCGACCTGGCGGGACACAGCGCCAACGGCCGCCTGCCGGTGTTCGCCCGCAAGCCCGCGCCGGTGCAGGCGAGCTGGCTCGGCTATTTCGCGACGACCGGCGTTGCCGAGATCGACTACCTGCTCGCCGATCCGGTCAGCGTGCCGTTGCAGCACCGGCACCATTTCACGGAACGCGTCTGGTACCTGCCCGACACGCGCCTGTGCTTCACGCCGCCCGCGACCGAGACCGCCGTCGCGCCGCTGCCCGCGCTTGGCAGCGGACACGTCACCTTCGGCAGCTTCCAGAACCTGACCAAGGTCAACGATGCGGTGCTGGCGCTGTGGGCGCGCGTGCTCGGCGCGGCTCCCCGCACGCGGCTGCGGCTGCAGAACCGGCAGCTTGCCGATCCGGCGGTCCGCCGGCGGCTCCTCGGGCAACTGGCGTCCCTGGGAATCGCCGCCGATCGCCTGTCGATGCACGGTCCCGTCTCCCGCGACGACTACCTGGAGGCGCACCGCGAGGTCGACCTGATCCTCGACACCTTTCCGTTTCCCGGCGGAACGACGACCTGCGAGGCGCTGTGGATGGGCGTGCCGACGCTGACGCTGGCCGGCGACCGGATGATCGGTCTGCAAGGCGCCAGCCTGCTCGCCGCGGCCGGACTGGCCGACTGGATCGCCCGCTCGCCGGACGATTACGTCGACAGGGCACTGGCGCTAGCCGCCGACGCGGCGGCGCTGGCCGCGCTGCGGGCGCAACTGCGCGGCCGCGTGCTCGCCTCGCCGCTGTTCGATGCCCGGCGCTTCGCCAGGAACTTCGAGGACGCGGTCTGGGGCATGTGGCGGGATCGGCAGGCCGCGCCTGCGGAATAATCGGCCCCTCGCCAGCCCTTGCGCACACAGATGCCGACACTGCCGATCGACCAGACCATCGACCAGGCGCTCGCGCACCAGGCTGGCGGGCGCCTGAAGGAGGCCGAGCAGCTCTATCGCAAGGTGCTTGCCGCGCGGCCGCGCCATCCGGAGGCGAACCACAACCTCGGCGTGCTGCTGCTCGAACAGAACCGCATGCAGGAGGCGCTGCAGCACCTGAAGACAGCGCTGGACGCCGAGCCGCGCGACGGCCAGACCTGGGTCAGCTACATCGATGCGCTGATCCATGCCGGCCAGTACCACGAGGCGCGCAACGTGCTGGCGACCGGGCGCCGTCGCGGCCTTGCCGGCGATGCGGTCGACTCGCTGCAGCGCCGCCTCGACGTGCTCGAGCCGGAGTTCTTTCCCGGCGCCGCGCCGGCCGACTGGGAGGCAGCGCCCACCGGCACGGGCGCCGGAGCCGCCCAGCCAGGCCAGGATGAGAGGAGCCGCTTCATCGCGCTGAAGAGCGAGGGCAGGCACGACCAGGCCGAGGCGGCCGCCCGCGCGATCACCGCGCGCTATCCGCAGGACGCCTGGGGCTGGAAGGCGCTGAGCCAGTCGCTGCGCCTGCAGGGCAGGTTCCAGGAGGCGCTGCAGGCGGTGCGCAGCGCGCTGCACCTGACACCGGATGAACCCGAGGCGCACTTCGAGCTGGGCCTCGTCTTCGACCGGCTCGGGCAGACGATCGAGGCCGAAGCCAGCCTGCGCCGGGCCCTGCAGCTGAATCCCCATTTCGCCGAGGCGCTGAACGAACTGGGCCTGATCCTCGAACGGACCGACCGCGCCGCCGAGGCCGAGGTGTTCTACCGCCGCGCGCTGGCGCTGCGGCCGGACTGGCCCGGCGTGCTGTCCAACCTGGCGGTGGCGCTGAAATTCCAGGGCAGGCTCGACGAGGCCGAGGCGAGCCTGCGGCGCGCCATTGCGCTCGACCCGCGCAGCCCGGGTGCGCACGTCAATCTGGCGAGCATCCTGCGCGACACCAACCGCCTCGCCGAGGCCGAGCAGAGCCTGCGCCGGGTCGTCGAGCGCTTCCCGCAGATGACCGAGGCGCGCAGCAACCTGCTGTTCTCGCTGAACTACAGCGCCGAGCATTCGCCCGAATACTGCCTGCAGGAGGCGCGGCGCTACGGCGAGATCGTGCGCAGCAAGGCGACCGCGCCCTGCTCGTCGTGGACCTGCGAGGACGATCCGCATCGCCTGCGCGTCGGCATCATTTCCGGCGACATCCACATGCACCCGGTCGGCTACTTCCTGGAAAGCGTGCTGACCTGGCTCGACCCGAACAGGGTCGAGCTGATCGGCTACCCGACCAACCCGCGCGTCGACGACCTGACCCGGCGCGTGCAGCCGTACTTTGCCGGCTGGCGCCAGCTCGCCGGCTACGCCGACGAGGCGGCAGCGCAGGAGATCCATCGCGACGGCATCCACGTGTTGCTCGAGCTGTCCGGACACACCGCCAACAACCGCCTGCCGGTGCTTGCCTTCAGGCCGGCGCCGGTGCAGGTGAGCTGGCTCGGCTACTTCGCCACCACCGGCGTGGCGCAGATCGACTACTTCCTCGCCGACGAGGTCAGCGTGCCGGCGCAGCACCGCGGCCACTTCACCGAGAGCATCTGGTACCTGCCCGACACCCGCCTGTGCTTCACGCCGCCCGATACCGACCTGGAGGTCGCGCCGCTGCCGGCGTCGCGCAGCGGCACCGTCACCTTCGGCAGCTTCCAGAACCTCGCCAAGCTGAACGACCGGACGCTGGCGTTGTGGGGGCGGGTGATGCAGTCGGTACCCGGCTCGCGCCTGCGCGTACAGAGCCTGCAGCTCGCCAGCCCGGCGGTGCAGTCGCAGCTTGCCGAGCGGCTGGCGACGTTCGGCATCCCGCGCCAGCGGATCTCGCTGCACGGGCCGTCGGGTCGCGCCGCCTACCTTGCCGCTTACGCCGAGGTCGACATCGTGCTCGACACCCTGCCATTCCCGGGCGGCACCACCACCTGCGAGGCGCTGTGGATGGGCGTGCCCACGCTGACCATCGCCGGCGACCGGCTGATAGCGCGGCAGGGCGCCAGCCTGATGCATGCCGCCGGCCTGCCGGCCTGGGTCGCCGACGACGAGGCGTCGTTCGTCGCCAGGGCGGTCGCGCTTGCCGCCGACACCCGCGGCCTGGCCGAGCTGCGCGCCGGCCTGCGCGAGCGCGTTCGCGCCTCGCCGCTGTTCGATGCGCAGCGCTTTGCGGCGAACCTCGAGTCCGCACTGTGGCAGATGTGGCAAACCTGGCGGCAGGGCAGGCAGACGCCGCCATGATCGAGATCGTCACCGCCAGCCGGCTCGGCGAGCAGGAGTTCTGGAAGTCCTCGCCGCTGGGCGTGTCGCTGCGCCGGCTCGCCTCCGACGGGCGCCTTTCGCTGCAGGTCGCCCTGTCGAACCGCGCCGGCTTGCCGGAGGTCTACAACGCGCGCATCTCGGCGCAGAACCGCTCGCAGGTGGTCGTGTTCGTCCACGACGACGTGTGGATCGACGACTACTTTCTGGCCGACCGGGTGCTCGCCGGCCTCGAGGCGTTCGACGTCGTCGGTGTGGCCGGAAACCGCCGGCGCGTGCCGAACCAGCGCGCCTGGCATTACGTCAGTGCGCCCGGCCGCCCGCAGGACCGTGAGAGCCTCAGCGGCGCGATCGCCCACGGCAAGACTCCCTTCGGCCGGGTGTCGTCCTACGGGCCGGTGCCGGCCGAGTGCGAACTGCTCGACGGCGTGTTCCTGGCCGCGCGCCTGCGCACCCTGCTGGAGCGCTCGGTGCGCTTCGACCCGCTGTTCGACTTCCACTTCTACGACCTCGACTTCTGCCGCTCGGCGAGGCTGGCGGGACTGCGCCTGGGCACCTGGCCGATCTGCATGACACACCAGAGCAACGGACTGGCCTTCGAGTCCGCGCCCTGGATCAATGCCTACGGGAAGTACCTGAAGAAGTGGGGTGACTGACCGGTTCAATCCGGCTCGTGCCGCGCGGCGAAGGCGGCCAGTCGGCGCACCGCCTCGGTAACCACCCCCGGCCAGTCGCCCGGACGCGACTGGCGCAACAGGGTCGCCGTCGGATACCAGGGGCTGTCGCTGCGGTCGAGCAACCAGCGATGGTCCGGGTTGAACGGCAGCAGGATCCAGACTTCCTTGCCCAGCGCGCCGGCGAGATGCGCCACCGAGGTGTCGACCGAAACGACGAGGTCCATCAGTTCGACCAGCGCCGCGGTGTCGGAGAACTCGTGCAGCCGCTCGCCGTGCCATTGCACGCGCCCGAGCCGCTGCAGCGTCGCCAGGTCGTCCGGCCTGACCTCCTTCTGCAGGACGTGGAACTCGACCGGCAGCGACAGCAGTTCGGCGAGCAGGCCAGCCGGCATGCTGCGCTCGCGGTCGTTGCTGTACAGCGCACTGCCCGACCAGGCCAGGCCGACCCGCGGCCGGGCGGCGGCGCCAAGCCGCAGCCGCCAGTCGTTCACCTTCTGCGGATCGGCGAACAGGTACGGCACGGCGGCGGGAATGGCGGCGACGGTCGTCTTCAGCGCCAGCGGCAGGCTGAGCAACGGGCAGTGCAGGTCGAACTCAGGCAGCGGATCGCCGCGCCGGACGAGTCGGTGCGCGCCCTTCAAGGTGGCCAGCAGGGACTGCAGCGGCGCCTGCACTTCGAGGGCGACCTGCGCGCCGAGCGCCGAAACCAGCGGCGCGTAGCGGCAGAACTGGATCGTGTCGCCCAGCCCCGCCTCGGCGTGCAGCAGGATCCGCCTGCCCTGCAGCGGCTCGCGCCCCAGCCACAGCGGCTGCGCGAACGACCGGACTTCGTCCTTCTGCGGGCCCTGCCAGCGCCATTCGTAGAGCCGCCAGCCATCCTCGTAGTTGCCGCGGACGAGGTGCAGCAGTGCCTTGTTCCAGTGGGCGTCGGCCAGTTGCGGGCTCAGCGCGATCGCCCGGTCGTAGTCGCGTAGTGCCTCGTCGAACCGCCTTAGTTCCTGCAGCAGGGCGGCGCGGTTGTAGTAGGCGCTGGCGTAGTCGGGCTTGGCGGCGATGGCGCGGTCGTAGCTGGCCAGGGCTTCGGCGGCTCGACCGAGCGAACGCAGCGCGTTGCCGCGGTTCGACAGCGCCACCGGGTGGTTCGGCGCCACCGCGAGCAGCCGGTCGAGCAGCGCCAGTCCGCGCTGCAGCTCGCCGGCCTGCAGCAGCAGCGTGCCGAAGCCGAGCAGCAGCTGCGGCTCGTCGGGAAGCGCCGCCAGCATCCTCTGGTAGGCGGCCACCGCCTCGGCGAGCCTGCCCGAGCGGTGCAGTTCGATCGCCTCGCGAATGCCGGCGGGCGCGGCGCCGGCGAGCGGAGGCGAGCGCGGCGGTCGCTTCACTTCAGACGCGCCGGAAGTCGACGCCAACACCGAGGCGCTGCCAGACGCGCGCGCTCAGGCCGTCGAGCACGACCAGATCCTCCGGCGATTCGCGCCGGAAGATCTTCCTTTCGATGCAGTCCGAGTAACTCTCGGCGGTGGCGCTGTCGATGCCGAGCAGCGCCGCCAGGTAACCTGCCCGGATCGCGCACACCGTCTGCCTGAGGCTCGCGACACGCGCCGCATCGAGGCTGTTGGAAATCGAGCCGCGGTGCACGCGGTACATCAGGTAGGGCCGCGCGATGTTGGTCACGTCGAGCCCGGCAAGCAGGACATCGGTCAGCAAGCCGTAGTCACAGAGCGGCCTTCGGTAGCCGATCCGCGCTACCTTGCTGTTGAAGGCGACGGCCGGATGGCAGAACGACCGCTGGTCGATCATCGCCAGCACCACGTGCTGCAGGCGCTGCAGGCTGAAATGACGCTCACCGGACATGATGCCGAAGTTGTACACGTTGGTGCCCACCAGGTCGTGGCCGGCGTCCAGCGCCTCGACCTGGGCAACGATCCTGCCCGGCAGGGCGATGTCGTCGGCGTCCATGACGAAGAAGTACTGCGCGTCGGCGGCCGCCTCGATCAGCCGGTTGCGCGACGGCGAAACGCCCAGGTTCACCTCGTTGCGCAGGACGCGAAGCCGGCGGCCGTGCGGCTTCGCCGAGATCCGCTCGAGCACCGCACTGGTGTCGTCGGTGCTGCCGTCGTCGAGCACCAGCACTTCGTAGTGGCAGCCGCTCGGCACCTCCTGCCACAGCATCGACTCGACGGCTTCGGCGATCGTGCCGGCGGCGTTGCGGGCCGGCATCAGCGCGGCGATCTTCTTCATCTTCCTGCGAGCTCGAGATGACCGCCGGGCGGACGGGAATCGCCCGCCGGCCCGCGCCTGCGGCCCCGTACACTGGTTCGGACTCTCGCCGCGGACTGAAAGATGCGCATGTTCGTCGTTTCACACAGGCCGGCGCCGACGCCGCCGGGCCCGCTTTATAGCGTCATCGCGGTGGGCGGCGCCTCGCTGCCGGGTGCCGCCCTGCGCGACGACAGCGGCGAGAACATCGCGGCGCGGAACCGTCAGTACTGCGAGCTCACGGCAACCTACTGGATCTGGAAGAACACCAGCGACGACGCCGTCGGTCTCTGCCACTATCGCCGCTACTTCAACCTGGTGCCCACCGAGCTGCACAGCTACGCGCTGCTCACCGTGCCGACGCTCGACCGGGCGAACGCCGCGCTGCTCGGCGACCCGCGGCAGGCGAGGACCATCGCGCGGCTGCTCGGCCAGTACGACCTGATCGTGCCGCGCGCCCTGTACCAGGCGAACTCGATCGGCGACGACTATCTGCGCTCGCACGGTCGCGACGAGTGGCACGAGTTCCTGCGCCAGCTCGACGCGCTGTACGGCGCCGACGGCCATTCGCTGCGCGACGAGACCCGTTTCTACGGCAACAACATGCTGATCTGCCGGCGCGAGATCTTCGACCTCTACGCGACGCAGCTGTTTCAGGTGATCGACGCCGTGTACGCGGCGATCGGCGAACGTCCGGACGCGCCCGGTGCCCGCTACCAGGCCGGCAGGTATCCCGGATACCTGGCCGAGCGCTTCATGAGCGCCTTCGTCAACGCCAACCGGCTGAAGCACTTCGAGGCTCAGGTCATTCACTTCGAAAGGATGTGACGCATCGCTGGCGGATGGCGCGCGGTCGACCGAACCCGCGGCCGTCGGCCGGCAGCCGGCCGCGCGGCAAGGCTCATCTGCCCAGATGGCGCCGCGCGGCGGCCAGCGCCTCGGCGATCGTCACGTCCATGTCGAGGTAGCGGTAGGTACCCAGTCGGCCGACGAACGTCGTGTTCGCCTCGCGCCTGGCCAGTTCCATGTAGGCGGCGATCGTCCCGCTGTTGCGCGAGTGGCGCAGCGGGTAATAGAGCACGTCGCCTTCCTTCGGCGCCCGGCTGTACTCGCGGTAGATCACCGTGTTCTCGTGCTGCTCCCACGGCGCGAAGTGCTTGTGCTCGCTGATGCGCGTCCACGGCACCTCGAGGTCGCAGTAGTTGATCACCGCGTTGCCCTGGAAGTCCCCGGCGTGGCGCTCGACCTCGAAGTCGAGCGTCCGGTACGCCAGCCTGCCCTCGCAGCAGCCGAACCACTGGTCGATCGGGCCGCTGTAGAAGACGTGCTCGAAGCCGCCCGTCATCGCGCGGTCGAACGGCGACCGGAGGCGGACCTCGATGCCCGGATGGTCGAGGATCCGCTCGACGATGTAGCTGTAGCCGTGCCTCGGTATGGCCTGGTAAAGGCTGTCGTAATAGTTGTCGTCGTAGCTGAAGCGCAGCGGCAGCCGCTTCAGGATGCTCGCCGGCAGTTCGGCGGGCGACAGCCCCCACTGCTTGATCGTGTAGCCGCGGAGGAACGCCTCGTACAGCGGACGGCCGATGGTGGCGAGCGCCTGTTCCTCGAACGTCTCGGGCGCGCGGTCCGGTTTGTCGCAGTTGGCGGCGATGAACTCGGCCGCCTCGCGCGGGCCCAGGGTCCGGCCGAAGAAGCTGTTGATCGTCAGCAGGTTGATCGGCAGCGGGTAGACGCGGCCCGCGGCGACCGCCTTGACGCGGTTGACGAAGGGCATCATCTGGTCGAACCGGCTGACGTAGCGCCACACTTCCTCGTTGCTGGTGTGGAAGATGTGCGGTCCGTAGGTGTGCACCATCACGCCGGTGTCCGGATCGCGCCGGGTGGCACAGTTTCCGGCCGGATCGGGGCGCGACTCGAACACCTGCACCCGTCTTCCTGCCTGCGCCAGTTCACGCGCCACCACGGCGCCGGAAAAGCCGGCGCCGACCACTGCGATCGTCATGGCCGATCCTCCCTGGCCGCCGCTTTCCGGGTGCCCATCAGCTTGCGCCGGCAACGGGCAGGCGGCCGAGCACCTGCCGGACGTTTTCCGCGAAGCCCTGCGGGCCGAACACCCGCTGGGCAGCCTCCTGCAGGCGGCGCCGCACGGCCGGATCGACCGACTGCGCCTCGATGGCGGCGAAGCCGTCGACGAATGACTCGACGCTGCGCGGATCGAACAGGACGATGTCGGCAATCGCCTGCTTCAGTTCGCGGTGCGCCGGGATGTCGCTCAGCAGGGCCGGCCGCCCCGCCATCGTCGCCTCGATCGCCGCCAGCGGCTGCGCCTCGGCCAGCGAGGCGCTGATGATCGCGCGGCAGCCGGCGATCGCCCGCTTCGCTTCGCCGGGCGACAGCGTGCCGAGGAAGCGATGGCCGCCGGGCGGCAAGTTCGGCGGCCGGTCGGCACCGACGAACCAGATCGTCGGCGCGGCCGGCAGGGCTCTGGCCAGTTCGAGCAGCCGCGCCTGGTTCTTTCTCGCCTCCCACCTGCCGCTGCAGACGTAGTGATCCGGCGTCGCCGCGCCCATATCAGCAGGTGGCATGCGCACGCAGTTGCGCAGCTGCAGCCGCTCTGCGGCCGGCATCCACCGGGCAAACTCGTCGACCTGGAAACGCGCCGGGAAAGCCGCGTAGCGCAGCCGGTCGAGCGAGTAGTCGCGCGGGCTGGCGCGCAGGATGCGGAAGAAGAAGCCGGTCTCGTGGATCCACGCCAGCACCCGATCGGCCGACGGCGCCAGTGCGAGCGCCGCCGGCACCGACACGACGGTGTTGGCGACGACCAGATCGATCGGCCGGCCTCCCGGCTGAAACGGCCTGACGCCGCTGGCGACGAACTCGCCGCCCAGCGGGCCGGGACCGAGCGACGTGAAGTGCACCTCGTGGCCGGCCTCGCGCAGCGCGCGCGCCAGTTCCAGCAGCGCCAGCGGCGCGCCGGAGTAATCGAGCTGATGCGAGATGAGCAGGACACGCATTGGGTGGGCTTGCCTCCTCTGGCCGCCGCGCCGTCATCGCGCCGGGCGCGGTTCGGCCGCGGCGTCGTTCAGTAGAGGCTCCCGTACGCCTCGAGCAGCCCGGCCGAATCGAGCGTCTCGTCCTGCTTGTAGAAGGACAGGTGGCAGACCACCAGGTGATTGAAGACGTATTTCCTGACGCCGAAGGCCGTCGGCAGCAGCACGCTCATCAGGAGCTCGTCGTCCTTGGCCTTCGACATGGCGAATAGGTAGGTCATCATGATCATCACCGGATACCTGAAGCCGACGAAGTTGATCGAGTACCGGTCGACGTGCGGCAGTTCGGTGTTTGCCGGCTGGCCCGATGCGATGGCGATTATCTCGTCGCGATGGCGAAGGAAGTACCGGTGAAGCCGCTCGCACAGCGCGGAGCTTTCCCACAGCCTGCCGCAGGTGCCGTCCTTCGGGTACTCGAAGCCGAACCGTTCGCGGTGGAAGTATCCGGCCCTGTCCTGGTAATGGGCGCAGACACCGTTGTTGATGACATTGGCGCTCGAGATCTTCAGCTCGTCGCTCGTTTCCAGGTCCTTCACGAAGGCCTCGAACCTGTCGACGTCGCAGAAGACGATGTCGTCGTCGAGCTTGACGAACACGGCGTCGTGGAAACGGGCGTTGGCGTAGTGAGCGTAGGCGAAGCGGAATCCTTCCTGCGACTTCAGGCCGGTGTTGAACAGCCTGACCTTCGCCTGCGGGTCGCCGGCGGTCCACTGACCGCTCGATCCGTTGCCGGTCTGCGCCTCGAGCGCGTCGAAGCTCGACGCCGGCGTGGCCGGCGAGAACACCGTTCGGCCATTCAGCCGGATGCACAGGCGGCGATCGGCGATCTCGACCTCGACCGCGTTGTCGTCGAACAGTTCGAGCGTCGCCGTCGATTCGGCCGTCACCGGCAGCCTCACCGTCTCGAACGACGGCGGACCGAATGTCCGCAGGATCGACTTCGTGTTGTTGCTGGCGCCGAAGACGACTTCGACCGTCTCGCCGGAGTCGAGCCGGAACCGCAGCTGTGCATCGTTCGACGCCCGCAGCAGGATGCGGGCGCTGCTGCCGGCCGCGTTGCGCAGCGGGACGTACTGGGCGGACTTGCCGAAGGTGTAGACGACCACGTCCTCGGCAAAGGTCCGCTGCAGCCATTGCTCGTCTTCCCGCTTCCTGGCGAAATTCCAGATGTGCCATTCGTCGAGCAGGCCGAGCGCCAGCAGCCGCCGGACGAAGATCACCTGGTTGCGCATCGTCCGTTGCCTGCCGGCGAAGGTGAAGGCGATTCTTTTCATCTGCTCATCCGCCGGGACGCCGGCGGCGCAACCGCTGGCTTTTCCCGGCCGCCCGCTTGGTTGAAGCGAGTGACCCTGTCGTTGCAACCGGGCGATGTTAATCGCCGATGCCCGGCCCGCAGGACCGGCCGCCAGCCGGGTGCCGTCTGCCAGAATGCGGCCGGTCTGCGTCGACTCATCGCGCCGAGCGCACCCCCCTGGCCTCGCGGCCCGCATCGATGACAACCAGCATCCTCACGAGGCTCAGGCACTGGCTGGCGCCGCCAAAGCCGGCGGTCCCGGAGCCTGCGCCTGCCTGGTCCGACGACCGCATCACCGACCAATGGTTTGCCAGCCACTTCCGCTATGCCGCCGACGTCGTGCACGAGGCCCTGTCGCCGGTGTGCGATCCGTCGGCCTCGTCGCTGCTCGATTTCGGCTGCTACGACGGCATCACCGGCCTCGGCCTGCTGCTTCGCCACCGCTGGAAGCAGGTCATCGGCGTCGACATCGACCCGGGATTCGACGCCCTGCCGCGGCTGGCGCGCGAGCAGATCGGACTGCAGCGGCTGCCGGCGAGCCTGCGGTTTCATCGCATCGCGCCGAGCGAGTCGCTGGCGGCCGTCGGACGCGTCGAAGCTATCATGTCGTGGTCGGTGTTCGAGCACGTCGACAGGAAGATCCTCGATTCGGTGGTCGCCGGCTTCCACTCGACTCTCGTCCCGGGCGGCCATTGCTTCGTACAGATCGATCCCCTTTACTACTCCCCGCTGGGTTCGCACCTCGGCCGCTTCGCGGCGCAGCCGTGGGCGCACCTGCGCATGGCCGGCGAGGAGCTGGAACGGTTCGTCATGGCGGCGGCACCCGAGAGCGTGCCGGCCGACGAGATCACCGAGCAGTTCCGCTCGATGCCGTTCGACCAGTACAAGCGGTTCATATTCCGCCATTACCGCGAGCTGAACCGCATCACCGCCGACGAGCTGCTGGCGCTGTTCACCCGCAACGGCTTCGACCTCGTCTGGGAGAAGCGGCGCCGCACCGGCGAGGCGATCCCCGACGATCTGGCCGGCCGCTACGACGACGACCTGCTGAGGACATGCGAGATCTTTGCCCTGTTCCGGTCGAGCCGCGGCTGAGCCGCCGCGCCGGCGTGCGCCGGCGCGCCAGCGGCGCCGTTGGCGGACGAGACCGAGACAAAGACAAGACGATCAGATGCCCGTGACGGCTCTTGCAGATACCTGGCGGCACCGCTGGCTGCTGCGCTCCCTGCTGCAGCGCGAACTGCGCAACCGCTACGCCGGCACCTCGGGCGGGCTGGTCTGGGTGTTCCTGCACCCGATGCTGATGCTCGCCATCTATGCGGTGGTGTTCCAGTACGTGTTCCGGGTGAAGCTGCCCGATGCCGACCCGTCGCAGCCCTACGTGGTCTGGGTCGCCGTGACGCTGTGGCCGTGGATCGCCTTCAGCGAGGCGCTGTCGCGCGGCACGGTCGCCGTCCAGCAGCATGCTGACCTGGTCAAGAAGGTTGCCTTCCCGCAGGAACTGCTCGTCTACAGCGCCGTGCTGACCAGCCTGCTCATTCACGCGGCAGGCTACGCGCTGGTGCTGATGCTGCTGTGGGGCTGGGGCTACGAGATCCGGTTCGCCGGCGTCGTGCCGATGGGCCTGTGGGCGTGGCTGGTGCTGGGTTGCGCGGCCACCGGGCTGGCGCTGTTCCTCGGCGCCCTGCACGTTTTCCTGCGCGACGTCGAGCAACTGCTCGGCCAGGTCCTGACCATGCTGTTCTTCGCCTCGCCGGTGCTCTACCCGCTGGCGCTGGCGCCGGCCGGGCTGCGCGACGCGCTGGCTTTCAACCCGCTGGCACAGGTCCTCGAGCCGCTGCGCGCCGCGGCGCTCGGACTGGGCCTGCCGCAGCCCTGGCTGCTGCTGGCGGCGCTCGGCAGCGGCGTGGCGCTGTGGATCGGCGGGCTGGCCTGGTTCCGCCGGCTGTCGCCCCACTTCGAGGACCAGCTGTGACCGGACAGTTCGTGCCGCTGCTGCGCCTGCAGGGAGTGCACAAGGACTATCCGCTGGCGCTGACCCGAGGCGGGCAGAGGCTTGCCCAGGTGTGGTCGCTGCTGCGCGGCAACGTGCCGCACCACGTCTTTCACGCGCTGCGAGACGTCAGCTTCGAGGTGCATCGCGGCGAGTCGCTCGGCCTGGTGGGCGTCAACGGCGCCGGCAAGTCGACCCTGCTGAAGCTGCTGGCCGGTGTCGTCACGCCGACCCGGGGAGTGATCGAGCGCAAGGCAAGGATCGGCGCGCTGCTCGAACTGGGCGCCGGATTCCACCAGGAGTACACCGGCCGCGACAACGTCTTCCTCGCCTGCGCGCTGATGGGGCTCGACCGGCGCGAGACGCTGGCGAGGTTCGACCGGATACTCGAGTTCGCCGACATCGGCGAGCACATCGACCAGCCGATCAAGCATTATTCGTCCGGCATGGTGGTGCGGCTCGGCTTCGCGGTGGCCACCAGCGTCACGCCGGACGTGCTGATCACCGACGAGGTGCTGGCGGTCGGCGACGAATCCTTCCAGAAGAAGTGCATGAGCTGGATGGAGAACTACCTCGAGGGGGGCGGAACGCTGCTGCTCTGTTCGCACAGCATGTACCACGTGCAGAAGCTCTGCCGGCAGGCGATCTGGCTGCACGAGGGGCGAGTGCAGATGCACGCCAGCGCCGCCGAGGTGACGCGCGCCTACCTCGCCTGGCATGAGGAGCGCGACCGCGCGGCGAAGCAACGGCCGTCGTCCGCCGAGGTGCCGGCCGAGCAGGCGGCTGCCGGGATCTACCAGGTCAGGACGATGTACCTGAACGGGCAGGACTCTGTGGAGCCGATCCTGCTTGCCGCGCATGGTTCGCTGACGGTCTCCGGAGCGCTTTACTCGCCCGACGGCCGCACGCCGCAGGTGGCGGTCGGCGTGGTGCGGGCCGACGGCTCGCCCGTCTACGGCATCGTCAGCGAGATGGACGGCCACACGCTCACCCCGGGGCCGGACGGCCTGTTTCACTACGCGATCACCTTCCCCGACCTGCCGCTGCTGCCCGGGCGTTACGTTGCCAGGTCGCACGCGATGGACCCGGAGGGACTGCGCCTGTTCGACCACGTCGAACGCCCGTTCGAGGTCGGCGGCGACAGCCGCGAGTTCGGCCACACCAGGCTCGTGCACCGCTGGCACGCCGATCCCCTCTCCGCCGCCGCCCGATGAAACCGCACGCCGCTGCGCTGCTCGAACAGGCGGAGAAGCAACTGGCCGCCGGCGACCGCGACGGCGCGGCCATCAGCCTCGCTGCGGTGCTCGAGCTCGAACCGGCCTGCCTGCCGGCGCACAACCTGCGCGAGGCGCACCGGCTGGCCGGCAATTTCGCCGACTGGACCGGTGTGGACGCGACCATCGCGCCGGACGACGACATCTTCCGCTTCTTCGCCACCCACCCGGACTCGCGCAATCCGCTGCGCGACTACATCGCCGACGGCTGGCGCACGCTGTGCGAGCTGCAGCGAGTGCTCGACCGCGCCGGCAAGAACCTGTACCGCTGCCCGAGCTTGCTCGAGTTCGCCTGTGGCCACGGCAGGTTCACCCGTCATCTCGCCAGGGCGCTGCCGCCTGGCGCCTTGACCGTGAGCGACGTCGTGCCTGGCTGCGTCGCCTTCCTGCGCGAGCACTGGGGGGTCAATGGCTTCGACTCGACCTCCGATCCGGCCGCGCTGCGCATTGCCGGCCGCTACGACGTCGTGTTCGTGCTGTCGCTGTTCAGCCACCTGCCCGAGCGGACCTGGCAGGCGTGGCTGCGCACGCTTCACGGCGCGGTGGCGCCGGGCGGCGTGCTGGTGATGACCACGCACGGCGAGGAGGCCGCCCGCAAGAGCGGCGTCGACTGGGGCGCCGACGGCTTCGCCTTCTTCGCCGCCAGCGAGTCGCAGGCGCTGCACGGAACGGAGTACGGAACCGCCTTCGCCTCGGCGCGGTTCGTCGGGCAGGCGATCGCGGCCAGCGCGCCGCAGGCCGAGTTCATCCACATCCCGAGCGCGTTCTGGAGCTACCAGGACGCTTGGATTCTGAGCGGGTAGTAAGGGCGCGGGCAACCGCGGCGGTGCAAGCAGGCGCCGGCCGAGCGGCTCGTCTGCTGGTCTGGCGCTGCGGTCGGGCGAGCCGCGCCCGACGCCGGATGCCGCCGCCACTTGCTGGATCGAGCCGACGGAACGGACGGACCGAGATGCGGGACAAGGACAAGAACCTCGACATCGAGTTCCTGCGCGCGATCGCGATCCTGATGACGCTGTTCCAGCACCTCGAGGTGCTGTTCTACTGGCGTGACAGCGTCTACTGGAGCATCCGGCGCCACTTCGACTTCTGGACCGGCGTCGACCTGTTCTTCTGCGTCTCCGGCTTCGTCATCACCCGCTCGCTGATGCTGTCGTTTCCGGCGACGGCCGCCGACGGCGGGCGCCTGATCTCGGCGCGGCTGGGCTGGCGGACGACCGCCGGCGCGTTCTGGATCAGGCGGGCGTGGCGGCTGTGGCCGGCCGCGTGGCTGTGGGTCGCCGTCTCGCTCGCGTGCGCCGCCTTCTTCAATGACTCGGGGGTCTTCGGCACCGCGGGACGGATGGCCTGGGACGGCCTCGCGGCGGTGCTGCACTTCGCCAACTTCCACTGGGCGGGCTGCTACCGGGCGGCGCTGCAGGACTGCAATTTCGTCGAGGCGCCGCAGATCGCCACGCTGCTGCCGACCGGCTGGAACCTGGTCATCTACTGGTCCCTGTCGCTCGAGGAGCAGTTCTACCTGCTGGCGCCGCTGCTGCTGCTGGCGCTGCCCGGCAGGTACGTGCTCGCCGGCATCGTGCTGCTGCTCGCGGTGCAGGCGCCGCTGGCGCGGCCGCCGCTCGGCGTCGCCTGGTTCTTCCGCACCGACGCCATCGTGCTCGGTGTCGCACTGGCCTGGGCCGCGCACACCGGCTTCGGCCAGATGCGCGGCGATCCGAAGAACGCCTATCGGGCCGGCCTGCGCCTGGCAAGCGTCGGACTGGTCGCGTTACTCGCCTGGCTCGCCGCCGTTCCGCGTGCCGGACAGCCCGGGGCGGTCTTTGCGATCGCGCTGGCCTGCGCGGCGCTGGTCTGGATCGCCGCCCACGACCGCTCGGTCCTGATGCCAGGCGGCCGCTTGCGCGCCGTGTTCGTCTGGTTCGGCGCGCGTTCGTACAGCCTGTACCTGACCCACCTGATCGCCTTCTTCCTGACCCGGGAGATCTGGTTCCGTCTCGGCGGCATCGAGGCAGGGGCGCGCACGCTGCTGTACTTCGTCTCCGCAGGCGTGCTGCTGGCCAGCTTCAGCGAGCTGAGCTACTCGCTCGTCGAACGCCCGCTGCGCCAGCGCGGACGCGGGATCGCCAGGCGCTGGCTGCTGCGGGCGCCAGGCCAGGCCCGCTGAATCAACGCCGCCGCGCTGTCGGCGTTCACTCGTTGACGAGGGTCCGGAAGGCCTCGTAGATGCGCTCGGAACCGAACTGGCGATTGCCCGGCTGGATGCCGAAGACGTTCAGCTGCGTCTCGGTCCGCATCGACGCCGGGCGCGCGTCGAGGAAGAAGGAGACGAAACGGGCGCCGCGTTGCCGATGCGCATCGAGCACCGCGCGCAGTTCCCCGGCCGACATGCCGCGCAGCGGGTGGAACTCGGTGATGCCGTAGTGGCGATGCTCGGTCGTCGCCAGCCAGTCGAAGAACGACGTGCCGTAGATCGGCTCGCCGTACAGGCTGATCCCCAGCGAGAGCCCCCCCGAACGCCGCAGCGATGCGTCGACGGCGAACTTGGTGGCGTCCCAGCTCGGGTTGGCGAAGGGCGCGATCTGGTGCGTGTACAGGTCACCCTGGCCGAGGCAGGAGGCGCGAAGCTGCCGCTCGAAGTGCGCCAGGTAGCGGACGACCTGCTGGCCGCGGAACTCGTGCCACAGCGGCACCAGCGGGTTGAAGATGACCGATTGCATGTCTGCCGGCTGGTCGACGTGGCCCTCGACGGCGCCGCCTATGGCCGGCGGCAGTTCGGCCATCGGCAGGGTCCCGGCGACGGCCTGGCCCGGGCGCAGGATCGACACGCTGCGCGAGCCAAGGCGCGACAGTCGGCCATCCGGTAGTTCGGCGAGGAAGTCGAGGCGGTGGGTGCCGGCCGGCAGGCCCGTGAAGTCGAGATCGAAGCGCCAGCCGACGTCGGCGGTGCCGAATGCCGGCTTCGCCTGCAGCACGTCCTGTCGGCCGAAGCGCGCCGGCACGCGTGCGACCAGCTGGCCGTTGCGATAGACCCTGACCCAGACCGGCACGCCCGGCCGGCGCGGGTCGAATGCCCAGCCGATCAGCGCAATGCTGCCGTGGGCGTAGGAGTCGATGTGTTCGCTCAGGCGCGGCGTCGCATCGTTGCGGATGTCCCTCGCCGGGGCACTCACCTCGTCGAACGAGGCAAAGCGCTCGCCGAGATGCCGGTTCAACGCGTCGATGGCGCCGAAGCGCGCTGCCAGGAAAGCCCGGAACTCCCGCACCGAGGCGTCGCCGTAATCCGAGATGACATAAGGCCCGCCGACACCCATGCCGCGCTCGAAGTCGGCGTGGAAATGATGCAGTTCGCCGAGCAGCGTGACGCCGCGGATCTTCCGCCGGTCCGCTGCCGGCAGGCGGCACAGGGCGTCGAGCACGCCGTCGATCACCGCCGCGCGGCGGCTGGTGAGCGAGTTGCCGGTCGAAGCGAAAGTCCACGGGAAGATGTCGGTGCCGTAATAGCGGTCCCTCGGCATCGGTCCGGCCTGCGTCGCGGCGACATTGGCCGGATCGGCGAACAGTTCGCTCTCGATCGGCGCGTCGGCGGCAAAGTGGGTCGAGAACAGGTAGATCACGACCGGTCGGTCCGTCTCCTTGACCGTCAGCGCGAAGCGGTCGATTGCCCGTCGGTCGACCACCCAGCCGGATTCGGCGCGAGTGAGCAGCTTGAGCAACGGCACGGGCAGCGTGTAGCCGACCTCGTACCTGCCGTCAGGACTGCGCGCCGGGCCGAGCGCCGACAGGGTCGCCTCGAAGAGCCTGGCGGCCGAGCGTCCGGATGCGCGGCAGTGGGCCGCGAGCTCGGCGCTGGTACGCAGAGGCGTCCCGGCATCGACGTCGCACAGGTCGACCCCTTCGAGGATCGGCGCAATCAGCAGCGGCGCCTCGTCCGCCCGCGCGCCGCAACCGGCAAGCAGGCATGCCGCAAGGGCCAGGCCGACGATCGCCGATCGCAACGGGTTGCTCACGCCTGCTCGGCCGCTGCCGCTTTGCTCGAAGCCGCCGTCATCGCCGGTCAGAACGGCATCGTGCTGACCCGGCGCGTGTAGCGCTCGCGCAGGTCCGAAACCGGCTTCTCGAAGCTGTGGAAGACCGCGGCCGACAGCGCGTAAACCAGCGCCAGCCAGATCACCACCGCCATGACGATCGTGGCATCGCCGGCTTCACGGTTGACCGACAGCAGGTGCCTGACGATGAAGATCAGCGGAAAGTGGCACAGATAGATCGAGTAGGAGTACAGGCTGGTCTTCTCGACGAAGTGGTCGAACACGCCGCGCGGCATGGTGAGCGAGGTGAGCCACGGCAGGATGAGGAAGGTGCCGGCGCCCATCAGCGTCAGCGACAGCGCATTCATCGCCACGTGCAGCCAGCCCGCCTGCCAGCCTGCGCCGACCAGCAGCCAGATCATCGCCAGGCCGAGCACGCTCGTCGCGGCGCCCGCCAGCGCCTTGGCGCCTGGCGCGCTCGTCCACCACGGCTTGTGCCAGCGGTTGACGGCGGCTGCCAGCACGCCCCAGCCGGTGGCGTCGAGGTGGTACAGCGTGATCCGGCGGATCTGCGCATCCCAGGCGAAGAAGTCCACCGGCACCGGGTGCAGGCTGCGGGTGACGATCGGCCCGACGATCAGGATTGCCGCCGTCAGCAGGAAGGCAGTCTGCACGCCGATCCGCCGGTACAGCATCACCAGCCCGAGGATCAGCGGCATCAGGAAGTAGAACCATTCGTCGGTGGCGAGCGACCACGACTCGCCGAAGAAGTGAGGCTGCTGCTCGGGAAAGACGAGGTTCTGGCTGAACACCAGGTAGGTCCACTGGAACGTGCCAGCGGCCACGCCGAGGTAGACCAGCACGACGTTGACCAGCAGGAACAGGTAGTAGTTGGGAATGGTGCGGAACCATCGCCGCAGCCAGAAGTCGCGGGTCCGGCTCGCCCAGGTGCCAGGCCGTTCGAAGCTGCGGATCATCATCGTGCCGATCAGGTAGCCGCTGAGCACGAACAGCCACTCGATCGAGATGATCGCGCTGGCGCTCAGTTGCGCGGTGACCCCGCTCCACTGCGCGCGGCCGGCATCGAAGAAGAAGCCGATCAGGCAGTGGTTGGCCAGCACGATGCTGATCGACAGGGTCCGCAGGTAGTCGAGGCCCGGGTTCCTGAACGAAAGGGAAGCGCTGCCGGCCGCCACCGGTTTCTCCGTCAACTACGCGCGAACGCGCCGCGTCCGTGTCGGCTGGTCGAGGCGCGGTGAGATCGCCCAACGGCTACCGATCGCCGCCCTGCCGCAGGCTGCAGCGCGGTTCACCACGCCCGCCGGGCGAACGGAGTCGCGATATTAGTTCGGCTTCGGCGCGCCGCCGGCGACCATCGCGTCGATCGCCTCGCGGTTGAACTGGATGCTGCCGCCGATCTGATCGAGCAGCACCTGCCGCCGCGACCGCTCCTCGCTCTGGGCAATGCTCTTGACCAGGTCGTCGCGCACCGCCTCGAACGGCTTGCGCTCGGCCGGCTTGCGCTCCTCGAGGCGGATCACGTGAAAGCCGAAGTCGGTCTTGACCACATCGGACAGGTCACCCGGCTGCTTGAGCGCGAAGGCAGCCGCTTCGAAAGCAGGCACCATCCGGCCGCGTGCGACGAAGCCGAGGTCGCCGCCGCGCGAGGCGCTGCCCGGGTCGTCGGAGTTGGCCTTCGCCAGCGCGGCGAAGTCGGCGCCCGGCTGGCTGGCCTTGGCGAGGATCTCGCGTGCCTTCGCCTCAGCCTCACAGGCCTTGGCCGAGATCAGGACGTGGCGCACGCGGACCTGCTCGGGCGTGTCGAACTTCTTCGGATCGGCGTCGTACTGGTTGCGCGCCAGTCGCTCGAGCGTCGCCCGATCCGGCGGCTCGCCGGCCGCGCGATCGAGCGCCGCTTCGGACAGGACCCGTTCCTGGGCGGCGCGCAGTGCCGCGGCAACCTTTGGATCGTTGAGCAGGCCCTGTGCCTCGGCACGGCGTGCCAGTTCGCGGCGCGTCAGCAGGTTTTGCGAAAACCGTGCCAGTTCGGGCGGCCGGCCGAGGAGTTGCGCCTGGGCCGGTGGCGGGAGGCGATGCACGTCGGCCATCACGTCGTCCTCGGTGACCGAGGCGCCGCCGGGAATCGACGCGACAACCCGATCGGCGGACCAGGCAGTGAAACTTGCGGCGAGCAGGTAAGCCGCCAGTAGAGCTCGAAAAGTCAGGTACATAGGGAATTCGGCGCGGCCAAGCATGACGCGCCGTAGCGGCGCGCTGATAGAAAGAAAAAAGGGCGGGGTTACCCCCGCCCTTGATGGACGATCTGACTTCAGCCTACGGGTAGCTGCTGGGGAAGCCAGGCACCACAACACGTGCCGGGAAGGACATGCCGTAGTAGACGTTGGTCGTCGTGTTGTTGATGCGCAGGAACTGGCGCGCCAGCATCGGCAGGCCGTCCGGATTGCTGGTGGTGGAGCTGACCGGCACGGTCAGCGACCCCCAGCCGGCGGTGAAGCCGTTGCTCACGTTCGAGCGGGCCACCGAGCCGAAGGTGGCCGAGTCGGCCGCCGAGGTGTTGTTCACCCCCACCACCGTTACCTCGCCGCAGATCGACAGAGAGGTCGGCGTGCCCGGCGAGATCACGATGTCGTCGATGATCGTCGGGGTCTCCTCGCGGTCGTAGAAGCCCACCGCGTTCACCCCCAGCCGCGCGCAGATCTGCCAGGCTTTGCCGCCGTTGGAGGCATTGCCCAGTTCGGTGTTGTCGGCGGTGAAGTAGATGTTGCCGTCGGACGTAGCGTTGCGAACGATCGCCGGCGAACCGGTTCCCGTGTAGCGAACGGCTGCGAAGTAGCGACGCGTCGGGAACGAAATGACCACGTCCGTCTGCGCCCCCAGCGAGGCCTCGCTGTAGTACTCGGCGGCGATCTCCTGGGCGGCGATCGCATCCGACAGTGCCCGGGCCTGCTCGAACGGGCACTGGGCAGCCGTGACGCAGCTGCTGTTAACAACGTAAGGCGTCGACAGATCCGGCAGGTCGTAGCGAGCGCCGGCGATGACCGGGCTCGCGCCGCGCAGCAGCGGATCGGCGGTGTTGTTGTTCGCCTGCGAAGGCTGCAGCGGCACCGAGCGCTGGTCCCAGTAGACCAGATTGCCGAAGCCCGGCGAGCCACCCGTTACACGCGCCTCGATGGCAGCGGCGTCGCCCGAGTAGGCAACGATACGGTTGACGTTGATGATCGACCAGTTGGCCATGATGCCGGTGGTCGGGAACGTCATGTAGTCGGAGGCGTTCTCGTTGGTCAGCGCGTTCAGCACCGAGGTTGTGCAGGGAGCCTCGCCGTCCTCGTGCTTGGTCGCGACGTACAGGTCTTCCTGCTCCGACGTGTCCCACTCACCCGGGGGAACGATGTCGGCCATCGTCAGGATCTCGATGTAGCCTTCGCGCGTCTCGGCAACGCCACCGGCCGCGGCGATGCGGCTGGTGATGAACGCGCCGTTGACGTTCGACGGCAGCGTGCACGACTTGTCGGAAGTGTCCAGGCGCGAACGGCCGTCAGCCTGCTGCGCGATGCCGGCAGTCCACACGTCGCCCGGCGACAGGAACACCTGGAAGTCGTACAGGTCGTCGGAGTTCGACGCGCCGCGGAAGCGGACCTTCAGCACCTTGCCATACACACGGTCGGTGTTGACGATGCTGATCGCCGTGACGTTGCCTTCCTGCGTGCTGAAGTACGGCACGTACAGGATGTGGCCGATACCGCGGTCGCTGAATTCCAGGAACGACGAAGGGCCGCCGTTGATGTGGCCCTGCAGATCGCCGGCGAACTGCGCCGACGCCGCCCCGGCGAAACCGCTCACGGCCGCCGCAACGCTCAGAGCAATGATGCGTTTCTTCATGAAGACTCCTCGTTATAGAAAAGTTGTGCGCACAACCCGATATCGGCAACGCACGGCGAAGTTAGCACGGCCAGAGGCGGCACAACAACTCGACACAATAGGGGCCGCCGTTCGGATGACCGATAGTTGCGGGAATGCAACGAACCGTCCGCCAAGCAGGAGCCGGGCCGGCTTTCGGCATTCCGGTCAGACCGACTCGAACTTGTACCACTGGCCGTCCTGCTCGAGCACCCAGACCTCCTCGACGAAGGTCGTCGACAGGCGATCCATATGGCCGGGCAGCATCATGCGGAAAGCGATCTCGACCTTGACCGTGCAGCGCCTTTCCTCGCAGGTGGCCTCAGTCGCCTTGGCGGTTTCCCATTGAATCGGGCCGGTGAACTGGTTTCCGTAGCGCTTCAGCGGCACCACTGCCCGATAGGCCGGCACGAGGTACGGGTAGGCAGCGTTCCAATCGCGCTCGACCATCGCGTTCCAGCGCGCCTGGGCGCGTTCCAGCACGATCTTTTCCGCCGCCGAGCCTCCGCCGACGGTGGCGCAACCCGCTGCCAGGATCGCCACCGCAGCGGCAAGGCCGGCCGCGAGAATTCGCCGGTAAACAATTATCAATCGCATTTATCGCTTCCTTGGCGAGATTTCTGTGCCGGCCGCAGTCACTGGCCGACAAAAAGTCGAGCAAATTCTATCGCTTACGGCTTTGCATTGGGCGGCAACGGCACCGGCGTCGGCGGCGTCGCAGGCGGCGTTGCCGGCGGCTGCGGTGCCGCCGGCGGCGGCGTGACCTGCTCGACCAGCGGCTTGGGCAGCAAAGGACTCTGCTGCTCGACCAGGGCGCGGAAACCGCGCATGCGATCGCGCATCTCCACGCCGACCTCGCGCGCGTCGAACGGCGTGCGGACCACGCGCGGCGTGATCACAACCAGCAGTTCGGTGCGCTGGCTGTCCTGCGTCTGCGTGCCGAACAGCGCGCCGATCACCGGTATCCGGCTCAGGAAGGGGATGCCGAGGCTGCCCTGCGTATTGCCGTCCTTGATCAGGCCGCCCAGCACCAGCGCCTCGCCGGAGCGCACGGCGACCCGGCTGCCGATCTGCCGCTGCAGGAACGAGCGCTGGCCGGTGGCGGCGTCGATCGCGCCGACGTCGGTCACCGACTGGTTGATCGTCATCGCCACCATGTCGCCGGCGCTGACTGTCGGCGTCACGGCGAGCAGCACGCCGGTGTCCTTGTACTCGATGGCGGTCGTCACGTTGCCGCCCACCGTCACCGTTTCCGACGAGCGGATCGGCTGCTGATCGCCGACCGAGATGGCCGCCGTGTGATTGTCGAGGACCATCAGCGAAGGGCTGGAGATGACCCGGACCAGCGAGCGGTCGGCCAGCATGTTCAGCACGACCCGGATCTGGCCGACGCTGTCGATCAGCGAGTAGGAGAACCCCGGCAGGATTGGCCGGATGCCGCCCGCGTTGTTGGTGTTCAGCTGCCCGACCCCGGTCATGTTGGCGCGGTTCGAGTCGGTGAAGTACCACTGCAGGCCGTACTGCAGTTCGTCGCGCAGCGAGACCTCGATGATGGTCGCCTCGATCATCACCTGTGTGGCCGGCGCGTCGAGCCGCTTCAGCGTGTCCTCGATCTTGCGGAACTCCGCCGGCGGCGCATAGATGAGCACGGCGTTGTTCAGGTCGTCGCCGACGATCCGCACGCCGGTGGCGAGCGCCACCGAGGCCAGCGCCCCGGTGCCCGAAGCATTGACCCGGACGCCGGTCTGCGGCAACGCGCAGCGGCGCCGCCGGTCGATCGCCCGCCGAACGCCCCGGTGCCCGAGCGGGCAGTCGACGCACCGACGCTGGCAAGCGGCGAGCCGGTCGCGCCCGTGACACCGCGAAGTCCGGGTGCGACTCCCGAATCCGCCGTCCCGCCCGCGCCTGCTCCGCCGCCGAACAGCGCGTTGAGCACGCCGGCCAGGTGGGACGCCGTGCCGTTCTGCACCGGATAGACGTACAGGCGAGGTTCCGTCTCGGTGCCGCTTGGCCGGTCGAGCCGCTCGATCCAGACCTTGACTTCGTCCAGGTAGGCGGCCCGGGGGGAGATGACGATCAGGCTGTTGAGCCGCTCCAGCGGAATGATGCGCAGCGCCCCGAGCAGCGGGTGGCGCGGCAAGGCAGCCGGCGCCTGGGTCTGGGCCTGGGCCGGCGTCTGGGCGCGCGCCGCGCCTGCCGGCGCCGCAGCAGCAGCGGCCGACTCGGCAGGCGAAACCATCGACCGCAGGGCGCTGTCGACGTCGCGCACCGAGGTGTACTGCAGCGGGAACACGCCGACCGACATGCCCTTGAGCAGATCGACGTCGAAGATCCGCACGATCTCCAGCCAGCCGTCGACCTGGTTGCGCGAGCCGGCGAGGATCAGCAGGTTGCGCAGGATATCGGTGCGCAGGATCGCCTCGGGCCGCGCGATCGGCCGCAGGATCTCCGCCATCTCGGCCGCGCCGATGTACTTCAGCGGCACGATGACCGTGCCGTAGCCCGGCGGCAGCGGCGACTGCTCGACCCGCTTGGGCACCGGCACCACGCCACGCAGCGCGTCGGGTGGACCGACGTGGAAGACGCCGGCACCGTCTTGCGCCATCAGCAGGCCGTTGGCCTGCAGCGCCGCCTCCAGCACCGACAGCGCCTGGTCGGCCGGCACCGGCGCGGCGGTCGACACCGTGACGGTGCCCGCGATCGGCTGGTGCAGCAGGTAGGTGAAGCCGAGCAGTTCGCCGAGGATGGCATGGACCACCTCACGCACCGGCGCCTGCTCGAACTTGAACGAGACATCCTGCGCGGCCGCTCCGCGAGGCGCTTTGTGCTTCGGCGGCGCGAGGACGACGTCGGAGCCCTTGTAGAAACGCGCCGACGTTTCGTTCGCTTCTGGCGGCCGGGCGGCCTGCTCCTTCACCGGCGCGGCCGGGGCGGGCCGTGCGCGCGCCGCCGGCATCGATGCCCCGACCCCGTCCTTCGGCAGCTTGCCGCTGGAGACGAGGCTGCCGTCGCCCGCATACAGCGTCCGCGCCTGGTCGTCGTCGGCGCCGCCCGGTGTCGTGTCGCCGGCGGCGCCCCTGGCGCCGATTGCCGCTTGCCCGGACGGCTGCGACGTGGTCGTGCAGGCAACCATCAGCAACGCCGCCAGCGAGGCGGCGACGGCAGACCAGCAACGGGAAAGCGGATGCATGCGACCTCTTATCTGCTCGGAAGCGGCTGCTGCCCACGGGCAGCACGACGCTGGTTGATCTGATCAAGCCTCCGTTGGCGCACCTCCGGGCTGGCTGCGCCGCCCCAGGCGGTGCGACCGCGCGACGCCGTCGCACGCTGGGTCGCGGCCGGGGCAGCCGAACCTCCGCCGGCCGGCTGGCCGACCGCGGCTTGCGCATCGGCGGCGTCCGGCGTGCCGCCCTTGCCTGGTTCGGTGGGCACCGCCGGCGCGGCATTGTTCAAGGCCATTTCCAGCTGCTTGCGCTGTCCGTCGGCGCGCACCAGCTCTGCGGCGCGGCCGGCGCCGCCGCCGGCGACCTTCCAGCCGCCGATGCTGTCGCCGATCGCCACGCGCTCCACCTTGCCCGCCCTGACCACCACGATGCCGCCCTTGTCGCCCGCGCCATAGGTGCCGAGCAGTCGAACGTCGGCGAGCGCATCTGCCGCCTGCTCGGCCGCCGCCTGATCCTTGCGCGGCGCCGGCTTGCGGTTGACGGCGAACAGCGGACGCTCGATCGTCTCGCGGAAGCGCGCCACGTCGGCGGGCTCGGCTGGCGGCGCCGCGATGGCCTCGTCCAGCGCCGGCGGCAGCGGCGACGGCTCCGGCCAGCGCAGGCGGTCGGCGTCGCTCCACAGGTAGGCCAGTGCGCCGGCGAGGGCGACGTTGACTGCCAGCACAGCTGCGATCGCGTTCAGCCTCA
Organism: Burkholderiales bacterium; assembly: GCA_016716275.1. Lineage (GTDB taxonomy): Bacteria > Pseudomonadota > Gammaproteobacteria > Burkholderiales > Burkholderiaceae_F > JADJWR01. Next base: position 672,851 of record JADJWR010000001.1, on the reverse strand, counting down.
TGACTGCAGCCTCAGCACGGCCACCGTGAGGCGGCAGGAAACGACCGGCGAACCGTCCTCGGCGAAGCGGCCCGTCGACTGCAGCAGCAGCGAGTCGAAGGCGATCCGCGGCGTCTCCGCCTGCAGCGCCGCCAGCGCCACCTGCACCCCGCTGAGCGCCCCCTCGGCCTGCAGCGTGACGCCGATCCGCTCGAAGCCGGCTTCGCCGCGCGGCGGCAGCACCTGGCTGGATGTCACCGACAGCCCGGCCGTCTGCAGCGCACGGCGCGCCAGCTGCTGCAGGTCGTTGCCGACCTGCGCCGCGTCACGGTCCGCCGTATGGCCGAGCCGCGGCAGCGCCGCCCGCGCCTGCTTCAGGCTTTCCTCGAGCTGCGCCCCGGCATCGCGCAGACCCAGCAGGCGGGCATAGCGCGGCTCGATCTCTTCCAGGCGTTCGAGCCCCCACAGATGCGTGCGGACGACGTACTGGCCGGCCAGGACGGCCAGCGCCAGCACCGCCCCGACGGTGACGGCGACCGAGATCAGTGCCCGGCGCTGCAGCAGGTTCACGGCGACTTCCCCTCGCCGTCGACGCGAAACTCGATCGTGAAGCCTTCCTTGCCGCCGGCCGGTGCCTTGGCAATCCCGGACGGTGCGCGGACATCACGGAAGGCCGGATTCGCGCCCAGCGTCTGCAGCAGCTGCGCCGCGTTGTCCGCCTGGCCGATGAGGCGCACGACGCCGCCGGTGATCTCCATCCGGGTGAGGGTCGCGTCATCGGGCAGCTGGCGCGTGATCTGGTCGATCAACGCCACCACGTCGCGTCGCCGCTCGGACGCCGCGCCGAGCAGACGGATCTGGTCGCCCAGGCGGGTCAGCTCGTCGCGCATCTGCGACTGCGGCGCAACCGCGCGAGCGAGCTGCTCCCGCTTGCCGACCGCCTCCAGGGCGCGCTCGCGCAACTGCAGCGTCGGCGTGACCGCCAGGGCGCCGAGCAGCGCTGCGGTCAACGCCAGCAGCGCAAACAGGGCCAGCCGCATGCGGCGCGCGCTGGCCAGCCGTGCCGGCTCACCGTAGCCGGGAATCACGAAGGGCCGCTCGCCGCCGGCCCACAGCTCCGGCTGCAGCCCGCCGAGACGGGGTCCAAGCGCCTCGATCTGCCGCTCGACCAGCTTGCGCGACGTCAAGGCGATCTCGACCCGCATCCGTTCGCCGCGCTGCGCATCGAAGCCCCAGATGGTGTCGTCCTCGGCGAACGGGCTGGCCGCACGCACGTCGAGTTCGACCGCCTGGCGCAGGTCCTCGTCGGTCAGCCGCGGCAGCGACAGCGAGCGCCGCAGCAACGACTCCTCGGCCAGTTCGATCGCCACGAAGCGCACCTTGGCCGGCGGGTCGATGCGACGCGCCGAGACGCCCTGCCGCACCGACTCGGTGCCGTCGGCGCCGAACACGCGCACGGCCTCATCCGGCGTCAGCCAGCGCAGCGCCGGCCAGCGCAGCGCCTCCGCCCAGCCGTCGCGCAGGTAGCCCGGAGCCGCCGCCAGGTCGATGCCGAACAGGCGCATGCTGCTTCGATCGAGAGTCAACGCCATCGTCTCAGCCATCCCCTCGCGCTTCGACGACGCGCTCGGCCCACAGCGTTTCCCAGGGCAGTCCCTGGTAGGCCGCCGCCACGTCGAGGATCCGCCGCGTCACCAGCAGGGCGCCGTTGGACAACGGCACCGACGCTTCGATCAGGTAGCGGCTGGTTGGCGCACGCGCGACGAATGCCACCGGAAAGCGGGTCGTGTCGGCCAGCGCACCGCTGGCCTCGCGCGCGCTGGCGTAGGCGCCGGCGACCTGCTCGTTGCCGGCCGCCAGCACGCGAAGCACCGGCAGCGGCGCGGCGGCCGGGTCGACGCGGCCGTTGCCCCGCGCGTGCACGGTCACCAGCGGCCGCAGCCGCTCGTACAGATCGAAGTCGACGCCGAGCACCTGCAGCAGATCCTCGATCGCCTCGAACGGTCCGCCGCGCGTGCGGAACGGCGAGCCAGCAGCGGCATAGGCCGCGTCCTCGGCGCCCTCCGGCTGCGGCTGGTCGTCGGCGTCGCGCCAGTCGACGATCCGCTGCGCCAGACGCGCCGCATCGCTGCGATCCAGTTCGCCGGCCACGGCGATCAGATCGGCGAGCAGCGGCTCAGGCGCCGAATTCAGGTCGATCAAGCCGGTCAGTGGCACCACCCGGATGCCGACCGCCGTCTGCTCGAACGGTACCTCCGCCTGCACCAGCCGGCTTTCCCGCACCTTCGCAGCGGCCAGCTCACCAGCGGTAATCACCAGTCCGGCGTCAGCCAGCGCGCCGGCCACCGCCATCTCCCGCAACGAGGCCACGGTACGCACTTCGCCGCGCACGGCGTAGATCACGCCGGTTACGGTCACCATCAGCGCCGCGACCATCCACAGCACCGCCACCAGCGCCAGGCCGCCGGCGCGCGAGCGGCCGAGGCGCACCGCCGGGCAACGCATCCGGACGCAATCGCGCCGGTACGCACGACGCGGCAGCGACGGCGCCGAGGCACGCGCCCTCATCAAAGCGGCCCCACGTCGATGCCGGCCCGCCCGACCTGCGTCGGGCCGGCGACCGGCAGAACGCCGACGACCAGTTCCGGCCAGGGCAGCCGGTCGTTGGCGACGCTCAGGCCGATGCGGCGCGGCAGGCGGTCGTTGTGCGGCCACTGGGCCAGCCACTGCTCACCCGACTCGGGATCTTCCTGATAGCGGAAGCGGATCCCGCCACTAGCCGTCGCCATCGCGCGCGTCTGCAGCGCCGCCGCGTCGAGCGGCGCCTCGAAGCCGGGAACGAACGGCACGAACTCGAGCACCAGCGCCGCCGGCGCCTCGGTGGTGGCCGCTCGTGCATACAGGTGGAAGCGGTACAGGCCGCCCGCCCCGTGGCGTGCCGGCATGACGCCGATCCAGCGCATCGCATCCTCGCCACCGACGAAGTCGACCTGCTTCGGCGCGCCGGCCGGCGTGGCCCGCGGCCGCGCCGACACCGTCGCCATCACCGACCGTAGAAACCTCTCGGTGGCCCGCAGGTCGTCGTCAGTGCGGATTCGCTCGTCGATCCGCGTCTCGGTCTGCGCAAACGACCGCATCGCGGTGAGCAGGCCGAGCGTCACCAGCGACAGCAATGCCGTGGCGACCAGCACCTCGACCAGGGTGAAACCGCGGCGCCGGCGAAGTGTCATCGTCCCCCCGCCCGCGGTCGCACCACCCGCTCCGGCCGCAGGCTGACCAGCGAGAAACTGCGCTCGCGCAGGCCGTCGGACCAGCCGACGTCGACCTGCACGCGATGCAGCGGCACACCGGCGCCGCTGCCGGCCTGGTACGGCGCACTCGCCACCGACCAGCGGAAACCCTGCCACTCGCCTGCGTCGTTCCAGCCCTCGGCCGGCACCGCCTCGCGCATCTGCAGCACCGATTCGCCGATCGCCACGGCGCGGCTGTAGGAAGACAGGTCGCCGACCGTGCGCACGCCGCCGCCGACGGCGCGATAAAGCACGCCGAGGGCGATCGCCATGATCGCCAGCGCCACCACCACCTCCAGCAGCGTGAAGCCGGCCGACCGGTGCGCCGCGCGCATCACGGCGACAACCCCTCGAGCGACACCCGCCCGTCGAGCCAGTCGGTGCGCAGGCGCGCGCCGGTTCCGGAAGGCCGGATCACTTCGATGCTGCCGCCGGTGGCGTTGCCGCCGGGAAAGAAGCGGATGCGGGCAACGTCGTCGGCCAGATCGGTATCGGCCACCGTGGCGCGAACGACGATGCTCTCCGGCAGTTCGCGCTGCAAGCCACCGTCGACGCCGTAGTGGCGGCCCGCCAGATCGACACGGAAGGCGACCACCCGGCCGCCGGTGAGCGCGGTGTTGCGGGCCTCGGTCAGCCCGGCGGCGATCATGCGCAGCGTGTTGCGGTAGTCGGTCGACTCCCGGTAGCGCTGCAGCGCCACCGGCGCCACCGCCAGCAGCGCGCCGGCAATGGCCAGCACCACCAGCAGTTCGACCAGGGTGAAGCCGCGCGTGTTGGTCATGGGGTGCAGATTGCGTTCGTCACCGATGGCAGCGCCGCTACTGCCGGGTGCTGCTGACGTCGGCGTTCTCGCCTTCGCCGCCGGGTGCGCCGTCGCCGCCGAGCGAGACGATCTCCGGCTCGGCCGCGCCGGCGTACGAGTACTTGTAAGGCCGGCCCCACGGATCCTCAGGCACCGAGCTGCCCTTCAGGTACGGGCCGTTCCAGCCGCGCGCGTTGGCAGGCTGCCTGAGCAGCGCGTCGAGGCCTTCCTCGCTGGTCGGGAAGCGGCCGACGTCGAGCTTGAACAGCTCGAGCCCCTTCTCGAGGTCGTGGATCTGGATGGCGGCGGTCTTGCTCTTCGCGCCGCCGAGCTGGCCGAGGAAGCGCGGGCCGACCAGGCCGATCAGCAGGCCGAGGATGGCCAGCACGACCAGCAGCTCGATCAGCGTGAAGCCGCGGGCGCGCCGCAGCGGCGCGAAATTCCTGGTTTCAGAGTGCGAGTTCATTGACGGTGAGAATTCCCATGAGGATCGACACGATCACGACGGCGATCACCAGGCCCAGCCCGAGGATCAGCAGGGGCTCGAGCAGCGTCAGTCCGCGCTTGATTCCGGTTTCGACCTTGCGGTCGAGGACGGCCGCCAGCTCCAGCACCATCTTGTCGAGGGTGCCGGTCTCCTCGCCGACCCGCACCAGGTTGATTGCCAGCGGCTCGAAGCTGCCGGTGGCGGCGAGTGCTTCTGCCAGTCGCCCGCCCGACTTCACCTTCGGCGCGACGCCCTTGATCGCGTCGCGCAGCTGCACGTCCTCCAGCGTCTCGCCGGCGATGCCCAGCGCGGTGAGGATCGGCACGCCGTTGGCCAGCAGCGTGCCGAAGGTGCGCGCGAAGCGGGCCAGGTTGTATTCGTGGCGCACCCGGCCGAGCACCGGCAGCCGCGCCAGCTGCGCCTGCCACCAGCGCTGGCCCGGGGCCGAGCGCAGCCAGCGCACGAAGGCGTAGCCGCCGAGAACCAGCCCGGCAAGCAGGTAGACGCCATAGCCGAGCACCAGCTGCCCGGCGCCCAGCACGATCCGCGTGGCCAGCGGCAGCGCCTCCCTGGCGTCGCGGAAAAGCTGCTCGAACTGCGGCACGATGAAGATCAGGATCGCCAGCACCGACAGCACCGCCACCGACAGCAGGATGGCCGGGTAGATCAGCGCCGAGACGACGCTCTCGCGCAGCGCGCGCATCCGCTCCAGGTGCTCGACCAGCCGGGTGAGCACCGCGCCGAGCTGGCCGCTCGCCTCGCCCGAGCGGACCATGTTGACGTAGAACGGACCGAACAGTTCGCCGCGTGCGGCAAGCGCGCGCGACAGCGGCGTGCCGCCCTTGACCGACTCGAGGATCTGCGAGACCAGCGCCGACACCGGCGGCCGGTGATCCATGCCGAGCAGCACGCGCAGGGCGCCGTCGAGCGGCAGGCCGGCGCGCAGCATCACCGCGAGTTCCGAGGTAAGCGCCAGGATCTCGGTGCGCGTCGGCTTGTCGCCGCCGAGTGCCCAGCGGCGCGCCGAGGGCTTCGCCGCGCCGGCGGCGGCAGCGGCCGGCGCGGCGGCGCGGTCGAACACGCCGACCGGCGTCAGGCCCTGATCGACCAGGCGGCGGATCGCCTCGTCGCGGCTGCGCGCCTCGATGCGGCCCTCGACCAGGCCGCCGCCGGCACTGGCCGCCTTGTAGGCGAACTCAGCCATCGCTCTGGTCCTGCGTCACGCGCAGCACTTCCTCGAGGCTGGTCACGCCGGCGGCGACCTTGCGCAGGCCGTCCTCGTACAGCGTGACGAGGCCGCCCTTGCGCGCGATCTCGTGCAGCTGCGAGGCGTCGGCGCCGCGCAGGATCGCCTCGCGGACCGGCTCGTCGACCACCAGCAGTTCGTGGATCGCGGCGCGGCCCCAGTAGCCGCTGCCGCGGCAGGCGGCGCAGCCCGGCGCGCTCATCGGCGACTGGCCAGGCTGCAGGAAGCGCGCCAGGCCGCTGCTGGCGACGATCTCCGCCGGCAGCTCGGCCGGCCGCCGGCACTGCTCGCACAAGCGGCGAACCAGCCGCTGCGACAGCACGCCGTTGACGGTGGAGGTGATCAGATACCGTTCCACCCCCATGTCGGTCATCCGCACCACCGCGCTGGCGGCGGTGTTGGTGTGCAGGGTCGACAGCACCAGGTGGCCGGTCAGCGCCGACTGCACGGCGATCTGCGCCGTCTCGCCGTCGCGCATCTCGCCGATCATGATGATGTCGGGGTCCTGCCGCAGGATCGAGCGCAGCGCGCTGGCGAAGGTCAGGCCGATCTGCGGATGGACGTGGATCTGGTTGACGCCGTCGAGCTGGTACTCGACCGGGTCCTCGACGGTCAGGATCTTCAGCGCATTGGCGTCGAGCTTCGACAGCGCGCCGTAAAGCGTGGTCGTCTTGCCGGAGCCGGTCGGGCCGGTCACCAGCAGGATGCCGTGCGGCCGCGCCAGCAGCGCCTCGAAGCGGTGCAGCGTGTCCGGGCTGAAGCCGAGCTCGGCGAGGGAAAAGCGCATGCTGGCGCGGTCGAGCACGCGCAGCACTACGCTCTCGCCGTGCACCGTCGGCACGGTCGACACGCGCAGGTCGAGCTCGCGGCCCTTCACCCGCGTCTTGATGCGCCCGTCCTGCGGCAGCCGGCGCTCGGCGATGTTCAGTTGCGCCAGCAGCTTCATCCGCGAGACGACCGCGGCGGCCAGCCGCGGCTCGATCACCTCGTAGGTGTCGATCTCGCCGTCGACCCGGTAGCGCACGTGCAGCCCGTCGTCGAAAGGCTCGAGGTGGATGTCGGAGGCGCGCAGGTCGGTGACCCGGCTCACCAGCACGTTGACCAGCCGGATGACCGGCGCCTCGCTCGCCAGGTCGCGCAGGTGCTCGACGAAATCGCTCGCCGAGGCCGCGTCCGACTCCTCGGCGTCGCCGTCTTCGCGCCCCTCGCCCTCGAGCGCGCGCGCCAGCGCCGCGTCGATCTCCGACTCGACGCCGATCGCCGGCACCACCTTCAGGCCGCTGGCCAGCCGCAGCGCGCGCAGCGCGAACTCGTCCTGCGGCGTGGCCATCACCACCTGCAGCGCCTCGTCGCGCAGGTCGATCGGCAGGATGCGGTGGGTGCGGAAAAACGCCGGCGCCACCTGCTCGATGAGCGGCGTCACGGCCGGGAAGGCATCGGCCAGCACCAGCGGCAGCTGCATCTGCGCCGCCAGCGCGCGCGCCACGTCGAGCTCGGAGACCAGGCCGAGTCGCACGAGTACCCGGCCCAGCAGGCCGCCGGTCTCGCGCTGCGCCGTCAGCGCGCGGTCGAGGTCGCGCGCCGCGAGCTTGCCCTCGGCGACGAGCCGCTGCCCGAGCAGCACGCGCTCCTCGGCAACTTCGGTCGATGACTGTTCAGCGATCAGCAACAGGGACTCCGCCTCGGCCGGCGCGCCCACGACTCGGCGTCGGGGTGGTCCCGGCCCGAGCGGCAGGGACACGATCGCAGGCTGCCGACACTAACCTGCCCTGGCGGTAACCAACCCGCAGAGTTTGTCACGAATCGTATCGGCGCCCGGCGACGCTGCCGGCCCGATCGAGCAGTTCGCGCACCATGCCCGCCACCCGCGCCGTCGCGCCGCGGTGAGCGGCGGCGAAACGCAGCGCCGCCCGTCGCATCGCGGCGAGCCGATCGCCGTCGGCGCAGATCTCGGCCATCGCGGCCAGTGCCTGGTCGGCATCGCGCACCTGCAGCGCCGCGCCGGCATCGATGGCGTCGGCCGCCGCCTGGGCGAAATTGAAGACGCTCGGCCCGAGCACCACCGGCGTGCCCACCGCGCAGGCCTCGATCAGGTTCTGGGCGCCGAAGTTGCGCAGGCTGCCGCCGATCAGCGCCACGTCGGACGCGCCGTAGTACATCGCCATCTCGCCCATCGTGTCGCCGAGCAGCACCGTTGCCGACGGCAGGTCGGCCGGCCACCGCCCATGCGAGCGCCGCAGGCACGCCAGGCCGCGCGACGCGATCAACTCCGCCACCTCGGCGAAGCGCTGCGGATGCCGCGGCACGATCAGCAGGATCGTGTCGGCACCGGACTTGCCACGGCGGCGCTGCCAGGCGTCGAGCACCAGCGCCTCCTCGCCGTCGCGCGAGCTGGCCAGCAGAAACACCGGTCGCGCGCCCCACGCGGCGCGCAGCGAGCGGCCGGCATCGACCAGCGACTCGTCGACTGCCAGGTCGAACTTCAGGTTGCCGGCGACCACGATCGGCCCGCCGTACCAGCGCTCGATGCGCGAGCGGTCGGCTTCGCTCTGCGCAGCGATGCGATCGAAGGCGGCAGCGGCCGGCGCCAGCAGCGCCGGGAAACGCTCGCCGCGCGCCGCCGACTTCTCCGACAGCCGCGCATTGGCGAGCAGCATCGGCACCCCGGCACGGCGGGTCTCGCGCAGCAGCGTCGGCCAGATCTCGGTCTCCATGATCACGCCGACGGCCGGCCTCGCCTCGCGCAGGAAGCGGCTCACCGCGAAACGCAGGTCGTACGGCAGGTAGCGCTGCGCCACCCGGCCCGGCAGGGCGGCGACGATCGACTGGCCGACCGCGCGGCCGGTCGGCGTCATGTGGGTGAGCAGGAACGACGCCGCCGGCAGTTCGCGCGCCAGCTGCTCGATCAGCGGTTGCGCCGCGCGCGTCTCGCCGACCGACACCGCATGGATCCAGACCAGCGGCCGGCCGGCCGGCGGCGACGCGCCGCGCCCGAGGAATCGCTCGCCCCAGTAGCGGCGGTACTCGCGCTGGGCAATGCTCCGCCAGAGCAGGTAGACGGCCGCCAGCGGCGCGGCCAGCCACCAGGCGGCGGAATAGGCGGCGAGCGCCAGCCGTTGCCGCGGCTTCACGGCGAGGTCGGCCGCGCGGCGCGCACGGCGAGCAGTTCGTCCACCGCCGCCACCACCGCCTCTGCCGCCGGCGCCGCGTTGACGCCGCCGAGGCTGACGCAGGGTGCGCTGCCGGTGATGCCGACCAAGCCGGGGTCGTAGTCGCAGAAGATGCCGACCGTCGGTGCGCCGAGCGCCGCCGCCAGATGCGACAGCCCGGTATCCAGTCCGACGACGATCCGGGCGCCTGCCAGCACCGCTGCCACGGTGTCGATGCCGGCGCGCGGCGCCACCCACGCATCGGCCATGCCGGCGGCGCGCCGCCGCGTGTCCTGCTCCTCGGCAGCGCTGCCGGCAAACAGCAGCGGATGCAGGCCGCGGCCGTGCAGCGCACCTGCCACGGCGCGCCAGCGCTGGTCCGGCCAGCGCTTGGTCGGCCGGCTGGCGTTGGTCAGCAGCACCGCGTAGGGCTTCGCCGTCGCCTCGGCCCAGGGGCGCCCGGCAGCCGGCGGCGCAATCAAGCCGAATACCGGCGCCGCGGCGGCGTCGGTGCCACAGGCAGCGTGGCCCAGCGCACGGTTGCGGGCGATCGCATGCTGATCGCGCGGCACCGCCACCACGCTCGTGTACAGCAGCGCCGCCAGCGGTTCGCGGGCGCTCGACCAGTCGAATCCCCACCGGGGCCCGCTTGCCCAGCGCGCCAGCCAGGCGCTCTTCAGCAGACCCTGGCAGTCGATCACGGCGGCATAGCGCTCGGCGCGCAGCTGATCCTTCGCGGCGCGCACTTCGCGCCAGGTCGCCGGCGACAGCGGCGAGCGCCGCCAGCGGCGCACGGCGACCGTGATCACGCGATCGACGTTCGAATGCATGCGCGGGATCGCGGCGAAGCTCTCCTCGACCAGCCAGTCGATTCGCGCCTGCGGATGGCGGCGCGCCAGGTCGCTGGCCAGCGGCAGCGCGTGCACCACGTCGCCCATCGACGAGGTCTTGACGATCAGCACCCGCGCGCCGCCCGTGTCCATCGCGGCGGCGATTCTAGGCGCGCGCCTCGACGACGGTCAGAACGGCAGCTCGGCGTCGGGCTTGACCGCCAGCAGCGCGCGGCGGAAATCGGCCTGGATGCGCGCCAGCGCGGCCGCATCGTCGGCCTCGAAGCGCAGCACCAGCACCGGCGTGGTGTTCGACGGCCGCGCCAGGCCGAAGCCGTCGGCGTACTCGACCCGCACGCCGTCGATGGTGATGACCTCGCGCGCGTCGGCAAAGTTCGCCTCGCGCCGCAGCCGCTCGACCAGCGCGACGTTCTCGCCCTCGGCCGTCTTCAGGTGCAGTTCGGGGGTGCTCACCGCATCGGGCAGCGCGTCGAGGACCGCCGACGGATCGGCCTCGCACGACAGCAGTTCGAGCAGCCGCGCGCCGGCGTACATGCCGTCATCGAAGCCCGGCCAGCGGTCGTTGAAGAAAATGTGGCCGCTCATCTCGCCGGCCAGCGGCGCGCCGCTTTCCTTCAGTTTGGCCTTGATCAGCGAGTGACCGGTGCGCCACATGGTCGGCCGTCCGCCGTGCGCGGCGATCTCGCGCGCCAGGTTGCGCGAGCACTTGACGTCGAAGATGATCTCGGCGCCCGGCCTGGCCTGCAGCACGCCGCGGGCGAACAGCATCATCTGCCGGTCGGGATAGATGATGTTGCCCTCCTTCGTGACCACGCCGAGCCGGTCGCCGTCGCCGTCGAAGGCCAGGCCGATCTCGGCGTCGGTGTCGCGCAGCGCGCCGATCAGGTCCTGCAGGTTCTCCGGGTGCGCCGGATCGGGATGGTGATTGGGAAAGCGGCCGTCGACCTCGCAGAAAAGCTCGGTCACCTCGCAGCCGAGCATCCGGTACAGCGGCGGCGCGAAAGCGCCGGCTACACCGTTGCCGCAGTCGACCGCGATCTTCATCGGCCGCGCCAGCTTCACGTCGCCGGCGATGCGCTGGAAATAGGCGTCGCGCACGTCTGCCGTGCGCAGCGGCCCGGCGGCCGCGGCACGCGGCGCGGCGTCCGACTCGACGGTCCGCCGCAGTTGCTGGATCGCATCGCCGTACAGCGTCGTGCCGCCGAGCACCATCTTCAGGCCGTTGTATTCGGGCGGGTTGTGGCTGCCGGTGATCTCCACCCCGGAGCCGGTGCCGATCAGCTGCGTTGCCAGGTAGAGCATCGGCGTGGCCACCATGCCGACGTCGACCACGCCGGCGCCGGTCGATCGGATGCCTTCGATCAGCGCGTCGCGCAGCTTCGGCCCGGACAGGCGGCCGTCGCGGCCGACGACGATCTCTTGCTGTCCGAGCGCGATCGCCTCGGCACCGAGCGCAGCGCCGATCCGCCGCACCGCCTCGACTGTCAGCGTGCGGTCGACAACGCCGCGGATGTCGTAGGCCTTGAACAGCGATGGGTCGACAACGGAAGTCATTTTCGGCAGAGGCGCAGGACCGGGCGGGACGCTGCTGCGTGCGCCGATGCGCCCCGGCACCAGCGGCAGGCGGGCGCCGATTGTACGGTTGCCGGCGCGCCGGAGCGTGCGCAGGGCATCGGCGATAATCCGCCCCCTCTCGACGCCGCGCCGACGCGCGGCGTGCCAACGGCATCTGCACTGGGGAACGACACCATGCTTGCGGTGATCCTGTCGGGCGGCTCCGGGACCCGGCTGTGGCCGGTTTCCCGCGAGGCGATGCCCAAGCCGTTCATGCGGCTGGGCAACGGCGCCTCGCTGCTGCAGCGGACGGTCGCCCGCGCGGTGGCCGCCGGCTGCCGCGACTGCCTGATCGTCACCAACAAGGAGTACGGCTTCCGCACCGGCGAGGAGATCGAATCGATGCGCGGCGCCGCGCCGCGCTCGACGCAGCTGCTGCTCGAGCCGGTCGGCCGCAACACTGCGCCGGCGATCGCCGCCGCCGCGCTGTGGGCAACCGGCGCCGGCCACGACAAGGAGCCGCTGCTGGTGCTGCCGGCCGATCACCTGATCCAGGACGAAGCGCGCTTCGCGATGCTGGTGGCGCAGGCGCGCGAACTGGCGCTGGCCGGCCGGATCGTGCTGTTCGGCGTCCGGCCGACGATGCCGGAGACCGGCTTCGGCTACCTGGAGTGCGCCGCGCCCGACGCCGACGGCGCCGCGGTGGTCAGGCGCTTCGTCGAGAAGCCGGACGCCGACAAGGCGGCCGAGTACCTCGCCGCCGGCAACTTCCTGTGGAACAGCGGCATGTTCTGCTTCACGCCGTCGACAATCGTCGGTGCGCTGGAACAGCACGCGCCGGAGGTGGCCGAGGCGGCGCGCGCGGCGCTCGCCTGCGCCAGGGTCGACGCCAAGTTCGTCCACCGGCTCGAACTGGACCGCGCCGCCTTCGAGCAGGCGCCGAACATCTCGATCGACTTCGCGGTGATGGAACGGGCCGATAACGTGGTCGCGCTGCCGGGCGACTTCGGCTGGAGCGACATCGGCTCGTGGAAGGCGGTGGCACAGGAACTGCCGGCCGACGCTGCCGGCAACACGGTCAGCGGCGACGTGGTGATGGCCGACTGCAGCAACACGCACATCCAGAGCGAAGACCGGCTGGTGGCCGCGGTGGGCCTGCGCGACGTGGTGGTGGTCGACACGCCCGACGCGCTGCTGGTGTGCGACCGCAACTCGACGCAGAAGGTCAAGGACGTGGTGGTCGAGCTGAAGCGGCGCGACCACGAGTCTCACCGCCTGCACCGCACGGTCGCCCGCCCCTGGGGCACCTACACCACGCTGCAGGAGGGCCCGCGCTTCAAGATCAAGCGCATCGAGGTGAAGCCCGGCGCCTCGCTGTCGCTGCAGATGCACCATCACCGCAGCGAACACTGGGTGGTGGTCAGCGGCACCGCCCGCGTGACCGTCGGCGAGCGGATCGTCCTGCTGGCGCCCAACGAATCGACCTACGTGCCGGTCGGCAGCCAGCACCGGCTCGAGAATCCCGGCCGGGTACCGCTGACGCTGATCGAAGTGCAGTGCGGCGACTACGTCGGCGAGGACGACATCGTGCGCTTCGACGACAAGTACGGCCGGACCGGCTGAACGACGATGGACATCAGCGCGACCCCGGCCTGGCAGGCGCTGCAGCGGCATCGACAGGCATTGTCGTCGTTCCGCCTCGACGCCGCGCTGCGCGAGCAACCGGCGCGCAGCCGCTCGTGGCGCTTCGAGGCCGCCGGCATCGAGGCGGACCTGTCGCGCAACCTCGCCACCGACGAGACCTGGAAGCTGCTGCTGGCCCTGGCCGATGCGGCGGCGCTTCCCCGCTGGCGCGAGCGGCTCGTCGCCGGCGAGCCGATCAACGGCACCGAAGGCCGGCCGGCCTGGCACACGGCGCTGCGCAGCGCGCCGGCCGACGTCACCGTGGCGCGCGCTGTCGAGCAGCAGCGACGCCGCATGCTCGATTTCGCCGAGCGTCTTCGCGCCGGCGAGGTCAAGGGCGCGACCGGCAAGCCGATCGAGACGGTGGTCTGCATCGGCATCGGCGGCTCCGACCTCGGCCCGCGGCTGGTGACCGCCGCGCTGGGCGAGCCCTCCGGTCCGGTGCGGCTGCACTTGGTCAGCAACATCGACCCGACCGAGCTCGACGTCGCGCTGGCGGGAGCCGCGCCGGAGACGACGCTCGTCGTCGCCATCTCGAAGAGCTTCACCACGCTGGAGACGCTGGAGAACGCCCGTGCCGCGCTGGCCTGGCTGAAGTCCCGCGCACCGGCGCTCGATGCGCGCCGCCACCTGGCGGCGATCACCAGCCAACCGGAGCGGGCGCAGGCTTTCGGCACCGGCGCGGCGCTCGTCTTCACCTTTGCCGAGTGGGTCGGCGGCCGCTATTCGGTCTGGTCGCCCTGCGGCCTGCCGATCGCGGTGGCGCACGGCCCGGCGGCGTTCGACGAGCTGCTGCGCGGCGCGGCCGCCCTCGACCGGCACTTCGTCGAGGCGCCGCCGGCGCGCAACCTGCCGCTGCTGCTCGGGCTGCTTGGCGTGTGGTACGTCAACTTCTGGGGCTGCCGCTCGCGCGCCGTGATCCCCTACGCGCAGCGGCTGCGCCACCTGCCCGCTTACCTGCAGCAGCTGGAGATGGAAAGCAACGGCAAGCGGGTCGACCGCGACGGCGCGCCGCTCGGCTACGACACCTCGCCGGTGGTGTGGGGCGAGGCCGGCACCACCGCCCAGCACAGCGTCTTCCAGTTCCTGCACCAGGGCACCTTCTTCTCGCCGGTGGACTTCGTCACCGCGGCCTGCTTCGAGCACTCGGCCGAGCCGCGCGAGCGGCTGCTGCACGCCAACGCGCTGGCGCAGGCCGACGCGCTGGCGCTCGGCGAGGCGGCGCTGAAACCCTCGGGCAGCGCCAAGCCGCAGTACGCCGTGGTGCCTGGCAACCGGCCGAGCACGTTCATCACGCTGCCGCGCCTCGATGCCTTCTCGGTCGGCGCGCTGCTGGCGCTCTATGAGCACCGCACGTTCGTGCAGGGCGTGCTGTGGCAGGTCAACAGTTTCGACCAGTGGGGCGTGGAGATCGGCAAGCAGCTGCTCAAGCAGCGGCTGGCCGGCTGAGCATCCGCGCGAGGACCATCGAGATGACCATCAAGAAAGTGCGCAAGGCGGTCTTTCCCGCCGCCGGCTTCGGCACCCGGTTCCTGCCGGCGACCAAGGCGATGCCGAAGGAGATGATGCCGGTGGTCGACAAGCCGCTGATCCAGTACGCGGTCGAGGAAGCGGCCGAGGCGGGCATCGAGCAGATGATCATCATCACCGGCCGCAACAAGCGGGCGATCGAGGATCACTTCGACCGCGTGCCGGAACTCGAGCAGGAACTGCTGGCCAAGGGCAAGCACGACCTGTACGAGGCGCTGCACTCGGCCACGCCGGAAGGCGTGAGCTTCATCTTCATCCGCCAGCCGGAACAGCTCGGGCTGGGCCACGCGGTGCTGTGCGCGCAGCCGGTGGTCGGCGACGAGCCGTTCGCGGTGATCCTGGCCGACGACCTGATCGACGCCTCGCCGGGCGTGACGCGCCAGCTGGTGCAGGCCTACGAGCAGCACCACGCCTCGGTGCTGGCGGTGCAGGACGTGCCGCGCTCCGAGACGCGACGCTACGGCATCGTCGCCTCGACGCCGCTGGACGCGCGCATCGAGCGCGTCACCGGCCTGGTCGAGAAGCCGGATCCCGGTGCCGCCCCCTCGACCCTTGCCGTCGTCGGCCGCTACGTGCTGCGGCCGGAGATCTTCGACGAGCTTGCCACCACCGGGCGCGGCAGCGGCGGCGAGATCCAGCTCACCGACGCGATCGCCCGCCGCATCCGCCACGGCGAGGTGCTGGCGCACCGCTTTTCCGGCACCCGCTACGACTGCGGCAACAAGGAAGGCTTCCTGGCGGCGAACATCGCCTTCGCCCGCAAGGCGGGCCTGCTGCCGCCGCGGCGCGCCGGCGATCCGGAGGACCTGAGCTTTCCCGCGTGAAGCGGCCCGGCGGCGGCCAGCGGGCGCGCGGACCGGCCGGCAGCCGGGGTGAACTGCTGGCCGAGCCGTGCGAACGCATCGTGCTGCCCTCGGCGCGGCGGCAGGCGGACGCTCCTGAGATCGACCAACCGGCACGATGAATGCAAGCGCCATCGACAGGCCGCGACGCCGCGCGCTCGCCACGATCGCGCTGGCGCTGCTGGTGCTGTCGCTGTATCGGGGCATCTCGATGGTGGCCAGCGTCCCGCTGCTCGCCCTGGCCAACAACTACGACATGATCCGGGTGCAGGCCTGCATCGATGCCTACCCCGTGCGCGCGCCCGGCATCGCGCCTTGGGCGGGAAGCGGCGACGCGCCGATCGAGCGCTATCGCTTCCGTCACGATGTCGGTGCGCCGTGTTTTCTTTCCTCCGAAGTGCTGTTCGCGGGGCTGGCGCGCCCGTTGTTCGAGGCAGAGTCGCTGCGCAGCGTCGATGGCAGCTTCTCGATCCGCTGGCTGGGCGCGGTCAAGTTCGCTGTGTTCTTTTCGCTCGCCGCTGGCTTCACCGCCGCCTGGTGGCGCCGCGGTCAGCCGGCAGCAGCGGCGGCGAACGCCGCCCTGACGGCCCTGGTGCTGACCGACCCGGCCGTCACGCTGTACCTGAACGGCTTCTATGCCGAGTACTCGACCGTGCTGTTCGGCTACACGAGCATCGCCGGTGCGGCGCTGCTGATCAGCGCGCCGCGAACGCCGGGCGTTGCATCCTTGGCGCTGCTGGCGCTGGCGGTGGCCGCCTTCGTCAGCAGCAAGATCCAGCACGCCGGGCTGGGCCTGCTGCTGGCGGCAGCGCTGGCGCTGCCGGCGATCGCCGGGCTGAAGACCGGCGTCCGTGTGGCGCTTGCCCTCGCCGTCGGCGGCGCGATCGGCCTGGCGATTCAGGCGGTCAACCTGGCCAAGTCCGACAACGAAGTCATGCGACTGGCCAACCTGACCAACACCGTGCTGACCTCGCTGCTGCCGCTGTCCGATGATCCTTACCGGACCGCGCACAACATCGGCCTGCCCCGCCATTGCGGCGCTCACGCCGGCGTGAACTGGTACCTGCCGCCGATCAGCGAGAACGCGGCGAACCATCCCTGCCCGGAAGTGGCGCGGGTTTCCTACGTCCGGTTGCTGGGGCTTGCGTTCAGCGAGCCGCGGACCGTCGCCCGCTTCGTCGGCGGCAGCCTCGCCCACCTTCGCCCCTGGATCCCGAGCGAGTACCGCGGCAAGCCGCACCTGGGAGTGGTGCAGGGACGTCACTGGGCGCCCCTGCCGGCCGACTGGTTCAGCTGGAGCCGGACGCTCGACCGTCTGCCGCAATGGCTGGTCGACCTCCTGGTGCTGTCACCGGCTGCCGTGGTGGCGGCCCTGCTTGCATCGCGCCGGCTGCGCCGTCCGGCACTTGCCGGCGTGCTCGTCGCGCTTGCCCTGCTGCCGCCGGCGGTGATCGTCGCCGTCACCTTCGGCAACGGCTTCGAGGACTCGGCCAAGCAGATGCACCTGGTCTTCACGACGGTGCTGAGCTTCTGGGCGCTGCTCGCCCTCGCCGGTCTGGGCCGTGCCGCGGCGACCGGCGGCGGCGATCGCGTCGCCGGCAGCTAACCGTCGCCCGCCGCGGTGGCCTTTGCCATGTCGAACAGGTCGCGCAGCGCCTGCTTCGCCACCGCGCGAGAGAAGTGGCGGCGGATGTTCTCGACGCCGGCCGCCGACAGGCGCTGCCACAGCGCGTCGTCGCGATAGACACGCTCGATGGCGTCGGCGAACTGCCCGGCATCGCCGGCGACCATCGCACCCTGGCCCGGCACCAGATGCATGCCTTCGACCGCCGCCGGCGTGGCCACCACCGGCATGCCGTAGCTCATCGCCAGGTTGACCTTGCCCTTGACGCCGGCGCCGTAGCGCAGCGGCGCGATCGACAACCGGCAGCCGGTGAAAAACGGCGCCACGTCGGGGACGTAGCCGGTCACCACCAGGTCCGGCGCGGCGAGCGCGCGGATGGTCGACGGGACCTTGCTGCCGACGATGTAGGTCTTCACGCCCGGCAGTCGCTGCCTGACCACGGGCAGCACCTCCCGCGCGTACCACAGCACGGCATCGACGTTCGGCGGGTGCTGGAAGCCGCCGATGAAGACGATTCCCTCGCGCTCGGCCAGCGGCCTGCCGCCTGCCATCGGCTCGTGGATGTTCGACAGCAGCAGCACCTTCGCCTCGGGCACGGTCCGCTGCAGCAGCTCGACCTCGATCGACGAGACGACCATCGTCACGTCGGCCTGCCGGATCACCGCCAGCTCCTCGTCGCGGCTGGCGCGGGCCGCGGCCTTCGCCGCCGGGCTGCCCTCGAGCTCGGCCAGGCGTTCACCGCGCAGGAAGTGCAGGTCGACGGTGTCGAAGGCCACCAGCGCCCGCGGCGCGAAGCGGCGGATCGCCTCCAGGTGCTTGGCGGCGATGTAATGGCGGGCGACGATCACCACGTCGAACTCCGCGCCACGCGCCTCGAGCAGTTCGGCGATCGAACTGACGTAGGGGTGGAAGAGCACCTCGATGCCGCGCGACTGCAGGTCGCCGACGTACGGCTGCCGGTACTCGAGGTTGTCGGCGACGAAGGTCACCTTCGAGCCGAGCTCGACGGCCAGTTCGAGCATCGCCTGCATGCGCACCGAGCCTGAGTCCTGGTCCGGCGTCAGCATGCACGCCTCGATCACCAGAACCCGGCGCACGGCAGACCGATCGCGCTCGAGTTCCGGGTGCACGCCGTTGCTGCGATGGGCGGCCAGCACCGTCGCCCATTTCTCGACGAAGGTGTGGCGGTTCAGCTCCTGGTGCCGCTTGACCCCCGCACCCAGGTCGGTGCCGGCGGTCTGCCCCTCGAAGTGCACGACCCTGGCGGCCGGCTGGAAGTAGACCTTGCGGCCGGCGGCGCGCACCGCGAAGGCGAGGTCGGTGTCCTCGTAGTAGGCCGGCGCGTAGCGGCTGTCGAACCCGCCGAGCTCGCGAAAGAAGTCTGTCCGTACCGCAAGGCAGGCACCCGAGCAGTAGTCGGCCTCACGCAGGTAGTTGTACTCGGGCTTGTCGGGGTCGTCGTCGCGGCCGTAGTTCCAGCCGGAGCCGTCGCGCCAGACGATCCCGCCGGCTTCCTGCAGCCGGCCGTCGGGGTAGACCAGCTTGGCGCCGACCAGCCCCGCGTCGGCGTGCCGGTCGAACACGGCAAGCAGCGCGTCCAGCCAGCCGGCGGTGACCACCGTGTCGTTGTTCAGGAAAACGATGAACTCGCCGCGCGCCAGCTCGGCACCGCGATTGCAGCTGCCGATGAAGCCGAGGTTGCGGGCGTTTCTCACGAAGCGAACGCCGCTCGCCACCGCCAGCGATTCGGCCGCCGGCTGCGGCGAGGCATCGTCGACGACGATCACCTCGCACTGGCCGACCGGCGTCTCGGCGAGCACGCTCGCCAGGCAGGTGAAGGTCAGCTGCGGCTTGCCATAGACGGGGATGACGATCGACACGCGCGGCGCAGCGACCGCCGGGAAGGCCAGCGGGTGCATGGCGGTTGCCTGCGCGTACTGCACCGGCGTCGGCGGCCGGAAACGCTGGCCGCCCCTGAGCTTGCCGGCGACCCGCGCCGCCAGCGCGCGCGGGCCGTCGTTGCGCAGGATCGCCATGGCGAGCGCCGCGCGCCGCGGCAGCTGGCGCAGGTCCTGCACGCCGGCGTGCCAGCGCGCCCGTGCGACCCGCGCGTGACGGCCGACGAGACGTAGTGGCGCCGTCACCCGCCAACTGCGCGAGCGCTCGAGATCGGCCACCCGCGCGCGCGCCTCGGCGGCTTCCTTCTCGACGCCGGCCAGCGCAGCCTCGAGCGCTGCCCGGCGCTGCTCGATGCCGGCTGCCCGCGCCTGCGCCTCGCCGGCATCGCGCTCGGCCTGCGCCAGCGCGGCCTTGACGACCTCCATGCGCCAGTCGAGTTCCGCCGCACGCGACTGCGCCAGGCCGGCCTCTTCCCTCGCCTGGCCGAGCGCCGCTTCCAGCCGGTCGGCGCGCGCGCGGCCGGCGGCGACGTCGGCCGTCGCTCGCGCGAGCGCGCCTTCGAGCTCCGCCGCACGGCTCTGCGCCTGCGCGGCCAGTTCGCTGGCACGCGCCAGCTCGCTCAGCTTCAGCTGGGCCACGTCGTTGGCGCCCCACGCCCCTTCCAGCGCCACCCTGACCGACTCCAGATCGGCGTCCGCCTTGCCGGCCCGCTCGATCAGTTCCGCGCGCGCCTCGGCGCGACCGCACAGGGCGCCGGCGACTGCGAGTTCGAGCAGCGGCAGATGGGATGCAGCGGCGCTGGCCTGCGCATGCCGCGGCTGCAGCGCCGGCCATTCCGCGACAGCCGGCGGACGCGCCGGAAGCAGCGCACTGAGGTAGCGCTCGCGGTAATCGGCGGGGGCGGCGCCGACCTCGACCGCGGCTCGCGGCCGCTGCGGCGAAGCGGCGGCGAGCAGCGCGCTGTTCCATGCCGCGGCAGGAGCGTCCCACGGCAGCAGGCGCACATCGGGGTGCGACGACAGGCGTTCCGGGAGTGCGCCGATGTCGGAGACGACGATCGGCACCCCGGCGGCCAGCGCGGCCGACAGCGTGTAGGTGTAGGTTTCCGGCCACTGGACCGGGAACCAGAGCACGTCCGGTCGTTCGGCGGCCAGAAGGGCGGGCAGGTTTCCCTCCTCGAACTCGCCGCTCATCGACAGGCGCGACAGCGGCAGCGGCGGCAGCGGCGCCGCCGTCGCGCCGAGTATGCGAAAGGCGATCGGCAGGTCACGCGCATGCGCGTCCTCGGCGCAGGCCACCGCGCGGTCGAATCCTTTTTCGCGCGACAGCATGCCCAGTGTGGCCACGCGGGTCACCGGCCTGATCGACAGCGGCGCCTCGGGGTGCGGCCAGACGTGCGCCTGCAGGCCCGGAACATAGCGCCCGACCCGTGCCGCGACGTCGTTCGACGGGGCGATGACCCGCGCGGCGCCGAGCAGCAGCGCGGAGAAGGCGTCGCGCCAGCCGACGATGTCGAGCGGCCACTGGGCCGGGCGCTTCGCCAGGCAGGCCGTGCAGCCGGCCCGGTCGGGCTCGCCGCAGTAGCGGCCGGTTTCGGTGATCAGCTGGTACTGCGGGCAGATGGGAAAGTAGTCGTGCAGCGTGACGTCGTAGGGCAGGCCGGCAACGCGCGGCAGATCGAGCACCGCGCCCGGCAGCCCGTGCACGTGATGGAAGTGCAGCCGCGCCGCGCCGAGCGCCCGCAGCACCCGTGCCAGCAGCGGCAACTCCGCGGGCAGGTCGAAATACAGCCGCTCGCCGGAATCGTGCGCCCGCAGGCACACGACGTGGCCGGCATGCGGCTCCAGAAAAAGCACATTGGCGCGCGGCGCAACCAGCGCCGCGAGGTCTTCGACATGGCGCCGGACACCGCCGCCCCAGCTGTGAACGACGAATACCAGCGCCGGCCGGCCGCTCGCCGCGAGCGCGCGGGTGACGTCCATGGTCAAGGCGCCGGTCTCCTGTGCAACCTGCCGGACGATAAAGCCACGATGTCGACGCGACGGCCGCTGGGCGCGGACGCCTGTTCAAAAGGCGGCGATTCTAGCGTCGACCGCTCAGACCACCCGACGGCCAGGGTGCCGGTCTGCACCGCAGCGCGGAGCAGACCGGCACGCCCGACCGCCTTAGCCGGTCGAGGCGTCGGCAATCCGCAGCAGCAGGCCCGGCACGAACCCGCCGGCATCCGGCCATGGGTGGGCGCGCACGGTCGCGCGAGGCCGGTCGGCACGAACGAAGCCGGCGATGCCGCTGTGGGCGTCGAGCGGGCTGGCGTGCCCGTAGCCGATCACCACGCCGGATTCGTCGGTGAACACCCAGTAGGCGGCACGCAGCTTCGGAAAGGCCGGCGGCAGGGCGGCCTCGATCTCGAGGGCCGCCACGCCGTCGTCGCTGGTGAACGGCCGCGCCCTGGCCACGACCTCCGCCGGAAACAGCGCTGCCGGCAGTTCGCCGGGCCGCGTGCCGAGTCGGCCTGCGGCCGGGTGGGCGAACATCGCGATGCGCGCCTCGCGCACTCGCGGCAAGCCGGCTCTCACTTCCTCCGGCACGGTTTCCCCCTGGAACAGCGACGCCGAGTAGACGTCGGTCAGGACGGCACTGGCCTGATGACGGATCAGCGCCTGGGTGTAGCGTGCCCACTGCATCCAGCTGGCGTTGCCGGCCAGTGCCGCAGCCGCGATGACGGCTACGGCGGCAACGACCCACGGCCGCTTCACCCGGCCCGCCCGGCTGCCCTCGACAAGCGGTCGGCCGAGCGCGATCAGCCCGAGGCCGGCCCAGAACAGGCAGGCCCACGGCAGGTAGCGGCTGGCGTATATCTGCGCCGGATGGACTTCGAAGTAGCCGACCCTGCTGAGCGCCACCACGCCGGCGACGCCGAGGCCGAACCAGGCAAGCACGCAGCCGGTGAAGCGCGTGGCGGTCATCGCCCGCTGCTGCCAGGCGGAGAAGCTGTGCATGAAGAGCATCACGATGCCGGCACCGCCGACCAGCGCCTGCGGCACGACACTCGTCCACACGTCGCCGAACAGCACCGCATAGGCAGCGGAGGTCCAGCCGGCCAGCCGGCGAAGCGGCTCGAAGGGCAATGCGCCGGACTGATTGCCGTCGACGAACGGCAGCAGCAGATACATCACCGGCGAGGCGAGCCACTGCGCCGCCACGCGTGCATTGGCGAGCGGCCGCACCTGCAGCACGCCGGAGACGCCCTCGCCGCCGGGCAGCGCGAAGTAGACGGCCAGGGTGACGGCGAGCGCCGCGCAGACGAAGACGACGTTCGCCCAGTGCGCGCGGGCGATGACCAGCGCCAGCGCGAAGGCGACGAACAGCGCGATGCCGGCGCCGAAGGCGAAGGTGGCGATGAAGCAGCAGACCGACGCGACCGCGATCTCGGCGCCGATCCGGCTCCCGCCGCCGGCAAGGCGCGCGCCCATCGCAGCCGCCACGACAGCCATCAGCGTGATCAGGTAGGTGTGCACCGACTCGTTCGGATGCATCAGCATGCGGCTGTTGGCCAGCCAGAACACCGCCACGGCGAGCGTGGCGGCGGCGGCCGCCTGCGAAGACCGGCCGATGGCCCGATCGCGCAGCACGATGCGCCAGCCGACCAGCACCGCCGCCACGGCGAAAGAGAGACCGGCCAGCCACTGCAGCCAGAGTTCACCGCGGAACCAGGCGATCTCGGCGACCCGCAGGAGATTCGAGACGACCGGGCGGTGGCCGTTGTCGAGGAACAGGATGTTGTCGGGAAACGGCAGCGACAGCAGATGCCCGTAGCTGCGCCACTGGTCGGCGTACAGGTCGCGCCAGCCGTACAGCGACACGGCGTACACGCCCCAGGCAAAGGCAATGCCGCCGAGGGCGAGCGCAAGCAGGCGAAGGGCGTCGGCTGTCTTCATCCGGGTATCGATTGCTGGCCGGCGCTTGGCAAAATCCGGTGGGCCGCTATGCGCGGCGGGTCCTCCCCGCCTCGGAAAGACAGCCGCTCAAAGGATTCCGCCTTGCGCCAAGGTCGACCGTGAGATTCCTGCGCTATTCGTCCGTCGGCGCCGCTGGCACGGCGGTGCACTACCTGCTGCTGGTCGGGCTGGTGCAGGCGGCACTTGTCGGACCGGTGTCTGCCTCGGCCATCGGGGCGATTGCGGGCGCGATCGTAAACTACATGCTGAACCGGAGGTACACGTTTGCCAGCGGCCGGCCGCACCGCGAGTCTGTGCCGCGCTTCATGGCGATCGCGGCGACGGGCGCGGCAGCGAACGCGGCGCTGATGGCGCTGCTGGTCGACGGCATGGGCGTGCACTACGTCGCGGCGCAGCTTGCGGTCACGCTGCTGGTGCTGGTGACCGGTTACCTGGCCAATCGCGCATGGACCTTCTGACGCCCGCTGGACCACCGTGCGACGGCCGACGCCCCGAGTTATCGGTCGTCGTTCCCGTATACAACGAGCAACAGGTGCTGCCGGAGTTTCATCGGCGCCTGTCCGCGGTACTCGACACGCTGGCACTCGACGCGGAGATCGTCTACGTCAACGACGGCAGCAGCGACGGTTCGCTGCGACTGCTGGCGGCGCTGCACGGGCAGGACCGTCGCGTGGCGGTGATCGATCTGTCGCGCAATTTCGGCAAGGAGGCGGCGATGTCGGCGGGACTCGACTTCGCCGAAGGCGATGCAGTCGTCCTGATCGATGCCGACCTGCAGGACCCGCCGGAGCTGATCGAGCAGATGCTGCAGGTCTGGCGGGAGGGTGTCGACGTGGTGCTGATGCGGCGGCGCCGGCGCGACCGCGAGAGCTGGCTCAAGCGGGGCACCGCGCATGCCTTCTACCGCGTGATCGGCCGCGTCGGGACAATCCCGATACCCGAGGACGTCGGCGACTTCCGGCTCCTTTCGCGACGGGCAGTGACGGCGCTTCGCCGGCTTCCCGAGCGCAGCCGGTTCATGAAAGGCCTGTTCGCCTGGATCGGCTACCCGACCCGTGCGCTGACCTACGACCGCGACCGGCGCCACGCGGGCGGATCGAAGTACAGCTACTGGCGTCTGTGGAATTTCGCTCTCGAGGGGATCACCTCGTTCTCGGCGGCGCCGCTGAAGGTCGCCAGCTATTTCGGCCTGGCGATCGCGCTGGTGGCGTTCGCCTTCGGCGTCTTCATCGTGGTCAAGACACTGCTTTACGGGGACCCGGTGCCGGGCTTTCCGACGCTGGTCACCGTGGTGCTTTTCCTCGGCGGCCTGCAGCTGGTCGCGCTGGGCATCATCGGCGAGTACCTCGGCCGCATGTTCGTCGAAGTCAAACAGCGGCCACTGTATCTCGTGGCGGGCCACCTGCCCCGTGCGACGGCGCGGCAGCCACCTGCGGGCAGAGCCCCCGCCAACACGGCGACGCCGGCTGAAAGGCGCAGCGAATGATCGGTTCGCGCCGACTGCGGCGGATGCATCGGGCAGCAATGAGGACGTATGCGTGAACAGCGGCGGCGCGGCCGGCCGCCCGTGACGGCCTACCGCCGGCGGCCGCTCCCCGACAGGATCGCCAGCCGCGCGGCAAGAAAGGTCACTGGCACCGTCACGGCGATCGCCCCGAGCAGCGCGAACCGCTCGTCGATGCCCAGCACGTCGACGAACAGCCACAGCAGCGCGCCGGTCAGCGTGAACTGGACGACGTACACCAGCGGGAAGCGCAGCAGCGTGCGCCAACTCATCGGCTGACGGAACACGAACACCGAGTTGAGCCAGTACGACAGCACGACGCCGATCACGTAAGCCGCCGAGTAGGCCGTCAGGTAGCCGAGCAGCGGCAGCAGCAGCAGGTACAGCAGGTACGTGATGCCGGTGTTGGCCGCCCCGGAGACGATGAAGCGGACGAACTGCAAGCGCTATCCGTTGCGCTGTCCGAGCCAGCGCTGGAACTGCGGGTAGCTGCGGATGTAGTCGTCGGGATCGTAGTGGTCGGAGGCGAACACCAGCAGCACCGCGTCGGCGCTGTACTTGTACTGGATGCCCCAGATGCCCGCCGGAATGTGCAGGCCGAGGTTGGGCCGGTCGAGTGTCACCTGCCGCCGCTGCGCGCCGTCGTCGACCACCACCGCACACGAGCCGCGCACGCAGATGAGAAACTGGTCGCACTGCTTGTGGGCGTGCTCGCCGCGCACTTCCTTGCTCGGCACATCGAAGACGAGGAAGTAGCGCCTGGGCCGGAACGGCACGCTGCGCTCGAACTCGCCGACGCTGAGGTTGCCGCGCAGGTCCTTGACCAGCGGCAGTTCATAGAGCGCCGCAGCGCCGACGCCCACCGGCCCGGCGGCGAGCTGCGGCTCGGCCGTCGCCGCCTGCCTGCCTTCGCCGGGGCCTTCGGAGCCGACGTAGCCGACGATGCGCGCCGGGTTGCCGACGGCGATGGCAAACGGCGGCACCGAGCGGGTGACCACGGCGCCGGCGCCGACCATCGCCTGCTCGCCGATCTCCAGGCCGGGCAGGATCGTCGCGTTTGCGCCGATCGACGCGCCGCGGCGAACGACGGTGCGCGAGAACTGCTCGGGCCGCTGCCGGCTGCGCGGCCGGGGATCGTTGGTGAAGGTCGCGTTCGGCCCGACGAACACGTCGTCCTCCAGCGACACCCCGTCCCACAGCTGCACGCCGCACTTGACGGTGACGCGGTCACCGACCACCACGTCGTTCTCGACGAACACGCCGTCGCAGATGTTGCAGTCGGCGCCGATTCGCGCTCCCGGCAGGACGTGGGCAAAGGCCCAGATGCGCGTGCGCGGCCCGACCGCGGTGCTCTCGCAGATGCCGTTCGGGTGAAGGTGGAAATCAGCCATCGAGTTCCTCGTGCGTCGCGGCGCGCCCGCCGGCCACCGCAGCAGGCGGCTGCGCCGCCGCCTCGCGGGCCGGCATCGACGTGATGCCGCCGAAGCTGCGGCGCAGCCGGATGACCGCCAGCGGCCGCCCCTTGGTGTTCTCGAAACCCCGCCAGGCATAAGTGCCGACGATGCCCAGCCCCAGGGCGTTCAGGCCGCCGAAGAACAGCACCGTCAGCGCCGTTGCCGCGTAGCCCGGGACGGGAATCTCGCCGACCGCCTTGGCCGCCAGCACCATCAAGCCAAGCACCAGCGAAATGAGCAGTCCGCCGAGGCCGAAGAACAGCAGCAGCCGGATCGGCAGGTCGGTGAAGGAAAAGACGCTGTCGAACAGGTAGTTCAGCTTGCGGCCGAACGACCAGGCGCTCTTGCCGTGCCGGCGCTCGCGCCGGCCGTAGAGGATCTCGCGGCGCCGGAAGCCCAGCCAGAAGATCAGCCCCACCAGCGAGCTGTTCGACTCCTCGAGCCGCAGCAACTCGTCGCGGAAACGTTCGTTACAGCCGAAGACGTCGACCCCGCCCTTCGGAATGTCGGCGATGACGAAGCGCTTGTACAGCCGCCAGAAGGCAGCCGAAGCGAGCCGGGTGGCGAGCGGATCGTCGCGCTTCTCGCGGCAGCCGATGACCACGTCGCAGGCGTCGCCCTGCAGCGCCGCGCAGAAGTCGATCAGCAGCTCGGTCGGCTCCTGCAGGTCGGCGGCGATCACGCCGAAGCTGCTGCCGGAGGCGGCTGCCAGCCCGCTGCGGATCGCCGCGAAGGAACCGAAGTTGCGCGAATGCAGCAGCAGCTGCGAACGGAACGGCGCCGCCGGCAGCAGTTCCGTCAGCGCCTCGAAGCTGCGGTCCGGGCTGCCGTCGACGACAAATACGACCTCCAGGGCTTCGCCGGTGCGCCGCCGCATCTCGGCGGCGACTTCACCGAGCCCCGCGACGAGCTCCGGCAGCGACTGCTCGTTCCTGTAGACCGGGATGACGGCGGAGAACACTGTCGGCTACCAGGCGTTGACCGCGTCGACGACGGCCGCCACTTCGTCGTCGGTCATCTCGGGGAAGCAGGGCAGCGTCAGGACCTCGTCGCAGGCACGCTCGGCAACCGGATTGACGCTGCCGGGCCCGGCGGCAAACGCCGGCTGCCGGTAGTCGGGCAGCGGGTAATGGATGTCGGAGGCGATGCCGCGCGCGCGAAGATGCGCCTGCAACGACCGCCGCTCGGCCGTCCGCACGACGTACAGATGGGCCACGCAGTCCTCGCCGAAGTGCCGCGGACAGCGCAACTTCGGCTGGCGGATGCCGCCGCTGAACCGCCGCGCGATGTCGCGCCGGCGCTCGTTCCAGCCGTCCAGCATCGGCAGCTTGGCGCGCAGCACGGCGGCCTGCATCTCGTCGAGCCGGCTGTTGCGTCCGCCCGCCCGTTCGATCCGGTACTTCCCTGCCCAGCCGTACTGGCGCAGCATGCGCAGCTGCTCGCCAAGCTCGGCGCTGCCGGTGACCAGCGCGCCACCGTCGCCCAGCGCGCCGAGGTTCTTGGTCGGATAGAAGGAAAAGCAGCCGACGTCGCCGAAGCTCCCCGCCATCCTGCCGCCCAGGCGCGCGCCGTGCGCCTGCGCGCAGTCCTCGATCAGCGGCACGCGGGCCCGCCTTGCCGCGCGCGAAATGGCATCGATGCCCGGCACCAGGCGCCCGTACAGGTGAGTGACGATCAGCGCCGCGACCGGCTCGCCGTCGAGCCGGCGCCGGAGCTCGGCCTCGTCGACCAGCAGCGTGTCGTCGTCGACATCGACGTACACCGGTTCGCCGCCCGCCGCGTGGATCGCCGTGGTGCTGTAGGCGCCGGCGTTGGCGACCGTCAGCACCCGCCCGCCGGGGCCCACGCCGCAGGCCCGCAGCGCCAGCTCCAGGGCGTCGGTGCCGTTGGCCACGCCGATGCAGTGCGGGCTGCCGCAGTACGCGGCAAACTCCGCCTCGAACGACTGCAGCTCCCGGCCGAGGATGAACCAGCCGCTGTCGACCACGCGCGCGACCGCGGCCCGCACCGCGTCGCCCTGCGACGCCGTGTGCCGGCGAAGATCGTTGATCGCATCGAGTCGGATCATCGGCAACCCTTCTTTCATCGATTGAACCTGCAGCATGCCGGCCCGGCCGCTTCAGTCGAACGTCTCCGCGGCGTCGAGCAGCGGCGCCGCGGCGTCCTTCGCGGCCAGCACCGGCGCACCCTGCAGCGGCCAGTCGACGGCCAGCCGAGGATCGTCCCAGCGCACCGTGCGGTCGTGCTCGCCGATCCAGTAGTCGGTGGTCTTGTAGAGGAAGTCGGCAGCGTCGCTCAGCACCACGAAGCCGTGGCCGAAGCCGGGCGGGATCCACATCTGCAGCTTGTTGGCCGCCGACAGCTGGTAGCCGACCCAGCGGCCGAAGGTCGGCGACGAGCGCCGAAGGTCGACCGCGACGTCGAACACGCTGCCCGAGGCCACCCGCACCAGCTTGCCCTGCGGCCGCACCACCTGGTAGTGGATGCCGCGCAGCACGTTGCGGGTCGAGTACGAATGGTTGTCCTGCACGAAGGTCGCATCGAAACCGGTCGCCTCGCGGAAGGTCCGCGCGTTCCAGCTCTCCATGAAGAAGCCGCGCTCGTCGCCGAACACGCGCGGCTCGAGCAGCAGCACTTCCGGCAGTGCAGTCGGGGTGACCTTCATCGCCCGGCCGGCGCGGCAATGACGCGCTCGCGCAGCATCGCGAGCAGGTACTGGCCGTAGCCGTTCTTGCGCAGCGGCTCGGCGATCCGCTGCACCGCCTGCGCGTCGATCCAGCCGGCGCGGTAGGCGATCTCCTCGGGACAGGCGATCTTCAGGCCCTGCCGCTGCTCGATCGTCTCGATGAAGGTCGATGCCTGCAGCAGCGACTCGTGGGTGCCGGTGTCCAGCCACGCCATGCCGCGCCCCATGATCTCGACCTGCAGCGCGCCGGCGTCCAGATAACGCTGGTTGACATCGGTGATCTCCAGTTCGCCGCGCGCCGACGGCCGGATCGAGGCGGCGATGTCGAGCACGCCGTTGTCGTAGAAGTAAAGCCCGGTGACTGCGTAGTTCGAACGCGGCGAGCTCGGCTTCTCGGCGATGCTCACCGCCCGGCCGGTGGCGTCGAACTCGACCACACCGTAGCGCTCGGGGTCGTTGACGCGGTAGGCGAACACGGTGGCGCCCGAGGCGCGGGCATTGGCGCGGCGCAGCTGCTCGACCAGGTCGTGGCCGTAGAAGATGTTGTCGCCGAGGATCAGCGCCGCCGGTTCGGTGCCGACGAAGTCGCGGCCGATGATGAAGGCCTGTGCCAGCCCCTCGGGACGCGGCTGCACCGCGTAGTCGAGCCGGATGCCCCACTGGCCGCCGTCGCCGAGCAGGTCGCGGAAGCGCGGTGTGTCCTCCGGCGTCGAGATGACGAGGATCTCGCGGATGCCCGCCAGCATCAGCGTGCTGAGCGGGTAGTAGACCATCGGCTTGTCGTAGATCGGCAGCAGCTGCTTGGAGACGACCTGCGTCACCGGGTAAAGGCGGGTGCCGGAGCCGCCGGCCAGGATGATTCCCTTGCGTGTCATTGACTGGTCTGCTCCCCGAGCCGCTGTCCGTAGTTCTTCTCGATCCAGTCGCGGTAGCCGCCGCTGCGCACCCGCTCGGTCCAGGCGGCGTGGTCGAGATACCACTGCACGGTCAGCCGGATGCCCGCCTCGAAGGACTGCGCCGGCCGCCAGCGCAGTTCGCGCTCGATCTTGCGCGGGTCGATCGCGTAGCGGCGGTCGTGTCCCGGGCGGTCGGTGACGAAGCGGATCTGCTCGGCGTAGCTCCGCGCCTTCGGCCGCAGCTCGTCGAGCACGGCGCACACCGCGTGCACCACCTCGAGGTTGCGCATCTCGCTCTTGCCGCCGATGTTGTAGGTCTCGCCCAGCCGGCCGGCGGCCAGCACCCGGCGGATCGCCGCGCAGTGGTCGCCGACGTAGAGCCAGTCGCGCACGTTGGCGCCGTCGCCGTAGACCGGAAGCGGCTTGCCCTCCAGCGCGTTGAGGATCATCAGCGGGATCAGCTTTTCCGGGAACTGGTACGGCCCGTAGTTGTTGCTGCAGTTGGTGGTCAGCACCGGCAGGCCGTAGGTGTGGTGGTAGGCGCGCACCAGGTGGTCGGAGGCCGCCTTGCTCGCCGCGTACGGGCTGTTCGGCGCATAGGGCGTGGTCTCGGAAAAAGCCGGATCGGTCTCGCCGAGCGAGCCGTAGACCTCGTCGGTCGACACGTGCAGGAAGCGGTACGCCGCCCGCGCCGCCTCGTCGAGCGCCGAGAACTGCGCGCGCGCTGCCTCGAGCAGTTCGAAGGTGCCGTCGATGTTGGTGCGGATGAACTCGCCCGGGCCGCTGATCGAGCGGTCGACGTGGCTTTCGGCGGCGAAGTGGACGATCGCGCGCGGCCGGTGCCTGGCCAGCAGCGCCGCCACCTCGGCGCGGTCGCAGATGTCGACCTGCGCGAAGGCAAAGCGCGGATCGCTCCGCAGGACGGCCAGGTTGTCGAGGTTGCCGGCGTAGGTGAGCTTGTCGATCACGAGGACTTCCTCGCGCTCGGCCGCCAGCCAGTCGTGGACGAAGTTCGCGCCGATGAAGCCGGCGCCGCCGGTGACGATGATCATGGATTTCCTGTCGTTCGATGCGCTTGCAGGAATTCGGCCGGCAAGGGCTCGGCGAGCGCCGGACGGTGCACGTCGCGCAGGTAGTCGCGCGTGTATGAGAATGCGCCTGCCTCCGCCGGCCGCAGCGGCGCGTGCTCCGGCGCGCGACCGGGTTCGAAGTGCCCGGCCACCAGTCGCTCGAAGAACTGCACCCACTCTTCGGACAGCCAGTACCAGGGGCAGACCCAGGTCCACGGCCGGCCCGACAGCCGCTCCGGAAAGGCGCCGATGTCCGGCGCCACCACCGGCAAGCCTGCATTGAGCGCCGCGCTGAGCGTGTAGCTGTAGGTTTCCGGCCACAGCGCCGGAAACCACGCGAGATCGGGCTGCAGCGCCTGCAGCAGGCCGGGCAGGTCCTTGTCGGCGTACTCGCCGTGCACGGTCAGACGCTCGCCCGGCACCACCCGCAGGTCCCGGTAGGCATAGCCGACGAGATGGAACTGCAGCGGGCTGCCGCGCTGCGCGGCCAGGGCGGCAGTCGCCTCGAACACGTCGGCGCCCTTGATCTGCGACAGCGCGCCCATCACCACCACCCGCAGCGGCCGGCCGGCCAGCGGCTGCGGATTCGGCGCCGCCGGCGCTGCCACAAGGTCCGGGTGCGGTACCTGCAGGGGACTGACCGACGGGAAGTAGCGGCGCAGGCGCGAAGCAGCATCGGCGCTCGGCGCGAACACGAAGCGCGCCCGCTCGAGCAGCCGGCCGTGGTCGGCCCGCCACGAATCGATCGACGCGCCGCCGGGCGCCGGCCGCCGCTTCAGGCAGGCAGCGCACTGCTCGGCGCCGAATTCGCCGCAGTAGCGGCCGATCTCGTCCGACAGCGTCACCTGCGGGCAGACGCTGAAGAAGTCGTGCGCGGTGAAGTCGTGCGAGACACCGAGCGAAGCGGGCAGGTCGCAGACGGCGCTGGCATGGCCGCGCGTGTGGTGGAAGTGCACGTGCGCCACGCCCAATGCGCGCAGCGCCTGCAGCAGCGCCTCGTAGCCGCCCGGCAGGCGGAAAGCGAGGCGGAAGCCCTCGCCATCGCGAAGCCATTCGAGCATCGTCTCGCCGCCATCGGCGGGACGCAGCAGGAAGACGTTTGCCCGCCCGTCGAGCGCCGCGGCGAGTTCACGCAGGTGGCGCTCGGTGCCGCCGCCACCGACGTGTGAGACGAACAGCACCGCCGGCAGTCCGCCGGCGCGCACCCGCGCCAGGTCGACCTTCAGCCGGGCCGGCTGCGCCGGGTCTTCCTCGACGTGCCGGGCAACTGCCGGCGCGTAGTCGGGATGCAGTGCGGCGAGCAGGTCCTGCGCTTCGCTGACACGGCGCGGTTTCTCGGCGCCGAAGCTGACGCCGCCGCTGTGGCGGACGAAGGTGTCGAGCGCCAGCACGTGCCGCCAGCCGGTGGCGCGGGCCCGCATGCAGAAGTCATTTTCCTCGCCGTAGCCGCGGCCGAATCGATCCGCGTCGAACAGCCCGACCTCGTCGAGGCAGTCGCGGCGGATGAACATGCAGAAACCGACCGCCGTCGGCACTTCGATCAACCGGCCCGCGTTCTCGGCAGCGAAGTAGCGGTCGAGCGCCGCCGTCGACATGTCGGCCGGCATCGGACCTTCGACGCAGAACCGTGGGTAGCTGCAGATCGTCGCCGCGTTGGAGAACGGGGTGACCGTGGCGACGCTGCGCTCGCGATAGGCGGCCTCGCGCAGCCGGTCGATCCAGTCGCCCGCCACTTCGGTGTCGCTGTTCAGCAGGACGACGTCGTCGTCCGCATGCCGCTGCATGCCGAGGTTGGCGCTGGCGACGAAGCCGAGGTTCGAGGGGTTCTCGATCAGCTCGACGCGCGCATCGCGCGCAGCCAACCGCTGCAGATACAAAGTGATCTCCGGCTCCGGGCTGGCGTCGTTGACGACAACCACGTGCAACTGCGCCTTCGAGGCGCTGCGCAGAACCGACTCCAGGCAGGTCTGCGTGTCGGCCAGTCCCTTGTAGACGGGCACCACGATCGAGACACCCGCCCGCGGCGACCGCAGCGCGCGCGGCAGCGCAGCCGGCAGCAGCGAGGCTGTCCGGCGCAGCAGCGGGCTGCCACCGCGTCCGAGCAGGCCTGCCAGCCGCGCGCCCAGCCTGGTCCATCGCGACGCCTCGAGATCGGTCGCCTGCTTCAGGAGCAGGTCGCGCTGGCCGGCGATGTCGTCGGCTCTGATGCGGGCGTGTTCGAGCGCATGCGCCAGGGAGGCGATCTCCTGCTGCGCACGCCGCAGCTCCGCCTCGCGCGCCCTGTGCTGATCGAGCAGTCGTGCGCGCTCGGCATCGAGCCGGCCGACCTCCTCCTGGCGCGCTGCGAGCCTTTCCGCAGCCACTGCCGCTTCGCCACGCTGCTGCTCGAGCTGCACCCGCGAAGCGGCGAGTTCCGCTTGGTGCCGCGCCGCCAGCTCTCGCGCCTGCGCCAGTTCGCCCTCGAGTGCCTGCTCGCGCGGCCCGCGCTTCGCCAGTTCGTCGACGAACAGCAGATATTCCGGCGACATCGGCCACGACAGCTCGACCTCCAGCGTCGCCTGCTGGCCGCAGGCGGCGAAATGCGCTGCGCCGAGCGGCAACTCGAAGTAGGGATCGTCGCCGGTGAACAGCAGCACCACGCCGCGCTCGGCAGTCCACGGCGCGTGCAAGACGACGTCGTGCGTGTCGCCGGCCCTAAGCGCCGCCGCGGTTCCGTCCCAGGTCCAGACCGCGTTGCCGTCCGCATCCAGCAGGCGCATGGCGAACAGACTGAGGAAGCCCGGGCGATCGGCCGGATCGAAGCGCAGGCCGGTCAGCGAGGCGACGCTGCCGGACAGCGGGAAGACGATGCGCTGGCGCTGCTCGCCGATCACCGCCGGGACGACCAGCTTGCGCTCCTCCGCGTAGCCGGCGGCGTCCTTCAGGTACAGCTGCGTCGAGTACGACGCCGGCTGGCTCGGTTCCGGCTCGTCGACCGACCACGCAGCCGCGAACGCCGCGGCGCTGGCGGGTCGAGCCTCGATGATGAACTGGTAGGTCTGGCCGTCCGGCCGCGCCAGCAGGTAGCGCCGTACCGCCGGCGGAAGCAGGTCGAGGGCCGGGCGGAATTCCGAGTCGCGCAGGTCGAGATGGACGGGCCGGAGCAGGTCGACCTGCCAGCCCTGCTCGCGCAACAGGCGCAGCACCGAGCGGCGGGTGAAGAAGCGGACATGGGTGCGATCGAGCAGCCCCTCGGTGCGATAGCGGAACTCGCCAGCCAGCAGTTCGGCGACCAGGCCGCTGTAGGCGACATTCGGGATCGACAGCAGCAGCCGGCCGTCCTCGGCCAGCAGCCGGCGGCAGGATTCGAGCACCGCGGTCGGCCGCGGCAGGTGCTCGAGCACGTCGGCGCAGATGATCGCGTCGTAGCGCCGGCCGGCGAACAGCGTGTCGAGCGCCGTGACGTTCAGGTCGGCGATCTCGATATGCCGGTAATGGGGCGCGGCACGGGCGGCTTCCGCCGGGCTGATCGTTGCGCCGTCGACGCGGCAGCCACGCGCCGCGCCGAGCTGCCTGCCGAGCGCGCCGCCACCGATGCCGACGTCCAGAACGTCGGCGCCAGCCGGCACGAGATCCAGCAGCACGGCGAGCGAATCGCGTCGGCCGGCGTCGATGTCGCGGTCGTACAGCGTCCGCGCTTCGGCGTCGAAGGGATTCATCGTCTCACCGTCCACGCCGCCTCCTGCCGGCCGGGCCACCGTTCGTTCGAGCCCGCGGCAGCCGCCGAGGAGTCGAGCAACGGGCCCGCCCAAGACGCAACCGCGCGACCGGCCATGGCCCACGGGAAAACCGTAATCTTACTTGTCGCCTCGACGGCCGCACTCCGGAGGTGGCAGCCCTGGCCTGCACCGCTGGCAGTCGCCGTGCGAGCGCGGGCGCCGGCGGTGCCCGCCGCGGCGTCACCGCATCCGGCGCGCCGTTCTAGTATTGGTCGCGCACGCCGCTGCGTCCGCGGCGCATCGGCGCATCGGCGCATCGGCGAAGTCATCCATCGATGGGATCCATGGATTCGGTTTTCGGCTTGCGGATCTTGCTCACCGGCCCCGACGGCCAGGTCGGCTGGGAGTGCCGGCGCAGCCTGCATGCGCTCGGCCGGGTGCATGCGGTCGGCCGCGACGCGTGCGACCTCGCCCGTCCCGAAGCCCTCCGCGCCCTGGTGCGCGAGGCGTCGCCCGATCTGATCGTCAACACGGCCGCCTACACCGCCGTGGATCGCGCCGAGTCGGAGCCGGATCTCGCCCGCGCCGTCAACGCCGACGCGGTAGCGGTGCTCGCCGAGGAGGCGCGACGCCTGGACGCCGCGCTGATCCACCTGTCGACCGACTACGTGTTCGACGGGACGAAACCTTCGCCCTACGTCGAGGACGACGCCTGCAACCCGCTGTCGGTCTACGGCCGCACCAAGCTGCTGGGCGAGCAGGCGGCGCTTTCGTCCGGCGCCGCGTCGCTGGTGCTGCGCACCAGCTGGGTCTACGCGATGCGCGGTCACAACTTCCTGCGCACCATGGTGCGGCTGGCGGGCGAGCGCGAGGAACTTCGCATCGTCGATGACCAGTGGGGCGCGCCGACCTGGGCGCGCTCGATCGCCGAGGCAATCGCCGCCATCGTTGCGCGGGCCGGCCGCGACCGCGCCTCGATCGCCGACGCCTTCGCCGGCAACGGCGGCGTATTCCACATGACGGCAGCAGGACGGACCAACTGGCACCAGTTCGCGACCCGCCTGCTGCAGCGGATCGCCGATCCCGCACGCCGGCTTCGCTCGATCGTGCCGATCCCGAGCACCGATTACCCGACACCGGCGCGCCGGCCGATGAACTCGGTCCTCGATTGCACGCGGCTTGTTCGCCAGTGGGGCGTCGCCCTGCCGCCGTGGGAACTGGCGCTCGAGCTTGCCGTCGGCGACGGCCGCGCCGCTGACTGACGGCGCAGGGGCGCGCCGCCTGCAGCCGCAGGCGGCCGCCGGCGGATCCGAACATTTCGTTACTGCTTCCCGGGCGCAACTCGGCGAGCATCCGCCTGCTGCGCCCCCCTTCACGCAAACAGGGGCGGCTCCCTGCCGATGCAGGGGTTATGATGCGCGGCGTTTTTCGCAATGCTCGCCAGCCGTGGCGCGATGCATCGGGTCGGGTGTTCCGGCCCTCGACGGCGACAGACCAACAACTCACGAGTACCAACCGCCGGATAGCGAGCCTCGATGAACAAGGGTTCCGTCACCCTCTCAGTCATCAGCCACGAACAGCATTCGCTCGTCGATGCCCTGATCGCCGACCTGGCCGGAAGCGAGGCGCCGGAACTGGCGCGGGTGATCCTGACGCAGAACCTGCCGGAGACGCCGCCCTCGACCAAAGGCCGCCGCTCGCCGTCGGTCGAGGTGATCCGCAACAAGACGCCGATGGGCTTCGGCATGAACCACAACGCGGCGTTCCGCAAGTGCGACACGGAGTTCTTCGCCGTCGTCAACCCGGACATCGCGCTGATGGGCAACCCGTTCCCGACGCTGGTCAGGGCGCTGCGCGCCGGCGCCGGCGTGGCCGCACCGGCGGTGCTCGAACCGGACGGCCGGACGGCCGACACCGCGCGCGCGCTGATCACGCCGTGGGAGCTGATCCGGCGCCGCCTACCGACCTATTCGCCGCCGGACGTGCCGCGCTGGTTCGCCGGCATGTTCCTGCTGTTCCGCTCCGACGCCTTCGCCTCCGTCGGCGGCTTCGACGAAGGCTTCTTCATGTACTGCGAAGACTTCGACATCTGCGCGCGGCTGCGCCTGGCCGGATGGCCGCTCGCCTTCATGCAGCAGGTGCAGGTGGTGCATGCCGCGCAGCAGCTGAGCCACCGCTCGCTGCGCCATTTCCGCTGGCACATTTCGAGCCTGGCGCGGATGTGGTCGTCGGCCAACTTCTGGCGCTACCGCAGCCTGATCCCGCAGCTGGAAGCCCAGGAAGATGCCGGCACGGGCGCACTTCGGCCGGGGCCGCGCACGCACTCCTAGCGTGCCGACCGGACCGCGCCGGCGGCGCCGCCGTCCGCTCTGTCCGGACTGAGGATCAGCGCCGATGCCAATGCCCGTCACGGCCGACGAACTGGCGCGCTGCCACGTGCTGGTGGTCGGCGACGCGATGCTCGACCGCTACTGGTTCGGCGACGTCGAGCGCATTTCTCCCGAGGCGCCGGTGCCGGTGGTGCGGGTGCGGTCGACCGAGGAACGCCTCGGCGGCGCGGCCAACGTGGCACGCAACATCGTCTCGGTGGGCGCGCAGGCGCGGCTGCTGACGGTGGTCGGCGACGACGACGCCGGTCGCAGCATCGGCCGCCTGCTCGAGGCGAGCGACATCAGCGGCCATCTGCACACCGACCGGCGACTGGCCACCACGGTCAAGGTGCGCGTGGTCGGCCGCCAGCAGCAGATCGTGCGGGTGGACTTCGAGACCGCGCCCGAGGCCGAGGTGCTGGCGGCGCACCTCGGCGAGTACGAACGGCTGCTGCCGGAATGCGACGTGGTGCTGCTGTCGGACTACGGCAAGGGCGGGCTCACGCACATCGCGCGGATGATCGAGCTGGCGCGCGCCGCCGGCAGGCCGGTGCTGGTCGATCCGAAAGGCGACGACTACTCGCGCTATGCCGGCGCGACGCTGGTGACGCCGAACCGCACCGAGCTGCGCGAAGTCGTCGGCCGCTGGCGCAGCGAAGCCGATCTGCAGGAGCGCGTGCAGCAGCTGCGGGCACGGCTCGGCCTGCAGGCGATCCTGCTGACGCGCAGCGAGGAGGGCATGACGCTGTTCAGCGACGAGCCCGGCTGGAGCGTGCCGGCGCAGGCCCGCGAGGTGTACGACGTCAGCGGCGCCGGCGACACGGTGATCGCCGTGATGGCGGTGATGATGGCGGTCGGGCGGCCGCTGCACGAGGCGGTCAGGACGGCCAACCGGGCCGGCGGCATCGTGGTCGGCAAGCTGGGCACGGCGACGGTATCGTACGAGGAACTGTTCGCCGAGAACCCCGCCCCATGAGTGTCATCGTCACCGGCGCCGCCGGCTTCATCGGCGCCAACCTCGTCAATGCGCTGAACGCGCGCGGCGAGAGCGACGTCGTCGCCGTCGACAACCTGACCCGCGCCGACAAGTTCCGCAACCTGGTCGACTGCGAGATCGCCGACTACCTGGACAAGGAGGACTTCCGTTCGCTGGTGGCGCGCCGCGCCGTCGCCCGGCCGCGGATCGTCTACCACCAGGGCGCCTGCTCGGACACCATGGCCGCCGACGGGCGCTACATGCTCGACAACAACTTCCGCTATTCGCTCGAGCTGCTCGACTGGTGCCAGGCGCAGAACGTTCCCTTCGTCTATGCCTCGTCGGCCTCGGTCTACGGGCTCGGCCCGCTGTACGCCGAGTCGCGCGGCAACGAGAAGCCGCTGAACGTCTACGGCTATTCGAAGTTCCTGTTCGACCAGATCGTGCGCCGGCGCCTGGCGTCGTTCAGCGCGCCGGTGGTCGGCCTGCGCTACTTCAACGTCTACGGCCCGCGCGAAGCGCACAAGGAGCGGATGGCGTCGGTGGCCTTCCATCACTTCCACCAGTTCCGCGCCGAAGGCAAGGTGCGCCTGTTCGAGGGCAGCCATGGCTACGCCGCCGGCGAGCAGCGGCGCGACTTCATCCACGTCGACGACGCGGTGGCGGTCAACCTGTTCTTCGGCGAGCGGCCGGCCAGCGGCATCTACAACGTCGGCACCGGCCGTGCGCAGCCGTTCAACGACGTGGCGCTGGCGGTGGTCAACGCGCTGCGCGCGCACGGCGGCGAGCCGCCGCTGCCGCTGGCCGAGGCGGTGGCCGATGGGTGCATCGAGTACGTTGCGTTTCCCGAGGCGCTGCGCGGCAAGTACCAGGCCTACACGCAGGCCGACCTGACCAGGCTGCGCGCCGCCGGTTATCGACAGCCGATGGCGGACGTCGCGCAGGGCGTGGCCGCCTACGTCGCCTGGCTGCTGGACAACGGTTGATGCCGGCCGACGGCCTGCGCCGCGCCGCCTTCCTCGACCGCGACGGCGTGATCAACGTCGATCACGGCTACGTGTGCCGGCGCGAGGACTTCCAGTTCGTGCCGGGCGCGCTCGCCGCCTGCGCGCAGCTTCATCGCTGGCAGTTCGCGCTGGTGGTGGTCACCAATCAGTCCGGCATCGGACGCGGCCTGTACGGCGAGCAGGACTACCGGCAGCTCGCCGACTGGATGCGCGCGCAGTTCGCCGCCGCCGGCGCGCCGCTGGCCGGCGTGTATCACTGCCCGCATCACCCGCAGGCGCTGCTGCCCGCCTACCGGCGCGCCTGCGACTGCCGCAAGCCGGGCCCGGGCATGCTGCTGGCCGCCGCGCGCGACCTGTCGCTCGACCTCGGCCGCTCGGTGCTGTTCGGTGACAAGGCCTCCGACATCGCTGCCGCGGCGGCCGCCGGCATCGCGCAACGGGTGCTGCTCGGCACCGACGGCCGCGCGCTGCCGCCGCCCGAGGCGGCAGCGCAGGCCACCGCGCGCTTCGCTTCGCTGGCCGAGGCGGTGCACAGCCGACTGCTGCGCGCCGAACTCGCGCCGGATGCGCATGCCTGAGCGGCCGGCGTTCGAACGCAAGATCGTCGACCGCGATGCACTCGCCGGCGCGGCGGCCCGGCTGGCGCGCCCGCTCGTGCTCACCAACGGCGTGTTCGATCTGCTGCACCGCGGCCACGTGACGTACCTGGCGCGCGCCCGCGCGCTCGGCGCCAGCCTGGTGGTGGCGGTCAACTCGGATGCCTCGGTGCGCCGCCTCGGCAAGGGCGACGAGCGGCCGATCAATGCCGAGGCCGACCGCGCCGCCGTGCTGGCGGCGCTGGAAAGCGTGACGCTGGTCACGGTGTTCGACGAGACGGTGCCGCTGCCGGTGGTCGAAATCGTCCGCCCCGACGTCTACGTCAAGGGCGGCGACTACGACATGGCCAGGGTCGCCGAGGCGCAGCTGGCGCGCACCTGGGGCGCGCGGACAGTGGCGATCGCCTTCGAGTTCGAGCGCTCGACCACCGCGCTGCTCGCGCGCCTGCGCGGCGGGTGACGTCGTTGTCCGGCGCGACGGACCGCCACGGTCGTGGCAAGTCGCCGCAGTGAACGCGGGCGACGAGTCACTCTGGGTGATCGGCGACGTGCAGGGCTGCCTGGCCAGCCTTCGTTCGCTGCTCGACCTGCTGCCGGCGGGATGCCGGCTGCTGTTCGTCGGCGACCTGGTCAACCGCGGCCCGCAGTCGCTTGCTGCGCTGCGTTTCGTCCGCTCGCTGGGCTATCGTGCGCAGGTGCTGCTCGGCAACCACGACCTTCACCTGCTCGCCGTCGCCGCCGGCATCCGCCGGCAGCACGACGACGACACGCTGGCCGAGATCCTGTCCGCCGCCGATCGCGACGAACTGCTCGACTGGCTGCGCACGCGGCCGCTGGCGCTGCACGAGTCCGGCGCGCTGTTCGTCCACGCCGGCGTGCTGCCGCAGTGGACGGTCGACCGCACGCTGGCGCTCGCCGGCGAGGTCGAAACGAGGCTGCGCGCGCCCGACTATCGCGACTTCCTCGCCACCATGTACGGCAACCGGCCGGCGCGCTGGGACGACGCACTGGCCGGCGCCGAGCGCGCCCGCTGCGTGATCAACGCGCTGACACGCCTGCGCTTCGTCGCCGCCGACGGCACGATGGATTTCACCGTCAAGGAAGGAGCAGGCGCCGCCCCGCCGGGCTTCGCTGCCTGGTTCGATCACCCGCGGCGCGCCACGCGCGGCACGCCGGTCGTCTTCGGCCACTGGTCGACGCTGGGACTGCTGCTGCGCGACGACGTGGTGTGCCTCGACAGCGGCTGCGTCTGGGGCGGCGCGCTCACTGCGCTCGCCTGGCCGGGCCGCCGGCTGCTGCAGGTGCCCTGCCCGCCGTATCGTCGGCCGGATCCCTCGTCGCGTTGAAGCGCCGGCCCGCCGGCGCGGGCACGCCGAGCCAGCCCGAAATCCGCGCCGCCGTCGCCTCGGCCACGTGGTGCCGGTTGCGCTCGCCGGCAGTGGGCACCGGCTCCAGATAGGCCACCTCGACCTGCAACCGCCGCGCGACGACGACGTTCCACAGCGAAGCGACGATGCTCGTCTCGCCGATGAACGCCGCCGCGGTCGACGGTGCGCCGTCGGCCGTGTAGCGAACGGCAACCGGCCAGCATTCGGCGCCTACCTCGAGTGCCGGCGCCACCAGGTTGGCGTGAAACGGCAGCAGCGAGCGGCCGTCGGTGGTCGTTCCCTCGGGGAAGACGGCGACCGTCTCGCCCGCCTTCAGCCGGTCGCGCACGCGGTGATTCATCGACGCCACGGCGTGCCTTCGCCCGCGCTCGATGTACAGCGCACCGACCAGCGTCACCAGCGTGCCGAGCAGCGGCCAGTCGCGGATCTCGGCCTTGGCGACGAAGCGGCTCGGCGCCGCGGCGTTCAGCGCGAACGGGTCGAGCCACGAGACGTGGTTGGCGAGCAGCATGCGGCCGCAGCTGCCGGGCTCGATCCCCGTCTGCGCGACGGCGGGCGAAAGCGGCACGCCGGTCACACGCAGGCGCACGCCGCAGATCGCCAGCAGCAGGCGCGACCAGCGGCCGATGATGCGATTGCGGCCTGCCTGCGAAAGCCAGGGGAACAGCAGCGCGGCGACCGCCATGCCGGCAAGCACGTGCGCCAGCAGCAGCGCGATGCGCAGCGGCGCAATCAGCGCTCTCATCGCCAGGCAGTCCGCCGGCGCGTGCCGGCGCCAGCCTGGTCGCTGGGCGCGGCAAAGCCGCGCCCAGCCGCCGGTCCCGGCACCATGCCGTTACTCAATGGAAATTCGACTCTGACCCCGATTTCCGGTCGTGGCGGACGTCGCCGCCGACCAGCGTCAGCATGGCGCGGCCGACCAGCTGGTCGCCGGAAAACGGCGTGTTGCCGCCGCGACTGACGAGTTCGCCGCGCGACACGGTCCAGTGTGCCTGCGGGTCGAACACGACGACGTCGGCCTTGGCGCCGACGGCGAGTCGCCCGGTCGGCTCGTTGAGGATCCGTGCCGGCGCGCTGGTCACCTTCGCCAGCGCCGCGGCCAGCGGCAGCTTCGCCGCCTCGCCCCACCTGAGAACCAGTGGCAGCAGCGTCTCCAGCGCGGTGG
Source organism: Burkholderiales bacterium (assembly GCA_016716275.1). Classification (GTDB taxonomy): domain Bacteria; phylum Pseudomonadota; class Gammaproteobacteria; order Burkholderiales; family Burkholderiaceae_F; genus JADJWR01. The sequence continues at coordinate 631,147 of JADJWR010000001.1, read as the reverse complement.
CACCGGGCGCCGCTTCGCCGAACGGCAGCAGCTTGTCGTCCTCGGCCACCGGCGCGTGGTCGGAGCAGATCGCGTCGATGGTGCCGTCGGCCAGCCCGGCGACGATCGCGTCGCGGTCGCGCCCGGTGCGCAATGGCGGATCGAGGCGGAAGTCCGGGTCGAAGTGGCCGATGTCGACGTCGGTCAGGTGCACGTGGTGCACGCCGACGTCGGCGCTCACCGGCAGCCCCTCGCGCTTGGCCTGCCGCACCAGTTCGATGCCGGCGGCGCTCGACAGCCGGCACAGGTGCACCCGCGCGCCGGTCTCGCGCTGCATCTCGAAGATCGTGTGCAGCGCCACCGTTTCCGCCAGCACCGGCACCGACGGCAGGCCGAGCCGGCCGGCCACCGCGCCGGCGCCCGCCACGCCGTCGCCGGCCAGCGTGTCCTCCACCGGCCGCAGCCACACCGGCAGGTCGAAGGTCTTCGCGTAGCGCAGGATCTGCAGCAGCACGCCGTTGTCGTGCGGCAGCGCGCGGGTCTGCATGAACGCCACGCAGCCGACCTCGGCCAGCGTTTCGATCTCGGCCAGCACCTCGCCCGTCAGACCGGCGGTCAGCGCGCCGAGCGGATACAGCCGGGCGCCCGCCGCCTCGCGCGAGCGCTGGCGCAGCATGCGCACCAGGCCCGGTTCGTCGAGCGGCGGGTCGGTGTCCGGCGGGCACACCACGCCGGTGACGCCACCGGCCAGCGCCGCCCGCATCTCGCGCTTGAGCGCCCCTTCGGCGCCGGGCTCGCGCATGCGGGCACACAGGTCGACCAGGCCGGGGGCGACCACCAGGCCGCGCGCGTCGATCTCGCGCTCGGCGGCGAATCCCGCCGGCGGGCCGCCCACTGCGGCGATGCGGCCGTCGGCGATGAACAGGTCGGCGACCGCGTCGTGGCCGGCGGCCGGATCGACCAGCCGGCCGTGGCGTATGACGAGCTTCATTGCATCCTCTGCGAGGAGGCTGCGATCGACAGCACCGCCATGCGCACGGCGATGCCGAAGGTGACCTGCGGCAGGATCACGCTCTGCGCGCCGTCGGCCACCCGCGAGTCGATCTCGACGCCGCGGTTCATCGGCCCGGGATGCATGACGATCGCGTCGTGCCGGGCCAGCCGCAGGCGCTCCGGCGTCAGCCCGTAGTTGCGGAAGTACTCCTGCGCGCTCGGCAGCAGCGCGCCGCGCATGCGCTCGTTCTGCAGGCGAAGCATGATGATCACGTCGGCGCCGCGGATGCCCTCGTCGAGCCGGGTGAACACCCGCACGCCCATCTGCTCGAGCCCGTCGGGCAGCAGCGTCAGCGGCCCGACCGCGCGCACCTCGGGCACGCCGAGTGTGGCCAGGGCGTGGATGTCGGAACGTGCCACCCGCGAGTGCAGGATGTCGCCGACGACCGCCACCGTCAGGTTGGTGAAGTCGCGCTTGTAATGGCGGATCGTGTACATGTCGAGCAGGCCCTGTGTCGGGTGCGCGTGGCGCCCGTCGCCGGCGTTGATCACGTGCACGTGCGGCGCCACGTGGCGGGCGATCAGGTGCGGCGCGCCGCCGGTGGCATGGCGCACGACCAGCATCTCGGCCTGCATCGCCGTCAGGTTGTTGATCGTGTCGAGCAGCGACTCGCCCTTGGCGGTGCTCGACCGCATGATGTCGAGGTTGAAGACGTCGGCGGACAGCCGGCGGGCGGCGATCTCGAAGGTGGTGCGGGTGCGCGTGCTGTTCTCGAAGAACAGGTTGAACACCGAGCGGCCGCGCAGCAGCGGCACGTTCTTTACCTCGCGCTCGGCGACGTTGATGAAGCCGTCGGCGGTGGCGAGGATCCGCTCGATGATCGCCCGCGGCAGACCCTCGAGCGACAGCAGGTGGTGCAGTTCGCCGTTGTGGTTCAGCTGCGGGTTATGGCCGGCCTCACGCTTCACGGCGCTGCTCCAGGGTCAGGTGCAGGCGGCCGTCGTCGTCTCGCGACAGCACGACGCTGATCTCTTCCGGCACCTCGATGCGGCGGCCGACGACGGTCGGCGCGATCGGCAGCTCGCGGCCGCCGCGGTCGATCAGCACCGCCAGGTCGATGCGCGCCGGCCGCCCGTAGTCGAACAGCTCGTTCATCGCCGCGCGCACCGTGCGGCCGGTCGCCAGCACGTCGTCGACCAGCACGATGTCGGCGCCTTCGACGTCGAAGGCGATCGACGACGGCTTCACGCTCGGGTTCAGCCCCGAGCGCGAGAAGTCGTCGCGATAGAAGGAGATGTCGAGGATGCCCACCTCGTGCGGCACCGCGAGATCCGCCTTCAGCCGCTGCGCCAGCCACACGCCGCCGGTGTGCACGCCGACCAGCCGGATGTCGCGGCCGACCACTTCCTCGCGCAAACGAGCCGCCAGGCTGCGGTAGACCGCCTCGGCGTCGAGCTCAATCATGGGTCGCCTCGTCGAACCACTGCTGCAGGATCACCGCGGCCGCCTCGTCGTCTCGTCCGCCGGCGGTCACTGCCGAGGAGTAGCGCTCGTCGACCCGCGCCACCGGCAGCCGGAAGCGCCCGGCGAGCTGGCGGGCGAAGCGTTCGCAGCGCGCGGTCAGTTCGTGCGGCGCGCCGTCCGGGTGCCGCGCGACGCCGACCACCAGCCGCGCCGGCTGCCAGGCGGCGATCAGCTCGCCGATGCGGCGCCAGCGCACGTCGCCCGCGTCGGCGATCACCGCCAGCGGCCGCGCCAGCCGCGTGACGCCGTTGCCGACCGCCACGCCGACGCGCCGCGTGCCGAAGTCGAAACCGAGCACCACTTCTTCTTTCGACAGCGACGGCGGGGACAAGGCGGGCGCGGTCCGATCGGCCGTCGGCGGCCGCTCATGCATGTCCGGCCTGCGCCGACAGATGCGACGGATCGACGCCGAGCAGGCGCAGCGCGGCGGCCTGCCGGCCCTCGGCCGGCGTGTCGAAGATGATCGACTGCTGGGCGTCGACGGTCAGCCAGGCGTTGGCCGACACCTCCGATTCGAGCTGCCCCGCCCCCCAGCCGGAGTAGCCGAGGGTGACCAGCAGCTTCGCCGGTCCGCCGCCGCCGGCGACCGCTTCGAGGATGTCCTTCGAGGTGGTCAACGCGATGTCGTCGCGCACCGGCAGCGAGGAGCTGTAGCTGCCCGCCGGAACGTGCAGCACGAAGCCGCGCTCGGTCTGCACCGGTCCGCCGAAGTACACCGGCGCGTCCTTCCATGGCGCGATCTCGAGCTTCAGGTCGATCTTGTCGAACAGGCCTTCGAGCGTCAGCTCGGTCGGCCGGTTGATCACCAGGCCGAGCGCGCCCTTGTCGGTGTGCTCGCAGACGTAGACGACCGAGCCGGCGAAATTCGGATCGGCCATCGCTGGCATCGCGATCAGGAACTTGTGCGTCAGGTCCATGGCGTCGCGGCGGTCCGCAGATGCGGCATTTTGCGATGGCATTGTAAGCTCGCGTGACGCGGGCTGCGGCGCACCGGAGATGGACTCGGCACTGATGTGGTTTCGCCGCGATCTGCGGCTGGCCGACAACGCGGCGCTTCACCACTGCCTGAAGAACGCGCGGCGCGTCTACGCCGCGTTCGTCTTCGACCGCGTGATCCTCGACCCGCTGCTGGCCGAGGGCCTCACCACCGACCGGCGCGTCGAGTTCATCCACCGCAGCCTGCACGAACTCGACGCCGCCCTGCGCGCGCGCGGCGGCGCGCTGATCGTCCGCCACGGCGCGGCAGCCGACGAAATCGTCCGCCTCGCCGAGGAACTGCGCGTCGACGCGGTGTTCGCCAACCACGACTACGAACCCTACGCGACCGCGCGCGACGCCCGCGTCGCCGCCGCGCTGGCTGCCGCCGGCCGCCGCCTGCACACCTTCAAGGACCAGGTGATCTTCGAGCGCGACGAGCTGCTGACCGGTGCCGGCCGGCCGTTCTCGGTGTTCACCCCGTACAGGAACGCCTGGCTGAAGGCGCTGACGCCGTTTCACCTGCGCTCCTACGAGGTGGCGAAGTATCTCGGCGCCCTAGCCTCGCCGCCGGCTGCCGCGATCCCGCCGCTGCGCGCACTCGGCTTCGCGCCAGGCGACCTCGACCAGCTGAAGGTGCCGGTCGGCGCCAGCGGCGGCCGCCTGCTGTTCGACGACTTCAGAGCGCGCATCGACGGCTACCGCGACGCGCGCGACTACCCGGCGGTGCGCGGCCCGTCGTACCTGTCGGTGCACCTGCGCTTCGGCACCGTGTCGATCCGCGAGCTGGCGCGCTTCGCCCACGAACGAATGGCCGCTTCGCCCGGCGCGGCGACCTGGCTGTCGGAGCTCGTCTGGCGCGAGTTCTACCAGCAGATCCTCCACCACCACCCGCGGGTGGTCGGCGCGAGCTTCAGGCCCGAGTACGACCGCATCCGCTGGGACGAGGCGCCGGAGCTGTTCGCCGCCTGGTGCGAGGGCCGCACCGGCTATCCGCTGGTCGACGCGGCGATGGCGCAGATCAACCGCACCGGCTACATGCACAACCGGCCGCGCATGGTGACGGCGAGCTTCCTCGCCAAGGACCTGGGCATCGACTGGCGGCGCGGCGAGCACTACTTCGCCCGCCGGCTGATCGACTTCGACCTGGCCGCCAACAACGGCGGCTGGCAGTGGGCGGCCTCCAGCGGCTGTGACGCGCAGCCGTATTTCCGCATCTTCAATCCGGTGGCGCAGAGCGAGAAATTCGACCCTGAGGGCAAGTTCATCCGGCGCTACCTGCCGCAACTTGCCGGCCTGTCGGCAAAGGAGATCCACGCGCCGTGGCTGCTGTCGCGGCAGCGTCAGCGCGAGGCCGGTTGCCTGATCGGCACCGACTACCCGCCGCCGGTGGTCGACCACGCGGCAGCGCGCGCCAGGACGCTGGCCCGCTACGCGGTGGTCAGGCAGCGTTGAGTCACGACGCTCACCGGCTCGCCGGCGGTGCCTGGGCGGCGCCGCGTGTCGCGTAGGCGAAGGCGGTCGTGCCGACCGCGGCGACCGCGACCAGCACCGCGGTGGCCGGCCCGTAGCCGCCGAAGGCCGACCACAGCAACGCGGCGAACACGGGACCGACGGCACGCGCCAGCAGGCCCGGCGTGGCCAGCGCACCGGCGATCGCGCCGTAGCGTTCGCGGCCATACAGTTCGACCGGCAGCGCGCCGCGCACGACCGTCATCGCGCCGTTGCCGGCGCCGAACAGCACAGCGAAGGCGGTCAACCACAGCAGGTCGGTGCCGGCCGCCAGCAGCGCGAGCAGCGACAGCGGCATGGCGAACGCCGCGATCCGGCCGACCTGGCCGACCGACGCCCAGCGGCTGGCGCCGAACTCGACGATGCGGCCGGCCACCTGCATCGGGCCGATCAGCGCGCCGATGCCGGCCGCAGCCGCCGCCGACATGCCGCGCGCCAGCAGCAGCGCGATCAGGTGCGCGGCGATGGCCGACACCACGACGTAGTGCGCGAGGAAGGCCACCGTCAGCGCGCGGAAGCGGTGGTCGGACCACAGCCGCAGGGGCGGGACTGCCTGCTGCGCCGGCCGCGCGGCTGCCGGCGCCGGGGCGCCACTGCTGCGCGGCAGGAACCACAGGTGCAGCGGCACGCAGATCACGAGGTTGATCGCCGCCAGCCACAGCACCGCCTCGCGCCAGCCATGGCGCTCGACGAGAAACGTCGTGAGCGGCCAGAACACCGTGCTGGCCAGGCCGCCGAAGAGCGTCAGCACGGTGAGCGCGCGGCGATAGTGCAGCCCATAGACCTGCGCGATGACGACGAATGCGGGTTCGTAGAGCGTCGCCGCCATCGCCACGCCGAGGCCGGTCCAGACCAGGTACAGCGCCGCGGTCGACTGGACCTGCGACAGCGCCGCCAGCAGCACCACCGCCGCCAGCGAGCCGAGCGTCATCACCCAGCGGCCGCCGCGCCGGTCGATGGTCCGGCCGATCCAGGTCGCGCACAGTCCGGAGACCAGCAGCGCCATCGAGAAGGAGCCGGCGACCTCGCTCCTGCCCGCGCCGAGGTCGCGCTGCAGCGGTTCGAGCAGCAGCGCAAAGGCGTAATAGATCGAACCCCAGGAGACGATCTGCGTGACGCCGAGCGCCACCAGCAGCTGCCACGAGCCGCCGGCTGCCGTCTGGTGCGAGGGGGAAGCGGAGCTCATCGTTCGCCGTCGGCACGGCGGCGCCAACCGAAGCGGCGATTCTGCGCGCAATCCCGCGTCGCCCGCGAGTGGACGGTGCGCACCAAAGAAAAGGCCCGCCGAAGCGGGCCCTTGTCCTGACCGACGTGGATCCCCGCCTGCGCGGGGACGACGACGCTCCGTCCAGCCGCGGACCGCGCGGCGCGCGACCCGCTGCCGGACATCGCCGTCACATATCCATGCCCATGCCGCCCATGCCACCCATGCCGCCGCCGGGCATGCCACCGCCGGCCGCCGGCTTGTCCTCGACCAGCTCGGCAACCATCGCGTCGGTGGTCAGCATCAGGCCGGCCACCGACGAGGCGTTCTGCAGTGCCGTGCGGGTGACCTTGGTCGGATCGAGCACGCCCATTTCGACCATGTCGCCGTAGTCACCGGTCTGCGCGTTGTAGCCGAAGTTGCCCTTGCCGGCGGCCACCTTGTTGACCACCACGCTCGGCTCGTCGCCGGTGTTGGCGACGATCTGGCGCAGCGGCTCTTCCATCGCGCGCAGCACGATCTTGATGCCGGCGTCCTGGTCGGCGTTCTCGCCCTTCAGCTTGGCGATGGCCTGCTTGGCGCGGATCAGCGCCACGCCGCCGCCGGCGACGATGCCTTCCTCGACCGCGGCGCGGGTCGCGTGCAGCGCGTCCTCGACACGGGCCTTCTTCTCCTTCATCTCGACTTCGGTGGCCGCGCCGACCTTGATCAGCGCCACGCCGCCGGCCAGCTTGGCCACGCGCTCCTGCAGCTTCTCCTTGTCGTAGTCCGAGGTGGCTTCCTCGATCTGCGCGCGGATCGCCTTGACGCGGGCCTCGATGCTCTTGGCATCGCCGGCGCCGTCGATCAGCGTGGTGTTCTCCTTGGCGATCTCGACCTTCTTGGCCTGGCCCAGATCGTTCAGGGTCGCCTTCTCCAGCGACATGCCGGTTTCCTCGGCGATCACCGTGCCGCCGGTCAGGATGGCGATGTCCTCGAGCATGGCCTTGCGACGGTCACCGAAGCCCGGCGCCTTGACGGCACAGGTCTTGAGAATGCCGCGGATGCTGTTGACCACCAGGGTGGCGAGCGCCTCGCCCTCGACTTCCTCGGCGACGATCAGCAGCGGCCGGCCGGCCTTCGCCACTTGCTCCAGGATCGGCAGCAGGTCGCGGATGTTGCTGATCTTCTTGTCGTGCAGCAGGACGTAGGGGTTCTCGAGGATCGCGATCTGCTTGTCGGGCTGGTTGATGAAGTACGGCGACAGGTAGCCGCGGTCGAACTGCATGCCCTCGACGATGTCGAGCTCGTTGTTCAGGCTCTTGCCGTCCTCGACCGTGATCACGCCTTCCTTGCCGACCTTGTCCATCGCGTCGGCGATGATCTTGCCGATCTCGGCGTCGGCGTTGGCGGAAATGGCGCCGACCTGGGCGATTTCCTTGCTGGTGGTGGTCGGCTTCGACAGCTTCTTCAGCTCGTCGACGGCGGCGATCACCGCCTTGTCGATGCCGCGCTTCAGGTCCATCGGGTTCATGCCGGCGGCGACGTACTTCATGCCTTCGGCGACGATCGACTGCGCCAGCACGGTGGCGGTCGTGGTGCCGTCACCGGCGGCATCCGAGGTCTTGGAAGCGACTTCCTTGACCATCTGCGCGCCCATGTTCTCGAACTTGTCCTTCAGCTCGATCTCCTTGGCCACCGAGACGCCGTCCTTGGTCACGGTCGGGGCGCCGAAACTGCGCTCGAGCACCACGTTGCGGCCCTTCGGGCCGAGGGTCACTTTCACTGCATTGGCGAGCACGTTGATGCCACGGACCATCCTGTGGCGCGCGTCGTCACCGAAGAAAACTTGCTTGGCTGGCATGTTCAAAGCCTCCGATCAGTCAGTAATTGGTGGAAGGGGCGGGGCGGCGCGCTCAGGCGATCACGCCCATCAGGTCTTCCTCGCGCATGACGAGCAGTTCCTCGCCCTCGACCTTGACGGTCTGCCCGGCGTACTTGCCGAACAGCACGCGGTCGCCGACCTTGACGTCCAGGGCGATCAGCTTGCCGTTCTCGTCGCGCTTGCCCGGGCCGACCGCCATGATTTCGCCCTGGTCCGGCTTCTCGGCGGCGGTATCGGGGATCACGATGCCCGACGCGGTCTTGCGCTCCTGATCGAGACGCTTGACGATCACACGATCGTGCAATGGACGAATTTTCATAAAGTCTCCTGATTTGCCGATAAATGTCCTGAAAACTCAGGAACAAAAGAGAGTGATTACTAACAAACACTGTTCCGGCAGCCATGCCGCCGGGCGCCGGGACGAGGGGAAGTATGCCAATTGCTAGCACTCCTCCCTGGCGAGTGCTAATGATAGGGGCGACAGTGGCGGACTTCAAGTCGCCGCCGGGCCGGGCGACCCGCGACCGCTCCTGCCACGGAATCGCTCCTGCGCCAGCCGGGCCGCCGTGACCGCCGCGCGAAGGATCGCGTTGCCGCTAATGCGAGGGCCTAATCCGCGCGGTCAGTTCCAGTCGAGCTGCCGCTGCGGCACGCTTGCACGGTACCTGCGCGAGCCGGCGACCGGCGATCAAGCCGGCGTGCTGCGCGCTCCTTCCGGGAAAGACCAAGCATCGTGGCCCTGTTCAGCAGCAAGAGAACCTCCAGAGGCACGCAGACGCGGCGCTCCGGATTCATCCACTCCGTTCTGAGCTTCACCCGGCTCGAGATTCCGGTGCTCGAGGTGTTCGAGACCGCGGTGGCGTTCGCGCCGGAGACCGATCCGGTCTCCGCGCACAGCGAGCTGGCCGAGGTGTTCGGCCAGAAGGCGGGCGAAGGCGAGTTCCTGTTTCGCGCCGACAGCACGATCGCCGGCCGCTTCTGGGTGCAGTCGGCGACACCGTGGACGCGCTGGCCGGCCAGCGCGGTAAGCGCGCTGGAGCCGAAGCGCTGCGTCGTGCAGCTCGCCGAAGGACTGATGTACCGGTTCGCGCTGCAGGTCTGTGCCGGCCGGGTGAAGATCGCCGGCAACGAGAAGAAGATCGAGCCGTACGCCACCCGCGAGGACGTCGAGGCCTGGCTGCGCGCCAGCGCGCTGAGGTACGGCTTCACGCCGCTGATGCTCGACGTGTCGATGCAGACGCTGCGCTTCGCCCACAAGGCGCAGAAGGTCAAGATCGACTATGCGCAGATCGAGGGGGCGCTCGAGGTCGCCGAGCCGGAGTCGTTCAAGTACCGGCTCTGCCACGGCTTCGGCCATCATCGCCGCGCCGGCCTCGGCCTGATGCACCTGATGACCTGACGGCCGCCGGCGACCGCGCGCCGCGCCCTTGTACTGCCGCCCGCCGCCCCGATATGCCGGCGTGGAGGTGCGCAATGCTGGACACGACACAGGAAAACTTCACCGGCGACGTGATCGACGCGTCGCACGACGGAGCCGTGCTGGTCGACTTCTGGGCGCCCTGGTGCGGTCCCTGCCGGACGCTGTCGCCGCTGCTGGCGACAGTCGAGTCCGAGCACAAGGGACGACTGAAGGTCGTCAAGGTCAACGTCGACGAGAACCAGGAGCTGGCAGCGCGCTTCGGCGTGCGCAGCATTCCCTTCGTGGTCGCCTTCGTCGCCGGCCAGCCGGTCGACTCGTTCGTCGGCGTGCTTGCCGCCGACGCCCTGCGCCAGTTCGTCGGTCGGCTGCTGCCCGATCCGGCCGAGACGCAGCGGCGCAAGGCGGCCGAACTTCTCGAGGCCGGCGCGGTGGCCGGCGCGGCGAGCGCGCTGCGCGCCGCGCTGGCGCTCGATCCGGAGCGCGACCTGACGCGCCTGGATCTCGCACGACTGCTGCTCGAGCACTCGTCGGAGGCCGGCCGACTGGCGGAGGCATCCGACTGCCTCGAGGGCGTCTCGGCGGCCGGCAAACTCGAGCCGCGCTGGATCGCCCTGGACATCCAGCTGCGCAGCCAAAGCCGCGCCGCCGAACTGCCGGCGGTCGAGGTGCTGCAGCGGCGCATCGTGGCCGACCCGGCCGACCTGCAGGCGCGGCTCGACCTGGCCAATGCGCTGGTGGCGCAGCGCGACTACCAACCGGCGCTCGAGCAGCTGCTGGCGATCGTCGAGCGCGACCGGGCCTTCGGCGACGACGTCGGCCGGCGGCTGATGCTGTCGGTGTTCGACCTCGCGGCCGGCCAGCCGCAACTGGTGTCGTCGTTCAGGCGCCGCCTGTCGGCCGTGCTGAATCGCTGAGTCCCGGCCGCTCATGCGGCAGGCCGGCGACTAAGCTTCACCGATGCCCTCGTCCCGCAACGACATCGTCGCGGGCGCGCGCTGTCGGTTCCTGTCGACGGCGGCGCGACGCCTCGCCAGGGTGATGCTCGCCGCGCTCGCCCTGCCCTTCGCGCTCGCCTCGGCACAGGAGGCGACGACGCGCCGGCCGGTGCCTGAAGCGGTGAGCGCCGCCCTGCGCAATGCGGCGATACCGCCCGCCGCGTCGTCGATCGTGGTGCTGCCGCTGGCCGACGGCGTGACGATCGAGGCCAACGCGTCGCAGCCGATGAACCCGGCCTCGACGATGAAGCTCGTGACAACCTATGCGGCGCTCGACCTGCTCGGTCCGGCGCACACCTGGCGCACCGAGGCCTTCGTCACCGGGGCGCTGCGCCGCGACGTGCTCGAGGGCGACCTGGTGATCCGCGGCGGCGGCGATCCCAGCCTGGTCATCGAGAGCCTGTGGCTGATGGTCCAGCGGATCCGCGGCTACGGGATCCGCGAGATCCGCGGCGACCTGGTGCTCGACCGCTCGGCCTTCGAGCCTGTCGGCCACGATCCGGCCGAGTTCGACGGCGAACGGCTCCGCCCCTACAACGCCGGGCCCGATGCGCTGCTGCTGAACTTCAAGGCGGTCTCGCTCGGCTTCGTGCCGGACCCGCAGACCCGCAGTGCCCGCATCGTTGCCATCCCGCCGCTGGCCGGCATCAGGCTGCCGGCGGCCGTGCGCGGCGCCGACGGGCCCTGCGTCGACTGGCGAGCGAAGCTGCAGGCGGACTTCTCCGACCCGACGGCGCCGCTGTTCCGCGGCGCCTACCCGCTTTCCTGCGGCGAGCAGTCGTGGCACCTGTCGCTGCTCGACCACGGCCGCTACTTCGCCGCTGCCTTCTCCTCGCTGTGGAGCGGCGCCGGCGGCGCCTGGAGCGGCCGGCTGCGCGAGGCCGCCGTGCCGGCCGACGCGCGCCGCGTGGCAGTGCATGAATCGGCGCCGCTGGCCGAGGTGATCCGCGACGTCAACAAGTTCAGCAACAACGTGATGGCACGGCAGATCTACCTGACGCTGGGCACCGACGGCGGCCGGCAGGCCGCCAGTTCAGCGCGCGCCGAAGCCGCCATCCGCACCTGGCTCGACGATCGCGGCCTGGCGATGCCCGAACTGGTGCTGGACAACGGCGCGGGCCTGTCGCGCGTCGAGCGGCTGTCGGCGGCCAGCCTGGCGCGCCTGCTGCGCCACGCCTTCGCCAGTCCGCTGATGCCCGAGCTGATGTCCTCGCTGCCGCTGGCCGGCGCCGACGGCACGATGCGCAAGCGCAATGGCGCCGCCGGCAGCGCCCACATCAAGACCGGCCTGCTGGCCGAGGTGCGCGCCGTCGCCGGCTACGTGCACGCCGCCAGCGGCCGCCGCTACGTCGTGGTGGCGATCATCAACCATGCCAACGCGCGCAGCGGCCAGGCGGCGCACGACGCGCTGCTGCAGTGGGTCTACGACAACGGCTGACCGGCGGTCGCCGGCCGACACCGGTCAGTCGTCGTACTTGATCGTGCAGCCGTAGGCCTGCGTCGACGCCGCCGACACCGCCCGGCCGGCGCGCAGGTCGGCGAAGGCCTGCACCAGGTAGTTGCTGGCGGTCTTCACGTCGGCCGGGTTGGCGCTGCGCTTGTCGTCGATCGCGCCGGCGTAGACCAGCACGCCGTTCGGATCGATCAGGTACATGTGCGGCGTGACCTTGGCGGCGTAGGCGCGCCCCACCTTGCCGTCGGCGTCGAGCGCGGCAACGGTGGCCGCCGCCCCCTGCTTTTGCAGCCAGGCCTTCTGCTCGGCCGGCTTCAGGTACTCAGAGTGCGCGGCGGCCGTCGAATTGATGACGATCCACTGCACGCCCTCGCCGGTGAAGCGCTTCTGCAGCGACTGCATGTTGCCGCTGCCGTAGTGCTTCTGCACGAACGGGCACGACGGGTTGGTCCACTCGAGAACGACGTACTTGCCCTTCAGGTCGGCGAGCGAGACCCGGCGGCCGTCGAGGTCGGTCAGGACGAACGCCGGCGCCGGCTGGCCGGGCATCGGCTGGGCCAGCGCCGGCAGGGGAGCAGCGGCAAGCAGGGCGGTGGCAAGGAAGGCGCGTCGCAGCATCGTCGTCTCCATGTCGAGTCGGTTTCAGAGGCGGCCGAGCGCATCGAGCACGATGCGCTCGGTGAGCAGTTCGGGCAGCACCTGGGTGGTGCCGCCTCCGTAGAGGACGTACAGCGGCACCCCGTTGCGGTTGAAGCGGGCCAGTTCGCGGGTGATCTCGTCGTCGCGGCTGGTCCAGTCGGCGCGCAGCAGCGTGACGCCGCGCTGCGCGAACGCCGCGCGAACGGCATCGCTGGCCAGCACCAGGCGCTTGTTCGCCTGGCAGGTGACGCACCAGGCGGCGGTGAAGTCGACGAACACCGGCGTGCCGGCAGCCACCCTGGCCTCCTGGGTGGCGCGGCTCCAGGCCTGCCAGCCGGCGGCGTTCGCGCCCCGTTCCAGTTCGCCGGGCGCCGGTGCCGACCCCGGCAGGGTCATGCCGAACACGCCGTACAGCGCCAGCGGCGCCACCGCCAGCGCGACCCAGCGCCAGCGCCTGGCGCCGGACTGCGCCAGGCCGGCTGCCCAGGCGGCCAGCGCGGTGAGCACCAGTCCGCCGAGCACCAGCGCCACCGCATCGACGCCGATCTGCTGTGCCAGCACCCACAGCAGCCAGACGCAGGTGGCGAACATCGGGAAGGCCATCACCTGCCTGAAGCGCAGCATCCACACCCCGGGGCGCGGCAGCCGCCTGAGCAGCGCCGGCATCCAGGTCAGCGCCACGTAAGGCGCCGCCATCCCGGCACCGAGCATGGCGAACACCGCCAGCGCGACCGGCGCCGGCTGCGTCACCGCGTAGCCGAGCGCAGCGCCCATGAACGGCGCCGTGCACGGGGCCGCCACCACCACCGCCAGCACGCCGGTGGCGAAGCTGCCGCTCAGCCGGTCGCCCTGCAGGCGCTGCGCCGCGCCGCTCGAGGCCAGCGCGCCGCCGAAACTGAACTCGAAGGCACCGAGCAGGTTCAGGCCGATCAGGAAGAACAGCAGCGTCAGGCCGGCAATCACCCACGGCGTCTGCAGCTGGAAACCCCAGCCGAGCTGCTCGCCGGCCGCGCGCAGCGCGATGAGCAGCGCGGCAAGCAGCACGAAGCAGGCGAGCACGCCGGCGGCGAAGGCGCCGCCGTGGGCGCGCAGCGAGGCGTGCGGCAGATGCGCTTCGTTGCCGGCGCGCTGGTGCTGCATCAGACTGAGCAGCTTCAGCGACAGCACCGGGAACACGCAGGGCATCAGGTTGAGGATCAGGCCGCCGACGAACGCACCGGCCAGCGCCACCCAGAACGTCACTGCCGTGGCACCGGCCGTCGACGCGGACGCCGTGGCCGGCGCCGCCTGCGGCACCACGCCAGCAACGAGCGGCAGATCGACCTCGCCCGCCCAGCCGCCGCGATCTGCTGCGGCCGGTCCGCCGTTGGCGACCAGCACGCCTTTCAGGCGGGCGAACTCGGCCGCTACCGGCTGCACCGCGGTGAGATAAAGCGCAGCGCCCTCGGCATCGTCGCGCAGCGTCTGCGCAGCGGCCGGCTCGATGCGCGCTTCCTCAATCGGGAAGAACTCCAGCTGCCGCAGTGGCGCCGCCGGCTTGAAGGCGAGTCGGATGCGGCCGCCGTCGATCGTCGCCGAGGCCGCCGCCAGCGTGGTCGGCTGCGGAACCTGTGCCCGGGTGCTGGCGAACAGCGGCGCGAAGCCCGACGGCGATGCCGCCGCCTTCACCGGCAGGGCGAGCTGCAGATCGGCACCGCCGGGAATGCAGACCTCCTTGCAGATCAGCCAGTCGGCGCGCGCCTTCAGCTGCACGGTCTGGCCGACCGCGGCGTCCGCCGGCACGGTGATTCTCACCGGCAGCAGCAGTTCGCCCTCGTAGCCGAAGTTCATCAGCGGGCCGATCGGCAGGCGCTTCGGCACCGGCCACTCGATCGGCCCGGCGGCGAACCCGGCGGGCAGCCGCCAGTCGATCGTCGTCGGCAGGCCCGAGTCGCCGGGAACCCGCCAGTAGGTATGCCAATGGGGGTCGTGCCGGATCAGCAGGCCGGCCGACAGCGGCTGACCGGGAACGATCGCGTCGGTGGCGGCGACCAGTTCGGCCTCGGCATGGTCGACGCGCACCGGCTGCGCGACGCTGCCCTGGAAGGCGGCGGCAACGACCAGCAGGGCCGCCAGCAAAGTACGGACGAGGAAAGTCATCGTGCGTTCGTCAGCGGCAGCGCCGCCAAGTTCCGTCAGCCGACCAGATCGAACGCCTGTCGCGCCGCCGCCACGGTCTCGCCGATCGCCGCGCCGTCGTGCGCCGCCGACACGAAACCGGCTTCGTAGGCCGACGGCGCCAGGTAGACGCCGCGGTCGAGCATGGCGTGGAAGAAACGGTTGAAGCGGTCCTTGTCGGTGGCCATGATCTGCGCGTAGCTGGCCGGCACCGAGCCGGCAAAGTAGATGCCGAACATGCCGCCGACCCGGTCGGCGCAGAAGGCGACGCCGGCGTCGCGCGCCGCGCCGGCGAGGCCGTCGACCAGCGCCTGCGTGCTTTCGCCGAGACGCTCGTAGAAGCCCGGCGCCTGGATCAGCCGCAGCGTCGCCAGGCCACAGGCCACCGCGACCGGGTTGCCCGACAGCGTGCCGGCCTGGTAGACGGCGCCGAGCGGCGCCAGGTGTTTCATCACCTCGCGCGAACCGCCGAAGGCCGCCACCGGCATGCCGCCGCCGATCACCTTGCCGAGCACCGTGATGTCGGGCGTGATGCCGTAGACCGATTGCGCACCGCCGAGGGCCACCCGGAAGCCCGTCATCACCTCGTCGAAGGCGAGCAGCGCACCGTGTTGCGTGCACAGCCGGCGCATCGTCTGCAGGAACTCCGGCGTGCCCCGCACCAGGTTCATGTTGCCGGCCACCGGCTCGACCATCACGCAGGCGATGTCGTCGCCGTGCTGCCGGAAGGCGTCCTCGAGCTGCTGGCTGTCGTTGTAGTCGAGCACCAGCGTGTGCTGGGTGATCTCGGCCGGCACGCCGGCCGAGCTCGGGTTGCCGAAGGTCAGCAGGCCCGAGCCGGCCTTCACCAGCAGGCTGTCGGCATGGCCGTGGTAGCAGCCCTCGAACTTGACGAGCTTGCGCCGGCCCTTGCCGCCGCCGGCGGCGCCGCGCGCCAGGCGGATGGCGCTCATCGCCGCCTCGGTGCCGGAGGAGACCAACCGCACCTGCTGCATCGACGGCACCAGGCGGACCAGTTCCTCGGCCATCTCGACCTCGGCCTCGGTCGGCGCGCCGTACGACAGGCCGCGCGCGGCGGCCTCCTGCACCGCGCGCACCACCTCCGGGTGGGCGTGGCCGACGATCATCGGCCCCCACGAGCCGATGTAGTCGATGTAGCGGCGGCCGTCGGCGTCCCAGAAGTGCGGGCCCTGGGCACGCGCGATGAAGCGCGGCGTGCCGCCGACCGAACGGAAGGCGCGCACCGGCGAATTGACGCCGCCGGGGATGGTCTGCTGGGCGCGGCTGAAGAGCTGTTCGTTGCGGTCCACCGGGCTCACCGTTGCGGCAAAAGCTGCGAGTTTACGCAGCCAGGCACAGGCGGCCCGGCGGGCGGCCACAGGCGGTCGCGGGACCGCCGGGCGCCGCCGCAACCGCATCCCCGGACCCGAGATTGGTTCTAGTCCGTAAGCATGACGATTTCGCTGGTCGCCACGCGAAAACCCCGGGCTATGATCGCTCGGCAAGTATGTGAGTCAACACGAACACGCTCCGAAAACGACCGGAAATGGCGGCTGAGGCGGGTAATCGCACATGGATGTGTCTGATCTGCGGCTGGATCTACGACGAAGCCGCCGGGTTGCCGGAGGAAGGAATAGCGCCCGGCACGGCGTGGGAGCAGATCCCGCCGAACTGGACCTGTCCGGAATGCGGCGCCCGTAAGGAGGACTTCGAGATGGTCGAGATCTGAGCAACGCGGTCTGCCGCGCCCAGCCGACCCGCCCGAAGCCCGCTGCCGTCCCGCTGCACGTTGAATAGCAACCCGTAGCCCGGAGTCCTTGCATGTCGACACAGGATTTCAGCCCGATTCGCGGTACGCGCGTGATGGTGATCGACGACTCGAACACGATCCGCCGCAGCGCCGAGATCTTCCTCAAGCAGGCCGGCTGCGAGGTGTTCCTGGCCAACGACGGCTTCGAGGCCCTGGCCAAGATCAACGACCACCAGCCGGCGATCATCTTCTGCGACATCCTGATGCCGCGGCTGGACGGCTACCAGACCTGCGCGCTGATCAAGCGCAGCCCGCGCTTCTCGAAGACGCCGGTGGTGATGCTGTCGTCGAAGGACGGCCTGTTCGACCGCGCGCGCGGCCGGATGGTCGGCTCCAGCGAATACCTGACCAAGCCCTTCACCAAGGACGGCCTGCTGACCGCCGTGCTGCAGCACTCGGCCCAGTCGCCTGCCCTGACCTGACCTGACGCCCGCAGACAGCCATGCCGATCAAGAAGGTCCTCGTCGTCGACGACTCGCCCACCGAGCGCTATTTCCTCACCGAGCTGCTGACCCGCAACGGTTTCCATGTCTCGGCGGCGGAGAACGCCGAGGAAGCGCTGATCAAGGTCAGGGCGGTCGAACCCGACCTGATCCTGATGGACGTGGTGATGCCGGGCCAGAACGGCTTCCAGCTGACGCGGCAGATCTCGCGCGACCCGGCCACCCAACATATCCCGATCATCATGTGCACCAGCAAGAACCAGCAGACCGACCGCATCTGGGGACTGCGCCAGGGCGCGCGCGACTACGTCACCAAGCCGGTCAAGGCGGAGGAGCTGCTGGGCAAGATCGCCGCGATAGGGTGACCATGAACGCACCGATGGAGCATCCCAGGCACATGGCCGATCTGCGCGACTTCTCGGCACAGCTGGCGCAGCGGCTCGCCGAGGCGCCGGCGCGCGACCTGCAGGCGGCGCGGCTGGGCGTGCGCATCGGCAGCCGCGGCTGGCTGGTCGAGATGACCAGCGTCGGCGAGGTGGTGCCGGTGTCGTCGATCGCCCGGGTGCCGTGGACGCGGCCCTGGTTCCGCGGCATGGCCAACGTGCGCGGGCGGCTGCTCGGCGTCTACGACCTGCCGCTGCTGGCCGGCGAGGAACCGCTGCGCGACGACCAGGCACTGCAGCTGCTGGTGTTCGGCGAATCGCTGAAGGTCAACGCGGCGCTGCTGATCACCCGTGCCTTCGGCCTGCGCGGTGCGAAGGACCTGGATGCGCTGCCGGAGGTCGCGGCGGAGCTGCCCTGGGAGGGCGCCCGCTTCCGCGATGCCGACGGCGCCACGCTGACCGAACTGAACCTGGCGCGTCTGGTGGCCGACGAGCGTTTCGCTTCGATCGGCGTCTAGGCGATGAACCAAAAGGGCCCGAGCAGCGGCCCGGCAGGCGGCGCCTTCACGGGCGCGGAGAGGACGATCGACATGGGAACCATGGGCGCAAAGGAAGTGGGCGAATCAGGCGGCGGGCCGATCACGGTCCAGCCGTTCCGTTACACCGAGTTCGCCGGCACCGAGAGCCGGGCGCCGATCGACGCCGCAGCTGCCGCCGGTCCGCCCACCCAGCGCATCGACCGCTCGCAGCTGAAGCTGCCGGAGAGCAAGCCCGCCAGCGGGCCCGAGCCATGGGCCTCGCGGCTGCTGCTGCGCATGCAGGAAGTGGACCTGCCGTGGATCGGCAAGCGGCCGCTTGCCCAGCAGCTGCAGGTGCTGACGTTGCTCCTCGGCCTGTTCGTCGTGCTTACGGTGGCGGTGCTGCTGATCGACCAGCGCGCGATCGGACTGAAGATCGAGTCGGCCGAGCAGTTCGCGGCCGCCGCGACGCACAGCCAGCGGATGGCGCGCGCCGCGGTGCCCGCCAGTCAGGGCAGCGCCACCGCCATCGCCGAGCTGCGCGCCAGCCGTGATGCCGCCGGCGAGGCGCTGCTGGTGCTCGGCCGGCACGCCTCCGGACCGGCGGCGACCGAACTGGCGCGCCTGACCGAGATGTGGAAGCCCTACGAGGCCGCCGCCTCGCGCATCGTTGCGCAGGAAAAGGCGCTGGTCGCCTTCGGTGCCCTGCTGGCGACGATCAACGAGGCCACACCGAGGCTGACCGCCCTGACCGACGAGATCGCCGCGCAGAAGCTGCAGCAGAACGCGGCGGCGCGCGATGTCGCACTGGCCGGCCAGCTCTCCACGACCGCCTGGCGGCTGGCGCGCAACGCCGGCGCCCTGCCGGCCGCGGCTGCCGGTGCCGATGCAGGCCAGGTGCTCGGCCGCGACCTGACGCAGTTGCGCGACACCGCGCAGTCGCTGCTGGTCAGCACCGACGGCGAGGCCCGCAACCGCCTGCAGCAGGTGGCCAGGACGGCCGCCGAACTGCAGAACGCCGCCGCCGCCGGCCTGCCGGCGGCCGGTGCGGCGGCCGATGCGGCAGCGGCGCGCAAGCTGCTGCAGGACAACGCCGAGTCGCTGCACGGGCAGCTGGCGACGATCGAGGATCTGGCGGCGCGTGACCAGGGCGGACGGGCGATCAGCGTCGGCGCGGCGATCGTCTTCGGCCTGCTGGCGCTGGCCACCGTGGCCGCGCTGATGCAGGTCCTGCTGCGCGGCAGCCGCCGCCGGGCGCTCGAGGCAGAGGCGCAGCGGCTCGAGGCGCAGCGGCTGGAGCAGGCGGCCAAGCGGGCCAACGAGCAGAACCAGGCGGCGATTCTGCGGCTGATGAACGAACTGCAGGAGGTCGCCGACGGCAACCTGACCGTGCAGGCGACGGTGACCGAGGACATCACCGGCGCGATCGCCGACTCGGTCAACTACACCGTCGAGGAACTGCGCGGCCTGGTCGGCCGCATCAACGAGACCGCCGAGCAGGTCGACAGCGCCTCGACCGAGGCGCGCGACATCGCCACCCGCCTGATGACCTCCTCGGAGAGCCAGGCGCGCGACATCAAGGACACCGGCACCAACGTGCTGCAGATGACGGCCAAGATCGGCGACGTCTCGCGCGCCGCCGGCGAGTCGGCCCGCGTGGCCAAGGTCTCGCTGGAGGCCGCCGAGCGCGGCCAGCGCGCGGTGTACAACCAGATCGCCGGCATGAACGAGATCCGCGAGCAGATCCAGGAGACCGCCAAGCGGATCAAGCGGCTCGGCGAGAGCTCGCAGGAAATCGGCGAGATCGTCGAGCTGATCTCGGACATCACCGAGCAGACCAACGTGCTGGCGCTGAATGCCGCCATCCAGGCGGCCTCCGCCGGCGAGGCCGGCCGCGGCTTCTCGGTGGTGGCCGAGGAAGTGCAGCGGCTGGCCGACCGCTCGGCCGAGGCGGCCAAGCAGATCGCCGCGCTGGTCAAGACCATCCAGACCGACACGCAGGACGCGGTGGCGGCGATGGAGAAGAGCACGCAGGGCGTGGTCGAGGGCACCCGGCTGTCGGATGCCGCCGGCACGGCGCTGGCCGACATCGGTCGGGTGTCGCGCCAGCTTGCCGAACTGATCGAGCAGATCGCCGGCAGCACGCAGGAACAGGCCAGCTCGGCCGACGGCGTGGCGCAGGCGATCGAGCGGATCCTCGGCGTGAATGAACAGACGACCGACGGCACGCGGCGCGCCGCGCAGTCGATCGGCCAGCTCGCGACGCTGGCGCGCGAGCTCAAGGATTCGGTTGCCCGCTTCCGGGTTTCCTGATCACCCGACGGCGGGGGTGTACATGGGCGATATGTTGATGCCGCAGCCATTGATCGAGCCGGGCCCCGACGCGGCGCCGCTGGCATGGCTCGCCGGCGAGATCCGCGTCACCACCGATGCCGCGCTTGCCGGGATCCGCAGGTTCCAGGGCGACAAGGGCGAGCCCGAGGCGCTGCGCGGCGCCATCGCGCAGGTGCACGAGGCGGCCGGCGCGCTGCGCATGCTCGACCTGCGCGGCGCCGCACTGCTGCTCGACTCGCTCGAGGGCCTGCTGAAACGCTGGGAAAGCGCGCCGGGCGAATGCAACGCCGCGGCGGTGCAGAAGGTCGAAAGCGCGGTGCAGGCGCTGGCCGCCTACCTCGAAGGCCTGCGTGTCGGACGCGCCGACCAGCCGATCCGCCTGTTCCCGCACTATCGCGACCTGCTGCAACTGGTCGGCGCGCCGCGGATCCACCCGGCCGACCTGATGTTCCCCGATCTGACGCGGCGGCCGGCGCTGGCGCGGATCAACGTGCGGCCGATGACGGCCGACCAGCTGCGCGTGCGGCGCGTCCGTTTCGAAGGCGCCCTGCTGCGCTTCCTGCGCGACTCGTCGAATCAGCAGGCGCGCAGCGAGATGCGCGAGGCGCTGTCGGACCTCGAGCGCCTGCCGCAGCGCGGTCTGGCGCGCAGCTTCTGGTGGGTGGTGCGGGGCCTACTCGACGCGCTGGAAGCCGATGCGCTGACGGTCGACGTCGACCTGAAGCGGGTTCTGGCACGGGTGAACCTGCAGCTGCGGCGACTGATCGACGGCGGCGCAGCGGTGGCCGAACGCCTGCTGGTCGACGCGCTGTACTACATCGGCCGCGCCGATCCGCGGGTGGCGCGGGTGGCCGAGGCACGCCAGCTCTACGACCTGGAAGCGCTGCTGCCGGCCGATTACGAACGGACCAAGCTGGTGCTGCTCGACGCCGACCAGGTGCGGGTGCTGCGCGAGTCGCTGGCGGAAGCGAAGTCGGCGTGGAACGAGGCGGCGGTCAGCGGCGACACCGCGGTGTTCGCCCAGCACATCGAGGCGGCGCGCCGCGCCGCCGCGGCGCTCGACCTCGGCCCGCTCGAGCTGCTGCTGGCCGAGGTCGGCACGCTGGCCGGCGAGCTCGCCGGCGCGCCGCTGTCGACTCGCGAGTCGCTGGCGATCGAGGTGGCCACGGCGCTGCTGCTGGTCGACCTCGGCGTCGACGAGCTGCCCAGCCTCGACGAGCGGTTCGACGGCCGTTCGCGCGCGATGGTCGAGCGGTTGAACGCCGCCCGCCTCGGCAAGGCGCCGGCGACGGTCGACGGCTGGCTTTCCGAACTGGCGCGCAGGGCACAGGACCGCCTGACGATGCAGACGGTCATCGTCGAGATGACCGGCATGCTGCGCGAGGTCGAGCAGCGGCTGGACCGCTTCTTCCGCGACCCCGCCGAGCGCGCCGAGCTGGCATCGCTCGACGGCATGCTCGAGCAGACTGCCAGCGTGCTGGCGCTGCTCGGCTTCCACCAGGCGGTGGCGGCGCTCGACGATGCGCGGGTCACGGTGGGCCGCTACGCGGATCCGGCCGTGCCGGCCGACGAAAGCGACTTCGCCCGCCTCGCCGGCAACCTCGGCGCGATCGGCTTCTTCATCGAGACGCTGCAGGCCGACGCCGACCGTCCGCGCAGCCAGTTCTCGTGGCACCCCGACACGGCGGTGTTCAGCGCCGACATGGCGGTGCCCCGGCGCACCGGCCTGGAGGATGACGAAGACGACGATCTCGCCCTGCACGCGCTGGCGACCGAGCACGCCGGCGAGGAGGAGAACGTCGAGTCCGCCACCCGCCAGCACCTCGGCCAGGCCGGCGAACTGGCCGCCCGGCTGGCCGCCGCGCCTGCCGACGGGGCGGCCGCCCGCGAGCTGGTCGATGTGATGCAGATGCTGGCCAACGACGCCGATCTGCTCGACGACGCGGCGCTGAAGGCGCGCGCGCGCGATGCGACCGCGGCGGCGAAGCAACTGATCGACAAGCCCGATGCGGCGCTGGCCCGGCGCCTGTCGCAGATGCTGGCGCCGCAGGCAGCCGAGCCGGCGCCGGCGCCGGCCGCCGCGCCGCTGCCGCAGTCGCAGGCGGCGGCCGACTTGGAGCTGATGTCGATCTTCGTCGAGGAGGCCGAGGAAGTGCTGGCAGCCATCGACGAGCAACTGGACGCGCTGCGCGCCGCGCGCGGCGACCAGGGGCGGATCACGACGGTGCGCCGCGCCTTCCACACGCTGAAGGGTTCGAGCCGGATGGTCGGCCTGACGAGCTACGGCGAGGGCGCTTGGGCGGTCGAGCAGTGCTTCAACGCCTGGCTGTCGCACGAGCGTCCCGCCACCGACGACCTGATCGCGCTGGCGGCGGCCGCGCGGACGGTGATGGGCGACTGGACCGGGCGCATTCGCCAGGATCCGAATGCGGCCATCGACCCGCAGCCGCTCGCCGAGGCGGCGCACCGCGTGCGCGAGGGCCAGCCGTTCTCGCTCGACCCGGCCATGCTGCAGGCGGCCGCCCAACCGGCGGCGCGCGGCGCCGCGGAAGCCGAACCGGCGCTCGACCTGGCGCAGTTCGAAGCCGAACTGGCCGCTGCCTGGTCGGCAGCCGAGCCGGCAGCGGCAGAAGCGACGGCCGTCGAGGCCGCGCCTGCCGAGGCGGTGCCGCCCGCGGCGACCGATGCCGCTGCCGAGGAGCCGGTCGCGGCCGAGGAGCCGGTCGCTGCCGACCGCTGGTCACGGAGGAGACCGCTGCCGACGGCGACACCATGCGTCGCGTCGGCCCGGTGACGATCAGCCACGGCCTGTTCGGCGTGTTCCTCAGCGAAGCCGACGACACCGTGCGCACGCTCAGCCAGGACATCGCCGAGTGGCGCTTCGAGCCGGACCGCCCGGTGTCGCCGGCGGCGATGCGCAGTTCGCACTCGCTGGCCGGCATCACGGCGACCGTCGGCCTGCGGTCGGTCTGGGCGCTGGCCGATCCGCTGGACGACCTGCTGCACGAGATGAGCCACCTCGAGCACCCGACCCACGCGGTGCTCAGCACGGCGCAGTTCGATTCGCTCGAGCGCGTGGTCGAACGGATCCGCGGCATGCTGCACCAGTTCGCCGCCGGCATCTACCCGCCGGAAGCGCCGGACGAAGTGGCGGCGATCAGCGAACTGGTCGGCTACGTTCGCACCTTCCGGGCGCTCGCCGCCGAGCAGAGCGCCAAAGCCGAGCAGGCGGCACAGGCCGCTGTCGAAGCAGCACAGCGCAAGGAGGCCGTCGAGGCCGCGCCGGCCAGGCCCGTCGCCGAGGCAGCGCCGCGGCCGGCGCCGGTCGAAAGCGCGCTGGCGCCAGCAGCGCCGGCGCCAGCGGCCGAGCCGGCAGTCGCCACCTCGGTGTCGGACGACTTCGACGCCGACCTGCTGCCGGTGTTCCTCGCCGAGGCGGGCGACTTGCTGCCGACCGTCGGCGAACAGCTGCGCTCGCTGGCCGACCGCCCGTCCGACCGCACGCCGATGCGCGAACTGATGCGCCTGCTGCACACGGTCAAGGGCAGCGCGCGGATGGCCGGCGCAATGCGGCTCGGCGAGCTGATGCACGACATGGAGACGCGGGTCGAATCGGCGATGGCGGCGCCGCAGCTGCCGGCCGAGCTGACCGACGACCTGCTGGCCCGCTACGACGTCGCGATGACCCTCTTCGAGGGCCTGCAGCAGGGCAAGTCGGTCGAGATTCCGGCGCTGCCGACGGCGCAGGCCGCACCGGCCGTGCCGGCGGCGGCTCCCATCCTGGCTGCCGAGGCGCCGGCGGCGAAGCCGACGGAGGCCGGGCACGCGGTACCGACGGCGGCCGAAACGGCGGCCGCGCAGTCGTACGTGCGCGTCCGCGCCGACATCCTCGACAAGCTGGTCGACCAGGCCGGCGAGGTGCTGATCGCCCGCTCGCGGGTCGAGAACCACACCGCGGTGGTCAAGGCGTCGCTGGCCGATCTGAACGAGAACATCCAGCGGCTGCGCTCGCAGATGCGCGACCTGGCGATCCAGGCCGAGGCGCAGATCCAGGCCCGCTCGGAGAAGCTGTCGCAGGAATCCGGCTCGTTCGATCCGCTCGAGTTCGACCGCTTCACCCGGCTGCAGGAGCTGACGCGGATGATCGCCGAGTCGATCGAGGACGTGGCGACGGTCCAGCAGTCGATGCACAAGGGTCTGCAGACCAGCGAGAGCGACCTGTCGTCGCAGTACCGGCTGACGCGCGAGCTGCAGCAGCAGCTGATGCGGGTGCGGCTGGTGCCGTTCGCCAGCATCGCCGAGCGCATCTACCGGGTGGCGCGCCAGGCCGCCAAGGAAACCGGCAAGCGGGTGAACGTCGACATCCGCGGCGGCCGCACCGAGCTGGACCGCGTGGTCCTCGAGCGCATGGCAGGGCCGTTCGAGCACATGGTGCGCAACGCCATCGTGCACGGCGTCGAGGCGCCGCAGGCGCGCCGCGCCGCCGGCAAGGCGGAGACCGGCGAGCTGCGGCTGGAAGTGCGGCAGGAAGGCAACGAGATCCTGATCTCGATCGCCGACGACGGCGCCGGGCTCGACCTGGAGCGGATCCGTTCTCGCGGACTGGCCACCGGCCTGCTGCGCGCCGACCAGAGCCCGAGCGACCGCGAGCTGATGGAGCTGATCTTCGCGCCGGGCTTCTCGACCGCCTCCGAGCTGACCGAGCTGGCCGGCCGCGGCGTCGGCATGGACGTGGTGCGCTCCGAGCTGTCGGCCTTCGGCGGCCGCATCGCGATCAACTCGGAAACCGGCCGCGGCACGCGCTTCACGCTGAACCTGCCGCTGACGCTGGCGGTCACGCAGGTGGTGCTGGCCACCGTCGGCGGCCGCCGCTACGCGATCCCGGCCGGCATGGTCGAGCACGTCCGGCGCGTGCGGCCGGAGGATGTCGCCGAGGCGATCGCCGCCGGCGCGATCGACATGCCGGGCGCCGGCGAGGTGGCGCTGCGCGCCATGTCGCAGCTGCTCGGCGAGGACATGACGCTGCACCAGGGCCGCCAGGTGCCGGTGGTGCTGCTGCGCTCCGGCGACGACCGCATGGCGGTGGTCGCCGACGAGGTGTCGACCAACCAGGAGGTGGTGGTCAAGCACGTTGGCCCGCAGGTCTCGCGGCTGGCCGGCATCATCGGCGCGACGATCCTCGGCAACGGCGAGATCGTGCTGATCCTCAACCCGGTGCAGCTGATCGTCCGCGCACCGGAGCCGCCGCGGCTGTCGCACACCACCAGCGCGGTACCGCAGGAGGACGAGGGCGCGGCGAACGACGGCGAGGCCGGCGTGACGCTCGCCGCGGCACCGCTGGTCATGGTCGTCGACGATTCGCTGACCGTGCGCCGGGTGACGCAGCGGCTGCTCGAACGCAGCGGCTACGAGGTCATGCTGGCCAAGGATGGCGTCGACGCGGTGCGCCAGCTGCAGGACGTCCGGCCCGACGTGATGCTGGTCGACATCGAGATGCCGCGGATGGACGGCTTCGACCTGACGCGCCACGTGCGCGGCACCGAGCTGACGCGCTCGATCCCGATCGTGATGATCACCTCGCGCACCGCCGACAAGCACCGGCGGCTGGCGACCGAGCTCGGGGTCAATGCCTACCTCGGCAAGCCGTACCAGGACGACGAGCTGCTGGCGCTGATCCGCAGTTACGTGAAGGAGCGGGTGCTCGAGTGACGCGGCGCGAGCCGGCGCGCCGGCGGCCGCGCTACGTGGTTGCCGGGACGCGGCTTCCGGCCATTGGCCGGGCCGGCGGGCGCGGTTAGAGTCATCCGCACGAAATCGGCGCAAGCCGATCCACCCCCGCACTCGGTGCGGGGAAAGGGCCAGCGAAATGCTGGCCCTTTGCGTCTGCGGGCCGGCTCGTTCCTGGCGCCTACAATCCGCGCCGCCGCCCCGCTCCCGACCTTTCCGACCGTGACCTTCATCGACAAGCTCAGCGCGCGCTGGCAGGCCGCCGACTCGCTGCTGTGCGTCGGCCTCGATCCCGATCCGAGCCGCTTCCCGGCACAGCTGCGCGACCGCGACGACGCGATCTTCGCCTTCTGCGCGGCGATCGCCGACGCCACCGCCGAGTACGCCTGCGCGTTCAAGCCGCAGGTCGCCTACTTCGCCAGCGCCCGCGCCGAGGACCAGCTCGAGCGCCTGCTCGCCCACCTGCGCCAGCGGCATCCGCAGGTGCCGGTGGTGCTCGATGCCAAGCGCGGCGACATCGGCGCCACCGCCGAGCACTACGCGCGCGAGGCGTTCGAGCGCTACGGCGCCGACGCGGTGACGCTGTCGCCGTTCATGGGACGCGACTCGATCGAGCCGTTCATGGCCTATGCCGACCGCGGCATCTTCGTGCTGTGCCGGACCAGCAACCCAGGCGGCGACGACCTGCAGATGCTGGAGGTCGGCGGCGAGAAATTGTACGAGCGCGTGGCGCGGCTGGCGGCGGAGAAGTGGAACCGCAGCGGCCAGCTCGGCCTGGTGGTCGGTGCCACCTACCCGGCCGAGCTCGCCCGCGTGCGCGCCATCGCAGGCGGACTGCCGCTGCTGGTGCCGGGCATCGGCGCGCAGGGCGGCGACGTGCAGGCCAGCGTGGTTGCCGGCCAGAGCGCCGGCGGCACCGGCATGCTGATCAACTCGTCGCGGGCGATCCTGTACGCCGGCACCGGCGGGGACTTCGCGCAGGCGGCGGCGACGGCGGCGCGCCGCACGCGCGACGATATCAACCGCTACCGCCGCCGCTGACCGTCAGCGGATCGCGGCCGGCGCGTACTGCGCCATGTAGGCGCGCAGGATCGAGGCGAAGTCGGCGTCCTGCGGAAAGCCCATCGCCCGCGCCCGCGCGGTGTCGAAGCGCGCCGGCCAGCTGCGCACGATCCTGGCGATCTGCTCGTCGGGCTGGAAGCGCACGCGCGCCGCGACCTGCTCGCCCGCCGCCTGGCGCAGCGCCTCGATCATCTGCGCCACGGTCGCCGTCAGTCCCGGCAGGTTCAGCGAGCGCAGGCTGCCCCACGCCGACGCCGGCAGCTCGTGCGCGCGCACCAGTGCCGCGACGGCGGTCGACGGCGACGACATCCACATGCCGGTCGACGGTTCGACCGGACAGATCGCCTGCACGCCCGCCAGCGGCTCGCGGATGATGCCGCTGGCGAAGCTCGACGCCGCCGCGTTCGGCTTGCCCGGCCGCACGACGACGGTCGGCAGGCGCACGCAGCGGCCGTCGACGAACCCCTTGCGCGAGAAGTCGCCGACCAGCAGCTCGCCGGCGAGCTTCTGCACGCCATAGCTCGCCTGCGGCACCGGCATGGTCGAATCGGTGACCACCTCCGGCAGCGGCTGGCCGAACACCGCCACGCTGCTGGCGAACACCAGCTTCGGTGCCTGCGGCTGCCGCCGGCACGCCTCGAGCAGCCATCGCGTGCCGTCGAGGTTCACCCGCATGCCGAGGTCGAAATCGCGCTCGGCCTCGCCGCTGACCACCGCGGCAAGGTGGAACACGCTGTCGGTGTCGCCATCGAGCAGGCTGCCGATGAACGACGCGTCGGCGACGTCGCCCGTCGCGTAACTGACCCGCGGGTCGGCGACCGGCGCGCCGCAGCGGCCCTGGTCGGCCGCGACGATGCGCTCGATCGCCCGCTCGCGGCCGGCCGCGTCGGTCAGCCGGCCGCGCTGGCACAGGGCGCCGATCAGCCGCTGGCCGAGAAAACCGGCGCCGCCGGTGACGACGACTTTCATCTGCACTCCCGCGGAAGCAACGGCGCGAGTCTAGGCCGCGGCCGCGCCGCCGCACCGCCGGCGGAAGACCGTCTCGTCGGCGTAGAAGCCGGGATCGTCGTTGGCCGGCCACCACCCCGGAATGCCGAGCACCGGCAGGTGCGCCAGCAGCGGCGGCGCCAGCGCCGCCTGCTGCAGCCACCGCGCCGCGGCGCGGTCGATCTGCGCCGTCGTGCCCGCCGCCAGCGGCAGGCACACCACCGCTGCCGTCAGCGCCTTGTACGGCGCGAGCAGCTTCTCGACCAGCGCGTGGCCGAAGGCGAACGGCGTCCACTCCGGCCCCCAGCGCGCGCGCTGCTCGGCGAACAGCCAGGCCCAGTCGCGCCGCATCAGCGCGCCGCAGGCCGCCTCGCTCGCCGCCAGCAGCAGGCCGCTCTCGTCGATCAGGGTGGCTGCATCGCGCACCGGCCCGCGGCTGCCGCGCACGCCGTCGCGCGCCAGTTCGGCCGCCTGGCGGGCGTTCAGCGCCGCCTTGGTCAGCGGGAAGGCAAGCCAGGCCAGCGCGTTGAACAGATCGTGCGCGTTCTCGCGCGTCGGCACGCGGCCGGTGGCGGCGATGTGCGCTTCGTAGGCGGCCGCGCCTGCATCGTCAGGCGCGACGAAGTCGACCGGCAGCCCGCCGGCAGTCGCCACGCCGCGGCAGCGCGCCTCGGCGGACAGCGCCGCGCGCCAGTC
This sequence comes from Burkholderiales bacterium, assembly GCA_016716275.1. Classification (GTDB taxonomy): domain Bacteria; phylum Pseudomonadota; class Gammaproteobacteria; order Burkholderiales; family Burkholderiaceae_F; genus JADJWR01. Next base: position 602,471 of record JADJWR010000001.1, on the reverse strand, counting down.
GGCGCGGCCGACATGCGCGCGCAGGTCGCGCAGCGGCGCCAGCCAGGGTGCGTCCCAGTCGATCGCGAGGTCGGTCAGTCGGCCAGTTGCCACGGCAGCGTTTCACCGGCGGCCAGCGGCACCACCGTCGTCCGGCCGAAAGCGAGTTCGGCCGGCACCGTCCAGCTGCGCCGCGCGAGCGTGATCCGCCCGGTGTTCCGTGGCAGCCCGTAGAAGTCGGCGCCGCGGAAGCTGGCGAACTCCTCCAGCCGGCCGAGCGCGCCGGCCTCCTCGAAGGCCATCGCGTACATCTCGATCGCGCTGGCGGCGGTGAAGCAGCCGGCGCAGCCGCAGGCGTTCTCCTTCTCGCCCTTCGGATGCGGCGCGCTGTCGGTGCCGAGGAAGAAGCGCGCGCTCTCGCCGGTGGCGGCGGCGAGCAGCGCCTGCCGGTGCATCTCGCGCTTCAGGACCGGCAGACAGTAGTAGTGCGGCCGCACGCCGGCGCGACCGTCGGGGGTGAGGAAGATGGCGTTGCGGTTGTACAGCAGGTGATGCGCGGTGATGGTGGCGGCGATGCGCCCCTCGGCTTCCGCCACGTACTGCGCCGCCGCGCGGGTGGTGATGTGCTCGAGCACCACGCGCAGGCCGGGGAAGCTTCGGCGTAGCGGCAGCAGCACGTCGTCGATGAAGCGGCCCTCTCGGTCGAACACGTCGACCTGCGGGTCGGTCACCTCGCCGTGGATCAGCAGCGGCAGGTCCTCGCGCTGCATCGTCTCCAGCGCCACCTTGCACCGGCGGATGTCGGTCACCCCCGAGTCCGAGTTGGTGGTGGCGCCGGCCGGGTACAGCTTCACGCCGTGCACGATGCCGCTCGACCTGGCGCGGCGGATCTCCTCGGCGCTGGTGTTGTCGGTCAGGTACAGCGTCATCAGCGGCTCGAAGCGGCTGCCCGCCGGCAGCGCGGCGACGATCCGCGCGCGGTACTCGGCCGCCTGCGCGGCGGTGGTCACCGGCGGCCGCAAATTGGGCATGACGATCGCGCGGGCGAACTGCCGCGCGGTGTGCGGCAGCACGTCGGCCATGGCGGCGCCGTCGCGCAGGTGCAGATGCCAGTCGTCGGGTCGGGTGAGCGTGATCGAGGTCGCTGCGTTCATGGCGGCATTATCGCGGCCCGCCAGCGGCGGCCATCGCGCCTTGACGCTGCGCCGGCGGATGACGCGCGGCCTCGGTACGATCGGGTCGATGCAACGGCGCTCCTTCCTCCTCGCCCTGGCCGCGCTTGCCGCGCCGGCCTCGGGCAACGCGACGCCGGCCGTCGCGCTGCCGCGCATCGCCGCCGTGCCGGGAGGTGTGGCGCGCGTCGATCTCGGCCCGGCCGACACGCCGCCGCAGGTGACCGTCGACGGGCGCCGGGTGCTGGTCATGCGCCCGGCGAGGGACTGGTCGGCGCTGGTCGGCATCCCGCTCGCGGCCAGGCCGGGGTCGACGCTGGCGCTGCAGGTGGCCGACGCCGCCGGCAGCCGCGAGATCGCCGTTCGCGTGCAGCCGAAGCGGTACGCGACGCAGCAGCTGAAGGTGGCGCCGAAGCACGTGCAGCTGTCGCCCGAGGACCTCGCCCGCCACGAACGCGAACGCGAGCACCTGCTGCAGGTGCTGCAGCACTGGTCGGACGCGCCGCCGTCGACGCTGCGCCTGCGCACGCCGGTGCCCGGACGGCGCTCGTCGTCGTTCGGCCTGCGGCGGGTGTTCAACGGCGAGGCGCGCAATCCGCACAGCGGCATGGACATCGCCGCACCGGTGGGCACGCCGGTAGCCGCCGCCGCCGCCGGTGCGGTGATCGACACCGGCGAGTATTTCTTCAACGGCAACACCGTGATCGTCGACCACGGCCAGGGCTTCCTGACCCTGTACTGCCACCTCGACGCGATCGGCGCCGCCAGCGGCGCGCGGCTGGCAGCCGGCGAGCCGATCGGCACCGTCGGCGCCACCGGCCGCGTGACCGGACCGCACCTGCACTTCAGCGTCTACCTGAACGCCACCGCGGTCGACCCGGCGCTGTTCCTCCCGGCCGCCACGACCGGCTGAACACCGGCCGCCTCGTCGGGCGTGCCGCCGCTAGTCCGGCACCGGCAGCGCCGTGCCGCGCTTGACTTCCTTCAGCGAGAAACTCGAGTACATCTCCTTGACACCGGGCAGGGCGCGGATCGTCTCGCGCGCAAAGCGCCCGAACGCCTCGAGGTCCGGCGCGACGACGTGCAGCAGGAAGTCGTAGCGGCCGGAGACGTTGTGGCAGGCGACGATCTGCGGGATCGCGCGCACTGCGTCCTCGAAGGCGCGGCCCGCCGCGGGCGTGTGCTTCTCGAGCATCACGCTGACGAAGGCGGTGACGCCGAAGCCCAGCCGGGCCGGGTCGAGGTCGGCGCGATAGGCGCGGATGTAGCCGCCCTGCTCGAGCCGCCGCACGCGGCGCCAGCAGGGCGACGTCGTGAGCGCCACCTCTTCCGCCAGCTGCGTCGCCGTCATGCGCGCGTCGGCCTGCAGAAGCCGCAGCAGCGCACGGTCGGTACGGTCGAGCGGCGCCTCGAGCAATGAAGTTTGTATTTTCCCAGTTGACTTGCCTGTTTTTTGCTTTGTCTTTGTCATCTGAGCACATGAATCGCAAAAAAAGACACTGTCGCGCAATCTAACATCTCCCTGTTGCGGCCGGGCTGCCGCCTGGACCAGGAGATCACCATGAACGCCAGCTGCCGCACGGGCTTCGCGACCCGCGCCATCCACCACGGCTACGACCCGCTCGATCACCAGGGCGCGCTGGTGCCGCCGCTGCACCTGTCGGCGACCTTCGCCTTTCCCGACACCGACGACGGCATGCGCCGGTTCACCGGCGAGTCCGCGGGCTTCGTCTACACGCGGATCGCCAACCCGACGCTGGCGCTGCTCGAGGCCCGCCTCGCCTCGCTCGAGTCGGGGGCGGCGGCGGTGGTGTTCGGCTCGGGCATGGGGGCGATCGCCGCCAGCCTGTGGACGCTGCTCGCGCCCGGCGACGAGGTGCTGGTCGACACGACGCTGTACGGCTGCACCTTCGCCTTCATGCATCACGGGCTGGCGCGCTTCGGCGTGACCATCCGCCACGCCGACCTGACCGACGCCGGCTCGCTCGAACATCTGTTCGGCCCGCGCACCCGGCTGGTCTACTTCGAGTCGCCGGCCAATCCGAACATGCGGCTGGTCGACATCGAGGCGGTCAGCCGCGTGGCGCGGCGGCGCGGCGCGCTGGTCGCGGTCGACAACACCTACTGCAGTCCCTATCTGCAGCGGCCGCTCGAACTCGGCGCCGACATCGTGCTGCACTCGGCCACCAAGTACCTCGGCGGGCACGGTGATCTCACCGCCGGGGCCGCCGTCTTCCGCGACGCGGCGCTGGCGCAGCAGGTCCGGCTGCAGGGGCTGAAGGACCTGACCGGCGCCGTGCTGTCGCCGCAGGACGCCTTTCTCGTGCTGCGCGGACTGAAGACGCTGGCGCTGCGCATGCGGCAGCACTGCGCCAACGCCGAGGCGGTGGCCGGGCTGCTGGCGACGCACCCGGCGGTGGCCGTCGTCCACTACCCCGGACTGGCCGCCTTTCCCCAGCAGGCGCTGGCCCGGCGGCAGATGAAGCTGCCCGGCGGCATGATCGCCTTCGAACTGCACGGCGGCCTGCAGGCGGGCAAGCGCTTCCTCGACGCGCTGCAGCTGGTGACCCGCGCGGTCAGCCTCGGCGACGCCGAGTCGCTGGCGCAGCACCCGGCGAGCATGACGCACTCGACCTACACCGCCGAGCAGCGGCGCGCGCACGGCATCAGCGAAGGACTGGTCCGCCTTTCCGCCGGCCTGGAGGACACCGACGACCTGCTGGCCGACGTCCGGCAGGCGCTCGACGCGACGATCGCCGATCGCCTGGCGATCGGCAAGGCAGCGACGCCGATGGCCTGATCCGGCGCAGCATCGCGGGGCGATAATCGTCGGCACCTTCCGCCAGCGGGTCTGCCTCCATGAAGCCCGACGACTTCGCCCGCCTGTCTCCGATCGCCTCGTGGCGGCTGCCCGAGGCCGACGCCGATCCGCAGGAAACGCGCGAGTGGCTCGACGCGCTCGACGCGGTGATCAGCGAGGCGAGTCCGCAGCGCGCCACTTTCCTGCTGCAGAAGCTGGTGAGTCACGCGCGCCGCCGGCGCGTGCAGCTGCCGACGGTGGCCAACACGCCGTACATCAACACCATCGGCCTGGCGGAGCAGCCGCCGTACCAGGGCAACCTGGAGATCGAAGCGCGGCTGATGGCGCTGGTGCGCTGGAACGCGCTGGCGATGGTGGTGCGCGCCAACCGCGCCGCGCCCGAGCTCGGCGGGCACATCGCCAGCTACGCCTCGGCGGCGGATCTGTTCGAGGTCGGCTTCAACCACTTCTTCCGCGCCGGCCCGACCGGCAAGGAAGGGGCACCGGCCCCTTCCGGCGGCGACCTGGTCTACCTGCAGCCGCACTCGGCGCCGGGCGTGTACTCGCGCGCCTTCCTCGAAGGGCGGCTGACCGCCGGGCAGCTCGACAACTACCGCCGCGAAACCGGAGGCCGAGGGCTCAGTTCCTATCCGCACCCCTGGCTGATGCCGGAGTTCTGGCAGTTCCCGACCGGCTCGATGGGCCTGGGGCCGCTGTTCGCCATCTACCAGGCGCGCTTCATGCGCTACCTCGAGCATCGCGGCCTGCTGGCAACGCACGGCCGCAAGGTGTGGGCCTTCGTCGGCGACGGCGAGATGGACGAGCCGGAGTCGCTCGCCGGCCTGTCGATCGCCGCCCGCGAGGGGCTGGACAACCTGGTGTTCGTCGTCAACTGCAACCTGCAGCGGCTCGACGGGCCGGTGCGCGGCAACGGCTCGATCATCCAGGAGCTCGAGGGGCTGTACGCGGGCGCCGGCTGGAACGTGATCAAGCTGCTGTGGGGCTCGGACTGGGATCCGCTGTTCGCCCGCGACGAGCACGGCCTGCTGCTGCGGGCGTTTCACGAGACGGTCGACGGCGAGTTCCAGCAGCTCGCCGCCACCACAGGCAGCTTCAACCGCGAGCACTTCTTCGCCAAGTACCCGGAACTGCAGCAGCTGGTCGCGCACCTGTCCGACGACGACATCGACCGCCTGCGCCGCGGCGGCCACGACCCGGTGAAGATCTTCTCCGCCTACTGGCATGCGGTGCGCCACCGCGGCCAGCCGACCGTGATCCTGGCCAAGACCAAGAAGGGCTACGGCATGGGCAGCGCCGGCCAGGGCCGGATGACCACCCACCAGCAGAAGAAGCTCGACAGCGAGCAGCTGCGCGAATTCCGCGACCACTTCTCGCTGGCGCTGACCGACGAGCAGGTCGACAACTGCGAGTTCGTCCGGCCGAGCGCCGACAGCCCGGAGATGAAGTACCTGCACGCGCGGCGGGCCAAGCTCGGCGGCTACCTGCCGATGCGGCAGCGGCAGTGCGCGCCACTGGCCGCGCCGAAGGCCGAGGAGTTCGCCCGCTTCGCGCTCGAGGCGGCCGGCAAGGAGATGTCGACCACCATGGCCTTCGTGCGGATGGTCGGCAGCCTGCTGAAGGAACCCGAGCTCGGCCCCCGCATCGTGCCGATCATCGCCGACGAGGCACGCACCTTCGGCATGGCCGACCTGTTCCGCCAGGTCGGCATCTACGCGCCGTTCGGCCAGCTGTACGAACCGGAGGACCGCGAGCAGGTCAGCTACTACAAGGAGGCGGTCAACGGCCAGATCCTCGAGGAAGGCATCAACGAGGCCGGCGCGATCGCTTCATGGGTGGCCGCCGCGACCAGCTACTCGGCGCACGGCCTGGCGATGCTGCCGTTCTTCATCTACTACTCGATGTTCGGCTTCCAGCGCGTCGGCGACGCGATCTGGGCGGCGGCCGACTCGCGCAGCCGCGGCTTCCTCATCGGCGCCACCGCCGGCCGCACGACGCTGGCCGGCGAGGGGCTGCAGCACCAGGACGGCACCAGCCACCTGATCGCCAGCACGGTGCCCAACTGCCGTGCCTACGACCCCTGCTTCGCCTATGAACTGGCGGTGATCGTCGAGGACGGCATGCGGCGCATGCTCGCCGCGCAGGAGGACGTGTTCTATTACGTCACGGCGATGAACGAGAGCTATGCGCAGCCCAGCCTGCCGGAGAAAGTGCGCGACGGCATCCTGCGCGGGATGTACCTGGCACGGCCAAGCGGCAAGGGCGCGGCGCGCGTGCGGCTGCTCGGCAGCGGCACCATCCTGCGCGAAGCGCTGGCCGCGGCTGAACTGCTGGAGAGCGACTTCGGCGTCGGCGCCGACGTGTACTCGGTCACCAGTTTCACCGAACTGCGACGCGAGGCGATGGCGATCGAGCGCGGCCGGCGGCTCGGTGACGCGGGCGGCGCGGCATGGATCGAACAACTTCTGCCGGCCAACGGCACGCCGGTCGTCGCCGCCAGCGACTACGTCGCGGCGCTGCCCGACCTGATCCGGCCGTGGATCCGCGACCGCTACGTCGTGCTGGGAACCGACGGCTTCGGGCGCAGCGACACGCGGGCGGCGCTGCGGCGGTTTTTCGAGGTCGATCGGCAGGCGATTGCGGTGGCGGCGCTGGCGGAGGTCGATGCGGCGAGAGTCGGAAAGGCTTGCCGAGCCTGGAACCTCGCCAGCGAGAACACGCCACCGTGGCATCGGTAGGGCAATCGTCCGCGTGGCCGGATGCACCTCCCGCCCGCACCACGTGCGAGCGCGATGAGCAGCCGATACAACGAAGAAGGGGCCGCGCTTGACGCGCGGCCCCACATGGCAACAGCAGAAGCACGGCAGACAGCTGTGCCGCCAATACTGCCTGACTACTGCATCGACTTGATCGCGTTCACGCGACCCGCACCGTAAAAGGGATCGTTGCCCGGCTGACCGAGATCATCCGAGCCCCTCTCCAGCTTCGTCCGAAGTTTAGACGGGTGCATCTTCCCGAACCGGCTAACTATGAGAGCCGCGACGCCGGCAACGTGAGGTGCGGCCATGCTGGTGCCGGCGCTCCAGTAGTAATAGGCGCTCGCCCCCACTACTGCGCCCGTGCTGAACACGAAGTCGAACACGTAGCAGGGGCGGGTCAGCCCGGCCACCGTGCAATTCTCATTTCCCGGATAAGAAGCATCACCGCCCGGTCCAGCGACGCTGATCACGGATCGGCCGTAGTTCGTGTACGAGGCTGGGAAATCGAGAAACGCAGCAGCCGGATTGACCGCCCAGCCGATCGGCGCCGTCGCCGAAACCGACATTGCGTTCGGCGTATCGGACGGCAGATGAATCAAGGCACCGTCCTTGTCGCCATCGATTCCTTCGTTACCGGCCGAAGTGATCACCAGCACGCCACGCTTGTACGCATAGCCGACTGCCCGCGCCATGAAGTTCTTCAGTTCGGCAGCCTCTCGCGCCGTGTACTCGCCGGGGACACCGGCTTTGTAGATCGCGCCGCCGAGGCTCATGTTGATGATGTCGACGCCTTTGTCGGCTGCGTAGATGATGCCCTCGGCTACGTCATCGAAGGATCCGCTGCCATAGTTGAGGAGCACCTTGACGAGGCACAGCTTGGCCTCTGGCGCTACGCCGATGGTGCCAACCATGTTCATGGCTGCGGCAACGGTTCCCGCCGTGTGCATGCCGTGCGCAAAGATACCGGTGGGGTCATCCGAGTTCGGTCCGTATGCAATCCCTTCCCCGGTCATGTCGGCGGTGCAGTCCGGGTCGTATTGGAACTCAATGTCGGGATGGTTGAGACTGAAGCCGCCGTCCAGCACCGCCACCTTCGCCCCGCTTCCCTTGTATCCATAGTTCCAGGCGTCGACCGCCCTCACTGCGGTATGGCCCCATTGCAGGTTGAAACGGCTATCGATGGATCCAGGTGGGTTATTGGGCGGATCAACAGCTTCGGCGACAGCCTCCGTACTCCGCGTCTCGCTCGGCAACCACCTGATCGTCAGGTTCGGCGCGACGCTTTGCACGCCCTTTTGCTTCTCGATCCTAGCCTTGAACGCAGCATCGCCATCGGCAACGACCGCATCGATCGCGACGAGACGGCTCGTGACCTTTCCTCCAGAGACCTTCACCGCCGCTTCCAGATTGGCTCCAGGCGTACCGAGCACGATGAACGAGGCAGCCGACACAGCCAGCGGAAGTGCGAACGCGCCAGCGCCGATGGCCGCTTTGATACAGGATTTCTTCTTCATGTAGTCCCCTCCTCTTGTTGATCGATCCACCCGCGGAGTCCTTCTACGTGTTCATCGACGCTCGCGAGAGGCCCGCAATATTGGCCGAACAAGAACTCTCGCGCAAGACGAGTCCCATCGGAAGGGCGTTCAACACGTCGCTTGCTTCGAAGCTACGCGCGACCGGCAGCCAGCGACGATGGGCCTGAAAACACGGCGACTCCGACCGGCGGATGAAGCGCGGCGACGACGCCGCGTGTCGCGTCGACAAAGATCGGTCAGCAATCGATCACTTACGTGAGGACTTCGCCCCGCTGGCATCGGCGCCGGGCCTGCGCCCTTCGACAGACCGTAGTCGATCCGGGTGACTGGGCCGTGCACGCCGAGGAGATGGCGAACTTGGTTCGGTTAGGGCCGAGTCGTGTCTCCGTCGCCTGCACGTCTCAACGGCAGGCGAATGCGGACAGGTACCTGCCGGAAGCAGCCGCAACTACTTCAGTATCCGGAACAGGTTGTGCCGCGCATCGGTGAAGGTCGGCAGGTCGAACCGTTCCTCGATCCGCTCCGCCGCCTCGAGGATGCGCGGGTGCGCGAGCAGCTTCGCATCGCGCGTGACCAGCACCTGGTCGGTGGCCGACATCCAGTAACCGACGCCTTCCTGCTCGTCCGGCCAGTCGGAGACGAGCCGCGCCCGCATGCCCTGCTCGGCCGCCAGCCGCTGGATCACCGGCGCCAGCTCGACGTAGCGGTTGGTGGCCTGGAAGACGATCACGCCGTCGGGCGCGAGATGCCGCACGTACAGCGCCATCGCCTCGCGGGTGATCAGGTGCATCGGCACCGAGTCGCCGGCGAACGCGTCGATGCCGAGCACGTCGAAGCCGCGCGGGCCGCTCGCCTTCAGCTCCTTCTCCAGGCTCAGGCGGCCGTCACCGACGACCACCTCGATGCGGGCCTTCGAGTCGCGCAGGAAGGTGAACTCGCGCCGCTCGATCTCGATCACCTTCGGGCTGATCTCGTAGAAGGTCATCGCATCGCCCGCCCGGCCGTAGGCGGCGACGACACCGGCGCCCAGCCCGACGATGCCGACCCTGCGCGGGCCGGGCCTGGCGTCGTTGAGCGCCGCGAACAACCGCCCGTAGCCGGAGTTGGGGCCGAAGTAGTCGGCGGGCTGGCCGCGGTAACGCGGATCGGTCAGCTGGCCGCCGTGCATGATCGCGCCGTGCAGCATCGCGCGGTACGTGACGCCGCCCGCCTCGCGGTCGTGCGTGCGCACCACGCCGTAGAAGTCGCGCTCCATCACCCGCTTGCCGGCGCCGTAGTCGATCGCCGCGGCGACCGCGAACCACGCCGTCACCGCCGCCGCCGCCAGCGCGGCCCAGCGCGCCGCGCCGCGCAGTTGCAGCACCAGCAGCAGCGCCAGCAGCACCAGCGCGATGTTCAGCTCGAAGTAGCCCGACAGCACGTTCGGCGCGACGAGCGCCACCAGCACCGCTCCGGCGGCGCCGCCGAGCGACAGCATCAGATAGAAGCGCGTCAGGTGCTCGGGCGCCGGCTTGGCGCGGACCAGCTCGCCGTGGCAGACCATGCAGGCGACGAACAGCCCCGCGAAGTACAGCGGCACCGCGGTGTGGAGGCTCAGCGAGGCGATGTTGGCCGCCATCGCCGGCACCAGCAGCAGCGCCGCGGCGAAGAACAGCCACCGCAGGTACCAGCGCGGGTGATCGAAGCTCAGGATGAAGGTGAGCAGGTACAGCGACAGCGGCACCACCCACAGGAACGGCACGCTGGCGATGTTCTGCGTCACGTGGTTGGTCACCGCCAGCAGCATCACCGAGCCCATCGCGGCGAGCGCCAGCCAAAGCGCCTGCGCGCCTGCGCCCGGCGGTGCGACCCGCGCCGCCGCGGCCGACTCACCGGCCGCCAGCCGTTCGCCCTCGTGCGAGGCGGCCAGCGACCGCCAGCCGGTGTACAGGCACAGCAGCACGAAGGCGACGTACAGCGCCGACCACGCATAGCCGAGCTGGGTGAGATCTAGCCACGGCTCGGCGAGCACCGGAAAGCCGAGCAGCGCCAGCAGCGAGGCAAGGTTCGACAGCGCGAACAGGCGATACGGCACGACGGCCCGGAAGCGTCGCCAGTACCACGATTGCAGCAGCGGCGTGGTGGTGGCCAGCAGGAAGTACGGCAGTCCGATGGTCGCCGCCAGCAGCAGCAGGATGCGCGCGACCGGCGCCTCGTCGCCGTGCGGCTTCCAGGTCTCGGCGGCGAGAATCGGCAGCGCGGCCAGCGAGGCCAGCAGCAGCGCCGCGTGCAGGATCGTCTGCCGGCGGCTGCCCAGCCGGGTGGTGGCGTCGGCGTAGGCGTAGCCGGCCAGCAGCGCGCTCTGGAAGAACACCAGGCAGGTGGTCCAGACCGACGAGGCGCCGCCGAACCACGGCAGGATCTGCCTGGCGATGATCGGCTGCACCAGGAACAGCAGGAACGCCGACAGGAAGATCGTCGCCGCATAAGGCGCCACGGCGGCGGGCGAGACGGTGACGACGGGCGTTGCAGCGGCAGCCATGGTGGCGCGGGCGGGATAGCGAACGCGGCGGATGATACGTAGCCGCGGCTTCGCTGGCCGCTGCCGACTTCCGGCCGTGCCGCCCGACGCTCGTTAGGCGCCGCCGCCGACGAGGTCAGCGCTGCGTTGGCGCCTGCGTTTGAGGTTGCGTCTGCGTCTGCGTCTGCGGCGGCCGCAACCGCCCCGTTGGAGGCATCGATGGCGTGCCGGCCGCCGCTTCGCCCGTGCCCTGTACCGGCGACCAGCGCAGGTTGCCCGGCCCGCCGGACGCCCGTGGCGCGCTCGACGGGGCGCCGCCGCAGAAGCCAGATAGGTTCACGACCAGCGCATAGACATTGTTCTTCTCGTTGCCCTCCGCCACCTGTTCCAGGTTGTCCAGGCTCAGGCGCAGCTTGTTCGGCCCGGGCCGCAGTGGCAGCGTGTCGACGCGCGACAGCGCACCGCCGCCGTCGATGGCCGGCGCCTGCTCGATCGGCACGTCCGGTTGCCCCTCGACGGCCCAGCGGCGGCTCGACGCAGCGCTCGCCGCGGGACCGAGGTTGCGGATGGTGTGCTCGAAGGCAACCTGGCACACGCCGTTGGCGGCCGCGCGCGCGTCGGCGTCGCTGATGTTGAGCGACCCGCCCCATGGCACCTTGTGCTTGCCGGCAACCGTCACCTGGGCGCCGCTGGCGAGATCGGGCAACGACGTGCCGGGGATTGCGTATCGCTGGCTTGCAGACGCAGAGGCGGGCGCGGCAGCGGCAGCCGCCGGCGGCGGGCTCCACCTCAGCTCCGGAACCGGCGCCGCCGTTACCAGTGGCGGTTTCGACGCAGCGACCTTCTTGGCCAGCTTGTCGACCTCGGCCAGCGACGTGCGACCGGCCAGCATCGGGCGGTTCTTGTCGGCCGGCGCCGAGAAACCCGTCCAGTCGGTGCCGTTGCTGAACTCAAGCCGCACGCAGTCGCTCTTCTGAACGATCGGGTCCTGCAGGCACTTGAAGCCCAGGTCGAGCCCTCCCGAATGCTTGCCGCCGGGATCCGTCAGCTTCACCCGCTCTTCCAGTTCGTTCTTCTGCGCATTCCAGGTCGCCTTGGCCTCGGCCCACAGAGACGCCTCCCCGGACGTGCCCTGCTCCTTGCCGCCCTTCAGGTGCACCGTCCAGATCTTGCACACGCCCGAGAACAAGTAGATCCGCGTGGCGGCTGTCGCGCCGGCCTGGACCCCCTTCAGCTTGAACTGGTCGCAACGCGCCATCCGCCGGGCCGTCTTGGTGACGTCGACGCTGACGTTGTGGGTCTCGCTCGAGAACAGGAATGCCGCGGATTCGAGCGGCAGGCAGGCAGCGCCCGCAAAGGCGATCGCCGTCACCGCCCGGCGGCCTGGCGCGCGGCTCATGGCGCCAGCTTCTTGGCGTTGGTTTCGACCTGGCTGGCGTAGGCGCTGAGCAGCTGACTGAGCGCCCGCGCCTCGGCGGCGGTCGCCCCGGCCTTCTGCTGGAACTCCTGGATCGAGAAACCGATCTTGAAGCTGCCGGAATTGGAACCACCGGGACCCTTCATCGGCACGCCGGCGATCGAACCGCCCGGCAGGCCGACCCCGCCCGGCAGGCTGGTGGCCTTGTAGTTGGCCAGGCAGTGCTTGAGCAGCTTGTCCGAGCACTGCGCCACGGTGTCGCTGGCGCTGCAGCCCGCCGCCGCCTGGTCCTGCACGCTGTAGGCCTTGGTCGAGCACTGCTTGGCCATCTCCGGAATGCCCTTGGCCATCGATTCGTAGGCCTTGGCGTCGCCGGACAGCTTGTTGAAGTCATTGGTCAGCGCGTCGATGCTGGTCTGCATCGCGACCAGGCGCAGGTCGCCCGGGCTGACCCGCATCTCGCCCCTCAGCGGCGCCGACGCCGCACGCGGCGTCAGCGCGCTCGGCGGCGCGCCGCTGCGGCCGGTGTCGCCGGCCGCCTGGGCGGCGGAACCCATCGCACTGGACAGCGCAACGGCCAGCCACAGCATTCGCTTGAGCGTCATGGGCTCCTCCGCAATCGGGTCGAAGATCTGTTCGCCCTCGGCCTATGGCTCGAAGCGGCGGGCGATCTGCAGCACCGCTTCGTCGATCGCCGCGCGCAGCGCCGCGTCGACGCCCTCGCTACGGCGCTGCTGCGCCTGCAGGTCGGGCGTGTACGGCGAGGACTTGCCGCGCTGGGCAAGCACGGTGCCGAGCAGGTTGCCGACGCCGCTGATGCCGGCTTCGTCGGCCTTGATCGACTTGCGCACGGTCACCGCATCGACGATGTCGCCGCTGCCGGCGTCGACGATGCGCACGTCGACCGCGATCGAGTCCTTGCTGCTGCCGCCGCCCATCTGCATGCCCGCCACGCCGACGCCGCCGGAGCGCTGCAACTCGCCCTGGTTGGCCTCCGACAGCGTGCCCTCGAAGACGTACTGTGCGCCGCGCAGCTGCGTCTGCGCGGCCCCGCCGCTGGCGAAGCCTCCCTGCTGCAGCTGCTTCTCGCGCACCACGCCCTCGTTCAGGCGCGATCGCTCGACCACCCGGAACTGGCCGCTCTGCACCAGCGCCGTCTTGAACATGTCGGTCGCCGAGCGCGCGCTGACCGCCGGCAGATCGGAGCGGAACTCGTAGATCGTCACCGCCACCCGTTCGCCCTTCTTGCGCGGCAGCTTCTTCAGGTTCTGCTGACCGGCGGTGGCGTCGGGCTGCGCCGCCTCGACCAACGAGCCCATCGTGCCGCTGCAGCCGCCGAGCGCCAGGCAGGTGGCGATGGCGAGCGCCGGACCGATCGAGTTTGTCTTCATGGAACCTCCGCGGCGATGGGTCTTGACGACTTTCGGTTCAGGGCCAGCGTTGCGAAGCGCAGTGCACGACCAGGCACACCGCCCCCGGCGGACAACCGGCATCGACCGTCGAGACGAGCTGCGCGCGCTGCAGCGGCGACTCCGGCACCGGGAACGACGGCGGCCTCGGCGCCACCGGCCAGCGCACCTCCGGCGGCCGCTGTCCGCGCAGCTGCTGCAACTGCTGCGTCAGCTCGGCGATCCTTGCCTCGAGCTCAGCGATTCGCGCCGCCTCGGCCGGCTGCGACTGCGCGGTGGCCGTGCCCGCTGTCAGCGCGAAGCCGGCCGCCGCCAGGCCCAGCAGCGATGCGAGCGCACCTGTGACTGGACCGGACAGCGGCATGACTGCGTTTCCTCGTCGACCGATGGCCGCACCGTAGAGCAGCGGCCGTTACAACGGCGTCACATGCCTTCCGGGCGACGGCATGACGCCGCACCATCGCGCCGCGCATCGTCGCCGCCGTCACCCCGACGCCGGTACGCAACCACCGCCGCCGGCGCCGCTCCGGTACATCCGCGTTCCGGGCGGACACAGGCACTGGCCGCTCGCTGCATCGAGCGTCGCGCCGGGCGGGCAGGCTTTTCCGGCAGCGACGCACTGCGGCGGTCCGCCGCCGCCGCGGCGATAGAGCTTCTGTCCGGGCGGGCAACGGCATTCGCCGGTCGCGGCGTCACGGGCGAGGCCGGCGCCGCACGGCGGCGGCTCGACGCACTGCACCTGCTGCGGCTCGGCGCCGTGCCGCACGGCGACCTTGCCCGGCGGGCAGACGCAGTGGCCAGCGGCGTCGCGCGTCTGCGCCGGCCCGCAGGTCGGCGCCGCGACGCACTTGACGATGTGGCTGCCGCCGTCGGTGTAGGCAACGGTGCCCGGCGGGCACCTGCCTGCCCGGATGGCCGCTTCGGGTGGCGTCGCGCGGGAGGCGGCCGGCACGTCTTTGTCAGCCGCCGCGCTTAGCGAGGCCGCGACGAGGAGCGCGGCCAGTGCCGGCCACCTACGCCGCATACGCCACCAGGTCGTTGGCAAACTTCAGCAGGTACTCGAACGAGACGTAGCCGTGGCCTGCGTCGCCCCAGCCCGGCCCGTAGCTGTTGCGGAAGACAAAGTAGCCGCCGCCCGGAAACGCCGGATCCCTGCGGAAGCCGACCAGCACCACCGAATGCCCGTCGAAGGCGTCGACCTTGCGGGTCTTCGGCGTTGCCATCAGCGGCACCTCGTTGACCGGCTTCGAGGCGAACGAAGCCGGCCACCACATGCCGACCGCCACCGGCGTGTCGGCCGCCAGCAGCGCCATCACACGGTCGAGCTGCGCCTGGCTGGCGCCGGCGTCGGCGTTCCACGCCTTGACGAACTCCGGCTGCAGCCGCTCCCACTTGCGGGCGATCGCCACGTACTGGTCGGCCACCTTGAACTTCGGATCGAAGGTGCTGCGGTAGGGCACCAGCTGCTCCATGTAGATGCCGAGCTTCTGGTAGCCGAGGTCGAGGTTGGAGAAGTAGTCGCCGTCGGCGCTCTTCTTCGTCACCACGTTGGCCGCCCAGTTCAGGTACTCCTCCGACAGGTCGTGCATGGCGAGCTTGCGGCGCGTCGAATACATGTACTCGAGCAGGAACGTCATCGCGTGCACCGAGCAGGTGCCGCGCGCGCCCTGGTTGCGCAGGCCGATCTGCAGCGACTTGATCTTCGGCCGCAGGTCGACCTGCGGCTGGTTGTCCGGCTTGACCTTCAGCATCGGCAGCTTGACCATCGGTACCTTCACTGCACGGAACGGCTGCGTCATCACCGGACGCGCCTGCACCGCCGGCTCGACCGCCAGGACCTTTGCCGCTGCCGCCGCCGGCGCTGCGCTGCCGGCAGGGCGCCCCGGCTGCGGCGCGTCGGCTGCAGTGCCGGCATCACCGGCCGGCGGCGTGCTTCTTGCGCCCGCGCCGAGAGCCTTCCAGTCGGCGGGCGGCGCGGCCTGCTGGCGGTCGGCGGCGGCCGCCGGCGGCAGCGCGGCGGTGGCGCTGACAGTGGCGATCGTCGCCGCAGCGAGTCGACCGATTGCAAGCAGACGGACGTTCGGACTCATCGTGCCCTCCTCGTGAAGGCGCCGCGCCGCCGTCGCCTCAAGACCAGGCGACCGATCGGTGGCACCGGTCCTTTCAGCGACGCTCGGCGAGCGTGCATTGCTCGACCTTGCGTTCGCGGCGCAGCGCCTCGCAGCGGTCGAAGCCGCTGCGCGTCGTGCAGGAGAACCGCAACGCGCCGCGCTCGGCCTGGCTGCAGGCGGCGCGCGCGAGATCCCGTGCGACCGACTCGGCTGCAGGCGCCACCGCAGCGGCGGCGGGCGCCGGTGCGGCGAGGCCGGGCGCGGCAGTCGGCGGTGCAGCCGCCTGGCGGCCGACGGAACCCCAGTTCGGCGCTGCCGCGGTCGCCGGCGGTGCGCCTGCCACCGGCGGTTGGGTCGTCGGCATTTGCGTCCGCGGCAGCGGTGCCGTGGTTGCCGGCGCCTGCACGGCCGGCAGGCTCGTTACCGGGCCTCGTGCGATGCCGGCGGCAGACTGAACTGCCGGCAGCGACCCCTGCATCGATGGCGGCTGCGGCGATTCGATCCGCGCTGCTGGCTGCGGGCGCTGTGGCGAAGCGACGGTCGCCGTCGGCAGCGGTTGGCGCGGCGGCATCACCGCCGGCACGGGAAGGGGCACCGGGCCAGCGGCAGCGGACCGCCCTGCCGCGCCGACTGCAGCTCCTACCGCAACCCCGGCCGGTTGGGCGTTCGGCATCGTCGCCAGCGTCTTGTCGGCGGACAGGACCGGCACGATGCACGGCGCGTCGGCGCCGTCGCGGTTCGGGTCCGGCGGACAGTACGGCACCCCGGGCGGCGGCAACTGCGCCAGTTGCGCGGCCACCGCCTTGTGGTCCTTGCAGCCGAGCGACAGCGGATCCATCAGCGGCTTGCAGCCGGCGCCCGAATCGGACGCGGCCGTAACCATCACCCCCGTGCTGCCGGGCTTGTAGTTCAGCAGGCCGGCGAACTCGAGCGCCTTGAGCTTGCCCGGCTCGAAGGCCGGGTCGACCGCGGCAATACAGCTGAGCGAGAACTTGCCGCCCCAGGGTGCCGACTTCTGTGCCTGGTAGGCGGCGGCGATGCTCTTGCACTGATCGACCTTCCACGGCCGCGTGCATTGCACCGCCGCCTGGCCGGCGCCGACGACGCTGCAGCGCTTGCCGAGCTGCTGGGCGATCTTCGGCGCCAGCGCCGCGTTGGCCTTGCCGACGTCGACGCCGCACAGGTGATCGAACACCGGCATCGCCTTGCGACAGGCCGCCTGGGCCGGGTAGCTGACGCAATGGAAGCTCGCGCTGCCGGTCGCCGTGCAGCCCTGCTTGGCGAGGACAGCGATCTGCGTCTCCAGCGCCTGCTTGTTCTGCGCCAGTTCGGCCAGCAGCAGTTCATGTGCCTTCTTGCACGCGTGATCCCACACCGTCGGCCGCGGCTGCGTCGACTGCAGGCCGTCGCCCTCCAGCAGCGGAAACTTCTCCATCAGGTGGCAGGCGTTGCCGCCCCAGTTGAAGCCCGGGTACTTGCCGCTCGAGCTCCGGTAGAAGAGGTAGTGGTAGAGCAGGTTCGGCTTCAGCGTGGTCTCGAAGTACGCAACCGCCGCCGGCGTCAGTTGCGCAACGACGGGATTCACGGTGTCCAGGTACAGCTTGCGCATCGGATTGCAGGGCTCGGCGCTGCCGTAGTACTGCTTGCAGGAGGCGTGCTTGTCGTTGACGAACGCCATCAGCGCCGGCTCGCCCTTGACGTACTTCAGCCAGGCGCCCAGGTGCGTGGTGTAGACCCAGTAGGCCTTGAAATGCGCCTTCGGCGTCTGCTTCTCGTGATACGAGCCGAGCATCTTGTCGCCGGCGTCCAGCACCGTGCCCAGCCCCTTGACCGCGAGATTGGCCAGCTCGCCCAGCCCTTCGGCGAGGTCCTTGCCGGCGGCCAGGATCTCGCCGATCGTGCCGCAGGCCAGTTCGCGCACTGCCGCCGGGATCACGTTCACCTTGCACGCCAGGCCGGGGCCGAGGATCGCCACCAGTTGCATCACGTCGGGCGGCGCGCTCGACAGCGCCTTGACCACGCCCGCCAGCACCGGCCGGCTGAGCTTGGCCAGCTCACCGGTGATGCTCGAGCACAGCACGCTCTTGACCGGCCCGGGCGGCATCGCCGCCGTGCAGGCCACATCGAGGATCAGCTTGCTGCCGCCGATCTCGATCACCTTGCCCCATTGCTTCTTCGACGCCGCCACGCCGAGCGCGACCGCCGTCTGCGCGGTGGAGTCGGAGGCCAGGTAGGCGTCGGCCTGCTCCTTGGCCAAGCCGCCGCCACAGACCTGCAGCGCCTTGTCGGTCAGCCCGCCCTGGCCGATGGCGCACTTCAGCAGCTTCTTTGCCTCGACCAGGTTCGGGTCGATCGACTGCAGCACCAGGTCGAGGATCGTGTCGAGCGTGTCGGCCCGCGCCGCCGAGGGTGCGGCCAGCGCCGCAGCAGCGACTCCTGCAGCGAGAAGCGCGCGCCGCGCGGCGTCCAGTGCGATGTGCAGCATGCGCATTGGGCGTCTCCTGTTCAGCGGCGCGCGAACGGCCAGGGGTTGCCGAAGACCGACCGGAATCCGGCGTCGAAGACGTCCGGACGCAGCCACTCGACGAGACCGACGGCCAGCAGCGCCAGCGCCCAGCCGATCAGGATCAGCGCGCCGAGCCGCGCGGGCAGGTGCTGCAGCGCAATCGAGAACCGGTCGCCCGGCGAGGCGGGCGGGCGGCTGAAGCCGATCAGGAAGCCGAGCCCGTGCGCCAGCAGGGCGCCGCCGGCCGGCACCAGCGCCAGGTGCGGCTGCGCCAGCACCGCGGCACGCATCTGCCCGAGGCTCGTGCCGAGCAGGAAAAGCAGCGCGGCGCCGGCCAGCGCGGCGCCGGCGATCGCGAAGGCGAGGCCGTAGGGCACCGCGGCGACGCCCTCGTAGATGAAGTAGCGGTAGCGATGCTCGCGCCGCCCGAGAAGCGTCGGGCCGCGGATGAACATCAGCCGGCGCTCGACTGCGGCCAGTCCGCCGTAGGCGACGCCGGTCAATCCGAGCGCGAGCGCCCCGAGCGCCGCCAGCCACGGCCAGGCGAGGCTCGCGCCGAGCGACACCGCAGCCAGCGACAGCGCCGGCGCGACGAAGCACAGCGACATCACGCGCCACTGCGCGTGGCGGTACTCGCGCGCCGAAGCGGGAATGCGGCCACCGGAGAACGGCAGCGGCGGGTCGTAGATGCCGGGCGTGGCCGAGCCGACAGCGGCCGGCTCGATGCCGGCGGGCCTGGCGGGTCGGTTTGCCGTCACGGCAGGTCCGCCGGCAGCGCCGGCCCCCGGCTACTTGAACTTCTGCTCGTCGCGCCGGATGAACGCCGCGCTGGCGCCGTCGAGCAGGACCGACACCATGCCGTCGTCGTCCATCACCGACACCGACCAGAACAGCTGCCGCTTGCCGACCGCCTGGTTGCCGACGTAAAGCGCGATGGCGACGCCCTTGCCGCCCTTGCCGAGCTTCAGCCCCGACTTGACCGCCGCCTCGACCGCCTTGTCGCTGTCGGCGGACTCGGCGCCGAGCGGATCGGTGGAGGTGTTGCGCACGTCGGCCGTCACGTCGGTGACCGCCTTGTCCTTGGTGGTGACGATCGCGCTCTTCTTGGCCTTCGGCGAGTAGAAGGTGTAGAGCCAGTCGGCGGCCTTGCCGTCTGCCTGGCCCCTGAGCGTCGAGACGTGCGTCAGCACCGCGTCGGCCTGCCACTTCTGCGCGGCGGACGTCGCCTCCTTGACTGCTTCCTTGGCGGTGGCGGCCGCATGGGCCGAAGCCACCATCATCAGCGCCAGCACCGGCGCGGCGGCGAACTGCGACAAGTGGCGAAGCATGTTCCTTCCTCCCGTGGTTCGACCGGTCAGCGCAGACCGCGCGCCGGCCGCTGCCTGGCCGCCGCCATTGTTTCCAGAATGCGGATCAGCTCTTCGATCCCACCCAGGGCGCTTTGCTGCCCGTCGCGCTCGATGACCACATGCCAGTCGCCGTCGGCCCGATGCATGGCGACCTTCATTTCGTTCGGCGGCGATTCACTCATGCGGCGCCCTCTGCGTGCCGGGCCGGCGCACGCGATGTCTCGCACGGACCAGCGGCACGCAGGCTAGGCGAGCCGCCGTTACAACGGCGACACAAGCGGGCGGTGGCGGCGTTACACGAGACGCGCGCCGGGCCGCCTGCCGGCGCCGCCGCCCTCGCGGGAGGTCGGCCGGACGCCGGACCGGCAGCAAGCCGACGGCGGCCTTCATGGTGTCGGCACCGCGACGCTGCCGAGCAGGACCGGCGCTGGCGCCGCGTCGTCGCGCTGTGCCTCATAGACAGCGAGCCGCGCGATGCGGCGGTCGCCGGGAAACTCGATGTCGAACAGCGCATGGCCGGCGCGGATCCCTTCGCGATGCAGCCGGGCGCTGTCGCGGTCGGCCTGTGCATCGCCCGTCCGCGGCATCAGGATCGGATGCACGCGACGGACCTCCGGCATCGTCTTCCACCAAAGCAGCACGCCGTCGCGATCGAGCGCGAGCGCGACGAGGCCACGCGGACCGATCGTGCCCGACGCCCGCACGTCATACGGTTCGCGGCAGCGGGACTCCGCAACGAAGGTCAGGCTGCCGTCGGTCGCCGCGGCGGCCGGCTTCTCGCGCGGCCCGGTCCATTGAATGGCGGCGCGCCGGCAGGCCATCCAGCGCGGTGGATCGAGCGCCCGACGCAGGTCACCGTCGTCGATGCGAAGCGCCGGCAGCAGCGCTTCGAGCTGCTGCCGCGGCATCGGCTGCTCGCCGCGCAGCGACGGATGCATTACCGATGCCCCGGCCGCCGCGACGGCGCCGCCGAAGCAGAAAAGGACACCGGCAAGAACGAGCCCCGGCGTCGATGCTGGCTGCCGCTTGCGCATCACCGGCCCCTTGTTCCGGACGCCGCATCGGGAGCGATGCGAGGCGATCACTGGCCGGCAAGCTAGCGCGCCCGCCGTTACAGGTGCGACACAAGGTCGTACCGGGCGTTACGGGGTTCGCCAGCGGGCCGTCGCTCGCCGGGTCTGCCTGGCGCGTTCGCCGCCGCCGACTACAGGCTCGCCTGCTCGCGGCGCCACCGTTCGGCGTCGTCAAGGCGGCCGAGCTGCTCGAGGCGCAGCACCAGCGCGCCGGCGAGTTCGCGCTGCAGCGACAGGCTGCCGATGGCGCGCGCCTCGGCCACCGCCTGCTCCATCAGGTCGATCGCGCGCGCGGGCTCGCCGCGCTTCAGCGCGATCTCGGCGATCGTCCACTGCGACATGGCGTGGCCACGGCGGTGACCGGCCTGCAGGCTGCCGTCGGCGGCGACCTGCGCCCACCGTTCGGCGTCATCGAGTTCGCCCTGGTCGAGCGCCAGCACGCTGAGCCAGAACGCCGCGTTGGCGTGCTTCAGCGGCAGCTTGCCGCTGAACCGCTGCAGCGCCTCGAGCAGCCGCGACTGCGCCTCGCCGAAGCGACCGAGGCCTTTCAGCGCCGCGCCCATCTCGAGCATCAGCTTGGCCTCGTCGAGCGGATCGATCCGCCCCCGCAGCCGCTGCAACGTCTGCTCGGCGACCGCCAGCGCCTGCGCGTACTGGCCGGTCTCGAACAAGTGCACCGCGCGGCGCACCGCCAGCTCGACGCTCGCGGTGTCGTCGGCCAGCTCGGCCTCGAGCGCCTGCATCGCGGCCAGCGCCGCCTCCCAGCCCGCGCGGTCGCCGCGGTTGCGCAGGTGGTCGACGCGCGCGGCGTGGATGCGAAAGGCCGCCGCGCCGGCGGCGCCGTCGTCGAGCGCCAGCTGATACTGCGCCAGCGCCTCGCTGATCTCGTACACGCGCGCCGCGCCTTCGGCCGCCCGCACGCGGAAGCGGATCGCCTCGCGCGCGCGGCCGGCCGCCTCCAGGTGGCGGGCAACTTCCGCCGGCGCGGCGCCGCATTCCTCCAGGGCGCCCGCCAGACGGCGATGCAGCAGCTTGCGGCGCTCCGGACCGAGCGAATCGTCGAGCGAACGACGCACCAGATCGTGGCTGAAGCGGTAGTCGGCCGCCGCCGCGACGATCAGGTTCGACTGCATCGCCAGGTCGACGGCGTCGACGATTTCGTTCTCCGACAGCGCGGTGCAGGCGCCGATGCAGTCGGCGTCGAATCGGTCGCCCGCCAGGCTCGCCGCCTCCAGCAGCCGGCGCACGCCCTGGCCCAGGCGGTCGATCCGGCGCAGAACGGCATCGCGCACGCTCGGCGACAGCGGCAGCTCGCGGTAGTCCTCGGTCTCGTCGTCGAACGGCGTCGACCAGGTGCCCTCCTCGCGGCGGAGCACGCCGGCGCCGAACAGGTCGCGCAGCGACTCGAGGATGAACAGCGGATTGCCTTCGGTGGCGGCATGCAGCCGGCGCGAGAACACCACCGCGCCGGCGGCTCCCGACAGCGCCCGCACCAGCGCCAGCACCTCTTCCTCGTCCAGGGGCGACAGCGCGATGCGCGCCAGCAGGCCATCGCGCGCCAGCCCGTCGAGCGCGGCGCGCACGGGCGACGGCGCATTGCCGTCGCCGCCGCGCATCGTCGCCAGCAGGACCACACGGTGCGCGCGGCGCACCACGTGCGCGACGAGTTCGGCGCTGGCGGCGTCGAACCACTGCAGGTCGTCGAACAGCAGGCTGCCGCCCTGCGCCGCGGTCAGCAGCGCCGTGGCCAGGCCCTCGAGGAAGCGGCCGCGCGCCTCCGGCGCCGGCAGTTCGCTTCGGTCGGCCCCGTCGGACAGCGACGGCAGCAGCCGCGCCACCTCCGTCTGCCAGACCGGATCGAGCCGGTCGAACCAGGCCGTGTCGTCGAGATAGGCCTGCAGCAGCGCCTCGGCGACCGGATAGAACGGCGTCTCGCGCGAGATCTCGCGCCCCTTGATGCGCAGCAGCGGCCCGGCTGACTGCGCGAACTCCTCGGCCAGCCGCGTCTTGCCGACGCCGGCGTCGCCCTCGATCAGCGCCAGCTTGCCGGCCGCCGCGCGCAACTGCTCGCGGGCGCCGGCGCGTCCGATCAGCGGCGGGTGCAGTTCGGGCTGCGGCGAAGCTGCGGCGGGCGGCGCGGTGTCCGGCATCGACTGGATCCGGCGCGCCAGCGCAACCGTCTCCGGCAGCGGGTCGAGCGCCAGTTCGGCGCGCAGCAGGGCGCGCAGATGCTCGAACTGGGCCAGCGCAGCTTGGCGATCGCCGAGCCGCTGCAGCAGTCGGATCAGCTCGCGATGGTGCGCTTCCTGCAGCGGCTCCTCGCCGACCAGCGCGCGCAGCGTCGTCGCGGCCACATCCAGTTCGCCCGCCGCCTCGGCGGCCCGGGCGCGCGCTGCCAGCGCCAGCCGCCAGGTCCGCGCCACAGCCTCGCGCTCGGCCGCCAGCCAGTCCATGAAGCCGGCGGCGCCGCGCAGCTCGAAGTCTTCCATCAGCGAGCCTCGATGCAGCGCCGTCGCACGGGCGAAGTCGCCGGCTTCGACCGCCGCCCGAAACTGCGCGACGTCGGTCAGGACGCCGCTGCGCAGTGCCAGCGTGTCGGCGCTGGCGGCGATCCACTGGCCGGCCGGCGTCAGCTGAAGGCGATGCAGTTCCTGCCGCAGATTGCGCCGCGCCTCGTCGTCCGGCTGTTCGCTCCACAGCAGTGCGGCCGACCGCGCGCGCGGCGCGGCACCGGCCAGCGCGAGATAGGCGAGCAGCGCCATGGCCTTGCGGGTCGGCAGCGCAAACTCGGTCTCCAGCGCGACGCGCGGGGGCCCGAGCAATGCCAAGGACAGCACCGCGGCCAACGAAACCCTCCCGGGTTCGGCATCCGTGCAGCAAGCCTCACCTACCGGGGCAGCTTACGAACTCCGTCGACGCGACGACAAGCCGCGGATTTAGCGCAGATCAAGATAAGACCGGCCGGCGGCCAAGACGACCGTGCACGGCGCGATCTGGCCGTTCCGCTACCCTCGGCCGGATAGCCCGTCAGCCGAATTGAACCCGAACGCCGACCGACTGTGGACCGCCCCGCGCTGGGCGCTGGCGATGCTGCTCGCCTGCCTGGGCATGCTCGGGCCGTTCTCGATCGACACCTACCTGCCGGCGTTCCCGGGCATCGCGCAGACGCTGTCGGCCAGCCCGCTGCAGCTGCAGCAGACGCTGTCGGCGTACCTGTTCGGCTTCGCCTTCATGAACCTGTTCCACGGCGCGCTGGCCGACAGCTTCGGCCGCCGGCCGGTGATCCTCGCCGGCGTGGCGGTGTTCGCGCTGGCGTCGATCGGCTGCGCGCTGGCGGCCTCGCCGGCACAGCTGATCGGCTTCCGCGCGCTGCAGGGACTGGCCACCGGCGCCGGCACGGTTGTCTCGCGCGCGGTGATCCGCGACATGTTCCCGCCGGCCGACGCACAGCGGGTGATGTCGCAGGTGACACTGTTCTTCGGCGTCGCGCCGGCGATCGCACCGCTGGTCGGCGGGGTGCTGTTCGTGCACGCCGGCTGGCGGTCGATCTTCTGGTTCCTTGCCGCCGTCGGCGCGGCGCTGTGGCTCGTCAACTTCCGCCTGCTGCCGGAAACGCTGGAGGCCGCCGCCCGGCAGCCGTTCAATCTGCGCAACCTGATGCGCGGCTACGCCAGCCTGCTCGGCAACCCGCGCTTCGTCCTGCTGGCGCTGGCCAGCGGCGTGCCGTTCAACGGCATGTTCCTGTACGTGCTGTCGGCGCCGGCGTTCCTCGGCGAACTGCTGCAGCTGGCGCCGACGCAGTTCTTCTGGTTCTTCGTCATCAACATCGCCGGCATCATGGGCGGCGCCTGGGTGAGCGGCCGGCTGGCCGGCCGCATCGCGCCGCGCCGCCAGGTGCGCTGGGGCTACGCGATCATGGCGGCGGTTTCGGCTGCCAACGTCGCCGCCAACGCCCTGTTCGCGGCGAACGCGGCATGGGCGATGCTGCCGATCGCGATCTACTCGTTCGGCTGGGCGCTGCTGACGCCGGTCGTCACGCTGATGCTGCTCGACGTCGAACCCGAGCGGCGCGGGCTGGCCGCATCGCTGCAGGCGGTCATCGGCAGCGTGGCCAACGGCATCGTCGCCGGCCTGCTGTCGCCGCTGGTGATGCACTCGGCGCTGCTGCTTTCGGTCGCCTCGCTGGGCCTGATGAGCATCGGGCTGGCGGCGTGGATGGTGCTCGGCTCGCGCCCCGCCGCCCGACGGCGCTGAGGCGCCGCCCGCTCAGTGGCCGAGGATCTTCGACAGGAAGTCGCGGGTGCGGTCGCTCTTCGGGTTGTTGAAGAACTCGTGCGGGTTGTTCTCCTCGACGATCTGGCCCTGGTCCATGAAGATCACCCGGTCGGCCACCGCCTTGGCGAAGCCCATCTCGTGAGTCACGCAGAGCATGGTGATGCCGCCCTTGGCCAGCTCGATCATCACGTCGAGCACTTCCTTGATCATCTCGGGATCGAGCGCCGAGGTCGGCTCGTCGAACAGCATGATCTTCGGCGTCAGGCACAGCGCGCGGGCGATCGCCACCCGCTGCTGCTGGCCGCCGGAAAGCTGCAGCGGAAACTTGGCCGCCTGCTCGGCGATGCGCACGCGCTTCAGTTGCGTCATCGCCCGTTCCTCGGCCTCCTTCTTCGGCAGGCGGCCGACCCACATCGGCGACAGGGTCAGGTTCTCCAGCACCGTCAGGTGCGGGAACAGGTTGAACTGCTGGAACACCATGCCGACTTCCTTGCGCACCTTCTCGATCGCCCGCACGTCGTCGGTCAGCTCGGTGCCGTCGACGACGATCCGCCCCTCCTGGTGCTCCTCCAGCCGGTTGATGCAGCGGATCAGGGTCGACTTGCCGGAGCCCGAAGGACCGCAGATGACGATCCGCTCGCCCTTCTTCACCTGCAGGTCTATGTCGCGCAGGACATGGAAGTTGTTGCCGTACCACTTGTTCACCTTGTCGAAGCTGATGATGTGGTGGTTGGCGTGATGCGGGTGGCTGGTCATGGGCGGGGCTCGGTTTGGCGCCCCTCTGCCCTGGCGGGAGAACACCGGGGCGGAGGGGAACCTGTCAGCGCGTCTTGCTCACGTTCAGCCGCTTCTCGATCCACAGGCTGTAGCGCGACATCGCGAAGCAGAACGTGAAGTAAATGGCGGTGATGAACAGGTAGCCCTCGATCTTGAACGGCCGCCAGTCGGCGTCCGAGTTCAGCGCCAGGCCGAGGGCGCCGGTCAGCTCGTACAGCGACACGATGGTCACCAGCGAGGTGTCCTTGAAGATCGAGATGAAGTTGTTCATGATGCCCGGCACCACCAGAGCCAGCGCCTGCGGCAGCACGATCTTGCGCTGCGTCTGCCAGTACGACAGGCCGAGCGACTGCGCCGCCTCGACCTGGCCCTTCGGTATCGCCTGCAGCCCGCCGCGCACGATCTCGGCCATGTAGGCGGCGGCGAACAGCGTGATGCCGACCAGCACGCGGATCAGCACGTCGATGGTCAGTCCGGGCGGCATGAACAGCGGGAACATGAAGCTGGCCATGAACAGCACCGAGATGAGCGGCACGCCGCGGATCAGCTCGACGTAGACGATGCAGAAGCTGCGGATCGCCGGCATCTCGCTGCGCCGGCCGAGCGCCACCAGCACGGAAAGCGGGAAGGCGAGGATGATCGACAGCGAGGCCAGCATGATGGTCAGCGGCAGGCCTCCCCAGCGGTCGGTCGGCACCACGGTAAGCCCGAAGCCGCCGTACATCAGCCAGAAGAACACCGCCAGGCCGACCAGCCAGACCGCCGCCAGCCAGGACTTCCAGAAGGTGCGGATGCAACTGCCCACCAGCAGGCCGACCAGCAGGACGGTGGCGAGCTGCGGCCGCCACTGCTCCTCGAACGGGTAGTAGCCGAAGATGATCAGCCGGTACTTCTCGGCGACCACGCCCCAGCAGGCGCCGGTGCCGCGCGCCGACTGGCAAACCTCGGCATCGGTCGCGAAGACCGCCCTGAACAGCGCCCAGTCGGCCAACGCCGGCAGCCAGTAGACGAACAGCGCGACCAGCGCCACGGTGGTCACCGTGCTCTGCCAGTTGGCGAACAGGTTGCGCCGGGTCCAGGGCACGAAGCCCTCGGTCCTGACCGGCGCCGGACGGGCAGCAATGGGCTCGAAGACGGCGCTCATCTCACCTTTCCTTGATCGCCGAGCGCTTGTTGTACCAGTTCATGAACGCCGAGGTGGACAGCGAGGTCGCCAGGTACACCAGCATGATGATGGCGATGCACTCGACCGCACGGCCGGTCTGGTTGATCGCCGTGTTGGCGATCGACACCACGTCCGGGTAGCCGATCGCCACCGCGAGCGACGAGTTCTTGGTCAGGTTCAGGTACTGGTTGGTCATCGGCGGGATGATCACGCGCAGCGCCTGCGGCAGCACCACCATCCGCATGGCCTGGCCGCGCGACAGGCCGATCGAGCTGGCCGCCTCGATCTGCCCGTGCGGCACCGAGGCGATGCCCGCCCGCACCACCTCGGCGACGAAGGCCGACGTGTAGAACACCAGCCCGAGCAGCACCGCCATGAATTCCGGCGTCACGGTGCCGCCGCCGGTGACCGACATCTCGCCCTGCTCGGGAACGTTCCATGAAGTCGGCGCGCCGCCGATCACCCAGCCGGCAAAGGAAAAGACGAGGATCGTGCCGACGGTCGGCCAGAAAAGGTGCGGCACCCGCCCGGTCTCCTCGAAGCGCCGCAGGGCGCGGCGCCGGTAGTACAACGCAACGACCAGGCCGAGCGCTGCGCCGGCGAGCGCCATCAGCTGCCCGAAGCCCCACACCGGCATCGGAAAGGCGATGCCGCCCTTGCTCAGGTAAAAGAGGTCGAGCACCGACAGCGGCTCGTACGGCGCCGGCAGCAGCTCGGTGAACAGCAGGTACCACATCAGCAGCTGCAGCAGCACCGGGATGTTGCGGAACAGTTCGACGTAGCCGTAGCACAGGCCGCGGACGATCGCGTTGCGCGAGAAGCGGCCGATGCCGAGCATGGTGCCCATCACCGTGCACAGCACGATGCCGACGATCGCCACCCGCAGCGTGTTCAGCACGCCGATCAGCAGGGCCTTCCAGTACGGGTCGAGCGCGTCGTAGCTGATCAGCACCTCGCCGATGTCGAACCCGGCGGGGCTGGCGAGGAAGTCGAAGCCGCTCTGGATGCCGCGCACACGCATGTTTTCCGTCGTGTTGTGCGCGAGGAACCAGAGCGCCCCGCCGATCGCGGCGATGGCGATGATCTGGTAGACGACGCCGCGAAAGGCCTGGCTTCGCCACGACCAGTCGCGTCGCTTCGGCGGGACCCGGTCCCGCGACGCCTGCGCCATGCTCGTCTCCTCCGGCAACGCGGTGTGTCTTCGTTCTATGCAAAGCGCACGCCGGCGCCTGCGCTTTGCATAACGGCCTGCGCCGCGACGCAGGCCCCGCCCGGCCGCCCGGCTGGTCGACGAGCCGGGCGGTCAGGCGGGCTGAAGCGGGCCGTCGTGGCCGCTCAGCGCACCGGCGGCGCGTACATGATGCCGCCCTTGTTCCACAGGTTGTTGATGCCGCGCGGCAGGCCGAGCGGCGACTTCGGGCCGACGTTGCGCTCGAAGATCTCGCCGTAGTTGCCGACCGCCTTCAGCGCGTTGGCCATCCAGTTCTTGTCCAGCCCGAGCAGCTTGCCGGTGTCCTCGGTCTTGCCGAGGATGCGCAGCACCACCGGGTCCTGGCTCTCGGCCAGCATCTTGTCCACATTGGCCTGCGTGATGCCGTACTCCTCGGCCTCGACCAGCCCGAAGACGACCCACTTGGCGATGGCGAAGAACTCCTCGTCGCCGCGGCGGACCACCGGGCCGAGCGGCTCCTTGGAGATCAGTTCCGGCAGGATCAGGTGCTCGGCCGGGTTCTTCGCTTCCTTGTTGCGCACCGAGGCCAGTCCCGAGGCATCGGTGGTGTAGGCGATACAGCGGCCGGCGAAGTAGGCGCCGGTGGCGGCCTCCACCTTCTCGAACACCACCGGCTTGATGCCGAGGTTGTTGGCCCGTGAATAGTCGGTCAGGTTCTTCTCGGTGGTGGTGCCGGACTGCACGCAGACGGTCTGCCCCTTCAGCTGCTTGGCGCTCTTGATGTTGCTCTTGACCGGCACCATGAAGCCCTGGCCGTCGTAGTAGGTGACGCCGGTGAAACTCAGCCCGAGCGAGGCATCGCGGGTCAGGGTCCAGGTGGTGTTGCGCGACAGGATGTCGATCTCGCCCGACTGCAGCGCCGTCAGGCGTTGCTGCGCGTTCAGCGGCACCCACTTGACCTTGGTGGGGTCACCGAGGATCGCCGCCGCGACGGCGCGGCAGACGTCTACATCGAGGCCCGACCAGTTGCCCTGGCTGTCGGCCGCCGAGAAGCCGGCCAGGCCGGTGTTCACGCCGCAGACGAGCTGGCCGCGCTGCTTGATCGAATCGAGCGTCTTGCCGGCGTGCGCCGGTGCCGTCGCCGCTGCGGCAGCGACGGCGGTCGCGGCGAGCAGCGTCTTCACGAAAGTCGTTCTTTTCATCTTGACTTGCCTCCTTGGTGGGAAAGAAACGTCGGCGCGCCCGGTGCCCGGCCCGCCAGCGGCTGTGCAATCTAGCACCGGCCTTCGAAGCGCAGCAAACCGAAATTCCCCTTGCCAGTCCGCGCACCCGCCCGGCCGCCTTCGCCGCATCGCAACAGCGACGGGCGAGCGCTACGACTGCGCAGCTTCCTCGGCCGGCGTCTCGTGACGCGCCTGCATCGCCCACAGCCGCGCATAGGCGCCGTCGGCGGCGAGCAGTTCGGCGTGCGTGCCGCGCTCGACCACGCGCCCCGCCGCGAGCACGACGATCTGGTCGGCATTGACGATCGTCGACAGCCGGTGGGCGACCACCAGCGTCGTGCGGCCGGTGGCGATCTCCTCCAGTTCGGCCTGGATCACCCGTTCGGTGCCGCTGTCGAGGGCCGACGTCGCCTCGTCGAAGACCAGGATCACGGGGTTCTTCAGTAGCGTGCGCGCGATCGCCACCCGCTGCTTTTCGCCGCCCGAGAGCTTCAGCCCGCGCTCGCCGACCATCGTGTCGTAGCCGTCGGGCAGGCGGCTGACGAACTCGTGCAACTGCGCCGCCCGCGCCGCGGCGACGATCTCCTCTTTCGAGGCGCCGGGCCGGCCGTAGGCGATGTTGTACTCGATGGTGTCGTTGAACAGCACGGTGTCCTGCGGCACGATGCCGATCGCCGCGCGCAGGCTCGCCTGCGTGACCTCGCGCACGTCCTGGCCGTCGATCAGCACGCGGCCACCCTGCGCCTCGTAGAAACGGAACAGCAACCGCGCCAGCGTGCTCTTGCCCGAGCCGGTCGGCCCGACCACGGCGCAGGTCGTCCCCGCCGGCACCGAGAAGTCGACACCGAACAGCACCTGCCGCCGCGGGTCGTAGGCGAAATCGACGTGCTCGAAGCGGATCGCGCCGCCGCGCAGTTCGAGCGGCCGGGCATCCGGCGCGTCGGCGATCTCGCGGTGCTCGTGCAGCAGGCGGAACATGCGGTCCATGTCGATCGTCGCCTGCCTGATCTCGCGGTAGATCACGCCGAGGAAATTCAGCGGGATGTACATCTGGATCATGAAGGCATTGACCAGCACCAGGTCGCCGATCGTCATCCGGCCGTCGATCACCCCGGCGGCGGCCCGCCACAGGATCAGCGTCAGGCCGACGGCGATGACGAGCTGCTGGCCGCTGTTGAGCAGGTTCAGCGACTGCTGCGACTTGATCGCCATCTTTTCGCTGTCGGCCAGCGTGGCGTCGTAGCGGCGCGCCTCGAACTCCTCGTTGCCGAAATACTTGACCGTCTCGAAGTTCAGGAGGCTGTCGACCGCGCGCGAGGCCGCCTTGGCATCGAGCTCGTTGACCTGGCGGCGGAACTGCGTGCGCCAGTTGGTGACCACGAAGGTGAAGGCGATGTAGGTGGCGAGGCTCGCCAGCAGGATCACGGCGAACCAGATCTCGTAGTGGAGGAGCAGGTAGCCGAGCACCAGCGAAAGCTCGACCACGGTCGGCACGATCGAGTACAGCGTGAAGCTGACGATCGTCGAGATGCCGCGGATGCCGTGGTCGATCTCGCGCGTGACACTGCCGGTGCGCCGCTGCAGGTGGTAGCGCAGCGACAGCGAATGCAGGTGGCGGAAGGTCTGCAGGGCCAGCGTGTGAACGGTCGCCTGGGTGACCTTGACGAAGAAGAACTCGCGCAGCTCGGTGAACAGCGAGGTGGCCAGCCGCAGTGCGCCGTAGCCGGCGATCAGCGCCACCGGCACCGCCACCACCGCGCCGGCGGGAAGCTGCGCCAGCGCATCGACGATGTGCTTGAGCAGGATCGGCACGCTGACCACCGCCAGCTTGGCCGCCACCAGGCAGCCGACGGCGAACAGCACCCGGCCGCGGTAGCGCCACAGGTAGGGCAGCAGCGTGCGCATCGCCGCCCAGTCGCCGCGTGATTCCCCGGGCGCCAGCGCCGCGCTCGGCTCGGCGCCGGGCGGCGGCCTCATGCCGCGCATCGGTGTACCCTCGGTCGCAGGTGGCAGGCCGTCGCTCGGATTAGCACGGGGTGGCGATCGCACATCACGCCGGCATTATTGATGATCCCCGGGGGCCGCCGCAGCCGCCGCGACCCATCACCATCCGGCGCCACCGTCCGCCATGCCCAGCCGCTACCGCAGCAAGGTCTACGTCATCACCGGCGCCAGCGACGGCATCGGCGCCGAGCTGGCGCTGCAGCTGGCCGAACGCGGCCATCGGCTGGTGCTGGCCGCCCGCGACGAGGCCAGGCTGCAGGCGGTCGCCGGCCAGTGCCAGCGCCACGGCGCGATGGCCATCGCGGTGCGGGCCGACGTCACCGTCGAGGACGACTGCCGGCGCCTCATCGACCGTGCGCTCGAGGCGTTCGGCCGCATCGACGTGCTGGTCAACAACGCCGGCGTGTCGATGCACGCGACCTTCGACGAGATCGGCGACTGGTCGACTTACGAGCGCCTGTGGCGCGTCAACTGCCTCGGCACCGTCAACTGCACGCGCTTCGCCTGGCCTTACCTGAAGGCGGCACCCGGCAAGCGCGGCGGGCAGATCGTCGGCGTCAGTTCGCTGGCCGGCCGCACCGGCGTGCCCGGCCGGACGACCTACTGCGCCAGCAAGTTCGCCCAGACCGGCTTTCTCGAGGCGCTGCGCATCGAGGCAGCCGAGCACGGCATCACGGTCACGGTGGTCTACCCGGGCGTGGTGGCCACCGAGATCCGGCGGCACGGCCTGGATGGCAAGGGCGAGACGGCCGGCGTCTCGGGGCTCGACGAGACTGGCGCGATGCCGGTCGACCAGTGCGCGCGTCAGATCGTGCGCGCGATCGAGGACCGCAGGCGGGAGCTGGTGATGACCGCCAAGGGCCGGTTCGGCCTGTGGCTGAAGCGGTTCGCGCCGGGCTGGGTGGACAATCTGGCGCGCCGGGCGCTGGCGAAGAACCAGGCGAAGGACGAAGCCCAATGAACGATGCGAACCTGCGGCTCCCCGCCGCCAGCCCGGTGCTGCGGGTGATGCCGATGCCGGCCGACGCCAACATCCACGGCGACGTGTTCGGCGGCTGGATCATGGCCAACGCCGACGTGGCCGGCGCGATCCCGGCGGCACGCCGCGCCAACGGCCGGGTGGCGACCGTCGCGGTGACCAGCTTCCTGTTCAAGAACCCGGTGTTCGTCGGCGACCTGCTGTCCTTCTATGCCCGCGTGCTGAAGACCGGCCACTCGTCGATCACCGTCGAGGTCGAGGTCTACGCCGAGCGCAACCGGCTGCAGTCCGAGGTGGTCAAGGTCACCGAGGCCACGCTGGTGTACGTCGCCACCGGCGAGGACCGCCGGCCGCGGCCGCTGCCGCCGCTTGCCGGCCCGCCGGCCCCCTGAGGCCGCGCGGCAGGCCGGCGTCGTGCTTCGCACGCGGGATGCCCCGGCAGGCTTCGCCGGCACTACGATCCGGGCGCACCACCCGTTGACCGACCAATCCGAACTGGAGACGACGCGATGAAGCCGATGATCGACACCGACGAGATGCTCAAGCAGATGACGGCGCAGGCGGTGGCGCAGGGCGAAAGCCTGCGTTCGACGGTGCGCGACCTGACGCTGCAGGCGCTGCAGTCGCGCGAGCTTTCGCTGGCGCAGATCAAGTCGGTGATCTCGTCGGTCACCCAGGGCGTGAACCTCGGCGCCATCCAGGGCAAGCTCGACACCGACCAGGTGTTCTCGCAGTCGCTGGCCGGCATGGACGACGCGCTGCTGAAGGTGGTCGAGGCAAGCCGGGTTGCGCTGCACCAGATCGCCGGCGAGAACGAGTTCCGCGACTCCAACCTGAAAAAAGCGCTGGACGACCTCGAGCGGCTGGAGGACGAGTTCCTCGCCACCGTGAAGAAGGCCGCTTCCGGCGCCGGTGCGCCGTTCAAGTCGCAGTGGGGCGGCGTGCTCGACGAGCAGATGAGCGCCGGCACCGCCACTGGCGCCCAGGTCATGGCGATGATGGAGCAGTACGGCGGCCAGATTCAGAAGGCTGCCCGCGCGCAGCGCGACGCCGGCTTTCGCGCCGCCCATGCGCTGGCGCAGAACTTCGCCACCCTGGCCAGCGGCGTGCTGATCGGCCTGACCGAGGCGATGCAGCAGGGATCGGCCAGGCCGCCCGCAGCGTCGGCCGGCGCGAAGAAGCGCCGCTGATTCAGTTTTCCCAGTGCGCCTCGATCCAGGCGGCGGCGGAGAACATCTTCGCGTCGTCGCCCGGCCGCGCCACCACCGTGATGCCGAGCGGCAGGCCTCCTTCGGCCTGGCCGAGGGAGGCCGGCACCGGCAGGCTCACCATCGGGCAGCCGAGCAGCTGCCAGGGGCGGTTGAACACCGGATCGCCGGTCGAGGACAGGCCGGCCGGCGCGCCGCCCGGCGCACTCGGCGTCAGCAGCACGTCGGCCTCGGCGAACAGGCTGTCGATCGCCGCCACGCAGGCGCGGCCCAGCTGCATGGCCATCACGTAGTCGTGCGCGCCGATCGCTCGCCCCTCTTCGATCAGCGCCACCAGCCTGGCTGACAGCTGCTGCCGCCGGTAGATGAACTCCGGCGCCAGCGCCCGCGCCGTCTCGAACGACTGCACCGTCTTCTGCGCATCGAACAGACCGTCGAACACGCGCGGCCAGACGATCTCGGCGCGCCGCGCGCCCTTCTGCAGCAGCCGCAGCCCGGCGCGCTCGAGCGACTCGAGCATGCTCGGTGCCGCCGCGGCGCGCTGCGAGGTCGCCACCCAGCCGATCGCCGGCGACTTGTTCATCCGCACCGACTGCGCCGGCAGGTCCTTCCACCCCGGCTTGCCGGCCAGCACCGACGCAGCGAAGGCGGCGTCCTCGACCGAGCGGGCGAACAGGCCGACTTCGTCGAGGGTGTCCGAGTTCGGCTTCACGCCGGAGCGCGGGATCAGCCGCGGCGACGGCTTGTAGCCGACCACGCCGCAGAAGGCGGCCGGCCGGATCACCGACCCCGCCGTCTGCGTGCCCAGCGCCAGCGGCGCGAAGTGCGCCGCCACCGCCGCCGCGCTGCCGCTGGAGGAGCCACCCGGCGTGTGCGCGAGGTTGTGCGGGTTGCGTGTCGGCCCGGGCGTGAAGTTGGCCAGTTCGGCGCACACCGTCTTGCCGAGCACGTAGGCGCCGGCGTCCTTCATCGCCGCCACGCAGGCGGCGTCGGCATTGGGCCGGTGTCCTGTGTATATCGACGAGCCGTAGCTGGTGGCGATGTCGGCCGTCTCGATGTTGTCCTTGACCGCCACCGGCAGCCCGTGCAGCGGGCCGCGGCGGGACACCAGGTGCAGCTCGCGCGCCGCGGCGATCGCCCGGTCGGCGTCGAACCAGGCGAAGGACTGCACGTCGCGCTCGCGCTCGTGGATGGCGTCGATGAACGAGCGCGTGACGGTCTCGGGGGAGGCCTCGCCGGCGGTGATCAACTGCGCCAGCTTGACGGCCGACAGCCTATGCAGCGGTTCTCTCATTGGAATCGATTCTCCGGTGGATCTCGCTGCCAGGCCCGGTGCCCTGGCTGAAGCCAACGATAGCCGAAAGCGCCGGCAGCACTTGGCGCTGCGTCAACCCGGCACGATCCGCCAGAGCTGGTTCGAGTCGGTCAGCACGTACAGGCTGCCGTCTGGACCCTGCAGCAACGAACGGATCCGCGCGCGCAGCGGATCGTTGCCGGCCGTGACCGTGCTGTTCGCCGTCGCGACACCGGCGGCGTCGAGCGTCAGCAGCTCGATGCGGCTACCCGCCATGATGCCGACGAGCAGGCGGCCGTCCCAGGCCTTCCACTGGCTGCCGCTCAGGAAAGCCGCCGGGCCGAGGCCCTGCGAGGCACCGCTGTTGGTCCAGCCCGGCCGCATCGCCGCCGGAAAGCGCACGGTGTCGGTCATCGGCATCGTCGTCGCGTTGCCGGCGTAGCCGCAGTAGCCGTCGGCGCAGGCCAGCGCCGGGCGGTTCTGCGGGTCCCAGCCGCCGTTGCCGCCGGGCACGAGCGCCGTCACTTCGTCGCTGTGGTTGGGACCATGCTCGGCGACGAAGGGCCGGCCGCTGCCCGGCCGGAAGGCGATTCCCTGCACGTTGCGGTGCCCGTAGGTGAAGATGCGCGCGTCGAAGCCGGCCGGCGCGCCGTTGCCGGGCGCCGCCGCGCCGTCGCGCGTGATCCGCAGCACCTTGCCGCCGAGCGGCGCTGCCGGACTCTGCGGCAGCGTGCCGTCATGGTTGTCGCCGGTGCCGACGTACAGGTAGCGGTCGGCGGCGGCGATGCCGAAGCGGAGGCGGCCGCCGCTGTGCGCGCCGGCGCCGCCGTGCGCGTTGCCGACGTCCTTGAAGGCGATGTCCTCGACGATGTCGGCGCGACTTTCGACGCGCAGATGGTCAGCGCCGAGCGCCAGCCGCACGACGCGATTGCGGCGGGGCACGGTCGCGTTCGACGCCATGAACAGGTAGACGAAGCGGTTGGCTGCGCCGAAATCGGGGTCGACGGCCACGCCGAGCATGCCGCTCTGCCCTTCGCAGAAGAAGTCGGCGGCGACGGTCTGGCTGCCGGCGGCGCCGAACAGGCGCGTGCGGACGCCGCCGCGGACGATCGACAGGCCGGCGCAGCGCTCGGTGATCAGCATCGCGCCGTCCGGCAGGAACGCCAGGTCCCAGGGAGCACTGAGCCCACCCGGCACCGACACCACCTCGCGCGTCAGCGTCGGCGCGACCGCCGGCACCGGCGTCGGCGGCGTAATGGTGACTTCGCTGCTGCCGCCGCACGCCGCCAAGGCAGCACCGGCGGCGAGCGCCAGCGCGGCGGAGCAAGGCGTTGGCAGGCGCTTCATCGGCAGCATCCTCCGTGACGGGAGATCTCGGCAAACCGCAACAGTGTAGGAACGCCGGCGTGCCGCTTCACTCGACCGGCGAGATTCCCTCCGACGCGGTAGCCGTAACCAAGCGCCGCGGCGCGCCGGCGCCGACTTCGGCCGGCGGCGGCGCGGCAGCAGGCGATACTCGGCGCTGCGCCGCTCCGGCCCGACCGCACGATGGCCTCCAGCCTGCTCGCCCTGCTCGACGACATCGCGACGATCCTCGACGACGTCTCGGTGATGACCAAGGTCGCCGCCAAGAAGACCGCCGGCGTGCTCGGCGACGACCTGGCGCTGAACGCGCAGCAGGTCAGCGGCGTGGCGGCGGCGCGCGAACTGCCGGTGGTCTGGGCGGTGGCGAAGGGATCGCTGGTCAACAAGGCGATCCTGGTGCCGGCAGCGCTGGCGATCAGCGCCTTTGCGCCGTGGGCGGTGACGCCGCTGCTGATGGTGGGCGGCGCCTACCTCTGCTACGAGGGCTTCGAGAAGCTGGCGCACCGCTGGCTGCATCGCGGCGCTGACCAGGCGCACCAGCAAGAACTGGCGCAGGCGGTCGTCGACCCGGCGGTCGACCTGGTGGCGCTCGAGAAGGACAAGATCAAGGGCGCCGTGCGCACCGACTTCATCCTCTCCGCCGAGATCATCGTGATCAGCCTCGGCACGGTGGCCGCCGCGCCGCTGCCGCAGCGGATCGCCGTGCTGGCCGGCATCGCGCTGATCATGACGGTCGGCGTGTACGGACTGGTGGCCGGCATCGTCAAGCTCGACGACGCCGGGCTGCATCTGCATCAGTCCGCGGGGGGCGACGGACCGGCGCGCCTCAGGCGCGCGTTGGGTGCGGCGATCCTGCGCGCCGCGCCCTGGCTGATGAAGGGCCTGTCGGTCGCCGGCACCGCGGCGATGTTCCTGGTCGGCGGCGGCATCCTCGCCCACGGCGTGCCGGCCCTGCACCATGCGGTCGAAGCCATCACCCCGGCTGCCGGGCTGCTCAGTGCGGTCGTCCCGCTGCTGGCCGATGCCGTGGTCGGCGTCGCCGCGGGCGCATTCTTGCTCGCGGCGGTCGCCGTGTTCCGGAAGATTGGCGCGCGGGGCTGAACCGGCTCCCCGCCTTTCGAACGCTACGAGCCGATCAGCTCGGCACCGAGTCCCTGCGCCTTGACCACGGCGAGGATCTGCTGCGAATTCACCTGCGCCGGGTCGTAGGTCACGATCACCAGGTGCGGCTTCGCGTCATGGTCTTCGGCAGTGCTGACACCGTTGACCGCGGCGATCGCTTTGGTCAGCGACGCGAGCCGGTCGTGGCTCGAGGTCTGGTCCACGTGGACCAGCACGTCTGCAAGAAAAAAGCACGCGCCCCGCCGTCTCCTGCCAGGCGACGGGGCGTCAGTGCGCGCACCGTGCCAACGCCGCGGCTACAGGAACAGGTCCGGCATCAGCTGCTTCGAACCGGCCACGACCGAGTACCTGTCGAGGTCGGTCACGCCGGCCTTCCTCAGCACCTCGTCGTCGATGAAGAAGTTGCCGGTGGTGGTCGCGGCGTCGGCGGTCAGGACAGCATAGGCGGCGTCGGCCATGATCTCCGGCGAGCGGCAGTGCTCGGGCTTCACCCCCGGGATCATCTGCAGCGCCGCGGTGGCGATCACCGTGCGCGGCCACAGCGCGTTCACGGCGATGCCGTAGGGCCGGAACTCCTCGGCGTGGCCGAGCACGCACATGCTCATGCCGTACTTGGCCATCGTGTAGGCGACGTGCGGCGCGAACCAGCGCGCATCCAGATTCAACGGCGGCGACAGCGTCAGCACGTGCGGGTTGCGCCGGCGCTCGGCGGAGGTCTTCAGGTACGGCAGGCAGGCCTGCGTGCACAGGTAGGTGCCGCGCACGTTGACGCCGAACATCAGGTCGAAGCGCTTGATCGGCGTCGCGTCGGTCGGCGTCAGGCTGATGGCGCTGGCGTTGTTGATCAGGATGTCGATGCCGCCGAACCTCTCTGCCGTCGCGCGCGCCGCCTCGACGACCTGCGCTTCCTCGCGGATGTCCACCTGCAGCGGCAGGCAGCTGCCGCCGGCCGCCTCGATCTCGTCGGCGGCGGTGTAGATCGTGCCCGGCAGCTTCGGGTTCGGCTCGGTGGTCTTGGCGGCGATGGCGACGTTGGCGCCGTCGGCCGCGCAGCGCCTGGCGATCGCCAGGCCGATGCCGCGCGAGGCACCCGATATGAAGATCGTCTTGTCCCTGAGGTTCATTTCGCTTGCCTTTCTCCAGTTGCCACGAACTCGTCGCGCCCGATCACTTCCGCCAGATGGGCGGCCACCCGCTCGTACAGGCCGGCGCCCGGATGAAAGCCGTCGCTGGCCATCAGATCGGGCCGCATCACGCCGTCCATCCGCACGTGGGCAACGCGCGGCGCCGCCAGCGGCCAGTTCGCCGCCCAGCGAGCCTGCGCGCGGTTGTTCCGCCGCGACATCTGTCCGGCCCACCAGGCCAGCGGCTGCGGCAGCGACGAAAACAGTTCCATCTCCGGCAGCGCCGGAAACAGCACCTCGCGCACCGCCGCATGCGCTTCCAGCCAGACGGCGATCTCTCCCCGGTGCCTCAGTGCCTGCGCCGTCGGCACCTGGTTGGTGATGTCATTGACGCCGAGTACCACCACCGCAAGGTCCGCCTCCGGGACATCGTTCGCCTTGAGGTAGGCCAGCGCCGCGGCCGACGTCAGACCGGTCTGCGCCAGCAGCGTCCAGCGCACCGAGCGGCCCGTCCGGCCGGCAAGGCGACGGGCCAGCGGCCTGGCCAGCGCGAGATCCTGGTGCGGCGCGCCGACGCCGGCGGCACTCGAATCACCGATCACCAGCAGGCGCAGTTCCTCGCTGCCCGCTCCCTCGCGACCGGCACGCGGCCCCGGCGGCTCCGGCAACGGCTCGGTGCCGGCGCGCACCCGCTGCGCCTGCGCGTAGAGAAGCGGGAACAGCAGCGTCCGGGCGACGATGTCGATCATCGCGGCGGTGCGGCGGTCAGCGCCTGGGCCACAGCACCATCTGGGTGCAGCGAAAAAGCGCCAGCGTCCGCCCGTTCGCCAGGTCGCACACCTCGGCGTCCCAGACCTGCGTCGTGCGGCCCAGATGCACGCCCCGCGCCACCGTCTCCAGCGTGCCTTCGGTGGCAGTGCCGAGGAAATTGCACTTCAGCTCGATGGTGGTGAAGTTCTCGGCACCGTCGGGCAGGTGCGCGATCGTTGCGAAACCACAGGCGGTGTCGGCCAGCGCGATCACGCTGGCGGCGTGCAGGAAGCCGTTGGGCGCCAGCATCTGCGGCTGGATCGCAAGCTGCATCGCCAGTTCACGTTCGTCGATGCGCACCACCTTCAGGCCGAACCAGCCGGGCAGCCTGCCGCTGCCGCGTGCATTCAGCGCGTCCAGATCGACGTCGCGGCGCAGCTTCATCGCCGATCCTTCAGCCGAAGCGCGAGAAGTCGGGCTTGCGCCGCTCGAAGAAGGCCGAGAACGCTTCCTTGGCCTCGGCACTGTGCAGCATCCGGCCGAAGGTCCTGCCTTCGTCCTCGATCACCTTCTCGGTGATCGACTTCCAGGCCGACTTCATCAGGCGCTTGGTCTCGCGCACCGAGGTCGGCGGCAGGCCGTTGAACCGCGCCGCCTGCCGCTTCGCGTAGCCCAGCACCTCGTCGGGCGGCAGGATGCGGTTGACGACCTTCATCTCCAGCGCCTCCTCGGCGCTCATCGGCTCGCCGAGCAGCAGCTTCTCGGCCGCCTTGTGGTAGCCGGCGTACAGAGGCACCAGCAGGCTGGAGGCGAACTCGGCGCACAGCCCGAGCGAGACGAACGGCATCGAGAACATCGCGTTGTCGGCGCAGTAGACGAGGTCGCAGTGCAGCAGCATCGTCGTGCCGATGCCGACCGCCGCGCCGTTGACCGCGGCGACCACCGGCTTCTCGGCGTAGCCGAGCGCGGCGATGAACTGGAACACCGGCGCATCCATCCCCGCCGGCGGGTTCTTCATGAAATCCTCGAGGTCGTTGCCGGCGGTGAAGATGTCCGGCTGGCCGTGGATCAGGATCGCGCGGACCGAGCGGTCGTCGTGCGCGGCGGCGATGGCATCGGCCATCTGCTGGTACATCGCCACCGTGATGGCGTTCTTCTTCTCCGGCCGCGCGATCTCGATGCGCGCCACGCCGTCGGCCGTTTCGGTGCGGATGGTCATCTGCTCGTCTCCATGAATGCGCCGCTGTCTCCGCGCGCCGGTAAGGCGCTCAGACACCCTCCCCTCGGGGGAGGGTCGGGGTGGGGTCGTTGTAGTTGAAGAGCGGGCGAGCGCCGGGCCGCCCCAAGCTCGCCCGCCCAATCTTTCCCGCTGCGAGCGCACGTGCGATGCGCAAAGCGCATCGCGTACGCGAGCAGCGCTACATCCGCTCGAATATCCCCGCCGCCCCCATCCCGGTGCCGACGCACATCGTCACCATGCCGTACTTCAGCTGCTTGCGGCGCAGCGCGTGCACGACGGTGGCCGAGCGGATCGCCCCGGTGGCGCCCAGCGGGTGGCCGAGCGCGATCGCGCCGCCCATCGGGTTGACCTTCGAAGCGTCGAGACCGAGGTCGCCGATCACCGCCAGCGCCTGTGCGGCGAACGCCTCGTTCAGCTCGATCCAGCCGATGTCCTCGGCCTTCAGCCCGGCGAGCTTCAGCGCCACCGGAATCGCTTCCTTCGGCCCGATGCCCATGATCTGCGGCGGCACGCCGCGCACCGCGAACGAGACGAAGCGGGCCAGCGGCGTCAGGTTGTACTGCTTCAGTGCCCTTTCGCTGACCACGACCAGCGCGCCGGCGCCGTCGGAGGTCTGCGAGCTGTTGCCGGCGGTGACGCTGCCCTTGGCGGCGAACACCGGCTTGAGCTTCGCCAGCGCCTCGCGGCTGGAGTCAGCGCGCGGTCCTTCGTCCAGCTGCACCTTCTTCGTGACCACCTCCACCTCGCGGCTGGCGAGGTCGGGAAACTTCTCGACCACCTCGAACGGCGTGATCTCGTCGGCGAACTCGCCGGCCTGCTGCGCGGCGATCGCCTTCGCGTGCGAGTCGTAGGCGAACTCGTCCTGCGCCTCGCGCGTCACCTTCCACTGGGCGGCGACCTTCTCGGCGGTCATGCCCATGCCGTAGGCGATGCCGATGTTCTCGTCGCGCTCGAAGATGCGCGGATTGAACGACGGCTTGTTGCCGACCATCGGCACCATGCTCATCGACTCGGCGCCGCCGGCGATCATCACGTCGGCCTCGCCGACGCGGATGCGGTCGGCGGCGATCGCCACCGCGTTCAGCCCCGACGAGCAGAAGCGGTTGATGGTCATGCCGCCGACGCTCGACGGCAGGCCGGCGAGCAGCACGGCGATGCGCGCCACGTTCAGGCCCTGCTCGGCCTCGGGCATCGCGCAGCCGATGATCGCGTCCTCGACCGCCTTCGGGTCGAGTGACGGCACCTGCGCCAGCGCACCGCGGATCGCCGCGACCAGCAGGTCGTCGGGACGGGTGTTCCTGAACACGCCCTTCGGCGCCTTGCCGACCGGCGTGCGCGTCGCGGCGACGATGTAGGCATCCTGCACTTGTCTCATTTCATGATCTCCACGAAGGACCCTCGTCCTGGCTGGGGGAGCACGAGGGGCCAGCCGAGCCCCCTCGTTCCTGTGAATCCCGGCGGCCGCACCAGCGGCCGGCCGGGAAGCCGGTCAGTTCCTGACCGGCTTGCCGGTC
Source organism: Burkholderiales bacterium (assembly GCA_016716275.1). GTDB lineage: Bacteria > Pseudomonadota > Gammaproteobacteria > Burkholderiales > Burkholderiaceae_F > JADJWR01. Next base: position 560,632 of record JADJWR010000001.1, on the reverse strand, counting down.
TGCAGCATGCCCATCATCCGTTCCTGCGACTTCGGGTGGGCGACCAGTTGCAGGAAGTACTTGCGCTCGAGGTCGAGCAGCCACTGCTCGTCGACCAGGCTGCCGGCCTCGACGTCACCGCCGCACAGCACCTCGGCGATGAAGGTCGCCAGCTGCATGTCGTGGGCGCTGACGAAGCCGCCGTCGCGCATGTTGACCAGCTGCCCCTTGATCGTCGCCACGCCGGAGCGGCCGGCCACCGGGAAGCCCTTCGGCTTCAGCGGCGGCCGGTAGCCGGTGGCGCCCATCGCGAACGCCTCGCCGATCGCCGTCCACAGCAGTTCGTGACCGTTGAAGACGACGAGGTCGGACGCGAGCAGGTAGCCCATCGCGCGCGCCTCGTGCGCCGATTTGGCGACGTTCGCCATCGCCGCGTTCATGAACCAGTTCTTGACGAACGGGAAGACATCGCTCTGGCCCGCCGCCTGCGCCGCCGCCGCCGCGCGCAGTGCGCCCTCCTTCAGGCCGCCGCCGGCCGGGATCAGGCCGACGCCGACCTCGACCAGGCCGATGTAGCTCTCCAGGCTGGCCACCCGCCGGGCGCAATGCAGAAGCGTCTCGCAACCGCCGCCGAGCGCCATGCCGCTGACCGCGGCAACGACCGGCACCTGCGAGTACTTCAGCCGCATCATCGCCTGCTGGAACCTGGCGACTTCGGGGCCGATCGCCTTCACGCCGCCGGACATGAACACCGGCAGCATCGCCTGCAGGTCGGCGCCGACCGAGAACGGCTCGTCCGGCGACCAGATCACCAGTCCCCGGTAGCCGGCCTCGGCCAGGTCGACCGCCTTGTGCATGCCGGCCAGCACACCCGGGCCGATCGCGTGCATCTTCGACTTCAGCGACAGGATCAGCACCTCGGCGGCCATGCCCTGCTCGATGTTCCAGATGCGCACCGAGTCGTCCTCGAACACCGTCTTGCCGCCGGTATGGCCGCTGGCCGCGCCCTCGCCTGCCAGCTGGGCGCGGAAGATCTGCTTCGCGTACACCGGCAGTTCGGAGCGGCCGACGAACTTCTTCTTCGCCGGCGACCACGAGCCGTCCTTCGTATGCACGCCGCCGGCCTTGGCCACCGGCCCGTCGAACACCCACTTCGGCAGCGGCGCCTTCGACAGCGCCTCGCCGGCGTCGATGTCGGCCTTGACCCATTCGGCGATCGTCTTCCAGCCGGCCGCCTGCCAGGTCTCGAACGGACCGGTGCTCCAGCCGAAACCCCAGCGCAGCGCGAAATCGACGTCGCGCGCCGTGTCGGCGATCGACTCCAGGTGCACGGCGATGTAGTGGAAGGCATCGCGGAAGATCGCCCACAGGAACTTCGCCTGCGGGTGATTCGTCTCGCGCAGCAGCTTCAGGCGCTCGGCCGGATCCTTCTTCTTCAGGATCCGCGCCACCAGCTCATCGGCCTTGCCGGTCGACTCGACGTAGTCCTGCTTCTTCGGGTCGAGCACCTTGATGACCTTGCCGTCCTTCCGGTAGAAGCCGGCCTTGGCCTTCTGCCCCAGCGCGCCCTTCTCGACCAGCGCTTTGAGCACCGGCGGCGTGGCGAAGTGCTCGGCGAACGGGTCGATCGACGCCGGCAGCGTCTCCTGCATGGTCCTGATGACGTGCGCCATCGTGTCCAGGCCGACCACGTCGGCGGTGCGGAAGGTGGCGCTCTTGGCGCGGCCGAGCTTCGAGCCGGTCAGGTCGTCGACCACGTCGTAGGCGATGCCGTACTTCTCCGCTTCCTTGATCGTCGCCAGCATGCCGAAGATGCCGACCCGGTTGGCGATGAAGTTCGGCGTGTCCTTGGCCCGCACCACGCCCTTGCCGAGCGTCGAGGTGAGAAAGGTCTCGAGGTCGTCGAGGATCTGCGGCCGCGTTGCCGCCGTCGGGATCAGCTCGACCAGGTGCATGTAGCGCGGCGGGTTGAAGAAGTGCACGCCGCAGAAGCGCTCGCGCAGCGCCTTGTCCATCACTTCGGCGAGCTTCTCGATCGGCAGCCCCGAGGTGTTCGAGGCGAAGATCGCGTTGGCGCCGATGTAAGGCGCGACCTTCCGGTACAGGTCGTGCTTCCAGTCCATCCGCTCGGCGATCGCCTCGATGACGACGTCGCAGTCACGCAGAAGCTCCAGGTGCTCCTCGTAGTTGGCCGCCTCGATGAACTGCGCGTCGTCCCGGTTGCCGAGCGGCGCCGGGTTCAGCTTTTTCAGGCTGTCGACCGCCTTCGTCACGATGCCGCTCTTCGGCCCGTCCTTCGCCGGCAGGTCGAACAGCACCACCGGCACCTTGGCGTTGACGCAGTGCGCGGCGATCTGCGCGCCCATCACGCCGGCGCCGAGCACGGCGACCTTGCGGACGATGAAATTGCTCATCACTCTCTCTCCGTTTTTCGTCTTCGGTTGTCTCAGAACAGTTCCGCCTCGAGCTCCATGACGTTCTTCGCGCCCGAGCGCGCCGAGCGGATGTGGAAGGCGGTTTCCGGCAGCAGGCGCTGGAAGTAGAAGCGCGCCGTGCTGAGCTTGGCGATGTAGAACGGGTCGACACTGGCGCCGTCGGCGTCGATCCTGGTCAGCGCGAGGCGCGCCATCCTGGCCCAGAAGTAGGCGAAGCACAGGTGACCGATCACCCGCAGGTAGTCGACCGCCGCGGCGCCGGCCTCGTCCTGGTTCTGGAAGGCCTTCATGCCGATTTCCATGGTCAGCTTGGTGACCTTCTCGCCGAGATCGGCCAGCGGCGTGACGAACTCGTTCATGTCGGGGTTGGTGCCGTGCTCCTCGATGAACTGCTGCACCAGCTTTCCGAACTTCTTCAGCTTGGCGCCGTTGTCCATCAGCACCTTGCGGCCGAGCAGGTCGAGCGACTGGATGCCGTTGGTGCCCTCGTAGATCATGTTGATGCGGGCGTCGCGCACCAGCTGCTCCATGCCGTTGGCGCGGATGTAGCCATGGCCGCCGAACACCTGCATGCACTGCGAGGCGCAGTTGAAGCCGTTGTCGGTCATGAACGCCTTCACCACCGGCGTCATCAGCGCCATCATGTCGCCGGCGAACCTGCGCACCTCCTCGTCGGGGTGGTGCAGCTGCGCGTCGGCCTGCAGCGCCGTCCAGTAGGCGAAGGCGCGGCCGCCCTCGGCATAGGCGCGCGCGGTGAGCAGCATCTTGCGCACGTCGGGGTGGACGATGATCGGGTCGGCCGGCTTGTCCGGCGCCTTGGCACCGGACAGCGAGCGGCCCTGGCCGCGGTCGCGCGCGTAGGCCACCGCGTTCTGGTAGGCGGCCTCGGTGATGCCCAGGCCCTGCACGCCGACCGCCAGCCGGGCGCCGTTCATCATCACGAACATGGCGTTCAGGCCCTTGTTCGGCTCGCCGACCAGCCAGCCGCGGGCAGCCTCCAGCACCATGTGGCAGGTGGCGTTGCCGTTGATCCCCATCTTGTGCTCGATGCCGCCGCAGTGGATGCCGTTGCGATCGCCGACCGTGGCTTCGGCGCCGCTGCCGACCGGCACGAACTTCGGCACCACGAACAGCGAGATGCCCTTGGTCCCGGCCGGCGCATCCGGCAGGCGGGCCAGCACCAGGTGGATGATGTTCTCCGCCAGGTCGTGCTCGCCCGAGGAGATGAAGATCTTCTCGCCGGTGAGCGCGTAGCTGCCGTCGGCGTTCGGTACCGCCTTGGTGCGCAGAAGCCCGAGATCGGTGCCGCAGTGCGGCTCGGTCAGGCACATGGTGCCGGTCCACTGGCCGGAGGTGAGCTTCGGCAGATAGAGGTCCTTCTGCTCCTTCGCGCCGTGCGCGTGCAGGCACTCGTAGGCGCCGACCGTCAATCCCGGGTACATCGCCCACGCCTGGTTGGTCGAGTACTGCATCTCGTACAGCGCGATCTGCAGCAGGTGGGGCAGTCCCTGGCCGCCGTACTCGTGCTCGGCCGACAGCCCCTGCCAGTGCCCGGCGCGGAAGTGGTCATAGGCCTCGCGGAAGCCCTTCGGCGTGCGGACTTCCCTGGTCTTCGGGTCGAACGTGCAGCCTTCCTCGTCGCCCGACTGGTTGATCGGCAGCAGTTCCTCGGCGCAGAAGTGACCGGCTTCTTCCAGCACGTGGTTGAGCACGTCGGCATCGACCTCCGCGTAGCGCGGCATCTGCTGGTACTGCTCGGCGACACCCAGCACCTCGTGCAACACGAACTGCTGATCGCGCAGGGGTGGCGTGTAGGTGGGCATGGCGACTCCTCAGGGTGACGACGTACGCGCGCTGCCGCCGACGGGGCGTTTGGCGCGGCCGGATGGGGAACGGGTGCGGCCTGTGGCCGCGGCGGGTGGCTTCGGTGGCGTTGCGCTGCGCGCGTCCTCGATCAGGCGCTGCAGGCCGGCGCGGGCGCGGCGGGTGCTGTCGGCCGCGCGCAGCAGCCGGGCGTTCTGGTGGAAGCCCAGCATCAAGCCGTAGATTTCGAAGGCGGCCTGCGCCGCGTCGGTGTCGGTGCGCAGTTCGCCGGTCGCCTTGGCATCCTCGATGGCGCGCTGCAGCTCGGCGCTCCAGCCACGGATGATGCCGACCACCGCGTCGCGCATCGCGCCGGGGCGGTCGTCGTACTCGATGCTGCCGCTGATCATCAGGCAACCCTGCTCGATCTCGCGTCGCATCAGCTTCAGCCAGTTGTCGAGGATCGCCTGCAGCCGCGCCAGGCCGCGCGGCCGGCGCACGGCCGGCGCCAGCACGGCGCCGACGAAACGCGATGCATATTCGGCCAGCACCGCGCGCTGGAGTTCCTCGCGCGAGCCGAAGTGCGCGAAAACCCCGCTCTTGCTCATCCGCATCTGCGCGGCGAGCTCGCCGATGGTCAGCCCTTCGAGGCCGTCGCGGCGGGCGATCGCCAGAGCCGCGTCGACGATCGCCGCGCGCGTCAGCTCGCCCTTGCGCAGGCGCAGCGGCGCGGTGAGCGAACTGATGGCGGCGGCGAGTGACATGGGCTGATCCCGGGCTCGTCGGCGGGGTGCACCACTCCCGCCGATTTCAGAAAGAATCGAACGTTCGTACTATTTCCGAGTCGGCGGCGGCGGTCAACCGCGGCCGATAGAGGTGCACTTCTATTGGTGCGAAGCAGCACGACGGGTTGCCGGCCTGCCGGCAACCGCACCGGCGGTCCGGGTCAGCAGCGGGGTCTTTGCCGCGGCCGCGTCGCGGCGCGCGCTGGCCGGCGCAGCGGGTCGGCGGCGAAGATCCCGGCGAGGTAGTCGACGAAGGCACGCACCTTCGCCGACAGGTGCCGCCGGCTCGGGTAGACGGCCCAGACATCGAGCCGGGGGCCCGCCCAGCCGGGCAGCACGCGCTGCAGTTCGCCACGGGCCAGGTGGGGCGCAACCACGAAGTCGGGTTCGAGGACGATTCCCATGCCCGCCACGGCGGCGGCAACCAGAAGTTCGCCGCTGTTGGCGTGCAGCGGCCCGCCGACCCGCACCTCGTGCGGCGCGCCGGCCGCGTCGGCGAGCCGCCACTGGAACGGCGCCGCAACGTAGGCGTAGGTCAGCGCCTGGTGCCGGACGAGTTCCTCCGGGGCCAGCGGCGCGCCGTGCTGCGCCAGGTACGCGGCAGACGCGCACGGCACCAGTTGCGTCGAGCCGAGCCGGCGCGCCACCAGCCGTTCACCGCCGGGCGCTCCGATGCGGACCGCCAGGTCGAAGCCCTCCTCGACCAGATCGATCACCCGGTCGGCCACCGTGACGTCGAAGGTCACCTTCGGATGGTGCCGATTGAACTCGGCGAGCGCCGGCCCGATCGGCTGCACCAGCAGGTTGAACGGGCAGGTGAGCTTCAGCCGACCCGTCGGCGCCGAAGCCGAGGCGCCGGCCGCAGCCTCGGCCTCGCCGAGGTCGGCCAGCAACTGCACGCAGCGCTCGTAGTAGGCCTGACCGGTCTCGGTCAGCGACAGCTTGCGCGTGGTGCGGTTGAGCAGCCGCGCGCCAAGGTGTGATTCGAGGTCCGCCACCAGGCGGGACGTCGACGAGGTCGACGCACCGAGCCGCCCGGCCGCGCGCACGAAGCTGCCCGCCTCGACGACGTGGACGAAGGCCTGCATGGCGGCGATCCGGTCCATCAGTCATTGTTTCATTTTTCGGGACAGAATTTCCATTGATTCGATCTTTATCCCTCGTAGAGCGACAGATAGATTTGCAGCACTGACCGATGCCGCCGCGGCGGGGTCGACTCGAGGTTCAACCATGTCAACCAACCGAACGGAGTCATCGATGACCGAAGCCCGCACAACTGCCTACGCCGCCCTCGTGATGCGCCTGTCGCTCGGCGTGATGTTCGTCGCCCACGCGCTGCTCAAGCTCGCCGTGTTCACGCTGCCTGGGACGGCGCAGTTCTTCCAGTCGATCGGCCTGCCCGGCCCGCTGGCCTACGCGGTGTTCGCCGCCGAACTGGTCGGCGGCCTGCTGCTGATCGCCGGCGTGGGAACGCGCTGGGTCGCGATCGCGCTGCTGCCGGTGCTGCTCGGCGCGACGTGGGCGCACGCCGGCAACGGCTGGGTGTTCTCGGCGCCCAAAGGCGGATGGGAATACCCCGCCTTCCTGGCCGCAGCGACGGTGGTGCAGGCGCTGCTCGGCAACGGCGCGTATGCGTTGGCCAATCTGCGCACTGGCCGTCGTCCCCAGTTGCAGGCCGCCTAAGCACCGATCGACCGTCGATCAGCCATGCTGCCCACGCTTTTCCTTTCACACGGCTCGCCGATGCACGCGCTGCACGCCGGGCGCGCCGGCGCGGCGTGGGCGGCGCTCGGCCGCGACCTGCCGCACCCCCGGGCGGTGCTGATCGCCTCGGCGCACTGGGAGAGCGAATGGCCGATGCTGACCACCGGCGGCCGACCGGAGACGATCCACGACTTCGGCGGCTTCCCGTCCCAGCTGTATGAAGTGCGCTATGCGGCGCCAGGCGAACCGTCGGTGGCCGGGCGGGCGATCGAGTTGCTCCGCGCCGCCGGCCTGCCCGCCAACGGCAACGGCTGCCGCGGACTCGACCACGGCGCCTGGGTGCCGCTGCTGCACATGTATCCGCAGGCCGACGTGCCGGTGGTGCAGGTCTCGCTGCAGCCGCAACTGGGCGCCGCGCACCACCTGCGGCTGGGCGAGATCCTGGCGCCGCTGCGCGACGAAGGCGTGCTGATCGTCGGCTCAGGCCACCTGACGCACAACCTGCGGGAGTGGATCGGCCATGCCCGGCGGCACGGCATGCAGCCGCAGGAGACCGACGCCGAGCCCTACGTGCGCGAGTTCAGCGATTGGGTCGACGACGCGCTGCGCGGCGACGATCGCGAACGCATCGGAAACTGGCTGCAGCAGACGCCGCACGCGCGGCGCGCGCATCCGACCGACGAACATTTCCTGCCGCTACCTTTCGCCTTCGGCGCCGCCGGCCCGGCACCGCGCGTCGAGCGCCTCGATCTTGGCGTCGACGGCGGCGTGCTGGCGATGGATGCGTATGTCTTCACGCCGGGCATGACCGGAAGCGGCTGACGGCACTGCATCCCGGCGGCACGCAAGTACCTGGCGCCTCGCCTCGCTGCGTGCTGCCCGCGGGGCCGTCCCACGGTCCGCGAGATCAACGCCGCGACCGGAGCCTTAGCTCAAAAAGCGCAACGCCCGACCGTTTCATGACAGGTCAAAGAGGCCATCCAAGTGTCGGATTTCTTTACAAAATTTTCCACAAAGACGGCAAGGGTAATGATCTGATTCGTTTCCCATCAGTCGTTTAGGCGTTCTTGGTCCGGATATTGCTTATCATCAGCCTCGGCCGCATGCTGCGCCGTCGTGTTTCTGACGCCCCGGCCTGAAGAAGGCACCGAAGAACCGCCCAATTGCAGGAGCCGACGATGCGGGTCTATCTCGAACGAGTGCTGCGGACCGCTGCTATGACCGCCGTTGCAGCGCTTGCCGCCGTTGTGTCGCCGGCGCAGGCAATCATCTACGCCGGCGCGTGGGATCCGACGTTCGGCCAACCTTTCGTTGGAAGCGGGAGCCCAATCGGATACGGTCTGGGCTGGCGTGGCACCGTGGATGTGTTCGTACCGGATTCGTGCGCATTCGGTACCGGGGGGCGCGACTACGACGCGTCCAGCAGCTGCGCACAAGGCTCCAACGTGCAGAGCGCCTCCGTCGAGTTCTACGACGTTGCCGACCCGTTGGCGGCCACCAAGGGAACCGTCACGTTCTCGACTTCTTCGATGTCGATCCAGGCACTGCACTTCATCGACAACGATTTGATCAGTCTGGCCACCCTGCCATCGAACTGGGACCAGGCCACTTGGGTTTCTCCTGCGCCGCCCGTTTCCCCGTTCTTCAGCTTGCTGTTTCTTGATCCGGCCACATCGGATTTCCTTCGCGATCCCCTCGGCATCTTCGGTGGCGACATCCTTGGCGTAAGGGACGAAATACCCCCAGGCTACTTCGGCCCGCTCTTGCTTTCGCATCCGACAACGGATTTTGATGACATCGATAGTCTGTGGGAACTGATTGGGGCGATCCGTGCACTGGGGAACATTTCGATTAGTGACGTCGAAAGCGAAGAAGGGCGCCCGCGGTACCCTAACGGCGCGTTGTTCGCTGCGGCCCCCATCGATATCCCCGAGCCTGGAAGTCTGGCGCTCATGGCCGTGGCGCTTCTCGCCACGATATGGGTGGTCCGCACTCGGCGGCGTGCTTAACTGACCGCAGGCGTTCCTCCAGGTCAACCAACCGGCGCGAAGGCGCCGGTTTTCATTTGTGCACCAGGCATTGCAGCTGCGAGAGCCGAGCGCACTGCCTCCTCCGTCCCCCACCGCTTGCCTTCTTCCCATTGCTGACCGAAGCCCGGCTCCGGAAGTGATTCGGTCAACGTCGCAACTCGCTCCTTCCACGCCGCTTCTGTGCGCGGCGAGCGCACGAGCGCCAGCCGCTCGCGCATCGCCGACGCTGCCGAGGCGAGACGCACGCCGACCTCAATCTGTCCATCGGCAGCATGCAAGACGGCGCAATCCTCCAAGCAGCCCAGCAGCTCTTCGCGCATTTCGAACTCCTGGAAGGCGCGCAGCGCCTCGCTGAGACGCTGGCGCGCGGTAGCGGCGTCGCCGCAGGACAATGCGAGGCGGCCCTCCGACCAAAGTGCATTCGCCTCTCCGTGCCGGTCGGCTGCTTCGCGACACACCGCGAGGGAACGCGCGAATCGCGATCGTGCGCCGTCGAAGTTTCCGGCATCGAAGTCGAGTTCACCGAGCAGCAGCTCACACTCGCCTTCGGCCTCCCTATTGCCAATCTCTAGCGCGATAGTGAGTCCCTGATTCAGCCGCTCCCGAGCTGCTTCATCGTCACCCCGCCCGAGACTGAACTTACCCATGTGGATGAGTCCAACCACTTCACCGATGCGGTCGCCAAGCTGCCGGAAAATCTCGAGTGCCTCGTGCTCGCATTCGACCGCACCTGCAGCGTCGCCCCCTTTCATGCGCGCTAGAGCCAGAGTCGACAACGTCGCCGCGACATCGACCTTGTTGCCCAGCTTCCTCCGCAGCTCTAGACAAGTCTCAAGCATTCGCCTCGCCGCAGGATGATCACTCTGGCTGTAGGCAAGCGCAGCACCAACATACAGCGCCCAAGCCTGCGCCATGTCCGACTCCTGCACCGCAGGTAGCGCCAGTGCCGCGCGGACGACATTTCGACCCTCTGTTGTGTAGCCGCGCAGCAACCAGAAGCTCTGCATCGCGACCGCCAGCTTGACTGCAATGAACGGATCGACGCCGCCGGCCAGGGCAAGCGAAGTGGCCGCGCGCAGGTTGTCCAGATCGGTCTCCACCCGCGCAATCCACTTCGCCTGTTCGGCGGTCTTCACTCCCTCGCGCGCCTCCTTGGCGAACGCGAAGTAATGCTCGCAATGCCGCGCGGCCGTCGCCGGCGCGTCCTCGCCCCGCTCGTCCAGCTTCTCGCGCGCGTACTCGCGGATCGTCTCCAGCATCCGGTAGCGGCTGCCCTCGTCGCGCTCGTCGAGCATCACCAGCGACTTCTCGACCAGCGAGCCGAGCAGGTCGAGCACCTCGAAGGAGTCAACCGGGTCGGCGCCGCATACCGCCTCGGCCGCGGCCAGATCGAAGCCGCCGACGAACACCGCGAGCCGGTCGAGCACGCATTTCTCGTTCTCTTCGAGCAGGTCGTACGACCAGTCGACCAGCGCCCGCAGCGTCTGCTGCCGCTCCTGCAGCACCCGGCCGCCTCCGGTGAGCAGCTTGTAGCGGTGCTTCAGCCGTGCGTTGATGTCGAGCACCGACATCGAGCGGACCCGCGCCGCCGCCAGCTCGAGCGCAAGCGGGATGCCCTCCAGCCGCGCCACCAGTTCGGCCACCAGCGGCGCCTCGCGCTCGGTTAAGGCGAACGCCGGCTTGTGCGCCTGCGCCCGCTCGACGAACAGCCGCACCGCCGTCGACTTCGCCAGCGTCTCCAAGCCGTCGTCCTTCTTCGGCACCGGCAGCGGCAGGATCGGGTAGGTCTTCTCACCCGGGACATGCAGCGGCTCGCGGCTCGACGAGACGATGCGCACGTTCGGCGCCGCCCGCACGATGGCGTGCGCCAGGTCGGCGGCAGCCTTGATCAGGTGCTCGCAGTTGTCCAGGATCAGCAGCACGCGCCGCTGCTTCAGGTGGGCGCACAGCGTCTGCAGCAGCGGCCGCCCCGGCTCCTCGGTCACGCCGAGCACGTGGGCGGCTTCGCTCGCCACCAGCTCGGCGTCGCGGATCGGCGACAGGTCGACGAACCACACGCCGTCGATGAACTGGTGCATCACCTCGCTGGCGACCTGCAGCGACAGCCGCGTCTTGCCCAGGCCGCCCATGCCGAGCAGCGTCACCAGCCGCGCGCCCGCCAGCGCCGACTTGACCTCCTCGAGTTCCCTTTCCCGGCCGACGAACGACGACGGCTGCAGCGGCAGGTTGTTCGGGATCTCCCGCACCGGCATCCACCAGTCGTCGACGCGCACGACGCGGTGCACCTTCTCGCTGTCCGGCGGGGCGACGAAGCGCGCCTGCGGCTCGCCGACCTCGAACAGCTCGACCGGCTCCGGCACGCCCTTGATCATCCAGTGGCCGTGCGACTGGACCTTCAAGGTCGTCTGGCCGAGGTCCTCGCGCGCCTCCGGCGTCAGCAGCGTCTGGCCGCCGGCGGCGACCGACATCACGCGCGCCGCCGTCGGCTTGGCCAGCCCCTCGACCTCGAGCGGTTTGGCGCCGCGGGCGACATCCTCGGCGCTGTTCTCGCGCAGGAGCACCGGCCCGACGTGCAGGCCCGCGCGCGCCTTCAGCGGCGTCGGCAGCGCCGCCAGCGCCCGGTGGTAGGCGAGCGCGTAGTTCACCGCGTCGACGGCGCTGTCGAACATCAGCAGCATGCCGTCGGTCTTGTCGATCTCGCGGCCGCGCCAGGCAGGCAGCAGGTCGCGCGCGGCGCGATCGTGCGCCGTCCAGACCTCGGCCATGGCATCGTCGCCGATCTTCGCCGACAGCTTGGTGCTGTCGACGACGTCGGTCAGCAGCAGCGCGCGGATCTCGCTCATCGTCGGGGTCGGCCGCAATCGGGCGCGGCGGCGCGGCACGGCCGCGGCGCGATTGTCGCGACAACCCGCCCGGGCGGCTTCAGGCCAGGTACCAAATCGACGGGGTGGATTGCGCGAGGCGGGATCACGGCGCCCCGGAGAGGCCGGCCTGCCGGGCCGAGCCCGGGCGGTCCAGCACCTCGATCGCGTGCTCCTCGCCCTGGCGAACGATCGCGTCGAACTGCTCCCACTGCAGCAGGCCGACCCGGTGCAGCGGCGGGTTGAAGTACAGGTCGGTCAGCCGCTTCGCTTCGTCCTGGCGCGAGATGCTGTACAGGATGGTGACGTTCAGCAGGTACGACACCAGCGACGGCAGCCGGTAGCGACGGCGGCGGCGCGGCCGCAGCCGGTCGAGGAGCAGCGCCCAGCTGCCCGGCACTTCGTCGAACTCCAGCCGCCGCGGGTTGCGCACGCCGACGTCGACACCGATCACCTTGCCGACGCCGCGCATCTGGCGCATCACGTCGACCGGAAAATTGTTGAAGGTGCCACCGTCGCACAGCAGTTCGCCATCGGCGATCGCCGGCGGCAACGCGCCCGGTATGGCCATGCTCGCCAGCAGCGCACGCGCCAGGTCGCCGCCGAGCAGCCGCTGCTCGCGCCCCTGCGAGTAGTTGCTGGCGATGCAGAAGAAGCCCTTCCACAGGTCCTCGATATCCACCGACCCGTCGACCAGCGCATCGAGCGCCCTGGCGATCGCGGAACGCACGCGGCGACCCTTGATCAGCGACACCAGCGGCAGCAGGTTGTAATCGCCGGTCGGATTGCCGCGGAACGCCGCGCGCGCCACGTCGATCGCCTGGTCAACCGGCTGGTCGATGGCGACCAGCGCCGCCATCGCCGCGCCGATGCTGGTGCCGCCGACGAAGTCGATCTCTACGCCGCGCGCGCGCAGCGCCCGCCAGATGCCGAGGTGGGCGAAGCCGCGCGCCCCGCCGCCGCCGAACACCAGGCCAACGGCGTTGCGGCTGAGCAGCCGCGCCAGCCGCGCCATGTCGGCGTCCAGATCGGGGCGGACGTTCACGTGCGCCGTCACCGGCCGCCGCGCGACCCACTGCCGCATGCCGCGCGGGATTCTGGTTGCCGCAGGATGAAGCAGCACCAGCGTCTGCGCCGCCTCGCTGCGCTGTGACGATGCGGACAGGCAATCCCGCTCGATCGCGTGCAACGCCGGCGCCCGCGTGGCGTCGGCCAGCAGCAGCAATTCGTCGGCGTGGCGGATGCAGCGCCGCGTCCACGCGTCGGCGCCGGGATTGGCGAGCAGCAGCACGAAGTCGTGCTCCGCCTCGACGCGGTCGAGGGCGAGGGTCAGTCGACGCTCGACATCGGCACCTTCGCGCAGCGCCGCCCCCGTCTCGTTCAGGCCGCGCTCGATCGCCGCCGCATCGACGACCCGGATGCGGCCGAAGCGCTCCAGTCGGCCGGCCAGGCGCCCGGCGAAGGCGTGCAGCGCGACGCCCTCCGACACCGGCAGCAGCGCCACCGTCACCGGCGCCGGCAGCGGCCGCTGCTGGTGCTGCGTCTGCAGGCGGCCGATGATCTGCCGGGTGATGGCGATCGAGGCGCGGGGGTTGCGCGCCAGCAGTGACTCGAAGTCCGGCTTGGCGAGCCGGGCCAGCAGCGAGTCGCGGATGGCCACCACGGTGGCCGAACGCGGCTCGCCGGTGTACAGGCTCATCTCGCCGATCACCTCGCCGCGGCCGAGTTCGCGCACCATGCGCGGTGCACCCTCCTCGCCGGTCATGTACACACGCAGGCGGCCACTGACCGACAGGTACGCCGAGTCGCCGGGCGCGCCCTGTTCGATCAGTACCCCGCCGGCCGGCAGCTCGATCCACTGCACGTGCTCGCGCAGGAAACCGATGGTGTCTGGCGCCAGATCACCGAACAGCGGCGTCAGGTACCGAACCAGCAGCGCTTCACGGTGCGAATGCCCGTCTGCATCCCCTGACAATGCCCGCCTCCCCGTTTCCCGTTGTTTCGCGTCAGGAGCGGTCAGTCCCGGCGCGGATCCCGATTCTGCACACGTGCCGGCTCAGCGGGCGCTCGACTGCGCCTCCAGCTCGTCGGTCAGCGCCCGGACGCGCGAGGACAGCAGCAGGCCGAGGTTCAGCAGCATCTTCGACAGCAGCGTCGGGTTCTCGCGGGCGATCCGCTCGTAGCCGGCCTTCGGCAGTTCGAGCACCAGGGCATCGTCCTCGGCGATCGCATCGGCCGAGCGCGGCCGCCCCTGCAGCAGGCCCATCTCGCCGAAGACCACGCCGGGCGCGTAGGAGACCATGCGGCGGCCACGCGCCGCCGCACCGTGCTCGCCGCTCGGCGGCAGCCAGATGCCGATCTGCCCCTGCAGCGACACGTACATCGCGTCGCCCGGCTCGCCGCGGCGGAACACCGCCTGCCCTCGGTCGATCCGCCGCTCGACCATCAGCGCCGAGAGCTGCGCGAGTTCGTCGGCGTCGAGCCCACTGCCGAGCAGCGTTTCCGCCAGCCTCAGCGCATGCTGCTCGTCCGTGTCGCTGGTGACTTTGGCGAGCAGCAGGTCCTCTGCATGCTCCAGCGCCCGATCGGCATCCGGGAAGAACTGCTCGTCGCGAAGCAGGCCGTGCACGTCCATGTCGCGGATCATCCGCGTGCGGGCGTCGTTCGGCATCAGGCCCGCCAGCAGCAGCCGCTTGCCGTGGCTCTGCACGAAGTCGGCGGCCAGCAGAAGCACACGCGCACCGCTGGCGTCGACCTCGCCGACACGCTCGAAGTCGAGGACCAGGTAGTCGACACCGTGCGCCACGTGCTCGATCTCCTCGTCGGCGGTCTCCGCCGTGCCGAAGAACAGCGCGCCGTCGAGCTCGACCAGCGCGATCCGCTTGCCGTGCGCGCGCAGCAGTTCCGCCGCGGCCGCCGGCCGGATCTTGCGCGAGGTGCGGCGGTCGGCGTGGACGACCTGGCGGATCGGCCGCTTGCTGTTGCTGCGGATGAACATCACCATCGCCGCCAGCGTGCCCAGGCCGATCGCCGCAGCCAGCGACACGAAGACGGTGATCGCCGCCACCACGACCATCGTCGCGTAGTTCCAGGCGAGCGACACCGGCACGCGTCGCTTCAGCGACTGACGCCACAGGATGGCCGCGCCGCCGCGGGTCCAGCGGTCGAGCAGGCCGATGGCGAGCGCGATGAACACGCCGGCGACCGCCGCCATCGGCAGGAAGTTCATCATCTGCAAACCCACCGCCAGGGCGAGCAGCATGCCGACGCCGAACACCACCCGCGACATCACCGTTTCGCCGCCGGCGTCGAGATTCAGCTTGCTGCGTGTGGTCGAGGCGGCGCTCGGCGAGGCGCCGACGATGCCGACCGCCACGTTGGCCACGCCCTGCGCGAACAGTTCCCGGTCGCCGTAGCGCCGCTTGCGCGTGATCTCGTCGATCGACGAGCCGGCCAGCGCGGTCTGCAGCGTCGACATCATCGCCACCGCCACCGCGAACAGCAGCAGCGGCCCCAGGTTGGCGGTCAGGATCCCCTCGCCGATCTGGTCGATCGCCGGCCCCATCGTGTCGACGCGCGGCCACTCGAAAACCGGCGCCTGCAGCAGCGGGCCCAGCGACCCCGCCAGCGGCGTCAGCGCCAGCAGGTGGTGCAGCCCGGTGGCCACCAGCAGGCCGAGCAGGTAGGGCGGGATGACCCTCGCCCAGCCAGGCGGGCGCAGCGCGACCACCAGCGCCGACAGGGCGATCAGCGGCGCCAGCCACTTGAAGCTCTGCCAGTCGGCCTCGTGCCCGTACACGGTGGACAGGCCGAGCACGTGCGGGATCATCGCCCCGACCATCAGCACCGCCGAGCCGTTGATGTAGCCGGCGTGCACCGGGAAGGGAACGAAATAAACGAGCCCGCCGAGCCTCAGCGCGGCGAGCAGCGCCTGCAGGACGCCGGCCAGCACGACGCCGAGCGCGACGTAGGCGAGGATGAAAGGCACGAACGGCCGGCCGTCGGCGCCACGGAAGTGCGGATCGGCCACCAGCGCCGTGATCAGCGCGGCGGTGAGCACGGCCAGCGCGCCGGAAGAGCCGCTGAGCAGCGGCCCGCGGCCGAAAACGGCGGTGGCGACGGACGCGATCGCAGCCGTAACGGCGCCGAGCAGGAACGCCAGTTGCACTTGGCCTGCGCCCAAGGGGCCGAAGGCGATCAGTCCGTAGCTGCCTTCGATGGCCGGCAGCACCATCGCGGCGGTCAGTCCGCCGGCGATGTCGCCACGGGCAACGCCGTCGCGCTGCAGAAGCGAGCGCCACCAGCCCTGCCTGTCCGCCGCCACGCCGCTCATCGCCAATGGTTCAGTCGGCGGCCCGCAAGCGACAAGGGCGCGCGGTCAGTCACGCGTTCCCCACGTCCTGAAGTCCTCGACCACCGCCGTGTGCGTGACCAGTTGCTGGCCGTCCCACAGGTGCAGTTGAAAGCCCGACGGCTCGAGCGTGAAGCGGATGTCGGCGCCGGGGACGAGGTCGAGCAGCAGCTGGTGCGCAGTGCTCGGGCAGATCGAGGCGACAGTGCCGGCGAAGCGCGCCTGCGCGTTGCGGTGGTGATGGCCGCAGATGACCCGCTCGACCTGCGGGTACTTCGAGATGACCGCCGCCTCGGCGCCTGGATCGACCAGGCTCATGCGGTCCATGAACGACAGGCCGGTGGCAAACGGCGGGTGGTGCTGGGCGACGACGGTCGGGCGGGCGGACGCCGCCAGGGTGCGGTCGAGCCAGCGCAGCCGCTTCTCGCACAGCAAGCCGCCCGGCTTGCGCGGGATCAGCGTGTCGAGCACGACCAGGCGCACGTCGAAATCCTCGACCACGTACTGCACGAAACCATCCTCGCCGGCGAGGTGCCTGTGCGTCGGAAAGGCCGCGCGAAGCTGCTGCCGGTCGTCGTGGTTGCCGACCGCCAGGTACAGCGGCATGTCGAGCGGCGCCAGGATCTCGCGCAGCACCCCGTACTCGGCGGCGGTGCCGCCGTCGACGAGGTCGCCGGTGGCGATCACCGCGTCGGGCCGGCGCGGCAGCGCCAGGATCTTGCGCACGCAGCGCTCCAGGTGCTGCGGCGTGTCGACCTTGCCGTAGGCGAGCGCGCCGCGCTCGACGACGTGCGGATCGGTGATCTGGCAGAGCAGCATCGATGAGTCCTTCGCGCCTCGCCGACGCAGGCATGAACCGGCAGGGGCAACAGCGGCGGGAGCGTAGCGGATGCGGGCGCGCCGTGGTGCGGCGGCACCACGGGCAGGCGGGTCAGGCCGGCAGCGGTTCGCGGCGAACCTGTGCCATCGCGACGCGAAGGTCCTGCGTCAGCGCCGCCAGCGCCGCTTCGAGGTTCGCGGCCGCGGCGTCGCCGAGCGGCGCGCCGAGCTCGAACTCGTTACCGCGGATCGCCAGCAGGCGCGACGGCGGCGGCTCGTTGCCGGTCAGCCGCCGATAGGCATCGAGCACGGCAGACGGCGACAGGCTGTGGCTCGAATGCCGCACGTCCGCCGCCGGCAGCAGCGGCCGCAGTTCGAACGGCGAGGTTCCGTCAGCGGCCGCGTCGACGAACACGACGAAGCTGCGGCCGAGCAGGTCGAGCGCGTGCTCGACCTGCAGCTGGAAGTCGGTCAGCACCTCGACACCGGGCAGCGCGAGCTCGACCAGCCGCTGCGCCGCCAGCGGGCCGAGCGCGTCGTCGCCGCGGCTGGGGTTGCCGATCGCCAGCACCAGCACCGGCGCCGCGTCCGGCGACGGCCGCAGGCTCAGCATGCCGCAGCCCCACCGTCCCGGACGAGGCGATCGATCGTGCAGCCTTGCGCATCGACCAGCTCGACCGCCAGCGGCATCTGCCCCACCGCGTGGGTGGCGCACGACAGGCACGGGTCGAAGGCGCGGATGGCGACCTCGATGTGGTTGAGCAGCGCCTCGGTGAGCTTGCGGCCGTCGAGGTAGCTGCGGGCGACCTGGCGGATCGCCTCGTTCATCGCCTGGTTGTTGTGGGTGGTCGAGACGATCAGGTTGGCGCGCGTCACCATGTCGTTCTCGTCGACCCGGTAGTGGTGGATCAGCGTGCCGCGCGGCGCCTCGATGACGCCGACCCCGCGCTCGGCGCGGCTGCCCTGCGCGACGAGATCGGCTCCGAGCAGGTCGTCGTCGTGCAGCAGGTCCTTGATCTGCTCGGCGGCGGCGAGCATCTCGATCATGCGCGTCCAGTGGTACGCCAGCGGCGAGTGCACCGGGCGGCCGCCGCCGTAGTCGATGAATTCGCGCCGCGCTGCGTCGGCCAGCGGCGCGTCGATGCGGTCGCAGTTCTGCACCCGCGCCAGCGGCCCGACCTTGTACCAGCCCGCCTGCGGGCCGAGCGAGCGAAGGAACGGGAACTTCATGTACGACCAGGGCTTCACTTCCTCGAAGATCAGCTCCCAGTAGCGGCTGCAGTCGCCGCGGTCGACCAGGATCCTGCCGTCGGCGTCGCGCGCGCGCAGCTCGCCGTCGTACAGGTCGAGCGCGCCGTCCGGCGCGACGATCGACAGCATGCTTGAGCGGAAGGCGCCGAAGCCGTCGTAAAGAGGCCGGTTCGACTGGTGCAGCCGGCGGACCAGCTCGACCGCCTCGCGCGACCAGGCGATCACGCGGTAGATGTCCTCCTGCAGGGTGTCGCGCTCCTGCCGCGTCAGCGACTTGTTCACCCCGCCGGGGATCGCCCCGGTGCCGTGCACCCGCTTGCCGGCCGTGACGCGGATCACCTCCTGCCCGAACTTGCGCAGCAGCACGCCCTTCTTCGCCAGCTCCGGCTGCTCTGCGGCGACCGCCACCACGTTGCGGCGCGCCACTTCGGAGTCGAAGCCGAACAGCAGGTCGGGCGAGGCGAGGTGGAAGAAGTGCAGCGCGTGCGACTGCAGGATCTGGCCGTAGTGCATCAGCCGGCGGATCTTCTCGGCGGTCGGCGTCAGCCGCGCCCCGACGATCATGTCCATCGCCTTGGCGGCGGCCAGGTGATGGCTGACCGGGCAGATGCCGCACAGCCGCTGCACCATCACCGGCACTTCCCAGTACGGCCGGCCCTGGATGAACTTCTCGAAGCCGCGGAACTCGACGATGTGCAGACGCACCTGCTGCACGCGGTCGTCCTGATCGAGGAGCAGGGTCACCTTGCCGTGCCCCTCGACGCGCGACAGCGGGTCGATTGCGACGCGCTTCAGCTGCTCGGGGTGGGCGGCGGTTTCGAGTTCGAAATCCATCGTCCGCTCAGTCGTAGTGAATGAGGCCGTGGCCGAGCTGCGGCGTGCGGCCGGCGAGCAGGTCGGACAGGAACTTCCAGATCGCGTCGGCCGACGGCGGGCAGCCGGGCAGGAAGTAGTCGACCTTCACCACCTCGTGCAGCGGGTGCACCTTGTCCAGCGGCAGTGGCAGCTCGGGATCGTTCGGGATGCCGCCGCCGGCCAGCCCCGGTTCGGTCTCGTAGACCTCGCGCAGGCAGGCGGCCAGATCAAGGTGGTTGCGCTGCGCCGGCAGGCCGCCGTTGATCGCGCAGGCGCCGACCGCAACCAGGATCTTGCACTGGCGGCGGAACTCGCGCAGCACGTGCACGTTCTCGGCGTTGCAGATGCCGCCCTCGATGAAGCCGATGTCGCACGGCCCGCAGTGCTTGATGTCGGTCAGCGGCGAGCGGTCGAACTCGACCTTGTCGAGCAGTTCGAACAGACGCTCGTCGATGTCGAGGAACGACATGTGGCAGCCGAAGCAGCCGGCCAGCGAGGTGGTTGCCACCTTCAGCTTGCGCTGCAGCTTCATCACTCGGCGCCCTTCGGTTGGCGGTCGAGCGGTCGCGGCGCATCGCGCAACGCCTGGTCCGCCGCTGGCTCGCGGTCGTAGCGCCGCGCGCCGATCGGCACGGCGAAGCCGACCCGCTTGCGCAGGATCACGCCCACCGGGCAGACGTCGAGCGCCTTGTCGGTCAGGGCGATGTCGGTGTCCGCCAGCCGGCCGCTCTCGCTGTTGACCACCAGGTGCTTGGTGATGCCGCGGCCGGACAGCGCGAACACGCCCTTGCCGTCGACCTCGGCCGAGGCACGCACGCAAAGCTCGCACAGGATGCAGCGGTTGAAGTCGAGCAGGATGTCGGGGTGCGAGGCGTCGACCGGGCGGTCCGGATAGAAGTGATCGAAGCGCGGCGTCATCATGCCGACGTCGTAGGCCACCGCCTGCAGCTTGCAGTCGCCGCTCTTCTCGCAGGTGGGGCAGAAGTGGTTGCCCTCGACGAACAGCATCTGCACCAGCGTGCGCCGCTTCTCCCCGATCTCCTCGCTGCGGCTTTCGACCTGCATGCCGGGCTGCGCCGGATGCGTGCACGAGGTCACCCAGCGGCCGTCGACCTTCAATGTGCAGACCTTGCAGCTGCCGTGCGGCTTGAACTCGGGGTGGTAGCACAGGTGCGGCACGTAGTGCCCCGCCGCCAGCGCCGCCTGCATCACGGTCTGGCCCGGCAGGAAGGCCACTTCCTCGCCGTCGAGGACGAAGGTGCCGGCTGCCGGATCGCTCACGGCGCGACTCCGAAGTGCGCGCCCGGGTCGTCGCGGCCGGTCATCGCGCGGGCCCGCGCCAGCGCGCCGTCGAGGTCGAACGCCGGCGCGAAGTCGAGCGACACCATCCGCTGTTCGTAGGCGGGCCGGAAGCGCTTCATCGTGTCCATCACCGGGTTGCACGCCGTGTGGCCGAGCCCGCAGTGGCTGGCCGACTGCAGCAGGTGGTTGATGTCAACGATCTGCGCCAGGTCCTGCGGCGAACCGAGGCCGGCGGCCAGCTTGTCCATCAGCTTGCGCACCAGTGTCGTGCCGACGCGGCACGGCGTGCAGAAGCCGCAGCTCTCGTGGGCGAAGAACTGCACGAAGTTGCGCGCCACCTCGAACATGTCGCGCGTCTCGTCGAACACCATGAACGCGCCGGCGGTCGGCAGGTCCTCGAAGGCGATGCGGCGGCCGAACTCGGCCTCGTCGATGCAGATGCCGGAGGCGCCGCTGACCTGCACCGCCTGGGTGAACTCGGCGCCGCAGTCGGCGAGCACCTGTGCCACCCTGGTGCCGAACGGGTATTCGTAGATGCCGGGCCGGGCGCAGTCGCCGGAGACCGACAGGATCTTGCTGCCCGCCGAGCGCGCGGTGCCGACGCTGCGGTACCACTCGCCGCCGCGCACGGCGATCAGCGCCGCCGCGCAGAAGGTCTCGACGTTGTTGACCACCGTCGGCTGCTTCAGGTAGCCGCTGGTGACCGGGTACGGCGGCCGGTTGCGCGGCACGCCGCGCTTGCCTTCGAGCGACTCGATCAGCGCCGACTCCTCGCCGCAGACGTAGGCGCCGGCGCCGAGGTGGATGGCGATGTCGAAGTCGAAGCCTGGCCAGTCGCAGATGCTGGCGCCCAGCAGTCCCTCGCGCCGCCGCCGGTCGAGCACCGCCTGCAGGTGCGACAGCAGGTGGCGGTACTCGCCGCGCAGGTAGAGAAAGCCGTGCCGCGCGCCGACCGCATAGGCAGCCACCGTCATGCCGTCGAACACCAGGTCGGCGTACGAGGCGAGCAGCACCCGGTCCTTGAACGTGCCCGGCTCGCCCTCGTCGGCGTTGCACACCACGTAGCGCGGGGTGGCCGGCGCGGCGGCACAGGCCTCCCACTTCAGTCCGGTGGTGAAGCCGGCGCCGCCGCGGCCGCGCAGGTTCGACAGCTTCAGCTCCTCCAGCACGGCGCGCGGTCCCTGCGGCGCCAGTTCGATCGCCTCGCGCCACGAGCGCTCGTTCGAGGCACTCTCGCGCAGCGAGCCGCTGCCGCGTGCCAGCGCGGCGCGGATCGCCTCGCCCGGCGCCAGCTTCGCATCGAGCAGGATGTCCTGGCGGCGGATGTTGTCCTCGACGACGAACAGCTCGCGCGGCCACTGCTCGACCGGCTGCCCGCCCCGCACCAGCTCGGCGACCTGCTCGATCCGCGCCAGCGTCAGCCGCGGTATCGCCCAGCCGTTGGCGAGCAGCGCCGGCCCCTGGTCGCACATGCCGGTGCAGGAGGTCGTGTCGACCGACACCAGCCCGTCCTCCGAGGTCTTGCCTCGCTCGACCCACAGCAGCTCGCACAGCCGCGCCAGCAGCGGCTCGGAGCCCGCCATGCGGTCGGTGATGTTGTCGGAGAAGCGCAGCCGGTAGCGGCCGCCGGGCGACAGGTGCAGGAAGCCGTAGAAGCCCGCCACCCCTTCGACGCGCGCGCGCGGCAGCTTCAGCGCGCGGGCGATCGAGGTGATCGCCTCCGGCCGGATCCAGCCTTCCGGCTCCTGCACCTCGCGCAGGATCTGCAGCAGCTGGGTGCGCGCCCTGCGGTGTCGCTCGAGGATGGCGTCGAGCCGGCGCTGCCGGGCGGCGGGAGTGAACGACGGTCCCTGCATCTTGCTGTACTGACCCATCACCACGAGTCGACTCAGTGTTGACTGCGGTCGTCGATGCCGCCGTGATTCACGTCAACGCCGCGTCCGTTGCCCTGCGCGGATTGCGGGTTTGCAACGCCGCTTCGGCGCGCGCCACCGGCATCGCTTCGCCTGCTTGCCGCGGCCATGCCCGCCGCCCGCCCGTGCAGCCGGCGGTCAGACGGTGAGCGCGGCGGCCGGGATCTCGATCAGACCTGCGTCGGCCACGGCGAACACGCGGTCGCCGCGTTCGCGCTGGATCGGTGCGCCACCGGTGAACTCGCCGAAGGCCGGCAGCGTCAGCAGGTCCACGCGCTGCCAGAAGCAAGGCAGGCGCAAGGTGTCGTTGGCCGCGCCGTGCAGGCGCACGCAGGGGTGCAGATGGCCGGCGACCACGGCCGTGTTGGCGATCCGTTGCGGGTGATGGCAGAAGGCGATGCCCTGCATCGTCCAAGGCTCGTCGACCACGTCGATCGACAGCGCCGGCGGCGGCGCACCGGCGTGGCGGTCGTGATTGCCCTCGACCAGCGTCATCGGCAGCGCCGCGTGCTGCGCCCGCCAGCGCGCGAGCTGCTGCATCGTCCCGGCACCGTGCGCCTCGCGCGCGTGCAGCAGGTCGCCGAGGAAGACCAGGCGCCGTGGCCGTGTCTGCTCGATCAGCGCCGTCAGCCGCGCCAGGCCGGCCTCGGTGGTGCCTCCCGGCACCGGCACGCCGCGCGCGCGAAACGTCGCCGCCTTGCCGAAGTGCAGGTCGGCCACCACCAGCCAGCGCGGCGGCAGCCACAGCGCGGCAAGCTGCGGCAGCGCCCGCCAGGTGGTGCCGCCGAAATCGAGATCGAGGCGCTCGGCGAAGCGGGTCCGGCCCCTCATTGCAGCCGCTTCACCGTGTAGCCGCGGTCGCGCAGCATCTGCAGCAGGCCGTCGGGGCCGACGTAGTGCAACGCGCCGATCGCCACCAGGTGCAGGCGACCGCTGGCGGCGAAGCGCTCGATGGCGGCCAGCATCTTCGGGTGGCGATCGCGGATCAGCCGCTCGGCGACGAAGCGCTGCGCCGCCCGCTCGCTGCGCAGCATCTGCGCGAGCTGCGCCTGCAGCGCCGCCGCGTCGCCGCGCTCCCAGGCACCGACCAGCCGCTCGATCTCGGCGCGGCCGCTGCCGTCCTCGATGGTTTCCACCGCGCGGCGCAGGTAGTCGCGCTGCACCGCTGCGGGCGCCTCGTCGAACAGCCGCAGCTGCTCGTCGATGCTCTCGATCTCGACCACCGGGCGGCCGGTGGCCAGCGCGAGCTGATGCAGCTGCGCCTCGCTGCCGTAGCCCGGACCGAAGCCGGCCCGCATCGTCTCGAGCATGATCAGGGTGTTGGCGAGCATCCACGGCTTCATCCGGCAGCAGGCCGGCAGGCCGCTGCCTGCCAGCAGCTTCTCGGCGCGGGCCAGCAGGGCGGCGTCGACGTGGGCGTCGAGCCCGGGAGCGCCCTCCGGATAGGTCGCCCAGCGCTGCATCGCGGCCAGGGTCGCCCGCGCGTCGAAGACGTTGGCCTCGAAGGCGAACACCTGCGCGTCGCGCAGGCCCGTTCGGTCGGCGCGGTAGGCTGCCGCCGCCTCGGGCCGGCCGACGTGTATCGCGCCGAGCAGCCGCACGCGCTCGGCGCCGCGCGTCGCCTCCCACAGGAATCCGTAGCCTGCGCCGGTCGCATCCTGCGCAGCGGCCGTGAGCGGCAACAACGGCGCGAGTGCCGCGGCAACGATCAGGCAGGCCTGTCGCGCGATCCGCAACAGCATCGGGATCGGTGTGACCGGACGACGACGGCGAGGCGCACGCGCCGCCGAACTCGACGATTGCATCGGTCGCGTCGCGCGATCCCTGTTCAGCCGCGCTCGGTGGCGTGGCCGCGCAGGGCGCGCACCGCGCCAATCGGCGCGCCGCCGATCAGCCGCTTGACGTAGCGACGCACGCCCTCGTCGTCGGGCGCCGAGGTGGCGAGGTAGCCGCGGCCGCGCATCAGCCTGCCCATGCCTTCGTTGTCGCGCAGCACGTAGCCGATGATCTCGGTCAGCCCGCGGCTGCGCGCGGTCTCCTCGAGTGCCGTCATCAGCGCGTGGCCGAGGCCCCTGCCCTGCCAGTCGTCCTCGATGACGACGCCGAACTCGCAGGAAAAGCCGTCCGGCATGCGGGTGTAGCGGGCCACGCCGCGGATCTCCTCCTGCTCGCCGGAGGCGTCGATCGCGACGAAGGCGATCTCGCGGTCGTAGTCGATCTGCGTGAAGCGCACCAGCCGCTCGGTGGTGAGCTCGCGCAGCGGCGCATGGAAGCGCATGTACATCGTCTCCGGTGACAGCCGCGAAACGAGGCGCGTTTCCGCCTGCGCGTCCTCCGGCCGGATCGGCCGCAGCAGCACGGTCTCGCCGCCGCGCAGCCGGTGGGTGCGCGCCAGCGCCTTCGGATAGGGATGGATCGCCAGGTGCGAGTAGGTCGCGTCCGGCACCAGCGGTCCGTCGCCCAGCACCAGCCGGGCGTCGAGCGCCACCGCGCCGCTCTGGTCGACCAGCAGCGGGTTGATGTCCAGTTCCTGCACGCACGGCAGTTCGCAGGCGATGTCGGAGACCTTCAGCAGCACGTCGATCAGCACCTCGATGTCGACCGGCGGCTTGCCGCGGAACTGCGCCAGCATCTGCGCCGCCCGCGTGCGCGAGATCAGCTCGCGGGCGAGGAAGCGGTTCAGCGGCGGCAGCGCCACCGCGGCGTCGCGCAGCACCTCCACCGCGATGCCGCCCATGCCGAAGCTGATCACCGGTCCGAAGGCCGGGTCGCGCACCAGCCCGACCAGCAGCTCGCGGCCGTCCGGCCGCACGATCATCTGCTGCACCAGCACGCCGTGGAACTTGGCTTTCGGCGCCCGCTCGGCGCAGCGGCTGCGGATCAGGTCGAAGCCGTGCCCCACCTCGCGCGCGTTCATCACCGACAGGATCACGCCGCCGACGTCGGTCTTGTGCACCACGCCGGAGGCCGACACCTTCAGCGCCACCGGGTAGCCGATCTCCTCGGCCAGCGCGACCGCCTCCTCGGCCGAGGCGGCCAGCCGCGTGCGCGCGGTGTCGATGCCGAAGGCCGCCAGCAGTGCCTTCGACTCGCGCTCGTCGAGCGTGGCGTGGCCGGCGGCGGAGGCACGCTCGATGATCCGCCGCGCCTCGGCGGCCTCGGTCTCGAACTCGGCCACCTGCGGCGGTGGCACCTGCAGCCGCATCTGGCGGCCGCGGACGAACCGCGACAGGTAGCCGAAGGCCTCGACGCCGCGCTCGGGACTGCTGGCGGTGGCCATGCCGGCGGCGTCGAAGATCGCCCGGCCGCGGTGCGCGTCCTCGCCACCCAGCCAGGCGGTGATCACCGGCTTGTCGCTGGCCCTCGCCA
The DNA here is from genome assembly GCA_016716275.1 of Burkholderiales bacterium. GTDB lineage: Bacteria > Pseudomonadota > Gammaproteobacteria > Burkholderiales > Burkholderiaceae_F > JADJWR01. Next base: position 535,175 of record JADJWR010000001.1, on the reverse strand, counting down.
CCGGCAGCAGCGCCTTCGCCGCCTCTTCGGCGCCCAGGGCGATGGTCGGCGAGAACAGCACCAGCACGCCGTCGTTGCCCGGGTCGGCGAGCACCCGCTCGAGCGCCTTCGCGCAACGCTCCATGTCGGCATCGCGGATGACGTCGACCGGATTGCCGTGCGACCAGGTGGCCGGCAGGATCTCGTCGAGTTTCTTCACCGTCTCTGCGGTGAGGCTCGCCAGCACGACCTCGTTGTCCGCGACGCAGTCGGCGGCCAGCAGCCCCGGCCCGCCGCCGTTCGAGACGATGGCGAGCCTGTTGCCGGGATCGGGCCGCGGGAAACGGGCGGCGGCAAGCGCCTCGGCGGCGGAGAACATGTCGAAGTAGGCGTCGACGCGGATCGCGCCGGCGCGCCGCAGTGCCGCGTCGAACACCGCGTCGTCGCCGACCAGCGCGCCGGTGTGGCTCATCGGCGACTTCGAGCCGGCCAGGTGGCGGCCGGCCTTCAGCACCACCACCGGCTTGACGCTGGCGGCCACGCGGACGCTCGACAGGAAGGCGCGCGCGTCGTGCACGCCCTCGACGTACAGGATGATGCTGCGCGTGGCGCCGTCGGTCGACAGGAAATCGAGTATCTCCGAGAACTCGACTTCGGAAGCGGCGCCGGTGGCGATCACCGAGGAGAAGCCGAAGCCGGCTGTCTGCGCGAAGTCGAGCAGCGCCGAGACCAGCGCGCCGGACTGCGACACCAGCGCCACCGAGCCCGGCCGCGCCGCAGTGCGCGCGTAGCTCGCGTTCAGCCCGATGTCGGGCCGCATGATGCCGAGGCAATGCGGCCCGAGCAGGCGGATGCCGCGGGCGCGCGCGCGCAGCACCGCCTTCTCGTGCAGCAGGCGGCCGGCCTCGGAGTCGGCGAAGCCGCCCGAGATCACCAGCACGGCGCGAACGCCGCGCTCGGCGCACTCGTCGATCAGGTCCGGTACCGTCTTCGGCGGGGTGACCAGGATCACCAGGTCGGGCGCCTGCGGCAGATCGGCCACGCGCGCGTAGCAGGTCTGGCCGGCCAGTTCGCCGTACTTCGGATTGACCGCGTAGATCGGCCCCTTGAAACCGCCGGCCAGCAGGTTGTCGAGGACGTACGTGCCGAGCGCCGCCTCGCGCTGGCTCGCGCCGACCAGCGCCACTGAACGCGGCGCCAGTGCGCCCTGCAGATAATGTGAGTAGAGCATCGTGCGAGCGGCCGGCAGACCGGCGTGCCGTCGACAAGCAGCCATTATGCTGCAGCGCAACGTCAAGGAGGCAAGAGGGATCCGTCCATTCGCACCCGGCCGGCTCGCCGGGTGTCGACTCTTCGCCGCCGTTGACTCCGGTCAAGCCGGCACAGGAGGCAGTCCGTAGGCTGCAAGGCCACGGGAGTTCACGGCAATGTCACCTACCGGACTGGATGCAGCGGCGCGGGAGCAGTTCCGTCAGCTGCTGCAGGAAATGAAGCGCACCGCGGCGGATGCCGTCGATGCCCGGCTGCACGGCGATGGCGAGCATCGCCACGACGAGGCCGGACTGCCTTTGCACAAGGAAGAAACCGACGACGATGCGGCCGCCGAGACCCAGCGGCAGGCCGACGTGGCCCATCTGGCGCGCACGGCGACAGCGCTGCACGAGATCGAGTCGGCGCTCGCCCGCCTCGACGAGGGCAGCTACGGACTGTGCATCGACTGCGAGGAGGCGATCGACCTGCGCCGCCTGCAGGCGCATCCGGCGGCCCTGCGCTGCGCCGCCTGCCAGCAGCAGTTCGAGGGCCACCGGCTGCGGGCCGGCGGGCGCGGCTGAGCGAGACAACGGGCCCACCCGGACGAGATCGAGGAGCTGCCCCGCCATGGATGCACTGCGCGAGCTGTTCACCACCTGGATCGGCATGATGTCGCTGGGCGTGATCGTCGGCATCGGCGTCATCGCCATCGTGATGTTCCGCTGGATCGGCGCGCAGGTGGCGCGCGACGAAGCGAAGCGACTCGGCGAGCAGCGCTGAAGCGCCGCTGCCGCGCTGCTCGGCAGCCGGTCATCGTCGGTCCTTAGAATCTCGCCCATGAGGGTCGATGGCGTCGCCTGGCGTTCGATCGCCGCGGACGGTCCGCACGCGGTGCGCGTCATCGACCAGACGCGCCTGCCGTTCGCCTTCGCGACGCTGCGGCTCGAGAGCATCGGCGAGGTGGCACGGGCGATCCGCTCGATGCAGGTCCGCGGCGCACCGCTGATCGGCGTGGCAGCCGCCTACGGCGTCGCTCTGGCCATGCAGCGCGACGCCGGCGACACGGCGCTGGCCGACGCGCACGCGGCGCTGCTCGCCACCCGACCGACCGCCGTCAACCTGCGCTGGGCGCTGGCGCGCATGCGCTCGGCAATGCAGCCGCTGCCGCCGGCGGCGCGGGCCGAGGCGGCCTGGCACGAGGCCGGCTGCGTTGCCGAGGAGGACGTGGCGATCAACCGCGCGCTGGGCCGCCATGGCGCCGGGCCGATCGCCGCGGCGTACGCACGGACGCGGCGGCCGGTGCACGTGCTGACCCACTGCAACGCCGGCTGGATCGCCACGGTCGACTACGGCACCGCGCTGTCGGCCGTCTACCAGGCGCACGATGCCGGCGTGCCGGTGCACGTATGGGTCGACGAGACGCGGCCGCGCAACCAGGGTCTGCTGACCGCATGGGAACTGGCGGCGCACGGCGTGCCGCACACGCTGATCGCCGACAACGCCGGCGGTCACCTGATGCAGCGCGGCGAGGTGGACCTGGTGATCGTCGGCGCCGACCGCGTCAGCCGCGGCGGCGACGTGTGCAACAAGATCGGCACCTACCTGAAGGCGCTGGCCGCCTTCGACAACGGCGTGCCGTTCTACGCGGCGGTGCCGTCGCCGACCATCGACTGGGAGCTTGCCGACGCGCTGCGCGAGATCCCGATCGAGGAGCGCGCCGCCGACGAAGTGCGGCTGGTCAGCGGCCGCGACGGCAGTGGCCGGCCGGCGCAGGTCGCCCTGGCGGATGACGCCACGGCGGTGGCAAACCCGGCATTCGACGTGACGCCGGCGCGGCTGGTCACCGGCATCGTCACCGAGCGCGGCATCGCGGCACCGGCCGAACTGGCGCGGCTCTTCGCGCCGGCGCGTGCCGCCGCCTGAGGCAGCAGACCGTGGCCACCGAAGCGCTGCCTGCCGAGGATTCGATCGAGCTGCGCCGCGCGGTGATCGACACCGCGCGGGCGATGAACGGCGCCGGCATCAACGTCAACAAGGCCGGCAACGTGTCGGTGCGCTGCGTCCGCGGCCGGCACGCCGGCCTGCTGATCACGCCGACCGGACTCGACTACGACGAGCTGCAGCCGGCGGAGCTGCCGTTCCTGCGCCTGGCCGACGGTGCCGCCACCGGCGGCTGCGAACCGAGCAGCGAGTGGCGCTTCCATCTCGACATCCACCGCTCGCGGCCGGAACTGGCGGCGATCGTTCACACGCATTCGCCGTCGGCCACCGCGCTCGCCTGCCACGGCCGCGGCATTCCGGCGTTCCACTACATGGTCGCCGCGGCCGGCGGCGCCGACATCCGCTGCGCGCCGTACGCGACCTTCGGCACGCAGCAGCTGTCCGATCTCGCGCTGGCGGCGCTCACCGGCCGCAAGGCCTGCCTGCTGGCACACCACGGGGTGATCGCCTGCGAGGCGTCGCTCGCGCAGGCGCTGGCCCTGGCGATCGAGGTCGAGCACCTGGCGCGCATGTACCTGGCGGCACTGGCGCTGGGCGAGCCGCCGCGGCTGTCGGAAGAGGAAATGGCGCGCGTGCTCGCCAGGTTCGAGCACTACGGGCAGCCGCGGGCGGCGAACTGAACGCGGTTGCCCGCCGCCGCGGGCAACCCGGTCAGGCGAACTTGGCCAGCGTGCGCGCCATCCGCTGCACCCGCTGGTTGGTCTTCTCGCCCTTGGCAGTGGAAAACTGCGGGTGCTCGATCGCGCAGGCAACCATCTCGAAGAAGGCCTTGTCGAGCGCCTTGCGGCTGGCCGACATCTGCAGCGCGATCTCCTCGCAGTCGGCGCCGCTCTCGATCATGCTCTGGATGCCGCGCAACTGCCCCTCGACCCGCTTCAGTCGCAGCACCAGGGCCCGTCGTGCTTCGTCGGCGCTCTTATCCATCAGGGCACACTCGCTCATGAACAAACCGGGCGTGATTCTGGCACGCCCGCCTTCTTCAGTATCCACCCCAGCGGGCAGACATTGGTGAAACCGAACTGCAGCAGGTTGGCGCCGACGAAGGCAGTGAAGGCCAGCCACCACTGCGAGACGAAGATCGGGCTCGCCTCGACGCCGAGGGCGAGCGACAGCAGGATGAAAATGCCGGCAAAGATGCGGATCAGGCGTTCGACGGTCATGGCGTGGTTCCTTCTGGCAGGGTGGTGGACGGGGCCGGCCGGTGGGCCAGCCGGCGGAAATTGGCGGCGTAGTACAGGATCGGGATGACCACCAGCGTGAGCAGCGTCGAGACGAAGATGCCGCCGAGCAGCGCGATCGCCAGCCCGTTGAAGATCGGGTCGTCGAGGATGAACAGCGCGCCGAGCATCGCCGCCACGGCAGTGAGCACGATCGGCTTGGCGCGGGTGGCGGCGGCGTCGATCACCGCCTGCTGGAACTCGGCCCCCTCGTCGAGCTTCAGGTTGATGAAGTCGACCAGCAGGATCGAGTTGCGCACGATGATGCCGGCCAGCGCGATCATGCCGATCATCGAGGTGGCGGTGAACTGCGCGCCGAGCGCCGCGTGCAGCGGCATCACGCCGATGATGGTCAGCGGGATCGGCGCCATGATGACGAGCGGCGTCAGGTACGAGCGGAACTGCGCCACCACCAGCAGGTAGATCAGGATCAGCCCGACGCCGTAGGCGATGCCCATGTCGCGGAAGGTCTCGTAGGTGACCTGCCACTCGCCGTCCCACTTCAGGCCGAAGGCGCCGTAGCGGTCGAGCGGCGCGGCGATCCAGTGCTCGGCCAGCGGCAGCCCGCCCGGCGGCGACAGCGCCGCCAGCGCCGGGCGCATCTCGAACATGCCGTACAGCGGCGAGTCGGTCTTGCCCTGCCCGCCGGCGACGTCGCCGACCACGTAGACGACCGGCTGCAGGTTCTTGCGGTGGATGACGCGCTCGCGCGGCGCCGTGACCGGCGTCACCAGTTCCGCCAGCGCGATCTCGTAGCTCTCGGTGCGGCCGTCGGCGGTCGGCAGCTGGCCGCGCAGCTTCAGCTTCAGTGCCGCATCGAGCCCGCCCTTGTCCTGCGGCGCCAGGCCGACCCGCACCGGCACCGCGTACTTCGACTGTCCGTCGTGCAGCGGCGTGACGTCCTCGCCGGCCAGCGCCATCCGCGCCGTCCGTGCCACTTCGGCCGGCGCGATGCCGTACAGCGCCGACTTGGCGGTATCGACGCGCAGCAGCAGCCGCGTGCCCTCGTCGAGCATGCTGTCGTCGACGGCGACGATGTCGGGCGTCTTCTCGAAGACCTGGCGCACCTGGCGGGCCAGCGCCATCTGCGCGTCGTAGTCGGGGCCGTAGATCTCGGCCACCAGCGGCGACAGCACCGGCGGCCCGGGCGGCACCTCGACCACCTTGACGTCGGCACCGTAGCGGCGGGCGATCTGCTCCAGCGCCGGCCGCACCTGCTGCGCGATCTCGTGGCTCTTGCGCTTGCGGTCGCGGGCGTCGAGCAGGTTGACCTGCAGGTCACCGACCTCGCCGCCGGCGCGCAGGTAGTACTGCCGCACCAGGCCGTTGAAGTTGATCGGCGCCGACAGCCCGGCATAGGCCTGGTAGTTGGTCACCTCCGGGATCTTCGCCACCTCGGCGCCCAGTTCGCGCAGCAGCGCCGCCGTGCGTTCGACCGGCGTGCCGGTCGGTGCGTCGACCACCACCTGGAACTCCGACTTGTTGTCGAACGGCAGCATCTTCAGCACCACCAGCTTCAGCGGGGCGAGGGCCACCGCCAGCACGATCGCCAGGCCGATTCCGGCGGCGAGCCACCAGCGGTTGGCCCGCCCGCCGTTGCCGCGCAGGAACGGCGTCATCACGCGGGTGAAGAAGCGTGCCAGCCACGCCCCCAGCCTGTCGGCGCTGGCCGGCGCTGCGTGCGCACCGGCTTTGCGGTGGTACAGCAGCCGCAGCGCCAGCCACGGCGTGATCACGAAGGCGATCGCCAGCGACAGCAGCATGCCCATGCTGGCGTTGATCGGGATCGGGCTCATGTACGGGCCCATCAACCCGCTGACGAAGGCCATCGGCAGCAGCGCCGCGATGACCGTCAGTGTGGCCAGGATGGTCGGGCCGCCGACCTCGTCGACCGCGCGAGGGATCATCTCGGTGGGCGGCGCGTGGTCGAAGTGCGCCCGGCGATGGATGTTCTCCACCACCACGATCGCGTCGTCGACCAGGATGCCGATCGAGAAGATCAGCGCGAACAGCGACACCCGGTTCAGCGTGAAGCCCCAGGCCCAGGAGGCGAACAGCGTCGTCGCCAGCGTCAGCACCACGGCGATGCCGACGATCACCGCTTCGCGCCGGCCCAGCGCCGCCCAGATCAGCGCCACCACCGACAATGTCGCGAAGACCAGCTTCTGGATCAGCTTGTTGGCCTTGTCGCGCGCGGTGTCGCCGTAGTTGCGCGTCTGCACGACCTTCACATCGTCGGGGATCAGCTGCCCCTGCAGCTGCTCGACGCGGGCGATCACCGCATCGGCCACCGACGAGGCGTTCTCGCCCGCCTTCTTCGACACCGCGATCGTCACTGCCGGGTGCTCGGTCCCCGCCTCGCCGGCGGCGGCGGTGCCGTGCCAGACGTACTGGGTCGGCAGGTCGGCACCGTCGGTCACCCGCGCCACGTCGGCCAGGTGGACCGGCCGGCGGCCGCCGCGGCCATCGGGGCGCACGCCGACGATCAGCTGCCCGACCTCGCGGCTGCCGGCGAAGAACTGGCCGGCCCGCACCTCGACATCCCGGTTGCCGGCGGTCAGATTGCCCGCCGGCGCCGAGACGTTGGTCGCCGCCAGCGCCCGCTGCACGTCGGCCAGCGTGATGCCGTGCACGTTCATCCGCTCCGGCTCGACCGTCACCCGCACCACCTGGTCCGGCGCGCCGAGCGTCACCACCTCGCGGGTGCCCGGCACGCGCTTGATCTCCACCTCCAGCGCGTGCGCGATCTTCGACAACGCCAGGCTGCCCGCCTCCTGCCGCTCGCCGAACAGGGTCAGGGTGACGATCGGCACGTCGTCGATGCCCTTCGGCTTGACGATCGGGTCGCCGACGCCGACGTGTGCCCTGATCCAGTCGCGGTTGGCCATCAGCGTGTCGTGCAGACGCACCAGGGCGGCGATGCGGTCCTCGCCGACCTTGAACTGCACCGTCAGCACGGCCAGCCCCGGCCGCGAGACCGAGAACACGTGCTCGATGCCGGTGATCTGCGAGATCACCTGCTCGGCGGGCACGGTGACGATGTTGTGCACGTCCTCGGTTCCGGCGCCGGGGAACGGGATCAGCACGTTGGCCATCGTCACGTTGATCTGCGGCTCCTCCTCCTTCGGCGTGACCAGCACGGCGAAGACGCCGAGCAGCAGGCCGATCAGCGCCAGCAGCGGCGTGATCTGGGTGGTCAGGAAGGCGCGCGCGATGCGGCCCGAGACGCCCAGCCTGCCGCCGGCGCCGGGTTGGGTCTCGACGCTCACTTCAGTGCTTGCCTCTCAGCTTGGTGATGCCGAGCGCGTTCATCACGTACTTCTCGTAGATCGGCTCCGAGGTGCCCTTCTTCAGCTTGCGGATGAAGTACTTCTCGAAGCCCACCTTGGCCAGGTGCACCCACTTGCCCTCGGAGAACCAGTTGACGTTGCGCGGCGGGATCTGCGGCAGCGCGACGAAGGCGATGCCGGTGTCGCCCATGTCGGCGAGACAGACCGCATTCCAGGTCGCCCGGTGCGACGGCGCCTTGCCATCGAGTTCGTCGCGGATGTTGTGTGCCGCCGCGGTCACCATCGACTCGATCATGAAACCGGTCTTCGGCGCCCCGGTCGGCACCGGCGTCGCCTCGACCGGCGGGATCGCCACGCAGACGCCGACCGCGTAGATGTTCCTGTAGGCGGGGTTGCGCTGGTGCTCGTCGATCAGGATGAAGCCGCGCGGGTTGGTCAGGCCCGCGATGCCGAACACCGCGTCGACACCCTTGAACGCCGGCAGCATCATCGAGTAGCGGAACGGCAGCTCGTGCTCCTTCTTCGGCTTGCCGTCCTCGTCGTGTTCGGTCACCAGCATCTTGCCCGCCTCGACCTTGGCGATCTTGGCGTTGCAGATCCACTTGATGTGCTTGTCGCGCAGCGCCGACTCGAGCATCGACTTCGAGTCGCCGACTCCGCCCAGCCCGAGGTGGCCGATATACGGCTCGGACGTGACGAAGGTCATCGGCACCCGGTCGCGGAGCTTGCGCCGCCGCAGGTCGGTTTCCATGATGAAGCAGAACTCGTAGGCGGGACCGAAGCACGAGGCGCCCTGCGCCGCGCCGACGACGATCGGCCCCGGGTCCTTGACGAACTCGTCCCAGGCGGCGGCCCCTTTCTCCGCGTGATCGATGTGACAGACCGATTGCGTGTGGCCGTCCGGGCCGAAGCCCTCGATCTCGTCGAACGCCAGCTTCGGCCCGGTGGCGATCACCAGGTAGTCGTAGGACAGGCTCGAGCCGTCGTTCAGCTCGAGGCGGTTCTCCCCGGGATGGACGCGCCTGACGCCGCGCCCGTCGTAGGAAATGCCCTTCTTGCCCACGTACGGTGCGATCGGAAACTCGATGTCCTGGCGCTTGCGCCAGTGCACCGCCAGCCAGGGGTTGGACGGCACGAAGTGATAGTTCTCGCCCTGGCCCACCAGGGTGAGCCGGTCGTCGGCGCGCAGCAGCTCCTTCATCTCGTAGGCCATCGGCAGGCCGCCTAGCCCGGCGCCCATCACCACGACGTGTGCCATCGCTGTCTCCTTTGAGGTTGCTTTCGGGGGTCGCTCAGATCGCGCCAGGCCCGCGCAGCGGGTCGATGGCGACGCGTTCGCCGGCGGACAGCCCGGCCAGCACCTCGACGGCGTCATCGCTGACGCGATTGCCGACGCGCACCTGCCGCAGCTGGCGCACCCCGCTGCCGGTCAGCACGTACACCGCGGTCAGCTCGCTGCGTCGAAAGACCGCCGCCTCCGGCACCACCAGCTTGCGGCTGCGGCCGATCGGCACCAGCACCTTGGCCGCGGTGCCCGGCACGACGCCGGCCGGCGCGTCGGCCGGCAGGTCGGCACGGATCTGGGTGGAAAGCAGGCGCGGATCGGCGGCCGGCAGCATCGTCACGCGGGCCGCCGTCAGCCGCCGCTGCAGCGACGGCAGTTCGATCACGGCGCGATCGACGCGCGCCGTCCGTGGCAGTACGAACTGCGGGATCGTCCCGACCGCGCGCAGCGCCGCCGGGTCGTGGATCTCCAGCACGCCGCGGCCGGGGGTGGCCAGTTCACCGGGCTCCATCAGGCGGCGCGTCACCACCCCGTCGATCGGCGCGCGCAGCTCGGCGAAGCTGCGCCCGGTAGCCGCCTGCGTGGTGCCGGCGCGCGCCGCGTCGACTGTCGCCCGCGCCGTCTTCAGGTCTGCCTCGGCCTTGTCGAGCGCCGACTGGCTGACGAATCCCTGTGCCACCAGACTGCGGGTGCGGTCGTGCTCGATCTTCGCCTGCGCCAGCGCCGCCTCGGCCTGCGCCACCTGGGCCGAGGCCGAGGCGACCTGCGCGTCGGCCTCGCGGGTGTCGATGCGCGCCAGCAGCTGGCCGCGCCTGACGCGGTCGCCGGCGTCGACCGCGAGCTGCGTGAGCTGGCCGGCGATCTGCGCCGACACGGTGGCCTGGCGAACCGACTCGACGATCGCGTCGGCGGCGTAGACCTCGTCGACCTCGCGCAGCTCGACGGTCGCCGAGGCGGCGGCCTGCGCGTGGGCCGGTGCGCCGAGCAGCAGCGCGGCGGCGGCGAGCGCGCCCGCGGCGGCCCGGTGGATGCGCGACATGAGGTCTCCGAGGTCCGGCATGGCGCGCAGTATATACCCCTGGGGGTATAGGCGCAACCGCCGCGCCGCCGGGCGGTTACGCCAGGGCACGCTCAGACCGCGTCGCAGACCCGCCGCAGCCGGGCGCTCACCTCGGTTGCCACCGCGTGCACCTCGGGCTTGTCGATCAGCTGCACCATCACGTCCGGGTCCATGAACTCGACCTGCACCTTGCCGGACTCGTCCTCGCGCACCACCACGTTGCACGGCAGCAACAGGCCGATGCTGGGCTCGGCGCCGAGCGCCCGGTGGGCGAACGGCGGGTTGCAGGCGCCGAGGATGCGGTAGCCGCGCATCTCGGCGTTCAGCTTCTTCTTCAGCGTCGCCTGCACGTCGATCTCGGTCAGGATGCCGAAGCCTTCCTTGGCCAGTTCCTCGACGACCTTCCGCAAGGCGGCGTCGAAACTCATGTCCACTGTCTTGCCGAAGCCGTAACGGTTCTTCATCGCTTCCTCCAGTCCGGGTCGTTGGCAACAGCCGCAAGATACCGCCGGCGGCGCCGCCACCGGCCGAACCGTCGGGCGATGCCGGTTCAGCCCCAGGGCACCGGCCGGCGCAGCAGGTCGGCCAGCGCCTGCTCGGCGCGCAGCGCGTGCCGCTCGCGCTGCCGCTGCAGCCATTCGCCCGCCGGCAGCGGATCGACGCCGGCAGCGCGCGACAGGCGTCGCAGCAGCCCGCTGGCGACGACAGCGTCGTTCAGTGCGCCGAGCTCGTCCTGCAGGTGCGCCAGCCGCTCGACGTAGCGACGTGTCCGTTTCTCCGGCAGCGTCGAGGCGAACAGGTCGAGCGCATAGCGCAGCCGCTTGGCAAGGATGCGCACGCGGTGCTGTCGCCGCACCGGCAGTGCGACGAAGAACGCCGCCGCATCGAACAGCCGCCGGTGCATCCTCGCCAGCCGCGCCGGCGCGGCCGAACCGAGCGTGATCCCCTGGTCGGCGGCGGAGTTCGCCCAGCGCAGCAGGCGCAACGCCAGCCGCGCGTAGCGCGCTCCGCCGAGCGCCGCGCGCAGCGCCGCGTCGTCGCGCAGGCGCCGTTCGGCAGCGCGTTCGACCAGCGGCGCGGTTGCCGGCAATGCAGCCAGCAGCGCCGGAGCCGTATGCGCCTGCAGCACGTCCCAGTCGCGAACCGCGCCGAGCAGGCGGGCGATCCAGCGCAGCTCGTCGTCGAGCGACGCCGGCCAGCCGGCGTCCCTGCCGAGCGCGCGCGCCGCCGAGCGCATGCGCCGCACGGCGACACGGGCCTGGTGCACGAACTCCGGGTCGGCGACTTCCTGGCTGCCTGCCGCATTGGCCAGCAGCAGGGTCGCACCGCGCCCGACCAGCTGGCGCAACGCCGCCTGCACTGAGGCATCCGCCGCCAGCGACGCCGTGACCGCCGCTGCGTTGGCCTTCTGCGGCGTCGGCGATTCCTGCGTCGCCAGTCGATATCCCCGCACGGCTTTCGAGTCGACCGCCGGCCGCAGCGCCAGCGCGGCAGGGCCCTTGCCCGCCAGGTCGAGTGCCAGCCGGTAGAGCGCGTCGACCTCGCCCGACTTCAGTTCCAGCTCGAGCTCGAGGATCGGCGCACGGCGCTCTCCGGCGATGATCTCGCCTTCGTCGAGCGCGATTTCGATGGCGCCCGCCGCCGCCGTCCACAGCGTGCGCCTGAAGCGCGTGCGAAAGGCCGGCACGAGCCGGGCGCCGGGGTGCGCCCGCAGCAGCGCCGCCAGCGGCGTCTGCGCGAAGCGTGCGGTATCGAGCCGGCCGCGCGGCGCCGGCAGCTCCCATTCGCCGCGCGTCGACAGCGCACCCGCCGCCGACTCGGTCTTCAACGTCTGCACCCAGCGCCGGCCGATCCGCCGCAGGCGCAGCGCCATGCGGTTGGCGCGCAGCAGCCGCTCGTCGGTGTCGAGGTAGACGTTGTCGACCTCGACCGAAACGCCGTCGCCGAAGCGGGCGAGGCGCTTGCGCAGCCTCGGCAGGTCGCGCGCGACCAGCGCGAGCTTCAGTTCGACCTCGCGCGGCGCCGCTGCGCCCGGCCGTGTCCTTGGCGATCGCCGTTGCATGCGCCCAGCATAAATGCGCCCAGCACGGCGATCGGCGGCCTGCAACGCCCATGTCGAGGGCGTGGGTGGTCCGGTGCCTGCCAACGACCGAACGGGAAAGGTGCCGCCCGCACCGTGGCGGCCGAGCGGCGGTGCCGCATTGACAGCCGTCAATCGCCATCGACATCGCCTCGGGCTAGTATCCGGCCCATGTTCGCCTTGGCGCCCTGGTCGCTGGCCCGCCGTACCGTCGCCGGACGCCGCGCGGTGCTGCTGCTCGTGCTTGCCGCGGTGCTGTACGGCTTCGGCATGCACGCCGCGCGCGCCTGCGTGCACGACGCCGTCGCCGTCGCCGTCGCGCAGGCGGGCAGCCTGGCGGCCGAACCGCCCTGCCATCACGGCGAGGTCGACGTCGCCGAGGCCGCCTGCGAAGCGCACTGCCGCACCGACACGCAAAGCGGCCGCCTGTCGCTGAGCTTCGACCTGCCGGCAGCCGCGCCGGTGGACTTTGCCGCCACGCCGGCCCCGCCGGTGCCGACGAAGGCACTGGTAGTCGCGTTCGCGCCGGCGCGGCGCGACACCGGTCCGCCGCTGCACATCGTTCTGCATCGCCTGCTGCGTTAGACGGCGCGCGGCCGCTGCGCCGCCATTGCGCCACGGCGCGCGTCGCGCGCGCCGGTCCGTCTTTCCTCAGGAGGCAGGATGCACATACCGCTACGTCGCGGATCCGTTCCGCTGTTCGCCGCCATCATCGCGCTGGCTGCGCCGCCGGCCGCTGCGCAGCCGCTGGGCGCGACCGCCGAGTCGCTGCTGACCTACGCGCGCGGCTCGAACCCGGAGTTCGCCTTCATGCTGCGCGAGGCCGACGCCGCGGCCGCGCGGGTGACGCCGGCGGGCAATCTGCCCGATCCGTCGTTCAGCATCGAACTGCGCGACATCACGCGCGACGGCGAGATCAACCCGACGCTGTCGCCGTCGCGCGTCGGCAGCACCAAGTACACGGTGCGGCAGATGCTTCCCTGGCCGGGCAAACGCGACCTCGCCCGCTCGGCCGCCGAGGCCGCTGCCGAGCAGTCGAACCAGGCGGCGCGGGCGGCCTGGAACGACCTGGCGATGAAGCTGAAGGTCGCGCAGGCCCGCCGCTACGAGCTGGCACAGCGGCGGGCGATCGTCGGCGAGATCGACGGGCTGCTTGCCAGCCTCGAATCGATCACCCGCAGCCGCTATGCCGGGGGCCTGGCCGCGCAGGCCGATGCGGTGCGCGCGCTTTCCGAGCGCACCATGCTGCGCGGCGAGCTGATCTCGCTGGCAGCACAGGCACGCACCGTCGACGCGCAGGTCAATGCGCTGCTGGCGCGGCCGCCCGATGCGCCGCTGGCGGCGGCCGGCAGCTCGCGGCTGCCGGCGCAGGAACTGCAGTTCGCGCCGCTGGCCGAGCGGCTGCGCGACCGCAACCCCGAACTGGCCGCCGAGCGGGCGCGTCTCGACAGCGCCGAGCGCTCGCGCGAACTGGCCTACCGCAACCGCTATCCGGACTTCGCGCTCGCCGTCTCGCCGATCCAGCGCGACAGCCGGCTCGCCGACTGGGACGTGATGTTCGAGGTCACGATCCCGCTGCAGCAGGGCACGCGGCGGGCGCAGGAGCGCGAGGCCGAGGCGACGGTCGCCGCGGCAACGGCGCGGCGCGAGGCGGCACTGCAGCGCTCGCTCGGCGAACTCGGCACGGCGCTGGCGCAGCTTGCCGGCGCGCGCGACATCGAACGGCTGACCGAGAGCAGCCTGCTGCCGCAGGCGCGGCTGAACCTGCAGGCGGCGATGGCCGCTTACGAAACGGGCAAGGTCGACTTCGCGGCGCTGCTCGAAGCCGAGCGGCAGGTGCGGCAGGCGCGGCTGAACCTGCTCGCCGCGCAGGTCGAGGCGCAGATGCGGCTGGCGGAAGTCGAACGACTGATCGGAGAAGACCTATGAGCGCAACGGGAATCGGCCGCGGCATCGTCCTGCTGGCAGCGGTCGCGGCGGCCGCCGGCGCCGGTTACTGGTACGGCACCCGCCACGGCGGCGCCGCGCATGCGCCAGCCACCGCAGCCGCCGATCCGGGCAAGGGCGAGCGCAAGGTTCTCTACTACCGCAACCCGATGGGCCTGCCGGACACCTCGCCGACGCCGAAGAAGGACTCGATGGGGATGGACTACATCCCGGTCTACGAGGGTGAGGACGTGGATGCCGGCGGCGGCGTGAAGCTCACCACGGCCAAGGTGCAGAAGCTCGGCGTGCGCAGCGTGGCGGTCGAGCGTCGCGTGCTCGACGCCGTGGTGCGCGCCAGCGGGCGGGTCGAGGTCGACGAGCGGCGGCTGGCCACCATCACGCCGAAGTTCGAGGGCTACGTCGAGAAGCTCTTCGTCAATGCCACCGGCCAGTACGTGGCGCGCGGCGCGCCGCTGTTCGAGGCCTACAGTCCCGAGCTGCTCGCCACCCAGCGCGAGTACGCGATCGCCGTGCAGGGTCTGGCGCAGGTCGAGGGCGGCGACGAGGTCACGGTGGCCGGCATGAAGCGGCTCGCCGACTCGGCGCTCGAGCGGCTGCGCAACTGGGACGTGACCGAGGAGCAGATCGCGCGCCTGGCGGCCGGCGGCCAGCCGCAGCGCGCCCTGGCCTTCCGCGCGCCGGCCGGCGGCATCGTGCTCGAGCGCAGGGCGACGCAGGGCATGCGCTTCATGCCCGGCGAGATGCTGTACCAGATCGCCGACCTGTCGAGCGTCTGGGTGATCGCCGACGTGTTCGAGCAGGACATCGGCCGGGTCCGTGCCGGCCAGGCGGCGACGCTGCGCTTCGACGCCTACCCGGGCCAGGTCTTCGCCGGTCGCGTCACTTACGTCTACCCCACCCTGAAGGCGGAGACGCGAACGGCGCAGGTGCGCATCGAACTGGCCAACCCCGGCGGGCGCATCAAGCCGGCGATGTACGCGCAGGTCGAACTGCCGGCGGCGGGCCGCCCGGTGCTGGCCGTGCCGGCCTCCGCGGTGATCGACAGCGGCATGCGGCGCGTCGTGCTGATCGACCAGGGCGAGGGACGCTTCGAGCCGCGCGAGGTGAAGCTCGGCGCGCGCGGCGACGAGCACGTGGCGGTCGTCGAGGGCGTCAAGGAGGGCGAACGGGTGGTCGTCGCCGCCAACTTCCTGATCGACGCGGAGAGCAACCTGAAGGCGGCGCTCGGCGGCATGACCGGCGGCGCCGATGTCGCCGGCAGCAAGCAGGTCACGCACAGCGCGGTCGGCACGCTCGACGACTTCGACGCCGGCAGCGGGATGCTGCTGATCACGCACGAGCCGGTCGAGACCCTGAAGTGGCCGCGGATGACGATGGAGTTCACGCCGGCCAACGACGCGGTCGCCCGGTCGGCGAAGCCCGGGGCGCCGATCAGCTTCGACTTCGTCGAGCGCAAGCCGGGCGAATGGGTGGTGACGCGGATCGAGGCGCGCAAATGAACGTCACCCCGGCGGGGCCGACGATGCTCGAGCGGCTGATCGAATGGTCGGCGCGCAATCCGTTCCTGGTCGGCCTGGCGACGCTGGCGCTGGTCTTCGCCGGCGTGCTCGCGGTGCTGCGCACGCCGCTCGATGCACTGCCCGACCTGTCGGACGTGCAGGTGATCGTCTACACCGAGTTTCCGGGCCAGGCGCCGCAGGTGGTCGAGGACCAGGTCACCTACCCGCTGACCACGGCCATGCTGTCGGTGCCGAAGAGCAAGGTCGTGCGCGGCTTCTCTTTCTTCGGCGCCAGCTTCGTCTACGTGATCTTCGAAGACGGCACCGACATCTACTGGGCCAGGTCGCGGGTGCTCGAGTACCTGAACTTCGCCAGTGCACGGCTGCCGGCGGGCGTCTCGCCGCAGATCGGTCCCGACGCCACCGGGGTCGGCTGGGTCTACCAGTACGTCGTGCAGGCGGCCAACCACACGCTGGCCGAACTGCGCACGCTGCAGGACTGGTACATCCGCTATCAGCTGACCTCCGTGCCCGGCGTCTCCGAGGTGGCGTCGATCGGCGGCTTCGTACAGCAGTACCAGGTGGTGGTCGACCCGGTGAAGCTGCGCGCCTACGGCATCCCGCTGGCGCGCATCGGGCAGGTGATCCGCGAGTCGAACCGCGACGTCGGCGGCCGGGTGGTCGAGATGGCAGAGACCGAGTTCATGGTGCGCGGCCGCGGCTACCTGCGCGGCGCCGAAGACATCGCCGACCTGGTCCTGCGCGCCGAGGGCGGCACGCCTGTGCGAGTGCGCGACGTCGCCCGCGTCGAACTCGGCCCGGACGAGCGCCGCGGACTGACCGAGCTGAACGGCGAAGGCGAGGCCGTCTCGGGCATCGTCGTCGCCCGCTTCGGCGAGAACGCGCTGACGGTGATCGACGGTGTCAAGGCGAAGATCGAATCGCTGCGTGCCGGCCTGCCCGAAGGGGTGACGATCGAGACCGTCTACGACCGCTCCGACCTGATCCGGCGGGCGATCGACACGCTGAAGTCGACGCTGATCGAGGAGTCGATCATCGTCGCCCTGGTCTGCGCACTGTTCCTGCTGCACGCGCGCAGCGCCCTGGTGGTGATCCTGGTGCTGCCGCTGGGCGTGCTGTTCTCCTTCATCTGCATGCGGCTGCTCGGCGTCAACGCCAACATCATGAGCCTCGGCGGCATCGCCATCGCCATCGGCGCCATGATCGACGCCGGCGTGGTGATGGTCGAAAACGCGCACAAGCGCATCGAGCGGCTGGCGCCGGGCGCCGATCGCTTCGAGGCGATCGTCGCCGCCTGCAAGGAGGTCGGCCCGGCGCTGTTCTTCTCGCTGGCCATCATCACCGTCAGCTTCCTGCCGGTGTTCACCCTGGAGGCGCAGGAAGGCCGCCTGTTCGCGCCGCTCGCCTATACCAAGACCTTCGCCATGGCCGGCGGCGCGCTGCTGTCGGTGACCGTGCTGCCGATGCTGATGGTCTATCTGGTGCGCGGCCGCATCCTGCCGGAGACCAGCAACCCGCTGAACCGCTTCCTGCTCTGGTCGTACCGGCCGGTGATCGCCTGGGTGCTGCGCCACAAGCTGACCACGCTCGCCCTGACGCTGGTGGTCGCCGCCGCCAGCGTGGTGCCGGCCAGCCGCCTCGGCACCGAGTTCATGCCGACGCTGAACGAGGGGTCGATCTTCTACATGCCGACCTCGCTGCCCGGCATGTCGGTGACCAAGGCGGCCGAGGTGCTGCAGGTGCAGAACCGGATCATCAAGAGCTTTCCCGAGGTCGCCTCGGTGATCGGCAAGGCCGGCCGCGCGGCGACCGCCACCGACCCGGCGCCGGTGGAGATGTTCGAGACGGTGATCAACCTGAAGCCGGAATCGGAGTGGCGGCCCGGCATGACGGTGGACAAGCTGATCGCCGAGATGGACAAGGCGCTGCAGTTCCCGGGCATCGCGAACTCGTGGACGATGCCGATCAAGGCGCGCATCGACATGCTGTCCACCGGCATCCGCACGCCGATCGGCATCAAGGTCTTCGGCTCCGACCTGGCGGAGATGGAGAAGGTCGCGCGCGAGATCGAGACCGTGGTGCGCAACGTGCCGGGCACCACCAGCGCCTACGCCGAGCGGCTCACCGGCGGCTTCTACCTCGACATCGAGCCCGACCGCGCGCAGCTGGCCCGCTACGGGCTTTCGGTCGGCGAGCTGCAGGAAGTGGTGGCGCAGGCGCTCGGCGGCGAGATGGTCAGCACCGCGGTCGAGGGCCGCGCCCGCTTCGGCATCATCGTGCGCTATCCGCGCGACGCCCGCGCCAGCCCGCAGCAGATCGAGCAGCAGGTGCTGGTGCCGCTGATGCCGGAAATGGGCAAGCCGCCGGCGATGATCCCGCTCGGCCAGCTGGCCCGCGCCCGCCTGACCCAGGGCCCGCCGGCCATCCGCACCGAGGACGCGCTGCTGTCGGCCTACATCTACGTCGACATCCGCGACCGCGACATCGGCAGCTACGTGCGCGACGCGCAGAAGGCGGTGGCCGACAACGTGCAGTTCCCGGCCGGCACCTACGTCACCTGGAGCGGCCAGTTCGAGTACATGCAGCGCGCGATCGACAAGATGAAGATCGTCGTGCCGGCGACGCTGGCGGTGATCTTCGTGCTGCTGTACCTGAATTTCCGCCGCCTCACCGAGACCCTGATCGTCATGCTGTCGGTGCCGTTCTCGCTCGTCGGCGGCATCTTCCTGCTCGACGCGCTCGACTACAACCTCAGCGTGGCGGCGGCGGTCGGCTTCATCGCCCTGGCCGGCGTGGCCGCCGAGACCGGCGTGGTGATGCTGATCTACATCGACCACGCCTGGCGCGACGTACGCGAGCGCTGCCGCGCCGAGGGCCGCTCGCCGGCGGTTGCCGACCTGAACGCCGCGGTGATGCACGGCGCCGTCGAGCGCGTGCGGCCGAAGATGATGACGGTGGTGACCACCATCGCCGCGCTGCTGCCGATCATGTGGGTCACCGGCACCGGAAGCGAGGTGATGCGCCGGATCGCCGCGCCGATGGTCGGCGGGCTGGTCACCTCGACCATCCTGACCCTGATCGTCATCCCGGCGCTCTATGCGCTGATCATGCAGCAGCGTCTGCCGGCGACCCGCCACCGCGCACCAACCGTCGATCCCGCTGTCCATATCCCGAAGGAGGAAGCCTGATGCGTCACGATCCCCGCCGACGCCGGACTATCGCCGCCCTGCTGTCGGCTCTCGCCGCCCCGGCGCTCGCCCAGCCGCGCGCCAGCGAGATCCGCGTCTACAAGTCGCCGACCTGCGGCTGCTGCAACGACTGGATCAGGCATCTCGAAGCCAGCGGCTTCGTGGTCTCCGCCACCGACGTGCCCGATACGCGCCAGTACCGTGCCCGCTTCGGCGTGCCGGCCAGGCTCGGCTCCTGCCACACCGGCGTCGTCGACGGCTACGTGATCGAAGGCCACGTGCCGGCGCGCGAGATCAAGCGGCTGCTGCGCGAGCGGTTGCCGGCGCTCGGCCTGTCGGTGCCCGGCATGCCGGTCGGCTCGCCCGGCATGGACGGCCCGGAATACAAGGGCCAGGTCGACCCGTACGATGTGCTGCTGGTGCAGAAGGACGGCCGCGTGACGGTGTACGCGGCGTACGAGCCCGATCACCGCCGCTGAATCCCTGCAGACCCCCTCTCTTTCGAGCCACCGGAGACTGTCCGATGAAGAAGCTGCTGTTCGCCACCGTCCTCACCCTCGCCGCCGCCGCGCCGGCGCTCGCCCAGCACGCCGGCCACGGCTCGGCCAAGCCGGCGGCCAGCGCCGCCGGCGAACTGGCCGACGGCGAGGTGCGCCGCGTCGACAAGGCGCGCGGCGCCGTGCTGCTGAAGCACGGCGAGATCAAGAGCGTCAACATGGGCGCGATGACGATGTCGTTCAAGCTGAAGGACCCGGCGATGGCCGAACAGCTGAAGGAAGGCGACAAGGTCAAGTTCGCCGTCGAGCAGAAGGGCGACGACCTCGTCATCACCTCGATCCGCAAGGCGCCCTGAGCGGCGCAGGCGCGGCTCAGGCGGCAGCCGGCCGCCGCCGCAGCGCCAGCACGGCGGCGACGATCGCGTAGGCGACGGCCGCGGCGGCGAAGGACAGCGCGTAGCTGCCGCTGGCGCGCTGCAGCAGCCCGAACAGGAACGGGCAGCAGACCACGCCGACGTAGGTGAAGAACAGGCAGCCGCCGGTGGCCAGCGCAGCCTGCCCGGCGGGCGCCACGCGGGCGGTTTCCGCCAAGTACACGCCGTTCCAGCCGATCGCCGTGCCGCCGAGCGCCGCGACGACCGCCAGCATCGCCGGCAGCGGCCAGGCGGCGGTAAACAGCGCGGTGGTCGCGCTGAACGCCGCCATCAGGCCACCGAGCATGGCCAGCGTCGCGCGCGGCGACAGCACCCGGTCGGCGAACGCCCCCCAGCCGATGCGCGCCGCCACGCCGGCGACATTGGCCACCGTCAGCCCGACGCCGGCAGCGACCAGGCTCAGGCCGACCTCCTCGGCCAGGTAGGCGACGATGAAGCCGGACACGCACATCTGCAAGCCGGCGTAGACGAACGACACCGCCGCCATCGTGCGCAGCGCCGGCGTGGCGGCGACCAGCCGCAGCGCCGCGGCGAACTGCACGAGCGAGAACCGCGCCTCGCGCCGGCGGTCATCGTCGAGCCGGTTGCGCACCGGCTGCGCGGCAAGGGCGATGCCGATTCCCAGCACGGCGATCGCCGCCACTGCCACCCGCCAGCCGGCCACCAGCGCGAGCGGCGGCACCACCAGCCCGGCCAGCGCAGCACCGGCCGGCACGCCGGTCTGCTTGATCGAGAACGTCAGCCCCATGCGCGCCGGCGGCGTGGTGCGCGCCAGCAGGTGGCTCGAGGCGGGCGTGATCGGCCCGTAGCCGATGCCGAGCAGCACCGCCGATAGCGCCACCACGACGACCATCGGCACCAGGCCGAGCAGCAGGCCAGCGGCACAGGCCAGCAGGCTCGCCTGCGACAGCCGCAACGCGCCGATGCGCGGCACCGCCGCCCCGCCGGCGAGCGCCGAGGCCGCCGCGCCGACGTAGGTCAGCGACAGGTAGGTGCCGACCAGCGAGGTCGGCAGGCCGAGGTCGGCCGCCACCAGCGGTGCCACCGCGGGCAGGGTCAGCACGGCGGCGGCCGCGGCGGTCTGGATCGCCGTGGTGGCAAGCAGCGCCGCAGCAGCGGGGTTCATCGCCAGGCGGGGCGCCTCGCCAGGCGGCGCCGGCTCAGGCAGCCTCCGCGACCCGTTTCAGGTTGCCCAGTCCGGCCTCGAAGTCCGGTCCGACCAGACGGTCCATGAACAGGCCGAACCAGCGGTTCACCGGATTTCCGCCCATGTCGCCTTCGTTGCTCCAGCTGACGCGTACGCCTTCGCCGTCGCGCTCGATGCGCAGCTCGCCGGTCGACTGCATGCCGAGCTCGGGGAACGACAGGCGGTAGGCCAGCCGTTCGCCGGGTACCGCTTCCGTGAACTCCATCTCGCCGTTACCCTCGGTCTCGCTGCGCCACGACCAGCGCGCGCCGACCCCGGCGGGCGGCCCGCCGTAGGCGATCTGCATCTGCGGATCGCGCCGGTTCCAGGCGCTCCAGCGTTTCCACTCGGCCGGCGAGGCAATCAGCGGATAGACCTTTTCGGCCGGCGCCGCAATGACTACGCTGCGTTCGACGCGGAACTGCGACGGCAAGGCCAGGCCGACGGCGGCGAACAGCAGCAGCAGCGCGGCGATGCCGATCAACAGCCACTTGATCCACTTCATCATCTCGCCCCCCGAGGCACGGTATGCGGAACTTTAGCCTTCGCGCACTGCTCGCACCACTCGCCGTCGCCCTCCTCGTCGCCTGTGCCACGCCGGATGCATCGCTGCTCGGCGCCGACCGCGACACGGTGCTGGCACGGCACGGCGCGCCGCCGGAGGCGTTTGCGCTGCCCGGCGGCGGCGAGCGATGGTTCTATCCGCTGGGTGGCCTGCAGCAGTTCGTCTGGGCAGTCGACTTCGACGGTGCCGGGCGCGTGGCCGAGGTCCGGCAGGTGCGCACGACGGAGAACTTCGGGCGCGTGCGCATCGGCGTCGACACGCAGGCCGACATCCGCCGCGAGTTCGGCCCGCCGCGCATCGTCGTGCCCTTCTCGCGGACAGGCCTGGTCGCCTGGATGTATCCCTACCTGGAGGCCGACCTGTGGCGATCGGAGATGGCGATCTACTTCGACGCGCAGGGCATCGTGCGCAGGGTGGAAAACGGCCCCGACCCGCGCTTTCTCGGCGACGGCGACCGCCGCTAGCGGCATGCCTTCGGGGCAAGTCCGGATACTGCGCCGCCGGTCGCCGGGCGAGACTTGCGGCGCTCCGTCAGGTCCACCACGATGCCCGCCGAACTGCCGCCCCCGCCCGCCCTGTCGCTGCAGGAAAAGCTCGACCGCATCGCGCACGAGCGCGACGTGCTGGCGCTGCAGCGCGAACTCGCGCAAGGCGGCATGCGCGAGGGAGACACCGTGTTCGCGCTCGACGGCAAGGCGCGCGGCCGGCTGCTGATCGCCCGCGACGCGTCGCCGCCGCGGCTGCGCGTGGTCGCCGACGACGGGACGAGCTGCGATTTCTCGCTGACGCGCTGGCGCCGCGCCTGACCGCCGTTCGGCCCGGCAAGCAGACCGCATCGCCGCATGGCACTATTGCGGCATGTACGCAGGCGAATCGGGGCCCCGCATCCTGATCATCGACACGCACGGCCAGCCGGTGCGCTGGGCCGGCATGACCCGCGCCGCCCGCTACTACGCCTCCGGCAAGGTGCTGACCGATCTCGGCGAGAGCCTGTTCGCCTGGAGCGGCGGCACCCAGGAGCGCACCGGCCGCCGTTCGGAGTTCATCACCAGTTCGATCGTGATGATCCGCGGCCGCCATCGCATCCCGGCCGGCCACGCGCACGTCGGGCTGACCAAGCAGCGGCTGTTCGTCCGTGACCGCCACATCTGCGGCTACTGCGGCCAGCAGTTCGCCGAGGCCGAGCTGACGGTCGAGCACATCCAGCCGGTGTCGCGCGGCGGGCGGCACGAGTGGACCAACGTCGTCACGGCCTGCCGGTCATGCAACACGCGCAAGGGCAGCCGCCGGCCGGAGGAAGCGCACATGCCCCTCGTTTACGTGCCCTACGCGGTATGCCGCAACGAGGGATTCATCCTCAGCAACCGGCGCATCCTGGCCGACCAGATGTCGTTCCTGCAGGTCTCGCTGCCCAAGTACTCGCGCTGGGCGCACGTCTAGCGCCCCGACCATCCCGCCTCACCGGGCCGCCTGCAGCAGCTGCCGCAGGGCGCTGATCGGTGCGCCGCGCATGTAGGCGTCGTGCTTGAAGGCGAACTGCACCGCCGCCGGCTGCAGCACGTAGCGGCCGTCGGCCGCCACGGTGCGCAGCGCCCACAGCGTCGCGCCGGAGGCGCCGTCGAGCGGCGGCGCCTGCACCGCGAGCCCGTCGGTGCGCCTCGCGGTGCGCGCGTAGCTGCCCCGCACGTCCTGGCCCGACTGCAGCCAGCGGGCGAACACCACCAGCGGGCGCGCGTGCAGCACGTGGTCGATGCGCCGCATCTGCGCGTACGGCCAGGCCGCCAGCACCAGCGCATGCGCCGGCGCCTCGTCGAACTCGGCCAGCGGCAGCGCCGTCCAGGCGCTGCGCAGCTCGCGCTCGGCCGTGCCGGTGCCGATGACGATCGCCGCCAGGTCGTGCTCCGGATGGACGAGCAGACGCGACCGCGACTCGCACAGCCAGCGCACGCGACCGGCGCGCGGCAGCGCCACGCCGAGGTTGGCGAGCACGATGCCATCGTCGAACACGTGCCGGCAGGTGACCAGCCACAGCCGCTGGCCGGCGCGGTAGAACACGCCGCTGGCCAGCGGTTCGATGCGGCCGTCGCGCCTGGCCAGCAGCGGCACCGTGTGCGCCGCCAGCGCGCCGGCCACCGCGTACGCGATCGCCGGCTCGACGCCGGTGTCGATGTCGATCGGCGAGGTGTCGAGGTGGCGCCAGAGCATGCGCACAAGGCTATCGCCGCCGTCGCCCCCCGCCAATGCCCCGCCGTCTCCGGCCGGGCGCCGAAACAGGCCGTTCAGGCGCGCAGGTGGCGTCGCTGCCGCTGCGGTGCCGCCACGCTGGCGGCGCCGCGCCGAGCGGCGGCGAGCCGCTCGAGGTCGACGAAAGCGAGCCTGCCGCGCGCACCGCTGGCCAGGTAGTCGTCGGCCAGCGCGGCGCTTGCCTCGGCGGCCGCGACCCCGCGCCCGAGCAGGTGCGCGTGCGCAAACTCGTACAGCCGCTCGCTGGCGATCGCGTGCGTCCTGCCGGTGGCTGCGTACAGCGCATCGGCAAAGGCGAGGAAGCGGGCGAACGGCGCTTCGCCGAGCAGCAGCGGCAGCGTGCGAACGAACCGCCCGGAGTTGGCCACCAGGTCCCAGTAGCGGGCGAAGCGCGACAGCCGCTGCATCGTCGGAAAATCGATCCGGTCGGTGGCGAGGATGTTGTACGGCGGCTGCGGGTTGAAGCGCAGGCCGAAGGCCTGCGCATGACGGGCGATCGGCGCGCCGCGCAGCCGCTTCAGTATCCCGAACTGGATCTCGTGCGGCCGCAGGGCGACCAGCCGGTCGAAGCCGCGGGCGAAGCTCGCCACGTCCTCGCCCGGCAGCCCGGCGATCAGATCGACGTGCAGGTGCGCGTTCGTCCGCTCGCGCAGCCAGCGCAGGTTGGCCTCGGCGGCGGCGTTGTCCTGGCGGCGCGAGATGTGCCGCTGCACCTCCTCGTTGAAGGTCTGGATGCCGATCTCCAGCTGCAGCGTGCCGGGCGGGAAACGGGCGATCGCGCCGCGCAGCCTTTCCGGCAGATGGTCGGGGACCAGCTCGAAGTGGGCGAACGGCGGGTCGGCCGGAGCGGCCGCGATGCGGTCGAGCAGGAACTGCAGGATCGCCAGCGAGGCGTCGATCTTCAGGTTGAAGGTGCGGTCGACGAACCTGAACTGGCGCGCGCCGCGCTCGTACAGCCGCGACAGCTGCGCGAGGAATGGCTCGAGCGGGAACGGCCAGGCGGTGCGGTCGAGCGCGCTGAGGCAGAACTCGCACTTGAACGGGCAGCCGCGCGAGGCCTCGACGTAGACGTGGCGGTGGCGCAGGTCGTCGTCGCTGTACTCGCCGTAGGGCAATACGATCTCGGCCAGCGGCGGCTGCAGGCCGGGGTGGACCTTGGTAAGCGGCCGCGGTCCCTGCAGGATCTGCCGCGCCAGTTCGGCGAAGGTGACCTCGCCCCAGCCGGTGACGACGTGGTCGGCCAGCCGGCAGATCGGCTGCGCGTCGACCTCGTGGCTGACCTCCGGTCCGCCGACCACCACCGTCACCTGCGGCGCGACCGTCTTCAGCGCCGCGACCAGCCGCGTCGTCTCCTCGACGTTCCAGATGTAGACGCCGAAGCCGACGATGCGCGGGTCGCGCGCCAGCAGCCGCTCGACGAACTCCTCGGTGCGGCCGCCTATGACGAACTCGACGATCTCGGATTCGTTGCGCAGTCCGCCCAGATTGGCGCGCAGGCAGCGCAGGCCGAGCGAAGCATGCGCGTAGCGGGCGTTGAGCGTGGCCAGGACGATCGCGGGCATCGGGCCTGGCGCGCTGCCTGCCGCTCAGAATCGGGTCGGATTCAATTGGCCGCGGCGCGCCGGGTCCAGGTACCGTCGCCGGTGGTCGAGGCGCAGGTGGCGAGCGACCGCGCCGGCCAGATGGCGATCGCACCGGCGATGAACTCAGGCATCACTGACCTCGCGCATAGATGAACTCGTCCGATGGCGGGATCATAGAAGCTGTGTGATGGAGAGCTTCGCCGCGGGTTGCCGCGCATCGGGGTGGACTGACGCATGAAACTGAAATTCCTCGGCGCTGCCGGCGAGGTGACCGGCTCGAGCCTGCTGGTAGAGGCCGACGGCGTACGGTTCCTCATCGACTGCGGCATGTTCCAGGGCGGCCGCGACGCCGCGGCGAAGAACCGCCGCACCTATGGACGCGAGATCGGCCGGCTGGACTTCGTCATTCTCACTCACGCGCACATCGATCACTGCGGGCTGCTGCCGCGCTTTGCCTGGCCCCGCCACGGCAGCGGCCTGCCTGCCATCTACTGCACCAAGCCGACCGCCGACCTGGTGCCGGTGATGCTGGCCGACAGCGCCTTCATCCAGTCGCGCAGCGCCTCGCGCCCCGGCCGCCGCCGAAGCCCGGTCACCGAAGCACCGCTTTACTCGGCCGACGACGTGCGACGCCTGGCCACCCGACTGAACGCGATGCCCTACGGCGTCGAGTTCCGGCCCCACCCGCAGGTGGCGGTGCGGCTGCACAACGCCGGCCACATCGTCGGCGCGGCGTCCGCCGAGATCCGCCTTGTCGACGGCGGGCGGCGCCGCACGCTGGTCGCCTCTGGCGACCTCGGCGAGAACTCGGCGCTGCTGGTGCGCGACCGCGACCCGCCGCCGGCAGCCGACGTGCTGGTGGTCGAGTCGACCTACGGCGACCGCAACCACCGTTCGCTCGACGACACCGAGAGCGAGCTGATCGAGGTGCTGCACGAGGCGCTGGTGGAGCGGCGCGGCAACGTGGTCGTGCCGGCCTTCGCGCTCGGCCGGGCGCAGGAATTCGTCATCCTGCTGTACCGGCTGGCCAGGGCGGAGCGCATCCGCGTGCCGCTGGTGTTCATCGACTCGCCACTGGCGCGGCAGGCGGCCGAGGTGACCTTCGCCCACCTCGACGCGATCGACGAGGAGGCGGCCGAGTTCCACCTTGCCGAGCGCGCGCGGAAGCTGCCGTTCACCCTGCGCTACACCGAGAGCGTCGATGACTCGATGTTCCTGAACTCGATCCGCAGCGGCGCCGTGATCATCGCCGCCAGCGGCATGTGCGAGGCGGGCCGGATCCGCCACCACCTGCGCCACAATCTGCCGCGGCGCGAGTGCGCCGTGATGTTCACCGGCTTCCAGGCGGCGGGCACGCTCGGCAGGCGGATCGTCGACGGCGCGCGCAGCGTGCAGCTGTTCGGCGAGCGGGTCGCCGTGAACGCCAGCGTGCACACGCTCGGCGGGCTGTCGGCGCACGCCGGACAGGACTCGCTGATCGAGTGGCTGCGCGCGGTGCCGCGCCGGCCGCGGGCGGTGTTCATCAACCACGGCGAGCCGCTGGCGGCGCACACCTTGAGCAGCCGGCTGGCGCGCGAACTGAAATGGTCCGCCGTGATCGCCGAGGCGGAGGCCGACTATGAAGTGTGATCGGCACCGCCGGCAAAGCGGACGCGTCGTCGCAAGGCGGCCGTCGCGGATTCGGAGACAGGTTCGAACGTGTCGGCGCTGAACGAACCGACCGCCGCCGGCAGCGGGCCGCGGCTGCAGGCCCGCCGGATCGGCATCGACACCTGGCGCGAGAACGTCGTCTATCTGCGCCGCGACTGCCCGCTGGTGCGCGCCGAGGGGTTCCAGGCGCTCGCCAAGGTCGAGGTGGCCGCCAATGGCCGCACCATCCTGGCGATGCTCAACGTGGTCGACGACGAACGGCTGCTCGGCGAGCGCGAGCTTGGCCTGTCCGAAGAGTCGTGGGCGCAGCTTGCGGTGGCCGAAGGCGCGCCGGTCGCCGTGCGCCACGCCGAGCCGCCGCCGTCGATGTGGGCGCTGAAGCGCAAGATCGCCGGCGAGCGCCTCGCCGGCCCGGAATTCGCGGCGATCGTGCGCGACATCGCCGCGCACCGCTATTCGAAGATCGAACTGGCGGCGTTCGTGGTCGCCACCGACCAGTTCGCCCTCGACCGCGACGAGGTGCTGTACCTGACGCAGGCGATGGCCGGCGTCGGCCAGCGGCTCGAGTGGCCGCAGCAGCCGGTGGTGGACAAGCACTGCATCGGCGGCATCCCGGGCAACCGCACCTCGATGCTGATCGTGCCGATCGTCGCCGCGCACGGCATGCTGATCCCGAAGACTTCGAGCCGCGCCATCACCTCGCCGGCCGGCACCGCCGACACCATGGACGTGCTGGCCGAGGTCGAGCTGCCGTTCGAGCGGCTGCGCGAGATCGTCAGCGAACACCACGGCTGCCTGGCCTGGGGCGGGCGCGCCGCGCTGTCGCCGGCCGACGACGTGCTGATCTCGGTCGAGCGGCCGCTGTCGATCGATTCGCCGGGACAGATGGTCGCCTCGATCCTGAGCAAGAAGCTCGCCGCCGGCTCGACCCACCTGGTGCTCGACATTCCGCTGGGGCCCACCGCCAAGGTGCGCTCGATGGTGCAGGCGCAGCGGCTGAAGAAACTGTTCGAATACGTGGCCCGCCACGTCGGCCTGACGCTCGACGTGGTGATCACCGATGGCCGCCAGCCGGTCGGCCGCGGCATCGGCCCGAGGCTGGAGGCGCGCGACGTGATGCAGGTCCTGCACGGCGAGGCGAATGCGCCGGCCGACCTGCGCAACAAGGCGCTGCGGCTGGCCGGCCGCGTGCTCGAGTTCGACCCGGACCTGCGCGGCGGCGACGGCTTCGCGCTGGCGCGCGACATCCTCGACTCGGGCCGCGCCCGGCTGACGATGGCGGCGATCGTCGAGGCGCAGGGCGCCCGAGGCTTCGACTGGCGCAACCCGCCGCTTGCGGCCATGACCCACGAGGTAGCCGCAGCGACGTCCGGCGTGGTGACGGCGATCGACTGCGAACGCCTGTCGAGGATCGCGCGGCTGGCCGGGGCGCCCAACGCCGCCGGCGCCGGCGTCGATCTGTTGCGCAAGATCGGCGATCCGGTAGCCTGCGGCGAGCCGCTGTACCGGATCCACGCCGACACCGCGACCGAGCTGCATTTCGCGCGCGAGGTGGCGACGCGGGCCAGCGGCTTTCGGGTCGGCGAGATCGCCGGTGCCGAGCGCAGCGCCGAGTTCGCGCCGGAGTTCTGATGATCCTTTGCTTCGACGACGAAGTCGCATTCGCCCGCGCGCTGGGGCTCGCCTCCGGGCTGCCGGTGCAGCGGATCGCCCGCCACCGCTTTCCCGACGGCGAGCTGAAGCTGACCCTGCCGCCGAAACTCGGCGCCGAGGTGCGCATCCTGCGCTCGCTGCATGCGCCGAACGAGAAGCTGGTCGAGCTGATCCTGGCGGCGCGGACGGCGCGCGAGCTGGGGGGGCGCGCGACCTGACGCTGGTCGCCCCGTACCTCGCCTACATGCGACAGGACAGCGCCTTCGCCGCCGGCGAGGTGGTCAGCCAGCGGGTGATCGGCCGGCTGCTCGCCGATCTGTTCGATGCGGTGGTCACCGTCGACCCGCACCTGCACCGGGTGGCGACGCTCGCCGAGGCGATACCGCTGGCGCGCGTGGTGGCGCTGTCGGCGGCGCCGCTGATCGGCCATTTCGTCGCCATGCGCGGCCGCAGCCCGATGCTGGTCGGCCCGGACGCGGAATCCGCCCAGTGGGTGCACGTGGCCGCCACCTTCAACGGCCTGCCGTGGGCGGTGTGCCGCAAGACGAGACACGGCGACACCGAGGTCGAGGTCGAACTGCCGGCCGGGCAGATCGAGGGGCGCGAAGTGGTGCTGGTCGACGACGTCGCCAGCAGCGGTCACACGCTGGCGGCGGCCTCGCGCGCCCTGCTCGCCGCCGGGGCGGCAAGGGTCGACGCGGTGGTCACCCACGCGGTGCTGGCAGCGCAGGCCGGCGCGACGCTGAAAGCGGCCGGCATCTCGGAGTTCTGGAGCACCGATACGGTGCCGCACGAGAGCAACGCGCTGTCGGTGGCACCGCTGATCGCCGACGCGCTGCGGCCGGCATAGGCGACGGCAAAAGCAAAAGGCCCGCACAGCGGGCCTTTTTTGGTGCCGTCGGCGCAGCCTACTTCAGGTGCTTGCTGACCAGCTTGGTCAGTTCGAACATGTCGGCCTTGGCCTTGCCGAACAGTTCGCGCAGCTTCTCGTCGGCGTTGATCATGCGCTTGTTGACGGCGTCCTGCAGCTTGTTCTTCTTGATGTAGGCCCAGATGTCGCTGGTCACCTGGGTGCGCGGCCTGGCGGTCGAACCAATGATCGCGGCCAGCGGGCCCGACGGGGTCTTCGGCGCCATGAACGCCGCGTTCGGCTTGCGCGCTACCTTCTTCGCCGCTTTCTTCGGCGCCGCCTTCTTGGCAGCGGCTTTCTTCGGCGCCGCCTTCTTGGCAGTGGCCTTCTTCGGAGCTGCTTTCTTGGCGGTTTTCTTGGCCGGAGCCTTCTTCGCCGCTTTCTTCGCTTTCTTGGCAGTTGCCATGAACTTCTCCTCGTACGGGTTTGCGAACCACAGCGACAGCGTTCTCGACTCGTGCTGCTTCAAGAGCGCTCTCGTTGCGTGACGCGGAAGCTAAAGCGATTTCCCTCGGCGCGCAAGCATTTTCAGAGGGAAAAACGCTGCTTCGCGACGTCGGCGCAACGATTCTCAGAGGGAAAAGGCCGATTGTCGCGCCGCCGGCGCGCCAACGGCGCGGTTCCGGCACCACAAGATGTGGTTCCCATCGCCGCTGCGGCTCCGATATCTTGTGCCGGTTGTGGCGCCTGCTCGCGCGCTCAGTCGTCCGCCGCCGCGCGCCGCTCCAGCTCGGCGACCATCCGCGCGATCCTGTCGGCGAGCTCCTCGGTGCTCAGCTGCTCGCGCAGCCGCTCGACCAGCAGGGCGAAGGCGAACGGCGTCGGCTGCTGAAGATGGCGGTAGGCCAGCCGCATGGCGCGCATCCGCGCCAGCGCCGCCCGCAGGCGCGCCAGCTCCAGTTCCTGCTCGAGCACCTCGCGTTCGGCCTGTGTGAGCAGCAGGTTGCCGGCGTCGTGCCGGCGGAACACCTCGTAGAAAAGCTGGCTGGACGCCTGCAGCTGGCGGGTCGGCTTCAGCTGCCCCGGGAAGCCCTGGAAGATCAGGCCGGCCACGCGGGCGATCTCGCGGAACCGCCGCTGCGCCAGTTCGCCGGCGTTCAGGCTGGCCAGCACGTCGTCGAGCAGGCCGGCCTCGCGCAGCAGGCCGTGGTCGGCGTCGGCGGCCTGCGCCCACAGCGTTCGCCAGTCGATGGCCTGCGCCGCCAGCAGCTCGAAGCCGTAGTCGTTCACGGCGATCGAGAAGGTGGCCGGCTGCCGCCCGCCGACCCGCCAGGCGACCAGCGAGGCCAGCCCGAGGTTGGCGTGGCGGCCTGCGAACGGGTAGACGAACAGACTGTGGCCGTCGCGGTGGCGCAGCGATTCGACCAGCAGGCAGTCGCGGCCCGGCAGCGCCGACCAGCGTGCCTGCAGTTCCAGCAGCGGTCGCGTCAGCTTCAGCTCCGGCGTGTCCAGCCGCCCGGCCGCCGCGCCGTCCAGTTCGGCCAGCACCGCGTCGGCCAGTTCGCTCGACAGCGGCATCTTGGTGCCGGCCCAGCGGGGGACGGTGCCGCGCTTTGTCCTCGCCGGAGCGACGAATGCGGTCATCTCGTGCACGCGCACCAGTTCGAGCCGCCGGCCGGCGAAGGTGAAGACGTCGCCCTTGCGCAGCCGGGCGATGAAGCTCTCCTCGACATGGCCGAGCCTGGTGCCGTTGCGCAGCCGCACCAGCATCGCGGCGTCGGCGACGATCGTGCCGACCGACATCCGGTGCCGTCGCGCCACCTGCGCATCGGGCACCCGGTACAGGCCGTCGGCGGCAGGCGCGATGCGCCGGTACTGCGGATAGGCGGCGAGCGATGCGCCGCCACGGCCGGCGAAATCCAGCACCCAGTTCCACTCGTCGTCGGTGAGCGTGGCGAAGCTGGCGGTGCTGCGCACCTCGGCCAGCAGTTCGGCCGCCGCGAAACCGCCGCCCAGCGCCACCGTCACCACGTGCTGGACCAGCACGTCGAGCGGCTTGGCCGGCGGGCTGCGCGTCTCGACACGCCCGGCGGCCGCCGCCTTGCGGGCCGCCGAGGCCTCGATCAGCTCGAGCGCGTTGGTCGGCACCAGCGTGGCGCGCGACAGTCGGCCGGGCGCGTGGCCGCTGCGGCCGGCCCGCTGCAGCAGCCGCGCCACGCCCTTGGCGCTGCCGACCTGCAGCACCCGCTCCACCGGCAGGAAGTCGACGCCGAGGTCGAGGCTGCTGGTGGCGACCACCGCCTTCAGCCGCCCGTCCTTCAGCCCCGCCTCAACCCAGTCGCGCACCTCGCGGTCGAGCGAGCCGTGATGCAGCGCGATCAGGCCGGCCCATTGCGGGCGCGCCTCGAGGATGGCCTGGTACCAGATCTCGGCCTGCGAGCGGGTGTTGGTGAACACCAGCGTGGTGCCGGCAGCGGCGATCTCGCGCAGCACCGGCTCGAGCATCCGGATGCCGAGGTGACCGCCCCACGGAAAACGGCCCGGCTCGTCGGGCAGCAGCGTGTCGATGGCGAGCGGCTTGTCGATGCGCCCGCGCACCAGCACGCCGTCGTCGCGAGCGAGCAGCGCGCCCATCGCCTCGTCGAGGTTGCCGAGGGTGGCGCTCAGCCCCCATACCGGCAGCCGCGGCGCGAAGCGACGCAGTCGGGCCAGCGCCAGCTGCACCTGAACGCCACGCTTGCTGCCGATCAGCTCGTGCCATTCGTCGACCACCGCCAGCGCCAGCCGCGCGAACAGCTCGCGGCTGTCGGCACGGGCCAGCAGCAGCGACAGGCTCTCCGGCGTGGTGACCAGCACCTCGGGCAGCTTTCGCCCTTGCCGCGCCCGCTCGGCGGCCGCGGTGTCGCCGGTACGCACGCCAACCTGCCAGGCGAGGCCGAGGTCGGCCAGCGGCAGCGCCAGTGCACGGGCAGTATCCGCAGCCAGCGCCCGCATCGGCGTCACCCACAGCAGCCGCAGGCCGCCGCCGCTCACCTCGCCGGCGAGCGCCCGGTCGAGCAGGCCGAAGTGGACCGCATAGGTCTTGCCGGCGCCGGTGGTGGCGTGCAGCAGGCCCGAGCGCCCGGCCGCGACGTGATGCCAGACCTCGCGCTGGAAGGCGAACGGCACGATGCGGTGTGCGGCGAACCAGGCCTCGGCGCTGGGCAGCGCCAGCTGGCCGGTCTCGACGGCACGCGGCCGGCGGTCCGGCCGGCCGGCCGCGGCCGCCGGCGCGGCCGCTTGCCGCTTCGCTGCCTCGCGTGCCTGCTTCAGGCGCCGCGCGCGCAGCTGGGTGCCGACATTGGGGCCGGGAGGCAGGCGACGCATGGCTGGAGTATCGGGCGAAAGCGGCAGCCGCCGGCCGCCGCGGCGAACCGCGGGGGCCGCCGAGGCCGACGGTGCCGGATTTGGTGGCCGGTCAGTAGTCGCGGCCGCGCGCCAGCACCACCGTCGCCAGCCGCACGACGAAGAAGGCGCACCAGTCGCGCGCGCGTGACAGCCAGCCGCGACGCGCATAGGCGTCGGCGTCGACCCGGCGCGAATGCTGCTCGAGGGCCTGGCCAAGCACCGCCGCGAGCTGCCGGGCAAAGCCGGCGTCATGGACGACCAGGTTGGCCTCGCGCGCCAGCAGCAGCGAGTAGGGGTCGATGTTCGACGAGCCGACCGTCGCCCAGCGCTGGTCGACCACCGCCACCTTGGCGTGCAGGTAGCTGGCGACGTACTCGTCGATCTCGATGCCCCCGGCGAGCAGCTGGCCATACAGCGCGCGCTGCGCGTGGAACTGCAGCGGGTACTCGGGCTGGCCCTGCAGCAGCAGCCGCACGCGCACGCCGCGCGCGGCCATCGCCAGCAGCGCGGCGCGGAAGCGCCGGCCGGGCAGGAAGTAGGCGTTGGCGATCACCACCTCGTGGCGGGCGGTGTCGAAAGCCTCCAGGTAGGCGCGCTCGATCGCCCGCCGGTTGCGCAGGTTGTCGCGCAGCACCAGCGAGGCCGCGGCGCCGCCGGCGACCGGCGGCTGGTGCGCCGTGCGCCGCATGGTCGGCAGCGGCCCGGCGCGGCCGCGCAGGTCGACGAACGCCAGCGTCCACCAGAGCCGCCGCACGGCGACCGTGATCGGCTGCACGATCGGCCCGGCGCAGGCGACCGCGAAATCGAAGCGCGGCCCGAGCCGTCCGCGCGCGTGCGGCGGCACGTTGTGATCGTCGATGATGTTGATGCCGCCGACGAAGGCCAGTTGCTCGTCGATCACGGCGATCTTGCGGTGCAGCCGCCGCAGCAGCTTGCGCTCCAGCCGCCACCAGCGCTCGGGCCGGTAGATGCGCACCTGCGCGCCGTGCACGCCGAGGTCGTGCACCAGCCGGCGGGCGAACTGCCCGCCGCCGAAACCGTCGACCAGCAGCCGCACCTCGACGCCGCGCCCCGCCGCTTCTGCCAGGGCGAACATCACGCGCAGGCCGATGTTGTCCTCGGCGAAGAGGTAGGTCTCGATCTCGATCACGCGGCTCGCCCGCTCGATCGCCGCCAGCAGCTCGGGAAAGAACTCCTCGCCGTTGACCAGCAGCCGGATGCGGTTGCCGCCGTAGACCGCCGTCGGCGCCGCCAGCCTCAGTGCCCGGCTGATCTCGCCCGGCGCCGACCGAGCGCTCATTTCAGCTCGAGGTCGGCAATCAGCGGCGCATGGTCGGAACGGCGGGCCCAGGTCAGGCCCTTCGGCACCTCGACGCGGCGCACCGCGAAGCCGCGCACGTAGATGCGGTCCAGGGTCAGCCAGGGCGCGAAGCTCGGGAAGGTGCGCGACACCGGCTGCGCCGTCTCGCGGCTGCCCCGCCACGGCAGCATGCGGTCGAGCACCGAGCGGGCGCCTTCCGGCGGCGCGTCGGCCACGCTGACCTCGTCGACCTCGAGCCGCTGGCGCAGCAGCTCGTCGACCCGCCTCTGCCAGTCGTTGAAGTCGCCGGCGATGATCAGCGGCGCATCGTCCGGGATCTCCTGCTCGACGAAATCGGCGAGCAGCGTCGCCTGCCGCACCCGGCTGCGCTTGATCAGGCCGAAGTGCACGCAGATCAGGTGCACCTCGCGCGCCCGGCGCGGCCGCGCGGCGGCAACCCGCGACACGGCGTGCAGCATGCCGCGCTTCTCCAGCGCGTGGTCGGAGATGTCGTGATTGGTGAAGCGGCCGATGGCGTGCCGCGACAGGATGGCGTTGCCGTGGTGGCCGTGCGGATAGACGGCGTTCATGCCGTAGGCGAGGTGCTCGTAGCCACCGGTGGCGAGGAAGTCCAGCTGCCGCACCGTCGGATAGCCGGCATGGTGGCGCAGCGTCTCGTTGCGGTCCTGCACCTCCTGCAGGAACACGATGTCGGCGTCGATGCTGTTCAGCGCCAGCTTGACGTCGTGGATGCGCGGCACCCGTCGGATGCCGGTGACGCCCTTGTGGATGTTGTAGGTGGCGACTCGCAGCTTCATCGTCAGTCAGCTGCCGCGCCCTTGGCGCGCAGCTCGAAATACCGGTCCAGCAGCCCGGCCTCGTCGAAGTGCCGGCGGCCGACGAAGGCGGTGGCGTGCCGCCCCCATTGGCGCATCTGTCCGGCGCTGGCAATACCGCTCGGCCAGAACAGCCAGCGTTCGGCGCGCTCGCTGCCGGGCACGAAACCGGCCGCATCGTACGCGCTGCGCGTGCCGCCGGCCGGCCAGCGCAGGGTGAGCAGGCCGCGCTCGTCGCGCAGCGCGTAGGACAGGTCCGCAGCTTCAGCGGCCGGTCCGGCCGAGACCCGCTGCAGGTAGTGGGTGCGCGAGGCGACGCGCAGCCGGATCCGCTCGCCCGGCGCCAGCGGCGGGGCAGCCTGCGGAGCGAACATGCCCTCGTCGAGCGAGGCAGGCTGCGGCCGCGCGGCGACCGCCGCGGTCGGGAAGAACAGGTGGTAGCAGCCGCAGGCGTGGATCGAGTCGTACACGAGCGGCTCGCCTTGCTCGTCCAGCGTCACCCGCCAGATCAGCGCGTCCAGCCGGCCGGCGAGGATGTCGAACGCATGCGCTGGCGGCCGCGCCGGAAACCAGAACGTGTAGACGAGCTGCAGCCGAACGCGGCCGGCGAAGTGCGTGTAGGCGGTGCGCAGGTAGGCGACCGGCTCGGCCGGGTCGACGTCGATCGACGGCGCCGCGTCGCCGAGCCAGTGCAGGGCGCCGATGCGATCGGCGTCGCCTGCGGTGTCGATCTCGAGCGACGGCGCATGGCGAAGCGCCCAGGCCGTCAGCTGCCGGCGCGCGGGACCCGGAACGAGCAGCGCTGCCGACCGCTGCGGCAGGTCGATCTCCGGCGGCAAGGCGGCCGCCGCGTAGCGCTTCAGCTGCCCGGCCTGCGGCAGCGCCTCGAGCGGCGCGGCGAAGCTATCCCGCGTGGCGCGCTGCCATTCGGCGATGCCGGCAGCGAAAGCCAGGCGGGTCAGCGGATAGAGGCCGAGCGCACGCAGCGCCGTGCTGTAGTCGTCCGGCACCCGCGCCGAGGACTGCAGCAACGCGAACTCCCGTCCGTCGGCCACCGCCAGCGCATAACGACAGGCATCGACGGCGGCGGCCTGCTGCTGCAGGCCGGCGTTGGCCAGTTCCGCCGCGCGCGCCCGCCGGTCGGCCTGCGCCATCAGCTCGCTCCAGGCGGCAAACGCGGCGCCGTCCAGCGCTGCCGCCGCCTCGCCGAGTCCGGCGGTGAAGCGCTCGACGCGCAGGTAGGGAAAGCCGGGAACGCGCGGCGCGCCGGCATCGCGGACGCCGGCAGCCTCGACCGCCTCGTCCATCGCGCGCAGCAGGCGCGCGCAGTCGCCGACGTCGTCGCTGCGCTGCAGATGGCCGCTGATCGGCGGCTGCGCGTAGGGGTTGATGGCGCAGCCGCCGACGGCGAGCGTCGCAAGCAGGACGGCGGCCACCTTCATCGCCGTGCCAGCTCGATGCGGCCGTGGCCGGCGCAGCGCCCGATCCCGGCTGCCAGTTCGGCCTCGGCGCCGGCAACCCAGGCGCCGTCGCGCCGGACCTCGACCTCAGCCGGCGCCACTGCCGTCGATGCCGGGCCGGGCAGCGCGAAAGGCCAGCAGGCGGATCGCCTGAGCATTGGTCCAGGAAAAGCAGGCATCGGCGGCGTCGCGCCAGCTTAGCCACTGCCAGCGCCGATGTTCGCGCGGCGCCAGCCGCGGCGCAAACCGCGCCTCGACACGCAGCCCGAACAGGTGCTCGACGTTGTGCGTGACGCCCGGCGCATAGCGGCGGCGCCACTGCGGATAGATCGCGTAGCGATTGGTGTAGTGCCAGTCGTCGAAGTCGCCGGCCGGCCGCTGCAGGCCGGTTTCCTCGCGCACCTCGCGCGCGCAGGTCGCGGCCAGCGGCTCGGCGGCAGTCGCCCGGCTGCCGGTGACCGACTGCCAGAAGCCGGCGAAGTCGGCGCGCTCGAGCAGCAGCACATCGAGCGTCGGGGTGTGGATCACCACCAGCACCGATTCGGGCAGCTTGTATCCGCTCATCGCAGGCCAGTCAGTCGCCGACGTACTGCGCCAGCAGTTCCTCGATCGCGCTTTCGCCGGCGTAGCGCTGCAGCCGCTCGCGCACCGCCGGCGGCAGCCGGCCGCCGGGCCACTGCGCGGCAAGCAGCTGCGGCAGCACCGAGTCGAGCGTGCGGAAGCCGCTCTTGCGGACGATGGCGCGATCGACGCGCTCCCAGAAGGTCGCGCCGGCGGCGCGCAGCTCGGCGCGCGCCGGCTCGTCGCCCGCCTCCAGGCGGCGTTGCGCCTCGCGCAGGCGGCTGTGCGGCGCCGGCGCATCGAGCAGTCGCCGCTCCACCATCGCCACGGCCGACGGCGGCAGCTCCGACCGGCGCAGCGCCCTGATCGCGTAGTACTGCGCGAGGCTCTCGCGCGCCCACGTCGGCAGCCGGTCCGGCATCGCCTGCAGCAGCTGTTCGCGCAACAGCCAGGCGAGCGCCGTCTCCTCCTGCTGCATCCGCCCGTCGCGCGTCGCCGTCGACAGCAGCAGCGTGCGGTAGCCGGCCACACCGACCGGCGTTCCATCGTCGGTCGCACCGCCGATCCAGACGACGGTGCTGCGCAGCGGCGCCAGCTGCCTGGCGCCGGCAGCGCGACCGAGGTAGCGCAGGGCGCGGCCATGCTCGGCGACCAGCACCCGCCGGTCGCCGCCGTCGGCGTCCAGATGCAGCGTCTCGAAGCCCCCCTCGCGCACGGTGGCACCGGGCAGCCGGCCGATGACGTAGAAGCCAAACGAGTCGTCCGCCGCCGGCAGCAGCCGGCGCGCCGTGGCGCCCACCGGTGCGGCGCCGTGCGCCGGCCCGCGGCCGACGAAGTCGATCTCGCCGCCGTGCCGCGCGTCATCGACCGGTCGCAGCAGCGACGTGGCCTCGCTGAACAGCCAGTAGCCGGCCGTCGAATCGTGGAAGCTCTCCTTCGCGCGCAGGTCGACGCCGCCTTCCGGCGGCGCACTCAGCGCCACCGTCCAGGTCAGGTTCAGGCAGCGCCCGGCCTGCACCTGCCAGGCGCTGGCCGAGTCGGGCGCCAGCGGCGCCCCGTCGCAGCGGATCTCGCCGACCTGCGTCGACACGCCGGCGGCGAGGCCGCGCGCCTGGACGCTGAAGTCCTGCACCCGGCGTGCGGCCGGAAGCTCGACCACGACGCGGGCCAGCAGCGGCTCGTCCGGGTCGAGCGCAACCCGGTACAGCCACGTTTCGGCCTGCGCTGCCCCGCAGGCGGCCGCCAGCAACGCGGCCGCGCGGATCACGCGGCCTTCGTCTCCGCCGGCTGCTGCGCACCGCGCAGGCGGATGTGCAGCTCGCGCAGCTGCTTTTCGTCGACCGGCGACGGCGCCTGCGTCAGCAGGCACTGCGCGCGCTGCGTCTTCGGGAAGGCGATCACGTCGCGGATCGACTCGGCGCCGGCCATCATCGTGACGATGCGGTCGAGGCCGAAGGCGATGCCGCCGTGCGGCGGCGCGCCGTACTGCAGGGCGTCGAGCAGGAAGCCGAACTTGGCGCGCGCCTCCTCGGCGCCGATCTTCAGCGCGCGGAAGACCTTGCTCTGCACGTCCTCGCGATGGATCCGCACCGAGCCGCCGCCGATCTCCCAGCCGTTCAGGGCCATGTCGTAGGCCTTGGCCAGGCACTTCGACGGATCGGTCTCCAGGTAGGCGATGTGCTCGTCCTTCGGGCTGGTGAACGGGTGATGGGCGGCGACGTAGCGGCTTTCCTGCTCGTCGTACTCGAACATCGGGAAGTCGACCACCCACAGCGGCCGCCAGCCCGGCTCGGACAGGCCGTGCGTCCTTCCGAACTCGCTGTGACCGATCTTCAGCCGCAGCGCGCCCATGCTGTCGGCGACCACCTTGGCCCGGTCGGCGCCGAAGAAGACCACGTCGCCGTCCTGCGCGCAGGTGGCGCGGAGGATTTCCGCCAGCGCGGCGTCGTGCAGGTTCTTGACGATCGGGCTCTGCAGGCCGTCGCGGCCCTTCGCCTTCTCGTTGACCTTGATGTAGGCGAGACCCTTGGCGCCGTAGATCTTGACGAACTCGGTCATCGCGTCGATCTCCGAGCGCGGCATCTCGGCGCCGCGCGGCACGCGCAGCGCCGCAACGCGGCCGTCGGTCAGCGCCGCGGCCGCGCTGAAGACCTTGAAGTCGACGTCGCGCACCGCGTCGGTGAGGTCGGTGAGCTCGAGCTTCACGCGCAGGTCGGGCTTGTCGGAGCCGTAGCGCGCCATCGCCTCGGCGTACGGCATCACCGGGAACGGGTTCGGCAGCTCGACCGCGAGCACCTCCCGGAACACGGTGCGGATCATCTCCTCCATGATCGAGCGGATCTCCTGCTCGCCGAGGAAGCTGGTCTCGACGTCGATCTGCGTGAACTCGGGCTGCCGGTCGGCGCGCAGGTCCTCGTCGCGGAAGCACTTGACGATCTGGTAGTAGCGGTCGTAGCCGGCGATCATCAGCAGCTGCTTGAACAGCTGCGGCGACTGCGGCAGCGCGAAGAACTGGCCGGCGTGCACGCGCGACGGCACCAGGTAGTCGCGCGCCCCTTCCGGCGTGCTCTTGGTGAGCATCGGCGTCTCGATGTCGATGAAGCCCGCCGCATCGAAGAACCGGCGCACCGCCATCGTCACGCGGTAGCGCAGCCGCAGGTTCTTCTGCATCGGCATGCGGCGCAGGTCGAGCACCCTGTGGGTGAGCCGCGTCGCCTCCGACAGGTCCTCGTCGTCGAGCTGGAACGGCACCGCCACCGAAGGATTGAGGATCGTCAGCTCCTGGCACAGCACCTCGATCTGGCCCGACACCAGGCCGGCGTTGACGGTGCCGGCCGGTCGGCTGCGCACCGTGCCCACCACCCGGATGCAGAACTCGTTGCGGATCTTCTCGGCGCTGGCAAACACCGCCGGCCGGTCGGGATCGCAGACCACCTGCACCAGCCCCTCGCGGTCGCGCAGGTCGATGAAGATGACGCCGCCGTGGTCGCGCCGGCGGTGCACCCAGCCGAACAGCGTCACGCTCTGGCCGATGAACCTGCCGTCCACCAGGCCGCAGTATTCCGTACGCATGAGAACTCCAGTCGATTCTGTTGGCGCGCTGCCACGGCAGCCGCGCGGGTTGGTTTGGCGGATCCGGAAGATCCGATCAGCTCGGCGGTCGATTCCCGCGAATCGACGAGCGACCGGGCCCGGCTAGCTGCCCGGCCGCTCGCGGTTTCGCTCGCGCTCCGGCACGGGCGGGTACGGCCCGCACCGGCCGGCGGCAGGTGCGCGGCGGAGCCGATGGCGGCAGGCGGCGAGCGTCATGAGGCGGGTCTTCTTTGAGCCAGGAGCCGATTCTATCGACCGGCGGACTCGCCGGGACCCTCGGTGGTCAGCGCGGCGGGACGGTGCGGCCGCCGCCGGCCCGATTCGGTCGGCGCAACGACGCCCAGCGAGACGTGGAACTTGAACGCCTCGTCGACGCTGACGTCGATGTCGCGCAGCTCGGTCGGGTCGGCCATGATCACGTAGCCCGAGGTCGGGTTCGGCGCCGTCGGCACGTAGACGGTGACCTTCTCCGCGCCGAGGTGCTCGCCCAGCCGCTCGCCCGGCGCGCCGACCACGAAGGCCATCGTCCACTGGCCGCGCTGCGGGAACTCGACCAGCACCACCTTGCGAAAGGCGTTGCCCTTCTGCGCCAGCATGGTGTCGGACACCTGCTTCACGCTCGAGTAGATCGAGTTGACGATCGGGATCCGCCCCACCAGGCCTTCCCACCAGCGCAGCAGGCGCTGGCCGAGGAAGTTGCGCGCCAGCAGCCCGGTGGCCAGGATCAGCAGCACCGAGGCGACCAGGCCGAAGCCAGGCAGGTGCATGCCGAAGACCACCTCGGGCCGCCACGACGGCGGCAGCAGCAGCAGCGTGCGGTCCATCGTGGTCACCACGAAGTCGATGATCCACAGGGTGACCGCCAGCGGCAGCCAGATCAGCAGGCCGGTGATGAAGTACTTCTTCAGCATCGGCGGCCGGCCCGCGGGCGACGACTGGCCATGGCGCGGGCTGCGTAACCTCCGGCCGCAGCTTCGCGCATGGTCGATTTCGCCCGGGAGAGAAAGGGCCGGCGCGGCTAGCTGCAGGCGGCGCAACCGCCGCTGCCGCAGGCCGGCGCTGCCGCAGTGGCCGGCGCCGCCGGTTTGGCCGCCGGATCGGCGGCCGGCTTGGCCTCGCCGCCTTCGCTTTTCGAGTCGGTGGGCTTGCCGTCGGGCTTGGCGGACGCGCCGTTCTTGAAGTCGGTCGCGTACCAGCCGCTGCCCTTGAGCTGGAAACCGGCGGCGGTCAACTGCTTGGCGAACGATGCCGAGCCGCAGGCCGGGCAGGCGGCAAGCGGCGCATCGGAGACCTTTTGCAGCACGTCCTTTTCGTGTCCGCAGGACGAACACTTGTAGGCATAGATCGGCATGACAACCTCGCGGATTTCGATAACTGACTGAATTGTAAGTGGCGAAGGCCTGTCGGCCGCAGGGATATGGGGCCGGGCGGCCAGTTTCCAACAGCTGGCATCGGGCCGGCCGCGCGCGCGGGCGAGTGGAAGCGACCAGCGGGCCGATGCTTGGACATCGACGGGACGGTGCTGCACACTGCCGCGCTCGCAAGCAAAGAAGAACCGGAGAAGACCCCGATGGCCACGAGAAACCGCACCCCGGCCCAGGATGCCCTCGGCCGCGCCGTCACCGCGATCGAGCAGTCGCCGCTGCACAAGGTCAAGGTCGCCGTGAGCGACATCGACGGCGTGCTGCGCGGCAAGGTTCTGCACAAGGACAAGTTCCTGTCGGCCCTCGACGGCGGCTTCGGCTTCTGCGACGTCGTCCTCGGCTGGGACATGACCGATGCCTGCTACGACAACGCCCGGCTCACCGGCTGGCAGCACGGCTTCCCGGACGCCCTGGTGCGGCTCGACCCGGCGACGATGCGCAACGTGCCGTGGGACGGTGGCATCCCCTTCTTTCTCGGCGAGTTCGTGACCGGCGACGGTTCGCCGCACCCGGCCTGTCCACGGCAGACACTGAAGCGCGTGCTCGGGCGCGCCACGAAGCTCGGCCTGCAGCCGATGTGCGGGCTGGAGTTCGAGTGGTTCAACTTCCGCGAGAC
Source organism: Burkholderiales bacterium (assembly GCA_016716275.1). GTDB lineage: Bacteria > Pseudomonadota > Gammaproteobacteria > Burkholderiales > Burkholderiaceae_F > JADJWR01. The sequence goes on along the minus strand of JADJWR010000001.1, from coordinate 493,018 downwards.
GCCGCAGTCCTGGGCGGCGAAGAAAGGTGTCGACCCGACGCCGCTGACACCCGGCATGTTCGGCTACTCGCTCGCCCGCGCCAACGAGAACCGCGAGTTCTTCAACGCCCTGCTCGACGAACTGCTCGCCTTCGGAGTGCCGATCGAGGGCCTGCATACGGAAACCGGCCCCGGGGTCTACGAGGCGGCGATCCAGTTCTCCGGGGCCCTGGAAGCCGCCGACCGGGCGCTGCTGTTCAAGGCCGGCGCCAAGGAGATCGGCGCCCGCTTCGGCATCATCGCCAGTTTCATGGCCAAGTGGAGCCATAACTACCCCGGCTGCAGCGGCCACCTGCACCAGTCGATGTCCGACGGCCGCAAGAACCTGTTCTTCGATCCGAAGGGCCGGCACGGCATGTCGACGCTCTTCGAGAGCTATCTGGCCGGGCAGATCGCGGTGGCGATGGAGTTCGCGCCGATGTTCTGGCCGACGATCAACAGCTACAAGCGGCTGGTCGACGGCTTCTGGGCGCCGGTGAAACCCACCTGGGGCATCGACAACCGCACGGCGAGCTTCCGCGTGATCGCCGGCTCGCCGAAGAGCACCCGACTGGAAACCCGCTGCCCGGGCGCCGACATCAACCCGTACCTTGCGGTGGCCGCGCTGGTGGCCGCCGGACTGCACGGCGTCGAGAAGAACCTCAAGCTCACCGCACCGCCGATCACCGGCACCAATGTCGGTGCGGAGAACATCCCGCGCGCGCCGCGTTCGCTGGCCGCCACCACCGAGATCTTCCGGCGCTCGCAGGTGGCGCGCGACTGGCTTGGTGACGAGTTCGTCGAGCACTTTGCCGCCACCCGCGACTGGGAGTGGCGGCAGTGGCAGGACGGCGTCACCGACTGGGAACTGAAGCGCTACTTCGAGATCATCTGAGAGAGCGGATGGACGCAGGCTGCACACACTGCTGTTTCGGGCAGGCGCGACCCGTGGCGCCCCGCCGCGCCCATGGTCTACCGCACGGGTAGAACAATGACGCGGAGGCAGCACAGGTGAAGCTCGCCGCAGCGCGGATCTTCGTCGACGACCTGCCGGCGGCGCGTCACTTCTACAATTCGGTCCTCGGCCTGCGGCTGCTGCACGACAGCAGCGAGCACGGTTACCTGGTGCTGGACGCCGGCGGCTTCGATCTGGTGATCGAGGCCGTCGCAGGGGACCCAGGCGATGACGAAGTCGGACTGGTCGGACGTTTCACCGGGCTGTCTCTTGCCGTGACCGACCTCGCCGAGACACACACGCAGCTGTCCGCGGCCGGCGTGCGCTTTCGGAGCGCGCCGGAACGGCAGTCCTGGGGCGGCTGGCTGGCGACGTTCGCCGATCCTGCCGGCAACGCCTTGCAGCTCGTCCAGTACCCGGCGGACCACTGATTCTCGTCCACGCCACGTCAACGCGAGCAAGCCGAAGGAGGACGGAGTGGCCAAGGTCGCGATCATCGGCTGCGGCGCGATGGGCTCGGTTTACGCCGCGCTGATGGCGAGCAGCGGGCATGAGGTCCACGCGGTGACGCTTTGGCCGGATCATGCGGAGGCGATGGCCAAGCACGGCCTGCGCGTCGAGGGCGCCAGCGGCGACCGCACGGTGCGCCTGCACGCCGCAACGACGACCGACGGCATCGGCCCGTGCGAGCTGGTGATCATCGCAACCAAGGCCTTCGACGTCGAGGCGGCGGCGCGCGCGTCGCTGCCGCTGCTCGCCGAACACACGGTCGTACAGACGATCCAGAACGGGCTGGGCTCGGCCGAGCGGGTGGCGCCGATCGTCGGGCCGGACCGGCTGGCGGTGGGCGTGGTAGGCGGCTTCGGCGCGTCGCTGCGCGCGCCGGGCCACGTGCACCACAACGGCATGGAGATGGTGCGCTTCGGAGCCTTCGCCGGGCTGCCGCGCGCAGCGCTCGAAGCCTCGGCCGCGGTCTGGGAGTCGGCCGGCTTCAAGGTAGCCCTGTTCGACGACCTCGATCGCATGGTGTGGGAGAAGCTGATCATGAACGTCACCTTCTCAGGCACCTGCTGCCTGACCGGCATGACGATCGGCGAGGTGATGGCGAACGACGACGCCTGGCGCGTCGCGCGCGGCTGCGCCGAGGAGGCGGTGGCGGTGGCAAAGGCCGCCGGCATCCGTCTCCAGGTCGGCGAGCCGATCGAGCACATCCGCCGCCTCGGCGGGAAGATCGGCAACGCGCGGCCGTCGATGCTGCTCGATCACCTGGCGCGGCGGCGCTCGGAGATCGACGTGATCAACGGCGCGATCCCGCGCGAAGGGGCGAAGGTCGGCGTGGCCACGCCGGTCAACCAGACGGTGGTGGCGCTGGTGAAGGCGCGGGAGGCGGGGTTCGCAGGATGAACCGCCGCCTGCCGCCCTTGGGGCGGGCCGGGCTGACGGCGAACGGCCCGCCGCTGCTGCCGCTGTACCACCGCCGGATCAACCGGGTGATGCGCCCGAACACCCACGCGGTGCCGTGGCCGAACGACATTCCCAAACTGCGCTTTGTGCGGATCGACTGATTCGCGCTTCGCAAGGCCGGTCCCGCACCTCGCTTACGCTATGCCGTTTTCGCACTTCACTGACCAGCAGCCACGAGCCAGACCGCCGCGCCCGCCCATGTCCATCGCCCACTTTTCCTTCCCGACCACGATCCATTTCGGCGCCGGCGCCCGCAAGCTCGCCGGCGCGCACCTGCGCGACCACGGCTTCCGCCGGCCGCTGATCGTCACCGACCGGGCGCTGGCCAGGTTGCCGGTGCTGGCGGAATTCATGACCCACCTGCGCACCGGACTCGACGTCGGCGTGTTCTCCGGCGTGTTCGGCAATCCGACCGCCTCGCAGGTGACCGATGGCGCGGATGCCTACCGCACCCACCGCGCCGACTGCGTGATCGGCTTCGGCGGCGGCGCGGCGCTCGACGTGGCCAAGGTGGTGGCGCTGATGGCGGTGCACGACGGTCACGTGCTCGAGTACGCCTGGGACCACCCGCAGGTGAGAGCGATCACCAACGAACTGCCCTACTTCATCGCCCTGCCGACCACCAGCGGCACCGGCTCGGAGGTCGGCCGCTCGAGCGTCGTCTCCGAGGACGACACCCATCTGAAGCGGATCGTCTTCTCGCCGAAGCTGCTGGCCAGGGTGGTGTTCGCCGACCCGGAACTGACGCTGGCGCTGCCGCCAGCGGTAACCGCCGCCACCGGCATGGACGCGCTGACGCACAATGTCGAGAGCTACCTGTCGCCGGCCTATCACCCGCTCGCCGACGGCATCGCGCTCGAGGGCGCGCGCATCGCCGCCCGCGCGCTGGCCGCCGCAGTGCGCGAGCCGGGCAACCTCGCCGCCCGAAGCGACATGATGATGGCCTCGATGATGGGCGCGATCGCCTTCCAGAAAGACCTCGGCGCGGTGCACTCCTGCGCGCACGCGCTCGGCGCCGTGTGCGACCTGCACCACGGGCTGGCCAATGCGCTGATGATCGAGCCGGTGATGCGCTTCAACCACGAGGCCGTGCCGGCCAAGTTCGCCGAACTGGCGCACGTCGTCGGTGCCGGCAGCGGCGAGGCGTTCGTGCCATGGCTCGCCGGGCTGAAGCGCGAGATCGCCGTCGCGCCCGGCCTCTCGGCGGTCGGCGTGAAGCGCGAGCAGATCGCCCGGCTGGTCGAGATCGCGCAGAAGGACATCTGCCACCAGACCAACCCGCGACGGTGCACCGCCGCCGACTTCACGCGCTTCTTCGAACAGGCGATGTGAAGTGAAGCGACCGCCACGCCCGCTTTCGCTCGCCGCCCGCGGAGGAGCCTGTCGGTGGCTTCGGGCAGCCGGACGCCACTGACATGCCGCAGCGCCTGAAGATCGGCGTTTCCGCCTGCTTCTTCCATGCCGACCCGAACCGGCCGGTCTTCACCGGCAAGACGCTGCAGTACGTCGAGCAGTCGATCGCGCACTGGGTGCAGTCGCAGGGGGCACTCGCGCTGGTGATCCCGTCGCCCGACGGCGAGACGCGCCGCGGCGACGTGACGCTCGACGACTACGCCGAACTGCTCGACGGTCTGGTGCTCGAGGGCGGCTCCGACATGTGGCCGGGCAGCTACGGCGAGGAGCCGCTGCGGCCGGAGTGGACCGGCGACCGCATCCGCGACGAGTACGAGATCGCACTGCTGCGCGCCTTCGTCGGCCGCGGCAAACCGGTGCTCGGCATCTGCCGCGGCCTGCAGGTGCTGAACGTCGCCTTCGGCGGCACGCTTTACCAGGACCTGGCGCTGCAGAAGCCCGGGCCGCTGTTTCACCGCAGCGCGCAGCTGTACGACCGCAATCATCACCAGATCGCGATCGAGCCCGGCACGCGGCTGGCGCAGCTTTACCCCGGACAGCCCACGGCGACGGTCAACAGCGTGCACCACCAGGGCATCCGGCGCCTCGCGCCGGGGTTCGTCGTCGAGGCGAGCGCGCCGGACGACGTGATCGAGGCGTTCCGCCGCGCCGGGCAGCCGTACGTGGCGGGCGTGCAGTGGCATCCGGAATTCCACGTCGGCGACAATGCGCACCTGCTTTCCGGCGCGCCGCTGCTCGCCGACTTCATGGCCGCCTGCAGTGCGGCCGGCTGAACCCCGCCGCTTCTCGACGATCGCCGCGACCCATGCTGAAAGTCACCAACCCCGCCAACGGCAGCACGATCGCCGAGCTCGCGACCGACACGACCCAGTCGGTGGCCGTGAAGTACCGCGCCGCGCGCGCCGCCCAGCCGGCCTGGGCTCGGCTGCCGCTGGAACATCGGCTGGCCTGTATCCGGCGCTTTCGCGAAGGCGTCGTCGGTCACCTGGAGCGGCTGGCGGCGGTCCTGACGTCCGAGGTGGGCAAGCCGATCCGCCAGTCGCGCAACGAGCTGAACGGCCTGCTCGGCCGCATCGATTTCTTCCTCGGTGCCGCCGGCGAAACGCTGGCGGCACGAGCGGTGTTCGACGCCGACGGCATGCGCGAGCGCATCACCTACGAACCGCTCGGCGTGGTCGCCAACATCTCGGCCTGGAACTACCCGTACTTCGTCGGCGCGAACGTCTTCGTGCCGGCGCTGCTCGGCGGCAACGGCGTGCTGTACAAGCCGAGCGAATACGCGGCGTTGACCGGCCTGGAGATCGGCAACCTGCTGCACGCGGCGGGCGTCCCGCAGGACGTCTTCCAGGTGATCGTCGGCGCCGGCGAGGCAGGCGGCGCGCTGCTGGCGCAGCCGGTCGACGGGGTGTTCTTCACCGGCTCGCACGCGACCGGCGCGAAGATCGCCCAGGCCATCGGGCCGCGAATGATCCGGCTGCAGCTCGAGCTCGGCGGCAAGGACCCGACCTACGTGTGCGACGACGTCGACATCGCCGGCGCCGCGACGTCGCTCGCCGACGGGGCGATGTACAACACCGGCCAGAGCTGCTGCTCGGTCGAACGCATCTACGTGCACGAGAGAATCCACGACGCCTTTGTCGAAGCCTTCGTCAGGGAAGTGAAGGGGTTGCGGATCGGCGACCCCACCGACGAGTCGAGCTACATCGGCCCGCTGACGCGCGAGGCGCAGCTCGAGGTGCTCGAGGCGCAGGTCGCCGACGCCCGCCGCAAGGGCGCGCGCCTGCTCGCCGGCGGCCGCCGGCTCGACCCGCCGGGCAACTGGTTCGAGCCGACCGTGTTCAGCCAGGTCGATCACGGCATGGCGCTGATGCGCGAGGAGAGCTTCGGCCCGATCATCGGCATCCAGAAAGTGGCGGGTGACGACGAAGCGGTACGGCTGATGAACGAGACCGAGTACGGTCTCACCGCGGGCGTCTACACGCAGGATGCGGCGCGCGCCGAGCGAATCCTGGCGCAGGTCGCCGCCGGCAGCGTCTACTGGAACTGCTGCGACCGCGTCAGCCCGCGGCTGCCGTGGAGCGGCGTGAAGCACTCAGGCATCGGCCTGACGCTGTCGACCTACGGCATCGAGACGTTCACCCGACTGAAGGCCTGGCACCTGCGCACGCCCTGAAGACCGGCGTCGGAGTCGGAGTTCTCAGCGCAACGCGGCGGCCAGCCACTGCTCGAACTGCGCGGCCGGCAGCGCACCGCTGAGGCGGTCGACGACCCCGCCGTCGCGGAACACGGCGAGCGTCGGGATGCTGCGGATCGACAGTTGCTGGCTCAGCTGCGGGTTGGCGTCGGTATCAACCTTGGCGAACAGCCACTCCGGGTGGCCGGCTGCCGTCTGCTCGAACACCGGCGCAAAGCCGCGGCATGGCGCGCACCAGGCCGCCCAGAAGTCGACCACCACCGGCCGCCGGCTCGCGGCAAGCACGTCGGCAAAGTTCGCCTGCGTCAGCGCCACCGGCCTGCCGGCAAGCAGCGGCTGACCGCAACTGCCGCAGCTGGGGTCGTCGTTGAAGCGCTCGGACTTGACGCGGTTCTTCGCCTGGCAATGCGGGCAGGAAAGGATCATCGCGGCACCCTCGGAATGGCCGGCTCAGAACATGCGGCTGGAAGCGCCGGATTCAATGCGACACTTGCCGCTTTCTCCGTCGAACATCGCCCTCGATGACGCTGCGCCGCCACGGCCGTGCTGCCGCCGACAATCCCGCGGCGCGCGAGAAGCGCGCCGCCGCTATCCCTGCCGGCAACGCGGCCGGGCCGCGGCTGTCGAAACGGATCAGCGAACTCGGACTGGCGTCGCGGCGCGAGGCCGACGAGTGGATCGCCGCCGGCTGGGTACGCGTCGACGGCGCGGTGGTCGACACGCTGGGTGCCCGCGTCCGTCCCGAGCAGAAGATCGAGATCGATCCGTGCGCCCGCCGCGCGCAGGAGGGTCTGGTGACGATCCTGCTGCACAAGCCGGTCGGCTTGGTCAGCGGTCAGGCCGAGGACGGCTACCGGCCGGCAATCGCACTGGTGACCCCGGAAAACCGCTGGCCCGGCGACCGGGCACGGGTCGAGTACTCGCGCGCGCATCTGCGCGGGCTGGCGGTCGCCGGACGGCTCGACATCGACTCGACCGGCCTGCTCGTGCTGACGCAGGACGGCCGCATCGCCCGGCAGCTGATCGGTGCGAACTCCTCGATCGAGAAGGAGTATCTGGTCCGTGTGACGGGGACCGATGGGCAGCAGGATGGTCCGCTGAGCAAGGTCTTTCCCGCCGACCGGCTGCAGCTGCTGCGCCACGGCCTGTCGCTCGACGGCGTGCCGCTGCGGCCGGCCAAGGTGTCGTGGCAGAACGAGGAGCAGCTGCGATTCGTCTTGCGCGAAGGCAAAAAGCGGCAGATCCGCCGCATGTGCGAGGCGGTCGGACTGAAAGTCGTCGGGCTGAAGCGCGTGCGCATCGGCAGCGTCGCCCTCGGCGCACTGCCGGCCGGTCAGTGGCGCTACCTGCGCCCCGACGAGTCGTTCGCCTGAGGCAGGCCGGCGTCAGCCGGCGTCAAGCCGGCGGCGCTGCGTTCGTCGCAGAGCGCCGCCTGATCCGACATCGCTGCCGGCGTACCGGAGCCCGCCGTCACTCGTCCTCTTCCTTGCGCTTGAACTTGGCGGCCAGCTGCTGCTGCACGCCCGGCGGCACTGGCTGGTAGTCGGCCAGCTCCATCGAGTAGCTGCCGCTGCCCTGCGTCATCGCCTTCAGGCGCCCTGCATAGCCCTCCAGCTCGGCCAGCGGCACGATCCCCTGCACGACCATCATGCCCACCGCGAGGTTGCCGGTGCCGGTGACCTGGCCGCGGCGCGACGACAGATCGCCGGTGATATCGCCCATCGCCGAGTCTGGCGTGACGATCTCGACGTTGACGATTGGCTCCAGCACGATCGGCCTGGCCTTCGGCAGCGCATCGAGCATCGCCTTGCGGCCCGCCGAAACGAAGGCGATTTCCTTGCTGTCCACCGGATGGTGCTTGCCGTCGTAAACCGTCACGCGCAGGTCGTGGATCGGATAGCCGGCGACGTAACCGGTCGCCAGGACTTCGCGCACGCCCTTCTCGACAGCCGGGATCAGGTTGAACGGGATCACGCCGCCCTTGACCTGGTCGACGAACTCGAAGCCCGAGCCGCGCGGCAGCGGCTCGACGCGCAGGAACACTTCGCCGAACTGGCCGGCGCCGCCGGTCTGCTTCTTGTGCCGGGCATGTCCCTCGGCGGCCGCGGCGATCGTCTCGCGGTAGGGCACCCGCGGCGGGCGGGTGTCGATCTCCAGCTTGAACTGCGAGCTCATTCGCTCGAGGATGCTGCGCAAGTGCAGCTCGGTGAGGCCGCGCAGCACCGTCTCGTTGGTCAGCGCGTCGTGCTCGACCGACAGGGTCGGGTCTTCGGCCGCCATCTTGGCGAGGATCTCGGAGATCCGCCCTTCGTCTCCGCGCCGCCGCGGCGCGATGGCCAGTCCGAACATCGGCTTCGGGAACTCGAGCGGCTTCATGCGGATGAAGTCCTCGTCGTGCGAGTCATGCAGCACGCAGTCGAAGACGACGTCGTCGACCTTCGCCACCGCGCCGATGTCGCCGGGCACCAGTCTCGGCGCCTCGACCGTGTCCTTGCCCTGCAGGGTGAACAGGTGACCCGCCTTGAACGCCTTCTTGCTCTCGCCGACGTACAGCTGCGTGTCCTTGGTGATCGTTCCCTGGTGCACGCGGAAGATGCCGATCTTGCCGACATAGGGGTCGTTGACCACCTTGAAGACGTGCGCCAGCACGTGCTTGCCCGGATCGGGCTCGGAGCGGAAAGAATCGGCCGCCTCGCCGTCGCCCTTGAAGAACAGCGGCGGGTTGCCCTCGGCGGGATTCGGCAGGTGGCGCGCCATCACGTCGAGCAGATCCTCGATCCCGGCACCGGTGCGCGCCGAGACGAAGCAAACCGGGATCAGGTGCCCTTCGCGCAGCGCCTTCTCGAGCGGCGCGTGCAGCGTCGTCGGGTCGACGGCACCCTCTTCGAGGTACTTCTCCATCGCCGCGTCGTCGACCTCGATCACCTGCTCCATCACCTTGCGGTGCACGTCGGCCACCGACAGGAAGTCCGCCGTCCCCTGGTCGTGGTCGAAGCAGTCGATCACCCGGTTGCCGCCGTCGGCCGGCAGGTTGATCGGCAGGACCTCGGCACCGAAGGCCTCCTGCAGCTCGTCGAGCAGCGCCGGCAGGTTGACGTGCTCATGGTCGATCTTGTTGACGATGATCATCCGGCACAGGTTGCGCGCCTTGGCCCAGGCCATCATGCGGCGGGTCACCAGCTCGATGCCGTTGGTGGCGCTGACCACCACCGCGACGGTCTCCACCGCGTCGAGCGCGCCGATCGCCTGGCCGAGGAAATCCGGATAGCCCGGCGTGTCGATCAGGTGGATGCGCGATCCCTTGTAGTCGCAGTGCAGGACCGAGGAGCGCAGCGAATGCAGCGCGCCCTTCTCCTGAGGATCGAAGTCGGACACGGTGGAGCCGCGTTCGACCGCACCCGGTGCGCCGATCATCGCGGACTTGGCCAGCAGCTGCTCGGCCAGGGTGGTCTTTCCTGCCGCCCCGTGGCCGACTAGGGCCACGGTCCTCAGGTCCTCGGTTCTGTAATCAGCCATTGTCTGTCTCCCTTCTTGGCAACGCGCACTTTAAGGCGACGCGCCGATCTCGCCAAACCGCAGCGGCGGCGATCTCGCGGTCCTCTGACCGAACGCAACGCCCGGCGCTCGCCCCGTGCCGCGGCAGTGACGGCACAATGTCCGGCGAATCCAGCCCCGTACCGGACAAGAACGAAAATGACCAACGACTCATCGGCCACCGTGCCAAGTCAGGCGCGCATCGTAATCATCGGCGGCGGCATCATGGGCTGCTCGGTCGCTTACCACCTGGCGCGGCTCGGCCAGCGCGACGTCGTGCTGCTCGAGCAGGGCCGGCTGACCTGCGGCACGACGTGGCATGCCGCCGGTCTGGTCGGCCAGCTGCGCACCCAGGAGAGCATGACCCGGCTGATCCGCTACTCGACCGACCTGTATGCGCGGCTCGAGCAGGAGACGGGGCTGGGCACCGGCTGGAAGCAGTGCGGCTCGCTGGCGGTGGCCCGCACGGCCGAGCGGATGGTGCAGCTGAAGCGCACGGCCGCGGTGGCGCGCGCCTACGGCGTCGATTGCGATGTTCTGTCGCCTGCCGAAGCGGGCAGCCTGTACCCGATCATGCACACCGCCGATCTGCAGGGTGCAGTGTGGCTGCCGGGCGACGGCAAGGCCAACCCGACCGACCTGACCATCGCGCTCGCCAAGGGGGCGCGCAATGCGGGCGTGACGATCATCGAAGGCGTGCGTGTCGAAAGGGCGGTCCATCAGGGCGGCGCTGCTGGCCGGCGCATCTGCGCCCTTCAGTGGCGGGACAAGCAGGGGCAGACCGGATCGATCGCCACCGAGACGGTGGTGCTGTGCGGCGGCCAGTGGTCCCGTGCGCTCGGCCGCGAGCTCGGCGTGGCGGTGCCGCTCTTCCCCTGCGAGCACTATTACATCGTCACCGACCTGATTGCCGGCGTTACCCGCGACCTGCCGGTGATGCGCGACCCCGACGGCTACATCTACTTCAAGGAAGAGGTCGGCGGCCTGCTGATGGGCGGCTTCGAGCCCGACGCCACGCCCTGGCTGCAGTCGGCAGCACACCGGGGTGGCATCCCGGAGAACTTCGAGTTCCAGCTGCTGCCGGACAACTGGGACGCCTTTCAGATCCTGATGGACAACGCCGTGCAGCGTGTGCCGGCGCTCGGCGAGGCGAGGATCAAGGCCTTTTACAACGGCCCCGAATCGTTCACCGCCGATAACAACTTCATCCTCGGCCCGGCGCCGGCGATCGCCAATCTCTACGTCGGCTGCGGCTTCAACTCGATGGGGATTGCCTCCGGCGGCGGCGCCGGCCGAGCGCTCGCCGAGTGGATCGTGCAGGGCGAGCCGACGCTGGACCTGTGGCCGGTCGACATCCGCCGCTTCGGCCAGTTCAATGCAAACGAGCGCTGGCTGCCCGACCGGATCAAGGAGGTGCTGGGCCTGCACTACAGGATGCCGTGGCCGAACCGCGAGCTGGAGTCGGCGCGGCCGTTCCGCCGCTCGCCGCTGTACGCGCAGCTGCGCGACGCCGGTGCCTGCTTCGGCTCGAAGATGGGCTGGGAGCGGGCGAACTTCTTCGCCCCGACGCCCCGCCAGGCAACCATCGAGTACGGCTGGGGCCACCAGAACTGGCACCCGTGGGTCGCCGCCGAGCACGCCGCCTGCCGCGAGCGGGCGGCGCTGTTCGACATGAGTTCGTTCGCCAAGCTGCTGGTCAAGGGTGCCGATGCGCACGCGGTGCTGCAGTACCTGGTTGCCAACGACGTGCCGACCACCCCGGGCCGCACCGTCTACACCGGCATGCTGAACGAGCGCGGCGGCTACGAATCGGACTTCACGGTCACCTGCGTCGACTGGGACGAGTACCTGATCGTCACCGGCAGCGCCCAGGCAGTGCGCGACCGCGACGTGATCGAGCGCGCGCTGCTGGCGATGCCGCAATGGCCCCGCTGCGCGGTGACCGACGTCACCTCGATGTACGCGATGCTGGCTGTGATGGGGCCGGCGTCGCGCGAGCTGTTGTCGCGGGTGTCGACCGGCCGCTTCGACAGCGCGGCGTTTCCTTTCGGCACCTCGAAGCCGATCGACGTCGGTTACGCGACAGTCCGGGCGACGCGCCTGACCTATGTCGGCGAACTGGGTTGGGAGCTGTACGTGCCGGTCGAGTTCGCCGCCGCGGTGTACGACGAGGTCGTTGCCGCGGGCGCCGACCTCGGCCTGCGCAACGCCGGCTACTACGCGATCGACTCGCTGCGGCTGGAAAAGGGCTACCGAGCCTGGGGCCGCGAGCTGACGCCGGACATCAATCCGTTCGAGGGCGGGCTTGCCTTCGCGGTGAACTGGGAAAAGGGAGACTTTCGCGGCCGCGCAGCGCTGGACAGACTCAGGTCCGCCGGCGGCACCCAGGCCGCTCGACGCAGGATCGTCTCGCTGGTGATCGACGCGCCCGCAACGAACCTGTGGGGCAACGAGCTGATCCTCCGCGACGGCCGGCCGACGGGCTTCGTCACCTCCGCTGCGTTCGGCCACACGCTCGGCCGCCCGGTCGCCCTTGGGCTGGTCAGCAGTCCCGACGGCCCGGCCGATGGCGCCTGGATACGGTCAGGCTCCTGGCAGGTCGATCTCGCCGGCGAACTGTTGCCGGCATCTGTTTCGCTGCATGCACCCTACGATTCCGCCGGAGAAAGGGTGCGCGCCTGAGGTGCAACGGAAAGCAAAAAGCCCCGGCCGAAACGGCCGGGGCTTTTTCTTTGGGCAAGCCTGACGATGTCCTACTTTCACGGGAAATACATCCCACTATCATCGGCGCTGAGGCGTTTCACGGTCCTGTTCGGGATGGGAAGGGGTGGGACCGCCTCGCTATGGTCGTCAGGCTAAAGGGGACGACCTTTCCGCTTCACGCCCTGCGGCGATCCGCGAAAGATCCAACTCGGAAGAAGCAGCGGCGCGCCGACTCGGGGAATCGGTCGCGCGGGGTCATGTCTGCGGTGCTCTCAGCCTCCAAAGAACGAGGCAGCACGGTTATAGGATCAAGCCGCACGGGCAATTAGTACTGGTTAGCTTAACGCCTCACAGCGCTTCCACACCCAGCCTATCAACGTCCTGGTCTCGGACGACCCTTCAGGGAGGTCAAGCCTCCGGGAAGACTAATCTTCAGGCAAGTTTCCCGCTTAGATGCTTTCAGCGGTTATCTCTTCCGCACATAGCTACCCGGCAATGCCACTGGCGTGACAACCGGTACACCAGAGGTGCGTCCACTCCGGTCCTCTCGTACTAGGAGCAGCCCCCGTCAATCTTCCAGCGCCCACGGCAGATAGGGACCAAACTGTCTCACGACGTTCTAAACCCAGCTCACGTACCTCTTTAAATGGCGAACAGCCATACCCTTGGGACCGGCTACAGCCCCAGGATGAGATGAGCCGACATCGAGGTGCCAAACACCGCCGTCGATATGAACTCTTGGGCGGTATCAGCCTGTTATCCCCAGAGTACCTTTTATCCGTTGAGCGATGGCCCTTCCATACAGAACCACCGGATCACTTAGACCTGCTTTCGCACCTGCTCGACTTGTAGGTCTCGCAGTCAAGCACGCTTTTGCCTATGCACTATCAGCACGATTTCCGTCCGTGCCTAGCGTACCTTCGTACTCCTCCGTTACCCTTTGGGAGGAGACCGCCCCAGTCAAACTGCCTACCATGCACTGTTCCCCACCCGGATAACGGGCGAAGGTTAGAACCGCAAACAAATCAGGGTGGTATTTCAACGTTGGCTCCACGACACCTAGCGGCGCCGCTTCAAAGCCTCCCACCTATCCTACACAGATCGGTTCACAGTCCAATGCAAAGCTACAGTAAAGGTTCATGGGGTCTTTCCGTCTTGCCGCGGGGAGATTGCATCATCACAAACATTTCAACTTCGCTGAGTCTCGGGAGGAGACAGTGTGGCCATCGTTACGCCATTCGTGCAGGTCGGAACTTACCCGACAAGGAATTTCGCTACCTTAGGACCGTTATAGTTACGGCCGCCGTTTACTGGGGCTTCGATCAAGAGCTTGCACTCCATCACTTAACCTTCCAGCACCGGGCAGGCGTCACACCCTATACGTCCACTTTCGTGTTTGCAGAGTGCTGTGTTTTTAATAAACAGTCGCAGCCACCGATTCTCTGAGACCTCTTCACGCTTCGGGCGTCTCTCCCGTCACGCTACAAAGGCACACCTTCTTCCGAAGTTACGGTGTCAATTTGCCGAGTTCCTTCTCCCGAGTTCTCTCAAGCGCCTGAGCATATTCAGCTCGCCCACCAGTGTCGGTTTGCGGTACGGTCGCGTCCAGCTGGAGCTTAGAGGCTTTTCCTGGAACCACATCCAATCACTTCGCGGCTTACGCCACTCGATCCTTCACCTCGGTGATACGCCAGCGGATTTGCCTGCTGGCCACCTACGATCGGAAACCGGGACATCCAACACCCGGATGATCTTCAACGGTCCGTCCCCCCATCGCACTGGACGTCGGTGCAGGAATATTGACCTGCTTTCCATCGACTACGGCTTTCGCCCTCGTCTTAGGGGCCGACTCACCCTGCTCCGATGAACGTGGAGCAGGAAACCTTGGGCTTACGGCGAGCGGGCTTTTCACCCGCTTTAACGCTACTCATGTCAGCATTCGCACTTCTGATACCTCCAGCAGCCCTCTCGAGCCACCTTCGCAGGCGTACAGAACGCTCCCCTACCACGTGCGCTTGCGCGCACATCCGCAGCTTCGGTTACCGGCTTAGCCCCGTTACATCTTCCGCGCAGGAAGACTCGATCAGTGAGCTATTACGCTTTCTTTGAAGGATGGCTGCTTCTAAGCCAACTTCCTGACTGTCTTAGCCTTCCCACTTCGTTTCCCACTTAGCCGATATTTGGGACCTTAGCTGGCGGTCTGGGTTGTTTCCCTTTCGTGTCCGGACGTTAGCACCCGGTGCACTGTCTCCCGCGCTGACACTTCCAAGTATTCGGAGTTTGCCATGGTTTGGTAAGACGCCATGTCCCCCTAGCCATAACAGTGCTCTACCCCTCGGAGTGATACGCGAGGCACTACCTCAATAGTTTTCGGGGAGAACCAGCTATTTCCAGATTTGTTTGGCCTTTCACCCCTATCCACAGCTCATCCACTACTTTTGCAACAGTAGTTGGTTCGGTCCTCCAGTGAGTGTTACCCCACCTTCAACCTGGCCATGGATAGCTCATCTGGTTTCGGGTCTACACCCTGCGACTGGACGCCCTATTCGGACTCGCTTTCGCTACGCCTTCCCTACTCGGTTAAGCTCGCCACAGAATGTAAGTCGCTGACCCATTATGCAAAAGGTACGCAGTCACCCTTGCGGGCTCCTACTGTTTGTATGCATGCGGTTTCAGGATCTATTTCACTCCCCTCCCGGGGTTCTTTTCGCCTTTCCCTCACGGTACTGGTTCACTATCGGTCGATCACGAGTATTTAGCCTTGGAGGATGGTCCCCCCATCTTCAGACAGGATTTCACGTGTCCCGCCCTACTTGTCGTGCGCTCAGTTCCACTTCCGTTCTTTCGCCTACGGGGCTATCACCCACTATGGCCGGCCTTTCCAGACCGCTCGGCTAGAACAGAAGCTAAAACGCACAGGCTGGTCCGATTTCGCTCGCCACTACTTTCGGAATCTCGGTTGATTTCTTTTCCTCTGCCTACTTAGATGTTTCAGTTCAGCAGGTTCGCCGCCACGCGCCTATGAATTCAGCGCGGGCTACCCTTGCGGGTGGGTTTCCCCATTCGGACATCTCCGGATCGATGTCTGTTTGCCGACTCCCCGGAGCTTTTCGCAGGCTGCCACGTCCTTCATCGCCTGTGATCGCCAAGGCATCCACCACATGCACTTAGTCGCTTGATCCTATAACCCTGCCGCCTTTCGACGACGGTCATGGAGCGACCGCGTTGCCGTTCTCAAGTTTGCTGAGAGTTTGAATGCAATCACAACCCGTCATCGGCCCCTCTCATCAGGGACCGATGCGCTTTGCTTCTTCCGAATTGTTAAAGATCGAAACAGCCTGGCCAAAAGGCCAGATGGAAGCATGCCGCGGCACGCTTTCATCTGCGCTTTCGTCCGATGGTGGAGGTGAACGGGATCGAACCGATGACCTCCTGCTTGCAAAGCAGGCGCTCTCCCAACTGAGCTACACCCCCGATTGAGAATCGCTGGTGGGTCTGGTTGGATTCGAACCAACGACCCCCGCCTTATCAAGACGGTGCTCTAACCGACTGAGCTACAGACCCGGGCAGTCCCGTTGCTTTGGATCTCGGCCCGGCCACGCCAGGCGGTCTGAGACGATCGTGCCACCCTGCGCCACTCGCTGTTTGCGAGAAACGAACCGATAAGTGTGGGCGCGAGAATCGAGACGCAAACTCGTGAAAGGAGGTGATCCAGCCGCACCTTCCGATACGGCTACCTTGTTACGACTTCACCCCAGTCATGAATCTCACCGTGGTCGCCGCCCTCCTTGCGGTTAGGCAAACGGCTTCTGGTGAAACCCACTCCCATGGTGTGACGGGCGGTGTGTACAAGACCCGGGAACGTATTCACCGCGACATGCTGATCCGCGATTACTAGCGATTCCGACTTCATGCAGTCGAGTTGCAGACTGCAATCCGGACTACGATCGGTTTTCTGGGATTGGCTCCCCCTCGCGGGTTGGCGACCCTCTGTACCGACCATTGTATGACGTGTGAAGCCCTACCCATAAGGGCCATGAGGACTTGACGTCATCCCCACCTTCCTCCGGTTTGTCACCGGCGGTCTCACTAGAGTGCCCTTTCGTAGCAACTAGTGACAAGGGTTGCGCTCGTTGCGGGACTTAACCCAACATCTCACGACACGAGCTGACGACAGCCATGCAGCACCTGTGCGCAGGCTCCCTTTCGGGCACCTCCACATCTCTGCGGAGTTCCTGCCATGTCAAGGGTAGGTAAGGTTTTTCGCGTTGCATCGAATTAATCCACATCATCCACCGCTTGTGCGGGTCCCCGTCAATTCCTTTGAGTTTTAATCTTGCGACCGTACTCCCCAGGCGGTCGACTTCACGCGTTAGCTGCGTTACCAAGTCTGTAGATACAAGACCCGACAACTAGTCGACATCGTTTAGGGCGTGGACTACCAGGGTATCTAATCCTGTTTGCTCCCCACGCTTTCGTACATGAGCGTCAGTCTCATCCCAGGGGGCTGCCTTCGCCATCGGTGTTCCTCCACATCTCTACGCATTTCACTGCTACACGTGGAATTCCACCCCCCTCTTACGGACTCTAGCCATGCAGTCACAAATGCAGTTCCCAGGTTGGGCCCGGGGATTTCACATCTGTCTTGCACAGCCGCCTGCGTACGCTTTACGCCCAGTAATTCCGATTAACGCTTGCACCCTACGTATTACCGCGGCTGCTGGCACGTAGTTAGCCGGTGCTTATTCTGCAGGTACCGTCATTAGCGCCCGGTGTTAGCGGGCGCCGTTTCGTTCCTGCCAAAAGCGGTTTACAACCCGAAGGCCTTCTTCCCGCACGCGGCATGGCTGGATCAGGGTTTCCCCCATTGTCCAAAATTCCCCACTGCTGCCTCCCGTAGGAGTCTGGGCCGTGTCTCAGTCCCAGTGTGGCTGGTCGTCCTCTCAGACCAGCTACCGATCGTCGCCTTGGTGAGCCTTTACCTCACCAACTAGCTAATCGGGCATCGGCCGCTCCAATAGCGCGAGGCCTTGCGGTCCCCCGCTTTCACCCGTGGGTCGTATGCGGTATTAATCCGGCTTTCGCCGAGCTATCCCCCACTACTGGGCACGTTCCGATGCGCTACTCACCCGTTCGCCACTCGTCGCCAGGGTTGCCCCCGCGTTACCGTTCGACTTGCATGTGTAAGGCATGCCGCCAGCGTTCAATCTGAGCCAGGATCAAACTCTTCAGTTCGAACCTTTTCGCACACTACTGTGTACGTCGCTCACTCACGGAATCGAAGTGGATCTGATGATCCCCTTCATTCGTGTTTGAGCACCTGATGCATTGAGCATTTCCAGCGGGATTGGCGTGAGACCGCACCCGGTGGCCGCGCCTTGTCATCAAGCGCCCACACTTATCGGCTGTTTCAGTTGTTAAAGATCGAGCTGACCGGACCGCGGTGATTGTGCGCCGCAAGGCTTGGCGATCAGCAGAGAAGGGAAATTATGAAGAGTCGAAACCGCCCTGTCAAATCGCCCGGTAGAGGGGTTTCCCAGTCCCAGCCAAGTCCCTGATCCGTAAGGCGCTCAGCGGTGCTGGAAACGCGCAGGCCGCTTCTCGATGAAGGCGGACATGCCCTCCTTCTGGTCAACGCTGGCGAACAGCGAGTGAAACAGCC
This sequence comes from Burkholderiales bacterium, assembly GCA_016716275.1. Taxonomy (GTDB): domain Bacteria; phylum Pseudomonadota; class Gammaproteobacteria; order Burkholderiales; family Burkholderiaceae_F; genus JADJWR01. The sequence goes on along the minus strand of JADJWR010000001.1, from coordinate 475,075 downwards.
GCCGCTCGAACAGCAGCCCCTCGCTCAGCGGCGCTTCGTAGGCGCGTTGCACCGCTTCCTTGGCCATCATCACGGCCGGCAAAGAGAACTGCGCGATCGCTTCGCCCGCGGCCAGCGCCTCCTCCAGCAGCTTTGCGGCGGGAACGACACGGGAGACCAGGCCGGCACGCTCGGCCTCCTGCGCATCCATCATGCGGCCGGTCAGCACCAGATCCATCGCCTTGGCCTTGCCGACCGCGCGCGGCAGGCGCTGCGTTCCGCCCGCACCGGGGATGATGCCGAGCTTTATCTCCGGCTGACCGAAGCGCGCGCTATCGGCGGCGATGACGATGTCGCACATCATCACCAGCTCGCATCCCCCGCCCAGCGCGAAGCCGCCGACCGCGGCGATCACCGGCTTGCGAACACGCCTGATCTCTTCCCAGTTGCGCGTGATGTAGTCGGTCTTGAAGACGTCCATGTAGGACCAGTCCTTCATCGCACCGATGTCGGCGCCGGCCGCGAAGGCCTTCTCCGATCCGGCGATCACGATCGCGCCAATGCCGTCGTCGGCATCGAACACCCGCAGCGCGGCGCCGAGTTCGTCCATCAGCCTGTCGTTCAGGGCGTTCAGCGCCTTCGGTCGGTTCAGCGTGATCAGACCGACGCGACCCTGCGTGGTCGTCAGGATGTTTTCGTAGTTCACAGCGGGCTCCATCGTGGGTTGAATCGGCCGCCGGCGAATCGCTGCGGCGGTCACGGGGCGGCAAGGTTCGAAGCGTACTCGCCGCCGCCCGACGCCGAGGCCGGCATCGCCCGCGGCACCGTCGGCCGATAGACTTCCGCCACGCCGCCAGCCGCTCCGGCACCGCTTCGACGTCAGGCTCACCGCACCCATCCGCCGCCCGCCCCGATGACCAGCCTCGCCTCACTGCGCGTCGCGCAGACGCTCGGAATGCTCGGCCTGCTGCCGTTCTTCGCGCTGGCGGTGCTTGCCTGGCTGCCGGACAGCGCGGCCGCCGGCAGCCTGGCCATCGCCTCCCTCGCCCGGCTGTCCCTCGCCGCCTACGCGGCCGTCATCCTGTCGTTCCTCGGCGCCGTCCACTGGGGCCTCGCGCTGTCCGGTGCCGAGATGCGACTGCCGCTTGCGCGGCAGTCGCTGCTGTGGGGCGTGATGCCGTCGCTGCTCGGCTGGCTGGCGCTCGTCCTGTTGTTCGTCGGCTTTGCGGCGTGGCTGGTGTTCGCCCTGCTGATCGCCGATCTGCTGCTCGCCCGTCTGATGGACGGCGCCCTGCTGCGGCAGCACGCATCGAACCATCGCGGCTATCTCGAACTGCGCACGCGGCTGACCGTTGGCGCCACACTGGCGCTGGCCATTGCGCTGGCTGGGTCACTCTGAGGAGAGGGCAATGACGACAAAGGCGATTCTGCTAACCAAGTCGGACGATCAGTTCGCCGCACGCGTCGCGGAACTGTCCGACGAGGAACTGCGCGCTGCCACGCCCGGCGCCGACGTCACCGTCGCAGTCGACTACTCGACCGTCAACTACAAGGACGCGCTGGCGCTTGCCAACAAGGGACCGGTGGTTCGCCGATGGCCGATGGTCGCCGGGATCGACGCGGCGGGCAGCGTGCTGGAGAGCGCCGACCCGAGATTCGCGCCGGGCGACCGGGTCGTGCTGAACGGCTGGGGGGTCGGCGAACAGCACTGGGGCGGGCTGGCGCAGCGGGCGCGCTTCAAGTCCGACTGGCTGGTGAAGCTGCCGGCCAGCCTGAGCACCCGGCAGGCGATGGCGATCGGGACGGCCGGCTACACGGCGATGCTGTGCTGCCTGGCGCTGCGCGAGCAGGGCGTCGAGGCGGTCGACGGCGAAGTCCTCGTCACCGGCGCCTCCGGCGGGGTCGGTTCGATCGCTGTCTCGATCCTCGCCGGCTGGGGCTACCGCGTGGTGGCCAGCACCGGCAGGACCGCCGAGGCGTCGTTCCTGTCGGCGCTCGGCGCGAGCGCGGTGATCGACCGTGCCGAGCTGTCGTCGCCGGGCAAGCCGCTGCAGAAGGAGCGCTGGGCCGGCGTGGTCGACTCGGTCGGCTCGCACACGCTGGCCAATTCCTGCGCCCAGACCCGCTACGGCGGCGTGGTGACGGCCTGCGGCCTGGCGCAGGGCATGGATTTTCCGGCCACGGTGGCGCCGTTCATCCTGCGCGGCGTGCGGCTGATCGGCATCGATTCGGTGATGTGCCCGCAGCCGCGCCGGCAGGACGCCTGGCAGAGGCTTGCCGCAGACCTCGACCGCTCGAAGCTCGACGCGCTGACCAGCGAGGTCGGACTGGCCCAGGCCATCGAGGTGGCGGGCGCGTTGCTCGCCGGCAAGGTGCGCGGGCGGGTGGTCGTCAACGTCAACGCCTAGCCATCGCCGAGGCGGCCAACGGAGTCGGTCCACATCCGGTAGGCTGCGCCGCCGCGCGGACGGGGGAAGCATCGCCAGCGGGCAATGGGTCGCGAACCCGACGAGGAAGACGCTCGAATGATCGAACTGAACATCAACGGGCAGGCGATGCGGGTCGATGCCGACCCGTCGACCCCATTGCTGTGGGCGCTGCGCGACAACCTCGGGCTGACCGGAACCAAGTTCGGCTGCGGCGTTGCCGCCTGCGGCGCCTGCACGGTGCACGTCGACGGCCAGCCCCGCCGCGCCTGCGTCACGCCGATCTCGTCCGTCGCCGGCGCCCGCATCACGACCATCGAGGCCATCGAGTCGGACCGCATCGGCCGTGCCGTGCAGAACGCCTGGGTTCGCAACGACGTCGTCCAGTGCGGCTATTGCCAGTCCGGCCAGGTGATGGTGGCCACCGCACTGCTCCGCGACAGGAAGAACCCGAGCGACCGCGACATCGACGAGGCCATGTCGGCGGTGCTTTGCCGTTGCGGCACCTACGCGCGCATCCGCGCCGCGATCAAGGACGCGGCAAAAACCCTCGGCTGAGGAGCGAACGTGCGCAGACTCCTTCCCGTGGCCGGCACCGGCATCGTCGAATCGTTGACCACCGAGCGGGCGCGCCGCCTTTCGCGACGCGCTTTCCTCAAGGCAACCGGCATCGCCGGTGGCGGCCTGCTGCTGGCCATTGGTCTGCCGACCGGCGGCGGGCGCGGCGGCCGGCTCGCGCACGCACAGCAAGCGCCGGCGGCGGCCGCGTCTGCGCCGGCGGCATTCGTCCGCATCGGCGCCGACGACACGGTCACCGTCCTGATCAACAAGCTCGAGATGGGTCAGGGGGTGTTCACGTCGATGGCGATGCTGGTCGCCGAGGATCTCGACTGTGACTGGAACAAGGTTCGGGCGCAGCACGCGCCGACGGCGGCCGTCTACGCGCATCCTCGGTACGGCATCCAGGCCACCGGAGGCTCGGACTCGATCTCGTCGAGCTGGCTGCAGTACCGCACGATCGGCGCCACCGCCCGCCTGATGCTGATCCAGGCAGCGGCCAAGCAGTGGGGTGTCTCGACCGAGCGGATCGACACCCGCGCCGGCATGGTGATCGAGATCGGCGGCCAGAAGCGGCGGGCGTCCTACGGCTCGCTGGCCGAGGCGGCGATGCAGGTGCCGGCGCCGGCACGGGCCGGGATCAAGGCCGATCCGAAGGACTTCGAGATCCTCGGCAAGCCGACGCGCCGCCTCGACTCGCGCGAGAAGGTCGACGGCCGCGCCGAGTTCGGCATCGACAAGAAGCTTCCTGGTCTGCGCGTGGCGGTGATCGCAAGGCCGCCGGTGTTCGGCGGCCGGGCCGCCAAGGTCGACCCCGAGAAGGCGAAAGCCGTCAAGGGCGTCGTGGCGGTGTTGCCGGTGCAGGTCGATCGGGGCGGAGCCGGCGTCGCCGTGGTTGCCGATGGCTTCTGGCCGGCAAAGCAGGGACGCGATCTTCTGGCGATCGAGTGGGCGCTGCCGATCGGTATCGGCACTGCCGAGCAGCTGACGCAGTACCGGCAACTGGCACTGCAGCCGGGCCTGCCAGCCCGTAGTGACGGCGACGCCGGCGCGGTCGCAGGGGCGGCGCGCCGGATCGATGCCGAGTTCGCCTTCCCGTACCTTGCGCACGCCGCGATGGAGCCGCTGAGCTGCACGGTCGACCTGCAGGCCGACAGGATGACAGTCTGGTGCGGCTCGCAGTTCCAGACCGTCGACCAGGTGCTGGCGGCGACTGCGGCCGAGCTCAAGCAGGAACAGGTCGAACTGGTCACCACCTTCGCCGGCGGCGGCTTCGGCCGGCGCGCCAATCCGAAAGCCGACTACGTCGTCGAGGCCGTTCGCGTGGCCGTCGAGATGCGGAAGGCCGGCGTGGTCGGCCCGGTCAAGGTGATCTGGTCGCGCGAGGACGACATGAAGGGCGGCTACTACCGGCCGCAGCAAGTGCACCGGGTCAGCGTGGGGCTCGACGACAAGGGCATGCCGGCAGGCTGGCAGCATGTCATCGTCGGGCAGTCGATCAGCAAGGCAACGGCGTTCGAGAAGCTGTACCTGAAGGACGGCGTCGACGCGATGACGTCGGAAGGCGTCATCGACACGCCGTACCGGCTGCCGAACATGCGGGTGTCGGTGCACCATCCGGAAGCAAACGTGCCGGTGCTGTGGTGGCGCTCGGTCGGCCACTCGCCCGCGGCTTTCGTCGTGGAGACGCTGATCGACGAGATGGCCGCCGCCGCGAAGCAGGATCCGATCGCCTACCGACTTGCGCTGCTCGACACCAAGCAGGCGCGTCACCGCGCGGTGCTCGCGCTGGTGCGCGACAAGTCCGACTGGAGCAGGCCGCTGCCCAAGGGTCGCGGCCGCGGTGTCGCGATGCACGAAAGCCGCGGCTCGGTGTGCGCTCACGTGGTCGAAGCTTCGGTCGACGGCAATCGCATCCGCGTGCACCGGGTCACTTCGGCGATCGACTGCGGCACGGCGGTCAATCCGCTGACCATCGAGGCGCAGTTGCAGTCGGCGGTGGTGTTCGGCCTGTCGGCAGCGTTCTACGGCAAGATCACGCTTGCCGACGGTCGCGTCGAGCAGGGCAACTTCACCGACTACCCGCTGCTGCGCTTCGACGAAATGCCGCCGATGTCGGTGCACATCGTGCCGAGCACTGCCGCCCCCGCAGGCGTCGGCGAACCCGGAACGCCGCCGATCGCGCCGGCAGTGGCCAATGCGGTCGCCGCCCTCACCGGCAAGCGCCTGCGCAATCTGCCTTTCGACCTGTCGGCCTGATCGCCACCGCATGGCAGGCCGAGCTTTCCGTACCCCACAGGAGACCTGAACCGATGCGCTTCACCCAAACGCTGATCACCGTTGCCGCCATCTCGTTGCTCGCCCTCGGCAGCGCGGCCGATGGCAGGACCCGCGCCGAGTGCGAGCGCGACTACAAGCCGCAGGTCGGCCAGGCCGGCAAGGACGTCGTCTGGGTGCCGACTCCCGACGAACTGGTCAGCAGGATGCTGACCATGGCGAAGGTCACGCCGAAGGACTACGTGGTCGACCTCGGCGCCGGCGACGGCAAGATCGCCATCGCCGCCGGCAAGAAGTTCGGCGCCACCGCGCTGGGCATCGAGTACAACCCCGAGATGGCCAGGCTCGCCCAGTGCTACGTGCAGGCCGAGGGCGTGACCGACAAGGTGAAGATCGTCCAGGGCGACATCTTCAAGGAGGACTTCAGCAAGGCCACCGTGGTCACCATGTACCTGTTGCCCGAACTGAACATGCGCCTGCGGCCGACCATCCTCGCCATGAAGCCCGGCACGCGCGTCACTTCGCATCAGTTCAGCATGGGCGACTGGGAAGCCGACGAGACTGCCGAGATCGAGTACCGGACCGCCTACCTGTGGATCGTCCCGGCCAGGGTAGAGGGCGACTGGACCTTTCGCGAAGACGGCGGCAAGACGACCTTCAGCGTCGCCATGACGCAGAAGTTCCAGCGCGTCAGCGGCGAGGCCGGCATGGGCGGCAACAGGAACCCGCTGGTCGGCGCCACCCTGCGCGGCGAGGAGATCAAGTTCGCCTTCAACGACGACAAGGGCCAGACGCGGACACTGACCGGCACGGTGCGCGGCAGCGAGATCACCGGTACGCTGCGTGGCCCGGGCAGCACCGAGATCAGGGTCAGCGGCAAGCGCAGCTAGCTGGCGCGCCGGCGCGCCGAGCCCCGCCGCTGGCGGGGCTTTTTCTTGGCCGACCAGGAAGGAAGCGATGAGTTCAGCGACCAGCGACCGGAGCGCCGCCGCCGAGGAGGCGCCGCGACCCGCACTGACTGTCTTCGATGCGGTGATGATCGTCACCGGCATCGTGATCGGCGGCGGCATCTTCTCGATGCCGCCGCTGGTGGCCGGTGTCACCGGTTCGGTGCAATGGATGCTGGTGGCGTGGCTGGCCGGCGGCGTGCTGTCGCTGATCGGTGCGCTGGTCTACGCCGAACTGGCAACGACCTACCCGAGCGCCGGCGGCGACTACCACTTCCTGACCCGCGCCTACGGCCGCGATCTGTCGTTCTTCTTCGCCTGGGCCCGGGTCACGGTGATAACCACCGGCTCGATCGCCATGCTCGCCTTCATATTCGGCGACTACATGAGCCGCGTGCTGTCGCTCGGCGCCCACTCGTCGACCATCTATGCGGTGCTGACCGTGGTGGCGCTGACGGCGGTGAACATCGTCGGCCTACGCGAGTCGTCACGGACACAGAACGTGCTGACGATGCTGCTGATCGCCGGCCTGGCGCTGGTCGCCATCGCCGGTGCCGCCTCCTTCCTGGGCGGCCGCGCGCCGTCGCCGGTCGAGGGGCCGCCGGCCGGCGGCGTCCCCGCCGCCTTCGGCCTGGCGATGGTCTTCGTGCTGCTCACGTTCGGCGGCTGGAACGAGGCGGCCTACATATCGGCCGAAGTCAAGGGCGGCAACCGCGCCATCATGAAGGCGCTGGTCAGCGCACTCGCCCTGATCACCGCCGTCTACCTGCTGGTGGTGCTGGCGATGCTGCACGGCCTCGGCTTCGACGGCCTGGCAAAGAGCAAGGCGGTCGGCGCCGATGTGATGACGGCGGGCTTCGGTCCGGCGGGCGGCGTGCTGATCGGCGTCGTCGTCGCCCTGACGACGCTGACGTCGATCAACGCGACGATGCTGGTCGGCGCGCGCACCAACTACGCGCTGGGGCGCGACTGGCCGATCGTCTCCTTCATGAGCCGCTGGGACGGCCGCCGCGACGCACCGGTGCGCGCCTTCCTGGTGCAGGCGGCCATCGCGCTGGCGCTGATCGGCCTGGGCACGATCGAGAAGGCCGGCGTGCAGACGATGGTCGAGTTCACGGCGCCGGTTTTCTGGTTCTTCTTCCTGCTTACCGGAATCGCCCTGTTCGTGCTGCGCTTGCGCGACCCGCTGCGCGCGCGGCCGTTCCGGGTGCCCGGCTATCCGATCCTGCCGCTGGTGTTCGTCGGCACCTGCGGCTACCTGCTCTACTCGAGCCTCACCTACGCCCACTCGCGCAATGCACTGCACTGGGGCGCCTACCTGATGGTCGCCGGCGTGATCGCCTGGCTGTTCGCACGCTTCGCCCGCCGCGGCTGAAGACGCAGTCTTGCACGTGCCAAACTTCGCCATCCGTACAAGCCGACAGGAGCACTGAACCCATGCGTTTCGCCCAACCGCTGTTAGCCATCGCCGCCGTCTCGTGGCTTGCATGTGGCGTGTCCGCCGAAGCAAAGACCCGCGCCGAGTGCGAGCGCGACTACAAGCCGCAGGTCGGCCAGGCCGGCAAGGATGTCATCTGGGTGCCGACTCCCGACGAACTGGTCAGCAGGATGCTGACCATGGCGAAGGTCACGCCGAAGGACTACGTGGTCGATCTGGGCGCCGGCGACGGCAAGATCGCCATCGCCGCCGGCAAGAAGTTCGGCGCCACCGCGCTGGGCATCGAGTACAACCCCGAGATGGCCAGGCTCGCCCAGTGCTACGTGCAGGCCGAGGGCGTGACCGACAAGGTGAAGATCGTCCAGGGCGACATCTTCAAGGAGGACTTCAGCAAGGCCACCGTGGTCACCATGTACCTGCTGCCCGAACTGAACCTGTGCGTGCGGCACCGGCTGCTGGCGATGAAGCCCGGCACCCGCGTCGCCTCGCACTCGTTCACGATGGGCGAGTGGGATGCCGACGAACCCTTCGAAGTCGAGTACCGCAACGCCTACCTCTGGATCGTGCCGGCGCGCGTCGGCGGCAGCTGGAACTTCCGCAACGGCAACGGCAGCGTCGAGTTCACCGCCTCGCTCACCCAGAGCTTCCAGAAGATCGGCGGCGAAGTGGCGGTCGGCGGCCGCAAGCAGCCGCTGGTGGGCGCCTCCCTGCAGGGCGATGCCATCCGTTTCGCGTTCGCCGACGCCAAGGGCGTGACGCAGCACTTCACCGGCACCGTGCGCGGTGCGACCATCACCGGATCGTTGCGCGCCAGCGGGGTGGCCGACACGGAGGTGGTCGGCAACGCGCAGGGCGCGCTGGCACCGGCGCCGTGGGCCGAAATGGCGAACGGCTGCGGCCGCTTCTACGGCAAGTAGGGCGCCCCTGACCGCCAGCGACGCGGACCACGAGCAGCCGCGCCGACTGGCCGTGCAGCCCGTTCACCCGATCGTCGGCGTGCTGCTGGCCGCCGGCATCGGCCGCCGCTACGACCCGAGCGGCGAGCGCCTGAAGCTGCTGCAGGTGGCGCCAGGGCATTCGGCGGAGCTGCCGATCGCCGTGGCGGCGCTGCGCAACCTGCGCGCGGCCGTTGCCGACGTCATCGCAGTGGTTCGCCCCGCCGATGGCGAGCCGCAGGTCGCGTTGCACCGGCTGCTCGCCGCCGAGGGAGCGCAGCTGGTCGTCTGTCCGGAGGCCGCAGGCGGCATCGGCCACTCGCTCGCCTGCGGCGTGCGGGCGCGCGGCGACGCGGCGGGCTGGGTGATCGCGCTGGCCGACATGCCGGGCGTGTCGCCGGCGACGATCGCCGCCGTGCGCGACGCTCTCGCGCACGGCCACCCGGCGGTCGCGCCGCGGCACCGCGGACAGCGCGGCCACCCGGTGGGTTTCGGTCGCGACTGCCGGGCCGAGCTCCTTTCGCTGGCCGGCGATGCGGGCGCGCGCAGCGTTCTGGCCAACCACCCGCCGCTGCTGATCGATGTCGACGACCCTGGCTGCCTGCTCGACATCGACACACCAGCGACCTAGCACGCCGGGCAGGCCAGCGACTGCACGCAGCGCGCGCCCGGCGCTACAGTAGCCGGCGCCGGCGATGCCTGCGTTCGCCACGCCCTGACCGGTTCACCGCCCGGAGACCACCGATGCTGATGTCCGCCGAGGCCTACCGCGAGTCGCTTCGACGGCTGCGGCCCACCGTGTTCGTCGACGGCGAGCGCATCGACTCGGTGGCAGACGCCGCGCAGCTGGCGCCCGGCGTGGCGGCAGTGGCGAGAACCTACGAGATGGCCCTGGCGGCGGACCTGGCGCCGGTGATGCAGGCCAGCGTGCCCGGTTTCGAGGCGCCGGTGAACCGAATGATCGCGCTCGCGCACGGCACGGCGGACCTGCTGAACAGGCTCGAGGCAGTGCGGCTCGTCTGCCAGGAGACCGGTTGCGCCCAGCGTTACCTCGGCGGCGACGCCCTGAACGCGCTGTTCGACGGCACCTATCGCACCGATGCGGCGCACGGCAGCGACTATCACGCCCGGCTGAAGGCGTATCTCGAGCACGTCTACGGCAACGACCTGACGCTCGGGGTGGCGATGACCGACGCCAAGGGCGACCGCTCGCTGCGTCCGAGCCGGCAGCCGAACCCGGACAGCTACGTGCATATCGTCGGGCGAAGCCCCCGCGGCATCGTCATCTCGGGCGCCAAGGCCATCGTCACCGGCGCGCCTTACATGCACGAGCTGCTGGTGCTGCCCGGGCGAAGCATGAGCGAGGACGACGCAGCTTTCGCGGTGGCCTGCGCGGTGCCGATCGACGCCAGTGGATTGACCATCGTCGCCCGCCCCGCCGGGCGGCCGGGCGAGGCTGCCGCCAAGTTCAGCGCCAGGTTCGGCCAGTCCACCGGCGTGTGCCTGTTCGACCGGGTCGAGGTTCCGTGGGAGCGCGTGTTCCTCGCCGGCGAATGGTCCGAGGTGACGCCGATGCTCACCAGCTACACCAGCCAGCACCGGCACGCCTGCATCGGCGCACGGGCCGGATTCGGCGACCTGCTGATCGGCGCCGGCGCGCTGATGACCGAGGCCAACGGCCTCGACCTGGATAGCCACTACAACCTGCGCGACGCGATGGTCGAGCTGATCAAGATCGTCGAGGGCTTCTTCGCCTGCGGCGTGGCCGCGTCGGTGTATGGCGAGCGCAGCGCCGCAGGCAACGTCATGCCCGACCCGGTGTTCGCCAACATCGGCAAGCTGCTGCTGTCGACCCAGATCTACGACATGCACCGGCTGGCGCACCACGTCTCCGGCGGGCTGATCGTTGCCCTGCCCGGCCCCGACGAGGACCACAACCCGGCAACCGCCGGGCGGCTGTCGGAGGTGCTGACCGCGCGCAGCGACATCCCCTACGAGAAGCGGATCGAGGCGGCGCGGTTCATCGAGGACCTGACCGCTTCCTACCAGGCAGGCTGGTACTCGCTGATCAGCCTGCACGGCGGCGGCTCCCCCGACGCGATGAAGACGGAAATCTTCCGCAACTACCCGATCGGCAGCAAGGTCGATCTCGTCGAGAGGTTGCTCGACCGTGGCGTGCTCGCCGACGCCACCCGCAAGATCACGCGCAACCGGCAGCCCGGCCGCTGCTGCGTCGCCGGCTGCCAGATGACCGAACTGCCGCTCGTGCAGACGGTGCCGGTGCCCAGGCCGACGCCGCCCCGCCGCGCTGCCGCTGCGGCAGCCGACGCCGGCAGTCTCGCCAAGTAGGTCGCAGATGCGAACCAATCGCGATAACTCGCTGCTGCTGGTGATCGACATCCAGCGCAAGCTGGCGCCGCACGTCGCCGGTCACGAACAACTGATCCGCCGCACCGAGGCGCTGCTCGACGCCGCCGGGCTCTTCGGCATCCCGAAGCTGCTGACCGAGCACTGCCCGGCGCAGATCAGCACGGTGATCGAGCCGCTGCGCAGCCGCTTCGCCGCTGGCCAGATCTTCGAGAAGACCTGCTTCGGCGCTGCCGATCACCGGCAGTTCGTCGCCCTCGTCCGCCAGCAGGGGCGGGCGCGAATCGTCATCACCGGCATGGAGGCGCACGTGTGCGTGATGCAGACGGCGCTCGGACTGCGCGAGCACGGCTTCGACGTCGTGGTCGTCGCCGACGCGGTTGGTTCGCGCGAGGCGCGCCAGGCCGACCGTGAGCTTGCGCTGCGTCGCATGCAGCGGGCCGGCTGCGTGCTCGCCGGCTGCGAAACGGTGCTGTTCGAGTGGGCGGGCAGCGGCACGGACCCGCAGTTCAGGACGCTGCTGTCGATCGTCAAGTCGCTGTGATGGACGCCCTGCCGATTGCGCAGGCAGGGCGAAACCGGTCACGATTGCGCTCGCCGCCGGTACGGCGGTTACCGGCCTCCGACACGCCCGTCGGACGCCGATCGCGTTGATCTAACCGCGGGGAGGGTCTATGTACAAGCGCATCCTGCTGGCCTACGACGGCTCCGAGTCCGGGCAGAAAGCGCTGCTCGATTCACTCGACATCGCCCAGTGGAGCCACGCCGAGCTGCATCTGGTCGCCGTGATGCCGCGGCTGGCGACGACCTACGCCGGCCTCGAGGGCGGCCTGTACATCAACGAAAGCGAGGACGAGGAGCGCCGCCGTTTCCAGGCGATCCTCGACGATGGACTGCATCGGCTGTCCGCATCCGGCTACCCGGCGCGCGGCCAGGTCGTGGTCGGCGAGCCGGTCACCGAGATCACCGCCTGCGCGAAGAAGATCGGCGCCGACCTGGTCGTGATCGGCCACAAGCACCTCGACAGCTGGGCGGCGCGCTGGTGGCGCGGGTCGACGTCGCCAGCGCTGATCGAGCACGCGCCGTGCAGCGTGCTCGTGTCGATCACCCACTGAAGGGTTTGCCGCGGCCCTCTCTGCGACCGAACCGACGTTGCTGCGGATGGCGGAGGCGCCAGGCGCCCCGCCGGCGTCACCAGGAGCGGACGGCCCCGGTATCCAGGTGCACGAAGTTCGAGCGTGCGTAGTAGCCGACCCCACCCTGCCTGAGCGACAGCGCGGCGTCGCGCAACCGGCGCGTCTCGCGGCCTGACAGGCGCACGTCGATGGCGCGTCCGCGCACGTGCAGACTGTCCTTGGCGACCCGCCTGCTCTGCTGGCGCAGCATGCTGTTGGTCTGCGCCGAACGGAAGGCCGAAACGACCTCGTAGGTTCCCTCGCCGCAGGCCAGATTCAGGGCATGAAGCTGGTCGAACAGTGCCGGATCGAACTGGCAGACCTCGCCCGTGCGGAAATCGCGCAACATGCTGTTCAGCTCGGTCAGCGCATCCGGTACGTATTCGCCGCCTTCGTAATAGACGACGTTCAGCCGCTCGCTGGTGTGCGTGTGATACAAGGAGATCGCCCGCGGCGCCGCGGCCCACGCCGCGGGAGCGAACGGCAGCGCCAGCGACAACGCTGCCCAGCCGAACGTGCGCATGGCGCGACGGCGCGCTGCGCCGTGGAACTCTGTAACTGATTGCATGTGGCTCGACCGGAAAACCCGCTTTTCAAAGGGGCCGATGGTACCTGTGCCGCCCGCCCGGCATCCCTTGGCCGAACCCATTAATACGGTACGTGGTGTCCACAGCTACTCGACGGTGCCGAAGTCGTCGAGGGCGCTGGCCGCGTTGCTGCTCGGCTGGGTAGCGCTCGCCAGCGCTGCTGCCGGCGCGCCGCCGACCGAGGCGCTGCGGCTGGCAGTCGAGAAGTTGCGCAGCAGCGACGAACCGCCAATCGGCGCCGGTTCGACCGGTGCGCGCGCCCTGATCGCCTCGCTGTACGAGAAGCGGGGATTCGAACCGTTGTGGGCCGATACGCAGCGAGCCGCGTCGCTGATCCGCGCCGTCGAAGCGAGCGCGACGCATGGGCTCGTCCCACACGACTACCACGCAGAACCGCTGCGCGACCCGGCACAAGCGGCGGACCGCGCGCAGAAGGCGGCCGAGCGCGACCTGCTGCTCACCGACGCCTTCGTTCGACTGGCTTATCACCTGTACTTCGGCAAGGCGGATCCGCGCCGATTGCAGTACGGCTGGAACTTCGCCCGCAGTCTCGACGGGGCCGATGCAGCCGACACGCTGGCGCACCTGCTGGCCGAGCCGGATCCGGCCATTGCGCTCGACGGGCTCGCGCCGCGATTGGCGGCGTACCGCGATCTGCGCGCCGCGCTGGCGCAGTTGCGCAGCATCGCGCAGCGCGGCGGCTGGCCGCGGGTCGACGACGGGCCGAAGATGCAGCGCGGCTCGACCGGCCCGCGCGTGCAGCAGTTGCGCACGCGGCTGCGGGCAAGCGGCGATCTGGCCGGCTCCACCACCGACGCCGATTTCGGCACTGTTTTCGACGACGGACTCGACGCCGCCTTGCGACGCTTCCAGGCGCGCCACGGCCTCGAGGCCGACGGCGTGGCCGGCCGCGCCACCGTCGCGGCGCTCAACGCCACGGTCGCCGAACGCATTGCGCAGGTGCGCGCCAACCTGGAGCGGCTGCGCTGGGTGGCGCGCGAACTGGCCGGCGACTACCTGCTGGTCGACATCGCCGGCTTCAACGCGCAGCTCTGGCTGGACGACGTGCTCGCCTGGCAGGCGCGGGTGGTCGTGGGACGGCCTTACCGAACCACGCCGGAGTTCCGCGCACCGATGAAGTACCTGGTGCTCAATCCGGAATGGAACGTGCCGCCGACCATCCTGCGCCAGGACGTGCTGCCGAAGGTGATCCGCGATCCGGCCTACCTGCAGCGGCACCACATGCGAGTGCTTGATCGTTCCGGACGGCCGCTCGATCCGGCGACGGTCGACTGGCAAAGCTATCGCGGCCAGCCGCGCACGTTCCCCTACCAGGTCGTGCAGGCGCCGGGACAGGACAATCCGCTGGGCGCCGTCAAGTTCATGTTTCCCAACGAGCACTCCGTCTACCTGCACGACACCCCGTCGCGCGGGCTGTTCGACAGGACGGTGCGTGCCTTCAGCTCCGGCTGCATCCGGATCGACAGGCCGCTCGACCTTGCCGTGCTGCTGATCGACGATCCGCAGCACTGGGGCGAGCAGCAGCTCGCCGAAGCGATCGCCGGCGGCAGGACGCAGACCGTGCCGGTGCGCCGCCAGGTGCCGGTGATGCTGCTTTACTTCACCGCCACCGTCGCCGCCGGCGAACTGCAGTTCCGGCCGGATCTGTATGACCGCGACGGGCGGATCATCGAGGCGCTCGCCGCGCCATTCCGTTTTGCGCCGGTCGACGCCGGAAGAAGGACCCTGCCGGCGCGCTAGAAGCACCGCGCTCGGCCTCGCTAGCCGCCGCACCAGTCGACCGCGCCGCGCCCGTGGCCGACGAGAAACGCGTTGGCCTGCGAGAAGTGGCGGCAGCCGAGGAACGGCTGCGGCGGCCGGCGAGCCGACAACGGGCTGGGATGGTTGGCGCTCAGTACGCAGTGGTTCCGCGCCGCTGCGGCAACCCGCGGCTGCCCGGCCTGCGCCAGGGCGCCCCAGAAGAGAAAGACCTTCGGCTGCAGGTCGTCGGCCAGGGCGCCGATCACCGCGTCGGTGAACGCCTCCCAACCCTTGCCGGCGTGGCTTCCCGGCCGACCGTCCTCGACGGTCAGAACGGCATTGAGCAGCAGCACGCCCTGCCGCGCCCAGCGCTCCAGGTTGCCGGAAGCGGGCACCGCACAGCCAAGGTCGCCGTGCAGTTCGAGGAAGATGTTGCGCAGGCTCGGCGGCGGGCGCACGCTGTCCGGCACCGAAAACGCCAGGCCGTGCGCCTGGCCGGCACCATGGTAAGGGTCCTGGCCGAGGATCACCGCGCGCACCTGCCCGCGCGGCGTCAGTTCGAGCGCGCGCAGCGGACGCGGCGGATAGATAGTCGCGCCGGCGGCCCGCCGTCCGGCGATGAACGCCTGCAGCGCCACGCCCTGCGCCGACGCGGCAAAGCGCTCGGCCAGCGGGCGCCAGTCCGGTGGCAGGGCGGCGATCTGTTCGCTGAGGGGCTTCGGCAGCATGGGCAAGGCGACGGCAGCACCGCCGCGGCAGGCGAAACGATACCGGCACGCCGGCGGCCCTAAACTTGCCGCACCCCGCACGTCATGCCGCCGCAATGAGCTCCGTCAGCGCCGCCTCAGCCGAAGTGCACGAACGACGCGCCGCCTGGGAACTGCTGCTGAACGTGGCGCACGCGATCGATCACTGGGTGCTGCTGATCTTCGCCACCGCGGTGTCGAGCATCGCCGTCGACTTCGGCTTCTCGCGCTGGGAAGACCTGATGCCGTACGCCACCGGCGCGTTCTTCGCCTTCGGCTTCGGCTCGCTGCCGGCGGGGCGGCTCGGCGACACGTGGGGCCGGCGGCCGATGATGCTGACCTTCTTCTTCGGCCTCGGTGCCTCGCTGCTGCTGGTGGCGATGGCCAACGGCCCGTGGCAGATCGCGGTGGCGCTGACCACAATGGGCGTCTTCTCGTCGATCTACCACCCGGTCGGCATCCCGATGCTGCTGCGCGATGCCCGGCGGCCCGGGCGCACCATCGGCATCAACGGCCTGGCCGGCAATCTCGGCATCGCGCTGGCAGCGCTGGTCACCGGCGTGCTGGTCAAGTACTTCGGCTGGCGCACGGCGTTCGTCGTTCCGGCGCTGGTGTCGATCGGCTGCGGCTTTCTGTTCATGCGTTTCTCCCCGCCGGAAGGCGAGCCGCCGACCAGGCGCAAGGCAGCGACCACTGCGCTGCCGGCGGCGGTGCTGGTGCGGGTGGTCGCGGTGATCACCGTGATCGCCACCACCAGCGCGCTGCTGTTCAACTTCACCACCAACGGCAACACCGAACTGCTGCGCGAGCGGATGGCCGCGGTCGTCGCCGACCCGGCGCTGCTCGGCGTTCTGCTGGCGCTGGTCTACGCGATCGCCTCGCTCGCCCAGGTGCTGGTCGGCAACCTGATCGATCGCTTCCCGATCAGGCGCCTGCTGCTCGCGATCGTCGCCCTGCAGGTGCCGCTGTTGCTGCTCGCCGCGCAGGCGCAGGGCTGGGCCTTCTTCGTGCTGATCGTGCTGTTCATGGGCGTGGTGTTCGGCGCGATCCCGTTCGTCGACGCGATCATCCTGCGCTTCGTCGACGACCGGATCCGTTCGCGCGTGGCCGGCGCGCGGCTGGCGCTGTCGTTCTCGATCAGTTCGCTCGCCGTCTACCTGCTCGGCCCGCTGGTGAAGAGCTCCGGCTTCGGCTTCCTGCTGACGATGATGGCGGGCATCGCCGTGGTGACCCTGGCCGCCGCAGTCTGGCTGCCGGACACGGCCAGGACGTAGCCGAGCGATTTCAGCCGAACAGTCGCGCCAGTTCGGCGCCCGGATCGGGCGCGCGCATGAACGCTTCGCCGACCAGGAAGGCGTTCACGCCGGCGGCGCGCATGGTGGCGACGTCGGCCGGCGAGAGGATGCCGCTTTCGGTGACCACCAGCCGGCTGCCGTCGATGCGCGGCAGCAGGTCGAGCGTGGTCCGAAGCGAGACGTCGAACGTGCGCAGGTTGCGGTTGTTGATGCCGACGAGCCGCGTCCGCATCGCCAGTGCGTCCTCGAGTTCCTTCGCGTCGTGCACCTCGACCAGCACCGCCATGCCGAGCTCTCTCGCCGCGGCTTCCAGTTCGAGCAGCTGCGTAGGCGCGAGGGCGGCGACGATCAGCAGGATGCAATCGGCACCCCAGGCGCGCGCCTGCGCGACCTGGTACTCGTCGACGATGAAGTCCTTGCGCAGCGCCGGCAGCCCGCTGGCGCGGCGCGCGTCGTCGAGGTAGTCGGGCGCGCCCTGGAAGAACTGCACGTCGGTCAGCACCGACAGGCAGGCCGCGCCGCCGCGCGCATAGCTGGCGCCGATCGCCGCCGGGTCGAAGCTCTCGCGCAGCACGCCCTTCGACGGCGAGGCCTTCTTCACCTCGGCGATCACCGCCGCGCGGCCGGCGCCGACGCGGGCGCGCAGCGCACCCTCGAAGTCGCGCAGGTCGCGCCGCTCGGCGGCGCGCTCGCGCAGCATTGACAGCGGCTCGACCGCCTTCGCCGACTCGACTTCCTCGTGCTTGACGGCGAGGATCTTGCGCAGGATGTCGCTCATCAGCGCAATTGTGGCAGGCGGCGTGCCATCGTGACCTCCTGCACGCGGAAACCGAACGACTCGTACAGCGAGCGCGCGCTTCGGTTCGTCGCCGCCATGCCGAGCTCGGCACCCCCGACACCGCGTCGTTGCGCCCAGCGCATCGCGTGCCGGATCAGCGCCCGCGCTACGCCGCGACGGCGCGCGGCGGGCAGCACGAACAACGAATGCAGGTAGATCCAGCGCCGGACCGGCATGTGCCGGTTGCGTGCGCGGTTCAGGTCGACGCTCAGCGCGCCGAGCAACTGCCCCCCGCCATCGGCGACGAAGGTCGGCCAGTCAGGACGATGCAGACGACCGGCCCAATAGCGACGGGCAAACCAGCGATCGACACGAGCGGCCGAGATCAGCGGCACGAAACCGTGGTTGACCACCAGCGCAGCGGCATCGAGCGCGGCAACGGCGGCGAGATCGCGCCCCTGCATCCGGCGGACCCGCAGCCGGGCAGGATCGCGGCGGCGCGCCGGCTCACGCGGCCAGCTTCTGCGTGGCGGCGACGAACGCATCGAGCTTGCTCTTGGCCGCGCCGCTGGCGATCGCCTCGCGCGCCATGCGTATGCCGTCGTCGATCGAGCCGGCCACGTCGGCCGCGTACAGCGCCACACCGGCGTTGAGCACGACGATCTCGCGCGGCGTGCCCGGCGTGTTCTCCAGCGCCTCGAGCACCATCGCCCGCGACTCGGCGGCGTTGCCCACCCTGAGGCCGCGGTTGGACACCATCGACAGGCCGAAATCCTCCGGATGGATCTCGTACTCGCGCACCTCGCCGTTCTTCAGTTCCCCCACCATCGTCGCCGCGCCGAGCGAGACCTCGTCCATGCCGTCCTTGCCGTAGACCACCAGCACGTGGCGCGCACCCAGGCGCTCCAGCACGCGGACCTGGATGCCCACCAGGTCCGGGTGGAACACACCGAGCAGCTGGTTCGGCGCGCCGGCGGGGTTGGTCAGGGGTCCCAGGATGTTGAAGATCGTGCGCACGCCGAGCTCCTTGCGCACCGGCGCGGCGTGCTTCATCGCCGCGTGGTGGTTGGGCGCGAACATGAAGCCGATGCCGGTCTCCGCCAGGCACTGGGCGACCTTCTCCGGGCCAAGGTTGATGTTCACACCGAAGGCTTCGAGCACGTCGGCGGCGCCGGAGCTCGAAGAGACCGAGCGCCCGCCGTGCTTGGCCACCCGCGCGCCGGCCGCGGCGGCGACGAACATCGACGCGGTGGAGATGTTGAAGGTGTGCGACGAGTCGCCGCCGGTGCCGACGATGTCGACCAGGTTGGCGTGGTCGGCCACCGGCACCTTGGTGGCGAACTCGCGCATGATCTGCGCCGCCGCGGCGATCTCGCCGATCGTCTCCTTCTTCACCCGCAGGCCCATGGTGAGGCCGGCGATCTGCACCGGCGTCAGCTCGCCGCTCATCAGCCTGCGCCACAGCGACAGCATCTCGTCGTGGAAGATCTCGCGGTGCTCGATGCAGCGCACCAGCGCCTCGTTGGTGGTGATCGACATTGCTACTCCTTCGGCTTGGTTCGCTCGGACACGAGCAGTCTGAGCTGTTCGGCGCGGCTGCGCAGCAGGTCGACCTCGCAGGCGAGCTGCGCCTGCGCCGCACCGGTGCCGCTGTCGTACGAGCGCAGCACGACCTGGCAATGCGATTGCAGGTAACGCTCGAAGTCACGCTGCGACTGCTTCAGCGCCGCCACCTTGCCGCCGCGACCCGTGACCCGTTCCAGTTCGAGCAGCGACTGCTCGACCGCCAGGAACTGCTCCAGCATGGCGTCGGTCATCGCCTTCCTTCCCGCGTCCAGGCAGGCGGCGACCTCGGGCCTGGTCGTTGCCAGGCGAGCACAGTGTTCCAGCGCACTCGCCGTTGCCGCGACCGGGGCGAGCAGCGCCGCTGCCACGACCACCGCGCCGATACGGTCGCCCTTCATTGCCGCACCTGCGAGAGGAAGTTCTTCAGCAGCTGGTGGCCGAATTCGGAGGCGATCGACTCCGGATGGAACTGCACCCCTTCGACCGCCATCGACCGGTGCCGCAACCCCATGATCTCGCCATCGGCAGTCCAGGCGGTGACCTCGAGGCAGTCCGGCAGCGACTCGCGGCTGACCGCCAGCGAGTGATAGCGGGTGGCGGTGAACGGGCTCGGCAAGCCGGCAAACACGCCGACACCGGCGTGCTCGATCGGCGCTGTCTTGCCGTGCATCAGCGTTTTGGCGCGGATCACGCGGCCGCCGAAGGCGTGGCCGATGGCCTGGTGTCCGAGGCACACGCCGAGGATCGGCAGCCGACCAGCGAAGCGCTCGATCGCCGCCAGCGAGATTCCGGCCTGCGTCGGCGAGCACGGTCCCGGCGAGACGCAGATGCGGTCCGGCCGCAGGCCGGCGATCGCATCGCAGGTGATCTCGTCGTTGCGGAACACCCGCACCTGCTCGCCCAGCTCGCCGAAGTACTGCACCAGGTTGTAGGTGAATGAGTCGTAGTTGTCGATCATCAGCAGCATGACCCGCCCCTCAATGCCGAGCGAAGAACTCGCGCAGCGCCGCCACCGCCCGCTCGATGCCCGCCGCATCGACGTCCAGGTGCGTGACCAGCCGCACGCTGGCCGAACGCGCCAGGATCAGGATGCCGCGGTCGCGCAGGAAAGCCTCGAGGGCGGCGAGCCGCTCCGGCGGCACCGTGACGAACACCATGTTGGTGTGCGGGCCGTCCACCGCCAGTGCGCCGATCGACCGCAGGCCGTCGGCCAGTCTGCGCGCATTGCCGTGATCGTCGGCCAGCCGCGCCAGGTTGTGCTCGAGCGCGTAGATGCCGGCGGCGGCGAGAACGCCGGCCTGGCGCAGCCCGCCGCCGAGCATCTTGCGCGGCCGCACCGCCCGCGCGACCAGGTCGCGCGAGCCGAGCAGCACGCTGCCGACCGGCGCGCCGAGCCCCTTGCTCAGGCACACCGACACCGAGTCGAAGCCGGCGGCAACCTCGCGCGGCGCCACGCCCAGCGCGATGGCCGCGTTGAAAAGCCGCGCGCCGTCGAGGTGCGTCGCCAGGCCGCGCTCGTGCGCCAATGTCGTCGCCGCGTGCTGGTACGGCAGCGGCAGCACCTTGCCGCCGATGGTGTTCTCGAGCGCCAGCAGCCGCGTGCACGCGAAGTGCGGATCGTCGGGCTTGATGGCGGCGGCGATCCGCTCCAGCGCGATCGAACCGTCGGGCTCGTTTTCCAGCGGCTGCGGCTGGATCGAACCGAGCACCGCCGCGCCGCCGCCCTCGTAGCGGTAGGTGTGCGCGGCCTGGCCGACCAGAACCTCGTCGCCGCGCCGGCAGTGCGCCATCAGCGCGGCGAGGTTGCTCTGCGTGCCGCTCGGCATGAACAGCCCCGCTTCGAAGCCGAGCATCTCGGCCAGCAGCGCCTGCAGGCGGTTGACCGTCGGATCGTCGCCGAACACGTCATCACCGACCTCGGCGTCATGCATCGCGCGGCGCATGCCCGCCGAAGGGCGGGTGACGGTGTCGCTGCGCAGGTCGACCGGATCAGAAGTCGCCATCGAAGCCGTCCTCGACCTGCTCGGCCGCGCGCAGCACCGCCCTCGCCTTGGCCTCGGTCTCCTGCCACTCGGAATCCGGCACCGAGTCGGCGACGATGCCGGCGCCGGCCTGAACGTACAGCACGTTGTCCTTGACCACGCCGGTGCGGATGGCGATGGCGAGATCCATGTCGCCGGCGAAGGAGAGGTAGCCGACCGCACCGCCGTAGATGCCGCGCTTGCCCGGTTCCAGCTCGTCGATGATCTCCATCGCCCGCACCTTCGGCGCGCCGGACAGCGTCCCCGCCGGGAAGGTGGCGCGCAGCACGTCGAGGTTGGTCAGGCCGGGCTTCAGCCTGCCTTCGACGTGGCTGACCAGGTGCATCACGTGCGAATAGCGCTCGATCACCATCTGCTCCGTCACCTTCACCGAGCCGATCTCGGCGATGCGGCCGACGTCATTGCGCGCGAGATCGATGAGCATCAGGTGCTCGGCGCGCTCCTTCGGGTCGGCCAGCAGCTCGGCAGCCAGCTTCTCGTCCTGCTCGACGTTGCCGCCGCGCGGCCGGGTGCCGGCGATCGGCCGCAGCGCGACGACGCGCTCGGTTCCGGCCGAGGTGGCGCGTTCCTCGCTGCGCACCAGGATCTCGGGCGAGGCGCCGACCACCTGGTGGTCGCCGAAGTCGTAGAAGTACATGTACGGCGACGGGTTCAGCGTGCGCAGCGCCCGGTACAGCGACAGCGGCGCGTCGGCGTACGGCTTGCTGATGCGCTGGCCGATCACCACCTGCATCGCGTCGCCGGCGGCGATGTACTCCTTGGTGCGCTCGACCGCGCGCAGGAAGTCGCTCCTGGCGAAGTCACGACGCTCGGGCCGGCGCACGCTGGCGCGGGTGTGCGGCGGCTCGATGTGCCGGTGCAGCCGCGCCCGCAGTTCGCGCAGCCGCTCGCGCGCCCGCGAATAGCCCTCGGGGTGACGCGCGTCGGCGTAGACGATGATGTAGGCGCGCCCGGTCAGGTTGTCGATCACCGCCAGTTCCTCGGTCTGCGCGAGCAGGATGTCGGGCAGTCCGAGGTCGTCGGGCCTGGGCCTGGCCAGCTTCCTTTCGAACAGCCGCACCGTGTCGTAGCCGAAGTAGCCGGCCAGTCCGCCGCAGAAGCGCGGCATGCCCGGCCGCAGCGCCACCTTGAACTGGGCAAAGTACTGCTCGATGAAGGCGAGCGGGTCGCCACGCTCCTGGCGGACCACCGCGCCGTCGGTGAGCACTTCGATCCGGTGCTGCCCCGGCTCGCCGATGAAGGCGCGGATCGCCGTGCGCGCCGGCAGGCCGATGAACGAGTAGCGGCCGAAGCGCTCGCCGCCGACCACCGATTCGAGCAGGTAGGAGTTGGCGCCGGAACCCTGCGCCCGCGCCAGCTTCAGGTACAGCGACAGCGGCGTTTCGAGGTCGGCAAAGCTCTCCGCGATCAGCGGGATGCGGTTATAGCCCTGCGCGGCGAGGGCCTTGTATTCGAGTTCGGTCATGCGTCACCTGCGGGGTGTTCGCGGCCGGCGGCCACGAACGTCTACTGCCTGGATTGAACGATCGATGCTGCGCGCGGCAGCCGGGCGGCAGATCTAGCTTCGCCAGCACCAGACCCCCCGGGCCTGCCAGCCGTGCGGCTTGCAGATCGCCCGGTTGGGCATCGAAACGTTGCGGTGACTCATTGCGTCGTGGCGTTTTGCGCTCGCGCCGGGTGCCGTTGCAGGATCCACTGCACCGCCTCGACGAGCGTCGCGACTATAGCATCGAGCCCCGGCGCACCTGCCAGCGCGGCCACGCCCTCGCCCTCGTTGTAGCCGGTCTCGACCAGCATGCAGCGGCAACCGGCGGCGCCCGCCGCCTGCGCATCGTTGACCGAGTCGCCGATCAGCATCACCTCGGCGGGCGTGAGCCGCATCCGCCGGCAGGCTTCGAGCAGCAGCGCCGGATGGGGTTTCTTTTCCGCCACCTCGTCGCCCGCCACGACGGCGTCGAAGTACCGCGCGAGGTCCATCTTCGCCAGCAGCGGAAGCGTGAACTCCTTCGGCTTGTTGGTCACGCAGGCGACCTTCAGGCCGCGCCGGCGCAGTTCCTGCAGGGCCTGCGGCACGCGGTCGAAGACGATCGCCTGCACGCCGTTCTCGACCGTGTAGTGCGCGTAGAACGAGGCGCGGCCGCGGGCGAACGCCTGCGGTTCGGCGCGGCCGTCGAACTCGTCGGTCAGCGCGCGGTGCACCAGCACCTCGGCGCCCTTGCCGACGAAGGCGGCGATGCGCTCGAGCGGCAGCGGCGGCAGGCCGAAGTCGGCTCGCATCCGGTTGGCGGCGGCGGCCAGGTCCGGCGCGGTGTCCATCAGCGTGCCGTCGAGGTCGATCAGCACGCCATGCAACTGCGACAGCCTCATGCGCTCGTGTACCGCCGCTGCTGCTCGGCCCGCGCGCGCGCGCTGGCAGCCTGCGCCGCGGCGACCGCCTGCTTCATCGCCTCGATGGTCGCCCTGTAGTCCTTGGCGCCGAAGATCGCGCTGCCGGCGACGAAGGTGTCGGCCCCGGCAGCGGCGATGGCGCCGATGTTGTCGACCTTCACCCCGCCGTCGATCTCCAGCCAGATGCGACGGCCGCTCGACTGCTCGTAGGCGTCGAGCCGCGCGCGCGCCTCGCCGAGCTTGACCAGGGCCTGGCCGATGAACGACTGGCCGCCGAAGCCCGGGTTGACGCTCATCAGCAGCACGATGTCGAGCTTGTCGAGCACGTGGTCCATCCACGCGAGCGGGGTGGCCGGGTTGAACACCAGTCCCGACTTGCAGCCGGCGTCGCGGATCAGGCCGAGCGTGCGGTCGACATGGCGCGACGCCTCCGGGTGGAAAGTGATCACGTTGGCGCCCGCCTTGGCGAACATCGGCACCAGGCTGTCCACCGGCTCGACCATCAGGTGCACGTCGATCGGCACCTCGACGTGCGGCCGGATCGCCTCGCAAACCAGCGGCCCGATGGTCAGGTTCGGCACGTAATGGTTATCCATCACGTCGAAATGGATCCAGTCGGCGCCGGCGGCGACGACGTTGCGCACTTCCTCGCCCAAACGCGCGAAGTCAGCGGACAGGATGCTGGGGGCGATGCGACAATCCACGGCAGTCTCCACGAGTCACCCTGACGATTGTACGAAGGCCCGCCGCCCGATGCCCCGCTACCAGTTCAGTGTCCAGGTGCAGCCGCAGTACCTCGAGGCGCAGTCCGAGCCCGAGGAAGGCCGCTACCTGTTCGCCTACACCGTGACGATCCGCAACACTGGCGAGGTGGCCGCGCAACTGGTGTCGCGGCACTGGATCATCACCGACGCCGACGGACAGATCGAGGAGGTGCGCGGCCCGGGGGTGGTCGGCGAGCAGCCGGTGCTGAAACCCGGCCAGGCGTTTCAGTACACCAGCGGCTGCCCGCTGGCCACGCCGGTCGGCTCGATGCACGGCAGCTACCAGTGCGTCGCCGAGGATGGCACCGCATTCGAGGCGCCGATCCCGGAGTTCGTGCTTTCGATGCCGCGCACGCTGCACTGAGGGCTACTTGCGGGGCGGCTTGCGGCGGCCGTGGAACATCGTCCACCAGACGATGAACACCAGCAGTCCAAGCGCCAGCAGCGCCTCGGCGATGATCAGCCACATCGGCCGCCTCCGTTGTTCGAAACCGGTGCATTCTAGAAACGGCCGGCGCCTGCCGCCGCTTGCTTCGCTCGCGGTGGCGCTGCTCGTCGCCGCCTGCCAGACCGTGCCGCCGCCGGCACCGCCACCGGCAGCCGCGCCACCTTCCGTCAAGACGCTGACCCAGGCGCGCTACGAAAGGGTGGCCCCGGAATCGCTGCCGCGAGTCGCCGACGCCGACCTGGCCGCCGCCTGGC
Organism: Burkholderiales bacterium; assembly: GCA_016716275.1. Lineage (GTDB taxonomy): Bacteria > Pseudomonadota > Gammaproteobacteria > Burkholderiales > Burkholderiaceae_F > JADJWR01. Next base: position 450,344 of record JADJWR010000001.1, on the reverse strand, counting down.
CGGCGCTGCTCGCCTCGTGCAGCAGCTTCGAGCGACACGGCGCCCGCCGCGCGATCTGGGGTGAGACCTGCCGCCGCGCCGCTGCAGTGCCGAGCGGCGACGACGCCGCGCAGCGGCTGTTCCTCGGCGAGCGGCTCGACGCCTATCGGGTGCTGAGCGTCACGCTCGAAGACGGCAGCACCGAACAGCGCCTGCTGGCGACCGAGGCGCGCGGCCGCATGACCGGCTACTACGAGCCGCTGCTCAGCGGCAGCCGGGCGAAGGCCGCGCCTTATCTGGTACCGCTGCACCGGCCGCCGGCCGACCTGCTGACGATCGACCTGTCGCCGCTGTTTCCGGAGCTGGCGAACCAGCGGCTGCGCGGCCGGTTGCAGCAGTCCGACAAGGGTCAGCGGGTGGTGCCGTACTGGACGCGCGCCGACCTGACCGAGCAGCGGCTGCGCGGCGCCGAGCTGCTCTGGGTGGACGATGCGATCGAGGCGTTCTTCCTGCAGGTGCAGGGCTCGGGAAGGGTGCGGTTTCGCGACGGTTCGATGACCCGCGTCGGCTATGCCGACACCAACGGGCATCCTTACCGATCGATCGGCCGCGTGCTGGTCGAGCGCGGCGAGCTGCCGCTCGAACAGGCGTCGATGCAGGGCATCAAGGCGTGGGCGCGCGCCAATCCGCGGCGCGTTGCCGAGCTGCTCAACGAGAACCCCAGCTACGTCTTCTTCCGCGAGCTGCCGCTCGGCGACCCCAATGCCGGCCCGCTCGGCGCGCTCGGCGTGCCGCTGACACCGGGTTACTCGGTGGCCGTCGATCCGCGCTTCATCCCGCTCGGTGCGCCGCTGCTGGTGAGCAGCGAGCACCCGGTGAGCGGCGAGCCGCTGCGGCGGCTGATGCTGGCGCAGGACACCGGCGGGGCGATCCGCGGCCCGCTGCGGTTCGACTTCTTCTGGGGTTTCGGCGCCGAGGCGGCGGTGCCGGCGGGCAGGCAGCGCCACGACGTGCAGGCGTGGCTGCTGGTGCCGCGCGGCGTGGCGCCGGAGAAGCTGCTCGGAAGCTGACGGCCGGTCGCGCGCCGGGCGCTTAGCCCGCCGCCTACTTGCCGCCGATTTCCTTGAAGGTCGCTTCGATCCGGTCGAGCGGCACCGCCCCCGGCATCCGCCGGCCGTCGGCAAACACGATCGTCGGCGTGCCGGAGACGTCCAGCTTGCGGCCCAGCTCGATGTTCTGCTGCAGCGGGTGCTTGCAGTCGCCGGCCGGCGCCGGCGCCGCCTTGCCGTTGAGCATCAGGTCGTCCCAGGCCCGTGCGCGGTCCTTGGCGCACCAGATCGCCTTCGACTTCTCGAACGAGTCCTGCGACAGGATCGGATAGAGAAAGGTGTAGATGGTGACGTTCTTCAGGCCGGCGATGTCCCGGTACAGCTTCTTGCAGTAGCCGCAGTTGGGATCCTCGAAAGTGACCAGCCTGCGCGAGCCGTCGCCGCGCACGATCTTCACCGCCTGGTCGAACGGCAGCGAGGCGAAGTCGACGCGCAGCAGCTCGTCGCGCTTCTTGCCGGTCAGGTCTTCGCGTGTCTTGGCGTCGTACACCGGCCCCGAGATCAGGTAGTTGACCGCCTGGTCGACATAGATCACCTGCGTGCCGACGATGACTTCCCACAGGCCGAACGGCGTGCGCGTCACCGAATCGGGCTTGGCGTTGAACCGCTGCTCGAATCGGCTGCGGACCTCGTCCTCGACCGAGCCGCCGGCTTTCGACTGGGCGTTGGCGACGCCGAGCACGCTCGATACCGCCAGCACGGCGGCAAGCAACCATTTGTTCATCGAATTCGCCCTTCCTTTCGCAATCGCGGCGCGGGCCGCGGGTCATCGGATCAGCGCCGGGCTCCCTGCCCGGCGGCGTGGCGGATCAGCGCAGCTTTCAGCGGCGGCAGCGCGTCGACCGCCGACAGCCCGAGGTTGCGGACCTCGCGGCTGACCGCGTCGTCGCGGGCAAAAAGCCGTGCCAGCGCGTGCGTCGCCAGTCGCATCAGGCCAACCGGCTCTGCCCGCGACCGCTCGTAGCGGCGCAGCAGGACCGGATCGCCGGGGTCGCGCCACTGCTCGCGCCCGGCCAGCACGCGCAGCATCTCGGACACGTCGGCGAGCCCCAAGTTCAATCCCTGCCCGGCGAGCGGATGAACGACATGCGCCGCGTCGCCGACCAGCGCCAGCCTCCTGCCGACCAGCCGGTCGACGCTGATCCGCCGCAGCGGGAACGACCGGGCCGGCCCGATCGCCGTCAGGGCGCCGAGATATGGCCCGGCACGCGGGGCGAGGCGGGAAGCGAGGCTCGCCGCTTCGTTAGCCAGCATCTCGGCCAATGGGTGCGGCGCCGACCAGACCAGCGACACCCGTTCGCCCGGCAGCGGCAGCAGCGCGATGACGCCTTCCGCCGGGTCGAACCACTGCAGGGCGACGCCCTGGTGCGGTCGCTCGCAGGCGAAATTGGCGACCACGGCAGTCTGCCCGTAGGAGAGCTCGTGTGCGTTGATGCCTGCCGCCGCGCGCACCGACGAGCGGGATCCGTCGGCGGCGACCACCAGCCGCGCCTCGATCGCCTGCCCGCCGGCCAGCAGCAGCCGCGTCGCCTCGCCCTGCGGCTGCAGCGCATCGAAAGTCCCTACGATCCGCTGCAGTTCGGCGGCGAACCCCACGGCGGCGCCGAGCGCCCGCAGCAGCTCGCTCTCCTCGACGATGGTCGCCAGCGTCGGCAGCGCGGCCTGGTAGGCATCGAAGCTCAGTTCGCTGCCGGAGTCGCCGAACACGCGCATCTTCGCCACCGCCTGCACGCGCGACAGGTCGACCGCCGGCCACGCCTTCAACTGCTCGAGCAGCCCGACCGCGGCCGGCGCCAGCGCGTAGATGCGCACGTCGAATGGCGCCGCGGCAGCGGCGCGATCGACCGGCACCCGCGGCCCGACCAGCGCCGTGCGCAGGCCAAGCTGGGCGCTGCCCAGCGCGGCGGCCAGGCCGGCTACGCCGGCGCCGACGACGGCGATGTCGAAGGTTGCGGTTTGCGTCACGCGGCGGATTATCGCAGCGGCACTCCGAGCCCGTTCAGCGCAGAAAAAGCGCCATCGTCCGCCTGCGCCGGGGCTGGCCGAGGCGGCCGGCTCCGCTATACTTCGCGCCCTTCGCTGGGGCTCCGTTCCACGAGCCCATCCGGCACGGCCAAGTAGCTCAGTTGGTAGAGCAGAGGACTGAAAATCCTTGTGTCGGCGGTTCAATTCCGTCCTTGGCCACCACCACCTTCGCCCTGCCCCGACCATCTCGTGCCGTTGCTGGCTTGTGCCCGTTCGTACGGGTCCAATGTCGATTGTTGCGCAGACCCCACTGCGGCGACGTTCGAACCGCCCTTTCTGTCGGTCGCGCAATATCATCATTCGCAATCCGGCCTTTTCATCACCGGTGACATGCCTCGATCCATTGCGCAAGTCGGCGCAAACGACCGGCAACTGAAGTGGTCAGGGCGCGTGTTTGCTATCGGGCAAATCCATCACCCTTCGTGTTTTAGCGGCCCCTGTAGGCAACCTGGAGGAGCATGAGCATGTTCAAGAAGTCTCTCATCGCAAGCGCTATCGGAGGTCTGCTTGCGGCGCCGATATCGGCAAGCGCGGCGCCTGTCACGATTGACTTTGACAGTCTTGCCGACGGGGTAGTCGTTGGATCGGCATTCGCTGCTCAAGGCGTTGTCTTCAGTAACGCATTCACCACAAACCTCGGAAGCCTTGCAGGAGGTACGCCACCGATAGCGATCAATTCGGTGAGCAACTCGTTTCAGCCACAGCCTTCAAACCCGATTGTCGCGACATTCTCATCGCCGGTCTCATCGGTCAGCTTGACCGGACTCGACGTCGGCCTCAACGGCTTTGTGTTGACGGCTTATGACGCCGCCGTGGGCGGCAATGTTGTTGGCACAACCCAGGTTTTCGGTAGCGATGTCGGGGTCGGTGAGTTCTATACGCTCAACATTGCCGGCGCGAACATCTTCCGAATTGAGTTCTCGCAGGTTCAGAACGTAACTGGCGACGGAGCAGTCTGGGACAACCTGGTGTTTGACGCCGAAGCCGCCACCGGCGCCCTCGCCTTCAACCCGAAGGGTATTGGCCACATCCAGTACGTGCCGTATTTCAGCACGCAGGAGGGCAACGTCACGGCGGTGAGCATCGTCAACACCGACACGGTCAACGGCAAGGTGCTGAAGGTGCGTTTCCGGGGCGCGTCGAACTCCGACGACGTCTACGACTTCCAGGTGTTCCTGTCGCCCGGCGACGTGTGGACGGCCGGCATTGCGCAGGGATCGGACGGCCGCTCGCGGCTGGACACGGCGGACAAGTCGTGCACGCTGCCGGCCAACGTCAACGGTGCCTTCATCACCAGCCGCACGCCGGCCGCCGGCGGGGTGGCCGAGACGCGCGAGGGCTACATCGAGATCCTGACGATGGCCGACATCGTGCAGGGTTCGCCCGGCAGCGACCAGCGGGCGCTGTACACCGCCACCAAGCACGTCAAGGCGGTGGCCCCGTGCACCGCCTCGGTGCTCACCGCGCTCACCCACGAGAACGCCTCCGGACTACATGGCGCCGCCGACCACCGGCATCATGGCCAACTGGTCGATCATCAACGTCAACCGGATCGTCGCCTACTCGGGTGCGGCGGCGGCCATCGAGGCGCGCGATGCCGCCGGCGAGGCGGGGCCGGGCCGGCTGGTGTACTGGGACCAGCGCTCGGTGCCGCTGAGCGTGGCGCAGGCCAACGCGAACACCGCCGATCCGCTGCTGCGCGGCGCCTCGCCGGCGATCGTCGGCGCCCGCTACGACCTGCCGGACCTGTCGACGCCGTACCTGCCGGATCTGCCGATCTGCCCGTTCTGCCAGGCCCGCGCGCTGTCGGATGCGATCGCCGCGCAGGAGATCGCCGCCGAGTACTACAACGAGGCCTCGCTGGGGGCGCAGACCGACGTGGTCGTCTCGTTCCCGACCCGGCGCTACTTCGCCGCGGTCAAGTACGGCACGCCGAACACCATCGTGCGCAACGCCACCTCGGACGGCAACATCTACTTCACCGCCGACAACACCGAGCTGGGCAATGCGGCCAACGGCGGCCAGCCCTGGCAGATCTGCGCGCGGCTGGGGGTGAACGCAGTGGCCTTCTACGACCGCGAGGAGACGCCGACGGTGATCGACGACATCGTGATCTCGCCGGGCACGCCGACCTCGCTGTCGATCTGCGGCGAGGTGACGGTGGTGGGGGTGAACAACACCTCCGCCAGCGACTCGGCCACCTTCGGCTCGGTGGCCCGCTCGAACGTCGCCAACGGCTTCACCGCCGGCTGGGGCTCGCTGACGGTGCCCAGCGAGAACGGCCTGCCGATGCTGGCCCGCCAGTTCCTGCGCATCAACAACACCCAGACCAACGTCTACTACGGCATGTCCTTCCCGGCGCGCGTGGTGGTGCCCGGCTTCCCGGCACCGTTCGTGCCGGCACCCTGATCCGGCGCGCACAGCGCATCGGCAAGGGCGGGGAGATCCCCCGCCCTTTTTCTTTGGCGCGGCGGCGAAGCTCCGCGGGCCGGCGGTCGGCGCGCGTCAGCCGACGCTGAAGTGCGCCGGCGCCAGCCCCGCGAAGCAGCGGTCGACCATCGTTCGATACGCCGACTCGAGATCGCGGGTGAACTGCCCGGTGTCGAACAACGGCTGGCTCAGGCGGTTGTGCGCGAGTTTGTCCCTGATCGCCGCCAGCCTGCGCCGATCGGTTGCCAGAGCGACGGCCAGCGCCGGATCAGCAACCGCCACCGGCATCCGCGGCGTCCTGCTCGGCGAACACCTCGCTGGCGATCCTGAAGGCCGAGACCCCCGCCGGCACGCCGCAGTAGATGGCCGCGTGCATCAGCGTCTCCTTGATCTCGTCGCGGGTGACGCCGTTGTTGCGTGCCGCCCGCATGTGCAGCCGCATCTCGTCCATCCGGTTCAGGGCGAGCGTCATGGCGATCGTCAGCAGGCTGCGCGTATGGCGCGGCAGCCCAGGCCGGGTCCAGACCTCGCCCCAGCAGTAGCGGGTGATCAGGTCCTGGAACTCGGCGGAGAGCGCCGAGCGACCGGCGAGCGCGCGGTCGACATGTGCCGCGCCGAGCACCGGCCGCCGCACCGACAGGCCGGCCTCGAAGCGGGCCCGCTCGTTCAGCCCGCCATCGAGCAGGAACGACAGCACCGTCGCGGTGAACGCGCCGGCCTGCTCCCAGTTCGACAGGTGCGCCGCGTCGAGCTCGACGTAGCGGGCGCCCTCGATCGCCTGGGCCACGGCCCGGCCGAGTTCGGGCGGCGTCGAGCCGTCGTGGGTGCCGCCGATCACCAGCGTCGGCGCGCCGACGCTGGCAAGGATCCCGCGCTGGTCCATGTCGCGAACGGCGGCCCCGTTGGCGATGTAGCCGTCGGGCGAGGTGGCGAGCAGCATCGCGCGCACCTTGTCAACCTCGTCCGGCGATACACGCTGATAGCGCGCCGTGAACCAGCGATCGAGGACGCTCGGCGTGATCGCCGCCATGCCGCCGGCGCGCACCGCCTCGAACCGCGCCGCCCAGGTCGACGGATCACCGACCTTGGCGCCGGTGTTGGCGAGCACCAGCCGGTCGATCCGCTCCGGCCGGTTGGCTCCCAGCCACATACCGGTCATGCCGCCCATCGACAGGCCGCAGAACGACACGCGCCCGATCCCCAGGTGGTCGAGCAGCGCCACCGCGTCGGCGCCGAGCTGGGCGATGCTGTACTCGCCCGGCGTGACCTGCGACTGACCGTGACCGCGCGTGTCGTAGCGCAGGACGCGGAAGTGGGCGAGCAAGGCCGGCAGCTGCGGCGCCCACATCTCGAAGGTGGTGCCGAGCGAGTTGCACAGCATCAGCACCGGACGCTGCGCGTCGCCTTCGATCTCGTAATGCAGGCGCACGTCGGCGAGCTGGGCGAAAGGCATGGGGGTCTCCGTCTCCCGGTGGTCGTCGCGAGGTGCAATCCGCTGGCGCGAAAGGCCCGGCGCGCGGGCAACCGGCTACTTCTTCGCTAGCAGCCCGTAGACGAACAGGACGATCAGTGCGCCGACGACCGAGCCGATGAACCCCGCGCCCTGCCCCGCCTGGTAGAGGCCGAGCGCCTGCCCGAGATAGCCGGCCGCCACCGAGCCGACGATGCCAAGCACGGTGGTCAGTATCAGGCCCATCTTCTGCTCGCCGGGCATCACGGCCCGGGCAACCAGACCAACGACGAAACCGACCAGAATCACCCAGATGATCGACATGGCGCGTTTCCTCCACGGTGGGGTTGACGTCATGCGGATCGTGCCATAGCTTGCGGTGGGTCAAGCGGGTCGCGCCGCCTCTCGGCCACACTGCGCGCCCGGGCGGTTCGTATAATCACGCTGCGAATCAAGGGTTTATGAATTTAGTTACGCTCGGACTCAACCACCAGACCGCGCCGCTCTCGCTGCGTGAACGGGTGGCGTTCGTGCCCGAGGAGATCGGCGGCACCATCGCCCGCATGCGCGAGCGGCTGTCGGACTCGAGCCGCGGCCGGCTGTCCGAGGCGGCGATCGTCTCGACCTGCAACCGCACCGAGCTTTATTGCGCCGTCGAGCAGCCGCAGGCGGCAGGCCCGGCGCTGGCCGATTTTCTGGCGACCGAGAAGCGCCTCGACGGTGATGAGTTCCGCCGTTCCGTCTATCTGTTGCCGCAGGCCGACGCGGTCCGCCACGCCTTTCGCGTCGCCAGTGGGCTGGACTCGATGGTGCTGGGCGAGCCGCAGATCCTCGGCCAGATGAAGCAGGCCGAGCGGCTGTCGCGCGAGGCGGGCGGCCTGGGCCTGCTGCTGAACCACCTGTTCCAGCGCACCTTCGCGGTGGCCAAGGAAGTGCGCTCCAGCACCGAGATCGGCGCGCACTCGGTGTCGATGGCAGCCGCCGCGGTGCGGGTGGCGGAACGGATCTTCGGCGAGCTGACGGCGAGCGAGGTGCTGCTCGTCGGCGCCGGCGAGATGATCGAGCTGACCGCCACCCACATCGCCGCCCGTCGGCCGAAGTCGATCACCGTGGCCAACCGGACCGTCGAGCGCGCGACCGGCCTTGCCCACCGGTTCCAGGGGCAAGCTATGCGGCTGGGCGACCTGCCGGAGCAACTCTCCCGCTTCGACATCGTCGTTTCGTGCACCGCCAGCACGCTGCCGATCATCGGGCTCGGCATGGTCGAGCGGGCGGTCAAGCACCGCCGCCACCGGCCGATGTTCATCGTCGACCTGGCCGTGCCGCGCGACGTCGAGCAGGAAGTGGCACGGCTGGAAGACGTCTACGTCTACACCGTCGACGACCTCGGCCAGATCGTTGCCACCGGCACCGAAAGCCGCCAGGCGGCGGTGGCGCAGGCCGAGGCGATCATCGAGACGCGCGTGCGCGACTTCGACGCCTGGATCCGCACCCGCGCCGCGGTGCCGGTGATCCAGGGCCTGCGCAACCGCGCCGAATGCCTGAGCGCGCACGAAATCGAGCGGGCCAAGAAGCTGCTGGCGCGTGGCGAAGCGCCGGAGGCAGTGATCGAGCAGCTGGCGCAGGCGCTGACCAACAAGTTCCTGCACGCGCCGGTCTCGGCGCTGCACCAGGCCGCCGGCCAGGACGAAACCTCGCGCGCGCAGCTGGTGGCGCTGCTGTCGCGCTTCTATTCCCACCCCGAGCATTAGCTGGCCGCGGATGCGCCCCGTGCCGGCGGTGCCGGCGCGCCGCCGTTGCCGACCCCGTCGCGATGAAACCTTCGATGCACAGCAAGCTCGCCCAGCTGGCGAAGCGGATGACCGAGATCGACGCGCTGCTCTCGCGCGAGGAGGCGGCACGCGACATGGACCGCTTCCGCGCCCTCGGCCAGGAACGCGCGGACATCGCGCCGGTGGTGGCCGGGTTCCATGACTACAACCGGGCGCAGGCCGACCTGCTCGCCGCGCAGGAGATGGTTGCCGACCCGGACATGAAGGTGCTGGCCGAGGAGGAGATCCACGCCGCGAAGGGCCGCATCGAGACGCTGGAAGTCGAGCTGCAGCGCCTGCTGCTGCCGAAGGACCCGAACGACGAGCGCAACGTCTTCCTCGAGATCCGCGCCGGCACCGGCGGCGACGAGTCGGCACTGTTCGCCGGCGACCTGCTGCGCATGTACATGCGCTACGCCGAACGGAACCGCTGGCGCACCGAGATCATCTCGGCCAGCGAATCCGACCTCGGCGGCTACAAGGAGGTGATCGTCCGCATCGAGGGCGCCGGTGCCTATTCGAAGCTCAAGTTCGAATCCGGCGGCCACCGCGTGCAGCGGGTGCCGGAGACCGAGGCCCAGGGCAGGATCCACACGTCCGCGGCGACGGTCGCCGTGCTGGCGGAAGCCGACGAGATCAGGGACGTCAAGATCGACCCGGCCGAGCTGCGCATCGACGTGTTCCGCGCCTCCGGTGCCGGCGGCCAGCACGTGCAGAAGACCGAGAGCGCGGTGCGCATCACCCACCTGCCGAGCGGACTGGTGGTCGAGTGCCAGGACGAGCGATCGCAGCACAAGAACCGCGAGCGGGCGATGAAGGTGCTGGCGGCCCGCCTCCTGGACCGCCAGGTGCGCGAGCAGCAGACCAGGGAGGCCTCGCAGCGCAAGAGCCTGATCGGCTCGGGCGACCGCTCCGAGCGCATCCGGACCTACAACTTCCCGCAAGGCCGCGTCACCGATCACCGGATCAACCTGACGCTGTACAAGATCGACCAGATCATGGACGGCGATTTGTCGGAGCTCACGGCGGCGCTTACGGCCGAGCATCAGGCAGAGCTGCTGGCCGCGCTCGGCGAAAACGGGTAGGGCGATGGCGACGCGCACGGAACGCGACACCTTCGGCCCGATCGAAGTCCCGGCCGACCGGCTGTGGGGAGCGCAGACGCAGCGCTCGCTGCAGTTCTTCGCCGTCTCCACGGAGAAGATGCCGCCCGAGCTGGTGCGCGCGCTGGTGCGCGTGAAACGCGCGGCCGCCCTCGCCAATCGCGGGCTCGGCGAACTCGACGCGCGCACGGCGGCGGCGATCGCGGCGGCCTGCGACGAGGTGCTCGCCGGGCAGCATGCCGGCGAGTTTCCGCTGTCGGTCTGGCAGACCGGCTCGGGCACGCAGACGAACATGAACGTCAACGAGGTGCTCGCCAACCGCGCCGCCGAGCTGCTCGGCGGCGAGCGCGGCCCGGCGCGGCCGGTCCATCCGAACGACGACGTGAACCGCGGGCAGAGCAGCAACGACGTCTTTCCGACGGCGATGCACGTGGCCGCGGCGGTCGCCGTCGACGAGCGCCTGCGGCCGGCGCTCGCCGCGTTGCGCGCGACGCTGCAGGCGAAGGCCGAAGCGTTTGCCGGCATCGTCAAGATCGGCCGCACGCACCTGCAGGACGCCACCCCGCTGAGCCTCGGCCAGGAGTTCTCCGGCTACGTCGCGCAGCTCGACCTCTCGGGCACGGCGATCGATGCCGCCGTGCCGGCCGTGCGGCAACTGGCCATCGGCGGCACCGCGGTAGGCACCGGGCTGAACACGCACCCGGAGTTCGGCGCACGGGTGGCGGCGCAGCTGGCGGCGGATACCGGCATCGGCTTCGTCTCCGCCCAGAACAAGTTCGCGGCGCTGGCCGGGCACGAGCCGCTGCTGGCGCTGCACGGGGCGCTGAAGACGCTCGCCGCGGCGCTGGCCAAGATCGCCAACGATATCCGCTGGCTGGCCAGCGGGCCGCGCGCCGGCATCGGCGAGATCACGATCCCGGAGAACGAACCCGGCTCGTCGATCATGCCCGGCAAGGTCAATCCGACCCAGTGCGAGATGCTGACCATGGTCGCGGCGCAGGTGGCCGGCAACGACGTGGCGATCCAGATCGGCGCCATGAGCGGCAACTTCGAGCTGAACGTCTACAAGCCACTGATCGCCCACAACGTGCTGCAGTCGATCCGGCTGCTCGCCGACGGCATGGCGAGCTTCGAAGCGCACTGCGCGCGCGGGATCGAGCCGAACCGGGAGCGGATCGGCGAGCTGGTCGGCCGCTCGCTGATGCTGGTCACCGCGCTGGCGCCGCACATCGGCTACGAGAAAGCGGCGGCGATCGCCAAGCGGGCGCACCGCGACGGCAGCAGCCTGCGCGATGCGGCGCTCGCGCTCGGCGTGGCGGCGGCGGATTTCGACCGCTGGGTACGCGTCGAAGCGATGATCGGGCCGGCCGCCCCGTGACCTCGGTGGCGCAACTGCTGGCGGGCTCCGGGCTGCCGCGCGCCGAGGCGCGGCTGCTGCTGGCCGAGGCGCTCGAAACGACGGTCGAGGCCCTGATCGCGCGACCGGAGCGGTCGGTCGACGATGCCTGCGCCGCGCGTTATGCGCGGCTGCGGGCTCGCCGCGTCAGCGGCGAGCCCATCGCCTATCTGCGCGGACGCAAGGAGTTCCATGGCCGCGAGTTCGTGCTGTCGCCGGCGGTGCTGGTGCCGCGGCCGGAGACCGAACTGCTGGTCGAACTCGCACTGGCCCGCCTGCGCGGCCGGCCGGCGCCCCGCGTGCTCGACCTGGGCACCGGATCCGGCTGCATCGCCGTGACGCTTGCCCTGGAGTGCCGGCCGGCCTCGGTGGTCGCCGCCGACCGCGCTGCCGAGGCGCTGGCGATCGCCCGCGACAATGCGCGGCGGCTCGGCGCCGCCGTCGAGTTCGTGCTCAGTGACTGGTTCTCGCAGATCGACGGGCGTTTCGACACCATCGTCGCCAACCCGCCCTATGTCGCCTCGACCGACCCGTGCCTGCGCGCCCTCGCGCACGAGCCGCACGGGGCGCTGGCGGCCGGCCCCGATGGGCTCGCCGACCTGCGCCGGATCGTCGCCGGCGCCCCGGCACACCTGAATCCCGGCGGCTGGCTCGCCGTCGAGCACGGATACGACCAGGGCCCGAGCGTGCGCGGGCAGTTCGCGCGCGCCGGGTTCGACGCCATCGAGACGCATCGCGACCTGGCCGGGCTCGAGCGCGTCTGCCTCGGACGTTGGGCCGCGGCCGGCCGCGACTGACCGGAACCGATCCTGCGTCGCGCCGGTCTATCGACGTAAGCCCCGACGCTCGGCGCGGCCAGCCCCGTTTGACGCCCCCGGAGGCGGTTCCTACACTGCCACGCACCTTCGACGAACCTGCCGGACCCTGTTTGCCATGGAACCCAAGGAATTCATCCAGAAGACCGTCACCGAGAACCCGATCGTGCTCTTCATGAAAGGCACCGCCCAGTTTCCGCAATGCGGTTTCTCCGGGCGCGCGATCCAAATCCTGAAGCAGTGCGGCGTGAAGAACCTGGTCACGGTCAACGTGCTCGAGGACGACGACGTGCGCCAGGGGGTGAAGGACTACGCCAACTGGCCGACCATCCCGCAGCTGTACGTCAAGGGCGAGTTCGTCGGCGGCTCGGACATCATGACGGAGATGTTCGAGTCGGGCGAACTGAAGGAAGTGCTCGACAAAGCGCAGGCCGCTTGACCGGCGCCGAGCCGCGGCGGCTGATCGTCGCGATCACCGGCGCCTCGGGCGCCGTCTACGGCGTGCGGCTGCTGATGCGGCTGCGCGAGATCGGCGGCACCGAGACCCACCTGGTCGTCTCGGCCGCCGGCGTGCTGAACGCACACCAGGAACTCGGCATGAAGCGCGGCGACCTCGAGCAGCTCGCCGACGTGGTTCACAACGCCAGCGACATCGCCGCCCCGCTGGCTTCCGGCTCGTTCCGCACGATGGGCATGGCGATCGCGCCCTGCTCGGTGAAAACGCTCGCCGCCTGCGCCGGCGGCCTGGCCGACAACCTGATCACGCGCGCTGCCGACGTCTGCTTCAAGGAACGGCGGCGCGTCGTGCTGATGCTGCGAGAGACGCCGCTGAATCTGGCGCACATCCGGGCGATGGAAGCGGTGACGCTGATGGGCGGCATCGTCTTTCCGCCGGTGCCGGCGTTCTATCAGCGACCGGCATCGATCGACGAGCTGGTCGACCACACGCTGGCGCGGGTGCTCGACCTGTTCGGCATCGACAACTCGCTGGCGCCGCGCTGGGGCGGCATGGGCAGCGCGGGCTAGGCGTCCGGGCGGCAGCCGGGCCAAGGGGGGCGGGATCCCGGCCGTCAGCGCCTGGTGGTGCCGACTATCCGACTCGAACGGATGACCTATCGCTTACAAGGCGATTGCTCTACCAACTGAGCTAAGCCGGCAGCCAGCGGGCAGTTTAGCCGCGATCGCCGCCTCCGGTGGCCGGCGAGCGCACCGCCGGCGATGCCGATAACATCGCCGCGGTTCCCTCACGCGAAGCCTGCTCCCGATGGCAACACTGCTGGTCACCGGCGGCGCCGGATACATCGGCTCGCACACCGCGGTGGCGCTGCTCGAAGCCGGCCACCGCGTGGTGAGCCTCGACAACTACTCGAACAGTTCACCGCTGGCGCTCGAGCGCGTGCAGCGCATCGCCGGCCGGCCGCTGACGGCGGTCGAGGGCGACGTGCGCGATGCCGCCCTGCTGGCGCGGCTTTTTGCCGGCCACGCGTTCGACGGGGTGATCCACTTCGCGGCGCTGAAGGCGGTCGGCGAGTCGGTCGCGCAGCCGCTCGCCTACTACGAGAACAACGTCGGCGGCACGCTGTCGCTGCTGCGGGCGATGGACACGGCAGGGGTGCGGCGGTTCGTCTTCAGCTCGTCGGCCACGGTCTACGGCGCGCCCGACCTGCTGCCGATCACCGAGCAGGCGCCGGTCCGCACCACCAACCCATACGGCGCGACCAAGGCGATGGTCGAGCAGGTGCTGCGCGACCTCGCTGCCGCCGACGACCGCTGGTCGGTGGTGTCGCTGCGCTATTTCAACCCGATCGGCGCCCACCCGAGCGGCGAGATCGGCGAGGATCCCAACGACATCCCGAACAACCTGTTCCCGTTCATCTGCCAGGTGGCCGCCGGCAGGCGCGAGCAGCTCGCCGTATTCGGCGACGACTGGCCGACGCCGGACGGCACCGGCGTGCGCGACTACCTGCACGTGGTCGACCTGGCGGCTGGCCACCTGCGCGCCTTCGAGTTCGTGCAGCGGCACGCCGGCATGGTGCCGGTGAACCTGGGCACCGGCCGCGGCGTCAGCGTGCTGCAGCTGGTGCGGGCGTTCGAGGCCGCCACCGGCCAGCCGATTGCGTACCGGATCGTCGGTCGCCGGCCCGGCGACATCGCCGAATGCTGGGCCGATCCAACGAGTGCCGAACGGCTGCTCGGCTGGCGCGCGGAGTTCGGCGTCGAGCGGGCATGCGCCGACGGCTGGCGCTGGCAGCGCCGCAATCCGGACGGTTACCGGACCAAGGGCGGGATTACTTGACCCGGGTGAGGCGGGGCCGTTCGGTCGTCGGCTTCGGCGGTTCTGGCGGCTCGCTCAGCGGTTCGCCCGCCGCCGCGAGGTCGGCGGCCGGCCGGTCGGCACTCGGCGCGGCGGCGCTCATCGCGCGCGGCACCTCGAAAGCCATGCCCTGGCCGTTCTCGCGGGCGTAGACGGCGATCACCTGCGCCATCGGCACGTACACCTCGCGCGGCACGCCGCCGAAGCGCGCCTGGAAGGAGATCGCCTCGTTGTCGATCAGCAGCCGGCTGGTTGCCAGCGGCGAGACATTGAGCACGATCTCGCCGTTGTTGACGAACTCGGCCGGCACGCGCACGTTCTGGTCGACCGCCACGGCGATATACGGCGTGAAGCCGGAATCGGTGCACCAGTCGTAGATGGCGCGGACCAGGTAGGGCTTGGTCGAGACTTCAGCCATGGCCGCAGTGTAGCGACGCTGCCCGCGGGCGCCGGCGCCGGCCGCCGATCAGCGGCGCATCACCTTTTCCGAGGGCGTCAGCGCCTCGATGAAGGCAGGCCGGCTGAAGATGCGCTCGGCGTACTTCATCAGCGGCACGGCGCTCTTCGGAACGTCGATGCCGTAGTGGTCGAGCCGCCACAGCAGCGGCGCGATCGCCACGTCGAGCATCGAGAAGTCGTCGCCGAGCATGTACTTGTTCTTCAGCAGCACCGGCGCCAGCTGAACCAGCCGGTCGCGGATCGCCGGCCTGGCCTTATCGATCAGCTTGGGGTTGTTGCTGTTCTCCAGCGTCTGCACGTGGACGAACAGCTCGCGCTCGAAGTTGAACAGGAACAGCCGCGTGCGCGCCCGCGCCACCGGGTC
Organism: Burkholderiales bacterium; assembly: GCA_016716275.1. Lineage (GTDB taxonomy): Bacteria > Pseudomonadota > Gammaproteobacteria > Burkholderiales > Burkholderiaceae_F > JADJWR01. Next base: position 435,089 of record JADJWR010000001.1, on the reverse strand, counting down.
GGCCGGCATCAGCTGCGGGTGCGGGAAGCGCTCGTCGATGTACTCGTTGATGATGTTCGACTCGTAAAGCACCAGGTCGCGCTCGACCAGGATCGGCACCTGCCCGTAGGGATTCATCACGTTGATGTCCTCGGGCTTGTTGAACAGATCGACGTCCTTGATCTCGAAGTCCATCCCCTTCTCGAACAGCACGAAGCGGCAGCGCTGCGAGAACGGACAGGTGGTTCCGGAGTAAAGCACCATCATGGTTTCGGGTTCCGAAGTTGTCGTCGTGGCCGGCGCGCGGCGCCGGCGGCGGTCGCGGCCTTACTTCACGTCCTTCCAGTACTCGCGGTTCAGCCACCAGGCGAGCACGGTGAAGAAGGCGAGGAACAGCAGCACCCACACGCCGATCCGCACCCGGGTGGTCGCGCTCGGGTCGGTCATGAAGGTGAGAAAGGCGACCAGGTCGGCCACCTCGGCGTCGAACTGGCGCGCCAGCGCCGGGTCGGCCGGCTTGAACGAGTGCGACATCCCCTCGGCCGCGTGACCCTCGATCGGCGTGCGGGTGACCGTCACGTTGCCCGCCGCGTCGAACACCGACACCTCGCGCACCATGCCCTTGCCGCCGACCTCGTGATGAACGCGCTCGATGGTCGCCTCGCGCGGCCCCTGCCGCTCCCACAGGATGTGCGGCATGCCGATGGTCGGAAAGACGACGTTGTTCCAGCCGGTCGGGCTGCCGGCGTCCCGGTAGTAGCCGCGCAGCAGCGAATAGAGATAGTCGGTGCCCTTGTAGTCGAAAGACGTGCGGGCACGCGTGATCACCGACAGGTCGGGCGGCATCTTGCCGAACCACTGCTTGGCGTCGGCCGGCCGCATGGCGATCGTCATCGTGTCGCCGACCTTCTGGTTGCCGAAGATCAGGAATTCGCGGATCTGCCGGTCGTCCAGGCCGATCGCCTCGAGGCGGTTCCAGCGCATCAGGCTGGCGCCGTGGCAGCCCATGCAGTAGTTGGCGAACAGTCGGGCGCCGTTCTGCAGCGCCGCCAGGTCCTTGCCGCGCGCCTCGGGCCAGGTGTCCAGGTGGACGAGCGCGCCGGCAGCGTAGGCGGTGCTGCTGGCCAGCAGGCACAGGAAAGCGATCAGTTTGTTCATCTTTCTTCGGCTCTGCGGGGATCTAGTGCGCGGCGAAGGTGACGCGCGAAGGCACCGGCTTGAACTCGCCCATCCGGCTCCACCACGGCATCAGCAGGAAGAAGGCGAAGTACAGCAGCGTGCCGATCTGCGAGGCCCGCTCGTTGACCGGCGACGGCGGCTGGGTGCCGAAGTAGCCAAGCACGACGAACACCACCACGAAGCCCATCAGCAGCCACAGGTGCCAGGCCGGCCGGTAGCGCATCGACTTGGCCGGCGACTGGTCGAGCCACGGCAGACCGATGAAGATCATCACCGAGGCGCCCATCAGCACCACGCCCCACAGCTTCGGGTCGAGCTTCAGCGGCCCGCCGACCATCAGCACGATGACCACGGCGGCTGCCGCAAGAACCGCGTACTTGGCGATGCGGCTGCGCAGGGTGAAGAACAGCAGCAGCGCGTACAGACCCAGGCCGGCGGCGAGCGCCAGCATGAACGGTTCGGTGGTCGCGCGCAGGATCGAGTAGTAGGGCGTGAAGTACCACACCGGGGCGATGTGCGACGGCGTCTGCAGCGGGTCGGCCGGGATGAAGTTGTTCCATTCCAGAAAGTAGCCGCCCATCTCCGGCATGAAGAACACCACGCTGAAGAAGACGATCAGGAACACCCCGAGCCCCATGATGTCGTGCACGGTGTAGTACGGGTGAAACGGGATGCCGTCGAGCGGAATGCCGGTCTTGGGATCGAGCGTCTCCTTGATCTCGACGCCGTCGGGGTTGTTCGAGCCGACGTCGTGCAGGGCCAGGATGTGCGCCGCCACCAGGCCGACCAGGATCAGCGGGAAGGCGATCACGTGCATGGCGAAGAAGCGGTTCAGCGTCGCGTCGGACACCACGTAGTCACCGCGGATCGCCAGCGACAGGTCGGGACCGATCACCGGGATCGCCGAGAACAGGTTGACGATCACCTGCGCGCCCCAGTAGCTCATCTGGCCCCACGGCAGCAGGTAGCCGAAGAAGGCCTCGCCCATCAGGACCAGGAAGATCAGGCAGCCGAAGATCCAGATGATCTCGCGCGGCGTTCGGTAGCTGCCGTACAGCAGCGCGCGGAACATGTGCAGGTAGACGACGATGAAGAAGAACGAGGCGCCGGTCGAGTGCATGTAGCGGATGAACCAGCCGCCCGGCACGTCGCGCATGATGTACTCGACCGATTCGAACGCGAAGCGGGCGTCCGGCTTGTAGTGCATCGTCAGGAAGATGCCGGTGGCGATCTGGATCACCAGCACGACGATCGCCAGCGAGCCGAAGAAGTACCAGAAGTTGAAGTTCTTCGGCGCGTAGTACTCCGACAGGTGCTTCTTGTACTCGGCCATGAGCGACGGCATGCGCTGGTCGATCCAGCCGAAGACACCCTTGTATTCGGTCTTGTGCAAAGGCATTTCGCTGATTCCTTGGCGGCGGTTCCGGTGTTCGGAGACTGACTGTGGCTCGGCGCCGGCGGCGGTGCCGCGCGGCAGGGCAGGTCGGGCGGCGCTAGGCCTTGCCGTCTTCGCCGACCAGCAGCAGCGTGTCGGACAGGTACTTGTGCGGCGGCACCTCGAGGTTGTCGGGCGCCGGCTTGTTCTGGAACACGCGGCCGGCCAGGTCGAAGGTCGAGCCGTGGCACGGGCACAGGAACCCCATGTCGTCGCCCAGCGTCGGGTTCATCCCCGCCGCGAACGGTCCGACCGGCGAGCAGCCGAGGTGGGTGCAGATGCCGACCGTGACCAGGAACTCCGGCTTGATCGAGCGCAGTTCGTTGCGCGCGTACTCGGGGGTCGGATAGGCGGTTCGCCTCGACTCCGGGTCAGCCACCCGGTCGTTGGTCTTGGTCACCGCGGCGATCATCTCCGGCGTGCGGCGCAGGATCCAGACCGGCTTGCCGCGCCATTCGACGGTCTTCATGGCGCCGGGGGCGATGCCCGACAGGTCGACCTCGACCGGGGCGCCGGCCGCCTTGGCGCGCTCGGACGGGGTGAAGGAGGCAACGAACGGCGTCGCCACGGCAAGGGCGCCGGCACCGCCGGCCACGCTCGTGGCGACGAGTGCGGCGCGCCGGCCGGAGTCGACGGCGTCCTGCGCGTCAGAAGTGGTAGCCATGGGAGATCTCTGATCGAAGGGGTGTGAGCCTGCCCTGTCAGGGCGACCGCGGATTTTAACCGATGGCCCCGGGTCCGCCGCCGGAGCCGCTGCGGACCGCCGAGGCGGGCGCCGCAATCCCAAACTGCCGCGGCGCGCCGGCCGATGGCGGCATCGCGCAGAACGGATAATCACGGTGCGGTCCACATCCGCACGACATCGATGCCAGACCACGACAGGGAGCAGCGGCAATGGGAATGATGCAGGAGTTCAGGGAGTTTGCGCTCAAGGGCAACGTGATGGACCTCGCCGTCGGCGTGATCATCGGCGGCGCCTTCGGCAAGATCGTCGACTCGCTGGTCAGGGACGTGATCATGCCGCTGGTCAACTTCATCGCCGGCGGCCAGATCGACTTCTCCAACAAGTACTGGGTGCTCTCGGGCGCGGTCGCGCCGGGTGCGCCGCTGGCCGAGGCGCAGAAGGCCGGCACGGTGTTCGCGTGGGGAAGCTTCGTCACCGTGGCGATCAACTTCGTCATCCTGGCCTTCATCATCTTCTGGATGGTCAAGTCGATGAACAGGATCAAGCGCGAGGCGCCGCCGGCGCCGGCAGCGCCGCCCGAGGACGTGGTCCTGCTGCGCGAGATCCGCGACGCGCTGAAGCGCTAGTTTCGCCGTACTGCCAGCGAGGTCGCTGCCGATGCTCTCGCGCCTGTGGCTGCTGTTCGCGCAGGCCGTCACGATCGGCCTGGCGCTGCTGTTCATCGTCGCCACGCTGCAGCCGCAGTGGCTGCGCGGCGGAACGGCGATCGCGCCGTCGCCGGCGCCCCAGGTGACGATCCAGCAGGCGGCGCCGCCGCCCGAGGCGCCGGCCGCGGTGCAGATGAAGTCCTACGCCGAGGCGGCGCGGCGGGCGATGCCCGCCGTGGTGAGCGTCTACACGACCAAGGAGATCCGCCGCTCGCCGGCGCTCGAAGACCCGATCTTCGACCGCTTCTTCGGCGACCGGCCACCGGGCCGCGGCGAGCGCGTCGCCGGCCTCGGCTCCGGCGTGATCGCCGCGGCCGAAGGTTACGTGCTGACCAACCACCATGTGGTGCAGGCGGCCGACGAGATCGCGGTGGGGCTGGCCGACGGCCGCAAGGTCGCCGCGACGCTGGTCGGCGCCGACCCGGAGACCGATGTCGCGGTGCTGCGCATCGAGGCGCGCGACCTGCCGGTGATCACGCTCGGGTCCTCCGACGCCCTGAACGTCGGCGACGTGGTGCTGGCGATCGGCAACCCGTTCGACGTCGGCCAGACGGTGACGATGGGCATCGTCTCGGCGGTCGGCCGCAACAACCTCGGCATCAACCGCTACGAGAACTTCATCCAGACCGACGCGGCGATCAACCAGGGCAACTCGGGCGGCGCGCTGATCGACACCGCCGGCAACCTGGTCGGCATCAACACGGCGATCTATTCGCGATCCGGCGGCTCGATCGGCATCGGCTTCGCCATCCCGACGGCACTGGTCACCGAGGTGATGAGAGACCTGATCGCCAAGGGGCGCGTCACCCGCGGCTACTTCGGCATCGAGCCGGTCGACATCACGCCCGAGCTGGTCGCCGCGCTGAAGCTGCGCCGCCAGCAGGGCGTGGTGGTGCGCGGCGTGCAGCGCAATGCGCCTGCAGGCAGCGCCGGCGTGGAGCCGGGCGACGTCCTGCTGACGATCAACGACACGCCGGTGCGCGACACGCCCGGCATGCTGCAGCAGATCGCCCAGCTGGCGCCGGGCTCGGTGGCCCGGGTGCGCGTCGAACGTGACGGCCGCCAGCTCGACCTCAACGTCACCGTCGGCGAACGCCCGGTGCCGCCGGAGCGGCGCTGACGGGCCGTTCGCCGATCAGCGGCGCAGCCGCGGGCGCAGTTCCCCTGCTTCGATGCGGGCCGCCGGATCGCCGCCGGCAGCCCGCGCGGCAGGCGAATCGTCTGCTCAGCTGCCGCTCGCCGAGCCTGCAGCCTCGGCATCGGCGCGCTTGCCGACCAGCCGCGCCACCTGGATGCCGACCTCGTACAGCAGGCACAGCGGCACCGCCAGCAGCAGCTGCGAGATGACGTCAGGCGGCGTGAAGATCGCCGCGACGATGAAGGAGCCGACGATCACGTAGGGCCGCGCGGCCTTCAGCCGCTCGACGTCGGCAATGCCGAAGCGCGCCAGCAGCACCACCACGATCGGCACTTCGAAGGTCAGGCCGAAGGCGAGGAAAAGCCCGAGCACGAAGCTGAAGTAGGCGTCGATGTCGGGCGCGACGTTGACCGTGGTCGGGGCGAAGCTGGCGATGAACCGGAACACCAGGCGGAAGACGACGAAATAGCAGTACGCCATGCCGAGCGCGAACATCGCCACGCTGGAGGCGATGATCGGCGCGGCCAGCCGCTTCTCGTGCAGGTAAAGGCCAGGCGCGACGAAGGCCCACACCTGGTACAGCACGTAGGGCAGCGCGATCAGGAAGGAGACGAACAGGGTCAGTTTCAGCGGCACCATGAACGGCGTGATCACGCCGGTGGCGATCAGCTTGGTTCCCTCCGGCAGCACGCTCATCAGCGGCGCCGACAGGATGGCGAAGATGTCGCGCATGAACGGCGACAGCGCCAGGAAGATCACCACCACGGCGATCGCCGAGCGCACCAGACGCTGGCGCAGCTCGATCAGGTGCGACAGGAAGCTCTGCTCTTCGCCGGGCTCGGTGCCGCCGGCCGGGGGCTCGCCGCTCATCGTCCGCTCGGCTCCGTCAGCGGCGAATGCGCGGCCGGTTGATCCGCGCGCGCGGCGCGTACTTGCGCTGCGCGCCGGCGTGCGCCGACGGCATCGCCATCTGCCGCTTCAGGCGCGCCAGTTCCTCGGCCAGTTCGTCCACCGACGGGCCCGGCTTGTAGCGCCTGGGGACGACGCTGCTCTGCCAGGTCTCGCCCGCCCCCTCCCACGCGTAGTCGGCCGGCGTCGTCTCGCCCGCCTTTGCCCCGTCCGGCGCCGTGCCCTTGCCGATTTCCGTCTCGATCGAGGCGATGCCGGAACTGACCTCGTTGAGCGACGACTGGACGGACTGCGCCGCCTGCCGCGCCTGCTCCTGCAGCTTCTTCAGCTCGGCCAGTTCCATCTCGCGATTGATGTCGCTCTTGACCTGGCTGACGTAGCGCTGCGCCTTGCCGACCCACTCGCCGACGGTGCGCGCCACCTTGGGCAGCCGTTCGGGGCCGAGCACCACCAGCGCCACCGTGCCGATCAGCGCGAGTTCGCCGAAACTGAAGTCGAACATCTGGCAGCGGGCGCCCGGGTGTTCAGCGTCGAGCCGGCCGGGCGCTGCCGGCGACGCAAGCCAGCGGCCGGCGGCGCGAGGCGATCAGGATTTCTCTTTGGCCTGCACGTCGATGGTCTGGCCGCCGACCTGCTTGCTTTCCTCGACCTTCTTCGCCGCGGCGTCGACCTCGTCGGTGCCTTCCTTGATGCCTTCCTTGAAGCCCTTGATCGCGCTGCCGAGATCCTTGCCCATGTTCTTCAGCTTGCTGGTTCCGAAGACCAGGATGATGACCAGCAGGACAACCAGCCAGTGCCAGATTGAGAACGAACCCATGGTGATCTCCGGTGACGACTACAGACGTTTCCACGGCCGGGGCCCGCCCAGCACGTGCACGTGCAAGTGATAGACCTCTTGCCCGCCGTCCGGGCCGTTGTTGGTGACGACACGATAGCCGTTCGTGGCGCCCTGTTCTCGTGCCAGCCGCGGTGCGAGGAGCTGCATTTTACCCAACAGGCGCTCGTGCCGAGCCTCGGCGACGTCGAGGTTTTCGAAGTGCTCGCGCGGCACCATCAGCAGGTGCACCGGTGCGGCCGGGTGGATGTCGTGGAAGACGACCAGATCCTCGTCCTCGTAGACCTTGCCGCTGGGGATCTCGCCGCTGACGATCTTGCAGAAGATGCAGTTCGAGCTCATGTCGGCCTCCCTCACTCACCCGCGTCGTCGCGCGCCTGCGCCTTTCGCGCAGCCTTCTCTTCGAGGCCCGACACCCCGGCACGGCGCTGCAGTTCAGCGAGCACCTGCTGCGGTGTGAGCCCGTAGTGCGCCAGCATCACCAGGCAATGGAACCACAGGTCGGCGGTCTCGGCGACCAGGCGTTCCTTCGGCCCGCCGCGGCCGGCATCCTTGGCGGCGAGCACCGTTTCGGTCGCCTCCTCGCCCACCTTCTTCAGGATCGCGTCCTCGCCGCGGGCGAGCAGGCGTGCGACATACGAAGCGTCCGGGTCGCCGCCGCGCCGCGACTCGATCACCGCCGCCAGCCGGGCCAGCACGTCGTCGTCGGTCATTTTCGGTAGATCAGTTCGGGGTCCATCAGCACCGGATCGACCGCCTGCCATCGGCCGTCGCTCAGCAGGCGGAAAAAGCAGCTCTCGCGACCGGTATGACAGGCGATTCCGCCCGCCTGTTCCACCCGGTACAGCACCACGTCGCCATCGCAGTCCAGCCGCACTTCCTGCACCCGCTGCCGATGGCCGGATTCCTCACCCTTGCGCCACAGCCTGCCGCGCGAGCGCGAGAAGTACACCGCCTGACCGGTGACCACCGTCTCGGCCAGTGCGCCGGCATTGGCCCAGGCCATCATCAGCACGCGCCCGCTCATCGCATCCTGGGCGATCACCGGCACCAGCCCGTTCTCGTCGAAGCGGATCTCCTCGAGCCAGTTCATTTGCGGCACCCGCGCATCACGCCTCCCTCATCGGGATGCCCTGTCGAGCCAGGAACGCCTTCGCCTCGCGCACCGTGTACTCGCCGTAGTGAAAGATCGACGCCGCCAGCACCGCGTCGGCGCGGCCGATCGTGATGCCGTCGGCCAGATGCTGCAGGCTGCCGACGCCGCCGGAGGCAATCACCGGCACCCCCACCGCATCCGACACGGCGCGCGTCAGCTCGAGGTCGAAGCCCGCCCGGGTGCCGTCGCGGTCCATGCTGGTGAGCAGAATCTCGCCGGCACCGAGTTCGGTCACCCGGCGTGCCCAGTCGATCGCGTCCAGCCCGGTCGCCGTGCGACCGCCGTGGGTGAACACCTCCCAGCCCTGCGCCGGATCGTCACCGACGCGACGCCGGGCATCGATCGCCACCACGATGCACTGGGCGCCGAAGCGCCCGCTGGCGTCCGCCACCAGCTGCGGGTTCTGCACGGCGGCGGTGTTGATCGAGATCTTGTCGGCGCCGGCGTTCAGCAGGCGGCGCACGTCGTCCACCCTGCGCACGCCGCCGCCGACGGTCAGCGGGATGAAGACGCACTCGGCCACCGCCTCGATCATGGCGAGCAGGATGTCGCGCGCGTCGGAAGAGGCGGTGATGTCGAGGAAAGCGAGCTCGTCGGCGCCCTCGCCGTCGTAGCGGCGCGCGATCTCGACCGGGTCGCCGGCGTCGCGCAGCTGCACGAAGTTGACCCCCTTGACCACGCGGCCGGCGGTCACGTCCAGGCAGGGAATGATGCGCTTGGCAAGCATGATGCAAGTATGACCGACGGGCGCCGGACGGCCCGCCGGCGGCGCGCTGCGCCGCTTCAGCGGCTGCTCAGCTCGTCGGCGCGGCCCTGGGCGGCCTGGAAATCGATCGCACCCTCGTACAGCGAGCGGCCGAGGATCGCCGCCTCGACGCCATCGGCCTCGACCGCGCACAGCCGATCGATGTCGGCCATGCTGGAGACGCCGCCACTGGCGATCACCGGGATCTTCACCGCGCGCGCCAGCTCGACCGTCGCCTCGATGTTCACACCGCTCATCATCCCGTCGCGGCCGATATCGGTGTACAGGATCGCTTCGACCCCGTAGTCCTCGAACTTCTTCGCCAGGTCGATCACGTCGTGGCCGGTGAGCTTGCTCCAGCCGTCGGTGGCGACCTTGCCGTCGCGGGCGTCGAGCGACACGATCACGTGCCCGCCGAAGGCCGTGCAGGCGTCCTGCAGGAAACCCGGGCTCTTGACCGCCGCCGTACCGATAACCACGTAGGCAACACCGTCGTCGATGTAGCGCTCGATCGTGTCGAGGTCACGGATGCCGCCGCCGAGCTGCAGCGGGATGTCGTCACCGATCGCGGCAACGATCTTCCTGATCACCGCTTCGTTGACCGGCCGCCCCGATCGGGCGCCGTTCAGGTCCACCAGGTGCAGTCGCCGCGCGCCCTGGGCGGCCCAGTGCCGCGCCATCGCCACCGGATCCTCCGAGAAGACGGTCACGTCGGACATGTCGCCCTGGCGCAGGCGGACGCACTTGCCATCCTTCAGGTCGATCGCGGGGATCAGCAGCATGGCTCGGGCACGTCGCCGTGCATTGCGCTCGCTCGGGAAGCAGAAATTGGGTGGGCGGGCCGGCCGCTGCAGCGCTCTGGTCAGGGATTCCAGCGCGTGAAGTTCTCGTACAGCTTCAGTCCGGCGGCGGCGCTTTTCTCGGGATGGAACTGCGTGGCGAAAATATTATCCCGCGCCACCGCACAGGTAAAGCGGTGGCCGTAGTCGCTGGTGGCGGCGACCAGCGCCTGGTCGGCCGGCACGACGAAGTAACTGTGCACGAAGTAGAACCAGCTCGCCTCGGCGATGCCGTCCCAGAGCGGGTGGCGGATCGTCTGCCGAACGCGGTTCCAGCCCATGTGCGGCACCTTCAGGCGCGCGCCATCGGCGGTTCGCATCGCCTCGTCGCGGAAGCGCATCACGTTGCCGGCGAACAGTGCGAGGCCCGGCGTGTCGCCCTCCTCGGAGCGCTCGAACAGCATCTGCTCGCCGATGCACACGGCGAGCACCGGCTTGCTCGCCGCGGCGGCGCGCACCGCCTCCTCGAGGCCGGACTCCCTCAGGTAGCGCATGCAGTCGGGCATCGCGCCCTGGCCGGGCAAGACGATCCGCTCGGCGGCGCCGATCTCGGCAGCATCGGCGCTGATGCGCACGGTGACCGACGGCGCGACGTGCTCGAGCGCCTTCGCAACCGAGCGCAGGTTGCCCATGCCGTAGTCGACGATGGCGATCATCGCTTCGCGTGTACGCGACGCTTCGCGTCGCACGTGCACGCGAAGCGGGTCGAGCCGGCGGGCTCGCTCCGGAGCGGCCGCGCGCTCGCCCAATGACAAGGGCCACGAAGAACCATCACCGGGCTACAGGCTTCCCTTCGTCGAGGGAACGACGCCGGCGGCGCGCGGATCGGGTTCGACCGCCATGCGCAGCGCGCGGGCGAAAGCCTTGAACACCGTCTCGCACTGGTGATGCGCGTTGTCGCCGCGCAGGTTCTCGACGTGCAGCGTCACCTGCGCATGGTTGACGAACCCCTGGAAGAACTCGTGCGCCAGGTCGACGTCGAACTCGCCGATCATCGCCCGCGTGAACGGCACGTTCCACGCGAGGCCCGGCCGGCCGGACAGGTCGATCACCACCCGGGAAAGCGCCTCGTCGAGCGGCACGTAGGCATGGCCGTAGCGGCGGATGCCCTTCTTGTCGCCCAGCGCCCGCGCGATCGCCTGGCCGAGCGTGATGCCGACGTCCTCGACCGTGTGGTGGCCATCGATGTGCAGGTCACCCTTCGCCTCGATCGTCAGGTCGAGTGCCGCGTGGCGAGCGATCTGCTCGAGCATGTGATCGAAGAAGCCGATGCCGGTGGCGAGCCGGCAGCGGCCGCCGCCGTCGAGATCGACCACCACGCGGATCTGCGTCTCGGCGGTGTTGCGGACGATTTCTGCGGTGCGTGCGGTCATCAGGGTTCCTGCAGGCTGGCAGACAGCGCGGCGACGAAGGCGTCGTTTTCCTCGGGCGTGCCCACCGTGACGCGCAGGCAGCCGGCCAGCAGCGGGTGCACGTGCGCGCGATTCTTGATCAGTATGCCGCGCGCCCTCAGCCGGGCAAACACCCGGTCGGCCGCTTCCGACCCGCCGGCCAGTCGGAAGAGGATGAAATTGGCCGCCGAGTCGAAAGCCGTCACCCCGGGAGCCGAGCGCAGCCTGGCGAGCAACCGCTCGCGCTCGGCGCGCAGGGCCGCAGCCTGCTCTTCGAGCAGCGCGCGCCGGTCGAGCATGAACTCGGCTGCCGCCAGGGTCAGCACGTTGACGTTGTACGGTGGCCGCACCTTGTTGAACTCGGCAATCCACGCCGGGTCGCCGCACAGGTAGCCGAGCCGGATTCCCGCCAGCCCCATCTTGGAGAAGGTGCGCAGCACGAGCAGGTTCGGCCAGCGGACCAGCAGCGGCAGCCAGGTGTCCTGCGCAAAGGGCAGGTAAGCCTCGTCGAGCACCACCAGTCCCGGCGCAGCCTCGACGACCTGCTCCACCGTCGCGCGGCCGAACAGGTTGCCGGTCGGGTTGTTCGGCCAGGCGATGAAAACCACCGCCGGCCGGTGCGCGGCGATCGCCGCCAGCAGCATGTCGCGTGGCAGGGAGAAGTCCGCCGCCAGCGGCACGCCGACGAAGTTGCAGCCGTCGAAACGGCTGGCGAGGTCGTACATCTCGAAACTCGGCCACGGCGACAGCACGGTGGCGCCGGGCCGGGCGCAGGCCTGGATCACCAGATGGATCAGTTCGTCGGAGCCGTTGCCGAGCAGCAGCGCCATGCCGGCCGGCAGCCCGATCGCCTGCGCCAGCCGGTCCTTGAAGTCGCGCGGGTCGGCGGGCGGATAGCGGTTCAGCGAAACCGCGCCCAGCCGGACGCCGAGTTCGCGCGCCACCTCGGGCGGCAGCGCGAACGGGTTCTCCATCGCATCCAGTTTGACCAGGCCGGTCGAGTCGGGCACCGCATAGGCGCTGATCGCCCGCACGTCGTCGCGGATCACAGACAGGTCCGGCGCCGGGCGAACCGTGCCGTTCATCGGCCGATCCGCAGACGCGCGCTGGCCGCGTGGGCCGGCAGGCGCTCGCCGTCGGCCAGCCGCGCCGCCACCTCGCCGAGCGTGCGCGCCCCTGCCGGCGAGACGCGGATCAGGCTGGTGCGCTTCTGGAAGTCGTAGACGCCGAGCGGCGACGAGAAGCGCGCGGTGCGCGCCGTCGGCAGCACGTGGTTGGGGCCGGCGCAGTAGTCGCCGAGCGACTCGCTCGAGAACCGCCCGAGGAAGATCGCGCCGGCATGGCGGATCCGCTCCGCCCAGCGCTCCGGCTCGTCGGTGGAGATCTCCAGGTGCTCGGGCGCGATGCGGTTGGCCACCTCGCAGGCGTCCTCCAGGTCGCGGGTCAGGATCAGCGCGCCGCGGTCGGCGAGGCTCTTCTCGATGATCGCCCGCCGCGGCATCGTCGGCAGCAGCCGTGCGATCGAGGCCTGTACCCGCTCGATGAAGGCCGCGTCGGGGGTGAGCAGGATGGCCTGCGCCAGTTCGTCGTGCTCGGCCTGCGAGAACAGATCCATGGCGATCCAGTCGGGATCGGTCCTGCCGTCGCAGATCACCAGGATCTCGCTCGGACCGGCGATCATGTCGATGCCGACCACGCCGAACACGTGCCGCTTGGCCGCCGCCACGTAGGCGTTGCCGGGGCCGACGATCTTGTCGACCGCCGGCACCGTCGCGGTGCCATGCGCAAGCGCCGCCACCGCCTGCGCACCGCCGATGGCAAATGCCCGCGTCACGCCCGCCAGCGCGGCGGCGGCGAGCACCAGCGGGTTGCGCACGCCGTCGGGTGTCGGCGAGACCATGGCGATTTCGCGCACGCCGGCCACTTTGGCCGGGATCACGTTCATCAGCACCGACGACGGATAGGCGGCCAGGCCGCCCGGCACGTACACGCCGACGCTGTCCAGCGGCGTCACCCGCTGGCCGAGCACGGTGCCGTCGTCCTCGGTGACCGACCAGCTTTCGCCGCGCTGCTTTGCGTGGAAGGACTGGATTCGCCGCGCCGCCGCCTCCAGCGCCGCCCGGTCCTCGACCGGCAGCGACTCGAGCGCCGCGCGCATGTCGGCCGCCGGTATCTCGAGCGACGCCACCGACGGCGCGCTGGTCCGGTCGAAGCGGTTGGTGTGCTCGAGCAGCGCCACATCGCCGCGACGGCGCACGTCCTCGACGATCGCCGCGGCAGCCGCGTCGATGCGCCGGTCGGCGGCGGTATCGACCGACACGAGCCGGGCGAACGCCGCGTCGAAGCCGGCGTCGCGCGTCGACAGCACGGCGAGCTTCATCGGGCCACCGCCGCTTCGAGCCGGTCGACCAGCGGCATCAGTTCCTCGCGCTTGGTCTTCAGCGCCGCCTGGTTGACGATCAGCCTCGAGCTCACCGCAGCGATCTCCTCGACCTCGACCAGGTTGTTGGCACGCAGCGTGCCGCCGCTGGAGACGAGGTCGACGATCGCGTCGGCCAGCCCCGCCAGCGGGGCCAGTTCCATCGAGCCGTACAGCTTGATCAGATCGACGTGCACGCCCTTGGCGGCGAAGTGCTCGCGGCTGGCGGTCAGGTACTTGGTGGCCACCCGCAGCCGCGCGCCGCGCCGCACCGCCGCCGGGTAGTCGAAGCCGGCCGGTACCGCCACGCACAGACGGCAGCGGGCGATGCCGAGGTCGAGCGGCTGGTACAGACCGTTGCCGCCGTGCTCGATCAGCACGTCCCTGCCGGCCACGCCGAGGTCGGCGGCGCCGTACTGGACGTAGGTCGGCACGTCGGTGCTGCGCACCACGACGATCCGCAGGCCCGGCTCGCTGGTGCCGATGATCAGCCTGCGCGAGGTCTCCGGGTCCTCCAGCGGCGTGATGCCGGCGCGTGCCAGCAGCGGCAGCGTCTCGTCGAATATCCGTCCCTTGGAAAGCGCAAGCGTGATCATTTCCGCCGTTCGATCCTGGCACCGAGCGCCGACAGCCGGCTCTCCATGCGGTCGTAGCCACGGTCGAGATGGTAAATGCGCTCGACGATCGTCTCGCCCTCGGCGAGCAGGCCGGCGATGACCAGGCTCGCCGAGGCCCGCAGGTCGGTTGCCATCACGCTCGCGCCCGACAGCTTCGGCACGCCGCGCACGATCGCCGTGTTGCCCTCGATGTCGATCTGCGCGCCGAGCCGCTGCAGCTCCAGCACGTGCATGAAGCGGTTCTCGAAGATCGTCTCGGTGATGCGGCCGACGCCGTCGGCGACGCAGTCCAGTGCCATGAACTGCGCCTGCATGTCGGTCGGGAAGCCCGGATGCGGGGCGGTGCGCAGGCTGACCGCGCGCGGCCGCCCGCCGGCGCGCAGCCTGATCCAGTCGGCGCCGACCTGGACTTCGGCGCCGGCCTCGCGCAGCTTCTCCAGCACCGCGTCGAGCGTATCCGGCGCGGCACCGGTGACCCGCACGTCGCCGCCGCAGGCCGCCGCGGCCACCAGGAAGGTTCCCGTCTCGATCCGGTCGGGCAGCACGCGGTGCTGCGCGCCGTGCAGTCGCTCGACGCCGTCGATCACGATGCGGTCGGTGCCGGCGCCCCGGACGCGCGCGCCCATCGCATTCAGGCAGCGCGCCAGGTCGACCACCTCCGGCTCGCGCGCCGCGTTCTCGATCACCGTCTCGCCTTCGGCGAGGCAGGCCGCCATCATCAGGTTCTCGGTGCCGGTGACGGTGACCATGTCGGTGACGATGCGCGCGCCCTTCAGCCGCGCCGCCTCGGCGACGATGTAGCCGTGCTCGATCTGCAGCCGCGCGCCGAGCGCGCGCAGTCCCCTGATGTGCTGGTCGACCGGCCGCGCACCGATGGCGCAGCCGCCCGGCAGGCTGACCCGCGCCTGGCCGAAGCGCGCCAGCAGCGGCCCGAGCACCAGGATCGACGCGCGCATCGTCTTGACCAGCTCGTACGGCGCCTCGGCCGAGCCGATGACATCGGCCCGCGCGACGACCCGGTTGCCTTCACGCGACAGCCGCGCCCCCATGCCGGCCAGCAGCCTGCCCATCGTCGTGATGTCGGCAAGCTGCGGCACGTTCTCCAGCACCACCTCGTCGGCGGTGAGCAGGGTCGCGGCGAGGATCGGCAGCGCGGCGTTCTTGGCGCCGGCCACCCCGACCTCGCCGGCCAGCGGCGTGCCGCCGGTGATCCTCAGCCTGTCCATCGGCAGGTCGTCACGGGCGGCGGGACGGGTCGCCCGCACCGGGCGGGTGTCGAAGAAGCGTGGCGCATCGGGCATCGGCGGCTCCGTGAATCGCCGCCCGCGACGCGCGGACGGTCGGAGCGCTTGATGCCAGCCGCGTGTGAAGCAAACCGGAAGGGAAGATGAAGCGACGCCTCGGTCATTGCTGCAGCGCCTGCCACTCGGCGGGTGTCAGCGCCTTGATCGACAGTGCGTGCACCTCCTGGCGCATGCGGCTGCCGAGCGCCGCGTAGACCAGCTGGTGCCGCTGCACCCGCGACTTTCCCTCGAAGGCGCTCGACACCACCAGCGCGTCGAAATGGCGGCCGTCGCCGTCGACCTGCAGTTGCTCGCAGGCCAGGCCTTCGGCGATGTAGCGGCGGACGTCTTCGGCAGTGGGTTCCATCGGTCGTGACCGGTCAGGTTCGGATCTTGTAGCCGCGGGCGAGCATCGACAGCGCCAGGGCCGAGGTCACGGCCAGCGCCACCAGCACGATCGCCAGGCTCAGCCAGGGCGACGCGTCGGAGGCGGCGAAGAAGCCGTAGCGGAAGCCGTCGATCAGATAGAAGAACGGGTTCAGGTGCGACACCGCCTGCCAGAAGGGCGGCAGGCCGTGCACCGAGTAGAAGACGCCGGACAGGAAGGTGGCCGGCATGATGACGAAGTTCTGGAACGCCGCCAGCTGGTCGAACTTGTCGGAGACGATGCCGGCAATCAGCCCGAGCACGCCGAGCAGCGCGCTGCCGGCCACGGCGAAGGCGACGATCCAGATCGGCGCCTCGATCGGCGGCGGGGCGAACCAGGCCGTGACCGCGAAGACGCCGGCGCCGACGACCAGGCCACGCACCATCGCCGCGGCCACGTAGGCGAGGAAGAACTCGCGATTGGAGATCGGCGGCAGCAGCACGAACACCAGGTTGCCGGTGATCTTGCTCTGGATCAGCGAGGAGGACGAGTTGGCGAAGGCGTTCTGCAGCAGCGACATCATCACCAGGCCGGGAATCAGGAAGGCGGTGTAGCCGACCCCCGGGAAGACCTCGACCCGGTCCTCGAGCACGTGGCCGAACACCAGCAGGTACAGCACGCCGGTGAGCACCGGTGCGGCCACCGTCTGGAAGCTCACCTTCCAGAAGCGCAGCACCTCCTTGAGGAGCAGGGTGCGGAAGCCCGACGACCGCGCCGCCGCGGGCAGTGCAGGTTGCCCCGGCGAAGACCGGGGCCCAATTGCGGGCGCGGGCGAACTTGGGTCCCGGCCCCGGATCGAGTCCGGGGCAGGCTCTGCGCCGGGACGACGGCCGCCAGCCGCCGCATCCACGCCGCTCACGCCGCCACCCGTTCGCGGTCACCCGCCATCAGCTGCATGAACACGTCCTCGAGATCGGCGTGACCGACTTCGACCTCGTCGATTGCCGCGCCGGCCTCGCGGCACGCCGCCAGCACGCCCTCGACAT
This sequence comes from Burkholderiales bacterium, assembly GCA_016716275.1. Taxonomy (GTDB): domain Bacteria; phylum Pseudomonadota; class Gammaproteobacteria; order Burkholderiales; family Burkholderiaceae_F; genus JADJWR01. The sequence continues at coordinate 418,359 of JADJWR010000001.1, read as the reverse complement.
CGGCCGCCGAGGCGACGCGCAGCGTCACCCGGCCGTCGCCCTGCTCGGTCGCCTGTGAGCGCAGCACCGGCGGCAGCTCGCCGCGCAGGCGCAGCCGCACCTGCACGTCGGCCAGGCGCTGCAGCAGTGCCTGGGTGCGGTCGAGCGCGATCAGCCGGCCGCCGCGCAGCATGCCGATGCGCCCGCACAGCTGCTGCGCCTCCTCGAGGTAGTGGGTGGTCAGCACGATCGTGTGCCCCTCGCGGTTCAGCCGGCGGATGAACGCCCACAACCCCTGCCGAAGCTCGACGTCGACACCGGCGGTCGGCTCGTCGAGGACGATCACCGGCGGACGGTGCACCAGCGCCTGCGCCACCAGCACGCGCCGCTTCATGCCGCCCGACAGGGTGCGCATGTTGGCGTCGGCCTTGCCGGTCAGGTCGAGGTTGGCCATCACCTCGTCGATCCAGTCGTCGTTGCGGCGCAGCCCGAAGTAGCCCGACTGGAACCGCAGCGTTTCGCGGACGCTGAAAAACGGGTCGAACACCAGTTCCTGCGGCACCACCCCGATGCGGCTGCGCGCGGCGCGGTAGTCGGCCACCACGTCGCAGCCCATCACCGTCGCGCGGCCGCTGGTGGCGCGCGACAGGCCGGCGACGATCGAGATCAGCGTCGTCTTGCCGGCGCCGTTCGGGCCGAGCAGGCCGAAGAACTCGCCCTGCTCCACCCGCAGGCTGACGCCGTCGAGCGCGGTCACGCGCGGATAGCGCTTGACCAGTTCGGCTACTTCGATGGCGGCGATTGCAGGCATGCAGAAACGAAAAGGCCGCCGGACCGGACTTCGGAACGGCGGCCGCCAGATTGTAGAAGCTTCGGCCGGGCGCGCCTTCAGGCGCCGGCGTGGTCGCCGAGCTCGAGCAGTCCGTCGACGCCATACAGCCGGGCCAGGCTGACCACGTCCGCCGGCACGCCGGTCAGTGCCAGCCGGCCACCCCGAGCGATCGCCTGCCGCTGCCATTCGAGCAGCAGGGCGATCGCCGCCGTGTCGACCTCGGCAACGGCGGCCAGGTCGACGGCAAACTCGCCGGCCGCGATCGCCGCGCGGCCCGCCGACAGCAGTTCGCCGGCATTGGCGTTGGTGATCGAGGTGGCTTCGACCCGCATCGTCTCGCCTCAGGAGGCCTTGGCTTCGAGTGCCTTGTTGCGGTCGGCCAGCGACTTGATCAGGCCGTCGATGCCGCCGCGGCTGATCTCGCCGGCGAAGGTGTTGCGGTAGTTCTCGACCAACCAGATGCCCAGCACGTTGACGTCGTAGATCTTCCAGCCGGCGGCGGTCCTCTCCAGGCGGTAGTCGAGCTGGATCGGCTCGCCCCGGCCAGGCACCGCCTGGGTGCGCACGGTGACGTCGTTGTCCGCCGGCTCGGCGCGGAACGGCTGCATCCGCACCTGGTAGTCCTTGGCCGTCGAGACGGCCCCGGCGTAGGTGCGCACGAGCAGCGAGCGGAACTCTCGCGTCAGCGCCTGCCGCTGCTCGGGCGTCGCCTCGCGCCAGCCGCGGCCGACGGCGAGCCGGGTCATCTTCTCGAAGTTCACGTGCGGCAGGATCTTCTCGTCGACCAGCGCGTTCAGCCGCCCGATGTCGCCCGACTGCAGCGTCGGATCCCGGCGAATCGAGGCCAGCACGTCCTCCGAAAGCGACTTCACCAGCGCGTCGGGGGCGGTCAGGGCGGCGCTGGCGGTGCCTTGCGCCTGCGCCGCCGGTGCGGTCGCGAGGCCGGCGCCGAGCAGCGCGGCGATCACGAGCGAGGCGGCGAAGCTTCTGCGTTTCATCGTTTCACGTTCCTTTGCCGATTCTGCCGGCCGGGTATCGGCCGACTAACGCGTCGACGGCGGCGGCGGTTGATCGGCCGCGGGTTTGTTCGCATCGGAGGGCGGTGCCGGCGGCGCTTCGTCCGGATCCTCGTCGTCCGGATCCTCCAGGCGGGGCGGATTGCCGTCATACACGAGGTTGCGCCGCAGTTGCAGGTAGGCGTCGCGTACGAACTGGTACCTGTCCAGCGCCGCCGCATCCAGCACCTTCTCTGCCGGCAGCAGGCTGGCGCGGGTGTCGACCAGGCGGGCGCCGACCAGCGAGTTGCGGACCGGAATGTCCTGGATGTACCAGAGCGGATCGGTGCCGAGGAAGTCGAACAGCCGGCCGCTGGCGTCGCGCACCGAACTGGGTCCCAGCAACGGCAGCACGAAGTAGGGCCCCGGCCCGAACCCCCAGCGGCCGAGCGTCTGGCCGAAGTCCTCGTTGCTGCGCGGCGCCCCCGCTTTGGCGGCGACATCGAAGCAGCCGAGCAGGCCCGCCGTGCTGTTCCAGAACAGCCGCGCCACGTCCGACATCGCCTCGCTCGGCTTGGCCTGCAGCAGGTTGTTGATCGCGTTGACCGGTTCGAGCAGGTTGAGGAAGACATTGTTGATGCACACCCGCAGGTCGCGCGGCAGTGCCGCCTCGTAGGCGCGGGCGACCGGCTTCAGGGTGACCCGGTCGACCCGGTCGTTCAGGTCGAACATGTGCCGGTTGTAGACCTCCCACGGATCGGCAGGGTTGCTGCCCGCGCCGGGCGGGATCGACGCGCAGGCGCCGAGCGCCGCCGCCAGCGCCAGCGCCGCCGCGATCCGCCAGAGCCCTATGAGCGCCTTCACCGTCGCCTCACTTCTTCGCTTCGCCGCCACCCTCGGCGGCACGGCTGTACAGCATCTGGCCGATCAGGGTTTCCAGCACCACTGCCGACTGGGTCATCCTGATGGTGTCGCCGGCGGCCAGATTCTCGTCGTCGCCGCCCGGGTTCAGTCCCACGTACTGGTCGCCGAGCAGGCCGGCGGTGAGGATCGACGCCGAGGTGTCCTTCGGAAAGGCGAAGCGCGTCTCCAGATCCATGGTGACGAGTCCCTGGAAGGTCTTGCCGTCGAGCGAGATCGACGCCACCCGGCCGACGGTGACGCCGGCGCTCTTCACCGGTGCGCGCGGCTTCAGGCCGCCGATGTTGTCGAATCTGGCGGTGACCACGTAGGTTTCGCCGACCGTCATCGCCGCCAGGTTGGCCGCCTTCAGCGCCAGGTAGCCGATGGCGACGAAGCCCGCCAGCACGAACAGCCCGACCAGTGTTTCGATTCCCCTGCGTGTCATCGCTTGCCCCTTGCCGCTATCGCGGCGTCGAGAACATCACTGCGGTCAGCACGAAGTCGAGCAGCAGCACCGCCAGCGACGAGATCACCACCGTCCGCGTGGTCGCCTGCGCCACGCCTTCCGGCGTGGCGTTGGCCTCGAAGCCCTCGTACAGCGCGACGAAGGTGCAGGTCACGCCGAAGACGAAGCTCTTGATGATGCCGTTGCCGACATCGTCCCAGACGTCGACGCCGGCCTGCATCTGCGACCAGAACTGGCCCGGGTCGACGCCGATCATCAGCACGCCGACCACGTAGCCGCCGAAGATGCCGACCGCCGAGAACATCGCCGCCAGCAGCGGCATGGCGATGATGCCGCCGAGCAGCCGCGGCGCCAGCACCCGCTGTTTGGGATCGATCGCCATCAGCTCCATCGCCGCCAGCTGCTCGCCGGCCTTCATCAGGCCGATCTCGGCGGTGAGCGAGGTGCCGGCGCGGCCGGCGAACAGCAGCGCGGTGACCACCGGCCCCAGTTCGCGCACCAGCGACAGCGCCACCAGCAGGCCGAGCGCCTCGGCCGAGCCGTACCGGCTCAGCGTGTAGTACCCCTGCAGGCCGAGCACGAACCCCACCGCCAGGCCGGAGGCGGCGATGATCACCACCGAGAAGTTGCCGATAGCGTGGATCTGCGCCACCACCAGGTAGAAGCGGCGCAGCGACGCGGGCACGCTCTTCAGCAGCTCGACGAAGAAGTAGGCGCCGTGGCCCAGCCGGTACAGGAAGCCGAGCGCCCAGCGGCCGAGGCGGGCCAGCACGTCGACCGGGTTCATGGCCTGATCCCGAAGCCTTCGGCGATCGGCGTCGCCGGGTAGTGAAACGGCACCGGACCGTCGGGCTCGCCGCGGATGAACTGCCGCACCTCCGGGTCGTCGGAAGCCTTCAGTTCGGCCGGGGTGCCGTGGCCGACGATCCGGCCCGACGAGATCAGGTAGGCGTAGTCGCTGATCAGGAAGCACTCCTGCACGTCGTGCGAGACGATCAGCGAGGTGGCGCCGGTGGCGTCGTTCAGCCGGCGGATCAGGTTGGCCGCCACGCCCATGCTGATCGGGTCGAGCCCGGCGAACGGCTCGTCGTACATGATCAGCTCGGGGTCGAGCGCGATGGCGCGCGCCAGCGCGACGCGCCGTGCCATGCCGCCGGAGACCTCCGCGATCCGCAACTGCGCCGCGCCGCGCAGGCCGACCGCGTTCAGTTTCATCAGCACGATGTCGCGGATCATCGGCTCCGGCAGGCGCGTGTGCTCGCGCAGCGGAAAGGCGACGTTCTCGAACACCGTGAGATCGGTGAACAGCGCGCCGAACTGGAACAGCATGCCGAGCCGGCGGCGCAGCCGGTACAGCTGCTCGCGGTTGCGCGTGTCGATCGGTTCGCCGTCGAACACCACGCGGCCCCGGTTCGGTGCATGGACGCCGCCGATCAGCCGCAGCAGCGTCGTCTTGCCGCAGCCCGATCCGCCCATGATCGCGGTGATCCTGCCGCGGCCGAACCGCAGCGACACGTCCTCGAGGATCGTGCGGCTCACGTCGTAGCCGAAGGTGACGTTCTCGACGGTGATCAGGTCGTCCGGTGTCACGGCTGGGATGCGCCGCGCCGCGCGCGGGCAATGGCTGATGAACGGTTCGACGACGCGGCTGCGCTTGCGCGGGCGACCGGCCGGCGATGACGCCGCGCTGGCAGCGGCGAGGCGCCGGATTGTCGCACAGGCACCTGCGCGCTTGTCGGCCGCGGCTGGCGGTTGCTGACAGGACAACTACGCGGTCAACCCCGCGCCTCGGCCCGCGGAGCGACGAAGAAGCTGAGCGGCGCGCCGCGCAACCGCGACCACAGGCGGCGCAGCAGTTCGCGCCTCTGCGTGAACACCACGCCACGCGCCTTCAGCGCCACCCACAGGGCCAGCGCGAAGCTCACCGCCAGGTTGGTCAGGCCGATCAGGGCCACGCCGAGCGCCGCCCAAAGAAGCGTTCGCCACGGCAGCGCGAAGTCGAACGCCACCAGCGCGTAGCCGAGGTTGGCGGAGGAGAAAGCCACGTGGCGGATGTCGATCGGCAGGCCGACGATGATGCCAACGGTTCCCGCCGTGCCGAGCATGCAGCCGAACAGCAGGTTGCCCATCAGGCCGCCGAGGTGTTCCTCGACATAGGCGCCGACGCGGCCGGCGCGGCCGGGGCCGGCCAGTGCGGCCAGCCAGCGCAGCCGCGCCACCCGCTCGCCGATCTGCGAGTAGCTCGCCTTGTTGTCGAAGTAGCCCGAGATCAGTCCCGACAGGAACAGGAACACGCCGGCCACCGCCGCGTGCGGGATCGCCCAGCCGAGCGGGTCGAGGTCGTCGAGCAGGTGCGCCGCCTTGCCGACATCGATGACCGGCGCGCCCTTGAGCTGCGCCAGCGCCAGCGACAGCGCGATCGCGGTCGGCACGGCGACCATCACGTTGCCGACGATCGCCGCGAACTGGCTGCGCGCCACCGCGACGATCAGGTCCACCACCCGCTCCAGCTCGGCGTTGCGCAGCACTGCCGCGCCCGGGCCGACCCCGCCGAGATAGCCGGCGATCGTCTGCGCGGTCATCGCCGGCTGCTTGGTGGCGATGGTCAGGTGCAGCATGTAGATGAGCACGAAGCCGAGCCCGTAGTTCATGCTGTACAGCGTCGCGTAGCCCATCAGCGGCAGGTCCGCCTTCGAGGTGAAGATCTTCAGCAGCGCCATCGCGGCGATGATCAGACCGGCGCCGGCCGCCGAACGCCACATGGCGAAGTAGTCGCTGCGCGTCTCCGCCACGTAGTGCTCGCCGGTCTTGGCGGCGTTGTCGGTCACGCGCAGCGCCAGCAGCGCCATGCCCTTCGACAGGTGCTCGCGCACGCTGTTGCGCTGGATTTCCGCCCGCTGCGACTCGCGCACCAGTTCGGCCCAGCCTGCCAGGATGGCCTCGCGGCCGTCGGCGGTGTGCTGGTGGCGGTAGCGCGCCGCAAGCAGCCTGGCCAGCGTGGCGACGCGCCGCAGACTCTGCAGCGTGCGCCGGATCAGGTAGGTCAGATGCAGGCTGGTGCCCAGCCGCATCGAGGCGCGGCGCGCGCGTTCGACCGCCTCCTCGCACTGGTCGACCATCACCAGCAGTTCGGCCTCGTCGTCGAACGACAGCGAAGGCTCGTTCAGCTTGGCGCGAAACCTGTCGACGAAACGCTGCGCGGCGCCAGTCAGGCCGCGAAAGCGAGGCGCGTAGCCGGCAAACTCCTCGCCGAGCCGGCCGAATTCCTCCTCCACGCCGATGCCGCCGACGCGATAGGCGAGCACCAGCAGCGCCTCGAGCATCTGGTCGAGGACCGGGCCGAGCAGCGGCGCCAGCGCGGCGGAGTCGCCGCCGACGACCCGCCAGAAGCGCCGCGCCATTTCCGGCGGGATGGCCTGCAGCCAGATCCAGTCGTCGCGACGATGGAAGAGCTGCCGGATGACGCTGCGCATCTGCCCCGGGTCAGGCAGCTCCGGCAGCAGCCGCTGCGTGACGATGCGCCCGAGTTCGCTGAAGAACCCGGTCGCCGGCAGGATGCCGCTGTCGGCAAAGTAACTGACCAGCCGGCGCGAGCGCAGCAGGTTCAGCACGTGGTGACGCAGCTGCGCTGCCCGCGCCGGATCCGCTTCCAGACTTGTCAGCACGGCGTCGAAGCGCACCGCTGCGGCCGCCGGCGCCTCGCGCCGCCGCGGCCGGATCCAGTCGAACAGCCGAGTCAGGCTTGTCACCGGGTCCGCCTCCGGCAACTGCAGCGCGGACAGCGCCTGCGCCAGCTCGTCGACGCCCGCCGGTTCGACCGAAACGTCTTTCATGTTTCCAGCGCGTGAACGCAGAACATCGATGCCCGTCACCCGATCGCCTGGCCGGCGTCGCCTCGGCGGTCAGCCGGCAGCCGCCGGCGGGCTCCTCGTCAGCTGCACCTGCAGCGGGCGCGCCGCATCGAGGTGCACGTCGCGCTGCGGGAACGGGATCGCTATCCCCGCCTCATCGAGGCGCTTGTGCACCATGAAGCGCAGGTCGCTCATCACCACCGCCGAGTTCACGCCGGGCCGCATTTCGAGCCAGAAGTACATCGCGAAGACCAGCGCGCTGTCGCCGAAGTCCTCGAACAGCACGCGCGGCTCGGGGTCCTTCAGCACCTGCCCGTGGCGCTGCATGCACTCGAGCATCAGCTCGGCGACCTGGCGCGCCGGCGAGCCGTAGGCCACACCCACCTTGACGACGCGGCGGACGCGGTTGTCGGTGTGGGTCCAGTTGGTGACCTTGTTCTCGAGCAGGCTGGAATTGGGGACGATCGCCTCGACGCCGTCGAAGCCGAGCAGGGTCGACGAGCGCAGGTTGACCTCGGTGACGGTGCCTGTGACGCCGTCGACGTCGATGATGTCGCCCACTTTCACCTGCCGCTCCATCAGAACGATCAGGCCGCTGATGAAGTTGCGGATGATGGTCTGGGTGCCGAAGCCGACGCCGATGGCCAGCGCGCCGCCGAGGAAGGCAAAGACGGTGAGCGGAATGCGCGCCAGGTTCAGCGTCAGCGCCAGCAGCACGAACGCCCACAGCGCCAGCACCCAGCGCCGCACCGTGCGCGCCTGCGCCGGCGCCATCGCGAAACGGGCGATCAGCAGGCGCTCGAAGTAGCGCGCCACGCGCGCCGCCAGCCAGTAGCCGAGCACGAACAGCAGCAGCGCACCGACGCTCTTGCCGATCGTCACGCCCCGGGAGGAGGTGATCTTCTGGCCGCCGACTTCGATCGTGTCCTCGACCGCGAACAGCTCGAAGTTCCAGATCCGCCTGGCCCAGTCGGTCGCAACCGCCCAGGCGCCCGCCAGTCGCTCGCCGAGCGGCCGCGCCTGCTGCACCGTGTCGATATCGGTCAGCCAGCGCTTGACCGTGCGATCGGCGCGATCGGCAGCCTCGAGCAGCCGCTGGGCGTAGCCGACGCGCAGGCGTGTCGCGTTGGTGACGGCGGTTTCGTATGCCTGCACCTGCGGCGGCACATCCTGTCCGTCGGATCGCAGGCCGCTCTCGCGCACTTCGGCGCGCAGCAGTTCGAGCTGGCTCTGCGCATAGTCTCGCCACGGCTTGAAGCGGGCGCCGGCCTCGCGCAGCCGCAGCGTGGCCTCACGGCGGCGCTCGGCGTCGCTGTCGTTGAGCGCCCGGAACCGCAGCGTGTACAGGTCGACGGTCGCCTCCGCTGCCGCTGCGAGGATGTCGAGCGTGTCGAGCTCGAAGCGGGCCGACTCCTTGGCCGCCTGGGCGGCCCGCTGCCGGGCACGGGCAACCTGCAGCGCCCCGGCATCCGTCTTCGGGTCGGCCTCGGCCCGCCGCAGGGCCTCGGTGGCCGCCGCCAGTTCGCGATCGGTCTGCACCGCCCGCTCTCCCGCCTTCACGCGCAGGCCGCGGATGCGCTCCACCTGCTGCTCTTCGGTGCGGCGGATCTGAGCCAGGTCCTGTTCCGAGAACTGCGCGTCGCGCGACGCCGCTTCGAGCTTGCGCTCGGCGAGCCTGAGCCGCTCGCCTTCGAGGGCGATCTGCTCGTCGACCAGTTCGATGCTGTGCTGGAACAGCGCCACCGCAGCGGCGCCGGCCGCCGCCGCCCATTCGGCAATCTGCGCCTGCCACTGCAGCTGCGCCCGCTGGTCGTCCTTCGCGCCGGCGGCCTCTTCGCGCGCGCGACGCAGCGCGGCGTCGCCGCGCTGCGCCTGGCCGCGCGCCCTCTCCACCTCACGCTCCGCGATCACGCGCTGCGCGGTCAGGGCACTGACCGTGGTCCTGATCGAGTCGACCCGCTCGTGCAGGTCGTCGACCAGCAGCATCGAGTAGGGCGGCGAACCTTCCAGGCCCTTCCACTCCCGGCTCGCCTGCTCCGCCTGCCGCCGGGCGGCGCGCACGGACTGTTGCTCGTCGAGCGCCCGCAACCGGCTCTCCAGCGCCAGCGCAAGCTGGCTGAGCGAGCTTCTCGCCTTGGACAGGTCCTCCGGCGCCAGGCCGGCCGGCGCGCCGGCCGCCGTCGGATTGGTCGCCAGCCGGTCGAGCTGGTCACGGGCCTGACCGATCCGCGCCGCCAACTGCTCGCGCAGCTGCTCGTCCGATGCCGGCGGCGGCGCAACATTGGTCGCCTCGGCCGCGGCCGACCTGGCGGCCCCCGGCAGGCCCGGCAGCTGGCCACTGGCGATCGGCGTCGCGAGTGCCAGCAGCGCGCCGCTCAGCAGCGCCAACGAAAGGCGCGCCGCGGCCCGCACTATTGCGACAGCTTCCACTGCCCGTCTTCGCGGCACAGGGTGTAGACCCCGGAAGCCTCGAGCCGGCGGTGGCGGTTGACGACCTTCAGCTCGCGGCACGGTCGCCCCGCGTGCTGGAACTCCCGCTGTGCCGTCACTTCGCCCGATGACGACGTCCGGTCATTGGCCCAGCGAACCGGCGTGCCGACTTCGGCCGTCGTCAGCGCCCGGTCGACCGCACCGTTCATCAGCTTCAGGTCGTCCTTGTCGAACCTGCTGATCGGCGTCTCGGCGAGGAAACCGAGTCCGGCCGCCATTGCGGCGCCGCCGGCCAGCAATCCGGCGGCGACAGCCAGGCCTAGAAAACTGCGTTGCATGACACCCTCCGGCCTCGGAAATCGCAGCTCCAGCAGCCGACGACCACCGCCTGCCGGCCGCGGACAGCCGCTTCGCCCGGCGTTACTTCGCCGCCAGCGGAAAGACCCCGCCATTGTCGACGCGCACTTTGTCGCCCGGGCGGTAGTTCGGCCTTTGCGACACCGTCACTGCGCGGTCGATGCCGTCCTCGAAACGGATGTTGACCACCCACACGGTCTCGGCGCCGGCCTTGGAGGCTACCGCGCTGCCGGCCATCGAGCCGCCGATGCTGCCGGCTGCCGTGGCGATAGTCTGTCCGGTGCCGCCGCCGATCGTGCTGCCGAGCAACCCGCCGACGACCGCTCCGCCGATCGTGCCGACCACGTTGGCGGTGGTCGATGTCCGCTGCGTTTCCTGGATCGACTGCACCACGCCGGGGCCGCTCGGCCCCTCGCTCACCGCCACGCTCTGGCAGGCCGACAGCAGAAGTGCGAATGCCGACAGCAGCCAGGCCAGCGATCGGGTGATCGTCGGCATCGTGTCACTCCGAGAACGCGTTCAGGTAGTACATCGCCGCCAGCAGCGGCCCCGGCCGGCCCACCTTGCCGAACCAGCGGTCGTAGATCTCGACGATGCCCTGCCCGGCGTACAACTGCGCCAGCGCCCGATTGACCACCACCCGGAACGCCGGATCGCGTCGCATCATCAGACCGTACGGCTCGAAGGAGAAGTCCTCCTGCGCCAGCGACAGCACCTGGCCGCCGCCGGCGCGCAGGCCGACGCCGAGCAGCACCATCCGGTCGCCGGCGAAGGCGTCGATTCGCCCGTCGATCACCGCCGCCGCGCCGTCGTTCTCGTCCTTGACGTTGACGATCCGCGCCTCGAGCTGCCGCTCCTTCAGCGCTGCGCGCAGCCGCGTCTCGGTGGTGGTGGCAGCCATCACGCCGATGGTCCTGCCGGCCAGTTCCGCCAGCCGCGTCGGCCCGCCGTCGGCGCGCACCAGCAGGCTGCCGCCCTCGGCGAAGATCAGGCTGGAGAAGTCGACCTGCTCCTGCCGGCCCAGCGTCACCGTGGTCACGCCGCACTCCAGGTCGACCGCGCCGCCGGTGACCGCGGCGATCCGGTTCTCCGGCGTCACCGGCACCCACTTGACCTCGAGGCCGGCGACGCCGAGCGCCCGCTCGACGGCCACCACCACGCGCCGGCACAGGTCGACCGAGTAGCCGGTCGGCTCGCCGTTGCTGCCGCGGTAGGAAAACGGCGCCGCGTCGAGGCGGAAGCCCAGTGCAATGCTGCGTGCGTCGGCAATCTTCTTCAGCGTGCCGGCAGGCTGCGCCAGCGCCGGCGCCGCGATCGCCGCGGCCGCAACCGCGGCCAGTAACCAACGCAACTTCATCGACTGCCTCCCTGGATGACCGATGCGGCCTGCCACTCAGACGGCCTTGTGGCGGACATTGACGTGCGACTCCGGCACCGGGTAGCCGGCGGCACCGAAGGTCTCGGTGATCGCGCGGTTGGTGTCGAAGTACACCTGCCAGTAGTGGTCGGTGTGGGTGTATGGCCGCACCGCGAGCACCGGGCCACGCTCGTTGAAGTCGACGATCTCCACATCGGGAGCCGGCGTCTTCTCGACGTTGGGGATGGCGGCGAGCGCCGTCTTCAAGCGCGCGATCGCATCCTGCGGATTGACCGAATGCGCCAGTTGCGCCAGCCGGTCGACGCGCCGGTAGGCGCTCGCCGAATAGTTGAAGATCGTGTCGCCGAAGATCTTGTTGTTGCCGACGAACGTGCTGACGTTGTCCGGCGTCAAGATGGTGCTGGCGAAAAGGCCGATCTCCTTCACCGTTCCTTCGACGCCGCCCGCCTTGACGTAGTCGCCGACCTTGAACGGCCGCAGGATGATCAGAAAGGCGCCGGCGGCGAAGTTGGCCAGCAGCCCGGCCCACGCCGCGCCGATGGCGATGCCGGCGGCGGCGATCAGCGCCGCGAACGACGTCGTCTCGACCCCGAAGTAGCCGAGGATCGCGATGACCAGGATGATGTTCAGGGTGACGGTGACGATGTTGCCGACGTAGCGCAGGATGGTCGGGTCGACCTCCTGCCGGGTCAGCGCGGCGGACACCAGCCGCACCGCCAGGCCGATCAGGTAGCGGCCGACGATCCAGACGGCGATCGCGCCGGCCGCCTTCAGTCCGAACGCCGTCAGCTGCGTGGTGACCGTTTCGGAAATCTGTTGCCAGTTCAGGTTCATGTCTTCCCCTTGTGCTGCGTCTGTACTGCGTGATTGAACGAAGGTCCCCTGGTGCGCGACCGACTCATTCCGGCGGCTGCGCCGGCGGCGCGAACCACTGCGGCCTCGGCACCACCACCGCGTTCGCCGGCTGGGCGAAGAAGTGCGGCGACATGATCTGCACGCCGTGCTCGTTGAAGGCGTCCTGGATGTTGGCGTGCAGCGCGGAGAGGATCGGAATGCGCTCCAGCGGCCGGTCGATGCTCACGTAAAGCTCGTACTCGACGTAGAAGTCCGACAGCGCCCGCTGGTAGACGAAAGGCGCCGGCGACTGCCGGACCGAGGGTGTCTTGCCGGCTGCCTCGATCAGCAGCGCATGCACCTGCCGCCACGGCGCGTCGTAGCCGATCGTCACCTTCGCCGTCAACAAGGTGCCCTGGGTGCCGGCCAGCTTGGAGTAGTTGCGGATCGGGCTCGAAATCAGCACCGAGTTGGGGATCGTGATCTCCTCGTTGCGCACGTTGACGATCTTGGTCGCCAGCGACGCCACCTCGGTCACCACGCCCTGCACCTCGCCGACCTCGACGAAGTCGCCCTTGCGCAGCGCCCGCGAGTAGACGATCACCAGCCCGCTCATCGCCTGCGCGACCAGGCTGGTCGAGCCGAGCGTCAGCATCAGGCCGAACAGCACCGACAGGCCCTTGAACGCGTCACTCTCGGAGCCCGGCAGGTAAGGGTAGGCCACGGCAATGCCGAGCCCCCAGACCAGGAGGCTGAGGATGCGGCGCGTCGCGGTGGTCGTTTCCGGATGCACCAGCGGCAGCTTGAGCCGGCCCTGGTGGATCGCATCGAGCAGGTAGCCGACCGCATCGGCGATGGCCCGCGTGATCGCCAGGATGATGACGATGGTGACTACCCCGGGCAGGCTGTGGAAGAAGCCATCGACGAGCCAGACCAGCTTCTCCCAGAGCCAGCGGTCGAGCCCATCGGCCACCGGCGCCGTCACCACGAAGTTGCCGAGCAGAAAGCGTATCCACGCGTAGCTGAGCGCGGCGATGAGCAGCCATTGCACCAGCTGCAGGATGCCCACCACGACCCGGGCGACGAACTCGCCCAGATCGACGTGCTGATACCTGGCCGCCATGCGGTCGCGCCACTGCTGCAGCCACTTCAGCACCCAGAGGCCACCGCGGTAAGCCGTCCAGACCAGCAGCAGGAACACCGCCGTGCCGATCGCGGAGACCAGCAGACTACGCAACAGCAGCGGACGGTCCTGCGTCTGATGCCAGGCCGCGCGCACTGCCTCCAGCCGTTCCTGGGTCTGCTTGACGAGCGCGTCGAAGCTCTGCTGCGACTCCGGATCGACGTCGTCTTCCATCGCCGAGAACAGCAACCGCGCTCCGAGGAAAAACTGCACGCCGTGGGCCTCGCCGAGCTGGGCGGCCACGATGGTGATCGGATCGTCGATGTCGGCCGGCCGTATCTCCCGAATACGCGCACGCGCCTGCTCGACCCGTCTTGCCGGTGTGGCGCCAGCGACCATGCCGCGCATGGTGATCACTTCGCGGTTCAGGACGGTCAGCGTCGCCGGCTCGGGTGCCGGCGAGGCCGCCCCGACAGCGCCAGCCATCAGCAGGAGCAGCGCAAGCGCGAAAGCCGGCAAACGGAATCGCTTGAACATCAGGCCAGTCCAGTCCATGGGTGCTTGTCGACCACTTCGCTTTCCGGTCTGCCCAGTTCCTTGTCGCCGCCGCCGTTCCCGCCCGGTCGGCGCCATGCGTGCCGGATACGGAATTGCCGCAGGGCACGGATCATAGCGACCGGCCGGGAGCGAAGCGGCCGCTGCCGGGAAGCGAAGGCGCTGCTACGTAAAATGCGCAGCATGACCGGACCACGGATCGACGTCGTCTACCGGCTGCGGGTCGCGCCGGAGCAGGCCGCCCAGCGGGCGCGGCTGCTCGCCATCGAGCAAAGCATCGAGATGCCGCCGGAGGCGGTGATCGACCGGCGCGTGCTCGATGACGTGCTCGCCGGGGTCGAGCGGATCGAACGGCAGGCCGACGGCACCAGTCTCGCCCACCTGCGGCTCGCGGCGGAGACCGTCTGTGACGATGCCGGCCAGCTGATGAACATGCTGTTCGGCAACTGTTCGTTGCAGGCGGACGTCGAACTGGTCGACATCGAGTTTCCCTCCTCGACGGCGCAGGCCTTCGGCGGGCCGAACCTCGGCATCGACGGCTTGCGCCGACTGACGGCCGCGTTCGGCCGGCCGCTGACCTGCACGGCACTGAAGCCGATCGGCTCGACGGCGGATCACCTGGCCGGACTTTGCCGCAGCTTTGCGCAGGCCGGAATCGACCTCATCAAGGACGACCACGGCTGGGCCAACCAGCGCTCTGCACCGTTCCCGCAGCGGGTGGCGGCCTGCCAGCGCGCGGTCCGGGAGGCAAACGCCGCAGCCGGCCACCGCGCGGTGTACGCGCCGAGCCTGTACGGCACGCACACGCAGATGCAACGCCAGATCGAGCTGGCTCGGTCGCACGGCATTGCCGCGTTCCTGGTCGCGCCCTTGGTCTGCGGCGTGGCGACCTTCAGTGCGCTGCGTCGGGAGCATCCCGACCTCGCTTTCATCGCCCATCCCGCCCTTGGTGGCATCGCGCGCATCGCGGCGCCGGCACTGCTCGGCAAGCTGTTCCGGCTGTTCGGCGCCGACGCGGTGATCTTCCCCAACCACGGTGGCCGCTTCACCTATCCCGCCGCGACCTGCCAGGACATCGCCCGCAACAATCGCGCGCCGTGGCACGGCCTGCGTCCCGCGCTGCCGGTTCCCGCCGGCGGCATGTCGGTCGAGCGCGTGCCGGAGCTGAAGCGTGAGTACGGCGCCGACAGCATGTTGCTGATCGGCGGCTCGCTGCTGGTGGCACGCGAGCGGCTGGCCGAGCGCAGCCGCGCCTTCGTCGAGGCGGTGGCGGCGGTGGGCGAGGCCACGCCATGAGCGGCGTGCGGCGTTTCTCGCCGCAGGCCTCCGGCGACTTCGGCTGGGCCGAGGTCGAGCGGCTGCGCTACAAGGAGGAAGGCAGCGCGCCGTTCCGCGACATCACGCGGCAGGTGCTCTTTGCCCAGCCGGACCAGGACTGCGAGCTGCGCTACTTCGAGATCGCCCCCGGCGGCTACTCGACGCTGGAGCGGCACCGGCACACGCACGCGGTGCTTGTCCTGCGCGGCCGCGGCACCGTGCGGCTGGGTGACTCCGAGCAGCCGGTGGCCGAGCACGACCTGGTGACGATCGACCCGCTGACCTGGCACCAGTTCCGCGCCGACGACGATTCCGCGCTCGGCTTCCTCTGCCTGGTGAGCAGGACGCGCGACCGGCCGCAGTTGCCCGCCGCCGAAGAGTCGACACGGCTCACCGGCAGCTAGCCGCACGAAGCCCGGCACCGACGCGGCGTTGCGCACGGCCCCACGGCATCGAGCAGACCGACCAGACGACGATGGTGATACTCAGCCGCCACCTGCGCACGGCCGCCGTCGGCCTGCTGGCGGCCGCGGCCGCCGCCGCCCAGGCCGCCGAGACTTCCGAGCGGCCGCGCGTCGGCCTGGTGCTCGGCGGCGGCGGTGCCCGCGGCGCGGCGCACATCGGCGTGCTCGAGGTGCTGGAGAAGAGCCGCGTGCGGGTCGATTGCATCGCCGGCACCAGCATGGGGGCGCTGGTGGCCGGCGCCTGGGCCGCCGGCATGTCGCCGGCGCAGATGCGCATCGAGATGTCGAAGGCCAACTGGCGCGACATGTTCCAGGACAACCCGGAGTTCTCGGAACTGGCTTACCGCAACCGGCGGCTGTCGCAGCGCTTCCTGCCGGCGTCCGAGACCGGCCTGAATGACCGCGGCCTGCAGTACCCGTCGGGCGTCGTGCTCGGCCAGAAGATCAAGCTGTTCTTCAACTCGCTGGTCCATGCCAATCTCGGCGAGCCGGAGATGCAGCAGCTGCCGCTGCCGGTGTCGCTGATCGCCACCGACATCGGCACCGGCGAACGGGTGGTGTTCCGCGACGGCAGCCTGACGATGGCGATGCGCGCCAGCATGTCGGTGCCCGGGCTGCTGTCGCCGCTCGAGTACGACGGCCGCAAGCTGGTCGACGGCGGCCTGGTCGACAACGTGCCGATCGGCGAGGTGCGCGAACGGTGCGACGCCGAGGTGGTGATCGCGGTGAACGTCGGCTCGCCGCTGCTCAAGCCGCAGGAGATCGGCTCGCTGCTCAGCGTCTCGGCGCAGATGGTGAACATCCTCACCGAGCAGAACGTCGCCCAGTCGCTCGCCACCCTGAAGCCGACCGACATCTACATCAAGCCGGACCTGGGCGACATCACGGCCGGCGACTTCGACAGGCACGAGGAGGCCGCCGACCGCGGCCGGGCGGCGGCGCAAGCCGTGGCGGACCGCCTGCAGGCGCTGTCGGTCGGCGAGCGCGAGTACGCGCTGTGGTGGAGCCGTTTCGCCGCCCCCGCCAACAGGCGCGCGCCGCGCGTCGACGAGATCGAGATTGCCGGCCTGAAGAACGTCAATCCCGAGACCGTCGCGCAGCACATCCGGCAGCCGGTCGACGCGCCACTGGACACCGACCGGCTCGACGAGGACCTGCTGCGCATATTCGGCGACGGCTGGTTCGAGAGTGTCGACTACACCCTGCTGCGCACCCGCGATCGCAACATCCTGCGCGTGACACCGGTGGAGAAGAGCTGGGGGCCGAATTACCTGCGCCTGGGCGTGAATCTCGAACTGGCCGACCAGGGTTCGTCGTTCGACCTGCGGCTCGGCTACCAGAAGACCTGGCTGAACCGCCTCGGCGGTGAACTGCTGCTGCTCGGCCAGATCGGCAGCACCTTTGGCGCAGGCGTCGAGTTCTACCAGCCGCTGGACGCGAAGCAGCGCTTCTTCGTCGAGCCGATCGCCGGCTTCGAGCGGCGGCTCGCCTCGATCTACCAGGACGACCTCAAGATCGCCGAGTACGACGTAACCACGCTAAGGGCCGAGGTCGCGGGCGGCGTCAACGTCGGCCGGCTCGGCCAGGTACGTGCCGGCTGGGCGACGAGGAAGCTGACGGCGTCGCTCTCCACCGGGCTGCCCTTCTTCCCGTCGGTCGAGACCTGGTACGGAGGCGCGTTCGCCACCCTGGAGTTCGACCAGTTCAACCGCCTGTACTTCCCCAGCGCCGGCTGGGCTACGAAGCTCAGGTATTTCCACTCGTCGGACGAGGACTTCAGCCGGCTCGACGCACAGGCAGCGATCGCGCACGCGATCGGCAGCTATGTGCTGGGCGCCGAAGTCTCCTACACCGGCTCGCCGAACGGGCACCTGCCGTTCTTCGATGCGGCAACGCTCGGCGGCTTCCTAAACATGTCGGCCTTCGCCCAGGGCCAGCTCGCCGGCGACGACGTGTCCTACGCGCAGCTTCGCGCCGAGCGGATCATCGGCACCTTCCCGATCGGGCTGCGCGGCGACATGCGGCTCGGCCTGGCGCTGGAAGCTGCCTACCGGGGCGAGGCGTTCACCGAGACCAACCGCAAGGGGCTGCTCAACTCGACCACCCTGTACCTCGGCGGCGAAACGCCGCTCGGCCCGGTCTACCTCGGCTACGGCTACTCGACCAGCGGGGCGTGGAACGTCTACCTCTTCCTCGGCACGCCGTGAGCGACCGCTGCCGCGCGGCTGACCCGGCTGCAGGATGACGCCGTTGGCCCTGCGCAGGGAGAACGGCGCACCGGCGGTGCGCGCCGACACGCGCTGAACTGCCCGCTAGCTAGCGGTGAGGCAGCACCCGCGTGCCCGGCGTCAATGTCGCTGGCCTGCTGCTGTCCGGCGCATCGACCTCGGCGATCCAGTCGTCGAGCAGCTTGTAGGCGACGGCGAGCAACACCGGCCCGACGAAGATGCCGACCAGCCCGAAGGCGATCAGGCCGCCGATCACGCCGGCGAGGATCAGCAGCAGCGGCAGGTCGGCGCCGCGCCTGATCAGGATCGGGCGCAGGAAGTTGTCCATCGTGCCGATCACCGCCGTCGCGAGCAGCAGGAAGATGCCCCAGCCCGTGTCGCCGCTCCAGAAGACCCAGATCACCGCCGGCACGAGCACCAGCGTCGGTCCGAGCTGGGCAATGCACAGCATGAACATCACCGCGGTCAACAGACTGGCGAACGGCACGCCGGCGATGGCGAGTGCGACGCCGCCCGCCACCGACTGCACGATGGCGGTGACCCCGACGCCGAGCGCCACCGCGCGGATCGCCTGGCCGGCAAGCACCACCGCGTTGTCGCCCCGCTCGCCGGCCAGCCGCCGGCCGAAGCGTCGGACCGCCGCCGCCGCGCCCTCGCCGCCGGAGTACATCACCGCCGCCAGCACCACGGTCAGCAGGAACTGCACGATCAGGAAGCCGACGCTGCCGACCTCGGAGACGAACCAGCGGACGATGTCGTTCGCATAGGGCGCGGCGCGCGCGATGAGCCCCTCGGCGCCGGCGGCAACCGCCTGCTTCCACGCGGCGACGAGCTGCTCGCCGATGACCGGCACGCGGCCGAGGAACTCGGGCGGCACCGACATCTGCAGCCCGGCAAGCTGCCTGCCCCAGCCGATCAGGCGGTCCGCCTCCATGACGATGGTGACGATCGCCAGCGACAGCGGCACGACGAACACCAGCAACAGGGTCGACGTCATCAGCGCGTTGGCCATCCAGCGCCGACCCCACAGCCGCTTCTGCAGCCAGACCAGCGTCGGCCAGGTGGCAACGACGACCATCGTCGCCCAGATCACCGCGCCGAGGAACGGCCGCAGTATCCAAAGCGAGCCCAGGATCAGCGCGCCGATGGTCAGCACGCTGAGCGTGATGCGGGCAAGTTCCCGACGGGGTTCGGTCATGGCGTTGTTCGCGCGAGACGGGTGCGCCGGCGCCGAGTCATGCCGGAGGCGGCTCGCATTGTGCGCCACCCTGCCGGGGCGGCGCGACCGGCTCAGCGCGGCAGCGTACTGTCGCCCATCAGGTACTCGTCGACCGCGCGCGCGCACTGGCGCCCCTCGCGGATCGCCCACACCACCAGCGACTGGCCGCGCCGCATGTCGCCGGCGGCGAACACCTTCTCGACGCTGGTCCGGTAGCCGTCCTTGCCTTCGGTCGCCGCCCGCGCATTGCCGCGCGTGTCCTTGTCGATGCCGAAGGCCTCGAGCACCGCCGCTGCCGGCGAAACGAAGCCCATCGCCAGCAGCACCAGGTCGGCCGGCAGATCGAACTCCGAGCCCGGCACCTCGACCATCTTCATCTGGCCGGTCATCGGATCCTTCTGCCAGTCGATCCGCGCCGCGGTGAGCGACCTGACGTTGCCCTTGCCGTCGTCGTTGAACCGCTTGGTCGTCACCGCCCAGTCGCGCGCGACGCCCTCCTCGTGACTGCTCGAGGTGCGCAGCTTCACCGGCCAGTACGGCCAGGTCAGCTCCTTGTTCTCCTGCGCCGGCGGCTGCGGCAGCAGCTCGAACTGGGCGACGCTGGCCGCGCCGTGGCGGTTGCTGGTGCCGACGCAGTCCGAACCCGTGTCGCCGCCGCCGATCACCACCACGTGCTTGCCAGTGGCGAGGATCTGTCCCCTGATCTTGTCGCCGGCCACCACCTTGTTCTGCTGCGGCAGGAACTCCATCGCGTAGTGCACACCGCGCAGTTCGCGGCCGGGCACCTGCAGATCGCGCGGCATCTCGGCACCGCCGGCGAGAACCACCGCGTCGAATTCCGCGATGAGCTGCCCCGCCTCGACAGTCTCCTTGCTGAAGTCGCTGGTCTTCGCGCCGCCGAGCTTGCCCACCCGCACCCCGGTGCGAAAGGTCACGCCCTCGGCCTGCATCTGCGCGACGCGGCGGTCGATGTGCGATTTCTCCATCTTGAAGTCGGGGATGCCGTAGCGCAGCAGGCCGCCCATGCGGTCGTTCTTCTCGAACACCGTCACCTCGTGCCCGGCGCGCGCCAGTTGCTGCGCGGCGGCGAGCCCCGCCGGGCCGCTGCCGACGATCGCCACCGCCTTGCCCGTCTTCTTCGCCGGCGGCTGCGGCACCACCCAGCCCTCCGCCCAGCCCTTGTCGATGATCGCGTGCTCGATCGACTTGATGCCGACCGGGTCATTGTTGATGTTCAGCGTGCAGGCCGCCTCGCAGGGTGCCGGGCAGACCCGGCCGGTGAACTCGGGGAAGTTGTTGGTCGAATGCAGGACGTCGAGCGCCGTCTTCCAGTCCTGCCGGTAAACGAGGTCGTTGAAGTCGGGAATGATGTTGTTGACCGGGCAGCCGTTGTTGCAGAACGGAATGCCGCAGTCCATGCAGCGCGCGCCCTGCACGGCCGCCTGCTCGTCGGTCAGATGCACGACGAACTCGTGCCAGTGCTTCCTGCGGCTCTCCGGCGCCTCTGCCGCCTCTTCCAGCCGCTGGTACTCGAGAAATCCGGTGATCTTGCCCATGGTTTTCCTTATGCCGCCAGCTTCCGCGGCTCAGCCCGCTGCTGCGCCTGGTGCAGTTCCTTCAGTGCGCGCCGGTACTCGTGCGGGAAGACCTTGACGAACCTGGTCCGCTTGTTCGGCCAGTCGTGCAGGATCTCGCGCGCGCGGAAGCTGCCGGTGTAGCGGAAGTGCTTCTCGATGAGATCGCGCAGGATGAACTCGTCGGTCTCGCCGAGATGCCAGATCGCCTGGTCGACCCTCTCCTGCTGTTCCTGGCTCGTCAGCACCGCTTCGAGCGCCACCATCGAGGTGTTGCAGCGTGGCGCGAAGTCGCCATCCGGGTCGTAGACGAAGGCGATGCCGCCGCTCATGCCGGCGGCGAAGTTGCGGCCGGTGCCGCCGAGCACCACCACCGTGCCCTTGGTCATGTACTCGCAGCCGTGGTCGCCCGTGCCCTCGACCACCGCGCTGGCGCCAGAAAGCCGTACCGCAAAGCGCTCGCCGGCCACGCCGTTGAAGTAGGCCTCGCCTGCGATCGCGCCGTACAGCACCGTGTTGCCGACGATGATGTGCTCCGGCCCGAAGCCGCGGAAGTCGTTCGGGCTGCGCACGATCACGCGGCCGCCGGACAGGCCCTTGCCGGTGTAGTCGTTGGCGTCGCCGACCAGGTCGAGCGTGATGCCATGGGCCAGGAAGGCGCCGAAGCTCTGCCCGGCGGTGCCCTGGAACTGGATGTGGATGGTGTCGTCCGGCAATCCCTCGTGGCCGTAGCGGCGCGCCACCTCGGCCGACAGCATGGTGCCGACGGTGCGGTTGACGTTGCGGATCGGGCTGATGAAGCTCACCCGCTCGCGCCGCTCCAGCGCCGGCGCCACCTGGGCGATCAGCCGGTGATCGAGCGCCCGGTCGAGGCCGTGGTCCTGCGTCTCGCAGTGATGGCGGGCGACCTCGGGCGGCATCGGCGGCTGGTGGAAGATGCGGGAGAAGTCGAGCCCCCTGGCCTTCCAGTGCTCGACGCCCTTGCGCATGTCGAGCAGGTCGGCCCGGCCGATCAGCTCGCCGAACTTCCGTATGCCGAGCTGCGCCATGATCTCGCGCGCTTCCTCGGCGACGAAGAAGAAGAAGTTGACGACGTGCTCGGGCTGGCCCTTGAAGCGCCGGCGCAGCACCGGGTCCTGCGTGGCCACGCCCACCGGGCAGGTGTTCAGATGGCACTTGCGCATCATGATGCAGCCTTCGACCACCAGCGGCGCGGTGGCGAAGCCGAACTCGTCGGCGCCGAGCAGGCCGCCGATCACCACGTCGCGGCCGGTCTTCATCTGGCCGTCGACCTGCACCGCGATGCGGCCGCGCAGGCGATTGAGCACCAGCGTCTGCTGCGTCTCGGCCAGGCCGAGCTCCCACGGTGTGCCGGCGTGCTTGATCGATGAGACCGGCGAGGCGCCGGTGCCGCCGTCGTGGCCGGCGATGGTCACGTGATCCGCCTTGGCCTTGGCCACCCCGGCGGCAACCGTGCCGACGCCGACCTCGGAGACCAGCTTGACGCTGATCGACGCGCGCGGGTTGGCGTTCTTCAGGTCGTGGATCAGCTGCGCCAGGTCCTCGATCGAGTAGATGTCGTGGTGCGGCGGCGGCGAGATCAGGCCGACGCCCGGCACCGAGAAGCGCAGCTTGGCGATGTACTCGCTCACCTTGTGGCCGGGCAGCTGGCCGCCCTCGCCGGGTTTGGCGCCCTGCGCCATCTTGATCTGGATCTGGTCGGCGCTCGCCAGGTACTCGGCGGTGACGCCGAAGCGGCCCGAGGCAACCTGCTTGATCCGCGAGCGCAGCGAGTCGCCGTCCTTCAGCGGGATGTCGACCTCGACCCGCTCGCGGCCGAGCAGGCCGGCGAGCGTGTCGCCTTCGCGCACCGGGATTCCCTTCAGCTCGTTCTGGTAACGCACCGGGTCCTCGCCGCCCTCGCCGGTGTTGCTCTTGCCGCCGATGCGGTTCATCGCGATCGCCAGCACCGAGTGCGCTTCGGTCGAGATCGAGCCAAGGGACATCGCGCCGGTGGCGAAGCGCTTGACGATCTCCTTCGCCGGCTCGACCTCGTCGAGCGGGATCGCCTTTTTCGGGTCGACCCGGAACTCGAACAGGCCGCGCAGCGTCAGGTGGCGGCGGCTCTGGTCGTTGATGATCTGTGCGTACTCCTTGTAGGTCTGGTAGGAATTGGCGCGCGTCGAGTGCTGCAGGCGGGCGATCGCGTCCGGCGTCCACATGTGCTCTTCGCCGCGCACCCGCCAGTGATAGTCGCCGCCGGCATCGAGCATGCCGGCGAGCACCGGGTCGTCGGAGAACGCCGCGCGGTGTGTGCGCACCGCCTCCTCCATCACCTCGAACAGGCCGATGCCGCCGACGTTGCTCGCCGTGCCGCGGAAGTATTTCTGCACGAGATCCGACGCCAGCCCGACCGCCTCGAAGATCTGCGCACCGCAGTAGCTCATGTAGGTGGAGATGCCCATCTTGGACATCACCTTGTTCAGCCCCTTGCCGATCGCCTTGATGTAGTTGGCGATCGCCTTGTCCGTGTCGGCTTCGCTGGCCTGGTGCCGCGCGCGCAGCGTCTCCAGCGCCAGGTACGGGTGGATCGCCTCGGCGCCGTAGCCGGCCAGCAGCGCGAAGTGGTGCACCTCGCGCGCCGAGCCGGTTTCCACCACCAGGCCGGTGGAGGTGCGCAGGCCGGCGGCGATCAGGTGCTGGTGGATGGCGCTGGTGGCGAGCAGTGCCGGAATGGCGACGTGCTCGCCGTCCATGCTGCGGTCGGTGACGATCAGGACGTTGTAGCCCGCCTTGACCGCGTCGACCGCCTGCGCGCACAGCGACGCCAGCCGCGCCTCGACGCCTTCCTTGCCCCAGACGAGCGGATAGCAGATGTGCAGCTCGTAGCTGCGGAACTTGGCCGACGCGTAGCGCTCGATCGAGCGGATCTTCGCCATGTCCTTGAAGTCGAGCACCGGCTGGCTCACCTCGAGGCGCATCGGCGGGTTGATGTTGTTGATGTCGAGCAGGTTCGGCTTCGGGCCGATGAAGCTCACCAGCGACATCACCAGCTGCTCGCGGATCGGGTCGATCGGCGGGTTGGTCACCTGCGCGAACAGCTGCTTGAAGTAGCTGTAAAGCGGCTTGTTCCGGTCCGACAGCACCGGCAGCGCGGCGTCGTTGCCCATCGAGCCGATCGCCTCCTCGCCCTGCCCCGCCATCGGCTCCATCAGCAGCCTGACGTCTTCCTGCGTGTAGCCGAAGGCCTGCTGGCGGTCGAGCAGCGGCACCTCGACGCGCGCCGCCGAGCCGATGCCGATCGCCGGCGCAGCCAGGTCGTCGAGCTTGACGCGGATGCGGCGGATCCACTCCTTGTACGGCTTGGCCGCCGCCAGCTGCGCCTTCAGCTCGGCGTCGTCGATGATGCGGCCCTGCTCGGTGTCGATCAGGAACATCTTGCCGGGCTGCAGCCGCCATTTCTTGACGATGCGCGCGTCGGCAATCGGCAGCACGCCCATCTCCGAGGCCATCACCACCATGTCATCGTCGGTGACGATGTAGCGCGCCGGCCGCAGGCCGTTGCGGTCGAGCGTGGCGCCGATGCGCACGCCGTCGGTGAAGGCGATCGCCGCCGGCCCGTCCCAGGGCTCGAGCATCGCCGCGTGGTACTCGTAGAAGGCTCGCCGCCCCTCGTCCATCAGCGTGTGCTGCTCCCACGCCTCGGGGATCATCATCATCACCGCGTGTGCCAGCGGGTAGCCGCCCATCACCAGCAGTTCCAGTGCGTTGTCGAAGCAGGCGGTGTCCGACTGGCCCTCGTAGATCAGCGGCCAGAGCTTCTTCAGATCTTCGCCGAGCACCGGCGAACTCATCACCCCCTCGCGGGCGCGCATCCAGTTGAAGTTGCCCTTGACCGTGTTGATCTCGCCGTTGTGGGCAATCATCCGGTAGGGGTGGGCGAGTTCCCAGCTGGGAAAGGTGTTGGTCGAGAAGCGCTGGTGCACCAGCGCGATGGCGGTGACGGTGCGCGGGTCGCGCAGGTCGGGGTAGTAGCGGCCGACCTGGTCGGCCAGCAGCAGGCCCTTGTAGACGACCGTGCGGCTGGACATCGACGGCACGAAATACTCCTTGCCGTGCTTGAGGTTCAGCCGCTGGATCTTGTGGCTGGCGCGCTTGCGGATCACGTACAGCTTGCGCTCGAGCGCATCCGGCACCATCACGTCGGGGCCGCGGCCGATGAAGATCTGGCGGATCCTCGGCTCGCGGTTCTTCACCAGCGGCGACATCGGCATCGTCTGGTCGACCGGCACGTCGCGCCAGCCGAGAACGACCTGCCCTTCCTCGCGCACCGTGCGCTCGAGTTCCTGCTCGCAGGCCAGCCGCGAGGCATGCTCCTGCGGCAGGAACACCATCCCCACCCCGTACTCGCCGGGCGGCGGCAGGGCGATTTCGGCGTCGGCGAGTTCCTCGCGGTAAAGCGCGTCCGGGATCTGGATCAGGATGCCGGCACCGTCGCCGCACAAAGGATCCGCGCCGACGGCGCCGCGGTGGTCGAGGTTTTCCAGGATCAGCAGCGCCTGCCCGATCAACGAATGGCTGGCCTTGCCCTTGATGTGCGCGACGAAGCCGACCCCGCAGGCATCGTGCTCCGACACCGGCGAATACATCCCGCGACGCGCCGCGTCGTCGACAATCCGAATGTGATGGCGAGAGTCCATGTCCTGCTCCAGGCTGCAGCCGACCACTGTACTGCGCCGCAGCACCCATCACAACCAGAAAAAATGGGGTCAGAGTCGAATTTTCGTCGTTTCCGCGTGTTTGCCAAGAAAATGGGGACAGAGTAAAAAATTATTGTAAATCATTAACTTGCTAATTGCGTTTGGGCGGACGACCTCGCCTGGTCGGTGCTGCTCTTCGTCCGGCCTTGCTTCCGATCGCCTCGACGAAGTCAGCCTCGCCGAGGACCAGGCCACGCTGCGTAGCCACACGGATCGTTTCCAGTTCATTGGCCTTCGGCCCCCGCTCGAAGAGCCGCCGGTACGCCAGCTGGCGTTCGAATGGCGTGTTTCCCAAAGCCCAGTAGAGGGCATGCTCGGTGACCAGCGGATCGACGCGCAGACCGACATGGTGGGCGTGGCTCGACCAGCGGTAGCCGGCGGGTTCGTCGGCCAGTCCAGCCCGCACCGGGTTCATTTCGATGTAGCGCATGCAGGCAAGCAGATACCGGTCGGCCTCGACCACGGTCGAACGGAACCGCCCCTCCCAGAGCGTGCCGGTCCGCCGGTGGCGCGTGTTGAACCAGCGGACGTAGCGACGACCCAGCGCCTGCATCGACCGGGCCAGGGTTTCGCCGGCCGACGGCGTCGCCAGCAGGTGCACGTGGTTGGGCATCAGCACGTAGGCATGGATGGCCAGGCCGTGCGCCGCCGCCAGGCCGGCAAGTTCTGCGAGATACCGGCCACAGTCGACCTCGTCGACAAACACCGGCTGGCGGTTGTTGCCGCGCTGGATCAGGTGATGCGGGAGCCCCGGCGCTGTCAGGCGCGGCAGCCGAGCCATCTATGGTCTCGAGGGAGCGTCGGAAAGAAATTCGACTCTGACCCCGATTTTCTCACTTGATCCAGATGCGCTCGTTGCCGGTGTCGACGTGAACAAAGCCCTTGTTCAGGTACATGCCGACACCGCCCTCGCCGAACAGGCTCGCCATGCCCGCCACGCGGGCGAGTTGGACGCCCGGCACGGTGATGTCGGCGGCCTGCCCGTTCAGATGCCGCGAACTCAGCGCCGAGCCTTCGGTCCGGTAGTTGGTCGAGAAGGTCCGGTAGCCGGAATTGACGTGGATCGGGTGCCTGTGGCCGTTGAAGGCCAGCCAGTTCTGCAGGCCGCACAGCACGTCGAGCAGCCGCGGCGACATCGCAAAACTCTTGTTCGCCTGCACGTCGCGCAACAGCCAGCAGATCTCCTTGTACGCCTCGCCGTCATAGCCCGCCGTCGGCGTCCAGTAGGTGGTGCGCAGCTCCCGATCGCCTCGCACAAGCCAAAGTGAGCGCTCACCTTGGAGCAGGCGGGTGCGCCAGTTCTCGATCGCGCCAGGCGCCGGTGCGCCGGCGGCGCGCGCCAGCGGCATCAGCAGCAGGCCGCTGGCGGCACAGCAGGCACAGCCGAGCAGCCGGCGCCGACCGGCGACCTTCGACCCAGCGGCTGTCCAGCGTCCGTCTGCCATGCCTCGAGCTCGGTGCGTCAGATCTCACCGATCGCGAACAAGCGTCGGTGCTCCTTCATCGCATAGCGGTCAGTCATGCCGGCGACGTAGTCGGCTATCGCCCGCGGGCCGTCCTGCTCGGCACGTCGCCGATGATCGGTCGGCAGAAGCCGCGGCTCGTTCAGGAAGGTCTCGAACAGGTCGCGGACGACCCGTCGCGCTTTCTCGGTCATGCGCATCACCTGATAGTGCCGGTACAGATGATCGCGCAGGAAGACCTTCAGCGCATCGGCCTCGGCACGCACCAGCTCGGAGAACGCGACCAGCGGCGGCGCGGCGCGCACGTCGTCGACCGACGCCGGCGCCGCGTCGCCGATGCGCCGTCGCGACTCGGCGATCAGGTCGACCACCAGCACGTTGATCATCCGCCGCACCGTCTCGTGGATCATTCGCCGCTCGCCGATGCCCGGATGCTCGGCCCGTACCGCCTGCGCGTGGCGCGCGAACACCGGCACTTCGTCCAGCTGCGCCAGCGTCAGCAGGCCGGAGCGCAGACCGTCGTCGATGTCGTGGTTGTTGTAGGCGATCTCGTCGGCGAGGTTGGTGAGCTGCGCCTCGGCCGACGGCTGCCGGCGGTACAGGAAGCGTTCGCCGAGCAGGCCCAGCCGCCGCGCGTTTTCCAGCGAGCAGTGCTTCAGAATGCCCTCGCGCGTCTCGAAGCACAGATTCAGGCCGTCGAACGCGGCGTAGCGCTCCTCGAGTTCGTCGACCACCCGCAGCGACTGCAGGTTGTGCTCGAAGCCGCCGTACGGACGCATGCACTCGTTCAGTGCGTCCTGCCCGGCATGGCCGAACGGCGTATGGCCGAGGTCGTGAGCCAGCGCGATGGCCTCGACCAGGTCCTCGTTGACGGCGAGCGAGCGCGCCAGCGCGCGGGCGATCTGCGCCACCTCGAGCGAATGCGTCAGCCGGGTGCGGAACAGGTCGCCCTCGTGGTTGACGAACACCTGCGTCTTGTACTCCAGCCGGCGGAAAGCGGTGCTGTGCACGATGCGATCGCGGTCGCGCTGGAAATCGGTGCGCGTCGCCGCCGGCGGTTCCGCGTGCACGCGGCCGCGGCTGGCGGCGGCGTGCACCGCGAAGGGGGCCAGCCCTCGATCCGCCGTGATCACCGGTAGCCGCCGGCTGCCAGGGTCGCGTCGAGCGCATCCGCCGGAACGGTGCGCTGGATCGCGCAGCCGATCCGCTCCAGCACGATGAAGCGGACCTCGCCGGCTTCCGCCTTCTTGTCGCCGCGCATCGACTCGAGCGCCGCGGCGCGGCTCAGCCCGTCGATGCGGGTCGGCAGCCGTGCTGCGTCCACCGCCTGCCGTACCGCGTCGACGTCGGCGCGACCGAGCAGGCCGAGCCGCTGCGACAGGTCGGCGGCGAGGCAGATGCCGCAGCCGACCGCTTCGCCGTGCAGCCAACGGTCGTAGCCGGTGAGCGCCTCGATCGCATGGCCGAAGGTGTGCCCGAGGTTGAGCAGGGCGCGATCGCCCGATTCCTTCTCGTCGCGGGCGACGATTCCCGCCTTGATCTCGCACGAGCGGGCGATCGCCTCGGCCAGTGCCGTCTCGTCGCAGGCGAGCAGCAGGGGCAGATCGCGCCTGACCCGGGCAAAGTAGTCCGCATCGGCCAGCAGGCCGTGCTTGAGCACTTCGGCGAGCCCGGCCGACAGCTCCCGCGGCGGCAGCGTGCGCAGCGTGTCGGTATCGGCGAGCACCGCCTCGGGCTGATGGAAGGCGCCGATCAGGTTCTTGCCGCGCGGGTGGTTGACACCGGTCTTGCCGCCGACCGACGAGTCGACCTGCGCCAGCAGGGTCGTGGGCACCTGCACGAAGCGGATGCCGCGCATGTAGATCGCGGCGGCGAAGCCGGCGATGTCGCCGACCACGCCGCCGCCGAGCGCGACGACGACGCTCCTGCGGTCGGCGCCGATGGCGAACAGCGCATCGAGCACCGCCTCGACCGCCTGCATGTTCTTGGCCGTTTCACCGCCGGCCAGTTCGAACACCTCGGTCGACGCCAGCGCGCTCAGCGCCGCCTTTGCGCGCACAACGTACAGCGGGCCGACGCACAGGTCGGTGACCACCAGCAGCCGCGTCGGCCGCAGCGGCTGCAGCAGCGCACCCAGCCGGTCGAGCAGGCCGGGGCCGATGTGAATGTCGTAGGGTCGGCCGGCAAGGTCGACCGTCAGGCGGCGCATGGCCGGGATTCTATTGAGCTTTGCGCGGCAGCCGGCGGTTCAGGCGCGGTCGAGCACCGCGGCGACCTGCTCATCCTGCATCAGCTTCGCCACCAGCTTGTTCGGGTTGCCGGCGCTCGACTGGACGGTCACCTGGGCGATTTCCTCGTACAGCGCTTCGCGTTCGGCCAGCAGCTTCGCAACGCGGCCGCGCCGGTCTTCGGTCTGCAGCAGCGGCCGGGCGCGGTCCTTCTGCGTCCGTCGCAGGATCTCGTCGACCGACGCGCGCAGGTAGATCACCAGGCCGCGGCTGCGCAGGTGCTGCCGATTGTCCGCATCGAGGACCGCGCCGCCGCCGGTGGCCAGCACGATGCGCGATCGCTGCGTCAGCTCGTCGATCAGCGAGGCCTCGCGGCGGCGGAATCCCGCTTCACCCTCGAGTTCGAAGATCGTGGCGACGCTCACCCCGCTGCGCGCCTCGAGTTCACGATCGCAGTCGACGAAGTCGAAGCCACAGCGGCGCGCCAGCAGCCGACCGACGGTCGACTTGCCGGCGCCCATCATTCCGATCAGGAAGAGCGCGGGTCGCACCAACGACGCTCCGGCAACCCGCTGATTCGAATCGACGGCCAGCTGCCTCGTCCAACGCCCCCGAATTGCGACGCCTGCGTCTAGTTCTGGTTGGCGCAGCTGGCCGCGATGCCGAACGGCGGGCTGGTCACCCACGGTGGCGCAGCATTCTCGTTCTTCACGTCGTCGGTCGATGCGGGCAGCAGCCAGTTGTCAAACACCGCGACGCCCTCGGTTCCGCCAACCGCGGCTCTTGCCTCGATCTGGTAGATGGCGCGATAGCTGAAGCGCTTGCCCCACGTGACCGACAGCACGACGAAGCCGGTTCCGTCGGTGACGCCGTCGTTGCTCAGGGTGAACGCCGCCGCCTGCCCCGGCCAGACGAAAGCATCGCCGTTCAGGTTGGCGTCCGTGCTGTCGAGGATGCCGTTGAAGTTGGTGTCTTCGTTGGCGCACACGAGCGGATCGAAGATCTGCCAGGAGCCCGCGCTGCCGGCGCCACCCGTGACCCAGCCGGCGGCACCTTTGACGTAGCCCAGCGGCAGCAGGCGCGGCGTGATGCGAACGCCCGGAACGCCGCGGCCGGCCGAGTCGGTCACGTTGACCGTGAAGTCCTTGGTGTAGGTGAGTCCGGCATTGGTGACCTGGATCAGCTCGTTGGTCGAGATCTTGGCGAACAGCGCCTGCTGCGCCACCGTCAGCCGGACCGGCTTCTCGTTCGGCTGGCAGGGGTTGCCCGGGAAGTCCAGGCCCGGCGTCGCCGGCGCGTCGAGGCCGTCGACCGAGGCGCAGATGACGATCGCGTCGGTGCCGGAAGTCGCCGCACCCGGGACGAACCGATTGGTCGCCAGTCCGGTGGCGTTGCTCAATGCCGGATTTACCGACGTATCGACCTCGAGCGTGCCGTACGACGGCGTGGTGGCGATGTAGAAGCGCACCGGCGCGTTGCCGACCTGAACGTTCTGGACTCCTCCCACCGCGCCAAATACGCGGACCTCGATCGACGAGAAGTTGCCGGCGTTGCCCGGCTGGTTGGGCCCGGTCACTGCCGGGTTGGCCTGGATGATGAAATCGCTGATGACCACATCCGCCGGCTCGAGCGTCACCGGTCCGCTGGTTGCCGCGCGGATGGTGACAGCACCCACGGTGCTGCCCGACCGGGCGACCACGTTGGCCACCGACGAGATGCCGGAGATGTCGATCACGGCCGTGCCGCTGGCGTCGGTGGTCGACGCGGTGGCACTCAGCGTGCCCTGGTCGGTCGAGAAGACGATCGCCGCACCCGAGATCGGCTCGCTGGCCGCGTCGATCAGCCGCGCCGACAGCCTCGCAGAGGCGCTCGGTCCGCTGACCGTGCTCGCGTTCGAGGTCAGCGTCAGCGTGGTGCCGGTCACCTGAATCGTGGCGGCGCTCGACAGCGTGCCGGCGGTCGCCGTGATGGTGACCGTGCGGTTCGAACGATCCTGGCCCGGCTCGAACTTGCCGACGAACTTGCCGCTGGTGTCGGTCGTACCCGAGCCCGCGGTCAGCGCACCGGAGTCGGCCGACAGCAGCACGTCGACGCCGGAGACGGCGCGGCGCGAACTGTCGAGCGCCGTCACCGTGATGTCGACCGACTCGCCGGCCCGCGCAGCGATCGAGCTGCGCGACGTGCTCAGCTCGATGCTGGCCACCGTGCTCGGCACCGACGTCCCGCCGCCGGTGCCTCCGCCGGTGCCTCCTCCCGGCGCCTCGTCGCCGCAGGCGGCGACGAGCGCCGCGCCGGCGGCCACAGCGGCCAGCCGCAACCAGCGGGCCCAGCCAAGATTGCTGAATCGCGCGGAGATACCCATGGTCATGTCGCTTCTCACTGGCAGGCGTGTTCGGGGTCGGTGCGGCGTATCAGCGTCCAGAGACCTGGCTGGTGACGATGCGCGGCGTGATGAAGATCAGCAGCTCGCTGCGATCGCTGACCGTGCTGGTGTTCTTGAACAGGTACCCCACCACCGGCAGGTCGCCGAGGAACGGCACCTTGGTGACCGTCTTGCGCTCCTGCTGCTCGAAGATGCCGCCGAGCACGACGGTGCCGCCGTTCTCCACCAGCACCTGCGTCTGCACGTTCTTGGTGTCGATCGCCGGGCCGGACAGGGTCTGCTGGCCCGGGCTGTCCTTGTTGACCTTCACGTCGAGGAAGATCGCGCCCTCGGGGGTGATCTGCGGCGTGACTTCGAGCCGCAGCGTCGCCTTCTTGAACTGGACGCTGGTGTTGCCGGCCGACGACGCCTCCTGGTACGGAATCTCCGTGCCCTGCTCGATCGACGCCTTGACCTTGTCGGCGGTGATCACGCGCGGGCTGGAGATGATCTTGCCGCGGCCGTCGGCTTCGAGCGCCGAGACCTCCAGCGACAGGAAGCGCGACAGCGAGGCATTGAACAGGGTCAGCGCCGCGCCGGCGGCGCCGAAGCCGCCGATCGCCGCCGCCGGCAGATTGACGAAGTTGGCGTTGCTGGTGAGGCTCGGCGTGTCGATGGCGCCGCTGCCGCCAGGTGCAGCCGTGGTCGTCAGGACCGTGCCGCCCGGACCGGTTGCCGAGGTCGCACCGACGCCGCCGCCGGTGGCGTAGGCGCTCGACCCGCCGGCCTGGCGCGGATAGCCGCTGGAGCCGCCGAGGCGCACGCCGAGGTTACGGCTGAACGTGTCGTCGGCCTCGACGATGCGGGCCTCGATCAGCACCTGCGGCACCTGCACGTCGATCTTCTGCAGCAGGCGGCGCACTTCCTCGAGCCGCGCCGCGGTGTCGCGGACGAACATCTGGTTGGTCCGCGGGTCGACGACGACCGTGCCGCGCTTCGACAGCATCCGCTGCTGCCCGTCGACCAGCAGCTTGCGGACGTCGTCGGCCCGCTGGTAGTTGACGACGAAGCTCTCCGCCCGCAGCGGCTCCAGGTCGGCGATCTGGCTGCGCGCCTCGAGGTCGAGTTTTTCCTTGGCGGCAAGCTCCTCGCGCGGGGCGACGATCACCACGTTGCCGTTCTTGCGCATGTCCAGGCCCTTGCTCTGCAGGATGATGTCGAGCGCCTGGTCCCACGGCACGTCCTTCAGCCGCAGCGTGATGAAGCCGCCGACCGAGTCGCTGGTGATGATGTTCAGGTCCGTGAAGTCGGCGATCACCTGCAGCAGCGCCCGCACCTCGACGTTCTGGAAGTTCAGCGACAGCCGCTCGCCCTGGTAGCCCGGACGCGTGCCCTGGATCAGCCGGGTCGGGTCTTCCTTGACCGGCTTGACCTCGACGACGAAGCGCGTGTCGCTCTGGTAGGCGTTGTATTCCCAGACGCCGCGCGGCTCGATCACCATGCGCACGTTGGCTCCCTGCTGCGTCGTGTTGACCATCGCGATCGGCGTGCCGAAGTCGGTCACGTCGAGGCGGCGGCGCAGCGACTCGGGCGCACTGGCGTTCAGGAAGTCGACGATCACCCGGTTGCCCTGCTCGCGGATATCGACGCTGGTGTTCGGGTCGGACAGATCGACCAGCACGCGGCCCTCGCCATCGGCGCCGCGGCGGAAGTCGAGCGAACGCAGCGTGCGCGGCCCGCCTGCTGCAGCGGCCGGGGCGGCAGGCGCGGTCGGGCTGGCCTCCGCGGCGCGGAAGGTGGTCGCCTCGACCAGGCCGCCGAGGGCCACCTGGACCACGTTGCCGTTGACGGTGACCGAGTGGTTGACGGACCGGCGCAGGTTCAGCACCAGCCGCGTGCGCTCCTGCGCCTGCACGATGTTGACCGAGCGCAGGTCGCCCTGGTTGAACTCGACGGCGTTGCGGCCGACGTTGTTCTCGGTGCCCGCCAGATCGATCGCGATCCGCGCCGGATTGGCGACCGAGAAGCTGGGCGGCGCCTCCTTCAGCGGCGACTTCAGCTGGATCGTCAGCAGCACGCCGGCGGCAGTCTGCGTCGCGTCGACCCGCTCGATACTGTTGGCCGCCGCGGCGGCCTGCGCCTGTGCGGTGGCGGGGCCGAGGGCCGGCACCGAGGCTACGGCAACGCATGCCGCAGCAAGAAGAACCCTGACCGCCTTCCTCATCGCTTGCCCCCTGTTTGCGCCGCTTCCTGCAGCTCGAGCTTGGCCGGGCGCTCAACCCACTCGCCGGCCGCGTCCTGAACGATTTCCTTGACATGCACTTCCGATTCGGAAATGCGCGTCACCAGGCCGAAGTTCTGTCCGACGTAGTTGCCGACCCGCACCATGTGGGTCGTGCCGCCGCCCTGCACCAGCGCGACGTTGACATTGCGCTGCTGCATCATCCCGACCATCCTGACGTCGTCCAGCGGGTAGGCCTCCAGCGCCTCCCGCCGTCGCTCGAGGTCCGGCCGGATCGAGCTGGCGGTTGCCCGCACCTGCTGCTGGCGCGCCACGGCGCTGACCACCTTCTGCGGATCGAACGGGTCGATCAGGCTGCCACCCTCGTAGGCGAAAGGCGCGAATTCCTTGGGCGGAGTCACCGGGTTGGTCACCGGCCGCACCTGCTGCCGCACCTCGGCCATCCACTGGCGCAGCTCGGTTTCGTTCGACGGCGCGCATCCGGCGGCAAGCGCGGCTGCCGCCATCGGCAAAATGAGTCGGGAGATGGTCATCGGCATCGTCACTTCTTGGTCGCCTGCTGCCTGGCCTTGCGCTGCGCCGCCAGTTCCTCGTCGTCGAGATAGCGATAGGTCTTGGCGGTGGCGTCGAGCGCCAGCACGCCGTCGCGCTGCGCGGTTAGGTTCAGGTTGTTCAGTGTGACGATGCGCGGCAGGTTGGCGATGTCGCCGGCAAAGGCGCCGAGATCGTGATAGCGGCCGGAGACGCGCACCGATATCGGCAGCTCGGCGTAGTAGTCCTTCAGGCTCGTCTGCCCCGGACGGAACAGCTCGAACTGCAGGCCGCGACCGATCCCCGCCTGGTTGATGTCCGACAGCAGCGCATCCATCTCGGCCTTGCTCGGCAACTGCTTTTCCAGCGTCAGCACGTACTGGCCGACCAGCTCCTTCTGGCGCCGCAGCTCGTCGAGGTTGATCGCCTGCTGCAGCTTGGCGCGGTACTGGTCCTTCAGCGTCAGCTCCTCGGCGCGCAGCTGATCGAGCTCTTCCGACTGATGGCTCCACAGCAGAAAGTAGCCGGCGACCGCGCAGACCGCGATCACCATCGTCCACACTGCAAGCCGCGGCAGCAGCGGCCAGGAGCCGATGTTGTCGAACGTCAGCCCCTGGAACTGGGACAGGAGCTTCTGGGTGTCGATTGCCATGCGTGTCGCCTCGGTCCTTTGATCGGCTCTACTGCTTCGCCGGCGGCGCCGCTTTGGCGGGCGAGGCGGCCTTCTGCGACTGCTGCAGCTCGGCGCGCTCGGGCGTCGGCTTCAGCGCGAAGTGCAGCGAGAATTCGAACAGGCGGCGCTGCACGCCCTGCGGCTGCTGGCCGGAGACGCGGATCTCGACCAGCTCCGGCCGCTCGAGGAACTTGGAGTTGCCCTGCAGGTTGCGCAGGAACTCGGACACCCGCTCGTTGGACGCCGCCCAGCCGGCGACGGTGACCTTCTTGTCCTCCTGCTTCACCGAGCGCAGGTAGATTCCCTCGGGGACCTGGCGGGACAGTTCGTCCAGCAGGTACACGGGCTGGTTGCGGTCGGCCTGCAGGTCCTCCACCGCCCGCTGACGCGACACCAGCGCGTCGATCTCCTGGCGCAGCGTCGCGATCTCGCGGATCTGCAGGTCGAGCTTGCGGTTTTCCGCGGCGATGAACTCGTTGCGCTCGCGCTGGCCGGCGATCTGCTGCTGCAGGGCGCTCCAGACGGCGAACACCAGCACGCCGCCTACGAGCAGACTCAGGCCGGTCGAGAAGAGGAACGCCTTTTTCTGCCGCTCGCGCCGCTCGGCCCGGTGCGGCAGCAGGTTGACGCGGATCCTCATGACAGCCCCCACGGACGCAAGGCGCGCTGCACAACGGACAGGCCGGCGGCGACCTGCAGGCGGCGGATGCTCGGCGGGTTCACTGGAGTGCCTTCTCGCTGACGATCGAAGGCTTCGCGCTTGGGACGGCCCGGCACGCTCATGTGTCGAACCTCCGCATCGCCAGTCCGCACGGCGTCAGCAGGCCGGGCGCGTCCAGCCGCAACTGCTTCTCGCGCACGGCGCCGGCAATCTCCATTCCCTTGAACGGCGAGATCACCGATGTCGGCACCTGCGCCCGCTCCATCAGTTCGTCGGCCAGTCCGGTCAGGATGGCCGAGCCGCCGGACAGCATGATCTGGTCGATCCGCGTGTACGGCGTCGACGTGAAGAAGAACTGCAGCGCCCGCGTGATCTCGGTCACCGCCGCCTCGACGAAAGGCCGCAGCACGTCCGATTCGTAGTTGACCGGCAGATCGCCGCTGCGCTTCTTCTGCTCGGCCTCGTCGACCGAGATGCCGTAGGCGCGGGCGATGTCGCTGGTCAGCTGCTGCCCGCCGAAGGGCTGGTCCCGCTCGTAGATGGCCTCGCCGTCGTGCATCACGGTGGCGGTGGTCGAATTGGCGCCGAGGTAGAAGGCGGCGATCACCAGCCCCTCGCCGCGGTTCGGCAGCTGTTCGATCAGGCGCTCGAGCGCGCCGCGCATCGCATAGGACTCGACGTCGATGATCACCGGCTTCAGCCCGGCGATCTGCGCGACCGCCATCCGGTCCTCGACCTTCTCCTTGCGCGAGGCGGCGATCAGCACCTCGGCGTCGTCGGGCGAATTTGGAATTGGCCCGAGGACCTGGAAGTCAAGACTCACTTCGTCGAGCGCGAACGGTATGTACTGGTTCGCCTCGCTTTCGACCTGCATCTCCATCTCCTCCTCGCGGAGGTTGGCCGGCAGGGCGATCCGCTTGGTGATGACCGCCGAGGACGGCAGCGCCATCGCCACGTTCTTTATCCGCGTGCCGGAGCGCCGCCAGGCGCGCTTGACCGCTTCGGCGACGATATCGATCTTGTCGAAGTTGCCGTCGACCACCGCGCCACGCGGCAGTGGCTCGATGGCGTAGCGCTCGAGGCGGACCGTGCCCGGCGACGGCTGGGACAGTTCGACCAGCTTGACGCTGGACGAGCCGATATCCAGCCCGATCAGCGGCGGCGTCTTGCTCGATAAGAATGGCAACTCAAAAGCCAAGGCGGCGCTCCCGAAAGCGCAGCTATTCTCGACCGCGGAATCTCCGACACGGAGGTCCGGGCAACAAGGAAACTTCGTGCATGCCACCGGCCGACAATGGCCAGGTTCCCCGCAGAAATTTCCTTATCTTTCGAGCGTTTACCGCGATTTTGTTGGATGCTACTTGAAATCCTATCAACAACACTCAGAAGTTCACAAGCCCTACGTACGGACGATCGGAGCGTCGGCGACTCGGACGATGGACGTCGGCCGCACCGGCCGAACGGGCTAGGCCGACGCCGGCCGACCGCCGCCGGCGGCCGGTGCTGCGCTTAGACTTTGCGTTCCTCACCCGACTGACCGGCGTCCCGACCGCATCTTCGGCGCGTCGCAAGCCGGTCCGACGAACTTCTCTGGTTTGCCCTGGTGTTCGACCGGCCGTCAGGATCTGACCATTCGCCGATGCGGCATTTCCGCAACGCTCCGCTGTGGGCGCGGCTGCTGCTCGCCACCGTCGCTGCCGGCGCGGCTGCGGCAGTCAGCGGCGGGCTGATCCTGCTGTTCGTCTTCGCGCTGGCCTACGCCAACCTGCCGTCGATCGATACGCTCACCGACTACCAGCCGCGCATCCCGCTTCGCGTCTGGACGGCCGACGGCGTGCTGATCGGCGAGTTCGGCGAGGAGCGGCGCGACTACGTGCCGATCCAGGAGGTGCCCAGGCGCGTCCAGCAGGCGATCCTGGCCGCGGAAGACGATGCCTTCTACCGCCACCACGGCGTCGACTACACCGGCCTGGCGCGCGCCTTCGTGGCCAATTTCGCGTCGGGGCGACGCGGCCAGGGCGGCAGCACCATCACGATGCAGGTCGCCCGCAACTTCTATCTGAGTTCCGAGCGAAGCTACCTGCGCAAGATCTACGAGATCGCCCTCGCCTACAAGATCGAATCGGAGCTGACCAAGGACCGGATCCTCGAGGTCTACGCCAATCAGATCTTCCTCGGCCAGCGCGCCTACGGGTTTTCGGCCGCCGCGCAGACCTACTTCGGCAAGAAACTGCCGGAACTGACGGTCGGCGAGGCGGCCATGCTGGCGGGGCTGCCCGCCGCGCCGAGCGCCTACAACCCTTGGGTAAACCCGCGGCGAGCCAAGGTCCGCCAGCAATATGTGCTCTCGCGCATGCTGGCACTGGGTTTCATCTCGCAGCGCGAGCACGACGAGGCCGCTGCCGAGCCCTTCAAGGCGCGCCAGACGCTGGCCGCCGTCCTGCCGGGCGGCGGCAGGGCGCTGCAGCACGCGCAGTACGCCGCCGAAATGGCGCGCCAGGCAGTGTTCGAGACCTACCGCGAAGAGGCATACACGCTCGGACTGAACGTGCACACCACGCTGCTCAGCGGTGAGCAGCTGGCTGCCTACGAGGCAATACGCAGCCAGGTGATCAGCTACGACCGCCGCTACGGCTACCGGGGCCCGGAATCATTCGTCGAACTACCCGCCGATCCTGCGCAGCGCGACCAGCGGATCGAGGACGCGATCGTCGAGGCGATCGAAAGCCCGAACCTGCAGCCGGCGGTGGTGGTGGAAGCTTCGCCGAAGCGGGTCACGGCGATCCTGCAGGGCGGCGAGGAGATCGAAGTCAGCGGCGAAGGTCTGCGCTTTGCCGCCCGTTCGCTGGAGCCCAGGGCGCAGCCCTCCCGACGCATCGTTCCGGGGGCGCTCGTGCGGGTGGCACGGCACCCCAAGGCGAACTGGGAAATCGTGCAATTGCCGCAGGTCGAGGCGGCGTTCGTCGCCGCCGACGCGCGCGACGGCTCGGTGCGGGCGCTGGTCGGCGGCTTCGACTTCAACCTGAACAAGTTCAATCACGTCACCCAGGCCTGGCGCCAGCCGGGCTCCAGCTTCAAGCCGTTCGTCTACTCGGCGGCGCTGGAACGCGGCTTCATGCCGAGCACGCTCATAAACGACGCGCCGTTTGCGGTCGATCCGGAGGAAACCGGCGGCCAGCCGTGGGAACCGAAGAACTATGACGGCAAGTTCGACGGCCCGCTGCGCCTGCGCCAGGCGCTGGCGCGTTCGAAGAACCTGGTCTCGATCCGCGTCATCAAGGCGATCGGACCGCAGTTCGCACAGAGGCACGTCGCCCGCTTCGGCTTCGAGCCTGCCAAGCACCCGCCTTACCTGACGATGGCGCTCGGCGCCGGCTCGGTCACCGCCTGGCAGATGGCAGGCGCCTTCGCGGTGTTCGCCAACGGCGGCTACCGGGTTCC
The DNA here is from genome assembly GCA_016716275.1 of Burkholderiales bacterium. Lineage (GTDB taxonomy): Bacteria > Pseudomonadota > Gammaproteobacteria > Burkholderiales > Burkholderiaceae_F > JADJWR01. Next base: position 379,493 of record JADJWR010000001.1, on the reverse strand, counting down.
CCTGCTTCTGATCGACCGCGTCACCGACTCGCGCGGCCGCGTCGTCATGGCCGCGCAACGGGCGCAGGCCGGCGCCGAGAACAATCGCGTTCTCGACGCGCGCAATGCATTCGTGATGGACAGCCTGCTGAGGGACGTCACCCGCTATGGGACCGCCGCCAGCGCCTCGCGGCTGCGTCGTGACGACATTGCCGGCAAGACCGGCACCACCAACGACTCGCACGACGCATGGTTCGCCGGCTACGGGGGCGGCATCGTGGCTGTCGCCTGGATGGGTTTCGACCAGCCGCGACCGTTGGGCGATCGCGAGACAGGCGGCGGCCTGGCCCTGCCGATCTGGATCTCGTACATGGCCAAGGTACTGCCGAACCGGCCACCGATACCGATGGCTGAGCCGGAAGGCGTGGTCAACATCGGCGGCGAGATCTACTTCGCCGAGTTCCAGCCTGGCCAGGGGGTGGCCAGCGTGGGGCTGGAGGATGCCCTTCCCGGCACGGAGCCCGGAGCGGCTGCCAGGGTGCGCGAGCAGATCTTCTAATTGCCGCGGAGTCAGCCGGCGCGCAGCAGCACAGCGGCGCCGCCCTGCGCGGAGATCAGCCGCGACAGCGCGGCGAAAAGCTCCGAGCCGTCCCGCGTGTCGCGCCAGGCGCCGTCACGCCACTCGTAATGGAAGCCGCCGCTGCGGCCAGCCACCCAGATCTGCCGCATCGGCGCCTGGCTGTTGACGACGAGTTTCGAGCCGTCTGCCAGTTCGAGCGTCAGCACGTTGCCCGCTCGGGTGACGTCGATGTCGGCCGCGCAGGCCTCGACCGCGGACTCGATTGCCCCGAGGGTGCGCTCGGCCGCGGCCATGAACTCGGTTTCACTGATCGCCATGTTAGATTGCCTCGATGCTTCGCCGCCTGGGCGCGATTGTATTGAGCGTGATCGTCCTTGCCGCCTGCGGCCAGAAGGGGCCGCTGGTGCTGCCCGAAGAGGCGCGCCGCAAGCCGGCGCCGCCAGCGACGCACGATGTGCCGTCGACCGTGGAGCGCCGCCAGTGACGGTAGCGTCGGCGCAGCCCTATCGCCGGTCCGGCGGCGCGCTCTTCTGCGAGGGCGTGCCGCTGGCAGATATCGCTTCGCGTTTCGGCACGCCGACCTACGTGTACTCCCGGTCGGCGATCGAGGCGGCATTCGCCGCCTACGCCGATGCGCTGCGCGGCCGTCCGTCGCTTGTGTGTTACGCGATGAAGGCGAATTCGAACCTCGCCGTGCTCAACCTGCTGGCGCGTTCGGGCAGCGGCTTCGACATCGTCTCGGGTGGCGAACTGGCGCGGGTGATCGCCGCCGGCGGCGACCCGCGCAAGGTGGTGTTCTCCGGCGTCGGCAAGACGGCGGCCGAGATCGCACAGGCGCTGGCGGCGGACATCCTGTGCTTCAACCTCGAGTCGGTGCCGGAACTCGAGATGGTCGAGCGCGTCGCCGTCCGCATGGGCCGGCGGGCCCGCATCTCGGTGCGGGTCAACCCGGACGTCGACCCGAAGACCCATCCGTACATCTCGACCGGGCTGAAGTCGAACAAGTTCGGCGTCGCCTATGCGGACACCCTGCCGCTGTACCGGCGTGCGGCGAGTCTGTCGCATATCGAGATCGTCGGCATCGACTGCCACATCGGCTCGCGGATCAACGACGTCGCCCCGTACCTGGAGGCGGCCGACCGGCTGCTCGACATCGTCGACGTGCTGGCCGGCGATGGCATCGAACTGGCTCACATCGACTTCGGCGGCGGCCTGGACATCCGCTACCGAGACGAGACCCCGCCGGCCGCCGCCGAGCTGATCGGCGCCCTGGCTGCCCGCGTCGATCGGCGCGGCCACGGCGGCAAGACCCTGATGCTCGAGCCTGGGCGGTCGATCGTCGGCCCCGCCGGCGCGCTGCTCACGCGGGTCAACATCGTCAAGACGGGTGCCGAGAAGAACTTCCTGATCGTCGACGCGGCGATGAACGACCTGCTGCGCCCGGCTTTGTACGACGCCTGGATGGACGTTCAGCCGGTGCAGCCGCACGGCGGCCTGCCGCGCACCTACGACATCGTCGGGCCGATCTGCGAGTCGGGTGACTGGCTGGCGCGGCAACGGCAGATCGCGGCCGAGCCCGGTGACCTGCTGGCTGTCCTCGGCGCCGGCGCCTACGGCATGAGCATGGCCAGCAACTACAACTCGCGCGGTCGCGCCGCCGAAGTGATGGTCGACGGCGAGCGCGTCTACGAAGTCCGCCGCCGGGAAACCGTCGAGGAGCTGTTCGCGCTCGAATCGACGCTGCCGTAGCGCCGCTGCGCCCAGCGCAGCGCCCGCACGCCGAGCAGCAGGCCGACGACGATCGCATACGCCAACGGCTCGCCGAGGTCGTTCTTGGCTGCCTTCTGCCACCAGAAGTGCGTCACGGCGAGCACCGCGATGAGGTAGACGAGGCGGTGCAGGCGCTGCCAGTTGCGCCCGCCCAGCCGTTTCACCCAGCCGTTGCTCGATGTCACCGCCAGCGGCACCAGCAGCAGCACCGACGCCAGGCCGGCCGTGATGTAGGGGCGCTTGAGCACGTCCTTCCAGATCGCCGCCAGGTCGAACCACTGATCGAGCCACAGGTAGGCGATCAAATGAAGCGCGGCGTAGAAGAACGTGAACAGTCCGAACATGCGACGCAACCGCATCGGCCAGGCCCAGCCGGTGGCCAGCCGCAACGGCGTGATGGCGAGCGTCACGACCAGTGCTACCAGCGTCCAGGTGCCGAGCGAGCGAATCACGAACTCGACCGGATTCGCCCCGAGGCTGCCGCTGAAGGCGAGGTAGAGCAGGCGAGCCAGAGGCAGCAGCGCGACGACGAACAGCGCCGCCCGCACCCGCAGGAACGCCTGCGGCTGAAGCACCGGCGGCACCAGCGACGACAGGCGAGCCGACAACGTCATGCGCTGGCCGCTCATGCCGGCGGATCAGTACAACCGTTTGAGATCCATGCCGGCGTACAGCGCCGCGACCTGCTCGCCATAGCCGTTGAACATCAGCGTCGGGCGGCGGCGGGCGAACAGCCCGTCCTCGCCCAGGCGCCGCTCGCTTGCCTGGCTCCATCGAGGGTGGTCGACGTTCGGGTTGACGTTGGAATAGAAGCCGTACTCGTTCGGCGCCGATTTCTGCCAGCTGTTGACCGGTTGCTGCTCGACGAACCGGATGCGCACCAGCGACTTGGCGCTCTTGAAGCCGTACTTCCACGGCACCACGAGCCGCAGCGGCGCGCCGTTCTGGCTCGGCAGAAGCTCGCCGTACAGGCCGAAGGCAAGCAGCGTCAACGGGTGCATCGCCTCGTCGATCCGCAGGCCTTCGACGTACGGCCAGTCGAGCACGCGCGATCGCAGTCCCGGCATCTGCTTCGGGTCGGCCAGTGTGGCGAACTCGACGTACCGGGCGTTGCCGGTTGGCTCGACCCGCCGGATCAGTTCCGACAGCGGATAGCCGATCCAGGGCACGACCGCCGACCAGGCCTCGACACAGCGCAGCCGGTAGATTCGCTCTTCCATCGGCGCCAGCTTCAGCAGCTCGTCGATGTCGAAGCTGCGCGGCCGACGTACCTCGCCCTCGACCACCACCTGCCAAGGACGGGTGCGCAGCAGCTTGGGTGCGTGCCGCGGGGGGTCGTCCTTCTCGGTGCCGAACTCGTAGAAGTTGCAGTAGCCGGTCACCAGGTCACGCGTCGTGGGCCGCTCCATGGTCGACAGCGGACTCGGCCTGCCGGCCAGACTCGCGGCGGAAGTGCCCTTCGATGCTGCCCGGCCAGCGACACCAGCCAGGCCCGCGGCAGCGGCCGCCTGCAGGAGCGTTCTTCGGGCGTGCCAGACCGCTGGCGGGGTGATCGCCGATGGTGCAATGTCGCTTCGCTGGCGGATCAGCATGGGTGACTCCCTCGGTCAGCGCTGGATCGACAGTCGGCGGCCGAAGGCAGAACTTACCGCGCGCAGCGATCGGAACCGGTTCTGACCCGTGCCGCCGGCCAAGGTTCCTGCGCGCCAACCGCCTAGACTTGCCGCGCCGCGCTTCCCCGGAGGTACGCCGATGCACATCGAACACGAGGTCAAGCTCGACTACAAGGACGTGCTGATCCGCCCCAAGCGATCGACGCTGACCTCGCGCAGCGAGGTCGACATCACGCGCGAGTTCTCGTTTCGCCACGCCAGGACGCCTTACCGCGGCATCCCGATCATCGCCGCCAACATGGACACCATCGGCACCTTCGAGATGGCCCTGGCGCTCGACCGATTCGGCCTGTCCACCGCGCTGCACAAGCACTACGAGGTCGACGACTACGTCCGCTTCTTCACCAGCCTCGAACGCAAGCCGGCCGCCTTCTACTCGATGGGTATCACCCGCGCCGACGAGGACAAGTTCGAGCGGCTGGTGCAGGCGGCACCGGGCGCGGTGCAGTTCGTCTGCGTCGATGTGGCCAACGGCTACCACGAGAACTTCGTCACCTTCGTCACCCGTCTGCGCAGCCGCCATCCGGAGCTGGCGATCATGGCCGGCAACGTCGTCACCGGCGAGATGACCGAGGAACTGATCCTGTCCGGCGCCGACATCGTCAAGGTGGGCATCGGCCCCGGCTCGGTGTGCACGACACGCAATCTGACCGGCGTCGGCTATCCGCAGCTATCGGCCGTGATCGAGTGCGCCGACGCCGCCCACGGCCTCGGCGGCCACATCTGTGCCGACGGCGGCTGCACGACACCTGGCGACGTGGCCAAGGCCTTCGGCGGCGGCGCCGATTTCGTGATGCTCGGCGGCATGCTGGCCGGTCACGACGAATGCGGCGGCGAGCTCGTCGAGCGCAACGGCGCGAAGCTGCAGCGCTTCTACGGCATGAGCAGCCGAACGGCGATGGAGCTCTATTCCGGCGGCGTGGCCGAGTACCGGGCGGCCGAAGGCAAGGAGGTGCTGGTTGCCTACCGAGGCGAGGTGGCGCGCACGGCGCAGGATATTCTCGGCGGCGTGCGTTCCGCGTGCACCTACGTCGGTGCGCGGCGGCTCAAGGAGTTGACGAAGCGGACCACCTTCGTTCGCGTCACCCAGCAGGTGAACGAGGTCTTCGGCAGACAGTAGGCGTCCGTCGGCAGCCTCGACAGGCCGCTAGCGCAGACCGGCGACGTAGTCGGCGACCGCGTTCACTTCGGCTTCGGTCAGCCGGGCGGCGATCTGCGTCATCGGCAGGTTGTTGCGCCGCGTGCCGTCGTGGAAGGCCTTCAGTTGCGCGATTGTGTACTCGGCGTGCTGGCCCGCCAGGCGCGGGTACTGTGACGGGATGCCTGCTCCGGACGGACTGTGGCAGCCGCTGCAGGCCGGCACGCCGCGCTCCGGCACGCCTGCCCGGAACACGCGCTGACCGAGTTCCAGCGTGTCGCGGTTGCGCGCCGCGCCGGGCTTGTGCGGCTGGCCCGCGTAGTACGCCGCCACATGCAGCCGGTCGGCCTCCGAAATGCTGCCGAGGATGCCGGTCATGATGCTGTTGACGCGGGCGCCCTTGTCGCTGGTCGGCCTGGCGTAGTCGTTCAGCTGCTTCAGCAGGTAGGCAGCGTCCTGGCCGGACAGCTTCGGATTGGCCGCGATCGTCGAATTGCCGTCGGCGCCATGACAGGCGGCGCAGATCGAACTGGCGATCTCCTGGCCGCGCTTCAGGTCGGGCTTGGCGGCCGCGCTGCCCTGAGCGAGCACGGCCGCAGGGATCGCCAGCCCGATCAGCGCGGCCGCGAGGATGCTGCCGCGGCAGGCCGGGCGCTTCGAAAGGAACGGGAATTTCATGGGCGGTTGTTCTTGACGTGGGCGCTGCAGCGTCGACCGGCCGGCGGCCGGGCGTCAAAGGCGCGTATTCTACCGGAGCCCTTTGCGGCGAGCCGTGCCGCTCGCGGCGCCAACCCGTTATTCCCGCCGTGTCGACGTGCTGCGCTTCGAGTCTGCCCGCTTCACCGTTTCCGTCGCCGAACTCGAGCAGCTGAACCGGGCGCCGCTGTCGATGGTGCCCGAGATCGCCTTCGTCGGACGGTCGAATGCGGGCAAGTCCACCGTCATCAACGTGCTTACGGCACAGCGACAGCTGGCCCACTCGAGCAAGACGCCCGGGCGCACGCAGCTCCTGAACTTCTTCGAACTGACGGCAAGGCAGCCGGCCGACGGCGAGCACGTCGTCGCCTACCTAGTCGACCTGCCGGGCTACGGCTTTGCCCGCGTCGACGAGCAAACGAGAACGCGCTGGGACCGGCTGGTCGGCGGCTACCTGTCCGGCCGCCGCCTGCTCGCCGCCGTGGTGTTGGTAATGGACGCCCGCCGGCCGCTGAGCGAGGCGGACGAGCACCTGCTGGCCTGGCTTGCGGCACGCGGGGATGCCGAACGGCTTCGGGTGCACCTGCTGCTGAACAAGGCAGACCAGATCGGCCGCTCGGAACGCTCCCGCGCGCTTGCGCAGGCGGAGCATCGCGCCGGGTCGCTGCCGATGCTCGTCTCGGTGCAACCGTTCTCCGGCCTCAAGCGCGAAGGGGTCGACGAACTTCGCCTGACGCTGTCACAGGTCGTCGAAGGCTGAGCTGCCGGCCTCGGCAAGCGAGGCGGCGCGTATCATCGACTCGCAAAAAAAAGAGCCTCGGACGAGCGTCCGAGGCCCAATGCCATTTAAGGCCCCGCTCAGGGAGGAATCAGCGGGAGACGGCTCGACAGCCGCCTCGCAACAGTTTCGCCGAATCCTCCGCCGGAGAAAGCTCGGAATTCCCCGTATGCCGACCACCCCCCAGTACCCCGCCATGCGCATGCGCCGGATGCGCCGCGACGAATTCTCGCGGCGCCTGATGCGCGAGAACCGCCTGACGCCCGACGACCTGATCTATCCCGTGTTCGTGCTCGACGGACCCAACCGGCGCGAGGAGGTCGCCTCGATGCCCGGCGTGCAGCGCCTGTCGGTCGACCTGCTCCTGCCGGTGGCCGAACGATGCCTTGCCTCCGGCATACCGGTCATGGCGCTGTTTCCGGTCATCGACAAGCAGCTGAAATCGGCCGACGGCCGCGAGGCCGTCAACCCCGACGGCCTGGTGCCGCGGGCGGTGCGCGAACTGAAACGCCGCTTCCCGGAACTCGGCCTGCTGACCGACGTGGCGCTCGACCCGTTCACCACGCACGGCCAGGACGGATTGATCGACGACACCGGTTACGTGCTGAACGACGAGACGATCGCCGTGCTGCGCCAGCAGGCGCTCGTGCAGGCGGCCGCCGGCGTCGACATCGTCGCGCCGAGCGACATGATGGACGGCCGCATCGGCGCGATCCGCCAGTCGCTCGAGGCGGCCGGCCATATCCACACGCGGATCATGGCCTACTCCGCCAAGTACGCCAGCGCCTTCTACGGACCGTTCCGCGACGCGGTCGGCTCGGCCGCCAGTCTCGGCAAGTCGAACAAGGCCGTCTACCAGATGGACCCGGCCAACTCCGACGAGGCGCTGCGCGAGGTCGCGCTCGACATCGCCGAGGGCGCCGACATGGTGATGGTCAAGCCCGGCATGCCCTACCTGGACATCGTCCGTCGGGTGAAGAGCGAATTCCGCATGCCCACCTACGTCTATCAGGTCAGCGGCGAGTACGCGATGCTGAAGGCGGCGGCGATCAACGGCTGGCTCGACGAGAAGAAGGTCGTCCTCGAGTCGCTGCTCGGCTTCAAGCGCGCCGGCGCCGACGGCGTCCTCACCTACTTCGCGCTGCAGGCGGCGCAGTGGCTCACCGAGCAGCACTGAGCGGTCGATGATCTGGTTGCACGTCCAGCCGGAAGCCGCGATCCGCCTGGATGACGCGCCGCAGGCGCCCGCCGCCGCCGGCTTCCACTGGCTCGACCTGACGCACGAGCAGCTGCACGCCGACCGCGAGACCCTGCGCGCCGTAGTGCTCGGTCTCACCGGCGTTCGCATCGACGACCTGCACCTGCAGGACGCCGCCAACCTGCAGCATCCGTCGTACTTCGGCTCGACCGCCGACTACCAGATGCTGGTCTTCCGCAAGCTGACGCCCGGCGAGGACCGCAGCCTCACGCCGCTGGCCGACGTCGATCACCTGCCGGAGCACCGCAGCCGCGGCCGTCGACTGCAGCCGATCGTCACCCGGCCAGTCGCCTTCTTCATCTTCGAGCGCCTGCTGGTCACCGTCCGAAACGCCGGCTCGCGCACCATCGACCAGGTGCGGCAGCGGCTGCTCGAGTCGAAGCCACGCGCCGGCAACGACAGTGTCACGGCGCGCCTGCCGCAGCGGCCGGACGACCTGATGCTGCGGCTGGTCAATGGCATGGTCGACCGCTACCTGGAGCTTCGCCAGCCGCTGACCGACCGTCTCGACCGCTGGCAGCGCGAATTGCTGGACCGTCGCCGGCCGTTCGAGGACTGGCCGGCACTGCTCGAAGCGCGGATCGAGCTGCGCCGCCTGCAGAATCTCTGCGAGGAGCAGCGCGACGCGGTGCAGGAACTGCGCGACGAGTACCTGGAGAGCATGCCCGAGGCGCAGCTGAGCGACGCCCATCTCGTTCGCATCGCCGACGTGATCGAGCACATCGAGCGGGTCCTCAGCCACGCCAGCCGGCTGGAAAACTCGATCGAGTCGGCGGTGCAGCTGCACTTCTCGGCAATGGCGCACCGGACCAACCAGATCATGCGCATCCTGACCGTGATCACCGCGGTGTTCGCGCCGCTGACGCTCATCGCCGGCCTGTGGGGGATGAACTTCGAGCACGTCCCCGGCGCACGGCACCCGCACGGCTTCGGACTGATGATCGCCAGCATGATCGTGCTGGCGGTGATGCTGCTGGTGCTGCTGTGGGTGCGCCGGGTTCTCACCGACCGGCCGACTGGCGTCAGTCGCTGGTGGCGGCGGCGGATACGCCGGCACGATCCCGGCCGGCCGATGAACGCTCCCTGAGCGCGCCGCGCCGCCGGCGCTCAGTCACCGCCCGAGGGCGGGGTGCGCACCGAGCGCAGCTGCCGTCCTTCGCGCTTGGTCGGCCGCCCCTTGATCGATCGCGCCGGCTCGGCGCTATAGCGAAGCTGCTCCTGCCGTCGCTCCCGCCGCATGCGGCTGTCTGCGCTTTCCTCGTAAAGCCGCCGGGCCACCGGCGCCGGTCCTCGCTGCGCCGACAGTGCGCGGATGACGAATTCGCTGCGCTGCTCGCCGGTCTGGACCTCGAGACGATCGCCGACCCGCGCCTCCCGTGCCGGCTTGACCCGTTCGCCGTTGACGCGCACGCGACCCAGATCGACTGCCTCGGCGGCCAGCGTGCGGGTCTTGAACAAGCGCGCCGCCCACAGCCATTTGTCGATGCGCAGCCGAGGCCCGGTATCCATCGGTGCGATCATAAAGTCGCGCTCGGATCGGGCGCGCCGGGCTGCTCGCCGGCTGTCCGGGTGCGCCCACTGAAAACTGGTAGGCTCCGGTCGCCAGTGTGACCGGCCCCGCCCTCGGCGAGCAGCCTGCGTCCGCTGACCCGATCGTGCCCCGTGCGGGCCCCCATACCTCGAGGTCCTACCGCATGAAGACGGAGCTTTTCTCGTCGGCACGCCGCGCGCTCGCGGCCGGCGCCGTCGCTGTCGGCCTGTGTTCGTTGTCGTCGCTCGCACTGGCCCAGCAGACATTCAAGGTCACGACGATTCCCGAGGAGGCCGCTACCGAGCAGGTGCGCAAGTTCGGCCCCCTGGTCAAGTACCTCGAGCGCCAGCTCGGCATGAAGGTCGAGTTCACACCGGTCACCGACTACCCGGCGGCAGTCGAGGCGCTGGTCAACAAGCAGGTCGACCTGGTCTGGTTCGGCGGCTTCACCCACGTGCAGGCGCAGATCCGCTCCGGCGGCAAGGTGATCCCGATCGCCCAGCGCGAGGAGGACACCCGGTTCCGCTCGGTGTTCATCACCCAGACCGACTCCGGCATCAGGCAGCTGGCGGACCTCAAGGGCAAGACCGTGAGCTTCGGCTCCCAGTCGAGCACCTCGGGTCACCTGATGCCGCGCAGCTTTCTGCTGCAGACCGGCGTCGATCCCGAGCGTGACTTCAGGCGCGTCGCCTACTCGGGCGCGCACGACGCGACCATCGCGTCAGTCGTCAGCGGCAAGGTCGATGCGGCCGCGCTCGACATCACCGTCTGGCGCAAGTTCGTCGACGAGAACAGGGTCGACACCGCCAGGGTCAACGTGTTCTACACCACACCGCCCTTTTACAACTACAACTGGTCGGTCCACGCCGACATGCCAGCACCGTTGCGCGAGCGGGTGACCAAGGCGCTGCTCGATCTGTCGACGGACACGCCCGAAGGCAAGGAGATCCTGACACTGAACCGCGCCACCAGGTACATCCCGACCCAGGCCGAGAACTACAAGGGGCTGGAGGCGGCGGGACGCAGCGCGGGCCTGATCAAGTAACGGGCGCCAGCCGATGCCCGCGGGATCGACTGCAGCCGCGGCGGGAATGCCCGTCGAGATCGAACAGATGTCGGCGCGCCATCCGGCGGCGCGCCTCGGCGCCGCACCGGCACTCAAGCCGCTCTCGCTGGCCGTTGCACCGGGCGAGCAGGTGGCGGTGATCGGCCCCTCAGGCGCCGGCAAGACGACGCTGCTGCACGCGCTGGCGTGCGCGCTGCAGCCGGCGACCGGTCGGCTGCTGCTTGACGGCACCGATCCCTGGACCCTGTCGACGGCGCAGCTTCAGCGGCTGCGCGGGCGCCTTTTTCTGGCGCCGCAGACGCCGCCTCTGCCGCCCAGGCAGCGGGTGGTCACCTCGATACTGGCGGCGCGGCTGCCGCGGCTGGGACTGTGGCGCAGCCTGCGCTCGCTGGTGTACCCGGACGATATCGGTGGCGCTCACGAGGCATTGGAGAGATTCGATCTCGCTCACAAGCTGTGGGAGCGGGTCGACCGGCTCTCGGGTGGCGAGCGACAGCGCGTCGGTCTCGCACGGGCGCTGCTGTCGCCGGCCGCTGTCTGGCTGATCGACGAACCGCTGTCGGCGCTCGACCCGACGCGCGCACGACAGGCCATCGACACGCTCACGCAGGCGGCGCGCGAGCGCGGCGTCACGCTGATCACCACGCTGCACCAGGTCGACGTCGCCACCCGCTTCGCCCGCGTGATCGGCCTGCGCGAAGGCGAGCTCGCCTTCGATCTGCCCAGCGCCGAGGTGACGCAGAGACGACTGGCGCAGTTGTATGCCCAGCACGAGCACGAGCTGGCGGGCGCCCCGCCGGCGGCCGAGGCGCAGACCGCCGCCGCGCCAGCCGTCACCATGGTCTGCCGCTGAGGCGGCTGCGGCAACCGTGTCGGGCCTCGCACTTTCCTCGCCAGCGCTGCGCGATCCGGCATGGACCGGCCGGGTCCTCTGGCTCGGTGCGGCAGCCGTGCTGCTCGCGCCGATGCTGGTGGCCGCGGAGTTCAAGCCGTGGGTGCTGTTCGCGCCCGACAACCTGAAGGTCACGCTGCGCTTCCTCGGCGACTTCCTGCCGCCGAAGGCCGACGCCGAGTTCCTCGCGATGGTCCTCCGCGAGGCCTGGCGCACGGTGGCTATCGCCACCGCCGGCGTCTTCCTGGCGCTGCTGATCGCGGTCCCGCTCACCCTCGCCAGCACCGCCGCCCTGTCGGTGTCGTCCCTGTCCGGGCGCATGCACGCGCTGCCCTTCGTCGCGCGGCAGGCGGTGCGCTGGCTGCTGATCGTCCTGCGCAGCGTGCCGGAACTCGTCTGGGCGTTGGTGTTCGTGCGCGTGGCGGGTCTTGGACCGACCGCCGGCGTGTTGGCCATCGCACTGACCTACAGCGGCATGCTGGGCAAGGTCTACGGCGAGATTCTCGAGAGCGGAGAAACGCATGCCACCACGGCGCTGCTGCGCAACGGCAGCGGGCGTCTGCAGGGCTTCTTCTACGGCCTGCTGCCGACCAATGCGCCCGAGCTGACGAGCTACACGGTCTACCGCTGGGAGTGCGCGATCCGCTCCTCGGCGGTGCTGGGTTTCGTCGGCGCCGGCGGGCTCGGCCAGCAGATGGACATGTCGATGAAGATGTTCAACGGCGCCGAGGTCAGCACGATGCTGCTGGCGTTCATCTTTCTGGTCTGGCTGGCGGACATGGCCAGCGCCGCCCTGCGCAGGGCGCTGGGATGAACGGCAGGACTGCCCGACCGGGCGACGCGGCCAACCTGCCGTTCAAGGCGCCGCCGCCGATCTTCCACGCCAGATGCCTGGCTTGCTGGGTCATGCTGGCCGTCGCGTTGCTGGTTGCCGCCAGCTTCCTCACGCTGGACCTGCAGTGGGGCAGCTTCTTCTCGCTGCAGTCGATGCAGCGGATGGGCCGCTTCATCGGCGAGCTGCTGGCCCCGTCCACGGATGCGACGTTCCTCGGCAGGCTGGTCGTCGCCAGCGCCGAGACGCTGGCGATGTCGGCGCTCGGCACGCTGCTGGCAGCCGCCTTCGGCCTGCTGCTGGCGCTTCCCGCCAGCCGGACGCACGCGGACGACCGGGCGCCGGCGCGCTCGCCGACGCGGCTGCTGCTCAACGCGCTGCGCTCGATCCCGGAACTCGTCTGGGCTGCGCTGCTGATCGTCTCGGCCGGGTTGGGGCCGTTCGCCGGCACGCTGGCGCTGGCAATGCATACGACCGGCGTGCTGGGACGGCTGTTCGCCGAGGCGATCGAGAACGCCCCGCCGGTGCCCGGTTTCGCGCTGCGCGCGCAGGGCGTCGGCGAGGGCCGGGTGTTCCTCTACGCGACGCTGCCGCAGATCGTGCCGCAGCTCCTGTCCTACACGCTGTACCGGTGGGAGAACAACATCCGCGCTGCAGCCGTGCTCGGCGTGGTCGGCGCCGGCGGCCTGGGGCAGATGCTTTCCTTCCACATGGGGCTGTTCCAGATGAGCGAAACGAGCTCGATCCTGATCGCGATGATCCTGCTGGTGGCGATGGTCGACCTCGGCTCCTACTTCACGCGGCGCGCGCTGTCGCGCTGACGGCCGGCAGACAGGACGGCAAGGCTCGCCGATCAGGCCACCAGCGGCGGCGTCGTTTCTTCGTCCACCCAGCGCAGGTAAGGCGCGAAGCCGGCAACCACCGCAACGGCGACGATCTCCGGCACCGTGTACGGGTGCAGTTGCCGGATCGCCTCCTCGAGCGCCGGGTAGCGTTCCCGCGTGCACTTGACGAGCAGCGGAACCTCGATCGCCTGCTCCACCGCGCCCTGCCAGCGAAAGGTCGACGCCACCTGCGGCAGCACGTTGACGCAGGCGGCCAGCCGGTTTTCGACCAGCGCCGTGGCGATGCGGTCGGCGGTCTCCTGGTCGGGGCAGTTGGTCAGCACCAGCAAGACTTCGGCAGCCAAGGCAGCTCCTCGGTGACGGTCGGACCCGCTGCAGTGTATGCAGGTCGACGGCACGCCGGTCGACCGCCTCGGCCTATCGCGGCGGCGAGCCGTGGCGCCGTGTGGCGCCGCGCCGACGCCGACCGAAGCGCGCCGCCAAACCGGCGCCACGCCGTCAGGACAGGCTGTGCTCCGGCACGCTTCGCCCTACCCGGCCGGCGCTGCGCGCCTTAACCTCGCTGCGCGAGGTTAGCCTGCGACGCAATGCGCCTTACTCGGCCCGTTGGGCGCCTTCGGCTTCGGCCGTGGGCTGCTCGGGACGGTCGACCAGTTCCATCAGCGCCATCGGCGCATTGTCACCGACGCGGAAGCCGAACTTCAGGATGCGCGTGTAGCCGCCATTGCGGGTCTTGTAGCGGGGGCCAAGCTCGTCGAACAGCTTCACCACCATCTCACGGTCGCGCAGCCGGTTGAAGGCGAGCCGGCGGTTGGCCACCGTCGGCTCCTTGGCCAGCGTGATCAGCGGCTCTACCACGCGGCGGAGTTCCTTTGCCTTCGGCAGCGTCGTCTTGATCCGTTCGTGGCGCAGCAGCGAGTTCGACATGTTGCGCAGCATCGCCAGCCGATGGCTGGTGGTGCGGTTCAGTTTCCGCAGTCCGTGTCCGTGACGCATTTCGTCGTTCCTTTCGGTCTTGGTTGATCCGACTCTTCGATCCCTGCGTGGGGCGGGTCGGTTTGGGTGGTGCTATTTGGAGCGGAGGGCCAGTTCTGCCGACCGCCGGCCCTTCGGGCCTTAACTTGGCTGCGCCAAGTTAGCGGTCGCCGGAATTGGCCCCGTCTATGCCAGCCTATTTCTCGAGCCCAGCCGGGGGCCAATTCTCCAGCTTCATGCCTAGGGTCAGGCCACGGGCGGCCAGGACTTCCTTGATCTCGTTGAGCGACTTGCGGCCGAGGTTCGGCGTCTTCAGCAGCTCGTTCTCGGTGCGCTGGATCAGGTCGCCGATGTAGAAGATGTTCTCCGCCTTCAGGCAGTTCGCCGAGCGGACCGTCAGTTCGAGATCGTCGACCGGGCGCAGCAGGATCGGATCCACCTGCGCGGTCGCCCGGGCGCCGCCGGCGCCGAGCGGCTCCGCCACCCCTTCGAGCGCGGCGAATACCGACAGCTGCTCGATCAGCAGGCGTGCCGCCTGGCGAACCGCTTCCTCGGGGGTGATCGCGCCGTTGGTCTCGATCGTCATCACCAGCTTGTCCAGGTCGGTGCGCTGCTCGACGCGGGCGCTCTCCACCGTGTACGACACGCGCTTGATCGGCGAGAACGACGCGTCCATCACGATGCGGCCGATCGTCTTCGAATGATCGTCGCGGAAGGCGCGCAGGTTGCCGGGCACGTAGCCGCGACCCATCTCGACCTTGATCTGCATCTCAAGCCGGCCGCCACCGGTCAGGTGGGCGATGACGTGGTCCGGGTTGATGATCTCGACGTCGTGCGGCAGCTCGATGTCGGCGGCGGTGACCAGTCCCTCGCCCTCCTTGCGCAGCGCCAGCGTCACTTCCTCGCGGTTGTGCAGCTTGAAGACGACGCCCTTGAGGTTCAGCAGGATGTCGACCACGTCCTCGCGCACCCCCGGGACGGTCGAGTACTCGTGCACCACCCCGGCCATCTGCGCTTCCGTCGGCGCATAGCCGATCATCGACGACAGCAGGATGCGCCGCAGCGCGTTGCCGAGCGTGTGTCCGTAGCCGCGCTCGAAAGGCTCCATCGTGACGACGGCGGCGTTGGTGCCGCTCGCCTCGACTTCGATGGCGCGGGGCTTGAGCATTGCGATGGCTGACATGAACGATCCCTTTTCAATACCCTCGGCTCGTTACACCGATAAGGCTGATGGATGGTCGGGGGCAATTGATCGGCTGCCCCGGCACCGGAAAGCGACTGCCGCGGCCGGCATCGCCAGAGGCGACGCCGACGGCCCACTGCTCGTTACCGCGAGTACAGCTCGACGACCAGCGACTCGTTGATGTCCTGGGCGACCTCGTCGCGCTCGGGCACGTTCTTGAACTTGCCTTCCATCTTCTTCGAGTCCACGTCGACCCACGACGGCATCCCCGACTGCTCGGCCAGCGACAGCGCCTCGGCGATGCGGCCCTGCTTCTTGGCCTTCTCGCGCACGCTGATGACGTCGCCCGGCTTGATCTCCATCGACGGGATGCCCGCCGTCTCGCCGTTGACCGAGATGGCGCGGTGCGAGACCAGCTGGCGCGCCTCGGCGCGGGTCGAACCGAAGCCCATCCGGTAGACCACATTGTCGAGCCGCGATTCGAGCAGGCCGATCAGGGTGGCGCCGGTGTTGCCCTTGCGACGTGCCGCCTCCTGGAAGTAGCGGCGGAACTGGCGCTCGAGCACGCCGTACATGCGCTTGACCTTCTGCTTCTCGCGCAGCTGCACGCCGTAGTCGGACATGCGGGTGCCCGAGATGCGGCCGTGCTGGCCGGGCTTGGAGTCGGCCTTGCACTTGGTGTCGAGCGCGCGGCGCGCGCTCTTCAGGAACAGATCGGTGCCTTCGCGGCGGGAAAGCTTGAGTTTTGCTCCGGTGTAGCGAGCCATTTGCTGTTTCCTATCCTGCAGTGGTCTGCATTAAGTCGGCGCTGCTGCCACGGACCGCCCGGCGGGCGGCCGCAGTCAGTGCGTCGACACGAGGTTGTCGAAACCCATCGCGGCGGCCTCCGGCTAGACGCGCCGTCGCTTCGGCGGCCGGCAGCCGTTGTGGGGCACCGGTGTGACGTCCTGGATCGAGGCGATGCGGAAGCCGAGCGCGTTCAGGGCGCGCACGCTCGACTCGCGGCCGGGCCCCGGCCCCTTGATCCGGACTTCAAGGTTCTTCACGCCGCACTCGGCGGCCGCGCGGCCGGCCTGCTCGGCCGCGACCTGCGCGGCGAACGGCGTCGACTTGCGCGAGCCCTTGAAGCCCTGGCCGCCGGAGCTGGCCCACGACAGGGCGTTGCCCTGCCGGTCGGTGATCGTGATGATGGTGTTGTTGAACGAGGCGTGCACGTGGGCGATGCCCTCGGCGACGTTCTTCTTGACCTTCTTGCGCGCGCGTTGCTGCGCGGCGACCTGCTGGGCGTTGGGATTCTTGGCCATCGGCGTCGGTTCTCCGTCGGGTGCTAGGCGGACTTCTTCAGGGCCACGCCGGCCTTGCGCGGTCCCTTGCGCGTGCGGGCATTGGTGCGCGTGCGCTGGCCGCGCACCGGCAGGCCGCGCCGGTGGCGCATGCCGCGGTAGCAGCCGAGGTCGATCAGGCGCTTGATCGACAGCTGGATCTCGCGCCGCAGGTCGCCTTCGACCGCCACCCG
The DNA here is from genome assembly GCA_016716275.1 of Burkholderiales bacterium. GTDB lineage: Bacteria > Pseudomonadota > Gammaproteobacteria > Burkholderiales > Burkholderiaceae_F > JADJWR01. The sequence continues at coordinate 362,781 of JADJWR010000001.1, read as the reverse complement.
GCCGATCGCGTCGCGGATGCGCTCGAGTTCGCCGTCGGTCAGTTCCTTGACCTTCTTGCTGTGCGGCACGTTGGCCGCGTCGAGGATCGCCCGCGCGCGCGCCCGGCCGATGCCGTAGATCGCCGTCAGGCCGATTTCGGCGTGCTGGTGCGGCGGGATGTTGATGCCTGCAATACGAGCCATCTCGTGACCTCAGTTCTCGTTGTCGGGCCCGCGCCTAGCCCTGGCGCTGCTTGTGCCGCGGATCCGAGCAGATCACCCGCACGACGCGGTTGCGCCGGATGATCTTGCACTTGCGACACATCTTCTTGACCGAAGCGTTCACTTTCATCAGTTTCTCCTGCCGCGCTATTTGGCGCGGAAAACGATCCTTGCTCTCGTCAGGTCGTACGGCGTCATCTCGACCGTGACCTTGTCGCCCGGAAGGATGCGGATGTAGTGCATCCGCATCTTTCCCGAAATGTGGCCCAGCACGACGTGGCCATTTTCGAGCTGCACGCGAAAGGTCGCGTTGGGCAGCTTCTCGAGCACCTCGCCCTGCATCTGGATGACATCGTCCTTGGCCATCGATCGCTGGCTTCCACTCGGCGTCCTAGCGCGGCAGCCCCGGGCCGAAGCCTTTGAAGTTCGCCTTCTTCAGCAGGCTCTCGTACTGGTGCGTCATCAGGTAGGCCTGCACCTGCGACATGAAGTCCATGGTGACCACCACCACGATCAGCAGCGAGGTGCCGCCGAAGTAGAACGGCACCGAGAAGCGCAGGTTGAGGAACTCCGGAACCAGGCACACCAGCGTGATGTACAGCGCGCCGGCCAGCGTCAGCCGCATCAGGATCTTGTCGATGTAGCGGGCCGTCTGGTCGCCCGGCCGGATGCCCGGCACGAAGGCACCGCTCTTCTTCAGGTTGTCGGCCGTCTCCTTGCTGTTGAACACGAGCGCCGTGTAGAAGAAGCAGAAGAAGATGATCAGCCCGGCGTACAGCAGGATGTACAGCGGCTGGCCCGGCGACAGCGCCCCGGCCAGATCGCGGATCCAGCGGGTGGCGTCGCCGGTGGTGAACCAGCCGGCCAGCGTCGCCGGGAACAGGATCAGCGACGAGGCGAAGATCGGCGGGATCACGCCTGCCATGTTGATCTTCAGCGGCAGGTGCGAGCTCTGCCCGCCGTAGATCTTGTTGCCGACCTGCCGCTTGGCGTAGTTGACCAGGATCTTGCGCTGGCCGCGCTCGACGAACACCACGAAGGCGGTCACCAGCACGATCAGCGCGATGATGAAGATCGCCGCCAGCGGACCGATGGCGCCGGTGCGCACCAGCTCGAACAGCCCGCCGATGGCGCTCGGCAGGCCGGCGACGATGCCGGCAAAGATCAGGATCGAGATGCCGTTGCCCAGTCCCCGCTCGGTGATCTGCTCGCCCAGCCACATCAGGAAGATCGTGCCGGTGACCAGCGACACCATGCAGATGAAGACGAACATCAGGCCGGGGCTGAGCACCAGCCCCTGCTGCGACTGCAGCGCCACCGCGATGCCGTAGGACTGCACCAGCGCCAGGCCGAGGGTCGCGTAGCGCGTGTACTGGGTGATCTTCCGCCTGCCGGATTCGCCTTCCTTGCGCAGCGCCTCGAGCGACGGCAGCACGTAGGTGAGCATCTGGAAGATGATCGACGCCGAGATGTACGGCATGATGCCCAGCGCGAACACCGAGAAGCGCGACAGCGCGCCGCCGGAGAACATGTTGAACAGGCCGAGGATGCCGCCCTGCTGCGAGTTGAAAAGCTGGCGCAGCTGGTCCGGATCGATGCCCGGCACCGGTATGTGCGTGCCGATCCGGTAGACGACCAGCGCCAGCAGCAGGAAACCCAGCCGACGCTTCAGGTCGCCGTACTTTCCCGTCTTGCCGATGGTTGCCGGATTGCTGGCCACGCCTGTTCCTGGAAACGTTACTTCGATGCCGGCTTGTCAGCCTTCTTCGCCGCCGCCTGGCCGGCCGGCTTCGCGCCGGCGGCAGCCTTCTTCTCGGCCGACGCCTTTTTGTCGGCGGGTGCCTTCTTCTCGACGGGTGCCTGGCCGATCGCGGCGATCGCCGCTGCGCGGGCCTTGCGGCGCTCGTCCAGCCGGGCCTGCTTCTTGCCGACCTTCTTCTCCACGGCAACCGTGGCGACGCTGCCGCCCGCCGCCTCGATCGCAGCCTTCGCGCCGCGGGTCACGCCGATGCCGCGCACTGCGACCTTGCGCGACAGCTGACCCGAATTGATCACCCGCGCGTCGAGCGCCAGCGCCGAGACGACACCCGCCTGCTTGAGCACCATCAGGTCGATCTCGTCGGCGCCGAGCTTCTGCAGTTCGTGCAGCCGCACGACCTCGACGTAGCGGCGCGACATCGAGGTGAAGCCGCGCTTCGGCAGGCGCCGGTGCAGCGGCATCTGGCCGCCCTCGAAGCCCACCTTGTGGAAGCCGCCGGCACGCGCCTTCTGGCCTTTATGGCCCCGGCCGGCCGTCTTGCCCCAGCCGCTGCCGATGCCGCGGCCGACGCGATGGCGCGCGCTCTTCGAGCCGGGCGCCGGTTTCAGGTCATTCAGTCGCATCGTCTCAGTCCTCGTGCCGCGTTCAGCCGACCTTGACCAGGTAGGCGACCTTGGTGATCATGCCGCGCACAGCCGGCGTGTCCTCGAGCTCACGGCTCTGGTGCATTCGCTTCAGACCGAGGCCGCGAACGGTGGCTTGGTGGTCCGACCTGGCGCTGATCGGGCTCTTGACCAGCGTCACCTTCAGTGTCTTCTTCGTCATCTGGCGCTCCTCAGCCGAGCAGTTCCTCGACCGACTTGCCGCGCTTGGCGGCGACCTCGGCCGGCGTGCGAAGCTGCTCGAGCGCGTTCAGCGTTGCCCGCACCAGGTTGTACGGGTTGGTCGAGCCATGCGACTTGGCCACCACGTTGCGCACGCCCATCACGTCGAACACGGCGCGCATCGGGCCGCCTGCCTTGACACCGGCGCCCTCGGCTGCCGGCGCGAGCATCACCTTCGAGGCACCGTGCTTGCCCTCGACGGGGTGATGCAGCGTGCCGTTCTTCAGCGGCACGCGCTGCATGCCGCGGCGGGCCTTTTCCATGGCCTTCTGCACCGCCACCGGCACTTCGCGCGCCTTGCCCTTGCCCATGCCGATGCGGCCGTCGCCGTCGCCGACCACGGTCAGCGCCGCGAAGCCGAGGATCCGGCCACCCTTGACGACCTTGGTCACGCGGTTGACCGCGATCATCTTTTCCTTCAGGCCGTCGTCGCGCTCCTGGTTGGGAACGCCCTTCGGTTGCACCTTTGCCATCGACTTCCCCTCAGAACTTCAGGCCGGCGTCGCGCGCCGCCTCGGCCAGCGCCTTGACGCGGCCGTGATAGCGATAGCCGGCACGGTCAAATGCCACCGACTCGATGCCCGCCGCCTTGGCTTTCTGCGCCAGCCGCTCGCCGACGATCTTCGCCGCCGCCGCGTTGCCGCCCTTGCCCTTGGCGCCGGCCAGCTGGTTGCGCACCTCCGGTTCGATCGTCGAGGCGGTGACCAGCACCCGGCCGCCGTCTGGCGAGATCACGCTGGCGTAAATGTGCACGTTGCTGCGAAACACCGTCAGCCGGTGCTCGCGTGCCAGCCGGATCCGCGCACGGGTGGCGCGGGCGCGGCGCAGTCGGGAAAGTTTCTTGTCGCTCATCGTTGACTCCGCGCCCTACTTCTTCTTGGTCTCTTTGAGCACCACGACTTCGTCGGCGTAGCGCACGCCCTTGCCCTTGTAGGGTTCGGGCGGCTTGAATCCACGCACTTCGGCCGCCACCTGGCCGACCTTCTGCTTGTCGGCGCCCTTGATCACGATCTCGGTCTGCGACGGCGTCTCCGCCTTCACGCCGGCCGGCAGCTGATAGACGATCGGGTGCGAGAAACCCAGCGACAGGTTCAGCCTGTCGCCCTGCGCCTGCGCCCGGTAGCCGACGCCGACCAGCGTCAGCTTGCGCTCGAAGCCCTTGCTGACACCCTGCACCATGCCGGCCACCAGCGCCCGCATGGTTCCGCTCATCGCGCTGGCCGCCGCGGTCTCGTCGGCGGCCGCGAAGCTGATCCGGCCGTCGGCCACCGTCAGCGACACCAGCGGCGAAGCCGGCCGCGACAGCGTGCCCAGCGGCCCCTTGACCATGATCTGGCCGTCGCCGACCCTCGCCTCGACCCCGCTGGCCAGCACAACGGGAACCTTTGCTACTCGTGACATCGTCTTTCTCCCGCTATCCCGTCAGGCGACGAAGCAGAGGACTTCGCCGCCGACGCCCTGCGAACGCGCGCGGCGGTCGGTCATCACGCCGCGCGGCGTCGACACGATGGCTACGCCGAGGCCGTTCATCACCTGCGGGATCTCGTTGCGGCCGCGATAGATGCGCAGCCCCGGCCGCGAGACGCGCTCGAGACGCTCGATCACGGGGCGGCCGGCGTAGTACTTCAGGCCGATGGTGAGCTGCGGCTTGCCGTCGTTGGCCTCCACCTTGAAGCCGTCGACGTAGCCCTCGTCGGTCAGCACCTGGGCGATCGCCGCCTTCAGCTTCGACGACGGCATCACCACCTCTGGTTTCTCGACCCGCTGCGCATTGCGAATGCGCGTCAGCATGTCGGCGATCGGATCACTCATGCTCATCGATGCAATCTCCTCGCTTACCAGCTGGCCTTGACCATGCCGGGAATGTCGCCGCGCAACGCCGCCTCGCGGACCTTGTTGCGCGCCAGGCCGAACTTGCGGAACGTGCCGCGCGGTCGCCCGGTCAGCGCGCAACGGTTGCGCAGCCTCGTCGGGTTGGCGTTGCGCGGCAGCGTCTGCAGCTGGCGCTGCGCCTCGAGGCGCTCCTCCATCGACAGCGTCTGGTCGGTGCTGCGCGCCTTCAGCGCCTTGCGCCTGGCGTCGTACTTCTTCACCAGCGCGACGCGCTTGGCCTCACGGTTCTTCAGCGAAAGCTTTGCCAATTGACACCCCGCCTTTCAGTTGCGGAACGGAAACCGGAATGCCGCGAGAAGCGCCTTGGCCTCCTCGTCGGACTTCGCGGTCGTCGTGATGCTGATGTTCATGCCCCGCAGCTTGTCGATCTTGTCGTACTCGATCTCGGGGAAGATGATCTGTTCCTTCAGGCCGATGTTGTAGTTGCCCTTGCCGTCGAATGCCCGGCCCGGCACGCCGCGGAAGTCGCGCACGCGCGGAAAGGCGATCGTCACCAGGCGGTCGAGGAACTCGTACATGCGCGCCCCCCGCAGCGTCACCATGCAGCCGATCGGCACGCCCTGGCGGATCTTGAAGTTGGCGATCGCCTTGCGCGCCTTGGTCACCACCGGCTTCTGGCCGGCGATCTTGGTCATGTCGGCAACCGCCGCCTCGATGTTCTTCTTGTCGACAACCGCCTCGCCGACGCCCATGTTGAGCGTGATCTTGCTGATGCGCGGCACTTCCATCACCGACTTGTAGCCGAACTGCTTGGCGAGCTGCGGCACCACCTGCTCGCGATACTGGGTCAAAAAACGCGCCATTGCTCTGCCCCTCAGCCCTTGCTGCCAACGACGGCGTCGTTGCCCTTGAACACGCGCACCTTCTTGCCGTCGACCACCTTGAAGCCGACCCGGTCGCCCTTCTTGGTGCCCGGGTTGAAGAGCATGACGTTCGAGGCATCGATCGGCATGGTCTTGTCGATGATGCCGCCGGCCACGCCCTTCATCGGGTTCGGCCGCACGTGCTTCTTCACCACGCCGACGCCTTCGACGGTGACGTGCGTCTCGCCCACCCGGGTCAGCACGACGCCACGCTTGCCCTTGTCCCTGCCCGAGATGACGACCACCTCGTCGCCCTTGCGGATCCGTTCCATCGCGCGCTCCTTACAGAACTTCCGGCGCCAGCGACACGATCTTCATGAACCGCTCGGTGCGCAGTTCGCGCGTCACCGGGCCGAAGATGCGGGTGCCGATCGGCTCCAGCTTGTTGTTGAGCAGGACGGCGGCATTGCTGTCGAACTTGATCGCCGAGCCGTCGGGCCTGCGCAGACCGCTCGCCGTGCGCACCACCACCGCCGAGTAGACCTCGCCCTTCTTCACCCGGCCGCGCGGCGCAGCTTCCTTGATCGACACCTTGATGACGTCGCCGACGTTGGCATAGCGCCGCTTGCTGCCACCGAGCACCTTGATACACATCACCGACCGCGCGCCGGTGTTGTCGGCGACGTCGAGAATCGTCTGCATCTGAATCATTTTCTTTTCCCAACTTGTGCCGCGGACCGGCCATTGGCGCGGCGACGCGGACAGTCTTGGTCCCGTTCGGGTGGAGAGACCTCGCCGGACCTGCGCCTGGCCTCCGCTGCCGCGGAGTCGCGCCTGGCCCGCGTGATCCCGGAAATCCGCCTGCTTGCGACCGCCGGGGCACCGGCCGCAGAAAAGCGTTAAATGATACTCAAGCGGGTCCCGAGAAGCAAGTTCAGACCTCGACCGCCTGCCGGACGACGCGCCTGACCGCCCAGGTCTTGGTCTTGGAGATCGGCCGCGTCTCGGCGATTTCCACCAGATCCCCCTCGTTGACCTGATTGGTTTCGTCGTGCGCGTGGTACTTGGTCGTCCGCACCACGTACTTGCCGTAGACGGGATGCTTGACCCGGCGCTCGACCTTCACGGTGACCGTCTTGTCCATCTTGTTGCTGACCACGCGGCCGACCAGCGTCCGCGACAGCTTGCCCGTTTCAGCGCTCATTTGACCGTCGCCTTCTCAGTGAGCACGGTGCGCACGCGGGCGATGTCCCGCCGCACCTTGCGCATCTGGCTCGTGTTCTGCAGCTGCTGCGTGGCCTTCTGCATACGCAGCGAGAACTGCGCCTTCAGCAGATCCTGCAGCTCCTTGTTCAGCGCGGTCGTGTCCTTGCCACGCATTTCCTTGATTTCCATCGCTTCCTCCGGCACCGGTCAGCCGTGCTACATGCCGAGCTGGCGGGCAACGACAATCGTCTTCAGCGGCAGCTTCGCCGCCGCCAGCGCGAACGCCTCCCTCGCCAGCACCTCGTTGACGCCATCCATTTCGTAAAGAACCTTGCCGGGCTGGATCTCGGCCACCCAGTACTCCGGGTTGCCCTTGCCGTTGCCCATTCGGACCTCGGCTGGCTTCTGCGAAATCGGCTTGTCCGGGAAGATGCGGATCCAGATGCGGCCGCCGCGCTTGATGTGGCGGGTGATCGCCCGGCGGGCGGCCTCGATCTGCCGCGCCGTCAAGCGGCCGCGCTCGGTGGCCTTCAGGCCGAACTCGCCGAAGGCGACGTGAGCGCCCCGCGTGGCCAGGCCGCGGTTGCGGCCCTTGTGCTCCTTGCGGTACTTGCGACGTGCAGGTTGCAGCATTTGTCAGTCTCCGTTCTTACGCGCCGCCGTCGGGCTTCTTGTCGGCCGGCTTGGCGGCCACCTTGCGCACCCGCTTGACGGCCGGCCGCGTGTCGTCCTTCGGCGCAGCCTCGGCGGGCTCGGCCGCCCCCTCCACCCGCGGCGCATCGCCCCGGCGCGGCGCCCGGCGCGGGCCGGCCGGCCGGCGCCCGGCCGGCTTGCGCTCGCCTTCCGGCGTCGGCAGCGCCTCGGGCGAGGCCGCCGCCGGCGCCTCGCCGCGGCCGAGCCTGTCGCCCTTGTAGACCCACACCTTGACGCCGATCACGCCGTAGGTGGTCTTGGCCTCGGAGAAGCCGTAGTCGATGTCGGCGCGCAGGGTGTGCAGCGGCACCCGGCCCTCGCGATACCACTCGGTGCGGGCGATCTCGATGCCGTTCAGCCGGCCGGCGCTCATGATCTTGATGCCCTGCGCGCCGAGCCGCATGGCGTTCTGCATCGCCCGCTTCATGGCGCGCCTGAACATGATCCGCTTCTCGAGCTGCTGGGTGATCGAGTCGGCGATCAGCTGCGCATCGACCTCCGGCTTGCGGATCTCGTCGATGTTCACGTGCACCGGCACGCCGAGCATCTTCTGCAGCTCGGACTTCAGCGCCTCGATGTCCTCGCCCTTCTTGCCGATGACCACGCCCGGCCGCGCCGAGAAGATGGTGATGCGCGCGTTCTTGGCCGGCCGCTCGATCAGGATGCGGCCGACCGAGGCGCTTCGCAGGCGCTTCTTCAGGTACTCGCGCACCCGCAGGTCCTCGCCCAGCATGCGGCCGAAGTCGTCGCCGCTGGCGAACCAGCGCGAGTTCCAGTTGCGCGTGACTGCGAGGCGAAAGCCGGTGGGGTTGATCTTTTGTCCCATGAAGCACCCTATTTGCTTTTGGCGTTGCCGACCGTGACGAACACGTGGCAGGACTTTTTCTCGATTCGCGTGCCGCGCCCCTTGGCCCGCGCCGAGAAGCGGCGCAGCGCCGGTCCGCGCTCGACGAAGATCCGGGTCACCCGCAGCTCGTCGATGTCGGCGCCGTCGTTGTGCTCGGCGTTGGCGATCGCCGATTCGAGCGCCTTGCGGATGATCCCGGCGGCCTTCTTCGGAGTGAAGGCGAGGATGTTCAGCGCCTTGTCGACCGGCTTGCCGCGGATCAGGTCGGCCACGATGCGGCCCTTCTGCGCCGACAAGCGGGCGCCGCGCACCGATGCGGTGGTTTCCATCGTCTGCTCCTACTTCTTCGCCGGCGCCGCCGACTTCTTGTCGGCGGCGTGGCCCTTGAAGGTCCGTGTCAGCGCGAACTCGCCGAGCTTGTGTCCGACCATCTGTTCGGTGACGTACACGGGCACGTGCTGCTTGCCGTTGTGCACGGCGATCGTCAGGCCGATGAAGTCCGGCACGATGGTCGAGCGACGCGACCAGGTGCGGATCGGCCGCTTGTCCTTGCCAGCAGTGGCAGCCTCGACCTTCTTCAGCAGGTGCCCGTCGACGAACGGGCCTTTCTTCAGTGAACGGGACATCTTCGACCTCTACTTGCGGTTGCGGCGCTGGACGATCAGCGACTCCGTCCGCTTGTTCTTGCGCGTGCGGTAGCCCTTGGTCAGCGTTCCCCACGGGCTGACCGGATCGCGCTTGGTGCCGGTGCGGCCCTCGCCGCCGCCGTGCGGATGGTCGATCGGGTTCATCGCCACGCCACGCACCGTCGGGCGGACGCCGCGCCAACGCATGGCGCCGGCCTTGCCGATCTGGCGCAGGCTGTTTTCCTCGTTGCCGACCTCGCCGATCGTGGCCCGGCAGTCGATCAGCACGCGGCGGATCTCGCCCGAGCGCAGGCGCAGCTGCGCGTAGCTGCCCTCGCGCGCCAGCAGCTGCACCGAGGTCCCTGCGGCGCGCGCCAGCTGCGCCCCCTTGCCGGGCTGCAGTTCGACGCAGTGGATGGTCGTGCCGACCGGGATGTTGCGCAGCGGCAGGGTGTTGCCGACGCGAATCGGCGCGTCCTGGCCGCTGACCAGTTCCGCGCCGACCGCCAGTCCCTTGGCGGCAATGACGTAGCGACGCTCACCGTCCGCATAGCAGACCAGCGCAATGTGCGCCGAGCGGTTCGGGTCGTACTCGAGACGCTCCACCTTGCCGACCACGCCATCCTTGCTGCGGCGGAAGTCGACCATCCGGTAGTGCCGCTTGTGGCCGCCGCCCTGGTGGCGGGTGGTGATCCGGCCCAGGTTGTTGCGGCCGGAGCCGCGCACCTGCTTCTCGGTAAGCGGCGCGTGCGGCTTGCCCTTGTGCAGCTGCGGATTGACGACCTTGACCAGGGCTCGCCGGCCCGCCGAGGTCGGCTTGACTTTGACGAGCGGCATCAGCCGGCCTCCTGCAAGAAGTTGATCTCCTGGCCGGCCTTCAGGCTCACGTAGGCCTTGCGGACCGTACGGCGGGTGCCGTTGAAACGGCCGAAGCGTTTGGTCTTGCCCTTGCGGTTGAGGATCGAGACGCGTTCGACCTCGACCTTGAAGAGCTTCTCCACCGCCGACTTGACCTCCTGCTTGGTCGCCGAAGCCAGCACGCGGAAGGCCACCTGGTTGCGCTTCTCGGCCAGCATCGTGCTCTTCTCGGAGACGATGGGCGCGAGCAGAACGCTGTACAGACGTTCGTTGTTCATCCCCACATCTCCTCGAGCTTGGCCATCGCCCCCTTGGTGACGATGACCTTCTTGTAGTGGATCAGCGACAGCGGATCGGCGTAGCGTGGCTCGACCACCAGCACGTTCTTCAGGTTGCGCGAGGCTAGCAGCAGGTTCTCGTCCATCGCGTCGGTGATCACCAGCGCCGAGTCGAGCCCCATCGCCTTGAGCTTGCCGGCCAGCAGCTTGGTCTTCGGCGCCTCGACCGACAGCCCGTCGATCACCGCGATGCGGCCGTCGGCCGCCAGCTTCGAGAAGATCGAGCACAGGCCGGCCCGGTACATCTTCCTGTTGACCTTGTGCGTGAAGTTCTCGTCGGGCGAGTTCGGGAACGTCCGTCCGCCGCCGCGCCAGATCGGGCTCGAGGTCATGCCGGCGCGGGCACGGCCGGTGCCTTTCTGCCGCCACGGCTTCTTGGTCGAGTGCTTGACCATCGCCCGGTCCTTCTGCGCCCGCGTGCCCTGCCGGGCGTTCGCCTGGTAGGCGACGACCAGCTGGTGCACCAGCGCCTCGTTGAACTCGCGGCCGAAGACGGTCGCCGGCGCCGGCACCGTCGTGGTGGCCTCGCCCTGGGCGTTCAATACCTGCAGTTCCATCGCGCCCCTCCTAGCCCTTGACCGCCGGCCGAACCACCACCTGCCCGCCGGCGGCGCCCGGCACCGCGCCGCGCACCAGCAGCAACTGGCGCTCCTTGTCGATGCGGGCGATCACCAGGTTCTGCGTCGTGCGCTTGACATCGCCGAGGTGGCCGGCCATGCGCTTGCCCGGCATCACGCGGCCGGGGTCCTGCCGCATGCCGATCGAGCCAGGCGCGTTGGTCGACACCGAGTTGCCGTGCGAGGCGCGGTTCGACGAGAAGTGGTGGCGCTTGATGACGCCGGCGAAGCCCTTGCCGATCGTCACGCCGGTGACGTCGACCTGCTGGCCCTCGCTGAACAGCTCCACCGTCAGCGCGCTGCCGGGCTTGAATTCGCCCGCCTGCGCGGCGCTGATGCGGAACTCCCTTAGGACTTCGCCCGCCTCGACGCCGGCTTTCGCGTAATGACCTGCCTGGGGCTTGGCGACGCGCGACGGGCGTCGCTTGCCGAAGGCGACCTGCACCGCGCTGTAGCCGTCGGCGTCTTCGGTGCGCACCTGGGTGACACGGTTGTTCGAGACATCCACCACGGTCACCGGGACGGACTCGCCCTCGGCCGTGAAGATGCGCGTCATGCCGACCTTGCGGCCAAGTAGGCCCAGGCGACCGGCAGACGGCGAACCCGTCTGAGTCTGTTCGCTCATCTTTTCTCCAAACCCCGGCTTCGATTGGCCGGGACCGATGTTCGCCGCCGCTAACTCTCAGCCCGCAACGGGCTGGCAGGCGGCGAAAAGCTCAAGATTGTATCGAAGTCATGGACCAGCCCGCAAGTCGCAGGAATGTTCGCTGGCCGGCCTTCCCGTTACTGGACCTTGATCTCGACGTCGACGCCTGCCGGCAGGTCGAGCTTCATCAGGGCATCGACCGTCTTGTCGGTCGGATCGATGATGTCCATCAGGCGCAGGTGCGTCCGCATCTCGAACTGGTCGCGCGACGTCTTGTTGACGTGCGGCGAGCGGAGGATATCGAAGCGCTGGATGCGGGTCGGCAGCGGCACGGGACCGCGGACCACCGCGCCGGTGCGCTTGGCCGTGTCGACGATCTCCAGCGCCGATTGGTCGATGAGCTTGTAGTCGTACGCCTTCAGGCGGATGCGGATTCGTTGGCTTTGCATTGTGTCTTCCTCAAAGAGCGAGGCGGCGCGCCAGGCGCCGCGTTAAGCGTGCTCGGGTCCGGCGGCCGCGGCAACCGCGGTCCGCGATCGGCCTACTCGACGATCTTGGCCACCACGCCGGCGCCGACGGTGCGACCGCCCTCGCGCACGGCAAAGCGCAGCCCCTCTTCCATCGCGATCGGCGCGATCAGCGCTACGTCCATCGTGATGTTGTCGCCCGGCATCACCATCTCGGTGCCCGCCGGCAACTGGATCGAGCCGGTGACATCGGTGGTGCGGAAGTAAAACTGCGGCCGATAACCGTTGAAGAAGGGAGTATGGCGGCCGCCCTCCTCCTTGCTCAGCACGTACACCTCCGCCTTGAACTTGGTGTGCGGCGTGATCGAACCCGGCTTGGCCAGCACCTGCCCCCGCTCGACCTCCTCCCGCTTGGTGCCGCGCAGCAGCACCCCGACGTTGTCGCCCGCCTGCCCCTGATCGAGCAGCTTGCGGAACATCTCCACCCCCGTGCAGGTGGTCTTCACCGTCGGCCGGATGCCGACGATCTCGATCTCCTCGCCAACCTTCACCACCCCGCGCTCGACCCGCCCGGTGACCACCGTGCCGCGACCCGAAATCGAGAACACGTCCTCGATCGGCATCAGAAACGGCTGGTCGATCGCCCGCTCCGGCGTCGGGATGTAGCTGTCCAGCGCATCGGCCAGCTGGAAAATCGACTGCTCGCCCAGCTCGCCCTTGTCGCCTTCCAGCGCCAGCTTGGCCGACCCCTTGACGATCGGTATCGCGTCGCCCGGAAACTCGTACTTGGAGAGCAGCTCCCGAACCTCCATCTCCACCAGCTCCAGGAGCTCCGCATCGTCGACCATGTCGCACTTGTTCATGTAGACGATGATGTACGGCACCCCCACCTGCCGGGCCAGCAAAATGTGCTCGCGCGTCTGCGGCATCGGCCCGTCGGCCGCCGACACCACCAGAATCGCTCCGTCCATCTGCGCCGCACCCGTGATCATGTTCTTCACATAGTCGGCATGCCCCGGACAGTCAACGTGCGCATAGTGCCGCTTGGCCGTCTCGTACTCGACGTGCGCCGTGTTGATCGTGATCCCCCGCGCCTTCTCCTCCGGCGCCGCATCAATCTGGTCGTACGCCTTCGCCTCGCCACCAAACTTCTTGCTCAGCACCAGCGTGATCGCCGCCGTCAGCGTCGTCTTGCCATGATCCACGTGACCAATCGTCCCTACATTCACGTGCGGCTTCGTCCGCTCAAACTTGCCCTTTGCCATGATGTCCTCGTGCTAAAGAACGGTTGTTGATGCTGCTGCCGGCTACTTCGACTTGGCCGAGATCACCGCCTCGGCGACGTTCTTAGGCGCCTCGGCGTAGTGCTTGAACTCCATCGTGTAGGTGGCGCGGCCCTGGGTCAGCGAGCGCAGGGTGGTCGAGTAGCCGAACATCTCGGCCAGCGGCACCTCCGCCTTGATCGCCTTGCCGCCGCCGCCGGCAATGTCGTCCATCCCCTGGATCACGCCGCGCCGCGAAGACAGGTCGCCCATCACGTCGCCCATCTTCTCCTCGGGCGTCTCGACCTCGACCGCCATGATCGGCTCGAGCAGCACCGGGCCGGCGGCGCGCATGCCGTCCTTGAAGCCGATCGAAGCCGCCATCTTGAAGGCGTTCTCGTTCGAGTCGACTTCGTGGTACGAGCCGAAGTGCAGCGTCACCTTGACGTCGACCACCGGGTAGCCGGCCAGCACGCCTGCCTTCAGCGTCTCCTCGACGCCTTTGTTGACCGCCGGGATGTACTCGCGCGGCACCACGCCGCCCTTGATCGCGTCGACGAACTCGAAGCCCTTGCCGGGCTCCTGCGGCTCCAGCTTGAGCACCACGTGCCCATACTGGCCCCGGCCGCCGGACTGCTTGATGAACTTGCCCTCGGCGTTGTCGACCGCCCTGCGGATCGTCTCGCGGTAGGCCACCTGCGGCTTGCCGACCGTCGCCTCGACGTTGAACTCGCGCTTCATCCGGTCGACCAGGATCTCCAGGTGCAGCTCGCCCATGCCGGAGATGATCGTCTGGCCCGACTCCTCGTCGGTGTGCACGCGGAACGACGGGTCCTCCTGCGCCAGCCGGTTCAGCGCGATGCCCATCTTCTCCTGGTCCGCCTTGGTCTTCGGCTCGACCGCCTGCGAGATCACCGGCTCGGGGAACTCCATCCGTTCGAGGGTGATGATCTTCTCGGGGTCGCTCAGCGTGTCGCCGGTGGTGACGTCCTTCAGGCCAACCGCGGCGGCGATGTCGCCGGCACGCACCTCCTTGATCTCCTCGCGCTCGTTGGCGTGCATCTGCAGCAGCCGGCCGATGCGCTCCTTCCTGCCCTTGACCACGTTGTAGACCGTGTCGCCGCTGGCGAGCACCCCGCTGTAGACGCGCAGGAAGGTAAGCTGGCCGACGTAAGGGTCGGTCATGATCTTGAACGCCAGCGCCGAGAACCTCTCGTCGTCGTCCGGCCTGCGCTCGACCGGCTTCTCCGCCGCGTCCATTCCCACCACCGGCGGGATGTCGACCGGCGACGGCAGATACTCGATCACCGCGTCGAGCATCGCCTGCACGCCCTTGTTCTTGAACGCCGAGCCGCACAGCATCGGCGTGATCTCCTGCGCGATCGTGCGCGCGCGGATCGCCGACTTGACCTCGGCCTCGCTCAGCTCGCCGGACTCGAGGTACTTGTTCATCAGTTCCTCGTTCGCCTCGGCGGCCGCCTCGACCAGCTTCTCGCGCCACTCGTTGCAGGTGTCGACCAGTTCGCCCGGGATGTCGGCGTACTCGAACTTCATCCCCTGGCTGGCCTCGTCCCACAGGATCGCCTTCATCTTCACCAGGTCGACCACGCCCTTGAAGTTCTCCTCGGTGCCGATCGGCACCTGGATCGGTATCGGGTTGGCCTTCAGCCGCGAGCGCATCTGCTCGTAGACCTTGAAGTAGTTGGCGCCGGTGCGGTCCATCTTGTTGACGAAAGCCAGCCGCGGCACCTTGTACTTGTTGGCCTGCCGCCAGACGGTTTCCGACTGCGGCTGCACGCCGCCGACGGCGCAGTACACCATGCACGCACCGTCGAGCACCCGCATGCTTCGCTCCACCTCGATCGTGAAATCGACGTGGCCCGGCGTGTCGATGATGTTGATCCGGTGCTCCGGGAACGACAGGTCCATGCCGCGCCAGAAGGTCGTCGTCGCCGCCGAGGTGATGGTGATGCCGCGCTCCTGCTCCTGCTCCATCCAGTCCATCGTGGCGGCGCCGTCGTGCACCTCGCCGATCTTGTGGTTGACCCCGGTGTAGAAGAGGATGCGCTCGGTAGTCGTCGTCTTGCCGGCGTCGATGTGCGCCGAGATGCCGATGTTCCGATAGCGCTCGATGGGCGTCTTGCGTGGCATAAAGCCTTCCTGAAACTTGAAATGCGCGGCGATCCGCGTTGCCTAGAACCGGAAGTGGGCGAACGCCTTGTTCGCCTCCGCCATCCGATGCACTTCCTCGCGCTTCTTCATCGCGCCGCCGCGGCCTTCGGCTGCCTCGGCCAGCTCGCCGGCCAGGCGCAGCGGCATCGACTTCTCGCCGCGCTTCTTCGCCGCCTCGCGCAGCCAGCGCATCGCCAGGGCGAGCCGCCGCACCGGGCGCACCTCGACCGGCACCTGGTAGTTGGCGCCGCCGACCCGCCGGCTCTTCACTTCGACCATCGGCTTGACGTTGCCGATTGCCAGGGTGAACACCTCGAGCGGATCCTTGCCGCTCTTCTTGGCGATCTGCTCGAGCGCGCCGTAGACGATCCGCTCGGCAACCGCCTTCTTGCCGTCGAGCATGATCACGTTGACGAACTTGGTCAGCTCGGTGCTGCTGAATTTCGGATCCGGAAGGATCTCGCGCTTAGGAACTTCGCGACGACGCGGCATTTCTCGTACCTCTGGGCTTCAGTCTCAAGCGGCATCACGCCGCACCATGCGACCCCATGGAGACGGGCCGCGACTTACTCGGCCATGCCGCCGGCGGCGGGCATGCTCGGCCGGAAAACCGGGATCAGGCGGACTTCGGACGCTTGGCGCCGTACTTGGAGCGCGACTGCTTGCGGTCCTTGACGCCCTGCGTGTCGAGCGAACCGCGGACGATGTGGTAGCGCACGCCGGGCAGGTCCTTGACACGGCCGCCGCGGATCAGCACGACCGAGTGCTCCTGCAGGTTGTGGCCCTCGCCGCCGATGTAGGAGATCACCTCGAAGCCGTTGGTCAGGCGGACTTTCGCCACCTTGCGCAGCGCCGAGTTCGGCTTCTTGGGGGTGGTGGTGTAGACGCGGGTGCAGACGCCACGCTTCTGCGGGCTGTTCTTCAGCGCCGGGCTCTTGCTCTTGACGCCCTCGATGACCCGGGGCTTGCGCACGAGCTGGTTGATGGTCGGCATAAAGGGACTCGCCTGTTGTTCCGTGTTCGCATTGACTGACGAATCGTCCGGCCGGATGCGGCCGCGACGCGGGCTGCGGAGCCGGCGCACCGGACCGGCGCCCCACCGGAACGCCCGGCAGCCGCTGGCCGCCGGGAGCAAAGAGCGCCGGATCCAGGAACGGATCCGAAGAGCCGGAGATTCTCCGACGATTGACTCTAGAGTGTCAAGTCGACTCCCGGCGACGTGCACGCCGGGGCGGCCGGTGGCGGCGACTGGCCTGGCACCTGCCGTCGCGGCGCCGCCACCCGGCTACTGCCCGCCCGGCGCTTCGTCGGCCGCGCCGGCGGTTCCCTCGTCGGCGGCCGCCTCGAAGGCCTCCTCGGCAGCCCGCCCGCTTGCCTCGAGGGCCGCCAGTGCCTCGCGCTCGGCTGCCTCGAACTCCTCCTTCTCCTTGCGCGCGCGGTGGTAGGCAAGCCCGGTGCCGGCCGGGATCAGGCGGCCGACGATGACGTTCTCCTTCAGGCCGCGCAGTTCATCGCGCTTGCCCATGATCGCCGCCTCGGTCAGCACCCGGGTGGTCTCCTGGAACGACGCCGCCGAGATGAACGAGTCGGTCGACAGCGAAGCCTTGGTGATGCCGAGCAGGATGTTCTCGTACAGCGCCGGCCTGCCGCCCCTGGCGATCGCCTTGTCGTTCTCGTCGAGCAGCTCCGAGCGCTCGACCTGCTCGCCCGGGATGAACGGCGCGTCGCCGGCGTCGGTGATCTGCACCCGGCGCAGCATCTGGCGGACGATCACCTCGATGTGCTTGTCGTTGATCTTCACGCCCTGCAGGCGATAGACGTCCTGCACCTCGTCGACGATGTAGCGCGCCAGCGCCTCGATGCCGATCAGGCGCAGGATGTCGTGCGGGTCGGCCGGCCCGTCGACGATCAGCTCGCCCTTGTTGACCACCTGGCCGTCGTGGACCAGCACGTGCTTGTCCTTCGGGATCAGGAACTCGCTCTCCTTGCCGTCGAGGTCGGCGATGATCAGCCGCTGCTTGCCCTTGGTGTCCTTGCCGAACGAAACGGTGCCGGTGACCTCGGCCAGCATGCCGGCATCCTTCGGCGAGCGGGCCTCGAACAGCTCGGCCACGCGCGGCAGGCCGCCGGTGATGTCGCGCGTCTTCTGCGACTCCTGCGGAATGCGCGCCAGCACCTCGCCGACGGCGACCTGCTGGCCGTCGCGCACGACGATCAGCGCGCCGACCGGGAAGCTGATGGTCACCGCGTGATCGGTGCCGGGAATCTTGACCTCTTCGCCGGCCCCGTTGGTCAGCTTGACCTGCGGCCGCAGGCCCTTGGAAGCCGCGCCGCGCCGCTTGGCATCGATGACGACCAGCGTCGACAGGCCGGTGACCTCGTCGATCTGCTTGGCCACCGTCACGCCTTCCTCGACGTTCTCGAACTTCACCGTGCCGGCGTACTCGGTGATGATCGGCCGGGTCAGCGGATCCCAGCTCGCCAGCGCCATGCCCGGCTTGACCGCCTTGCCATCGCTCGCCAGCAGGGTCGCGCCGTACGGCACCTTGTGCCGCTCCCGCTCACGGCCGGACTCGTCGGTGACGATCGCCTCGCCCGACCGGGAGATGACGACCTGCTCGGCCTTGGCGTTGGTGACGTAGCGCATCTGGGCGCTGAAGCGCACCGTGCCGGTGCTCTTCGCCTCGACGCCCGAGGCGACCGCCGCCCGCGACGCCGCACCGCCGATGTGGAAGGTGCGCATGGTCAGCTGCGTGCCCGGCTCGCCGATCGACTGCGCGGCGATCACGCCGACCGCCTCGCCGGCGTTGACCAGCGAACCGCGGCCGAGGTCGCGGCCGTAGCACTTGGCGCAGATGCCGTAACGGGTGTCGCAGGACAGCGGCGTGCGCACCTTGACCTCGTCGATGCCGAGCTGCTCGATGCGCTCGACCGCGTCCTCGTCGAACAGCGTCCCGGCGGCGTACAGCGCATCCTGTGTGTCAGGGTCGATGACGTCCTGCGCCGCGACCCGGCCGAGGATGCGATCGCGCAGCGCCTCGATCACCTCGCCGCCCTCGACCAGGGCCCTCATCGCGACGCCGTTGGTCGTGCCGCAATCGTCCTCGGTCACGACCAGGTCCTGCGTCACGTCGACCAGTCGCCGCGTCAGGTAGCCCGAGTTGGCCGTCTTCAGCGCCGTGTCGGCCAGGCCCTTGCGGGCGCCGTGCGTCGAGATGAAGTACTGCAGGACGTTCAGGCCCTCGCGGAAGTTGGCCGTGATCGGCGTCTCGATGATCGAGCCGTCCGGCTTGGCCATCAGGCCGCGCATGCCGGCCAGCTGGCGGATCTGCGCCACCGAGCCGCGGGCACCCGAGTCGGCCATCATGAAGATCGAGTTGAACGACTCCTGCCTCGTCTGCCGGCCGTGGCGATCGCTGGTCTCCTCGGTCGCCAGCTGCTCCATCATCACCTTGCCGACCTGGTCGCCGGCGCGGCCCCAGATGTCGACCACCTTGTTGTAGCGCTCGCCCTGCGTGACCAGGCCC
The DNA here is from genome assembly GCA_016716275.1 of Burkholderiales bacterium. GTDB lineage: Bacteria > Pseudomonadota > Gammaproteobacteria > Burkholderiales > Burkholderiaceae_F > JADJWR01. The sequence goes on along the minus strand of JADJWR010000001.1, from coordinate 343,982 downwards.
GAGGTGTACTGCGCCTCGATCTCCTTCACCTCGCGCTCGGCGCTGCGGATGATCTCGGCCTTCTGCTGCGGAATCAGCATGTCGTCGATGGCGATCGACAGGCCCGCCCGGGTGGCCAGCGCGAAGCCCGACTGCAGCAGCTTGTCGGCGAAGATCACCGTCTCGCGCAGCCCGCAGCGGCGGAAGGCGGTGTTGATCAGGCGCGAGATCTCCTTCTTCTTCAGCGGCCGGTTGAGCACCGAGAAGGGCAGTCCGGCCGGCAGGATCTCCGACAGCAGGGCGCGGCCGACCGTCGTCTCGTAGCGGGTCAGGCGCTCGGTCTTCTCGCCGGTGGCGCTGTCGACGTCGAACTCGCGGATGCGCACCGTGATCCGCGTCTGCAGCTCGACCTCCTTATTGTCGTAGGCGCGCCGCGCCTCGGCCACGTCGGTGAAGAAGGCGCCTTCGTTGCGGCCGTTGATCTTCTCGCGGGTGGCGTAATAGAGGCCCAGCACGACGTCCTGGCTCGGCACGATCGAAGGATCGCCGTTGCTCGGGAACAGGATGTTGTTCGACGCCAGCATCAGAGAGCGCGCCTCCAGCTGCGCCTCCAGCGACAGCGGCACGTGAACCGCCATCTGGTCGCCGTCGAAGTCGGCGTTGAACGCCGCGCACACCAGTGGGTGCAGCTGGATCGCCTTACCCTCGATCAGCACCGGCTCGAAAGCCTGGATGCCGAGGCGGTGCAGCGTCGGCGCGCGGTTGAGCAGCACCGGGTGCTGGCGGATCACCTCTTCGAGGATGTCCCAGACGATCGCCTCCTGCGCGTCGACCATCTTCTTGGCCGCCTTGATGGTGGTGGCCATGCCCATCAGCTCGAGCTTGTTGAAGATGAACGGCTTGAACAGCTCGAGCGCCATCAGCTTCGGCAGGCCGCACTGGTGCAGCTTCAGCTGCGGTCCGACGACGATCACCGAGCGGCCCGAGTAGTCGACCCGCTTGCCGAGCAGGTTCTGCCGGAAGCGGCCGCCCTTGCCCTTGATCATGTCGGCGAGCGACTTCAGCGGCCGCTTGTTGGCGCCGGTCATCGCCTTGCCGCGGCGGCCGTTGTCGAGCAGCGAGTCGACCGCCTCCTGCAGCATGCGCTTCTCGTTGCGCACGATGATCTCGGGCGCCTTCGAGCTCCAGCAGGCGCTTCAGCCGGTTGTTGCGGTTGATGACCCGCCGGTACAGGTCGTTCAGGTCCGAGGTCGCGAAGCGGCCGCCGTCCAGCGGCACCAGCGGCCGCAGCTCCGGCGGCAGCACCGGCAGCACTTCCATGATCATGAACTCGGGCTTGATGCCCGAGCGCTGGAACCCCTCCAGCGTCTTCAGCCGCTTGGCAAACTTCTTGATCTTCGCCTCGGAGCCGGTCGCCGCCAGGTCCTTGCGCAGCGTGTCGATCTCGCGGTCGACGTCGATCGCCCGCAGCAGCTCGCGGATCGCCTCGGCGCCCATCACGGCGCGGAACTCGTCGCCGTACTCCTCGGTCTTGGCGATGAAGTCGTCCTCGGTCATCAGCTGGCCGCGCTTCAGCGGCGTGAAGCCGGGGTCGGTGACGCAGTACGCCTCGAAGTACAGCACGCGCTCGATGTCGCGCAGCGTCATGTCGAGCACCATGCCCATCCGCGACGGCAGGCTCTTGAGGAACCAGATGTGCGCGGTCGGGCTGGCCAGCTCGATGTGGCCCATCCGCTCGCGCCGCACCTTGGCCAGCGTCACCTCGACGCCGCACTTCTCGCAGATCACGCCGCGGTGCTTCAGCCGCTTGTACTTGCCGCACAGGCACTCGTAGTCCTTGATCGGCCCGAAGATCTTGGCGCAGAACAGGCCGTCGCGCTCCGGCTTGAAGGTCCGGTAGTTGATCGTCTCCGGCTTCTTCACCTCACCGAACGACCACGAGCGGATCTTCGCCGGCGAGGCGATGCCGATCTTGATCGCGTCGAACTGCTCCTGCTGCTGAACCTGCTTGAAGAGATCGAGTAGCGCTTTCATGCGTCTGCTCCAAATTGGCTGATACGTGAATCGGATCGCTTGCCTTGCGCGGCCGGCGGCTGGCTCAGCCGCCGCGGCCTCGCTTCACGCTCATACCCTTTCCAGATCGATGTCGATGCCGAGCGAGCGGATTTCCTTCACCAGCACGTTGAACGACTCCGGCATGCCGGCGTCGATCGAGTGCTCGCCCTTGACGATGTTCTCGTAAAGCTTGGTCCGCCCCTGCACGTCGTCCGACTTGACGGTGAGCATCTCCTGCAGCGTGTAGGCGGCGCCGTAGGCCTCCAGCGCCCAGACCTCCATCTCGCCGAACCGCTGGCCGCCGAACTGCGCCTTGCCGCCGAGCGGCTGCTGGGTGACCAGCGAGTACGGCCCGGTCGAGCGCGCGTGCATCTTGTCGTCGACCAGATGGTGCAGCTTCAGCATGTGCATGTAGCCGACCGTCACCGGCCGCTCGAACGCCTCACCGGTGCGGCCGTCATAAAGCCTCGCCTGCGTCCGGCTGCCGTTCAGGCCAAGGCGCTGCGCGACGTCGGCCGGATAGGCCATGTCGAGCATCGCGCGGATCTCCGACTCTGAGGCCCCGTCGAACACCGGCGTGGCGAACGGAATTCCGGAAGCGAGGTGCTCGGCAAGGTGCAGCAGTTCGTCCTCGCCCAGCCCGTCGATATCCTCGGCCTTGCCCGACTTGTTGTACAGGTCGCGCAGATAGCCGCGCACCTGCGCCGCCTTCGCCTCGCGCAGCAGGTCGCCGATGCGCTGGCCCAGCCCCTTGGCGGCCCAGCCGAGGTGGGTCTCGAGGATCTGGCCGACGTTCATCCGCGACGGCACGCCGAGCGGGTTCAGAACGATGTCGACCGGCGTGCCGTCGGCCATGTGCGGCATGTCCTCCACCGGCACGATCCTCGACACCACGCCCTTGTTGCCGTGGCGGCCGGCCATCTTGTCGCCGGGCTGCAGCCGCCGCTTCACGGCCAGGTAGACCTTGACCATCTTCAGCACGCCGGGCGGCAGCTCGTCGCCCTGCGTCAGCTTGCGACGCTTGTCCTCGAAGGCGGCGTCGAAGTCCTTGCGGGTGGCCTCGATCGACTCCTTCAGCGCCTCGAGCTGCGCCGCCGCGGCCTCGTCGGCCAGCCGGACATCGAACCAGTGATACTTCTCCAGCGAATCGAGGTAGTCCTTGGTGATCACCGTGCCCTTGACGATCTTGCGCGGGCCGCCGGTTGCCTCCTTGCGCAGCAGCAGCTTCTCGATGCGGGCGAAGGCGTCCGCCTCGACGATGCGCAGCTGGTCGTTGAGGTCCTGGCGGTAGCGCTTCAGCGCGTCGTCGATGATCTGCTGGGCGCGCTTGTCGCGCTCGATGCCCTCGCGGGTGAACACCTGGACGTCGATCACCGTGCCGTTCATGCCCGACGGCACGCGCAGCGAGGTGTCCTTCACGTCCGAAGCCTTCTCGCCGAAGATCGCCCGCAGCAGCTTCTCCTCGGGCGTCAGCTGCGTCTCGCCCTTCGGCGTGACCTTGCCCACCAGCACGTCGCCGGCCTGCGCCTCGGCGCCGATGTAGACGATGCCCGAGTCGTCGAGCCGCGCCAGCTGGCTCTCCGACAGGTTGGAGATGTCGCGGGTGATCTCCTCGGGCCCGAGCTTGGTGTCGCGGGCGACGACGTTCAGCTCCTCGATGTGGATCGAGGTGAAGCGGTCGTCGGCGACCACCCGCTCGGAGATGAGGATCGAGTCCTCGAAGTTGTAGCCGTTCCACGGCATAAAGGCGACCAGCATGTTCTGGCCGAGCGCCAGTTCGCCGAGGTCGGTCGAGGCGCCATCGGCGATGACGTCGCCCTTGCCGATGACGTCGCCCTTCTTGACGATCGGCCGCTGGTTGATGTTGGTGTTCTGGTTGCTGCGCGTGTACTTGACCAGGTTGTAGATGTCGACGCCGACGCCGCCGGCGACGTTCTCCTTCTCGTTGACCCGCACCACGATCCGGTCAGCGTCGACATGGTCGACCACGCCGCCGCGCAGCGCCTGCACGGTGGTTCCGGAGTCAACCGCGACCGTGCGCTCGACACCGGTGCCGACGAAGGGCTTCTCGGGCCGCAGGCAGGGCACCGCCTGCCGCTGCATGTTCGAGCCCATCAGCGCCCGGTTGGCGTCGTCGTGCTCGAGGAACGGGATCAGCGAGGCCGCCACCGAGACGATCTGGCTCGGCGCAACGTCCATGAAGTCGATCCGCTCCGGGCTCATCAGCACGAACTCACCGCTTTCGCGGCAGCTGACCAGTTCGTCCTGGAAGCGGCCGTTCTTGTCGAGCGGCGCGTTGGCCTGGGCGATGACGTACTTGTGCTCCTCGATCGCCGACAGGTAGCTGATCTCGTTGGTCACCCGGCCGCCCTCGACCCGCCGGTAGGGGGTCTCGAGGAAGCCGTACTCGTTCAGCCGCGCGTACAGCGCCAGCGAGTTGATCAGTCCGATGTTCGGCCCTTCCGGCGTCTCGATCGGGCAAACACGGCCGTAGTGCGTCGGGTGCACGTCGCGCACCTCGAAGCCGGCCCGCTCGCGGGTCAGTCCGCCGGGCCCGAGGGCGGAGACGCGCCGCTTGTGGGTGATCTCCGACAGCGGGTTGGTCTGGTCCATGAACTGCGACAGCTGCGAGCTGCCGAAGAACTCGCGGATCGAGGCGCTGATCGGCTTGGAGTTGATCAGGTCGTGCGGCATCAGGTTCTCGGTCTCGGCCTGGCCGAGGCGCTCGCGCACCGCGCGCTCGACCCGCACCAGGCCGGCGCGGAACTGGTTCTCCGCCAGCTCGCCGACGCAGCGCACCCGGCGGTTGCCCAGGTGGTCGATGTCGTCGATCTCGCCGCGGCCGTTGCGCAGCTCGACCAGTACCTTCATCGTGTCGATGATGTCCTCGTGGGTGAGCACCATCGGCCCGGTGATCTCGCCGCGCTGGAAGCGCGAGTTGACCTTCATCCGGCCGACCCGCGACAGGTCGTAGGTTTCCTCGTCGAAGAACAGGCGGCGGAACAGCGTCTCGACCGCATCCTCGGTGGGCGGTTCGCCGGGCCGCATCATCCGGTAGATGGCGATGCGCGCGCCGAGCTGGTCGACCGTTTCGTCGATGCGCAGGGTATTGGAGATGAACGGCCCCTGGTCGAGGTCGTTGGTGTAGATGGTGCGGATCTCCTTGACCCCGGCGGTGCGCAGCTTGCCGAGCAGTTCCTCGGTCAGCTCGTCGTTGGCGTTGGCCAGCACCTCGCCGGTGTCGCCGTCGACTACGCCGCCCGCCAGCACGCGGCCGATCAGGTAATCATCGGGCACCTCGATGCGCTTCATGCCCGCCGCTTCCATGTCGCGGATGTGCTTGGCGTTGATCCGCTTGTCGCGGGCGACGATCACCTTGCCGGTCCGGTCGACGATGTCGAAGCGCGCCGTCTCGCCGCGCAGCCGCTCGGCGATCAGCTCCATCTGCGCGCCGCCGCTGGCCGACAGCGAGAAGGTGTCGAACGAGAAGAAGTGCGCCAGGATCTGCTCCGGCGTCAGGCCGATCGCCTTCAGCAGGATGGTGGCCGGCATCTTGCGGCGGCGGTCGACACGGAAGTAGACGATGTCCTTCGGGTCGAACTCGAAGTCGAGCCACGAGCCGCGGTACGGGATCACCCGCGCCGAGAACAGCAGCTTGCCGCTCGAGTGCGTCTTGCCCCGGTCGTGCTCGAAGAACACGCCCGGCGAGCGGTGCAGCTGGGAGACGATCACCCGCTCGGTGCCGTTGATGACGAACGAGCCGGTAGTGGTCATGAGCGGGATCTCGCCCATGTACACCTCCTGCTCCTTGACTTCCTTGACCGTCGGTTTGGCCGCCTCGCGGTCCATGATCACCAGGCGCACCCTGGCGCGCAGCGGCGAGGCGAAGGTCAGCCCGCGCTGCTGGCACTCCTTGACGTCGAAGGGCGGATCGCCGAGGTTGAAGCCGCCGAACTCCAGCCGCGCCATGCCGTTGTGGCTGGAGATCGGGAAGATCGACAGAAAGGCCGCCTGCAGGCCCTCCGGCTTGCGCTGCGACGGCGCCACCTCGGCCTGCAGGAACTGCATGTAGGACTCGAGCTGGGTCGCCAGCAGGAAGGGCACGGCCTGCACGGCCGGCCGCTTGGCGAAGCTCTTGCGGATGCGTTTCTTTTCGGTGAACGAGTACGGCATGGGCGCTCCGTTCAGGAGGAAATCAGCGATGTCCGGACAACCGGGGCGCGGAAAGCCACGCGGGGCATACGCCCCGCGTGGCGGTGCCGCCGCGCAAGTTGTCCGTTCATCAGGGGAAGACTTTGATGTGCGCTCGGCTCACGGCTCCTCGCCAAGCGGACATCGAAGCCTTCCGGCGAAGACCTCGAGGCTGCCGCGGCGCGTGCCGCGGCAGCCATGTGGCAGCTACTTGACCTGCACCTTGGCGCCGGCCTCTTCCAGCTTCTTCTTGGCTGCTTCGGCGTCGGCCTTGTTGACGCCTTCCTTGACCGGCTTCGGTGCCCCGTCGACCAGGTCCTTGGCCTCCTTCAGGCCCAGGCCGGTCAGTTCGCGGACCGCCTTGATGACGTTGACCTTGTTGGCGCCGGTCTCGGCCAGGACGACGGTGAACTCGGTCTGCTCCTCGACCGGGGCGGCCGCCGCGGCGGCTGGCGCGGCGACGGCGACCGCGGCGGCGGCAGCGGAGACGCCGAACTTCTCTTCCATCATCTTGATCAGTTCGCTGACCTCAAGGACCGACTTGGCGGCGATCGCGTCGAGGATTTCAGTGTTCGAAAGTGCCATTGCAATACTCCTGATGCGTTGTGAACGTGTGATAGCGAATCCGGATGGGGCTCAGGCTGCGGCCGGCTCCTTGGCGTCGCGAACGGCCGCCAGCGTACGAACGAGGCGCGCGGGCACTTCGTTCAGGGTACGCACGAACTGGCCGATCGGTGCCTGCATCGTTGCCATCAGCCTGGCGAGCAGTTCCTCGCGGCTGGGCATCGTTGCCAGCGACTTGACGCCCGCTTCGTCCATGACGAAGTTGGGCATCGCGCCGCCCTTGAGCACGAGCTTGTCGTTGTCCTTCGCGAATGCGGCAAGGACCTTGGCGGCCGCGACCGGATCAGCGGAAAAGCCGTACACCAGCGGTCCGACCATCTTGTCGGACAGGCCGGCGAACGCTGTGCCGCTGACGGCGCGACGCGCCAGGGTGTTCTTGAGCACCCGCAGCTGGACACCCTCGCCGCGCGCCCGCCTGCGCAGTTTGGTGACCGAGCCCACATCCAGTCCACGGTATTCGGCCAGGATGATCGTGTGCGCCTTCGCCACGAGAGCGGAGACTTCCTCGACCTTGGCCGCCTTTTGCTGCCGGTTCATACTCACGGTACTGGCTCCATCTACTCAATTGGTGCTCGCCTCGCGGCTTTCGCACCGGTTCAAAACCCGGCGACCAACCGAGATGCCCTTGAGCCGCTTGCCCCGCGAGGGGCGCACAACGCAAAAACTCTCTTCGGGTTCACCGTCTGCGCTGGATCCGGTTCGTCGATCGTCGAGCGTCTGGCGCCGAGCGTGCGCGCTTGACGTAACTGCCGGGAATTAACGAAGGCCGGCCCGGATGCTTCACGCTGGACGCTGTACGTCCGGCGCCGACCTTCTTCCAGCGGTCTTTGACAGCCGCACCGCCGTCGCCGGCGGTGCCGCCCAAAGCCCGTTTCGGGTCCGGCCGCTGCCGGACCCCCTGTCGTCCTCTGTTACGCGTTGAGGCTGGCCTGCTCGATGCGCACGCCGATGCCCATCGTCGATGACAGCGAGATCTTGCGCAGGAACACGCCCTTGCTCGACGCCGGCTTGGCCTTGTTCAGCGCATCGATCAGCGCCGCCAGGTTGCTGCGCAGGCGGCCGGCGTCGAACGAGGCGCGGCCGATCGTGCAGTGGACGATGCCGCCCTTGTCGGCGCGGAACTGCACCTGGCCCGCCTTGGCGTTCTTCACCGCCGCCGCGACGTCGGCGGCGACCGTTCCCACCTTCGGATTCGGCATCAGGCCGCGCGGGCCCAGGATCTGGCCGAGCTGGCCGACGACGCGCATCGCGTCGGGCGATGCAATCACCACGTCGAAATCCATGAACCCTTCCTTGACCCTCGCCGCCAGATCGTCGAAACCGACCACGTCGGCGCCGGCTGCCTTTGCCTCGTCGGCCTTGGCGCCCTGCGTGAACACCGCGACGCGGACCGACTTGCCGGTGCCTTCGGGCAGGACCACCGAGCCGCGCACCGCCTGGTCGGACTTCTTGGTGTCGACGCCCAGCACCACGGCCACGTCGACCGATTCGTCGAACTTGGCAGTCGCCGTCTGCTTGATCAGCGACAGCGCGTCGTCGATCGGGTAGCTCTTGTTGATCTCGACCCGCGCACGGTTCGCCCGGGTTCGCTTCGAAAGCCGCGGCATTTAGACGCCCTCCACCGTGATGCCCATGCTGCGGGCCGAGCCGGCGATCGTGCGCACCGCCGCGTCGAGATCGGCGGCGGTGAGGTCCGGCATCTTGGCCTTGGCGATCTCCTCGGCCTGCGCCCGCGTGATCTTGCCGACCTTGTCGGTGTGCGGCCGCGGCGAGCCCCTCTCGATCTTGGCCGCCTTCTTGATCAGGATCGTCGCCGGCGGCGTCTTCATCACGAAGGTGAAGCTCTTGTCCGCGAAGGCGGTGATCACCACCGGGATCGGCAGGCCGGGTTCGACGCCCTGCGTCTGCGCGTTGAACGCCTTGCAGAACTCCATGATGTTCAGCCCGCGCTGGCCGAGCGCCGGCCCGATCGGCGGCGAGGGATTGGCCTTGCCGGCCGGCACCTGCAGCTTGATGAAGCCGACTATCTTCTTTGCCATCTAGAAAGCTCCTCGAGTGCAAACGTCGGTTCGGGCAGACCCTACTTCGACTCCTCGGTTCGACTGCTTACTGCGCGACCTCTGACGCGGGTCGAATGCGGCCGCCGGAGGCGGCGGGAAGAATCAGACCTTCTCCACCTGACCGAACTCCAGGTCGACCGGCGTCGAGCGACCGAAGATGGTCACCGACACCCGCACCCGGCTCTTGTCGTAGTTCACTTCCTCGACGTTGCCGTTGAAGTCGGCAAACGGACCGTCCTTGACGCGCACCATCTCGCCGACCTCGAACAGCACCTTCGGCTTGGGCTTCTCGTAGCCCTCCTGCATGCGCAGCAGGATCTCGTCGACCTCGCGCTGCGGCAGCGGTGACGGCCGGTTGGCGCTGCCGCCGAGGAAACCGGTCACCTTGGGCGTGCTCTTGACGAGGTGCCAGGCCTCGTCGGTCATTTCCATCTCGACCAGCACGTAGCCGGAGTACAGGCGCCGCTCGCTGATCGCCTTCTTGCCGCCCTTGACCTCGACCACCTCCTCGGTCGGCACCAGGATGCGGCCGAACTGCGACTGCAGTCCCTCGCGGTCGATGCGCTCCTGCAGCGCCTTGGCGACGCTCTTTTCCATGCCCGAGTAGGCATGGACCACGTACCAGCGCTTGGCGCCGCCGGTCTTCGCGGACTCGGGGGTCGTCGCCGCCTCGCTCATCACTTCCATCCCAGCAGCAGGTCGTACAGGCCCCACTCGAGAAGCTTGTCGACGATGAAAAGGAACAGCGCCATCACCACGACCAGCGCGAAGACGATGCCGGTCATGTTGACGGTCTCCTTGCGGCTCGGCCAGACGACCCGCCGGATCTCGTCGTACGACTCGTGGGCGAAGGCGAGAAAGCGCTTGCCTGGCGGCGAGAACCAGGCGATGCCGATGCCCAGCAGGATGCCCCCGACCAGGATGCCGACGCGGGTCAGCATCGGCTGGTCGGTCAGGAAGCTGAAGCCGAGCACGCCGGCAAGCACCGCAGCCACCGCGAGGGCCACCAGCGCCGAGGCGGTCTTGCTCGCCACCGTTTCGATGTTCTGTGTAGTCATCCCTGTTACGCCCAGCGGCGCGGCGGCGGTTCGGGCGGCCGCCGCGACGCCGCGGTTACTGTGGCAGGGGCAGAGGGAATCGAACCCCCAACCTTCGGTTTTGGAGACCGACGCTCTGCCAGTTGAGCTATACCCCTGCGAGATTCCGGCAACTACTCGACGATCTTGGCCACCACGCCGGCGCCGACGGTGCGACCGCCCTCGCGCACGGCAAAGCGCAGCCCCTCTTCCATCGCGATCGGCGCGATCAGCGCCACGTCCATCGTGATGTTGTCGCCCGGCATCACCATCTCGGTGCCCGCCGGCAACTGGATCGAGCCGGTGACATCGGTGGTGCGGAAGTAAAACTGCGGCCGATAACCGTTGAAGAAGGGAGTATGGCGGCCGCCCTCCTCCTTGCTCAGCACGTACACCTCCGCCTTGAACTTGGTGTGCGGCGTGATCGAACCCGGCTTGGCCAGCACCTGCCCCCGCTCGACCTCCTCCCGCTTGGTGCCGCGCAGCAGCACCCCGACGTTGTCGCCCGCCTGCCCCTGATCGAGCAGCTTGCGGAACATCTCCACCCCCGTGCAGGTGGTCTTCACCGTCGGCCGGATGCCGACGATCTCGATCTCCTCGCCAACCTTCACCACCCCGCGCTCGACCCGCCCGGTGACCACCGTGCCGCGACCCGAAATCGAGAACACGTCCTCGATCGGCATCAGAAACGGCTGGTCAATCGCCCGCTCCGGCGTCGGGATGTAGCTGTCCAGCGCATCGGCCAGCTGGAAAATCGACTGCTCGCCCAGCTCGCCCTTGTCGCCTTCCAGCGCCAGCTTGGCCGACCCCTTGACGATCGGTATCGCGTCGCCCGGAAACTCGTACTTGGAGAGCAGCTCCCGAACCTCCATCTCCACCAGCTCCAGGAGCTCCGCATCGTCGACCATGTCGCACTTGTTCATGTAGACGATGATGTACGGCACCCCCACCTGCCGGGCCAGCAAAATGTGCTCGCGCGTCTGCGGCATCGGCCCGTCGGCCGCCGACACCACCAGAATCGCTCCGTCCATCTGCGCCGCACCCGTGATCATGTTCTTCACATAGTCGGCATGCCCCGGACAGTCAACGTGCGCATAGTGCCGCTTGGCCGTCTCGTACTCGACGTGCGCCGTGTTGATCGTGATCCCCCGCGCCTTCTCCTCCGGCGCCGCATCAATCTGGTCGTACGCCTTCGCCTCGCCACCAAACTTCTTGCTCAGCACCAGCGTGATCGCCGCCGTCAGCGTCGTCTTGCCATGATCCACGTGACCAATCGTCCCTACATTCACGTGCGGCTTCGTCCGCTCAAACTTGCCCTTTGCCATTGCCAACTCCCTGTTGACCGATGCTTCCGCTCACCCGTGGCCGCGCCGCCAAGACGGTGCCGGCCGAATCCTGGTGCCCATGACGCGGATCGAACGCGTGACCTCTCCCTTACCAAGGGAGTGCTCTACCACTGAGCCACATGGGCAGTTGCCTTGCCGCCCGGCGGCGCACCCGGGACAGTCCCGGGCCGGTACTGCGCATCCGGCCCGCGCCGCCAGTCCTGTCAGTTGCCGATACCCTTCGGTTAGCGAATCAATCCTGAATCTGTGGAGCGGGTGAAGGGAATCGAACCCTCGTCATAAGCTTGGAAGGCTTCTGCTCTACCATTGAGCTACACCCGCCCGCGATGCCGCCCGAGTCCATCGCGCCGGGAGCCCGACCGCAGTTCCGACCTGGTTGCTCAGCAGCACTCCTCACCTGGTGGAGGGGGTTGGATTCGAACCAACGTAGGCGTAAGCCAACAGATTTACAGTCTGCCCCCTTTAGCCGCTCGGGCACCCCTCCGCCTGCGCAGAGAACCGCAAATTATGTTTGTGCGGCTGCACCTTGTCAAACCGAGAGGAGCACAGCGGAGTTCCTGAGCCGTCCTGCGCGGGCGTGCCGGCCGCTCGGCGCGCGCTTGCCGCGCCAGCGCAGCCGGGTCCGCTCCACCGGACGTCGCGCTAACCTAACTGGCTGATTTACTTACTGATTGGACCAACCATGAGCAAGACCTTTGCCTCTCGCGCCGACCTGGTGCAGAAGAAGACCTCGTTTACTCGCCTGTCCGAGCACGCCTGGGCCTATACGGCCGAGGGCGACCCGAATTCCGGCGTGGTGATCGGCGAGGACGCAGCGCTGGTCGTCGACACAACCGCCACGCCGGCCATGGCGCAGCAGCTGATCGCCGAGATCCGCAAGGTGACCGACAAGCCGATCAAGTATGTGGTGCTGTCGCACTACCACGCGGTGCGCGTGCTTGGCGCGTCGGCCTACGCGGCGCAGGGCGCGCAGGAGGTCATCGCCAGCCGCGGCACCTACGAGTTGATCGTCGAGCGCGGGGCGCAGGACATGAACTCGGAGATCGAGCGGTTCCCGCGGCTGTTCGACGCGGTCGAGTCGGTGCCCGGCCTGACCTGGCCGACGATGGTGTTCGAACGCGACCTGACCCTGTTCCTCGGCAAGCTCGAGGTGCAGATCAAGCACGTCGGCATGGGGCACACCAAGGGCGACACGATCGTCTGGCTGCCGCAGGAGCGGGTGCTGTTCTCCGGCGACCTCGTCGAGTACGGCGCGGCCGCCTATACCGGCGACGCGCAGCTTGCCCACTGGCCGGCGACGCTGGAGGTCCTTCGTGGCCTGACGCCCGAGAAGCTGGTGCCCGGCCGCGGGCCGGCACTGCTCACCAACGCCGATGCCAACCGGGCGATCGACTACACCAAGTCGTTCGTCCAGACGCTGTTCGCCGCAGCCCAGGAGAGCGTGGCCGCCGGACACGACCTGCGCCGGGCCTTCGCCCACGCGCGATCGAAGATGGACCCGCTGTTCGGCGACGTGTTCATATACGAGCACTGCCTGCCGTTCGACGTCTCGCGGGCGTTCGACGAGGCCAGCGGCATCGCCCACCCGCGCATCTGGACGGCCGAGCGCGACCAGCAGATGTGGCAGACGCTGCAGGGCTGAGCGCGCCGCTGGCGGGCCGCCACACAGCCGCGCGGCCGCACCAGGCACGCCGACCCGCCGAGGCCGCTCACATCTGCTTGAACAGGTGGGTGAAGTTGCGGCTGACTTCCAGCTTCTGCGGATAGCTCTTCAGCTGCACCAGTTGCCGCCCCCGCAGGTCGCGGGTGACGCCTGCGATCGCCTTGATGTTGACGATCGTTGCCCGGTGGATCTGCCAGAACTGCTCGGGATCCAGTTGGTCGACCAGTTCCTTGATCGGCTTGCGGATCAGCGCCTCGTAGGTCTCGGTCTGCACCCGCGTGTACTTCTCGTCCGAGGTGAAGAACAGCACCTCGGACACCGGGATCATGCGGATCTGCTGGCCCATCGAGGCCTGGATCCACTGCAGGTATGGCCCCTTCTGCGCGACGGTCGCCGACGACCCGGCCGGCAGGTCGAGCCTGGCCGCCAGCTTTTCCAGCAGCGCGCCGAGGTCGGCCGGCTTGCTGTCCAGCCGCTTCTTCAGCCGCGCCACCGTCAGCGCGAGGCGCTCGCTGTCGGCCGGCTTCAGCACGTAGTCCACCGCACCCTGCTCGAAGGCCTCAACCGCGTACTCGCTGTAGGCGGTGATGAAGACAACGTGGCAGGCGTCGCCGATTTCGCGCGCCGCCTCCACGCCCGTCATGCCCGGCATCCTTATGTCGAGGAACGCCAGGTCTGGCCGATGCGTCGCCACGGCCTCGACCGCCTCGCGGCCGTTCTTGGCCTCGGCGACGACCTCGAGCTCGGGCCATACCTCGGCCAGTCGCGCGCGCAGCTGCTCGCGCATCAGGCGCTCGTCGTCGGCAATCACCGCGCGGACAGTTTCCATGTGGCGATGCTAACGCCGCGCCGCCGGCGCGGGCACTCAGGCGGCAGCAGCGGCCGGCGCCTGGCCGGCCGCATCGCGCCCGAGCTCGGGCTCGTAGGGCACCTCGATGGTGGCGATGGTGCCGCTCGGCGAGTTGGCCTCGATCGTGAACTTCGCGCGGCCGCTGTACAGCGCCGCAATGCGTTCGCGCACGTTGGCCAGGCCGACTCCGGTGCCCGGCTTGCCGGCGGCGCCGAAGCCCAGTCCGGTGTCGGCGACGGTCACCCGCAGGCTGCCGTTGGCGATGTCGGCGGTGACCGTGATCGACCCGCCTTCGGGCTTCGGTTCCAGCGCGTGCTTGATGGCGTTCTCGACCAGCGACTGCAGGATCATCGGCGGGAACTGCGCACTCATCAGCCCCTGCGGCACCGTGATCGCGAACTGCAGACGATCCTCCATGCGAACCTTGAGGATCTCCAGGTAGGAGCGCACCAGCGCCAGCTCCTTGCCGAGCGTGGTCGAGCCCTCCCGCATCTGCGGCAACGCCGCGCGCAGGTACTGGATCAGGTTCTTCTGCATCGTCGAGGCGCGCGCCGGATCGGTCTCGATCAGGTAGTCGACCGAGGCCAGCGTGTTGAAAAGGAAGTGCGGCTCGACCTGCGCCTGCATCATCTTCAGCTGTGCCTCGGCCAGTTGCCGCTTCAGCCCTTCCTCGGCCGCAGTGGCGCTGGCAGCCTGCGCCCGCTTCTCCGCCTTGCGCTTGCCGCCGAGCAGCACCTTGGCAATGATCGAAGTGACGATCAGCAGCATCAGGAAGCTGATGAACCAGTCGCTCGAGCGCTCGCGGTACACGCTGGTCGTCCTGGCGACCTGCCGGCTCACCTGATCCTGCACGATCGCCTCGATCCGCTCGCGCGCCGACTCGATCGCCTCGGCGGCCTTTTCCGGATCGGCCATGACCTCCGGAGAGATGACCACCGAGCCGTCTTCGGCGGCGCCGGCAACGGCGCCAGCGGCTGCGCCCTCGGCGAAGTCCTCGACCCGCACCCCCTTGCCGTCGATCTGCACCACCACCCGCTTGCCGTCCTTGGAGGTGACGATCCGCACGCCTTCCTTGCCGACCTTGACCGTCGCCTCCTTGCCGCCCGCCGATTCAGCCGGCGGCAGTGGCGCTGCCACGTCCGGGGCGGCCGGTAGCGGAGGCGGCGCCGGCGGCTTCGGCGGTGCCGGCGGTGCCGGCGGCGCCGGCGGTGCGATACGCACCCCATCGGCAGTGACCGAGACGACGACGTTCACCCGCTCCTTCGGATCGGAGGCATCGACGATGATCGCCGGACTGCCCTCGAACAGCCAGCTGTTGACCATTGCGCCGGCCACCAGCAACAGCAGCGAGAGCAGGAAGAACTTGCCCCAGCCGATCGAAGTCAGCCAGTCGCCGAAGCGCCTCGCCGCTGACGCCAGCCTCGGCGCCGCTGCACGCGCCCCCGCGGCGACGTCGGCCATCATCTGCGCGCTGCGGCCCTGGCCCTGACGCTCCTGGGCGGAGGAATTCGGATCGGGACTGGCGCTCATTCGCTTGGCAATCGGCAAGGCGGGCCGGATCGGACCTGGTCGGGACCGAATCTAGCTGCCGGCATCTCCTCTGCCGAGCCGCCTGCGACGGACAGCGGAAAAGGCAAGCCAGAACGCAGCCGCGTCGTCTGAATGGTCAATCAATCGGCGCCGAACGCGCGCAGGATCAGCGAGGCGAGCAGCAGGGTCCAGCCGACGCCCGCCAGACGGTCCGTCCACGGACCGTCGCTGCTCGGCTTTGCTCCCTCACGGCGGGATTCCTCGGACGGACGACGCTTCGCCGCCGTGCCGACAATCTGCTTGACCGCGGGAAATTGGTTTATCAGCGAAAGCATCAGGCAGCACACGCCGGCGTTGCCCATCGCGCCGGCCAGTCGCCCGGCATCCAGGTCGACCAGCGCAAAGGCCGCCATCAGCGCGCTGAAGCCATAGAAGGCGTTGCGCCATAGCCGCTCGCGGCGCTCGTCCTCGCTTGCTGGCGACGGTTTCATTCAACGACCGCAGGCCAGGCGCAAGCAAGCCGGCCTGCGGCACGCCCGCTGCCCGAAGGCCGCCTTCTCAGACGCCGCCGGCGAAGGCGTCGCTCGCTCGAGCCGCCGCGCGGCCGGATCACTGGGTACGCGCCCGAGCGGGTCGGCGAACGCCGCCTTCGTTGCTTTCATCCGGTCCTGGCTCGCCTTGCTCCGCCTGCAGCGCCTGCGGCTGCGGCAGTTGCACCTGCGGCTGGAATGGCGGCTGCTGGGGCACCGCCGGTTGCGCTACGGCGGGGCGCGGCGGCAGCGGCCGCGGCTGGGGCGCCGTCGGCTGGCTGGCGCCGGCGACCGACGGCGCCGTCAGCGTGATCCCTTCCCGGGTGTAGGCAGCGGGCGGCGGCGGGCCGCCCACGCCGAGGGCCGGCTGCACCGGCATGGCGACCTCGCGGCGCGTCCCTGCCTGTTCGATGGTCACCGCGTCCTTGCGCACCTCGACCAGCCTGGCGCCGTTGAACACTTCCTGGTTCAGCAGGTACACGCGCGCCGGCTTGCCGTCGACCGCGAGCACTGCCGCCGAGTCCTTGCCTGCGGCGTAGACGCCGATGGCCTGGACGTTCATCGCCTGCCGGGAAACGGGCGCCGCCTGGACGAGGCCGAACATGCGCGCTGCCAGCGTCGGATCGGCCTCCCGCAGCACTGCCGCCGGCTGCGGCGGCGGCATGCTGGCCGGCGATGGCGTCAGGATGCGAAGCGCCCAGTACGTGCCGATGGCACACACCAGTGCCAGCATCGACAGATGCAGCAGTGTGGCAGCAACGTTTCGTACCATCTGCAGGGCAGTTTCTCGAATTGCCGGCGTCGGCCTCGCGCAGGCGCCGCGCCGGATCGAAGGTATCGGTCACCGGCCGCAGCCCGGACAGGGGCCTTGCGGCAGGTGCGTTCATAATATCGCCAGCCTGCGCCAATGCGCCGCCGACGGTGGCCGTGCGCCGGCGGCTGTTCAGCGCGACACATTGCTACGGTGCAACGATGACGATCGCCCCTCGGCGCGCAATCAGCGCCCACCGCCCGGCACGCGGCTTCACGCTGATCGAGATCATGGTCGTGATCACGATTCTCGGCATTCTGGCCGCCCTGATCGTGCCGCGCGTGGTCGGCCGGACCGACGATGCGCGCATCGCTGCCGCCAAGCAGGACATCGCCTCGCTGATGCAGGCGCTGAAGCTCTACCGGCTCGACAACGGCGCCTATCCGACCACCGAGCAGGGCCTGAGGTCGCTGCTGACCAAGCCGACCATCGAGCCGCTGCCGCAGAACTGGAAGCAGGGCGGCTATCTCGAGCGAAGCACGACGCCGAAGGATCCCTGGGGCAACGAGTACAAGTACCTGAACCCCGGCCTGAAGGGCGAGATCGACGTCTTCAGCTACGGCCGCGACGGGGCCGTCGGCGGCGAAGAGGTCGATGCCGACATCGGCTCGTGGCAGCTCTAGACGCACCGACCGGCGCCGCCCCGCCGCGGGCGGCCGGCTTCACGCTGCTAGAACTGCTGGTGGTGATCGTGCTGGCAGGCATCCTGCTGTCGGTCGTCACGATCTCGGCGGCGCCCGACGAGCGGCAGCAGCTGGCGCGTGAGGCCGAGCGCGTCGGCCAGCTTTTCGCGCTGGCCGCCGACGAGGCGCGCATCCGCCAGCAGCCCATCTACTGGGAGGCCGACCTGAACGGCTATCGCTTCGTGACATTCGCCGCCGGCGAGCGAAGGCTGGTCAGCGATGACGACCTGCTGCGCGAACGCGCCTGGCGCGAACCGCTGCAGTCACTGGCCATGGGCACCCCCGGTGGCAGCCGGCCGGTCCAGTCGCTGCTCGCCCCCGGCGCCCCGCCGCTGCGGGTGGCGATCGCCCGCGAGTGGATCCAGCAGCCGCTGCGGCTGGAGCTGTCGACCGCATCGGCGCGGGTGGCGATCGACTTCGACGAGCGCGGCCGTGGCACGGTTCGCCTTCCCTGAGCACCCGCCGCCGCATCGGCATGGCTTCACGCTGCTCGAGGTGCTGGTGGCGCTGGTGATCATCGGCGTGGCGCTGGCCGCGGCGATGCGCGGCGCGCTGTCGCTCACCGGCGCCGCCGAGGACACCCGCTACACGATGCTCGCGACGACGGTGGCCGAGAATCGCCTGCTGGAACTGCGGCTGGCGCGTGGCAGTCTGGAGGTCGGCCAGACGACCACGGCGTGCGCGCAGGCCGATGTGGAGTTCGAGTGCCTGCAGACGGTCAAGTCGACGCCGAATCCGTTCTTTCGCCGCGTCGAGCTGCAGGTCTTCCGCGTCACCGGCGAGGTGCGTCGCCGGCACGCGGAGATGATGGCGGTTCTTCCCGTCAGCTGATGACCGCCCGGCCCGCCTCGAGCCGAGCCGCCGGCTTCACGCTGCTGGAACTGCTGGTGGCGATCAGCGTGCTGTCGCTCGTATCGGTGATCGCCTGGCGCGGCCTGGACTCGCTGGTGCATACGCGCGAGCGGCTGCAGCCCGAGGCCGAGGAAGTGCGCGACCTGCTGGTGGCGTTCGGCCAGATCGAGCGCGACCTGGCGCAGGTCGTCAGCGCATCGTTCGTGCCGCTGCCGGGCGCGCC
Source organism: Burkholderiales bacterium (assembly GCA_016716275.1). Lineage (GTDB taxonomy): Bacteria > Pseudomonadota > Gammaproteobacteria > Burkholderiales > Burkholderiaceae_F > JADJWR01. The sequence continues at coordinate 325,509 of JADJWR010000001.1, read as the reverse complement.
GCTCGTCGTGCGGCGGGGTGCCTCGGCGGGCTTCGAGCTGCTGCGCTTCGCGCCGGTCATCGAGGGCTCGCCGAGCGCCGTGCAGCTGGTTGTCTACGAGCTTCGGGGCGGGCGCCTGATGCGGCTTTCGTCGGCGCCGACGATCACTGTCGATGCCTCACCGGAGGCCGCCCTCGTCGAGACGCAGCTGCTGGCCGGCGTGCAGGCGCTGCAGGTGCGGGTCTGGCAGGCGGGGCGAGGCTGGGCGCCGCCGGAGGTCGCCTCGTCGCCGAACCCGCGCGCCGCGCCACCGGGCCTCGAAGTGATCGTCGAACGCACCGACGGCCGCCAGTACCGCCGCGTGCTGCTCGTGGGGACGGGATGAGAACGCGGCGAGCTGCTGCGGAGGGATGCCGGGCGTCGCACCGTGCCGCCGGGGTCGGCGCGCCGGTGATCGTCGGCGCCCGGCAACGCGGCGCGGCGGTTCTGATGGCGCTGGTGGTCGCCACGCTGGCCACGCTGATCGTCTCGGGAATGTTCTGGCAGCAGTTCGTGCTGCTGCGGACGATCGAGAACCAGCAGCTGGTCGTGCAGAGCCGCATGCTGATGTCCGGCGCCCTCGACTGGGCGCGGGCGATGCTGCGCGAGGACCTGATGCGCAGCAGCCACGACGGGCTCGACGAGTTCTGGGCCAGGGGGCTGGCGCCGACCCGGCTGGACCAGCTCGGCGAATCTTCGACCCTGGCGGCGCAGGCGAGCATTGCCGGCAGCATCGAGGATGCGCAGTCGCGGCTGAACGTGCGCAACCTGGTCGCCGACGACGGCGAGGTCGTCGAGACAGAGCTGGCGGCGCTCAAGCGGCTGTGCGACCTGCTCGGCGTGCCGGCGGTCACCGCCGAGCTGATCGCGCTGCGCATGAAGGAGGCCTTCGCGCCGGCATCCACTGGCGAGCGCCCCGGCGCCGCCGCGACGGCCGCCCGGCCGCTGCCGCCGGTGCTGGCGACGGACATCGCCGCCATCCCGGGTATCTCTCGGGAAGCGGCGGCGGCGCTGGCGCCGTACCTGGCCGTTCTCGATGCCAGCAAGACGCGGCTGAACGTCAACACAGCCACCGCCGAGGCGATCGCCGCGCAGACCGGCATGTCGCTGGCGCAGGCGCGCGCGGTCGTTGCCCAGCGGGAGCGGATCTCGCATTTCGTCGACGTCGGCAACTTCCGCAACTACGCCGGCGAGATCGCCAGCGGCGAGGCGGGCATCGCGACGACGAGCAGCTACTTCTTCGTGCGCGGCCAGATCAGGCTGTCGCGCGCCGACATCCGAATGGAAGCGCTGGTGCGCCGCAGTGCGCAGCCCGGCGGCGGCCCGGTGGAGGTCCTTTGGCAACGCGAGCTGTGAGAGGGGAAAAGGCGCCGGCGCGGCTGTGGGTCTTCGCGCCGCCGCACCGCCTGCTGGCGGCAACGGCGCGGCTGTCGGAGTCGACGGTGGTCGGCTTCGTCGCGCTCGACGACGGCGGCCGGCTGCAGTGGGGCGAGGCTTCGATCGCGCTGCTGCCGCGCTGCCCGCGGGTCGAGATCGTCTTCGACGGCAGCGACGTGTTCCAGTCCGAAGTGGTGGCGCCGAGGCTCAGCGAGGCGAAGCTGCGGCTGGCACTGCCGAATCTGCTCGAGGACCGCCTGCTCGCCGAGCCGTCCCAGTGCCACATTGCCTTTCTGCCCGGCGGGCGTGCCGACAAGGCAACGGCGGATGCGGCGGCACTGCCAGTGGCGGCGATCGACCGCGGCTTGCTGACGCGGCTGCTCGACGTGATGACGCTGGCCGGCGCACGGCCGCGCGCGGCCTACAGCGCCATCTACGTACTGCCGCCGCCGACCGCCGATGTGCTGGCGGTGTTCGTGGCGCGCGGCCGCCTGGTCGCGCGCACCGCGCGCCACGACGGCGTGGCATGCGACCTGAACGACGACGGGCCGCCGGCGGCGCTGCGGCTGGCGCTGCGCAGTGGCGGCTGGCGGCGCATGCGCGCCTTCGGGCCGCAGGCCGAGCGACTGGCGAATATGACCGAGGCGCTCGGCGTTCCCGTCGAGCTCGCCGGCCACGCGCTGCAGGCCGACGCACCGGACGCCTCGATCAACCTGCTGCAGGGCGCCTTCGCGCGCGGTGGCGTGCTGGGCGACGTGTCGCGGCTGCGCCTGTCGAGCCGCTCGTGGCGTGCAGCGCTGGCCTGGGCAGCGGTGGCGATCGCGGTTTTCATCGCCGGCATGAATGGCTACTGGCTGAAGCTGCAGTCGGAGGCGAACGAGCTGCGCAGCAGGATGACGACCGCCTTCCGCAGCGCGTTCACCGATGCCGAGATGGTCGACCCCATCGTGCAGGCGCAGCGCGAACTGGCGCGCCTGCGCGCGCGATCCGGTCAGCCGTCGGCCAGCGACTTCACGGCGCTCAACGCCCAGGTGGCGCAGCTGCTGGCCGCCGCCCCGGTCGGCCTGGTCGCCGGCATCGAATACCGCGACGCCACGCTGCACCTGAAGTTCAAGGCGCCGCCGGACGCGCAGCTGCAGAACCAGTTGCGCGCGCAGGCGGTGCAGCAGGGACTGCTGCTGCGTTTCGAGTCAGACGGGGCGGCGCGCATCAGTGCCATCGGAGGCTGAAGATGGAGACCCTGCGCAGCTTCTGGTCGCAGCGCGCGCCGCGCGAGCGGCTGGTCCTCGGCGCCGCCGGCGGCGTCGTGCTGGTCGTGGCGATCTTCCTGCTGCTGATCGAGCCGGCGGCGGTCGGCATTCCGCGACTGGAGCGGAGCCTGCCGGCGATGCGCACGCAGGCCGAGCAGCTCGACCGGCTGCTCGCCGAAGTCGCCGGCCTGAAAGCGCGGCCGCAGGCGGCCGTGCTGCCGCCGGCCGAAGCGCGCGCGGCGCTCGAGCGTTCGCTGCAGGCGGCCGGCCTGAAGGCAGGCCGCATCGTGCCGATCACCGACGGTGACCTGCAGATCACGCTCGCCGACGTGTCGTACGCGGCGTGGTCGACCTGGCTTGCCGGCGCCGAGCGCGAGCTCGGCGCCAGGGCCGGCGCGGTGACGGTGCGCGCGACCGGCACGCCCGGAGCGGCCGACATCGAGATGACGCTGCGGCTAGCCAAGCGCTAGCCGCTGCGCCGACCGGTCGATGCTGCGCGGCCTGCTCTTCGCTTTCGTGGCCGTGCTCAGCATCGGCGCGACGGCCGCCGTCATCGCGCCCGCGCAGTGGGTGGCCTCGGCAATCGGTCAGGCCACCGACGAGCGCGTCGTGCTGGCCGAGGCAAGGGGGTCGCTCTGGCAGGGCCAGGCGAACGTGGTGCTGGCGCCGGGCCTCGATGCGGGAATCGCCCGCATCGGCCTGCCGGAGCCACTGTCGTGGCAGCTGTCACCGTGGAAGCTGCTCGCCGGCACGCTCGAACTGACGATGTCGCACCCGTCGGCGCTGGCGCAGCCGCTGCAGCTGCGCGCCGACCTGGCCGGCCGCATCGAGCTGCTGGCCACCACGCTGCGGCTGCCCGCGTCCCTGCTGGCCGGGCTCGGTGCGCCGTTCAACACCGTCCGCCCCGGCGGCGTCGTCAGTCTGGCCTGGCAGAGGCTCGTCTTCCAGCGCGGCCGCATGCAGGGCGACATGGTCGGCGAATGGCGCTTCGCCACCAGCGCGATGACGACCGTCGAGCCGTTCGGCGACTTCCGCCTGCTTGCCGAGGGCGGCTTTCCCGGCACGCGGCTGACGCTGTCGACCCTGTCCGGCCCCCTCGAGCTGACCGGCGATGGCACAATCGACGAGCAAGGGAACTTCCGGTTCGCAGGTCGCGCGCGCGCGATGTCGGGTGTGGACGCGTCGACCCGGGCGCAACTCGCCGGGCTCGTGCTGCTGCTCGGCCGGCGGGACGGCGATTCGGCAATTCTCAGCTTTGGAAACTGAAATGACCGCAACGCGCAGCGATGCGCCCGCTTACCCGCGCGCCGGGCGGGCGCCGCGTCTGACGGCTCTTGCGCTGGCCGCCGTGATCGCCCTGTTGCCGCCCGCCGGGGCCGCTCAGCCGGCGGGCGCGGCGCCGTCGGCGCGCGCCTCGGCTGCCGCCGATCCGGTGATGCTTAACTTCGTCAACGCCGATCTCGAGGCAGCGGTGCGGGCGATCGGCCAGTACACCGGGCGCCAGTTCGTCATCGACCCTCGGGTGCGCGGCACGCTGACCCTGGTCACCGAGCGGCCGGTCACCAAGCAGCAGGCCTACGAGCAGTTGCTCGCCGCGCTGCGGCTGCAGGGGTTCACGATCGTCGAGCCGGCGCGGCCCGACGGCATCGTGCGCATCGTGCCGGAGGCCGACGCCAAGCTGCAGGGCGGCCAGGTGGTGGCGCCGGCCACGCCGGCGCCGCGCGGCGACCAGGTCGTCACGCAGGTCTTCCGCCTGCGCTACGAATCGGCGACCAGCATGGTGCCGGTGCTGCGTCCGCTGATCGCGCCGAACAACACGATCTCGGCCTACCCGGCGAACAACACGCTGGTGATCACCGACTACGCCGAGAACCTGCGGCGGATCGCCCGCATCATCGAGGCGATCGACTCGCCGGGCGCGGCCGAAAGCGAGCTCATCCAGCTCAGGCACGGCCTGGCCACCGACGTGGCGACCATCGCCAACCGGGTGCTCGACGAGGGAGCGCGCGCCGCCGGCCAGGCCACTGACGCCGGCCAGCGGGTGCAGATCCTCGCCGAACCGCGCACCAACTCGCTGATCCTGCGCGCCGCCAGCCCGTCGCGGCTGGCGCTGGCCAAGCAGCTGATCGAGCGGCTCGACCGGCCGAGCCTGAGCGCCGGCGACATCAACGTCGTCTACCTGCGCAACGCCGAGGCAGTGAAGCTGGCCCCGCTGCTGCGGGCGGTTCTGGCCAACGACCCCTCGTTCGTGCCGCAGGCCAGCGGACGGGCGCTGTCGGGCACCACCGTGACCAGCGGCCAGCAGCAGGGTCTGCTCGGCCAGCAGATGCAGCAGCAGCCGCTGCAGCAACCGGCGCCGCAAACGCCGGTCGGCGGCGCCGGCGCCGGCGCGGCCGCCACCGGCGGCCTGGCGGGAATGATCCAGCCCGATGCGGCGACCAACTCGCTGATCATCACCGCCCCCGAGCCGCTGTACCGCAACATCCGGGCGATCATCGAGAAGCTCGACTCGCGCCGGGCACAGGTGGTGATCGAGTCGCTGATCGTCGAGGTCAACGCCGACAAGTCGGCCGAGTTCGGCATCCAGTGGCAGGACCTGTCGGGGCTCGACGAAACCGACACCCGCGTGATCGGCGGCACCAACTTCGGCGGTCAGGGCACCAACATCATCGGCGTGGCCGCCGAACCGGCTTCGGCCGGCCGCGGCCTGAACATCGGCGTCGTCAAGGGCAGGATCACCCTGCCCGGCATCGGCGAGGTCGCCAACCTCGCCTTCCTCGCGCGGGCCCTCGAGACCAAGGCCAACGCCAACATCCTGTCGCAGCCGAACATCCAGACGCTCGACAACGAGGAGGCGAAGTTCCTGGTCGGCCAGAACGTGCCCTTCGTGACCGGCTCCTACACGCAGCAGGGCAGCAGCACGATCAACCCGTTCCAGACCTTCGAGCGGCAGGACGTCGGCCTGCAACTGCGCGTGCGGCCGCAGATCTCGGAGGGCGGCGTGGTCCGGCTGGCGCTGTACCTGGAGGTCTCGTCGATCTCGCCGTCGTCGCTGGTCGCCGGCCAGCTGATCACCAACAAGCGCAGCTTCGACTCCGTGGTGCTGGTCGAGGACGGCAACTACGTGGTCCTGTCGGGACTGATCGAGGACCGGACCAACGTGTCACAGCAGAAGGTGCCGCTGCTCGGCGACATCCCGTTCCTGGGCGCCTTTTTCCGTTACGAGACACGCGAACGCAACCGCACCAACACGATGGTCTTCCTGCGGCCGATCATCGTGCGCGACGAGGGCACCTCGGCGGCGATCGCCACCGAGCGCTACGAGTACATGCGCACGCAGATGGCCGATGCGCGGCTGCCCGACACGCTGATCTTCCGCGACCTGAACGTGGCACCGATTCCGCCGACCGCGCCGCCGGAAGTGATGTCGCGCGCCGCGCCGCCGCCGTCCGAGCCCGCACCGGCGCCCGCGGCTGCGGCAGCGGCGCCGGCCGCGCCAGCCCCCGCGCCAGAGGCCGCCCCGGCCGTCGCGGCGGCAGCGGCCAGTACGGTGCAGGTGCTGCAGATCGCCACACTGCCCGACCTCGCAGGCGGACGCCGCTACCAGCAGGAACTGCGCAGCGCCGGCTTCGACGCCTACGTCGAACCGGTGCGCACCTCGACCGGCGAGGTCTACCGCGTCCGTGTCGCCGTCGACACCGGCAAGCGCGCGCTGGCCGACGCGCTGGCCGAGCTGAAGCGGCTCGGTTACCAGCCGATCGCCGTCCAGCGCTAGGCAGCAGCGCTTCCGATGAGCACCGCGCAGCGCTACGTGCCCTACGCCTTCGCGCGCGATCACGGCATCCTGCTGCGGCCGCACGGCGAGCGCGAGGCCGAGGCCTGGGTCTCGGAGGCGACGCCGCTGGCGGCGCTGAACGAGGTGATGCGGGTGTTCCCCGGTCGCGTCACGCCGGTGGTCGTCGAACCGGCCGCACTGCGCGAGGCGATCGCGCAGACCTACGCCGCCGGCGAAGGCTCGGCGCAGCAGATCGTCGGCGACATCGAGGGCGAGTTCGACATCTCGCGGATGATGGCCGAGGTGCCGGACATCGAGGATCTGCTGGAGACCGAGGACGACGCGCCGATCATCCGCATGATCAACGCGCTGCTGACCCAGGCGGCGCGCGACGGTGCCTCCGACATCCACATCGAGCCGTTCGAGACCTACTCGCTGGTCCGCTTCCGCGTCGACGGCACGCTGCGCGACATCGTCCGTCCCAAGCGGGCGCTGCACGCGGCGCTGGTCTCGCGGATCAAGATCATGGCCCAGCTCGACATCGCCGAGAAGCGGCTGCCGCAGGACGGGCGCATCACGCTGCGGGTCGGCGGCCGGGCGGTCGACGTGCGCGTCTCGACGCTGCCGACCGGCCACGGCGAACGGGTGGTGCTGCGGCTGCTGGAAAAGGACCTGTCGCGGTTGAACCTCGAGTCGCTCGGCATGGCCGACGGCACGCGGGCGGCGTTCGACCACCTGATCCACCAGCCGCACGGCATCATCCTGGTCACCGGTCCGACCGGCTCCGGCAAGACCACCACGCTGTACGGCGCGATCCGCCGGCTCGATCACTCGACCACCAACATCATGACGGTCGAGGACCCGATCGAGTACGACCTCGAGGGCATCGGCCAGACGCAGGTCAACCCGAAGATCGAGATGACCTTCGCCCGCGCGCTGCGCTCGATCCTGCGCCAGGATCCCGACGTGGTGATGGTCGGCGAGATCCGCGACCTCGAGACGGCGCAGATCGCCGTGCAGGCTTCGCTGACCGGTCACCTGGTGCTGGCCACGCTGCACACCAACGACGCGGCCAGCGCGGTGACGCGGCTGATCGACATGGGCATCGAGCCGTTCCTGCTTTCCTCGTCGCTGCTCGGCGTGCTCGGCCAGCGGCTGGTGCGCAAGCTGTGCCCGCACTGCAGGAAGCCGGAGCCCGCCGGCAACGGCTTCGTGCCGGTCGGCTGCGACCGCTGCAGCTTCACCGGCTACGCCGGCCGCACCGGCATCTACGAGCTGCTGAAGGTCGACGAGCCGATGCGCACGCTGATCCACCAGGGTGCCAACGACACCGAGATCCGCCGCACCGCCGAGCGCGCGGGCATGACCTCGATGCGCGCCGACGGCCTGCGCTGGGTGGCCGCCGGCGTGACCTCGCACGAGGAAGTGGTGCGGGTGACACGGGAGTGACCGCCTTCCGCTACGCCGCCGCCGATGCCGCCGGCAAGGAGCTGTCCGGCGTCATCGAGGCCGACAGCGCGCGCGCCGCCCGGCAGCTGCTGCGCGGCCGCGGCCTGCTGCCGCTGACGATGGAGCCGGTCGTTGCCGACGCACAGCGCTCGGCACTGCAGCTTTCGCTGGGCCGCCGGCTGTCGCAGACCGAACTGGCGGTGCTTACCCGCCAGCTGGCCAGCCTGCTCGGTGCGCAGCTGCCGGTGGCCGACGCGCTGACCGTGATGGTCGAGCAGAGCGAGAAGCAGCAGATCCGCGAGCTGATGGCGGCGATCCGCACCGATGTGCTCGCCGGCTCGTCGCTGTCGAACGCGCTGGCGCGCCACCGGCGGCAGTTCCCGGACATCTACCGCGCGCTGATCGCCGCCGGCGAGGAGTCGGGCAAGCTCGGCTCGGTGCTCGGCAGCCTGGCCGACTATGTCGAGGAGCGGGCCAAGCTGCAGCAGAAGATCACGCTCGCGTTCGTCTATCCGGTGATCGTGACGCTGGTGGCGCTGGCGGTGGTCATCGGCCTGCTGACCTACGTGGTGCCGCAGGTGGTGCAGGTGTTCGCCAACACCAGGCAGGCGCTGCCGTGGCTCACCCGCGCGCTGATCGCCCTGTCGGACTTCGTCCGCGCCTACGGCTGGATCTTGCTGCTGCTGGCCGTGATCGCCGCGTTCGCCGTGCGCCGGCTGCTGCAGCTGGAGGCAGTCCGCCTGCGCTGGCACAAGCGGCTGCTGCAGATGCCGGTGGTCGGCGTGCTCAGCCGGTCACTGAACACCGCGCGCTTCGCCAGCACGCTGGCGATCCTCGCCGGCGGCGGCGTGCCGATGCTGCGCGCGCTTCAGGCCGCCGGCGAAACCGTCAGCAACCTCGCCATGCGCGCCCGCGTGCTGGAGGCCACGCAGCGGGTGCGCGAGGGCTTCTCTCTGGCCCGCGCGCTGCGCACCAGCAGCGACGAGGACAGCCAGCCGGGCCGCGCCCGCCTGTTCCCGCCGGTGCTGATCCACCTGATCGCCTCCGGCGAGGCGACCGGCAAGCTGCCGGAGATGCTCGGCCGCGCCGCCGACATCCATGCCCGCGAAGCCGAGCGGCGGGCGATGTTCTTCACCTCGCTGCTCGAGCCGATCCTGATCCTCGCGATGGGCGTGGTGGTGATGCTGATCGTGCTGGCCGTGCTGCTGCCGATCATCGAGATCAACCAGCTGGCTCGCTGACCGCCGCAGGCCGCCCCGCTAACATCGGCGTCCATGCTGCGCCGCTCCCTCGATCCCCTGCCCGCTTCACAGATCCGCGAAGTGGCCAATGCGGCCATCGGCCGCGATGATCTGCTGAAGTTCTGGTTCGGCGAGGGCGACCTGCCGACGCCTGCCTTCATCCGCGAGGCGGCCAAGGCGGCGCTCGACCGGGGCGAGACCTTCTACAACCACAACCTCGGCATCGTCGAGCTGCGCGAGGCGATCGCCGGCTACCTGAACCGCCTGCACGCGCCGGCGGCGGCCATCGGCACCGACCGCATCGCGGCAACCAGTTCCGGCGTCAGCGCGCTGTCGCTGGTGGCGCAGTCGCTGTTCGACCCCGGCGACCGGGTGGCGATCGTCACGCCGGTCTGGCCCAACGTCACCGCCCAGCCGGCCATCATGGGCGCGCAGGTCGTCCGGGTGCCGCTCGCCTGCCGCGCCGGCCGCTGGACGCTCGACCTGCAGCGCCTGCTCGACGCGGCGCCGGCAGGCACGCGGGCGGTGATCGTCAACTCGCCGAACAACCCGACCGGCTGGGTGATGCCGCAGGACGACTGGAACGCCCTGCTCGCACACTGCCGCCGCCACGGCATCTGGCTGATCGCCGACGACGCCTACGAGCGGCTGGTGTTCGACGGCTCGTCACATGCGCCGGGCGTGCTGGCGCGGATCGACCCCGACGAGCGGTTCATCAGCGTCAACACGTTCTCCAAGGCCTGGACCATGACCGGTTTCCGCCTCGGCTGGCTGGTGGCGCCGCGACGCTTCGTCGCCGAGGTCGCCAAGATGGTCGAGTTCAACACCTCCTGCGCGCCGACCTTCCTGCAGCGCGCCGGCATCGCCGCCATCGAAGGCGGCGACACGCTGATCGCCGAGACACGCGCGCGGCTGCAGGGCTCGCGCGATGCGCTGGTGCGTCGGCTCGCGCCGCTGCCCGGCGTCGAATGCGCGCCACCAGACGGTGCGATGTACCTGTTCTTCCGCGTTGCCGGCTGCGCCGATTCGCTCGATTTCGCCAAGCGGCTGGTCGCCGAGGTGGGGCTCGGGCTGGCGCCGGGGGCGGCCTTCGGCCCGGAGGGCGAGGGCTGCCTGCGCTGGTGCTTCGCCGCGCAGCGCAGGCTCGTCGACGACGGCGCGGCGCGGCTGGCGCGTTTTCTCGGCCAGCCGGGCGAGCCGCGTTGAAGCGGCGCATTCCGGCCGCACATTGAAGCTATCGGCCGGATCCCGGCAGGGAGGAGCGATGAGCAGCACCGGTTACCTCGAACCCGACCCGTCGCTGGTCACTCTGACCCACGCGACCTATGCGCTGCATGCGCTCGGCCTGGCGATCGGCGCCTTCGGCGCCTCGACGGTGGTCGGTGCCTTCGTCTTCGGCTGGCCGTCGATCATCGCGGTGATCATCAACTACGTGAAAAAGGGCGAGGCGCGCGGCACCTGGCTCGAATCGCACTTCCGCTGGCAGATCCGCACCTTCTGGTACGCGCTGGCGTGGGTGGTGCTGATCGCGCTGGTCGGCGGCCTGCTGACGATCGTGCTGGTCGGCTTCGCCATCCTGTGGATCGGCCTGTTCCTGCTCGGCGTCTGGGCGATCTACCGCATCGCGCGCGGCTGGCTGGCGCTGAGGGACCGGCGGCCGATGCCGCTGCCCAACTGAGCGCCCGGCGCCGCGCGCAGCCACGCCGGCGGCGCCGGCGGCAGCGTCCTGCTCAGGCTTGCTGCTCGAGCAGCCCGCGCTTGGCCAGCAGCGGCGCCACCTTCGCGTCGCGGCCGCGGAAGGCGCGGTAGGCCTCGGCCGGATCGACTGCGCCGCCGCGCGAATAGATGAACCGCTGCAGGCGGCCCGCCGTCGCCGGGTCGAACGGATCGCCGGCCTCGGCGAAAGCCTGGAAGCCGTCGGCGTCGAGCACCTCGGCCCACAGGTAGACGTAGTAGCCGGCGGCATAGCTGCCGGCGAACAGATGCTGGAAGTGCGCCAGATGGTGATATGGCGCAATCGCCTCGGGCATGCCGAGGCCCGCCAGCGTCCTACGCTCGAACTCAGCGATGTCGATCTCGGCCGGGTCGGTGCAGCCGTGCACCATCATGTCGACCAGCGCGCTCGCCGTGTAGCCGACCGTCTCGAAGCCCTGGTTGAACTCGCGTGCGCGCAGCACGCGGCCGACCAGCTCCGGCGGGATCGGCTCGCCGGTCGCCGCATGGCGGGCGTGGCGGGCCAGCACCGACGGCTCCAGCGCCCAGTGCTCGAGAAGCTGCGACGGCAGCTCGACGAAGTCGCGCAGCACCCGCGTGCCGGACAGCCGCTCGTAGGTGACATTCGACAGCAATCCGTGCAGGCCGTGGCCGAACTCGTGAAACAGCGTGCGCACGTCGTCGAGCGACAGCGCCACCGGCCCGCCAGGCGCGCCGCGGGCGAAGTTGCTGTTGTTGACGATCACCGGCAGCACCTCGCCGGCGCTTCTCGATTGCAGGCGCAGGGCGTTCATCCAGGCGCCGCTGCGCTTGCCCGGCCGGGCAAAGTTGTCGAACAGGAAGGCACCGACGCGGCTGCCGTCGTCGCGCAGCACCTCGAACACGCGCACGTCCGGGTGATAGCGCGGCGCCTGCGGCTGCTCCACCAACCGCACCCCGAACAGCCGCCCGGCGCAGTCGGCGAGCGCCGCCATCATGTTGTGCAGCGAGAAGTACGGCTCGAGCTCGGCATCGTCGAGGGCGTAGCGGTGCCGCCGCAGGCGCTCGGCATAGAAGCGCCAGTCCCACGGTTCGATCTTCTCCGCCCCGCCTTGCTGTCGCGCGATCGCCTCGAGCTCGGCCTGCTCCCGCGCGGCGCGGCGCTTGGCGGGCTCCCAGACCGCATTCAGCAGGTCGAACACCGCCGAAGGCCGGCCCGCCATGCGGTCGACCAGCGCATAGTCGGCGTAGCTCGCGTAGCCGAGCAGCCTCGCCTGTTCGGCGCGCAGCCGCAGCAGCTCGGCTGCCAGCGGGCGGTTGTCGTGCTCGCCGGCATTCGCCCCGCGGCCCTTCCACAGCCTGAATGCGCGTTCGCGCAGGTCGCGCCGCTCGGAGAAGGTGAGGAACGGCACCACCGAGGAGCGCGACAGGGTGATCGCCCATGCCTGCGGCCGGCCGCGCTCGGCGGCGGCGGCTCGCGCCGCCTCGGCCACCGACTTCGGCAGGCCGGCGAGGTCGGCCTCGCCATTCAGCCACAGGCACTGCTGCTCCTGCGCCAGCACGTTCTGCGCGAACCGCGTCATCAGCGCCGCCTGCTGCTCGACGATCTGGCCCAGGCGCTGGCGCGCCGCCGGGGCGAGCTGCGCGCCGGCCAGCCGCGCGTCGAGGTGCAGGCGATCGAGCAGGCGGCGCTGCTCGGCGTCGAGATCCAGGGAATCGACCCGCTGCGCCAGCGCATCGAGGCGGGCGAACAAGCGCGGATCGCGCTGGATCGATGCCGCGTGCGCCGCCAGCCGCGGCGCCAGGCGCAGCTCGACCGCCTGCAGCTCCGGCGAGGTGTGCGAGTTGCACAGGCTGCGCAAGACCGGCTCGACGCGCGCCAGCAGCCGGCCGCTGCGGTCGAGTGCCGCCGCGGTGTTGTCGAACGTCGGCGGCTCGCCCCGGGTAGCGATGCGCTCGATCTCGGCGCGATGCTCGGCGAGCGCCACTTCGAAAGCGGGTTCGAAGTGGCCGGCGTCGATGGCGCCGAACGGCGGCAGACCGAGCGCGTCGGTCCAGGGCTGGAGCAGCGGATTGCCGCTTTCGATCGAGTCGCGCTTCATCGGTTCGGGATGGGTCGGCAGGGGCTCGGCGCGGGGCCGCGGAGCGGGGCCCGCTTCAATCGACGACCACGGCAGTGCCGCTGGCGGAGACCATCAGCATGCCGTTGCCCTGGCCGAGCACCTCGTAGTCGAGGTCGATTCCGACCACCGCATTGGCGCCGAGTTCCTGCGCCCGCTGCTGCAGCTCCTGCAGCGCGATGTCGCGCGCCCGCTGCAATTCCCGCTCGTAGGTCGCCGAGCGCCCGCCGACCAGGTCGCGGATGCCGGCGAACAGGTCCTTGAACAGGTTGGCGCCGAGGATCGCTTCGCCGGCGACCACGCCGCAGTAGCGGGTGATGCGCTTGCCCTCGATGCTCGGCGTGGTCGTGACGATCATTCGGCGCTCCTCGTTCGTGAACGCGCCGAAGCATACGCAAGCGCCGCCGCCACCGACTCCGGGGACGCTGCCGATTGAGCCTGCGCGACGCCTCTGTTAGCCTGCGCGCCACTTCAGGCTCCTGAAGTCCCGACCCCGCCGCGCGAGCCCACGAGGCAAAGCGCGGCCGCAGCCGCCGGCCAGCAGCCGTCGGCGACGCGCTCCCAGGAACACGATTTTTGGCCGAGGAAACCCGATGAACGCCCCGTTGCCCGAATCCGTCCGCCGTGCGCTGGCGGAAGTGTCGCTCGACGACCGCTGGACCCTCGAGAAGGGTCGCGCCTACATGAGCGGCACGCAGGCGCTGCTGCGGCTGGCGATGCTGCAGCGGAGCCGCGACCTCGCGGCGGGTCTGAACACCGCGGGGTTCATCACCGGCTATCGCGGCAGTCCGCTCGGCGCGGTGGACCAGACCGCGTGGCGGGCAGGCAGGCACCTCGAGCAGCACCACATCAGGTTCCACTCCGGTCTGAACGAGGACCTCGCCGCCACCAGCGTGTGGGGCACGCAGCAGGTGGGGATGCAGCCGGGCGCCAGGTACGACGGCGTCTTCGCCATGTGGTACGGCAAGGGGCCGGGGGTGGACCGTTGCGGCGACGTGTTCAAGCACGCCAACGCCGCCGGCACCAGCCCGCACGGCGGCGTGCTGGCGCTGGCGGGCGATGACCACGGCGCCAAGAGTTCGACGCTGCCGCACCAGTCGGACCACGTGTTCAAGGCCTGCATGATCCCGGTGCTCTATCCGGCCACCGTGCAGGAATACCTCGACCTCGGCCTGCACGGTTTCGCGATGAGCCGCTATGCCGGCGTGTGGGTGGCGATGAAGACGGTCACCGAAGTGGTCGAGGCGAGCAGCTCGGTGCTGGTCGATCCCGAGCGGGTGCGGATCGCTGTGCCCGCCGACTTCGTCATGCCGCCCGGGGGGCTCAATATCCGCTGGCCCGACACGCCGCTGGCGCAGGAGGCGCGGCTGCTCGACCACAAGCTGTACGCGGCGCTCGCCTACTGCCGCGCCAACGGGCTCAATCACACCGTGCTCGATTCGCCGCACGCGCGCTTCGGCATCGTGGCGAGCGGCAAGGCCTACCTCGACACCCGCCAGGCGCTGGCCGACCTCGGCCTGGACGAGCAGACCTGCGCGCGCATCGGCATCCGCGTGTTCAAGGTCGGCATGGTCTGGCCGCTGGAGGCGCAGGCGGTGCGTGCCTTTGCCGAGGGACTGGAGGAGATCCTGGTGGTCGAGGAAAAGCGGCAGCTGATCGAGTACCAGATCAAGGAAGACCTGTACTCGTGGATCGGCACCGGCAGGCGCATCCCGCGGGTGATCGGCAAGTTCGACGAGAAGGACGGCGGCGAGTGGTCGGTGCCGCAGGGCAGCTGGGTGCTGCCGGCGCACGCCGAGTTCTCGCCCGCCATCGTCGCCAAGGCGATCGCCGCGCGGATCGGCAGACTGGAGCTGCCCGCCGACGTGCGCGCGCGCATCGAGACCCGGGTGGCGCTGATCACGGCCAAGCAGAAGGCACTGGCCACGCCACGGCTGGTGACCGAGCGCACTCCGTACTTCTGCTCCGGCTGCCCGCACAACAGCTCGACCGTGGTGCCGGAGGGCTCGCGCGCGGTGGCCGGCATCGGCTGCCACTACATGGCGATCTGGATGGACCGCAGTACGTCGACCTTCACGCAGATGGGCGGCGAGGGCGTGCCGTGGATCGGCCAGGCGCCGTTCACCGACGAGGGACACATCTTCGCCAACCTCGGCGACGGCACCTACTTCCACTCGGGCAGCCTGGCGATCCGCGCCGCCGTGGCAGCCAACGTACCGATCACCTACAAGATCCTGTTCAACGACGCGGTGGCGATGACCGGCGGCCAGCCGACCGACGGCCAGCTCACCGCGCCGGCGATCACGCAGCAGGTCTACGCCGAGGGCGTGCGCAGGATCGTCATCGTCACCGACGAGCCGGGCAAGTACGACGCCGCGAGCGAGCGCGACCATTCCGCCGTGAACGGGCGCGGCGCCGAGGGCGACGCGTGGAAGCTGGCGCCGGGCGTCACGGTGCACCACCGCGACGAGCTCGACCGCATCCAGCGCGAGCTGCGCGAGTACCCCGGCGTGTCGGTGCTGGTCTACGACCAGACCTGCGCCAGCGAGAAGCGGCGCCGGCGCAAGCAGAACAAGCCGGACAAGGTGGTCTTCCCCGACCCGCCGCGGCGGGTGGTGATCAACGAACTGGTGTGCGAGGGCTGCGGCGACTGCAGCGTGCAGTCGAACTGCCTGTCGGTCGAGCCGCTGGAGACCGAGTTCGGCCGCAAGCGGCGGATCAACCAGTCGAGCTGCAACAAGGACTTCTCGTGCCTGAAGGGCTTCTGCCCGAGCTTCGTCACCGTCGAGGGCGGACGGCTGAAGAAGGGCAAGGCGGCCGCGGTCTCCGTTCCGCAGCTGCCGGCACCCGAGGTGCCGGCACTGCCAGCCGGTCGCGGCTACGGCATCGTCATCACC
This sequence comes from Burkholderiales bacterium, assembly GCA_016716275.1. Classification (GTDB taxonomy): domain Bacteria; phylum Pseudomonadota; class Gammaproteobacteria; order Burkholderiales; family Burkholderiaceae_F; genus JADJWR01. Next base: position 309,690 of record JADJWR010000001.1, on the reverse strand, counting down.
GGTGTGGGCGGCACCGGCGTGGTCACCATCGGCCAGCTGCTCGGCATGGCGGCGCACATCGAGGGCCGCGGCTGCTCGGTGCTCGACATGGCCGGACTGGCCCAGAAGGGCGGCGCGGTGTTTTCGCACGTGCGGATCGCCCCGCGGCCGGAGGACCTGTACGCCACGCGCATCGCGATGAACGAAGCCGACCTCGTGCTCGGCTGCGACCTCATCACTGCCGCTTCGAACGAGGCGTTGTCGAAAGTCCACGCCGGCCGCACCAAGGCGGTGCTCAACACGGCCGAGTCGCCGACCGCGGAGTTCGTCAGGAATCCCGACTGGCAATCCGGTGCGGCAGCGATGCTGGCGCAGTTGCGCGAGGCGGTCGGCGTCGATGCAAACGCGGCGGCGGTCGATGCCACCGGGCTGGCAACGGCGCTGCTCGGCGACGGCATCTACACCAATCCTTTCGTACTCGGCTTTGCCTGGCAGAAGGGCTGGATCCCGCTGGCCTGCGAGACACTGCTGCGGGCGATCGAACTGAACGGCGTGGCGATCGAGGCCAACAAGCGCGCCTTCGAGTGGGGCCGCGCCGCGGCGCACGATCCTGACGCGGTGAAGCGCGCCGCGAGCGGCGGCACGGCGGCGCAGGTGATCGAGCTGAAGCGCGCGCCGTCGCTGGAGGAAATCGTCGCCCGCCGCGCCGAGTTCCTGACCGGCTACCAGAACGCCGCCTACGCGCAGCGATACAGGGAGCTGGTCGAGCGCGTTCGCAAGGTCGAGTCCGACCGGCTGCAGTCGAGCAGGCTCGCCGAGGCCGTTGCCCGCTACTACTTCAAGCTGCTGGCGATCAAGGACGAATACGAGGTCGCGCGGCTGCACTCGGATCCGGCCTTCCGCGACAGGATCGCCGCCATGTTCGAAGGCGACTACAAGCTGAACTTCCACCTCGCGCCACCGCTGCTCGCCAGTACCGATCCCGTGACCGGCAAGCCGAGGAAGATGCGCTTCGGACCGTGGGTGCTGACGGCGTTCGGCGTGCTGGCGAAACTGAGGTTCCTGCGCGGCACGGCGCTCGATGTTTTCGGCGCCACCGCCGAGCGGCGCATGGAACGGGCGCTGATCGGCGAGTACGAGAAGCTGGTCGACGATCTGCTCGGCAGGCTGGCGGCGGACAACCACGCCGTGGCGGTCGAACTGGCCAGCATCCCCGAGGAGATCCGCGGCTACGGGCATGTGAAGGGGCAGCACCTGGAGAAGGCCCGCGCCAGGCAGTCGGAACTGCTCGCCCGCTTTCGCGGCCAGGGAGCCGCGCAGGTGATCCGGATGCCGGTGAAGGCGGCGTAGCGCGGTCCGGGACCTCGCCCGCCGAGCTGCCAGTCGGCAGCTGCCGCGCCGATGCACCCGCAAGTCGCGGTGGTTGCGGCGGCAGCGAAATCGGCGCATAACGCCGCTGCCGACACGCAGGGAGTAGACGCGAATGACCAACCCGTCGCAGCTGACCATCCGCGAGCTGCGCGTGCGCGGCGTGCACGTACCGATGAAGCTGCCGCTGGCCACGCGCGGCGGCACGATCAGCATCGCGCCGCTGGCACTGATCGACCTGCTGACCGAGGAAGGCGTCACCGGCTCGACTTACCTGTTCTGCTACACGCCGCTGGCGCTCAAACCGGTGCTGCAGACGCTGGCCAACCTCGTGCCGCTGATCAAGGGCGAGGCAGTCGCGCCGCTCGAACTCGACCGCAGGCTGCAGGCGCAGTTCCGCCTGCTCGGCACCAAGGGCGTAGTCGGCATGGCGCTGGCCGGCATCGACATGGCGGCGTGGGATGCCCTGGCGCGGGCGCAGGGGCTGCCGCTGATCCGCCTGCTCGGCGGCGCGCCGCGGCCGATCCCTGCCTACAACAGCAACGGCCTCGGGCTGATCGGCGCCGAGCGCGCCGCTGCCGAGGCCGAGCAACTGGCGGCGCCGGGGTTTCGCGCCATCAAGGTGCGGCTCGGATACGAGAACGCGAAGACGGACCTGGATGTCGTGCGCGCCGTGCGCCGCGCGATCGGGCCGGACCTGGCGCTGATGTCGGACTACAACCAGGGCCTGTCGGTGGCCGAGGCGGTGCTGCGCACCGGCTCACTCGCCGGCGAGGACCTGTACTGGATCGAGGAGCCGACCAGCGCCGACGATCATGCCGGCCACGCCGAGATCCGGCGCAGGAGCCGGTTGCGCATCCAGATGGGCGAGAACTGGTGGGGGCCGCACGAGATGGCGCGCTGTGTTGCCGCCGGCGGCTCCGACTTCGGCATGCCCGACGCGATGAAGATCGGCGGCGTCACCGGCTGGATGCGCGCCGCGGCGATCGCCGAGACCGCCGGCCTGCCGATCTCCAGCCATCTGTTCCCGGAGGTCAGCGCGCACCTGCTGGCGGCCTCGCCGACCGGCCACTGGCTCGAGTACGTCGACTGGGCCGAGCCGATCCTGGCCGAACCGCTGCGCATCGAGAACGGCGCCGCCACCGCTGCCGATGCGCCGGGCACAGGCATCGCGTGGAACGAGGCGATGGTCGAGCGCTGCCTGGTCTGCTGAAGCCGTGCCGGCCCCGAGGCGCCGGCGACTCGCCGCCGCGGCTGTAACCGACCCTGCCGCGTCCGCCGCGCGAAGCAAGCCGCCTGGGCTCCTATCATTCGCCCATGGCCGCGTCGTTCCCGCTTGCCAGCACGCTCGCCGACCTCGGCCGCGCCGCCGTACGCTGGGCTGGCGGCTGGTGGCGGATCGTCCACCTCGGTGCGATGGTGCTGGTGCTGGCACTGTCGCCGGCTAGCTACCGCGGCGCCAACCGTGCGCGCATCGCCCGCGAGGTCTACCTCGACACGGCGCCGATCCTGCCCTGGTACACGCTGTTCGCCTCGCTGTTCGGCCTGGTGCTGATCCGCATCGTGGTGGTCACGGCCGCCAGCTACGGGCTGTCGCAGTACGCGCTGCAGATGGTCGTGCGCGTGCTGGTGCTGGAGCTGATCCCGCTGACCGCTGCCACCTTCGTCGCCGTGCGCATCGGCCTGCCCGACGGCCGCGAACTGGCGCGGATGCGCCAGCGCGGCGAACTCGACGCGCTGCGCGCGCGCGGCGTCGATCCGCTGCGCGAGGAAGTGCTGCCGCGCGTGCTGGCCGGCGGCTTCGCGGTGCTGATGCTGGCCGCCGTCGCCAGCGCGGTGACGCTGGTGCTCGCTTACCTGACGGTGCACGGCTTCACGCTCGGCGGGCTGGAGCGCTTCACGCGCACCGTCGGCCAGGTCTTCTCGCCGGCAGTGACGCTGGTGTTCATGGTCAAGACGCTGCTGCTGGCGCTGGCCGTGTCGCTGGTACCCGTGGCCTCGGCGATCCACGACCGGCCCAGGGGCCGCGCGCGCACCGGCGGCGAGGTGGAGGCGCTGGTGCGGCTGCTGCTGGTGATGCTGCTGATCGAGGCGGTGTCGCTCGCCGCCAACTACGCCTGAGCCGGGGCCACGCCGTGAGCACGCCGCCGCCCGCCGCGCCGCTGCCGAACGTCGAAGTCAAGGCGGCGCTGCTGCTGGTACTGCTGCTGGCGCTGCTGGTCGGCACCGCGCTGTACGTGCTCTACGCCCGCGGCGCGTTCGAACCCACCCAGCGGCTGGTGCTGGTGGCCGACGATTCCGAGGGCGTTCTGGTCGGCATGGACATGACCTTCTCCGGCTTTCCGATCGGCCGCGTCCGCCGCATCGAGCTTGCCGAAGACGGCGCGGCGCGCATCCTGATCGACGTGCCGCGGAAGGACGCGCGCTGGCTGCGCGAGTCGAGTGTCTTCACCCTCGTGCGCGGGCTGGTCGGCAACGTCGCGATCCGCGCCTACAGCGGCATCCTCGACGACCCGCCGCTCGCCGACGGCGCCGAGCGGCGCGTGCTGGTGGGCGACGCGACCGCCGAGATCCCGCAGCTCGTCGCCGCGGTGCGCGAACTCGTCGGCAACCTGACGGCGCTGTCGGCCGCCGACTCGCATCTGGCGGCGACGCTGGGCAACACGCGCGAGGCGACGGAACGGCTGAAGGGCCGCCATGGCGCGCTCGGCCTGCTGCTCGGCAACGACGGCGACGCGAAGAAGCTCGTCGCCGCGCTCGACCGCACCAATGCGCTGCTGGCGCGCGTCGATGGCCTGACGGCACGAGTCGACGGCGTGGTCGCCAGGGCCGATGCCCAGGTTTTCGGCCCCGACGGTGTGATGCCGGAGACCCGCGCCGCACTGGCGCAGCTGAACGGGACGCTGGCCGACGCGCGCAATACGCTGAAGCAGACCGACAAGCTGCTGGCCGAGGCGCAGGCGGTCGCCAGCAACGCCAGGGTGGCCAGCGCCGACCTCGGCACATTGCGCAGCGAAGTCGAAGCGAGCCTGCGGCGGATCGACCAGCTGGTCAACGAAATCAACCGCAAGTGGCCGTTCGCGCGTGAGACGGAGATCAAGCTGCGGTGAGGGTACCGGACTGCCGCCTGCCCGCGCGCGCGCTCGCCGCGGCGACCGTGCTGCTCGCCGCCTGCGCGAGCGGGCCGCCGCCGCCCGACTGGCAGCTCAATGCCCGCCAGGCAGTGGAGGCCGCGGTGGTGGCGTATCTCGAAGGCAACGCGCGCGCCGAAGCAGCGGAGTCGGCCCGCGCCCGCAGCGAGATCGCCCGCACCGGCCGCGCCGACCTGCTGGCCCGCGCCGAACTGATGCGCTGCGCCGCCCGCGTGGCAAGCCTGGTGTTCGAGCCCTGTGCCGGCTTCGAGGCGCTGCGTGCCGATGCCTCGCCGGCGGAACTCGCCTATGCCGACTTTCTCGCCGGCAGCGCCGCTGCGCAGCAGGTCGCGCTGCTGCCCGAGCCGCAGCGCGCAACGGCAGCAGCGACCAGCGACGCATCGGCCACCGCGGCGCTGCGCGCGATCGATGATCCGCTGTCGCGGCTGATCGCCGCCGGCGTGCTGTTCCAGACCAGCCGTGCCAGCCCGGAAGTTCTGCAGATCGCCGTCGACACCGCCTCGGGCGAGGGCTGGCGGCGGCCGCTGCTGGCCTGGTTGAAGGTGCAACTGGCGCGCGCCGAGCGGGCTGGCGCGAACGCCGAAGCCGAGCGGTTGCGCCGGCGCATCGGCATCGTCCAGGGCACGCCCTGAACCCACCCGAGGACGCACGACCGCGACCGACGCCGCGGCCTGCGATGGCGGCCGCGGTCAGAGCGCGCCGTGCATTTCGGTTGCCGTCCCTGCCGCCGAGCCGACGCGGCGTTCAGTACGAAATCGTGTTCTTCTCGACGTCGACGCGCAGCACTTCGCGGCCGGTCATCACCGCGGCGTTGCGCGCAAACTGCCCAGCCCAGTCGGCGCGCTCGCGAAAGCGCGGCTCGCCGGCGTAGCGGGCGACGCTGAGGATGCGGTCGACCAGCAGCACCTTGCCGATCGGCGTCGGCACGTCGCATTCCAGTTCCTCGAACTGGCGGTCGAACCACTGTCGCGCCTGCTCGCCCGAGATGCCGGCAACCTCCTCGGGGGTCAGCCTGTATTCGAAGCGCTTGTCGTTACCGAACGAGACGATCACGTGCTGGTGCATGTACTTCTCCTCACGACTCCGGCGCGCGGAGCACGGTCGGCGAGGCCCGCGCCCATCACCGCCGGACCCCGCGGCCCGGATTATCGGTGAAATCGTCGCCACGGCCTGCCGGGGGAGGTCCGGCCGGCGGCCACCGGCGTCGTCGCTGAGCGCCGACAGAACGCTGTAAGCCGGCCGCGCCCGGCCGATGGCGAATCCCGCTGACGCCGGACTGCCCTTCGCGGATGTCCTCCGGTTTCGTCACGTGGATGCGGCACCGCGACGCCGCGCCGCTTGACTCGACGCGACGGCGGGAACAGATTGCCTCTCGCCGCGATGGCCCTCACGGCTCTCCTGCGTGGCCGGCTGCGAGCGAAACGGCAAACTCGCTGCGGCGGCACCAGAGCGCCGCGAAGGAGCACAGATGTCTCCCAGACGCCTGCGCCTCGCGCTACTGATCGCCGGCGCATTCGCAACCCTGCCAACCGCGTCGAGCATCGAATCCGCGCCGCTGTTCGATCCGCTGCTGTCGAGCAATGCGTTTTGCGGATCGCCTGTGTCGGGCCGGCCTGCGCTGCTGCAAAGCCTGCTGCTCGCCGCGACCGAAACGGCACCGTTCCAGCCGCAGCCGGTCAGGCCGGTGGCCGCCGATACGCCGGTGCTGTACGACGACCTCGGCAAGCTGAGCTTCAAGGCCGGCACCCGCAGCGCGAAGTCGCAGGCCTGGTTCGACCAGGGCGTGCGCCTGTCCTTCGGCTTCAACCACGCCGAGGCGCAGCGGGCATTCCGCGAGGCGCAGAAGGCCGACCCGAACTGCGCGCTGTGCTGGTGGGGCGAGGCACTGGTGCTCGGCCCCAACATCAACGCGCCGATGAGCCCCGAGGCCAATGCGGCCGCGCTCGTCGCGCTGGCCAGGGCGGTCGAACTGGCGCCAGCGGCGCCTGGCCGCGACCGGGCGCTGATCGAGGCGCTGCGCAGCCGCTACTCTGCCGACGACAAGGCGGAGCGCGCCGCACTCGACGCCGCCTACGCCGAAGCGATGAAGCACGTCGCCGCGCGTTTTCCGCGCGATGACACCGTGCAGGCACTGTATGCCGAGGCGCTGATGGACACACAGCCCTGGGACTACTGGGAATCCGGCGGCACCAAACCGAAAGGCCAGGGCGGGACGATCGTCTCGACGCTGGAGACGGTGCTGAAGCGCAATCCCGTGCACCCTGGCGCGATCCACCTGTACATCCACGCCGTCGAGGCGTCGGCCAAACCGGAGCGGGCACTGCCGCATGCCAACCGCCTAGGCAGCCTGATGCCGGGGGCCGGGCACATGGTTCACATGCCGGCACACATCTACTACCGCGTCGGCATGTACCGCGACTCCCTGGAGACCAACAAGCGGGCGATGGCCGCCGACGAGCGCTACTTCAGGACCTCGCCGTCCGACCCGCTGTACGTGGCCGGGTACTACCCGCACAACATCCACTTCCTGATGGTGTCGGCGCAGATGGGCGGCGACGGCACAGCGGCGATCGATGCCGCCGGCAAGCTCGACCGGTCGATGGCGAACGAGGTGGTGGCGCAGTTTCCGATCATGCAGCCGGTGAAGGCGGCACCGTACACGACGCACGCGCAGTTCAGTGCGCCGGAGGTGATCCTCGCGCTGCCTGCGCCCGCGACCGGCCTGGCGCTGGTCGAGGCGATGTATCACTACGCCCGGGCGGTGGCGTTCGCACGGAACAAGGATGCCGAGAATGCGATAAAGGAGATCGATCTGCTTTCGCGGCTCGAACAGACCACCGACTACAAGCCCTTCGCCGACTGGGGCATTCCGGCCAGGGAAGTCATCCAGACCGCGCGGCTGGTCGCTGCGGGGCGCCTCGCCGACGCCCAGGGCGATCTCGACGGCGCAGCGCGCGCCTACGAGGAGGCCATCTTCATCGAAGACGCGCTCAACTACACCGAACCGCCGTACTGGTATTACCCGGTACGGCAGTCGCTCGGCGCAGTGAGGCTGCGCCAGGGCAGACTCGACGAGGCCGAGAAGGCGTTGCGCGACTCGCTGGCGCGAGTGCGCAACAACGGCTGGGCGCTCGCCGGACTCGCCGAGACCTACCGGCGCAAGGGCGATGTCGCCGCCGAAAAAGCGGCGCGGCAGGCATATTCGAAGACCTGGTTCGGCGCTGAACCGGGGCCGGCGATCGAGCGGCTGTGAGCGCCGGCAGTGCCCCGCGTGCAATGCGAGCGGGCAGCACGGGTGCCGGTCGAGGTCATCGGCGGCGACGCCTGAGTGGTGGTGCCGGATCGAATCACCGTCGCGGCAGGTGCCAGCCTGCCGCCGATGGCGCCGGTGCCCGCTCCTGCGCGCACGCGCCGCGCGGTGCGACGGATCCTCGATCGGCGGCGAACCGGAAGCGGTTGATACCCGGCGCCGGCTCACTCTGGCCGGTCAGTGCATCGATTGCAGGCGCAGGCGGTGCGCCGCCTCTTCGGCGCGCGCGTCGTCGATCTCGCTCAGTACGGCGCCCAGGTCGACCGGGCTCGGCTGGCGCTCGAAGCGGCCGCTGAGCACGACCTCCGGGTGCAGCAGGCCGCGCGCGTACAGGTCCCAGATCTCGCGCCCGTACTCCGTGAGCAGCAGTTCTGGCGCGAAGCGGCCGAAGAAGCCGCGCAGGTTGTCGACGTCGCGCAGCAGCATGCGGGCGGCGTGGTTGTTGCCCGCCGCGTCGACCGCCTGCGGCAGGTCGATGATCACCGGCCCGTCGGCCCCCAGCAGGATGTTGAACTCCGACAGGTCGCCGTGCACGATGCCGGCGCAGAGCATCCGCACCACCTCGATCATCAGCGTCGCATGGACCTCGCGAGCCTGCTCGGGCGCGAACGAGAGATCGTTCAGGCGCGGGGCGGCGTTGCCCTCGGCATCTGCCACCAGCTCCATCAGCAGTACGCCGTCGTGGAAGTTGTGCGGCCGCGGCACGCGCACGCCGGCGGCGGCCAACCGGTACAGCGCATCGACCTCGGCACTTTGCCAGGCAGCCTCCTGCGCCTGCCGGCCGAAGCGTGTCCCCTTGGCCATGGCGCGGGCCTGGCGCGTGTTCTTGACCTTGCGGTTCTCGGAGTAGTCGACGGCCTGGCGGAAGCTGCGCTGCGTCGCCTCCTTGTAGACCTTGGCGCAGCGCGTCTCATCGCCGCAGCGAACGACGTATACCATCGCCTCCTTGCCGCTCGTGAGCTGCCGCACCACGGCGTCGATCAGGCCTTCCTCGATCAGGCTTTTGAGTCTCTTGGGCGGTTTCATCGGCCGATTGTGCACTGCTCCGCGGTTGCCGCCGCCGGCGCAACGCCGAGCCGGTCGGCTCACTGGAGAATTCGATGACCGACGCCGAGGCGCTGCATCCGATGCGCCCGTTTCTGCGTAACTGGGTCTGGGAGCATGGGCACGTCGGCACCCGCTTTCTCGACTGCCGCGACGGCCAGATCCGATTCGACGACGGCAAGAAGGCGCGCTTCGCCAGCGAGAAGATCTTCTACGTCTGCCTGAAGCGGGATGCCGACGACGCGGCGCATGCTGCCGGCGCGCCGGCGATCCGCGAAAGCGGACTGTCGCGATTCCTGCGCGCCGCCCAGCTCGGCCATCCCGACGACGCCGGGCCGGTGGCGGACGTGCAGCGCGCGGCCCAGGACTGCATCGACCTCGGCCTCGTCTGCGACTATCAGCGGGACGCAGGCATCGCCCTGGCGCGCTATGCGCAGGAGGCAATGTTCGACGACGAGATCCGCGCTGCGGTGATCAGCGACATCCGGCGCAGCTACGTCGGCCTGCGCGAGCAGCTGGCGCTGTACGACTACACGGTGTTCTGCGGCTTGCCCGCGCCGCTGCTGATCAGCGAGTCGCCTTTCATCGACTGGCGCGTGCGCGCCAGGCCGGCGCAGCCGTTCGTTTCGCTGCCGCTCGGGCCCTACGCGCTGCTGGTCGGCACGCCGTCGGGCAAGACGAGCCGGGTCGGCCCGGTGCAGTGGAAGAGCGCCGCTTCGATGGGACCGTTCAAGGACCACAACCGCCACATCGTGGAGTCGGCGCGGCTGTGGATCGTGGCGACCACCGACGACCAGCTGGTCGCCGTGCAGGGCCGGTTCGCGCCGCCGGCGGCGGCCGGAGCGCCGGCGCCATCATCGCCGTGAACGGCCCGGCCGATCCGCGAGGATCGCCGCAGCGCGACCGGCGCCGCGACTACAGCAGCAGCACCGCGCGAAAGTCGTTGACGTTGGTGAGCGTCGGCCCGGTGATCACCTGGTCGCCGAGCGCCTCGAAGAAACCGTGGCCGTCGTTCGCCAGCAGTCGGTCGGCGGCGCGGATGCCCCTGCTCCAGGCGCGGGCGAGCGTGTCGGGAGTGACGATCGCGCCGGCGATCTCCTCGGCGCCGTCGACCCCGTCGGTGTCGCCGGCGATCGCCCACGCGTTCGGCAGACCGTCGAGCGCCACCGCCAGCGACAGCAGGAACTCGACGTTGCGTCCGCCTCGGCCCTGGCCGCGCACTGTGACCGTGGTCTCGCCGCCGGACAGCAGCACGCACGGCGGCCCGAGCGGCTGGCGGTGCTGCGCCACCGAGCGGGCGATGCCGGCCATCACCTTGCCGACGTCGCGCGCCTCGCCCTCGATGGCGTCGCCGAGCAGCAGCGGCGTGACGCCGGCCTCGCGCGCGAGCGCCGCCGCCGCTTCGAGTGACTGCTGCGGCGTAGCGACGAGCCGGATCTCGGCGCGCGCCAGGCGCGGGTCGCCGGGCTTGACGCTCTCGCCTCGTCCGCTTTCCAGCACTTGGCGAACTTCGCGCGGCAGTTCGATGCCGTAGCGGCGGACGATCGCCAGCGCGTCGGCGCAGGTGGTCGGGTCGGCCACCGTCGGGCCGGAGGCGATGTTGATCGGGTCGTCGCCGGGAACGTCGGATATCGCCAGCGTCAGCAGGCGGGCCGGATGGCAGGCCGCCGCCAGCCTGCCGCCCTTGATCGCCGACAGATGCCGCCGGACGCAGTTCATCTCGTTGATGCTGGCGCCCGACTTCAGCAGCTCGCGGCTCAGCGTCTGCTTGTGATCGAGCGTCAGGCCGTCGAGCGGCAGCGGCAGCAAGGCCGAGCCGCCGCCGGAGATCAGGCACAGCACGAGGTCGTCTTCGGTCAACCCGCGCACCACGTCGAGGACTCGCTTCGCCGCCGCCAGCCCGGCGGCGTCGGGCACCGGATGCGCCGCCTCGACGATCTCGATCCGCCGGCACGGCACCGCGTAGCCGTAGCGAACCACCACCAGCCCGGACAGCTCGCCGCGCCAGTGATCCTCGACCGCGCGCGCCATCGCTGCCGAGGCCTTGCCGGCACCGATGACGACCAGCCGCCTCCTGGGCGGTGCCGGCAGGTGCGGCGGCACGTTGTGCGCCGGCTGCGCGGCATCGACGGCAGCGTCGAACATCCGCCGCAGCAGGACGCGTGGCTCGACGCTCATCGCCGCCTCCGCGCGGCCGCCGCGGTCGGCCGGCCTACTTCGCCACCTCGTGGTTGGCCAGCTTTTCCAGCGCCCGCACCATCGCCGAGTGATCCCACCTGGCGCCGCCGTGCGCCGTGCAGGCGTTGAACAGTTCCTGCGCGGTGGCGGTGTTCGGCAGGCTGACGCCGAGCGCGCGTGCCGTCGAGAGCGCCAGGTTCAGGTCCTTCTGGTGCAGCTCGATGCGGAAGCCCGGATCGAAGGTGCGCTTGATCATCCGCTCGCCGTGCACCTCGAGGATGCGGCTGGCGGCGAAGCCGCCCATCAGCGCCTGCCGTACCTTGGCCGGGTCGGCACCGGCCTTGGAGGCGAACAGCAGCGCCTCGCCGACCGCCTCGATGTTCAGCGCAACGATGATCTGGTTGGCCACCTTGCAGGTCTGGCCGTCGCCATTGCCGCCGACCAGCGTGATGTTCTTGCCCATCGCCTCGAACAGCGGCCTGACGCGTTCGAAGGCGGCCTGCGGCCCGCCGACCATGATCGTCAGCGCGGCGCTCTTCGCGCCGACCTCGCCGCCGGAGACCGGCGCGTCGAGGTAGTCGCAGCCGAGCTCGTTGATCCGCCTGGCGAAGTCCTTGGTGGCCATCGGCGAGATCGAACTCATGTCGACCACCGTCTTGCCCTTCGACAGGCCGTGCGCCACGCCGTCGTCGCCGAACAGCACTTTCGCGACGTCCGGCGTGTCGGGCAGCATGGTGATGACGACATCGGCCTGCTGCGCCACTTCTTTCGGGCTGGCACAGGGGTGGGCCATGCTGCTGGCCATCTCGGGCGGCACGCCGGAGCGCGAGTGCAGGAACAGCTTGTGCCCGGCCTTGGCGAGGTTCAGGGCCATCGGCCTGCCCATGATGCCGAGCCCGATGAAGCCGACGTTGCTCATCTTTGTCCTCCGTTTCGGTTCTCTCTACAGCCCGTGCGCGGCGCGCCAGCCGAGTCCGGCTTCCGTGGTCGTCTTCGGCTTGTACTCGCAACCGATCCAGCCGTCGTAGCCGATCGCATCCAGCCAGCCGAACAGGAAGCGGTAGTTGATCTCGCCTGTGCCGGGCTCGTTGCGTCCCGGATTGTCGGCCAGTTGCATGTGCGCGATCTTGCCGAGATTGGCCTTGATCGTGTTGGCCAGTTCGCCCTCCATCCGCTGCATGTGGTAGATGTCGTACTGCACGTAGAGGTTGTCCGAACCCGCCTCGGCGATCAGCTCGAGCGCCTGCGCGGTGCGGTTCAGGTAGAAACCGGGGATGTCGTAGAAATTGATCGGCTCGATCAGCAACCGGATGCCGGCCGAGGCGAGCCTGTCCGCGGCAAAACGCAGGTTCTCTGCCAAGGTCGTGCGAAGTTTCTCCGCCGGCGCGTCGTTCGGTGCGATGCCGGCCAGGCAGTTGACCTGCGGCGCGCCGAGCGCGGTGGCGTAGTCGATCGCGCGGGCGACGCCGTCGCGGAACTCACTGATGCGGTCCGGATGGCAGCCGATGCCGCGCTCGCCCTTGCCCCAGTCGCCCGGCGGCAGGTTGTGCAGCACCAGCTTCAGGCCGTTGCCGTCGAGCCGTGCCCGCAGTTCCGCAGGCTTGTACTCGTAGGGGAACAGAAACTCGACGGCGCCGAAGCCGGCCTTCGCGGCGGCCTCGAAACGGTCGAGGAACGGCACCTCGTTGAACAGCATGGTGAGGTTGGCGGCGATTCGCGGCATCGTTGCTCCGGTCGTCTCGTTTTGTCGACTGCCTCAGAACACCATCACCCGGCTCGACGGCTCGACGGCAAGGCCGATCACCGTCGCCGCACCGGCGATGCCGTGCATCTCGGCGATCAGCGCCTCGCCTCGGCGCCGCTCGGCGAGCGCCATCGCGCAGGCGTACAGCCGCACACCGGCCGCCGACGCCTCGCGGATGAAGTCGCGCACGGTCTTGGTCCGGCCGTGGTCGGTGAAGGCCTGCTCGGCCACGCCCTCGAAAAGCCAGCGCACGGCGCCGGCGGTGAAGTGCATCTCGACCTCGATTTCCAGCGCCCGCGCCGCCAGCGCGTAGACGAACGGCGCCGCCGCGCGATCCGGCATCGTCGGATCGGCCGACCACATGACGATCACCAGTTTCTCGTCGCTGCTCACGGGCGGCTCACCAGCCCCGCGTCGGGTCGATGTCGAAGTCGGCGCTGCGGTCGACCGGCGGCGCGAGCTTCTCGGCCAGCCGCGGCGCCAGCCACGTTGCATACGCATCGGCGTCGAGCAGGCTTGCACGCTCCTCGGCAAGCAGCGTCGGCCGCAGGCGGAACATCCAGCCGGCGCCATACGGTTCGCGCTCGATCAACGTCACGTCGGCCAGCACGGCCGGGTTGACCTCGACGATCTCGCACGACAGCGGTGCATGCACCGCAAGCGCCGTCTTGGCCGTCTCCATCACGCCGAGCGAGCGGTCGCGCGCGATCTTCATGCCGACCGGGCGCGGCGAGAACAGCATGAACTGCCCGTGCTGCGCCACCAGGTGCGTGGCGCCGACGGTCGCCAGGCCGCCGTCCTCGAGCCGCACCCACATGTCCTGCTCGGGCGCGTACAGGACGGTCCGGTCAAGCCGCGTCAGTAGCTCGTTCATGGGCCGTGGCGGAAGAGTATGGGAGTCGAACCCACCCGGGATTGCTGGCAACCCCACCTGGATTTGAAGTCCAGTCGGACCACCGGGTCACGTCACTCTTCCGCGTTGATCTGCAGCGTGCTGGCGAGGCGCCGAATTTACCTCGGCGCCGGACTCGCGCCACGGATTGTCGCGCCGCGGCAGGTGATCGTCGCGCACGCGGCGAAGGTAGCCGACGCGGTCGAAGAACTCGAGGATCTGGATCGCCACCTTGCGCCCGCCGCCGATGCGGTCGCGGAACGGCGCCGCGCGCGCCGCGCCGTGCTCGCGCGCAAGTTCGCCGGCGATGTCCGCCATCGTGCGCACCGCACCGGTCAGGAAGAAGTGGTCGTGCGCCACCAGCATCACCTCGCCGACCCGCGCCACCTTCCTCAGCACGCTGCGCACCTCGATTTCCGGGATGCCGGTGGCCCGCGCGATGTCGCGCACGCGCGGTGGCCCGAACGGCTGGTCCATCAGCAGCGGCTTGACGGCCTCCCAGCGCACGCGCTCGTCCCGCCCGAGTTCGGCCTTGTGCGCCGGCAGCGCGAGAAAGGCGCCGCGGCGGACGAGCAGGCCCTCCTGCAGCAGCTCGTCGACGATCTCGGCCAGCGCATCCGCATCCAGGTTCGGCGCCACGATGCGGCGCAGGCGGTTCTGCTCCAGGCCCGGCATTTCCGGCTCGCGCTCGTGCGTCGCCGTGACGGCGTCGAGCGCCCGCCGGCGCAGCGACTGCCACTGCTCGCGCCAGAACGCGGTGGCGGCGGCGACGCGGGCGCCGCACTGCTCGAGCAGCGACTGCATCTGCGGCCCGGCCAGGTTCCAGCCGTTGGCCAGGCGCGCCAGCGGCACCGGGCCGGCGGCCAGCCAGACCGCCAGTGCTTCGCCCGCCGGCGCGTCGCGCAACGCGGCGAGCAGGCGCAGCCGTTCGGCACGTCGCTTGCCGCGCAGCGGTGGCGCGATGTCGAGCACCGCGCCGCCGCCGAGCGTGTGCCGCGCCGACGAATCGCGCAGCACGAAGCGGTCGCCCTTGGCGAGCGCCAGCGGCGCCTGCAGCGAGATCGTCGCCAGCGCCTGTCCGCCCGGCCGCAGCTCGTCGGCGTCGAGCAGCGCTACGCGCGCGGCGACCTGCTCGGTGCCGTGGTGCAGCAGCAGGTTGGCCCACTGGCCGAGCCGCAGCCCCTCGCGGGTCGCCAGCCGGATCGACGCGTCGAAGCGCTCGCTGGCGTTCGCCAGCGCAGCCGCCTGCACCCACTGGCCGCGCCCGACGTCCTCGCGCGCGAGGCCGGCCAGATTCAGCGCGCAGCGCTCGCCGGCGCGACCCTCCTGCGCCGCGCGGTCCTGCGCGTGGATCGAGCGCACGCGGGCGCGTGGGCCGTTCGGCGCGATCGCCACCTCGTCGCCGACGCGCACCGCGCCGGCGTGCACGGTGCCGGTGACCACGGTGCCGACGCCGGCCAGCGTGAAGACGCGGTCGACCGCCAGCCGGAACATTCCGCCTGCCGTCCGGGCAGCCGTCTGCATCGCCGATCGGCGCAGGAAGGCGTCGAGCGCGCCGACGCCGTCGCCGGTGACCGCTGACAGCGCGAACACCGGCCAGCCGGCCGCCGGCGTACCGGCCAGCCAGCGCGCCAGCTGCCCGCGCACCTGGTCGAGGCGCGCCGCCTCGACGGCGTCGATCTTGGTCAGCGCGATCGCGCCCTGCGCCACGCCGAGCAGCTGCAGGATCTCGAAGTGCTCCTCGGTCTGCGGCATCACGCCGTCGTCGGCAGCCACCACCAGCAGGCCGAGGTCGATGCCGGTGGCGCCGGCGACCATCGTGTGTACGAATTTCTCATGGCCCGGCACATCGACGAAGCCGAGCACCTGCCCGCCGTCGAGCGGCACGTAGGCGTAGCCGAGCTCGATCGAGATACCGCGCTTGATCTCCTCGGGCAGCCGGTCGGTGTTGCGGCCGGTCAGCCGCCGGATCAGCGACGTCTTGCCATGATCGATGTGGCCCGCGGTGCCGACGATCATCGCCTGGCCGTCACGGTTGCGCCGGGGCGAGCTGCGCCACGAGCGTCGCCTCGTCTTGCGCCAGCAGCGTGCGGCAGTCGAGCCACAGCGCGTCGTCGCCGATGCGGCCGAGCACCGGCACCGGAGCCGCGCGCAGCCGCCGCGCCAGTTGCTCGAGCGCGCGGCCGCCGCGACGGGAGCGGCTGGCGACGTGCACGGCAAACGACGGCAGCCGGTCCACCGGCAGCGCGCCGGAGCCGATCTGGCTGGCACAGGGCTCGACGTGCACGACGAACGACTCGCCGGCAAATGCCTGCACGGCCGCCAGCAGCCGCTCGGCCACGGCACGGATGTCGCTTGCCGGCCGGCTGAGCAGGGCAAGCGTCGGCAGCCGCTCGTCGAGCCGGTGCCCGGAGCGGTAGATGCGCAGGGTCGCCTCGAGCGCCGCCAGCGTCATCTTCGACAGCCGCAGCGCGCGCTTCAGCGGGTGGCTCTTGATCCGGGCGATCGCGGCGGTGGTGCCGACGACGATGCCCGCCTGCGGACCGCCGAGCAGCTTGTCGCCGGAGAAGGTGACGACATCCGCCCCGGCAGCGAGCGACTCCTGCGGCAGCGGCTCCTTGGGCAGGCCGAAGCGCGTCAGGTCGAGGAGCGCACCCGAGCCGAGATCGACCATGTACGGCAGGCCGTGCGCGTGGGCGATCTTCGCCAGCGTCGCGTCGTCGACACTCGCCGTGAATCCCTGCACCGCATAGTTCGACGTGTGCGCCTTGACGATCAGCCCGGTGCGCGGACCAATGGCCGACTCGAAGTCGTGCGCGTGGGTGCGGTTGGTGGTGCCGACCTCGACCAGCCGGCAGCCGGCGGTCCTCATGATGTCGGGCATCCGGAAGGCGCCGCCGATCTCGATCAGTTCGCCCCGCGAGACCAGCACCTCCTTCTTCGCGGCAAGGGCGGCGAGCGCCAGCAGCACCGCGGCGGCGTTGTTGTTGACCACCGTCGCGGCCTGCGCGCCGGTCAGTTCGCGCAGCAGGCCGTCGACCAGGTCGTCGCGGTCGCCGCGGCCGCCGCCTTCGATGTCGTATTCGAGCGCGGCGTAGCCGCGCATCGCCCGCGCCACTTCTTCGATCGCCTCTTCCGCCAGCAGCGCGCGGCCGAGATTGGTGTGGATCACGGTGCCGGTCAGGTTGATCACCCGCCGCAGCGTCGGCGCGACGAGCGCGCCGAGCCGCCTCTCGACAGAGGCGACCAGCATCGGCAGCGGCGCCACGGCGCCGCCGGCCCGCAGGGCTTCGCGCTGCGCCGTCAGTTCATCGTTGATCGCCCGCTTGACCAGCGCCTGCCCGTGCGCGGCGACGCACTCGGCGATCGCCGGCTGGCCGAGCAGCCGATCGACCGAAGGCAGTGCGGAAAACGAAGCGACCGGCGCCTTGTCCGTCGATCCGCTTGCCTCACCCGCACCGGGCAGAGTCAAGTCGCCCATCGCCTAGCCCGAGCCGGGGTGGAACAAGAGGTTCGGCCCCGAGCGGGCGAGTCCCTGCTCGTCGACCAGCAGGTCGAGCGCCAGCGTGGCCAGGTCGTCGGCGCAGGGATCGACGAACGGGTCCTTTTCCTGGTTCATGAGCTTCAGGTAGGTCTTGCACTCGTCGCAGGCCTCGGCCTTGACCGCCGCCTGGCCCGCCTGGTCCGAATCGGGATTCTCGGCCAGGCTCAGGTAGTGCACGCCCTTGTCGGTCTCGCACGACGAGCACTGCACCCGCGCCATGTTCCATTCGGTCTGGCAAAGCGCGCAGACCAGGTAGCGCAGGCTGGCCTGCGCGCCGCCGATGCGGATGACGCTGGCCACCGGGCGCGTGCCGCAGACCGGGCAGACCGTCGCCACATCGCAGTGGCTGACGTCGTCCACCGCGAGCGACGCGGCCTGGCGCGTGAAGTAGACCTGCAGCGCGGCGCCGACGAAGGGCACCACGGCTGCGTCGTCGTCGAGCGTCGTGCCGGTCAGCACGCGGTCGGCGACGGCTTCCAGCGACGCATCGTCCATCGCCGCCAGCCGGTCGAGTGCCGGCCGCACACCGGGCGCCGCGTCGGCGCGCACGGCGCCAAGGATGTCGCGCAGGTCGTCACGCCACAGCGGCGCGCGGGCGTGGCCCTGCGCGGCAAGCGGCGGCATGCCGTAGCTGCGGCTCTGCTCCAGCGCGGCCTGCTGCAGCGGCGCGGCCTCCCGGCTGCCCAGCACCGCCTGCTGGCCACTGGCCACCTGCGCCATCAGGCGGAGGTAGGCGCCCATCGGGTGACCGGCCGCCAGTTGCGCGAAGCGCGCCGCACGCTCCTCGAACAGCCTCGGGTTGGCCGGCAGCACCACGCGCGGTGCCTCGCGCACGCGGTCGGTCGAGCCGTCGGTGATGATCTGCGTTGCCAAGGTGATGCCTCGTGTGGCCAAAAGAAACGGCAGCGATCGGAAACCCGATCGCCGCCGTCCAAGACTACCCGAACGGTGCGGCCTACTTGGTGCTGCCGGTCACCCGCCGGTACCAAAGCGGGTGGTGATGCTTGGCCCAGGCGTGCGTCACCGTGCCGCGCGTCATCGCCCGCAGCGAGCCGCGGACCCAGAAGATCGCCGAGTAGATGTGCACCACGATGCCGACGATCAGCACGAAGGCCGAGGCGGCATGCACCACCGCGGCGACGCGGATCAGCGTGATCGAGAAGGCATCGGCGAAGTACGGCCGCCACAGCATCACGCCCGAGACCAGCAGCAGGACCATGGTGATGATCATGGTCCAGAACAGCTGCTTCTGCCCGATGTTGTACTTGTCGATCTCGGGCAGGTTGTGGTCGCGGTTGTTGATGACGTCGGACAGCCGCTTCTTCCACTCGCGGTCGTAGGGCTGGATCACGTTTTCCTTCCAGTAGCGCATTGCCATCAGCGCGAAGAAGACGAACATCACCACGCCGATGAAGGGATGGAGGATCCTTGCCCATACGCCGCCGCCGAGCAGACTGGTGAGGAACCAGAACGCCGGATGGAAGAACGCCAGGCCGGAGGCGGCCAGCAGCAGGAACGTGATCGCCACGATCCAGTGCGTGACCCGCTCGTTGGCGTTGTAGCGCGGCACCTCGCCGCTCTTGATCACTGTGCTGCTCATGCTTTGCCTCCCGGTTCTTCTTCCTTCGGACCCCTGGTGACGTAGTGGAAGAACGCGCCGAGCACCGCCAGGCCGATGCCGATCGAAAGCAGCGGCTTGCTGATGCCCTTCCAAAGCGCGACCCACGGGCTGATCTTCGGATCGACCGGCAGGCCGTACAGGTCGGGCCGGTCGCCGCGCGGCAGCACGTACATGACGTGGGTGCCGCCGACGCCCGGCGGGTCGTACAGCGCCGCCTGGGCGAGTCCCCGCTCCTTCAGGTCGTTCACCCGCTTGGCGCCGCGCGCCACCATCTCCTCCTTGGCGCCGAACATCAGGCTGCCGGTCGGACAGCCCTTGACGCAGGCAGGCGACTGGCCGACCGCGATGCGATCCGAACAGAGCGAGCACTTGTACGCCTTGTTGTCCTTCTTGGAGATGCGCGGCACGTTGAACGGGCAGCCGGCGATGCAGTAGCCGCAGCCGATGCAGTTCTCCGACACGAAGTCGACGATGCCGTTGGCGTACTTGACGATCGCGCCTGGCGCCGGACAGGCCTTCAGGCAGCCGGGGTCCTCGCAGTGCATGCAGCCGTCCTTGCGGATCAGCCACTCCAGCGCGCCGTCCTTGCCCTCGATCTCCATGAACCGCATCACGGTCCACGACTGATCGGTGAGGTCGACCGGGTTGTTGTGACCCGGGTGGTAGGTGATTTCGTCGCGCAGGTCGTTCCAGTGCATGCAGGCGACCTGGCAGGCCTTGCAGCCGATGCACTTGGAGATGTCGATCAGCTTGGCGACCGGCTCCTCCGCGATGCGAACCGAAGGCGGAGTGGTGGTCGTCGCCGAGCGTTTCTGAACATCGAGTGATTGCATGACGTCCTCCTCAGGCCTTCTCGATGTTGACCAGGAACGCCTTGTACTCCGGCGTCTGCGAATTGGCGTCGCCGACGTACGGCGTCAGCGTATTGGCGAGGAAGCCGCTCTTGGCCACGCCGACGAAGCCCCAGTGGATCGGGATGCCGACGTGGTGCACCTTCTTGCCGCCGCAGTCGAGCGCCTTGATCCGCTTGGTCACCAGCGCCGCCGCCTTGATCTCGCCGCGGTTGCTGCGCACCTTCACCATCTGGCCGTTGCCGATGCCCTTCTCCTTGGCCAGTTCCTCGCCGATCTCGACGAAGTGCACCGGCTGCACGATCGCGTTCAGCTCGACGTTCTTGGTCCAGTAGTGGAAGTGCTCGGTCAGGCGGTAGGTGGTGGCGGCGTAGGGGAACTCGTCGGGCTTGCCGAACGACTCCATGTCGCCCTTGAACACGCGCACGGCCGGGTTGCTGATCGCCAGCTTGTTGCCCGGGTGCATCGGGTTGTCGCCGAGCGGCGTCTCGAACGGCTCGTAGTGCTCGGGGAACGGCCCTTCGGCCATCGCCCCCGGCGAGAACAGCCGCGCCACGCCTTCGGGCGCCATGATGAACGGCCCGGCGCCGCTGTCAGGTCCGAGCGCCGGCGCGATGTCCGGCACGTCGACTCCCGCCCAGGCGGTGCCGGTCCAGCGGATGCCGGGGCGCTTGGCGTCCCACGGCTGGCCGGTCTTCGGGTCGGCGTTGGCGCGGTTGTACAGGACCCGGCGGTTGGCCGGCCAGGCGAAACCCCAGGAGAGGTAGTTGCCCATGCCGCCCGGGTCGGCGCTGTCCCGGCGGGCGCTGTTGTTGCCCGCCTGCGACCACACGCCGCTGTAGATCCAGTTGCCGCAGGCCGTCGAGCCGTCGTCGCGCAGCATGGCGAAGCCCGGCAACTGCTGGCCGGCCGGCACCAGGACCTTGGTCGGGTCCTTGGGATCGGTGACGTCCTTCAGCGCCCGGCCGTTGATCTCGCGCAGCACCTCCTCGGCCGGCGGGTTGGTCGGGGTGCTGTATGCCCAGGTCAGCTTGAGGATCGGCTCGGGCAGCTTGCCGCCGTCCTTGGCGTAGGCGGCGCGCAGACGCGTGACGAGGTTGCCGATGATCTCGCGGTCGTACCTGGCCTCGCCCGGGGGCTCGGCGCCGGCCCAGTGCCACTGGACCACGCGGCCGGAGCTGGTGAACGAGCCCGGGTCCTCGGCGAAGCACGACGAGGGCAGGCGGATCACCTCGGTGGCGATCTCCTCCGGCTTGACGTTGTTCAGCTCGCCGTAGTTCTTCCAGAACTCCGAGCTCTCGGTGCGCAGCGGATCGATCACCACCATGTACTTCAGCTTGGCCATGGCGGCGCCGACCTTCTTCTTGTTCGGCAGCGCGGCCAGCGGGTTGAAGCCCTGCACGATGAAGCCGTTGACCTTGCCCTGGTGCATCCGCTCGAAGATGTCGAGGATGTCGTAGGCACCGTCCTTCTTCGGCAACCAGTCGTAGGCGAAGTTGTTCTCCGCAGTCGCCGCATCGCCGTACCAGGCCTTCATCAGGCTGGTGTGCCACTTCGGAAAGTTCTGCGGGAAGTTCATCTGGTTCGGCCGCAGCGCCTTCGGCGTCCGGCGCCCCAGGTACTCCTCGCGGGTGGTGTCGGCATCGCTCGGCGCGCCGAGATAGCCGGGCAGCACGTCGGAGTACAGGCACATGTCGGTGATGCCCTGGACGTTGGCGTGCCCGCGCAGCGCGTTGACGCCGCCGCCCGGCCGACCCATGTTGCCCAGCAGCAGCTGGATCATCGCCATCGTGCGGATGTTCTGGCTGCCGACCGTGTGCTCGGTCCAGCCGAGCGCATAGCAGATCGTCATCACCCGGTCGGGCGTCGACGTGCCGCCGATCATCTCGGCGACCTTCAGGAACTGGTCCTTCGGCGTGCCGCAGACCTTCTCGACCATCTCCGGCGTGTAGCGGCTGTAGTGCTTCTTCAGCAGCTGGAAGACGCAGCGCGGATCCTGCAGCGTCTCGTCGACCACCGCGAAGCCGTCCTTGCCGATCTCGTAGCCCCAGCTCGAGCGATCGTAACGCCGCGTGCTCTCGTTGTAGCCGGAGAAAAGGCCGTCCTTGAAGTCGAACCCTTCCTTGATCACGAACGGCGCGTTGGTATACGCCCTGACGTATTCCTCATGGAACTTGTTGTTCGACAGCATGTAGTTGATCACGCCGCCGAGGAAGGCGATGTCGGTGCCGACGCGGATCGGCGCGTAGTAGTCGGCGACCGCCGCCGAGCGGGTGAAGCGCGGATCGACGACGACCAGCTTCGCCTTGCGGTGCTCGATCGCCTCGGTGATCCACTTGAAGCCGCAGGGATGGGCCTCAGCGGCGTTGCCACCCATGATCAGGACCAGGTCGGCATGCCTGATGTCGACCCAGTGATTCGTCATTGCACCTCTGCCAAAAGTCGGGCCCAGACTGGACACCGTTGGCGCGTGTCATATTCGGGCCTGGGTATCGAGCGCGACCATCCCCAGCGCGCGCGCCATCTTCACGGTCAGGTAGCCGGACTCGTTGCTGGCGGCGCTCGAGGCCAGCAGCGCCGTCGTGTTCCAGCGGTTGACGGTGACGCCCTTGTCGTTGCTCTCGATGAAGTTGGCGTCGCGGTCGGCCTTCATCAGCTTGGCGACCCGGTCGTACGCCTCGTCCCAGGAGATGCGCTTCCACTCCTTGCTGCCCGCCTCGCGCACTTCCGGGTGAAGGAGGCGGTTCGGCGAGTGCACCATGTCGAGCAGCGCCGCGCCCTTCGGGCACAGCGTGCCGCGGTTTACCGGATGGTCGGGGTCGCCCTCGATATGGATGATGCGGGTCTTGATGTTCTTGGCCTTGTCGCCGCGCGAATACATGATCACGCCGCAGCTGACCGAGCAGTACGGGCAGGTGCCGCGGGTCTCGGTCGTCCGGGCCAGCTTGTAGGCTCGGACCTCGGCCAGCGCGGCGCCGGGCGCGAGGCCCAGGCCGACGGCCGAAGACGAGCCCATACCCGCCGCACAGATCCGGAAGAACTGGCGGCGACTCATGGGTGCATTCATGACGTCTCCTTGAACATCGATTCCCGCGCGGTTGGCCGGGCGGGGGTCCCCTGGTGGCACGAGCAGCATGCTCTGCTGTGCTGCCGCGCGGATCGTAGGCCAGACCTCTAAATCGAACAACCACGCAGCGCAGCAAGACCCGACGGTTCATCGGGAATGCGGTCGCACCACCGGGAAATCCCCGACCGGCGACGCGCCAGCGTGGCCAGTTGCGAGAGTGAGCAGCGCGGCGACTAAGCTTCGTCGCGGCACGACCGAGCAACGATGCGAGACCAAGGCGGGGCGACTCATGAGCGACGGACTGAAGCGACATCGGATCGACGGGCCGGGCAAGATCCACCTCGCCCGCTTCGATGCGGCCACCAGGCCGTTTTCGGTCGGCGACAAGCCGGCCGACAAGCGGCGCGTCGCCGAGCTGGCGACGGAACTCGCCACCGTGCAGGACCGCTTCTACGCGCTGCGCCAGCACAAGCTGCTGCTGGTGCTGCAGGGAATGGACACCAGTGGCAAGGACGGCGTGATCCGCGCGGTGTTCCAGGCCATCGATCCGCTCGGCGTGCGCGTGGTTTCGTACCGGGCGCCGACCGAACCGGAGAAGGACCGCGACTTTCTGTGGCGGCACCACCGCGACGTGCCGGGGCGAGGCGAAATCGTCATCTTCAACCGCTCGCACTACGAGGCGGTGCTGATCGAGTACGTGCACGGCTGGATCGACGCGGCGGAACGCAGGCGGCGGCTGGCCCATATCGTCGAGTTCGAGCGGCTGCTGGCGGAAACCGGCACGACGATCGTCAAGTGCTTCCTGCACATCAGCAAGGACGAACAGCGCAAGCGCCTGCAGGAACGGATCGACGATCCGGACAAGCACTGGAAGTTCAACCCGCAGGATCTGGAAGAGCGCAAGCTGTGGCAGAAGTACCAGGACGCCTACGAGGAACTGCTCGGCCGCACCGGCACCGCGCATGCGCCCTGGTACGTCGTGCCATCGGACAGCAAGACGCAGCGCAACCTGATGATCAGCGAGATACTGCTCGCCACGCTGAGCGAGCTGGCGCCGTCGTATCCGCCGCCGCAGCCCAAGCTCAGCGGCCTGCAGGTGGTCTGAGCCGGCGCGGGTTTGCGGTCGGCCGGCTGTCGGCCCGCTACAGCGCGCGCACCGCGCTCAACCGTTGCTCGATCACCAGTCCGCGGTCGTCGCTGAAGCGCAGCCGCACCGGCAGCGAGCAAAGGGCCGGCGCCAGCCAGACCTCGAACTCGTCGTCGCTGCTTTCCTTGTGGCGCTCGAACTTCACGGTATCGAAGCGGCCGGCCGGCACGGTCACCGCCTCGCTGCCCTGGCCCTTGAACACGTAGGTGGTCACATGGCGCGGTCCGGCCACCGGCATCGCAAACGTCGAGGCGCGCGGCTCGGCGCGCTGGCGCCAGGCCAGCTGCATCATCAGGCTCAGCCGGTCCTGCATCTGCGGCTGGGTCGGTTCGACGCCCCCGGTGTGGCTGAAGCTCACGCGCTTCGCGGTCCAGTCGAACTCGATGCTGCGCGGCGGACGACGGCTCGACTGCAGCACGAAGCGGCGCGGCACCAGGCCGCCGGCATGCACGCTGCCGGCCGAGCTCTGCTTCGCCTCGAAGATGCCGACCGCGGTGACCGACGACTCGATCTCGTAGGCATCGCCCTGCCGGCGGAACTCGAACACGCCGTCGCCGGCGAGCGAGAGCACCGAGCGGGAGGCGGTGACGGCGTACTCGAGCCGGACCGAGTTCGACAGCGGCGCGTTCTCGCCGCAGGCGAGCTCGGCGGCTGCGGCCGCGGGGATCGCCGCCGCAAGGCCGGTCGACAGGGTGGCAGCCAGGCATCGCTTGTTCATGATGTCGGCATCGATTCGAGCACACTTTCCGTCACCCGACCGTAACGATCGGTGAACCGCAGCCGGGCCGGCAGCCAGCGCAGCGACGGCGCCAGCCAGACCTCGATGCGCGCGTCGGTCGCGTCGGTCGCGATCCGCTCGATCTTCACCGTCTGCAGTTCGCCGACGCCGGTGGCGGTGACCGCTTCGCCGGCGGAGCGGAACCGGTAGGTGAACACGTCGTCGCGGCCGGCCATCCGCAGCACCGTCTGGCGGCCTTCGCGAAAGCGCTCCGGTTGCGCCTGGCCGAGCAGCATCAGCTGGAACTGGAACGAGATTCGGTCCTGCACGCCGTCGTCCAGCGGCCTGTGGTGCGGCCGCGCGCTGAAGGTGACACGGCGCTCGCCCCAGTCGAAGTTCGCCGCCACGGCGCCGCGGCGGATCCGCGTCTCGGTGTAGCGATCGGGCGCCAGCCCGAACGGGCGCAGCGTGCCCTCCGACTGCAGTTCGAGCACCGTCACGCCGATCGCCGTCGTCGCCAGGCGCAGCCGGTACTGCCCGTCGGCGGCGAGCGACCAGTCGACGGTACTGCTGCCGCTGGCGATGCGCAGTTCCGAGTTGGTGGTCCGGTAGACGTAGCGGGCCGTCGCCGGCAGCGCCGACTGCGGCCCGGCGAGGCTCGCCAGTGCGGCATGCAGCGCCTCGCCGGTGGCCTCGAACGGCGGCGCCGCTTGCGCGGCCGTTCCGGGCTCCTCAGGCTGCCCGGCGGTGGCGGCCTTCTCGAGCGGCTCGGCCGCCGGCGTCTCCGCCGTCTCCTGGCTCGCCTGCGTCTGCTGCCCCAAGGGCGGCTCCGCGCCGAACGCGTCCGGCCCGACATCGACGGCGACCGCCGGTTCGACCTCGGGCCGGGTCTGGACGGCTGCCGGCGCGGCCGGCGCAGTCGGCGCGACCACCGGGGCAGCGGGCCTTCTCACCGCCGGCGCAGGTCGCGGCTTCGCCGGCGGCGGCGACGGCCTGGCCGGCGCAGCGGGCGGCGGCGCAGGCGGCGGCAGCACTCGCGCGCTGATCACCGCGACTTCACCGGCCGGCGCCGGCTCGGTCCGGCCAAGCAGCGTGTCGACACGCTGCAGGACGAACGCATGCGCGAGCAGCGTCACGAGCAGCACCACGGCAGCCCGTGCGGCGATCGATCCGGCGGGTGAGACGGACAGCGTCGACATCGGTGGCTGCATGATCGCCCGAGCGCGCCGGCGCCGCGGTACGGCGATCGCGTCGCTGGCGGGCGCCTGCGTCGGTCAGCTCGCCGCTAAGATACCCGCGATCCCCGAGTCGACCTTGAAGCGATGAAGCTTGCGACCCTGCGCGACGGTTCCCGCGACGGCCAGTTGATCGTCGTCTCGCGCGACCTGGCGACCGCCCACCTGGCCAGCGGCATCGCCGGCCGGCTGCAAAGCGCGCTGGACGACTGGCGCTTCATCGCGCCGCAGCTGAGCGACCTGTACCAGACACTGAACGAGGGTCGCGCCCGCCACGCGTTCGCCTTCGATGCCCGCCAGTGCATGGCGCCGCTGCCGCGCGCCTACCAGTGGGCCGACGGCTCGGCCTATGTCAACCACGTCGAACTGGTGCGCCGGGCGCGCGGCGCCGAGATGCCGGCGTCGTTCTGGACCGACCCGCTGATGTACCAGGGCGGCTCGGACGACCTGCTCGGCGCCTGCGACGACATCGTCTGCGCAGCGGAGGAATTCGGCATCGACTTCGAGGCCGAGGTGGCGGTGATCACCGACGACGTGCCGATGGGCACCACGGCCGAGCAGGCCGGCAGCCACATCCGGCTGCTGATGCTGGCCAACGACGTCTCCTTGCGCAACCTGATCCCGGCGGAACTCGCCAAGGGCTTCGGCTTCTTCCAGAGCAAGCCGGCCACCGCCTTCTCGCCGGTGGCGGTGACGCCGGACGAACTGGGCGCGGCGTGGGACGGCCGCCGCGTGCAGCGCCCGCTGCTGGTGCGCTGGAACGGCGAGCAGGTCGGCGCCGCCGACGCCGGCCTCGACATGGTGTTCGACTTCCCGCAGCTCATCGCGCATCTGGCGAAGACACGCAATGCGCGCGCCGGCAGCATCGTCGGCTCGGGCACGGTCAGCAACAAGGACCCGGCGAAGGGCTACTCGTGCATCGCCGAGAAGCGGGCCCTGGAGATGATCGCCGACGGCAAGCCGGCGACGCCGTTCATGAAGCACGGCGACACTGTGCGCATCGAGATGTTCGATGCCGACGGCACGTCGATCTTCGGCGCGATCGAGCAGAAGGTGGTGGTAGGCAAAGCGGCGCAGCAGCGCTCGCCGGTGCGATACTGAAGCGGTCCTGCAAGCGAACGCGGAGGAGACGATGGCCGGCAAGACGAAGGCGGCAGCGCTGCCCTTCATGGGCGTCAGCGAGGGTTTCGACCTGGTCAGGAAGGTGTGGGGCGTGACCGGCCTGCCGACGCTGCCGACGCCGTCGAGCATGGCGCAGTTCGCCACCCGCCTGCCGCAGACGCTGCCGTCGATGATCGCGCCGACGCTCGACGTCGAGGAGCTGGACAAGCGCATCGCCGACCTGCGCGCGGTCGAGCAGTGGCTGAACCTGAACCTGAGCATGCTGCGGACCACTGTGCAGAGCCTCGAGGTCCAGCGCAACACGATCGCCACGCTGAAGTCCTTTGGCGGGGCGATGCTGTCGACTGCCGCGGCGCAGCCGCCACCGCAGCCCGCGGCGGCGGCCACCTGGCCCTACGCCGCCGGCCAGCCGATGCCGTCGATGCACGGCGGCGCGGCGGCCGGCGCCGCAGCATCGCCGCCGGCGCACAAGCGACGGCGCAGTCCGCGCGCCACGGCGGCCGCTGCAGCGGCCGCCCTGCCGCTGAACCCGACCGCCTGGTGGAACACCTTGCAGGAGCAGTTCACCAAGATCGCCGCCACCGCCGCCGCCGAGGCGCAGGCGGCAGCCAGGGCGGCGGCCCAGCCGGCGGCCGCGAAGTCGCCCAGCGCGCGCCGGGGCGAGCAGGGCGAGAAACAGGCGCCGGCCGCAGCGCCGGCGCCGAAGGCTGCGCGCCAGCGCAAGCGGCGTTCGTCGTCACGCGACTGAGCGCCGATGCGCTTCCGCTACGCCCACGCGGCGCATCCGGACGGCGGCACCGCGGTCGACCTGTGCCTCGCCCAGCTGGCGGCGCAGGCGGCCGACGACGCGACGCAACGAGGACCCAACCTCGGCTTCGTCTACCTCACCGAAGGCCTGCTGGCCCAGGTCGGCACGATCCTCGCCCTGCTGAAGTCGCGCACCGGCGTGCCGAACTGGGTCGGCGCCAGTGCCTCGGCGATCTGCGCAACGGGCGTCGAGTACGTCGACGAGCCGGCGCTGGCGATCATGCTCGGCCGCTTCGAGCCGGGCAGCTTCAACATCTTCTCCGGCACGCAGCGCCCGCCGGCGCGCGGCACGCGCACCGACCGTGCCAGCAGCGCCGCCTACACCGCGCTGGTGCACGCCGACCCGAGCGCACCCGGCCTGCCCGGACTGATCGAGGACATGGCGGGCAAGCTCGACAGCGGCGGCCTGTTCGGCGGGCTGGCCAGCGGCCGCGAGGCGCCGGTGACGATCGCCGACCGCGTGCTTCGCGGCGGGCTGTCCGGCGTGGTGTTTGCCTCCGACGTGCCACTGGTGTCGCGGGTCACCCAGGGCTGCCATCCGCTGCCCGGCAGCCGGCGGCGCAAGATCACCGCCGGCGAGGACAATCTGATCGCCACCCTCGACGACGAGCGCGCCTTCGATGCGCTGCTGCAGGACGCGGGCATCGTCGAGAACGTCGCTGCGCTGAGCCAGACCGAGCGCACGCGCGAGGCACTGGCCCGGCTGAAGGTGCTCGGCCGGCGGGGCCTGCTGTTCGTCGGCATCGAGCCGGAGCCGGCGGTGCTGCGCGAGCGCATCCGGCGCGACGACTACCTGGTGCGGCCGGTGGTGGCGATCGATCCGGCCCGCGGCGCAGTGGCTGTCGGCACGCCGATCGAACCTGGGCAGACGGTGCGGTTCTGCGTGCGCGACGAGTCCGCCGCGCGCAAGGACCTGACGCGCATCTGCGCCGAGATCCGCGATCACCTGCACGAGCAGTCGGAACGGCAGCGCCGGACGGTGGCGCCGAAGGGCGCGATCTACGTCTCCTGCACCGGCCGCGGCACGCACCTGTTCGGTGAGCAGCACGACGAGCTGCGCGTTATCGCGCAGCAGCTCGGCGACCTGCCGCTGGTCGGCTTCTACGCCAACGGCGAGATCAGCGGCTGCAGCCTGTACGCCTTCACCGGCGTGCTGACGGTCTTCTACTGACCCTGCCCGCAGCGGGCGCGCCGCCTACATCAGGTAGTTCAGCGCCAGCCGGCCGCCGTCGGGATACAGCGTGGTGCCGGTCAGGTAGGACGCATCGTCGCTGGCGAGGAAGACGGCGACGCGGGCGATCTCCGCCGGTTCACCGAGCCGGCCCATCGGCGTTCGCGACAGGATGCGGTTGGCGGCCGCCTCGCTGGTCAGCACCGCCGTCTTCAGCAGCTCGGTGGCGATCGACCCGGGGCCGATGCCGACCACCCGGATGCCCTTGTCGGCCAGGCCGATCGCCATCACCTTGGTGAGCTGGTTCAGCGCGCCCTTGCTGACCGTGTACGGCACCTGGTTGGCGATCGCCAGCACGGCGTTGACGCTCGACATGTTGATCACCACGCCGCGGCTGCCTTCGCTGCCGGCGCGCGGCGGTTGCGCCAGCATCTGCCGCACCGCCGACTGCGCGCACAGGAACGAGCCCTTCAGGTTGACGCGCAGCACCCGGTCGAAGTCCTCTTCCGCCAGGTCGACGAACTCGGCGGCGTGCACGATGCCGGCGTTGTTGACCAGCACGTCGAGGCGGCCGAAGTGCTCGACCGCGTGCGCCACCAGCCGCTCGGCGTCGCGCCTCTCGCCGACGTCGGCGCGGCAGAAGACGGCGGTGCCGCCGGCAGCGGCGATCTCGCGCACCAGTGCCGTGCCGCCCACCTCGTTGACGTCGGAAACGACCACCCGCGCGCCCTCGGCGGCGAAGGCCTGCGCGCAGGCGGCGCCGATGCCCTGCGCCGCGCCGGTGATGATCGCCACCCGCTGGTTCAGCCTCATCTGCGTCGCTCCGCCTGGTTGGCTCAAAGGCGGTCGGGATTGTCGAGCATTTCGGCGGCTCGGGCACGGATCGCCGCCCGCTCGGCGCCGCCGAGGCGCGCGACGCTCCTGGCCATCAGCAGCGTGCGCGGACTGGCGGCGAGGCGCTGCTCGTGCCGGTCGAGGAAGTTCCAGTACAGCGTGGAGACCGGGCAGGCCTGCTCGCCGACGCGGACCTCGGGCCGGTAGGCGCAGCCGGCGCAGTAGTTGCTCTGCCGGCGGATGTAGGCGCCGCTGGCGACGTACGGCTTGCTGGTGAAGCGGCCGCCGTCGGCATATAGCGCCATGCCGGCGACGTTGGGCAGTTCGACCCACTCGACGGCGTCGACGTAGACAGCGAGGTACCACTCGGCCACCTGCCGGGGATCGACCTCGGCGAGCAGCGCGAACTGGCCGGTGACCATCAGCCGCTGGATGTGGTGCGCATAGCCGTGCGCCATCGTCTGGCCGATGACCTGGCGCATGCAGTTCATCCGCGTCTCGCCGCTCCAGTACCAGCGCGGCAGCGCGCGGCGATGGCCGAACAAGTTGGCCTCTGCCAGCTGCGGCATGAACTGCCAGTACACGCCGCGGATGAACTCGCGCCAGCCGAGCACCTGGCGGATGAACCCCTCGACGCTCGCCAGCGGCAGCCCGCGCGTCCGCCACGCGCCCTCGGCCGCGGCGATCACTTCGCGCGGGTTCAGCAGCTTCAGGTTCAGGCTGCTCGACAGCAGCGCGTGCCAGCCGAACGGCGTGCCGGTCCACATCGCGTCCTGGGTGCGGCCGAAGCCGGCGAGCCGCGTCTCGACGAAGCGGTCGAGCGCCGCCAGCGCCTGCGCGCGCGTCACCGGCCAGCCGAAGTCGTCGAGCGAGCCGGGGTGATCGGCGAACCGGCGCCGCACCAGGGCCAGCACCTCGCGCGTGATCTCGTCGGGCGCGAAGCGCGCCGGCGGCGGGATGTCGCCGGGACCCGCCTTCGGAAAGGCGCGGCGGTTGTCGGCGTCGAAGTTCCAGCGGCCGCCGGCCGGCTGGCCGTCGTCGAGCAGCACCCGGTGACGCCGGCGCATCCAGCGATAGAAGTGCTCCATCCGCAGTTCGCGCCGCTCGCCCGCCCAGCCGGCGAACTGCGCGCGCGAGCACAGGAAGTGCCCGTCGGGCAGCACCGTCAGGCCGATGCCGGCCTCGGCGCACGACTGCTCGATCGCGCGTGCCAGCCGCCATTCGCCCGGTTCGACGACCATCAGCTCGCGCGCGCCGACCTCGGCGGCGACCCGCGCGAGCCGCTCGACCAGGCCTGGCACGTCGGCGTAGCGCGGATCGTCGAGCGCGACGTGGATCACCGGCAGGCCTCGCGAGCGCAGCTGCGCCGCGTAGTGCCGCATGGCCGACAGGAACAGCGCAATGCGCGCCTGGTGGCTGGGCACGTGGCCGGCCTCTCCCGGCGCCTCGATCAGCACGATGCGGTCGCGACCGGCGTCGAGGTCCGCCAGCAACGGGCTGTCCGGATCGAGCTGGTCGCCGAGCACCAGCCGCAGCCGCGGCGCGCTGCTCATGACGCCTCGTAGAGAACTAGGACGATTTGTGCGCCTGCCGCCAGCGCTGCAGCGCCGGCGCCACGCCGTCGAGCGACTTCAGCGCCAGCACACCCTGCGGCGGGCGCCGGTGCAGCGTCGGACAGTTGCCGCCGGCCCAGATCTCGACCGGCGACGGCAGCTTGTCGCGCAGCTCGGTCAGTCCGTCGAGCGCCTGGCCGGGATTGACCGCGGCGGAGAACGACAGGGCGACGATGTCGGCGCGCTGCGCGCTGGCCGCCAGCACGATGTCCCACAGCGGCGTCTGCACGCCGAGCGAGCTGCAGTGGCAGCCCTCCAGCGCGAAGGTCGCCTCCGCCATCAGGATGCCGAGCCCGTGCGGCTCCTGCGGGAAGGTGGTCAGCAGCACGCGCGGCCGCTCGTCGGTGCGCTGCATCGAGGCGATCGCATTGCGCAGCAGTCGCTGCACCGCCTCGCTGTACAGGTGCTCCTCGAAGATCTGCACGGTGCCGCGGCTCCACGCGTCGCCGACCATCTCGTTCATCGGCGCGACCACCTCGGCAATGAAGCGTGCCAGCCCCTTGCGCAGCAGCAGTTGCGCAAGGTCGTTGCGCAGATCGTCGATCCGATGCGAGGTGAGCAGACCCAGCAGCCCGTCGAGTTCGTCCTGCTCGTGCACCGGCTGCAGGCCACGAAGCGACGGCGCAGCACTGGCCTGCGCCAGCCGCTGCAGGTCATCGATCGGCAGACCGACGATCCTGCCCGGCCGATGACCGAGGTCGAGCAGCCGCTTCAGCGTCCGCAGCTTGTCCACCTGGTCGGGCGGGTACAGGCGCTCGCCGGCTGCGTCGCGCTCCGGCACCGGGAAGCCATAGCGCCGCTCCCAGACCCGCAGCGTGTCCTTCGACAGCCCGGTGTCGCGCTCGACCGAGGCGATCGTCAGGCTGACCAGCGCCCGCGCAGTTTCGACGCTCATTGGTCGACAAACGCCGGCAACTCGGAGCCCTTCCCCTGACTGGTTGTCACGATTACTTTTGTCATAGACAAACATTTGACTTTCCAATTGAAGGCGCTATGATAACTCTTACGTCGACAGTTTGACTAGGACAATTTTTCGGGTGATCTGTCCCAACACGTCGCCCACGCACCTCGCCAGACAAGCAGCGGAACATCGCCAATCAGGAAACAGCTTGACAGTGAGCACTAGCACACTTACCAGAAACCCAGGCGCAGCGGCCACCCCGTCAAGGTCGGGGTTCCGCCTGGCCGCCATGTCGGCGCTGGTCGCCGTCCTGGCGCTGGGCTGGACAAACGAAGCGTCGGCCGATCCCCGTCCGAACTGCCCGCCGATGCTCGATCACACCCTGCCGCGCCTGCAGGACGAGCAGCCACAAAGCCTCTGCCAGTACGTCGGCAAGGTGGTGCTGGCGGTCAACACCGCCAGCGCCTGCGGTTACACGCCGCAGTACGAGGGGCTGCAGAAGCTCCACCGTCGCTATGCCGCGCGCGGGCTGGTGGTGACCGGCTTCCCGTCGGACGACTTCCGCCAGGAGCCGAAGGGCAACCGGGCAATCGCCGAGCAGTGCTTCGACGTCTACGGCGTGCGCTTCCCGATGTTTGCGAAGTCGGGGGTGGTCGGGCAGACTGCCAATCCGTTCTTCGCGGCGCTGGCCCGGGAAACCGGCGAGGTGCCGCAATGGAACTTCCACAAGTACCTGATTGACCGGCAGGGGCGCGCGGTGGCGTCGTTCCCCGGCGCGGTCGATTCGCTCGATCGCCGTCTGACCGGCCGCATCGAGCAGTTGCTCGAAACCCGGTGAGCCGCGGGGTTGATATGGGCAGCGGGCAGCGTCACGTGGAAGTTTCCTTGTGCCCGAAGCGGCGCGCCGTCGGCGCGCCGCGTGGCCAGATCGGGGACAATTCAGGATTCGCCGATGAACGCGCCCGACCCGATGTTCCTTCCCGATGTGCAAGCGAGCCACGATCTGCGCAATGTCGCGATCGCCCGCGTCGGCGTCCGCTCGCTGACCCACCCGGTGCAGGTGGCCACCGCCGGCGGCAGCCAGCCGTCGGTGGCCTCGGTCGACATGTTCGTCGGCCTGCCGGCGCAGATGAAGGGCACGCACATGTCGCGCTTCATCGAGGTGCTCAGCGGCCATGCCGAACCGCTGTCGGCCGCCTCGATGCGCACGCTGATGGCGTCGATGCTGTCGCGGCTGGAGGCCACCCGCGGCGAGATCGAAGTGCGGCTGCCGTACTTCATCATGAAGTCGGCGCCGGTGTCCGGCGTGCGCAGCCTGATGGACTACCAGGTGACCCTGCGCGCCGAGGCCGGCGCGAGCGGCGTGCGGGTGCTGCAGAAGGTCACCGTGCCGGTGACCAGCCTTTGCCCGTGCAGCAAGAAGATCTCCGACTACGGCGCGCACAACCAGCGGGCGCACATCGTGATCGGCGTCGAGCTGGCGGCACCGATGACGATCGAGGAGCAGGTGCGGATCGCCGAAGCTGCCGCCTCCAGCGAGATGTGGGCGCTGCTCAAGCGCCCCGACGAGAAGTACGTGACGGAGCGCGCCTACGACAACCCGAAGTTCGTCGAGGACGTGGTGCGCGACGTGGCGCTGGCGCTGAATGCCGACGACCGCGTGCTCGCCTACACCGTCGAGTCGGAGAACTTCGAGGCCATTCACAACCACTCGGCCTACGCGATGGTCGAGTTCGACAAGCGCACGGCTGGTTAGCCAGAGCCTCGCGCTGTCGCCGGCGCGCAGCGCGCCCGGCATCCCTGTCCTTTCCAACCCGACCGGCCCGCGGCGCTGACGCGGCGGCCGCCGGTCCACTACTGCGCGCGGCGCGCGCGATCGAGGCTCTTCAATGAAAGTCGCCATCGTCGGCAGCGGTATCGCCGGACTCGGCTGCGCGCACGCGCTGCTCGCCGAGCGGCAGCACGGCGTCCAGGTCACGCTCTTCGAAGCCGAGCGGCGCCTCGGCGGCCACACCAACACGGTCGACGTGCGGCTCGACGGCGTCGAGCATCCGGTCGACACCGGCTTCCTGGTCTTCAACGAGCGGACCTATCCGAACCTGATCCGGCTGCTCGCCGAACTCGGCGTGCCGACCGCCAAGAGCGACATGTCGTTCGCCGTCAGCGTGCCGACCGTCGGCGGCCGGCGCATCGAATGGGCCGGTACCGATCTGGCCGGCGTGTTCGCGCAGCGGCGCAACCTGGCCTCGCCGCGCTTCCTCGGCATGCTGGCCGACATCCTGCGCTTCAATCGCCAGGCCACCCGCATCGCGCAGGGCGCCGAGCAGGCGGGCGAGCAGACGCTCGGCGAATTCCTCGACCGGCACCGCTACGGCGAGAGCTTCCGCCGCTGGTACCTGCTGCCGATGGCCGCGGCGATCTGGTCGTGCCCGATGCGCACCATGCTGGGCTATCCGCTGGCCACCTTCGTCCGCTTCTGCCACAACCACGGCCTGCTGCAGGTCGCCGACCGGCCGCAGTGGTTCACGGTGGCCGGCGGCGCGCGGCAGTACGTGCAGCGGATCGCCGCCCGGCTGACGGACCTGCGTCTGGCGACGCCGGTGCTCGAGGTGCGGCGCAACGAAGCGGCAGGCAAGGTCAGCGTGCGCACGGCGCGCGGCGTCGAGGCCTTCGACCAGGTGGTGCTGGCCTGCCACAGCGACCAGTCGGCGGCGATGCTCGCCGATGCGGACGACACCGAGCGCGGCGTTCTGGCCGGTGCGCGCTACCAGCCCAACCGCGCGGTGCTGCACACCGATGCGCGGCTGATGCCGAAGCTGCGCTCGGTGTGGTCGTCGTGGAACTACCTGAGCGACGGCGCCGCCGATCCGGCCGTGTCGGTCACCTACCTGCTGAACAGGCTGCAGCCGCTGCCGTTCCGCACCCCGGTGTTCGTCAGCCTGAATCCGCTGGTCGAGCCGGATCCGCAGACGGTGATCGCGGAATTCGAGTATTCGCACCCGATCTTCGACGCGCGCATGATCGAGGCGCAGCAGCGCCTGCCGGATGTGCAGGGACGGCGCCGCGTGTGGCTGGCCGGCGCGTGGACCGGCTACGGCTTCCACGAGGACGGCCTGAAGTCGGGACTGGCCGCGGCCGGCGCGCTGGCCGCGCTGGCCCGCCGACCGCAGCGGCTGGCCGCCTGAACCGTCGCGGCAATCCTTCGACCGACAACCGTTAGAGCGCATGCCTCCACTGACCACCGCCAGCATCGGCCTCGGCCATGTCCGCCACACGCGGCTGCGGCCGGCGCGGCATGCGTTCGCCTACCGCAGCTTCTTCCTGCGCCTGCCGATGCGCACGCTGGCGGCGCGGCCGTGGCCGTTCCGACGGTTGGCGCGCAACCGCTTCGGCTGGCTGTCGTTGCACGACGCCGACCACGGCGACGGCGGCGATCCGCTGGCGTGGATCGACCGGCTGCTGTCGCGCGAAGGCATCGCCGATGCCACCGGCGAGGCCTGGCTGCACACGCTGCCGCGCGTGCTGGGCTATGTCTTCAACCCGGTCAGCTTCTGGTTCTGCCATCGCCGCGACGGCGCCCTGCGCGCGGTGCTGTGCGAGGTCAACAACACCTTCGGCGAACGACACTGCTACCTGCTGGCGCACGCCGACGGCAGGCCGCTTGCCTGGGGCGAGGAACTGACGGCGCGCAAGGTGTTCCACGTCTCGCCGTTCTGCAAGGTCGAAGGCCGCTACCGCTTCCGCTTCATGCTGGCGCGGCGCGCCGACGGCGAGCGCTTCGTCGGCCGCATCGACTACGACGACGCCGACGGCCCGCTGCTGCAGACTTCGATCGAAGGCCGCCTGGCGCCGCTCGACGAACGCCGGCTGCTGCGCACCCGCTTCGCCTACCCGGCGTTCACCGCCTTCCTGGTCGGCCGCATCCACTGGCAGGCGCTGAAGCTCTGGGTCAAGCGCGTGCCGTTCTTCTCCAAACCCAAACCGCCTGCCCTAGACGTCAGCCGATGAACACCGAACTCGCCCTCTCCTCCCCCGCTGCCGGCGGCGGCACGCTCGATGCGTCGTCGTTCCCGTCCTCGGCGCGCTGGGCGCTGCGCATGCTCGACCGCTTCTCCAGCGGCACGCTCGAACTCACCTTCCCCGACGGGCAGCGGGCGCGCTTCGGTGCCGGCAGCCCGCAGGCGCACATCAGGCTGCACAACTGGGCGCCGATCCAGGCGGCGCTCAGCAGCGGCGACATCGGTTTCGCCGAATCTTTCGTCAGCGGCGACTGGTCGACCGACGACCCGGTGCGGGTGCTGAAGTACTTCGTCCGCAACCGCGACGCCGCCGAGTCGATGATCTACGGCTCGTTCTGGGGCGGCCTGGCGTACCGGCTGAGGCACTGGTTCAACCGCAACACCAGGGAGCAGGCGAAGCGGAACATCCACGCCCACTACGACCTCGGCAACGCCTTCTACGCGCTGTGGCTCGACCCGACGATGACCTACTCGGGCGCGCTGTTCGAGCAGGCGCCGACCGATCCGCACGCGCCGGCGGACGAGCAGGAGCTGGCCGCCGCGCAGCGGGCGAAGTACCGGCGCGTGCTCGACGAGCTTCGGCTGGCGCCCGGCAGCCGCGTGCTCGAGATCGGCTGCGGCTGGGGCGGCTTCGCCGAAACCGCCGCCCGCGCCGGCCACCTGGTCAAGGGTCTGACGCTGTCGGCAGCGCAGTTGCACTACGCGCAGGCGCGGCTCGAGCGCCAGGACCTGCCCGGCGAGCTGGTCCTGCAGGACTACCGCGACGAGCGCGAGCAGTTCGACGGCATCGCCTCGATCGAGATGTTCGAGGCGGTCGGCGAAGCCTACTGGCCGTCGTATTTCGCGACCCTGGCGCGTTGCCTGAAGCCGGGCGGCCGCGCCTGCGTGCAGACGATCGAGATCGCCGACCGGCTGTTCGACCGCTATCGCCGCAGCAGCGACTTCATCCAGCAGTACGTCTTCCCCGGCGGCATGCTGCCCAGCCCGAGCGAATTCCGCCGACAGGCAGCGCGCGCCGGACTGCGGGTCGCCGGCGCCCACTCGTTCGGCAGCCATTACGCCAGGACACTCGCCAGCTGGCGGACGCGCTTCCTCGCGCGGCTGGCCGCCGTGCGCGCGCAGGGCTTCGACGAACGCTTCCTGCGGATCTGGCACTTCTAC
Source organism: Burkholderiales bacterium (assembly GCA_016716275.1). Classification (GTDB taxonomy): domain Bacteria; phylum Pseudomonadota; class Gammaproteobacteria; order Burkholderiales; family Burkholderiaceae_F; genus JADJWR01. Next base: position 272,212 of record JADJWR010000001.1, on the reverse strand, counting down.
CTCGCCTACTGCGAGGCCGCCTTTGCCGAGGGCAACACCGATGTCACGCAATACACGCTCGAGAAGGCCTGAGCGCGCACCGAAGCGCAACCAACCGATGTCGCCAAACAGTCTCGCCGCCGCCCTCTTCGCCGCCTCGACGATGGCCCTGCCCGTCGCCGCCAGCGCGGCCGTCGATGCCTCGTCGCAGCCGCCGGCGCACGTGCGCAAGTACGTCGGCGACGTAGCGCTGGCGGGCACCGGCAGGCTGACCTGGTTCGGCCTGCACGTCTACGACGCGGCGCTGTACGTGCCGGCGCGCTTCGAGCCGGCCGAGCCGACGGCGCACAGCTTCGTCCTCGAGCTGACCTATGCGCGACGGCTCGACGGCAAGGGCATCGCCGGGGCCAGCCGCGACGAGATCGAGCGGCTCGGCTTCGGCACCGAAGCGCAGCGGGCGCGCTGGCACGAGCAGATGGCGAAGCTCTTTCCCGACGTCGAGAAGGGCCGGCGGCTGGCCGGCGTCAACCTGCCCGGCGTCGGCGCCCGCTTCTACTTCGATGGCCGGTTCCTCGGCAGCATCGACGAGCCGGCCTTTTCGCAGGCCTTCTTCGCCATCTGGCTCGACGATCGTACCCGCTCGCCGCAGCTGCGCGACGGCCTGCTGAAGATGGCGCCGATCCGCCCGGCCGGACGCTGAGCGGCGCCCGGCTGACGATGACGCCGCCGCACGCGCCGGAGCCGGCCGCGCTCGTTGCATCGGGCGCGGCGGCGGCACGCGCGGCGCCCGGCGGCGCCAGCCCGGCGGCAGCGCTCGGCGCCTACAGTCTGCTGGCGGTGCCGCTGATGATGACGGCGCTGCCGCTGAATATCCTGCTGCCGGACTTCTACGCCGCCCGCACGGCGCTGTCGCTGCAGACGATCGGCCTGATCTTGCTGGCCACGCGGCTGGTCGACGCGGTGGCCGACCCGCTGCTCGGCAGCTGGGTCGACGCGCAGAAGGCGCGCGGCGCCTACCTGCGTCCGATCGTGCTCGGCGTGCCGGTGCTGGCGGTCGCCTTCCATCTGCTGTTCCGGCCGCTGCAGTCGATCGGCCCCGGCGAACAGGCGGCGTGGCTGTTCTTCACCCTGGTGGCGGCCTACCTCGGCTACTCGCTGGCGATCGTCGCCTACCAGGCCTGGGGGGCCGAGCTGGCGCACGACGACGCCGGCCGCGCGCGCATCACCGGTGCGCGCGAGGGCGCCGGGCTGATCGGCGTGCTGATCGGCGGCAGCCTGCCGCCTCTGGCCGGCTACGGCGTCGCCTCGGCGGTGCTGGTCGCCCTGCTGGCACTCGGCCTGGCAGCGCTCGTCCGGCGGGCGCCGCGCCCGCCGCGGTCGCGGCCGCTGCCGCCGGGCAATCCGTACTTCGCCTTCGTCGTGCCGCTGGCGAACGCCAACACGCGCTGGCTGCTCGGCGTGTTCGCGCTCAACGCGCTGGCGCCGTCGATCACCGCCACCGTGTTCGTCTTCTTCGTCGCCGACCGGCTCGGACTGGCCGCCTACGCGCCGGCGTTCCTCGCCGTGTACTTCCTTGCCGGCGCCGCCGGCATGCCGCTGTGGACACGGCTGGCACGCCGCTACAGCCTGCACGCGCTGTGGCTGGCCGGCATGGTGATCGCGGTGGCGGCCTTCGTCTGGGCCTACTGGCTGCCGGCCGGCGCGCTCGGCGCCTTCGCGGCGATCTGCGCGCTGTCGGGACTGGCGTTCGGCGCCGATCTCGCGCTGCCGCCGGCCCTGCTGGCGCGGGTGATCGACGCCAACGGCCACAGCGGCCAGCGCGAGGGGGCGTATTTTGGCCTGTGGAACTTCGTCAACAAGCTGGTGCTGGCGGTGGCCGGCGCGCTGGCGCTGACCCTGCTCGAGGCGCTGGGCTACGCGCGCGGCGCGCAGGACGCGGCGGCGCTGCAGGCGCTCGCCTTCACCTACGCGGTGGTGCCGTGCGGACTGAAGCTGCTCGCCGCGGCGTGGCTCGCCGTCGCGTGGCGCCGGCGGCATTTCTGAGGAGCAGTCGATGCTGAAACGAATTCTGACGCGGCTCGTCGTCGCCGCCGGCGCGCTGGCGCTGGCCGCCGGTTGCAGCTCGGTCGACCCGCAGGTCTATGCAAAGGAGAAGCCGGCGCTCGATCTGCAGCGCTACTTCGACGGCACCCTGACCGGCCACGGCCTCGTCACGGACCGGGCCGGCCAGGTGCAGCGCCGCTTCGTGGTGACGATCAACGCCAGCTGGCAGGGCGACGTCGGCACGCTCGACGAGGACTTCGTCTGGTCCGACGGCGAGAAGGAAAAGCGGATCTGGACGCTGCGCCCGGTGGCCGGCGAGCCAGGGCGCTGGCGCGGCACCGCCGCCGACGTCAAGGGCGAGGCAGCCGGCGTGGTCGCCGGCAACGCGCTGAACTGGTCGTACACCTTCATGCTGAAAACCCGGGAAGGCAAGCGCTACGACATCGACTTCGACGACTGGATGTTCCTGATCGACGAGAAGGTGATGCTTAACCGCGCGGTGATGACCTTCTGGGGCTTCAGGATCGGCGAGGTGCTCATTTCCTTCAGCCGGCCATGAGCTCGGCCGTGCATCGCCGGGCAGCCCGCGCGGCGCGCGCCGCCCGGGCGCCGCTGCCGGGGCTGTTCGGCCCGCTGAACCCGCCGTTCGCCGATTACCGCGGCCGGCGCGTGTGGGTGATCGGCGCCTCCTATGGAATCGGCGCCGCGATCGCCCGCGACCTGCTCGGCCGCGGCGCGAAAGTGGCGCTGTCGGCGCGCAAGCGCGACCTCCTGGAGAAAGTCGCCGGCGGCGACCCGGAGGCGCTGATCCTGCCGCTGGACGTCACCGACGTGGCGAGCGTGCAGGCGGCGGCGAAGGCGATCGGGCGGGCCTGGGGCGGCTTCGATCTCGCGCTCGTGGTTGCCGGAACCCATGTCGAGATGCGCGCGCACCCGGGCCCCGTCGCCGGCGGGCCGGCGGCGGAGCCGGATGCGCCGCACTGGAACCTCGCCAAAGCGCGCCAGCTGCTGGAGGTCAACCTGCACGGCGTGCTGAACTGCGTCGACGCGATCCTGCCGGTGCTCGGCCGGCAGGGCAGCGGCGGCATCGCCATCGTCGCCTCGGTGGCCGGCTACCTCGGGCTGCCGAAGTCGCTGGTCTACGGCGCCAGCAAGGCGGCGCTGATCAACTTCACCGAGTCGCTGTACGGCGACCTGCGGCCGCTCGGCATCGGCGTGTACCTGGTCAACCCGGGCTTCGTCGACACGCCGCTGACGCAGAAGAACCGCTTCGCCATGCCGGCGCTGATGAAGGCCGAGGACGCGGCGCGCGTCACCCTCGACGGGATCGCCGCCGGCGAGTTCGAGATCGACTACCCGAAGCGCTTCACCCGCTGGCTGAAGCTGCTGCGCCTGCTGCCGTACCGGCTGCAGTTCGCCGCGGTGCGCAGGGCGACCGGCGCATGAGCGGCCACCGGGTCGAGCGCGTGCGCGCGTTCTTCGAGTCGCTCTCGCCGGAGAGCCTGCCGCGGATCGACGAGATCTATGCCCGGGACGCGTACTTCAAGGACCCGTTCAACGAGGTGCGCGGCGTCGCGGCGATCCGGCGGATCTTCAGCCACATGTTCGAGCAGGTGGACGCGCCGCGCTTCGTCGTGCGCGAGGCTGTCGCCGCGGGCGACAGCGCCTTCCTGACCTGGGACTTCCGCTTCCGTGCCCGGCGGCTGGGCAGTGCGGAACAGGTGATCCACGGCGCCAGCCACCTGCGGTTCGCCGCCGACGGCCGGGTGTGCCACCACCGCGATTACTGGGACGCCGCGGAGGAGCTGTATGAGAAGATTCCGCTGCTCGGCGGACTGATGCGGCTTCTGAAGCGCAGGGCCGCCAGCTGAGACGGAGTGGGCCCGATGAGCATGCTGTACCCGGAACTGTTCAGATCGCTCGAAGCGGTGCGCTGGAACATGGACCGCGACGTGCCGTGGGACCGGTTCGAAGCGGACAGGCTGTCCGACGAGCAGGCGCGGACGATCAAGATGAACGCCATCACCGAGTGGTCGGCGCTGCCGGCCACCGAGATGTTCCTGCGCGACAACCGCCACGACTCGGATTTCTCCGCCTTCATGAGCGTGTGGTTCTACGAGGAACAGAAGCACGCGCTGGTGCTGATGGAGTACCTGCGGCGCTTCCGCCCCGACCTGGTGCCGACGGCGCAGGAACTGCACAACGTGCGCTTCGAGTTCGACCCGGCGCCGGCGCTGGAGACGCTGACCCTGCACTTCTGCGGCGAGATCCGGCTGAACCACTGGTACCGGCGGGCGGCCGAGTGGCACACCGAGCCGGTGATCAAGCACATCTACCGGCTGCTGTCGCAGGACGAGGCCCGCCATGGCGGCGCCTATCTGCGCTACATGAAGAAGTACCTGGCCGAGGTCGGCGACACGGCGCGTGCCGCCTTCGCCAAAGTCGGCGTGCTGATGGCTTCCGCCCGCCGGACCGCCCAGGCGCTGCATCCGACCAACCTGCATGTGAACCGGGCGCTGTTCCCCAACGACACCGTGCAGTCCCGCCTGCCCGACCCGGCGTGGCTGGAGCGCTGGCTCGACGCGCAGATCCGCTTCGACGATGCGTGGGAGAGCAAAGTCGTCGAGCGCATCCTGCACAACATGGGCCTGCTGTTCGAGCGCACCTTCGCGACGGTGCAGGAACTGAACCGCTACCGCAAGGAGGTGGCGACGCGGCTCGCGGCTGCCGGCGCTGCCGCGGCATGACGTCTCGTCATTTCCTTCGCGGGCGGGGCTGACCTGGCGGTGCTCGCCGAGGCAGGCGGGCGGCCGCCTGCGCTCATGTCCCCCGCGTCGGGCCTTGCCCGCCGCTCCTCCTTCACTTCGCTACGGCGGCCACCCGCCTGCCTCGGCAATCCACCGTCGCGCCCTGCTACCGGCACTGCAATGTGGCACCGAGATCGGGACGCCGGGGTGCCCGGTGGAGCGAAGTAAAGGGGGAGGCGCCCGCCGAGGGCGGGCGCCGGAGGACATGAGCGCAACCGGGCGCCCCGGCGTCCCGATCGCGCGTCCACCGGGGTAAGTGTGACCGCCGCCGTCGACCGCACGGCTATGATCGCCGCCGCATCAACCTGGAAGACCCGCCGAACCGAGCGCCGGCATGAACAACGCCCCTGAGCATGTCCCGCTGGTGCGCACCACGCGCGGCGGTTTTCCGGAGTGCGTGCACACCGGCTCGATCGCCGTGGTCGACGCGAAGGGCGCGCTGGTCGCCGGCGTCGGTGACGCGCACGGCCTGAACTTCACCCGCTCGGCACTGAAGCCGCTGCAGGCACTCGGCTTCGTCGCCGATGGCGGGATGGCGCACTTCGGCTTCGACTCGCAGATGCTGGCGCTGATGTGCGCCAGTCACGGCGGCGAGGCGATGCACCTGGCCGTGGTGCAGCGGATGCTCGAGCGCATCGGCGCGAGCGAGCGCGACCTGCGCTGCGGCTGCCACCCGCCGAGCTACTACACCCACACGTCCACCTGCCCGCCGCCGGGCGCGCGCTTCTCGCAACTGCACCACAACTGCTCGGGCAAGCACGCCGGCTTCCTGGCGTACTGCCGCATGCACGGCCAGCCGTTCGCCGGCTATCTCGACCCCGACGGACCGCTGCAGCGGCGCGTGCGGGCGAGCGTCGAGCGCTTCGCCGGCGAACGCGACCTGCCGATGGGCATCGACGGCTGCAGCGCGCCCAACTACGCGATGCCGCTGTCGGCGCTGGCGCACACCTTCTGCCGGCTGGCGGCGGGCGAGACGCCGGAACTCGCCGCCCTTGCCTATGCGATGACGCGCCACCCGGACCTGGTCTCCGGCACCAGCCGCAGCGACCTGATGCTGATGCGCTTCGGCGGCGGCGACTGGGTGAGCAAGGTCGGCGCCGACGGGGTGCAGGCGATCGGCGTGCGTTCACGCGGCATCGGCATCGCCATCCGCGTCGCCGACGGCAACCGCCGCGCACTGCACGTGGCCACGCTCGCCGCCCTGCAGCAGCTCGGCCTGCTCGACGACCCGACCGGCACGCCGCTGGCGCCGCTGGACGAACGGGTGATCGTCAACTACCGCGGCATTCCGGTCGGCGCGGTCGAGCCGAGCTTCACGCTGCCGCGGCTGGCCTAGACATCGCGGCGGCCCGCCGACGCGCGGGCGACCATGGTGCCCAGAGCTCAGGCGAGCTCGACGACACCACGCGGCGTGCCGATCCGCGCCGCCAGCGCCGCATCGCCCTGCCGCAGGACCACCGGCCCCTGCACCTGCAGCGAGGCAAACAGCCGCTCGAGCCGCGCTGCTTCCGGGTGCCGCAGGTCGAGTTCGCGCAGCTGACAGCCGGCGTCGGGCAGACCGTCGCAAGGGTGGGCGTCGTCGTTCCACTGGATCAGCGTCGGCAGCACGCCGTCGCAGCTCAGGCGGCCGTCGGCCGGTACGGTGATCCGCCAGGAGAACGCGCCGCGGCTGGCTGCGATCACTTCGCCGAAACGCGCGTCGAGCGCCGCCGCGGCGCCGACGTCGCTCGACGCGGCCACCCAGGTCAGCAGGAAGGGGCCCTTCGCCATGCGCGCGCGCACCGCCGGCGTGTCGAGGCCGAACCAGCGGGGCCGGCTTGCCGCGCCTGCCGGATCGAGGGCGATCAGTTCGAGGTAGGTGCGCGGCCCGAGCTTCAGCAGCGCGTTGTGGGTGCCCATCAGCGGATGCCTGCCGCCCGGCTGCAGCTCGACGCCGAGCAGCGCGCGCACGTGCGCCGCGCCGGCCGCCAGGTCGGCGCAGGCGAGCACCAGGTGGTCGACGCGACAGGACAGGTTCACTGCACTGCTGCCTTGCGCACCGGCAGCGGTCAGCGGCCGAACAGGCCGCGCAGCTTCCGCGCGGCGTCTAGCGCCTCGTCGACCGGACTCGCCGGCTTGTCTTCCTTCTTCGCTGCCTCGTCCGCCGGCACCTGGCGCGCAGCCGGTTCGCCACCGCCGCCGCTGCGCATCATCGCGCCCATGTCCATGCCGAGCATGGCGCTGGCGACCGACTTGACCCGCACCTTGGCCGCCCACTGCGGCTCCCAGGCAATCTTCGGGTCGGCCGGCCGCGGCGGATGGACGACGTTCAGTTCGCTGCCGTAGGCGATCATGCGCAGCATCGCGCCCTCGCCGAAAATGCCCTTCGGCACGGTGCAGGTGGTGGTCGACGGCGCCAGCAGCACCTTCTCCCTCAGCCAGCGGTCCACCGCCGCGTTGGTCTGGTAGTCGATCAGGCCGCTGCCGGTGTCGGGCTCCTCGCTCGAGGTCCAGAACACGATCTCGTAGCCGTCGCCGCCGCCACTGCCCGGCTTGCCGCCCATTGCGGCGATGAAGTAGGCGCGCGCGGTGGGCAGCGCCTGCCATTCGAGGACCGTGGCGCCGCCGGCGTCGCGCTGCGCCAGCTCGATCGGCGGCATCAGGTCCTGGGCCGCCGGGATGGCGAAGCGGAACCCTTCCGGCACGCCCTGCCCGGTGAAGCCGTGCTCGCCGACCAGCGAGGCGTTGGCCGGCACCATGCGCGTGTCGTCGCGGCTCGGCCAGTGCGGCCGGCCGACCGTCGAGTGAGCACCGCGCTGCGTCGCCCGGCGGGCGATGAAGAACTTCTGGAAGTCCGCCGGCGCGGCAGTGGCGAAATCGACCACCCGCGGCTGGCCCGGGCGCACGCTTTCGCCGCAGCCCCAGTACAGCAGCATCCTGCCCTTCGGGCGCTCGTACTCCGGCGTATCGACGCTGTCGTCGTCCGGCCGTCCCGGCGTGCCTTTCTGCTCGGTCGGCGACATCAGCTTCAGCGTCGGCGCCAGCTGCGTGCCCGCCGGCACCGACTGCAGCGCCTCGGCGAGGTTCGGGTTGCGGCTGGTGTACAGCGTCACGTCGACCCAGCGCCCGGCGGAGGCCGCCTGCGTCATGCCGAAGGAGTTGTTCGCGCCGGCACCGCCGAGCATGCTGCCGAGCATGCCCATCGGGCTGCCGCCGGCGCCGCCCATCGGCATGCCCATGCCGGCGAAGGTGGCCACGTCGATCCACGCCTGCGCCACCGGCGGCTTGACCACCTGCTGCGGCGCCTTGGTCTGTGCGGCTGCCGATACGCTCGCCAGCGCCAGCGCCGCGGCCAACGAGATCGATCCAACGCTTGCCATCGCCCCCTCCCCGAGAAGTCTGATCCGCGACCGGGCAACCGGTCCGACGGTGCGGCCAATCGTAATGGCCGCGGTGTCGATCGTGCGGCAACGTCGCGCCGCGCGGGCGGCCGCCCGTCGGCGGCGCGGCACGCCTCGGTAGAATTGCCGCTTTTGTTCGCGCCGCCCCGCCCATGCTGCCCCAACAACGGCAAACCGTCGCCGCGCTGATCGAGCAGGCGCTCGCCGGCCTCGGCATCACCGGCGTGCCGGTCGTGCTCGAACGGCCGAAGGTCGAGGCGCACGGCGATCTCGCCTGCACGGTGGCGCTGCAGGCGGCGAAGGGCCTGAAGAAGAACCCGCGCGAGGTGGCCACGGCGATCGTCGACGCGCTGCGCGTGAACCCCGGCGGTCGCGGGCTGATCGACGCGGTCGAGATCGCCGGGCCGGGCTTCATCAACCTGCGCATCGCGCCGGCGGCCAGACAGGCGGTGGTGCACGCGGTGCTGCGCGAACGCGACTGCTTCGGCACCTCTACCGCCGGCGGCGGGCACAAGGTGATGGTCGAATTCGTCTCCGCCAACCCGACCGGGCCGCTGCACCTCGGCCACGCCCGGCAGGCGGCGATCGGCGACACGCTGGCGGCGCTGCTCGCCGCGCAGGGCTTCGACGTGACGCGCGAGTTCTACTACAACGACGCAGGGGTGCAGATCCACAACCTGGCGCTGTCGGTGCAGGCGCGGGCGAAGGAACTGGCCGGGCAGAGCGTCGCGTTCCCCGAGGCCGGCTACCGTGGCGAGTACATCGTCGAGATCGCCCGCGAGTTCCTCGCCCGCGCCACGCAGACGGCGCGCGACGGCTCGCCCGTGCACGCCTCCGGCGACGTCGACGACCTGGAGAACATCCGCCGCTTCGCGGTGGCCTACCTGCGGCACGAGCAGGACACGGACCTCGCCGCGCTCGGCGTCAGCTTCGATCACTTCTACCTCGAATCGTCGCTGTACGCCGACGGCCGGGTCGACACGGCGGTGCGGGCGATGGTCGACTCGGGCATGACCTTCGAGGCGGAAGGTGCGCTGTGGCTGCGCACCACCGAGATCGAGGGCTCGAACGACGACAAGGACCGCGTGATGCGCAAGTCCGACGGCACCTACACCTACTTCGTGCCGGACGTCGCCTATCACCTGGCCAAGTTCGAGCGCGGCTACGGCAAGGTGATCAACATCCAGGGCGCGGACCACCACGGCACGGTGGCGCGCGTTCGCGCCGGCGTGCAGGCGGCGGCGAAGAGCCTCGGCCTTTCCATTCCGCGCGGCTATCCCGACTACCTGATCCACAAGATGGTGCGGGTGATGCGCGGCGGCGAGGAAGTGAAGATGTCCAAGCGCGCCGGCAGCTTCGTGACGCTGCGCGATCTGATCGACTGGGTCGGCCGCGACGCGACGCGCTTCTTCCTCGCTTCGCGCAAGGCCGACACCGAGTTCACCTTCGACGTCGACCTGGCGCTGTCGAAGAGCGAGGACAACCCCGTCTACTACGTGCAGTACGCGCACGCGCGCATCTGCTCGGTGCTGGCGCAGGCGGCCGCCGCCGGCGTCGATCTCGACGAGTCGGCCGCGCTGCAGCGCGACCTGTCGCCGCTGCAGGGCAGCCGCGAACTCGCCCTGCTCGGACGCCTGGCGCTGTACCCGCAGGTGCTGCGCGAGGCAGCCGACGAACTGGTGCCGCACCAGATCGCCTTCTACCTGAAGGACCTCGCTGCCGATTTCCACGCCTTCTACAATGCCGAGCGCGTGCTGGTCGACGACAGCGCGCAGCGCGACGCCCGGCTGGCGCTGCTGCTGGCCACCCGACAGGTGCTGCGCAACGCGCTGCGGCTGCTCGGCGTGTCGGCGCCGGAGCGCATGTGAGCGGCGTCGCGCAGATCGCCGTGCCGTAGCGGAGACAGTTTGAAGCCACCGATGCAGGAACCCGTTTCGAACCAGCGCGGCGGCATGCTGCTCGGCTTCGTCTTCGGCCTGGTGGTCGGGCTGGCCATCGCGGTGGCAGTGGCCCTGTTCATCAGCAACGCGCCGCTGCCGTTCGTCACCAAGGTGCGGCCGCCGTCGGCGAACCAGGCGCTGCCGGCCGACGGCAAGCTGCCGGACCCCAACGCGAACCTGAACCTGGCGCCGCCACCGCCACCGCCACAGCCGCCCGCCGCCGGCAAGCCGCCGGCCGCCGCGGTGGCGCCGCCCGGCAAGGCGGAAGCCGCCGCCGTCGCGCCGGGCGGTGCGGTCAAGCAGGAGGCGATGGCCGAGGGTTCGCGCTTCCTGCTGCAGGCCGGTGCATTCAAGTCGGCCGAAGATGCCGACGGCATGCGTGCGCAGCTTGCCCTGATGGGACTCGACGCGCGCATCTTCCCGATCGAGCAGGGCGGCCAGACGCTGTACCGGGTCCGCCTCGGCCCTTACGGGCAGCTCGACGACGTCAACCGGGTGCGCAAGCTGCTCGCCGATAACGGCATCGAGGGGCAGCTGGTCCGGCTGCGCTGATGCGATCGCCCGCCGCCGGGGAACCGTCAGCCGCGGCGACGGTCACTGCGTTAGTCCCCGGGACATCCCGATGAGGTGCGCCGGCAGCGGCCGCGCCTCGACCCACCAAACCAAGGAACCCGCCATGCATTCCACCCGACGCCGCATCGTGCTCGCCGCCGCTCTCGTGCCGGCCGTGTCCGCCACGCGTGCCCAGACGAAAGAGCCGGCACCGGATCGCGACTTCCGCGAAGTGAGGCCGGCGCAGCCGGTCGATACCGGCAGCAGGATCGAGGTGCTCGAGTTCTTCCAGTACAGCTGCCCGCACTGCGCCAGCTTCGATCCCGACCTGGAGGGCTGGCGACGGAAGAAGCCGGCCGACGTCGAGTACCGGCGGCTGCCGGTGGCCTTCAATGCAGCGACGGCGAACCACAGCAAGATCTACTACGCGCTGCTGCAGCTGAACAAGGTCGAAGAGTTGCACAAGAAGGTCTTCGCGGCCTATCACGTCCAGCGCAAGCGGCTGCTCGACCCGAACGAGATCGCCGATTTCATGGCCGCCAACGGCATCGACCGCAAGGCCTGGCTGGACGCCTTCAACTCGTTCGCCGTGGCCACCCAGACCAACCGCGCGGCGCAGGTCTGGGCCGCCTACAAGCTCGAGGGCACGCCGGCGGTGGCGGTCGACGGCAGATGGCTGACCGCTCCGTCGATGGTCGGCAGCCGCCCGGGCACGCTGCCGGTGATCGACCACCTGGTCGTCCTTGCCCGCAAGGAGCGCGCCGCCGGCGCTAAGAAATAGGTCAGGCGGCCGGCCGCCGGCGCCACGCGACCAGGCACAGCAGCTCGAACAGCACCTGTGCCGCCAGCTGGGCGGTGTTGCTGGTCGGGTCGTACTGCGGTGCGACCTCGACCACGTCGCCGCCGACGATCTCGAGCCCGGCCATGCCGCGGACGATCGCCAGCGCCTCGCGCGGCGTCAGCCCGCCCACCTCCGGCGTGCCGGTGCCCGGCGCGTAGCCCGGGTCGATGCCGTCGACGTCGAAGGTCAGGTAAGCCGGCGCCTCGCCGATGACCTCGCGGGCGCGCGCGATCACCGCCGGAACGCCGAGCCGCTCGACGTCCTCGATGTGCAGCACGGTCATGCCGCTGTCGTAGCTGAACTCCCACAGATACTCGGCACCGCCGCGGATGCCGACCTGCACGCAGCGCCGCGGATCGAGCACGCCCGCGAGCACCGCCTGGCGGAACGGCCCGCCGTGATGAAACTTCGAGCCCTCGAATTCGCCGCCGGTGTCGCAGTGCGCGTCGATGTGCAGCATGCCGAGCGGCCGGCCGCGACCAAGTGCCTTCAGGATCGGCAGCGTGACCGAGTGGTCGCCGCCGACCGCCAGCGGCACCACGCCGGCCGGCAGCCGGCCGAACCAGGCCTCGATGTCGGCGTGGCAGGCGGCGAGGTCGAAACGGCTGCGCATCGGCACGTCGCCGAGGTCGGCCGCGCGAAGATGGCGCAGCGGCGCCAACTTCAGCGCGTGCTCGTACGGTCCGATCCGCTCGACCGCACGCACCGCCCGCGGACCGAAGCGGGCGCCGCTGCGGTGGGTCACGCCGAGATCCATCGGCACGCCGACCACCGCGACGTCGATCTCGAGCGGCTGCTGCTGCAGGGCGTCCGGCCGGTGCGGCAGGCCGAGGAAGGTCGGCACGCCGGCGAACGGCCACTGTCGTTCGCCGGCGGCACGAAACACCAGCGCCGCCGCAGCGGCGAACTGCGGATCGTGGATCTCGCCGCCCTTCGCGTTGCCGAAGCGCCGGCGGAGCCGTTCGAGTTCCTGGTCGTCCATGGCTGGCGGCGTGCTCGGCAGTGGCGGGCGGTACAGGCGGAAGTTAAGAAGGGGTCCCACGCCTGTCAAACGGCGCCCGCATACGGAGCGGTCGGCCGGCCGACGACGACGGCGCAGGCCGGCGCGTAAACTGGTTCGGCGATGGCGATCAACGTCTTCCTCACCGGCGCCTCGAGCGGCATCGGCGCCGCGCTGGCCGCCGAGTTCGCCCGCCGCGGCGCCACGCTCGGCCTGGTGGCGCGCCGGCGGGCAGCCCTCGACGAAATCGTCGCGCAGGCGCCCGGACGGCACCATGTCTACCCCGTCGACGTCACCGACAAGGACGCGCTGATCGCCGCCGCGCGCGCCTTCGACGACGCAACCGGCGGCGCCGACATGGTGGTCGCCAATGCCGGCATCTCGGTCGGCGTGCTGACCGAGCACTACGACGACCTCCAGGCTTTCGGCGACGTGTTCGAGACCAACGTGCTGGCGATGGCCTACACCTTCCACCCGTTCATCGCCCGCATGCGGGCGCGCGGCCGCGGCACGCTGGTCGGCATCGGCAGCGTCGCCGGCGTGCGCGGGCTGCCGGGCTCGGAGGCGTACTGCGCCTCGAAAGCCGCAGTGGCGAGCTACTGCGAGAGCCTGCGCGTCGAACTGAAGCGCAGCGGCGTGAAGGTGGTGACGATCGCACCCGGCTTCGTGCGCACGCCGCTGACGGCGAGCAATCCCTACCGGATGCCGTTCCTGATGGAGCCGGCCGAGTTCGCCCGCCGGGCGGTCGACGCGATGCTGGCCGGCGTCTCCTACCGCGTCATTCCCTGGCAGATGGGCGTCGTCGCCCGCCTGCTGCGGGTGCTGCCGAACGCGCTGTTCGACCGCGCCTTCGGCAACCGGCCGCACAAGCCGCGCCGCCCGACGCCCGCCGCCTGAGCCGCGCCGCGCCGTGCAGGAAGTCTTCACCGACGCGCTCGGCCAGCGCTTCGCGCCCGCCGGGCGGGCGCGCATCGTCTCGCTGGTGCCGTCGATCACCGAGACGCTGATCGCGCTCGGCCTGCGCGAGCGGCTGGTCGGCCGCACCGGCTTCTGCATCCATCCGCGCGATGCCGTGCGCGACATCGCCAAGGTCGGTGGCACCAAGGACGTGAAGCTCGACCGCGTGCGCGCCCTGCAGCCGACCCACGTGATCGTCAACGTCGACGAGAACGAGGCGCCGGCGGTCGATGCCCTGCGCGAGTTCGTGCCGCAGGTGGTGGTCACCCACCCCAACGCACCGGCCGACAACCTGGCGCTGTACCGTCTGCTCGGCGGCATCTTCGGCCGCACTGCCGCCGCCGAGGTGCTGTGCGCGCGGCTGCAGGCGCAGCTTGATGCGATCGGCCGCCTCGACTGGCCGCGCGAGACCGTGCTGTACCTGATCTGGAAGGACCCATGGATGACGGTCGCCTCCGACACCTACATCGCCGGCACGCTGGCGGCGGTGGGATGGCGCGTGCCGCACGGCGCCGGCGGCCCGGCCGGCGCGGCGCGCTACCCGCAGGTGCCGGATCTGGACCAGCAGGCGGCCCGGGTCGACCGCGTGCTGCTGTCGACCGAGCCGTTCAGCTTCCGCGACCGGCACGTGCAGGAACTGCGGCAGCGCTTCGCCGGCAAACCGGTCGACCTCGTCGACGGCGAGTGGACCAGCTGGTACGGCGCGCGGGCGATCGACGGCCTCGACAGACTGGCGCAGTTCCGCCGCGGCCTGCTGCGGCACTGAAGCGTTCAGGTCGCCGAGCGCAGCCGGGCGAAGCCGGCGTCGAGATCGGCGAGCAGGTCGGCCGGATCCTCGAGCCCGGCAGCGATCCGGAACAGCCGGCCCGCGTACGCGTAAGGCGTGACGGTGCGCTCGGGCGCCGCCGGGATCAGCAGGCTCTCGAAGCCGCCCCACGAGTAGCCGCGGCCGAACAGCCGCATGCCGTCGATCAAGGCGTGCAGGCGCGCCTCGGCCACACCGGGCTGCAGCACCACGCCGAACAGGCCCGAGGCGCCGCTCATGTCGCGCTTCCATAACCGATGGCCCGGGTCGCCGGGGTCGGCCGGATAAAGGATCCGCTCGACCTCGGGCTGCCGCTTCAGCCAGGCGATCAGCGCCTCGGCCGTGGCACGGTGCTGCGCCAGCCGAGCGCCCATCGAGCGCAGGCCGCGCAGCGCCAGCCAGCAGTCGTCGGGGCTGGTGGTCAGGCCGTAGTGGTGGATCGTCTCGCGCATGCGCGGCCAGGCACGCTCGTTGCACGTCACCGTGCCCATCAGCAGGTCGGAATGGCCGCCGATGTACTTGGTCGCCGCGTGCACCGACATGTCGACGCCGTGCGCCAGCGGCTGGAAGTACAGCGGCGTGGCCCAGGTGTTGTCGATCACGCTGACCGCGCCGCGGCTGCGCGCCACCTGCGCCAGCAGCGGCACGTCCTGCATCTCGAAGGTGAGCGACCCCGGCGACTCGAGGAACAGCAGCCGGGTGTTGTCGTGGAACAGCGCCTCGACGGCGGCGCGGCCCTGCTCGCCGATGCGCGGGTCGTAGAAGCTCGCCTGCACGCCGTAGCGCGGCAGCGTGTCGCGGGCGAACCGGCGCGTCGGCCCGTACACCGAATCGGCGATCAGCACGTGGTCGCCTTGCTGCACATGGGCCAGGATGGCCATCGTGCAGGCGGTGAGCCCGGAGGGAAAGGCCCAGCTGCGGTGGCCGCCCTCGAGCGCGGTGAGCGCCTTGTAGAAGGCCAGATGCGTCGGCGTGCCGTAGATGCCGTAGGCAGCCGGCGTGCCATCCTCGCCGTCGCCGCCGGCGTTGCGCCGGGCCACCCGGCTGCGCATGTCCGCCACGTCGGCGTGCAGCACGGTCGAGCCGCGCACCAGCGGCGGATTGACGAAATCGAAGCCGGCCCTGGCGTCGCGCCCGAGCGCGACCAGTCGCGTGGCGGGGCGGGTGTCGTCGTGGTCGTCCATTGCCTGTCGGTGAGGATGGCGCAGCAGCGCGGCGTCTAGAGCGCGGCGAAGCGGTAGACGCCGCCGGCATCGAGGCGGCGCTCGACGCGGCCGTCGAACCACAGCGCGTGCAAATGCGCCAGCGACTCGCCGAGCGCGAAGGTCGTCTGGTGCAGGTCGAGTTCACGCCGGAACAGCACCGGCACGATGTCGGCGGCGCTCGCCGGCTTGGCACAGGCGGCCAGCACCTCGTCGAGCCGCGCCTGATGGTGGGCGTGCTGCTGCGCCACCCGCTTGTGCAGGCCGACGAAGGGTTTGCCGTGCGACGGCAGCACCAGCGTGTCCTCGGGAAGCTGCAGGTAGCGGTCGAGCGAATGCAGGTACTGCGGCAGCGGGTTGCCCTCGGGCTCGACCTCGAACACGCTGACGTTGGTCGAGATGCGCGGCAGCACCATGTCGCCGGAGATCAGCAGGCGATCCTCGGCACAGGACAGCGACACGTGCTCGGGCGCGTGGCCGTGGCCGACGATCACCTCGAACACCCGCTTGGCGCCGTGCGGGCCGATGGCGATCGCCTGCCCCTGCTGGATGCGCCGGTACGACGGCGGCACCGCCGGCACCAGCTTCGCGTAGTAACCGGCGCCGCGGGCGCGCACCTTGGCCAGCGAATCCGGGTCGGTCAGGCCGTGGCACGCGAAGTGCGCCGCGCTGCGCTCGCCCGCCTCGTCGCCGAGCTCACCCCTGGTCTGCGACAGCAGGCGGCCGATCGTCCACTCGGTGGCGCTCATCCACAGCGGCGCCGTCCAGCGGCGGCGGTCGCCGCCCGCGGCGAGCCAGTGCGCCAGCCCGAGGTGGTCGGGATGGAAGTGGGTGGCGATCAGGCGCAGCAGCGGCCGGCCGGCGAACACCGTGTCGAAGACCCTTTCCCAGGCCGCCCGGGTCTCGTCGGAGGTGATGCCGCAGTCGACGATGGTCCAGCCGCGCCGGCCGTCGATCTCGTCGTCGAGCAGCCACAGGTTGATGTGGTCGAGCGCGAACGGCAGCCGCATGCGCACCCAGTACAGCCCCGGATGCAGCTCGGTCGCTTCGCCGAGCGCCGGCACGCCGGGCCAGGGATAGGCGAGTTCGTGCTCGAGCGGATTCATGCCGGCGGCCCTTGCGTGGCCAGCGCGGCGCGCAGCGGTCCGACGAGATAGGCCGACGCGGGTCGCCCGTCGGGCAGGCCGACGCGGGTCGCCTGCAGGCGCTCGTGCGGTTCGAGCCTGGCCAGCTGCAGCAGCGAGCCGAGCTGCGAGGAGATCAGTACCTGGCCCGGGCGCGCCGCGGCCGCCAGGTCGCGCGCCTGCTGGATGCCGCGGCTGCCGGCGCGAAATTCGCCGTCGCCGCCGTTCGCCTCCTTGACGCCGGAGGCGAAGCCGAAGCGCAGCTGGTCCGGCCGCCGAACGGCAGCCGAGCGGCAGCCTTGCAGGATCAGCTGCGCGCCGAGCGCATCGAACTGCAGGAAGGTCGCCCGGGCGGCGTCGCGCGAAAGCACCTCGGCGCCGTAGCGGCGCGCCCAGTCGAGGAACTCGTCGACTGCCGCCGGCTCCGGCTGCGCGGCGATCGTGCAGCCGATGATGTGAAAGCGCGAATTCATTGGAAGTCCCGTCGTCACGCCCGGCAATCGGGCGCGGCGCCTGTTGATCCTGCGCGTGCATTATCGTCGCTCCGTTGCCGATCCCGTTGCCGCGTGGCGATCACACCCCCGCGTTGCCTCCGCCGCAGCGACCTGCCCGCGAAACCAGACCGATGCTCAAGGCCATCCGCGACTTCTTCGACCAGCACATCGGCCAGCCGCAGGCGCAGGCGGACGACGCACATCGCCTGCAGCTGGCGACCGCCGCGCTGCTGGTCGAGGTGGTGCGCGGCGACGGCGCCATCGACCCGGCCGAGCGCCAGGCGATGCTGGCCGCCATCGCCGGCAAGTTCGCCCTGACGGCCGGCGAGGCCGCGGCGCTGATCGGCCTGGCCGAACAGCAGGCGCGGCTCGCCAACGACACCTACCAGTTCACCTCGCTGATCAATCGCGGTTTCTCGGCGGCGCAGAAGCTGCGCGTGATCGAGCTGATGTGGCAGGTCGCCTATGCGGACGCGGTGCTCAGCGCGCACGAGCAGCATGTGCTGCGCAAGGTCGCCGAGCTGCTGCACGTGCCGCACGGCGACTACATCGCGGCCAAGATGCGGGCGCGCGAGGCGGGCGGCTGAACGCCGGTCAGCCGCCGATCAGCTCGAGCAGCTGCGCGCCGTAGTTGGCCAGCTTGCGCTCGCCCAGGCCGGGCAGCGCGCGCAGGGCATCGACGCTGGACGGCCGCGACTGGGCGATCGCCTGCAGCGTGCTGTCGTGGAAGACGACGTAGGCCGGCACGCCGTGCTCGCGGGCGACCTGGCCGCGCCAGGCGCGAAGCCTCTCGTACAGCGTCTGCGCCGCTGCGTCCAGCGGCACGCCCGCGGCCGGCTTGGCCTTGCCTGCCCGGCCGCGCGCCACGGCCACCTGCCGGCGCAGCTCGATCCGCCGCTCGCCGCGCAGCACGGCGCGGCTGGCCTCGGCCAGCCGCAGCACGTTGAAGCGCTCGTAGTCGACCTCGACCAGGTGCTGCGCCGCCAGTTGCCGCAGCAGCAGCCGCCACTCGGCCTCGCTCAGGTCGGCGCCGATGCCGAAGGTGCTGAGCCGGTCGTGGCCGAACTTCGCCACCTTCTCGGTGCGCTTGCCGCGCAGCGCGTCGATCACGTGCGTGGCGGCGAAGCCGAAGCCGCTCGCCTGCTGGCAGCGGTAGATGCACGACAGCAGCTTCTTCGCATCGTCGCTGGCGTCGCGCACCTGCGGCGGCGAGATGCAGTTGTCGCAGTTGCCGCAGGGTCGGCTCTCCTCGCCGAAGTAGGCGAGCAGCCGCACCCGCCGGCAGTCGGCCGCCTCGGCCAGGCCCAGCATCGCGTCGAGCTTGGCGCCCGACAGCCGCTTGTAGGCGTCGTCGGCCTCCGACATCTCGATCAGCCGCCGCTGCTGCACCACGTCGGCCAGTCCGTAGGCCATCCAGGCGTCGGCGGGCAGCCCGTCGCGTCCGGCGCGGCCGGTTTCCTGGAAGTAGCCTTCGATGCTCTTCGGCATGTCCAGGTGGGCGACGAAGCGAACGTCCGGCTTGTCGATGCCCATGCCGAAGGCGATGGTGGCGACGATCACCTGGCCGTCCTCGGCCTTGAAGCGGCGCTGGTTCCCGGCCCGCGTGGCGGCGTCCATGCCGGCGTGGTAGGGCGCCGCGGCGATGCCATGGCCGACGAGGAAACTCGCCACCTGCTCGACCGTGTTGCGCGCCAGGCAGTAGACGATGCCGGCCTCGCCCGGGTGCTCCTCGGTGATGAAGCGCAGCAGCTGCTCGCGCGGTTCGCGCTTCTCGACGATCCGGTAGCGGATGTTCGGCCGGTCGAAGCTGGCGACGAATACCCGCGGCTCGACCAGCAGCCGCTCGACGATCTCTTGCCGCGTCGGGACGTCGGCGGTGGCGGTCAGGGCGATGCGCGGCACCTGCGGCCAGCGGCTGCGCAGCAGCGCGAGCTGGCCGTACTCGGGGCGGAAGTCGTGTCCCCACTGCGACACGCAGTGCGCCTCGTCGATGGCGAACAGCGCGATCGCGCACTCGTCGAGCAGCCGCTGGCAGCGCTCGGTCAGCAGCCGCTCCGGCGCGACGTAGACGAGGTCGAGTTCGCCGCGGCGCATCGCGGCCTCCACCGCCGCCGCCTCGCGCGCACCCAGCGTCGAGTTGAGGAACGCCGCACGGACACCGAGTTCCTGCAATGCGGCCACCTGATCGGCCATCAGCGCGATCAGCGGCGAGACGACGATGCCGACGCCCTCACGGAGCAGGGCCGGGATCTGGTAGCAGACCGACTTGCCGCCGCCGGTGGGCATCAGCACCAGCGCGTCGCCGCCGCCGGCCACGTGGTCGATCACCTCGCCCTGGAAACCGCGAAAGCTGGCGTAGCCGAAGGTATCGCGCAGGATTTCCTGCGCACTGCGTGGGTTCATGGGCGGCGAGGTTAGCAACCGGCGCCCGGCCACGGCGCACGCCGCGGCTGCGACGGACTGCCGGATCGGCGGGCTGGACCGCGCGCCGCCGGCAGCGGCGCGGGCTACGATCCGCACCGGATCCGGGAGGCCGATCGATGTCCGCCGACTTCAACACCGCCGACTCGAACACCGCCGACGCCGAGCCGACGGGCACCGAGTACAGCACCGCCTGGGTGGCCTACGCGCTGCAGGGCACCGGCGTGTTCGGCTTCGTCCTCGGGCCGCTGATCGCGCTGGTGGTGAGCTACGTGCGCCGCGATGCGGCGGCGGCCGGCTACCTCGCCACGCACCATCGCTGGCTGATCCGCACCTTCTGGTGGACGCTGGCGGGCTACCTGGCCGGCCTGGCGGTGATCATCGCCGGCGCCTGGCCGATCATCAGCGACCTCGTCGGCGAGGTAGTGCGCGCCGGCAGCCACGGGCAGGAGTTCAGCTTCGCCATCGACTGGGACTCGATCTTCGCCACCGTCGGCGGCGCGGCGCTCGGCGGGCTGGGCATGCTGTGCGTGTGGATCTGGAACATCTACCGGATCATGCGCGGCGCCTTCCTGCTCGCCGACCGCAGTCCCGCGCCCTAGGGCCTGTTCACGCTAAATGCGGGAGGTGCGTTGGGCCGCAATGCGGACGGATGCGCGACGGCCCCGAGGACCGGAAGCCGTCCGACAAAGCAGACGCCGCATTTCGGCCCGCCTTCGGAGGTCAATGGCGGGCGCATTGCGTCGTTGCCGCTTCGCTTGTTGGCATCAGCCACCTCGCGCGCCTCGCCCCCCCTTACCTTCCCCCCCCCCCGCCCGCCCCCCGGCTCGTTCGCCCGCCAGGCGGCGATGACCCTGATCGGCGCGACGATGACGCGCGTCGAGCCGGGCCGCTGCACGATCGAACTGCCGGTGCGCGAGGAACTCACCCAGCAGCACAAGTTCGTCCACGGCGGCGTGGTCGGCATGATCGCCGACTCGGCCGGCGGCTACGCGGCCTTCACCCTGATGCCGGCCGATGCCTCGGTGCTCACCGTCGAGTACAAGATCAACATGCTGGCGCCGGCCCGGGGCGAGCGCCTGGTCGCCGTCGGCACGGTGCTCAAGCCCGGCCGCACGCTGTCGATCGTCCGTGCCGACGTGTTCGCCATCGACGGCGCGCGCGAAGTGCTGGTCGCAGCGATGCAGCAGACGCTGATGGTGATGCACGGCGTGAGCGACGAGCGGGTTTAGCCAACGAACAGAAGCACAAATGACTTGGCCGCGGATGAACACGGATAGACACGGATAAAGAAAAGATCCGTTTTGATCCGTGTGCATCCGTGTTCATCCGTGGCAGAAACTTTTTTCGGAGACAACCATGGAACTCCCCGGACTCGACTTCGGACTCGGCGAGGACATCGAGGCGCTGCGCGACACGGTGCGCGAGTTCGCGCAGGCCGAGATCGCGCCCCGCGCGGCGGAGATCGACCGCTCGGACCAGTTCCCGATGGACCTGTGGCGCAAGATGGGCTCGCTCGGCGTGCTCGGCGTCACCGTGGCCGAGGAGTACGGCGGCGTCGACATGGGCTACCTGGCGCACATGATCGCGATGGAGGAGGTGAGCCGCGCCTCGGCCTCCGTCGGGCTGTCCTACGGCGCCCACTCGAACCTGTGCGTCAACCAGATCCACCGCAACGGCAGCGAGGCGCAGAAGCGGAAGTACCTGCCGAAACTGGTCTCCGGCGAGCACGTCGGCGCGCTGGCGATGAGCGAGTCGGGCGCCGGCTCCGACGTGATCTCGATGAAGCTCGCTGCCGAGGACCGCGGCGGCCACTTCGTGCTGAACGGCACCAAGATGTGGATCACCAACGGCCCGGACGCCGACACGCTGGTCGTCTACGCCAAGACCGAGCCGCAGATGGGCGCGCGCGGCGTCACCGCCTTCCTGATCGAGAAGGGGATGAAGGGCTTCTCGATCGCGCAGAAGCTCGACAAGCTCGGCATGCGCGGCTCGCACACCGGCGAACTGGTGTTCGACAACGTCGAGGTGCCGGCCGAGAACGTGCTGGGCAGCGTCAACGGCGGCGCCAGGGTGCTGATGAGCGGCCTGGACTACGAGCGGGCGGTGCTCGCCGCCGGGCCGATCGGCATCATGCAGGCGGTGATGGACAACGTGGTGCCGTACATCCACGACCGCCGGCAGTTCGGCCAGTCGATCGGCGAGTTCCAGCTGATCCAGGGCAAGGTGGCCGACATGTACACGGTGCTGCAGGCGGCGCGCAGCTTCTGCTACACGATCGGCAAGAACCTCGACTCGATCGGCCGCGAGCACGTGCGCCGCGTGCGCAAGGACTGCGCCAGCGTGATCCTGTGGTGCGCCGAGAAGGCGACCTGGATGGCCGGCGAGGGCATCCAGATCTTCGGCGGCAACGGCTACATCAACGAGTACCCGCTCGGCCGCCTGTGGCGCGACGCCAAGCTGTACGAGATCGGCGCCGGCACCTCGGAGATCCGCCGGATGCTGATCGGCCGCGAACTGTTCTCGGAGACGATGTGACCGCCGCCGTCCACCCGTGGCTCGCCGACATGGAACGGCTGCGCAGCCGCACGCGCGAGCCGGGCCTGGCCAACCCCGGCCATGCGGCGAAGCTCGGCGGGCTGGCGCTGCTGCAGGCGATGGTCCGCGGCGAGGTGCCCGATCCGCCGATCACCCGCACGCTCGACTTCTACCTGCTCGAAGCTGAGCGCGGCCGGGCGGTGTTCCAGGGCCTGCCGCAGTTCGTCCACTACAACCCGATCGGCACCGTGCACGGCGGCTGGCACGCCACGCTGCTCGACTCGGCGATGGCCTGCGCAGTGCACACGCTGGTCGAGCCCGGCGCCGCGTACACGACGCTGGAGTTCAAGATCCACTGCGTGCGGCCGCTGACGGAGTCGACCGGCCCGGTGCGCGCCGAAGGCAAGGTGGTGGCCGCTGGCCGGCGCACCGCCACCGCCGAGGGCCGCCTGGTCGATGCCGAAGGCAGGCTGTACTCGCACGGCACCACCACCTGTCTGTTCCTCGAGGCCGCTGCCTAGCGTGTCGATCCGATGACCGAGGGGTTCATCGCTCGCCCCCCGCTCTCCCGCCCCGCTCCCGCGAGGGGCGAGGGGAGCGTCGCGGCGTTCTGGAGCGAGTACTGCCGGCGCGCCGGCTTGCCCGAGGCGACGCCCCATCAGGCCTGGCCGTTCGGCGACTCGCCCGAGCTGGCGCATGAACTGGTCGAGCTGGTGCTGCACGGGCCGAAGCGCGCCACCGCCGGGCTGCTCGCCTGCAACGAGCGCAACCCCGCCGACGCGCCGCGGCCGGACGGCTACAGCGTCGTCACCGAGTTCGACGGCACGCCGCGCTGCGTGATCCGCACGGCGTGGCTCGACCAGCGGCCGCTGCGCGAGGTCGACGCGCGCTTCGCCTGGGACGAGGGCGAAGGCGACCGCACGCTGGCCGACTGGATGGCCGGCCATCGCCGCTTCTTCAGCCGCGAGTGCGCCGCGCTCGGCATCGCCTTCTCCGACGAGCTGCCGGTGCAGCTGGAGCGCTTCGAGCTGCTCTATCCCTTCGAGGCGGCGCTCGATCCGGTCGACTGCGGCCCGCGCATCGTGCCCGGCTGGCTGCCCGGAGCGATCAATGCGATCGCCGCGATGCACGGCGGCTTCTACGCGCGCGAACACGCCTTCGGCCTGTTCTTCGAGGCCAAGGTGGCCGCCGAGTGCGCCGAGTTCTGCTCGCGCATCGATCCGGCACGCGACGGCCTGTGGCTGCTGGTCGATGCGGGCCGCATCCTCGGTTCGATCGCCATCGACGGCGCGGCAGCCGGCGGCGCCCATCTGCGCTGGTTCATCGTCGCCGACGAGGCGCGCGGCGGCGGCCACGGCCGGCCGATGCTCGAGGCAGCGATGGCCTTCTGCCGCCGCGCCGGCCACCGCCGCGTGCACCTGACCACCTTCGCCGGCCTGGAGGCGGCGCGCGCGCTGTACGAGCGACAGGGCTTCCGCCGGGTCAGCGAAGCGCAAGGCGGGACCTGGGGAACGACAGTGCGCGAGCAGCGCTTCGAGTGGTCGGCATGAGCATCTTCGGGCTCGGCATCGACCGCCTCTGGCTGTTCGCCTTTGCCGTGATGCTGCTGGCGCTCACGCCGGGTCCGGTGTGGGTCTACCTGCTGTCGCGCACGCTGACCCAGGGCCGGCGCGCCGGCTACTTCTCGCTGCTCGGCGTGGCCGCAGGCGTGGTCGTGCACGTGCTGCTGGCGGCGCTGGGCATCACGGTGGTGCTGCTGGCGGTCCCGTTCGCCTTCGACGCGATCAAGCTGGCCGGCGCCGCCTACCTGCTGTGGCTGGCGATCAACACGCTGCGCGGCGGCGGCATCTCGTTCACTCCACAGCCGCTCGACCCGGTGCCCGACAGGGTGCTGTTCCGGCAGGCGATGATCGCCGCGCTGCTCAACCCGAAGGTAGCGGTGTTCTACCTGTCGCTGTTCCCGCAGTTCGTCGAGCCGGCGGCCGGGCCGGTGTTCGCGCAGAGCCTGCTGCTCGGCGTCGTGCACCTCGCGGTCTCCACCGTGGTCGACGGCCTGCTGGTCACGGTGGCCGGCGTGCTGGCGGCGTGGTTCGCCAGCCGGCCGCTGTGGATGAGAATGCAGCGCTGGCTGCTCGGCACCGCCTTCGGCGCGCTGGCCGTGTGGCTGGCCGCCACGCCGCGCCACACCAACGTCAGCTGATCCGAGATGAACGAGCCCGGCCCTCCCCGCTTCGCCGCCGCCGGCGACGCCAGCCGCACGATGCCGCAGGCTGCGGCGATCGCCCACGCCATCCTGGAGGGCTTCGACCGCCACTATCGCCTCTTCCGCTACGTCGCGCAGCAGGCGAAGGGCCGCTACGAGAGCGGCGCCTGGCGGCGCATGCAGGAGTCGGCGCGCAGCCGGATCGACTTCTACGACCAGCGCGTCAACGAGGCGGTGGCGCGGGTCCGCGCCGACTTCGATTTCGACACGCTGCGCGAGGCCGAGCGCGACGCCCTGTGGGCGGCGGTCAAGCAGCATTACGTGCGGCTTCTCGCCGAGCACCGCCAGCCCGAGTGCGCCGAGACCTTCTTCAACTCGGTGTGCACCAAGCTGCTGGCGCGCGACTACTTCCGCAACGAGTTCCTGTTCGTGCGGCCCGGCGTGGCCACCGACTACATGGACTCGGACCCGCCGAGCTACCGCAGTTACTACCCGGGCGAGGGCGAGGGCAAGACCGGGCTGCGCGCGACGCTGCGCAGGATCATCATCGACTTCGGCCTGGCCTGTCCGTTCGTCGACGTCGAGCGCGACATCCGCCGGGTCATCCGCGCCGTTTGCGAGGCGCACCGCAGCCGCGAGGCGTTCGCCCGCCCGTGGCACGCCGAACCGGACTGCCAGATCCAGGTGCTGTCCAGCCTGTTCTTCCGCAACAAGGGCGCCTACATCGTCGGTCGGCTGATCAACGGCACCCGGCTCACCCCGATCGCCGTGCCGCTGCTGCGCGACGAGCGCGGCCGCATCTACATCGACACGATCATCCTCAGCACCGACCTGCTGGCCACCCTGTTCTCGTTCACCCGCGCCTACTTCCTGGTCGACATGGAGGCGCCGAGCGCCTACGTCAACTTCCTGCACACGCTGCTGCCGCACAAGCCGGCCTCCGAGCTGTACACGATGGTCGGCCTGCAGAAGCAGGGCAAGACGCTGTTCTTCCGCGACTTCCTGCACCACCTGCGGCACTCGACCGACAAGTTCGTCATCGCGCCGGGCATCAAGGGCCTGGTGATGTCGGTGTTCACGCTGTCGTCCTACCCGTACGTTTTCAAAATGATCAAGGACGTCATCCCGTACCCGAAGGAGACCGACCGCGAGCAGATCAAGTCCAAGTACCAGCTGGTCAAGATGCACGATCGCGTCGGCCGCATGGCCGACACCTGGGAGTACTCGCAGGTGGCGCTGCCGCGGGCGCGCTTCCACCCCGAGCTGCTGCGCGAGCTGATGCAGATGTGCCCGAGCCAGCTGGAGCTGGACGCCGGCACGGTGGTGCTGAAGCACGTCTACATCGAGCGGCGGATGACGCCGCTGAACATCTACCTGCAGCACGCCACCGACGCCGAGCTCGACGCGGCGATCCGCGGCTACGGGCAGGCGATCAAGGACCTCGCCGCGGCCAACATCTTCCCCGGCGACATGCTGTACAAGAACTTCGGCGTGACCCGCCTCGGCCGGATCGTCTTCTACGACTACGACGAGATCGAGTACATGACCGACTGCAGCTTCCGCCGCATCCCGCCGGCGCCGGACGAGGAGTCGGAGATGTCGGGCGAGCCGTGGTACCGGGTCGAGCGGGGCGACGTGTTCCCGGAGAACTGGGTGCCCTTCCTGCTCGGCGACCCGCGCATCCGCGCGGCGCTGATGAAGTACCACGCCGATCTTTTCACGCCCGAGTTCTGGCAGGCGCGCAAGCAGCGGATCCTGCAGGGGCAGCTGGAGGACGTCTTCCCCTACCCGCCGGAGCGGCGCTTCGGCAGTCGCTTCGGCGCCGCGGCCTGACCGAGGTCAAGTCAAGGTGACGGCCGGCCGTCGCCGGCCGGCGGATAATTTGCGCAGCAGTCGAGCCTGTGCGCCGCCGCGGCGGCGACGGGCATGCTCGGCCCGACCACCACGGGAGCACGCGCAATGAAGAATCTCTTCTTCCCGCCGCTATCGGCATGGCTGGCGGTGCTGGTGCGCGCCGTCGGCCTGCTGCTTGCCGTCGCGGTGCCCGCCGTCTCGGCGCAGTCCGTCCAGGTGGTCGACGTGGCGACCCGCAGCGGCGTGACCAACCGGCTGCTGCTTGTCGTTCCCGAGCGGCCGCGGGCCGTGGCTGTTCTGTATGCCGGCGGCCACGGCGGGCTGCAGATCGGCGCCGACGGCGCGATCGGCTGGGGCGAGGGCAACTTCGTCGTGCGGGCGCGCCGGCTGTTCGCCGAGCAGGGCGTGGTCGCCGTCGTCGTCGACGCGCCTTCGGACCGGCAGCAGTCGCCCTACCTGAACCGCTTCCGGCAGACCGCCGAGCACGCGCAGGACGCAGCGGCAATCATCGCCGACGTGCGCAAGCGCTTTGCGCTGCCGGTATGGCTGGTCGGCACCAGCAGGGGAACGCAGTCGGTGGCGGCAATCGCGCTGGCCCTGCCCGATCCGCCTGCCGGGCCCGACGGCCTGGTGCTCACCTCTTCGATGCTCACGGATCCGGCCGGTCGGCCGCTGCCAGCGATGCCGCTGGAGAAGCTTCGCCTGCCCGTGCTCGTCGTGCATCACGAGCAGGACGGCTGCCCGCACTGCCGCTTCGCCGACCTGCCGCTGCTTGCCGACAAGCTGCAGGCCTCGCGACGGCAGGTGCTCACCTTCACCGGCGGTGCCAACCTCGGCGATCCCTGCGAGCCACGCGCGCACCATGGTTTCAACGGCCTCGATCAGCAGGTTGTCCCGGCCATTGCCCGCTGGATGCTCGGCGGGTAAGCAAGGGCATTACCGCACTTTCCACAGGAGGTTTCCATGTCAGATCCCATCGTCATCGTCTCCGCAGCCCGCACGCCGATCGGCGGCATGCTCGGCGACTTCGCCTCGCTGCAGGCCTACCAGCTCGGCGCCGCCGCCATCAAGGCGGCGGTCGAGCGCGCCGGCGTCAAGGGCGAGGACGTCGACGAAGTGCTGATGGGCTGCTGCCTGATGGCCGGCCAGGGCCAGGCGCCGGCGCGCCAGGCCACGCTCGCCGCCGGCCTGCCGCAGTCGGCCGGCGCGGTGACGCTGTCGAAGATGTGCGGCTCCGGCATGCGCACGATGATGTTCGCCCACGACATGCTGATCGCCGGCAGCGCCAACGTGCTGGTCGCCGGCGGCATGGAGAACATGAGCAATGCGCCCTACCTGATCCCGAAGGGCCGCACCGGCTACCGCTACGGCCACGCGATGATGTACGACCACATGGCGCTCGACGGACTGGAGGACGCCTACGAACGCGGCAAGGCGATGGGCGTGTTCGCCGAGCAGTGCGTCGCCAAGTACAGCTTCACCCGCGAGGCGCAGGACAAGTTCGCCATCGCCTCGACCGAGCGCGCCCTGAAAGCCAACACCGACGGCAGCTTCGCCTGGGAAATCGCGCCGGTGATGGTTGCCGGCAAGGGCGGCGAAACGAAGATCGACAAGGACGAGCAACCGTTCAAGGCCAAGCTCGACAAGATCCCGGGACTGAAGCCCGCATTCAAGAAGGACGGCACGATCACCGCCGCCAATGCCTCGTCGATCTCCGACGGCGCGGCGGCGCTGGTGCTGATGCGCGAGTCGACCGCGAAGAAGATGGGCTGCAAGCCGATCGCGCGGATCGTCGCGCACAGCGTGCACGCGCATGCGCCGGAGTGGTTCACCACCGCGCCGGTCGGCGCGATCGAGAAAGTGCTGGCCAAGGCGGGCTGGAAGGCCGGCGAGGTCGACCTGTGGGAAGTCAACGAGGCGTTCGCCGCGGTGACGATGGCGGCAATGGCCGAGTACAAGCTGCCGCACGAGAAGGTCAACATCCACGGCGGCGCCTGCGCGCTGGGCCATCCGATCGGCGCCTCCGGCGCACGCATCGTCGTCACGCTGCTCGGCGCCCTGAAGAAGACCGGCGGCAGCCGCGGCGTCGCCGCGCTGTGCATCGGCGGCGGCGAGGCGACCGCGATGGCGGTCGAACTGGTCCGTTGAGCGGCGGCCACCGCGCGGCCGCCCCAAGGGCGAATCCTTCGACCGTCAGCGGGAAGGCGGCCCGTTGAGCGCGCCGGCGGTCCTGGTCGTCGGCGCCAGCCGCGGCATCGGGCTGGAGTTCGTGCGGCAGTACCTGGCCGACGGCGCGCGGGTGATCGCCACGCATCGCGACCCGGTCCACGCGGCGCCACTGCGCGCGCTCGGCGCCGAGCCGAGGCTGCTCGACGTGCTGGACGAGCCGGCCATTGCCCGACTGGGACGGCTGCTGGCGGGCGACCGGCTGTCCGTGGCGATCGTCAACGCCGGCCTCTACGGCCCGCGCAGCGAGGGTCTGGTCACGCCGTCGGCGGAGGAATTCGACGCCGTCATGCACACCAACGTGCTGGCGGCGATGCGGCTGATTCCCGTGCTGGCGCCGCCGCTGGCCGCCGCCGGCGGCACGCTGGCGGTGCTGTCCAGCCGGATGGGCTCGGCTTCGCTGATGCACTCGTCCTCCGGCTGGCTGTACCGGGCCAGCAAGGCGGCGCTGAACGCCGTGCTGAAGGCGGCCAGCATCGACCTCGGCGCGCAGGGTATCGTCTGCCTGGCGCTTCATCCGGGCTGGGTGCGTACCAGCATGGGCGGCCCGGCGGCGGACATCGGCGTGGCCGCCAGCGTCGCCGGCCTGCGGCAGGTGATCGCCGCCGCCGACGCGTCGGCGAACGGCGGCTTCTTCAACTACGACGGCGGACGAATCGACTGGTAGCGGGGAACGATGGCAAGGCAGCGGATCAGCTCGGGTTCGTCGTTCGAGGCGGTCGCCGGCTACAGCCGCGCCGTGGTCGATGGCGACACGGTCTACGTCGCCGGCACCACCGGCTTCGACTATGCAACGATGCGCATCGGCGAGGATCCGCTCGAACAGTGCCACCAGTGTTTCCGCAACATTGCGGCGGCGCTGGCCGAGGCGGGCTGCACGCTCGACGAGGTGGTGCGGGTGCGCTACTACCTCGCCGACGTGCGGCTGTTCGAGCGGCTGGCACCGGTGTTCGGCCAGTACTTCGCGCGGGCGCGTCCCGCGGCCACGGCGATCGTCTGCGGGCTGGTCGATCCGCGGATGAAGCTGGAGATCGAAGTCACCGCGCGCAGATCCTCGCCAGAGCAATGACCCGGCCAACCAAGGCATGAAGCGATACCTGTCGATTCCCGTGATAGCGGCGCTGCTGTACGGCGTGTTCGCCATGCTCGCCGCCGCCTCGACCTATCCGCTGATGACCCGCTTCGCCAAGGAGGCGGATATCAGCGCTTGGGTGTTCATCGCCGTGCCGGCGCTGCTTGCCGGCCTGTTCGCACTGCTCGTCTATGGCCGCGCCGCCGAGCGCGTGCGCACCGTCGGCCAGTCGCTGTCGCGCGGCCTGCTGGTGGCGATCCTCACGTGGATTGGTTTTTCGGCGCTGTCGACCTGGGTGTGGTGCATTCCCGAGAACTACGGCGAGTGCTTTCGCGGCGCAATGATGATCTCCGGCGCGCTGGCCGGCGGCCAGCTGCTGCTGGCGGCGCTCGCCGCGGCAGCGATCATGGGCTACGCGATCCGCAGCCGCGCCGCCACCTGGAAGGCGAAGGACTGATGCTGCAGGAAGAGCACCGGCTGCTGCGCGAGGCGCTGCGCGAATTCGCCGCCACCCGGCTGGCGCCCAACGCGGCGCGCTGGGACCGCGAGCACACCTTTCCCAAGGAGGCGCTGGCCGAGCTGGCCGCGCTCGGCACCTTCGGCATCGCCGTGCCGGAGGAGTACGGCGGCGCCGGCATGGACTACACCGCGCTGGCGGTGGCGCTGGAGGAGATCGCCGCCGGCGACGGCGGCGTCTCGACGGCCGTCAGCGTCAACAACTGCCCGGTGTGCGCGATCCTGCTGGGCTTCGCCTCGGAAGCGCAGAAGAGGCGCTTCCTGGTGCCGCTGGCCTCCGGTGCGGCGCTGGGCGCCTTCTGCCTGACCGAGCCGCACGTCGGCAGCAACGCCGCAGCGCTGCGCACCACCGCCGCGCGCGACGGCGAGCACTACGTGCTCAACGGCGTCAAGCAGTTCATCACCAGCGGCAAGCACGCCGACTACGCGATGGTGATCGCGGTGACCGACAGGCAGGCCGGCAAGCGCGGCATGAGCATGTTCGTGGTGCCGACCGCCACCCCGGGCTACGTGGTGGCGCGCATCGAGGACAAGCTCGGCCAGCACTCGTCCGACACGGCGCAGATCGTCTTCGAGAACTGCCGCGTACCGGCGGAGAACCTGATCGGCGAGGAAGGCGAGGGCTACCGGATCGCGCTGTCGGCGCTCGAGGGCGGGCGGATCGGCATCGCCGCGCAGTCGGTCGGCATGGCGCGGGCGGCGTTCGAGGCGGCGCTGAAGTACGCCAAGGAGCGCGAGAGCTTCGGCACGCCGATCTTCAACCACCAGGCGGTGAACTTCCGCCTGGCCGACATGGCCACCCAGATCGAGGCAGCGCGTGCGCTGGTGCTGCACGCGGCGCGGCTGCGCGACGACGGCCAGCCGTGCCTGAAGGAAGCGGCGATGGCCAAGCTGTTCGCCTCCGAGATGGCCGAGCGGGTCTGCTCGGACGCGATCCAGATCCACGGCGGCTACGGCTACGTGACCGACTTCCCGGTCGAGCGGATCTACCGCGACGTGCGGGTGTGCCAGATCTACGAAGGCACCAGCGACATCCAGCGCCTGCTGATCGGCCGCGCGCTGGCCTAGCGCGGCCGATGAACCGCCAGCGGCGCCGCGCCGGCCGATGAGCGATCGCCGCGCCCTGCTGCTCGTCTATCCCGGCTTTGCCGAACTGCAGGTCGCGCCGGCGCTCGACCTGCTGCGCGGCCAGGTCGAGGTGGTCGTCGCTGCGCCCGCACGCGGCGCGGTGCGCAGCGAGGGCGGCCTCGCCGTGCTGCCCGAGGCGACCTGGGAGGAACTGGCCGGCCAGCCCTTCGCGGCCGTGCTGGTGCCCGGCGCGATCGACCTGAAGGCCGCCTATCACCACGCCGCGCTGCCGGCGCTGCTGGCCGCGGCCGCCTCCGGCGCCGAGGTCGTCGGCGCGATCTGCGGCGGCCCGATGCTGCTGCACGCGGCCGGCCTGCTCGACGGCCGTCGCTACACCACCAACTTCTCCGCCG
The DNA here is from genome assembly GCA_016716275.1 of Burkholderiales bacterium. GTDB lineage: Bacteria > Pseudomonadota > Gammaproteobacteria > Burkholderiales > Burkholderiaceae_F > JADJWR01. The sequence continues at coordinate 240,777 of JADJWR010000001.1, read as the reverse complement.
AGCAGCGGGCGCTGCTCGGCGCGCCGGAAGGCAGCTATGTCGATGACGAACTGGTCGTCGACGGCCGGCTGATCACCGCCCGCGGTCACGCCCACGGACGTTTCGGCCTGGCGGTTGCCGAGGCCCTGGGCATCGACGTCGCGCCGCTCAGGCACTATGTGCTGCAGTCGCGCGCATCCTGCGCACCGCCGGCTGCGCCTTCCGCTGCTTGCTGAACCGCCATGAACGACCCGTCCGTCACCGCACTCGACCACCTGGTGCTGACCGTGCGCGACCTGCAGGCGACGATCGACTTCTACACGCGGGCGCTCGGCATGCACGAAGTGACCTTCGCCGGCGGCCGCAAGGCGCTGGGCTTCGGCTCGCAGAAGATCAACCTGCACCTGGCCGGCCGCGAGTTCGAGCCGAAGGCGCAGCAGCCGACGCCGGGCTCGGGAGATCTCTGTTTCCTGTCCGACACGCCGGTCGAGCGGTATGCCGCGCACCTCGCCGCGCTCGGCATTGAGGTGATCGAAGGGCCGGTGGCGCGCACCGGCTCCGTCGGGCCGCTGCTGTCGATCTACCTGCGCGACCCGGACCTGAACCTGATCGAAATCGCCAACCAGAGGCCGTCGAATGGCTGAACCCCTGCGCGTGATCGTCGCCGGCGCCACCGGCTGGGCCGGTTCGGCGCTCGCCCGCGGCATCGCCGCCGCCGACGATTTGCGGCTCGCCGGCGCGGTCGGCCGCAGCCACGCCGGCCGGCGGCTGGCCGATGTGCTCGGCGAGCCGCGGCTCGACTGCCCGGTGCACGCCACCGCCGCCGAGGCGCTGGCCACTCCGGCAGACGTGTTCGTCGAGTACACCAAGCCCGATTCGGCCAAGGCCAACATCGTCGCCGCGCTGGCCGCGGGCTGCCACGTGGTGGTCGGCACTTCGGGGCTGACCGACGCCGACTACGCCGAGATCGACCGCGCCGCCCGCCAGCACCAGCGGGCGGTGCTCGCCTGCGGCAACTTCGCCATCACCGCGGTGCTGATGATGAAGTTCGCCGAAGCGGCGGCGCGCTACCTCGATTACTTCGAGATCGTCGACTACGCGCACGAGACCAAGGTCGACGCGCCGAGCGGCACCGCGCGCGAGCTGTCGGTTCGGCTCGGCCGCGTGCGCGAGTCGAAGCTCGGCGTGCCGCTGGAGGCGGTGCGCGGCCCGCGCGAGGCGCGCGGCGCGCGGCTCAATGGCGTGCAGGTGCACTCGCTGCGCGCGCCGGGCTACACGATCAGCGTCGAGGCGATCTTCGGCAGCCGCGGCGAGCGGCTGCAGATCCGCCACGACGCCGGCGAAAGCGCCGAGCCCTACGTCGGCGGCGCGCTGCTGGCGATCCGCCGCGTGCACACGCTCGTCGGCCTGCAGCGCGGGCTGGACACGGTGATGAACGACTGACCCGATCTGCCGGTCGAAGCGGCAACGACTCGTCGCCCCGGCGATGACCAGCCCCAACCTGCCCACTACCGCCCGCGTCGTCGTCATCGGCGGCGGCATCATCGGCTGCTCGGTCGCCTATCACCTGGCGCACATGGGCTGCGAGGTGCTGCTGCTCGAGCGCGACCGGCTGACCTCGGGCACCACCTGGCACGCGGCGGGGCTGATCGTCACCTTCGGCTCGACCTCGGAGACGTCGACCGAGATGCGCAAGTACTCGCGCGATCTCTACACGCGGCTGCCGGCCGAGACCGGGCAGGAGACCGGCTTCCGGTCCTGCGGCTTCATCGAAGTGGCGACCGATGCCGACCGGCTCGAGGAGTACCGCCGCGTGGCCGCCTTCAACCGGCTGATGGGCATCGACGTGCACGAACTCGGCCCGCGCGAGGTCGGCGAGCTCTTCCCGCTGGCGCGGGTGGACGACATCCTGGCCGGCTTCTACGTCAAGGAAGACGGCCGCGCCAATCCGGTCGACGTGACGATGGCGCTGGCCAGGGGCGCGCGGCTGAAGGGCGCCAGGATCGTCGAAGGCGTGGCGGTCACCGGCGTGCGCACGCGCAACGGCGCGGTGACCGGCGTCGAGACCACGCACGGCACCGTGCAGTGCGAGACGGTGGTCAACTGCGCCGGCATGTGGGCGCGCGAGCTGGGGCAGCGCAACGGCGTCAACGTCCCGCTGCAGGCCGCCGAGCACTACTACCTGATCACCGGCCCGCTGCCGGGCATCTCGCGCGAGGCGCCGGTGCTCGAGGACCCGGCCTCCTACGGCTACTACCGCGAGGAAGGCGGCGGGCTGATGATCGGCCTGTTCGAGCCCGAGGCGGCGGCCTGGAAGATCGAGGGCATACCAAGGGACTTCTCGTTCGGCGAGATCGAGCCCGACTGGGAGCGGATGACGCCGTTCCTTCAGACCGCGCTGGCGCGCGTGCCGGCGGCGCAGGCGGCGGGCATCAGGAAGTTCTTCTGCGGCCCGGAAAGCTTCACGCCGGACCTGCTGCCGATCGTCGGCCCGGCGCCCGAACTCGCCAACTACTTCGTCGCGGCCGGGCTGAACTCGATCGGCATCCTGACCGGCGGCGGCATCGGCCGGCTGCTGGCGCACTGGATCCTGACCGGCGACCCGCAGGCCGACGTCACCGGCATCCACATCGACCGGCTGCACGGCTACCAGTCCAACCCCGAGTACCGGCGCACGCGCACCGTCGAGTCGCTCGGCATGGTCTACCGCTGCCACTACCCGACGCGCTCGATGGCCAGCGCGCGCGACGCCAGGCGCTCGCCGCTGCACGACCGCCTGGCCGCGCGCGGCGCCTACTTCAAGGACGTCAGCGGCTGGGAAGGCGCCGACTGGTACGCGCCGCCGGGCGTTCCGGCCAAGGTCGAGCGCCTGAGCTGGGGCCGGCAGAACTGGTTCCCGTACTGGCGTGCCGAGCACGAGGCGGCGCGCTCCGGGGTGATCCTGATGGACATGTCGTTCATGTCCAAGTTCTTCGTGCAGGGCAAGGACGCCGGGCGGGTGCTGAACTGGCTGTCCGCCAACAACGTCGACGGCGAGGCCGGCCGCATCACCTACACGCAATGGCTGAACGAGTCCGGCACGATCGAGGCGGACCTCACGGTCACCAAGTTCGACGACGGGCACTTCATGGTGGTGGCCTCCGACACCGCGCACGGCCACGCGCTGGCGCGGCTGCGGCGTCAATGCGAGGGCGTGCACGCCTTCGCCACCGATGTCACCGGCGCCTGGGCGCAGATCAACATCCAGGGGCCACGCTCGCGCGCGCTGCTGCAGTCACTGACGAGCGCGAGCCTCGCCAACGACGCCTTCCCGTTCCGCTGCGCGCGCGAGATCGACCTGGGCCTGGCGCGCGTGCTGGCCATCCGCATCACCTACCTGGGCGAACTCGGCTGGGAGCTTTACGTGCCCGCCGAGCAGGCCGTGCACGTGTACGAGCGGCTGGTGCAGGCCGGTCAATCGTTCGGCCTGCAGCATGCGGGGCTGAAGGCGCTGGCCAGCCTGCGGATGGAAAAGGGCTACCGCGACTACGGCCACGACATCGACAACACCGACTCGGTGCTGGAAGCCGGGCTCGGCTTCGCGGTGGCCTTCGACAGGCCCGGCGGCTTCATCGGCCGCGACGCGGTGCTGGCCAGGAAAGCGCAAGGGCCGCTGCGGCGCCGCCTGCTGCAGGTGCTGGTGCTCGACCCCGAACCGCTGCTGTTCCACGCCGAAGTCGTCTACCGCGACGGCAGGCCGGCCGGCTACGTGCGCGCCGCCTCGTACGGCCACACGCTCGGCGGCGCGGTCGGGCTGGCCATGATCGAGGCGGGCGAGCCGATCGACCAGGCGTGGTGCGAAGCGGGGCGGTGGGAGGTCGACATCGCCGGCACGCGCTACCCGGCACGCGCTTCGTTGAAACCGATGTACGACCCGGAGATGAAGCGGATCAGAACGTAGGGGCTGGAACGGCTCTCTTCGACACTTTGCGGACCGTCGTTCCGCTTACGGGCTTGACTGCAGGGATCTTGCTCGCCGAGGGCGGTGGGTGGCCGCCGCCGCTCATGTCCCCCGCGTCGGGCTTCGCCCGCCGCTCCTCCTTTACTTCGCTGCGACGGCCACCCACCGCCCTCGGCCATCCTCCGTCGCGACACAGCACCAGCGAAACGCGCGAGGCACCAAGATCGAGGCGCCGGCGTGCCCTGTGGAGCGAAGTAGAGGAGGAGGCGACCGCCGAAGGCGGTCGACGGAGGACATGAGCGCAACAGGGCGCGCTGGCGCGTCGATCGTGCACCAACCGGAGCGAGCGCATCCTCCCGCGACGGTCCGTAGCCGACCGAAAGGAGCCCCCAGTCCACCTCAGGCAACGCTACGATTTCTCGCCTGCTTCGATCGGACCTTCCCGGCCGACTTCCGCCCATGCGCCCCGCCGCCGACTCCACCGAACGCTTCACCGACCGCGCCGGCGACTACGCCGCCGCACGCCCGGGCTATCCGGCCGCGATCGCCACCACGCTGATCGCCGAACTGCAGCTCGCGCCCGATGCCGTGGTCGCCGACATCGGCAGCGGCACCGGGCTGTCGTGCGAGCCGTTCCTGCGCGCCGGCCTCGCGGTGATCGGCGTCGAGCCGAACGAGGCGATGCGCGCCGAGGGCGACCGACAACTGGCGGCGTTCGCGCGCTTTCGCAGCGTCGCCGGCACCGCCGAGGCGACCACGCTGGCGGATGCGAGCGTCGACCTGCTCGCCGCCGCACAGGCCTTCCACTGGTTCGACATCGCGCCGGCACGCGCCGAGGCGCTGCGCATCCTCAGGCGCCCGCCGCTGGCGGCGCTGATCTGGAACGACCGCGTCTCGACCGGGAGCCGCTTCGCCGAGGGCTACGAGCAGTTGCTGCTCGACTTCGGCATCGAGTACGCGTCGATCCGCCACCGCCATGCGCACGAGGATTCGGTCGCCGCCTTCTTCGGCCACCGCGACTTCCGCGTGGCGGGCTTTGCCAACCCGACCGCGCTCGACTGGCCGACGCTGCTGGCGCGGCTGAACTCGGCCTCCTACGTGCCGAAGGCCGATCACCCGAACCACGCGCCGATGGTCGGGCGGCTGCGCCAGTTGTTCGACGGCGCGGCGCACGACGGCCGGGTGACGATGGACTACGTCACCCGCGTCTTCTACGGCGCACTCGCGGCCTGAACGCTCACCAGCCGCTGCCGCCGCCCCCGCCGCCGCCACCGCCGCTGGAGCCGCCGCCGCCCGAGCCCGAACTCGATCCCGGCGCGGTCGACGCGGCGCTGACCGTCGATCCGATCGCGCCGAGGCCGTCGCTGAAGGCGCCGATGTCACCGGCCGAGCCGGCATTGAAGTCGGTGCCGCTGTAGTAGCCCGAGACGGCCTGCGCCACCGCCGCCGCGCCGAGCAGCGCCGCGAAGCGGTCGGCCCAGGTCTTCTCGACGCCGAGCGCCAGCGCGTACGGCAACTGGCGCGCGAACTCCTCCGGCGTCAGCCGCGGCGCCTGCAGGCGCGCCAGGTTGTCGCCCTCGGCCACGCCGAGGTACAGGCGCAGGCCGTCGATCTCGTCCTTCAGCCTTCGGCCGCGCAGGCTGTAGGCGGGCAGCAGCTTCGCCGCGACGACCAGCACCGCGACCAGCAGCACCGCCGTGCCGATGACGACCGACAGCGCCGCATCGAGCGCCACTGCTGCGGCGACCGTCGCCGCGCCGGCAACGAAGGCGAGCAGCAGCGGAGCGCGGTTGCGCTTGAACAGCTCGCCTTCGTATTCGCGCATGAGCCCCTCGTACAGCTTCGCCCGCGCCAGCGCCACGTCGGCGTCGTACTTCTTCTCGAGCCGCACCGTGCCGCGCCGGCCGAACAGCTTCTCCGCCATCGCCTGCTCGCCCGGGCCGAAGGCCACGTTGCGGCCGGTGCGGGCGATGGTGAAGCCGTCGCCATCCTGCTCGATCGTCAGGTAGCCGCGCGCGCCGAGGCCGAGCAAGGCGGCGGCGAAGCACTGGCTGTCGGCGTCCATCCGGTCGACGAACCGCACCGCGGCGGGACTCATGGCGGCGTCCTGGCGCGGCGCGGTGCCGCCCTTTTGCGCCGGCGCCGCCGGCGGCTCGTAGCGCGGAAAGCGGGGTCCTGCCTTCGGATCACGGCCGACGCGGTGCCAGCGCCAGGAGAGGAACCCCGACACCAGCAGCACGCCGGCCAGCGCCACGCCGGCGCCGGCGTTGTCCTGCAGGAACCAGCGGCTGCGCATCACCGCCGACGGCGCGCTGACCATGCCTTTCGGAAAGGTGAGCACGATGGTCAGTCCCTCGCGCGGCGCCAGCCGGCGCGTGGTCTCGTAGCGGCCGCCGCCGTCGACGACCTCGGCCCGGTAGTCGGTGCCGCGAGCGCCCTGCGGCCCGGTGTAGCCCTCGGCGGAAAGCCGCGCCGCCGGCACCGGCTGCGGCAGCCGCACCTGCGCCTGCGCCCGGTCGATGGCGAAGGTCCAGCCATTGCCGGTGACGTTCCAGTACAGCTCGTCGTGTCCGGCAAAGAAACCGATCTGCCGCGCCGTGCGATAGGTGATGCTGTATTCATGCCGGCCGTGCGGCAGAAACACGTCGCGGTTGCCGATGCGGATCCGCACGCCGTTGTCCAGCGACTCGACCGCGTAGTTCTCCGCCGCGCCGTTGCGGCGCACGGCCAGCACGTCGAACGGCACCTGCACCCGGTTGCCGGCGCGGTCGCGGTACTCGGTCGGGAACTCGCGCAGGATGCCGCGGCGGATCTGCTGCCCCTCGGCCTGCACGGCGATGGTCTCGGTCACCGTCAGCACGCCGTCGGCGGAAATGGCGATGTCGGCGGTGAACCCGACGATCCGCTCCTGCGCCCCCGCCGCCGCGGCGAGCACGGCGAGCAGCAGCGCCAGCAGCCGCCTCACAGCTTGACCTCGACGCGACCGCGATCGTCGGTCTCGAAGAACGCCGGCGCTCGGAAGGCGAACAGCCGCGCCACGATCAGGTCCGGAAAACTCTGCAGGCGGGTGGCGAACTGCTTGACCGCGCCGTTGTAGAAGCGGCGCGCGTACTGCAGGCTGTCCTCGATCTCGACCAGCTTCGCCGACAGGTCGCGGAAATTGGCATCTGCCTTCAGCTGCGGGTAGCTCTCCTGCAGCAGCAGCACGCGCGACAGCGCCCCGCCGAGCCGCGCCTCGGCGGCCAGCCGCTCGGCGTGCGTACCCTTCGGCGCGTCGGCGGCCGCCGCCTGCTGCGCCTGCGCGCGCAGCGCGACCACCGCTTCGAGCGTCGCCCGCTCGTAGGCGGCGTAGCCGCGCACCACCTCGACCAGCCGCGGCACGAGGTCGGTGCGGCGCTTCAGCTGCACGTCGATGTCGGCAAAGCCCTGGGCGACGAGATTGCGGTCGGCGACGAGTCGATTGAAGACCCAGATGCCGTAGGCAAGGACCGCAACTGCCAGCCCGCTGATCAACCAGGACATCGGCGCCTCCCCGCAACCGCGCCGCGGATCGTAGACCAGTGCGCCGCGCGGCGCATGAGGCAGAATCCGCGCTTCGACCCCGTGCCCGGAGCACGCCATGCCTGCGCCGATCGAATTCTGGTTCGACTTCTCCTCGCCCTATTCGTATCTGGCCAGCGAGAAGATCGAGGAACTCGCCGCGCGGTACGGCCGGACGGTGGCCTTCAAGCCGACCCTGCTCGGCGTGATCTTCCGCACCACCGGCGGCGTGCCGCTGACCGAACTGGTGCCGCCGAAGGCGAACTACTTCGTGCACGACTTCGAGCGCAGCGCCCGCTTTGCCGGCGTGCCGTTCCGCAAGCCGAGCGTGTTCCCGATTGCCACCGTCAACGCGGCGCGTGCCTTTGTCTGGCTGCAGCAGCGCGACGAGGCGCTGGCGGCGCGCTTCCTGCACGCGGCGTTCCGCGCCTACTTCGCGCAGGACCGCAACCTGGCCGAGCCCGAGGTGCTCGCCGCGGTGGCCAGCGAGGTCGGCGTGGACCCGGTTCAGCTCGCACGCGGCATCCAGGAGCCGGCGATCAAGGAGCGGCTGAAGGCGCTGGTCGACGAATCGATCGCCCGCGGCGTGTTCGGCGCGCCGACGATCTTCGTCGACGGCGAGATGTTCTGGGGTCACGACCGGCTGCCGCAGGTGGAGCGCTGGCTGGCCAGCGGGCCGTTCTGAGCGGCCGTGCCGCCGGCGGCTGCGCCCTTCCGACATGTCGTACCTGTACCTGGCCATCGCCATCGTCGCCGAGGTGATCGGCACCTCGGCGCTGAAGGCCGCCGAAGGATTCACGCGGCCGCTGCCTTCGCTGGTGGTGGCGGTCGGCTACTCGGCCGCCTTCTACTTCCTGTCGCTGGCGCTGAAGGTCATTCCGGTCGGCATCGCCTATGCGATCTGGTCGGGTGTCGGCGTGGCGCTGATCACGCTGATCGGCTGGCTGGTGTTCAGGCAGCGGCTGGACACGCCGGCGCTGGCCGGCCTGGCGCTGATCGTCGCCGGCGTGGTGCTGATCCAGTTCTCTTCCAGCGGCGGGGCGCCACGGTGAGCGGCCCGGCCCAGCAGCGCCCGCCGGGCGGCCGGCACGACGAGCACGCGCAGGACCTGTTCCAGGTCGACCCCGGCGCGCACGAGCCGCTGGCCGACCTGGCCGCCGCTGCCGGGGCGCGCCTCGAGGAGTCGATGCACGTGCCGGCGCCGCGGCCGCGGCGCTGGGTCGCCTATGTGTTCCTGGCGATCGCCGTCGTCGCCGGCGTCACCGGCACCTCCGCCCTGTCGGTGAGCGGCGGCCTGAGCCGGCCCGGGCCGGCGGTGGTGGTCGGTGTGGCCTACCTGGTGTGCTTCCTGGCGATGACCCGCGCGCTGCGCTTCATCCCGATCAGCATCGTCTACGCGACCTGGTCCGGCGTAGGCATCGCGCTGGTGACGCTGATCGGCTGGCGGCTGTTCGGCCAGGCGCTCGACGCCGTCGAGATCGCCGGCATCGCGCTGATCCTGGCCGGCGTGGTGGTGATCCACCTGTTCTCCGACGCCCGGGCGCACTGAGCGCGGCCGCACTCGGCCCCGACCGCCGGGCGCAATCGCACTACCATGCGCGTGGCGGTGGCCGACGAGCCGCCCTGACCGCCTCGGCACGCCAACCAAGATGATCCTGCAGAGCAGACTGAACCCACGCACCGACGAGTTCCGCGCCTCGGCGGAGAACATGCGGCAACTGGTCGCCGACCTGAAGGTGCAGGTCGCGCGCGCCGGCCTGGGCGGCGGCGAGGCGGCGCGCGCCAAGCACACGGCGCGCGGCAAGCTGCCGCCGCGCGACCGCGTGCAGATGCTGCTCGACCCCGGCACGCCGTTCCTCGAGCTGTCGCAGCTGGCGGCGCACGGCATGTACGGCGGCGAGGCGCCGTGCGCCGGCATCATCACCGGTGTCGGTCGCGTCGCCGGCCGCGAGTGCGTGATCGTCTGCAACGACGCCACGGTCAAGGGCGGCACCTACTTCCCGATGACGGTGAAGAAGCACCTGCGGGCGCAGGAGATCGCCCGCGAGAACCGCCTGGCCTGCATCTACCTGGTCGACTCCGGCGGCGCCAATCTGCCGAACCAGGACGACGTCTTCCCCGATCGCGAGCACTTCGGCCGCATCTTCTACAACCAGGCCACGCTCTCTGCGATGGGCATCCCGCAGATCGCCGTGGTGATGGGCTCGTGCACCGCCGGCGGCGCCTACATGCCGGCGATGTCGGACGAGTCGATCATCGTCCGCGAGCAGGGCACCATCTTCCTCGGCGGGCCGCCGCTGGTGAAGGCGGCGATCGGCGAGGTGGTCAGCGCCGAGGAGCTCGGCGGCGGCGACGTGCACACCCGGATGAGCGGTGTCGCCGATCACCTGGCGGTCAACGACGCGCACGCGCTGGCGCTCGCCCGCCGCATCATGGCCACCACCAACTACGTCAAGCCGCAGCACCAGCTGCTGCGCGAGCCGCGACCGCCGGCCTGCGACCCGGCCGAGCTGTACGGCGTGATCCCGACCGACACCCGCAAGCCGTACGACGTGCGCGAGGTGATCGCCCGCATCGTCGACGCCAGCGAGTTCGACGAGTGGAAGGCGCGCTACGGCACCACGCTGGTCACCGGCTTCGCCTGGATCGAGGGCATGCCGGTGGGCCTGGTGGCCAACAACGGCATCCTGTTCTCGGAGAGCGCGCAGAAGGGCGCCCACTTCATCGAGCTGTGCTGCCAGCGCAAGGTGCCGCTGGTGTTCCTGCAGAACATCACCGGCTTCATGGTCGGCAGGAAGTACGAGAACGAGGGCATCGCGCGGCACGGCGCCAAGATGGTCACCGCGGTGTCGTGCGCGCAGGTGCCGAAGTTCACGCTGATCATCGGCGGCTCGTTCGGCGCCGGCAACTACGGCATGTGCGGCCGTGCCTTCGGCCCCCGCTTCCTGTGGATGTGGCCGAACGCCCGCATCAGCGTGATGGGCGGCGAGCAGGCCGCCAGCGTGCTGGCCACCGTGCGCCGCGACGGCATCGAGGCGCGCGGCGGCAGCTGGACCGAGGCCGAGGAGGCCGCCTTCCGCAGGCCGATCCTCGAGCAGTACGAGCGGCAGGGGCACCCCTACTACGCCAGCGCGCGGATGTGGGACGACGGCGTGATCGATCCCTTCGACACGCGGATGACGCTGGCGCTGGGACTTTCGGCGGCGCTGAACGCGCCGATACCGGAGACGCGGTTCGGCGTGTTCCGGATGTAGCGGTGGTGGCCACCAACCGCTCGCTGCTGGCCTGGCTGCCGTTGCGCCTGATCGGCTGACGCCGTGACCGACTCGCCGTTCACCCGCCCCGAGCACGCCGACCTGCGCCGGCAGGTGGCGCGATTCGTGCAGCAGGAAGTCGAGCCGAACGCGCTGGCCTGGGACGAGGCCGGCCTGGTGCCGCGCGAGGTGCTGCGCCGGATGGGGCTGCTAGGCTGGCTCGGCCTTCGCTACGCGCCCGAGCACGGCGGCGCCGGCGCCGACATGGTGACCAGCGCGGTGTTCCAGGAGGCGCTGTCGCGGTCCACCTGCGGCGGCTTCGTCATCACCGTGCTGGTGCATACCGACATGGCCAGCCCGCACCTGGCCCATGCCGGCAACGCCGCGCAGAAGGCGCGCTGGCTGCCGGCGGTCTGCCGCGGCGAGTGCATCACCGCGGTGGCGGTGACCGAGCCGGACGCCGGCTCCGACGTCGCCTCGCTGCGCACGCGGGCGGTGCGCGACGGCGACCACTACGTACTGAACGGCGCCAAGATGTTCATCACCAACGGCGTGCACGCCGACCTGTACTTCGTCGCCGCGCGCACCGGCGAGGCGGGCGCGCGCGGCATCTCGATCCTCGCGGTCGAGAAAGGCACGCCGGGATTGCGCGTCAGCCGCGCGCTCGCCAAGCAGGGCTGGCTGGCATCCGACACCGCGGAACTGGCCTTCGACAACTGCCGGGTGCCGGCGGCCAACCTGCTCGGCGAGGAAAACGGCGGCTTCTACGCGATCATGCGCAACTTCCAGACCGAGCGCATCGCCCTGGCCGCGATGGCGATCGGCCACTGCCTCAGCGCGCTCGAACTGACCTTCCGTTACGTGACGCAGCGGCAGGCCTTCGGTGCGCCGCTGTGGGACAGGCAGGCGATCCGCCAGAGGCTGTCGATGCTGGCGGCGAAGGTCGAGGCGGCGCGGCAGCTGCTGTACCACTGCGCCTGGCAGGTCGACCAGGGCGTGGAGAACGTGCGCGAGGTGTCGATGCTCAAGGCGCTCACCGGCGAGCTGGCCAACGAGGTGATGTACGACTGCCAGCAGTTCCACGGCGGCATCGGCTACATGCGCGAGAGCCCGATCGAGCGGCTGGTGCGCGACGCGCGCATCCTGGCCATCGGCGGCGGCGCCACCGAGGTGATGCTGGAGGAAGTGGCCAAGCGCTTCGACCGCGGGCTGCTCGTATGACCCTGCGCGATCACTTCGTCACGCTGGCGCGCTATCACCACTGGGCCACCCAGCGGCTGCTCGACGAGCACGTGGCCAGGCTGCCGGAGGCCGACTACCGGCGCGACTGCGGCCTGTTCTTCAAGTCGGTGCACGGCACGCTGAACCACCTGCTGGTGGCCGAGCTGTCGGTGTGGCTGCGCCGCTTCATCGACGGCGCCTCGCCCGAGGTGCGGCTCGACGGCGAAGCGGAGAACGACCGCCTGCGGCTGCGCGACCGCCTGCTCGACGGCGCGGCGCAGTGGCTGCAGTTCGTCGAGGCGCAGCCGCAATCGCGCTTCGCCAGGCCGCTGCGCTACCAGACCGGCAGCAGCCGGCAGGTCGAACTGCCCTTTTCCGCCGCGCTGGCGCACGTGTTCAACCACGGCACCCATCACCGCGGCCAGATCAGCGCCGCGCTCACCGCGATGGGCCAGCCGATCCCGCTGATCGACCTGGTGTTCATGCTTCAGCAGAGGGCGGCGACCGGATGACCGTCGCCGGCGTGCTGCGGGAAGCCGACCGATTCCCCTCGGGAGTACTGCGATGAGCAATGGCCTGGAGATCCACATCGCGCGCCGCGTCGCCGTCGTCTGGCTGGCACGCGAGAAGGTGCGCAATGCCTTCAACGAGACGCTGATCGCCGAACTGGCCGCCGCGTTCACGCAACTCGGCGCCGACGAGGGCGTGCGGGCGATCGTGCTGGCCGCCCGCGGCCCGGCGTTCTGCGCCGGCGCCGACCTCGACTGGATGCGCCGCATGGCCGGCTACTCGTTCGACGAGAACCGCGCCGACGCGCGGGCGCTCGCCGAGATGCTGCGCACGATCAACGAGTGTCCGAAGCCGACCATCGCCCGCGTGCACGGCGACGCCTATGCGGGCGGGATGGGACTGGTGGCTGCCTGCGACATCGCGGTGGCAGCGGCCTCGGCCAGCTTCTGCCTGAGCGAGACGCGGCTCGGCCTGATCCCGGCGACCATCAGCCCTTATGTGATCCGCGCGATGGGCGAGCAGGCGGCGCGCCGCTATGCGCTGACCGCCGAGCGATTCGACGCCGCCGAGGCGCTGCGGCTCGGCTTCGTGCACGCGGTGGCGCCGGCCGACGGACTCGACGCGCGCATCGAGGAGATCCTCGCCGCGCTGATGCAGACTTCCGGCGCCGCGGTGCGCGAGGCCAAGCGGCTGGTGCGCGAGGTCGCCGGCCGGCCGATCGACGAGCGCCTGCTCGCCGACACCGCCGAGCGGATCGCCGCGATCCGCGCCTCCGACGACGGCCGCGAAGGCGTGCGCGCCTTCCTCGACAAGCGCAAGCCGCGCTGGGTCACCGACTACGAGGCTGAAGTCGCCGCCTCGGAAGGCGACGACGAGGAGATGTGAGGCAACAGAGGGTTCTTGCCACGGATGGACACGGATGCACACGGATTGGTTGCGATCGGAGACGGCCGGATGAAGTGCCGAGACGTGACCGAGGCGATCATCGGATCTGCGTTCGATGTGCACAATGAACTCGGCGCGGGTTTCCTGGAGAGCGTCTATGAGAATGCGCTTGCCATCGCACTCAACGGGCGCGGATATGCTGTTCAGCAACAGCCGCCGCTGCAGGTCCGATTTCGCGGCCAGATCGTCGGCGAGTTTCGGCCTGACCTCCTCGTCGACGGCGCGGTCGTCGTCGAGGTCAAGGCGCTGACGGCCCTGCTGCCGATTCATGAAGCGCAGTTGCTCAACTACCTGAGGAGCACCGGTCTGAATGTGGGTCTTCTGATCAACTTCGGTCGCCGTGTCGAGTACCAGAGGCGGATCGTCTAGGTCGTGCTCTCGAGAGCCTTGAATCCGTGTCCATCCGTGTTCATCCGTGGCCAATCCCTGTATCGGCGCACGCACTAGGCAGCCATGACTGACTCCCTCGACACCGCGCAGCTGATCGCCATCGCCTCGGTGCTCGGCTTCGCCAGCGGCATCCGGCTTTACCTGGTGCTGTTCGCGGTCGGGCTGGCCGGCTACATGCAGTGGGTGGGGCTGCCGGCCGGGCTGCAGCTGCTGGCGCAGCCGTGGGTGCTCGGCGCCTCCGGGCTGATGATGGCGATCGAGTTCTTCGCCGACAAGATTCCGGCGCTCGACTCGCTGTGGGACAGCGTGCACACGCTGATCCGCATCCCGGCCGGCGCCGCGCTGGCGGCGGCGATCTTCGGCGGCGACTCGGCCACCTGGGCCACCGTCGCGGCGCTGCTCGGCGGCTCGCTCGCCGCCACCAGCCACTTCACCAAGGCCGGCAGCCGGGCGCTGATCAACACCTCGCCGGAGCCGTTCAGCAACGTCGCCGCCTCGGGCGCCGAGGACCTGCTCGCCGGCGGCCTGCTGCTGCTGGTGTTCGCCTACCCCTGGGTGGCGGCGGGCGTAGTCGCGGCTCTGGTGCTGCTGGCGATCTGGCTGCTGCCGAAGCTCTTTCGTTTCATCGTGCGGCTGCTGCGGCGGCTCAGCGGCGGCGAGCCCGCGCCGGAAGAACTACGGTGAGGCGACGGCTGTTGCTCGTCGCCGCCGCCGGCTGGCTGGCGGCCTGCGCGACGGCGCCGGAGCAGAAGAAGCGCCGGCTCACCGGCGCCGATCTGTTCGCCGTCGACCCAGCCGCGCTGCGCGCCGCGGTGCTGACCGACGCGCGGGTGACGATCCAGGCGGTGGTCATCGACCTGCGCTCGCCGGCGCTGGATCAGCGCTTCGTGATCCGGCTGCAGCAGCCGGCAGCCGTCGACCGGCTGCTGCTGCCGCCGCCGGCCGGACTGGCCTGGCGCGTCCTCGCCCTGTCCGCCGACGAGCGCAGGACGCTGCTCACCGTGCGGCAGATGCTCGCCGCGCGACTGCCTGGCCCCGAGGGCCTGGTAGTGACGGTGTCGGCGCAGCCGGCGCTGGTGCCGGCCGCGCTGATCGCCGCGCTGCCGGTGCGGATCGACCTGCTGGTGGACAATCGCGAGGGGTGGTTCACACTCGGCGAAGGCACGCTCGACCTTCGCCCATGACGGGAAACGTCGGCAAAGGCAGACCCACGGGAGGAGCGCAACGATGAGGAGCACGCGCAAAGCAGGCTGGTCGGACCGGTCGGTCCGCATCGGCGCGGTCGGCGCCGCGATGCTGATCGCGGCAGCGGCAGCACTGGCGCAGACCGGCGACGCCGCCGCGGTGGCCGACTTCGCCGCCGGACCCGGCAACGGCAGCTACAGCTTTGCCTCCAGCACGCCGCGCATGCTCGCCGACGCCATGGACCGCAACCGCCAGCGGCCGGCGGCGACGGCGCGCGGCCAGCTGATGCTGCCCGCGGGGCCGGCCGCGAAGGTTCCCGCGGTGCTGCTGGTGCACGGCTCGGGCGGCCTTTACCCGGCGCTGGCCGACTTCTGGGGCAAGCGCCTCAACGAGCAGGGCATCGCTGTCTTCATCATCGACATCTTCGGCGCACGCGGCGTGAAGTCGACCGCCGAAGATCAGTCGCTGGTGCCCTTCTCCGCCGACCTGGCGGACTCCTTCGCGGCGCTGCAACTGCTGGCCAGCCACCCGAGGATCGACCGTGAGCGCATCGCCGTCATGGGGTTTTCGCGCGGCGGCAATGCGGCCTGGCGCGCCGCAGTGAACAAGATCGCCGCCGGGTTGAGCAACGAGGGCCTGCGCTTCGCCGCGCACATTCCCGTGTACTCGGGCGGCTGCACCGGCATCACTTCGGTGACGGTCAAGCCCGGCGTGTTCGGCCCGGCGCCGATGCTGTGGATCCACGGCGACGAGGACGACTACACCTACGCCTCCGACTGCCAGGACTTCGCCCAGCGCATCCGCGCCGCCGGCACGCCGGTCGAGTTCGTGCTGATCCCCGGCGCCCGGCACAAGTTCGACGCCGACGACGGCCGGCGGCACCAGTTGCCGTTCGTGACGAAGGCCAAGCAGGGCTGCCCGCTGGAGTTCGACGTCGATGCGCTGACCTTCCGCGACCGGCGCACCGGCGCCGCGATTCCGGCGTCCGAGGTCGGCGCCTTCAGCAAAGCCAACTGCACGACCACCGGCGCGACCGTCGAGGGCGACCGAAAGGCGCGCGAGGCGGCGGCCAAGGCGGTCGACGCCTTCCTCAAGCAGGTCTTCAAGCTCTAGCCGCGCGGCGCGCGGCCCCGGGGACACCATGTTCGACAAGATCCTGATCGCCAACCGTGGCGAGATTGCCTGCCGGGTGGCGGCCACGGCGCGCCGCCTCGGCGTGCGCACGGTCGCGGTGTATTCGGACGCCGACGCCGGCAGCCGGCACGTGACCTTCGCCGACGAGGCGGTGCGCATCGGCCCCGCGCCGGCACGCGACAGCTACCTGCAGGGGGCGGCGATCATCGCCGTGGCGCGCGATCACGGCGCGCAGGCGATCCATCCCGGCTACGGCTTCCTGTCGGAAAACGAGGCCTTCGCGCGGACGGTCGCCGACGCCGGCCTGGTATTCATCGGCCCGCCGCCGCGCGCACTCGCCGCCATGGGCAGCAAGAGCGAAGCCAAGGCGCTGATGGAGAAGGCCGCGGTGCCGCTGGTGCCGGGCTATCACGGCGCCGACCAGGACCCGGGGCTGCTGGCCGCCGAGGCGGCGCGCATCGGCTACCCGGTGCTGATCAAGGCCGCCCTCGGCGGCGGCGGCAAGGGCATGCGCATCGTCACGGCTGCCCCGCAGTTCGCCGAGATGCTCGCTTCGTGCAAGCGCGAGGCGGCGGCCAGCTTCGGCGACGACCGCGTGCTGGTCGAGAAGTACCTGCAGCGGCCACGCCACGTCGAGGTGCAGGTGTTTGCCGACGCGCACGGCAACTGCCTGAGCCTGTTCGAGCGCGACTGCTCGGTGCAGCGGCGGCACCAGAAGGTGATCGAGGAGGCGCCGGCGCCCGGAATGAGCGCGGAACGGCGCCGGGCGATGGGCGAGGCAGCGGTGGCGGCCGCCCGCGCGGTCGGCTACGTCGGCGCCGGCACGGTGGAATTCATCGTCGATGCCGACGGCACGTTCTTCTTCATGGAGATGAACACGCGGCTGCAGGTCGAGCACCCGGTGACCGAGATGATCACCGGCCACGACCTGGTCGAGTGGCAGCTGCGGGTAGCGGCAGGCGGGACGCTGCCGGTCACCCAGCAGCAGCTGGCCATGCGCGGCCACGCGATCGAGGCGCGCGTGTATGCGGAGAATCCGGAAAAGGGCTTCCTGCCGGCGATCGGCACGCTGAAGCACATGTCGATGCCGGCGGCGGTCGAGTTCAGGCGCAACCTGGATGACAACGGCTTTCACGATCCGGCCGCGGTGCGGATCGACAGCGGCGTCAGGCCGGGGGATGCGATCAGCCCGCACTACGACCCGATGATCGCCAAGCTGATCGTCTGGGGCGAGGATCGCGCCCAGGCGATCGCCCGCATGCGCGCCGCGCTGGCCGACTTTCACATCGTCGGCCTGGCCAACAACGTCGACTTCCTCGCCCGGCTGATGGACAACCCGGCGTTCGTCGCCGCGGATCTCGACACCGGGCTGATTGAGCGCGAGCGCGAGCGGCTGTTCGCCATCGAGATCCGGGTGCCGGAGGACATGCTCGCCGCCGCCTGCGCGCGGGTGCTGGCCGACGAGGCCGCCGCCAGTGGCGCGAACGGCGATCCGTTCGACATGCGCAACGGCTGGCGGCTGAACACCACCTACAGCCGCACGCTGACGCTCGCTTCGGCGCACGGCGTGCACGACGTGCTGCTCGACTACGGCCGCGACGGCTGGCGCTATCGGCACGGCGGCCACGACGAGGCACTGGCCATCGCCGCGCACGACGGCTCGCGGCTGCGGCTGCGCTTCGGCCACCGCCTGCTGACGGCCAGCGTGGTGCGTGACGGCGACGACCTGCATGTGTTCTGCGGCGGCCGCCACCGGACGCTGCGGCTGGTCGACGTGATCGCCCACGCCGGCGAGCGCGACGGCGACGGTGCCGGGCTGGTGGCGCCGATGCCGGGCAAGGTGATCGCCGTGCACGTCGCCGCCGGCAGCCAGGTCAGCAAGGGCACGCCGCTGCTGGTGATGGAGGCGATGAAAATGGAGCACACCATCGTCGCCCCCGACGACGGCACGGTCGACGCGGTGCTTTACGCCGCCGGCGAGCAGGTGGCCGAGGGGGCGCCGCTGGTCACCTTCGCGCGCAGCGACGCCTGAGGCGAGTCGCCGCCGGCCGCGGCGGCGACCTCAGCCCCGTCAGCGCGCCGACTGGCCGGCCTGGTCGCGCGAGCCGGTTTGAATGGAGGGTTTCCTGCCGCGGCGAGGCGCCCTCCGGCGCGAGCTCGGCGTCCGGACCCGCCGTGGTCGCCCGGCGCGGTTCAGTGATCGAAGTGAAACAGGATCGTCGACCGACCCGCCTTGTGCGTCGCCTCGACCCGGTCGGCGTACTTGCGCAACAGAAACCCGGCGAGCTGTCGTGCCCCTTCGTCGGAGGCCATGATCTGTTCGTTGGTCGGCCGCCGCTCGGGCATCTCGAGCGCCGGCCCGCGGTAGGAGACGCGCAGATCGAGGTTGAATTCGTCGAAGCTCGCCTCGATCTCGATCGGACCCTCGGGCTCGCAGGCATCGACGATCGTCTCGATCGACTGCTGCAGGTCGAAGCTTGCGCGATCGATGATGTCGCGGCGCGCACCCCAGGCCGCGCCGCGTGTCTCCATGAAGGTCTCGACGGCGCCGGGATCGATGCTGGCCGGATCGACGACGAGCCTGTGCGACTTTCGCACGCCCAGGCGGAACACGAGATTCAGCAGCAGCGCACAGACGGTTCCCAGGACCAGCGAGCTGCCGAAGAACACGGTGACCGAATCCGGCAGGGTGGTGAAGAAACTGGGGTAGAGCTCGATCGCCATCGCCGCCATGAACGACAGCCCGATCACGAAAGTCCGGCGCGCGTCGAGCAGGCGTGAGGTGATGATCTGCAGTCCATTCAGGAAGATGATCGCCGCCGTGAACAGCGTCGCGGCGCCGATCACCGGCGCGGGCATGATCAGGAACACTGCGCTGGCCTTGGGCATGAACGCGAGCGCGAGAAAGATCGCACCGATCGCATAGCCCACGTACCGGCTGGTCACGCCCGTCGCGGCCGCCAGGCCGACGCTGCTTGTGTAGGTGCTGACCCCGTGACCGCCGATCGCCCCGGCGATGACGTTGCTGATTCCGCTCGCCATGGCGCCGCCGCTGATCGAGCGCATGTCGGGGCGGACCCAGTCGGCGTCGTTGATCTTCTGGCAGATGGTGACGTCGCCGATCGTGCGCACGCAGTTCGCCACCGCCGCCACGATGAAGGCGACGGCCAGGCTGCCGTCCCATGCCCACCCGGTGGCGGCCAGCCGCGGCAGCGAGACAGTTTCGGCGGCCTGCAGCGTCCGCAGGTCTTCGGCGCTGAACAGGCCGCCGGCAGCGGAAGCGGCGTAGCCGGCCGCCATGCCGATCAGCGCACACAGCAGTCGCGCCTTTCCGCGACTCCAGACGCTCAGGCCGACCATGGTGCCCAGCGTCACTGCCGCGACGGTGAAGTGCGGCAGTTGCTGCGCCTGAGGAAGGCTGACGCCGAGCAGGTTGCGAAACGCCAGGCTGCCGAGATTCACGCCGATCAGGGCGACGACGAGTCCGGAGATCTCGGGCGGCAGGTAAGGGCGCAATGGACGCATCAGGCGGGACAGTGCGCACTCGACCAGGCCGGCAAACACGGTCATGCCGAAGGCCAGGCCGATGCCGCCCGCCTTCACCGCGAGCAGCGACGGGGCGAGATAGCTCGCGGTGCACACCGAGGGGCAGAGGAATCCCGCGCCTATCCCCCGGCGGCCGAGGCTCTGGAGCACGGCGGCGAGCCCGAGCACCAGCATCGTCATGCTGAGCATGTCGGCGATCCGATCGGCCGGCAGGCCGGCCTCGCGGCCGATAAGCAGCGGGAAGACCAGCACGATGGCGATGATCCCCACGTGCTGCAGGCCACTGAACACCGTGACGAGTATTGGCGGGCGGTCGTCAACCGCGAAGATGATGGTCGTCGGCTTCTTCATGGCACTCGCCATCCTAGGGCGCCGGCCCGGGATTTCCAATGGTGGTGCGCGACGGGTGAAGACCGTAGACTCGCCGCCAAACAGAACGGACCGCGGGCATCGCGGCAGCCAGCGCAGGAGGCAGAGGTGACTCGACGCACATTCATCGGCAGGTCCGCCGCCGCCGTGGCGACGGCCGGCGCGGGCGCGGTGTACGCCCCGGCGGTCATCGCGCAGCCGAAGATCCGCTGGCGCATGCCCACCACCTGGCCGGCGTCGCTCGACGTGCTGCAGGGCGCGGCGCTGCGCTTCGCGCGGCTGGTCGAGGAAATGAGCGCCGGGCGCTTGACGATCGAGGTGGCCCCGGCGGGTCAGATCATGCCCGCGCTCGGGGTGTTCGACGCCTGCTCGCAGGGCACCGTCGAGTCGTTCATGGGCGCTTCGTACTACTGGGAAAAGAAGGAGCCGGCGACCCAGTGGTTCTGCACAGTGCCCTTCGGCATGAACCCGCAGGGCATGCAGGCCTGGTACTTCGAGGGCGGGGGACTGAAGCTCTGGGAGGAAACCTACGCCGCCTTCGGCCTGGTGCCGCGGCCGGCGTCGCCCGTTGCCCCGCAGATGGCCGGCTGGTTCCGCAAGAGGATCAACACCGTCGCTGATTTCAAGGGCCTGAAGATGCGCATTCCGGGTCTGGGCGGCCAGGTGATCACGAGGCTGGGCGGCTCGGTCGTGCTGACGCCCGCCGGCGAGATCTTCGCCGCGCTCGAGCGCGGCGTGATCGACGCGTCGGAGTGGATCGGCCCGCACGACGACCTCAGGCTCGGCCTGCAGAACACCGCGCGCTACTACTACTACCCGGGCTGGCACGAACCCGGCACGACGCTCGAATTCGGTTTCAACAAGAAGGCCTACGACGCGCTGCCGGCGGACCTCAGGCACATCGTCGACCATGCCGCGGCGGCGACCTGGGCCTATTCGATTCCCGAGTGGGAGGCGAAGAACGCGATCGCGCTCGAGAGGCTGAAGACCGAGTACAAGGGCAAGGTCGAGATCCTCGCCCTGCCGGGACCGATCCTGCGCGACCTGAAGAAGATCTCGGCGCAGGTAGTCCGGCAGGAGGCGGACAGGTCGCC
The DNA here is from genome assembly GCA_016716275.1 of Burkholderiales bacterium. Lineage (GTDB taxonomy): Bacteria > Pseudomonadota > Gammaproteobacteria > Burkholderiales > Burkholderiaceae_F > JADJWR01. The sequence goes on along the minus strand of JADJWR010000001.1, from coordinate 219,670 downwards.
GATGGCCAAGCGGGTCTACGCCTCGTTCACGAGGTTCCAGGCCCAGGTAGGCGCCTGGGGGCAGTTTTCCGAGGGCGCCTACCACCGGCTCATCGCAGGCTGACCGAGCGCCCGATGCGCGGATGCGCCGTACCGCAGCGGGCACGCCGTCGGGGTGTGCTCGCACTGGTCGCGTCGCTCGCGGCCCGCCCGGCGCGGGCCCTTTCCACGGCGCGTTCTTACCGGATCGGCATCCTGAACGAAGCACTCGCCGCCAACCACCCGGCAGTGGCGGGGCTCAAGGCGGGCCTGCGCGAGCTCGGCCTGGCGGAGGGCCGCGACATCGCCTTCGAGAACCGCTTCACCCAGGGAGATCCGCTCGCCGCTCGAGACGGCGCGGTCGCCTTTGCGAAAGCCGGCGTCGACCTGATCTTCACCAGCAACGAGGAGCCGACGCGGCAGGCGATGGCGGCGAGCAGCTCGATCCCGATCGTGTTCACCCTGGTCGGCGATCCGGTCGCCGCGGGCATCGTTGGCAAGCTCGCGACGCCGGCGGGCAACGCCACCGGGGTTTCCAGCCTCACGCCCGAACTGGCGCCGAAGCGCCTCGAGCTGCTGAAGACACTGGCGCCGAGGGTGCGGCGCGTCTGGGCCTTCCACGAGGCGGACGACCGGGTCTCGACGGCCGCCGCCGCCAGCGCCACGGCGGCTGCTGCGCAACTGAATCTGCAGCTCGTGGCGCGGCCGGTGGCAACGCGCGACGAACTGGCGCGCGCCGTCAAGGACGTTCGCCGGGGCGACGCGCTGCTGGTGCCCGATCGCGGACGCCTCGACGTTTCCGGCGCGCTGCTCGACCTGTCGCTCGCTTCGCGCATCCCGGCGGTGTTCACGGCCTCCTTCTACGTCGGCTACGGCGGGCTCACCTCCTACGGAGCCGACTACTACGCGGAAGGTTTCCAGGCGGCGCGCCAGGTTGCCCGCATCCTGCGCGGCGCGCGACCGCAGGACCTGCCGGTCGAGGGAGCCGACAAGCTCGACGTTGCGGTGAACCTGAAGACCGCGGCAGATCTCGGACTGACGGTGCCGCGCAAGATCCTGCTGCGCGCGGACACGCTGCGGCGCTGAAAATGGAGCGTTCGCGCGGCAAGCTTTTCCGCAAGTACCTGCTCGTCCTGCTGCTGCTCATCGGCGGACTGCTCACCGTCTCGAGCGCAGTCGACCTGTACTTCTCGTATCGGGAGAATCAGCGGGCGCTGGTGAAGGTCGAGCGGGAGAAGGCCTTCGCCGCGGCCGAGACGATCGAGCGCTTCATCCAGGAGATCGAGCATCACGTCCGCAGCACCACTCGCGCGATCGCCGACGATCCGTCGGTCGCCGCACCGCGTCGGCGCGACGCCGCCTATCGCGAGACCCTGGCGAGCGCGCTGGCCGAGCAGCGCGAACTCGATTTCCTGCGCCTGCTGCGCAACGTTCCCGCGATCACCGAGCTGCGCTACATCGACGTTGCCGGCAAGGAGCAGATCCGCGTGTCGCGGCTCGCGCTCGATGCGATCGGCAGCGGCGCGGACTTCGCCGGCGATCTGGCCTACATCGGCGCGCGCTCGGGCAACGTCTACTTCAGCCCGGTGTACTTCCGCCACGAGTCCGAGCCGTTCATGACGATGGCGATCCCCGCCGACGCGTCGGCGTTCGAGGTCATCACCGCCGAAGTGAGCCTGCGCGCGATGTGGGACGTAGTCTCGCGCATCAAGGTCGGCAGCGTCGGTTTCGCCTACGTTGTCGACGCGCAAGGCAATCTGATCGCCCACCCGGATCTGCGGCAGGTCCTGAAAGGCCGCGACCTGTCGGCGCTGCCGCAGGTGCGCGCGGCGCTTGCGGAGCGCGGCGCCGCCGGCAGCGGCGATGCCATGGTCTCGGCGACGACCGGCCTGCAGGGCGGCGAGGTGCTCACCGCACACGCCCCGATCGCCACCCCAGGATGGGCGGTGTTCATCGAGCAGCCGCTGGCGGAGGCGTTCGCGCCGCTGCAGGCAACCATCGTGCGCAGCTCGGTGATCCTGGGCGTGGGCCTTGTGGCCGCGATCCTGGCGAGCGTGCTGCTGGCGCGCGGCATGGTCGCGCCGATCCGCAAGCTGCGGCTGGGCGCGGAGCGCATCGGCGCGGGCGACCTCGCCCATCGCATCGACGTGCGTACCGGCGACGAACTCGAAGCGCTCGGCGAGGAATTCAATCGCACGGCGGCCCGGCTGCAGGAGTCACACCGGAACCTGGAGGACAAGGTGGCGGCCCGGACCGAGGAACTGTCGCGCTCGGTCGCCGAAATGCAGGCGCTCGGCGAGGTCGGCCAGGCGGTCAACTCGACGCTCGACCTTCAGACGGTGCTGGCCACCATCGTCACCCACGCGGTCAGGCTGTCGCGCGCCGATGCCGGCACGATCTACGTCTACGACCCGTCGGCCGAGGTCTTCGTGCCGCAGGCGAACTACGGCCTCAGCGAAGAGATGGTCACCGCGCTGCGAGATTCGCACATCCGCTTCGGCGACACGGTGGTCGGGCGCTGCGCGGCGGAGCGGCATCCCGTGCAGATCCCCGACCTCGAGCACGACCAGCACTACCGGCTGTACGACCTGCTGCGCAGCGGCGGCTTCCGCGCGCTGATCGGCATCCCGCTGCTGCGCGAGGACCGCGTCCTCGGCGCGCTGGTCATCCGTCGGCGCGACGCCGGCGAGTTCCCCGCCGCGGTGGTCAGGCTGCTCGAGACCTTCGCCGCACAGTCGGTGCTGGCGATCCAGAACGCACGCCTGTTCCAGGAGATCCAGGACCAGAGCCACGAGCTCGAGGCGGCCAGCCGGCACAAGTCGCAGTTCCTCGCCAACATGAGCCACGAGCTGCGCACGCCGCTGAACGCGATCATCGGCGTCAGCGAGATGCTGCTCGAGGACGCGCGCGACCTCGGCCACGACGACCAGATCGAGCCACTGGAGCGGATCCTGCGCGCCGGGCGCCACCTGCTGGCGCTGATCAACGAGATCCTCGACCTGTCCAAGATCGAGGCCGGAAAGGTGGAGCTGGAGATCGAGTCGTTCGCGGTGGCGCCGCTGGTGCGCGACGTGGCCTCGACCCTCGGCCCGGCGGCCGAGAAGAACGGCAACCGCATCGAGGTGCGCTGCGCCGACGACCTCGGCACGATGAGTGCCGACGAGACAAGGATCCGCCAGGCACTGCTCAACCTCGTCAGCAACGCCGTGAAGTTCACCGAGCGCGGCGTGGTGACGATCACCGCCGGGCGGGAGAACGCGGAAGGCCGCGAGTGGATCGCGTTGCGCGTCGCCGACACCGGCATCGGCATGACGCCCGAGCAGATGGGACGCCTGTTCCAGGACTTTACGCAGGCCGACAGCTCGACCACCCGCAAGTACGGCGGAACGGGCCTCGGGCTGGCGATCAGCCGCCGTTTCTGCCGCATGATGGGCGGCGACATCACGGTCCAGAGCGACCCGGGTCACGGTTCGACCTTCACGATCCGCCTGCCCGCCGAGGTCAGCGACACCGTATCGGCCTCCGGCGCGACGGCCTCGCCACCCTCTCCGGCACCGACGGCGCCGGCAACCGCAACAGGCGTCGCGCCGCAGGTCCTGGTGGTCGACGACGATCCGACGGTGCGCGACCTGATGGCGCGCCACCTGGCCAAGGAGGGCTTCGCGGTCCTGACCGCCGTCGATGGCATCGACGGTCTCGAACAGGCGCGCCGGCTGCACCCGGCGGCGATCACCCTCGATGTGTCGATGCCGGGGATCGACGGCTGGACCGTGCTGGCAGCGCTGAAGGGCGATCCGACGCTCGCCGACATCCCGGTGGTCCTCGTCACCATCATCGAGGACAAGCAGCGCGGCTACGCACTCGGCGCGACCGATTACCTGGTCAAGCCCGTCGACCGCCGGCGGCTGGTCGACCTGCTGCGCACGCTGTGCGGCGTCGCCATCGGCCGCGTGCTGCTGGTCGAGGACGACGAGGCCACGCGGGCGACGATCCGCCAGATGCTAGAGCGCGAAGGCTGGGAGGTCGTCGAGGCCGAGAACGGCCGCGTCGCGCTCGAACGCGTGGCCGCCAGGTTGCCGGACGCGATCGTGCTCGATCTGCTGATGCCGGAGATGGACGGCTTCGAGTTCGTCGCCGAACTGCGCCGCCGCGCCGAGTGGCGCAAGTTGCCGGTGCTGGTCGTCACCGCGAAGGACCTGTCGGACGAGGACCACCGGCGCCTGAACGGCGACGTCGAGCGGGTGATCCGCAAGAGCGGCCAGCCGCGCGACGAACTGCTGAACGAGGTCGGCGCCGCCCTCGCCGCCTTCCTCGCGCGCCGGACGACGACAGCACCGGTGGCGCAGGGCGAGACATGAAGGCGCAGCACGAAGCCGCTCCGGCGGGCGCGCGCCGCCGCTCCGAAGCGCGCGAGCGGCCTGCGAGGAGGGCAGTCCGGTGACCCGCATCCTCTACGTCGAGGACAACGACGACAACATCTACGTCATCACCAATCGGCTCGGGCGGGCAGGGTTCACGGTGATGGTCGCGCGCGACGGCGAGCAGGGGGTAGCGATGGCGTGCGCCGAGCGGCCCGATCTGATCCTGATGGACCTGCGACTGCCGGTGATCGACGGCTGGGAAGCCACGCGGCGCATCAAGGCTAATCCGGCCACGCGGCACATTCCGATCCTCGCGCTTTCCGCCCACGCGATGGCCGGCGACCGCGCCAACGCGCTGGCGGCGGGCTGCGATGACTACGACACGAAACCGGTCGATCTGCCGCGGCTGCGCGCCAAGATCGCCGCACTGCTCAATGGGCGAGGCCAGGATGGCGGTGCCTGATCCCGCGCTTCTCGTCGTCGACGACAACGAGGACAACCGCTACACGCTGCTGCAGCGCCTGAAGCGTCAGGGGTACACCAACCTCTCGACCGCGGTCAACGGCCGCGAGGCGCTCGAACTGATGCGCGCGCGGCCCTTCGACCTCGTGCTGCTCGACGTGACGATGCCGGAGATGAACGGCTACGAAGTGCTCGAGCATCTGAAGGCGGACCCCGGGCTGCGCCACATCCCGGTCATCATGATCTCGGCGGTCGACCAGGTCGAGAGCGTGGTCCGCTGCATCGAACTCGGCGCCGAGGACTATCTGCCGAAGCCGTTCAACCCGACGCTGCTGAAGGCGCGCGTCGGCGCAAGCCTGGAGAAGAAGAGGCTGCGCGACGAGGTCGACGCGTACGTTGCGCGGATCGAGGCCGACCTCGATGCGGCGCGGCGCATCCAGCTCAGCATGGTGCCGAGCCACTTTCCGGCGCCGACGGCGGAGGAGCCGGTAGGGATCTTCGCGTCGCTGTACCCGGCTCGCCAGGTCGGCGGCGACCTCTACGACTTCTTCCACATCGGGCCGCGAACACTGTGCGTCGTCGTCGCCGACGTCTCCGACAAGGGGGCCGCGGCGGCGCTGTTCATGGCGCGCACGAAGACATTGATCCGCATGCTCGCGGGCTTCATGCACGGTGCCGGCGGCGCGACCCCGGAGCCGCACGAGGTCGTGGCGCGGATGAACGTGGAGCTGTGCGAGGACAACCCGCATTGCATGTTCGCGACCATGCTGCTGGCAACGATCGACCTCGGAACGCGCCAGCTGCGTTTCTGCAACGCCGGTCATCCGCTTCCCTACGTCGTCGGCGCGGCCGGTGTGCTGGCGCTCGAGGCACCGCGCGGCAAGCCGCTCGGCGTCCGCCCGACCTTCACCTACGCGACCACCTCGCGCCAGCTCGAAGTCGGCGACTGCCTGTTCCTGTTCACCGACGGCGTCACCGAGGCGCTCGACGCTGACGGCCAGTTGTTCTCCGAATCGCGGCTCGAAGAGGTTCTGAAGTCGGTCACCGAGGGCAGCACGCAGAGCGTTGTGACCGCCGTCGTCGACGCGGTGCGCCGCTTCGCCGGCAGCGCACCGCAGTCCGACGACATCGCCGCGCTCGCGGTCCGCCTCGTGAGCTGAGGCCGGGATGAAGGCCGCCCGACACCCGCCCTCCGCAACAGGGGCAACGGCATGAACAGTGCGCGTACGAGCATCACCGGACGCGACGACGAGGGCATCGCCAGGGTCCAGGGCCTGCTCGACGATCTGGCGAGGGCGAACCGGCTGCCGGCCGATCCGGTGACCGACATGCAGGTCGCGCTGGACGAGATCCTCAGCAACACGCTGCGTAACGGTTTCAGCGACGGCCTGCCGCATCGTGTCGACGTCTCGCTGTCAGTCGATTCCCGCGTGCTCACGGCGGAGATCGAGGACGACTGCGCGCCGTTCGACCCGCTCGCCATGCCGCCACCCGAGCTGCGCGGCTCGGCTCGGGAGCGGAGCGTCGGTGGCCTCGGCATACACTTCGTGCGAAGCCTGATGAGCGAGGTCACGTACGCGCGCGTGGGCGGGCAGAACCGCCTCGTGCTCAGGAAAATTCTTGCCGATGCGGCGGAGGACGGCTGAGATGGACTTGCACGAGGAGCGACTGGATCAGGTCACCGCGCTGTCGGTGAAGGGTCGCATCGACAGCACGACAGCGGCGCAGTTCGGGCAGAAGCTCGAAGCCGTCGTGGCCGACCCGTCCGGGCGGCTGGTCGTCGACTTCCGCGATCTCGACTACATCAGCAGCGCCGGTTTCCGCGTGCTGCTCGTCGCGGCGAAGCGCGCCGACCAGTCCGGCAGCCGCCTCGTGCTGTGCGGCCTTTCGTCGAAGGTCCGACAGCTGTTCGATGTCGGCGGCTTTCTCGATCTGTTTTCGATCACGGCGACGCGCGACGAGGCGATCGCTGCAACGCGATAGGTCGTCCGACGGCCTGCGCGGCGTGCATTGAGGCGCCTTTATTCGCGCTGACCGGCGCGGTCCGCGGATCGGATCGCGCACTGCGGCGGAAATCGACGCCACCACCGCGTAGGAAGCGACGTCCGAGCTCAGAACCTTAGTAGCGCCACTTTGGTACCTCGGAGAGCCTTCGGGCGACTGATTCGCGATACTGCGCGTCTCAGCGAGTGATCCGTTCTGCTGGTCCCGGTTTTCTCGGGGGAGGGATGCAATGCATCGTCGGCAGGTACGTGGCACCGTGGCCGCACTTCTTGCGTGCGCGGCCCTCTCCGGGTGCGGTTCCTCGCCGCCCAAGGCCCCGGAGCTTCCAGCGGGGATCTTGACTGGCACTGCGCAGCCGATTTCGGTCGCGGTCATTCCGGTACGAGGCCTCACGGACGCAGCGCAGCCAACCTACGCGGGCGACGCCGCGACGGGAGTCGCCAAAGGCGCCTTGGACGGAGCAGCGGCCGGGGTCGGCTCTCTCGGCGCCCTCGCCACAGGGCCGTCCGGCATGCTGCTTTTCCACCCGGGGGCTCTTCTCCTCGTGCCGACGATGATGGTTCTGTTCGGGATCGTCGGTGGCTTTCAGGCCACCACGCCAGAGCAGGCCGCCCAGATCCAACAGATCATTGCGGACCGCCTGGAAGCGATGCGTCCCGAAGAGTCGGCCGCGCGCCGCGTTGCAGCAGCGCTGACCGAAACAGGCGCCTTCCGCGGCGAGGTTCGGCCGATCGACGAGGTCAGGCAAGCTGACGCAGATGCGGACTACCGCGGTCTCGCCGCACGGGGCTTCGGCGTTGCTCTGGAGGTTCGCATACCACGCTTGTCGTTCTCGATGGCCAGGGGATCGGACCCTCTGCTCGCACTGATAGTGACGGTCGACGGGCGGCTCATCGACGTGGAGACGGGACGAGTGATCGCCTCGCGGCACGCCAGCTACCAGAGTCCGCGGCGCAAGAGTACGGAGTGGGCGCAGAACGACGGCCAGCTGTTGTTCGCTGAAGTCGATCGCGCCTACTCGGTCCTGGGCGATCGACTGGTCGAAGTGCTTCTACTTGGCGCCGAGTGGACGCCAACTCCGAGTTGGGAAACGATTGCAGCGAAATTCAGCGCCTGTGGCCTTCAACCCAAACAGCCGGTGCCAAATTGGGTTCTGTTTGGATCGACCGGTGTCGCCGACACCGTCGTCGACTCCCGGTTCCCGATGCTCGCCTGGGAGCAGTTTCCGCCCAAGCAGTGGGTGTCCTACGAACCTTCACTGAGCGAAGCCAAAGCCATCACGTACGACGTCCGTGTCTGGCGGGACGCGGAGCACCTGGCCGGGGACTTGGTCTATGAGCGGATCGGTCTTGCCGCAACGAGTCATCGCGTCGAGCACGAGCTCGAGCCGGCGACTCGATACCTGTGGAGCGTGCGTGCCCGCTACAACGTGGCAGGCCGGCCGCGCGCGACACGTTGGACTGTCACGCCCACTCCCTACTTCTTTCCTGCCGCCGAGCTCGCTGCAGCCGTCTCGGCTCCGCGCATCGAAGCAGGTAGTGTCGTTGCCGCAGCGCCCTGCGCCCGCGGTGGCCAGGAGCGATGGACTCCCTGCAAGTGCCTGGACTTCATTCCGTCCGCCAACCTCTTTCGCTTCAGGACACCCTGAGCGGCACTTGCGACTGCCGCCGTCGGCATCGCCGCCTTCAGGAAGCGTTCGCTCGAGGCCGCGTCTAGCGGCTTGCGGCGTCGTAGCAGAACGCCCAGAAGTGATCGCCGCGCCAGTATTGCGCGTTCGCGCCGACACCGCCGATCATCGACCGCAGCGCGGCCTCCGGCGGGAAGTTCTTCAGCACGCGATGGGTCGTTCCGTCGGGCAATGTGCGCAGCTGGTAACTGTTGCCGTTCGCGTCGCGCTCGACGATCGGCAACAGTTCGCACTGCGCCTCGGTGTTGTCGATCAGCACCACCCGGGCGCCGGGATCGAGCCGCGCGTGCAGGCCGGCGAAGAACTCACTGCTGCGCTCGAGCGGCACGTGCGACAGCCACAGGCCGGCGAATGCCGCGTCGAACCGGCCGAGCGATTCCGGCAGGTCATAGGCATCGGCCTGCACGAACGCGACGCGCTCGACGCCCGGCCGCAGCCGGGCGAACGCCAGCGGCTCGGCGAGCGCATCGAAGGCCGTCATTTGCGCCGCCGCCGGCGCGATGAACTGCGTCCACCAGCCGGTGCCGCAGGCCACCTCGAGCACGCCGCGCCCGGCGAACCACACCGCGATCCGCTGCCGCAGTTCGGCGAGATCAGCCTGCCGTTCGGGCCGCAGGTAGACCTCGTCGTAGATCGGCGCGCGGGCCGCGTAGTACTCGCGCATCGAGGTGTCGGCGGATTTCACGCGGCCTGCCTGCAAGCGGGTATCGTCCGGCCTCGCGCAGCCGACCGGCCGCGCGATTCGCCCTCTCGATCAGCCCGATCGTAGCCATGACCTCGCCCGTCCGCATCGCCGTTGCCCTGTCGAGCATGAAGTCCGCCGAATGGGTCGAGCCGCTGCGCGAGGCCTGCGCGCGGGCCGGCGTCACGGCCCGGTTCGAGCTGTGGGATGGCCGGCGGATCGATGCGCGCTACGCGGTGGTCTGGCTGCCGCCGGCGGAGCTTTTCACCGTCGAGACCGGCCTGCGGGCGGTGTTCAACGCCGGCGCCGGCGTCGAGCGGCTGCTGGCGATGGCCGGGCTGCCGCCGGGCCTGCCGGTCATGCGCCTGGTCGACGCCGGCATGGCGCCGAAGATGGCCGAGTACGTGTGCTTCTACATCGCCCGCATCACCCGCGGGCTCGACCGCTTCGGCGGCGCGCCCGCGCTGCCGGACTGGAATGCCGACCGGCCGCGCGGCCGGCCGCCGACCGTCGGCGTGCTTGGCCTGGGCGCGATCGGCGCGCAGATCGCGCAGGCGGCAAACCTTTTCGGCTACCCGGTGCGCGGCTGGTCGCGTACGCCGAAGCAGCTCGACGGCGTCGAGTCGTTCGCCGGAGCCGCCGGGCTGGCCGACTTCCTGGCCGGCACGCAGATCCTGGTCGACGCGCTGCCGCTGACCGAAGAGACGCGCGACCTGCTCGACCGCGCGCGCCTGTCGCAGTTGCCGGCGGGCAGCCATCTGATCAACGTCGGCCGCGCCGGCACGATCGTCGACGACGACCTGCTGGCGCTGCTCGACGAGGGCCACCTGGCGAGCGCGGTGCTCGACGTGTTCCGCGTCGAACCGCTGCCGCCGGAGCACCGCTTCTGGCACCACCCGAAGGTCACGGTGACGCCGCACCTTTCGGGGCCGACACCGCGCGAGCCGGCGGCGCAGCAGATCGCCGAGGCGATCGCGCGACTGGAGCGCGGCGCCGCGCCGTCGTCGCTGCCCGGCTTCGTCGAGCGCGCGCGCGGCTACTGAGGGGCGCCGCTGCGGCGCTAGCATCGCCCAGGATCAAGGAGTCCCCCATGGCTGCCCTGCCCAGCAAAGTCACCCTCGTCGACGTCGGCCCGCGCGACGGGCTGCAGAACGAGAAGCAGATGATCCCGGCCGAGGTCAAGGTCGAGTTGGTCGACCGCCTGACCGACGCCGGCTTCGGCAACATCGAGGTGACCAGCTTCGTCTCGCCGAAGTGGGTGCCGCAGATGGCCGACGCCGCCGAGGTGATGGCGCGCATCCGCCGCAGGCCCGGCGTGGTGTACTCGGTGCTGACGCCGAACATGAAGGGCTTCGAGGGCGCGCTCGCCGCCCGGGCGGACGAGATCGTCGTCTTCGGCGCCGCCAGCGAGGCGTTCTCGCAGAAGAACATCAACTGCTCGATCGCCGAGTCGATCGAGCGCTTCCGCCCGGTGGTCGCCGCGGCGCGTGCTCACGGCATCCGCGTGCGCGGCGCCATTTCCTGCGCCGTCGGCTGCCCGTACCAGGGCGAGGTGAAGCCGGAGGCAGTCGGCTACGTGGCCCGGCTGATGAGGGAGATCGGCGTGCAGCACTGCGGCGTCGCCGACACCATCGGCGTGGCCACCCCGCGGGCGACGCAGGCGGCGATGGAAGCCGCGCTCGCGCACTACGAGCTGGCCGACGTCTCCGGCCACTTCCACGACACCTACGGCCAGGCGATCGGCAACATCTACGCCTGCCTCGAGATGGGCATCTCGACCTTCGACACCAGCGTCGCCGGCCTCGGCGGCTGCCCGTACGCCAAGGGCGCCACCGGCAACGTCGCCACCGAGGACGTGCTGTACCTGCTGCAGGGACTCGCCATCGACACCGGCATCGACCTGGCCAAGGTGGTTGCAACCGGCCAGTGGATAAGCGGCATCCTCGGCCGCAAGGCCTTCGCCCGCGCCGGCAACGCGATCGCGGCGAAGCTGGCGGCATGACGGGGCTCGCGTCGAGCCGGCGCGCAGCGTGAGGGCGCTCCTGCGGCCGGGCATCGGCGCCTGGCTGGCCGCGGCGCTCCTCGCGATCGCAGCCTCACCGGCCATCGCGCTGGACGCCGCCGCTAACTACCCCGCGCGGCCGATCCGCATCGTCGTCGGCTTCACGCCGGGCGGCCCGACCGACCAGCTGGCGCGCGAGATCGGCCACCGGCTGCAACAGGCCTGGGGCCAGCCGGTGCTGGTCGAGAACAAGCCCGGTGCCGGCTCGCGCATCGCCTTCGAGCACGTCGCCCGCGCCGAGCCCGACGGCTACACGCTGCTGCTCGGCGCCGTGCAGACGGCCACCAACATGGCGGTGTACCGGCAGCTGACCTACGACACGCTGCGCGACTTCGCACCGGTGACGCAGCTGACCTCGGCGGTGCTGGCGCTCGTCGTCTCGCCGTCGCTGCCGGCGCGCTCGGTCGGCGAACTGGTCGAGACGGCCCGCGCGCGCCCCGACGGGCTGACCTACGCCACCTTCGGCGTTGCCTCGTCGGCGCATTTCGCCGCGGCGCTGTTCGAACAGCGTGCCGGCATCCGCCTGACCCACGTGCCGTACAACGGCGCCGCGCCGGCGCAGACGGCGATCGCCGGCGGGCAGGTCGACCTCGGCTTCATGTCGGCGCTGTCGGCGATGCCGCTGATGCAGTCGGGCAGGCTGCGCGCGCTGGCGGTGACCTCGGACAGGCGCCTGCCACAGCTCGCCGACGTGCCGACGATGGCCGAAGCGGGCTTCCCCGCCTTCGAGGTGAGTTCGTGGCAAGGCCTGCTGGCGCCGGCCGGCACGCCGCCGGCGATCGTCTCGAAGCTGCAGCTTCAGGTCGTGCGCATCCTTGCCCTGCCGGAGGTTCGCGAGCGCCTCGCCGCCGTCGCCGCCGAGCCGGTCGGCAGCACGCCGGCACAGTTCCGCGCCCACATCGCCGCCGAGATCGCCCGCTGGGCAGAAGTCGCCCGCCGCGCCGGCCTGGCGCTCGATTGACCGGCCCCGCCGATGAGCGCCGCGCCCCGCCGTTTCCGCCTGCTGCTGATGAGCGTCGGCAGCCTGGTCGGCACCGGCCTGCTCGAAAGCATCGAGGCCCTCGGCCGCGAGCGGTTCGAGCTGATCGGCATGAACTCCGAGGCGGGTGCGGTCAACAACTTCCGCATGGACGCCTGCCACCTGTCACCGCCCGCCCGGCAGCGGCAGGCGCTGCTGGCGCAGCTCGACCAACTGGTCCGCCGCTACGACCCCGACCTCGTCGTGCCGACGCGCGACGACGACGTGGTGGCGCTCGCCCACTGGGCGCACGGCCGCGACGGCGCGCGCGCGCTGGCCGGCAGCGTGCGGATGGCCGAGGTGATCCGCGACAAGTGGGCGAGCGCGCGGTGGGCGGCGGAAAACGGGCTGCCGTTCGCGCGCAGCGCCATCGACGCCGAAGGCGTCGCGCGGCTGATCGAGGAGGCCGGCTTCCCGCTGGTAGCCAAGCCGCGCGAGGGCTTCGGCTCCAACGGCGTGCGCCTGCTGCTCGACGAGCGGCACGTCGCCGCGGCGCTTGCCGCCGGCGGCATGGTGGTGCAGGAGGCGATCGACCCGTCGCCGACGCTGACTGCCGCGATGCTCGACGCCGGCATGCCGCTGTGGTTCGCGCCGGTGCAGCCGGGCAGCCCGCTGGCGCTCGCCATGCTCGACGACGACGGCTGCCACTTCCTCGCCACCTGGCAGTCGCGGCACGTGCGCGGCGCGGCGCTCGACACGGTGCTGCTGCGCGAGCCGGCGCTGCAGGCGCTGGCGATGGACTACGGCCAGGCCGCCTGGCGCCACGGCTGGCGCGGCCTGTTCAACCTGCAGGCGCGGCGCAATGCCGCCGGCGAGTACGTGCCGATCGAACTGGCCGGCCGTTTCATGGGCGGCACCAACGCCCTGCACCGGCTCGGCGTGCCGATCGCGGCGATCGTCCTGCAGCGCTTTGTCCCCGGCTTCGACCTGCCGGTGAACATCGAGCCACTGTATGAGGCCCGCGCCGTCAAGCAGGTGGTGACCCACCTCGTCACCGGCGAGCAGGAAACGACGCTGCGCGAGACCGGCGTCTGGCAGCGCGGCTGATGGTGCCCCGCGGCGGCGGCGGGAATCCGCCCCGCCGTTGACCGGCTGCAAAGCGGCCGGCCGGCGTGGCGGTTAATGTGGCAACAGAACCGGATCGGCCGCGCGCGCCGTGGAACTTCCACTGGGCGCGCGCCTCACACCGTCTACCTCGGAGGACTGCACGATGACCAACATCGCCCAACTGCTCGGCGCCGACGCCGAGAAACTGCTCGCCTTCTCGACGCCGAAGATCGCCAGGGCCAGCCTTCACCTGCCGGGCCCCGACTACGTCGACCGGGTGGTCGCCGCCAGCGACCGCAGGCCGATGGTGCTGCGCAACCTGCAGGCCCTGTTCAACAGCGGCCGGCTGGCCGGCACCGGCTACGTGTCGATCCTGCCGGTCGACCAAGGCATCGAGCACTCGGCCGGCGCCTCGTTCGCGCCGAATCCGCTGTACTTCGATCCGGAGAACATCGTCCGGCTGGCGATCGAAGGCGGCTGCAACGCGGTCGCCTCGACCCTCGGCGTGCTGGGCGCCGTGTCGCGCAGGTACGCGCACAGGATCCCGTTCATCCTGAAGTTCAACCACAACGAGTTCCTTTCCTATCCGAACACCTACGACCAGTCGATGTTCGCTTCGGTCGAGCAGGCCTTCGAGATGGGAGCGGTCGCGGTCGGCGCCACCGTCTACTTCGGCTCGGCCGAGTCGCGGCGGCAGCTCTGGGAGGTGTCGCAGGCGTTTGCCCGCGCGCACGAACTCGGCATGGTGACGATCCTGTGGTGCTACCTGCGCAACAGCGCCTTCAAGCAGGACATCGACTACCACGTCTCTGCCGACATGACGAGCCAGGCCAATCACCTCGGCGTCACCATCGAGGCGGACATCATCAAGCAGAAGATGGCCGAGACCAACGGCGGCTTCAACGCGGTGAAGTTCTCCAAGACCAGCTCCAAGGTCTACAGCGATCTGACCTCGGACCATCCGATCGACCTTTGCCGCTACCAGGTGGCCGGCTGCTACATGGGCCGCGCGGGGCTGATCAACTCGGGCGGCGAGTCGAAGGGCGCCGGCGACCTGGCGGCGGCGGTGCGCACCGCGGTGATCAACAAGCGCGCCGGCGGCATGGGCCTGATCTCCGGCCGCAAGGCCTTTCAGAAGCCGATGGCCGAGGGCATCCAGTTGCTGAACGCCATCCAGGACGTCTACCTGGCGAAGGAAGTCACCGTCGCGTAGCAGCGCGCCGCTCGTGCATCGCCTTGCGGCTCCAGACCAGCACGTAGGAGGCGCCGGAGGCGATCACGGTCGCCGCGGTCGCATAAAGCAGCGCCGCGAACCACGGCCCTTCGTCGAGATGGCCGGCGGCGAGCGCCAGCACGCCGGCCAGGAAGCCGAACTCGAGCGCCGTGTTCAGCTTCGAGACGAAGCTCGGCGCCATCTCGACCTCGCCGATCAGGAAGTGATAGGCGGCGGCGCCGCCGACGATCAGCAGGTCGCGGCCGACCACCAGCAGCGCAAACCACCACGGCAGCCAGCCCTGCGTCGCCAGCAGCAGCGCCACGGTGAGCATGGTGATCTTGTCGGCGAGCGGGTCGGCGATGGCGCCGAAGCGCGTGCGCAGGTCGAAGCGCCGCGCGATCCAGCCGTCGGCCAGGTCGCTCAGGCCGGAGACGACGAACAGGGCGAATGCCAGCCCGTAGTCGCCTCGCAGCAGCAGCCAGGCCTGCAACGGGATCAGCGCCGCGCGCAGCACGGTGATCGCGTTGGGCAGCTGTCTCATCATCCGCGGCAGGCAGGCTCCTCGATCACAGGCTACCCCAGGCGCCGCGGCCGGGCTTGACCGGCTTCAGCCGTCGTCGCTACAGCGCATCGAACGCGGCGGCGATCCGCCGCTGCTGTGCCGCATCCGGCAGCGGGCCGAGCAACGCGCCCATGTTCTCGGTTGCGTGCGCCGGGTTGGTGGTCGCCGGAATGGCGCAGGTCACCGCCGGGTGGGCGAGGATCCACTTCAGGCAGGCCTGCGCCCAGCCGGTGCAGCCGGTCTCGCGCGCCGCCTCCGGCAGGGGGCGTTCGCCGACCCGGTTGAACAGCAGGCCGCCATCGAAGGGCCGGTTGACGATCACCGCCACGCCGCGCGAGGCGGCAAGCTCGATCAGCGGCAGCGCCGAGCGGTCGGCGAGATTCAGGGTGATCTGCATGAAGTCGACCGGCTCGCTGCTGAGCAGGCGCCGCATCTCGTCGTGCCGGCTGCCGTGCGAGGTGGTCACGCCGATGTAGCGGAAGCGGCCCGTGTCCTTCCAGGCACGCAGCGTCTTCAGGTGTTCCGGCCAGTTGAGCAGGTTGTGCACCTGCATCAGGTCGAAGCGGCGCGGCTCGCGGCCGGCAACGCGGCCATCGGCGCCGCTTCCCCACAGGCGCAGCGACTCGGTCATCTGCGCCGGTCCGATGCGGCCGAACGCCGTCCACACCTTGGTGGCGCTGAACAGCCGGCCGGCGTGCTTGACCTGCGGCAGCAGTTCGCCGAGCAGTCGCTCGGCGCGGCCGTACATCGGCGACGAATCGATCATGCCGCCGCCGGCGGCGAAGAACGCCTGCAGCACCTGCTGCCGGCGGGTACGCTGCACCACCTGGTCGCCGACGTCGAAGGTAAGCCAGGTGCCGAGGCCGATCGCGTTGATCCGCTCGCCGCTGGCCGGGATCGTCCGGCGCAGCGGCGCCGGCTGCGCCGCTGCGGGCAGCAGCGCCGTGCCGGCCAGCGCCGGCAGGCTCTTCAGCAGGGCACGTCGCTTCATCGATAGCACTGACCGCCCGACCGGCCCTTCGGTTCACCGCGCTCGCGGCCGGAGGTTGACCAGTCCGATGCCCGCGCCGACCAGCAGCGCCGCGAAGGCAAAGGTCGGGCTCATCCGCTCGCCGAGCAGCAGCACGCCGAAGGCGACGCCGAACAGCGGCGCGAGAAAGGAAAACACCGCCAGCCGGCCGGCGTAGTAGCGGGTGAGCAGCCAGAACCAGGCGAGATAGCTGGCGAAGGCGATCACCACACCCTGGAACAGCAGGCTGCCCACCGCCAGCGCGTCGAGCCGCACCACACCCGGCTCGCCGACCGCCCAGGCGGCCAGCGGCAGCAGCGCGGCCGAGACGGTCAGCTGGTAGAAAAGCGTCTTCTCCGCCGACACCCCGGCGAGCCGCGAGCCGCGTATCAGCACCGTGGTCGCCGCCCACAGCGCGGCAGCGATGACGCCGAATGCGTCGCCGAGCAGCGTGCCGCGGCCGCCGGCGCCGAAGCTGTCGGCAAACGCCGCCACCAGCCCGGCGAAGGCCAGCAGTACGCCGGCCCATTGCAGCGGCGCCAGCCGCTCGCCCGGGACGACCAGCGCCAGGCCGAGCGCGGTGAGCACCGGCGCGAGGTAGACGAACACCACCATCCGCGAGGCGGTGGTGTGCGCCAGGCCGCCGTAGATGAAGCAGAACTCGGCCGCGAACAGGAAGCCGGCGGCCAGCCCCGCCGGCAGCGTGCCGTCGCGGCCGAACAGGCCGATGCCCCGCCACCGCGCCCAGCCGAGCAGCAACACGGCTGCCAGCAACGAGCGAATCGCCGCCTGTGCCAGCGGCGAGACCGACGGCAGGGTGACCTTGATGACGACCTGCTGCAGGCCCCAGAGCGTTGTGCAGGCCAGCAGCGTCGCGTAGGCGCGCGCGTCGAGCGGCAGTCGGATCGGGGTCATCGCCGACCGCAGCTTAACGGTGTCGTCGGCAGGCCGGAACGCGGGTAGATTCACTGCTCTGCCCGTTGACCGCAATGTCCCGACCCAGGCCAACCCCGACCGATCGCCCGCCCGCCGGCGCGAGGCGCAGGCCGCGATGAGCAGCGCCGATGCATCGGCCGGCGTGCAGCTCGACGCGGCCACCGCCGCGTTCATCACCGGCGTCACGTCGATGTCGATCGCCACGCGCGACGCGCAGCTGCTGCCCGCCGTCAGCAAGGCGTTCGGCTGCCTGGTCGGCGCCGACCGCCGCCTGCTGACGGTGATGATCGACGGCGAGCAGTCGGCCCAGATCGCCGCCGACATTGCCGCCGGCAGCCCGGTCGCCGTGGTGTTCTCGCTGCCGGCGACGCACCGCACGGTGCAGATCAAGGGCAAGCAGGCGCTGGTGGCGCCGGCGACGCCCACACAGCGCGTGCGCGCGAGGATGCACGCCGACGCCATCGTCGAGCACCTGGTGCCCCTCGGTTACGACGAGGCAGCGCTGCGGATGTTCTTCGGCTTCGCCGCCGACAGGCTGCTGGCGGTGCGCTTCGCGCCGACCGCGGTGTTCGCGCAGACGCCCGGGCCGCGCGCTGGCGAGCGGATCGCCGGATGAACCCGCCGCTTTCCGCGCTGCGCGCCTGCTTCGAGGGCGAGATCCCGTCGCTGCTGGCCAGTTGCAGCCTCGACGGCATGCCGAACGTCACCTACGTCTCGCAGGTGCACTACGTCGACGCCGAGCACGTCGCGCTGAGCTTTCAGTTCTTCAACAAGACGCGCGAGAACGTGCTCGAACACCCCTACGCGAAGGCGCTGGTCGTCGATCCGCGCACCGGCCGTCGCTGGCGATTGCAACTGCGCTACCTGCGCACCGAGGAGTCCGGCCCGCTGTTCGAGTCGATGCGCGCGCGGCTGGCCGGCATCGCCTCGCACTCCGGCATGGCCGGCGTATTCAAGCTGCGCGGCTCGGACGTCTACCGCGTGCTGGCCGTCGAGCAAGTGCCCGGGCCGAGCGCACCGCCCCCGGAAGCCGGCTGCAGCCCGCTCACCCTGCTGCGGCCGCTGGCCAGCCGCATCGCCGCCCAAACCGACCTCGCCGCGCTGCTCGACGACACGCTCGCGGCGCTGCAGGCCGAGCTGGGCATCGCGCACTCGATGCTGCTGCTGCTCGATGCCGGCGGCACGCGCCCGGCGCGGCTGTTCATGGTCGCCAGCCGCGGCTACGACGCTTCCGGCCTCGGCTCCGAGATCCCGCTCGGCAACGGCGTGATCGGCGTGGCGGCGGCGCACCGCACGCCGATCCGCATCTCGCACGCCACCGCCGAGTACACCTACGGACGGGCGATCCGCGAGGAGATCCGCGCCTCCGGCCTGGCCGAGCAGTTGGAGAGCGAGATCCCGCTGCCCGGGCTGCCGTCGCCGCGCAGCCAGCTCGCAGTGCCGATCGTCGTCACCGACCAGGTGGTCGGCGTGCTGTACGCCGAAAGTGCCGAGGACAAGCGCTTCTCCTACGAGGACGAGGACCTGCTGGTGGCGCTCGGCGCGCAGCTCGGCGCCAGCATCGCGCTGCTGCGGCTGGCGGCCGAGTCGCACGACGCCGCTCCCGCGGAGCCGCCGCCGGCGAGCGCGCCGCTCGGCGGCGCGCCGGTGCGGCTGCGGCACTATTCGGTCAACGACAGCGTGTTCATCGACGATGAGTACCTGATCAAGGGCGTCGCCGGCGCGATCCTGTGGAAGCTCGCCCGTGAGTTCAGCGCCGGCCGCCGCACCGAGTTCACCAACCGTGAACTGCGTCTCGACCCGTCGCTGCACCTGCCGGACATCAGCGACAACCTCGAGGCGAGGCTGATCCTGCTGGCGCGGCGGCTGCAGGAGCGCTCGCCAAGGCTGCGCATCGTCAAGACCGGGCGCGGCCGCTTCCGCTTCGAGACCGATGCGCCGCTTCAGCTGGAAGAGGCAACCTCGGCCTGACCGGCGGTGATCGTCCGCGCTGCGGGGGCGCCGGTATCAGCACGATGGATGCGGTCCTGCCGTTGGAGATCTCCCTTCAGGCGGCGAGTGGCGCGGCGGCGATGCCGAAGATCAGCTTGTTCCAGTCGCGCGGCGCCAGATGCGGACGCGCCACCTCGAGCAGGCGATGGAAGACCTCCGCCGGCGCCTTCGCCTGCAGCGCGCCGAACAGCGCGGTGCGCTCGTGCGGCGTCAGGCTCGGCGCCATCCAGCGGATCACCTGCGCCATTTCCTGGGCGTCGACCGATTCGACGATCCGGTCGTGGATCTGCACCAGCTCGTCGTCCGTGCACTCGGCCCACAGCACGGCGTTGTTGGCGGTTTCCTCCTCGTGCATGTGCGTCAGGTTCTCCGCAATGGCGAGCGCGAGCTGCCGGTACAGGTCGAGCGCGGCCGCGGCGCGTGCTTCACCCGATCCCGCCTCGACCGCATCGGCCTGCCGCCGCAGCGCGCGCAGCTGCCCGCGCTGCCGCTCGTGCTCGGCACTGCAGCCGCCCGCCGTGCCCGGCCGGCGCGCCTGCAGCACCGGGTGGATGAACTCGTCCTCGTGCCGCGCGTGGCGCTCGAGCAGTTCGAGCAGCGCCCGCAGTTGCGCCAGCGTGCTGTCGCGCTCGGCGGCGTCGTCGGTGTCCATGCGGCCGACCGCAGCGAGCGTGTCGGCCATGAAACTGCGCAGCCCCTTGTGTATCGATGCGTAGAGATCCATGCGTGCCTGTGTCATCTTCCCTTCTTCGTCTGGGTCACGGCCTGTCGGAACTTCCCGGCCGCCGTCGATGGCGGCGCGCCGATGGAAGGCATCGTAGGAACCCGCGAAATGCCCCGCTCGTAAATGTTGGCTAACGGCTTGCTAAGAAGTTCGTAAGGCTGCATCGGTGCGAGAATCGGCGCTTTCTTGATCGCCAGTTCGATGGTCAGCGCGTCCAGTCAGCCACCAGGGGCCGCCAGCGCAAGCGTGCCCTCGCCCTGCATTTCCGTTTGCCGCATCGACCCTGCCACCGGATGGTGCGAAGGCTGCTATCGCACGATCGACGAGATCGCGCACTGGGCTCTGCTCGATGACGGCGAGAGGCTCGGCGTGTGGTCCGAGCTGAACCGCCGTCGGGCGGCGCGCCGATGAGCGCCGCTGCCGTGACGGCGGCCGAGGTCGACTGGTACTTCGACTTCATCTCGCCGTACTCCTACCTGGCGTTCGAAGCGCTGCCGGCGGCGCTGGCCGGGATCGAACCGGCACCTATGCTGCGTTACAGGCCGGTGCTATTCGCCGGGCTGCTCAATCACTGGGGACACATGGGGCCGGCCGAGGTGCCGCCGAAGCGGCGCTTCACCTACGAGCACTGCGCCTGGCTCGCCAACCGGCACGGCATCCCGATGCGCGCACCGCGGCAGCATCCGTTCAACCCGCTGCCGCTGCTGCGCGCCGCCATCGCCGCCGGCTGCGGGCGAGACGCCATCGGCCGGCTGTTCCGCTTCGTCTGGCGCGACGGCTCGCTGCCGGGCGAGCCCGCCTTCGCCGAACTGCTGCGCGATCTGGCTGTCACGCCGCAGGCGCTCGACGAGGCGCCGGTGAAGGATGCGCTGCGCGCCAACGGCGAGGAGGCGATCGCCGCTGGCGTGTTCGGCGTGCCGACCGCGGTGGCGCACACGACGCGCGGCGTGCGTGCGATCTGGGGCTTCGAGTCGCTGCCGATGCTCACCGACTGGCTGCGCGACGCGCCGGTGTTCGGCAGCGAGGAGATGCGGCGGGCGGCCGACCTGCCGATGGGCGAGCAGCGGCGGAGCTTCGGCCGATGACGCGGGCGACCGTGGGCGAGCGCTTCACCGAGACCGTGCACCTCACCGCCGGGTCGATCCGCGCCTTCGCCGATTCGGTCGGCGACAGCAACCCGCTGCATCACGACCAGGCGCTGGCTGCCCGCTCGCGCTTCGGCGGGCTGATCGCCAGCGGCACGCACAGCGCGTCGCTGCTGATGGCACTGACCGCCTCGCACTTCTCGCGCCATGCGCAGCCGCTCGGCCTCGAGTTCAAGCTGCATTTCCACAAGGCGGTGCGGGCTGGCGACACGCTGGAACTGGCCTGGACCGTCACCCGGGTGCAGTGGAAGTCGTCGCTCGGCGGCGACCTCGTCTGGCTGGAGGGCGAGGCGCGCAACCAGCACGGCGAGGTGGCGCTGGCCGCCACGGCCACCCTGCTGGTGACCGACCGCGCGTCATGACGCCGCCCGAGTTCCCGCAGCCGGTCTCCGGGCCGGCCTATGGCCGCTTCTTCCGTCTGCTGGCCACCGCAATGGTGCTGGTCGTGCTGGCGATGGCGGCGCGCGCCACGCTGCGGCTGCCGGAAGACGTCGCCGCGGCGCAGGGTTACTGGCTGCTCGGCATCGGCATGCTGGCGCTGCTGGCCTCCTACTGGGTGCTGATGCGCTCGACGACCACCATCGACGCGCACGGCATCCGGCAGAGCGGCCTGACCGACAAGCAGGTCGGCTGGCACGAACTGCGCAGCGCGCGGCTGTTCGGGCCGCCGTTCGCCCGCCGGCTGATGGTGCACACCGCCAACGGCCGGCTGCGCTTCTTCTTCGGCGGCTCCCCGGAGCTGCTGGCGGCGTTTGCCCGCATCGCGCAGGCCAGCAAGACGTGAGCCGGACGCGTGCGCCGCTGCGGCTGCCCGGCACCATGCAGGTGCTCGAACGAGGCTGGCTCAGTTCGAACAGCATCGTGTTCGACGATGGCAGCGCGGTCACGATCGTCGACACCGGCTACGTGTCGCACGCGCCGCTGCTGGTGCAGCTCGTCGAGCAGCTTCGCCGGGGCCGGCCGCTGGCGCGCATCGTCAACACCCACCTGCATTCGGATCACGTCGGCGGCAACGCCGCGCTGCAGGCGCGCTTCCGCCCGACGATCGCCATTCCGCCCGGCCAGGCGGCGGCGGTGCGGCAGTGGGACGAGCAGCGGCTGAACTACGCGGCCACCGGACAGCAGTGCGCCCGCTTCGACTACGACACGCTGATCGACCTCGACCGGCCGCTGCGGCTGGGCGGGCTCGACTGGGAGGTGATCGGCGGCGGCGGCCACGACCCGGAGATGGCGCTGTTCCACAGCCACGACGAACGCATCCTCGTGTCGGCCGATGCGCTGTGGGAAAACGGCTTCGGCGTGATCTTCCCCGAGCTGGAGGGGGCCTCCGGCTTTGCCGAGCAGCAGGCGGTGCTCGACCGGATCAGCGCCCTGGCGCCGCGCATCGTGATTCCCGGCCACGGCGCCGCTTTCGCCGATAGCGGCGCGGCGCTCGAGGCGGCCTACCGGCGCCTCGAATACCTGCGCAGCGACCCGCAGCGCAATGCGCGCCACGCGGCCAAGGTGCTGATCAAGTTCTGGCTGCTCGACGTGCGCAGCACGACCATGCAGCGGCTGCACCGGCATTTCGCGCGCACGGACTACCTGCGCCTCATCCAACGGCGTTACTTCCCGCGCCTGGATCTGGCGCAGATGATCGACTCCTACGTCGACGAACTGGTGCGCGCCGGCGCGGCCGAGTTCGCCGGCGGCCTGCTGCACAACCGGGATTGATGAGGCACGTTCTCCTTTCGAGCTGCGCGGCGCTGCTGCTGGCCGCCTGCGCGGCGCCGCCGGCGGCCGACCGGCCCGGCGAGCGGCGGCCCGAGCCGCCGGCCCTCGGCCTGTTCAGCCCCATCAGGGTGCCAGACGACCACGAGCCGGCGTTGCGGCTGGCCGCCCGCGGCGTGCAGATCTTCCGTTGCGAACGCGTCGGCGAGGCTTACGCGTGGCGCTTCCGCCAGCCGGAGGCCGAGCTCTTCGACGACCGGGGCCAGCCGGCCGGCCGACACGGGGCGAACTTCTCCTTCGAGCACCGCGACGGCAGCCGGCTGCTCGCCACCGTGGTCGAGCACGAGAAGGCGGGCGCCGCCGACAGCCTGCCGTGGCTGCTGCTGTCGGCGAAGAGCTTCGGCCAGGGCGCCTTCGGCGGCGTCAGCTACATCCAGCGCGTCAATACCCACGGCGGCATGCCGCCCGCCGGCTGCGCCGCCGGCCAGGCCAACCGGCTGCTGCGCGTCGAGTTCAGCAGCGACTTCGTCTTCTACCGGCCGCGCCGCTAGGGCCTACCCCTACCCCCTCCGGTTGCCGGCCCGCCGGCGGCCGGGCGGCAGCCAACCGGCCCCTCTTAAGGCAGTCGGTTAAAATTGCGTGTTGTTCGGACGCAGAAGCCGGAGGAAGTCAGAATGGACATGACCCCCACGACGGTCGGCGCCTACCTCAGGGATCTGCCGCCAGACCGCAGGGTCGCGATGGCGCGCGTGTGCAGCATGATCCGCCGCTCGGCGCGCGGGGTGCGCGAGAGCATGCGCTACGGGCTGGCGTTCTACGAGCTGGACGGGCCGCTTTTCGCCCTCGAGTCGGGGCGGCGGCACATGTCGCTCTACGTGGCCGAGCAGGAAGTGATCGTCAGGCACAAGGACGCGCTGCCGGGAATCAATGCGCAGCGCAGCTTCATCAAGTTCTCCGACCTGACGCGGCTGCCGCTCGACGTGGTGGAGAAGATCGTCCGCGACTCGGTGGCGGCGCGCCGCTCGCGGGTCACCGCCGGCACCGTGCCGACGCAGGCCGACGCGCTGAAGCTGTGGGCGATCAACGAGGAAAAGGCCGCCCCGCCGCCCGGCTACCAGGTGATTTCGACCAAGCCGCCGCCGAGCGTCGAAGGCGAGGGCGAGGCGGCAGGCAAGCCGGCAGCCGAACCGCCGCCGAAGAAGCCCGCGGCCAAGCCAGCGGCTACCAAGGCGGCTGCTGTCAAACCGTCGGCCAGGCCGGCACCGACGAAGAAGCACGCGGCCAAGGCAGCGGCGAACAAGGCCGCCAAGCCGGCGCCGGCAAAGGCCGCGAAGAAGCGCTGATCGGGCGCCGCTCAGCTGTAGCTGCGCGCGTCGTCGATCACCTTGCCGTCGTTCGGCAGGCTGCCGGGTGCCATCAGTTCGACCTCGCCGCCGAGCTTGGTCAGGGCGCGCAGTGTCTCGCCAACCACCTGCGCCAGCGCCGCATCGTGCGAGCGCGCCTCCGCCTTCAGCGTCATCACGTCGGTCTCGCCGCTGCGCGTGACCACCAGCCGCAGGCGGCCGAGTTCGGCGTGCCGCTTGCCGACCTCGGCGATCTGCTCGGGGCGGACGAACATGCCCTTGACCTTGGTGGTCTGGTCGGCGCGACCCATCCAGCCGCGGATGCGCGCGTTCGTGCGGCCGCAGGGCGACAGCCCGGGCATCACCGCCGACAGGTCGCCGAGCGCCAGCCGGATCCACGGGTGGTGGTGATCGAAGGAGGTGACGACGATCTCGCCGACTTCGCCCGCTGCGACCGGCTCACCGGTGCCCGGCCGCACGATCTCCAGCAGCACGTCCTCGTTGACCAGCATGCCCTGGCGCGCCGCCGTCTCGTAGGCGATGCAGCCGAGGTCAGCCGTGGCGTAGATCTGGTAGGCGTCGATGCCGCGGTCGCGGATCTCGGCCTGCAGTGTCGGCGGGAACGCCGCGCCCGAGACGATCGCCTTGCGGATCGAGTCCGCCGGACGGCCCGCCTTGTCGCCGGCGTCGAGGAGGATCTTCAGGAAGTCCGGCGTGCCGCTGTAGGCGGTCGGCCGCAGGTGCTCGATCAGTTCGAGCTGCTGCTCGGTGTTGCCCGGCCCGGCCGGGATCACGGTGCAGCCGATGGCGCGTGCGCCCGAGTCGAGAATGAATCCGCCGGGTGTCAGGTGGTAGGAAAAGGTGTTCAGCACCACGTCGCCGAGGCGAAAGCCGGCGGCGAACAGGCCGCGCGCCGAGCGCCAGGCATCGTCGTGCCGCCCTTCCGGCTCGTAGATCGGACCCGGCGAGGTGAACAGCCGGCCGAACGAGTACGCCGCATCGGGCAGCAGACCGCCGAACGGCGGCGCTCCCCTCTGCAGCGCCGGCAGGCCGCCCTTGCGCAGCACCGGCAGCCTGGCCAGCGCGGCGGCGCTGTTCACGGCGGTCGGGTCGATGTTGCCCAGGTGCGCGCGCCAGCCGGGCGCCCGCACTGCGGTGGCGATCAGCGCCGGCAGCCGCTCGTACAGGTCGCGCTCGCGCTCGGCCGGACTGCGCGTCTCGCGCGCGTCGAAGTGCTCGCTCATTGACCGTTCCCCTCCCCAGGGCGGCTACTGCTTCGCCGCCGCCTCCATCTCCTCGCGCCGCTTCTGCTCCCGCTCGGCGGCGGCGTCGAGCTTGTTGATCACCGGATCGATCGTCGTCTGCTTGGTCGGCATCGGCGTGGCATCACGCTGCGGGCTGCAGCCGGCAATGAGCAAAGCCGCCAGCGCAACGACCAGACCGGCCGACGCGCTGAACCTTGCAGAAGTCGATCTCATTCGTGTCTTTGGACCGATGCACACCGCGTCACAGCCCGGCTTGCGAGAAGGTCGTCCGGCTAGGCGCGCGAGCGAAGACAGCACAAATGAGTACGGCAAGCGAGCGCAACGACGCCGGGCGGCCTTCTCGCAAGCCGGCTTCAGGCGAGCCAGCGCTTGCGCCGGCGGTAGAACTTGGCGTCACGGAAGCTCTTGCGCCCCTCGCGCGAGATGCCGAGGTAGAACTCCTTGACGTCCTCGTTCTCGGCCAGGTCCTTCGCCGCGCCGTCCATCACCACCCGGCCGCTTTCGAGGATGTAGCCGTAGTGGGCGTACCGCAGCGCGATGTTGGTGTTCTGCTCGGCCAGCAGGAAGGAGACCTTTTCCTTTTCGTTGAGGTCCTTGACGATCGAGAAGATCTCGTCGACCACCTGCGGCGCCAGGCCCATCGACGGCTCGTCGAGCAGGATCATGTTCGGATGCGCCATCAGCGCCCGGCCGATCGCCGTCATCTGCTGCTCGCCGCCGGAGGTGTAGCCCGACTGCGAGGCGCGCCGCTGCTTCAGCCGCGGGAAGTAGGTGTAGACCTTGTCGAGCGCGGCATCGACCTCGCCTCGCGAGACGCCGCGCGAATAGGCGCCGGTGAGCAGGTTCTCTTCCACGGACAGGTGGGCGAAGCAGCGCCGCCCCTCCATCACCTGCACCACGCCGCGCTTGACCAGATCGTAGGCGGTGAGCCGCTCGATGCGGTCGCCCTTGTACTCGATGTAGCCCTTGGTGACCTCGCCGCGCTCGCCGTGCAGCAGGTTCGACACCGCCCGCAGCGTGGTGGTCTTGCCGGCGCCGTTGGCGCCGAGCAGCGCGACGATGCCCCCCTGCGGCACGCTCAGCGACACGCCCTTGAGCACCAGGATCACGTGGTTGTAGATGACTTCGATGCCGTTGACGGTCAGCAGGGACGACACGGTAGCCCTCGGTTGGAATCTCTATCCGGCTTCGCTGAATCGGCCGACTGCCGATTCAGCGAAGCCGCCCGCGCAGGAAGCCGCGCGGGCGGCGGTCAGTCACCGGCGATCAACCGCCGGTCAGTTCCTTGGCGCAGTCGCGGCGCTGCAGCTTCTTCTCCGCCAGGTAGGCGTTGGCCGAACGCTGGATCATCGGCCGGATGATCTGCTGGTCAGCCTCGTACCAGTCGGAGGTGAAGTTCCACTTGGTTCCGTCCCAGGTGTGGATGCGGCCGTAGTGGGCGCCGCCGTGCTCCTTGCAGCTGGTCGAGATCGGCCGCATCACGCCGACGAAGCCCATCGCGTCGAGCTTCTTCTGGTCGAGCGCGAGGTTCTCCAGGCCCCAGCGGATCTGCTCGCCGGTCAGCGGCTTCTTGCCGTAGCGCTCCTGCGCCCGACGGACGCCTTCGACACCCAGCATGGCGCTGATCAGGCCGCGGTTGTAGAGCACCGTGCCGACCTCGTCCTTCGGTCCGGTGCCCTGGCCCTTGTCGTGGAGGAACTTGATCACGTCCTCGTGGACCTTGGTGCGGCCGGCGCTGTGCTGCAGCGCCAGGCCCTGGTAGCCCTTGGCGTCGGCGCCGACCGGCAGCACATCGGGTTCGGCCGCCGCCCACCAGACACCGTACATCTTGTCGCGCGGGAAACCGGTGGCGACCGCCTCCTTGATGGCGGTGGAGTTCATCACGCCCCAGCCCCACAGGAACACGTAGTCGGGACGCTGCTGGCGGATCTGCAGCCAGGTGGCCTTCTGCTCGACGCCCGGATGGGTGACCGGCAGCAGCAGCAGGTCGAAGCCGTGCATCTTGGCGCGCTCCTGCAGCAGCGCGATCGGCTCCTTGCCGTACGGCGAGTCGTGGTAGACGAGGGCGATCTTCTTGCCCTTGAGCTTGTCGAGTCCGCCGTTCAGTTTGCCGATGTGCTGCACCAGGATGTCGGCGGCGTCCCAGTAGGTGCCCATCAGCGGGAAGTTGAACGGGAAGGCCTCGCCGTCGACCGAGTCGGCGCGGCCGTAGCCGGCGGTGATCAGCGGGATCTTGTCGGTCGCGGTCTTGTCGGTCGTCGCGAAGGTGATGCCGGTCGACAGCGGCTGGAACAGCGCGGCGCCGGTCGGCCCCTTGCCCTTCAGGCGCTCGTAGCACTCGACACCGCGGTCGGTGGCATAGCCAGTCTCGCATTCCTCGTAGGTGATCTTCACGCCGTTGATGCCGCCGTCGCGGGCGTTGATCAGCTTCAGGTAATCGCCGTAGCCGTTGGCGAACGGCACGCCGTTCGGCGCGTAGGCGCCGGTCCGGTAGACGAGCGCCGGGAAGAACTGCTCCATCGGCCCGGCGGCCGCCTTCGCCGCCGCCTTTCCCTTGTCCTGTGCCAATGACGCGCCGCTGCCCAGTGCAGCAACGACGCTCACCGCGGCCGCGAGGGCCTTGAATGTCGCGAGTCTCATGTCGTGTATCTCCTTTCGATGGTCGTTGCCAGGGTGGATTGCCCGAGCTCTTGTGAAAATCAGTGCGGGAACGGCCACAGCCGCAGCTTCTCCTTGCCGATCGCCCACAGTCGCGCCAGACCGTGCGGCTCGGCAATCAGGAAAAACACGATCAGCGCGCCGAAGATGATGAACTCCATGTGCGAAATCATCGCGGTCGACATCGGGATGCCGAGCAGGTTCGGCAGCTGGTTGAGCAGCAGCGGCAGCACCACGATGAAGGCGGCGCCGAAGTAGGCGCCGAGGATCGAACCCATGCCGCCGATGATGATCATGAACAGCAGGTTGAAGCTCAGGGTGATGTTGAACGCCAGCGGCTCCCAGGCGCCGAGGTGGACGAAGCCCCACATCGCGCCGGCCACGCCGGCGAAGAACGAGCTGACCGCAAAGGCCGACAGCTTGGCGTGCAGCGGCCGGATGCCGATCACGCTGGCGGCCACGTCCATGTCGCGGATCGCCATCCACGAGCGGCCGATGTGCGAGCGCACGAGGTTCTTTGCGAGCAGGGTCATCACGACCAGCACGCCGAGCACGAACCAGTACTTTTCCGTCGGCTGGTCGACCACCCAGCCGAACAGCTCGACGTCGGCGGGCGACACCGACCCGGACGGCGAATAGTTGGTGAACCACTTGACGCGGGCGAACATCCAGTCGATGAAGAACTGCGCCGCCAGCGTCGCCACCGCCAGGTACAGGCCCTTGATGCGCAGGCTGGGCACGCCGAAGGCGATGCCGATGACGGCGGCGACCAGGCCGGCCAGGACCAGCACGATCAGGAAGTTCAGCCCCGGCACCCGGATCACCAGGTTGTAGGCGGCGTAGGCCCCCACCGCCATGAACGCCGCATGGCCGAGCGAGATCTGGCCGCAGTAGCCGACCAGGATATTGAGGCCGATGGCGGCGATGGTCAGGATCAGGAACGGGATGATCAGCGCCCGGAAGATGTAGTCGCTGGCCAGCATCGGCACCAGCAGGAAGGCGAGCGCCACCACGCCCCAGACGAAGAAGCGGTCCTGGGTGATCGGCAGCAGCTGCTGGTCGGAGCGGTAGCTGGTCTTGAACTGGCCGTTTTCTCTGTAGAGCATTCCTCACCTCATGGGGACAGGGCTCGAGAGGCGCGCGCAGCGCGCCCGAGAGCTCTGTCGCCGACCGAGTTCAGACGCGGTCAATGTGTTTCTCACCGAAGAGTCCCTCCGGCCGCACCAGCAGGAAGGCCAGCGCCAGCACGTAGGCGAACCAGTTCTCGATCCCGCCGCCGGCCAGGTCGAACGCCTTGACCATGATTGGACCGAGAAAGACCTCGGCGAACTTCTCGCCGACGCCGATGATCAGCCCGCCGAGGATCGCCCCCGGCACCGAGGTCAGGCCGCCGAGGATCACCACCGGCAGCGCCTTCAGCGCGATCAGTGACAGCGAGAACTGCACGCCGAGCTTCGAGCCCCAGATCATGCCGGCCACCAGCGCGACGATCCCCGCCACCGCCCAGACGATCACCCAGATCGTGTTCAGCGGGATGCCGATCGACTGCGCCGCCTGGTGGTCGTCGGCCACCGCGCGCAGCGCCCGGCCGGTGGCGGTCTTCTGGAAGAAAACGGCCAGCGCCAGCACCAGCAGGCCGGCCACCACCGCCGCCACCAGGTCCTCCTGGTTGATCAGGATGCCGCCCTGGAACAGGCCGTCGAGGATCAGCGTCGGCGTCTTCGGCATGCCGAGGTTGATCTCGTAGATGTCGCTGCCCCACACCGTCTGGCCGACGCCGTCGATGAAATAGGTGATGCCGAGCGTGGCCATCAGCAGCACCACGCCCTCCTGGTTGACCAGGTGGCGCAGCACCATGCGCTCGACCAGCCAGGCGAAGCCGACCATCAGTGCCATGGCGATCAGGAAGGCCAGCATGTTGCCGACCAGGCGGCTCTCGATGCCGGTCAGCTGCGGGATCCACTCGGCCAGGCGCGCCATCGCCAGCGCGGCAAACAGCACCATCGCTCCCTGGGCGAAGTTGAACACGCCGGAGGCCTTGAAGATCAGCACGAAGCCCAGCGCCACCAGCGAATACAGGACGCCCGACATCAGGCCGCCGAGCAGCACCTCGACGTAGAAGCCCGGCGCGCTCAGGCCGAGCACCAGCGGCGCCGCCATGCCGACCAGGATCGCCGCGATCAGGGTGATGATCGGCCAGTTCTTCTTCAGGTTGCCCATCGTCCCGTGCCCCTCTCAATGCGCAACGCCGAGATAGGCGTCGATCACGGCCTGGTTGCGGCGCACCTCGTCGGGCGTGCCGTCGCCGATCTTCTTGCCGTAGTCGAGCACCACCACCCGGTCCGAGATGTCCATCACCACGCCCATGTCGTGCTCGATCAGCACGATGGTGGTGCCGAACTCATCGTTCACGTCGAGGATGAAGCGGCACATGTCCTCCTTTTCCTCGACGTTCATGCCGGCCATCGGCTCGTCGAGCAGCAGCAGCCGCGGCTGCATCGCCAGCGCGCGGCCGAGGTCGACCCGCTTCTGCAGGCCGTACGGCAGCCGGCCCACCGGCGTCTTGCGGAACGCCTGGATCTCGAGGAAGTCGATGATGTTCTCGACGACGGCGCGGTGCTCGAGTTCCTCGGCGAGCGCCGGGCCGAAGCGAACCGCCTGCAGCAGGATGTTGCTCTTCATCCGCAGGTTGCGGCCGGTCATGATGTTGTCGAGCACGCTCATGCCCTTGAACAGCGCCAGCGACTGGAAGGTGCGGGCGATGCCCATCTCGGCGGCGCGGCGCGGGTTCATGTGGTCGAAGGTCGCCTGCTTGCCGTCGGTGTCGCGGAAGGTGATGCGGCCGACCTGCGGCGTGTAGACGCCGTTGACCACGTTCAGCATCGAGCTCTTGCCGGCGCCGTTCGGGCCGATGATCGCCCGCACCTCGTGTTCGCGCACGTCGAACGAGATGTCGGTCAGCGCCTTGACGCCGCCGAAGGCGAGCGAGATGTTGTCGACCCGCAGGATCACCTCGCCGATGTGGCGTTCACGGTTGGTCATTTTTCCTTG
Source organism: Burkholderiales bacterium (assembly GCA_016716275.1). Taxonomy (GTDB): domain Bacteria; phylum Pseudomonadota; class Gammaproteobacteria; order Burkholderiales; family Burkholderiaceae_F; genus JADJWR01. The sequence goes on along the minus strand of JADJWR010000001.1, from coordinate 188,718 downwards.
CTGTGCTGGTTCGCCGGCTGGTCCTTCATCGACCAGGCCGCGTTGGCCGCCGGCTTGATCTTCCCTTCCGCACCCATCGGTTTGCCCGCGCCGGCCATCCACTGGAACACCAGGCCGAGGAAGCCGAACACCAGCGCCAGTCCGGCCAGGCCGGTGAGCAGCGAGCCGTTGGCCAGCCCCCAGGCGGCCAGCGGCACGCCGGCGACCAGGCACAGCACGGCGAGCCAGTGCTTCGGCGCCATCTTCCTCAGGCCGCCTTGCGCACCGGCGCGAACACCTTGGCGTCGCGGATCTTCAGGGTGGCGCTGATCTTGCCGGTGCGGCCGTCCTCGAACTTCACCTGCGTCTCGATGAACTGCTCCTTGCGCTCCGAGTACAGCGCCTCGACCAGCACGCCGTACTTGTCCTGGATGAAGCGCCGGCGCACCTTGCGCGTGCGGGTCAGCTCGTCGTCGTCCGGATCGAGTTCCTTGTGCAGGATCAGGAAGCGGTGGATCTGCGAGTTGGCCAGTCGCTCGTCGGCGGCGAGGTCGGCATTGACCTTCTCGACGCACTCGGCCAGCAGGTCGAGCACCTCCGGCTTGCTGGCCAGGTCGATGTAGCCGGCGTACGGCAGGCCGCGCCGCTCGGCCCAGTTGCCGACCGCCTCGAAGTCGATGTTGATGAAGGCGGTGGCCTGGCCGCGCCCGTGGCCGAAGGCGACCGCTTCCTTGATGAACTGGAAGAACTTGAGCTTGTTCTCGATGTACTTGGGCGCGAACAGCGTGCCGTCGGCGAGCTTGCCGACGTCGCTGGCGCGGTCGATGATCTTCAGGTCGCCGTCGGCATCGAGAAACCCGGCATCGCCGGTGTGGTACCAGCCGTCGGCGTCGAGCACCTCGGCGGTGGCCTCGGGGTTCTTGTAGTACTCCCTCAGCAGCCCGGGGCTCTTCAGCAGGATCTCGCCGCTGTCCTTGATCTTCAGCTCGACGCCGGGGATCGGCGGGCCGACCGTGTCTGGCTTGACGCGGCCGTTTTGCTGCACGCAGACGAACACCGCGGTCTCGGTCGAGCCGTACAGCTGCTTCAGGTTGATGCCGATCGAGCGGTAGAAGGTGAACAGATCCGGCCCGATCGCCTCGCCGGCCGTGTACGCCACCTTGACCCGGCTCATGCCGAGCACGTTGCGCAGCGGCCCGTAGACGGCGAGGTCGCCCAGCCTGTACAGCAGCCGATCGGCGAAGCCGACCGGCCTGCCGTCGAGGATGTCGGCGCCGACCTTCCGGGCGACGTCCATGAAGTAATGGAACATCCTGCGCTTGAGCGCGCCCGCATCCTCCATGCGGATCATCACCTGGGTCAGCAATCCCTCGAACACCCGCGGCGGCGCGAAGTAGTAGGTCGGGCCGATTTCGCGCATGTCGTTGGTCACCGTCGCCGGCGACTCCGGGCAGTTGACCGTGTAGCCGGTGGCCAGCGCCTGCGCGTAGGAGAAGATGTTCTGGCCGATCCAGGCGAGCGGCAGGTAGGCCAGCACGTCCTCGTAGACCGTCAGCCCTTCCATCTCGGTGCACACCCGCGCGCGGTCGATCAGCGAATGGTGCGTCTGCACCACGCCCTTCGGCTTGCCGGTGGTGCCCGAGGTGTAGAAAAGCGCCGCCGTGTCCTGCGGCGAGCCCTTGGCGATCTCCTCGTCGACGAACTGCGGCTGCACCGACAGCAGGCCCTGGCCGAGGCGCACCAGTTCCTCGTACGGCAGCAGCCCCTCCTGCGTGTAGTGGCGCAGCCCGCGCGGATCGTCGTAGTAGATGTGCCTGAGCAGCGGATGCTCGCCGCGCACCTCGAGCATCTTGTCGACCTGCTCCTGGTCCTCGACGATCGCGTAGGCGATCTCGGCGTTGTGGAACACGTAGATCATCTCGGCGGCGATCGCGTCCTGGTACATCGGCACCGGGACGCCGCCGAGCGACTGCACCGCCATCATCGCGAAGTACAGCCGCGGCCGGTTCTCGCCGATGATCGCCAGGTGATCGCCGCGGCGGAAACCCTGCGCGTGCAGGCCGGCCGCGAGCTTCTTCACCTCGTCGGCCACCTGGGCCCAGGTCCAGGTCTGCCAGATGCCGAGATCCTTCTCGCGCAGCGCCGGGTGCTTGTCGCGCCAGTGCGCGTGGTGCAGCAGCAGCCGCGGAAAGGTGTCAGGCAGCTCGGCCGGGGCCTGCGCCATCGCGATGTCTCCTTGTCTGTTGGTGGGTGCGGCGCAACAAAGACGCCGGCCGCTCCTCACTCTTATTGACTCGGCGCAGACTCTACACAATCGCGCTGTGCCGGCAAGGGCCGGGGCGAGGCGGACGCTGCGCCAGGTCAAGGTAACCGGTCGGCCGTATCGCGCGCTGTCATCTGGGCGACAATCGCGACCATGCCCGCCGAGACGCTCGAACAGTCGCTGCGCGCCACCCGCTGGGGCGCCTCGCTGGCCGCCGAGCAGCTGGCGCGGGTGGCCACCGAGTCGAACGAGGTGGTGGTCCCCGCCAGCGGCTACGTCTGCCGCAGCGGCGAGCCAGTCGACGCCTGGCTCGGCGTGCTCGACGGCATGGTCAAGATGATGATCTCGACGCCCTCGGGGCGCGCCTCCACCTTCACCAGCATCCCGGCCGGCGGCTGGTTCGGCGAAGGCAGCCTGCTGAAGACCGAACCGCGCCGCTACGACGTGATCGCGCTGCGCGAGTCGCGCATCGCCCGGGTGCCGCGGCGCACCTTCGAGTGGCTGCTGAACACCAGCATCCCGTTCAACCGTTTCCTGCTGGTGCAGATCAACGAGCGGCTCGGCCAGTTCATCGGCATGCTCGAGGCGCAGCGGCTGCACGACCCGGACGCCCGCGCCGCCCGCTGCGTGGCCGGCCTGTTCAACACCATCCTGTATCCGGGCATCGACAAGAAGCTCGAGGTCTCGCAGGAAGAGATCGGCTACCTGGCCGGGATCTCGCGCCAGCGGGTGAACCAGGCGCTGCACGCGCTCGAGGCGGCCGGCCTGCTCAAGGTGGAGTACGGCGCGATCGTCATCAACGACCTCGACGGCCTGCGCCACTACGGCTCCTGAGCAGGATCAGCGGCACGATGAAGACAGTCGGTCTGCCAGGCGGCGAATCGGTTCCGGCGATCGGGCTCGGCACCTGGCGCATCGGCGAGTCGGCCGGCAGCCGGCGCGCCGAGGTCGAGGCCGTCGAGCTGGCGCTGCAGCTCGGCTACCGGCTGATCGACACGGCCGAGATGTACGGCGAGGGCGGCGCCGAGGAGGTGGTCGGCGAGGCGCTGGCGCGCGGCCCGGTGCGCCGCGACCGGGTGTTCCTGGTGAGCAAGGTCTACCCGCACAACGCCAGCCGCAGGGGGGTGATCGCCGCCTGCGAACGCAGCCTGAGGCGGCTGCGCACCGACCGCATCGACCTGTACCTGCTGCACTGGCGCGGCGGCGTGCCGCTCGCCGAGACCGTCGCCGCCTTCGAGCAGCTGCGCGAGCACGGCAAGATCCGCCATTGGGGGGTGAGCAACTTCGACGTCGACGATATGCGCGAGCTCTGGGACCTCGACGAGGGCAGCAACTGCGCCGCCAACCAGGTCTGGTACTCGGCCAGCCAGCGGGGCATCGAGTTCGACCTGCTGCCGTGGCAGCGCCAGCACCGGCTACCCGTGATGGCGTACTGCCCGATCGACCAGGGTGCGCTGGCACAGAACAGCCGGCTGCGGGCGGTGGCCCGGGCGAGGCGACTGACCGCCGCGCAGGTGGCGCTCGCCTGGGTGCTGCGCCAGCCGGACGTGATCGCCATCCCGAAGGCGGCGCAGGCGGCGCACCTGCAGGACAACCTGGCCGCTGCGTCGGTCGAGCTTTCCGCCGAGGAACTGGCGCAGATCGACGCGGCCTTTCCGCCGCCGGCGCGCAAGCACCGGCTGGCGATGACCTGACGGCAGCGCGCGCCGATCGCGGAGTCTCGATGCTCGGTCTCGATACCTGGGAACAGGCCAGCTACGTGGTGACCGTGATCGGCCTGCCGCTGGCGATCGGCCTGTTCCTGTTCGAGCAGCGCAAGCAGCGCGCCAACGAGGAGGACGAGGTCTACCAGCTGCTGTCGAACGCCTACAACGACTTCCTGAAGGTGGTGATCGACAACGCCGACCTGCACCTGCGCTCGAACGCGCCGACGCCGGACCTCACCCCCGAGCAGCGCGAGCGGATGCTCGCCATCCTCGACATGCTGATCTCGCTGCTCGAGCGTGCCTATCTCACCGCCTGGTCGGCCGACATGACGCCGGCGCAGGCAAGGCGCTGGAACTCGTGGGAGGACTTCATGCGCGAGTGGCTTCGCCGCGACGACTTCTACCTGCGCCTGCCGGAGCTGCTGCGCGGCGAGGACCCGCAGTTCGCCGACTACCTGCGCGCGCTGGCGGCGCAGGAGCGCGGCGAGCCGCCGTCCGGCCGATCGACGATGGCCAGGTGAACGGCCCTCAGGCTCCGTCCCGCTGCGGCGCTGCCGCCAGCGCCGGCCGCGACGGCGACAGCGCCGCAGCGTCGACACCGAGGCCGGCGAGGTCGCTCGGCATCGGCTCGCCGGCCAGCAGCGACGCGGCGGCGCGCGCAACCGCCGGGGCGGTCTGGATGCCGTAGCCGCCCTGCCCGGCCAGCCAGAACAAGCCCTCGGCCTGCGCGTCGAAGCCGGCGACGATCGTCCTGTCGACGACGAACGAACGCAGGCCGGCCCAGCGGGCGCGGATGCGCGGCACCTTCAGGGTGGTGGCACGGGCCAGCCGGTCGACCAGAACGGCGACGTCGTACTCGTCGGGCTGTGCATCGCACGGCGGCGACGGCGTCTCGTCGGCCGGTGAGGCGAGCAGACGCCCGGCGTCCGGCTTGAAGTACCACTCTTCGTCGATGTCGATCACCGCCGGCCAGTGGTCGACCGGGGTGCCGGCCGGCGGATCGAAGGTGATCGCGGTGCGCCGCGCAGGCATCAGGCCGATCGGCCTGGCGCCGGCCAGCCGGCCGATCTCGTCGGCCCAGGCGCCGGCGGCATTGACCAGCAGCGGCGCGGCGAATTCGCCGGCCGACGTCTGCACGCGCCAGTGTTGCCGGAACCTCGCCAGCGCACGCACCTCGGCCCGGCAGGCGAGCCGGCCGTCGCGCGCGCGCAGGCCACGCAGGAACCCTTGATGCAGCGCATGCACGTCGATGTCCATCGCGCCGGGCTCCAGCAGGCCGGCGGCAACCTGCCCCGGCGCGAAGCACGGCACCCGCGCCAGGACCTCCTCGGCCGACCACCAGGCGAGGTCGTCGACCAGCGCCGCGCATTCGTCGCGCGAGCGCTGCAGCGCCGGCAGCTGCTCGGCGCGCGCCACCAGCAAGGTGCCGCGCGGCGCCAGCAGCCGGGTTGCCGCAAAGCCCGCCGGCGGCGCGAGCAGGAAGGACTTGCTGGCGCGCGTCAGCGCGCGCATCACCGCGTTGCCGTAGGTCTCGGTGAACAGCGCTGCCGAGCGGCCGGTGGTGTGATAGCCGGGCTGGCTCTCCCGCTCGAGCAGCAGCACGCGGCGCGACGCCGCCAGTTCGTAGGCGACCGAGGCGCCGGCAATGCCGGCGCCGATCACGATCACGTCGGCCCGCTGCAGTTCGTGCATCGGGCAAGGATACGGGCCGGCGTAAAGTCGGCGGCAGGCCCGAGCCGATGACCGAAGCCCACTCCGTCCCGCGCCGCATCCTGCCGGCGATCGTGCTGTCGCAGCTCGCCGGCACCTCGCTGTGGTTCGCCGTCAACGCGGTGATGCCGGAGCTGCAGCGCGACTGGCAGCTGCCGGCCTCGGCGGTCGGCTCGCTGACCTCGGCGGTGCAGGGCGGCTTCATCGCCGGCACGCTGGTGTTCGCCCTGCTGACGATCGCCGACCGCTTCTCGCCGCGGCAGGTCTTCCTGCTGTGCGCGCTGGCCGGTGCCGCCTGCAACGCCGCCGGCGCGCTGCTCGACCGACAGTACGAGCCGCTGCTGGCGCTGCGCTTCGCCACCGGCTTCTTCCTCGCCGGCATCTACCCGGTCGGCATGAAGATCGCCGCCGGCTGGTACACGCACGGGCTGGGCGCGGCGCTCGGCCTGCTGGTCGGCGCGCTGGTGCTCGGCACGGCGGCGCCGCACGGCCTGCGCGCGCTCGGTGCGCAGTGGCCGTGGCAGACGGTGATGTGGTCGGTGTCGGCGATCGCCGCCGCCGGTGGCGCCCTGATGGTCCTGCTGGTGCCCGACAGCCCGTCGATGCCGCGCGCCGCGCGCATCCGTCCGCAGGCGCTGGCGGTGATCTGGACCGACCGCAGGGTGCGTGCCTCGGCCTTCGGCTACTTCGGCCACATGTGGGAGCTGTACGCGTTCTGGGTGCTGGTGCCCCTGGTGGTCGCCACGCGGCTGCCGGAGCAGGTCGCGCTCGGCTCGTTCACGGTGATCGGCGCGGGCTTCTTCGGTTGCGCGGTCGGCGGGCTGCTGGCGCGGCGCATCGGCAGCGCGAAAGTGGCGGCGGCGCAGCTGGCTGCCAGCGGCGTGTGCTGCGCGCTGGCGCCGCTGCTGCTCGACGCACCGCCGTGGCTGTTCGCCGCCTGGCTCATCGTCTGGGGCACGACGGTGGTCGGCGACTCGCCGCAGTTCTCGACGCTGACCGCGCTGAACGCACCGCGCGAGGCGGTCGGCAGCGTGCTCACCTTCGTCAACTGCATCGGTTTCACCATCACCATCGTCAGCATCGAGCTGGTCACCCGCGCCGCGCAGCACTGGCCGCTGGCGATGGTGCTGCCGTGCCTGGCGATCGGCCCGGCGCTCGGCCTGCGGGCGCTGGCGCCGCTGCTGCGAGGCGGGCAACGGTAGCGCGATCGCCGCCGTCCTACGGCCGTGTCGCGCACCAGTCGTCGATCACCTGCCTGACCTCGTCCGGCCGCTCGGTCAGCGGCCAGTGGTGGCAGTCGATCATCGTCACTTCGCCACGCGGCAGGCGTGCCGCGATCTCGCGCATCGCCTCCAGGTCGGCGAAGGTGGCGCCGGTCGACAGCAGCACCAGCGTCGGCGCGACGATCGACTCGGGCGCCGCGACCGGCCGGAACATCTCGACCAGCTCCTGCAGGTAGTGCGCCGTGCGGAAGGTGCGCAGGTCGGCGCGGGTCGAGCTGTAGCGGCGGATGAACTCGGCTTCCGCTTCCGGTGACCCGAGCGACTCGCGCGCCAGCGCGTCGAGCGCCCGCAGGTCGAGCGGCGGGATCTGCTGTCGGCGCAGGCCGAGTGCGTTAAGCCCGCGCGCCAGCGCCGCCGCGACGACGAACAGGTGCCCGGCCCGTGCCAGCCACTTCCATTGGCCGCGCAGGGCGGCGCGGAACACCGGGTCGATCAGCACCATGCCCGCCACCCGGTCGGGCGCGCGCGCCGCGCAGGCCAGCGCCACCTGGGCGCCGAGGCTGTGGCCGACCAGCAGCGCGCGTGAGGCGCCGAGCGAGTCGAGCAGCGCCAGCAGGTCGTCGACCCACAGCTCGAGCGAGATGCGGCCGCGCGTCGGCGACTCGCCGTGGCCGCGCAGGTCGACGCGGACGACGTCGCGCTGCTCGACCAGCGCCGTGCGCTCGACGAACTCCGACCAGCGCGTCATGTTGCTGGCCAGCCCGTGCAGCAGCAGCACCGGCGCCTTGCCCGATGGCCGCCGCGCGGCGCTGTGCCGATAGGCGATGCGCGCGCCGTCGGGGCGCGCCAGCAGATGCGCCTGTTCGCCGGCCGGCGCGGCGTCCGTGAGCGGCGCGGTCAGCGGGCGTAACCCCAGGCCTTCAGCCGGCTCATCGAGTACTCGGCCGGCTTGCCCTGGCCGCCGCTGCGCAGGAAGCGCGCGTAGCTTTCGGCGGCGGCGCGCTGGTTGCCGGCGCCCTCGTAGCTCACCCCCTTGAGGAAGGCGATTCCCGGGTCGCCGGGCAGCAGCCGGTCGAACTGCTCGAAGCTTTGCACCGCCGCGCCCGGGTTCCTTTCCGCCAGCTGCAGCACGCCGGTGAGCTTGTGCGCCTGCGCTTCCTGCGGGTAGATCGAGCGCGCCGCGTCGGCGTAGCGCAGCGCGTCCTTCTGCCGGCCCTGCGCGACCAGGCAGCGGGCCATCAGCAGGTTCGACGGATAGTCGCGCGGCGCGACGGCCAGCGCGCGGGCGAAATCCCCCTGCGCCTGCGGCAGCTGCTTGCGTGCCATCGCCGCCTCGCCGCTCTTGCAGGCGTCGATGGCCGGCTTGAGCCGGCGCAGGCTCGCGGTGCTGTCCATGTAGCGCTCGCGCTTCGGATTGGCCTTCAGGCTCGCCGCGTGCCTGGTTTCCGCCAGCCGCTGCGCGTTGGCCACGCGCTCGCCGCTCATCGGATGCGTCGAGAACATCGTCTCCAGCAGCGACGGCGTCTCCTTGGCCTCGCGCACCAGCAGCCCATGCAGCTGCGTCATGCCGCTGGCCGGGTAGCCGGCCTTGACCATGTAGTCCTGCCCCAGCGCGTCGGCCTCGCGCTCGTTGTCGCGCGAGTACGAGGCGAGCAGCGCGCTGGCGCCGATCTCGCCGCCGACCGCCGCCAGCCCGCCCCAGGAGGAGTCGGTGGCGACGGCGGCGATGGTCAGCCCCGCGACGGCCGCCTGCGCCAGCATCTGCTGGCCCTGCCGCTGCGCGGCATGGCGGGCGTTGACGTGGCCCATCTCGTGGCCGAGCAGCGCCGCCAGTTCGGCCTCGCTGTCGAGCTCGGTCATGATGCCGCGGGTCACGCCCATCGCCCCGCCGGGGAAGGTGTAGGCGTTGATGTAGTTGGCGTTCAGCACCCGGTACGAGTACGGCATGTTCGGCCGCTGGGTCAGGTCGTCCATCCGGTCGCCGAGGCCGGCCACGTAGCGGTTGACCGCCTCGTCCTGCACCGGCCCCATGTCCTGCGAGAACTGGTGCGGCGCGACCTGCCGGTCGACCTGCCGCTCCTCCTCCTCGCTCATGCCGACCAGGATCCGTTCGCCGGTCACCGGGGAGGTGGCGCAGCCCGCGAGGCTGCCGGCCGCCACACCGGCGCCGAACAGCCACAGCACGTCGCGGCGCGTCAGGCGGTTGCGGCGCAGGCGCCGCGGCAGGCCGGCAAGCTCTCCGTTTTCCATCGTCGACTCTCCATCCGCCGCACCGCGGCACCGGCTTTAATCTACCGCGACCGGCGGCGCGCGCGATTCGTCGAAGCCCTTATCCTCTGCCGATCCCGCCCGCCACGCGAGGACCGCCATGACGCAGCGCCTGCAACGCCTGCTCGACAACAACCGCGCCTGGGCACGGCACGAGGCCGAGCGCGACCCGGCGTACTTCTCCAAGCTGCTCGACCAGCAGGCGCCGGAGTACCTGTGGATCGGCTGCTCGGACAGCCGCGTGCCGGCCAACCAGATCACCGGGCTGGCGCCCGGCGAAGTGTTCGTCCACCGCAACGTCGGCAACCTGGTCGTGCACACCGACCTGAACTGCCTGGCGGTGATCGACTTCGCGGTCGACCTGCTGCAGGTCCGCCACGTGATCGTCGTCGGCCACCATGGCTGCAGCGGCGTGCGCATGGCGCTGCGCCGCTCGGCCGGCGGCCTGGCCGAGCACTGGCTGCGCCATCTGCAGGACGTGCAGGGCCGGCACGCGTCGCTGGTCGAGTCGGTGACCGACGCCGACGAGAAGGTCAACCTGCTCGCCGAACTGAACGTGCTCGAGCAGGCCAGCAACGTCTGCGAGTCGACGATCGTGCGCGAGGCCTGGCGGCGGCACGCCGACCTGACGGTCAGCGGCTGGATCTACTCGCTGCGCGACGGCCTGCTGATCGACGTCGGCTTCAACGTCGACGGCCATACCGACCTCGACTCGGCGCGCGCCGCCTCGCTGGCCCTGATCCGCTCGCGCTACGGCCGCTGAGGGCGGGCCGGCAAGCCATGTGCGGCCGCTACGACCTGTCCGACAGCCCGGCGGCGATCCGGGCGAAGTTCAGCGTGCCGGCGGTGCCCGGGTTCGCCGCCAACGCCGACTGGCGGCCGACCGACCGGGCGCCGATCGTGCGGCTGGCGGCCGACGGCGAGCGCGAGTGCGTGCTGGCGCGCTGGGGCCTGGTGCCGCCGTGGGCGCCGGACCTGAAGTTCGGCAGCCGCTGCATCAACGCCCGCGCCGAGACGGTGGCGAGCCTGCCGGCGTTCCGCAGCGCCTGGCGCAAGCGCCGCTGCCTGGTGCCGGCGAACGCCTTCTTCGAGTGGAGCGGCGCGAAGGGCCAGCGGCTGAAGTGGCGGATCTCGCTGCGCGAAGAGCCGCTGTTCGCACTGGCCGGGCTGTGGGAGTGGTGGCAGGACCGCGCGAGCGGCGAGGGCGTGGCCAGCTACACCATCGTCACGTGCGCCGCCAATGCGGCGATCGCGCCGCTGCACGACCGCATGCCGGTGATCCTGCGCGAGACCGATTACGCGCGCTGGCTGGCACCGGCGGCCGGTACCGAGGCGCTGCTGGCGCCGATCGAAGCCGACACGCTGCAGATCGCCCGTGCCTGAGCGGCCGGCGCCGCCCGCCACCCGCTATTCGTGCGCGCCGCGCGCCGACGACTTGGCGGCGAGTTCGGCGACCGCCCGCGCATGCAGCTCGGCGCTGCGCCGCTCGCCCTCGGCGACCTCGGCCCTCAGCTCGGCGACACTGCGCTTCTCGCCGAGCCGGCGGTCGGCGATCAGCTTGAAGAAAAAGGGGACGAAGAAGATCGCCAGGAAGGTCGCCGCCAGCATGCCGCCCATCACCCCGGTGCCGGCCGAGATGCGCGCGCCGGCGCCGGCGCCGACCGCGAAGGCCAGCGGCACCACGCCGAGGATGAAGGCGAGCGAGGTCATGATGATCGGCCGGAAGCGCAGCCGCGCCGCCTCGATCGCCGCCGCCGCGGTGGAGTAGCCCTCCTCCTTCTTCAGCGAGGCGAACTCGACGATCAGGATCGCGTTCTTCGCCGCCAGCCCGAGCAGCGTCACCAGGCCGATCTGGAAATAGACATCGTTGGTCAGCCCGCGCAGCCACACCGCCGCCAGCGCGCCGAAGGTGCCAAAGGGCAGCGCCATCAGCACCGACAGCGGCAGCGACCAGCGCTCGTACTGCGCGGCAAGGATCAGGAACACCATGATCACCGCCATGCCGATGGCGAGCCCCGCGGTGCCGCCGGAACGCTTCTCCTGGAACGACGATCCGGTCCAGTCGAGGCTGAAGTCGGCCGGCAGCGTCTGGCGGGCGACGCGCTCGATCTCCTCGATCGCCTGGCCCGAGCTGATGCCCCGCGCCGCCTGGCCGAGGATCTTCACCGCCGGCAGGTTGTTGTAGCGGTCGAGCGAATCCGGCCCGGAGGAAAACGAGATGCTGGCCAGCGACGACAGCGGCACCATCTCGCCGCGCTCGGAGCGGACCCAGACCTGGCCGATGTCGCCCGGTTCGCTGCGGAAGGCCGGCTCGGCGCTCATCAGCACCTGCCAAGCGCGGCCGTAGCGGTTGAAGTCGTTGACGTAGAAGCTGCCGAGGGTGGCCGCCAGCGTGTCGAACACCTCGTCGATCGGCACGCCGAGCGACTTGGCGCGCTCGCGGTCGACCTCGACCGCGAGCTGCGGCACGCTGGCCCGCCAGAACGACTGCGCGCCGCCGAGCAGCGGCGAAGCATTCAGCGCGCCGAGAAACTGCTGCGTCACCTCGGCCATCCGCTGCGGCCCGCCTTCGCCGCGGTTCTGGATGTACAGCTCGTAGCCGCCGAAGCCGCCGACGCCGAAGATCGGCGGCGGGCCGAAGGCGAACACCAGCCCCTCCTTGATGTGCGCCGTCTTCATGAAGAACTCGCCGACCAGTTGCGCCACGCCGACGCTGCGCTGGTCCCAGTGCTTCTGGGTGACGAAGATGGTCGCCGCGTTGTTGCGCATGCCGTTGCCGATGATGTCGAAGCCGGTGAAGGCGACCACGTCCTCGTTGACCGGATTGGCGCGCAGGATCTCGACCACCTCGCGAACCACCTTGTCGGTGCGCTCCAGGCTGGCGCCGTCGGGCAGCACGATGGCCGAGATGAAGAAGCCCTGGTCCTCGTCGGGCACCAGCGAGCCGGGCGTGATGCGCCACAGGCCGGCGGCGACCGCCACCATGCCGACGAACAGCAGCGCGGCGATGGCGCCGCGGCGGATCATCCAGATCACGCCGCCGGTGTAGCGCAGGCGCAACCGGTCGAACCAGCCGTTGAACCAGGTGAAGAAGCGTCCGGGCCGCCGGTGCTCGTGCTTCAGGATCAGCACGCACAGCGCCGGCGTCAGCGTCAGCGCGACCAGGCCGGAGACCACCACCGCGATCGAGATGGTGATCGCGAACTGCCGGTACAGCTCGCCGGTGAGCCCGCCGAGGAAGGCGATCGGCACGAACACCGCGGTGAGCACCAGCACGATGGCGATCACCGGCCCGGTGACCTCGCGCATCGCCTCGATCGCCGCCTCCCGCGCGTGCATGCGCTCCTCGTGCATGATCCGCTCGACGTTTTCCAGCACCACGATGGCGTCGTCGACCACGATGCCGATCGCCAGCACCATGCCGAACAGGGTCAGCGTGTTGATCGAGTAGCCGAGCACGAACAGTCCCGCGAAGGCGCCGGCGAGCGACACCGGCACGGCGATGATCGGGATCAGCGTCGCCCGCCAGTTCTGCAGGAACAGGTAGACGACCAGGAACACCAGCGCCATCGCCTCGGCCAGCGTCTTGATCACCTCGCGGATCGACACTTCGACGAAGCGCGTGGTGTCGTAGGGGATCGCGTAGGCGAGTCCCTGCGGGAAGCGCTCGGCCAGCCGCGCCATCGTGCTCTTCACGTCGTTGGCCACGTCGAGCGCGTTGGCGCCGGGCTGCAGGAAGACGCCGACCAGGGTGGCGCTGCGGCCGTTGTAGCGGCCGATGAACTCGTAGTCCTTGCTGCCCAGCTCGACCCGCGCCACGTCGCGCAGCCGCAGCACCGAGCCGTCGGCATTGGCGCGCACGATGATCTCGCCGAATTGCTCGGCGTCGGCCAGCCGCCCCTGGGTGGTGATCGTGTAGACGAGCTCCTGGCCGCTGGCGGCCGGCGGCTGGCCGATCTTGCCGGCGGCGAACTGCGCGTTCTGCTCGTTGACCGCGCGGATCAGGTCGCCGGTGGTGAGCTTCAGCTGCGCCAGCCGGTCCGGACGGACCCAGATGCGCATCGCGTAGTCCTTGGCGCCGAAGATCTGCACGTTGGTGGTGCCCGGGATGCGCTTGAGCTGGTCGAGCACGTTCAGCGTCACGTAGTTCGACGTGTACAGGTCGTCGAAGCGGCCGTCCGGCGAGTACGCCGCGATCACCTGCAGGAAGCTCGACGAACCCTTCTCGACCGTCACGCCCTGGCGGCGCACCTGTTCGGGCAGCCGCGACTCGGCCTGCTTGACGCGGTTGTTGACGTTCAGCGCCGCCTCGTCGACGTCGGTGCCGATGTCGAAGGTGACCTGGATCTGCACCACGCCGTTCGACGAGGTCGAGCTCAGGTACAGCATGTTCTCGACGCCGTTGATCGCGTTTTCCAGCGGCGCGGCGACCGTCTGCTCGAGCACCGAGGCCGATGCGCCCGGGTAGATCGCCTGCACCGTGACCACCGGCGGCGCGATCTCCGGGTACTGCGCGATCGGCAGCACGCGCATCGAGGCCAGGCCGGCGAGCACGATGAAGATCGACAGCACCGCGGCGAAGATCGGCCGGTCGATGAAGAAGCGGGAGAACATCGTCAGCCTGTTGTTCGAGGTTCGACCACGGCGTATCGGCGCAGGCGGTGCTTCAATGCCCGGCCGCTGCAGAGGCGCCGCATTCCCGCCGGCGCGCGAACGGCAGCGCCGCCCCCATTACTTCTTCCCGCCCGGATCGCCCTTGGCGGCGTCGGGCGCCGCCGGCGGCGGGCCGAGCACGATCGGCGCGCCGCCCGGCACGGGGAAGAGCCTGCCCATCCCCTCGACGACCACCTGCTCGCCGGCTTTCAGGCCCGACTCGATGATCCACAGGCGCTCGCCGTTCATCTCGACCCAGTCGCCGACGACCACCGGCCGCGGCAGCGCCACGTCCTTGCCCTCAGGCGTCCTGCCGGCGACGTAGACGAACTTGCCCTGCGGCCCGTCCATCACCGCGCGCTGCGGCACCACGATCGCGCCGGGCCGCGCGGCGCCGTCGACGACCACGCGGACGAACTGGCCCGGCCGCAGCGCGCGGTCGGGGTTCGGCACCAGAGCGCGCGCGTCGAATGCGCCGGTGGCCGGATTGATCCGCGCGTCGATGAACTCCAGCCGGCCCTGGCGCGGGAAGATGGTGCCGTCGGCGAGCTTCAGGCTGACCGTCTGCCGGCCGCTTGCCGGGTCGGGCACGGTCAGGCGACCGTCGGCCACCTCGCGGTCGAGCCGCAGCCGCTCGCTCTCGGCAACGCTGAAGTTCACGTGCAGCGGGTCGAGCTGCGACACCGTGGTGAGCAGGCTGTCCTCGCCGGGCGACACCAGGCTGCCCTCGGACTTGCGTGCGCGACTGGCGAAGCCGGAGACCGGCGCGGTCACCGTCGTGTACGACAGGTTGAGCCTGGCCTCGGTCAGTCGCGCCTGCGCCATTTTCACGGCGGCCGCGGTGGTCTGCATGGCCGCCTGCGCGTCGTCGAGTTCGCGACGGGTGGTCATGCCGCTGGCCATCAGCGACTCCTGCCGCTCCAGCGTGCGGCGCGCCTGGGTCTGCTGCGCCTCGGCCTGCGCCAGCGCTGCCGCTGCCTGCTCGAGCTGCGCCGCGTACGGCTTCCCGTCGATCAGGAAGAGCGTCTGCCCGGCCTTGACATAGCCGCCTTCCTGGTAGCTGCGTTTCTCCAGGATGCCCTCGACGCGGGCACGCACCTCGGCCTCCCGGCTGCCCGCGGTCTGGCCGACGTACTCGAAGCGGACCGGCACGGTCTGCGGCCTGACTTCCGCCAGCGTCACCGCTGCGGGCGGGAAGCCGCCGGGGGCGGACTGCGGCGGTCCGCCGCGACCGCAGGCGGCAAGCCCCAGGCCCGCGACCAACATCACCAGGCCGCGCGAAACGCAGGCAGCCCGACGCCCGCCGTTGGATGGCGCTCGCATTCGATTCCCTCGAGTTTGGACGGGCGCAGGTTAAGCGCCATGGCCGGCGCCCGGCATTCACGCAATCGCGCAGCTTAGCCGTCGCGCGGATGCAGCAGCGCACGGCCGCGGCACGGGGCCGGCGGCCGATCGAACGAGGGCGATTCAGCCGACCCAGTTCGAGGCGCCGCCGCTGCGCTCGACCTCGCGGAGGCGCCGCTCGAGGTCGACCAGGTCGGTCGACTGCGTCAGATAGCGGTCGACCGCATTCATTTCCGCCAGGTAGGCCTGCCGGGCCATCCAGGCCGAGAGTTTGGGGAACAGTCCCCGCATCGCCTCGGCGCGGCGCATGCTCACTTCGCGTCGCGCCGGCGCGCGTTCGGCGGGCGTCGCCGTCGACCTGGCCAGCGGGCGCCAGGACTTCAGGAACCCGAACAGGCAAGCGCCATCGAACCTCAGTGTCCAGGCTGCCATGACTGATTTCCCCATGCAGTTCAGTAGTACCTGGCGGCCGTGCCCGGGCGGGCGGCCGGCCTGTCGATCTGAAGGTCGCGCTGCGCACGGTCGACATACGCTTGCGCCTGCGCCATCCGCGCCTCGACGAAGCGTCCTGCCGCGCGGCGGGCAAGGCCGCGGATCGCCTGCCAGGACAGTGCCGGCCGATGTTGCTGGCTCGAGTTGGCCGCCTGGCTCTGGCACGCAGCGGTCTCGGCGGTGCTGTGGACATCCCGCAACAACGGCGAGTAATACAGTCCCCCGATGCCGGGGCCGATGGGGCGACTACGCATGGCTTGTTCCTTTTTGAATCAGAGGGATGCACGGTCTTGTGCATCGCATGGACCTAATCTATGGCCGTTAGAGGAACAAATAAAATCGTCATTTCAGATGTTTAGGATCGGTTTATCCGATCGTGATCCGGGTTAGATTTCCGCATCGCAACATCGGACGGAAAACCGTCTACCAATCCGGCACTTATGGAGCTCTACCAGCTACGCAGCTTCACCGTCGTCGCCGAGGAAGGCCACCTGACCCGGGCGGCGGAGCGCCTGCACGTCAGCCAGCCGGCGGTCAGCGGCCAGATCAAGGCGCTCGAGCAGGAACTCGGCCTGCGCCTGTTCGAGCGCTCGGCCAGCGGCATGGTGTTGACGGTCGCCGGGAAAGAGTTGCTCGCCACCGCGCAGCGAGTACTCACTGCGGCGGAAGACATGAAGCAGAAGGCGCGTCGCCTGACGGGTGAGATCGCCGGCGTGCTGCGGGTCGGCACCGTCAGCAATCCGGCGTCGCTGCGCGTCGGCGACCTGCTGGCCGCCGTGGTCGAGCGTCATCCGCGGTTGCAGCTCGAACTGCAGCACGAGGTTTCCGGCGTGGCGCTGGAGGCCGTACGGGAGGGCAGGCTCGACGCCAGCTTCTACTTCGGCGATGCACCGGGCCGCGACGTCGTCGCCCTGCGGCTGCGCGATCCGGTCTACTGCGTGGCCGCTCCGGCGGCCTGGGCCGACCGGATCCGCTCTGCGGGCTGGGCCGAGATCGCCGCCATGCCCTGGATCCTGACCCCGGCGACGAGCACGCACAACCGGCTGGTCACGCGGCTGTTCGAGGAGCAGGGAATCGCGCCGCCGCAGCGCGCCGTCGAAGCCGACCAGGAGTCGGTGATCGAGACGCTGGTCGTCTCCGGCGTCGGCGTGTCGCTGCTGCGCGAGGAACTGGCGAAGGAGCTTGCCGCGGCCGGCGAGATCTGCATCTGGGACAAGGCGCGGCTGCGCACCACGCTGTGGTTCGTCTGCGCCGCCGGCCGCGAGGAAGACCCGCTGCTCGCCGCCCTGTTCTCGCTGCTGCGCGAAATCTGGCAGCTGCCCGGCGAGGGCGCCGCCAGGCCCGCCGCCGCGCTCGCCGTCTAGCAGCGGCAGGCGCGCGCGCCTGCCTCGCCGGGGTTACTTCCGGCAGGGGCGGCGGCTAAGCTCGCAGTCTGCGACCCGCGCGGTCGCGCCCGCGGAGCCTGCGCCATGACCGACCTGTCAGAAATCAAGAAGCTGGCCTCCTACCGCCCGACGCACAAGGTGCGCTTCGTGACAGCGGCGGCGCTGTTCGACGGCCACGACGCCAGCATCAACATCATGCGGCGCATCCTGCAGAGCATGGGCGCCGAGGTGATCCACCTCGGCCACAACCGCTCGGTCGAGGAGATCGTCACCGCGGCGCTGCAGGAGGACGCGCAGGGCATCGCCGTGTCGAGCTACCAGGGCGGCCACGTCGAGTTCTTCAAGTACATGATCGACCTGCTGCGCGAGCGCGGCGGCGCCGGCATCAAGGTGTTCGGCGGCGGCGGCGGCGTGATCGTGCCGGCCGAGATCAAGGAGCTGCACGACTACGGCGTGGCGCGCATCTTCTCGCCCGAGGACGGGCAGAAGATGGGCCTGGCGGGGATGATCGGCTCGATGGTCGCCGCCTGCGACGTCGACCTGTCGCCGCAGGCGCCGAAATCGATCGACGCCCTGCGCGACAAGGACGTCGTGAAGCGCTGGCGCGCACTGGCGCAGACGATCACCGCGCTCGAACTCGGCCGGGCCGAGCCGAAGCTGCGCGAGGCGCTGCGCAAGAACGCCGACACGGCGAAAGTGCCTGTGCTCGGCATCACCGGCACCGGCGGCGCCGGCAAGAGCTCGCTGACCGACGAGCTGGTGCGCCGCCTCCGTCTCGACCAGGACGACGCGCTGTCGATCGCCGTGATCTCGATCGACCCGTCGCGCCGCAAGAGCGGCGGCGCGCTGCTCGGCGACCGCATCCGGATGAACGCGATCAATCCGTGGCGCAAGGGGCCACGCGTCTACATGCGTTCGCTGGCCACCCGCGAGGCGGGCAGCGAGATCAGCCAGGCGCTGCCGGAGGCGGTGGCGGCGTGCAAGGCGGCCGGCTTCGACCTGGTGCTGGTCGAGACCTCCGGCATCGGCCAGGGCGACGCGGCGATCGTGCCCCAGGTCGACACCAGCCTGTACGTGATGACGCCGGAGTACGGCGCCGCCAGCCAGCTGGAGAAGATCGACATGCTCGACTTCGCCAGCTTCGTCGCGATCAACAAGTACGACCGCAAGGGCGCGGCCGATGCGCTGCGCGATGTTTCCAAGCAGGTGCAGCGCAACCGCGGCGACTTCTCGAAGAAGCCGGAGGAGATGCCGGTGTTCGGCACCATGGCGGCGCGCTTCAACGACGACGGCGTCACCGCGCTGTACCAGGCGCTGCTGCCGCGGCTCGCTGAACTGGGCCTGAAGGTGGGGACGTCGAAGCTGCCGCCGGTTCACACGAGGCACTCGACGCACCAGACGCCGATCGTGCCGGCCAAGCGCGCCCGCTACCTGGCCGAGATCGCCGAGACGGTGCGCGGCTACAAGAAGCGCGCCGTCGAGCAGGCGCGGATCGCCCGCGAAAGGCAGCAGTTGTCGGCGGCGAAGGAGATGCTCGTGTCGTTCCCGCGAAAGCGGGAACCCAGTGTCGTCGACGAAAAGTCGCTGGATCCCCGCTTGCGCGGGGATAACACCCTGATGGCGCCGATCGACGAACTCATCGCCGACCGCGACGCCAGGCTCGATGCGCGCAGCCGAAAGCTGCTCGCCATGTGGCCGCAGATGCAGCAGGCCTACGCCGGCGACGAATACGTGGTGAAGATCCGCGACAGGGAGATCCGCACCAAGCTGACCCACACCTCGCTGAGCGGCAGCAGGATCCGCAAGGTGGTGCTGCCGCGCTACGAGGACCACGGCGAGTTGCTCAAGTGGCTGCTGCTGGAGAACGTCCCCGGCAGCTTCCCGTACACCGCCGGGGTGTTCGCCTTCAAGCGCGAGAACGAGGATCCGACCCGCATGTTCGCCGGCGAGGGGAGCCCCTTCCGCACCAACCGGCGCTTCAAGCTGCTTTCGGAAGGGATGCCGGCGAAGCGGCTGTCGACCGCCTTCGACAGCGTGACGCTGTACGGCAACGAACCGGACCTGCGGCCCGATATCTACGGCAAGGTCGGCAACAGCGGGGTGTCGATCGCCACGCTCGACGACATGAAGGTGCTTTACTCGGGTTTCGACCTGACCGCGCCGAACACCTCGGTCAGCATGACGATCAACGGCCCGGCGCCGTCGATCCTGGCGATGTTCATGAACACCGCCATCGACCAGAACCTCGACAGGTTCCGCGCCGAGAACAGCCGCGAGCCGACCGACGACGAGGCGGCGAAGATCCGCGCCTGGGTGCTGGAGAACGTGCGCGGCACGGTGCAGGCCGACATCCTGAAGGAGGACCAGGGGCAGAACACCTGCATCTTCTCGACCGAGTTCTCGCTGAAGGTGATGGGCGACATCCAGGAGTACTTCGTCCATCACAACGTGCGCAACTTCTACTCGGTGTCGATCAGCGGCTATCACATCGCCGAGGCCGGCGCCAACCCGATCTCGCAGCTCGCCTTCACGCTCAGCAACGGCTTCACTTTCGTCGAGGCCTACCTGGCGCGCGGCATGCACATCGACGACTTCGCGCCCAACCTTTCCTTCTTCTTCAGCAACGGCATGGACCCCGAGTACACCGTGATGGGCCGCGTGGCGCGGCGCATCTGGGCGGTGGCGATGCGCGACAAGTACGGCGCCAACGAGCGCAGCCAGAAGCTGAAGTACCACTGCCAGACTTCCGGCCGCTCGCTGCACGCGCAGGAGATCCAGTTCAACGACATCCGCACCACCTTGCAGGCGCTGATCGCCACCTACGACAACGCCAACTCGCTGCACACCAACGCCTACGACGAGGCGATCACCACGCCGACCGAGGAGAGCGTGCGCCGGGCGATGGCGATCCAGCTGGTCATCAACCGCGAGTGGGGCCTGGCGAAGAACGAGAACCCCAACCAGGGCAGCTTCGTCATCGACGAGCTGACCGAACTGGTCGAGGAGGCGGTGCTGAAGGAGTTCGAGGCGCTCTCCGAGCGCGGCGGCGTGCTCGGCAGCATGGAACTCGGCTACCAGCGCGGCAAGATCCAGGAAGAGTCACTGCACTACGAGCACCTGAAGCACACCGGCGAGTACCCGATCATCGGCGTCAACACCTTCCGCAACCCGCACGGCGACACGGTGCCGCAGCAGATCGAACTGGCCCGCTCGACCGAGGAAGAAAAGCAGAGCCAGCTCGCGCGCCTGCACGAGTTCCAGGCCCGCCACGCCAAGGAGGCGCCGGCGATGCTGGAGAGACTCAAAGGCGCGGTGATCGGCAACGAGAACGTGTTCGCGGTGCTGATCGAGGCGGTGCGCTGCTGCTCGCTGGGACAGATCACCAATGCGCTGTTCGAGGTGGGCGGGCAGTACCGGCGGAGCATGTAGCAACCGCTTCGCGGCGGCGGCCGCCTCGCCTCGGCCACCCGGCTGATGACGAAAGCCCCCGCCGCTTGCCATGATGCGCATCATGAAAGTGGCGCGCATCCTCGCGATGTTGCCGGGCCTGCTGCTGGCGTCACCGCCTGCCGGCGCGCTCGATCGCGCCGCATCCGCACACCCGGCCGCCCCGCTCGTGCAGGAGGCGATCCGCGCCGGCCGCAGCAATCCCGACGACGCGCAGCGGCTGGCCGACGATGCGCTGGCCCGGCTGGCGACCCAGCCCGATGCCGACCTGGAGATCCGCGCCCGCCTGGCGCTGTGCGACTACTACTCGGAGCGCGACCTCGAGCGGGCGCGCGACATGCTGGCGCGTGCCACCGCCCAGCTGCCGCTGGCCCGCCGCGGCGGCCTGCGCGCCGGCGTGCACAGCTGCGAAGGGGAGATCCACGAGGCCGCCGGCGACACCATGCGGGCGCTGTCGACCTTCGAGCTGGCGGTATCGGCGGCCGAGGCCGCCGGCGACGAGGAGATGCTGGCCAACGCGCTTTACCTGCGCGGCTGGCTGCGCGGCGTGCAGGGCGACTTCGCGCTCGGCCTGCTCGACCTGCGCCGCTCGGTGACGCTGTACGAGAAGGGCGATTTCCCCGAGCACTCGCGCACCGCGGTCAACGGCATCGCCACCATCTACAACCGGATGGGCGACTACGCGCAGGCGCAGCAGTACTTCGAGCAGGCCGCCAAGGCGCAGCTGGCCGCCGGCATGCAGCGCGAGGCGATGGTCACGCTGTACAACCTCGGCCGCACCCGCGAGCACCTCGGCCAGTGGGACGACGCACAGGCGACCTACCTGCAGGCGATGGGGCTGGCCCGCGCCATCGGCTATGCGCGCGGCGAGGCCTACGTGCACCGTGGGTTGGCCGGCCTGCACAACGCGCGCGGCGAGTGGCCGCAGGCGCTCGAGCGGGTGGCCGACGCCGAGAGGCTCGCCGCCGGCACGCCCGACGCGCGGCTGCAGGCTCAGCTTGCGCTGGTGCGCGGCGTGGCGCTGCAGGGGCTGAAGCGGCCCGCCGAGAGCGTCTCGGTGCTCGGCGGTGCGCTGACCGCCTTTGCCAGAGCGGAGGCGCTGTCCGAGCTCGCCGCCACCCATGCGGCGCTTGCCGCGGCACAGGCCGAGCTGGGCGACTGGCGCTCCGCCTACGAGAACCAGCGCCGGCTCAGGGAGCTGACCGATCGGCTGCACGCACGGCAGCTCGACCAGCGGGTCCTGACGCTGAAGGTGGAGTTCGACACCGCTGCGCGGGAGAAGGAGAACGCGCTGCTGCTGCGCGAGAAGGCGGCGACCGAGGCGGCGCTCGAGCAGCAGCGTCGCGCCGGCCAGCTGCAGATCCTCGCCGTCACCCTGGCGGCGCTGCTGGCGGCCGTGCTCGGCCTGCTGGCCTGGCGGCACCGCCGCACCAGCCGCAGGATGCAGACGCTGGCGATGACCGACGAGCTGACCGGGCTGCCCAACCGGCGCGCGGTGCTGGCGCGGCTCGGCGAGCTGCTCGCCACCGGCAACGACTGCGCCGTGCTGATCCTCGATATCGATCACTTCAAGACGATCAACGACCAGCACGGCCACCTGGTCGGCGACGAGGTGCTGCGCAAGGTGGCCAGCGTCGTCAGCGGGGCGCTGCACGGCCGGATGGTCGGTGGCCGCCTCGGCGGCGAGGAGTTCCTGCTGCTGCTGCCCGACAGCGACCTCGACGAGGCGGTGACGTTGGGCGAGCAGGTGCGCGAGGCGGTGGCGCGGATCGACACTTCGCGCTGGTTCAGCGGACGACCGCTGTCGGTCAGCGCCGGCGTGGCGATCGCGCATCCCGGCGCAGGCGGCGTGGCCGACGCGCTGCGCCGCGCCGACGCGGCCCTCTACGAGGCCAAGGCGGCCGGCCGTAACCGCGTCCATTTCGGCAAGCTGGTCCTCGCCGCCTCGTCCTGAGCGACGCGTGTGGTCGGCGCCGGCCGGTGAACCCCGCGGCCAGGTCGCTGTCTATCAGCGGCGTATTTTCCTTGATGCCGGCCCGATGACGGACGGCGCCGCGGCTTCGCCCCTTGCCGTCCTCCGATACCCCTCGCCGCAGCCGCCCGAGCGCGACACCCGCGATCGCGCCAGCCCGCGTTCCGCAGACCCGTCTCGGCCGGCTCGCCGGCATGGCGCTGGCGGCCGGTGAGCTGGCCCTCGGCGGCGCGACCGAGGGCGTGCGCCGGCTGATCGGCAGCGGAACCGGCGCGGCGGGTGCGGCTGGCAGCGCCCTGCTGTCCGCCGCGAACGCGCGCCGCCTCGCCGCCAGGCTGGCGCGGCTGCGCGGCGGCGCGATGAAACTCGGCCAGATGATGTCGCTGCAGGGAGCCGACCTGCTGCCGCCGGAGTTCGCGCAGGCGCTGGCGCAGCTGCGCGCGCAGGCCGCGCCGATGCCGCCGGCGCAGCTGCACCGGGTGCTCGGCCGCGAGTACGGCAAGGGCTGGCAGCAACGCTTCGCGCAGTTCGACGAGCAGCCGATCGCCGCGGCGTCGATCGGCCAGGTGCACCGGGCGCGCGCCGCCGACGGCCGCGAACTGGCGCTGAAGATCCAGTACCCCGGCGTTGCCATCTCGATCCGCAGCGACGTCGGCAACCTCGCCGCGGCACTGCAGTTGCTGAAGCTGCTGCCGCACGAGGTCGACGTCAGGGCGATCGCCGCGGAAGCGGCGCGCCAGCTCGGCCAGGAGGCCGACTACCTGGCCGAAGCGGCGTTCCTCGAGCGCTTCGGAAGGCTGGTGCGCGACGAGCCGCAGCTTGCCGTGCCGCGCGTCCATCGCGACCTCAGCACGCCGCGCATCCTGGCGATGGACTACATGGCCGGCGAGCCGCTCGAGTCGCTCGCCGCCGACGGCGTGCCGCAGGCGACGCGCGACGCGATCGGCACCCTGCTCGAACGGACGATGTTCCGCGAGCTGTTCGAGTTCGGCGTGATGCAGACCGACCCGAACTTCGCCAACTACCTGTGGCAGCCGGCGACCGGCCGGCTGGTGCTGCTCGACTTCGGCTCGAGCGTGCAGTTCGCGCCCGGCTTCCTCGCCAACTATGCGCGCATCACGCGCGCCGTGATCGACGGCGATCGCGACGCGGTGAGGCGGCTGGCGGTGGCCATCGGCTACGCCGCCGCCGGCGACCCGCCGGCGCTGCTCGACGCAACCGCCGAGGTGATCCTGCTGGTGTGCGAGCCGCTGCGGCATCGCGGCCGCTACGACTTCGGCGCCTCCGACCTGCCGTCGCGGGCGCGCTCGCTCGGCATCGACCTGGGGATCCGCCAGGGACTGCTGCGAACGCCGCCGCCGGAGACGCTGTTCCTGCACCGCAAGCTGGTCGGCTCGTTCCTGACGCTGGCGCACATCAAGGCGCGCGTCGACGCGCGGGCGCTGGTGCTGCCGCTGCTCGAAGCGGCGCTGCGGGATGCGCGCTGAGCCTGCCTCGCCTCGACCGGCGCGCCAGCGGCGGACGGTGATCGGTTGAGGCAGATCAAACCCGCCGACCGGGCATCGGCGAATCCCTCGGCGCAAGTCCTGCGCTAACGCAAGCTGCCGGTCCGTCGCGTTCATAGACTCGCGGCGGATCACCAAGGCCGAGAGGAGCATCTTGCCTGCCGTCACCGTCGCCGGCGCGACCGCGATCCGCGTCGTCGCGCTGCTCTGGCTGCTGCTCGCCATGCTGCCCGGCATGGCAGCGGCAGCGCCCGCCGATGCCGCCGACGCCGGCCGCATCGAGCTGTTCGTCCGCGAAGGCTGCCCGCACTGCGGCGAGGCCGAGGAGTTCATGGCGCGGCTCGGCCGCGAGCGACCCGCTCTGACGATCGTCGTCCGCGACGTTCAGAAGGAGCCGGCGGCGCTGGCACGGCTGCAGGAACTGGTGCAGGCCACCGGCGCCGGCGTGGCGCGCGTGCCGGCCACCTACGTCAACGGCCAGCTGATCCTCGGCTACTCCGCCGAGGCGAGCACCGACAAGCTTGTCCGCAGCGCGCTGGCCGGCGGCCGCGTGGCGAGCGCGGCGCCCACCGACGCCAGTTCCTGCGAGGCCGAGGACAGCCTGTCGTGCGGCCCGGGCGCCGACCCGGCGGCGGAGGCGCCGGCGGACTTCTCGATCACGCTGTTCGGTCGCACGGTGACGCTCGACGACGTCGGCCTGCCGGTGTTCTCGATCGTGCTCGGCCTGCTCGACGGCTTCAACCCGTGCTCGATGTGGGTGCTGCTGCTGATGATCTCGCTGCTGGCGCCGCTGAACGACCGCCGGCGCATGCTGGCGATCGCCGGCACCTTCGTGCTGGTGCAGGGAATCGCCTACTTCGCGATGATGGCGGCGTGGCTGAACCTGTTCCTGTTCATCGGCGCCTCGCGCGCCTCGCAGATCGTCATCGCGGCGATCGCCATTTTCGCCGGCCTGATCAACCTGAAGGATTTCTTCGCCTTCGGCCGCGGCATCACGCTGTCGATCCCGGCGGCGGCCAAGCCGCGCATCTACCAGCGGATGGCCGGCATCCTGCGCGCGCCGACCTACACGGCCGCGATAGCCGCCACCATCATCCTGGCGCTGCTGGTGCAGATCGTCGAGTTCATGTGCACCTCCGGCTTTCCGGCGCTGTTCACCCGCATCCTCACGCTGCGGCAGCTCGACACCGCCAGCTACTACGGCTACATGCTGCTGTACAACGCCGCCTACATGCTCGACGACATGATCGTGCTCGGCACCGGCGTGGTGCTGCTCAGCCGCCGCCGCCTGCAGGAAAAGGAGGGCCGCGTGCTGAAGTTCGTCGCCGGCGTGGTGATGATCGGGCTCGGCATCTACCTGCTCGCCGACGCCTGAGCGCCCGGCGGCGCGCTACGCTGCCGGCCCACTGAAGCCTCGACGCGGGCGCTGCCGGCCGCCGCACGCCCGCCAAAGGAGCCGGTCTGACCTGGATTGCCGCCTACGCCGCCGCCGGAGCCTTCGTCGGCTTCCTCGCCGGCCTGCTCGGCATCGGCGGCGGAATGACGCTGGTGCCGATCCTGTCGGCGCTGTTCGCCGCCCAGGCGCTCGCTCCCGAACACACCGTGCACCTGGCGCTCGGCACGGCGATGGCCTCGATCATCTTCACCTCGACTGCCAGCGTGCGCGCCCATCACCAGCGCGGCGCGGTCGACTGGCGCATCGTCCGACGCCTGGCGCCGGCGATGGCGACCGGCGCGCTGCTCGCCACGCTGGCCAGCGGCTTCGTCTCGCAGCGGGCGCTGGCGCTGGCCTTCGCGGCGATCGTCTACGCCGGCGCCACCCAGATGTTGTTCGGCGGCCGCCCGTCGGCCTCGCGCGGCCTGCCCGGCACGGCGCCGATGCTGGCGGTCGGCACGGCCATCGGCGTGATCTGCGGACTGGTCTCCGCCGGCGGCGCCTTCCTGACCGTGCCGTTCATGCTGTTCTGCCGGGTGCCGGTGCTCACCGCCATCGGCACCGCGGCGGCGGTCGGCATTCCGGTCGCGCTGGTCGGCACGGCGGGGTTCGTGGCCAGCGGCTGGCGCGTGCCCGACCTGCCGGCGGCGTCGCTGGGCTTCGTCCACCTGCCGGCGCTGGCGGCGCTGGTCGCCGGCAGCATCGCCACCGCGCCGCTCGGCGCACGACTGGCGCACCGGCTGCCGGCGACGACCCTCAAGCGCGTGTTCGCGCTGCTGCTGTTCGCACTGGCCACCAAGATGGTGCTGGCCTACCTCTAGCGTCGGCACAATCTGCTTGCCGCGGACTTTGCTGCGGACTCATGACTTGCCACGGATGAATGATTTGCCACGGATGAACACGGATGAACACGGATTAAGGACCAAGGCTTTTGTCTTTCATCCGTGTGAATCCGTGTTCATCCGTGGCTAAATCCCTTTCCCGATCCCCGGCAGAACGTGCGGGGACCAGATCGACCCCGTGCCGCTGCAAAGCCGCTAACCTTTCGCACGATCGGTGCGCCGGCGGCACCACCTGCTCGCCGGCCGCGCGAAGCGTTCCACCGCGGAGGCACGCATGACCAAGTCGTTCGGCCCGCTGAAGCTGCACGTGCCCGAACCGCCCGAGCGGCCGGGGCACGAGCCGGATTTTTCCTACCTGCACGTGAAGCGCGCCGGCGAGACGCGGCGGCCGCCGGTCAACGCGCTGCCGTCGGAAACTAGCGACCTCGCCTACGGCCTGGTGCGCGTGCTCGACGACGACGGCAACGCGGTCGGACCGTGGCGACCGGAGATCGCGCCCGAGCTGCTGATCCGGGGGCTGCGGTCGATGCTGACGCTGCGCGTGTACGACGCGCGCATGCTCACCGCGCAGCGGCAGAAGAAGATGTCGTTCTACATGCAGAGCCTCGGCGAGGAGGCGATCAGCGTCGGCCACACGCTGGCGCTCGAACCGGACGACATGTGCTTTCCGACCTACCGCCAGCAGGGCATCCTGGTGGCGCGCGGCGCCAGCCTGGTCGAGATGATGTGCCAGCTGTTCTCCAACTCGCGCGACCCGATCAAGGGTCGGCAGATGCCGATCCTGCATTCGCACCGCAAGCACGGCTTCTTCTCGCTGGCCGGCAACCTCGGCACGCAGTTCATCCAGGCGGTCGGCTGGGCGATGGCCTCGGCGATCAAGGGCGGCACGCAGATCGCCAGCGCCTGGATCGGCGACGGCTCGACCGCCGAGCCGGATTTCCACAGCGCGCTGACCTTCGCCGCCGTCTACCAGGCGCCGGTGATCCTCAACGTGGTCAACAACCAGTGGGCGATCTCGTCGTTCCAGTTCATCGCCGGCGGCGAGGCGACCACCTTCGCCGCCCGCGGCGTGGGCAACGGCATCGCCTCGCTGCGGGTCGACGGCAACGATTTGCTCGCCGTCTACGCGGCGTCGAAGTGGGCGATCGAGCGGGCGCGCCGCGGGCTCGGGCCGACGCTGGTGGAATGGATCACCTACCGCGCCGGCGCGCACTCCACCGCCGACGACCCGACCAAGTACCGGCCGGCCGACGACTGGGCGCGCTTCCCGCTCGGCGATCCGGTCAGACGGCTGAAGCAGCACCTGATCGCCGGCGGCGTCTGGTCCGACGAGCAGCACGAGCGCCTGCAGAAGGAGGTCGAGGACGAGGTGATCGCGGCGCAGAAGGAGGCGGAAAGCTACGGCACGCTGGCCACCGGCCCGCTGCCGAGCGCCGCACTGATGTTCGACGACGTCTACGCGGTGATGCCGGAGCACCTGCGCCGGCAGCGCCAGCAGCTCGGGGTCTAGCGCCATGTCCACGATGACCATGGTGCAGGCGATCCGCTCGGCGCTCGACGTGGCGCTGGCGCGCGACGAGAACGTGGTGCTGTTCGGCGAGGACGTCGGCTACTTCGGCGGCGTGTTCCGCTGCACCGAGGGGCTGCAGGCGAAGTACGGTTCCTCGCGCGTGTTCGACACGCCGATCGCCGAGGGCGGCATCGTCGGCATCGCGGTGGGCATGGGCGCCTACGGCCTGCGGCCGGTGGCGGAGATCCAGTTCGCCGACTACATGTACCCCGGCTACGACCAGATCGTCTCGGCCGCCGCCCGGCTGCGCTACCGCTCGGCCGGCGATTTCACCGCGCCGCTGACCATCCGCATGCCCTGCGGCGGCGGCATCTACGGCGGCCAGACGCACAGCCAGAGCCCGGAGGTGCTTTTCACCCACGTCTGCGGCCTGCGCACGGTGATGCCGAGCAACCCGTACGACGCCAAGGGGCTGCTGATCTCGGCGATCGAGTGCGACGACCCGGTGATCTTCCTCGAGCCGAAACGCATCTACAACGGGCCGTTCGACGGTCACCACGACAGGCCGGTGGTGCCGTGGTCGAGCCATCGGCTGGCCGAGGTGCCCGAGGGTCACTACACGGTGCCGCTCGAGTCGGCCTCGGTGATCCGGCCCGGCAGCCAGCTGACGGTGATCACCTACGGCACGATGGTCTGGGTGTCGGAAGCGGCGGCCAGCGAGAGCGGGATCGACGCCGAGATCATCGACCTGCGCAGCATCTGGCCGCTGGATCTCGAGACCATCGTCGACTCGGTGAAGAAGACCAGCCGCTGCGTGATCGTGCACGAGGCCACCCGCACCAGTGGCTTCGGCGCCGAACTCGCCGCCCTGGTGCAGGAGCACTGCTTCTACCACCTCGAGGCGCCGATCGAGCGGGTGACCGGCTGGGACACGCCGTACCCGCACGCGCAGGAGTGGGCCTATTTTCCCGGCCCGCAGCGGGTCGGCGAAGCGTTCAAACGTACGGTCGGAGCCTGAGATGAACGTCCCCCACGTTCGCGGCTGCGCCGCTTCAC
The DNA here is from genome assembly GCA_016716275.1 of Burkholderiales bacterium. Classification (GTDB taxonomy): domain Bacteria; phylum Pseudomonadota; class Gammaproteobacteria; order Burkholderiales; family Burkholderiaceae_F; genus JADJWR01. Next base: position 159,928 of record JADJWR010000001.1, on the reverse strand, counting down.
TGCCCCCCGAGGGGGCGCCTCCCTTGGGGCGGCCCGGCGGGAGGCATGATGGGCATTCACGTGATCAAGATGCCGGACATCGGCGAGGGCATCGCCGAGGTCGAACTGGTCGAGTGGCACGTGCAGCCGGGTGACAGCGTCGTCGAGGACCAGGTGCTGGCCGACGTGATGACCGACAAGGCCACCGTCGAGATCCCGTCGCCGGTGCACGGCAAGGTGCTGTCGCTCGGCGGCCGCGTGGGCGACGTGATGGGCGTCGGCACCGAGCTGATCCGGCTGGAAGTCGAGGGCGCCGGCAACGTCGCCGCCGGCGCGCCGCCGGTCACGGCGCGCGCCGCATCGGCCCCTGCGGCTGCCCCGGCGCCCGCGCCATCGCCCGCCGCGGCCCCGGCCGCGGACCCTGCGCCGGCGGCGGCGCCGCCGCCCGCACCATCGACGGCGCCTGCCGTTCCGCGCGCCCCCGGCGAGAAGCCGATCGCCTCGCCGGCAGTGCGGCGGCGCGCCTGGGAACTCGGCATCGAGCTGCAATTCGTGCCGGGCAGCGGCAGCGCCGGCCGCATCGCGCATGCGGACCTCGACGCCTACGTCGCCCGCCGCAGCACCGCCGCGCCGGCCGCCGCAGTCCGCTACGCCGAGCGGCACGACGAGGAGCAGGTGCAGGTGATCGGCCTGCGCCGAAGGATCGCGCAGAAGATGCAGGAGGCGAAGCGGCGCATCCCGCACTTCGCCTACGTCGAGGAGATCGACGTCACCGCGCTCGAGGCGTTGCGCGCACAGCTGAACGAGCGGCACGGCGAGCAGCGCGGCCGCCTGACTCTGCTGCCGCTGCTGGCCCGCGCGATGGTGCTGGCGCTGCGCGAGCATCCGCAGATCAACGCCCGCTTCGACGACGACGCCGGCGTGGTCACCCGCTACGGCGCGGTGCACCTCGGCGTGGCCACGCAGACCGACGGCGGGCTGATGGTGCCGGTGCTGCGCCACGCCGAGGCGCGCGACCTGTGGTCGACCGCCGCCGAGATCCGCCGGCTTGCCGAGGCGGCGAGAAGCGGCCGGGCCGCGCGCGACGAACTGACCGGCTCGACCATCACCATCACCAGCCTCGGCGCGCTCGGCGGCATCGTCACCACGCCGGTGATCAACTGGCCGGAGGTGGCGATCGTCGGCGTCGGGCGCATCGTCGAGCGACCGGCGTTCGTCGACGGACGCATCGAGGCGCGCAAGCTGATGAACCTGTCTTCGTCGTTCGACCACCGGGTGGTCGACGGCGCCGACGGCGCGCACTTCGTGCAGGCGGTGCGTCGCCTGCTCGAATGCCCGACCCTGATGTTCGTGGAGTGACCAGCCGATGGACACGCAACTGCTGGTGATCGGCGGCGGGCCCGGCGGCTACATCGCCGCCATCCGTGCCGCGCAGCTCGGCATCAAGACCACGCTGGTCGAGGGCGAATACCTCGGCGGCGCCTGCCTGAACATCGGCTGCATCCCGTCGAAGGCGCTGATCCACCTGGCCGGCGAGTTCGACCGGGCGCGGCGCTTTGCCGCCGACAACGCGCTCGGCATCCGCGCCGGCGAACCGACCCTCGACGCCGCCCGGGCGATGCGCTGGAAGGACGGCATCGTGCGGCGGCTCACCGACGGCGTGGCGGCGCTGCTGCGCAGGCACGGCGCGGAGGTGATCAACGGCTGGGCCGAGATCGTCGACGGCAAGACGGTCGACGTGCACGCGCAGCGGCCGGGCGGCATGCAGACGCGCCGGGTCACCTGCGAGCACCTGCTGCTGGCCAGCGGATCGGCGCCGGCGGCGCTGCCGTCGCTGCCCTTCGGCGGCCGGGTGATCTCGTCGACCGAAGCACTGTCGCCGGCGTCGATCCCGCAGCGGCTGGTGGTCGTCGGCGCCGGCTACATCGGGCTCGAGCTCGGCGTGGCTTACCGCAAGCTCGGCGCCGAGGTGGCGATCGTCGAGATGCTGCCGCAGGTGCTGCCGGCCTACGACGCCGAGCTCGCCAGGCCGGTGGCCGCGTCGCTGCGCCGGCTCGGCATCTCGTTGCACCTGGGCTGCACGGTGCAGGGAATGAGCGAGGCCGGCGACGCGGTGCGCATGCGCGACGCCCACGGCGAGCAGCAGCAGCTGCCTGCCGACCAGGTGCTGGTGGCGATCGGCCGCCGCCCGCGGACCGACGGCTGGGGACTCGAAAGGCTGCAGCTGGACATGGACGGCCGCTTCGTCAGGATCGACGCGCAGTGCCGCACCTCGATGCGCAACGTCTGGGCGATCGGCGACCTGGCCGGCGAGCCGATGCTGGCGCACCGCGCCAGCGCGCAGGGCGAGCTGGTGGCCGAGGTCATCGGTGGTTCGAAGCGGCGCTTCGAGCCGGCGGCGATCCCGGCGGTGGTCTTCACCGACCCCGAGGTGGTCACCGTCGGCCACTCGCCGGCCGAGGCGGAGAAGGCCGGCCTCGACTGCATCCACGCGCACTTCCCGTTCGCCGCCAGCGGCCGCGCGCTGACGCTGGAGGGCGGCGAGGGATTCGTCCGCGTGGTGGCGCGCCGCGACAACCACCTGATCGTCGGCTGGCAGGCGGTCGGACCGGCAGTGGCGGAACTGGCGGCCGCCTTCGTGCAGTCGATCGAGATGGGAGCGCGGCTGCAGGACATCGCCGGCACCATCCACGCGCATCCCACGCTCGGCGAGGCGGTGCAGGAAGCGGCGATGCGCGCGCTCGGCCAAGCGCTGAACGTCTGACGCGGTCCCGCCGGCACGCGGCCATGCGCCAGGCGTACACGACGCTCGCCGTCGAAACCCGCGGCCGCGGCTTCACCGAGATCACGCGGCGGATCGCCGACTGGGTCGGCGCGAGCGGCATGACCGACGGCCTGCTGACGGTGTTCGTCCGCCACACCTCGGCGAGCCTGCTGATCCAGGAGAACGCCGACCCCGGGGTGCAGCGCGACCTCGAGCGCTTCTTCGCCCGCTTGGTCCCCGACGGCGACCGGCTGTTCGAGCACGACGCGGAAGGGCCCGACGACATGCCGGCGCACGTGCGCAGCGCGCTGACGGCCACCCAGTTGTCGGTGCCGCTCGCCGACGGTGCGCTGGCCCTCGGCACCTGGCAGGGCATCTACCTGTACGAGCACCGCACGCGCGGCCACCGCCGGCAGGTCGTGCTGCACCTGATCGGCGATTGAGCAATCGGTCTGCGTCGCGACGCGGCGTTGACGTTATGTCAGTTTAGACATAACATCCGCCTTGATGACGGGCAGATCCGACAAGCCGATCGCGTGGCTGCATGGCGAGATCAAGTCCCCGCCGCTGTCGGCGAATGCGCGCATGGAAGCGGGCTTCCTGCTGCGACGGCTGCAACGCGGTGAGAAGCTGAGCTTGCCGCACTCGCGCCCGATGCCGTCGATCTCGCCTCGCTGCCACGAACTGCGTATCAACGACCTGGGCGCGACATGGCGGGTGATTTACCGGATCGACGACGATGCGATCGTGATCGCGGCGGTGTTCGGCAAGAAGACACCGCAGACGCCGCAGGCTGTCATCGATCAGTGCCGACGCCGGCTGAAGGAATACGACGATGCGTGAGGACAAACGAAAGCGACTGGCGGCCAGAGGCTGGAAGACGGGCAGTGCGGCCGATTTCCTCGGCCTGTCGGTCGAGGAAGCGCGATACGTCGAACTTCGCCTGCGCCTGTCCGAAGGAATCCGCGAGCGTCGGCAGCGGAGGCATCTGACACAGACCGAGCTGGCGCGGGCGCTTCGCTCGAGCCAGTCACGGGTGGCCAAGATGGAAGCAGGCGATCCGTCGGTGTCGCTCGATCTGCTGGTGCGGTCGCTGCTGGCGCTGGGCGCGTCGAACAAGGACCTGGCGAAGCTGATCGGGTAGTGGGCCCTCGGCTCGGCCGGCGCACGTGCGCAGCGCGCTGACGGCCACCCAGTTGTCGGTGCCGCTCGCCGACGGTGCGCTGGCACTCGGCACCTGGCAGGGCATCTACCTGTACGAGCACCGCACGCGCGGCCACCGCCGGCAGGTCGTGCTGCACCTGATCGGGGAATGACGGCTGCCTGCGTCAGCGCGCCACCGCCAGCTGCGCGGCGCCGCGGCGTTCCGCCACCGGCGCCGCGAAGGCCAGTGGCTGCCGTGCCCAGCGCTTTCGCTCGCGCCCGGGCAGGTCGCGCATCTCGCCCAGCACGCGGATCGCCCGCGACACCTGCGGCGCGCGGGCGAGGAACTCCTCCTGGTAGGCGCGCTGCGGATTCGGCAGGACGCTCGCCAGCCAGGCGGCTTCCAGCGGCGTCAGTTCTCCCGGCCGCTTGCCGAAGTAGGTGCGCGCCGCCGCGTCGGCGCCGCAGATGCCGGGGCCCCAGTGCACGGTGTTCAGGTACAGCGCGAGGATCGCGCGCTTGCCCAGCGTGCGCTCCATCTCGACCGCGTAGAGCAGTTCGCGCAGCTTTCGCGCGCCGCTGCGCTCGGCCCCGGTGAACAGCAGGCGCGCCAGTTGCTGGGTGATCGTGCTGGCGCCGCGGCCCGGCCCCTGCTCGTCGATCGACGCCAGCACCGCGCCGATCTCCGCGCGGTCGAGGCCGTCGTGCCCGCCGAAGCGCTGGTCCTCGGCGGCGAGCACGGCGGCGGCGAGCAGCGCGCCGGAGCCGGCCGGACTGATCCAGCGGCCTTCGCCGGGCATCACGTGCCGCGGGATCGGCGGGCCGTCGGCATCGGGGCAGCCGAACTCGACCGGTCCCGCGGCGAGCGCTTCAGTGCCGAGCCCGTCGACGGCGAAGCCGTCGATCGCCAGTTCGACGCGGGCACGCCGCTGCGGCAGTCGCAGGCTGCCGCGCGCGTCGATGCGGCCGTCGATGCGCGCCAGGTGCGCCTCGGGGATCGCCGATTCCAGCAGCCGGTAGACGGCGGCGATTTCGGTCGACCGCAACTTCCAGTCGATGTCGATGCGATCCGGCTGCAGCCGCGCGGTGAACGACACCCCGGCGTCTCCCGCGGCCAGCTCGCCAGCGAGCGTCCGCGCGTCGAGCTGAGAAAGGCGCAGTTGCAGCCGCTCGATGCGGATCGGCTGCGCCGCCAGCGGCTGTGCCTCGAAGCGGCAAGGCGCGCAGACCACCTGCAGCGCGTTGCCGTCACGCGCGAAATGCAGCCTGCCCAAGCGGCTGTCGACCGCGCGGCCTTCGAGCAGCCGCAGCGCGACCGGCGAGCTGGCGAAGCGCACCAGCCCGGGCACGCTGAGCCGCGCATTGATCCCCGGCAGCGGACGCAACTGCACCACCCAGGCCCCGGGCGGCGTGGTCAGCACGCCGCCGGCCGCCAGCACCACCACGACGACCGTCGCCAGCGCAGCGATGCCGAGCGCGGCGCCGCCGACGAGCAGCGCCAGCCAGCCGAAAACGCGGCGCCTCATGAACCGGCCTCCGGATCGAGCGGCGTGACGACGGTCAGCGCCCACCACGCCGGAGCGCGCCGGAACTGCGCGTCCCAGAACCACGCCGAAACGTCGGTCCAGCCGGACTCGCCGGCCTCGTCGAGCCGCTCGCCGATCCGCTCGCACACGCGCAACCGCTCGCCGTCGCGGCGGGCGACGAAGCAGCGCCAGCGCACACCCTGCGCATCGATCGCCGCCTGCGCATCGGCGAGCACGTAGCCGGCGGCGCGGAAGCAGTCGGCTGCCGGGTGCAGCAGCCGCGTGGGCCTGCGCACGTGGCGGACGATCAGCAGCTGCCCGCCGTCGGTGAAGCGCGCCACCGCGCCCGGGAAGCGCGCGGCGAAGCGCGTCTCCAGGGCGGTCGGCGGCAGCTGGGTCAGCGGCTGGCCGCGGAAGTGGGTCGGCCACTCGATCGCGGACGATCGAGCGCCGACCGCCGCCGCCGGATCGCTGCCCGCCGCCCCGGAGACGGCAGGAAGCCAACCGGCGAGCGGCAGCACCGCCGCGGCCAGACAGGCGCCGACGAAGAGGGGGCGCGCGTTCATCGCGCGCGCCAGTGAGAGAAAGAGACGATCGGCAGCAGCGCTGCGGCAAAGGCGGTCAGTCCGATCGCCGGATGCAGCCACGCCGGCGCCGGCAGCAGGCCGGCCTCGGGGAAGAACAGCAGCGCGTTGCGCAGTACGTTGGCGGCGAACACCGCCACCGCCGCCACGCAGCCGTTGGCGAACGTACGCCGCGCCGACGCGTCGTTCAGGTACGACAGCAGCGCCGCCGCCCAGCTGCCCACCCACAGCATGCCGATGCCGGCGCAGGGCGGGTCGACGAGGACGGTGGCGCCCTGCCACAGCAGCGCGGCGCCGCTCGCCTGCGCCTCGACACCGGCAAGCGCCAGCAGCGGCGCCGCCGCATGCGCGGTGGCCAGCCGCAGCGGGTAGCCGAGGTAGAACTGCAGCGAGGCGATCACCGGCATCGACAGCAGCAGCAGCGTGAACAACGGCATCGCTGGCCGCCGCGGCAGCGCCGACGCGATGAACGCCGCAAGCGCCAGCATCGCCGCGGCGGCGGCGAGGATCGGCGGCACGACGAAGCTCGCCAGCGCTGCCGCCGCGGCCAACGAACCGCTGGCGATCAGCGCGGCGTGCGACGGCGCCACCAGTTCGCACCGCGCACGGACGAGCAGCGCCAGCACCGTGACGAGCGCGAGCAACCCCCACGGCTCGTCGGAGCCGTCGGTCAGCCGTCGCGCCAGCCAGATGCCGTGCGGCCACAGCGACGCGAGCAGCAGGCCGAGCAGCCACCAGGCGCGCGGCACCTGGGCGAGTAACGCGCGCCACGCCGGTCGCGCAGCGGGCCGTGTGCGCGGCGCCGCGGCCGGCGGTCCAACCAGCGCGCCGAGCAGCGGATTCGGCATCACGCGGCCGACGCGTGCATGAAGGACGAGCGCCTCAGCCACGATGCGCCTGCCTGCGGCGGCGCTGCCACCATACGAGCCCGCCGGCCAGCGCCGCCAGCAGCGCGAACTCGGGCTCCGGCGTGCTCGGCACCTCGCCGACGGCGAGGTTGCTGACGCCTTGCGGCAGCGGCAGCGGCTGGTCGACCGGTGTCGCGCTGCCGCCGGGGTTGCGCAGCACGTGGTCGACGGCGATGAACGAGGTGTAGTCGGTGAGCAGGCTGTGCATCAGGCCCAGGCGCGTGATCTCGCGCACCGCCTGGTCGTCGCGGCCGAGCCGGTTGAAGTCGCCGAGCTCGGCGATGCGGCCGCGCGCCCACAGGTAACGCAGCGCCGGCGTGTCGTCGCGCACGGCGGCCCGCTCGACGTCGATCGGCAGCCGCACCGCGCCGCCGGCCGCGAGACCCTCGATTTCGATGCGGCCGGCCGCCTTGCCGCGGAACTTGCCGGCCACCACGATCGGCCGCTGCGCGAACAGGTCAGGCACCTGCGGCGGATCGACGTCGTACGCGTCGAAGCCGTCGAATTTCACCCGGATCCGGGTCAGCACCGGCTGCTCGATCATCGTCCGCAGCCGCGCCGCCTCGGCCTCGGCCTGCTGCGCGTTGAGCACGAACAACGGCTCGCCTTTGCCGGCGCGGGCCAGCCCCTCGATCAGCAGGCGGTTGACCGAGGAGCCGATGCCGAAGGCGAACAGGTTCGCCCTGCCGAGGTTCTCGCGCACCAGCTCGAATGCCTCCTTCTCGATCGTCACGTAGCCGTCGGTGACGACGACGAAACTGCGCGCGCGCCCCTCCTCTGCCGGCATCGACAAGGCAGTGCGCAGCGCCGGCAGCAGTTCGGTGCCGCCGCTGCCGGTCTGGCCGTCGAGGAAGCGGATCGCGCGCGCGACGTTCACGCTGCTCGCCGGCACCGAGGCGGGATGCAGGACCGAGTGGCCGCCGGCGAACGGGATCACGTTGAAGGTGTCGGTCGGCTGCAGCCGGCCGATCAGTTCGCGCAGCAGCGACTTCGTGGTGGCGAGCGGGAAGCCGTGCATCGAGCCGGAGACGTCGACGATGAAGACGTACTCGCGTGGCACCACTGCACTCGCCTCGACTCGCGCCGGCGGCTGCGCCAGCAGCAGGAAGTAGCTGGCGTCCGGCCCCTCGTGCACCAGCAGCCCGGCGTCGATCGCGCGGCCGGCCAGCGTGTAGTCGATCACCACGTCGCGGTCGGCGTGTGCGGTGTCGGCCGGCAGGCCGATGCGCAGCTCGCGGTTGCCCTCGCCACTGACCTGCAGTGCGTGCGACGGCGAGCGGACCGTGACAATCGGCAGCGGCGAGCGGATCGTCGCGTTCAGCGCGAAGGTCGCAGTGCTCTTCCGCCCCTCTCTCAGTGTCGGCTGCGCGATCCAGGGCTCATGCCCCTCGGGTGTACGCGCCCGCTGCGCGGCCGCACCTGCACCCTCGGCGGAAATGCTCGCTGCAGCGCCGTTGTAGCGCGGCCCGACGACGGTCGGCAAGACGAAGCGGTAGCTGCCGTCGGTCGGCACGATGGTCTCGGTGTAGCGCAGGTCGACCGCGATCTCGTCGCCGGGCAGCACGTTGGCGATCGCCATCTGCATCACGTTCGGCCGCTTCTGCTCGAGCAGCGAGGCGCTCCTGCCTTCGCGCCTGGCCTGGTCGAACTCGCGTCGCGCCTGCTGCTTCTCGCGGATCCGCGCATCGACCACGCGGTCGCCGACGCGCAGCCGCAGCGCGTAGACGGCGGCGCGGGTCGATGCCGGGAACACATAGCGGGCGTCGATCGGCGTCGAGCCCTCGTTGCGGTAGACCTGCGTGAGGCGAACGTCGGCGATCACGCCGGCGATGGTCGCCTCGACCTCGGTGCGCTTCAGCGGCAGCGTGTCGACGCCCGGCTCACCGCCTTCGACGACGAAGTACGGCGCCAGGCTGCGGCTGCCGGCGGCTGCCCGGCCGCTGCCACAGGCAGCAATGCGGCCAGCGTGAGCGCCGCGAACAGAGTGCGAAGAGCGGTCATCGGCGCCTCACCGGTTGCGCTCGGCCGGCGCGCCATCGAGCGCCGCCACCGGCCTGCCCGCCTCGGTCTCGCCGAGCTCGAACTCGATGTCCAGCTCCGTCTGCCGGTAGACGAAGCCGTCGGGCACCGACAGCAGCGCCGAGTTCTCGCCCAGCCCGTCGACCAGCGCCTGGTGGGTCGGCGACGACAGGCGACGGATCGGCTGCCCGGCCTCGACCAGCACGTCGGCGGTGAAGCGCGGCACCCACGGCGCCTCGCGATCGACCGGCAGCGGCAACTGCAGCCGATGCACGCCGCCGACGGCGGCCACCGGCACCTCGCGCTGCACCTGCAGGACGACCTGCTCACCGGGCCCGACGACCAGCACGTCGTGCCGCTGGAGCAGCCGGCCCGGCGCGGCCTCGGCCTGCTCGGCGTCCCGCAGCGACAGGTCGTCATCGATGCGCGGGGACCGGTGGGTCGGCGCGAGCGCGCTGCCGGCGTCGCCGAGAACGACGCGCGCCGGCTGCGGCAGCAGATACTGCACGGTCACCTGGGTCGGCCGGTCGTTACGCAGCAGCATCAGCGTCTGCACCGAGGCGGCGCCGCCGGCGATGCGCACGTCGAGGTGATGCGCGGCGAGCGTCAGGCCGGAGCCGGCCAGCGCGCCGTCGATGGCGAGCGGCACGGCAGCGGACGAAGCGGCTGCCGGCTGCACGGCTGCCGGCCGCGCGATCGCCGGCTGCGGCCCGTTCAGGCTGAACAGCAGGGTGACGTAGGTCGCGGCGCGGCGGGCGCCGTCGAGCACGACAGTGGAGATCGACATCGCTTGCGGTCCTCCCGAGGCGCGGCCCCGGCGGCGGCGCTCGCGACGGACTGTGCGCACGCGACTTGATCGGCGTGCGAAGCACCGCCGAACGAAACGTGAAGGAACGATGAACCGCCGGCGGCGGTCAGGCCGTCAGGCGGCGGTGGCGCGCGGCAGCAGCAGCGTGGCCACCGCGCCGCCTTCGGGGTGGTTGTCCAGCCGCGCGACGCCGCCGTGCAGCGCCGCGACCTCCTTGACGAAGGCCAGGCCCAGCCCGGTGCCCTTCTTGCCGCTGTCCGGCCGCGCGGTCGAGAAGAATTTCTCGAACACCCGCCGCGCCGCATACGGCGGCAGCCCCGGTCCGTAGTCGTGCACGGTCAGCGCGATCTGCCGGCCGGCCGCGCGGGCGGCGATCTCCACCGTCGAGTGCGCCGGCGCGAAGTCGATCGCGTTGCGCACCAGGTTGGAGATCGCCCGTTGCAGCAGGAAGGCGTCGCCGCTGGCCAGCAGCGGCTCTGGCACGTCGACCTCGAAGCGCATGTGCTTGCGCTCGGCGATCGGCACGGCCTCGGTCACCACCAGGCGCACCACCTGCGCCAGCGACACCAGCTCGACCCGCTCGAGCGAGCCGCGTCGCTCGAGGCTGGTGAGCTCCAGCATCCGCTCGACCAGGTCGTGCGCGCGGCCGACCTGCTCGACGATGTTGCCGGCGAACCTGGCCCGTGCCGCCTCCGACATCGGCTCGCGCAGCAGTTCGGCGGCGCCGCGGATCGCCGCCAGCGGGCTCTTGATCTCGTGCGCCAGCGTCTGCACGTACTGCTCGGCGTAGCTGCGGCCGGCCAGCGCGTCGCGTGCCTCGGCCACCGCGGCGCGCAGCGCGTGCGCCATCAGGCGAAGGCGCGCCGTGAACGAGCGCGAGCCCTGGTGGCGCAGCGCCCGCCAGATGTCACCGAGCAGGCCGAGCGGCCGCAGCAGCCAGATCAGCGCCAGGGCAAGCGCCGCCAGCAGCGCGCCGACCGAGATCAGCGCCACCTGCAGCAGCTTGGCGCGCGCGTTGGCGATGAACGGCGCGATCGACTCGATCGGCTTGCCGACGCTGACCATGCCGACGATCTCGTCGCCGCCCTCGCCGCCGGCGCGGCGCTCGCGGATCGCCGCGCCGACGTACATCACCGCCGAGCCGGTGTTGTCGTCGTCGGCCAGCGTGGTGCGCGCGCCGTAGGCGCCGGCCAGCGTCAGCCTGACGTCGCGCCAGTCGAGGTAGTTCCGGCCGGCGTCGCGGCCGCGCGAGTCGAACAGCACCACGCCGTTGCGGTCGGTGACGTACACGTGCAGGTCGACGCTGGTCTTCTCGATGTCGAAGATGCGCGCATACACCGGCCGCTCGGCCAGGTGCGCCAGCGTCCGCTCCAGCTCGTCGGTCGGGATCACGCCGCTGAAGGTGCGCCGCTCGAGCAGGGTGGCCAGCAGCTGCGCGGTGTCGACCAGCGACTCCTCGGCCGACTCGCGGTAACGCGGGTCGATGTCGGTGGCGACCCGGTACAGCAGCAGCCCGACCGCCGCCAGGTAGACGACGAACACGGCGATGAAGACGCGGCTGCGACGGCTCAAGCCTGTTCCCGCAGCGAATAGCCCATGCCCCGGTGGGTGACGATCGGATCCTCGTCCGGGGCGATCGCGCGCAGCTTGGCGCGCAGCGTCTTGACGTGCGCGTCGACCGTGCGGTCGAACGAGGCCGCCGGATCGTCCCAGGCGCGCTCCATCAGCTCGTCGCGCGAGAAGACCCGCCCGGGGCGCTCGACCAGCACCTTGAGCAGGCGGTACTCGATGCGCGACAGGTCGAGCGGCCTGCCGTGGAAGCGGATCAGCTTGCGCTCGTCGTCGACCACGAACGCCGCCGCGGCCGTCGCAGCCGCCGCGGCCGTCGCAGCCGCCGCGGCCGGTGCGGCCGGGCGGCCGGTGCGGCCGGGCGCTGCGCCCGCCGCAGCACGGTACGCACGCGCGCCACCAGCTCGCGCGGCGAGAACGGCTTGGCGACGTAGTCGTCGGCGCCGAGCTCCAGCCCGACCACGCGATCGATCTCGCCGGAACGCGCGGTGAGGAAGATCACCGGCAGCGCTGGCTGCCGCGCCTGCAGGCGGCGGAACAGCTCGAAGCCGTTGAGGTCCGGCAGGCCGATGTCGACGATCGCCAGCGCGAAGGTCTGGCCGGCGGCGGCCGCCAGTGCCGCCTCGCCGCTGGCGACCCAGTGCGGCGCGAAGCCGTCGGTGGCCAGCGCGTAGACCACCGTGTCGGCGATTGCCGGTTCGTCCTCGACGACCAGGATGGCGGTGCTCACGACGCCAGGCAGCGGCTCAGTGCCGCCTCATGAGACCAGACGCAGCGGCAGCGAGATCTGCGGCTCGCGGCCGGAGATGACGATCCGGTTGCGGCCGCCGCGCTTTGCCTGCAGCAGCGCGCGGTCGGCGGCGGCGAGCAGTTCCTGCGCGCTGTCCATGCCGTTCCAGGTGGCGATGCCGGCCGAGAAGGTCTGCCGCTCCGGCACCAGCGGCTGCAGCCGCTCGACCATGTGCTCGGCCTGCTCCTCGCCGCAGGCCGGCAGCACCAGCGTGAACTCCTCGCCGCCGTAGCGGGCCAGCAGGTCGCTCGGCCGCAGCTGGCGCAGCCAGGCCTGCGCGGCATTGCGCAGCAGCTCATCGCCGGCGGCGTGGCCGCGACGGTCGTTGAAGCGCTTGAAGTGGTCCAGGTCGATCATCACCACCGATAGCGTGTACTTGTGGCGGCCGGCGCGCGCCATCTCCTGCGGCAGCCGTTCGTCGAGCGTGCGCCGGTTGGCCACGCCGGTCAGCCCGTCTTCGCGCGCCAGCTGCGTCAGCTGCTCCATCAGCAACGCGTTGGCCGACAGCGAGCGCCAGGCGACCAGCGTCAGCGTGACGCCAAGGGCCAGCGCCAGCGCGCCGGCGGCGAACACGCTGATCCTCGCCAGCCGGCCGGCCTGCCGCGCCTGCTGCGCCGCTTCGTCGATCTGCGCGCGCTGCACCGCCAGCGCCGAGTCGAGCAGCGCATCGATCTGCCGCAGGTCGCCTTCGCCGATCGCCGCCAGCCGGCGGCGCAGGCCGGCCGGGTCGGCTGCCACACCGGCGCGCTGCAGTTCCGCCGCGATGTCGTTCAGCCTCGCCGCTGCCTGCGAGGCAGCGGCGAACCCGCCGGCCGGCGCCCCGGATGCCTCGTCGTCGCGCAGCGCGTTCAGCCGCTCGCTCAGCTCGCGCAGGCTGTCGGCGAGGCCGCGCAGTTCGCTGCCGAGCGCCCCGGCGGCACCGGCCTCGGCGCTGCGTGCGGTCACCCTGGCCAGTTGTTCGTACATGCCGGCGGCGGCGCGCTGCGCCTCGACGGCGCGCGCGGCCAGCGCCAGCGAGCGGACGTAGCGCTGCTCCAGCGCCGCGTCGTCTCTCGCCGCCCCGGCGGCGAACAGGCCGCCGGCGAGCAGCAGCAGGGCGACCGCCAGCACCAGCCCGGCCTTGGCCATCGCGCCCGGCTTCATGGTCAGCGGGTCTCCCGTCGCCGGCATCCGTCGCGCCGCGCCGGCTCTCACACGCCCCAGGTCACGTCGACGCGCTTCTTCAGCGCTTCGCGCAGCATCTCGATCAGCGGATAGGCGCGCTGTCCCAGCGTGATCGGCTGCGGCGCGCCTTCCCCGCCGGGCTCGCCGCGCCGCTGCGCCTGCTCGGCCTCCTCGCGGGCCTGATCGATCTGCGCCTTTTCCTGATCGACCGCGGCGGTGAGCCGCGCAAGGGCGTCGGCGAGCTGCTCGGCGCTGATCACGCCGCGCGGCGTGTCCTGCTTGCCGATGATGGCGAGGATGCGGCGCGCGGTCTCGGCGAACATGAAGATCTCGCCGGCGGCTTTGGAGCGGAAGACGACCAGGGCCATGGGATGCTCGCTGGCGATGGGTACGCGTGCAGTCTGGTGGAGCCGCGCCGGCCGATATACTTGCTGCCCTCGAGGCAGAACCGGACGACGGAGAATTCCATGGGCAAGGGCGACCTGCGCACGCGGCGCGGCAAGATCTACAACGGCAGCTACGGCAAGACCCGGCCGGGCCGGGTCAAGAAGAAGGAAGAGGGGGCGGCGAAGGGAGCTCCCCGCACGCGCAAGTAGGCGATCTGCGCGCCGCGCGAAGCCGGGGCGACCCGGCTTTTTTCTTCCTGCGACCGGCTCGCGTGGTCGCCGCGGCGGCGGTGCTTGCGCTGGCCGCCGCCTGCAGCCCGCGCTTCGACTGGCGCGAGCACCGGCAGCCGGAGGCAGGCTACGTCGTCGCGCTGCCGGACCGGCCGCAAACGGCCGTGCGTGAGATCGGCTTCGCGCACCCGGGCGGGCCGGTGCGCGCCGAGATGACCATGCTGTCGACCGGCGTCGGCGCGTCGCTGTTCGCGGTGGGCAGCGTTCGCCTGCCGCCGTTCGCGGTCGATTCGCCCGCCGCTCTCGACGCCACGCTCGCCTGGTTCCGCGACGGGCTGCTGCGCAACGTGCAGGCAAACGAGGCCGCGCCCGGCGACGACGGCAAGCCGGCCGGACTCGGCGCGCGGACGCTGCGTGCCGCGCAGTCCTTCTCGGCGGCCGGAACGACCGGCAGCGGCCGGCCGGCGCGACTTGCGGTGCGCCTGTACGTGGTCGATGATCGGCTTTTCCAGCTGGTCGCCCTCGGCGCCGAAGGCGAGATCCCGCCGCAGGCGCTGGAGACGTTCTTCGACTCGTTCCGGCTCACGCCCTGACGGGCGCCGGCCGGCACGCAGGCGCGACTCAACCGGCTGCCTGGCGGCGGACCGGCGCCGCTCGAACCCCGAAACGGAGGCCCGAATGAAGCTCGAGAACCCGCTCACCGGCACCATGGTGTCGCTCGACGAATGGTGGATGCCGTTCACCGCCAACCGCCAGTTCAAGGCCGCGCCCCTGCCTGCTGGCACGCGCCGAAGGCATGTACTACTGGACGCCGGACGGCCGCCAGATCCTCGACGGCACGGCCGGCCTGTGGTGCATCAATGCAGGCCACAACCGCAAGCCGATCGTCGAGGCGGTGCAACGGCAGGCGGCGACGATGGATTACGCGCCGCCGTTCCAGGTCGGCCATCCGGTGGCCTTCGAGGCGGCCACCGCGGTCGCCAACGTCGCGCCGGCCGGCATGCGGCACGTGTTCTTCGTCAACTCCGGCTCCGAGGCGGCCGACACGGCGATCAAGATGGCGCTCGCCTACCACCGCGCGCGCGGCGAGCCGAGCCGGCGGATCGTCATCGGCCGCGAGCGCGGCTACCACGGTGTGAACATCGGCGGCACGATGGCCGGCGGCATCCCCGGCAACCGCAAGGTCTGGCCGGCGATGATGGCTGGGGTCGACCACATCCGCGCCACCCATGACCTGGCGCGCAACGCGTTCTCGAAGGGTCAGCCGGCGCACGGCGCCGAGTTCGCCGACGAACTCGACCGGCTGATCGCCTTCCACGACGCCAGCAACATCGCCGCGCTGATCGTCGAGCCGATGGCCGGCAGCGCCGGCGTGCTGGTGCCGCCGGCCGGCTACCTCGAGAAGCTTGCCGCCACCTGCCGCAGGCACGGCATCCTGCTGATCTTCGACGAGGTGATCTCCGGCTTCGGCCGCCTCGGCAGCCCGTTCGCCGCGCAGTACTTCGGCATCACGCCGGACATCCTGACCTGCGCCAAGGCGATCAACAACGCGGCGGTGCCGCTCGGCGCGGTGCTGGCCAGCGACGCGGTCCATGACGCCATCGTCAACGGCGCCCCCGAAGGCGCGATCGAGTTCCTGCACGGCTACACCTACTCGGGACACCCGCTCGCCTGCGCGGCGGTTCTCGCCACCCAGAAGCTGTACGCGGAGGAGCGGCTGTTCGAGCGGGCACGCGAGATCGCGCCTTACTGGGAGCAGGCGCTGCACTCATTGCGGGGCGCGCGGCACGTGATCGACATCCGCAACCTCGGGCTGGTCGGCGGCATCGAACTGGAACCGCGCGCCGGGGCGCCCGCCAGGCGCGGTTTCGAAGCGCACGTCGGGTGCTTCGATGCCGGCGCGCTGGTGCGCTGCACCGCCGACATCCTGGCGCTGAGCCCGCCGCTGGTGATCGAGAAGTCGCAGATCGACCAGCTGGTGGAGACGATCGGCGCCGTGCTGCAGTCGATCGACTAGGAAGACGCCATGGGCAGAAGCGAAGCCAACCTTTCCGACATCACCCACTGGATCGGCGGCGGCCGCGTCGGCGGCGCTGCCGGCCGCACCAGCGAAGTGTTCAACCCGGCCACCGGCGAGGTCACCGGCCTGGTCCGCCTGGGCGATGCGTCGACCGTCGATGCCGCCGTGCAGGCGGCGAAGACGGCGTTCCCGGCCTGGGCCGAGACGCCGGCGCTGCGCCGGGCGCGGGTGATGTTCAGGTTCAAGGAGCTGCTGGAGAAGAACCACGACGCGCTGGCTCGGCTGATCACCCGCGAACACGGCAAGGTCTTCGACGACGCCAAGGGAGAGGTCGTGCGAGGGCTGGAGGTGGTCGAGTTCGCCACCGGCATCCCGCACCTGCTCAAGGGCGAGTACTCGGAACAGATCTCCACCGGGATCGACCAGTTCTCGCTGCGCCAGCCGCTCGGGGTGTGCGCCGGCATCACGCCGTTCAACTTCCCGTGCATGGTGCCGATGTGGATGTTTCCGATCGCCATCGCCTGCGGCAACAGCTTCGTGCTGAAGCCGAGCGAACGCGACCCGTCACCGTCGCTGCTGATCGCCGAGCTGCTGAAGCAGGCCGGGCTGCCCGACGGCGTGTTCAACGTCGTGCAGGGCGACAAGGCGGCGGTCGACGCGATCCTCGCGCACCCCGACATCGCCGCGGTGAGCTTCGTCGGCTCGACACCGATCGCCGAGTACATCCACAACGAGGGCGGCCGCCGCGGCAAGCGCGTGCAGGCGCTCGGCGGCGCCAAGAACCACATGGTGGTGATGCCGGACGCCGACCTCGACCAGGCGGTCGACGCGCTGATCGGCTCGGCCTACGGCTCGGCCGGCGAGCGCTGCATGGCGATCTCGGTGGCGGTGGCAGTCGGCCGCATCGCCGACGAGCTGGTCGAGCGGCTGGCGCCGCGCGTGCGGCAACTCAAGATCGGCGACGGCCTGGACGAGGCCTCCGAGATGGGCCCGCTGGTCACCGCCGCGCACTGGACCAAGGTCAAGGGCTACGTCGACCACGGCGAGCTCGAGGGCGCCAGGCTGCTGGTCGACGGGCGCGGGCTGAAGGTGCCCGGCCGGGAAAGCGGGTTTTTCCTCGGCGGCTGCCTGTTCGACCACGTGCAGCCGGGCATGCGCATCTACGACGAGGAGATCTTCGGCCCGGTGCTGTCGGTGGTGCGGGTGCCGGATTTCGCCGCCGCGGTCGACCTCGTCAACCGGCACGAGTACGGCAACGGCGTGGCGCTGTTCACCGCCGACGGCAACACGGCGCGCGAGTTCGTGCGGCGGATCAGGGTCGGCATGGTCGGCGTCAACGTGCCGATCCCGGTGCCGATGGCGTTCTACTCGTTCGGCGGCTGGAAGCGGAGCCTGTTCGGCGACACCCACGCCTACGGCGCCGAAGGGGTGCGCTTCTACACCCGTTACAAGGCGGTGATGCAGCGCTGGCCCGGCTCGATCGCCAAGGGCGCCGAGTTCGTGATGCCGACGGCAAAGTGACGCGTCCGCCCAGACGCTGATTGCCACCATCCCGGCTGGCGTGATCGCGACGCCGGGGCGCCCTGTTCCACTCATGTCCCCCGACGCCTGCCTTTGGCAGGCGTCTCCTCCTTTACTTCGCTCCACAGGGCGCCCCGGCGTCGCGATTGTGGCGCCGCGTTGCACGGCGCGGGCAGCAGGCCGATACGGCGGATCGCCGAGGCCGGCGGGTGGCCGCCGAAGCGAAGTAGAGGAGGAGCGGCGGACGAAGTCCGACGCGGGGGACATGAGCGCAGGCGGCCACCCGCCGGCCTTGGCCTCGGCGATGACGACCTCGGCATTCGAGGCCGCCGGTTCAACGCCTGCCTCGGCCTCGGCAACCACGACCGCCAGGACCGGGACTCGATACCGTCCCCGCCGGCTCGCGCTACCCTCGCGCCTGCCCGCCAACCGCCGCGCCGCATGCTGGTCCGCCGCTCCCTGCTGATGCCGTATCCGGCCGAGTCGATGTTCGATCTGATCGAGCAGGCCGAGCACTACCCGCAGTTCATTCCCTGGTGCACCGACGCGGTGATCCTGGAGCGGACCGAGGAGCTGGTCGCCGCCCGCATCTCGATGCGGGTGGCCGGGCTGACGCTGTCGCTGCAGACCCGCAACCCGAAGCGGCGGCCAGAGTGGCTGGCGCTGCGCATGGTGCAGGGGCCGCTGCGCCGGTTCGAGGGCGAATGGCATTTGACGCCGCTCAACGCGCAGGCCTGCCGCATCGAGTTCACTCTGACCTACGAGTTCGCCGACCGGATCATCGAGCGCGTGGCCGGGCCGGTGTTCGCGCGCATGGCCGACACGATGGTCGATGCGTACGTCGCACGCGCCGAGCGTATCCTGACCGTGCCCGCCGCAGCCGCGGCGCCTGCCGCTGCCCTGACCCCGGAACCGACCATGAACGACCAGCTCATATTCGATGCGCTGCGACCCTCGAAGCTCGCCGTCGAACTGACCGACGAACAGTGCCGCCGGCTCGCCGGCGCGATGCAGCTGCTCGACATGAAGGAAGGCCAGGTGCTGGTCAAGGAGGACGACGACGACCACCACTTCCACCTGATCGTCAGCGGCAAGCTCGGTGTGATCAAGGGCTTCGGCACGGCCGAGCAGGTGACGCTGAACACGCTGGCTGCCGGCGACTTCGCCGGCGAGATGTCGTGGCTCGACGGCAGCCGGCGCTACGCCTCGCTGGTGGCGATGGATGCCACCCGCGTGCTCGGCCTCGAACGGGAGAAGCTCGAGGCGTTGCTCGCCACCGACCCGCACCTGGTCTACCGGGTGATGCGGGCGATCGTCCGCGCCGTGCACCAGATCCAGCGCCAGCTCTTCATGCAGCAGAGCGAGCTGACCAACTACATCTACAAGCAGCACGGCCGCTACTGACCGCCGGCGACCGGTCTGCCGGCCCGGCCGTATACGCAGCAACCGCAACGCAGCATCGCCGTCGCTGGCACGCCAGCGGCAACTGGCCCTTGCGCGGGATCAAGGGTTTGCTGGAGTATTGCGGCTACAAGACGAATTCGTTGGACCGGCCGAACCGGCCGTGCCCCATTTCCAAGCCGAGGAGACCGCCCCATGAGTTCGACCAGCACCACGCGCCGCCGCGTCCTGAAGACGGCCGGCGCTGCCGCCACCGCGATGGCCTTCCCGTATGTCGCCCGGGCGCAGGCGCCGATGGTGATCAAGTTCAGCCACGTGGTGGCCGAGAAGACGCCCAAAGGACAGGGGGCGTTGAAGTTCAAGGAACTCGCCGAGAAGAAGCTGCCCGGCAAGGTCGACGTTCAGGTGTTCCCCAGCTCGCAGCTGTTCGGCGACGCCAAGGAGATGGAAGCAGTGCTGCTCGGCGACGTGCAGCTGATCGCGCCGTCGCTGTCGAAGTTCGACCGCTACACCAAGAAGATCCAGATCTTCGACCTGCCGTTCCTGTTCGACGACATCGCCGCCGTCGACCGCTTCCAGTCGGGGCCGAAGGGCCAGGAACTGCTGGTGTCGATGAAGAACCGCGGCCTGGTCGGCGTGGCCTACTGGCACAACGGCATGAAGCAGCTTTCCACCAACCGCGACCGGCTGGTGCGGCCGGAGGACGTCAAGGGGCTGAAGTTCCGCATCCAGGCCTCCGACGTGCTGGAGGCGCAGTTCCGCGCGCTGGGCGCCAACCCGCAGAAGATGGCCTTCGCCGAGGTCTACCAGGCGCTGCAGACTGGTGTCGTCGATGGCCAGGAGAACACCTGGTCGAACATCTACTCGCAGAAGTTCCACGAGGTGCAGAAGACGATCGCCGAGACCAACCACGGCATCATCGACTACATGGTGGTGGCCAACGCCAAGTGGTGGGACGGGCTGCCGCCCGACGTCAAGAAGGGCCTGTCCGAGGCGATGGCCGAGGCAACCACCTTCGCCAACAAGCTCGCCGACGACATCAACCAGGACGACCGCAAGAAGATCGAGGCCGCCAGCAAGGCGAAGATCCAGAAGCTCGGCAAGGAAGACGTCGCCGCCTGGCGCAAGGCGATGGAGCCGGTGTGGAAGAAGTTCGAGGGTGACATCGGCCGAGACCTGATCGACGCCGCCTTGAAGTCCAACGCCTGACGACACCCAGGGAAGGGCCCGCGCCGCGGGCCCTTCGTTTACCCATGCGCTGGCTCGAGCATCTCGAGGAAGGGCTGATCGCCTTCCTGATGGCGTCGATGACGCTGGTCACCTTCATGCAGGTGGTCGCGCGCTACGTCTTCAACTACAGCTTTGTCTGGGCGCTGGAACTGACCGGCGTGATGTTCGCCTGGCTGATCTTCATCGGCATGTCCTACGGCGTGCGGGTCGGCGCCCACATCGGGGTGGACGCGGTGGTCAAGTCGCTGTCGGCCGGCGCGGCGCGGGCGGTCGGCATCATCGCCGCGGCGCTGTGCATCGTCTACGCGTCGATCGTCTTCGTCGGCGGCTTCATCTACGTGCGCAAGATGTACGACATCGGCATCCTGATGCAGGACATCCCGATCCAGCAGTGGATCCCGCGCGTCATCCTGCCGATCGGCTTCGCGCTGCTGGCGCTACGCTTCCTGCAGGTGCTGTACCGACTGGCCACCGGCGGCGAGGCGCACCTGCTCGGCGACGAGGCCAAGGAGGCGCTGAAGCTGAAGCAGGAAGACGCCGGCGAGGTGGGCAAATGACCACTGTCGCACTGTTCGTCCTGCTGTTCGTCCTCATGTTCCTCGGCATGCCGGTGGCGGTCGCCCTCGGCCTGTCGTCCCTGCTGACGATCCTATTCTTCGCCCAGGACTCGCTCGCCTCGCTGTCGCTGAAGCTGTTCGAGACCTCCGAGCACTACACGCTGCTGGCGATCCCGTTCTTCATCCTCGGCGGCGCCTTCATGACCACCGGCGGCGTGGCCAAGCGGATGATCCGCTTCGCCAACGCCTGCATCGGCCACCTGCGCGGTGGCCTGGCGATGGCGTCCGTCATGGCCTGCATGCTGTTCGCCGCGGTGTCCGGCTCCTCGCCGGCCACCGTGGTGGCGGTCGGTTCGATCGTCATCGCCGGCATGGTGCGCGCCGGCTACCCGCAGCCGTTCGCCGCCGGTGTGATCTGCAACGCCGGCACGCTCGGCATCCTGATCCCGCCATCGATCGTGATGGTCGTTTATGGCGCGGCGACCGAGACCTCGGTCGGCAAACTGTTCATGGCCGGCGTGATTCCCGGCATTCTCCTCGGCCTGCTGCTGATGGTCGCCATCTACGTGCGGGCGCGGATGATCAACCTGCCGAAGCAGCCGCGGGCGCCGATCGCGGAGATCCTGACCTCGGGCCGCGATTCGATGTGGGGCCTGCTGCTGATCATCATCATCCTCGGCGGCATCTACGGCGGCGTTTTCACGCCGACCGAGGCGGCGGCGGTGGCGGCCGTCTACGCCTTCATCATCGCCGTGTTCGTCTACCGCGACATCGGCATGAAGCAGGTGCCGCACGTGCTGGTGGAGGCCGGCAAGGTGACGGTGATGCTGATGTTCATCGTCGCCAACGCGCTGCTGTTCGCCCACGTGCTGACCACCGAGCGCATCCCGCAGCAGATCGCCGAGACGATCATCGGCTGGGGCATGGCGCCGTGGCAGTTCCTGATCGTGGTGAACATCCTGCTGCTGATCGCCGGCATGTTCATGGAGCCGACCGGGATCATCCTGATCCTGGCGCCAATCCTGTTCCCGATCGCCACCCAGCTCGGCATCGACCCGGTGCACCTCGGCATCATCATGGTGGTGAACCTGGAGATCGGCATGGTCACGCCGCCGATCGGGCTGAATCTGTTCGTCACCGCCGGCATCACCAAGATGTCGATCGGCCAGGTGGTGCGGGCGGCGCTGCCGTGGACGATGGTCCTGCTCGCCTTCCTGGTGATCGTCACCTACGTGCCGGCGATCACGCTGTTCCTGCCGAACCTGCTGTTCTGAACGAGACGGCCGCGCCCTCTGGCGGCGCGGCCCTGCCGGCTCGATCAGGCGGCGTCGCGCTGCCGGTTCGGGCAGGTCTCGCAGGAGATCTTCTCGCCGCCGGGGCCGAGCACTGCCGGCCCGCCGCAGGAGCCGCGCAGGCACGGCCGGCGGAACATCACGCCGATGGCCATGCCGGCGATGCCCAGCCCGAGCAGCACCACGGCAATGGCGAACACCAGCCAGAAGGTGCTCACGACCTCAGGCCGCCTGGGTCAGCGCGGCGAACGCGTCGCTCGCGCGGTCGTGCAGCCGGCCGTCGGCGTCGCGAACGATGAAGTAAGCGGCCAGCGTCTCCCGCTGCGCCAGCGCCCAGCCGGCCTGCGGCCCGAGAACGATCAGCGCGGTGGCCAGCGCATCGGCGGTCATGCAGTCGCCGGCGATCACGGTGACCGAGGCCAGGCCGTGGGCGATCGGCGCCGCGCTGCGCGGGTCGATCTCGTGCGAGTAACGGCGGCCGGCCTGCTCGAAGTAGATCCGGTAGTCGCCCGAGGTCGCCATCGCCCGGCCGGCCAGCGGCACCACCCGGCGCGCCCGCTGCGGCAAGGCGTCCGGTTCCTCGATGCCGATCTGCCACGGCTGCCCGGCGGCGTTGCGGCCCTGCGTGCGCAACTCGCCGCCGACCTCGATCATGTAGTGCTCGACGCCGAACGCCTCGATCGCGCGCGCTGCCAGGTCGACGCCATAGCCCTTGGCGATGCCGCCGAGGTCGGCCTGCAGGCCGCCGTGGGCCTTGGCCGCCGTGCGGCTGCGCGGATCGAGCCGCAGGCTGCGGTAGTCGACCGCGGCGCGCTTGGCCTGCAGTTCGCCGGCCGCCGGCACCTCGCGCCGCTTCAGCGGACCGAAGCCCCAGCTCACGACCAGCGGCGCGACGGTGACGTCGAAGGCCCCCTGCGACAGCCCGGCCACCTGCTGGCCGGCGGCCAGCACCTCGTACAGTTCCCGCGAGAGCGGCACCGGCACCGACCCGGGGTGGCGGTTGAACCGCATCAGCTCGGACTCGGGGCGGTAAAGCGACATGCCGCGATCGACGCCGTCGAGCGCCGCCTGGACGTCGGCCCGCAGCGCTTCGAGCCGCGCCGCACCGGGCGCGGCGCCGGCGATCTTGACCACGTAGCCGGTGCCCATCGTCTCGCCGCCGAACTGCAGCGGCGGAGCATCCGCGGCAGGCTGGCGCGCGTGCTCGCCGCAACCAGCCAGCGCCAGCGTGCCGAGGCCGCCAACGGCGCCGAGCAGCCGCCGGCGGCAGGGGGAAAGCAGCGCATCCATCACTTCTCTCCGGTGGGTTTCCCGGTACCCGCCGCGGCGCTCTGCAGCCGCTCGCGCACCGCCGCCTCGAAGCGGCCTTCGCCGTGGCGGATCAGGTAGTTGGTCATGTCGCCCATCGACACCAGGCCGAAGACGCGCGGGCCGTCCATCACCAGCAGGTGGCGGAAGCGGTTCAGCTGCATCAGCGCCATCGCCGCCTCCACCGTGGTGCCCGGCGAGACGAAGCGGACGTCGCGCGTCATCACCATCGAGATCGGCGTGGTCTTCGGGTCCAGACCGGCGTGCACCACCCGCAGCAGCAGGTCGCGTTCGGTGAAGATGCCATCGACCAGGCCGTCCTCGTTGCGGATCAGCACCGCGCCGATGCGGTGCTCGGCCAGCGCGCTGACCGCTTCCGTGACGGTGGCGCCGGCATCGACGGTGATCAGCACGTCGGCGTCGCGCTTCAGCGCCATCACGGTCTCGACTGTCTGCTGCATGGTCCGTTCTCCGTCCGAAAGCCTTACAGGCCGAAATCGTCGAGCATGATGTTCTCCCGGTCGACGCCGAACTCCATCGCCAGCTTGATCACCGCCTTGTTCATCACGTCCGGCCCGCACAGGTAGAACTCGATGTCCTCCGGCGCCGGGTGCTGCTCGAGGTACATCTTGCGCAGCACGTTGTGCCGCACCAGCCCCACCGGCCCGGTCCAGTTGTCCTCCGGCCGCGGCTCGGACAGCACGATGTGCCAGCTGAAGTTCGGGTGCTCGGCGGCCAGCCGGTTGAAATCGTCGATGTAGAAGGCTTCCTTCAGGTTGCGCGCCGAGTACCAGAAGACCATCCTGCGCTTTGACTTCAGCCGGATCAGCTGGTCGAAGATGTGCGCCCGCATCGGCGCCATGCCGGCGCCGGCGGCGACGAAGCACATCTCCTTGCCGGTGTCCCTGGCGAAGAACTCGCCGAACGGGCCGGAGACCGTCACCAGGTCGCCCGGCTTCAGCCGGAACAGCCACGAGCTCATCTTGCCGGGCGGGATGTCGTCGCGATAATCGGGCGGGAAGGCGATGCGGATGGTGAACAGCAGGATGCCCTTTTCCAGCGGATAGTTGGCCATCGAGTAGCCGCGCTCGACGTTCTCGGTCACCACCGACCTGAAGCGCCACAGGTCGAAGCGGTCCCACTCCTCGCGAAACTCGGGCTCGATGTCGAATTCCTTGTAGCCGAGTTCGTGCGGCGGGCACTCGATCTGCACGTAGCCGCCGGCCTTGAACGGCACTTCCTCGCCCTCGGGAAGCGCCAGCTTCAGCTCCTTGATGAAGGTCGACACGTTGCGGTTGTGGATCACCCGGCACTGCCACTTGCGCACCGAGAAGATCTCCGGCGCGACCTCGATCTTCATGTCGCGCTTGACCTTGACCTGGCAGGCGAGCCGCATGCCGTGCTTGGCCTCGCGCGGCGAGATGAAGCCGGTCTCGGTCGGCAGCAGCGCGCCGCCGCCCTCCTTGACGACGACCTCGCACACGCCGCAGGCGCCTTTGCCGCCGCAGGCGGCGGGCAGGAAGATGCGGTTGGCCGTCAGCGCGCCGAGCAGTGTGCCGCCCGCCGCCACCTTCAGCGGCTTGGAAGAATCCTCGTTGACGACGATCGACACGTCGCCGGTGGCGACCAGCTTGCGGCGGGCGCCCATCAGCAGCAGCACCAGCAGCAGCACCACCACGGTGAACATGACGACGGCAAGGCCGATCGAAAGCATGGCGCGCCCCTACAGCTGAATGCCCGAGAACACCATGAACGCCAGCGACATCAGCCCGGCGCTGATGAAGGTGATGCCCAGGCCGCGCAGGCCGGCCGGCACGTTCGAGTAGGTGAGCTTCTCGCGGATGGCGGCCAGCGCGATCAGCGCGATGGCGAAGCCGAGCCCCGAGCCGACGCCGAACACCACGCTCTCGGCGAACGAGTACTCGCGCTCCTGCATGAACAGCGAGCCGCCGAGGATCACGCAGTTCACCGCGATCAGCGGCAGGAACACGCCGAGCGTGTTGTACAGCGCCGGCGCAAAGCGGTCGACCGTCATCTCGACCACCTGCACCGCCGCGGCGATGGTGGCGATGAACAGGATGAACGACAGGAAGCTCAGGTTGACGTCCGCCAGCGCCGGGCTGATCCACGCCAGCGCGCCCTCGTTGAGCAGGTGGCGCAGGATCAGGTTATTCAGCGGCACCGTCAGCACCTGCACGAACACCACCGCCACGCCCAGCCCGATGGCCGTCTCGACCTTCTTCGAGCAGGCGAGGAAAGAGCACATGCCGAGAAAGTAGGCGAGCGCCATGTTCTCCATGAACATGGACTTCAGGCCGAGGTTGACGAAGTGTTCCATCGGTTCGCTTCCCGGGTGTCAGTCCTTTTCCTGCAGTTCCGGCTTCCACTGGCGCAGCGCCCAGATCAGCAGGCCGATCAGGAACAGCGCCGACGGCGCCAGCAGCATCAGGCCGTTCGGCACGTACCAGCCGCCGTCCTTGGCCAGCGGCAGCACCGTGTAGCCGAGCACCTTGCCGGCGCCCAGCAGCTCGCGCACGAACGCCACCACCAGCAGCACCACCGTGTAGCCGAGGCCGTTGCCCAGCCCGTCGAGCAGCGACAGGTAGGGCGGGTTGTTCATCGCGAAGCCCTCGGCGCGGCCCATGACGATGCAGTTGGTGATGATCAGCCCGACGAACACCGACAGCTCCAGCGACAGCTCGTACAGCGTCGCCTTCAGCACCTGGTCGAAGACGATCACCAGCGAGGCGATGATCGCCAGCTGCACGATGATGCGGATCGACGTCGGCGTGTGGTTGCGTACCAGGCTGACCGCCAGGTTGGCCAGCATCGTCACCAGGATCACACCGGCGCTCATCACCAGCGCCTTGTCGACCCGCGTGGTGATCGCCAGCGCCGAGCAGATGCCGAGCACCTGCACGCCGATCGGGTTGTTGACCAGCACCGGATCGAGCAGGACCGCGCGCTCCCTCGCGCCGAAGCGAAGGCCGCCGGCGGCGGGACTGACCGCGCTCATCTGATGGCTCCCTCGCGCAGCTTGCGCAGGAACGGGCCGTAGCCGTCGGTGCTCAGCCAGTACTGCATCAGCCGGGTCACCGCATTGCTGGTCACCGTGGCACCCGACAGACCGTCGATGTGCAGCGGATCCTTCTCGGGCGGACCCGCCTGGCCCTTGATGACGGTGACGCCGGGCCGGCCTCGCTCGTCGTAGCTGCGGCGACCCTGCCAGAGCGCCAGCCACGACGGGTTGCTGATCTCGCCACCGAGGCCCGGCGTCTCCTTGTGTTCGTAGTAGGTCAGCCCGCGCACGGTGTCGCCGTCGGGGGCCAGCGACAGGAAGCCGTAGATCGTCCCCCACATCCCCAGCCCCTCGACCGGGATGACGACCTGGTCGACCTGATCGCCCTTCATCACGAAGTACACCGTGCCGTACTGCGGCAGCCGGCGCACCCCGGCCGCGTTGTCCGGCGCGGCGCGACTGGTGGCCGGATCGTTGCGTGCGGCGCGCTGGTCGTAGCCGCGCGCGTCGATCTTGCCCTCCACCACCAGTTCGCCGGACTCGAGGAACACCAGCCGCGCCTTGACGTCGCGGCGGAAGAACTCCTCGACCTCGGCTCGCGAGACGCTCTGCCCGTGCTGCACCAGGCCGGCCGCAACCAGCACGTTCTTCTCCATGTACAGCCGCGCGTTGGCGGCCTGGCGCGGCTGCAGGCTGACCGCGGTGACCGACACCAGCGCCGCGCAGACCACGCAGACGATCGCCGCGAAGACGATCGTGTAGCGGGTCGAGTTGACGTTCAACGTGCCTGCGTCAGCCACGGCGCGCCAGCCTCCTGCGGATGTTGGCCTGCACGAAACCCCAGTCGATGATCGGCGCCATCACGTTCATGAACAGGATCACCAGCATCACCGACTCCGGATACGCCGGATTGGTCACGCGGATCAGCACGATCATCAGACCGATCAGGATCCCGTAGACCCACTTGCCGCGCTCGGAGAACGGCGAGGTCACCGGGTCGGTAGCCATGAACACCGTGCCGAAGGCCCAGCTGCCGAGCACCATGTGCCACCAGAACGGCACGCCGAACCACGGATTGGTCGACGAGCCGATCGCGTTGAGCAGGCTGGCCATGGCCACCGTGCCGACCACCACGCCGGCCATGGTCCGCCACGAACCGACCTTGGTGACCAGGATGATCACCGCGCCGATGGCGCAGGCGAGCGCCGAGGTCTCGCCCATGCTGCCCGGCTCCCAGCCGGCGAAGGCGTTCCACCACGAGTAGCCCTGCTCGGCGAACGGTCCGCTCATCACCCGCATCTGCCCGAGCAGCGTCGCGCCGGAGAAGCCGTCGACGGCGGCGCCCTCGGGCACCGCGGTCCACACCTTGTCGCCGGAGATCTCGGCCGGGTAGGCGAAGAACAGGAACGCGCGGGCAGCCAGCGCCGGGTTGATGAAGTTCATGCCGGTGCCGCCGAAGATCTCCTTGGCGATCACCACGCCGAAGCTGATGCCCAGCGCCGCCTGCCACAGCGGCGTGGTCGGCGGCAGGATCAGCGGGAAAAGGATGCCGGTGACGAAGAAACCTTCGTTGACCTCGACCTTGCGCACCACCGCGAACAGCACTTCCCAGGTCAGCCCGACCACCATCGTCACGATGTACAGCGGCAGGAAGTAGAGCAGCCCGTGGGTCAGGTTGGCGAGCGGGCTTTCCGGCGAGTAGCCCACCCCGAGCAGGCGGATCACGTCGTGCCGCCAGCCCTCCAGCGAGGCGACCTTCGCCGGGTCGATCGCCAGGTTGGCCTGCAGCCCGGTGTTGAGCATCGCCATGAACACGCACGGCAGCGCGGCGATGACCACCAGGATCATCATCCGCTTCAGGTCGATCGCGTCGCGCACGTGGCTGGAGCCGCGCGCCACCGACGCCGGCGTGTAGAAGAAGGTGTCGGCCGCCTCCCACAGCGGATAGAGCTTCGCCAGCCGGCCGCCCTTCTCGAAGTGGTGCGCCTGGCGGTCGAGGAAGGCGCGCAGCGGCCGCATCAGTGCTCCTTCTCGATGCGCGTCAGCGCGTCGCGCAGCAGCGGGCCGTACTCGTACTTGCTCGGGCACACGCAGGTGGCCAGCGCCAGGTCCTCCTCGTCGAGTTCGAGCGCGCCGAGCCTCTCGGCCGCCTGGTCGTCGCGGGTGATCAGCGCGCGCAGCAGGAACACCGGCTCGATGTCGAACGGCAGCACCCGCTCGTAGGTACCGATCGGCACCATCGCCCGCTCGCCGCCGTTGGTGGTGGTGGTCAGAACGCGCTGCGCGCGCGAAAAGGCGCCGAGCACGCTGCCGGTGACCGAGAACTTGTCGGCGCCGGGCATCACGTAGCCGAACATCTCGCGGCGGCGGCCTTCCGGCAGCACCGCCACCTGCAGGTGGTAGCGGCCGAGAAAGCCGCCCGCCTCGCCGGCGGCGATGCGGCCGTCGAGCACCGAGCCCGACAGCACGCGGTGCTCGCCTTCGTGCAGCTCGCCGGCCACCAGCTGGTCGACCGACGCACCGAGCCGCACGCGCAGCAGCCGCGGCGATCGCACCGACGGGCCGGCGAGCGAGATCACCCGCTCGACGTCGAGCGTACCGGTGCGCAGCAGGCGGCCGAGCGCGATCACGTCCTGGTAGCCGACGTGCCAAACACGCCGCTGCATGCTGACCGGGTGCACGCGGTGGATGTGCCAGCCGACCGAACCCGACGGGTGCGGCCCCTGGAACTGCTCGACCTGCACGCCGGGCGGCGCGTCGAACGCCTCGCCCGCCGCCGTGCACAGATACACGTGACCGGCGCCGATCCTGGTCAGTGCGGTGAGCCCCTCGCGGAAGTCGTCGGCGCGCCTGCCGATCACCAGCGACGGCGGCGGCGCGTGCGGCCGCGAGTCGGCGGCGGTGACGAACACCGCCTCGGCCGTACCGTCGGCCGCCGGCACGTGGCCGAACGGCCGCTGGCGCAGCGCCGTCCACAGGCCGGATTCGCGCATCAGCGAGCGCACGGCGCCGACGTCTGTCCCGGCCGCGCCGCGGCCGCCGCCGGCGAACTCGACCTGCTGCGCCGGGCCGTCGCCGGCATCGACGTCGATCACCACCGAGATCAGCGCCCGCCGCTCGCCGCGATGGATCGCCGCCACCGTGCCGGCCGCCGGCGCGGTGAACGCCACGCCGGGGATGCGCTTGTCCTCGAACAGCTTCTGCCCGCGCCGCACGCGGTCGCCGACCTGCACGGCAAGGCCGGGCTTCAGCCCGGGCCAGTCGGCCGCCAGCAGCCCCACCCGCCGGCTCGCCGGCGCATCGGCAATCTGCAACGACGGCGCACCGGCCAGCGGCAGGTCGAGCCCCTTGCGATTGCTGTGCACGGCCATCGATACGCTCGTCAGGTGCGCGGCATCACCAATCCCGTGGCGCGGCCGGCGGCCGCGCGCTTGCCACTGCCGGTGAAACGGTGCAAACGTATGCGTTCCGTCCGGCGCGGGCCTTGAGCGTGGTCAATGACCTCGGCCAAGCCGGCGTCCGGGCAAACGCGAATCCGCCGCCCGATCCGCGCCGCGCGCAATCCATCTCGAGTCGGCGATCAGGCGTAGGCCGCGTAGGCGGGCGAGTACATCTGCGAATGTACGTAAGCCAGCATGTCGGCCGGTGCCTCGATGCCGGCCAGGCCCGCCGACAACGCCTCCTCGATCACCGCCGCGGCGATGAACGCCGAGACGTCTCGCACGCGTGCCAGCGGCGGATACAGGCTGCCCTGCGCGAGGTCGGCATCGCTGACCTGCGCCGCCAGGGTGCGCGCCGCGGCCATGAACATGCGGTCGGTGACGTGCGCCAGGCCGCCGGCGATCGCGCCGAGACCGACGCCGGGAAAGATGTACGAGTTGTTGCCCTGCCGCGGCACGTAGCGCCGGCCGTCGAGGGTGACCGGATCGAACGGGCTGCCGGAGGCAAACAGCGCCCGGCCGCCCGACCACCCGTAGGCCTGCTCGGCGGTGCACTCCGAACGCGAGGTCGGATTGGACAGCGAGAAGATGATCGGCCGCTCGTTCAGCTTCGCCATCGTCTCGACCACCTCCTGGGTGAAGGTGTTCGGCGTGGCGGAAACGCCGATGATCGCCGTCGGCTTCAGTTGCCGCACCGCGTCGACGAAGGTTGCCGCCGGCGCGTGCTCGTGCGCGTACGGCTTCTTGTGCGCCGCCAGATCGGTGCGCGAGGCGACCACCAGCCCCTTCGAGTCGACCAGCCAGCAGCGCCGGCGCGCATCGCGCTCGGCCATGCCGTCGTCGACCATCGCCTCGACCAGCAGGTCCGAGATGCCGGTGGCGGCCTCGCCCGCGCCGAGGCACACGAAGGTCTGCTCGGCGAGCGGCTTGCCGGTGACCCGCAGCGCCGAGAAGATGCCGGCCACCGTGACCGACGCGGTGCCCTGGATGTCGTCGTTGAAGGAGCAGATGCGGTCGCGGTACTTCTGCAGCAGGGTGAAGGCGTGGTGGTTGGCGAAGTCCTCGAACTGCACCACGATGCCCGGGAACACCTGCTGGGTGGCGTCGATGAACTCTTCGATGAACTCGTCGTAGGCGGAGCCGGTCAGGCGCGGCTGGCGCAGGCCGAGGTACAGGCGGTCGGTGTGCAGCGCGGTGTTGTTGGTGCCGACATCGAGCAGCACCGGCAGGCAATGGCGCGGGTGAACGCCGGCGCAGGCGGTGTAAAGGGCCAGCTTGCCGATCGGGATGCCCATGCCGTTGGCGCCGAGGTCGCCCAGCCCGAGAATGCGCTCGCCGTCGGTGACCACGATGATCGCTGCCTCCCGGTACGGCCAGTTGCGCAGCACCTGGGCGATGCGGCCGCGGTCAGCCGCGGTGACGTACATGCCGCGCGGCCGCCGGTAGATGTGGCCGAACTGCTGGCAGGCCAGGCCGACGGTGGGCGTGTAGATGAGCGGCATCATCTCGTCCGGGTTCTCGGTGACGACCCGGTAGAACAGCGTCTCGTTGCGGTCCTGCAGCGACTCCAGCAGGATGTACTTCGACAGGTTCGAATCGAGCCGGCGGATGTTCTCCAGCACGCGCTCGACCTGGTCCTCCAGTGTCGCCACCCGCGGCGGCAGCAGGCCGCGCAGGCCGAGCGCCTCGCGCTCGGCATCGGTGAAGGCAGTGCCCTTGTTCAGCGTCGGATCACGCAGAAGCGTGGTGCCGCGCGGGAACCACTCGGGAAGCGGCGGCGGCAGGACGCGTTGCTTGGCTCGATGCGGCATGGTGTCTCTCCTCGGTGGCGAAGCCCGGCTGGCCGCCTTTTCTGTGCCGACGGTTCAATCCGTGTTCGGTTGGAATTCGCGCCGCCTTGTGCGGCGCACGACGAATCTAGGCTGCCGTAACGCTAGAGGCGCGACTCGAACCCGGCTTGACAGCGGTCAACACATGCCCGCGCGCGGCCGGTGCGCGCGCAGCGTTCACGTGCAGACTTGATTTTTTTCAGAGGTCGCCGGCGTCATCGCCGCGGGGCCGCGCAGCGCCGGTGACACCACCCAAGGAGGAGGCACCGATGAACGCGCAGGACTTACAGCCGCTTCTCGCGCAGCACCCTTTCTCGAAGGATTTCCGGCCGCAGCAGATCGAGCGGCTCGCCGCCCAGGCGCGCCGCGCCACCTTCGAGCCGGAGCAGGTCGTCTTCCGCTCGGGCGACGACAGCACCGACTTCTTTCTGATCGTCAGCGGACGGCTGGCGCTCGAGATGGCGGTAGGCAAGAAGGTGCTGCGCATCCAGACGCTCAGCGACGGCGACGAGTTCGGCTTCTCGTCGCTGATCACCGGACGCCCGACGACCTTCCAGGCGCGCGCGCTGCAGCGGATCGAGGCGCTGGCCTTCGACGGCAACCGGCTGCTCGAATCGTGCCAGGCCGATCCGCAGTTCGGCTTCAGCCTGATGCGCAAGCTGCTGTTGATCGTCTCCGAGCGGCTCGATGCGACCCGGCTGCAGCTGATGGACACCTACTCGCCGGTGGCGGCGCGCGCCGGGGCGTGAGCAGCGGCGCGGTGAGCGTGTCGCGGCCGATTCGGCGCCGCGCCGACTGCTACAGCCCGCCGAGCAACCCGCCCGGATAGACCGTCAGGATCACCGCCGGCACCAGGCAGACGGCGATCGCGCCAAGCGCCAGCCGCGCCGAGCCCTGTTGCGGCAGCCCGGCCGGCGCCGGGCTCATGAACATGTACTGCAGCACGCGCAGGTAGAAGTAGATGCCGAGGTAGCTGCCGACCAGACCGAGCACCGCATACAGCGTGTAGCCGGCTTCGATCACGTTGCGGAAGATCACGAACTTGGCGACGAAGCCGGGCAGCGGCGGGATGCCGGCCAGCGAGAACATCGCCACCGCGATCATCAGCGCGGCGAACGGCGCGCGCTGGTACAGCCCCTTGAGGTTGTCCAGCCGGTCGCGCTCGGCATCGACGGCCGCCATCGGCAGCGCCGCGAAGGCGAGCAGGTTCATCAGGCCGTAGACCAGCGCGTAGAAGGCCACCGCCTGGAAGCGTCCCTCGCCGTCGCCGAGGAAGGCGTAGAACAGGTAGCCGGCGTGGGCGATCGACGAGTAGGCGATCATGCGGCGGAAGCTCGACTGCCTGATCGCCGCCAGGTTGCCCCAGATTATCGACACCAGCGACAGGATCGCCAGCAGTTCGACCAGCCGGCCGGACAGCGAGTTGACGCCGAACAGGCGCACGGCGGCCAGCAGCACGCCGGCCTTGATCACGGTCGACATGAAGGCGGTCACCGGCACCGTGGCCGCCTCGTAGGCATCGGGCGCCCAGGTGTGGAAAGGCACGATCGCCGCCTTCAGGAAGAAGGCGAGCAGGATCAGCACCACCGCCGCCTGCGCCATCGGGCTGCCGGCGTCGAGCAGCCGGCCGAAGGCATCGAGCGACAGCGAGCCAGTGAACCCGAACAGCAGCGAAACGCCCATCAGCAGCATCGCGGTGGCGGTGCCGCCGAGGATCAGGTACTTCAGCGCCGCCTCGGTCGCCTCGACCCGCTTCATCGCCAGCAGCACCAGCACGTAGACCGGAATCGACATCAGCTCGAGCCCGAGGAACAGCGTCAGGAAGCTGTCGGACGACAGGATCAGGCTGGCGCCATACAGCGACGACAGCAGCAGCACGTAGAAGGGCCCGTCGGGGAACTCGTCGCGCGCCAGCAGCAGCGCGGGAATCGCCAGCACCAGCACGATCGCCTTGGCGGCGAAGGCCGACGAGTCGACCGACGACTGGCCGGGGAACGGCGCGGCCGCGTAGCCGGCGATCGCCAGCGCCGCGGCCGCCAGCGTGGCGGCGATCACCGCCGCCAGCGACACCGCCAGGTGGCTGCGCGGCCGCTCGAACACGATGTCGATGGCGAGCAGCACGACGATGCCGGCGAGCAGCAGATGCTCGGGCGACATCGCAACGAGCACGGTGGTCCAGTTCATCGCCCCGCCTCCGTCGGCCGCAGCGCCAGCGGCACCGGCGCGGCGACCAGCGCATCGGGCTGCTGCGCCCCGGCAATCAGCCGCTGGAAGTGCAGCGCCGCCTGCTCGGTCTTGCGCATCGGTTCACCGGGAGCGACGCCGAGCCAGAACACCGGCACCAGCAGCACCGCCAGGATCAGCTTCTCGCGCCGGTCGAGGTCGGTCACCGGGCCGTGCGGCACCTTGGTCGTGCCGTACAGGAAGCGCTGGGCGAACCACAGCATGTACATCGCGCCGAGCACCACGCCCGACACCGCGATCACCGCCCACGCCAGCGGCAGCGAGTCGCCGGCGAGGTGCTGCGGCCAGGCGGCGTTGAAGGCGCCGAGCAGCACCAGGAACTCGCCGGTGAAGCCGCTGGTGGTCGGCAGGCCGATGGCGGCGAGCGTCAGGATCATGAAGAACACCGAGTACACCGGCAGCGCCTTGGCCAGTCCGCCGTAGGCCGCCAGCTCGCGTGTGTGGCAGCGTTCGTAGATCATGCCGACCATCAGGAACAGGCCGGCGGCGGTCAGGCCGTGGCTGACCATCTGGATGATCGCGCCCTGGATGCCGAGCAGATCGAGGCTGGCCAGCCCCAGCATCACGTAGCCGAGGTGGCTGATCGACGAGTAGGCGATGATCTTCTTGATGTCGGTCTGCACCAGTGCCAGGCAGGCGCCGTAGACGATGCTCACCACCGCCAGCGCCATCACCGCCGGCATCGCCAGCTGCGCGGCCTGCGGGAACAGCGGAAAGCCGAGCTTGATGAAGCCGTAGGTGCCCATTTTCAGCAGCACGCCGGCCAGGATCACGCTGCCGGTGGTCGGCGCCTCGACGTGCGCGTCGGGCAGCCAGGTGTGCAGCGGCACCATCGGCACCTTGATGGCGAACGACAGCGCGAAGGCGGCCAGCAGCCAGCTTTGCTCGGTGACCGTCAGCCCGGTGCCGAACAGGTCGGCAAAGGCGAACGACAGGTTGCCGCTGTCCTGGTAGTTCGACAGCACCAGGTAGATCAGCGCCGCCAGCATCAGGATCGAGCCGAACGCCGTGTACAGCACGAACTTCAGCGTCGCGTAGATGCGCCGCTCGCCGCCCCAGATGCCGATGATCAGGAACATCGGGATCAGCATCGTTTCCCAGAAGATGTAGAACAGCAGCAGGTCCTGGGCGACGAAGGTGCCGAGCATCGCGAACTGGATGAAGAACACCATCGCATAGAACAGCTTGACGTCCCTGCCGATCGCGCTGAAGGCGCCGGCGACCACCAGCGGCCCGAGGAACGCGGTGAGCAGCACCAGCAGCACGTTGTAGCCGTCCAGCGCGATGTGGTAGTACACGCCGAGGTCGGCGATCCACGGCAGCCGGGTCTCGAACTGCAGCCCGGCGACGTTCGGGTCGAAGCGCAGGTACAGGATCGCCGTGATGACGAACTGCGCCAGCATCACGCCGAACGAGTTGGCGCGGATGCGGTCGTCCTGCCCGTCGGGCATCGCGACGATCAGCGCGATGCCGAGCAGCGGCAGGTACAGGACGACGTTCAGAAGCACCGCATCAGCCATTGCGCCAGCTCCAGATCAGCGCGCCGACGATGCCGGCCAGCACCAGGAACGCGTACAGGTGCAGGTTGCCGGTCTGCAGCTTCGACAGCCGGCCGGCGCTGCGCTGGGCGAGCGCCGCCAGCCCGTCGAGCGAACCGTCGATCAGCAGCCGGTCGCCGATGCGCAGGAACACCTTCTCCGAGATCCAGGTGAGCGGCCGGCCGAGCACCGCCGCGTACAGCTCGTCGATGTAGTACTTGCCGGACAGCAGCCGGTGCACCGGCTCGAAGCCCGGCTTCCAGGCGGCGGCGCGCCGGGCATCGTTGCCGTAGAAGTACGCCGCCAGCAGCAGGCCGCCGACGCCCAGTCCGGTGGCGATCCACACCAGCGGGCCGTGGAACGACTGCGCCTCGGGGCGGATCGCCGGCAGCGGCAGCACCGGCTCGAGGAAGTGCGGGATCGAGAAGAATCCGCCGAAGGCCGCCAGCAGCGCCAGCACGACCAGCACGCCGGTCATCGACCACGGCGACTCGTGGATGTGGTGCGCCACTTCCTCGTCCATCCGCGGCGAGCCGAAGAAGGTCAGCCACAGCAGGCGGAACATGTAGAAGGCGGTGAGCAGCGCGGTGGCCGAGGCAAGCACCAGCAGCCACGGCGTGCCGCCAAAGCTGCTGCCGTAGGCGAACCACAGGATCTCGTCCTTCGAGAAGAAGCCCGACAGCGGCGGCAGGCCGGCGATCGCCGCAGTCGACACGGCGAAGGTGGCGAAGGTGACCGGGATCTTCTTCGCCAGCGCGCCCATCTTGCGGATGTCCTGCTCGCCCGACATCGCGTGGATCACCGAGCCTGCGCCGAGGAACAGGCACGCTTTGAAGAAGGCGTGCGTGACGACGTGGAAGATCGCCACGCCGTAGGCGCCCACCCCGGCGGCGAGGAACATGAAGCCGAGCTGCGAGATCGTCGAGTACGCCAGCACCCGCTTGATGTCGGTCTGCACCAGCGCGACGGTCGCCGCGAAGAAGGCGGTGAGCAGACCGACGGTGGCCACCAGCTGCGAGGCGAACTCGGCGTGCACGAAGATCCCCGACATCCGCGCCACCAGGTACACGCCGGCGGTCACCATGGTCGCCGCGTGGATCAGCGCCGAGACCGGCGTCGGGCCGGCCATCGCATCCGGCAGCCAGACGTGCAGCGGCAGCTGCGCCGACTTGCCGGTGGCGCCGATGAACAGCAGCACGCCGATCAGGCTGGCCGACACGCCGGCCGGCACGCCGGTCGCGAAGGCGGCGTTGATGCGGTCCATGTCGAGCGTGCCCACGGCGAAGAAGCACAGGAACATGCCGAGCAGGAAGCCGGCGTCGCCGACGCGGTTGGTGATGAACGCCTTCTTGCCGGCGGCGGCCTTCTCCGGGTCCTCGAACCAGAAGCCGATCAGCAGATACGAGGCGAGACCCACCCCCTCCCAGCCGACGAACAGCACCAGCATCGAGCGGCCGAGCACCAGCAGCAGCATGAAGAACAGGAACAGGTTCAGGTACGCGAAGAAGCGCGCGTAGCTCTCGTCGTCGTGCATGTAGCCGGTCGAGTAGACGTGGATCAGCGAGCCCACACCGGTGACGATCAGCACCATCACCGCCGACAGGCGGTCGAGATAGAAGGCGATCTCGAAGCTCCGGCCGGCGAAGGTCGCCCAGGTGAAGGCGGTGTCGATCAGCGGCCTGCTGTCGCCGGCGAGCAGCGCCGCGACGCTGCCGACGGCGATCAGGAACGAGGCGACCGGCAGGCCGCATCCCACCACCGAGACGAACCGCTTGCCGAGGCGGTTGCCGGCCAGGCCGTTGATCAGGAAGCCGGCGAGCGGCAGGACGACGATCCAGGTCAGGGCACCCATCACGTCACCCCTTCAGGTCGGTGTAGGCGCCCAGGTCGAGCGAATGCTTGCGCTCGACCAGCAGCAGCACGATCGGAATCGCCACCGCGATCTCGGCGGTGGCGACGACGAAGATCAGGAACACCAGCACCGCGCCGACCGCCTCGCCCATCTGGTGGGCGAAGGTCACCAGGCTGAGGTTGACGCCGTTGAGCATCAGCTCCATGCACATCAGCATCACCAGCAGGTTGCGGCGGACGATCACGCCGAGCAGGCCGATCGCGAACAGCACGATCGACAGCCCGATCAGCAGCTGGACCTTATCCACGATGCCTCCGGTGCAGCTTGACCACCGCCACGGCGGCGACGATCGCCGCCACCAGCAGCACCGAGGTCAGCTCGAAGTGCAGCCAGTACTCGCGCAGGAAGGCCACCGCGAACTGCTGCAGGCCGAACGTCTCGCGGGCGACGGCGGGCGCCGCCGGCGCGCCGGTCCACGCCGCGCCGACCAGCACGAAGATAAGGATCACGAAGCCGATCACCGCCGGCACCAGCATCGCCGAGAAGCGGCTCTGGATCGCCGGGTCGCGCGGGTCGAGCATCATGATCACGTAGACCATGAACACCATCACGGCGCCGACGTAGATCAGCACCTGGAAGGCGGCGATGAAGTGCACGCCGAGCAGGCCGTAGATGCCGCCGAGGAACACCATCGTCGAGATCAGCGCGGTGGCCACCCGCATCGGCTCGCGCAGCACGATCATCAGCGCCGCGCCGGCGAGCGCGCCGGCGGCGAAGACGAGCATCAGCAGTTCGTCGAGGCCGGCAAGCAGCGTGTCGATCATGGCTGGCTCCTCGCCGGCGCGGCGGCCGGCGGCGGCGGGTAGGGCTTGGCGACGTCGGCGCGCGGCTGCCAGTTCAGCAGTTCCTCGCGGCCGATCCACATCGCGCGACGGTCGCGGCTCGGCAGGTTGGGCACCTCCTTGAGCATGCGGATCGCGTCCTCCGGGCAGGCCTCGACGCACAGGCCGCAGAAGATGCAGCGCGAGTAGTCGATCTCGAAGCGGGTCGGGAACTTCGGGTGCGCGGCGTCGTTGGGGTCGAAGCCGGCGTCGATCTCGATCACCTTGGCCGGGCACACCGTGGCGCACATGTTGCAGGCGATGCACTGCGGGCTGCCGTCGGGCCGCCGCGTCAGCACGTGCTTGCCGCGGTTGCCGGCGGCGTAGTCCCAGCGCGTCTCCTCCGGGTAGTAGGTGGTCAGCGCGCCCTTGCGGCCGGTCACCCACCTGAACATGTTGCGCAGGAACACCGTGCCGGTGATCGCCAGGCCGCGCAGGATCTCGGGCAGGTAGGCGCGCTCCCACCAGCCCATGGTGGGCTCGTTCCAGTACTGCTTGCGAACGTAGGGCTTGCGGCTGCTCATCGGTCCCTCACCCGAGCGCCCAGACGAACAGGACGGTGACGATCAGGTTGGCGAGCCCGAGCGGGAACATGAACTTCCACGCGAAGCGCAGCACCTGGTCCCAGCGGAAGCGCGGCAGCGACCAGCGGATCAGGATCTGGAAGCTGCACATCACGAACACCTTGGCGAGGAAGGTCACGAGCTGGACCGCCACCACCGCGCCGTGGCTCATCGCGATCTCGCGGCCGCCGGGCAGGACGAAGCCGGCGTCGGTCATGAACGGCAGGTTGTAGCCGCCGAGGAACAGCGTGGTGAACAGCGCCGAGATGATGGCGATCTCGATGAACTCGGCGAACATGAAAAGGCCCATCTTCATGCCGCTGTATTCGGTGAAGTAGCCGGCGATCAGCTCCGACTCGGCCTCCGGCAGGTCGAACGGGATGCGCTTGTTCTCGGCGATCGCCGCGGTCAGGAACAGGGTCGCGGCGAACGGCTGCAGCACGATCCCCCAGGCGGGCAGGAAACCGAGCACCACCCCCGACTGGAAGCGGACGATCTGGTCGAGGTCGATGGTGCCGTAGATCAGGATCAGGCCGAGCACCGTCATCGCCATGATCAGCTCGTAGGAGATCATCTGGCTGCCGGCGCGCAGCGCGCCGAGCAGCGAGAACTTGTTGGCCGAGGACCAGCCGGCCAGCATCGCGCCGATGATCGTGATGCCGCCGAAGGCGAAGACGATCAGCAGGCCGGCATCGAGGTTGGCGATCTGCATCGGGTAGGCGCGGTCGCCGAACCAGCCGGCCAGCCCCGGGACGAGGTCGCCCGGCCGCAGCACGCCGCCGAACGGCACCACGGCGAACACCAGCAGCACCGGCACGAACACCACCCACGGCGCCACCATGTAGGCGTACCAGTCGTAGGTCTTCGGCTTGAAGTCCTCCTTCAGCAGCAGCTTCAGGCCGTCGGCCATGCCGTGGAACAGCCCCCACCAGACCAGCTTGATCTGGGTGAACGGGATGCGGATGTAGGCGCGGTTGGCGCCGATGCGGTCGGACATCACCGCCGCCTGCTTGCGCTCGACCCAGGTGAGGATGGTGCCGAAGCCCATCAGCACGCTGATCGCGTAGGTGATGAACACCACGTAGACGACCAGGTCCTGGATCATGTTGCCCCCTTCGCCCTTCGGGCTGTCCCCCCGAGGGGGAGCTGAGCACCTTCGGGCGGCCGCGCGGTGCTCATGTTGCCCCCGCGGTCACCGCCAGCTGCCCGAAGAACTCCTCGGCGTCGGCGATTCCCGGCTGCTTGGCGAAGCAGCGCTCGAACCTGCTCGCAACCCCGGCGAAGTTGGTGTAGTGGCCGGCCCGTTCGGTCTGGATGCTGATCGGCACGAACACGTCGGCGTGGCCGTTCTCCGGCGCCAGGTAGCTGCCGAGCAGGATCACCCTGGCGCCGCGCGGCAGGCTGGCGAAGTCGACGCCCTCGCCCCACACCAGCACCAGGTCGGTACGGTCGGGGAAGGCGATCGGCGCCTCGCCGAACAGCTCGTGCGCGGTGGCGCTGTTCGGGTTCTTGTCGGCGCGGATCAGCAGGTCGTCCTCGACCGGCTCGTCGGCCGCTGGCAGGTGGTCGCGCTTGACGAAGCAGGTGAAGCGGCTGCCCAGGGCGCGCTTGAAGGCCGCCAGTTCCTCGTTCGAGCCCCAGTTCGACACCAGCGCCACCGGCCTGGCCGACTCGGCGATCAGGCCCCGCGCGGCGCTCGTCGCCTGCAGCAGCGTCACCGGCCGGCTTTTGAGCAGCGGCTCGCCGGCGCGCGGCCGCTCGAAGATCCGCGCCAGGTCGCGCCCCTTGTTGCAGATCCACGGCCCGTTGACCGCCGGGTTCGCGAGCGGCGTGACGCGGGCGATCTCGGTGTTCTGCCCCGGATCGAGGCGGTTCAGCTGCCAGTCGCGCTTGCGGTGCCAGAGGTTCACCGTGCAGCCGCGCGCGCAACCCGGGCACACCGACGGGGTGGCCTGCAGGTACCAGACGCGCGCCTTGTGCAGGAAGCTTCTCGAAAGCAGCGCGCCGACCGGGCAGATGTCGACCACGTTGTCCGAGTACGGGTCGGCCTCGAAGGCACCGTCCTCGGCGGCGCGCACCAGCGAGTGGTCGCCGCGGTGCTGGATCGCCAGGCCGTGCGACTTCGAGACCTCACGGGTGAAGCGCACGCAGCGCGAGCAGACGATGCAGCGCTCGTTGTCGAGCACGATGCGCTCGGACAGCGGGTGGTACTTGGTCGCCCTGACCTTCGGCACCGTCGAGATCGACGGCTCGCCGTTGTAGGTGTAGTGATGGTCCTGCAGCATGCACTCGCCGGCCTTGTCGCAGATGCCGCAGTCGACCGGGTGGTTCAGCAGGATGAACTGCAGGATCTGCCTGCGCTGCTCGCGCACCGTCTCCGAGTCGGTCAGCACGCGCATGCCCTCGGAGACCGGCATGTTGCAGGCGATGTCGGTCCAGGAGCTGCCGCCGCCCTCGCCCTCGACCTCGACCACGCAGACGCGGCAGTTGCCGGCCACCGACAGGTGCGGGTGCCAGCAGAAGTAGGGGATGTAGAAGCCGGCGGCCAGCGCCGCCTGCATCACCGTCTGGCCCTTCTCGGCGGCCACCTTCTGGCCGTTGATGAAGAACTCAGGCATGGACCGCCTCTTGCACGTCCAGCCGGCCGTCGCACTTCGATCGCCTGTTGGCGATGTAGTACTCGAACTCGTCGCGGTACTTGGCGATGATGCCGACGGTGGCGTAGCCGGCGGCGTCGCCCATGCCGCAGATCGTCGTGCCGTCGTTGGCGTTGGAGATGCGCACCAGCGCGTCGATGTCGCCGGGGCGACCGTCGCCCTCGACGATGCGCGCGATGATCCGGTGCATCCAGCCCATGCCCTCGCGGCACGGCGTGCACTGGCCGCACGACTCGTGGTGATAGAAGCGCAGCATCACGTGCAGCAGGCGCACCATGCAGGTGCCCTCGGCGATCACCACCATGCCGCCGGAGCCGACCTGCGAGCCGGCCGCCTCCATCGACTTGTGGTCGTAGGTGACGCCCTCGATGTCCTTCGCCGTCATCACCTTGGTCGAGATGCCGCCGGGGATGATGCACTTGAGGCCCTTGCCGCCCAGCACCCCGCCGCAGTCCTCGTAGATGAACTTCGCCAGCGGGTAGCCGTACTCGACCTCGTAGACGCCCGGCTTGTTGACGTGGCCGGAGATCGACACCAGCTGGGTGCCCGGGCTCTTCGGCGTGCCGACCTTGCGGAACGCCTCGGCGCCCATGCGCATGATGATCGCGACGTTCGACAGCGTCTCGACGTTGTTGATCACCGTCGGCCGCTGGTACAGCCCGCGCACCGTCAGCCGCGGCGGCCGGTTGCGCGGATAACCCTTCTTGCCCTCGATCGAGGTGATCAAGGCGGACGCCTCGCCGCAGACGTAGGAGCCGGCACCGCGGTAGACGACGATGTCGCAGGCGAAGCCCGAGCCGAGAATGTTCTCGCCGAAGTAGCCGGCGGCGTAGGCCTCCTCGACGGCAGCCTGCAGCCGGCGGTAGGGCTGGTCGAACTCGCCGCGGATGTAGACGAAGCAGTTGCGCACCTGCAGCGCGTAGCAGGCGAGCAGCATCGACTCGAGCAGCAGGTGCGGCGCGTGCTCGAGGATCCAGCGGTCCTTGAAGGTGCCCGGTTCGCCCTCGTCGGCGTTGGCGCACAGGTAGTGCGGCTGGCCGTCGTCGAGCTTGACCACCGCCCACTTGCGGCCCACCGGGAAGGCTGCGCCGCCGTGGCCGAGCACGCCGGCAGCAGTGACCTCCCTGGTCACGTCCTCCGGCTTCAGCGTGGTCAGCGCCCGGGTCAGCGCCTGGTAGCCGCCGCGCGCCTGGTAATCGGACAACAGGTGCGAGGTCGCCGTCACCGCGAAGTCCATGATCAGTTGCTGGCCGGGCATGGCTACTTGAGCTCCTCCAGCAGTGCGTCGAGCTTCGCCGCGTCGATGTTCTCGTGGTAGGTGTCGTTGATCATCACCACCGGCGCGGTGCCGCACGAGCCCAGGCACTCGACCACCGACAGCGTGAAGCGGCCGTCGGGCGTGGTCTCGCCGACCGGCACGCCGAGTCTGCGCGACAGGTGGTCGATCAGCCGCTCGGCGCCGCGCATCGAGCAGGAGACGTTGCGGCAGGTCTGCACGTGCCAGCGGCCGATCGGCTGGCGGCGGAACTGCGTGTAGAAGGTCAGCACTTCCTCGATCTGCACGCGCGGCACGCCGAGGTACTCGACCAGCCAGTCGATGTCCTGGTCGGCCACGAAGCCGCGCACTTCCTGGATGCGACGCAGGCAGGGCAGCGTCAGCGACGACTCGAAGCCGGCCGGGTAGCGCTTCTTCAGCGCCTCGAACTCCGGCTGCAGGTGCCGCATCGAGGGAATGTTCGGCGCGTTCACCGCATGCACTCCGTGGCCGCGAAAAATGGGGTCAGAGTCGAATTTCCGCTGCAGCGGCTCGCCCGATCGGCTGGCGTTCGGCGGAAATTCGACTCTGACCCCATTTTTCTCACCGGTCGCACTCGCCGCCGATCATGTTGATCGAGCCGAAGGTGGGCACGATGTCGGCAAGCTGGTAGCCCTCGAGCAGCCTGTGCGCGCCGCCCATGTGGACGAAGCTCGGCGCCCGGCAGTGCACCTTGTACGGCGTGCCGCTGCCGTCGCTCACCAGGTAGAAGCCCAGTTCGCCGTTGGCGCCCTCGTGCGCCACGTAGACGTCGCCGGCCGGCACCTGCGGCCCCTCCATCACCAGCTTGAAGTGGTTGATCAGCGACTCGATCTCGCCGTAGACGAGCGGCTTGGCCGGCAGCACGCAGCGGCGGTCGTCGACGTTGATCGGCCCGCCGCCCTTCTCGTGCAGCAGGTCCACCAGCTGGCGGATCATGTGCACCGACTCGTCCATCTCGCGCATGCGCACGTAGTAGCGGTCGTAGTTGTCGCCCTTGATGCCGGTGGGCACCTCGAAGTCCAGTTCCGGGTAGGCGAGGTAGGGCGTGTCCTTGCGCAGGTCGCGCGGCACGCCGGTGGAGCGCAGGATCGGCCCGGTGTAGCCCCAGTTGACCGCGTCGGCCGTCGACAGCACGGCGACGTCGCGCATGCGGTCGATGAAGATGCGGTTGCGGTCGACCAGCCCGTGCACGCGGCCGACGAACTCGTCGTACTCGCCGAGGATCTCCTCCAGCCGCTTCAGCCAGCCGTCGGGCAGGTCGCGCGCCAGCCCGCCGATGCGGCCGTAGCTGTAGGTCAGCCGCGCGCCGGTGAGATCGGCCAGGTGTTCGTAGATGTAGTCGCGCAGCATCACCAGGTAGAGGAACGCCGTCATCGCGCCGAGTTCCATCAGCGCCGCGGCCACGCAGGTCAGGTGATCGGCGACGCGCGAATACTCGGCGAGCAGCGTGCGCAGGTACTTGGCCCGCGGCGTGATCTGCACGCCCATCAGCGTCTCGACCGCGTCGCAGTAGGCGAAGTTGTTGATCAGCGCCGAGCAGTAGTTCAGCCGGTCGACGTAGGGGATCAGGTTGTGCCAGGTGTGCGCCTCGCACTCCTTCTCGAAGCCGCGGTGCAGGTAGCCGCAATGGATGTCGGCGCGCAGCACCCGCTCGCCGTCGAGTTCGGCGACGATCTGGATCGTGCCGTGGGTGGCCGGGTGCGACGGGCCGATATTGACGATCGTCGTGTCGTCACGCGAGGTCGTGGTGAAGGCCGGGCGGATCGGGTTGGCAAGCTTCACGGCGCTACTCCCTGCCCGGCGGCTCGTGACCAGCCCGGTACGGCACCAGCGGCTGCTCGCGCTCCTTCGGGTAGTCCTTGCGCAGCGGATGGCCGACGAAGCCCTCGTATAGCAGGATCGGCCGCAGATCCGGGTTGCCGGCGAAGACGATGCCGTACATCTCGTGGCACTCGCGCTCCATGTAGTGCGCCGAACCGTACAAACCGGTCAGCGAGCCGACCACCGGCTCGGCCTCGCTCAC
This sequence comes from Burkholderiales bacterium, assembly GCA_016716275.1. GTDB lineage: Bacteria > Pseudomonadota > Gammaproteobacteria > Burkholderiales > Burkholderiaceae_F > JADJWR01. Next base: position 115,385 of record JADJWR010000001.1, on the reverse strand, counting down.
CCGCGCCTTGATCCGCACGCGGACCCTGTGCATCGTCGAGTAGAAGTGCCAGACCACCTCGAAGCGCGGCTCGCGGCCCAGCCAGTCGACGGCGGTGACGTCGAGGAACAGGTCGAAGCGGAAGTCGTCCTTCAGCGCGCCGACCACGCCGGGCAGGTCCTGCGGCGCGATATGCAGCACCAGGATGCCGTGCGCGACCGACGATTCGCCGATCTTCGCTGCCAGGGCGTTGCGGATCCTGTCGAACACGGCGGCCATCTCTAGAACCTGTCGTTGACGATCAGGTGCTGCTGGCCGGCGATCTTCTCCTGCAGCTTCATGATCCCGTCGATCACCATCTCCGGCCGCGGCGGGCAGCCGGGCACGTAGACGTCGACCGGCAGGATGCGGTCGATGCCCTGCACCGCCGCGTAGTTGTTGTAGAAGCCGCCGCTGGTGGCGCACACGCCGAAGGCGAGCACCCATTTCGGCTCGCACATCTGCTCCCAGACCTTCAGCAGGATCGGCGCCTGCTTGTGGGTGATCGTGCCGACCACCATCAGCAGGTCCGACTGGCGCGGCGTGAAGCGCGGCAGCGCGGCGCCGAAGCGGTCGGTGTCGTACGGCGTCGAGCTGACCGACATGAATTCCATGCCGCAGCAGGCGGTGACGAACGGGTAGGGGAACAGCGAGAACTTGCGCGCCCAGCCGATCAGCTCGTCCTTGCGCGTGCAGACGTACTCGAAGGCAGCCGACTTCTGCGACTCGGGCCGGATCGGAATCGTTCGCGCGCTCATCTCCGCCTCAGTCGGTCACCGCTTCCAGCAGCCTGGCCCGGTACACGTACAGCAGCACCAGGATCAGCAGGAACATGAAGATCGCGAAGGTGGCCATCATGAAGCCGTCGAGCGGCTGCGCGCCGAGCACCCACAGGATCAGGAACACCGTCTCGAGGTCGAACAGGATGAAGACGATCGCCACCGCGTAGTACTTGACCGGCACCGAGTGCATGTCGCGGGTGTCGAGCAGCGTGGCGCCGCACTCGAACGGCTCCTGCTTGATCGACGTCATCGCCGGCTTCGGGCCGAGCAGCTTGTTGGCCAGCAGCATCACGCCGACGAAGCCCAGGATGGCGATCAGGTACAGCAGGAAGACGGCATAGGGGTTCATCGGCGGCAGTCTTCGTCGGCGTTGGTGGCTTCCCTGTACGGCTCGCGCGGCGCCGGCGCTACGTGGTCGCCTGGCGCGGCAGCGGCATGCCTGTCTACCGTGGTCGCGGTCCCTGTTACGGAACCCGTGTCAGCCCGTTTTTTGCAGTCCCGCTACCGTAGGCGGGAGTGCCGCGGCGCTTCTTGATGGCGGTCAACGGAATGCGGCTTGATCGCGGGCACCGCCGCGGCGATGCCGCTGCAGTGTCGCGGCGCTGCACCGACGGTGGCGGCGGTCGTTCAGCCCGCCTCGAAGCTGCGGCGACGCCGCTCTTCGCAGACGAAATCCTCGAGCGCCGGGTCGAGCGCGTTGCGCGCCGAGACGATGCCGATTGGCCGGCCGTCCTCCACCACCGGCAGGTGGCGGCAATGGTGCTGCTGCATCACCGCCATCGCATGGCCGAAGCTGCGTTCCGGCCCGATGGTCACCGGCGCCGGCGTCATCACCTGCGCCAGCGGCGTGGTGGCCGGCTCCAGGCCGCGCGCGACCACGCGGAACACCGCATCGCGCTCACTGAAGATGCCGACCAGATGGTCGTCCTCGACGACCACCACCGCGCCGACGTGCCGGCGGGCCATCAGCTCGGCCGCCTGGCGGACGGTGGCGCTCGGCGGCGCGGTGACGAAGCCGTGCTGCCCGATGATGCTCCTGACCGGCTGGCTCAGCATGACCGCCTCCCTGCGATCGAGGGGCCGGCACGGCGGCGGCAGCCGGAACGAACCGCGCGCCGCCGCCTGCGGACTCCTGCGCGATGCCTCCCGGCATCACGTCGACAACGCTAACGGCGACGGTGGGATCGGTCGTTGATCGCGCTCAACGATGGCCGGGCGGCAGCGCGTCGCGGTTGATCTGCGTCGCGCCGGCGAGCCTGTCGCGCGGTCAGCCGTGCAGGCGCTCGTACTTCGCCAGCAGCTGGTCCTTCGACTCGGCGTGCGCCGGGTCGGGCACGATGCAGTCTGCCGGGCACACATCGATGCACTGCGGCTCGTCGTGCGCGCCGACGCATTCGGTGCACTTCTCCGAATCGATGACGTAGATCGGGCTGCCGGCGGCGATCGCCTCGTTGGGGCACACCGGCTTGCAGGCGTCGCATGCCGTGCAGTCGTCGTTGATCAGCAGTGCCATCGTGATCTCCTCTATGGGTTCAGCAATCTCTCGCGGTTCGCCGCAGGGCGAAGCCTAGACCAACTCGCTCGTGTACGACTTCAGCGCCTTCATGTAGTTGGCGCGCTCGAAGGCGTCCGGATCGGGGCAGGCCTGCTGCGACAGCGAGCCCTTCATCTGCGCCACCGAGGTGTATTCGCGCTCGCTCATCCAGGCCTCGATGCCCTTGACCAGCGCACCGACGTGGTTCGGGCCGCGCATCAGCAGGCTCGAGGCGAGCATCACGCAGTCGGCGCCGGCCAGCAGCAGCTTCAGCACGTCCTCCGGCGTGTGCGCGCCGCCGGTGGCGGCCAGGCTGGCGTCGACGCGGCCACGCAGGATGGCGATCCAGCGCAGCGCCAGGCGCAGCTCGTCGGAGTTCGACAGCACCAGGTGCGGCGCCACCTCGAGCTCGTCGAGCAGGATGTCCGGCTGCAGGAAGCGGTTGAACAGCACCAGTCCGCGGGCGCCGGCGCCGGCCAGCCGCGCCGCCATGTTGGCCATCGCGCTGAAGTAAGGCGCCACCTTGACCGCCACCGGGATGCTCACCTGTCGCGTCACCGACTCGACCAGGTCGACGTAGCGCTGCTCCACTTGCGCGCTGGTGTCCTCGACGCTGGCGGCGAGGAAGTACACGTTCAGCTCGATCGCATCGGCCCCGGCCTCCTGGAACTTGCGCGCGATGCTGGCCCAGCCGCCCGGCGTGTAGCCGTTCAGGCTGGCGATCACCGGCACCCGCAGCGCCCGCTTGGCGTCCGCGATCAGCTGCAGGTAGGCGTCCGGCCCGGTCGCGTACTGCATCTCCGGGAAGAAGCCCTGCGCCTCCGGCGACAGCTCGGCGCCGTATTCCATCAGGTTGTGCGCCGACATCTCCTCGTGCTCGATCTCCTCCTCGAACAGCGACTTCAGCACCACCGCGGCGATGCCGGCGTCCTGCAGCCGCTTCAGGCTGTCGATCGCGCTGGTCAGCGGCGAGGCCGAGGCGACGATCGGGTGCGCCAGCTCCAGGCCCAGGTAACGGGTTCGCAGATCGACGCTCATTGCACACCTCCGCGCAGCGCTGTCCCGGCTCGCTCCCGGTTGACGGCAGGGGCAAGGGGTGGGGATGGGTTGTTGCTCATTCTGCAGCCTCCCCGGAGGTCTCCGCCGCGGGTTTGCCGTCGCCTTCCGCCGCCGGCGCCGCCGGCGCATGGCCCTCCTCGGTGACCACGCGGTGCACGCCGGCGATCTGCTCGTACAGCTGCCAGCGCGCATCGGCGTCGTGCTGCGCGGCCTTCATGAGCTGCTTGGCACGTGCCGGATCGGATTGCGCCAGCATCGCGTAGCGGCCCTCCTTCATCACGAACTGCTCGAGCGGCTGGGTCGGCTTGCGCGAGTCGAGCTTCAGCGGCTGGTCCGCGCCACCCATGCCGAGCCGCGGGTCGTAGTGGTACAGGGTCAGGTAGCCGCTCTTCACCGCGTCGCGCTGGTGGCTGAAGCCGGTCGCCATGTCGATGCCGTGGGCGATGCAGTGGCTGTAGGCGATGATCAGCGACGGCCCCGGCCACGAGGCGGCCTCCTGGAAGGTGCGCACCGTCTGCACCGGGTTGGCCCCCATCGCCACCTGCGCCACGTAGACGTTGCCGTAGGCCATGGCGATCATGCCGAGGTCCTTCTTGCCGATCGACTTGCCGGCGGCGGCGAACTTGGCCACCGCGCCGCGCGGCGTCGACTTCGACGCCTGGCCGCCGGTGTTCGAGTAGACCTCGGTGTCGAGCACCAGGATGTTGACGTTGCGGCCGGAGGCGAGCACGTGGTCCAGGCCGCCGTAGCCGATGTCGTAGGCCCAGCCGTCGCCGCCGACGATCCAGACGCTGCGCACGACCAGGCTGTCGGCCACCGCCAGCAGCCGGCCGGCCTCCGGAAAGCGCAGCTTCGCCAGGATGCCCTTGAGCTTCTTCACCCGCTCGCGCTGCGCCTTGACCTCGCCGTCGTTGTCCTGCGGCGCCTCGAGCAGCCCGTCGGCCAGCTCCTCGCCGATCTCGCCGCGCAACTCGCGCACCAGCATCCGCGCCAGCTCGCGCTGCGCGTCCACCGCCAGCCGCATGCCCAGCCCGAACTCGGCGTTGTCCTCGAACAGGCTGTTGGCCCAGGCCGGGCCCTGGCCGTCGGCGTTGGTCGAATACGGCGTGGTCGGCAGGTTGCCGCCGTAGATCGACGAGCAGCCGGTGGCGTTGGCGATCATCAGCCGGTCGCCGTACAGCTGCGACAGCAGCTTCAGGTACGGCGTCTCGCCGCAGCCGGAGCAGGCGCCCGAGTACTCGAACAGCGGCTGCCGCAGCTGTGAGCCGCGCAGGCCGTCGATGCCGTCGAACGACGGCCGCACCTCGGGCAGGCTGAGGAAGAACTCGTAGTTGGCGCGCTCGGCCTCGAGGTGCTCGAGCTTGGGCGACATGTTGATCGCCTTGTGCTTGACCACCTGCTTGCTGCGCGACGGGCACACGTCGACGCAGGCGCCGCAGCCGGTGCAGTCGTCGGGCGCCACCTGCAGGCTGTACATCATGCCGTCGAGCGGGCCGCCGTCCTTGCGCGCCCACGGCACCGCCTTGAAGGTCGACGGCGCGCGCTTCATCTCCTCCGGCGAGAAGACGTTCATGCGGATCGCCGCGTGCGGGCACACCAGCGGGCAGATCGCGCACTGCGTGCAGATGGTCTCGTCCCAGATCGGGATCTCGTGCGCGATGCTGCGCTTCTCCCACTGCGTGGTGCCGGTCGGGAAGGTGCCGTCGACCGGCATCGCCGAGACCGGAAGCAGGTCGCCCTTGCCGTCCAGCATCATCGCGGTGACGCGCTGCACGAACTCCGGCGCCGCGCGCGGCACGATCGGCCGGCGCGACAGCAGCGAGTCGGCGTGGCCGGGCACCTTGACCTCGTGCATCGCCGCCAGCGAGGCGTCGACCGCGGCGAAGTTGCGCGCCAGCACCGTCTCGCCGCGCTTGCCGTAGGTCTTGCGGATCGCTTCCTTGATCTTGGCGATCGCCTCCTCGCGCGGCAGGATGCCCGAGATGGCGAAGAAGCACGCCTGCGTCACCGTGTTGATCCGCCCGGCGAGTCCCGCCTGCCTGGCCACCGCCAGCGCGTCGACCACGTAGAACTTCAGCTTCTTCTCGACGATGCTCTGCTGCGCCTCGCGCGGCAGCCTGCCCCACACCTCGGCCGGCCCGTAGGGGCTGTTCAGCAGGAAGGTCGCGCCGGGGCGGGCGAGCTCGAGGACGTCGAGCTTCTCCATGAACTCGAACTGGTGGCAGGCGATGAAGTCGGCCCGCCGGATCAGGTAGGTCGACTCGATCGGCTTCGGGCCGAAGCGCAGGTGCGACACCGTGATCGCGCCCGATTTCTTGCTGTCGTAGACGAAGTAGCCCTGCGCGTGCAGCGACGTGTTCTCGCCGATGATCTTGACCGTGTTCTTGGTCGCGCCGACCGTGCCGTCGGCGCCCAGCCCGTAGAACACCGCGCGGGTGACGCCCGCCTCCTCGGTGTCGAACTCATCGTCCCACTTCAGCGACAGGTGGGTGACGTCGTCGTTGATGCCGACCGTGAAATGCCGCTTCGGCTTCGCCGCCTTCAGTTCGTCGAGCGCCGCGCGGGCCATCGCCGGCGTGTACTCCTTCGACGACAGACCGTAGCGGCCGCCGATCACCCGTGGCAGCCGCATGTCGTCCGGCCAGCACTCGGCCAGCGCGGTGATCACGTCCTGGTACAGCGGCTCGCCGATCGCGCCCGGCTCCTTGGTCCGGTCCATCGCGGCGATGCCGCGCACCGTCTTCGGCAGCGCGGCGACGAATGCCTCGGCGTCGAAAGGCCGGTACAGCCGCACGGTCACCAGGCCCACCTTCTCGCCGGCGGCGGCGAGCTTGGCCACCGCCTCGCGCGAGGCGCCGGTTCCCGAACCCATCTGCACCAGCACCCGCTCGGCGTTGGGCGCCCCCGTGTAGTCGAACAGGCCGTAGCGCCGACCGGTCAGCTTCTCGAAGCGGTCCATCGACTCGCGCACGATGCCCGGCACCGCCAGGTAGTACGGATTGCACGCCTCGCGCGCCTGGAAGAACACGTCGGGGTTCTGCGCCGAACCGCGCAGCACCGGGTCGTCCGGGTTCAGCGCCCGCGCCCGGTGCGCCCTGATCAGGTCCTCGTCGACCAGCTGGCGGACCTCTTCCTCGAACAGCAGGTCGATCTTGTTGACCTCGTGGCTGGTGCGGAAGCCGTCGAAGAAGTGCAGGAACGGCACCCGCGAGCGCAGCGTCGCCATGAAGGCGATCATCGCCATGTCCTGCGCTTCCTGCACGCTCGCCGACGCCAGCAGGGCGAAGCCGGTGGTGCGCGCCGCCATCACGTCGGAGTGGTCGCCGAAGATCGACAGCGCATGGGTGGCCAGCGTGCGGGCGGCGATGTGGAACACCGTCGGCGTCAGCTCGCCGGCGATCTTGAACATGTTCGGCAGCTTCAGCAGCAGGCCCTGCGACGCGGTGAAGGTGCAGGTCAGCGCGCCGGCCTGCAGCGAGCCGTGCACCGCGCCGGCGGCGCCGGCCTCGCTCTGCATCTCGACCACCTGCGGCACCATGCCCCAGATGTTCTTCTGGCCGGCCGCCGACCAGGCGTCGGCCAGCTCGCCCATCGTCGACGACGGCGTGATCGGGTAGATCGCGATCACCTCGCTGGTCAGGTGGGCGATCCGCGCGGCGGCTTCGTTGCCGTCGAGGACGTGCGAGCGTTCGGTCATGGGTGTTCCTCAGCGCGTGACCGGCGGCCGGTCACTGTTCTCTTGTCACTGCTCGCCGGTCAGAGGATGCCGGCCTTGCCGGTCTGCCAGCGCCGATACTCGGTGGTGAGCAGCGCGACGTGCTCGCGCTCCTCGGCCGCCAGTTCCCTGTACAGCTCGCGCTCGACCGAACCGTCGGGCGCCCGCTCGCCTTCGCGGGCGAAGAAGTCGACTGCCCGCTGCTCGAAGGCGATGGCGATGCGGAACAGGTTGGCCGGGTCCTCGGGCTTGCGGTCGACGCCGGCGAAGATCGCCGCGCGGTCGAGCTGGAAGTCGGCCGACGGCTCGGGCAGCGCGGCGTGGTAACGCTTCGACAGCGTCTCCATGTGCTCCCGCTCCATCGCCGCGAAGCGGCCGAACAGCTCGCGCAGCTCTTCGTCCTGCGCGTCGCGTGCGGCGCGCTCATAGAACGCGTGGCCGCCGAGCTCGATCTCGAAGGCCTTGCGCACCGCCTCCATCGCCTGGTCGTCCTGGATCGCGCCGCGCTCGAGCATTGACAGCTTGCCCTTGCAGTGCGGGCACATGCCGTAGGGAAAGGCGAAGCCCTCGGAGACCTTGCCGCAGTCGGCGCAGCGCCAGCGCAGCTCGACACCGGCGCAGCAGATGTAGGGTTCGTCGTCGTCGATCGGACGGCGGCAGCGTGGGCAGACGTTCATGTTGAGCTCCTCTGCTTGGGCCCTGCCGACGCAATGCCCGGCCGGGTGTAATCGGACGATCGATCGCGTCGTCCCGGCGCAGGCCGGGACCCAATTGGACCCCGGCCTGCGCCGGGGTGACGGGGGCCGGGCGAAGCGCGCCGCAATGCCAGCCGGCAGCCCGTCACTGCGCGCTACCTCCGCCGACCGCTTCGGCGACCGCCGCCATCGGCGGCGCAGCGCCGATCGGCGTCGGTGGCACGAACGCCTCGGCGTCGGCCTGGGTCATCGGCCACTTGCTCTTGCCGCCGGCGAGCCAGGCACCGATCGCACGCGCGGCGCGGCGGCCGGCGCCCATGGCCAGGATCACGGTGGCGCCGCCGGTGACGATGTCGCCGCCGGCGAACACGCCCGGCACGCTGGTCGCCTGCGTGTAGTCGTCGGCGACGATATAGCCCCACTTGTTCAGCTGCAGCCCCGGCGTCGACTTGGTGATGATCGGGTTGGCGTTGGTGCCGAGCGCGTAGATCACGGTGTCGCACTCGAGTTCGACGATCTCGTCGAGCGGGATCGGCTTGCGGCGGCCCTTCTCGTCGGGCTCGCCGAGCATCATCTTCTGCACCTTCATGCCGCGCACGTTGCCGTCGGCGTCGACCTGGATCTCCACCGGCGAGTGCAGGAAGAAGAACTCGATGCCTTCCTCCTTCGCATGGCGCAGTTCCTCGATGCGCGCCGGCGCCTCGGCCTCCGAGCGGCGGTACACGCAGCGCACCGTCGGCGTGCCCAGCCGCTTGGCCACCCGCAGGCAGTCCATCGCCGTGTTGCCGGCGCCGATCACCACCACGCTCTTGCCGATGGTGATCGGGGTGTCGAGGTAGGGAAACCTGTCGCCGCCCATCAGGTTCACGCGGGTCAGGAACTCGTTGGCCGAATAGACCTGGCCGGCGAACTCGCCCGGGATGCCGAGGAACGAAGGCGCGCCGGCGCCGGCGCCGACGAACACCGCGTCGAAGCCCCGTTCGCCGAGCAGCTGCGGAATCGAGAAGGTCTTGCCGACCACCTTGTTGGTCTCGAACTTCACGCCCATCGCGCGCAGGGCATCGACCTCGCGGCTGATGATCTCGCGCGGCAGCCGGAACGACGGGATGCCGTACTGCAGCACGCCGCCGACCACATGCAGCGCCTCGTACACGGTGACGTCGCAGCCGAACTTGGCGACGTCGGCCGCCACCGCCAGCCCCGAGGGACCGGAGCCGACCACCGCGACGTTGCCCAGCTTCCTGTCGAACCGCGGCGGCTCGGCCTTGCGTGGCCGCGCGTTGTCGCCGACGAAGCGCTCAAGCCGGCCGATGGCCACCGACTCGAGCTTGCGGCCGACCACGCACTGCGCCTCGCACTGCGATTCCTGCGGGCACACGCGGCCGCAGATCGACGGCAGCAGGTTCGACTCGTTGATCACCGCCAGCGCGCCGTCGACGTCGCGCACCAGCAGGTGGCGGATGAAGCGCGGGATGTCGATGCCCACCGGGCAGCCCTCGATGCACGCCGCCTTGCTGCACATGATGCAGCGCTCGGCCTCGGCCAGCGCGTCGGCCATCGAGTAGCCGAGGTTGACTTCCTTGAAGTTGCGCGAGCGCTCGAGCGGGTCGCGCTCGGGCATCTTGGTCGCGTGCGGCGCCAGGTCCTTGTACTTCTTGTAGTTCTTCTTGTTCTGCTCGAACAGCGTCTTCTCGACGTGGCAGACGTGCGCGTAGTCGGTGCTGGCCGCCGACTCCTCGCCCTTGAAGCGCTTCTGCCGCAGCATCAGTTCCTTGAAGTCGACCAGGTGGCCGTCGAAGTCGGGCCCGTCGACGCAGGCGAACTTGATCTCCTTGCCCACGGTGACGCGGCACGAGCCGCACATGCCGGTGCCGTCGACCATGATCGCGTTCAGCGACACCATCGTCTTCACGCCGAACGGCCGCGTCGTCTCGACGCAGGCGTTCATCATCGGCAGCGGGCCGATGGCCACCACCAGGTCCGGCCGGTCGGTCTCGAGCACCTCCTTCAGCGCTGCGGTGACGAAGCCGGGCTTGCCGTAGCTGCCGTCGTCGGTGCAGACGATCAGGTTGTCGCAGTAACGGCCGAACTGCTCCTCCCAGAACACCAGGTCCCTGTTGCGGAAGCCGATGATCCCGGTGGTGCGGTTGCCGGCCTCCTTGAAGGCGCGCAGCTGCGGATACACCGGCGCCACGCCGAGGCCGCCGCCGACCAGCACCACGTGCCCGGCCTGGCCGACGTGCTGCGGCAGCCCGAGCGGACCGACGAAGTCGGCGAACGTGTCGCCTTCCTTGTAGTGATCCCTCATCTCCAGCGTGGTCTTGCCGAGTGCTTGGATCACCAGCGTGACCGTGCCCTTGTCGCGGTCGTAGTCGGCCACCGTCAGCGGGATCCGCTCGCTGCCTTCATGCAGGCGCAGCATCACGAAGTGGCCCGGCTCGGCCGACCTGGCCACGTCGGGCGCCAGCACATCCCACAGGAAGGTCGTGTCGGAGAAGGCCTGGCGGCGGGTGATCGTGTACATGAGACAGCCTCTTCGCCCGGGTGCCGGGACGATGCAAGTCCAGTGGAGTGTTGCTTTTTCAGCCTGCCGCGCATGCTCGCACCGAACGCTCGTGGTTCGTTGACGTCGGTCAACGCCTTCGCCACATGCGAGCCGATACCGCATTGCGGCACGCCGATCGAAAGCCCGGCACTGCGCGCATTGATCCCGATCAACGGCCAGGCACGTCCGTCAAGGACACTGACCGCGGTCGCCGCAGCCACTTCCGGAGCGAACCCGCGATGAGCACACCAGCCAATGCCCTGGGCGCGGCGCCAGCGCCCGCCCGCCCGCGCAGGAGCCTGTGGCCGGCGCGGCTGGACCTAGCGCAGAGCTTGAGCGGGCTCGTCCTCGGCCTGTTCATGTGGGGCCACATGTTCTTCGTCTCGTCGATCCTGCTCGGCTACGACGCGATGTGGACCATCACCAAGATGTTCGAGGGGTACTTCTTCTTCGGTACCGCCTACCCGATCCTCGTCTCCTTCGTGGTCGCCTTCGTCTTCGTGCTGTTCATCGCTCACGCGGCGCTGGCGGTACGCAAGTTCCCGATCAGCTACCGCCAGTACCGCGCCTACCGCGACCACATGGGGATGATGCGGCACGAGGACACGACCCTGTGGTGGTGGCAGGTGGCGACCGGCTTCGCGATGTTCTTCCTCGCCTCGGCGCACCTGTACCAGATGCTGATGAACCCCGGGCTGATCGGCCCGTTCGAGTCGGCCGAGCGTGTCTGGCGCGGCTGGTGGCCGCTGTACCTGGTGCTGCTGTTCTGCGTCGAGCTGCACGGCGGCATCGGCCTGTACCGCCTCGCGGTCAAGTGGAACTGGTTTGCGGGCAGCGACGATAACGCGACGCGGAGGAATCTGAAGAAGCTGAAGTGGGCGTTGTCGGTGTTCTTCATAGTGCTGGGGCTGGCGACGCTGGCCGCCTACATGAAGACCGGCTACCAGAACCGCCACGTGCCCGGCGTGCGCTACACGCCGGCCTGGCTCACCAACCCGCCGCAGGCCGCGCCGCCCGCCTGGTGGCCGTCGTGGCTGAAGGGGGATAAGCGATGAAGGTCGTCTACACCGACGTGTTGGTCATCGGCGGCGGGCTGGCCGGACTGCGCATGGCGGTGGCCGCCAAGCGGCGCGGCCACGACGCGATCATCCTGTCGCTGGTGCCGGTCAAGCGCTCGCACAGCAAGGCCGCGCAGGGCGGCATGCAAGCCTCGCTCGGCAACGTGATCAAGGGCCAGGGCGACAACGAGGACGTGCACTTCGAGGACACGGTGCGCGGCTCCGACTGGGGTGCCGACCAGGACGTGGTGCGGATGTTCGTCAACACGGCGCCGAAGGCGGTGCGCGAGCTGGCCGCCTGGGGGGTGCCGTGGAGCCGGGTGCGCAAGGGCGACCGCACGGTGATCATCAACGGCCAGAAGGTCGTCATCACCGAGCGCGACGAGGCGCACGGCCTGGTGGCGCAGCGCGACTTCGGCGGCACCAAGAAGTGGCGCACCTGCTACGTCGCCGACGCCACCGGCCACGCGATGCTGCAGGCGGTCGGCGACCAGGCGATCGCCGCGTCGATCCCGGTGCACGAGCGCACCGAGGCGCTGGCGCTGATCCACGAGGCCGGCCGCTGCTACGGCGCGGTGGTGCGCAACCTCATCACCGGCGAGCTCACCGCCTACGTCGCCAAGGCCACCGCGATCGCCACCGGCGGCGCCGGCCGGCTGTACCGGGTGACCACCAACGCGGTGATCTGCGAGGGCATTGGCCACGCGATCGCGCTGGAAACCGGCGTGGCCGCGCTCGGCAACATGGAGGCGGTGCAGTTCCACCCGACCGGCATCTTCCCGGCCGGCATCCTGGTGACCGAGGGCTGCCGCGGTGACGGCGGCCTGCTGAAGGACGTCGACGGCCACCGCTTCATGCCCGACTACGAGCCGGAGAAGAAGGAGCTGGCCAGCCGCGACGTGGTTTCGCGCCGGATGGAGGAGCACATCGCCAAGGGCAAGGGCGTGAAGTCGCGCTTCGGCGACCACATCTGGCTCGACATCACGCTGCTCGGCGAGCAGCACATCCACCGCAACCTGCGCGAAGTCTTCGACATCTGCAAGTACTTCCTCGGCGTCGACCCGGTCAGGGAGATGATCCCGGTGCGGCCGGCGCAGCACTACACGATGGGTGGCGTGCGCACCGACCACACCGGCGAGAGCCGCCAGCTCAGGGGCCTGTTTTCCGCCGGCGAGGCGGCCTGCTGGGACATGCACGGCTTCAACCGCCTCGGCGGCAACTCGGTGGCCGAGACGGTGGTCGCCGGCATGATCGTCGGCGAGTTCATCGCCGACTTCTGCGACAAGCCGGACAACGACATCCGCATCCCGACCGGCGTGATCAAGGATTTCATGCAGCGCGAGCAGGCCAAGCTGAACGGCCTGCTCGCGGGCAACGGCAAGGAGGACGCGAGCAGCCTGAAGGCGCGCATGCAGGAGATCATGACCGCCAAGGTCGGCATCTTCCGCAAGGGCGCCGACCTCGAGCAGGCGGTCGACGAGTTGCAGAAGCTGCTCGTGCGCAGCCGCAACATCGGCCTGCGCGCCAGCACGCCGGGGCCGAATCCCGAGCTGGTCACTGCCTATCGGACGCAGATGATGCTGAAGCTGGCGCTGACGGTCGCCTACGGCGCGCTGGTGCGCACCGAAAGCCGCGGCGCGCACTTCCGCGAGGACTTCCCGCGCCGCAACGACGCCGAGTGGCTGAAGCGGACGCTGGCGACCTGGAAGAACGAGTCGGACACGCTGCCGACGCTGTCGTACGAGGCGCTCGACATCAAGCGCATGGAGCTGCCGCCGGGCTGGCGCGGCTACGGCGCCAAGGACTATGTCGACCATCCGGACACACCGGTCCGGCAGGCCGAAGTCGATGCAACCAAACAGAAGATCACCGACCGCTTCGAACTGCAGCAGGCGCTGAACCCTTATGAACAGCTGCTGCCGCAGCGGCTGCGCGGCCGCAACGAACGGATCGACGAGCCGCTCGACCCGTCGTCCGCACGGAGGGCTGCATGAGCGAGCACAAGATCAACGTCGTGCCGCGCAAGGGCAATGGCGGCGCGTTGGGCGCCGGCCAGAAGCTGAAGTTCCACATCATGCGCTTCAACCCGGCCGACCCGGCGAGTGTGCCGCACCTGCAGACCTACGAGCTCGAGCAGACCGCGGGGATGACCCTGTTCATCGCCCTGAACGAGATCCGCGAGAAGCTCGACCCGTCGCTGCAGTTCGACTTCGTCTGCCGCGCCGGCATCTGCGGCAGCTGCGCGATGGTGATCAACGGCCGCCCGGGGCTGGCCTGCCGCACGCTCGCCCAGGATGTCGGCCCCGAGATCACGCTGGCGCCGCTGCCGGTGTTCGAGCTGATCGGCGACCTGTCGGTCAATACCGGCAAGTGGATGCGCGCGATGAGCGAGCGTCTCGAGGCATGGTGCCACCTGAAACAGCAGGAGGTTGATCTCACCCGGCTGGAGGAACGGATGGACCCGGACCTCGCCGAGCAGATCTTCGAGCTCGACCGCTGCATCGAGTGCGGCTGCTGCGTGTCGGCCTGCGGCACGGCGCGGATGCGCGAGGACTTCATCGGCGCGGTGGGCATCAACAAGATCGCCCGCTTCCGCCTCGACCCGCGCGACGCGCGCAGCGACGCCGAGTACTACGACGTGATCGGCGACGACGACGGCGTGTTCGGCTGCATGTCGCTGCTCGGCTGCCACGACGTCTGCCCGAAGGACCTGCCGCTGCAGACGCAGCTCGCCTTCGTCCGCCGCAAGATGGCGGCGCAGGGGTTCAAGTAGGTCGATTGCTCGCGACCGGGCTAGACGAGGCGGCAGTCCTGATCACCGCCGCCTCGGCGCCCGGCTGCTGCAGCAGCTCCGGGGTGAGCAGGGCGTTCAGTTGGATGATCCGCGCCACCAGGCCGGTCCACCCGGTCTGGTGGCTGGCACCGATGCCCGCGCCGTCATCGCCGTGGAAGTACTCGTAGAACAGCAGCAGGTCGCGCCAGTGCGGGTCGCCCTGGAACTTGCGCGTGGCGCCGTAGACCGGACGCCTGCCTGACGGATCGCGCAGGAAGAGCCGCACCAGCCGCTCGCCGAGTTCCTTCGCCACTTCGAGCAGCGTCATCCTCTGTCCCGAGCCCGTCGGGCACTCGACCTTGAACTCGTCCCCGTAGTACGTGTACAGGCGCACCAGCGCCGTGTACAGCAGGAAGTTCACCGGCATCCACACCGGGCCGCGCCAGTTCGAGTTGCCGCCGAACATGCCGCTGTCCGAATCGCCCGGCACGTAGGCAACGCGGAACTCCTGGCCGTCGTGGCGGAACACATAGGGGTGCTCGCGGTGCACGCGCGACAGCGCGCGGATGCCATGCGGGCTGAAGAACTCGTTCTCGTCGAGCATCCGCGCCAGCACCCGCCGCAGCTTGTCTTCGTTAAGGATCGACAGCATCCGCCGCTTGGCCATTCCCGGCAGGCTCGGCAGATGCATGTTGGCGACCAGATCCGGGTGGCGACGGCCAAAGGCGCGGGCGCGCTCCCGGAAGCGGGGCAGCTTCTCGAGGATGTCGTCCTCGAACACCGCCACCGCCGCCAGCGGCAGCAAGCCGACCATCGAGCGCACCTTCAGGCGCGTCGCCGAGCCGTCCGGGAAACGCAGCACGTCGTAGAAGAAGCCGTCTTCCTCGTCCCACATCTCGTCGTGCCGCTCGCCGACCCGGTCCATCGCGCCGGCGATGAACAGCGTGTGCTGGAAGAACTTCTCGACGAACTCCTCGTACAGCGGCTCGTGCAGGGCGAGTTCGACCGCGATGCGCAGCATGCTCTGACTGAAGAACACCATCCACGCGGTGCCGTCGGCCTGGTCGAGGTAGCCGCCGGTGGGCAGCGGCGAGGAGCGGTCGAACACGCCGATGTTGTCCAGCCCAAGAAAGCCGCCCTCGAAGACGTTGGCCCCGGCGCGGTCCTTGCGGTTGACCCACCAGGTGAAGTTCACCAGCAGCTTCGAGAAGGCGTACTTGAGGAATTCGACGTCGCCCTTGCCGCCGTTGCGGATCTTGTCGAACAGGTAAAGCTGCATCGTCGACCAGGCGTGCACCGGCGGGTTGACGTCGCCGAAGTTCCACTCGTAGGCGGGCAGCTGGCCGTTGGGGTGCAGGTAGTCGTTGCGCAGCATCAGGTCGAGCTGGCTCTTGGCGAAATCCGGATCGACGATCCCCAGCGGGATCATGTGGAAGGCCAGATCCCACGCCGCGTACCACGGGTATTCCCACTTGTCCGGCATCGAGATGATGTCGTCGTTGAACATGTGGAACCAGTCGCGGTTGCGCACCGGGCGACGCTCGTGCGCCGGCAGCCGCGCCGCCGCGCCGTGCTCCTCCAGCCACTTGTCCAGGTCGTAGTAGAAGTACTGCTTGGTCCACAGCATGCCGGCCAGCGCCTGGCGCATCACGTTGGCGCGGTCGGTATCCTGCGCCACGGCCGGCGGCATCAGCGAGCGGTAGAAGGCGTCGGCCTCGGCAAGGCGGTCCCTGAACACCGCGTCGAAATCCGCGAACGGCCTCGCCACCTCGGCGGGCGCGCGCCGCGTCAGCCGCAGCTGGATCACCTTGGTTCCACCGGCATCGACTTGCATCGGGTAGTGCGCGGCTACCTTGGTCCCCTGCCGGGCCGGATTCACCGCCGCCGTCTCGCCGAGCACCAGATAGCGGTGAAAGGCATCCTTGACGTACGGCGAAGCGTTCTGGCCGCCGAACAGGTGCGCATGGTTCGACTCGTTCTCGGTGAACAGCAGCGACGGCCCGCCCTCGCAGTAAAGGTGGTAGTCGGCGAGCGCCTCCTGGAACAGCGGATCGTTGTGGTGGGCATGCACGATCGAGTCGCTGCCGGCGACCGCCTTCAGCAGCGGCCTGGCACCGCCGTCGGCCCACGACCAGGTGTTGCGGAACCACAGCGTCGGCAGCAGGTGCAGGTTCGCCGCGTCCGGTCCGCGGTTGCAGACGGTGATCCGGACCAGCACGTCCTCCGGCGCCGCCTTGGCGTACTCGACGAAGACATCGAAGTAGCGGTCGCCGTCGAACACGCCGGTGTCGAGCAGCTCGTACTCGGGCTCGTGCCTGCCCCGACTGCCGTTGGTGTCGACGAGATCGGCGTACGGGAAGGCCTCCTGCGGGTACTTGTACAGGGTCTTCATGTACGAGTGCGTCGGCGTCGAGTCGAGATAGAAGTAGCACTCCTTGACGTCCTCGCCGTGGTTGCCCTCGCTGTTGGCCAGGCCGAACAGGCGCTCCTTGAGGATCGGGTCGCGGCCGTTCCACAGGGCGAGCGCAAAGCACAGCACCTGGTGGTCGTCGCTGATGCCGGCCAGCCCGTCCTCGCCCCAGCGGTAGGCCCGCGAGCGCGCCTGGTCGTGGGTGAAGTAGTCCCAGGCGTTGCCGTCGGCGCTGTAGTCCTCGCGCACCGTGCCCCACTGCCGCTCGCTCAAGTACGGCCCCCACTTCTTCCACTCGACCCCCTGCCGGGCCGCTTCGAGGCGCTTCAGTTCCTGGTCGTCACCGGTCGCCTTCATCTCGTTACCTCGCTGTTGGTGCATGCCGGCCTCATGCCGCCGCCAGCGCGCTGTCGACGATCTGCTGCGCCTCCTCGACGATCGCCTGCAGGTGACGCTCGTCGCGGAAGCTCTCGGCGTAGATCTTGTAGATGTTCTCGGTGCCCGACGGCCGGGCGGCGAACCAGCCGTTGGCGGTGACGACCTTCAGCCCGCCGATGGCGGCGTCGTTGCCCGGGGCGCGGGTCAGCCGGGCAGTGATCGGCTCGCCGGCCAGCGTGGCCGCGGTGACCGATTGCGGCGACAGCCTGCCGAGCTTCGCCTTCTGCTCGGGGGTGGCCGCGGCGTCGATGCGCGTGTACAGCGGCGCGCCGAACTCGGCGACGAGGTCGCGGTAGAGCTCGCCCGGGTCGCGCCCGATGCGTGCGGTGATCTCGGCAGCGAGCAGGTTCATGATCAGGCCGTCCTTGTCGGTGGTCCACACGGTGCCGTCGCGGCGCAGGAAGCTCGCGCCGGCACTCTCCTCGCCGCCGAAACACAACGACCCGTCGGCCAGCCCCGGCGCGAACCACTTGAACCCCACCGGCACCTCGCACAGGCGACGGCCGAGTTTCGCCACCACGCGGTCGATCATCGAACTGCTGACCAGCGTCTTGCCGACCGCGGCGCCCACCGGCCATCGCGGGCGGTTCGTCAGCAGGTAGGCGATCGCCACCGCCAGGTAGTGGTTGGGGTTCATCAGCCCGGCCGACGGCGTGACGATGCCGTGCCGGTCGGCATCCGGGTCGTTGCCGAACGCTACCCGGTAGCGGTCCTTCAGCCCGACCAGCCCCGCCATCGCATGCGGGCTGGAGCAGTCCATGCGGATCCTGCCGTCGTGGTCGACCGTCATGAAGGCGAAGGTCGGATCGACCTGCGGGTTCACCACCGCGATGTCGAGGCCGTAGGTCTCGTTGATCGGCGCCCAGTAATTCACTGCCGCGCCGCCGAGCGGATCGACGGCGAGGGCGAGCCCGGCCGCGCGGATCGCTGCCATGTCGATGACGTTGCGCAGGTCCTCGACGTAGGGCCGCACGAGGTCCTCCTGCCGCGTCGTCGATGCGCGCAGCGCCGCCTCGTACGTCACGCGCCGCACGCCGCGCAGTCCGTCGCGCAGCAGTTCGTTGGCGCGCTGCTCGATCGCGCGCGTGACCTGCGTGTCGGCTGGCCCGCCGTCGGGCGGGTTGTACTTGAGGCCGCCGTCTTCCGGCGGGTTGTGCGACGGCGTGACGACGATGCCGTCGGCGAGGTGCTCACGGCGTCGGCGGTTGTGGGCGAGGATGGCGCGCGAGATCGACGGCGTCGGCGTGAAGCCGTCGTCGCGCTGGATCACGGTCGCGACACCGTTGGCGGCGAGCACCTCGAGCGCGGTGCGCTGCGCCGGCGCCGACAGCGCATGGGTGTCCTTGCCCATGTACAGCGGGCCGTCGATCCCCTGGCCGGCGCGGTACTCGCAGATCGCCTGCGTGATGGCGAGGATGTGCGCCTCGTTGAACGAGCCGCGCAGCGCCGAGCCGCGGTGGCCGCTGGTGCCGAAGGCGACGCGCTGCGCGGCGTCAGCCGGGTCGGGCGCTCGGGTGTAGTAGTCGACCTCCAGCCGACCGAGGTCGACCAGCAGTTCCTTGGGGGCCGGCTTGCCGGCCAATGGCGAAGTTGCCATGGTTCCCAGTGTCCTCTCGCGTCGGCGGGTGTTGCCCTGAAGCGTGCACGTTACCGGATGGCCGGCGGCGCAATCCGCGCCATGTCGGCTATTGCGCCGCCGGACTGCTCTGCTGCAGCAGCTCGAACGCCTCGCGGCAGGCCGCCGGCCCGCTGTCCGCCCGGCCGGTGCCGGCGCGCCAGTCGCCGAGCAGGCCGCCGAGCGTCGCGGCGAAGCGCAGCGGCAGGGTGACGATGTTCTGCGGCGCGGCGCTGACGCGCGGGTTCTCGACGGTGCCGCCGAGGACCATTGTCGGCGCGACGGCGAAAAGCTGCGGCGCCTTGGAGCGCGGGTCGATGCGCCCGGCGAGCGCCCGCGTCACCAGATCGATCTCGACTTCGCCGACGATCCGCACGCGGGTGGTGTCGACGAAGAAGCCCCGGGTCCGCGCCACGCCGCGCTCGACGTCGAAGCCGGCCACCGCGCAGTCGACCGACGAGCGCGCATCCGGATCGAGCTGGCGCAGCAGCCCGTTGACCAGCCCGACACCCCACAGGTTGAGCGCCCGCGGCTGCAGGCCGCGCGGAAAGGTGGCCGCGTCGATGGTGCCGCCGAGTTCCCGCAGCACCTGCTCGGGCGGCGCGCGTGCGGCAAGGTCGACGTTGAAGTCGAAGCCGCCTTCGAGCGAAGTCGACGGGTCGAGGGCGCGCAGCATCGGCCCGTACTCGAGGTCACGCGCCCGCGCCTTCAGCGCGAAGCTCGGCGGCGTCGCGTTGGCGTCGACGCGCAGGTCGGCGTCGATCTCGCCGCCGGCGGTCAGCACCTCGTTGAAATGCAGGCGCAACCTGCCGGCATCGGCCTGCGCGGCAAGGCGGCCTGTCGCCAGCGCCTGGCCGGCACCGAGCAGCGATTCGATGTCGAGGCCGAAGTCCAGATCGACGCCGCGCAGGACATCGAGCAGCCATCCGGTCGCCCGCGCGATCGCCTGGTCCCTGGGCCGGTCCTCGCGCGGCGCCGCGTCGCCGAACCGAAGCCAGTGGTCTGCCCCGAAGTCCTCCAGATGCAGTGCCGTCGCGCGCAGGCTCGCGCGGTGCGAGACGCGACCCGCGCTGGCGCGGCCGAACCGAACGCTGCCGACCACGCGGCTGCGGCCGATGGCGACGTCCAGGTCGTCGGCTTCTATCGCCCCGGCGGTGACACGCAGGTTGCCGCTCGCCGAATAGGGTTCGACCGCGGGCAGCGCCACGCCGAGCAGGGCGCCGAGCCGCTGCAGGCGCCGGCCGCGCAGCTGCAGGCGCGCCTCGCCGCTGCCGTCGAGGGCGATGCGCCCGGTCGCCGCGAGGCGCAGGTCGCCACTGCTCGCCGCGAGCGTCAGCGGCAGCGAATCGCCGGCGCGCGCCAGATCGCCGAGCGCACCGGCATCGAGCACCAGCCGGACGGGCTCGCCCTCCGCGGCACCATTGGCCGTCAGCCGCGTCCGCTGGCCCGGCGCGGCGTCGAGCGTCGCCGAGAAGTCGATCGCGCTGGCAGCGCTGTCGACTGCGGCGGGCAGGAGCAGCCGGCCCCGATCGACGGCGCCGCGGACGGTCGCGCTGGCGAGCAGTTCGCCGAGCCTCCGGCCCCGTGCCTCGGCGCGCAGCGTCAACATCGCCGCGTGCAGGCCGATGTCCTTCCTGCCGAGTCGCGTCAGCCAGGCGCGCAGGTCGACGTCGCGCGTCGCCGCATCGATCTCGACGCGCGGCGCCGGGCCGCTGAAGTCGGCAGCGACCTGTCCGGCGAGCGTCATGCCGTCCCAATCGAAGCGGAACTTCGCCGGCGGCAGCCACTGCGAACGCAGCGCGCCGGCGAGCCGCGCCTGGCGCAGCTGCTCGCCACCGACGGCGAGCCTCTCGGCGGTGAACTCGAAGTCGAGGTCGGGAAGCTGCGGGCTCGCGGGGAGCAGTTCGCGCCGGAGGACCTCCGCCGGCGCCGCGGCCGCACGCACGTCCGGCTCGCCGAGATCGAGCAACGCGAAGTCCAGCCGGACGCGCGCGACTTCGCCCGCGCCGCGCGGCCAATGCGCATCGCCGGTCGCCGAGCTGCGCCCGGCCTGCAGGGCGTCGAACCTCACCGATGCCGACGACGGGTCGAGCACCAGCGTGCCGCGCGCCGACAGCGGGTAGCGCAGCATGGGCCCGGCACCGGACAGGCCGGCGATCGGGCCTGGCCGCTCCGCCACGACATCGAAGGCGAGGTCGGCCTTCGGCTGCCCGCCGACGAGCGTCAGGTTGCCCGAGGCGGCGAGGCGCTCGCCTGGGCACCTGCCCGAACCCCGCACCGGCCAAGGCTCGCCGGCCAGCAGCGGCGCCAGCCGGCCGCCGGAGAGCGTGAGCGAGCAGGCGCCGCCGCCGATCCTGCCGGACGCATCGACCGCCAAAGCGCGGTCGCCGCGCAGCGACACGCGCAGGCGGTCGATGCGTCCGACTTGCGCACGGCTCTCGCTGCGATCGGCCGACCAGCGCAGGTCGCGCGCTTCGACGTCGCCCTGGGCCGAAGCGACGATCGAACGCGCGTCGGTGCCGGCGGCGTCGAGCCGGCCGCGCAGCGCCGCGACACTGGCGGCCCATCCCCCGGGCAGCATCCCGCTGCGCAGCGCCGCTGTCGACACGCTGCCGCTGTCGATGCGGGCGGCGAGCGTACGGCGGGGCTGGCGCGCGTCGTAGCTGAGGCTCGACGAGACGCGGACGCCGGCCACTTCGGCGCTGCCGCTCAGGTCGATCGCAAGGTCGAGGCTGCGTGCCTCGACGGTAATGTCGCGCACCGTCCAGGCGAGGCCGGCGATCTCGCTGGCTGACAGGCTCAAGGTCGCGTCGACACGGGTGGCCGCGCGCTCCAGCAAGTCGACCAGCGCCTCCGGACCGAACCCGCCTGACGGCACGGCGCCGGCGAAGTAGCGATATGGATCGATCTTCCCGGCGGCGAGCTTTGCGGATACGCGCGGACGCTCGCCGCCCCAGGCCACGCCGACCTCGCCGGCGACGCTGCTTTCGCCGATGCGCAATGCCAGCTCGCGAACCGCCACCTCGCCCGCGGCAAGGTTCAGGCGCAGCCGGGCATCGAGCGGGCCGGGCTGGCGCACGGCGAGCCCGAGCGCGGCAAGCAGCGGGCCGGCGTCGGCGGCAGCCGCCTCGACACCGGCGTCCAGCTGCGATCCGTCGCGCGCCAGTCGGCCGTCGAAGGTCGCCCGCAGCCCGGACCACGCGATCGAACCCTGCAAAGGGACCGTCGCGGTGGCGGCGGCGAAGTCGGCGAGCGACGCCGAGCGGACGTCGACGGCGAACCCGTGGCCGCCGGCACGGACGCGACCGCGGGCGGCGATCGGCGCATGGCGCGGCAATTGGCCGTCGAAGTCCGTGATCTCGAACGGCACGGGGTCGACGCCGTCGCGCCGGTAGCTGCCGACGATGCGGCCGATGCGCAGGCGGGCGATGCCGTCGAACGTGACCGACGGCTCGCCGCCGCCGGACGACCGAGTGAAGATCGGCGACCAGTTGGCGCGCCCGTCGGCGCGGCGCGCGAGGGCCAGTTCGAGCCGCTCGCCGGCCACCTCCTCCAGCACGACCGAGCCGCCGATCAGCGCCGCCAGGTCGATGCGCGCGGTCGGCCGGATGCCGCGCCCGAGCGTTGCCCCCGCCCCGGCAGCTGGGTCGGCGATGACCATCGCGTCGGCGGCCAGCGTCGCCGTCCGGCCGGTGCGCAGCCTGAGCGGCCCTTCGAGCCGCGTCGGCAGGCCGAACGCGGCGCTCAGCGCGCGCTCCAGCCGCGGCCGGAGAAACTCGCCGGAGATCTCGACGCCGCGGAAGAAGGCGGCAGCGCACACAGCGACCACGACGACGGCCGCCAGCAACACGATGCCGAGTGCACGCCGCATCAGATTCCCCGGCTCGACGGCAGCGAGCGCTCGATCACGATGATTTCGCCTCCGCACGGTCGAACGCCGCGCGCGACCGATTCTAGGCAGCGGGCGACGGCGCCGCCCGCCGCTTTGGCACAATGGCGCGCCCCGCCCTGGAAACCCGCAGCGCCGGCGCTGCCGATGCGGCACCGCGTTCCTTTGAAAAAGCCCTGGGAAGCCCGATCCATGGATTCCGCGTTGCCCATCCGCTCAGTGCTGGCCGTCGCCGCGCTCGCCGTCGCACTGGCCGGCTGCTCGAAGCAGGCGCCGCCGGCGCCGCAGCGGCCGGCGCCGGAGGTCTCGGTGGTCACGATCCGGCCGCAGACGATTCCGTTCGTCGTCAGCTACGTGGCGCAGACGGAAAGCTCGCGGCAGGTCGACATCGTCGCCCGCGTCTCCGGCTTTCTCGACAAGATCGCCTACCGGGAGGGCGACCTGGTGCGCGAAGGCCAGCTGCTGTTCCAGCTCGACCCGAAGCCGTTCCAGGCGCAGCTCGAAGCGGCGCGCGGCGAACTGCAGGCGCAGCAGGCGCGCCTGAAGACGGCCGGGGCGACGCTGGCGCGGGTGAAGCCGCTGGCCGCACAGAACGCCCTGTCGCAGGCCGACCTGGACAAGGCGCAGGGCGAGTTCGACACCGCCACGGCGGCGGTGTTCGCCGCCCAGGCCAAGGTGACGGAGGCACAGCTGAACCTCGGCTACGTCACCATCCGCTCGCCGGTCACCGGGCTGGCCAGCCGCGCGCTGCAGCGCGAAGGCGCCTTCCTGAACGCGCAGTCGGCCGACTCGAAGCTCACCTACGTCGCGGCGATCGACCCGATCTGGGTCACCTTCAGCGTGTCGCAGAACCAGACCGCCAAGCTGCGCGACATGGTGGCGAAGAACCAGCTGGTCGTCCCGAAGCACCAGCAGTACGAAGTGGACCTGGTGCTGTCCGACGGCGCGAAGTACCCGCACACGGGCAAGATCAGCTTCGCCGACCCGTCGTTCTCGCAGGACACCGGCTCGTTCATGGTGCGCGCGGTGCTGCCGAACCCGAAGATGGAACTGCGGCCCGGCATGTTCGTCACCGCGTTCGTCAGGGGCGCCTCGCGGCCCGACGCCATCGTGGTGCCGCAACTGGCGGTGCAGCAGGGATCGAACGGCCACCTGGTGTACGTGGTCAACGAGGCCGGCGTCGCGGAGGTGCGGCCGGTGGTGGTCGGCGACTACATCGGCGAGAAGGACATCGTGGTCACCGCCGGGCTGCATGCCGGCGACCGCGTCGTGGTCGACGGCGTGCTCAAGGTGGTGCCCGGCCGGCCGGTGAAGATCGTCGAGGCTGGCGCGCCGGCGGCGGCGCAGGCGGCGGGCAAGGCGGGCGAGGCGAAGAAGTAGGCCGCCATGTTCACGCACTTCTTCATCGACCGGCCGATCCTGTCGTCGGTCATCTCGATCCTGATCCTGCTGGGCGGCCTGGTGGCGATGTGGGTGTCGCCGATCTCGCAGTACCCGGAGCTGGCGCCGCCGCAGATCCAGGTGACCGCGCGCTATCCCGGCGCCACTGCCGGGGTGATCGCCAACACCGTGGCGGCGCCGATCGAGACGCAGATCAACGGCATCGACAACCTGCTGTACTTCAGCTCGGTCAGTTCTTCCTCCGGCAACGTCACCGTCAACGTGGTGTTCAAGCCGGGCAGCGACCCGGACATCAACCAGGTCAACGTGCAGAACCGCGTCAGCCAGGCCACGCCGATGCTGCCGCAGGTGGTGACCCAGCAGGGCATCACGGTCGACAAGAAGTCCTCCAGCCTGATGATGGTGCTGTCGATCTACTCGCCCGACGACCGCTACGACGCCACCTACCTCGACAACTACACCAACCTGTACGTGCTGGAGGAGCTGAAGCGGGTGCCCGGCGCGAACCGCGCCTCGGTGTTCGGCCTGCCCGACATCGCCATGCGCGTGTGGCTGCGGCCGGACCGCATGGCGCAGCTCGGCATCTCGGTGCAGGAGGTGGCCGCCGCGATCCAGAGCCAGAACCAGACCTTCGGCATCGGCCAGATCGGCGCCGAACCGACGCCGGCCGGCGTGCAGCAGACCTTCGTCATCACCGCGCAGGGGCTGCTGCAGCGGCCGGAGCAGTTCGAGGACATCATCGTCCGGACGGCGAAGGAAGGCACCGCGATCGTCCGCGTCAGGGACATCGGCCGCGTCGAACTCGCCAAGCGCGACTACTCGATCGCCAGCCGCATGAACGGCCAGACGGCGACCACCATCGGCATCTACCAGCAGCCCGGCGCCAACGCAGTGGAGACGGCGCGGGCGGTGCGGCAGCGGCTCGAGGAGCTGAAGGCGCAGTTCCCGACCGGGCTGGACTACCGGATCGCGCTCGACACCAGCCTGTTCACGCTGAACTCGATCGACAAGGTGGTGCACACCTTCTTCGAGGCGGTGGTGCTGGTGATCCTGGTGGTGTTCCTGTTCCTGCAGTCGCTGCGCGCCACCATCATCCCGATCCTCGCCGTGCCGGTGTCGATCGTCGGCACCTTCATCGGCATGCACCTGCTCGGCTTCTCGATCAACATGCTGACCATGTTCGGCCTGATCCTGGCCATCGGCCTGGTGGTCGACGACGCCATCGTGGTGGTCGAGAACGTCGAGACCAACATGACCAGGCACGGCCTGTCGGCGCTCGAAGCGTCGAAGCGGGCGATGACCGAGATCGCCGGCGCGCTGATCTCGATCGTGCTGGTGCTGGTGGCGGTGTTCCTGCCGGTGGCCTTCCTCGGCGGCGTCACCGGCATCCTGTACCAGCAGTTCGCCATCACCATCGCCATCTCGGTGGTGATCTCCGGGATCATGGCGCTGACGCTGTCGCCGGCGCTGGCCGCCATCATCGTCAAGGCGCACCACGGCGAGAAGAAGGGCTTCTTCCGCTGGTTCGAGAACGTCTTCGCGCGGCTGACCGACGGCTACGTCGGCGTGGTGGCGCGGGCGATCCGCGGCTGGCCGATCGCGCTGGCCGCCTTCGCGCTGGTGATCGCCGGCATCGTGCTGATGTTCCGCATCCTGCCCGGCAGCTTCGTGCCGGACGAGGACCAGGGCTACTTCTTCGTCATCGTCGAGGCGCCCGACACGGCCAGCCAGCGGGTGGTCGGACTGCTCGCCGAGAAGGCGCAGAAGATCGTCTCGGCCGACCCGGCGGTGCAGGACGTGGCGCTGGTCAACGGCTTCAGCCTCGTCGACGGCCAGTTCCGCAACAACACGGCGGTGCTGTTCGTGTCGTTGAAGCCGTTCGAGGAGCGAACCGATCCGTCGCTGCTGAGCTTCGCCGCGCTGCCGCGGCTGAACGCGCAGTTCGCCGGGATGAAGGACGGCTTCGTTTTCGCCATCAATCCGCCGGCGATCCCCGGCCTGGGCACCACCGGCGGTTTCGAGTTCTACATCCAGAACCGCGGCGCCGGCGACCCGCGCGCCACCGGCGCGGCGCTGCAGGCCTTTCTCGCCGCGGCGCGCCAGCGGCCAGAGCTGCAGGGCGTCAGCACCACCTTCCGCGCCGCCACGCAGCAGCTGTTCGTCGATCTGGACCGCAGCAAGGCCGAGGTGCTCGGCGTGCCGGTGCAGGAGGCGTTCCAGACGATGCAGAGCTTCTTCGGCTCGTCGATCGCCGGCCAGTTCAGCCAGTTCAGCCGGGTGTGGTGGGTGGTGCTGCAGGCCGACAGCGAGTACCGGATCGACCCGGGCGATTTCAGCAAGGTCTACGTCCGCTCGCACTCGGGCAAGATGGTGCCGCTGTCGGCGCTGATCACCGTGCGCTACGTCACCGCGCCCAAGCTGCTCGAGCGCTTCAACGGCTTCCCGGCGGTGAAGGTCACCGGCGGCCCGGCCGCCGGCTTCAGCTCGGGGCAGGCGATCGCCGCCATGGAGGCGGTGGCGCGCGAGACGCTGCCGGCCGACTTCTCGTTCTCGTGGGCCGGCCAGGCGCTGCAGGAAAAGGAAGCCGGCGCCACCTCGGCGATCGCCTTCGTCGCCGGCCTGATCGTGGTGTTCCTGCTGCTGGCGGCGCAGTTCGAGAAGTGGACGCTGCCGCTGGCGGTGGTGCTCACGGTGCCGATCGCCGTGCTCGGCGCGATGCTGCTGACCTGGGTGCGCGGGCTGGACAACGATGTCTACTTCCAGGTCGGCCTGGTGACGCTGGTCGGCCTGTCGGCCAAGAACGCGATCCTGATCTGCGAAGTGGCGATCGAGCACGTGCGCGCCGGCATGTCGGTGCGCGACGCGGCGCTGGGGGCGGCGCGCGCCCGGCTGCGCGCGATCGTGATGACCTCGCTCGCCTTCGGCCTGGGCTGCGTGCCGCTGGCCATCGCTTCGGGGCCGGGCGCCAACAGCCTGCGCGCGATCGGCACCGGCGTGATCGGCGGCATCCTCGCCTCGACCTTCGTGGCGATCTTCTTCGCGCCGCTGTTCTTCTGGCTGCTCGAATCGCTCAGCCAGCGGTTCGGCGGCAGGCGCGCTGCCGCGGGCGGCGCGCACGGCGGCTCGCTGCCGGCCGGCGTGCCGCAGGCAAAGCGGGAGGGCCACTGAAATGGCACGGCCTGCCCGCCCGCTCTTGCACGCCGCCCTGGCGGCCGGCGTGGCGGCGCTGCTCGCCGCCTGCACCGTCGGCCCCGACTATCGCCGACCGGCGACGGCGATGCCGCCGCATTGGCGCATCGACACCGCGCAGGCGGCGGCGATCGCCAACCCGCGCTGGTGGGAGCAGTTCGGCGACCCGGTGCTCAACGACCTGATCGACGAGGCGCTGCGCGGCAACCGCGATCTGGTGGTCGCCGCGGCGCGGGTCGACCAGTTCATCGGCGTGCTGACGACGACCCGCGCGCAGTTCTATCCGCAGATCGGCTACAGCGCGGAGGCGGGCCGCAGCCGCTCGAGCCGGGTCGGCGCGCCGCCGATCCCGTCGCCGGCCGATCCCTACACCACGCTTTACCAGGGCGCACTGAGCGCGCAGTGGCAGGCGGACCTGTTCGGCCGCGTGCGGCGGCAAAGCGAAGCGGCGCAGGCGCAGGTCTACGCCACCGAGCAGGGACGGCGTGCCGTCGTGCTTTCGGTGGTGAGCAGCGTCGCGGCGAGCTACGTCACCCTGCGCACGCTCGACGCGCAGCTGGAGATCGCCCGCGCCACCGCCGCCAACTTCGCCGAGACGCGCCGGATCTTCGAGCTGCGCTTCAAGGGCGGCGTGGTGTCGCAGGTCGAGGTCGCGCAGGTCGAGTCGCAGTACCAGCAGGCGCTGGCGGCGATACCGGAACTCGGGCGGCAGATCGCCGCGCAGGAGAACCTGCTCAGCATCCTGCTCGGCCGCGACCCCGGCCCGATCGCCCGCGGCAGGCCGATCGACAAGCTCGCCACGCCGGCCATCCCCGCCGGACTGCCGGCGTCGCTGCTCGAGCGCCGGCCGGACATCCTGCAGGCCGAGTTCAACCTGGTCGCCGCCAACGCCGACATCGGCGCGGCCAAGGCGCTTTACTACCCGACGCTGTCGCTCACCGGCGTGCTCGGCTCGGTCAGCACGGCGCTGGGCGACTTTCTCAGCGGGCCGGCGACCGCCTGGTCGGCTGCCGCCGGGCTGGCCGGGCCGCTGTTCACCTTCGGCGCCATCGAAGGCCAGGTGGCGTCGGCCGAGGCCGGCGAGCGCGCCGCGCTGGCCACCTACCAGCAGACCGTCCTCGGCGCCCTGCGCGAGACCAACGACGCGCTGGCCGGCGCCACCAGCAAGCGCGAGGAAGCCGAGGCACAGGGGAAGCGGGTGCTCGCGCTGCGCGATGCCGCAAGGCTGTCGCGACTTCGCTTCGACAACGGCTATGCCGGGTATCTGGAGGTGCTGTACGCGGAGAACGAGCTGTTCAGCGGCGAGCTGGCCGCGGTGCGCTCGCAGGGCGAGGTCTACACCGAACTGGTCGCCGTCTATCGGGCGCTGGGCGGCGGCTGGGTGGACGCCGCCGAGGCCGGCTCGCCGCAGCCGCGGCTCGGCGCTGCGGTACCGCCGGCGGCAGCGGCGAACTGACGCGGCCGCCGCGGGCGGCGGCCCGCCACCTGCACGGCTCCGCGCTGGCCCGCAGGTTGCGCGACACCGCATACTTCGGCTGTCCTCACTGCCATCGCTCGACGACCATGGCGAGAACCGCCTTCACCGAGTTCGACGCCACGCTTCGCGACGGGCGCGCCGTGCACGTCCGCGCGATGCGTCCTGCCGACGAGGCCGAGCTGCTGCAGGCCTTCGAGCGGATGAGCGACGAAGCGCGCTACATGCGCTTCATGCGCACCGTGCGCGAGCCGAACATGGAGCGCCTGCGCGCGACGCTCGCATCGTTCCCCGGCAGCGGGTTCGGCATCGTCGCCACCGCGCCGGCCGCCGATGGATTCGACATCGCCGGCAGCGCCATTTTCGTCATCGGCAACGATCGCACGAGCTGCGAATTCGCGATCACCGTCGGGGCCGCTTACGCGGGCGCCGGACTCGCGCGCACGCTGATGACGTCGCTGATCGAGTCGGCGAAAGAACGCGGCCTGGTCGAGATGGAAGGCTTCGTCCTGGCCGCCAACCAGCCGATGCTGGGCCTCGCCAGGCGCCTCGGCTTCACCATCACGCGCGATCCCGACGATCCGGCCGTCCGCATCTGCCGCCTGCCGCTCCGGGCTCACTGAGGCGCGCGTCTGCGCCGCCGACTGCAAGACCGGGTCGCTTCACGGGAGCTCCTCCCGAAGTGCCTGGGCGTCAACGCCGACCCGCCGCCTGCGGCGTCGGCGCCGCGCCGGCCTGCATCGCCTGATACCGTGCGATCGCCGCGCGCGCATTGAACAGCAGCCGCTCGCGTCCAAGCCGCTGCTCCAGCCCGGCATGCCGCGCCATCTCGAGCACGCCGGGATTCAGCGCCGCCAGCCAGACCACGATGCCGGCATCGGTCCAGCGCTTCTCGCCTTCCAGCAGTATCTGCAGCGCCGAGTATTCGATGTCCGGGACCCGGCTCATGTCCAGCGCCAGCACGCGCGGTCTGTACTGTTCGACCAGGGCGTGGACCTGGTCCGACACGTACTGCGCGTTGACGAAGAACAGCCGCCCCTCCGGCCGCACGATCAGCAGTCCCTCGAAGGTTTCGTCGTCCGGATGCTCGGGCGCGAGCGGCCGCAGCACGTCGGCGCCGCGCTTGCGGCCGATGACCGACACGCGCGGCTGCGCGGTCTGGCTCGCCAGCCCGATCATCGACACGATGATCGCCACCACGATGCCCTTGAGCGTGCCGAACACCAGCACGCCGAGGCAGGCAATCAGCGCCCAGCGAAACTCCATCGTGCGCACGCCACGGATGGCGCGGAACTCCGCCGGCTGGATCAACCCGACCGAGTAGACGATGACGATCGCCGCCAGCGTGGCGTTCGGCAGCAGGCCCAGCAGCGGCGCCAGCAGCAGCATGGTGGCCAGCGCGGCAGCTGCGGTGACCAGCGATGCCTTCTGCGACTGCCCGCCCGCGGCGCGCACCACCGCGGTCTGCGAGGTGCCGCCGCCGGCCGGCATCGCGCCGAGCAGCGCGCCGCCGACGTTGGCCAGTCCGGTGGCAACCAGTTCGCGGTTGGCATTGATCGGCGGCTCGACGGGGCGCGCGAAGGCGCGGCCCGCGGCAATCGTCTCGGTGAAGCTCATCAGCGCGATGCCGAGCGCGCCGGGCGCCAGATCGCCGAGCAGTGCGAGGTCGGGCAGGGTGAGCGACGGCAGACCCTGCGGAATGTGGCCGACCAGCGAGACGCCCATCGCCTGCAGGCCCAGCAGCCAGGCCGCGGCGATGCCGCCGCCGACGGCCACCAGCGGCGCAGGCGAATGCGGCCACAGCCGCTCCATGCCGATCAGGATCGCGAACGTCGCCGCGGCCACCGCCAGCGTGATCAACGAGGTCTCGGGCAGGTGCTGGGCGACGCTGACGACGTCGCGGAAGAAGCCTTCCTTGTCGATGTGGATGCCGGCGAGCTTCGGCAGCTGGTCGAGCACGATCACCAGGCCGATGCCGGCCTTGAAGCCGGTGAGCACCGGCGTGGAGATGAAATTGGCGACGAAGCCCAGCCGCAGCAGCCGCGCCAGCAGCAGCATCGCTCCGACCAGCAGCGTCAGCGTGGCGGTCGCCGTGACGAGCCTGGCCGGGTCGCCGTCCGGCACCGCCAGGCCGAGCTGCGTGCCGGCGAGGATCGCCAGCGTGGTGGTCGAACTGACGCTGAGCACGCGCGAGGAGCCGGCGAGCGCGTAGACCAGCATCGGCACGAGGGCGGTGTACAGGCCGACCGCAACCGGCAGGCCGGCCACCGTGGCGTAGGCCATCGCCTTCGGCAGCACCACCGCGGCGGCAGTCAGCCCGGCGACGAGGTCGAGGCGCAGTGCAGGCGCCGCCTGTTTGGCCGTTGCGCCGACCATGGTCAGACCGCAGCGTCGAACGAACCGACCGGGGCCGCCGTCGCGACGACCATCGCCAGCACGGCCGCGATGCGCGGCACGGCACTCATCCGCCGGGCGCCATCACGGCGGCGAGCGGGTCGTTGCGTATCAGAACTTCTCCGGCACGTACTTGAACGGGTAGTCGGCAGCCTTGTAGCGGCCGATCCTGCGCTTCGGCAGCTTGACCTTGTCGCGCTTCAGTTCCTTGTACCGCACGTGCTCGAGCAGGTGGCTGATGACGTTCAGCCGCACCCGCTTCTTGTCCTCGGAGCGGGCGACGTGCCACGGCGCCCAGGGGGTGTCGGTGGCGGCGAACATCTCGTCGCGTGCCCTGGTGTAGTCGTCCCAGCGGTCGTAGGACTTCAGGTCCATCGGCGACAGCTTCCAGATCTTTCGGCCGTCGTCGATGCGCGCGGTGAGCCGCCGCGTCTGCTCCTCGGGGCTCACCTCCAGCCAGTACTTGAGCAGGACGATCCCCGACTTGACCATCAGCTGCTCGAACAGCGGCACCATCTTCAGGAAGCCCTGCGCTTCCTCCTCGGAGCAGAAGCCCATCACGCGTTCGACGCCGGCGCGGTTGTACCAGCTGCGGTCGAAGATCACGACCTCGCCGGCCGCCGGCAGGTGCGGCAGGTAGCGCTGCGCGTACATCTGGCTCTTCTCCCGCTCGGTCGGTGAAGGCAGCGCGATGACGCGAAAAACGCGCGGGCTGACCCGCTCGGTGATCGCCTTGATCGTGCCGCCCTTGCCGGCGCCGTCGCGGCCCTCGAAGACGATGCAGACCTTCAGCCCCTTGTCCTTGACCCATTCCTGCATCTTGACCAGCTCGACGTGCAGCTTCTTCAGCTCCTTCTCGTAGTCCTTGCGCGACAGCTTCCCGACGGCCGTCGCGGCGTCGTCGCCCGCACCCTTGGTCTTGGCGGCGCTGGCCTTGCTCGGCCTGGCCTCCGTTGCCGCCTTCGCGCCGGCACTCTTCGCTGCGGCGAGCTTGCCTTCGTCCTTCTTCTTTCCCACTGTCATCTCCCTTGATTGCCCAAGCGGATCGCTCCGCACGCCGGAGCGTGCGGAGACGCGTGAAACCCACCGTCCTCCGGATGAACCGTCACTTCGCCGCGACCGGCTGCGTCGCCGGCGCCTCGAAGCTGCCGCCGAGCGCCAGATGCAGGTTCACCCGCTGCACCAGCCGCTCGCTCTGCACGCGCAGCAGCGCGCTGCGCGCGGCGGCGAGCGCCAGCAGTTGCTGCTGCACCGCGCGCAGGTCGCCGGAGCCGACCTTGTAGCGGACATTGGCGATCTCGACGGCGCGGACGTTCTCGGCCACCGCCTGCTTGAGGATCGCCTCGCGGCGGTCGAGGTTGAACTCGGCCGACAGCGCGTTCTCGACCTCGCCGAAAGCACGGGCGCCGACGCGGCCGTACTCGGCGATCGCCTGCTTCTGCTCCGCCGTGCGGATGTCCTGCTGCGCCTGCAGCTGACCGCCGAGGAACAGCGGCGCAACGATTCCCGCGCCCAGGCTCCACACCGGGTTGTCGCGCTCCTTGAGCAGGAATACCTCGCTGGAGATCGAGTTCACGCCGGCGGTCAGCGAGATGCGCGGCAGCTTCGCCGCCTGGGCTTCCTCGACCCGGTAGAACGCCGCCGCCACGCGCCGCTCGGCGGCGACCACGTCCGGGCGTCGCTCGAGCAGCTCGGCGGGCATGCCCACCGGCACCGGTCCCGGCAGGCTCGCCAGTTGCGCCGGCACGCTGGCTGCCGCCGCCGGGTAGCGGCCGGCGAGCGATTCGAGCGAGCGCAGCGCCTGCTGGTAGGCGAGGTCCAGGCTCTGCACGCTGTCGCGGTAGGAGGCGAGACTGGCCCGCGCCACCGTGACGTCGTACTCGTCGCTGACACCGATGCGCACCCGATCCTGCGCCAGACCAAGCTGGCGCTCGGCAGCTTCGACCATCTGCTCGGCAACCGCCTTCTGCAGCCGCGCCTCGGTGGCGAGAAACCAGCCCCGCGCGACCAGCGCCGCGATCGACTGCCGCGCGTACTCGACGTCGAGTTCAGCCGAGGCGTACTGGTCCTGTGCCGCCGCCTGGCCGGCGCGGATGCGACCCCACAGGTCGAGTTCCCAGTTGATGAACAGTCCGATGCCCTGCACGCCGCCGGCGTCCGCCCCCAGCGACCCGGTGGCGCGCAGGTTGACCTGCGGGTACAGCGTCCCGCCGGACAGCCGCACGTACGCCGCCGCCTGCTCGACGCGTGCTGCGGCCACGCGCAGGTCGGCGTTGTTGGCGAGCGCCTCGGCCACCAGCGCGTCGAGCTGCGGATCGTTGAAGCCCGCCAGCCAGCGGTCGGCCACCGCGCCCGAGGACGCCGAAGTCGCCGCCCAGCTTTCCTGCACGCGGAAGTTGGGCAGCGCCTGCCCGGCGACCTCCTGCCGCGGCGGCGGCGACTTCAGCGCGCAGCCAGCCAGCGTGGCTGCAACGACGGCCGCGACGAGAGCAAGGCGGTTGCGCATCAGTGCAGCTTCAGCACGAGGTAGTCGGTGATCGTGCCGACGCGCAGGATCACCATCCGCACGATGTGGATCATCGCCGCGTGTTCGGTGTAGATCGCGCCGGCGCCAGCGGCGCCGGCGGCGAAAAAGAGACTCCTGTCGCGCGCTTCGACCTCGAGTTTCACCGGGAAGCGCCCCGGCACGATCGGGATGGCGCCGGTGGTCGGCAACTGGCCCGACTGCACCACCTGGCCCTGACCCTGCGCCCAGACGATCGAATCGACCTTGGCCTTGATGACGCGGCCGGGAAGAGTCTTGAGCGTGAACTCGGCGTGGTTGCCGGGCTCGACCAGCGGCAGCTCGTTCTGCGCGTAGAAGGCGATGACCTGGTACTCCTCCTCGACGAAGCTCATCGCCGGCGCCACCGGAAACGCGGTCACGTAGGAGCCGGCACGCAACTGCACGTTGACGGCGTAGCCGTTGGCGGGCGCGTAGACGGAGGTCTGGTCGAGGCTCCACTGCGCGTTGGCAACGTCGGCGCGGCTCAGATCGACCTGCGCCTTGGCGGTGGCCAGTTGGGCGCGCGCCGCCGCCACCGACGCCTGCTCGCCGTTGACCTGCCCCGACAGCTTCTGTGTCACCTGCGCCTCGTTGGCCACCGTGGTCGCGAGCTGGCCCTCGAGCTCGACCAGGTTCGCCTCGGCCTGCTCCAGCGCGAACCGGTCGCCGGCGCCGGTGGCCACCAGTTCGCGGTTCTGCTTCACGCGCAGCCGTGCCAGTTCGAGCCGCGGCCGCAGCGCGGCGACCTGCCCGCTGGCCGACTTCAGCTGCTCCTGCAACTGCCGCGCGCCGGCGGTCGCGTCGACCAGCCCCGCGCTGGCCTGCGCCAGCTTGGCCTCGTCGGCCGCCAGCTTGGCCTTGGCGGCGGCGAGTTCGATCTGATACTGGGCCGGGTCGATGCGGAACAGCAGCTCGCCTTTCCTGACCAGCCGGTTGGGCTCGACCGGCACCTCGAGAACGCGGCCGCGCACCTGCGGAATCACCTGCACCACGTACTTGATCACGCGGACGTCGTTGGACGACGGCGCGACCACGTTCAGGGTCAGGATCAGCGCCGCCATGGCGACGATCGGGATGATGACGACGGTGACCTGCGACGTCGTGTTCCACGGCAGCCACTTGAACTTGATGAAAATGAGCCAGACGAAGAACGCGTAGATCGCGAGCAGCAGCGCTTCCATCAGACGCTCCCTGCCCTGGCACCGGCTGCGGCGGGGGCCGCCTGCGCGGCGACGGATTCGGTGACCGGTTTCGCGGTGTCCAGCTCCGTGCGCAGCGCGCCGAGTTTCGGTGACAGCGCGCCCTTGGCTGCCATCGCGTCGAGTTCCTCGCGCAGGTGTTCGAGCTCGAACCGGTCGAGTTGCCCGGCCCGCGCCTTCTCGCCCATGTGGCGGAAATAGTCGTCGTGCTTCTCGGTGCCGTAGGCCAGCTTGTAGGTGACCGGCTTCACGTACGCCCAAAGCCAGGCCAGCGGCCACAGCAGGCCGCCGAACACCAGCGACAGCAGGCATAGCGTCTTGATCGCGTCGATCTGCGGATGATGCCTCTTGTGGGCGATCTTCTCCGGCAGCACGTGCACCATCCAGAACAGCACGATGCCGGCGATCGGCATCACGATGAGGACGAACCAGGCGATGCCGAACGCCGCCTTGTCCATCAGTTCGGGCGGCAGGAACGAGGCGTGCGCGCTCGGCGCGAAGGCCAGGGCGACAAGGGCAAGCGCCGCTGCTGCAGCGTCGACGCCGCGCGCTCGCATCCCGGCAGGCGCCTCGCGCCTGCGGCCGGTGCCGACCGGCGCCAGGTTGCTGACAAGAAACCTTTCCACAGAGCCGCCCCTTCAGTTGTCGCTGCGAATCCGGTTCGGGTCCGCGCGCGCCTCGCCGACCCGTTCACGCCATGATGTTGACGCCGCCGTCGACGTACAGCGTTTCGCCCGACAGCCGCCGCGCGTAGGGCGTAGCAAGATACGCGCAGGTGAAGCCGACGTCCATTATGTCGACCAGTTCGCCGAGCGGCGCACGCTGCGCCGCTTCGGTGAGCAGCAGGTCGAAGTCCTTCAGGCCGGAGGCGGCACGCGTCTTCAGTGGGCCGGGCGAGATCGCGTGCACGCGGATGCCCTTGCCGCCCAGTTCGTAGGCGAGGTAGCGGCAACTCGACTCGAGCGCCGCCTTCACCGGGCCCATGACGCTGTAGGTCGGGATCACCTTGTTGGCACCGTAGTAGCTCATCGCGAACATCGTACCGCCCTGCGTCATCAGCGGCGCGGCAAGCCGCGCCATGCGCACGAACGAGTGGCACGACACGTCCATCGCCTTGGCGAAACCATCTGCCGAGCAGTTGATCAGGCCGCCCTGCAGGTCTTCCTTCGGCGCAAAGGCGATCGAGTGCACGAGGATGTCGAGCCGGCCCCACTGCTTGTCGACTGCCTCGAACACCGCCTCCAGTTGGCCCTCGGTGCTCACGTCGAGCGGCAGAAAGATCGGCGCCTGCAGGTCGCGGGCGAGCGGCTCGACGTGGGGCCTGGCCTTCTCGTTCAGATAGGTGATGGCCAGGTCGGCCCCGAGCTCACGGAACGCCCTGGCGCAGCCGTAGGCGATCGAATGCTCGTTGGCGACGCCGACCACCAGTGCCTTGCTGCCCTTGAGCACCGGGCGGGGGACTTCTATCTTCATCGGGCTTTCACCGTTAGTGCCGGTTGATCAGGACGCTCGCGCGTCGGGCGTTGAACAGGGCGATGACGTGTGCCATCAGCCCACGGCCTAGCCGGCGGCTTCGCGCCTGGCGGCAGCGACCATCGCCGCCACCGCGCAGGAGGCGGGCAGCCGCCGGTATTTCTCGTGTTGCCTGCTCATCGGGACTCCGCTGTCAGGTCGCGCTCATCCGGCTTTCTTGCGGGCCCGGACGCTTGCGACTTTCCGCGCTGGAACCGGCTTCCTGGACGCCACCTTGCGGCTCCGGCCGGTCGCGGAACCGGCCCCGAGCAGCTTCTCGATCCGTGCCAGCCGCTCGGCCCGTTCGCCGCCCGGCTCGCCGACGGCGGAAACCACCGACCTGATCCTGTCGAGCAGCTTCGCGCGCGAGGCCGGGTCGGCCGGCAGCATCTTCGGGATCGCGGCCAGCGCCGCATCGCGGTCGAGCAGCAGCGCGAAGAACTGCTCGCGAAGGATCTGCTTGAACTGCTGCAGCGTCAGGCTGTCGTGGTCGGCGCGGATCAGGCGCAGCTCGTTGAAGGCGCGCTCGTCCACGCCCGGCCCGGCCATGCCGACGTACACCAGGCTGCGGATGCCCGCTTCGAGCGCGCCGCCCTCGGCCACGCGCGCCTTGATCTCGGCGATCCGCTGCTGGATGAAGGCCACCCGCTCGGGTTCGACGCCCGGATGCCGTCGCGGCGGCTCGTCCGAGGCGCGCATGCCGAGCATCGCCTGCAGCAGCGGCGAACCATAAAGCGCAAGAAACATCTGCTCGAAACTGCGGTCCTTCAGTTGCCCCCAGCGTTCGAGCGTGGTGACGATCGCCTCCGAGACCTTGGCCTGCATCGCGAGCAGCGGGTTATCCGGCGTCACCGGCTGCCGGTACTGGCGGACCTGCTCGGCCAGTTCGGCGACCTGCTGCATCAGCGGGTTCTGATCCGAGAACAGCTGGAATGGCAGTTCGGAGGGGTTCAGCGAGTGCAGTTGCCGGGCGAACTGCGTGCCGGCGAAAGCCCTGACGAAGGGCTGCAGCAGCGTGCGATACAAGCCGAGGTTGATCTCGGAGAGCCGCCGCGCGGCGGCGAAGCGGCGCTCGTTCTCGTCGCTGGGCTGGACGATCGCCCGCAATTGCGCCAGCGTGCGCGGTTCGAAGCGCACGATCCAGTCGCCGCCGACCAGATCGGCCCCGGCGGCCGCACCCGCCTTCGGCGTCATCACCGCCTCGTACAGGCCGGGAGGCAGCACGTCGATCAGGTCGATGTTGGAGGCGAACTCGTCGTGCTCCTTCTTCGCTACGCCGCCGGAGACGAAGATACCCAGGTGGCCGACGCTCTCATGGATGGCGTAGATGATCGTCTGCCCGCCGGCACGGATGTCGTCGTCCTTCCGGTACAGGTCGACGATCCAGCCAAGCGCCTGCTGCGGTGGGGTGATGTTGTCGCCCTTGGAGCAGAAGCAGACGATCGGCGAGCGGATGTTGCGCAGGTCGATCCGCTTGCCGTCGCCGGTGACGAGCTCGCCGGTGGCCAGGCGATTACCGATGAACAGCTGATCGACGATCCA
This sequence comes from Burkholderiales bacterium, assembly GCA_016716275.1. Taxonomy (GTDB): domain Bacteria; phylum Pseudomonadota; class Gammaproteobacteria; order Burkholderiales; family Burkholderiaceae_F; genus JADJWR01. The sequence goes on along the minus strand of JADJWR010000001.1, from coordinate 77,598 downwards.
CTGGATCTCCTCGGCGTTGAGGTTGACGTGGCCGCCCCACCATTTCTCGAACTCCAGGAAGCGCTCGGCCTCGGTGTCGACCTTCGACCACAGGTTGAAGTCCTTGCTCCAGTAGGTGTTCGCGGGGTTCAGGCTCTCGAAGTTGCTGACCAGGTTGCCGCCGTCGAACTTGCCGCCGCCGAGGTCGCTGGTCAGGGCGGTCAGCCAGCTGCCGCCGAGCACGCCGCCGGTGTAGCGCATCGGGTTCTCGCCTTCGACGCCGGCCCAGTACGACAGCGGCGAGCCGGGAATGATCAGCGGGCCGAACAGTTCCGGCCGCACCGCGGCCAGCATCATCACCGCCCAGCCAGCCTGGCAGTTGCCGATCACGCACGGTTTGCCGTCGGCCTCGGGGTGCAGTTCGATGACCTTTTCGAGAAACACCGCCTCGACGCGCATGATGTCTTCGATCGTCTGGCCCGGCATCGGCTCGGGGGTGAAGCCGACGAAGTAAGCGGGATGACCGGCGCGCATCGCCACGCCCAGTTCGCTGTCGGCCTTGAAGCCGCCGATGCCGGGGCCATGCCCGGCACGCGGATCGACCACCACGAACGGGCGTTTCTTCGGGTCGATGCGCACTCCGGCCGGCGGCTTGATACGCACCAGCAGGTAGTTGGCCGGCCGCTCGAACGTGCGCGCGTCGAGCACCAGATCGGCGTCGAAGCTGAGCACGTTCGGCACCGCCTTGGCGCGCTGCTCGTAGTAGGCGTTGCTGCGCCGGCGCATCACGTCCCAGAACAGCAGCGTGCGCTGCGTGGCGTCGGTCCAGTACTCGACGCTCTGCTGCGCCAGCGCCGGCCAGGCCATCGCGGACAAAAGTTCGGCCGGAGCGTGTTTCGGGTCTGCCATGGTTGGACTCTCGTCAGTCAGTTGATTGAGGGGCCGGTCGATCGGCTTCGCAGGCTGGTGTCACTTGACCGTGTAGCCCTTCCCCTCGAGGCACGCGGCGCGCGCCTTGGCGAAGGCGGCCTGCTGCTGCTGGGTGGCCGCCGACTGCTGCTGTGCGGTCGCCGCGTTCTGGCGCCGGCTCTGCGCCCGCGCCGCCGCCGCGCCGGCCGCAGCGCCCGCCCCGGCGTCGCCGCCGACGACCTCGCCGACGATGGCGCCACGCGCCGCGCCGCGTACCCCCGCGCCGGGAGTGGTCCCCGTGGCCGTCGTCGGCGGCGCCGCGGGGGCTTGCGCCTTCGCAGGATCGAAGCCCGTCTGCTGGACCGCCCATTGATAGCAGGCCGCCTCGTCGCTCTTCTGCTGCTGCGCCGACTGCCCCTTGGCGGGATACACATACTGCTGCGCGGCCACCTGCGAAGTCATTGCTGCCGTCAAGGCAACGATCCAAACGATCCGCTTGTTCATCCGACTAACCTCCTTCTGCAAAGCTGGAAAATGGCGATGCGCACAGTATCTGCGTCGGTGCCGGCTCGACGCTCAGCGCGAGCGCGCTAGCCGCGAGAGATGTTGCGATCAGCGCCGGTGCCCGTAGCGGCTTCACGTTTCTCGGAAGCTACTTCAGTTCAGGCAGCCGGGCACGTCGAAGCCGAGCGGCCGCCGCGGATCGGCAGCCGCTCGGCTCTGGCCGCTACATTGCATAGTGTCCGCGTCTGCCGTTCCCCCTGCTCGACCTTTCCGGACGCCGATTGGACATTTCCGGACAGGCTCAACTAAGCTCCTTGCGTGAGATCAATCGGCACACGCTTGGACGCCGGACGACAGCGAACATCGAGCAGCAGCTCGCGCACAGCCACCGTCCGGATCGGCACCATCGCAGCGGTTCCTGCTGTCCTGCGCAAGCTCGGCGCCGATCCGGCGACGGTGCTCCGAGAGGTCGGGCTCGAACTCAAACTGTTCGACAACCCGGACAACAGAATTGCCCACGCCGCCCGTGGCCGCCTCTTCAGCCATTGCGTGGCCAGCACCGGCTGCCTGCACTTCGGGCTCCTGGTTGGCCAGCAGGCGGGGCTGGATTCCTTTGGGCTCGTGGGTCTGCTGGCGAAGTACTCGCCGGATGCAGGAACGGCGCTGCGCAGCCTCGTGCGTTTCTTTCATCTGCACAACCGCGGCGCGGCGGTCGAATTGGCGGTCGATGGCGACCGGGCGACGCTCAGCTTCGACGCCTATCAGCCGCAGGTCGAGGCCGCCGACCAGATCGGCGACGGTGTCGTCGCCGTGATGCTGAACATCATGCGCGGCCTGTGCGGTCCCGATTGGGCGCCCGTCGAGGCCCGCTTCGCCCACCGCAGGCCGGAAGACGTCGAGCCCTACCGCCGATTCTTTGGCGCTCCCCTGCGTTTCGACGCCGTTCGGTACGGGCTGGTGTTCGCCACCCGCTGGCTGAGCCGGCCGCTGCCGGGCGTCGATCACGAGTTGCTCCGCCTGCTGCAGCAGCAGATCGACGCGCTCCAAGCCCGACACGGCGACGACTTTGCGGCCCAGGTGCGCAGCGTGCTGCGATCGGCGCTGCCGACGGATGGCGCCAACGCGGACAATGTGGCGGCGGTTTTCTCGATGCACAGCCGCACCATGACCCGTCGCCTGAGCGCAGTCGGCACCAGCTTCCGGAAACTCGTCGACGAGAGCCGATTCGAGATCGCGCGGCGGATGCTCGAAGACTCGTCGATGGACGTGCGGCTGATCGCCGATATGCTCGGCTATGCGGATGCGAGCGCCTTCACGCGGGCCTTCCGTCGCTGGAGCGGCACGACGCCGGCGCGCTGGCGGTCGGAGCACGGGTCCCGGTCTCGCGGCAGGCGCTAGAACGGGACGTCGCTCGATCGGGCGATCTCGCTCGTGGCAGGAGAAGCAGCGATGGTGCGCAAGGTCTGGCTAGTCATGGGGGCGCTGCTGCTGGCGGCGAATGCTGTCGCGGCCGACTTCGGCACCAAGGGCGGCCCAGCGCCCGCCAACGTCGACGAGATCGCCGCCGTCCTCCGCCAGGACCCGTACGACCTCGAACTGCTGGTGAGCTTCGGCACTTCCAAGGGCGGCTCGGCGGGGCACCTCGCGCTCGCCGTCCGCGATGCGGCGGGGGGCGACGACCTCGTCTATTCGGCCAACTTCTACGCCGACCGCGACGAGAAGCATGCGAAGGACTTCTATACCGACGCGCTGATGGTCAGGATCCCGAAGAGCGAGTACCTGTTCGGCACCTCGTCCACGGTGAGCGACAAGGCCTCGTTCGGGCTGGACTTCGGCGAGATCTACAAGCGCTCGGTGGTCGGCATCCGCGTCTATGGCGTGCCGGCGGCCGAGAAGGAGGCATTGGTCGTCTACTTCGGCCGCATCAACGACGACTTCCGCCGGCGCGCGCACGACACCGAATACCACCGCGGCGAGGTGAAGTACGACTACCTGCGCCTGAACTGCGCCAAGACCATCGGCTCGGCATTCAGGTTCGGCGCCGGCTACCGGGATCTCGATGTCGATGACACCTGGCGCCTGCTGAAGCGGCCCGTGGTCGCCGCGGTCAACGCCAACATCCCCACCGAGATGGCGCTGAAGCTCGCCGAGCAGTGGAACGCGCGCGGCTACGGACTGGACGTGGTGCTGTATCGCAAGTACCCCGGCTCGGGCTACGTCGACCCGCACGACCAGGAGAAGGTGGCGTTCAAGGACCTGCCCAACCGCTTTCCCTCGGTGCTGTCGCGCGACTTCCGCCGCGAGGCAGGCGAGTACGAGGACGAGGACAACCTGTTCGCGATGTACCTGCTCTACAACCTGGGCCGGTACAGCGTGCGGGTGAACGACGCGACGAAGCGGCTCGAGATCGAGAAGCGCAGGACGCCCATGGCATACCCGGAGGCCGCGCGGCTCGCCCTCGAAAGCGCCGGCTCGGACAGCGCGAAGTACGCGCAGCGCGCCGCGTTCCGCCCGGAGGGGACGAGGATCGGCGAGATCGGCAACTGACGCCGGGCCCGCTCCTGCCGTTGCCCGGCGCCACTCGATCCACCTACGGCACGCCGAGCAGCAGGTACAGGCTCCAGTTGTCCGATGAACCCTTGCCGAAGCCGAGGAACAGCGGGCCGAGGAAGGTGTCGGCGCTGAGGAAGATCGATCCGGACCACAGCGTGCCGGGCGACGGCAGCGTGTCGACCCGGTCGGTGATGCGGCCGACCTCCGCCGATCCACCGAGGTAGACGCCGCTGCCCAGCAGGTCGGGCAGCGGCAGCGTCTGGTTGTAGTACATCAGGCGGCCGAAGCTGTACCTGCGGCCGGCGAACTGGTTGATCCGGTAGCCCGACAGGTGCAACGGCCCGCCGAGCGTGAACGACTCGTAGGCCGGCATGTCCGAGTCGAGGTCCGTGCCGCCGGCCACCGACGCGTAGAAGGTGTGCGGTCCCCAGCTCGCGGCGGCGCGGAAGCGGCCTTCCAGCCGCTCGTAGGACTCGGCGGAGCCGAACGAATCGAGGGCGGCGTAGGCGGAGGCCGCTGCCCCGAAACCCCGCGTCGGGAAGAAGGCGTGGTTGGTCTGGTCGATGAACAGCGCCGCCCGCATGCCGGCAGTGGTCTCCTCGACCTGCGGCAGCAAGGGAACGCCGGTGTCCACCCTCGCATCAATGCGCGACCACACCGGGCCGAGTTGCGCCACCCCCCAGGTGCCGAGCGTCGCCCCGACGTCGACGCCGACCTGGCCCGTGCGGACCCGGTAGTCGGCGATCTTGTCGTCGCCGGCGAAGACGCCGCGCGTGGTCTGCCCGATGCTCAGGTTGGGGGACGCGAACCAGACGCCGGCTTCGTGCAGCGGCTGGTAGAACTCGGTGTACAGATGCGTGTCCTGGCCGATCTGCACCTCGGTCAGCCACTCGCCGCCGAGGCGATTGAGCCAGGACCTGCGGTACTGGACCAGCAGGTTGAACTGGCTGTCGCTTTCGAAGTCGGTGGCCAGGCCGAGGCCGAAGCGCAGGTAGTCGGGCCCCCACGACTTCTCCTGCGGCTCGATGACCATGGCGCGTGGACCTGTGTCGCCGCCGACCAGGCGATAACTGATGCTCTCGAAGTCGCGGCGGCCGAAGATGCGCCGCAGGTCGGCAGAGATTCCTTCTTCGCTCAGCGGTTCGCCAGGCTTGCTGTCGACCAGGCCCAGCAGCACTTCGGGGTTGGTGCGCTGCAGTCCTTCGACACGGATCTCGTCGACCGTGCCGAGCGCCCGGCTTTCGGCAAGCTGCCTGGCCCGCAGCGCCGCGTACTGCTCGGGCGGCAGGCTGTAGCGCTTCAGCGACTCGGCCAGCGCGCGCGTCGCCCGTTCGCCGATCGCGATCGCCTCGGCCGAACGATCGAACTTGCTGGCCGAGATGTCGCCGAGATCGGGCGCAACGAGCACGTCCTGCGCACCCATGCGCCTGAGCTGGTCGTCGACCGTCTGCTTGCCGAGGAAGTTGACCAGCTGGCCGACGATCGACAGGGCCGAGGTGATCTGGTCGCGCTTCAGCGGTGGCGTGGAAATGTTGACCGCAATGACGACGTCGGCGCACAGCTTGCGCGCCTCGTCGATCGGCAGGTTGTTGGCGATGCCGCCGTCGACCAGCAGCCGGCCGTCGATCTCCACCGGCGAGATGGCCCCCGGAACCGACATGCTGGCGCGCATCGCCTTGGCGACGCTGCCGCGGTCGAGCACCACCGCTTCGCCCGTTTCGATGTCGGTGGCGACGGCGCGGAACGGGATCGGCAGCTTGTTGAAGTCGGTGACGCCGACGGCCGGCGTGGCGAGCACGCGGAAGAACGCCTCGATCGAGACGCCGGCGATCACGCCCTTGGGCAGCGCCAGTCCGTCTTCCGTCACGCCGAACTCGGGAGCGAACAGCGTCTTGTAGTCGTCGGCCTTGCGGCGGACGGCGATCTCCTTGCGCGGCGGCTGGTCGCGGAAGATCGCGGCCCAGTCGGCCTCCAGCACCAGCTTCTGCATCTCGACCGGCGATCGTCCGGCGGCGAAGGTCGCGCCGACGATCGCACCCATGCTGGTGCCGGTGACGCAGTGGACCGGCACCCGCATCTCCTCGAGCACCTTGAGCACGCCGACGTGCGCGATGCCGCGCGCGCCGCCGCCGGACAGCGCCAGGCCGATGCGAGGTGGCGTGGCCGGCGCTGACTGCGCCGCGGCCCCGCAGCAGGACGCGGCGAGCATTCCCATCGCAGCCGCGTGCATGAGGCGGCCGGCCACCGATCGATCGTTCATGGTCAAGACCTTTCCTGTTCGGATCCCGAAGCTGGGCCGCGGAGCCTACCGAGTCCGCGCAACTTCGGGGAGGTCATCCGCTGAGTCTGCGCGGCAGTTGCCGGGCCGGTGGCTCGCCCGACGCGCCGTCGCCTGGCGTCGAGTCGCCTTTCGTTCACTCGGGCGGCAGCCCGAGGATCTCGAACGAGCGCTGCAGTTCGGCGCTCATCGGCAACCCGAGCCGAACGCCCGACGGCAGCGCACGCAGGAACCACTTGTTGTAGATCCAGCGCAGTTCACGCGACGCCGCCAGGCGGCGAAAGGCGGCATCGACCGCCTGCGCCAGCGCCGGATCGTCGCGCGCGAACATGATTCCGTAGGGTTCGTAGGACAGCAGCTCGCCGACCACGACGTACTGGCGCTGCAGGCCGCGCTCGGCGATGAAGGCGGTGAGCAGGATGTCGTCGCCGGCAAAGGCGTCGGCCTCGCCGGCCGCGAGCGTCGCCAGCGCCTGCGCGTAGTCGCCGGCGACGACGATCGTCGCGCCACGCGCGAGCGTCGTCGCCAGGTGGCGCATCGCCTCCTCGTTGGTGGTGCCGCGGACCACCACGACCCTGCGCCCGCCGAGCTGGCGCACCGATCGGACCTCGCTGCCGCTCTTGACCAGCAGCCGCGTGCCGGCGACGAAAGTCAGCGGCGAGAAGGCCACCTGCCGTCGGCGCTCGGCGTTGTTGGTCGTCGCGCCGCATTCGAGGTCGATCGAGCCGTCGACGACCTGCGCGATCCGGTCGGCCGGCGTGACGCGTCGGTACTGCACGACCAGCATCGCGATGCCGGCCGCCTCGGCGAGATCGTCGACGATCTCGTGGCAAAGGTCGATCGCGTAGCCGTACGGGCGGCCGTCCGGTCCTTCGAAGGAAAACGGGATCGCCGCCTGGCGGAAGCCGATGCGCACCGCGCCGGCGTCCTTGATCCGCTTCAGCACGCCGGTGAGCGGCCTGGCATCCCGGTCGGCGACGTACTGCGCCGAGGCAGCCGGCAGCAGCAGCACCGCGGCGGCCAAGAGCAGCGCCGGCAGCAGGGCACGCATGGCTGTCACGCTGCGCCCGGGCGGGCCGCGCCCGCGCCTGCGGTATCGCCGTCGTCCGGCAGCGGCTCGCCGAGCTGGCCCTCCCACTTCGCGACCACCGAGGTGGCGATCGAGTTGCCGATCACGTTGGTCGCCGTGCGCCCCATGTCGAGGAACTGGTCGATGCCCATGATCAGCAGCAGGCCGGCTTCCGGCAGCCCGAAGGTCGGCAGCACGGCGGCCACCACCACCAGCGAGGCGCGCGGCACGCCGGCCACGCCCTTGCTGGAGACCATCATGACCAGAAGCAGCGTCAGCTGCTGGCCGAGCGACATCTCGATGCCGTAGGCCTGGGCGATGAACAGCGCCGCGAAGGCCTGGTACAGCATCGAGCCGTCGAGGTTGAACGAGTAGCCGAGCGGCAGCACGAACGAGGTGACGCGGTCGTTGACGCCGAAGCGGTGCAGCTTCTCCATCAGCTTCGGGTAGGCCGCCTCGCTGCTGGCGGTGGTGAAGGCCACCAGCAGCGGTTCCTTGACCAGGCCCATGAGCCGGAACACGCGCGGCCCCAGGAAGACGAAGCCGGCGCCGATCAGCAGCGCCCACAGCACCAGCAGCGCGCCGTAGAACGAGCCGAGGAACTTGCCGTAGGTGGCAAGCACGCCGAGCCCCTGCACGGTGATCGCAGCCGCCACCGCGCCGAACACGCCGGCCGGCGCGAACCACATCACGAAGTCGGTGACCTTCAGCATCACCGGCACCAGTTCGGTGATGAAGGCGGTGACGGTCTTCGCCGGCGAACCCGGCAATGAAGCGATGGCGAAACCGAAGAAGCAGGAGAAGACGAGGATCTGCAGGATCTCGTTGGTCGCCATCGCCTGGAAGAAGCTGGCCGGGAACACGTGGGCGATGAACTCGCGCAGGTTCAGCCCGCCGGTCTTCAGGTTGGTCGCCGCGTCCTTGTCCGGCAGCGGCAGCGCGAGGTTGGCGCCGGGCTGAAGCCAGTTGGCGAACAACATGCCGAGCAGCAGCGACACCAACGAGGCGGTGATGAACCACGCAAGCGCCTTGCCGCCGATGCGCCCGACCGCCTTCGAGTCGCCCATGCCGGCGATGCCAGCCACCACGGTGGCGAACACCAGCGGCGCGATGATCATCTTGATCAGCCGCAGGAAGACGTCGGACAGGATCGAGAAGTAGCCGGCCAGGGATGCCGCCGCGGCGGCGTCGGGCGCCCATGCGTTGGCAGCCCAGCCGGCGAATACGCCGGCCACCGCCGCGATGAAGATCCACGTTGCGAGCCTGGAGCCCTTGGAACCGCTGCCCGCTCCTGCACCCATGGCGGCCTCGTTCTTGTTGTGCCGAGGCCCACAGCATACGGCCCGCCGCGTAACGGCGGGCCGTCAACCAGCGCTCAGAACATCAGCTTCGCCAAGAACAGCCCGGTGATCACTGCCACGGATGTGGCGACGATTCCCGGAATCATGAACGAGTGGTTCAGCACGTACTTGCCGATCCTGGTCGTGCCCGACAGGTCGAAGTTGATCGCCGCGATCAGCGAGCCGTAGGTCGGGATGAAGAAGTAGCCGTTGACCGACGGGAACATCGCGATCAGGAACTGCGGCGGGATCCCGAGCGCCATGCCCAGCGGCATCAGCGCGCGGGTGGTCGCCGCCTGGCTGTACAGCAGTACCGACGCGAAGAACAGGCCGAAGGCGAAGGTCCAGGGTGCCGCCTTTGCCCAGTCGCCGATGGCGGGCACGATCACGTCCTTGTGCGCGGCGATGAAGCTGTCGCCGAGCCACGCCAGGCCGAAGATGCCGATCACCGCGACCACGCCGGCGCGCAGCGTCGGCGTCCTGGGAATCTCGTCGACGTGGACTTTCGTCAGCGCCAGCATGATCGCGGCCACCGACATCATCACGATCTCGATCACGATCGGCATGCCGAGCGGCGCCTTGGCACCGGGCAGCTGCCGCAGCGACGGGAAGAAGCCGAACAGCACCACCAGCGCCACACCGATCAGGAACACGTAGGCGGAGAGCTTCGCCGAAGCTTTCAGCGGCGGCCGCTCGGCGGCCGACTTCGGCGCCGGAATCTCGCCGGCCTTCAGGCGCGCCTGGTAGTCGGGATCGTCCTTCAGGTCCTTACCGATGAACATCGAGACGATCGCCGCCGTGACCACGCCGGTCAGCGTTGCCGGCACGCAGATCATCAGGATCTCCGGCAGGCCCCATTGCGTCAGGCCCTTCTCCGAGAACAGGCCGATCATCGCCGCGGTGGCTGCCGCCACCGGGCTGGCGGTGATCGCCTGCTGCGAGGCGATGGTGGCCACCGCCATCGGCCGCTCGGGCCGGATGCCGCTCTGGTGCGCGGTCTCGTAGATGACCGGCAGCAGCGGATAGACGATGTGGCCGGTGCCGGCGACGAAGGTGAAGCTCCAGGTCGTCAGCGGCGCGACGATGGTCACGTACTTCGGATTGGCGCGGATGATCCGCTCGGCGATCCGCACCAGGAAGTCGATGCCGCCGGCCGCATCCATCACGCTGGCGGCCATGATCACCGCCAGGATGATCAGCATCACGTCGATCGGCGGCGAAGTCGGCGCAACGCCGAACGCGACCGCCAGTATCAGCAGCCCGACCGCGCCCCACAGTCCGAGGCCGACGCCGCTGTAGCGTGAACCCATCCAGATCGCAGCCAGCACGACCACGAATTGCAGAATGATCGATAGCGTCATCGGAGCCCTCCTTCAGCGCCGGCAGTGCGCTACTGCTCGAACTTCGGACTGATCAGGTTCTCGAACGCGAAGACCTCGTCCCACTTCTCCTGCGTCAGCAGCTTGCGCTCCTTGACCACGATCTGGTGCAGGCTCTTGCCGGTCTCGTAGCCCTCGCGCGCGATCTCGGCGCACTGCTTGTAGCCGAGCGAGGGTTTCAGGACCGTGACGATGCCGAGCGAATTGAGCACCATCTCGCGCGTGCGTTCGGCGTTGGCGGTGATGCCGTCGACGCAATTCGCCCGCAGACTGTCGACGGCGCGCTCCATCGTCGAGATCGACGAGAACAGTGCGAAGGTGATCACCGGCTCCATCACGTTCAGCTGCAGCTGGCCGGCGGAGGCTGCCAGCGTCACCGTCAGGTCCAGCCCGATGACTAGGAAGCTGGTCTGGTTGACCACCTCGGGGATCACCGGGTTGACCTTGCCCGGCATGATCGACGAGCCCGGCTGCATCTGCGGCAGGTTGATCTCGTTGAAGCCGCAGCGCGGCCCGCTGGCCAGCAGGCGGATGTCGTTGCAGATCTTGGTCAGCTTGGCCGAGGTGCGCTTGAGCACCCCCGACAGCAGCACGTAGGCGCCGGTGTCGGAGGTCGCCTCGATCAGGTCGGCGGCAAGGATGAACCTCTCGCCGGTGAGCTCGGACAGGTACTTGGTCGCCAGCTCCGGGTAGCCGGGCGCGGCGGTGACCGTGGTGCCGATCGCGGTGGCGCCGAGGTTGATCTCGTGCAGGAGCTTGCGCACGTCGGCGATCCGCTGCACCTCCTCGTCGATCGTCGTGCCCCAGCCGTTGAACTCGGCGCCGAGCGACATCGGCACGGCATCCTGCAGGTGCGTGCGGCCCATCTTCAGCACCCTGTCGAACTCCCTGCCCTTGGCGCGGAACGCGTCGGCGAGCCGGGTCAGCGCGTCCATGTATCTCTGCAGTCGAAGGATCAGGCCCAGGCGGAAGGCGGTCGGGTAGACGTCGTTGGTCGACTGGCCGAAGTTCACGTGGTCGTTCGGGTTGCAGTGCTGGTACTCGCCCTTCCTGTGCCCCATCGCCTCGAGCGCGACGTTGGCGATCACCTCGTTGGCGTTCATGTTGGTCGAGGTGCCGGCACCGCCCTGGATGAAGTCGGTGATGAACTGCTCGCGGAACTCGCCCGCTATCAGCCGGTCGCAGGCGGCGGCGATCGCGTCGGCGATCTTGGGATCGAGCACGCCGAGATCGCGGTTGGCCAGCGCCGCCGCCTTCTTCACATAGCCGAAGGCTTTGACGAAGTACGGCTCCGTCGACATCGGCAGGCCGGTGATGTGGAAGTTCTCCTTGCCGCGCAGCGTCTGCACGCCGTAGTAGGCGTCGTCAGGCAGCTGCTTTTCGCCGAGGAAGTCCTTTTCGATGCGTGCCATTCAGTCCTCCGGGTTCGCGATCGTTGGTGCGCGGCCTTGTGGCGCGCAATCCGGCCGACCCGGGGGCTGATGAGCGACTGCACGCGCAGCGGGACGGCTACCTGACGAAGAACATACGCCGGCTGCCGGATCGGCCGGCGACCAAGATCAAAAGAAAACGGGCGCTTGGCGCCTGTTTTCGTGGGTGACGCGATGACCTACTGCTTGGACGGGTCGACCTTGACCCAGCCCGAATCCGGATCGAAGCGCGTGATCGCCGCGACGCGCGCGGCGGTGTTCGGACCCAGGTCCTTTTCGAACACCACGCCGTCGTGGCTGACCATGAAGGTCATCACGCCGGTGTCGCCGTACTTGACCGGCCAGGCGACGGCGGCGAAGCCGCCGATCTTCTTGCCGCGCACCGTGTAATCGTAGGCGCCGCCCGGGGCGCTCCTGCCCTGCGCGTTCAGCAGCCTGAAGCGGTAGCCGTAATAGCCGGCAGCGCTGCTGCCTCCGGCCGCCTGCGCCGCGCTGAAGGCCGGCCCGAGCGGGCTCGGCGGCTCGCCCGTCTTGACCGGCCAGTACAGGCCGTCCCGTTTGCCGGGCGAACTGTCGAATCGGGCCGCGTACTCGCGCACGCCGTTGCCGTCGCGATCGAACATCGCGTATTCCTTCTGCGCGTCGTAGATCGCCAGCATGGTCTGCATCACCGCCAGTTCGTTGCGGCCGATGCGGCGGATGCGCATCTCGTCGGCGCCGGCGCGGGTGTCGAACGCCCAGCCCTGCGCCTTCTTGACGATCGGAATCGGCAATGTCCAGCCGTCGGTGCCGACGGTCACGGTCGCCCGCCCGTCGCCCTGCGGCTTGACCGAGTGCGCTCTTGCCCAGGCGGACAGGAAACGGTAGCGGTAGTCGGCACCCACCGGCGGGATGTAGTTGCGGTAGCCGCTGCCCAGCAACGCCGTCATCGCCTCGCTGTCGCTGCGGGCGAGCGCATCGCCGAACGCCTCCATCGCCGCCTCCGGTGTCGGAAACGCCTTCTGCTGCGCCGAGGCGATCGGCGCCAGGGCGAGGCCAAGGGCCAGCGCACCGGCAAGCCCGGCCAGCCGGATCGTCGTCGAGGTGCTCATCGAGTTCTTCGTGATTCGCATTCTTCAGCCCCCTTAGCGCCTGCCGCCCCGACCACCGCCGCCACCGCGCGGCGCTCCGCCGCTCGGCCGGGCCGCAGGGCTGGGCCGCGCCGTCGCGCCGCCGCTGAAGCCGCCACCGCCGCGATGGCTCGACATCGACGTGTTGCTGGCGCTGCCGCGATTGAAGTCGCGCTGCGAGGCGCCGCCGCTGCCGACGCCGGAGAAGGCGTTGTCCCGACCGGCGCCACCGCGGTCCATGCCGCTCGCGCGGTCGGCACCTCCGGCGCCCCTATCTCCGGCACCGGCGCGATCTCCCGCCCGGTCACCTGCGCGATCCCCGGCCCGGTCACCCGCACGGTCTCCAGCGCCGCCGTCCCGGCCGCGGAAGTCCTGCCGGTTGGCAACTCCGCCGACGTCCTTGCCGTACTTCTGCCGGCTGGCATTGTCGCGGTAGGCCGCGCCCTTCCGGTGGTTGGCGTCGTGGTTCCACTTGCCACCGCTGACGTTGTTGCGGTTGAAGTTGCGGTCGATGTTGGTCGCCCTGTCGATGTCGATGTTGACGTCGCCGCCGCCCCAGTTGGCGCTACCGAAGATCGCCCCCGCGGCGAAACCCCAGGCAGCGCCCCAGGCGATACCGGCTCCGTAGTAGGGGGTGGGGTAGTAGATGGGCGATGGCGGCCAGTAGTACGGCGGATAGGCCGGATAGCCCCATGCGCCGTAGACGACGGTCGGGTTGTACGACGGCACGTAGATCACCTCCGGCTTCGCCGGCTCGATGACGATGACCGTCTGCTGGCCCTGCGTCTCCGTGGCGACCTTCTGCTGCTCGGTCGACTTCAGGTTGCCGCTCGCCTGAGCCTTGGCGCGCAGGCGCTGCACGGCGTCGAGCACCGCCTTCTGGTCGGCGAGAAAGGCGTCGCCGAGCTTCTGCGTCCAGTCGATCTTCTGATCCATCGGCTCGAGGATCTGCGGAAACGCGACCATCGACTTGACGCTGACATCCCAGGGCTGGTTGGCCACCGCCTTGACGGCGTCGTCGCCCTTGAGGTTCGGATTGGCCTTCTGCCAGCGCGCCGCCTGCACGACCTCGAGCGGATAGGTCGAGGCCATCAGCACCTGCGTCAGCAGCGAGTCCGGATACAGCGCGATCGGCGCCACCAGCGCCTCGATCTCCTCCGGCTTCAGCGGTGGCGGATCGCCCTGCGCCCGCGCCGTTCCGCTGACGACCATCGCCAATGCGGTCAGCAGCACCAGCACGCTCCGAAATGCGAAATCGCCCGACATCTTCATTGGAGTGCCCCTTTTCGAACCTCGGACCCGGCGCCGTGATCGGGCGCAAGGCAACACATCTTAGCGACTCGCACGACGCCTTTGCCGCCGCACGGCAAACACCTCAGCGCGGCCGCGACCCACGCGGCTGACAAGGCAGATTTAGCACGAGACGCCGCCACCGCCCCCCTCGCAGCGGGGGGGTCGCGTCGCGCGCCGAAGCGTGCGCTGCACCGCGGCCGCATCCGCCCCCGCGTCAAGGGGGGGCCAACCGATGGAGCGCAAACCGAGAATTCATTTCACTGCAATGCGGTCCGTATCGATGCGAGCCCGGGCCGTGACGACAAACACACAAGGCGGAGATCACGTGAATACCCCTCTTCAGCGCCAAGCGAAGGCACCGCGAACCCTCAGGCGGCGGCTGACCGCCGCGGTTGCGGCGAGCTTTGCAACCTCCCTTGCGGCCAGCGGCGCGCTGGCCTTCGAAATCGACGCTGGCATCCCGGATCTCTCGATCCGCTGGGACAACACGGTGCGCTTCAATTACGCGGTGCGCGTCGAAGGCCGCGATGACAAGATCGGCAATTCGCCAATCGCCGACGAAGGCACCTACAGCTTCGACCGCGGCGACGCCGTCGCCACTCGCTTCGATCTGCTCACCGAACTCGACGTCATCTACAAGAAGCGCTTCGGCGGGCGACTGAGCGCCGCTGGCTGGTACGACGCCGCCTACGGCGACGACAGCAGGACCAATCCGAATCCGCCGTTTCCCAACATCCCGAGCTACATCGGGAAGAAGTACAGCAACTACATCAACCGCTTCTACCAGGGGCCGTCGGGCGAGATCCTCGATGCCTTCGTGTTCGGCCGCTTCGATGTCGGCAACGCGCCGACCGCGGTGAAGGCCGGCCGTCACTCGCTGTACTGGGGCGAATCGCTGTTCCTCGGCGGCAACCTGCACGGCGTGGCCTACGCGCAGAACCCGCTCGACCTGCAGAAGGGTTTCGCCACTCCCGGGGTGGAGGCGAAGGAACTGTTCCGGCCGCTGAACCAGCTCTCGGCGCAGTCGCAGGTCACCGACACGCTGTCGATTGCCGCTCAGTACCTGTTCGAGTGGGAGTCGTACCGCTACCCCGAAGGTGGCACCTATCTCGGCCCGGTCGACTTCGCATTCAACGGCCCCGACCGGCAGTTCCTGTCTCCCGCGCTCGGCTTCGCCAGCCGGGGCACGCCCGTTGAACCGGACCAGAACGGTGAGTTCGGCCTGGCGGCACGGTGGAGTCCGGAATGGCTCGACGGCACCCTCGGCTTCTACTACCGCAACTACGCCGACAAGCTGCCGCAGACCTTCCTCACCCAGGTGGGGCCCAACAACAGCCGCTACAACCTGATCTACGCCGACAAGATCGACCTGTTCGGCGTCAGCCTGGCGAAGAACATCGGCGGTGTCTCCGTCGGCGCGGAACTTTCGTATCGCCACAACACGCCGCTGAACAGCCAGGTGCTCGGCATCGCGCCGGGGCTGCCGGCCGAAGGCGAGACCAAGGGGCCGCGCGGCGATACCTACCACGGCCTGGTCAACGCGCTGGGCGTGATCTCGCAGACGCCGGTGTTCGACGCCGCGACATGGGCTGCCGAGCTGGTGTGGTCGCACTGGGCCAAGGTCAGGAGCGGCGAGAACCTCTTCTACGCCGAGGGCTTTGCGCCCTGCAACGGCCGCGACAAGTGGGACGGCTGCACGACCAAGAACTACGTCGGCCTGGCCGTCGCCTTCACGCCGACCTGGTACCAGGCGTTCCCGGGCGTCGACCTGCAGGCGCCGGTGACTTTCGCGCAGGGCCTGAGCGGCAATGCGCCGGTGGTCTTCGGTGGCAACGAGAAGAACGGCAACTGGAGCATCGGCGTCGGCGCCGACGTGTTCCAGAAGTACCGCTTCGACCTGAAGTACATCGACTACCTCGGCCGCTATCGCGACAACGGGGTGGCCGTCACCACCCAGAACGGCTTCACGACGCTGCTGAAGGACCGCGGCTTCGTCAGCCTCACCTTCAAGACCACTTTCTGAGAGAACGACCATGAAGATTCCGCTGAATAGACTCGCGGCCATCCTGGCCGTCGCCTTCGCGGCGCAGGTCAATGCCGCGCCGACCGCCGAGGAGGTCAAGTCGCTCGGCACCACGCTGACGCCGATCGGCGCCGAGCGCGCCGGCAACAAGGACGGCACCATTCCCGCCTACACCGGCGGCCTGACCACGCCGCCGGCCGGCTTCAAGGCCGGCGACGGCATCAGGCCGAACCCGTTCGGCAACGAGAAGCCGCGCCTGACGATCGATGCCAAGAACATGGCGCAGCATGCCGACAAGCTGACCGAAGGCACCAAGGCGATGCTGCAGAAGTACCCGAGCTTCCGCGTCGACGTCTATCCGACGCACCGCACGGTCGCGTTCCCGAAGTTCGTCGCCGACAACACGGCGAAGAACGCCGGCAAGGCGAAGACGACCAACAACGGCCGCTCGATCGAAGGCGCGCACGCCGGCTTCCCGTTCCCGATCCCGAAGGACGGCTACGAGGCGATGTGGAACCACCTGGTGCGTTTCAACGGCCAGGCCTATGAGTCCAAGTACCGCAACCTCACCGTCGACGCCAACGGCCGCCCGGCGCTGGCCACCGAAGGCAACAGCGTGCAGGAGTACCCGTTCTGGGACGGAACCAAGACCAGCGCCGAGACGTACTGGCGCATCCGCCTCATCTACACCGGTCCGGCGCGCCGGGCCGGCGAGGGACTGCTGATCGTCGACCCGATCGACATGGGCGCCAAGGACCGTCGCGCCTGGAGCTACCTGCCCGGCCAGCGCCGCGTCAAGGTCGCGCCGGACTTCGCCTTCGACACGCCGAACCCCGGCACGGCGGGCGCCAACACCTTCGACGACATCTTCCTGTTCAACGGCTCGATGGACCGCTACGACTTCAAGCTGGTCGGCAAGAAGGAGATCTACGTCCCGTACAACACCTACGCGGCGGTGTACCAGTCCAAGCAGGACGACCTGCTCAAGCCGAACCACCTGAACCCGGACCTGGTCCGCTGGGAACTGCACCGCGTGTGGGTCGTCGAGGCGACGCTGCGCGAGGGCAAGCGGCACGTCTACAGTAAGCGCGTGTTCTACCTCGACGAGGATTCGTGGGCGGCGCTGGCCTCCGACCAGTACGACGCGCGCGGACAGCTGTACCGCGTCGGCCTGGCGTACATGACGCCGAGCTATGACCTGCCGGCGCCGTACACCGACATGTTCAGCCACTATGACCTGGTGGCGCGCAACTACCACCTGACCGGCTACGTGGCCGAGACTGGCGGGGTGCGCCACACCAAGCCGCTCGCCGAGCGCGAGTGGACAGCGGACGCGCTGGCGGGGTCCGGAATCCGGTAAGTCCGCGTCCGTCCGGTCACCAGGAACAAGGGCCCCGATCGGGGCCCTTGTTCGTCATGGCGCCGGCGTGATCGGCGCAGGCGCGGGTAGAACCTCGACACGTCCTTCGCCGGCACCGCACGGCTTCGAACCCAGCATTGCGTCCACGCTCACCCGACGCGCCCGCTCGCGGATGCTGTCGCTCCCCCCGACCGCGAGGGGGGCTGTGTCTGGTGCGGATCAGCAGAATCGGTCCTGCGATCCGCCGGCGAACCGTCCGGCTCGTTCCGATCAACGGACAGCGAGGACCCGAGACCATGCTCAAGCGCGCCCTCCTCTGGGCAATCGGCGCCGCCACTGCCGCCGGAGTGGCCATAGCCGCCGCAGCGGGGAACGGCTTTCGCGACGTGCTCGACACGCCGGCCCTCAAGAGCCAGCTGGCGTCGCGCGCCCTGCTCAACGGGTTGGCGAGCGCCGGCCAGCGCATCGTCGCCGTCGGGCAGCGCGGGCACATCCTCTACTCCGACGATGGCGGCGAGAACTGGACGCAGGCGGAGGTTCCGCTCAGTTCCGACCTCGTCGCCGTCGCGTTTGCCGGCGAGAAGTCGGGCTGGACCGTCGGGCACGACGGCGTCGTGCTGCGCTCGACCGACGCCGGTGCCGCCTGGACCCGCCAGCTCGACGGGCGCAGCGCCGGGGCGCTCATGCTCGATTACTACACCCGCGAGGCGAAGCCCGGCGATGGCAGGCTCGCGGCGGCTCTGGACGAGGCGAAGAAGTTCGCCGCCCAGGGCGCCGAGAATCCGTTGCTCGACGTCTGGTTCGAAAGCGAAACGAACGGCATCGCCGTCGGCGCCTTCGGCCTCGCCCTGCGTACGCGTGACGGCGGCGCGAGCTGGGAGCCGATGCTGCACGTGATCGACAACCCGAAGGCGCTGCACCTGTATGCGGTGCGGGGCATTGCCGGCGACATTTACATCGCCGGCGAGCAGGGCCTGCTGCTGAAGCTCGACCGCGCCAGCGGAGAGTTCCGCGCGCTGGAGCTGCCCTACAAGGGCACGCTGTTCGGCATCGTCGGCAACGAGCGCGCCGTGCTCGTGCACGGCCTGCGCGGCACGGCGCTGCGCAGCACCGACGGCGGCCGCAGCTGGCAGCCGGTGGAGACACGGTTGCAGGTCGGGCTGACCGGCAGCACGGCCGACAGAGACGGACGCATCGTCGTCGTCAGCCAGGCCGGGCACATCCTGGTCAGCAGCGACGACGGCGCCAGCTTCAAGGCGGCGAAGGTCGAGCGGCCGATTCCCGCCGCCGCGGTGATCGCCACGGGCAAGGATTCGGTGGTCGTCGCCGGTCCGCGCGGCGTCCAGTCGCAGACCCTGCAGTAGCTGGGCGCAAGGAGACACAGACATGCACGGTCACGCCGGCCACACCGACGCGCCGATCCCGGGCGCCCTGGAACACTTCGACCCTCGCACCGGAACGCGCCTGGAGCGACTGGTCTTCAACAACCGCGGCGCCGTGGTCTTGCTGTGCGCGCTGCTGACCGTGCTGCTCGGCGTTGCGGCCGTAACGAAGCTGCGCCTGAACGCCAGCTTCGAGAAGATGCTGCCGCAGGGGCACCCTTACATCCAGAACTACCTCGAAAGCCGGAACGACCTGCGCGGGCTGGGCAACGCGCTGCGCATCGTGGTCGAGAACCCGGACGGCGACATATACGACCCGAAATACCTCGAAGCGCTGCGCCGGATCAGCGACGAGCTGACCCTGACGCCGGGCGTGGACCGCGCCTGGGTGAAGTCGCTTTGGACGCCGGCCGTGCGCTGGACCGAAGTCACCGAAGAAGGCTTCCGCGGCGGCCCGGTGATGCCCGACAGCTACGACGGCTCGGAAAAGGCGACCGAGCAGCTGCGCGGCAACATCGCCCGCTCCGGCATCGTCGGCAGCCTGGTCGGCAACAACTTCAGTTCGAGCATGATCATCGTGCCGCTGCTCGACAGGGATCCGACCACCGGCGAGCGCATCGACTACCGCGCGCTGTCGCGCGGCGTCGAGGCCATCCGCGCCAAGCACGAGAGCAGCGTCGACGGCAAGCCGGCGGCGGTCCGGATGCACGCGATCGGCTTCGCCAAGCTGGTCGGCGACCTCATCGACGGCTTGTTCCAGGTGGCCGCCTACTTTGGCATCGCCGCGCTGATCGCGACGGCGATCATCCTTTCCTACACCCGCTGCGTGCGCAGCACGCTTCTGGTGATTGCCTGTTCGATCGCGGCCGTGGTCTGGCAGCTCGGGCTGGTGGCGCTGCTCGGCTTCGAGCTAGACCCCTACTCGATCCTGGTGCCGTTCCTGGTGTTCGCGATCGGCGTGTCGCACGGCGCGCAGAAGATGAACGGCATCATGCAGGACATCGGCCGCGGCGCGCACAAGCTGGTCGCCGCGCGCTTCACCTTCCGCCGGCTGTTCCTCGCCGGCCTCACCGCGCTGCTGGCCGACGCGGTCGGCTTCGCGGTGCTGATGGTGATCGACATACCGGTCATCAGGGATCTCGCGCTGACCGCCAGCATCGGCGTGGCGGTGCTGATCGTCACCAACCTGATCCTGCTGCCGGTGTTCCTGTCGTACGTCGGCGTCAGCGAAGCCGCCGCCCTGCGCAGCCTGCGCGCCGACAGCGACGGGAACCGCGACCGCGGTTTCAACAAGGTGTGGGGCCTTCTCGAGCGGTTCACGGAGCGGCGCTGGGCGACCGCGGCGGTGGCAGTCGCCGCGCTGCTGCTGGTCGGCGGCTTCCTCGCCAGCACGCAGCTGAAGATCGGCGACCTCGATCCCGGCGCTCCCGAGCTGCGGCCGGACTCGCGCTACAACCGCGACAACGCCTACATCACCGCCAACTATTCGCTCTCCAGCGACCAGTTCGCGGTGATCGTCAAGACCGATAAGGAAGGCTGCCTCAAGTACGACACGCTGGTCGAGGCCGACCGGCTGGCCTGGACGCTGCAGCAGGTGCCGGGCGTGCAGACCACGCTGTCGCTGGCCAACGCCGTCCGCCAGATCACTGCCGGCAGCTACGAGGGCAGCCCGAAGTGGCTGACCATCGCCCGCAACCAGGACGTGCTGAACTACGGCGCCCAGCAGGCGAGCGTCAACAATCCGGATCTGTTCAACACCGAGTGCTCGGTGATGCCGGTGATCGCCTACCTCGCCGACCACAAGGCGGAAACGCTCGACCGCGTGGTCGCCGCGGCGGCCGGCTTCGCCGCCGCCAACGGTACCCCGGAGCGCCAGTTCAAGCTCGCCGCCGGCAGCGCCGGCATCGACGCCGCGACCAACATCGTCGTGCGCAAGGCCTGGCTGCAGATGCTGTTCCTCGTCTACGGCGCGGTGATCGTGCTGTGCTTCGTCACCTTCCGCAGCTGGCGCGCGGTGATCGTGGCGATCGTGCCGCTGGTGATCACCTCGATCCTATGCGAAGCGCTGATGGTTTGGCTCGGCATCGGCGTGAAGGTGGCGACGCTGCCGGTGATCGCGCTGGGCGTCGGCATCGGCATCGACTACGCGTTGTACCTGCTGTCGGTACAGCTGGCGCAGCAGCGACTCGGCGTGCCGCTGCGCGAGGCCTACCGGCGCACGCTGCAGTTCACCGGCAAGGTGGTGGTCCTGGTCGGCATCACGCTGGCCGCCGGTGTGATCACCTGGGCGGCCTCGCCGATCAAGTTCCAGGCCGACATGGGCATCCTGCTGGCATTCATGTTCCTGTGGAACATGATCGGCGCGGTGGTGCTGATTCCGGCGCTGTCGCACTTCCTGCTGCCGACCGTCCGCCGCGAGCCGCGCGGCCGCGAGGCGCCCCGCATGGCCGCGGCGCACTGAACCGCGCCGGCTGACTCCAACAGGAGGAAAACCGATGACCTACCGTGCCCCCGTCAAGGACATGCTGTTCTGCATGCGCGATCTGGCCGACATCGACGCCGTGGCGCAGTTGCCCGGGTTCGAGGAAGCCGGCTTCGACACCGCGCAGGCCGTGCTCGAGGAATGCGCCAGGCTGAACGAGGGCGTGATCGCGCCGCTGAACTGGGAGGGCGACAGGAACCCGTCGTCGTTCCGCGATGGCGCGGTGACCATGACGCCCGGCTTCGGGGAAGCGTTCCGCCAGTACGCCGAAGGCGGCTGGCAGGGCCTGCAGCATCCGCTCGACTTCGGCGGCCAGGGCCTGCCCAAGCTGATCGGCTCGGCCTGCATCGAGATCAACAACAGCGCCAACCTGAGCTTCGCGCTGTGCCCGCTGCTGACCGACGGCGCGATCGAGGCGCTGCTCACCGCCGGCAGCGCCGAACAGCAGCAGGCGTGGATCCCGAAGATGATCTCGGGCGAGTGGACCGGCACCATGAACCTGACCGAGCCGCAGGCCGGCAGCGACCTGGCGCTGGTGCGCACGCGGGCGGATCGGCAGGGCGACGGCAGCTACAAGCTCTTCGGCACCAAGATCTTCATCACCTATGGCGAGCACGACCTGGCCGAGAACATCGTCCACCTGGTGCTCGGGCGGGTCGCGGGGGCGCCCGAGGGCATCAAGGGGATCTCGCTGTTCATCGTGCCCAAGTTCCTGGTGAACAAGGACGGTTCGCTGGGGGCGCGCAACGACGTGCACTGCGTCAGCATCGAGCACAAGCTCGGCATCAAGGCCAGCCCGACCGCGGTGCTGCAGTTCGGCGACCACGGCGGCGCGGTCGGTTATCTCGTCGGCGAGGAGAACCGCGGCCTCGAGTACATGTTCGTCATGATGAACGCCGCCCGCTACGCCGTCGGCGTGCAGGGCATCGCGGTGGCCGAGCGCGCCTACCAGAAGGCAGCGGCGTACGCCCGCGACCGCGTGCAGTCGCGGCCGGTGGACGGCTCCACGCCCGGCGCGGCGCCGATCATCCGTCACCCCGACGTGCAGCGGATGCTGATGACGATGCGGGCGCTGACCGAGGGCTGCCGGGCGATGGCCGCGGTGGCCGCGGCGGCCTACGACGCGGCGCACGCCCACCCCGACGAGGCGACGCGCAAGCAGAACCAGGCCGTCTACGAGTTCCTGGTGCCGCTGCACAAGGGCTACGCCACCGAGATGAGCCTGGAGGCGACCAGCCTCGGCATCCAGGTGCACGGCGGCATGGGTTACATCGAGGAGACCGGCGCCGCGCAGTACCTGCGCGACGCCCGGATCCTGACCATCTACGAAGGCACCACCGCGATCCAGGCCAACGACCTGGTCGGCCGCAAGACGCTGCGCGACGGCGGCCGCACGGCAAGGGCGATCGCCGCGCAGATCGAGGCGACCGAGGCGGCGCTGAACGACAGCGGCAGCGCCGCAGCCACGGCCATGGCCAGGCGGCTGCAGGCGGCGCGGCAGGCGTTCCTCGACGTCGTGGCGTTCGTGCTGGCAAATTCCAAGAGCAATGTGAATGCGGTGTTCGCCGGCTCGGTGCCCTATCTGATGCTCGGCGGCAGCCTGGTCGCCGGCTGGCAGATGGGGCGCGCGCTGCTCGCCGCGGAGCGCCACCTCGCCGAAGGCACGGATGTCGAGTTCATGACGGCCAAGGTCGTCACCGCGCGCTTCTACGCCGAGCACATCCTGAGCCGCGCGCCGGGGCTGCGCGACGCCATCGTCGACGGCGCCGACGCCACGGCGCTGGCGCTCGACGCCTATTGAGCGAGGCGCCGGCGCCTCGCCGGCAGGGAGCGCCGATGAGGATCGACTTCGTGTCGGACGTGACCTGCCCGTGGTGCGCCATCGGTCTGGCGAGCCTGGAACAGGCGATCGCGCGGCTCGGCGACGGGATCGCGGTCGAGCTGCACCTGCAGCCGTTCGAGCTGAACCCGGACATGCCGCCCGACGGGGAAGACATCGCGCACTACGCCGCGCGCAAGTACGGCAGTACCGCCGAGGAACTCGCCGCTCGCCAGGCGCTCATCCGCCAGCGGGCGGCCGCGGCCGGCCTGAACTTCGGCGAGCGGAAGCGGGTGTTCAACACCTTCGATGCGCACCGCCTGCTGCACTGGGCGACGACGGCGGGCCCGCAGCGACGACTCGCGCTCAAGCACGCGCTGCTCGCTGCCTATCACGTGCGCGGTGAGAATCCGGGCTCGCTCGAGGTGCTGCTGCAGGCGGCGGCCAAGGCCGGGCTCGATGTGGTGCAGGCACGGCAGTTTCTGCTCGACGGCGCCGGCGCCGACGAGGTGCGGGCGGGGGTGCGCCACTGGCAGGCGCTCGGCATTCGCTCGGTGCCGTCGATCATCATCAACGGCCGCCACCTGATCCAGGGCGGGCAGTCGGTCGAGGTGTTCGAGCGGGCGCTGCGCGAGGTAGCCGCTCGGGTCGGCGCGAGCTGAGCGGCACAAGATTGCTAGGAGCGCCCGATGGTCAGGCCGTGCGTGTGCCCGGATGGCGAAGTACAGGGGGTCTCGCGAAGTGAGCCTCCGGACGGTGCTGCCGTCACCCGCGCGATCCCTGAGGCATCTCGCGCCGAGCCAGAGCGCCACCGATCGCAGCGCGACGAAGCGATCCGCCCTGCGGAAGGATTCGCCGCTCTGCTGGCAATCGGATCGAGCGGAGGCCGCATCCGGATGAATCGAAGGACCCCCGCGAGAAGACAAACGAGGCAGCATGCGCAGACCGCTGACTCTGAGTCGACCTGGTCACCGAGGAGGTAGTCGGGGTGGACACTGGTGGGCTTGTCGTCCTCGCGATCGTCGCGGTCGCAGCGATCATCACGGTTCTGATGTTCGCTGGCGGATCCGCGCGCACTGTGCCAGCGCCGGCACAGACGGCTGGCGATCTCAGGAGAGTCAAAGTGCGATACGTGCTCGATGGGGATACCGTTATCGTTTCCGATGCTTGGAGTGATATCCGAGTCCGTCTCGACTCGATTGACTGTCCGGAAGAAGGGCAAGACTGGGGCAACACCGCGAAAGCTGGACTGATCAAGTTGATCGGCGGACGCCATGTGCACATTGAAAGCCATGGCACCGACATACACGGGCGAACGCTGGCAACGATTTATGTGCGGCATGCTCAGGGGTCGGACTGGATCAACGTGAACGAGCGCATGGTCATGCTTGGACATGCATGGGTCTCGCGCATGCACTACCACCATCTGCCGGGGCCGAGGCGTCATCGACTCACTCAGCTCGAAAGATGGGCAAGATCCAAGCGGGTCGGCCTCTGGAAATCGAATGGCCCCATTCCCCCATGGGAGTGGCGGAAAGGGCCTGAAGGTCTCGTCGATGAACAGGGTGACTGAGACGGCCGGGGCGACGCGGCACCGGCGCGGCGCGATCCTCTGAATGCAGAAGGGGAAATGCCGCTTTCCTAGTGCATCATTGCGCCCAGCGCAGCAGCAGCAGCACGAGCAGGGCGAGGAATACCGTCTCGCCGACCATCAGCAGGATCGGCCTGATGCCGACCGTGGCGAGTTCCTTCAGCTGCGTCTTCATGCCGATGGCGGCGATGGCCGCGACCAGGCACCAGCGCGAGGCGTCATTGCCGAAGCTGATCAGCGGCTTCGGAATCCAGCCCAGGCTGTTGACGACGACCAGCGCGGCGAAGGCGACCGCGAACCACGGCAGCAGCGGCGGCCGCCTGTCGCCGGCAGTTCCCTCGACGCCGCCGATGCCGAGCCGGGTGATGGTCACCGCCACCACGATCACCGGCAGCAGCATCGCCACCCGCATCAGCTTCACCAGTGTGGCGGTATCGCCCGCTTCCCGGGACATGCTTTAGCCGGCGCCGACCACCTGCGCCACGTCGTGGATGGTACCGCCGAGGAACACGCCGGCCTGCATCGGGTCGAGGTCGAGCGCGCGCACGATCATCGGGTAGGCAATCTTCGCCACCGTCAACAGCGTGCTGACGCCGATCACGGTGAACAGCGTCGCCCGTTCCTTCAGCGGGTGATTGGGCATCGCCGCCGCCAATGCCAGCGCGGCGGAAGCGCCGCAGATTGCGGTGGCGCCTCCGGTGAGCAGCCCGAAAAGGCCCTTGAAGCCGGCCAGCCGTGCCGCGATCACCGAGACGATGATTGTTGCCGCCACCGTGCCCACCACGAGCAGCGGCGGAAACCAGCCCAGGGCGGTGACCTGGTCGATGGTGATGCGCAGGCCGAGCAGCGCCACGCCGATGCGCAGCACTTCGCGGCCGGTGAAGCCCATGCCCTCGGCGCAGGGGCCGTCGGCGGACAGGAAGTTCATCGCCATGCCGAGCAGCAGCGCGAACAGCATCACCGGCGCGCCGTAGTGCTCGGACAGGAAAGTCGCCGCCGCGGCGACGACTGCGCAGGCGAGCACGCCCGGAAACAGCGCGCGACCGAGGCCCTGCAGTCGGCCCAGCGTCAGCGTGGTCATCGGTCGCCCGCCGCTGCGATCGCGCTTGCTCCGGCCCGACGGCTCACGCCGTCGGCAACCGGTAGTCCTTGAACATCTCGCGCAGCTTGTTCTTCTGCATCTTGCCGGTGGCGCCCAGCGGAATGCTGTCGACGAACACCACGTCGTCCGGCGTCCACCACCTGGCGATCTTGCCTTCGAAGAACTTGAGCAGCTCTTCCTTGCTCAGTTCGGCACCGGGCTTCTTCATCACCACCAGCAACGGCCGCTCGTCCCACTTGGGATGCTTGGCGGCGATGCAGGCGGCCATCGCCACGGCCGGATGGGCGATGGCGATGTTCTCGAGGTCGATCGAGCCGATCCACTCGCCGCCGGACTTGATCAGATCCTTGGCCCGGTCGGTGATCTGCATGTAGCCGTCGGCGTCGATGGTGGCGACGTCGCCGGTCGGGAACCAGCCGTCGACGAGCGGGTCGCCGCCCTCGCCATTGAAGTAGCTGGCGATGATCCACGGGCCGCGCACCAGCAGTTCGCCGGAGGCCTTGCCGTCGCGCGGCAGTTCGCGGCCTTCGGCGTCGACGATCTTCATGTCGACACCGTAGACGGCGCGGCCCTGCTTGGCCTGCAGCGCCAGTCTCTCCTCTGCGCCCATGGCCAGGTGCTTGTGCTTCAGCGTGCACACGGTTCCCAGCGGGCTCATCTCGGTCATGCCCCAGGCATGCAGCACCTGGACGTCGTAGCGCTCCTGGAAGGCGCGGGTCATCGCCGGCGGGCAGGCCGAGCCGCCGATCACCGTGCGCCGCATGGTGCCGAACGCGAGGCCGTTGGCCTCGACGTGCGCCAGCAGCCCCTGCCACACGGTCGGCACGCCGGCCGAGACCGTGACCCGCTCGTGCTCGAACAGTTCGTACAGCGATTTGCCGTCGAGCCACGGGCCGGGAAAGACGAGCCTGGCGCCGACCATGCAGGCGGCGTACGGCAGGCCCCAGGCGTTGACGTGGAACATCGGCACCACCGGCAGGATGCTGTCGCGCGCCGAGCAGTTCATCGCATCGGGCAGCGCGATCGCATAGCTGTGCAGCACCGTCGAGCGGTGGCTGTACAGCGCGCCCTTGGGGTTGCCGGTCGTGCCCGACGTGTAGCACAGCGAGCTCGCAGTGTTCTCGTCGAATATCGGCCAGTCGAACTCGGCCCGGTGCGCCTCGATCAGTTCCTCGAAGCACAGCAGATTGGGCACCTTGCTCGAGGCCGGCATGTGGGCGCGGTCGGTCATGGCGACGAAGTGCTTGATCGTCTTGACCCGCGTCGCGATCGCTTCCACCAGCGGCAGGAAGGTGAGGTCGAAGCACAGCACCTGGTCCTCGGCGTGGTCACAGATCCAGACGACCTGGTCCGGGTGCAGCCGCGGGTTGATGGTATGCAGCACCGCACCCGAGCCCGACACGGCGTAGTACAGCTCCATGTGCCGGTAGCCGTTCCAGGCCAGCGTGCCGACGCGGTCGCCGTGCTCGATGCCGAGCATCGCCAGCGCGTTGGCCATCTTCCGTGCCCGCGCCGCGAGATCGCGGTAGGTATAGCGGTGAACGTCGCCCTCGACGCGACGGGAGACGATCTCCTGCTCGCCGTGGTGCCGTTCGGCATGGGTGAGCAACGTGGAAATCAGCAGCGGCTGCTGCATCATCGATCCGAGCATGGTTCCTCCGGGTTCTGTGCAAGCGCCGCGCGGCGGCGCCGAAGTTCTGGATTCAGTGATCAGGCCATCGCCTTGCGGGCGCCGGCAGGCGTGATGTCGTCGGCTTCCATCCTGACGGTGCCGACGCGCTGCAGGTCGCGCTCGTAACTCCGCGCCGCCAGCAGGAAGAAGCTGGCGGCCAGCACGCCGGCCGCCGGGATGATCGTCATCGCCGTGGCGAGACCAAAGCTGTCCGACAGCACGCCGGCCAGGAACGGCCCGGCCGCCAGGCCGAACAGGTTCTGGAACAGCGACAGCACCGAGGCTCCGGTGGCGCGCACGCCGGGATGGACGACGTCGATCACCACCGCTGACACCGGGCCGACGGTACAGGTCATCAGGAAGCCACCGAGGGCGATCAGCGCGAACTGCGCCTGAAGCGGGAGCGCGGCGCCGGCCGTTGCGCCGAAGGTCGACACCAGCACCACAACGCCGATCAGGCACAACGCCGCCATCGCGAGCAGCTTGTTGCGCTTGCGGTTCTTGCCGGCGCGGTCGACCAGCGCGCCCCAGACGACGCTGCCGATGGCGCCGGCGAGCACGACCACGGCCGCCTTGGCGCCGGCCTGGCCGGCTGCGACGCCGTGGTAGCGATTGAGGAAACTTGGCAGCCAGGCCCAGATCGCGGAGACCACGATCAGCTGCGCCGCGCCGCCGAGGCAGACCCAGAACATCGTCGGCGAGCGGACCAGCGCGCGGGCGACGAACGCGGCGGTGCTGCCGGTCGACTGCGTGGCCTGGTCGAGCTCCGGCGTCAGCTCGACGGTCCGGTAGTCGCGCACCTTCAGATAGAGCAGTGCGAGCAGCAGCCCCGGCACGCCGACGACGCCGAAGGCCGCCTTCCAGCCCCACTGGGCGGCGATCAGCCCGCCGAGCAGCACGCCGAGCACCGAGCCGACCGACGCCGAGGCGAAGAACGCCGCCAGCAGCGCGCCGCGCATCCGTGCCGGAAAGACGCTCGACAGCAGCGCCGCGCCGACCGAGCCGTAGCCGGCCTCGCCGAGGCCGACGAGCGAGCGCGCCGCCAGCAACTGGCCATAGTTGCGGGTGAACATGCAGGAGATCGACGCCAGGCTCCAGATCGTCGCCATCACGACGATGCTCTTGACCCGGCTGTAGCGGTCGGCGAGCAGCGCCACCGGCAAGGCGCCCAAGGCCACGGTGATCGAGACGATCGACACCAGCGAACCGAGTTGCTTGTCCGACAGCCCCCACTCGTCCTTCATGTACGGAAACAGCGACACGATCACCTGGCGGTCGATGTAGTCGAACAGCATCAGGCCGATGGTCATGGCGAAGGCGAACCACGCCTGCCGCTTGCCGATCAGATAGTCGTCGGGCAGGCCGCGGGAGGAGTCGAGCGCGTGCGGGTTCATCGCCGTCCGGGTTCCGGAGCCGTGCGGGCCGCTCAGGGCACCAGCACGGTCGCGCCGACCGTCTTGCGCGACTCGAGCGCGCGATGGGCCTCGGCGGCGTCGGCCAGGGTAAAGGTCTGCTTCGGCTCGCTATGGATCCTGCCGGCCAGCACCATGTCGAAGACTTCGCTCGCCATCGCCAGCATGTGCGCCCGCGGCGTCGCGTAGTGCACCATCGCCGGCCGCGTCATCCAGATCGAGCCCTTGACCGCCAGCAGCGTCGAGTCGATGACCACCGGCCCCGAGGTGGTGCCGTTGGAGACGAACGAGCCGCGAACCTGCAGGCTGTCGAGCGAGGCCATCATCGTGTCCCGGCCGACCGAGTCGTACACCACCGGCACGCCGCGGCCAGCCGTCAGTTCGCGCACGCGCTTCGGGATCTCGCGCGCCATGTCCTCCGGCGACATGCCGCCGGTGACGATGGTGTGGGCGCAGCCGTTCTCGCGCGCCACCGCCGCCTTCTCCTCGGTGCTGACGGTGCCGATCATGGTCACGCCGATCGCCCGCGCCCACTGGCAGGCGATCAGGCCGACGCCGCCGGCCGCGGCGTGATACAGGATCGTCTCGCCGCCCTTCAGCGGATAGACCTGACGGAACAGGTACTGCGCCGTCATGCCCTTCATGATGATGGTCGAGGCGGTGCGGTCGGAGATGCCGTCCGGGATCGGGATCAGCACCTCGGCCGGCATCACGCGCACGTCCGAGTAAGCGCCCTGGGGTCCGAGCAGGTAGCCGACGCGGTCGCCCGGCTTGATGTCGGTGACGCCGGGGCCGACGGCTTCGACGACGCCGACCGCGTCCGAGCCCAGTCCGTTCGGCAGCGGCAGCGGATAGCGGCCGGTGCGGAAGTAGACGTCGATGAAGTTGACGGCGATGAAGCTGTGCCGCACCCGCGCCTGGCCGGCGCCGGGCTCGCCGACCTCGACCGTCTCCAGTTTCAGCACCTCCGGTCCGCCGGTCTCGTAGAAGCGAATCGCCCTTGCCACCTCTGTGTCTCCCGTGTTCCTTGCCGCGCGCCGCTCAGGCCGCGCGGGCCGCGGCCGGCAGTGCTGCCAGCTCGCGGATGAAGTCGTCTGCCTGCGGCCACTCGCCGTAGCCGGAGGCGGGGTTCAGGTGCCCGACCTCGCCGAGGTCCGCGAGCCGTCCGCCCCAGGCGCGCGCCAGTTCCTCGACCCGCTCGAAGCGGGCCAGCGGATCGTTGCGGCTGGCGGCGACGATGCTCGGGAACGGCAGCGGCCTGCGCGGCACCGGCAGCCAGCCGGCGGCATCGAGTTCAGCCACCGTCGGATAACCCGCCGGCATCGGCGTCTCGAAGTCCGGCGGCACCGCCAGCAGCGCGCCGCGGACCGGCCGCCGCGAGTGCTGCGCCCAGTGCGCCACCATGATCACGCCGCCGCTGTGGGCGACGATCACAACCGGGCCGTCGATCGCATACGCGGCG
Organism: Burkholderiales bacterium; assembly: GCA_016716275.1. Lineage (GTDB taxonomy): Bacteria > Pseudomonadota > Gammaproteobacteria > Burkholderiales > Burkholderiaceae_F > JADJWR01. Next base: position 47,450 of record JADJWR010000001.1, on the reverse strand, counting down.
CGCTCGATGGCGTCGACGCGCGCCTCGCAGTCGAGATCGGCGCGCCCCATCGGCCTCACGGCCACCACCGGGCGGCCGGCGGCACGCAGCCTGGCCTGGAGCAGGGTCTGCCAGTGCTCCTCGACGTGGTCGCGCAGGCCGGGGACGATGAGGACGGTCGGTTGATTCATGGGGTCCGTGTCGGATACGGCGGGCGTCGGAGCGCCGCGGCGGGCGCGCGCTGCGCGCGGCCGTCGGCGCAGTCGGCGTTGCCTCAGGCCGCCTTCAGCAGCGTCGGCTGCTTCGGCTTGCGATTGGGCGCGAAGCCGTTGGCGGCCAGCGTCTCGTCGGCGCTCTTGTAGAAGGTGCCGATCCTGTAGATCTCGCGCGCCTCTTTCGCGTTGGCGACCGGGCGGCCGAACTCGCGCGAGATGCGCACCAGCTGCTCGATCTGCTTGACGCTCGACATCTTGGCCTTGCGGTCCTGGGTCCAGATGTTGTCCTCGATGCCGCAGCGCACGTGCAGGCCCATCGCGATCGCCATCATGTTCAGCGGCAGCACGTTGAGCATCGACGTCTCGAGCGTCAGCACCGCGTTGTCGGGGCAGGCGCGGACGAAGTTCGCCAGGTTGTAGATGTTCGGCGCGTCGAAGCCGCCGCCGATCGCCACCCAGGTCAGGATCAGCGGCACGTTGCACACGCCGCGGCGCATCATCCGCTCGACGGTTTCGAGCTGCGTGATGTTGGCAAGCTGGAAGTGGGTCTGGATGCCGTTGGCCGACAGGCGACGGATGTGCTCCTCGACCCACTCCGGGCCGGCGGGAATCGTCATCTCGCGGTAGGCGCGGTAGTTCGCCGGGTCGGCAAGCGAGGTGCCGGCGATGTCGGCCTCGGTCATCTGCTCGACGACGTTCATCTGGTTGCTGTTGATGGCGATCGTCACCTGGTCGGGCGTGGGCTTCAGCTCCGCCAGCATGTGGCGCGTGTCGTCGGACAGCCACCTGGCGACTTCGCCTTCGGACTCCGGCGCGAAGGAGATCGAGCCGCCGACCTGGATGATGAGGTCGGGCACCCGGGCGCGGATGCCGTCGATCAGTTCATTGAACTTCGACAGCCGCTTGCTGCCCTTGCCGTCGAGCTCGCGCACATGCAGGTGCAGCACGGTGGCGCCAGCGTTGTAGCAGTCGACCGCCTTCTGGATCTGCTCCTCCATCGTCACCGGAATGTCTTCCGGGAAGTCGGAGGGCATCCACTCCGGGCCGTAGGGGGCCACGGTGATGACCAGCTTGTCCTGGTTTTCGGGGAACAGCGAACCGTCGAGGAAGTTCATGGCAAGTCCTTGGAAAGTCGAGTTGGTCGGAATCCGGTGGGCAGCGCTCAGAACGGCTTGTCGCCGATGATCCCGGCGCGCTCCATCTTGCGGTGGCACGGCGGGTAGTCCATCACCGCGTAATGCTGGGTCGAGCGGTTGTCCCACATGGCCATCGAATTGGGCTTCCAGCGGAAGCGCACCTGGTACTCGGGGATGAACGCCTGGCTGATCAGGTAGCGCAGCAAATCGGAGCCGCCATGCGTGTAGTCCTGGCCGTAGCGGACGAACTCCGGCGTGTGGTAGTTGGTGAAGTGCGTCGTGAAGGCGTTGACGAACAGCACCTTCTCGCCGGTCTCGGGGTGCGTGCGCACGACCGGGTGCTCGGCGTCGGGGAACTGCGCCTTCAGGGCCAGGCGCTTTTCGATCGGCATCGCCGCACCGAAGCTGGCCTCGATCGAGTGCCGCGCCCGCAGGCCGGCGATCTGCGCCTTGACGTGCTCGGGCAGCTTTTCGTAGGCGAGCACCATGTTGGCCCACATCGTGTCGCCGCCGACCGGCGGGCACTCCACGCAGCGCAGCACGCAGCCGAACGGCGGCTTCTCGCGCCAGGTGGCGTCGGTGTGCCACGAGTTCTCGTAACGGTCGTTCGGCTGCTCGGGCGACTTGTAGATGCGCACCAGGCCCGGGTGCTCCGGATCGCTGCCGGCCACCGGGTGGTCTTCCAGCTCGCCGAAGTTGCGCGCGAAGGCCACGTGCTCGGCGCGGGTGATGTCCTGATCGCGGAAGAACAGCACCCGATGCTTCAGCAGCAGGGCGCGGATCTCGGCGATCTGGTCGGCGTCGCGCGCGGCGACGCCGAGGTTGACGTTCGACAGCTCGGCGCCGATGGCGCAGGTCAGCGGCTCGACCTTGATCGAGGTCGAAAGCGACGCGGCGCTGACGACGGCCGGGGCCGCAGGGCGGCTGCTCATTTCGGCGACTTGGGTCATCTCGTTGTCTCCTGGGGTGGTGTTGCTGTCCGCCGCCGCCCGGGTCCTCCGCGGTCCGCGGCGGCGCGATCGGGGCGCTGCTGTCTGCACAGTGCGCACGTTACGGGGCGCGGCGCCGCCGAACCCCCCCATCGCCGAGGGGTGGGGCGCGCACCGATCGGCGCCACGCGGGACTCCACCTTGCGCAGACCTTCGATCGCCTCGGCAATGGCGGCATAGGAACTCGATCGGTCTCAGGCACTGGCGCACGCTGAAGCCAGCCTTATGAGGGCACTGACTGCTGTCCCTTGCCAAGTCTTCACTTTCACGCTGTCATCAAATGTCAAGCCAGTGTCTTCGTTAGTCAACGCGACCGGCAGAACCGAGGTGCCTAATGGCACCCAAGGTCAACAGGCTCTACGAGTACCGGCAGAGGACTCGCCGGCGAGCCGCATCCGAACCGAGGAGGGATGCAATGGCAATGCTGATCACGATCGATTGCGTCAACTGCAACCTGTGCGAACTGGAATGCCCTAACGAGGCGATCTCTCCGACCGAGAACGCCTACATCATCGACCCCGGCAAATGCACGGAGTGCGTCGGGCATTTCGAGAGGCAGCAATGCGTCCAGGTATGCCCCGCGGATTGCATCATTCCCGATCCGGACCACCTGGAAGACAAGAATCGACTGCAGGAGAAGTACCTGCAGCTGACCGGCGCGGAGTAGCGCGATGGTTCCGATCGGCGAATTTCGATGCGGTCTTCGCCGAGTGGGTCGCATGTCTTCGGGTCGATCAACGGACATGGAGACCGCCGACCATGAAATCGCGGTGAGCAGCACGCGGCGCCAGCCGCTCGCTTGTTCGGTCGATGGATGGAAATACGGAAGGCGGAGGTTGCGAGTCCACGGACGTTCCGTGAGATCGCGACGCCAACCGCTGTTCGCCGCAGCGCAGGAAGCGGTTTCCGAAGCATTCTTCGGGTTACTTGAAGAGGAGGTGATGCCATGGGTATCTATATCGTTCTCGCGACCCTGACCGAGCAGGGGCTCAGCAAGCTCAAGGAATTCGGCGAGCGGGCGCGGGCGTTCCGCGGATTGGCCGCGGAACACGGGGTGACGGTCAAGGAAATCTACTGGACGCGTGGCGGTTACGACGGCGGCTTCGATCTCGTCACCGTGCTCGACGCGCCCGACGAGAGGGCCGTCACGGGGCTCAGGCTTGCGGTGGACGAACGCGGCAACGTGCACACGGTGATGCTGCGGGCATTTCCGGCGGAGGTGATGGAGGAGATCATCGCCAAAGTGGCGAAGTCCAGCAGGACCCGGGAAGGGCAGGCCGAGCCGCAGGCGCTCCGACCAGCCTAGCCGTGCTCTCGTCGTCGTCGAAGCCTTGGAAGTACGTCGAATCGAGGCGGTGGCGGAGCACAGCGACTGACCCCGGATGTCGCGCGGTCGTCGCGATGGCACTCGATCCAGGCGTATCGAACCGCGATTCCTTCGCGATATACGCCGCCGCCGGCGCTAACCTGATCGTGCGCTCGCCTGCTCACCCCGGGCCAGGCGGTCGCATCGCCTTGCGCACGTAAAGGGTCGCATAGTCCTCGACCGAAGCGTCCTTGGTGTGGTCGTCCGCATAAGGCAAAAGCTCGACGTCGTAGCCGAGCGCCTTGTACCTCCCCACGAACTCGGAGAGGCGAGGTTCGCGGAGCGTCATCATCGGCATGAAGCCCGAGCGCTCCAGGCGCGTGCGGGCTTCCTCGGCGACGGCCGCACCGGCGGCCGCCGCCACTTTGATGGGAATGATGCGACGCATGGAGGCGCTCACGCCCGATGGCGCTCGAGTTCGTAGCGCGCAATCTGGTTGCGGTGCACCTCGTCGGGGCCGTCGGCAAAGCGCAGCGAGCGCGCATGCGCATACGCGTGTGCGAGCGGCAAATCGTCGGCCAGGCCGCCGCCGCCGTGGACCTGAATCGCCCAGTCGATCACCTGGCAGGCCATGTTCGGCGCGACCACCTTGATCATTGCGATCTCCTTCTTCGCGACCTTGTTGCCGAGGGTGTCCATCATGTATGCGGCACTGAGGACGAGCAACCGCGCCTGGTCGATCAGGATCCTGGCATTGGCGATCCGCTCGCGCGTGACACCCTGGTCGGACAGGGGGCGGCCGAAGGCGACGCGCCCGATTGCGCGCTTGCACATCAACTCGAGCGCGCGCTCGGCGAGGCCGATCAGCCGCATGCAGTGGTGGATGCGGCCGGGCCCGAGGCGCCCTTGCGCGATCTCGAAGCCGCGGCCTTCGCCGAGCAGCACGTTAGTCGCCGGCACGCGCACGTCGCGAAGCTCGATTTCGCCGTGGCCATGTGGCGCGTGGTCATAGCCGAATACGGTGAGCGGCCGAACCAGCCGGAGTCCCGGGGCGTCCATCGGCACCAGGATCATCGTTTGCTGCCTGTGCCGGTCTGGGTGACCCGGATCGGTCTTGCCCATGAAGATGAGCACCTTGCAGCGTGGATCCGGTGTACCCGATGACCACCACTTGCTTGCATTGATCACGTAGTCATCGCCGTCGCGCACGATCCTCGCCTCGATGTTGGTCGCATCCGAAGACGCCACGCCCGGCTCGGTCATCGCGAAGGCGGACCGGATCGTGCCCGCGAGCAGGGGCTCCAGCCATTGCCGCTGCTGCTCGGGGCTGCCGTAGCGCACCAACACCTCCATGTTCCCGGTGTCGGGTGCCGAGCAGTTGAACGCTTCGGGCGCAATGTGCGAGCGGCCCATGATCTCGGCGAGCGGCGCGTACTCGAGGTTGGTGAGGCCGGCACCGAGTTGCGATTCCGGCAGGAAGAGGTTCCACAGCCCGGCGGCCCGCGCCTTCGCCTTCAGGTCTTCGAGGATCCGCGTCGACACCCAAGGGTTGCCTCGGCGGCGATTGGCCTCGACCTCGGCGTCGAAGACCGCCTCGTTCGGGTAGATGTGTTCATCCATGAAGGCCTCGAGACGCTTCTGCAGCGCCCGCACGTTCTCCGGGTACGCGAAATCCATGCTCGCCCTCGCTTCAGTGTCTTCCGGCGACAATCTTCTCGACTTGGCGCCACGCTTGCTCGGCCAAGGGCCCTGCCCTCCTCCCGGCAGCGAGTGCCTCTTCACTCGACGCATTGCCCTGCAGCGCGCGCGCCATGACCCCCTGCAGGATCGCCGCGAGGCGGAACATGTTGAACGCCATGCAGTACTCCCACTCGGCTGCATCGACGGGCGCACCGCCGGTGCGGGCGCGGTACAGCGCGAGGTATTCGTCCTCGCCCGGGATGCCAAGCACGGCGAGATCGTGACCCGCCAGGCCATTGAACTGTCCGGGCGGGATCCGCCACGTCATGCAGTGGTAGGCGGCGTCGGCGAGCGGATGCCCGAGCGTGGAGAGCTCCCAGTCGAGGACGGCGAGGATGCGTGGCGCCGCAGGGTCGAAGATGACGTTGTCGAGGCGATAGTCGCCGTGCACGATCCGCGTTTCGTCCCCGGCGGGGACGTTCGCCGGCAGCCAGGCGATCAGGTTGTCCATCGCCTCGATCCGCTCGGTCTCGGAGGCGCGGTACTGGCGGGTCCAGCGGTCGATCTGGCGCGCGAGGTAATTGCCTACGCGGCCGTAGTCGGCAAGGCCGATGGCGGCGAAGTCAACGCGATGCAGCTCGGCGATGACGCGATTGAGCTCGGCGTAGATCGCGCTCCGCTCCGCCGGCGCGAGACCGGGCAGCGAGGGGTCCCAGAAGATACGCCCCTCGACGTAGTCCATCACGTAGAACGCCGTTCCGATGATGGAGTCATCCTCGCACAGCACGTGCGTTCGGGCGACCGGAACGTCGGTCCTCGCGAGTGCCGAGATGATCCGGTACTCGCGATCGATCGCGTGCGCGGAGGGCAGCAGCTTCCCCGGGGGTTTCCGGCGCAATACGTACTTATGGCCGCCCGCCTCGAGCAGGAAGGTTGGATTCGACTGGCCGCCCTTGAACTGCGAGACGGCGAGTGCGCCGGAAAACCCGTCGACCTGCGCGCGCAGGTAGGCCGCGAGCCGGCCGACGTCGACGGCGTGCTGCGGCGACATCGGCCGCGTGCCGCTGAACTTCGCGCTCATTGCCTCAGGATATGGATCGCCACCGCGGCTTCCTCGACGCCCTGCATGCCGCCGCCGTTCTCCTGCATGGCATGGCGGGCGCCGTCGACCTGGCGCGCGCCGGCTTCGCCCCGCAATTGGGTCACCAGCTCGTAGAGTTGGCCGATGCCGGTGGCACCCAGCGGATGGCCCTTGGATTCGAGACCGCCCGAGGGGTTGATCGGGATCCGGCCGCCGACGGTGAATTCGCCGCGCTCGGCCGCCGGGCCGCCGTCACCCGGGGCGACGAAGCCGAGATTCTCGGCCTGGATGATTTCACCCATCGCCGAGGCGTCGTGGACTTCCGCGACGTCGATGTCGCCGGGCCCGACGCCCGCGATCTCATAGGCCTGCAGCGCCGCCAGGCGGCCGATGCTCCTTTCCGGCTCGTCGATGCCGCGGTGGCTAAAACTGCGAATCACGCTGGCCGCGACCTCGACCACGCGGCGGCGATCGGCACCGATCCTCTTCAGTCCCTCCTCGGTGCAAACGATGGCGGCGGCGGCGCCGTCGGACAGCGGCGCGCACATCGGCAGCGTGATCGGATAGGTGATCGGCGGCGCCGCCAGTACCTCGTCGATGGTGAAGGGTCGGCGGAATTGCGAGAAGGGATTGTGGACCGAGTGACCATGGTTCTTGGCGCAGACTGCGGCGATCTGGCGTTGCGTGGTGCCATAGGTCCGCATGTGCCAGCGGCACATCGCCGCGTAGATGGCCATGAAACGGCTGTAGGGCCGGGTCGATTCCGATCCAGGCGGCGGCGTGATGCCTTCGCCCATCCTGATCAGGGTGGCGTAGTTTTCCTCGGCGCGCGAGACGTCCCAGCCGGCCTCGAACAACGCCATCGCGCGGGCCTTGTCGGGGATGTTCATCTTCTCGGCGCCGATCGCCAGCGCCACGTCGGTGGCGCCCGCCCTCAGGCTCTGCAGCGCGAGGTGAAAGGCGCTGCTGCCCGAGGCGCAGGCGTTCTCGACGTTGAACACCGGGATGCCCTCGATCCCGATCTTGCCAAAGATCACCTGGCCCGGCACCGAGATCTGTCCTTGCAGCGCGCCGTTGGTCATGCCCGAGTAGTAGGCGACGCCGATGTCTGCGGCAACGCAGCCGGCGTCCTTCAGCGCGCCCTGCAGCGCTTCGCCGGCCAGGTCGTGCAGTCCGCGCTCCAGGTGGCGACCGAAGACCGTCATCGCGATGCCGGCGATGTAGAGCCGGGGCATCGTTCTAGATCCTCCGCTCGATGCCGCGCCAGTACTCGGCACGCAAGTCCTTCTTCAAGACTTTGCCGACCGCGCTGCGCGGCAGGGCGGCGATGAAGTCGACCGTCTTGGGCGCCTTGACCGAACCGAGGCGTTCCTTGCATAGCGCGATCAGTTCGTCGGCGCCGATGCTCTGGCCGGCGTTGAGCTCGACCACCGCTTTCACCGCCTCGCCCCACTTCTCGTCGGGGACGCCGATGACGGCGCAGTCGCGCACCGCCGGGTGAGCCCAGATCACCTGCTCGACTTCGCTCGGGTAGACGTTGAAGCCGCCGCTGATGATCATGTCCTTCTTGCGGTCGGTAATGTGGAGGCAGCCACCCGCATCGATGTGGCCGATGTCCCCGGTGTGCAGCCAGCCGTCGACGATCGTCTCCGCGGTCTTGGCCGGGTCCTTGTAATAACCCTTCATCACCAGGTCACCACGGACGCAGATCTCGCCGGTCGCGCCCGGCGGCAAGACGGCGCCGGTGTCGTCCATGATCTCGACGCGGATCAGCGGATTGGGGCGCCCGACCGACGCGAGCCGCTCGTCGGACGCGAGCCCGCCGTCGTCGAAGTGCGCGTCCGGTGGCAGGTACGAGATCGACCCCGGCGCTTCGGTCTGGCCGTAGCCGCCCATCATCACCGCTCCGAAGACCTCGATCGCGCGCTTGAGCTTGTCGACCGACATCGGCGCCGCGCCATAGACGAAATACTTCAGCGACGAGAAGTCGACTCTCTTGTTCAGGTCGGGGATGTCGAGCAGTCGGTAGATGACCGTCGGCGGCAGGAAGATTTCGGTCACCTTGTGCTTCGGGATCGCGCCGAGCAGCAGCGCGGGGTCGGGCTTGGGGAGGATGACGACCGTGCCGCCGCGTGCCGTGCACGGCAGCGACAGTAGTCCCGAGGTGTGGGTCATCGGCGCCGCCGCCAGGTTGACCGGGCGATCCGCCGCGCCATAGCTGCAGCCGATCATGAAGTGGGCGACGAAGGTCTGAATGCTGCGGTGGGTGTTCATCACCCCCTTGGGCAGACCGGTGGTGCCGCCGGTGGGCGAGATCGCGACCACATCGTCGAGATCGACCGTCATGCCCGGGTCGGTATCGGCGTGGCCCTCGACCCAGGCAGCCAGCGAGACGGCGCCCTCGGCCTCCCCGTCTATGCAGACGTAGAGTCCGATCTTCGCCAACCGCGGCCGCAGCGCGGCGATCGGTGCCTCGTACTCCTTCTGGAAGAACAGCACCTCGCAGTCGAAGGCATCGAGGACGTGCCGATTCTCCTCGGCGGCATTGCGCGCGCCCACCGGAATCCATGCCATCTGAGCCCGCCACAGCCCGAGCGTGCAGGTCCAGGCGGTGACGTCATTGCCGGCCCAGATCGCGCCCTTGCCGCCGCGGCCGAACCCGGCTGCCTGCAGCGCGCGCGCGATGCGGCAGCTCAGACGCCCGACCTCGTCGAAGCTGTAGCTGCGCTCCTCCTGGACATAGGCCGCACCCTCGGGGTTGATGCGCCAGCCGCGGTCGAAGAAGTCGATGATCGCCATGGTCGGGACTCAGAGCGCGGCGACGCTGGCGCTCGCCAGCCCGCGCTGCTCCAGGAAACCCAGCAGATAGCGGTGACCGAAGGCCTTGCAGGCCGACGCGAAACCGACTCTCGCGGTCTCGCCATCGAGCAGCTTCTGCACCGCGGCCGCCTGCAGCGCGCCGGTCGAGATGTAAGGCGTAACGCCGCGTACCGTCGCGCGCACCGCGGCGAGTTGCCCGCGGCCGATCGCCATGTCGACCGTGCGTGACACGGTGGTGCGCTCGCGCGGCGGCATGCTGGGCGTCGTCGAGTCGACGAGACCCTTGATCACCTGGTCCTGCGCCTCCTTGGGCAGATCCTTGTATTCACTCTCCCACTTCTGGCCCAGGGCATGCACCAGCTTCATCACGTCGTTGTCGTAGAAACCGACGCTGGAGATGCAGCTGCGCACGCGCGGATCGTTTTCGTAGAAAACCGGCAACGACGTGCCGCCCCAGGGCAGCGTGAACACGGGGTGCAAGAGGTCCGGGGCGACGACGGTGTACGAGGTGTTGACCGGATGCGGAACGAGCTTCTTCTCCCACAGGTAGCAGGACTCCTGGCGGTAGATCTCGAAGATCGATGCCGTCGACCCCACCGTGACCCCCGACGCGCCGCCGCGGGGTCCGCGACAAAGCACGCTGGTCTCGAGCGCATCGATCCCGGATGTCTCCAAAGCCAGTTCGGCGGCGATCTCGGAGTACGTGTGCATGTAGGCCGTCGACGGCGCGAGGAGCAGGCCCGCCTGCCGGAACGGCTCACCGAAGCGCTCGCGGGCCTGGCGCACGTAGCTCTGCTCGCCCGTGGTGTCCAGGTAATGGCAGCGCGCCCGGAGTGCCGCCTCGATCGCCGTCAGCCCGAAATTGACGAAGGGGCCGACCGTATTGCAGACGATCCTTGCGCCGTCGAAAGCCCGGGTCAGCGATTCGACGCCATGCGACGCCTCGATGATCTCGTAGACGGCCGACTCGAGGCGCACGACACGCTGGGCCATCATTTCCCTGGTCCGTGCGGCGCTGCGCGCGACAGCGGTGAAGGGGATGTTCTGATCGATCAACCAGTCCATGATCAGCATGCCGGTGTAACCACTGGCGCCATAGACGACGACGGAATGCTTGGCCATCTCGATTCCTTGCGTTGATGTTCAGTTGTTCGACCAGCCCTCGGCATAGAGCTGCTGCGCGAGCAGGCCCAGTCGCATGGTCAGGACATAGTTTTCGCCGTCCTCGATCAGCGCGGACCGGGCGTCGCGGAACAGCTTTTCGATCGGGTACTCGCGCGAGGTGCCGTTGCCGCCGAAGAGCTGCAGCGCCTCGGTCGCGATCTTCATCGCCTCCTCGGTGACCGTGACCTTGGCCGACGCCGTCGCGTAGGGATGCCCGGCCGGCGTGAGCCGGGCATAGGTGAGCGAGCGGCGGGCGACGGCGCGGCAGAGCTCGACCCGGCGCAGCAGTTCGCCCAGCCGCCAGCGCGTGAGCTGGTGATCGATCAGCAACTGGCCCCCCTGCTTGCGCTCGTGGCAATACTGCAGCGCCATCTCGAACGCCGCACGCGCCAGTCCGGTCAGCAGCTGGCCCATGTGGCAACCCGCGAATGCCCACACGGAAGCGAGGTTGCCGTAATAGTCGTCCTTGAGCGCGATCGCGAAACGCCTGGGAACGCGGACGTTGTCAAAATAGATCTCGCCCTGCGGCAGCGCGCGCTGCCCGATCTTGTCCAGCGGCTTGCCTTTCGAAACGCCGGGCAGGTCGAGGGGGATGATCAGTGCGACGCCGTTCGAGCGGCCGCTGGCGTCGAAGAATCCGTCGCCATAGTCGGCGCCGATATAGGCGAGCGCCACCTGCGCGACGACGCCGTTGGAGACCCAGGCAGAGCACTGGCCGTTGATGACGATTTCATCCTTCCCCACGACGCCCCAGACGTTGCCCTTGTTTCCCTGGCCGCCCTTGACGGGCCATTCGCGCGCCATGTCGAAGATCTGGACATCGCTGCCCTTGTCGGGATGGGTGATCATCCAGCAACCGATCTTCCCGCTACACACCTCGACCAATTCGGGATTGCCGACAGCCTTGGCCATTTCCAGCGGAAAGGTGAGGACCGCCAACGAGACGCCCAGGCCTACGTCTCCCCAGCCCATTTCCTCGCCGATGATCGACTCGACCCGGATCGCCGTTTCCGGCGGCATCTGCTCGAGCAGGCTGGAATCGAACCCAAGTTGCGCCGCCTTGCCCAGGACCTCGTAATAGGGAGAACCCGGGGCGATCACCTGCTCCGCAGTCATCTTGTCGAGTTCCTGCCCGGCGGGTCGCAGCACATCCTTGGCGAACTTGTGCAAGGTGTCCTGGATCGCCAGTTCGGTCTCGTTGAGCGGCGCCTCGAAACCGGTCAAGCCCACGGCCGGAAGCGCCAGTTCCTTCTTCAAGTTGATCATTCGAGTTCTCCCGTTGCGGGCCTCAGCGAGCCAGCGTTTGGGCACCGACCGGATTTCGCTCGACGGCCACCTGACTGCGCTTGAGGTCCTTGACGCACAAGCTGCTCACCCAGATGAGATAACAGAAGAACGTGATCCAGACGAAATACCAGTTCCAAAGACCGTCATACGAGAAGATGAAGGTATGGTCGAAGGGAATCAGTGCCAGGGTGGCATAGCCGACCGCGAGCAGGACACCGATCAGGCCGGTGGATTTCGGGAAGAGCGGATCCTTGCCTTCGTCATAGAGCCCCATCAGGCCGATGGCGCCAAACTGGGCAATGGTGACCATGTAGGTGCCATCGAACACATACCAGGTCATGACGTGAAAGAACTTGACCAGGTCCGGACCCAGCTGAGTGGAAAACTGGGCCACGGCCAACCACATCATGGGGCACATCATGCCGACCCAAGCCGTCAGGAGACCGCCGACGAGCTGGACCGTCGACAGCGCGTGCTGGCCAGGCTTTTCCCTCCGCTTCATTTGCGTGGCGATCTGGCTGACGAACAACATGAAGATCCCGGCACAGAAACTGGCGATGGTCATGCCCACCATGATGCGGGTGCTGTGCTCCTGATAAAAACTGAAGTGCTCCTGGGCCGTCGCTGCCGGACTGATCATGAACGGCTGCGCACACATGCCCAGTATTCCCCAGCCGATCACGTAGCCAACGATGTCGAACATGCCGCATCTGGCCAGCCAAATCTCGATCTTGTTTGTCGCGCTTTCTGAAACCATCGCGCCACCTCTATAAGGATGTCGTTAGAACGGCGGGTTCGGTGATCGCTTTACTTAGGCTGCCTTCGCTTCGCAGCCGGTATGGCCCTTGATGAGGAGCGGCAATCGTTCCCGGAAGGCGTGCTCGACTAGGGCGATTTCGTCGCCGGAGGGTTCGTAGAAGGGCGGCGCGTGCTTTGTCACTTGAGGCTGATCCAGTAGGCGAGAAGAATGAGGCCGGCCACCACGATGAGCCAGCCTTCGAGAAGAAGGCGCCACATCGGGGGAGCGCCCCGCAACTCCATGAAATCCAGAATGACCAGCCGGCCTTTGATGAAGGCGAGAGCCAGCATGGCGAGAATGGCACCGGTGCCGGCGGCGCCCACTTCACCGAGCCACCAGGTGGCGCCGGTGGCGACGAGGAGAATGAGCCAGGCCCGGTGGGCGGGATTCAGGAAAGCGCTCATCGCATCACATAAACCAGGGGAAACAGCACGATCCACAACAGATCCACCATGTGCCAGTAGGCGGCCCCGCTCTGAAGGCCGTGGGCATCGTGGCTGCCGTAGGCGCCCTGGCGGGTCTTAACCCAAAGGATGGCGAGGACCACCATGCCCAGGATGACGTGCATGAAGTGGAAGAAGGTCAGCCCAATGTAGAACCTGTAGAAAGTGTTGCTGGAGAGGGAAATCCCCTCGCCGAACTTGGCGGCGTACTCGAACACCTTGATGGCCAGGAAGCCGGCACCGCACAGGAAGCCGAAGGCGATGTTGCGGCCGGCGGCCCGGCTGTCGTCCCGGTGGGCCGCCTGGACGGCCAGGACCACGAACCAGGACCCGGTCACCAGGAGCAGGGTGTTGATGGCACCGGCGTTGCGGTCCAGGGTCTGCTGGTACAGGTTGAACATCTCCACGTTGTCCACCCGGGCGAAGGCGTAGGAAACGAAGAGCACGGCGAAGAGCAGCATTTCGGCCAGGATGAAGGCCCAGACGGCCAGATAGCCGGGGAGGCGGGCGGCAGGGGCTTCGGCGGGCAGGGCGCTGGTGATGGCAGTCATGGCTGGACCGTAGTGACTGGTGTTCTCTTCTCTAGAACCGCTGCTCTGTGCGGCGCGGCGGCGCGCCGCATCCGCGTCCTGCCGCGGCGAACGCCGCCGGTCTACGACAGCATTTCGACGAAGGCACGCACGCGCGTCAGCAGTTGGCCCGAGGGCGCGCCCACCTGCCAGCTTCCTTCGAGGAACGAGCTCGGCACGCCCTTCTGGTGGAAGTGATTGCGGAAGAGCTCGACGTGCATGCCGCCGTAGGGGCAGCCGATGTACGTGTAGAAGAACATGCCTTTGGAGCCGGTCTCCTCGATCATCTTTTCGATGTACTTGATCTGGTTGACCGGCGAGCCGGTGACGAAGTAATCGAGGATGAAGCGCGCCATGGCTTCGAGCGGCGGAATGTCCTCGTTCCAGATCCGGTCGTAGGGGTTCGGGGTGAACCACGAGAGAAGCGCGCCACCCAGGTCGTCTACCGCCTTGAAGACGCCGAATTCGAGCCCGCGCGCGCCGACCCAGGTGAGCGGCACGATCTTGCCCAGGGGCGAAGGCACGAAGTCGGCCTGCGTCAGCTCGTCGATGAACTGGTCGAGCATCGCCTCGTATTCCTCCGGCTTGCCGAAGTAGTGCGCCGACCCCATCAGCAGGAACAGCACCGGGAGACTTTTGATGTAGAGCGGGTTGTCCACCCGCAGCCTGAGGATCCGCCGGAACTTGGCCATGCAGCGGTTGAGCCGCTTGATCTCGAAGCGCATCCTGGTTTCGTCGACCGGCTTGCCGGTGAGGAAGACCGCCACGTCCTCGAGCTCGCTCACGAGATACTTGACCATCTCGTTGAGACGCTCTTCACCGCCATGAACCGGACGGATGACCTGGTCCACCCGATGGATGTCGAAGCCGAACTCCCTGATCATCTCGTAGCCCATGTTCAGCGGCTCGCAGATGGTTGACAGCGCCACGACCTTCTTCACGGAGTTGTTCCGCCGCATGTACCACTCGCCGAGCAGCGTCCCGACCATCGAGCAGGTTTCCTTGGGCATGTCGAAGAGGTCGTTGGCCAGGTCGGCCGCGTCCTCCGCCGCCGTGAGGCGTCCGAGGTCGTACACCGCCATCGGGACGGTGTCGCAGGCATAGAGCAGCGGCGCTTCCATGAGCCCCGTGGACCACGCGGCTTTGCGGCGACCTTCATGGTTGCCCTTTTCGGCGTCCGGCATGTACGAAAGTGCCATATCGAACAGCTTCTGCACGGCCTTCGAGTAGCTGTGCGCCTGCCGGCTCTGCTCGATGTACTCGAGCTGGTTGCGCGGCTCTCCGGCGGGCAGCGCCGCCGGCTCACTGTTCCGGGGATGAAGGACGATAGCCTTGGGTTCGGCCCGCACCGGAGTTTCGTTTACGCCGCACATAGCGTCTTCTCTCCCTTCATTGATTCCTTCAGCACTTCGACGAATGCTTCGAGGCGGGTCTTGATCTGCCCGGTGTCGCCCTGCGAGTAGTCGGTGTCGAGCTCCAGCGCCGGCAGTCCGAGATCGTGGAACCTGCGCATGAACAGGCCCTTGGTCTGCGAGAACGACGGGCAGAACTTGAGGGTGTAGTAGATGACCGCGTCGACCCTGTATTCCTGCGTCAGCATCGCCGCGAAGTCGATCCGCTTGGTGAGCGGCGACTGCCGGGCGCAGGGCGCCTGGTCGAGATAGGCGTTGGCGAGATCGCGGTACGGGTCGTCCGTTTCCTGCAGGTCGTAATAGAAGGGGCTCAAGCCCGTGCAGTGATCCTCGACCACCACGTTGACGCCGATGTCCTTCTCCAGGAGATCCATCAGCCGCCGGTCGCCGTCGGCCATGATTCCGCCGCACACCATGAAGCGCAGCCGCGGCGTGTCGTCGTCGGGAACGGCGGACAGCCGCTGATACAGATCCTCCAGGATGGGTAACTGCTCCTCGGCCGGAAGGCTGCGGTAGGCGCGCGTGATTTCGAGGAAGTCGCCGCCGGAAAGCGGCGGACGATTGCGCTTGCGCAGGTCCGAAATCCTGTGCACCGTCTGCCGAAGCTTCCTGTGCAGCTGGATGGACTCGCGCAGCGCCTTCTCCTCCAGGGGCTTGCCGGTCAGCTTCTCCAGGTCCTTGCCGAAGGCGATCATCTCCCCGCGGAAGAATTCCCGTGAGCTCGGCTTGTCGGGCGTGCGCGGAAGCACGTAGCCGTACGACGGCTTGAAGTAGTGGTTGATCGCGTTCGAGGTCGCCCGCATCGTGTCGCAGGTGTAGAAGGTGGCGACCTGGTCCAGCGCTTCGTGGAGCGGCTCCTTGGTGCGGAAGTGGCCTACGACGCTCTTGCTCATGTCGCACATGACGCTCTTGACGATGACCTCGCCTTCGGCGACCACGGTCGGCGAGCCGCACTTGTCGATGCGCGCGAAGCCGACGCCGGCGGCGGTCAGCATCTCGGGCGGCGTGTAGGTGCAGAGGTAGCCCACCTTCTTCACGTCCTTGCGCTCGATCAGCGAGAGCTCGGCATCCTCGATGCGGCGGGTGAGATCCGACAGGTCGAAGCTCTCGGTCGTCATGGCGAGCTTCGCCTTGCGCGCCTCGCTCGCAAGGCGCTGCGCATAGACGGCAGCGCCCAGGCAGCCGGCGAACACCATGTCCAGCCGCGGCATCACGATGGGCTTGCCCATCAGCTTCTCCAGCGCATGCTTCATGCCGACGTTGTTCGACACCCCGCCGGTGAACACGATGTCGGACTCCAGCGGAATCGCGCGCAGCAGGTTGGTGACGCGCTTCGCCGAGGCCATGTGCACGCCGGCCGAGATGTCGGCCGCAGTCTCGCCCTTGGCGCGATGCGAGATCACTTCCGATTCCGCGAACACCACGCACTGGCTGCTCACTTCGAGGTCTTTGCCGGCCTTGAGCGACTCCGGACCCACGTCGTACATGGTGAGGTCCAGGAGCTGCGCGGCCTTCTCGAGGAAGCGCCCGGTACCCGCCGCGCACTTGTCGTTCATGCGGAACTTGACCACCTTGCCGGTAGCGGGATCGACCTGGATCGCCTTCGCATCCTGGCCGCCGATGTCGACGATGGTGCGCGTCGCGGCGTTGAGGAAGTGCGCGCCCATGGCGTGGCAGGAGATCTCGGTCAGGATCTCGCACGGCACGGTGGTGAACTTGAGCGATACGCGCCCGTAACCGGTGCCGACGATGAAATCGATGTCTTCGAGGGTAATGCTCGCGTTCTCGAACAGCTCGTCGAGAAGCTCCTGCGCCGTCTCCTGCATGTTGATGCCGGTCGGCAGGAGGGCCGTATGAAGCCGCCCTTCATGCAGCAAGACGGCTTTGGAATTGCGGGAGCCGATGTCGATGCCGAGCGCCGTGACGTCGGTGATCTCACCCACCAGGGCGGGATCGATCACGTCGGCAAAGGCGAGACTGCGTTCGGCCGCGATGTTTTCGTGTCTCGTGTTCACGCTTCCACCTCCATCTCCTGCGGCTTCGATTCGAGCTCCGCGGTGCCGCTGACCTTCTGCTGCGCGATCATGGCCGCGCCCAGCGCGCCGCAGAACACGGCGTTGAGCCGCGGTGCAACGAAGGTCTTGTTGAGCAGTTTCTCCAGCGCGAACTTCACGCCGACGTTGTTCGACACGCCGCCCGAGAACGCGAGATCGGGATCGAGACCGATGCGATTGACCAGGTTGCACACGCGTCGGGCGATGGCGAAATGGACGCCGGCGGCGATGTCCTGGGCCTTCTCGTTCTTGGCCTTGAGCGAAATGATTTCCGATTCGGCGAACACGACGCACTGGCTGCTCATCTGCAGCTCCTTCGTCGACTCCATCGAGCGCGCGCCCAGTTCTTCGAGCTGATAGCCAAGCATCTCGGCCGTTTTCTCCAGAAAGCGTCCGGAGCCGGCCGCGCACTTGTCGTTCATCGCGAACTCGGTGACGCGGCCGTTGCGCGTGTCGAGCTTGATGGCCTTGCAGTCCTGCCCGCCGATGTCGATGATGGTCCGCGTGCCTGCGTGCAGATGGTGCGCGCCCATCGCATGGCAGGTGATCTCGGTAATGACCTCCGCGGGAATGTCCTCGAACTGCAGGGCAATCCGACCGTAGCCGGTGCCGGCGATCATGGCGATGCTCTCGCGCGGCAGGGACGAAGTCTTCAGCAGCTTGCCGACCAGGCGGGCCGCCGTCTCCTGCGGATGAACTCCGCTGGCCGTGATCGCGGTGTGGATGTGGTCCGCGCTCACCATGACCGCCTTGGATTGCCGCGATCCGATGTCGATGCCGATCGTCGTCACGGGTTGCATGCCGGCAAGCTTCTCCGGTGCAATCACGTCCGCGATCCTGAAACTGCTTTCGCTCATGGTGCGCTCCTGCGTGCGAAGAAAGCCTGAATTGATGTTGGTGAGACGTTATGCGCTTCGGCGAGCGACAGCTTGGCTCCCACTGACAGTCGTTTGACAAAACGTGACAGGCACGCGCCATCGACGATGCTGCAATTGGCGAGCCCAGGAAGCCCCCGGCGCTGCCGGGGTGGCAGTAGCCATTCGACGTTTGCGAGGGTCCCCGTGGAGGTCTTCGGGGACTGGCAGTCCGCACGGGCTGTTTGAAGAGGCTGCTGACTTTGGACTGCGATGTGCCCCCCTTTGAGGGGGCCGCAATCCCGAAGGCCCCCGGCTCTGCCTGGGGCTGACTACCCGCTGGTTGGGAAAGCGGGCGCGGCGACGGTGCGGTTCGCCGCGCGACGGGGCTTCAGAAGCGAAGCGCGAGGCCGCCCGTGGCGGCGGCCTTGCGCTCGCCGCGCACGCGCGCCGTGGGCAGCAGCACGTAGGAGAGCGCCGGGATGAGCATCAGCGCGCCCAGCATGTTCCAGAGAAACATGAAGGTGAGCAGGATGCCCATGTCGGCCTGGAACTTGATCGGCGAGAACTCCCAGGTCACGACGGCCGCCGCGAGCGTGAAGCCGACGAGCGCGACCACACGGCCGGTGAACTGCACCGCCTTGCGGTAGGCCGCGGTGAGCGGCAGGCCCTGGCGCTGGTATTGCAGCTGCACGGAGAGCAGGTAGAGCGCGTAGTCGACGCCGATGCCCACGCCCAGCGCGATCACGGGCAGCGTCGAGACCTTCACCCCGATACCCAGCGCCACCATCAGCGCGGCGCAAAGGGTCGACGTGAGCGCGAGCGGCACCACGGCGACGATGACTGCGCGCCAGCTGCGGAAGGTGACGAAGCACAGCACGATCACCGCCGCGTACACGTACCAGAACATCGCCCAGTTGGCTTCCTCGACCACGATGTTGGTGGCGGCCTCGATGCCGGCGGTGCCGGCGGCGAGCAGGAAGGCGCGGTTCGTGTCGCTGTGCTCGGAAGCGAATTGGGAGGCTGCGACCATGACGCGCTGGAGTGTCTCCGCCTTGTGATCGGAAAGGTAGGCGATCACCGGCATCACCGAGCAGTCGGTGTTGAAGAGGTCAGGATTGTTGACCGAGGCCTGCTGCGCCGCGTAATTGAGCACGTCCTGGTTGCGGTTGATCGTGTACCACTTCGAATTGCCCTCGAAGGACCCGGCGGTGATCTGGCGCACCGCGTCCACCAGCGACACGGTGGTCTGCACGCCCGGGACCTGCTTCAGTTCCCAGGCGAGGCGATCGGCCTCCACCAGCGTCTCGTACTTGAGGCAGCCTTCCTTGTCGGTCTTGACGATCACTGCGAACTGATCGGAGGAGAGCGCGTAGTTGCGCGTGATGTAGGCGTTGTCGCGGTTGTAGCGCGAGTCGGGCCGCAGCTCGGGCGCGCCCGGGTCGAGATCCCCTGTCTGGAGATGCAGGCTCGCGGCGATCCCCACGACGGCGAGCACGGCCGACACGGCGATCGTGCCGAGCGCCCAGTCGCGCGTGGTGAAGCGGTCGAGCCATCGCCACAGTGCGCCGATGCCCTTGCCCGCCGTCTCCTCGCGCTCCTCGCGGAGGCTGCGCTCCGCGGCCCTGGCGCTGACACCGGTGTAGGACAGCAGCACCGGCAGCAGCAGCAGGTTGGTGAAGATCAGGACCGCGACCCCCACGCTGGCGGTGAGGGCGAGGTCGCGAATCACCGGGATGTCGATCACCATCAGCACCGCGAAGCCAACCGCGTCGGCGAGCAGCGCCGTGAGCCCGGCGAGGAACAGCCGCCGGTAGGTGTAGCGCGCGGCGACGAACTTGTGCGTTCCGCGGCCGACGTCCTGCATGATGCCGTTCATCTTCTGCGCCCCGTGCGAAACGCCGATGGCGAACACGAGGAAGGGCACGAGGATGGAGAACGGGTCGAGCTCGAAACCGAGCAGCGCAATCAGCCCGAGCTGCCAGACCACGGCGACGATCGAGCAGGCGATCACCAGCATGGTGCTGCGCACGCAGCGCGTGTAGCCATAGATGATGGCGGTGGCGATCAGCGCCGCGACGCCGAAGAAGAGCATCACCTTGAGCAGGCCGTCGATCAGCTCGCCGATCAGCTTGGCGAAGCCGATCACGTGGACCTTGACATTCGGGAATTCGCCAGCGGCGGCGGCCTTGTCCACATTCTTGGCGAGCTCGTACTTCGCGCGGATCTTCTCCTCCAGCACGCGGGAGAAGCCTCGATAGTCGAAGCGCTTGCCGGTGCCCGGGTCCGTATCGAGAAGCGGCACGAGGATCATGCTCGACTTGAAGTTGCCGGCAACGAGACTCCCGACGATGCCGGAACGGGCGATGTTCTGCTTCAGTTGCTCGACGTGCCGGGGCGTGCCGTCGTAGCCGTTGGGCATCACGGGGCCGCCGCGGAAGCCCTCCTCGGTAACTTCCATCCAGCGCACGCCGGGCGTCCACAGCGACTTCACCCAGGCGCGGTCCACGCCCGGCGTGAGGACGAGTTCGTCGTTGATCTGCTTCAGCGCCTCGAGGTACTGCGGGTCGAAGATGTCGCCATCGGTGTTCTCGACCACCACCCGGATGGCGTTGCCCAGCCCACGCAGGTCCTTCTGGTAGGTGAGGTAGTTGCGGATGTAGGGGTGGCTCTGCGGGATCATCCTCTCGAAGCTCGCGTTGAGCACGAGCCTGCTCGCCGCGAAGTAGCCCAGCACGGCGGTGACGAGCGCGCAGGCGACGATCATCGCGAGCCGATGGTTGAACACGAGGCGCTCGAGCAGGTTGCCCGAGCGCAGGTCGAAGTCCTCGATGCTGCGCACCACCGGCATGCGGTCGAGGTCGTTGCCCGGAGCAGCCATGCGGATCCCTCCTGCAGTGCGGCGGCGCGCGCTGCCTCAGCGCGCTGAGACCTCGGTCACCACGACGCCCCGCGGGCCGGTGAGCGCGAGCCTTCCGTCGCCCGTCTCGGCGAGCCCGGTGAGCGGCACGGCATTCGCGATCTTCAGCGGGTGGAAGCTGCGTCCGCCGTCGTCGCTGGCGCTCACGCGGCCGCCGGCATCCGCGAGCATCGTCTCGCCGCGGGCGGTGCGGGTCGCGGCGACCACGCTGGCGGCCAGCCCCGCGTCGACCTTCGACCAGCGGGCGCCGCCGTCCTCGCTGCGAAAGACGTTACCGCGCAAGCCGAAGACGAGCACCGCGCCGTGCGTACCTATCACGCCGAACAGGCCGCCGTCGTAAGGCAGCGGGACCGCGCCGAAGCGCTGCGCCGCCGCGTCGAACTTCAGAAGCAATCCCGCTTCACCGGCGATGAACAGGCCGTCGGCCGCAGGACGGATCGAGTGCAGGTTGAAGAGCTTCGGGTTGTCGGTGCGGTCGAACCACGACTCCCACGTCGCTCCGCCGTCGCGGGTGTGGAAGACGAGGTTGTACGCCCCCACCACCCAGCCTTCGTTGGCATCGGCGAACCAAACGTCGAGGAACGGCTTGTCGGGACCTTGTTCGCGGAATCGCGTCGCCTCGGCGAGCAGACGCCGCGCTTCATCCGAGCCGGGTCGCGCCGCGAGCCCGCGCTCCATCGCGGTCACAAGCAGATCGTTCGCCCTGCGCCCATCGAGCTGCTGTCGCCAGCTCTTGCCGCCATCCGCGCTATGAAGCACCACGCCGTCGTGCCCCACGGCCCAGCCGCGATTCTCGTCGACGAAGTGCACAGCGGTGAGGTCGGCGCTCACCGGCACTGTCGATTGCAGCCACGTCGCGCCGCCGTCGCTGGAGGTGAGGATGTGGCCGCGCGGTCCCACCGTCACCAGGCGCGCGCCGGCGCGCGTCACACCATGCAGCAGGCTGCGGCTCGCAAGTGGCGACATCCGGGCGGGCACGTCGAGGACGTCGGCGTAGCCGGAGGCGACGGCGGGCGCAGTGGCCGATGCCGTCAGCATCGCCGCCAGGGCCACTGCGGCGAAGCGCATTGCGATCATGATCACAGTGGACTGCAAGCCCGCGCGGCGCCGGCAATGCCGAACATCGACGCGCTGGCGACCGACGCCACGCGTCGTTGAAGTGGGATGAGGCTGGGTGCCCGGAAGAACCAGCGCCGCATTT
The DNA here is from genome assembly GCA_016716275.1 of Burkholderiales bacterium. Taxonomy (GTDB): domain Bacteria; phylum Pseudomonadota; class Gammaproteobacteria; order Burkholderiales; family Burkholderiaceae_F; genus JADJWR01. Next base: position 25,541 of record JADJWR010000001.1, on the reverse strand, counting down.
GATGTCCTCCTGATGCTAGATGTCGATGCTGCCGTCTGTTGCGACGTGGCCGGCCTGTGCGAAGCGGATTAGACGCCGCAGCAGTCGCGACGGGATTGACGATTGATGACAGCAATTTGACATTTCGCGACGCGCTGAAATAGGATCAGACATCGCTTAGCGGGACGGCAACGGCGATGAAAAAGCTGCAGCGCAGCGCCTCCCTGACCAACTACGCCGAGGCGGCCCGGGCGCTTAACGTGTCGCCGCTAGAACAGCTGCGCCGCGTCAACATCAATCCCGCCTGCCTCACCAATCCGGACACCCTGGTTCCGGGCAGCGCGCTCATCCAGCTGCTGGAGAATTCCGCACAAGCCGCCGGTGTGGAGAACTTCGGCCTGCGCATGGCGGAAGAGCGGCGCATATCCAATCTGGGGCCGCTCGCCGTCTTGCTGCGCAGCCAGCCCACGATGCGCAAGGCGCTCGAGGCGATGCGCGACTACGCTTACCTGCAGGCGGAGGTGCTGAGCCTGTACTTCGAGGAAAGGGACGGGGTGCTCGTCATCCACGAAGAGTTGATGGCCGAGCGTCCCGAGCCGATGCGGCAGGCTACCGAGCTTTCGCTGGGCGTGCTGTACCGCACGCTGCGCGCTCTGCTGGGAGACAAATGGCATCCGAGCGCAGTGTGCTTCCGCCACTCGCCGCCGCGCGATCTGAGCGTGCACCGCCGGGTGTTCGACACACGCCTGCAGTTCAACAGCAGCATCGACGGCATCGTCTGCCGCGCGGTCAACCTCGACGAGCCGCTGCCTGCCTACGATCCCGAGAACGCGCGCTTTCTGCAGAAGCTGCTGGACGTGCTCGACACCAAGCGCGTTCAGTCCTCCGCCGACCGCGTGCGCCAGCTCGTATCGGTGCTCCTGCCGACCGGGCGCTGCTCCATCGAGATCGTGGCCCAGCATCTCGGGCTCGACTGCCGCACATTGCAGCGTCATCTGCAGCGCGACGGCCATAGCTTTTCGGAGATCCTCGACTCCGTGCGCTACGACCTCGCGGTGAAGTACCTCACGAATTACGAGCAACCGCTCAAGGATCTCGCGGAGCTCCTCGGATTCTCGGAGCTCTCCGTGTTCTCACGATGGTTCGCCCATCGTTTCGGATGCAGCGCCACGAGGTGGCGCCTGCAGCAGAGCAGCGCAAGAGCGCTGTCACCTAATGTCAAGCCAATGCCCTGATTAGTCAAACCGGCCGCACCTCCAAAGCGCTAAACATGCCCATCGCCTCGCGAGAAAGCGCGGGGGCAGACGCCAAGGAGGAAGAAATGGCACTGGTGATCAACTCGGCTTGCATCGACTGGAGTCCTGTCCATGCAGGCGCATGACATGAGGATTCCAGGATTGGCCGGTCGCTCCGGCGCGGTCGCATCGTCGGCAACTTCAGCGGACGCAACGACCGTCCCACGCGCCTACGCCTGGCTGGTGTTCGGCCTGACCATCGGGCTGCTGCTGTCGGACTACATGTCGCGGCAGGTGATCAACGCGGTGTTTCCGCTGCTGAAGAGCGAGTGGAGCCTCGCCGACCAGCAGCTCGGCATGCTCGGCGGCATCGTGCCGCTGATGGTGGGCATCTTCACCGTGCCGTTGTCCTACCTCGCCGACCGCTTCGGCCGGGTGCGCAGCATCGTGCTCATGGCCACCGTGTGGTGCATCGCCACCCTCGGCTCGGCCATGGCGCAGAACTTCAACGAGATGATGCTGGCGCGGATCGCGATCGGTCTGGGCGAGGCCGCCTACGGCAGCGTCGGGCTCGCGCTCATCTTCAGTGTGTTCCCGCGCAGCCTCTACTCGACGCTGAGCGGCCTGTACGGCGGCGCGGCGTTCCTGGGGTCGGTGCTGGGGCTTGTGCTGGGCGGCAAGCTGGCCACGGCGCTCGGGTGGCGCGGCGCGTTCGAGGCGATTGCCTATGGGGGCTTCCTGCTGGTTCTGCTCTTCGCGCTGTTCGTGCGGGAAGGCCGGCTGGGGCAGACGCAGGAGGCTAGGGCATCCGATCTCGCGAGCTTGAGCCGGCGCGCGACCCTGCAAGCCCTGTTCCGGATCCCGACGGTGCTGTACACCTACCTCGGCAGCGCGACCCAGCTCTTCATCACCGGCTCCATCCTGGTCTGGATACCGACGTATTTCGGCCGCTACTACACGCTGTCCACGGACAGGGCGGCGCTCGCGGCAGCGGTCTTCGTGATGCTTACCGGGCTCGGCATGGGCGTGCTGGGCAATGTCGCGGATCGCCTCGGGCGCAAGCGTCCCGCCCGCAGGCTCTTCGCCGCCATGGTGTACACGGTCGTGTCGTTCGCGCTGCTCATGCTCGCCTTCCGGTTGCCGCTGGGCGCCACGCAGCTCGTCGTGCTCGGGCTGGGCGTCTTCGTGGTGTCGGGCACGTGGGGTCCCACCACGGCAGCGGTCGGCAACCTTGTGCCGATCGCGATCCACTCCACCGCAATGGCGGTGATCACGCTGCTCAACAACCTGCTGGGACTCGCGCCCGGCCCTTTCGTGACCGGATTGCTGTCCGAGCGCTATGGCCTCGACATCGCGCTGCAGTGGATTCCGGTGGTCAGCATCGTCTCGGCCACAGCGCTGTATCTCGCCTACCGCCATTACGACGCCGATGCGCTGCGCAGCAAGGCGCACGCGTGACGAATTTCCATGGAGGAGATCCGCATGGACCCCATCGCAACGCTGATGAGCGAGCACCGCGCGATCGAGCGCGTGCTCGACGCCCTGGTCGCTTTCGCCGACGCCGTGGAACGCAGTGGCGCCACGGACAAGCAGGAGCTCTCGCGCTTCGTGACGTTCCTGCGCGAGTTCGCCGACGCGGGGCACCACGGGAAAGAGGAGGACATCCTATTCCAGGCGATGGCCGAGGGCGGCTTCCCGGCGGAGGACGGCCCGATCGGCGTCATGCTGAGGGAACACGACGAAGGGCGCGCTTTCGTTGGCATTCTCGACGAGCGCGCGCGCCAGGACACGGCGTGGAGCGAAGCGGACCGACGGCAGATCGGTGCAACCGCGCACGGCTTCGCCGACCTGATGCGCAGCCACATCGAGAAGGAAGATGACATCCTCTATCCGATGGCGCGACATCATCTCGGGCACGAAGCCTTCGAAGGCGTCGTCGAGGCCTGTACTCGCTTCGAGGCCCTGCGCGAGCGCAACGGCATTGCGGATCGCATGCAGGCGCTCGGCGAGGAACTTGCGGGGCGCTACGGCCGGGCCTGACATCGGCGAACGTTCAGGGCGGCCGCGTCAAGGTACGCGAAGGCGGCGGCCACCGGCAATGCCGCCATCGATGGATCAGCCCGTCGAGCGTGCTTGCTGCCGCGCCAGCGTGATCCAGTGCAGAAGGCCGAAGAGCAAGGTCAAGGCGACGCTGACGCAACAGTATCGGTCCGCGCGACTACGAGCGACCTTCGTCGTGGGGGTCTATGCCGCTTGCGCCGCGGCGCCTGACCGCTCGGGGGGGAGGCGCGGCACGAACCGCAGGCGCGTTCGAGCAGTCCCTGGTTGACCGCTATCGGCGGACTTGCTGAAACGACTGGTCAAGGTATCCGTCCGGCGAAGTCACCTTGAGGCGGCTGCCGGGGTTGAGGACGATGATGACCACGGATGGGCGAGGTGGGCACCATGGGCGAAGGCAGGCGCAAGCGGCAGCGGTACAGCGCCGAGTTCCGACAGCAGGTTCTCTCGGAGTGCGCGCGGCCGGGCGCCTCGATGGCCGCGGTGGCGCTGGCGCACGGACTGAACGCCAACCTTGTGCAGAAGCGGCGCCGGCAGGCGCATGGTGATGATCGAGACCGGCCGCTGCCCGCGGCCCGCTTCGTCCCGGTTGCCGTCGCCGCCGCCGAACCTGCCGACGCCATGTCGCCGGCAGCCATCCATCTCGACGTGCGCCGCGGTGCAGTCCATGCGCGCATCCGCTGGCCGGTGTCGGCCGCCGGCGACTGCGCCGCCTGGCTGCGCGATTGGCTGCGGTGATCCGGATCTACGCCGTGTGGCTGGCGGTCGAGCCGCTCGATCGTAAGCGCGCGGCAGGGATGCCGGCGGCCTCTCAGCGGGCCGGCTCCAGAAGCCCCAGCAGTTCGGCCCGGCGCACGACCTGCTTGCGGGTGCCAGCGGTGAGCTTGCCGAACAGGTTCTTCACGTGCCACTTGACCGTTTCCTCACCGACCTGCATCGCGAGCGCGATCTCCTTGTTGGAGAGATTGCGCGCCAGCAGTTCCAGGACTTCCCGCTCCTTCGGCGTCAGCGCCATGCTCGGCGCGGCCCGCGGTCCGGCGGCGGACCGATCGCGCGGCAGGCCCGGCGCGGCAAGCGGCCGCGCGGCCGCGAGCGCGCCCTGGTCCGGCGACGCGCTGACCGCCTCTGTTTCGGCGAGCCGCCGCGCCAGATCGCCGAGCGCCGGATGGGCGTCGACGAACAACCGCGCCAGCCCGTAGGTCGCTGCGAGATCCATCGCCTCCCGCAGCAGCGGCAGGGACTTCTCGCCGGCGCGGTCGAGCGCCAGGGCGCGCATCGCCATCACCTCGATGCGCACCCGTCCGAGGCTCATCGCCTCGGCAGCCGCGCCGGCGCGCGCCAGCGGCTCCAGCGCGCCGCGCCAGTCCTGCGCGGCGATCGCCGCATAGGCGTGCGCGAGCTGCTGCATCCAGTCGACGCTGCGCCGCCACAGCGGCCCCTTCGGCACGTCGTCGCCAGCCAGCAGCGCGTCGATGCGCGCCACCAGCGCCCTGCAGGTCTCGGCGCGATAGCGCCTGGCGTGCATACGCACCTGGTCGGCCAGGCTGGCGATGGCGAGTCGCGGCAGCCGGCGGCTGATGCCGACCGCATGCAGACCTTCGAGCAGTTCGAGGCCGCGATGCTCGGCGCCCTCAGCCACCGCCGCCCGCGCCGCCGTGCGGTAGCCGAGCATCACCGTCTCGGCCAGCCCGGTGCGTTCGAGCACGTCGAGCCGGTTGGCGAGCAGCGCCACGGCGTCCTGCGGCCGATCCAGTTCCCAGACCGCGGTGGCCAGCAACGCCGCCAGCATGCAGGCGAACGGGTTGCGGCGGCCGAGGTCGCCGTCGGCCGCCGCCAGCGCCGGGCGCAGCAGGTTCTCGGTCAGCCTGACCTGGCCTTCCCACAGATACGACAGGCCGGTGATCAGTTCGCCCCATCGCACCACGTAGGGCAAGGCGCCGCCGAGCTCGGCGCGCGGCGCCTCCTGCTGCAGCCGCCGCGCCCGCGCCGGATCGCCGTCGAACAGCGCCCGGTACGCGCGGCGGTTGGCATGCACGCGCAGCAGCAGCGGGTCGGTGAGCGGCGGCGATTCGGCCCAGGGATCGTGCAGCTCGGCGTAGCGGTCGGGGTCGTCGGCGAAACCGGCGGCGCCGCCGAGGATCAGCGCGCACTCGCAGCGCATCGCCTCAGTGACGCCGGGCTGGGCGAGGATGCGCTCGACCAGCCTTTCCGCCTCGGCGTGCCGCTCGCTCAGCGCCAGGGCCCAGGCGGCGGCCAGGCGCAGGCGCGGGCGGCGGTCGAGTTCCCCGGCCGGCAACTGATCGAGCCAGTCGAGTACCGCGCCAAGCCGGCCGCTGCGCATCATCCCCTCGTACAGGCAGCGTTCGGCGAGGTCGTACGCCTGCTGGGTGCGGCCGGCGGCGAGCGCATGCCGCGCCGCCTGTTCCAGCATTCCCTGCCCCGCGAGCCACTGCGCGGCGCGGGCGTGCAATTCGTCGCGCGCGGCGACGGGCAGCGCGCCAAAGCGGGCCCGCAGCGCCTCGCGGCCGACGGCGTGCATCCGCAGCCAGTCGCTGTCCTCGCCGCCGATCAGGATCGGCGTGTCGCGCGCCAGCCGGCCCAGCCGGGCGGCGGAATCGTCCATGCCGGTCATCGCCTGGCACAGATCGGCATGCAGGTCGTCGGCGACCGAAATGCGCGTCAGGAACTCGGCGTCGTCGGCATCGAGGCGGGCGAGCAACGCGTCGATCAGCCGTTCGCGCAACTGTTCGCCGCTGCGTGCCGCCATGGCGTTGATCGCCGCGCGCGGGTCCGTGCCGCGGGCGATGGCGGCGAGTACGAGCTGCAGCCCGAGCGGCCAGCCTTCGGTCAGCTCGTGCAGGCGGGCGCAGGTGTCGGCGTCGACGCGGCTGCCCAGGCGCGCCATCGTCAGCGACATCACTTCCTCGAGCGTGAAGCGCAGCGCCTCGGCGCCGACGGGGTTGCACTGCCCATAGGCGATGAGGTCGGCGACATCGAAGTCGACGTCGGGACGCGCAGCGACCACGCAGCGCAGGTTCGGCGGCGCGTTGTGAAGCAGGTAGGTCAGCGATTCGCGCGAGGCACCGGGCAGCCGCTCGGCTTCGTCGATCATCAGTACCACGTCGAGCGCCGACTGCGCGACCTCCGCCAGCCACGCGGTGACGCCTTCGAGGCCTTCCGGCGCCGCGCCTTCCAGCAGGGTGTGGCCGAAGGTCGGCCGGCCGGCGCCGACGCGCACGGCCATCGCGAGGCTCTGCAGGAAGCGGCGCGGATCGTCGTCCTGGGCCGACAGCCAGGCCACCACGGCGCCATGCGCCAGGTGCTCGCGCCGCCACTGCGCCAGCAGCCAGGTCTTGCCGAAACCGGCCGGGGCCTGCACGAAGACGGCCGGGCGCTCGCGGTACAGCGGATCGTCGACGCGCAGGCGTGATCGGACAAGCAGCTCTCGCGGCACCCGCGGCGGCGTGACCTTCAGGACCAGGTCGGAGACCGCACCGCCGGCGGGCAGAGCTGTCGAGGTGGCCAAGCTGATCCCGTTTGGTCGCTAGCGCCGCGGTCGCGGACGTCGCGACCGTCAGGTCTCCCGTGGCCGCCGACTCGACGCACGGCCGTCCGGAGGCTGTTCGGGCCATTGTATTGACGATTCCCCGGCCGACGATGCCCGCGCGGCCGCAGCCTGGCGGCGATGCGCGGCTCTCCCCCCTATCTGCCGGGGGGGTGGAGGCGGGGTGATCGACCTAGCATGCGGCAGGTATCGATCAACCCCGCGCCGGCGATCCGTGGCAACGCACGCCGGCCGAACTGGAGTGGCCATGTACCGGCACCTGCTCGTTCCCGTCGACGGCACGGAACTGTCGACCGAAACCGTCGGCCAGGCCGTCGAGTTCGCACGCACGCTCGGCGCCCGCGTGACCTTCTTCTACGCCGCGCCGGCGCAGGACACGTCGCTGCGCGGCGAGGCCGAGGTCGTCTGGCAGACCTCGCCGAACGAGTTCGTCTACGCCTTCGAGGGCCGCGCCCGCGAGCTGCTCGCGAAGGCGGAGTCGGCGGCGAGAGCGCGCGAGGTGCCCTGCGGTTCGATGAGCCTGGTGAGCGACCGGCCCTACGAGGCGATCCTCGCCGCCGCCGCCAAGGCCGGCTGCGACCTGATCTTCATGGCCTCGCACGGCCGCCGCAGCACGGTCGGCATGATGCTCGGTTCGCAGACGCTGAAGGTGCTGGTCCACAGCGAGGTCCCGGTGCTGGTCGCAGCCACACGCAACCCCGGCGCGGCGGCGCGCGCGCTCGGCACCATCCGCGACGAGCACCGCTCGCTGGCCGCGGTGCTGCACGCGTGGACGCACCTGCTTGCCGCGGCGCGCCGCGACGGTACGCGCCCCGACCCGGCGCTGCTGCGGGCGATCGTCCGCTACATCAGGGACTTTCCGCTGGCACTGCACCACCCGAAGGAAAACGACCACCTGTTCCGGCTGCTGCGCCAGCGCACCTCCGAGGTCGATGCCGATCTCGACGAACTCGAGCGCCAGCACGAACGCGACCACCAGATGGTCGCGGAGCTGTCGACGATGGTCGAGGCGGGCGCCGACAGCGACCCGGCGGCGTTGGAAGCGGCGGTGGCGCGCTATTCGACCTTCATCTGGGAGCACATGGGGCGCGAGGAAGGCGTGATCCTTCCGGCGGCGCAGCGCTGGCTCACCGAGGTCGACTGGGCCGAGATCGACGCCGCGTTCGCCGCCAACCGCGACCCGCGCTTCGGCGGCGACACCGACATTCAGTACAAGCGGCTGTTCTCGCGCATCGTCAACCTGGCCGCCGAAGCCCGGTAGACACCGGGCGCCTGCGCTCCGCCCTCGGCATCGGCCCTGCGCGCCCTCCCTCGTTTCGGCGCCCTGCCTGCGCCGGGCTGCGCCAGCGCAAAGGCGCCGTCCGGCGTTCTGATATTCGTGGGCCTGCACAACCACCGACCGGGGAGCCTGTTTCCATGGACCTCGAACAGCGGCCCGACGACGCGGCCAACGCACCACCGGCGCCGGCGCGACTCGTGAGCCGGATCGGCCTCGTCGCCGGGCCGATCGTCGCGCTGGCGGTCTACCTGCTGCTGCCGGAGCAGTACCTCGACGCCGCCGGCAAGGCGACGGCCTTCACCCACGCCGGCCGCGCGACGCTGGCGATCCTAGTGTGGATGGCGGTGTGGTGGATGACCGAGGCGGTGGAGATCGAGGTCACGGCGCTGCTGCCGCTGGTCGCCTTTCCGCTGTTCGGCGTGCGCTCGATCGCCGCCACCGCGGCGCCGTACGCCTCCGACGTCGTGTTCCTGTTCCTCGGCGGCTTCGTGCTGGCGCTGGCGATCCATCGCTGGGGGCTGGACCGTCGCATCGCCTTCCTGACCCTGCGCCTCGTCGGCACGACGCCGGCGCGGCTGGTGGCGGGCATGCTGGCCTCGACCGCGCTGGTCAGCATGTGGGTGTCGAACACCGCGGCGGCGGCGATGATGGTGCCGATCGCACAGGCCGTGGTGAACCTGGTGCTGGAGCGGCGCACGGGGAGGACGCTGGAGCCGGGCCGGCCGATCGCGGTCGAGCGAACCGATGAACGCAACTTCGCGCTGTGCCTGGTGCTGTCGATCGCCTACGGCGCCTCGATCGGCGGCGTGGCGACGCTGATCGGCTCGCCGCCGAACGGTATCGCGGCGCGCTTCATCCAGCAGACCTACGGCGTCGAAGTGACCTTCGTCGACTGGCTGGCGATCGGCCTGCCTCTGACCGTGCTGTTCCTGCCGGTGACCTGGTTCATCCTGACCAGGGTCGTCTACCCGTCGCGGCTCGGCCCGATCGAGGGCGGGCGCGAGTACCTCGACCAGCAGCTCCGCAACCTCGGCCGGTTGACGACCGGCGAGAAGGCAACGCTGGCGGTGTTCGCGGTCACCGTGTTCCTGTGGGTGACGCGGCCGTGGCTGGCGGCGATCCGAATCGGCGGCGTGGCCCCGTTTGCCGGCCTCGGCGACTCGATGATCGCCATCGGCGCCGCCATCGCGCTGTTCCTGCTGCCCGTGGACCGCCGGCGCGGCATCCGGGCAATGGACTGGCAGCACGCGATCAGCCTGCCCTGGGGCGTGCTGCTCCTGTTCGGCGGCGGCCTGACGCTGGCCGCCGCGGTCGACGCCAACGGCGTCACCGGCTTCTTCGCCAGCCAGGCGACGAACCTGCATGGCCTGCCGGCCCTGCTGGTCGTTCTGACGGTGGTCACTTTCTCGATCTTCGCCACCGAGATGACGTCGAACACGGCCCTGGTGTCGCTGCTGCTGCCGATCCTGGCGGCCGTGGCGCCGTCGCTCGGCGTGCCGGCGCAACTGCTGCTCATCCCCTGCGCGCTGGCGGCGAGCTTCGCCTTCATGATGCCGGTGGGCACGCCGCCGAACGCGATCGTCTTCGGCACCGGGCTGGTGACGATCCCGCAGATGTGCAAGGCCGGCATCGTGCTCAACATCGCCGGCGTGCTGGTGGTCACGGCGATGGCGTACTTCGTCGTCGTACCGCTGATCGGCCTACGGCTCGGGGGTTGAGCGCGCCGGCTGCGGCCGGTTCGCGCACCACTTCGGGGCATGGCCGGACCGGGACCCCTCCGCTTCCGGCCGTTCGTTGCGGCGACGTCGCGCCTTCGCGCTCCTGCGGCCGATTCAGGCGGCAGCTTTGATGCAGCGCAGGTCTGCCACCGTCAGCCTGACGACAATCTGTCCATATCGGATTTCCCCAATACAAGTCGTCAGAGCGTTTCTTCGTTCTTGTTCCATCAGCTTCATCACCTCGGAGGTCTCCATGGCAAACGCGCTTGCTGAACGCGGCGCCGCTCCCGGGACCCCAACCGCTCACAAGGCGGCACACGGGTTTCCCTGGAAGGCGCTACTGCCGGTCATCGTGGCCGGCGTCATCGCACTTTTCCCCCCGCCGGAAGGCCTGGCACAGCATGCCTGGTACTTCTTCGCCATCTTCGCCGGCGTCATCGTCGGCCTGATGGTCGAACCGCTGCCGGGCGCGGCAATCGGCCTGATCGGCGTGGTGCTCGTCACCCTGCTGTCGCCGTACGTGCTGTTCTCTCCCGCCGAGCTGGCCAAGGCGGGCTTCAAGCCGGCCAACGCCAGCCTGACGTGGGCGCTTTCCGGTTTCTCCAACACGGTGGTGTGGCTCATATTCGCCGCGTTCATGTTCGCGCTCGGCTACGAGAAGAGCGGCCTGGGCAAGCGCATCGCGCTGGTGCTGGTCAAGGCGATGGGCAGGCGAACGCTCACGCTCGGCTATGCGGTCACCATCGCCGACGTGCTGCTGGCGCCGTTCACGCCGTCGAACACCGCCCGCAGCGGCGGCACCATCTACCCGGTGATCCGCAACCTGCCGGCGTTGTACGACAGCAAGCCGAACGATCCGTCGTCGCGGAAGATCGGCGGCTACCTGATGTGGACGGCGATCGCCGCCACAACCATCACCAGCTCGATGTTCGTCACCGGCATGGCGCCGAACCTGCTGGCCACCGAGATGGCCAGCAAGACCGCCGGCGTTGCGATCAGCTGGACCGACTGGTTCGTCGCCTTCGCGCCGGTCGGCATCGTGCTGCTGCTGCTGCTGCCGCTGCTGACTTACCTGCTGTATCCGCCGGAAGTGAAGAGCGGCGACGAGGTGCCGAAGTGGGCCGGCGCCGAACTGGCCAAGCTCGGCAGCTTGACGCTGCGCGAGATCGAACTGGCGGTGCTGGTGCTGATGGCGCTGGCGCTGTGGATCTTCGGCGGCGCGCTGATCAACGCCACCACGGTGGCGATGGCGGTGATCGTGCTGATGGTCCTGCTTCGCGTGGTCAGCTGGGACGACATACTGGCCAACAAGGCGGCCTGGAACACACTGGTCTGGTTCGCCACCCTGGTAGCGCTGGCCGGCGGCCTGAACAAGGTCGGCTTCGTCAAGTGGTTCGCCGACACGGTGGGCAGCCAGATGGCCGGCTTCTCGCCGATGGTGGCGATGCTGCTGCTGGTGGCGGTGTTCTACTTCACCCACTACCTGTTCGCCAGCATCACCGCCCACGTGACGGCGATGCTGCCGGTGATGCTGGCGGTCGGCATGGGCGTGCCGGACATGGACATGCGCATGTTCGCGCTGCTGCTGGTGATGACGCTCGGCATCATGGGCATCCTCACCCCGTATGCCACCGGGCCGAGCCCGGTGTACTACGGCAGCGGCTACATCCCCGCCAGGGATTACTGGCGGCTCGGCGCGATCTTCGGCGTGATCTTCTTCGTCGCGCTGCTGGTGATCGGCGTGCCGTGGCTGGCGATGATCGGCTGATGTTCCGATGAACCGCCGCGCGCGACGCGCGGCGGAATCGGCGACGGCGGCGCAGCGATGCGCCGCTGTTTTCTTTCTGTGGGCAGGGAATCGCTTTGGACTACGTCACCTCGACCAAAGGCTCGCCACGTTGCAGTGCCGCCTCGAACTGCGGCCAGACAAGCTCAAGTTGCGAAAAGAACGCAGAGCGCCGGCGGCAGATTGGCATCGACCAGAAACCGCACGGCGGGCGGTATCAGGCGGCGTGCAGCACCGGATGATCGAGCTGAGCAGCGGCGTACTGAAGCGCTGCGGTTATGTCGTCTCGCTCGAGATAGGGGTAGTCGGCAAGGATCTCCTCGACCGATGCGCCGTTGGCAAGCAGATCGAGGATGTCCTTGACCCGCATGCGAAGCCCTCGGATGCACGGCCGGCCACCGCAGACTTCCGCGTTCGTCGTGATTCGATGCAGTTGGTTGGCAGCGTTCATGGCAGGCCCCTCGATTGCGGACACAGTCTGCACAACGCAACTGTCGGGTGCAAGCTCGCTCAGCGCTCCCGACCTCTCCCCTCGGTCACAGGGAAGAAGCCCGCTGCGCGCCGCGCTCGTACCAGCCTTTGCTGGCGTTGACCACGCGCACGACGAGCAGCATCACCGGCACCTCGATCAGCACGCCGACGACTGTCGCCAGCGCCGCGCCGGAGTCGAAGCCGAACAGGCTGATCGCCGCGGCCACCGCCAGTTCGAAGAAGTTCGACGCGCCGATCAGCGCCGAGGGGCAGGCGACCGAGTGCTTCTCGCCCACCTTGCGGTTCAGCCAGTAGGCGAGGCTGGCATTGAAGAACACCTGGATCAGGATCGGCACCGCCAGCATGGCGATGACCAGCGGCTGGCGCAGGATCTGCCCGCCCTGGAAGGCGAACAGCAGCACCAGGGTGGCGAGCAGCGCGGCGATCGACCACGGGCCGATCCGGTGCAGCAACGCGTCGAGCGCCGGCTGGCCGCCGCGCGCCAGCACCTGCGAGCGGACGAGCTGGGCGATCACCACCGGAATGACGATGTACATGCCGACCGAGATCAGCAGCGTGTCCCACGGCACGGTGATCGACGACAGCCCGAGCAGCAGGGCGACGATCGGCGCGAAGGCGAAGATCATGATGGTGTCGTTCAGGGCGACCTGCGACAGCGTGAAGTACGGGTCGCCGCCGGTGAGCCGGCTCCAGACGAACACCATCGCCGTGCACGGCGCGGCGGCGAGCAGGATCAGCCCGGCGACGTAGCTGTCGAGGCTCTCGGCCGGCAGGTACGGCGCGAAGACCTGGCGGATGAAGATCCAGGCCAGCAGCGCCATCGAGAAGGGCTTGACCGCCCAGTTGATGAAGAGCGTCACGCCGATGCCGCGAACGTGCTGGCGCACCTGGCCCAGGGCGCCGAAGTCGATCTTCGCGAGCATCGGGATGATCATCACCCAGATCAGCACGCCGACCGGCAGGTTGACCTGGGCGAGTTCCATGTGGCCTACCGCCTGCACCGGCGCCGGGAAGAGCTGACCCAGAGCGATGCCGGCGACGATGCAGATCGCCACCCACACCGTCAGGTAGCGCTCGAAGACGCTCATCGAGGTCACCGGTGGCGGCGCGGTCGCGGCGGGAGAGCCCATCGTCGGCAGGCCTGTGGGCGACTTACGACGACGCAGCGGCGGCATCGCTGGTGCGGCCGATCTCGTCGATGCGCTGCTTCAGGGCGACCCGGTCGAGTTGATCGAGGCGCAGGCTGGTGAACAGGCTGATGCGGCGCTGCAGCTGCTCGTAGGCGGCAAAGAAGGCGCGGTCGATTGCCGCTTCGCTGCCAGTGACCGCCGCCGGATCGGCAATGCCCCAGTGCGCGCTCATCGGCTGGCCCGGCCAGATCGGGCAGACCTCGCCGGCAGCCGAGTCGCATACGGTGAAGACGAAATCGAGCGACGGCGCGCCGGGCGCGGCGAACTCGTCCCAGCTCTTGCTGCGCAGCCCCTCGGTCGGCAGGCGGCTGCGCGCCAGCAGTTTCAGGGCATGCGGATTGACGGCGCCCTTCGGATGGCTGCCGGCCGAGTGGGCGCGGAAGCGGCCGCCGCCCATCGCGTTGAGCAGCGCCTCGGCGAGGATCGAGCGCGCCGAATTGCCGGTGCACAGGAACAGCACGTCGTAGGGCTTTCGGTTCGGGATCATCGCAGCGGTGCTCGGCGAGGGGTGGCATCAGGCCCGGCTCTTCTTCGCGCTGCGCACGACCTTCACCGGCTCGCAGGCCACCACCGGCGCGCAGGCCGGGCCGCAGTCGGCGGCGCAGCAGTTCTCGGTGAGGAAGGCGACCAGCGCGTTCATCGCCTCGAAGTTCGCCGCGTAGTAGACGAAGCGGCCTTGCTGGCGCGACGTGGCCAGCCCGGCCTGCGCCAGCTCCTTCAGGTGGAAGCTGAGTGTGGCCGGCGGGATGTCGAGCCGGCTGGCGATCTCGCCGGCCGCCAGCCCGGACGGTCCCTGCTGCACCAGCATTCGATAGACCGCCAGCCGGGTGTCCTGGGCCAGCGCAGCGAGCGCCGTGACCACGTTCTTCGGTTTCATGGTTCGAAGATTATCAAAATATAAATGACCTTCGTGTGACGCGGCGTAGGCCGCCTCTCACATCCGGCCCCGATACGGGTTGTGCAGCGAGTCGACCAGTTCGTGCAGCGCCTGCCGGACCTGCGTCTCGTCGCAGTCCATCAGCAGCGCGTCCTCGAAAGCGTCCTGTGTCAGCTGGGCGAGCTCGCGGTAGTTCTCGTTCAGCACCTTGAGCTTTTCGATGCACGACACCGCCGCGCCGGTGGGCTGGCGCCACACGGGAGGCTGCTTCGCGTCGCCCATCGATCGCCCTCCTTGGGTCGGCCGGCGAATCAGCTGCCGGCGATTCTGCGCCAGTGGCCGGCCTGCCTGCCGTCCGGAAAGACCCGCAGGCTACGGCCCGGCCGCGGCCGCCTTCTCGGCATCGACGAAGGCCTCCGTCAGGCCGGCGAGCTCGCGGTAGAAGGCTGTCTGCGCCGACGCTGCCGTGGCGGCGGCGAACGGATCGACCCAGCGACCGAGCTGTTCGTCGAGCAGCCGCAGCCGCAGCGCGGCGAAGCGCGACTGCGCCTGCGCATCGCCGTCGCGCAGCGCCTCGGCCTGGCGAAACAGCAGCAGATACAGGAACTCCAGTTCGGCGGCGACGTGGTCGGGTAGGTCGCGGAACGACTCGTCCATCTCGAAGCCGCCTTCGGCGTACAGGTCGAGCACGGCCACCGTCGAATCCTGCATCAGGCCCTGACGTGCCTCCAGCCACACCGAGCCGTACAGCCGTGCCGGCGCCTCGATCGGGCCGAGGAACAGCCGCGTGTAGTCGACCAGCAGTTCCTGCGGGTCGGCCGCGCCGAACGCATCGCCGAGCCGCCGCGAGCGCGCCGCCAGCTCGCCGTCCAGCCGCGCCGCGGCGCCGTTGCAGCGAATCGAACAGGCCCTCCTCGGCGAACTCCGGCCCCGGCTGGTAGTAGCAGGCTGCCAGCAGGCGAGAGGTCGGCGCGGGCGGCGAGCGAATCGAAGTCGTCGGCGGGCATCGGCAGATTCCGGCGGCGGCAAGAAGGGGCGGGGCGCGCCCGCCCCCGGGCATGCTGCGCGAGGCGCCCTAGCCGCGCACCGTGTACTTGTTGATGTAGTGCACGTTCGGCTGCGTGCCCGCCTCTTCCTTCAGGCGGAACGACTTGTTCGCCTTCAGCACCTGGGCGATCTGCGATGCCGAATCCTCCTGGTCGCCGAAGATGCGCGCCTTCGACGGGCAGACCTCGACGCAGGCCGGCAGCATGCCGTTGGTCGTGCGGTGGTAGCAGAACGTGCACTTCTCGACCACGCCCGCCTTGCGCACCGGCGTCACGTCGTTGCCGGCGAAGGCGTTCATCATCGGCGGCGCCGCGCCCGCGCGTTTGGCGACGTCGGCGCCGGAGGCCGTGCCGCCCGGGATCAGCGCCTTGGTGTCCGCCCACTTCGGCTGCGTCGGCGCGTCCGGCATGTTGAAGCTGATCACGCTGTAGCTCTCGCCCGCCAGGCTGTCGTCCTCCAGCGCCGGGCTGCTGTACGGGCAGGCCGCCATGCACTGGCCGCAGCCGATGCACAGGCTCGGGTCGTGCATGGTGATGCCTTCCGGCGTCTTGTACATGGCCTTCTGCGGCGTCACCGGGCAGACCTCGACGCAGGCGGCGTTGCTGCAGTGGTTGCACAGCACCGGCATCACCCAGTGGGTGACGCTGGGGAAGATCCCCTCGGTCTTCATGATGAAGTCGGCCCAGTTGTAGCTCTGGCCGTCCGCGCGGTCGCGCGTGTTGTTCTCCGCCTTGCAGGCGAATGCGCAGGCTCCGCAACCGACGCAGCGCTGCAGGTCGATGACCATTCCGAATCTCATCTCGATCTCCTTCAGCTCGCAGGTTGGGGTCAGGCCTTGGCGATCCGCACGCCGGTGAAGCCGCCGTTGCGCGCGGTGGAGCCGCTCAGGCGGTCGTATTCATCGACCAGGATCTCGTTGTTGTTGCCGCCTCGCGACGACTTGCCGAAGCTCTCCGTCGCGACCCGCCCGTAGGCCCAGTGGCCCTGCCCGTAGCACTTGGCGACCGTGCCCGGCCGCACGCCCTCCCACAGCCTGAGCTTGGCGGTGATCGAGCCGGTCGGCGAGGTGATCCTGACCATGTCGCCGGATTTCAGGCCGAGCTTCCTGCCGTCGGCCGGGTTCATCTTCAGCACGTCGTCCCACGACACGTCGCCCGGATCGACCTTCTTGAACTCCTGGTACCAGGTCAGGTTCTGCGAGCGGCCCTCGCGGTTCAGGCGGCTCTTGTGGTCGATGAAGGTGAACGGGTACTCGGCGAGGCTGCCGTGGCGCTTCGGCGGCTCGTAGTGCGGCACGAAGGCCACTTCGCCCTTGGCGACGTAACCCGACACCGCCAGGATCTCGTCGACGGTGGCGTTGTGCTTCTTGGCGTGCTCCTCGAGCCCCTTCTTCATCGTCTCGCTGTAGAACTCGAACTTCTTGGTGGCGGTGTTGAACTTGCCGCCCCAGCCCTTCTTCAGCGTGTACTTCGGGCCGCTGAACATGCCGCGCTTGCGGAACTCGGCCCAGCCGGCGATCGGTGCGTCGCCTTTCAGCGGTTCCTTTGCCATCCAAAGCGGTGCGCTGGAGATCTTGGCGGCGATCTCGCTGAACTCCAGTTCGTTGGCCGGCAGCTTGCCGGTCTCGGGATCCTTGAACTCCTTCGCGTAGTAGTCGTAGAGATTCGGGAAGCCCTTCTTCGCCAGCTTCTGCGCCAACAGCCACATCACCTCGGTCTCCTCCTGCTTCACGTCCCACAGGCGCCTGGCGACCGGCTGCTGGATCGACGCGTAGCCGTAGCCGTTGCCCATGTTGGTGATGATCGACGTGCCCTCGGCCGAGTTGAAGGTCGCCGGCAGCACGATGTCGGCAAACTGCGTCATCTCCGACGGGTTGGTGACCATGTGCACGAAGAACGGCACCTTGGCCATCGCCTGGTCCCAGCGTTGCGCGCCGGTGCAGGAGAAGTTGAAGTTGTTCCACGAGGCAATGACGACCTTGGCGGCACCCGGATCCTTGAGCATGCCGTTGGCGACGTTGTTGGTGACCACGCCGCTGCCGGGTTTGGCGTTCATCATCGCCGGCATGTCCTTGGCGCCTCGCCCGTCGAGCTTCTTGCCCTTGCCGAAGCTCTTCGCCATGTCGTCGACGTACTTGTCGGCGCTGGCGAACTTGCCGGTCGGCACGCTGCTCGACTGCCAGACGCCGCCTTCGTTGTCCACCGAGCCGAGCAGGCCGTTCAGTGCATGCACGTACATCGCGCTGTAGGTGCCGCGCGGCTGCATCGCGGCGCCGGGTCCCATCCAGACCGCGGTGCGCGGGGCGGCCTTGCCCATCGCCCGTGCTGCCCGGACGATCTGCGCTGCCGGGACGCCGCACTCCTTCTCAGCCCAGGCCGGCGTGCGGTCCTTCACCTCCAGGTTCCACCACTTGGCGACCCCGTTCGTTTCCTTCTCGGCGAATGAGGCCTCGTCGACCGCTCGGCCAGCGACGAACTGGTTGCGCCCATCCTTGAAGTCGCCGACGAACTCCTTGCTCCACAGTCCCTCGGTCAGCAGCACGTGGGCGACGGCGCCGGCCAGCGCGCCGTCGGTGCCCGGCAGCAGCGGCAGCCACTCATGCGCCTTGGAGGCAGAGACCGACAGGCGCGGGTCGACGGCGATCACCGTGCCGCGCGCCATGATCTCGCCGAAGCGGTGGATGGTGTTCGGCACCTGGCGGTTCGACGACAGCGGATCGCAGCCCCAGATCACCAGGCAGTTGACCTTCTCCAGGTCGTAGTCGCGGTAGCCGAAGAAGCCCTGCGTCAGGCCGGGGCCCATCTTCTCCGCCTCGGCGCAGATGGCGCTGTGCGAGAAGTAGTTTGGCGTGCCGAAGATCTTCGGCAGCGTGCCGTACAGCAGCGCGGTGCCAGTGGCCGAATAGCGGCCGCGCAGGTAGAGGAGCTTGTGCGGCTCGTTGGCCTTGCGCAGTTCGATCATCCTGTCGGCGACGGTGTCGAGCGCCTCGTCCCAGGTGATCGGCACGAACTTCGGATCAACGCCGCGGCCCTTGGCCGGATTGGTCCGCTTCAGCGGTACCTTGATCCGGTCCGGGTCGTACAGCTGCGCCGGGATCATGTGGCCGCGCGGGCAGACGTAGCCGTGGTTGGTCTTCGAGTTCTGGTTGCCGCGCACGCGCACGGCGCGGCCGTTCTGCACCAGCACTTCGATCGCGCACCACTGCGTGCAGCCCTGGCAGGTGCTGGCCACCCAGTCGCCCTTGGCCGGCGTGCCGCCCTTCATCTTGCGCGGCGCCATCGCCGCCGATACCGGCGGCTTGGTCGCGCAGCCCGCCGCAAGCAGACCGCTGGTGGCAGCAGACGCTTGAATGAACGACCGCCTCGTAAGTCTCATAGCTCCTCCGCACAGACAGTTCGAGATTCTTCGAACAGTCGCACTCTGCGCCGGCTCAGCAAGTAAAGATTGACCGACATCAGAAACCCTATGTCCTCCATGGAATAGTTGACTGGCGAGGTCGGAGACGGCGGGAAGCTGTAACGACAATCGTTACACGCGCTGTCGCCGAAAGGCGACGCCGTCACAGCAGTGGCGCAACGCCGCCCCGCTCGTAATCGGAGGCTTCGGCCGGAGCTTGTCGGTCAGACGGTTCGCGACCGCCGCGGATCAGTGCGTCTTGCCGCCGAGCAACTCGCGCAGCGCGGCACCGACCTGCAGACCGAGCGCCGCGCCGCGGCATTCGCCTGCGACACCACGCCGTGCTGCCACGCGTCGAGCGCCTCGCCGATGCGCGCCGAGGAGTGCGCCACCGTCACCGCGGCGATGCCGTCGGCGTCGAGCAGCTCGAGCGCAGCGACGCCCGCGCCGTCCTTGCCGCCGCCGGCGTCGTTGAAGACGTACAGCCAGGCGCGCACCGCACGCGCGTACGGCACCACGCTGGCGCCGCCGTGCGAACCGGTGACCACCAGCCGGCCGGCGTGCGCCGGCTCGACCTGTGTCACCGGAGTCGAGCAGGACCAGCGGCGGCGCGGCGATCGCCATGGCCGCCGCCTCGCTCAGCCCCTTCAGCAGGCCCTCGGCCCGCAGCGTGTCGAGCACCTTCGGCCGCGCGCCGATGCGGCCGGCGTAGGCGGCCAGATGCGGCCAGCGGGCGATGTCGACGTCGACCAGCCGGCCCCAGCCGAGCACGGTGAACAGGTAGCCGTCGGCCACCGTGAAGTGCTCGCCGAGCAGGAACGGCGCGTCGCCGAGCGTCCGGTCCAGGTAGTCGAGCCGCTTGTCGAGCCTGGCGCGGGCGGCGGCCTTCGCGGCATCCGGCGCGCCCGGATCGAACAGCGCGCCGAAGTTCTTGTGCAGCTCGGTGGCGATGAAGTTCAGCCACTCGATCAGGTGATAGCGCTCCATCGTGCCCGGCGACGGCGCCAGCCTGCTTTTCCGGCACCTGGTCGCCGACCCGCAGCATGATCGCCGGGCCCTCGGTGAGCAGGCTGCCGTCCTCGAACCGCAGCGCCGGCACGTAGCCCTTGGGATTGACGCGCAGGTAGTCGGCGTCGCCGGCCGTCTTCTTGGTCTTCAGGCTGACGCGCTCCAGGTCGGACGACAGGCCCGACTCGCGCAGGGCGATGTGCGCGGCCAGCGAACTGGCGCCGGGGCTGTAGTAGAGCTTCATGTCTGCCTCCTCGTCGACGTTTGCGGTCGAGAATAGCAAGCAAGCCTGGCGGGTCTTGCGGGGGCAGGACAGCGCGGGTGTGTCGCGGGCGCCGACAGCGGCTCGCCCGCGAGACACCCATTCCCGTTAGTCCGATCACCCGAGCGGTGCAAGGGGCAATCGCAGCAAGCGCCGACGGCCCGAGGGAAGAGCGCTGAAGCTGTGCACGCGCGCGCGCATCGGCCGCCGCCGGGCCGCCGGTTACGGCGATTACCCGACGTCTAAATCGGCACTCGCGCTCTTAGACTTTCGCCCGTGCAAAGGCCGCGCTCGTTCTGCTGTCCGGAGGTCAGGACTCCGCCACCTGTCTGGCGTGGTCGCTGGCGCGCTTCGAGCGTGTCGAGACGATCGGCTTCGATTACGCGCAGCGCCGCCAGGTCGAGGTGGATGGCCGGCTCGGCTTCATCGCCGCACTGCGCGAGCGCTTTCCACGGTGGAGCGCCAGGCTCGGCACCGATCACCGGATCGAGATGCCCGAGCTGGCACAGCTGGCGCACACCGCGCCGACGCCGGAAGCCGCGGTCCACATGGCGGCGAAGGGACTGCCCGAGAGCTTCGTTCCCGGCCGCAACCTGATGTTCTTCACTCACGCCGCGGCAGTGGCCTACCGGCGCGACATCCCGGTGCTGGTCGGCGGCATGTGCGAAACCGACTACTCTCGGCCTACCCGGACGGACGCGACGACACGCTCAAGGCACTGCAGGTGGCGCTGTCGCTGGGCATGGACCACCCGCTCACCATCGAGACGCCGCTGATGTGGCTGGACAAGGCCGCGACCTGGCAGCTGGCGCACGAGCTCGGCGGCGAAGAACTGGTGCAGCTGATCCGCGAGGAGACCAACAGCTGCTACCTCGGCGAGCGCAGCAAGCTGTTCGAATGGGGCCGCGGCTGCGGCCTGTGTCCGGCCTGCGGCCTGCGCGCCGCCGGCTGGGAAGCCTGGCAGGCGACCCGCGCAGCGACCGCCAGCTGAGGTCGCCGCGGCGCGGGTGCCGACGATGCGCTTCGAGCACCTCGTCCAGATCAACGACCCGCTGCAGCCGCTGCTCACCGAGGTCTCGCGGGAGCAACTGTGGCGCGGCCTGCTGCGCCGTGCCGAACAGCCGACCGAATTCGTGCTCGGGCTGGCCGCATGACCCGCCAGCTGCGCGAGCAGGCTTGCCGCAGTGCCGACATCGACACCGTCTGGCGCATCCGCGAGCTGGTCGAGCGCGGCGAACTCGGCTGATCACGGCAGCGCCGTAGCGCCGGCAAGCCGGAGGCCGGCGGGCCGACGACGCTTCGCTGCGACGGGCCCACCTGCCGCCGATTCGGCCGGCGGACCGCCGCCGGCCTGCCCCGGCGGGCGGACCAAAGGCGGGCCGCGGCACTGTCGCGCAAACCATGCTGAGTACCCCATTGCGGCGGCGCATCGTTGACCGTCGGCAGGCCCTGCAATGAATATGCCGGTCACACTGGGCGGCGATCCAGCCGCGCCTCGCGGCCGCGAGATCCGGGCAGACCATCGATGGGGGGACCACCATGAAATGCAGGCTTCATTCGGCAGCGGCAGCAGTGGCCGCCGCTTTCGTGCCGCTGCTGCTGGCGACACCGGCGCAGGCCACCAACGGCTACTTTTCGCACGGCTACGGCATCAAGTCGATCGGCATGGGCGGCGCCGGCGTCGCGCTGCCGCAGGACGCGATCGCCGCGGCGATCAACCCGGCTGGCATGGCGATGCTCGGCAACCGGATCGATTTCGGCCTGAACTACTTCCGGCCGATCCGCGAATCGCAACTGGTCGGCAGCCCGCTGCCCTTCAGCGGCACGGTGTGCGAGGGCAACGGGTCGTCGAACTTCTTCATCCCCGAGTTCGGCTACAACCAGATGCTGAACAGCGCGATGTCGCTCGGCGTCTCGGTCTACAGCAACGGCGGCATGAACACCGACTACGACAAGCCGTTCCCGCTGTTCGGCTCGGCTCGGCGGGCGTCGACCTGTCGCAGCTTTCATCGCGCCGACCCTCGGCTACAAGATCACGCCGCAGCACGCGGTGGGCATCTCGCTGAACCTCGCCGTGCAGCGCTTCAAGGCGCACGGTCTGGAGAACTTCACCGGCGACGGCTCGAGCCCGATGGCGCCGCGCTTCTCGATGTATCCGGACAAGGTCACCGACAACGGCAACGACTGGTCGTACGGCGTCGGCGTGCGGATCGGCTATCTCGGCCAGTTCACGCCGAACCTCGCCGTCGGCCTGACCTACCAGTCGAAGACCAGCATGAGCAGGCTCGACGAGTACAAGGGCCTGTTCGCCGAGCAGGGCGGCTTCGACATCAGCCAACTACGGCATCGGCGTCGCCTTCACGCCGATGACCGGCCTGACCCTGGCCTTCGACGTCGTGCGGATCGACTACTCCGGGCATCAAGTCGATCAACAACCCGCTGTTGCCGAACCTGTTCCAGGCGCCGCTCGGCACCGACAGCGGCGCGGGCTCGGCTGGGACGACGTCACCGCCTACAAGCTCGGCGTGCAGTACGCGATCAACCCGCAGTGGACCGTCCGCAGCGGCTACAACTATGGCGAGCAGCCGATCCCACGCAGAGCGAGACGTTCTTCAACTTCCTGGCGCCGGGCGTGGTCGAGGACCACTGGACGCTCGGTGCGACCTGGACGCTGGCCAACAAGTCGGAGTTGAGCTTCGCCTTCATGTATGCGCCGACGGTAGAGGTGAACGGCGTCAACTCGGTTCCGCCCGCCTTCGGCGCGCAGCGACATCAACCTGAAGATGAAGCAGTACTCGTTCGGCGTCGCCTACGGCTGGCGGTTCTGATTCTGGCGATCCGCCGCCCCTCGCGGGACAGGGGCGGGGCTCGCCACTGGGCAAGGGCAGGATTGTTCCCGCCCTTTCCAATGAGCAGCCGAGGTTCAGCGCGCGCCCGGCCGCATGTGGGCGAACTTCCGTTCCGACCACTCGGCGCCGGCGAACATCAGGCCGGCCATCACCACCACGCCGAGCACCACTGCGCCGTACGGAACGCCGAATGCCTGCGGCGGTGTCATTTCGCCGATGCTGGCGGCGTTGGCCCGTTCTTCCAGGCCGACGAAAGCAAGCGCATAGAACAACAGCCCGGCCATGAAGCCGCCGATGTACACGTAGCCGTCGCCGCTGCCGCTGGCCGCCGCCGTCACCGCGGTGCCGGGGCAATAGCCGCCGACGATGAAGCCGGCGCCGAGCAGCACCGCCGCCGGCCAGCTGCGCGCGATCGAGGTCGGCGTCAGGTAGACCATCGACAGGTCGAGCAGCCCGGCGCCGAGAATGCCCACAGGCCGACCATCGCGGTGATGATCGCGGTGAACATCACCTTCAGCACCGTCATGTCGTACAGGTAGAACTGCGCGCACAGGCGGCACGAGCTGCCAGCCGGCCCGCTCGAGGAACAGCCGAAGCCGAAGCCGAGCGGCAGCGCCAGCGGCAGTCCTGCCGAGTCGCTGATCAGCTCGCCCAGGCATACAGGGCAGGTTCATCCGGCCTCCTTCACCCTGCGGGCAGTCCCCGCGAGGGACGGCCGAGAACCTACAAACGGACGGGCCGCTTTCATCGCCACTGCCTCCGCACGAAATAAGCCAGCGCATAGGCGCCGGTTAAAACGGCCAGCATGAAGATCCAGCTGCCGACGTTGGGCAACGCGCCGCCGGTCAGCGCATGGCCGCTGGTGCAGCCATAGCGAGCTTAGCGCCGATCGCCGCCAGCGCGCCGCCGGCGACCAGCGCCAGGCCCGGGCGCCGACGCCCAGCTGCGGGCCGCGTCTCGACGCGCCGAGCGGACGTCACCGGCGAACTTCGTCGACACCGGGCTGCCGACAAAGGCCGCCGATCAGGTAAGTCCAGTTGATCCAGGGCGGTTCGGCGAAATAGCCCTTCGGCGCCGGGTTAGCGGCGGTCCATTCCCGGCGCGACCAGGCCGCTCCCCCAGGGCGGCCACCGAGCGGAGGCGGCGGTAGCGCCAGGCCGCAACCCCATGATCAGGAACGAGGCCAGCAGGACCAGGCCGAGGCCGAAACCGGCCAGTGCCAGGGTTCATCTGGCGGCGCGCAGGCCGGCGACTGGGCCCCCGGTGCCCGGCAAACGACGACGTCGGACTGACGGCACTCATCGTCGATCTCCTTCGCGGGCAAAGTACCCGTAGGTGCCGGACCACCGTGCCATCGTCGATTGACCGCGCGCAAAACAAATCGCCCGGGTACCCGACCCGGGCGATCTCGCCGCGGCTGCAGACAGCGCGGCGCCGCGGCGCCGATCAGCGGCCGCCGCCAGGCTTCTTCTTCTCGTCCTTCTTGGCTTCGGCATTCGCGGGCTCGGCCTTCTTCGCGCTCGGCTTTGGCGGGATCGACTCTCTGGCTGGCCTTCTTCGTCGCCAGCCCGGCGCGGCGGCGGTCTGCGCGTATGACGAGCGAGGCTGCGAACAACGGCGTCGAGATGGCGGTCAACGGTTGTTCATCGGTTCCCTCTCCTCGGTTGGTGGTCTTCGGTACGCGCGGCTGCGCCGGCGCTCAGGGCCGGATGTCAGGCTGTCGCGGCCGTTCGGGCGGCTTGCCTTAAGCGCTGACACGGCAGGCGGTTGACAGCCGCGGCGGCAGCGTGAACGCCGCCCGATACCGGTATGGCTCCGGCACCGGCGAAAGAAAAGGCGCGTCAGGGCCGGGCCCGCCGCGCCGTCCGTCGGTGAAGCGGCGGCCTACGGCTTCGGCGTCACCTTAAACTACCGTTCTTGGCGATGTCGATCTCGGCGTTCAGGAAGCCCGCCTTGCTGGCCACGTCCTGCGGCTGTGGTAGGCCATCTCGGCGCGGATACCGGTGGAGCAGTAGGCGATGATCCGCGTTGTCCCGGCAGTTCGCCATGCCGGGCCTGCGGTTCCTCGTCAGGAATCAGCACCGCGCCGCCAGTCATACCGGCGTTGGCACGTCCTGGTTGCGCACGTCGAGGATCAGCACGCTCGGCCGGCGTCGCCTGCGCCGGCTTGCTGAACTCGGCGGCAGGAATCGAGCCGGGACGCGGCCTGGGCACGTAGGCGATCTGGTCAGCGCCGGTGCGCCCGCTCGATCGCGTAGTCGGCCGACTGCCAGCCGAGCAGGCCCTGTTCCATCACCTGCGTTGCTCTGGCCGCTTTCACCAGTGCTTGCGCAGCGGCTTTCGCCTCAGCGCGCCACCGCGGCCGTCCATAAAGACGATGATCGGCGCCTTCGGCTTCGGGTCGGGAAGCTCTTAACCCTGCTTCGCCGCGCCTGCCCAGCGTATTCACCGCGCCCTTGAGGTGGCCGCCGGCGCTCTCGATCGGTGAGCGCACGTCGAGGATCACCGTCAGGATGTGCCATGTCGAGGTAAGCGCAGCCTTGACGAACTCCGGCCGGGTAACCGGGTAGTCGCTTCGTCTTCCATTCAGGAACGCCCTCGTGATGACCTTGGTGTTCGAGTGGCCGAGAACCAGATCGCCTTGCGCTGCGACAGCGGGGCTCATCTGGCAGGTCACGCCCTGGCAGAGAAGAACACCTGGTTGCGTGTTCTTGTCGGCAGGCCGGTGGATCACCACCTTGTCCCAGGCCGGATAAGGCACGTTGATCGCGCCGGGATCGTGCCTGCTGGAAGCGCGGCA